>NZ_LR026978.1:0-487900 GCF_900604315.1 [Erwinia] mediterraneensis
GGAGGGCGCGTCCCGGGCGATCCGTGGGACGGCGTGAGTGACGAAGGGACAGCGCGCAGCGCTGCGCAACGGCAGCCGGTCGCGGAGATTGTTAAGGGGCCGGCGAAACGGCCCCTTAACCCGGCCGCGTGTGGCGCAGCCGCTGGAACTGCCGCACGCCTGGCGGGCGGAACTGTGCGGCCTTCCCCTCACCCTGACCCTCTCCCGGGGGGAGAGGGGAATAGTCCGTGCGGCCTTCCCCCTCACTCTGACCCTCTCCCGCAGGGAGAGGGGACTGCCCGTGCGGTTTGTCCTCCTCACCATTCTCCCGGCCCGCACGTTTTCCCCCTCTCCCTTTGGGAGAGGGCCGGGGTGAGGGAAAAACCGCACTGACTCTGAACTCGCTTACAGCCAGCCCACTCCACACCCAAAGAAAAAAACGAGGACCTGCAGACGGCTCCCCGGTTCCGGCTTCCGGGGCGCTGAGGAGGGAACGACGGTCAGGACGAGCCGACAGGACGTCGGCGAGAGTGCAGGCCGCGCCAGGGAGGGCGCGTCCCGGGCGGTCCGTGGGACGGCGTGAGTGACGAAGGGACAGCGCGCAGCGCTGCGCAACGGCAGCCGGTCGCGGGGATTGTTAAGGGGCCGGCGAAACGGCCCCTTAACCCGGCCGTGTGTGGCGCAGCCGCTGGAACTGCCGCTCGCCTGGCGGGCGGAACTGTGCGGCCTTCCCCCTCACCCTGACCCTCTCCCGGGGGGAGAGGGGAATAGTCCGTGCGGCCTTCCCCCTCACCCTGACCCTCTCCCGGGGGGAGAGGGAATAGTCCGTGCGGCCTTCCCCTCTCCCTGACCCTCTCCCGGGGGGAGAGGGGATAGTCCGTGCGACCTTCCCCCTCACCCTGACCCTCTCCCGGGGGAGAGGGAACTGTCCCGTGCGGCCTTCCCCCTCACCCTGACCCTCTCCCGGAGGGAGAGGGAATAGTCCGTGCGGCCTTCTCCTCACCCTGGCCCTCTCCCGGAGGGAGAGGGAATAGTCCGTGCGGTCTGCTCCCTCACCCTGGCCCTCTCCCGGAGGGAGAGGGAATAGTCCGTGCGGTCTTCTCCCTCGCCCTGGCCCTCTCCCGGAGGGAGAGGGAATAGTCCGTGCGGCCTTCCCCTCACCCTGATCCTCTCCCGGTGGAGAAGGAATAGTCCGTGCGGCCTTCCCCCTCACCCTGACCCTCTCCCGGGGGGAGAGGGGAATAGTCCGTGCGGCCCTCCCCCTTATGCTACGCTTATCCAGCGCCTTTCCAGCGCGGACACCGCGATGGCTTCCAGCACCCGTTGCACCCGCAGTCCCTCCGCGAAATCGGGCCACATCGGGTCGCCAGCAGCGATGCCGTTGATCAAATCACGGATCTCCACGGTTTTCTGATCGTTAAACCCGATGCCATGTCCGGCCGAAACACAAAAGCTGGCGTAGTCCGGGTGTGCCGGGCCGGTAAGAATGGTTTTAAATCCCTGACGGCCCGCCGGATCGTCATGAAGATAAAGAGCCAGTTCCGCCATACGCTCCTGGGTATAACGCAGCGTTCCTTTGGTGCCGGTGACGACATAGGTCAGCCCCATCTTACTGCCGCAGGCAATACGCGAGGTTTCTACCACGCCGTGCGCGCCATTACTGAAACGCAACAGCGCACTCGCCTGATCCTCATTTTCTACCGGCAGCATACGGCTGCGCTCTTTCGGGTCGGGACGCTGCTTAATCACCGTTTGCATATCGCCGCTCACTTCTGCAATTTCTCCGACCAGGTAGTGCGCCATATTCACAATATGCGCAGCGAGATCGCCCAGCGCGCCCAGCCCGGCCAGCGCCTTCTGACAGTGCCAGTCCAGCGGCGTCGTTGGACTGGCAAGATAATCCTCATTGTGGGTGCCGTAGAAATGCACCACCTCCCCAATTTCGCCACGGGCAATAATCTCTTTTGCCAGCTGGCTGGTGGGGTTCTTCATATAGTTAAACCCCACCAGCGTTTTGACCCCGGCCCGCTGCGCCGCCTGCACCATCTCTTCCGCATCCGCTACCGTCAGTGACAACGGCTTTTCGGAGTAAACATGTTTGCCATGACGTATCGCTTCCAGCGCCATCTCCTTGTGCAGAAAGTTCGGGGCGCAGATATCCACCACATCAATCGCCGGATCGCTCACCAGCTCGCGCCAGTCTGCGGTCGCGCGTGCAAAGCCAAAAGCCGCAGCTTGTCTGGCAGCCAGCGCCGGATCCACTTCCGCCAGCATCTCACGTACGATTTCACCTTTCAGGTTGAATACTGTGGGCGCCTGCGCATAAGCAATCGCATGACAACGTCCGATATATCCACTGCCAATCATGCCTATTCTGACTTTTTTCATGATGCACTCCGCGAGGGATAAGGGGTTTCGCGAAACATATATTTCATTTGCGCCGATTTCAAACGCAAAATGAAATATATGTGATCATAATGCGGGAGAATTTTTGGGCCGTTTTTGCACAACAGTGCATCCCGCTACCGCTGTCTGTTGCGTGGTACCCGTAAACTGCTGCTTTCTTCAGCAGTCAGTGAAAAATCGCGAAAAAGAGCTTTGACAAGCCCTCGCCTGCCCGATAATATGCGCCCCGTTCAAGCGATTCCTCTGTAGTTCAGTCGGTAGAACGGCGGACTGTTAATCCGTATGTCACTGGTTCGAGTCCAGTCAGAGGAGCCAAATTCAACGCCCCGGTATTCATCAGAATACCGGGGCGTTTTCATTTTCCCCTGCTGCAAACACATTCCGCCATCCTGCCCGGGTCTTCCCCGTTCGCTCATGTATGACCCGATCGCTAGCTATACTTTCAACTCTGCACGTTAAAGCAGGCCCTGGTATCAGGCCGCCCGGCCCGGTATGCACCCTGTTCTATTCACCGAAAAGAGGAGACAGTATGAAAGCACTCGTCTGGCACGCTACCGGCGATATCCGCCTTGATGAGGTTGCCGATCCGCAGATTGAACATCCTCGCGATGCGGTGATCAGACTCACCGCCTCGGCGATTTGCGGCACCGATCTGCATTTTATTCGCGGCACCTTCAGCGGGATGAAAGCGGGCACTATTCTCGGTCACGAAGGCGTCGGGATTATTGAACAACTGGGCGATCAGGTGCGTAATTTCGATATTGGCGATCGGGTGGTGGTTTGTTCCACCGTCTCCTGTGGCTACTGCCCGCCCTGCCGCAGCGGAAATACAGCGCAATGCGATAATGCCAACCCAAACGGTCCGCAGGCGGGCACCTGTTTTTTCGGGGGCCCGCAAGCTACCGGCCCGGTTAACGGCTTACAGGCAGAAAAAGCACGTATTCCTTTCGCCTCAAATACCCTGGTGAAGGTGCCGGAAGGCGTCACTGATGAACAGGCGATTCTCACCAGCGATATTTTCCCCACCGGCTGGTTTGGCGCAGAGATGGCAGGCATTCAACGCGGCGATACGGTCGCGGTCTTTGGCTGCGGCCCGGTCGGGCAGTTTGCTATCGCCAGCGCGTTGCTGATGGGGGCCGGACAGGTGTTCGCCATTGATCCACACGACGATCGACTGGCGATGGCGCGTCGCCAGGGCGCGTTTACCGTCAACTTTGAAAAAGAGGATCCGCTGGAAACCATTAAATCATTAACCGGCGGCATCGGCGTGGATATTGCTATCGACGCGGTGGGTGTTGACAGTCAGCATGCGCATCATGGTCCGGCAGCCAGACAGGCAGAACAGCAAGCGGAGCAGTTCCGGCAGGAGGTCGCAGAGGTAGCGCCGGACAACGCCGAACATCAGCACGTACATAACGGTAACTGGATCCCGGGCGATGCGCCCACCCAGGCGCTGGAATGGGCGATTCAGGTGCTGAAAAAAGCGGGCACGCTGAGCATTATTGGTGTTTATCCCCCGACGGCGAAGACCTTCCCTATCGGCATGGCGATGAATAAAAATCTGACCATGAAAATGGGCAACTGTAACCATCACGCCATCGTCCCGCATCTGCTGGAGCTGATACGCATGGGCGCTATCGATCCCACTCAGGTACTGACCCAGGTAGAGCCGTTATCCGATGTCATTGCCGCCTATGAGAGTTTTGATAAACGTCAGCCTGGCTGGATCAAAACCGAGCTGTTGCCGTCACAGTAACCTGCCCCGGGGCCGTAGCCCTGGCCGTTTCAGACAACACGCTTTCCCCGTCCGTTAATGTCGCCGTTAACGGACATTTTTATTTTCCCGTTCTTTGTGGAAGCGCATAGTTTTGCCCGTTGGCCATGAGCCATAAGTATAAAATATGAACTTGATCACTTGTATGGTCATGTGAACAATGACATGCTCAATTCTCATTCACATCTGGCGTGGAGGAGAAAAACAATGGGCCTGGTTCGCACACTTAATGGTGATATCGACAGCAAGGATCTGGGTGTGACTTACAGTCACGATCATATTTACTGCATTCCGCCCTACTGGCAGCAACGTCAGGAAGAAGACCTGCTGCTGGACGATTTGCACGCCTCCGGCCTGGAGCTGGCCGATTTTGTTCAGGCCGGCGGGCAAGCCTTTTATGACGCCACCGCCCCCGACTACGGTCGTCACGCCGTGGAAGTGGCGCAGCTGGCACGTCAGCATAAGCTGCACATCATCGCTACCGCCGGCTTTAATAAAGGGTTTCTCTGGAGCAGTCCGCGCTATGCCAGCGGCGAAACCTGGGCGGAATGGATCAGTCGCAGTTCGATTGACGAGATGACCGAAGTAGTGGTCAACGAAGTGCAGCACGGCATTGACGGCAGCGAGCATCGCGCCGGGGTGGTGAAATGCGGCACCGGTTATAACACCATTTCCCCGCTGGAACGCAAGACCCTGGAGGTGGTGGTGCGGGCGCAGCAGGCCACCGGCGCACCGATGCATACCCATACCGAAATGGGCACCATGGCGCTGGAACAGGCGGCTGTTTTCCGCCAGCTCGGGCTGGACCTCTCCCGTATCTGCTTCGCGCATATGGACCGCAATCCGGACCCCTGGCTGCATCAGAAACTGGCCCGTACCGGTGCCTTTATCTCGTTCGATGGCATCACGCGCACCAAGTATTTCCCCGAGCATGTGCGTACTGAAGCGATTCTTGCCCTGTGCCGCAAAGGCTATCAGGATCAGATTCTCATCGGCGGCGATTTCGCCCGTAAATCGATGAGCGCCCATTACGGCAAAGGCGGGCTGGGTCTGAAATTTATTCTCAGCGAGTGGCGTCCGCGCTTTCTTGAGGAAGCGCAGGCGGCGGGAATGGATGGCGAGGCGCTACTGCACGCCTTCTTTGTCACCAATCCGGCGCGCTACTTTTCTTTCGCCTGAGAGGCCCCCATGCGACTCGATCATCTTTATGAAAGCGAAGCGCGTGCTGCGCTTGACAGAGCGCAGGTGGCGCTGCTGCCGCTCGGCGCCACTGAACCCCATGGCGATCATCTGCCGCTGGCGACAGATAACTTACTGGCAGAACGCTTCTGCGCACGACTTGACGCCGCGCTCGGCGACCGGGCTATCAGCCTGCCGCTGCTGCCCTGGGGACAGGTCTGGTCACTGCGCGGACACGCCGGAGCCATCGATCTCGGCCACGATCTGCTGGTTGATCTGCTGATGGCGCTGGCACGCAATATGCACGGCTACGGTATCCCTACCACGGCGGTGATTAATGCGCATTTCGGTAATTTCGACGCGCTGAAAATCGCTGCGCGGCGTCTGAAAGAGGAAGGGATTACCCTGCTGAGCTACAGCTGGGCGGGCATGGCCGATAAAGCGCGTGAGCTGCAGGTATCCAGAACTGCGCGCCCCGGTTATATGCATGCAGATGAAATCGAAACTTCTCTGATGCAGACACTGGCCCCGGAATGGGTACGCATGGATCAGGCACGCGCCCACTATCCCGATTTTCCCGCTGATTTCAGTTACCGTCAGGTGCACTGGACCGAGTTCAGCGATTACGCCGTGCTGGGCGACCCCACTCAGGCAAGCCCGCACAAAGGCGAGCAGCTGCTGGATGCCGCGTTCGCCACCACCCTGGCATCGCTGCAGCAGCATCTGCGCGGAGACGAGCATGATCATTAAACCCGAAGCCATTATCAGTGATTTTGCCGCCGCCACGCCGCAGCAGGCGATCCGCCGCGCCGGCGACGCCCTGTTTGCCGTCGACGCCTGCGAGGCCGGTTATGCCGAAGCGATGGTGGAGAACTATCAGCGTCTCGGCCCCTATTTTGTCATCACCCCCGGCCTTGCCATGCCGCATGCCCGCCCGGAACAGGGGGCGAAGCAGGCACAACTGAGTCTGGTGCGTCTGGCGCAGCCGCTGGCGTTTGGTCATCAGGAAAATGACCCGGTTCATCTGGTGCTGGGTCTGTCCGCCACCAGCAGCGACAGCCATATTGCCCTGATTCAACGCGTGGTCACAGTGCTGGCGCAACCGCAGAATATGGAACTGCTGGCCAGTGGCGATCCCGATACCCTGTGTCGCCTGTTCAACGCCTGATTAACCTGAGCCGCTTCGACGTGCTCTTTTACCCCACAGAGGAAACGCTGTTATGAAAATTCTTACCGTGTGCGGCTTAGGGATGGGATCCAGCCTGATCCTGAAAATGAATGTGGAAACAGTGCTGGCGAAACGGGGCTACCGCGCCTCGGTGGAACATATGGATGTTTCCGCCGCTGCCTCGGTAGAGGCAGATCTGGTGGTGACCAGTGCGGAACTGGCGGGCAATCTCACCCGGAAAAACTGTCCGGTGGTGATCGTGAATAACTATATCGACCAGCAGGAAATTGAGCAGGCGCTGCTCAGCTCCGGGCTGTTTGCACAGGGGAACCCCTCATGAGCGGTTTTATCGATGTTTTACACTGGATAACCGTCAATATTTTCGGTGAAGCCTCGATACTGATCGGTCTGATTGTACTGCTGGGTCTGGTGCTGCAAAAAAAACCGTTGGCGGATATCGTTTCCGGCACCCTGAAAGGCATTCTTGGCTTTCTGATTATCGGGGCGGGCGCCAGCATTATCGTTTCGGCGCTGCTGGTGTTTCAGCCCATCTGGACCGAAGTGTTTGGTCTGCAGCAGATGACTCTGCGCAATATTATGGGCCAGGGCGTTTTCAGCGAAAGATTTGGCAGCGCGGTGACCATTGCTATCGCCGCCGGTTTTGCCATTAACCTGCTGCTGGCGCGGCTGACGCGCTTTAAATATATCTATCTCACCGGTCATATGATGTTCTGGACTGCGATGATTTTCGCCGGGGTGATCGTCAATCAGCATCCCGATATTTCGCTGACAAAACTGACCCTGGCGCTGTCGCTGCTCCTCGGCTTCTACTGGACCTTTCAACCGGCGCTGGTACAGCCCTGGATGCGGCGCATTACCGGCAACGATAACGTAGCGCTGGGGCATACCTCCGCCTCCGTGGCTCTGCTGGGCGCACTGGCCGGACATCTGTTCGCCCGCAACAAAGTCAGTGCCGAAGATATCCGCGTCCCGAAAAACCTCGGTTTTTTGCGCGATTCCAACGTGGTAACCGCCCTCACCATGACCTTACTGTTCTTTATCGGCACTCTGCTGCTGCAACTCAAAGCCACGCCGCAGGCGCGGGAAATTTTAGCCGGATCCGGTGAGCTCAGTTTTTATGTCTACGTGCTGAAACAGTCATTGCTGTTTACCGGCGGCATTGCGGTAGTGTTGCTGGGGGTGCGCATGTTTATCGGTGAAATGGTGCCCGCCTTTAACGGTATCGGCACCCGCCTGGTGCCCGGCGCACGCCCGGCGCTCGATTGCCCGATTATCTTTAACTTTGCTCCGAACGCCGTGGTGTTGGGCTTTATCGGTGCCTTTATCGGCGCGCTACTCTGGCTAATGCTGATCGGCACCACCACCGGCTACGTCTTTATTCCCAGTATGATTGTGATTTTCTTCCATGCCGGTACCGCCGGCGTGTTCGGTAACGTTACCGGAGGTTATAAAGGGGCGCTGCTGGCGGGCTTTATCACCTCAACGCTGGTGGCCTGGGGGCAATATTTCTGCGTCAGCTACCTGATTAATCACACCATTCCCGACACGGCGCTGTGGGCGGGCGACAGCGATATGTTCGTTCTGTCGCCGCTGATCAGCCTGCTCGGCAAATTACTGGCGTTTTAACCTGACGGGAGACGATGATGAGCCACGCCGCTGCACACTATTTTTCCGCCATCCGCACGAAACTGACGCAGCTTGAGGCGGACAGCGCTATGCACGATCGCGCCGCCGCGCTGATGGCGCAGGCAGTGATCGCCGGGAAAAACCTGTTTGTTTTTGGTGCCAGTCATGCCGGGATTATCAGCGAAGAGATGTGCTATCGCGCGGGCGGGCTGGCGGTGGTCAATCCGCTGTTTTCTGCCGCGCTGATGCTGAACGTGCGCCCGCTGCCGCTCACCAGCGCGCTGGAAAATGTCGAGGGGCTGGGTCGCGCCTTGCTGGAAGCCTCGCCGGTAGCTGCAGGCGACGTGGTGTTGATTCACTCGGTTTCCGGCCGCAATCCGGTGGTGCTGGATGTTGCCCTTACGGCACGCGCACGCGGTGCGCAGGTGATCGCTATTACCAGCCTTGATACCGCGCAACATGTCACGCCGCGCCACTCCAGCGGCAAGCTGCTGTGTGACGTTGCCGACGTGGTGATCAACAATCACTGCGACTACGGTGACGCCGCGGTGGCGCTGCCGCAGGTGGCGCAAAAAGCCGCACCGCTTTCTACCGTGCTGGGGGCAACAATTTGTAATCTGCTGGTGCTACGTATCAGCGAACAGCTGCTGGCGGAGGGTTTAACGCCGCCACTGCTGGCCAGTGCTAACATTGACGGCAATCAGAAGATCAATCAGGATATCTTTAACCGTTACCGCAGTCAGATTCATTATCTTTAAGAAAGGCGTTGGCATGAATGAGCCTCTGGGCTTACCGCTGTACCTGCGTATAAAAAATATCATTCTGGAAAGGATCATTGCTTTTTCTTATCAGGATAAACTCCCCGGCGAGCTGGTGCTCGCCGATGAATTTAATGTCGCACGCGGCACGGTAAAACAGGCCATCGACGCCCTGGTGCAGAACGGTATCCTGTTTCGCGAACAGGGCAAAGGCACCTTTATCAACCGCGCTATTCTGCAGCAATACTATCGCGACCTGCCGGAGCTGTTGCTGCATTTCGCCGCCGCGCTGCCGCTCATCAGCGATATCGCCTCGTTAATGCCTACTATGGCGGATGCGGAGGTGGCGGAGAAAATGGATCTGGCGGTGGGCAGTCAGCTGCTGCGCCTGGAGCGCAGCTGGCGGCGGGAGACGCGCACTATCGGTCACGGCATTACCTGGCTGGATGGCAACATCTATAACGGCCTCAGCCATCTTGAGGCGAATCGCTCGCTCTATGCGCAGTTGCGCGAGAGTCACGGCATTTCGCCGCTCAATGCGCGCGACCGCTATCTGCCGGTGACCGCGACGGCCCGTCTGGCGCGTCTGCTGGCGGTTGACGAAGGCAGCGCGCTGTTCTGTATTGAACGCCTCGCCACCCATATTGACGATAACGTGCTGGAGTTCAGCCGCTTTTATGTGGCTGGCGGCGAACTGGCGCTGGAAATCAACGCCAGTCAGCTGGCGCAGGACGGGCGCTGGCACGCCACCCTGACGCCCTGAGGCATAAGCCCGCCGCGTTAACGCCAGCCCAGCGCCGGTGCCACCAGCCTGAGAATAGCGTCAATCACATGGGCGTTATACTCTACCCCTAACTGGTTCGGCACCGTCAGCAGCAGCGTATCCGCTTCCGCAATCGCTTCATCCTGCGCCAGCTGCTTAATCAGCGTCTCCGGCTCGGCGGCATAACTGCGGCCAAAAATGGCGCGGGTATGTTCATCCAGATAACCCACCGTGTCCTGCTCCGCGCCGCCGCGGCCAAAGTAGAGACGATCCTGGTCGTTCACCAGCGCAAAGATGCTGCGGCTGACAGAGACGCGCGGTTCGCGCTGATGGCCCGCCGCTTTCCACGCCTCACGGTAAGCGCGGATCTGTCTGGCCTGCTGCACATGAAAAGGCTCGCCGGTTTCATCATCTTTCAGCGTCGAGCTTTGCAGGTTCATCCCCATCTTCGCCGCCCATACCGCCGTTGCGTTTGAGCCGGAGCCCCACCAGATACGCTCACGCAACCCGGCCGAGAAAGGTTCAAGGCGCAACAGTCCGGGCGGATTGGGGAACATCGGTTGCGGGTTGGGTTTGGCGAAGCCTTCTCCACGCAGCGCATCCAGCAGCACTTCCGCATGGCGACGTCCCATATCGGCATCGCTCTCCCCTTCCTGCGGCACATAGCCGAAATAGCGCCAGCCCTCGATCACCTGCTCCGGGGAGCCGCGGCTGATACCGAGCTGCAGGCGTCCACCGGCGATCAGATCGGCGGCCCCGGCATCCTCTGCCATATAGAGCGGATTTTCATAGCGCATATCAATCACGCCGGTGCCGATTTCGATGCGCCGGGTTTTCGCTCCCACTGCCGCCAGCAGGGGAAAAGGAGAGCTCAGCTGACGGGCAAAATGGTGTACGCGAAAATAAGCGCCATCGGCCCCCAGCTCCTCTGCCGCCACCGCCAGATCGATAGATTGCAGCAGTACGTCCTGCGCCGAACGCGTCGCTGACTGCCCGGTGGGCGACCAGTGACCAAATGACAGAAAACCGATTTTTTTCATGCCCTGTGTTTCCTTTTTCGGTGTGACCAGCGGCGCTGGCGCGATTAGCCGATCATAAGCCCCGCATCCCTGAAGCGCAAATGCGCGGCCAGGCACATTGTGCGCTGGCGGGCGGATGCAGGTAACGCTGGCAGCTTTTGCTCTGTCGTTTTATCGTAATGCCCTTTCTTTTTATTTTTCAGGGGAAACATGCGCATACTTATTGTCGGCGCCGGAGCAACCGGCGGTTATTTCGGAGCCCGTCTGGCACAGGCGGGACGGGATGTCACCTTCCTGGTACGCGAACCGCGCAAACAGCAGCTGGAACAGCAGAGTATGCAGGTAAAAAGCCCGCACGGCGATTTCACAGTAACGCCCGCTCTGCTGCTGGCGCGCGAGCTGACCACCCCGTTCGATCTGATTATCCTGGCGGTAAAAAGCTTTGCCCTGCCCCAGGCGCTGGAGGATATCGCCCCGGCGGTAGGCGCGCAGACACTGATCATGCCGATCCTCAATGGTATGCGCCATATCGACACCCTGCGGCAGCGTTTTGGCGCGGAGAAGCTGATCGGCGGCTACTGTAAGATCCACGCGACCCTCGGAGCGGCGGGCGAAATTGTGCAGATGACGCCGCTGCATCAGCTCTTTTATGGTGATTTGCAGGGTGATAATGGTGCGCGCCTGCAGACGGTGGATACGACACTGCGCGACTGCGGCTTCGAGTCGATTCTTACCAACACGCTGATGAGCGAGCTGTGGGAAAAGTGGCTGCTGCTCAGCACTCTCGGCGCCATGACCTGCCTGTCACGCGGCAATACCCAACAGGTGCTGCAGACCTCCGGCGGCGGCGCGCTGCTGCGGGATCTGTTTAATGAAGTGCTCGCCGTGATGCGCGCCGATGGCTATCAGGAGCGCCCGGCCATCACGGCGAAGGTGTATGACTATATCAGTCAGCCCGGTATACCAATGACCTCCTCCATGTACCGCGATTTAACCCAGGGCTACGCCATTGAGGCTGACCATGTAATTGGCGATCTGCTGACGCGCGCCGCGCGCCATGATCTCAGCGTGCCGTTACTGAATGCGGTTTACGTCAATCTCAGCGTCTATCAACAGTCACGCTGAGTTAACGGCTGATGCAGGCCTGAATGGCGGGCACCTGCATCAGCCGCTGCCAGGCGGCCTCTACCGCTTCCGGCAAACTGACATGGCCGAAAAAGCCCTTGCCGCGCGGACCGTAGCCCTGCGCATCGTCGCGCAGCCGCGGCACCTCTCCCATTAACAGATCCAGAAAACGCTCCAGCGACCACAGCCCCTGCACCGGCGCGCCGAGAATACGCAACATGCCGTTATCCTCCACCAGTTGCGGCTGAAACACCGGCCAGCTGACAAACTGCGGCGCATCCGCGCGATCGCGCCACTGCCAGCGAAAGGTTTCCGTGGTGCGACGCTGCAGCAGCGGATCCTGGCTGAGGATAACGCGCTGCGGCTGAATATGACGTTCGTCCAGCAGTCGCTGGCTGAACGCGGCATTTTCTCCGCCGTTACGTGAGGCGCTTTCCAGCAGCAGATGTTCCTCCGGCAGATGGGCAAAGGCACGGGCAATGGCTGCCAGCATCTCCGCCTCGCTTTTTCCCCTGGTCGGGATGTGGTGATAAAGCGGATGTGTCGCCATCGCCTGCGCCAGCAGCGGCGTAGAGTGTCCTGTTCCCCCGCTAATCAGCAGCGGCAGCTGGTAGCGTTTCGCCAGCGCGATCACCCCTTCGATAGCGGGCAGTACCGCGTGCCCGGCCAGGATCGCCAGATCAGCGCTCTCCTCCCCGTCCGGTGCCAGCTCATCCCATGCCAGCCAGGCGGCAAGGGTGTTAACGTCACGGATCTCATCTGGCGTCAGTTGCATCTCAGCTCTCCCGTTGGCTCTTTTGCGCAGTGTAGCCGCTACAGAAGAGGAGGTAAGGAAAAAATTTGCTACACTCGCAGCTTCAACTTCAGGAGAAATCAATGGTTTCGCGCGCTACCACTCTCGATGACGTTGCCCGTCTGGCAGGCGTCTCCTATCAGACCGTCTCTCGTGTGCTTAACCGCCCGGATCAGGTGGCGCCCGCGACACGCGAGCGCGTGACCGCCGCGATGCAGCAACTGAATTATGTGCCTAACCGGGTTGCGCAGCAGCTGGCAGGCAAATCGACGCGCACCCTTGGCCTGGCCACCAGCGATCTGGCGCTGATGGCACCTGCCCAGATCGCCTCAGCGATTCAGCATCGCGCCGCCGCACGCGGTTATCATCTGGTGATTGCCATGGCCGCCGCAAGCGGCGCTGAAGCGGCGCGCGCGACTCTGAATGAACTGCTGGCGCAGCGCGTAGATGGGCTGCTGATCAATCTGCCGCTGGAAAATAGCGAGGCGCTGCAGCTGCAGGGATTATGTGGTGAGAAACCGGCACTGTTTCTTGATGTCGCCGACGACGCAGCGGTGGCGCAATGTCAGTTCAGCAGCGCTATGGGTGCGCAGCAGGGAGTGGCGCATCTGCTGGCGCTCGGCCATCGGCGCATCGCGCTGCTTAACGGACCAATGCACTCCATCTCTGCCCGTCAGCGCTTTCACGCCTGGGAGCAGGCGCTGGCGGCGCATCAGTTGCGCCCGCATGCCGTGCTGAGCGGCGACTGGAGCGCCCGTTCCGGTTATCAGGCGATGATGACGCTGCTGCCGGATAATCTGCCGCAGGCGCTGCTGGTCGCCAATGATCAGATGGCGCTGGGCGCGATGCATGCGCTGCATCAGTTTGGCATTGCCATCCCGCAGCAAATGTCGCTGATGGGCTATGACGATACGGCGGAAAGCGCCTGGTATCAGCCGCCGCTTACCACCGTGCGCCAGGATTTGCGCCTGCTGGGCGAAGTGAGCGTCGACCGCCTGCTGGCCCGCCTCCATGCGGAAACGGATACTACACCTGCACTGGAGACCTCACTGGTGCTGCGCGCGACCACCGCGCCGCCGTCACAGGGCAAACCAGACCGTCAGGCGCTGGTACGCCAGCTACAGGTCCTGGCGCGTCAGTTGGGAGAGTGTGAATAGCGGCATTAAAAAAGCGGCTGTAACGCCGCCCTGGTTTATTCTGCTTTTGAGCTTTGCTGCGCTTTCAGCTCGCCCATCGCCTTCAGCTTTTTCGACAGCTCGCGACGCTCTTTGGAGAGCTCAGCATTTTTGATGATGTAATCATCAACGCGATCTTCATAGTCAACGCGCATGGAGGCAATAATCTCCTGCACCGCCTCGATGCTCATGCCTGGTTTGATATATTCGCTCAGGTTGTCCAGCAGCAGCACACGTTTCTGGTTATCACGAATTTTCTTTTCGATATCGTTGATTTCGCGCTGCAGCTTGTTCTTACGACGGAACATACGTACAAACTCCAGTACGTCCTGAAATGATTGCTTGGCATTTTCCATGATGGCACCTTTTATTGGGCCTGCGTGGCAGGCGTAACAGTCTTGACCTTCAGCTTAGCGGCTTGCCAGCCTCGTAAGCAATTTTCACATTTAAAATCGGACTGGCGCTTATCTTAGCGCAAAGATACAGCGAATCACATTAAGTCATTGTCTGATGAACTATTTGCGCAGCGCCAGGCGAATCAGATCGGTCTGACGCTCCAGCTGTTTCGCCAGCTCCAGGCTCAGCCAGACGTAGCCGTAGATCGGTGTCTCCTCCAGCCGCTCGCTGCCGCCCTCCTGGATTAGCTGTCGCAGTTCACGACTGATCTCCGCCAGCTCGTGACTGTTCGCCGCCAGCTTATCGCTTTTACCGCTCACCAGCATGGCCGACAGCGCCCGCAGGGTGTTTTCTGTCATCTGCTGGGTGCGCCGTAAGGTAGTGGCGTTGAGCATGATCAGCAGACTCTCACGCGAAGCCCACCAGGCATTAATCTGCATCTCAACGGTGTACACCATATTACGGTTAATGGTCTGAATGGCTTCAAACACCGATTTCGGAATGCGCGTCTCTTTGCTCGCCGGTTCCAGCAGCGCACGCATTTTGATCACGCTGCTCAGCAGACGCTGCAGGGGTTTGTTAAGGCGCGGCTGCTCGACCTGATTGGGGGAAAAGCCGGCATGATAGATTTTCGCCATCGCCAGAAAAGCATCGGAAAGCTGGATGCGCCAGTGCAGCCAGGCGCGCTGTGCCCAGATAGCGCTGAACAACAAGGCCAGCAGCGATCCCAGGATCACATCGCCGCCGCGCCACAATGCAACGGTAAAATCACCTGCCGGCGCGCCGACGACCACGCTGAGGGTAATGCCTATCAGCAGCGCCATATAGGGATGTTTGCCCAGCGTAAGAAAGCCGCAGATAAACATCACTATCGCACACCAGATTAACATGACCGGTAGTGAGATCATCTCCAGCTTGAGGGCGATCAGACCGGAAATCGAACCGGCAATGGTGCCGCCAATACGCTGGATAGCGCGCGGAAAGACATTACCCCAGGAGGAGACCGGCCCCATTACCACAACCAGGGTAATTAACGGCCAGGTGCCTTCCGGAATTTCCGTTATGCGCACAAAGAGAAACGAGAGAATAAAGGCGATGGCAATACGCACGCCATGCACGCTGCGATAGTGACGATATAACCAGAATTCAATTTTCGATACAGGTTTATCAGGACGCAAAATGGCTTTCCGCTGTCAGAGGCTGTTCGCGGGCTATATTACCCCCTGCGGGGCTGACAGGTTAGTACGATTTTCTTCTTACCGCCCATTACGGCAGAAAATCTACAAGGCTAAAACAGCAGGTTTACATCGGGCATACTTTTAATAATCATTTTCCTCACAACTTCTGGGGAATGACTTTTAATACGCGAAGGCTTAAGGCGTGGATTAATAGAGTGGGAAAAGAGTGAGTGGATTTAATTTAAAACCTTATCTGCGGGAATCGCCCGCTACCGTTTTCTCTCTATGAGAGGATCAGTCATATTTTCAGTCAGTCAGCGGCTGCCCTTATCATCAGGCAGCGCGTTTTTGCGGGTGGTTGTGCTTAATCTGGTCTGTTGCTACCCGATTTAAAGCTGAACCAGCTGCAGAGCAGCGCGAAGAAGAATAACATCAGCCCGTAGCTGGCGCTGCCCGCCATCCAGCGCAGAAGAGATCCCACCAGGAACGCGATTGCCAGTATTGCAAAGAGTATTCGTTTGTTCATGCTGCTCACTCCTCCCTGTTAAGGTTCTTTGTGAGCGTAGTAAAGGATAGAGAATGTGCATAACGTTCATTCGCGCCAGGCGGACAGCGATCATCAGCGCTGATAACAATAAAGGCCGCCATCAGGCAGCCTTCGGGTAAACACAGTATCGTCTGAAGCGTCAGGGCTGTTACAGACCGAGCGGAAAGTTCATCAAAGCATGGTGATATGTTCATCATGCTCATTCAGATCATGATTTGTAGACGTTGTTCTGCGGGGTCTCGATTAAAAGCAGCTTTGTCAGGCCTTCATGTGCGGTCTGGCTGGCGCTTTCGTTCAGGGCCACTAAGTGAAACTGGATAGTCTTTTTATGCTGGGTGTAATCAGGTGAAGTCAGGGCATAGCGGAAGACTTTTTCGCCATCTTCATAGACGCACTCCATTTCCCACTGTTCGTTAGCCGCGCTTTTGGCATTACATTTACCTGGCCCATAGGTATAGCGCAGGAAGGAAGCGGTCTCCGCTTCAGCTTTGCTGACAAACAAGGGACGGCCATCATAGCGATAGCCACCGCACAGCACGCACACAGACACCACCAGAAAGATTGCTGTTAACCATTTTCTTTTCATTATCAATGTTCCGTAGCATCAGAAAAATTATATTTTATCAGAATTGTCCTAAAACTGGAACTCTGTGAAACACGAGAAACAACGAACAAAATGTTGTTTTTTAACGTGATGGAAGTGGTAATGGAGGATAAAATTTGGCGGAAAGGTGCATCAAAAGTGACTTAAATCAAATTTTTTCAGAGCCGGTATAATTTAGACAACCTCTCAAACTCTAAGAGTCAGATGTAGCGATATTTATTTACAGCTTACATTTTTCAGCATTTCCGCAAAGGCAGCGATATGGCGTTTTGGGATGGACCGCGCCGCGCCAGAAAATATTTGTCAGGGCACGATCAACCCGACATAAAAAGCCAGCTCTAAGGCTGGCTTATGAAACCAAAATGTTGTGAATTTAACTGTATATGCCTGGCTCAGTTGCTAAAACAATGATCCGCATCTGGAATTCCTTCACATACCAGACGCGGCGAAGTTGGTATTTCACCAACAATTTCCGGGGAAATGGCCGCCATTCGAGGCGATAGCTTAGGTATATGCGTGAATGCGGCCCTATGCCCTTTCTTTTAACAGAGAAAGCGGCATAGTTGATACTTCATATCTCGTGTAATCAGCAAACAGTCAGGTGCTGGTTACACCTGAACAGTCTCATTATGCATAGATCCCCTTTTAACCCCGGGCATAATTTTGCAGCATAATCATTTAGCTGGCTGAAGACGCCTTTCACGCGAGAGGAAGGGTTTTTCGATATAACGAAATGATAAAGTGGCCAGGGTAAGAGCTACCACAGAATATAAAACAAAACCTGCGACCCCTTCTGTCAAGCCTGTCCAGCGTAAGTGTTTCCCAATCCCGTTATTTAAAAGCGTATGTAAGAGATACAGCGAAAATGAGATATCCCCCAGAAAAGTTAGCCAGCGTGGGGAGTACTGATCAAGTAAATTATAATTATCCTCTACACTTATAAAATCAGCTATTTTCCTCATGTAAGGGGAATTGCTCATTGCAGCAATCAGTAAAAGCGTCACAACAAGCAATATATCCAATGTAGATAATAAGCTTGATACGGGAGCGCTTATCCCTTTTCCTGAACCTTCTGGTCTACCCCAATATGGTTTACCATGTAAAATACAGCAGTGAACCCAAACGGGCGTTAGTGTGGATTGCACCCTCTCCCCTGCTGCCCAACCAGCCTGTCAGCAAACTGAAGTGAACGGATAACTATTTTGGCAAACGAAAGCGCACAACCCACCTTCCTCTTTCATGACTATGAAACCTTTGGTAAAAGCCCGTCGCTTGATCGACCGGCGCAGTTTGCTGGCTTGCGCACCGACAGCGAGTTCAATCCCGTGGGGGAGCCGGAGGTTTTTTACTGCAAACCCGCTGACGACTATCTGCCGCAGCCGGAAGCGGTGATGATCACTGGCATTACGCCGCAACTGGCGCAGGCACGTGGCGTGACGGAAGCTGAATTTGCCAGTCGCATTCATACGCTGTTCACCGAAGCCAATACCTGTGTGGTCGGTTACAACAACGTGCGTTTTGATGATGAAGTCACGCGCAACATTTTTTACCGCAACTTCTTCGATCCCTACGCCTGGAGCTGGCAAAACGGTAATTCGCGCTGGGATCTGCTGGACGTGATGCGCGCCTGCTACGCCCTGCGCCCTGAGGGAATCGTCTGGCCTGAAAATGACGATGGCTTCCCCAGCTTTAAGCTGGAGCATCTGACAAAAGCGAACGGCGTTGCCCACGAAAACGCCCACGACGCCATGTCCGATGTCTATGCTACCCTGGCGATGGCAAAGCTGGTGAAGGAGAAGCAGCCGAAACTGTTCGATTTTCTCTACCGTCATCGCAACAAGCAGAAACTGATGACGCTGATCGATATCCCGCAGATGAAACCGCTGGTGCATGTCTCCGGCATGTTTGGTGCGGCGCGTGGCAACACCAGCTGGGTTGTGCCGCTGGCCTGGCATCCCGATAACCGTAATGCACTGATTGTGGCTGACCTCGCCGGGAATATCTCTCCGCTGCTGGAGCTGGATGCCGACGCGTTGCGCACACGTCTTTACACGCGTCACAACGAACTCGGCGATCAACTTCCTGTCCCGCTCAAGCTGGTTCATATCAATAAATGTCCGGTACTGGCTCCGGCAAACACCCTGCGTCCGCAGGATGCGGAGCGGCTGGGCATTGACCGTCAGTACTGCCTTGATAACCTTGCCGTACTGCGTCAGCATGCGGAAGTGCGGGAAAAAGTGGTGACGCTCTATGCGGAAGCGGAGCCTTTTGTGCCGGTCGATGATGTTGATGCCCAGCTTTACGACGGCTTTTTCAGCGATGCCGATCGTACCGCTATGAATATCATTCGTCAGACCGCGCCGGTTAACCTGCCCGCGCTCGACCTCACCTTTGGCGATCGGCGCATTGAAAAACTGCTGTTTCGTTACCGGGCGCGTAATTTCCCTGGCACGCTGGATGATGCGGAGCAGCAGCGCTGGTTGCAACACCGTCGTGAAATGCTGAACCCGGAACGCGTGCAGGCCTTTTTACTGGAGCTGGAGTCGCTGGCGAATCTGCATGAAGGTGACAATGAGAAACTGGGTCAGCTGAAAGCGCTGTATAGCTACGCGCGCGAACTGGTTTCCTGAGGCATAAAAAAACCCCTCGCCAGTGGCGAGGGGTTGAGAGATAACGACAGATTACACTTCTTCGCTGTATTGCGGGACCGGGTTACGGAAGCTGCGCGTGACAAACGCCAGCCAGATAACACCAATCGCGGCCCAGAACAGGCCCAGCAGCATGGAGCTCTCTTCCAGATTCACCCAAAGAGCCCCAACGGTCAGCGCACCCAACACCGGCAGCAGCAGGTACTGGATATTATCTTTCAGCGTCTTGTTGCGCTTCTCGCGCACCCAGAACTGCGCAATCACCGACAGGTTCACAAAGGTGAAGGCAACCAGCGCACCAAAGTTAATCAGCGCAGTGGCGGTCACCAGGTCGAAATTGATCGCCAGCAACGCAATAGCCCCCACCAGCAGCACGTTCAGAGACGGCGTGCGCCATTTGGGATGGATGTAACCAAAGAAACGCTCCGGGAAGACACCGTCACGGCCCATCACATACATCAGGCGGGAAACGCCTGCGTGTGCGGCCATACCGGATGCCAGTACCGTCACCACAGAGAAGATCAGAATACCAACCTGTAACGCTTTACCCGCCACATACAGCATGATTTCCGGCTGCGAAGAGTCCAGATCCTGGAAGCGTGACACGTCCGGGAAATAGAGCTGCAGGAAGTAAGAGACAAAGATAAAGATCAGGCCACCAATCAGCGCAGTCAGGAAGATCGCACGCGGAATGGTACGCTCAGCATTTTTGGTCTCTTCAGACAGCGAGCTGATACCGTCGAAGCCCAGGAACGAGAAGCAGAGTATCGTTGCCCCGGTAATCATCGGCACCACATGGGCATCTTCCGACCAGAACGGACGCGTGCTGGCAAGGGTGCCAGAACCCACGCCGTGCGCCACACCATAAACCACCATACCGGTAATCACTACCATCACCAGTACCTGCAACACCACAATCAGGCTGTTGAAGTTGGCCACGGTTTTGATGCCCCTCAGGTTAGTGAGCGTCATAAAGCCCACCAGCAGCACCACGAAAATCCAGGAGGGGATCCCCGGCACCAGCGTCTCGAAATAGTCCTTCGCCAACAGAATGTTAATCATTGGCATGAACAGATAATCGAGCAGCGATGACCAGCCCACCATAAAGCCCACATGCGGACTGATGGCTTTCTGGGCATAGGTATAGGCCGAGCCTGCTGACGGGAAGCGACGTACCAGCTTACCGTAGCTCAGGGCGGTAAACAGAATCGCAATCAGCGCGAAGGCGTAAGCCGTGGCGACGTGACCGCTGGTCAGGCCGGAGACGATGCCGAACGTATCAAACAGCGTCATCGGCTGCATGTAGGCCAGGCCGATCATCACAACCGGGAACAGAGTCAGTGTCTTTTTCAGATGGGCACGCTGCGGTGCGGCGGAAGCGTTATGCATTTTTGGTCATTCCTCCGCTGAAGGCGGAAAACATCACAGGCATAGCGCGAGTGGGAATAAGGTGATGAGCGCGGGCAGCGGATGCGGCACCATAGTCATCATGGAAGCGAGAGCCAGTCACTGCTGGCATCAGGTTAAACAACCCCATCTGTGTATCCTCAATCTCACGCACACAGCGTGTTTTCTGGTAGATATCTATCCGGAAACGCGCCCGGCCTCGGTAATAAGTCAATGAAGTACGATGCAAAAAAATAACCGGCGCTATAAGCGTCGGTTATGATCTGTTTTTGCAGGTCGCATATTCTGCCTTAAATGCCAGGCGAAAAACAAGATGCCGGAACTATTCTTTGTAACAAAGCTTGAGATTAATCCGATCAGGCATTTTTCAGCATCCAGTCAATCTCTGTCGCGGTGATAAGCCGTTCAAATTGCATCAGTTCATGATGCTTACAACTGTACCAGACGCGACTGAAACGTTCGCCCAGCCATTTTTGCAGCGCCCTGCTCTGTTCAAACTCATACAGCGCATCGCTCTGACGAATCGGCAAGGAGATGCCTGCCGCCTCGTGGCCGTTACCCTGTACCGGTGGCGGCAGGGGCAATTGATGATCAAGACCGTGCAGAATACCCGCCAGAATCGCTGACATCACCAGGTAGGGATTGGCGTCCGCACCCGCCACGCGATACTCCACGCGCCGGTTTTCCAGATCGCCGCAGGGAATACGCAACGCCACGGTGCGATTATTGTGTCCCCAGGAGGCCTGCAACGGCACAAAGGCGTCGGGTTGAAAGCGGCGGTAAGCATTGACGTTAGGGGCCAGCAGCGCCATCGAGGCGGGCATCAGATCCAGCATGCCGGCCAGCGCCCGTTTCAGCAGCGGAGAGTCGCTGCCATCGTCCGTGGCGAAAGCGTTATGATCGGCCGCATCCAGCATACTGATATGCACATGCATGCCGCTGCCTGCGTACTCTTCATAGGGCTTGGCCATGAAGGTGGCGGTCATGCCATGATTTTCTGCCACCTGACGCACCAGTCGTTTCAGCTGGATGGCGGCGTCACAAGCTTTGAGTACGTCACGCGTATGATGCAGGTTGATTTCAAACTGTCCCGGCGAGGCTTCGGCCAGCGCGCCATCGGCGGGAATCCCCTGCAGTTTCGCCAGTGCATCGATATCACGCAGCACCTCAGCGAAGTGATCCAGGTTGTCCACCGAGAAGACCTGGCTCTGCATATTGCGCTCTTCGCTGCCGGGGGCGCAGGGGGGCTGGATATAACCTTCCGCATCACGCTTTTTATCGACCAGATAGAACTCCAGCTCTACCGCTACCACCGGAAACAAGCCGCGTTTACGCAGTTGCTGCCACAGATGGTTAAGCACATTTCGGGGTTCAACGTCAAAGGGAGTACCATCCTGGTTGCGCATGGTCAGCAGAAGTTGCGCGATATGGTCGGGGTCGGAAGCAGAGGGAATAAGGGTATCAGGAACGGGAATACAGAGGTTGTCAGGTTCGCCCAGTGTCTGTCCGAGTCCGGCCTCCTCCACCGTATTGCCCAGAATATCCATGGCAAATACCGATGCCGGAAAATAACAGCCTTTCTCCAGTTTTGCCAGACCGGCGACGGGAATGCGCTTGCCGCGAAAAACCCCGTTTAAATCGTTAAGAAGAATATCCACATACTGCATATCAGGATGGCGTTCCAGCCAGGCTTTTGTCTCCAGCTGGAACGCGCTGGTTCGCTTCTCTTCACTGTGCCGCGTGAAGTCTTCCACTTCCACCAGGTTCGTCATAATCCCACCCGCCTTTGCTGATGATCGGTGCACTGCTCAAAATAACAACCACTCTTCAACCATAGCCCTAACACAAAAAGTGTGCAAATGTAACAAAACTGTTTGAAGATTAGCCAGGCGATTGCTAGATTGTCAATATATTGCACAGTTTTGCGCCATACCCGCTCTGTTGGTGAAAATATTTAACAGTGTTGCGAGGAAAACATGGGCATTATATTTGACAAGCCCTTGATCGGCGTAGTGATGTGCCAGGTCGAGAAAGAGGGCCATCCTGCACAGATCGTACACAATAAATATCTGGACCCGCTGGTAGAGGCGGGAGCAGTCCCGCTTGCGCTTCCTCACGCTCTGACGGATTCCCCTGACCTGTTAGCCAGCGCCATGGCCGTGCTGGATGGTGTGCTGCTCACCGGCAGCCCCAGCAATATCGAACCCTGGCATTATGGTGAAGAAGGCAGCGAAGAGCATGCCGATCCGGGCCGCGATCGGCTGGCGTTTGCTGTCCTGACCCAGGCCATTGGTAAAAAGATGCCGATCCTGGCGATCTGTCGCGGTATGCAGGAGCTGGCGGTGGTGAACGGCGGATCGCTTTATCGTCAGCTCAGCCAGCAGCCTGGCCTGTTGCGGCATCATGAAGACCATTCGCAACCGCTGGCGCAGCAATATGCGCCGGCCCATGAAGTTTTTATTACCCCTGACGGCCTGCTGCACCGCCTGCTGAATGGCTGTGAGCGCCTGTGGGTCAATTCGCTGCATCAGCAAGGCATCCGCGAACCTGGCCCGCAGTTGCGCATCGAGGCGCGTGCTGGCGACGGGCTGATTGAAGCGCTCAGCCTGCGCCATCATCCTTTTGCGCTGGCGCTGCAATGGCATCCCGAATGGCGGGCGGCAGAATCTCCCGTATCACGTCAGTTGTTTGCTGGCTTTATTGAGGCTTCTCTCTGTTATCACAAGGAAAAAAGACCATGAACGACAGTATGCTGGCGCCCGGACGGCGCCTCTCGCAGATCCGGCAAGAACTGGGACTGTCCCAGCGCCGTGTCGCCGAGCTGTCAGGCCTGACTCACAGCGCCATCAGCACCATCGAACAGGACAAAGTGAGTCCGGCGGTCAGTACCCTGCAAAAACTGTTGAAGGTATATGGCTTATCGCTGTCAGAATTTTTTTCTGAGCCAAAAAAGGATGATCCGCCGCAGGTCATAGTGCGACCGGCGGATCTGGTGGAGCTGGGCGGCCAGGGGGTTTCGCTCAAGCTGATCCACAATGGCCGCTCGCAACGTGCGCTGGCGATGCTGCTGGAAACCTATGAGCCAGGCGCCACCACCGGCGAAAAGCTGCGCCATGCCGGTGAAGAGACCGGCACCTTATTAGAAGGCGAAATTACGCTGGTGGTGAACGGACAAAGCTATCACCTGTGCGCGGGCGAGAGCTACGTCATTGATACCGGCCTGCCGCATAGCTTTATCAACACCTCGACAGTGCCCTGTCGCATTATCAGCGCCCATACGCCCGCCAATTTCTGAGCGGGTCCTTAATCAGCATCCGGGAGGTTATGATGAACCATGTGAAAAGTTATTATGCAGCATCAGCCAATCATCATGCTCCCTGGCCAACACTGCGCGGCAGCGTGCAGTGCGATGTCTGCATTATCGGCGGTGGCTTTACCGGGCTCTCGGCCGCGCTGTTTTTAACCGAAGCGGGCTATGATGTGGTGGTGCTGGAAGCGGCGCGCGTTGGCTATGGTGCCAGCGGTCGCAACGGCGGCCAGGTGGTGAACTCTTACAGCCGTGATGTCGATGTGATTCAACAGCGCTACGGCAAAGAGACGGCGCAGATGCTGGGCAGCATGATGTTTGAAGGGGCCGATATTATCCGCGATCGGATCGATCGCTACGCCATCGCCTGCGACTACCGCCCTGGCGGCATTTTTGCCGCGCTCAATCCGCGTCAGATGAACTATTTGCGTAAGAAGAAAAAATGGTGGGAGCGTTACGGCAATCACCATCTGGAACTGCTGGATGAACGCGGTATCCGGCGGGAGATCGCCTCTGACCGTTATACCGGCGGACTGCTCGACCGGCGCGGCGGGCATCTGCATCCGCTGAACCTGGCGCTGGGCGAAGCGGAAGCGATTCGTCGTCACGGTGGCCGGATTTATGAAAAATCGCCCGCCGTCCGCGTGCAGTATGGTGAGCCGAACCGGGTTAAAACGACGCAGGGCGAGGTGGTAGCGAAATTTGTTATCTTTGCCGGCAACGCCTATCTGCCCTCGCAGCTGGAGCCGCGGCTGAGTCGCACCAGCATGCCGTGCGGCTCGCAGATCATTACCACCGAGCCGTTAAGCCAGGATCAGGCGCTGTCGCTGCTGCCTGGCAACCACTGCGTAGAGGATTGTAACTATCTGCTGGATTATTTCCGGCTCACCGCAGATAACCGCCTGCTGTATGGCGGCGGCGTGGTGTATGGTGCGCGTGAACCGGTGGATATCGCCGCGCTGATCCGGCCCAAACTGAAGAAAACCTTCCCACAGTTGCAGAACGTGAAGATCAGCCACAGCTGGAGCGGCAATTTCCTGCTGACCCGCTCGCGTATGCCGCAGTTTGGCCGGCTGGAAAAACATGTCTGGTATATGCAGGGCTACAGCGGCCATGGCGTCACCTGTACCCATCTGGCGGGTAAGCTGATTGCCGAGGTGCTGCGCGGCGAGGCGGAGCGCTTTAATGCCTTCGCCAGCCTGCCCCAGCTCGCCTTTCCCGGCGGACGGCGCTTTAAAATCCCCCTCACCGCCATGGGCGCCGTCTGGTATGCGTTACGGGACCGGCTCGGGGTTTAAGCCCCCTGCCCGCTCCCGAAAAACATCTCAGCCCAGCGGCATTTTCAGCGGATCCGCATAGTTGTACTCGAATCCCAGTTCATTGCAGATTTTGCTGCCGTCAATAATCTTGCCCCGATCTTTGCTGTCTGAAGGCAAAAACTGCGGCGGCGTCAGACCCAGCTGGCGCGTTACGCAGGGATAGAATTGCTCACGGGCAGGATGCCGGGGGGCGCA
Organism: [Erwinia] mediterraneensis; assembly: GCF_900604315.1. Taxonomy (GTDB): domain Bacteria; phylum Pseudomonadota; class Gammaproteobacteria; order Enterobacterales; family Enterobacteriaceae; genus Pantoea; species Pantoea mediterraneensis_A. The sequence continues at coordinate 25,388 of NZ_LR026978.1, forward strand.
GAGATTATAAAGATGGCCCCCTTTCGGCGTTTGCAGCAGCAGGGTGATCGCCCCGACCACATCATCCAGATGCACCAGGTTGACGACATGCGCGCCGTCGGCAAGGTCGGTTTTCCCGGCGAGGAAACGCCCCGGGTGACGATCAGGGCCGACCAGTCCGGCCAGACGCAGAATATCGACGCTGGTGCCCGGCAAATCGTGCAGCCAGCTCTCCAGCGCAGCCAGGGTTCGGCCCGCCTGGGTTTGCGGCTGCAAAGGAGCGTTCTCTTTCATCACGCCGCGCGCGTTGCCATACACCGAGGTGGAACTGGTAAAAACGATGCGCGGGATCTTATACACCAGCGCAGTATCGACAATATTTTGCACCGCCTGCATATAGTGTTCGCCCCCGGCTGCGGTGCGGCTGGCCGGTAAGGTGATCACCAGCGCATCCGCCTGCATCAGTTGCGTCAGATCTTCCGCATCCGCTTCAATTTCGGGCGTCAACTGCAACTGAAATGCCGCCACGCCGCAGCGCCGTGCCGCATCAACGCCATCCGGCGTGGTTTTGCTGCCGGTGACCTGACAGCCGCGCGCCGTCAACGCCATCGCCAGCGGCATTCCCAGCCATCCCAGCCCCACAATCGCGACTCTTTTCATCTTTACTCCTTGCCTGTGGCTGCCTGACTTCTTACATCATCTTAATGCTGCTGACGACGGCAGGCCACCGTTAACTACTGCTTTAAATTCAGATGGCCGGTTAAAAAAAGGTTGCTAATAACGCATATCTTCGCTAGCTTAACGGTACACAAATGAATACTCATTCATACGGAATAGTTATGACACGCGTTCAGTTCAACCACCATCATCACCATCACCCTGATTAGTCTTTCAGGCGATGTGTGCTGGAAGACATTCTGATCTTCCAGTGGCGTGAACGCAAAGAGAGCCCCCGGAAGATCATCTTCCGGGGGCTTTTTTTTGGACTGACGTTTCATGCGCCGTATGGCAGACAGGACTGGATAAGAGGACAGGAACCATGTTAGATAACACCCGCTTACGCATAGCTATGCAGAAATCTGGCCGACTCAGCGATGATTCACGCGAACTGCTGGCGCGCTGCGGCATTAAAATCAACTTACAGCAGCAGCGTCTGATTGCGTTTGCGGAAAACATGCCTATCGACATTATGCGCGTGCGTGATGACGATATTCCCGGCCTGGTAATGGATGGCGTGGTGGATCTCGGCATCATCGGCGAAAACGTGCTGGAAGAGGAGCTGTTAAACCGTCGCGCTCAGGGAGAAGACCCGCGTTACTTTACCCTGCGTCGCCTCGACTTTGGCGGCTGTCGCCTGTCGCTGGCAATGCCGGTTGATGCTGAATACAGCGGTCCGCAATGCCTCAACAATGCCCGTATCGCCACCTCCTATCCTCACCTGCTGAAACAATACCTTGATAAACAAGGCATCGCCTTTAAATCCTGCCTGCTGAATGGCTCGGTAGAAGTCGCGCCGCGTGCTGGTCTGGCGGATGCGATTTGCGATCTGGTTTCTACCGGCGCCACCCTGGAAGCCAACGGCCTGCGTGAAGTGGAAGTGATTTACCGCTCTAAAGCGGTGCTGATCCAGCGTGATGGCGAGATGCCGGGTGCCAAACAGGAGCTGATCGACAAGCTGATGACGCGTATTCAGGGCGTGATTAAAGCGCGTGAATCCAAATATATTATGTTGCATGCGCCGAGCGAGCGTCTGGAAGAAGTGATCGAGCTGCTGCCGGGCGCAGAGCGTCCTACCGTGTTGCCGCTGGCGGGCGATAAGAGCCGCGTGGCGATGCACATGGTGAGCAGCGAAACCCTGTTCTGGGAAACCATGGAGAAGCTGAAGGCGCTGGGGGCCAGCTCTATTCTCGTGCTGCCCATTGAGAAGATGATGGAGTAAGACGATGAGCACATTTAATACCGTGATTGAGTGGCAACAGTGCAGCGCTGAGCAACAGCAGGCGCTGCTGACCCGCCCGGCGATCTCCGCCTCTGACAGCATCAGTCAGACAGTGCGTGAGGTGCTGGAGAAAGTGAAAAGCGCAGGCGACGCCGCGCTGCGTGAGTTCAGCGCGCGCTTCGATAAAACCGAAGTTGATGCTCTGCGCGTCAGCGAGGCGCAGATTGCGGCGGCCAGCGCCCGTCTCAGCGACGAGCTGAAACAGGCGATGGCGGTGGCCATGGCCAATATTGAAACCTTTCACAACGCCCAGCAGCTGGCAACGGTGGATATCGAAACCCAGCCCGGCGTGCGCTGCCAGCAGGTGACGCGCCCGGTAAAATCGGTGGGTCTCTATATCCCCGGCGGCTCGGCCCCGCTTTTCTCCACGGTATTAATGCTGGCTACGCCCGCGCGCATCGCTGGCTGTGGCCGCGTGGTGCTCTGTTCGCCGCCGCCCATTGCCGATGAGATCCTCTATGCGGCGCAGCTGTGCGGCGTAAAAGAAGTATTCCAGGTTGGCGGCGCGCAGGCGATCGCGGCCCTCGCCCTGGGCACTGAGTCGGTGCCCAAAGTGGATAAAATTTTTGGTCCGGGCAATGCGTATGTCACCGAAGCGAAACGTCAGGTAAGCCAGCGTCTGGATGGAGCCGCCATCGATATGCCTGCCGGCCCGTCGGAAGTGCTGGTGATCGCCGATGAAGGCGCGAATCCGGCATTTGTCGCCTCGGATCTGCTTTCGCAGGCGGAACACGGGCCCGATTCGCAGGTAATTCTGCTCACGCCATCGACGCGTCTGGCAAGCGAAGTGGCCGCCGCGGTTGAGCAGCAGCTCGGTCAGCTGCCACGTGCCGCCACGGCGCGTCAGGCGCTGGCAAGCAGCCGTCTGATCGTGGCACGCGACCTGGCGCAGTGCGTGGAGATCTCCAACCAGTACGGCCCGGAGCATCTGATTATTCAGACGCGCCAGCCGCGTGAACTGGTGGATAGCATTACCAGCGCTGGATCGGTGTTTCTCGGCGACTGGTCGCCGGAGTCTGCCGGGGATTACGCCTCGGGCACCAACCATGTGCTGCCAACCTACGGCTACACCGCCACCTGTTCCAGCCTCGGCCTCGCCGATTTCCAGAAGCGCATGACGGTACAGGAGCTGACGCCGCAAGGTTTCCTTAATCTTGCCGCCACCATCGAAACTCTGGCTGCCGCCGAGCAGCTGGAAGCCCATAAAAACGCTGTCACTCTGCGCGTCGCCGCCCTGAAGGAGCAAGCATGAGCGTAAATATCGAACAGCTGGCGCGCGCCAACGTACGTGCGCTGACCCCTTATCAGTCAGCACGTCGCCTGGGCGGTAACGGGGATGTGTGGCTGAACGCCAATGAATACCCGCTGCCGGTGCCCTTTGAGCTGTCGCAGCAGACGCTGAACCGTTATCCGGAGTGTCAGCCAAAGCAGGTGATTGAGCGCTATGCCGCCTATGCGGGCCTGCAGCCTGACCAGGTCCTTGCCAGCCGTGGCGCTGACGAGGGCATCGAACTGCTGATGCGTGCCTTTTGCGAGCCGGGCCAGGATGCCGTGCTGTTCTGCCCGCCCACTTATGGCATGTACAGCGTCAGCGCGGAAACCCTCGGCATTGAATACCGTACTGTTGAGGCGCTCCCGGACTGGCAGCTGAACCTGCCCGCCATCGCCGACAAGCTGGACGGCGTCAAGCTGGTCTATATCTGCAGCCCGAATAACCCTACCGGCAATCTGGTGAACCCGGACGATATCCGCACCCTGCTGGAGATGACTGCCGGAAAAGCACTGCTGGTAGCGGATGAAGCCTATATCGAATTCTGCCCTGAGGCGACGCTGGCAGGCTGGCTGCAGACTTATCCGCACCTGGTGGTGCTGCGTACGCTCTCCAAAGCCTTTGCGCTGGCCGGACTGCGTTGCGGTTTTACCCTGGCAAATCCGCCGGTGATCGAGCTGCTGCTGAAGGTCATCGCCCCCTATCCACTGCCGACGCCGGTAGCGGACGTGGCAGCGCAGGCGCTGAGCGAGCAAGGCATCGCCCTGATGCGTCAGCATGTGGCCGAGCTGAATGCCAATCGCGCCTGGTTAGCGGCGCAGCTGGCGCAGTGCGCCTGTGTGCAACAGGTCTTTCCCAGCGAAACCAACTATCTGCTGGCGCGCTTTACCGATTCTCCGGCGGTGTTTAAAGCCCTGTGGGATCAGGGCATTATCCTGCGTGACCAGAACAAAAACCCGGGCCTGGCGGGATGTTTACGCATCTCCATGGGTACCCGTGATGAATGCGAGCGCCTGATCGCCGCGTTGCAAGCCTTACCTGTGGAGCAAGCATGAGCCAGAAAACCCTTTTTATCGACCGTGACGGCACCATCATTTCCGAACCACCGAAGGATTTTCAGGTGGATCGCATGGACAAGCTGGCCTTTGAGCCCGATGTGATCCCGGCGCTGCTGGCGCTGCAGACGGCTGGCTATCAGCTGGTGATGATCACCAATCAGGATGGTCTGGGTACGCACCGCTTCCCGCAGGCGGATTTTGATGGTCCGCACAACCTGATGATGCAGATCCTCACCTCGCAGGGCATTCGCTTTGACGATGTGCTGATCTGCCCGCACCTGCCGGAGGATGCCTGCGACTGCCGCAAGCCCAAAACCAAAATGGTGGCGTCCTGGCTGGCGGAGGGGACGCTCGATACCGCCAACAGCTATGTGATTGGCGACCGCCTGACCGATATCGAACTGGCCCACAACATGGGCATTGAGGGCATCCGTTACGGCGCAGAGGGCGTAGACTGGAAAGCGATTGAGCAGCGCCTGACAAAGCGTGATCGTCATGCGCTGGTGAACCGTAACACCAAAGAGACGCAGATTCAGGTTGAGGTGTGGCTGGATCGCGAAGGCGAGAGCAAAATCAATACCGGCGTCGGTTTCTTCGATCATATGCTGGATCAGATTGCCACCCACGGCGGTTTTCGCATGAACATCGAGGTGAAAGGCGATCTCTATATCGACGATCATCACACCGTGGAAGATACCGGCCTGGCGCTCGGCGAAGCGCTGTTAAAGGCGCTTGGCGACAAGCGTGGTATTGGTCGCTTTGGCTTTGTGCTGCCGATGGATGAGTGCCTGGCGCGCTGCGCGCTGGATATTTCCGGCCGTCCGCACCTGGAATTCCGCGCCGAGTTCAACTATCAGCGCGTTGGCGATTTGAGCACCGAGATGGTGGAGCACTTCTTCCGCTCGCTCTCCTACAGCATGGCCAGCACCCTGCACCTGAAAACCAAAGGCAAGAACGACCATCATCGCGTGGAGAGCCTGTTTAAAGCCTTTGGCCGTACCCTGCGCCAGGCGATTCGTGTTGAGGGCAATACCCTGCCGAGCTCGAAAGGAGTGCTGTAATGAAGGTGGTGATTCTCGATACCGGCTGCGCCAACCTCTCCTCAGTCAAATGGGCGATTAACCGCCTTGGCTACGAGGTGGAAGTGAGCCGCGATCCCGATCTGGTGTTGCGCGCCGACAAACTTTTCCTGCCGGGTGTGGGCACCGCGCAGGCGGCGATGGATCAGCTGGAAGAGCGCGAGCTGATTGAACTGATCAAAGCCTGTACCCAGCCGGTGCTCGGCATCTGTCTGGGAATGCAGCTGCTGGGTCACAGCAGCGAGGAGAGCAACGGCGTTAACACCCTCGGGATTATCGACGCGCCGGTCGCGCTGATGGATACCCGGGGCCTGCCGTTGCCGCACATGGGCTGGAATCAGGTTCTGCCACAGGCGGGCAACCGGCTGTTTCGCGGCATCGACGAAGGCAGCTATTTCTACTTCGTCCACAGCTATGCGATGCCGGTGAATGCGCACACCATCGCCCAGTGCCATTACGGCCTGCCTTTTACCGCCGCGGTGCAAAAAGATAACTTCTTCGGCGTACAGTTCCACCCCGAGCGTTCAGGCAAAGCGGGCGCCCAGCTGCTGAAAAACTTCCTGGAGATGTAATGATTATTCCGGCTTTAGATTTAATTGAAGGAAAAGTGGTGCGCCTGCATCAGGGCGATTATGCGCAGCAGCGCGACTATGGCAGCGATCCCCTGCCGCGCCTGCAGGAGTATGAACGCCAGGGCGCGGCGCTCCTGCATCTGGTGGATTTAACCGGTGCCAAAGATCCGGCAAAACGCCAGATTCCACTGCTGAAAACGCTGCTGGAAGGGGTGCAGGTGCCGGTACAGGTTGGCGGCGGTATTCGCAGCCGCGACGATGTGGCGGCGCTGCTTGAAGCGGGCGCTTCGCGGGTGGTGGTCGGCTCCACGGCAGTGAAGCAGCCGGAGATGGTACAGCAGTGGTTCACCGAATTTGGCCCCGACGCCATTGTTCTGGCGCTCGACGTGCGCATCGACGCGGCGAACCGCAAAGAAGTGGCGATCAGCGGCTGGCAGGAAGCGGCGGGCGTGACGCTGGAAGAGGTGATCGAACAGTATCAGCCCTTTGGCCTGAAACATGTGCTCTGCACCGATATCTCTCGTGATGGCACCCTGAGCGGCTCAAATGTGGCGCTTTATCACGAAGTCTCGACGCGCTATCCCGCCATTGCTTTTCAGTCTTCCGGTGGCATCGGCTCGCTGGCGGATATTGCCGCCCTGCGCGGCAGCGGTGCGCAGGGGGTGATTGTGGGTCGCGCGCTGCTGGAAGGTAAATTTACGGTTTCGGAGGCGATCGCATGCTGGCAAAACGGATAATCCCCTGTCTCGATGTACGCAACGGCCAGGTAGTCAAAGGCGTTCAGTTCCGCAACCATGAAATTATTGGCGATATCGTTCCCCTCGCCCAGCGCTACGCGCAGGAAGGGGCCGATGAGCTGGTGTTTTACGATATTACCGCTTCCAGCGACGGCCGTGTGGTTGATAAAAGCTGGGTGTCGCGTGTGGCGGAAGTGATCGATATCCCCTTCTGCGTGGCGGGCGGCATTAAAACGGCGGAAGATGCCGCGCAAATTCTCTCGTTTGGCGCGGACAAGATCTCCATCAATTCACCCGCGCTGGCCGATCCGGAACTGATTACCCGCCTTGCGGATCGTTTCGGCGTACAATGCATTGTGGTGGGCATTGATACCTGGTTTGATGAAACCAGCGGTAAATATCATGTTAACCAGTACACCGGCGACGAAGCGCGTACCCGAGTCACCCACTGGGAAACCCTCGACTGGGTGCAGGAAGTGCAGAAGCGCGGCGCGGGCGAGATCGTCCTGAATATGATGAACCAGGATGGCGTTCGTAACGGCTACGATCTGGTGCAGCTGAAAAAAGTTCGCGACCTCTGTTCGGTGCCGCTGATCGCCTCCGGCGGCGCGGGGACCATGCAGCATTTCCTCGACGCCTTTGAACAGGCCAATGTGGACGGCGCGCTCGCGGCGTCGGTGTTCCATAAACAGATCATTAATATCGGTGAGCTGAAACGCTTTCTGATTGAAAACCATGTGGAGATTCGCGCGTGTTAACTGAAGAACAACTGGCCCGCCTGGACTGGGTCAAAACTGACGGCATGATGCCCGCTATCATTCAACACAGCGTCTCTGGCGAAGTGCTGATGCACGGCTATATGAACCAGGAAGCGCTGCAGAAAACCCTGAGCGATGGCAAGGTTACCTTTTTCTCGCGCACCAAAAACCGTCTCTGGACCAAAGGGGAAAGCTCAGGCCACTTTCTGCATGTGGTGAGTATCACTCCTGACTGCGATAACGACACGCTGCTGGTGCTGGCGAATCCCGTCGGACCTACCTGCCATCTGGGTACTTCAAGCTGTTTTTCACCGGCGGCACCGGACTGGACCTTCCTGTACCAGCTGGAACAGCTTATCGCCGAACGCAAACAGGCCGATCCCGCCAGTTCCTATACGGCAAAACTCTATGCCAGCGGTACCAAGCGCATTGCGCAGAAAGTCGGCGAAGAAGGGGTAGAAACCGCCCTCGCCGCCACGGTGAACGATCGTCACGAGCTGACCAATGAAGCTTCGGATCTGATTTATCACCTGCTGGTGCTACTGCAGGATCAGAACCTGGATCTGAGCGCAATCATTGCGAATCTGCGTGCCCGCCACAAGTAATCCACTTGTGCAATATTTTGCTCAAAATTGAGGATCCTCCTCTTTTTTGAGCAAAATTCTTCTCAAAAGTTCGTATTACCGCTATGATTGAGCAATATTCTGCTCAAACAGCAAGTGTACGATGCTCACAGTCCAACTCTTTATTGATGGTAGCTGGCATGACGCCGCCGTGCTGGAGATCAAGGAACCACGTAAAGGCCGATTTAGTCAGGCAAAGCTGGCTTATGAATTTACCTACGCCCTGGACTACCTGGAACGCAATGATATTGCAAGCTGCAGCCTGCACTGCCCGGTTAACCTGATTGGCAGTCATTATGCCCAGCCGTGGTTTGGTTTTCTGGACGATATCATGCCTGCAGGCGCAAGCCGCCGCTACTGGATCAATCATCTGGGATTACAGGGTAAATCGTCTGGTGAGCAGGACTACCAGTTATTGAAGTGCGGTACTATTGCACCTGTAGGTAATTTACGTATTAAAGAGTCCCTGCCAGTATTACCACCGCAAAGCACGCTGCACTACAGACGTTTTCCGGCTGAATGGGCAACCGAACGCGATACTGATTTTCTGGAATATGCACAGCAGATGGGGGCCGCCAGCGGTGGTGCCACCGGGGCGGGGGGCGAAGCACCAAAACTTCTTCTGCGCTGCTCGCCAGACAACGACGTGTGGATTGATACCTGGCAGGATGATCTTTTTAATCAGGATACGCATTATCTGGTGAAATACCCGCGCGGGAAACGCAGCGCAATTGATTGTGACATCTTGCGAGCAGAATATCATTTTTATCATGAACTGAGTGCGCTGGGTATTGAGACTATCGATACCCGACTGATGCGTTTAGAAGAAGGAGCTCGCTATCCCTCTTTGTGGCTGCCTCGCTTTGATGTGGCCTTTATCGCGGGTAAAAAAACCTTATATGGACTGGAGTCTGTTTTTTCACTGCTACAAAAGCCACCAGGCAGCTATCTCAATCATTTTGACGTTATTCGCCAGCTGGTCGCCCTCCTGCCATTCAAAGATACCAGTCGGAAAGCATTCGTCACCGAGTGGGTAAAACGCGACATGCTGAATATTGCCTTTGGCAATTCAGATAACCATGGTCGTAACAGCGCTATTTTGAAAACAGATCAGGGGATGAAGCTGGCACCCGTTTTTGATTTTGCTCCGATGAAGGCCGATCCAGAAGGTATTGCCCGCACCACACAATGGGGCTCGCCTTTTGAAGAGGGGGGCAATTATCAATGGGAAAAAATTGCCGTTGCGCTGGCCGATTTGGTACCTCCCGAAGAATTGTTGCGTTCACTGGCAACGCTGGCAGAAAAATTGATCGGGCTGAAGCCCCGACTTCAGGAACGTGGCGTACCTGCATCCATTATCAACATGCCGGGAATGGGTTTTGACTACCTTGATCAGCGTATCGATTCATGGGGATTATTATGAAGCCGCTGCCACCTTTTGAGCGGGAGGCGAGACTGCTGAGCGAATTGCAGCGTTTGTATGAAGATGACGTTACGCCAGGGGAATTGCTTCGCACGTTGCGCAAACAGGTATTGGGATTTTCGCAGGAGCGTTATGCTGCACTTGCAGGCATCAGTCGTCGTACTCTTTCTGATATTGAGCAGGATAAAGAAAGCGCTTCACTAAACACCTTAAACCGGGCTTTTATGCCTCTGGGCTTAAAAGCGGGTTTATTACCGCGCCAGAACACAATGATGCAACAGTTGCTGCATCAATTGAGTCACAAGGATGAAGCCAATGACGACACATGAAAAACTTATCGCTCTGCTGGAACAGCACAACGCCCGTTATACGCTGATGGCCCATGAAGCAACCGGGAAATGTGAAGCGGTCGCCGCTATTCGCGGCACCGAAGTGGGTCAGGGAGCCAAGGCGCTGGTCTGTCATGTGAAAGGCAACGGCGTCAAACAGCATGTGCTGGCGATCTTACCGGCCGATCAACAGGCCGATCTCAGCAAAGTCGCCGCCGCTGTCGGCGGGACGCGCGCCTCGCTGGCCAGCCCGGCGGAAGTGGATGCGCTTACCGGCTGCGTGTCTGGTGCAATCCCTCCCTTCAGCTTCCATCCCGATTTACAGCCGCTGGTGGATCCATTGCTGTTTGCTCGCTATGACGAGATCGCCTTTAATGCCGGACGGCTGGATAAATCCGTGGTGCTGAAAACCACCGATTATCAGCGTCTGTGTCAGGCGCAGGTGGTCCCAATTATCCGCCAGGCGTGACCAGGGATAAATCAGAGCCATTTGCCCGTTGCCCGCTATTACTCATACCCCAGCTGGCTGTTAATTTCCCTGAGCCCGCTGACAGCAAAATACTTTTCGGCGTCGTCGCTCCAGTAATCTTCCCAGTTAGAGCGGCTGCCGGAAAAGGTAGGGTTCTTTTTCCCGTACTGGGCGCGAAAACTTTCTGACAGCGCCTGAGCAAACCCCGGTTTAATCTCATCAAGACGTGCTTTTACCTCGTCAGAAAAACTGTCTTCACACATCTCTTCATATTTAACCGGTATGCTGGCGCTGTCGTTCAGCATCATGCCAGCAATCGCTTTGATATGGGCAATATCGCAATCTGAATAGGCAATTAAGAAGGCAATAAACCGGCTCTGCTCACTCATTTCCCGCCAGTAAAGATCCCTGCCGCTCAACGGCTTTACTTTGCTGTATTTGAAACGGTACAGGCTGACCAGCACGTCTCTTAAGTTTCGCCGCACATTAAAGATGCAGACGTTCTGCTGGCGGATCTTCTCCAGCATGCGGGAAGATTCAATATGACCGACGACCGCCCTGCCCTTGAGAAGTTTGGTCACCAGATGCACCGGCGCATTCACTCTGCAGAGTTCCGGATTCACATGTACCTCTTCATCGCGCAGCTTTCTGAAATCATCAATAATATTGATCCCCGACAAATGCAGACGCATCGGATGAATACCGGCATCTTTCAGCGCTGCCTCCAGAAAATAAGTGCCGGATTTAGGAATGCTGTTAACCAGAAAACCTGAACAGCAATACTCACTGCTATTGACCCAGGGATCGGTATTAATCAGCGGTAGCAGATAGAGCGGCGCAGCCCGGTTTTCCTCATGGCCGCGCCAGATATTACTGGTTATATATCTGAACCGGCTGGTGATATCGCCAGCATGATTCAGTAAGCAGATCTCATTCCCTTCATGTATCCAGCGGCATTCACTATCGCTTTTATACCCATATAATCCCCCATCCGGCTCAAAAATAAGCTCACCATAATGTTTACCCGTCTGGGAGCCAAACGAGTAGATCGTATTGAAGTCGGGACTCACCACTGCGGGATTTAAATGATACGACGGGGATAACGCTTGTGACTGCTCGCTTTGATTTGCTGGCATAGAGGGGGTTCTCCTGGCTGGATTGAGCGTGCATCCGTTAAGCATACAGCAGACCGCCACGCTCACCTCCCCGGAGAACAAAAAACAGCCAATAACGAGACCGCGGTCAGCATTCTGCACACAATACCACCGCTTTCATCCTGCTCTGAGGCGAAAGCGCCACTATACTTTTCTTCCCGGTTCATAAAATCGCTGGCACATGCATCGCCCGTGATTTTCCCAACAGTGAGATTGCCCGACAGTCATGCGACAACAAAATCATCCTCTGCTCAGTGCTTCGCTGGGTACCCAGCGCCACATTGTCAGTTTTCATTTTGGTGAAGAGTCTGAACGTCAGGTCTATATTCAGGCCGCACTGCACGGCGACGAACTGCCCGGTATGGCGGTAGCCTGGTATCTGAAACAGCGGCTGCTGGCGCTGGAGTCTGCAGGGAAACTCAACGCCGCTATTACTCTGGTGCCGGTTGCTAACCCGCTGGCGCTGGCGCAACACTCGCACGGTATACCGGTGGGACGCTTTCATACCCTTTCTGGTCAGAATTTTAATCGTCAGTTCCCGCTGCTGGGCGACGCGCTGGCCCCTGCGCTGCTGGAAACACTGACCTCAAGTATGGTGGAGAACAAACAGTTGATTCGCGATGCGCTTGATGTCCATTTTCGCGATCGTATCCCTCATACCGAACTGGATTCACAGCGCTTCATTCTGATGCGTATTGCCTCCCAGGCTGACCTGATGATTGATTTGCACAGCGATATGGAAGCGTTGCCGCATCTCAGTACCACGCGGCAGGCCTGGCCGCATATTGAGCCGCTGGCGCGACGGCTGGGAAGTCAGGTGCATTTGCTGACGGAGGATGCCGCAGGAGAATCGTTTGATAAAGCCTGTTGTGAACCCTGGAACACGCTTAAGCAGCGCTTTGGTAATGACTACCCCATCCCTGATGGGCTACAGCCAGTAACCTTCAAGCTATGCGGCATGCGTGACATCTCGCCACATCAGGCTGAACAGGACGCAGAGGCGATTATTCATGCCCTGATTGACGCTGGCTTTATCAGCGGCAAAGCTCCGCCCCTGCCCCCCCTGGCAGGAAAACCGACACCGCTGGCCGGCTGCGAGTATCTGTCTGCACCGCATTCCGGTCTGATTTTGTATCGTCGTGAACTGGGCGAACGGGTAAAAGCGGGTGAAGTGGTAGCTGAGATTGTCGATCCGAACACCGATCTGGTGACGCCGTTGATCGCGGAATATGGTGGGCTATTTTATGCCAGACACTGGATACGCTTTGCTACCGCAGGAATGATGGTCGCGAGGCTGGCAGGGGAACATGCACACAGGAAAGGCAGCTTACAGGTGACGTAACAAAGCCGGCTCAGTGGCCGGCTCTACACAACAGTTATGCATTATGACGGGCGCGATAAGTGGCTATCATATTTCTGCCCAGCACAATCGCTGAACCGAAAATCCCGCCCAGCAGCACCGCCAGTACCAGGGTCCTCCTCCTTTTCGGGCTATCGCGACGCACGGGCAGATCTGGCTTCATAATATAACGGTAGGCCTGTAGATTATTGGGTGGGACCACCAGCGAGCGTATCGCTAACAGAGCAGACTGAGTCTGATAGTAGTTGTCATCAAAAACCAGTGGTCGGGTCGCTTCGTTAGCTATCATCGCCGCCAGCGCTTTTGAACCCAGCAGATAGAGCGTGTCGTTGGAAAGATACTCTGCCTGAGTCAGTTGTGATTTATCAATATCTGACGCCTCGGCAATTTTTAATGCCTGCTTCAGCGCAGCCAGGCGCTGATCTTTTTTACCCTGTGCAATGCGCTGCAGGTTCGCCAGCGATTCACTCAGTTCACGTTCTTTTGCTGCCAGATTGTGCATAATATCCGTCATATAGTCATCAACCACTTCTTTATTGATCACGTCAATAAAGCGCGTAAGCAGCTGTTGCGCCTCTCTGGCTGACTCTGCAGTATATTTAATTCTTAGCGGATCGTCCCGGCCTTTAGTTACCTGCTCAACATACAAGGCAAGCTGTTGCTCCTCTTCCTGAGACTCTGCCGAAGGCGCAGGCGGTGTTGCGTTATCGCCATCAGCAGATTGCCGTTCATTATTATTGGGCGTGATTTCCTGTTGCGTAGCTACAGGCTGGTCTGATTGGTTGGCTTTTATAACGGGCGGCTTTTTACTGGTGCTATTATCGGTAACGTCGTTATCATTACCCATTTTAACATTAACCGTCAGACCGGCATTGGCATTTTTATTCACCGGTTCAACGTTTAAAAAACGTGGATCGTCCAGATTTTGTAACGAGCCAGAAAGGGCAGATATTGAAGCATTAAAGCGGTTGAAAATCTGCTGTTGAAGCGCTGCTAAACTGATTTTATCCTGCGGGTTCTGAGAGTACAAGACATTCAGCGCGGCATTATAGTTGGCTACCTGACCGCTGCTCGGCTGAGTCAATATAGCCTGAGAGGTCCATTTTTCCTTCGCTAAAAAGAGATAAATTAAGGCAAGAATGAGGAAAGCAACGATCGTGGCAATAATGGTTTTTTTTCCTTTCCATAACTGCACGATGACATCAAGAAGATCAAGTTCATCATCCTCATTATAAAATATTTTCCGCAGTACACCCTGCTCGTCATTTCTTTTGCTAATTTCTTGTGCCATAGGTTAATTAATTCAATTATGAAGGAAAGGGATAACAGAAAAACCTCCCGCAGAGCGGGAGGTGAAGGGATTAAGAAAGCCACTCAGTGTGGAACACGCCTTCTTTATCGGTACGCTTATAAGTGTGCGCACCAAAGTAGTCACGCTGCGCCTGAATCAGGTTAGCCGGCAGTACCGCAGAACGGTAACTGTCGTAGTAGGCGATAGCAGCAGAGAACGTCGGGGTCGGGATGCCATTCTGCACAGCGTAGGCCACCACGTCACGCAGCGCCTGCTGATACTGGTCGGCAATCTCTTTGAAATAAGGCGCCAGCAGCAGGTTAGCGATTTCTGGCGTCTTTTTATAGGCGTCAGTAATTTTCTGCAGGAACTGAGCACGGATGATGCAACCCGCACGGAAGATTTTCGCAATCTCACCGTAGTTCAGGTTCCAGCTGTACTCATCAGAGGCCGCTTTAAGCTGTGAGAAGCCCTGCGCGTAAGAGACGATTTTGCCCAGATACAGCGCGCGACGTACTTTTTCGATAAATTCTGCTTTATCACCGCTGAAGGCCTGCGCCTGCGGACCGGTCAACACTTTAGAAGCCGCAACGCGCTGGGTTTTCAGCGAAGAGAGATAACGCGCAAAAACGGATTCAGTGATCAGTGACAGCGGTTCGCCAAGATCCAGAGAGCTCTGGCTGGTCCATTTACCGGTACCTTTGTTTGCCGCCTCATCCAGAATCACATCAACCAGATAGTTGCCCTCTTCATCTTTCTTGGTGAAGATATCTTTGGTGATGTCGATCAGGTAGCTGCTCAGCTCACCCTGATTCCACTCGCTGAAGGTTTTCGCCAGTTCATCATTGCTCAGACCCAGCGCGCCTTTCAGCAGCGAGTAGGCTTCTGCGATCAGCTGCATGTCGCCATATTCGATGCCGTTGTGCACCATCTTAACGTAGTGACCTGCGCCATCCGGACCGATATAGGTCACGCACGCTTCGCCTTCGGCACGGGCAGCAATTTGATCCAGAATAGGTGCTACCAGTTCATAAGCTTCTTTCTGACCACCTGGCATGATAGAAGGCCCTTTCAGTGCGCCCTCTTCGCCACCGGAAACCCCGGTACCGATAAAGTTAAAGCCCTGCTCGGAAAGCTCTTTGTTACGGCGGATGGTGTCCTTATAGAAGGTGTTACCGCCATCAATCAGGATGTCGCCTTTATCCAGATGCGGCGTCAGCGAAGCGATGGTTTTGTCGGTAGCTTCACCGGCCTGCACCATCAGCAGAATGCGGCGCGGTTTTTCCAGGGAGTCGACGAACTCTTCAACGGTATAGAAAGGTGCGAGTTTTTTGCCCGGATTTTCAGCAATAACTTCGTCGGTCTTTTCACGTGAGCGGTTGAAGATAGACACAGTGTAGCCGCGGCTCTCAATGTTAAGTGCCAGGTTACGGCCCATCACTGCCATACCTACAACCCCGATCTGTTGCTTGGACATACCTACTCCTGTTTAGGTGAGAAAACCAGCAGTACAATAACTGCGGTCATTTTTATGAACATATTAATCAGTATTGGGGGGGAATGGTAGTCATTGATATCGAAGATTTTTCATGAAAGAAACAATAAACATTGTGCGAATAAGCATATTGACTATACTTAACCATGTAAATTCAACATCACAAACCATGTATCATTCACTTGTTGATTTATTTAAATGCAATGATGAATGTAACTTTATTTAAAATCAAAGCATAACCAATCGCTGTTATATAAAAGTCAAAAGTCAGTTAGTTATTTATTAATTATAACATAAAATTAAAACAATTAAAATAAATCACCTATAGACACCCAAGTGCGTTATTGCATACTGAACTGCTAGTTAAAATTATTTAAAAAAATCCAAACAGTATCATATAAAAATCCATATAAATACTTAAGCGTTCCCATTTAAACCACTTATTATCTTTGTATCCTTTTCAACACTCTAAATAGAAATTCAACATATTAAGTTAAAAAATAAAGATAATAACATTACCCCTACTTAACATCCTAATGCCACAATAAATAAACTAAACCCTTAAAAATATTTTTTATCATGAAGAATGGAGAATACCCAAAACTTCTTTAGTTTTTTCTTGCATTAAATCAACATCCATTTTCGACTCAACATTAAGCCTTAAGAGAGACTCTGTATTCGAAACTCGCAAATTAAAACGCCAGCTGTGAAATTCAACGCTTAATCCATCTAATTTATCTATAAATAACGCCTTATCCCGATAAAATCCTTCAACTTTTGCAATAGCTATATAAGGTTCTTTAATTATAATATTAATCTCGCCAGATGATGGATATGCAGCAATCATATCACTAACCAACTGTGATAAAGGCAAGCCAGAATTCGATACTAGCTCAGCAACTAATAGCCAAGGAATCATACCGCTATCACAATATGAGAAATCACGGAAATAGTGATGTGCACTCATTTCTCCACCATAGATAGCATCTTCTTGTCTCATGTGCTCTTTAATAAAGGCGTGACCCGTTTTAGATTGAACAGGGATCCCTCCATATTTATTTACAATATCGATAGTATTCCAAGTAAGCCTAGGATCATGAATAATTCGCTCTTTTTTATTCTTAAGGAGAAAAGATTTAGCAATTAAACCGACTATATAATAACCTTCTATAAAATTTCCTTTATTATCAAAGAAAAAACAACGATCAAAATCACCATCAAATGCAATACCAATATCAGCATTATGATTGATCACGGCATTAGCTGTTTCACTTCTACATTCAGGAAGTAATGGATTGGGAATACCGTGTGGGAAATTGCCGTCAGGTTCATTATTGATTTTGAAAATTTCAATAGGAACCATTTTTTGGTTGAAGACTTTTTCAATAGCATCAATAACATGACCAGCTGCACCATTACCGGAATTTATTACCAGCTTCATTGGTTTCATCTGAACCAATTCAATATAACTTAACAAGTGCGATATATATCTGTCTAAAATATTAATTTTTTTATAACAACCGCGCTTCTGTTCTACAGGTTTAGAAAAATTATTTTCTTCAACTAACAATTCAATTTCAGCCAATCCATTATCTCGACTAATAGGTCTACTTTTAGGACCTACCAGCTTCATTCCATTATATTCTATAGGGTTGTGACTAGCCGTAATTTCAATTCCACCATCAAGTTCCAGAGAAAATGTAGCATAATATATTTCCTCAGTACCTGATAGGCCTATATCAAAGACATCTACTCCACTGTCCAACAAGCCTTGCGAAAGAGAAAGTTTTAGAGATTCACTAGTTAAACGAACATCATGCCCAACCACAACCGTTTTTGGGCTAAATAATTCACCATAAGCACGCCCTATTTTATAGGCAATATTATTGTCTATCTCATCGTTAATTTTTCCACGTATGTCATACGTTTTAAAACATTTCATTGAGCACATACTAATAACCAGCTCCATATTCTTCGATTCTTACCACGTCATTTTCACTAAGATATCCTCCGGTACGAACTTCAATTAGCTCAAGAGAAATACTACCAGGATTCTCAACTGAATGAGCTGTACCGACAGGTATATATATAGATTCATTTTCTGTCAATAGTATAGTTTCATTTCCTTTAGTTACTTTTGCTGTCCCTGATACTACCACCCAATGCTCTGCCCTATGATAATGAAGCTGTGTTGCAGTTTTCTCACCTGGTTTGACAGTAACAGCTTTGACTTGATAACGAACTCCTTCTGCAATAGTGTCATGTTTACCCCATGGACGAAATACCTCTTTATGTTGTAAATATTCAGATCGCTCATTATTTTTTAAATACTCTACAATTCCCTTAACATTCTGAGCATTATTTTTATCAACGACCAGAACAGCATCTTTTGTTTCTACCACAATTAAATCGTTGATACCTACAACAGCAACAAGACGGCTCTCAGAATGTATATAGTTATTTAATGATTGTTCAACAATAACATCGCCATGAAGTGCATTGCCATTATTATCTTTTTTGCTAACGCTCCAGAGGGCAGACCATGAGCCAATATCATTCCAAAGAGCATCCATACACACAACGACAGAATTTTTAACTTTCTCCATTATAGCGTAGTCGATCGATATACCTGGACAACTAAGGAAAGCTTCTTTATTAACACGTAAAAAATCTAAATCATTATGTGCACATGTAATAGCTTTGAAACAACACTCATAGATATCAGGACAAAATTCTTGTAAAGCTTTCAAGTATGCTGAAGCTTTAAATAAAAATATACCACCATTCCAGTAATAATTTCCTGAACTAACATATTCCGTAGCTTTAATTTCATTGGGCTTTTCAATAAAGCTATTAACCGAAAAAGTAGAGTCATCAATTTTTTTACCTCTACTAATATATCCATACCCTGTTTCTGGATAACTTGGAACAATGCCAAATGTTACTAATTTATCATTAATCGCATGAGTAATCGCTTTACTAACTGATAATTCAAAAGCCTTAGGGTCCTCAATTAGGTGATCTGCTGGCAACACCAATAATAATGGATCTTCATTATCAGAGCTTGCTTTAAAAGCGGCCAATGCTATTCCAGGAGCAGTATTTCTCCCTTCAGGTTCGAGTATAATACTTTCATAGCTAATTTGCTCATTACGTAATTGCTCTGCTACAACAAAACGATGTTCTTCATTACATATAAAAATGGGATCTATATGAGGTATATTTTTTAACCGAGCTATAGTCTCTTGAAGCAATGTTCGTGAAGATGTCAATGATAAAAACTGCTTCGGATAAAGAGCCCTTGATAAAGGCCATAGTCTGCTGCCAGAACCACCAGCCATAATCACAGGAAGAATTTTACTTTTCATGAAAATACACTTTTTGGTTAAATAAATAATTAATTACTTTTTTCAATTTGCTTTTTATATATATTAATCCATTCATCTACTATTTTTTCAATAGAAAACGCATTCTCTATCCACTGTCTCCCATCAGATGCCTGAATACAACGTTCTTCGTCGGACATTTTAAATATGTCTGATATAGCTTCAGCAAGCATAACTGGTTTTTTTATAGGAACAAGGCTACCGAACCGGCCTATTACATTTTTAACGCCACCAGAATTTGTAGCTACAACTATTCTTTCACAAGCCATTGCTTCTGCAACAACTAAACCAAACCCTTCCCATTGAGAGGCGAGAACAAAAAGATCAGCTGTGCTAAAAATTTTTTCAATATCATTACGGGCTCCTAAAAAGAGTACATGATTCTTCAGTTCATAAGAATCAACTAATTTTTTTAACGAACTTTCAAGCGGTCCAGATCCCACTATTACTAATTTAGAATTGCTTTTCAATAAGTTTTTTTGTATCAAGTATTTATAAGCTTTTATAAGGTTAGGATAGTCCTTACTAACAACTAAGCGACCGACACTTAATATAATTTTAGTTTCTGAATCTATTGACCACTCTTTCCTTAACTCGTTCCTGGATATAAGAGAATATCTAAACTTATCAGTGTCTATGCCATTATATACAGTGATCATCTTTCCTGATGAGGCAGCTTTCTTTTTTATAAATGCAGCTACAGCATCAGGGCTCACATTCGTGGAAATATCAGGAATGTTTTGAGTGATTCTATAAGCAAGCATTCTTAACTTTCCCCCTTCAAAAGTACTATGTGAAGTGGATATTAAAACTGGGAATGGATTGAAGACTCTAAGAATACGTGCAAATATGTTAGCATGAAACATATGACTATGTACTATATCAGGCTTAAATTTGTTAATTATTCTCGAAGCCTTTGATAAAGCACATATCAAGCTTAAAGGATTTTTATTCATATCTAAAACTTCAATGCCTATATTACTATCAATGTCGACCTCTATGTTTGCTGATAGGGATATAATCAATACATTATGCCCGCGGCTTGACATTTTACTAGCTAAAAGAGAAAGTTGTTTTTCTGCTCCACCTATACCCATGCCTGTAATAATAAAAATAATTTTCATGAGAATTTAGTTTACTCTCCTAACCTTTTTTTTCATAAGATGATATTTTGCTAATGAACTAACTAAAAATGAATCTCCTAAAAAACGTCCAACTGCCAAAATCATATAAACTTTAATTACCCTGACCATCATTGCCAAATTAATGTTTGAAATACCATTTTTTCTTCTAGTTTTTAATGAATTTTTCAACGTTATAATATATGTTTTTCTGTTAGTCGAAATACCTCCATAACCCATACGTACTATAGGTTTATCACTTGCAATGAAATAAGGAGGATTCCCCTTCCATCTACGTAAACATCTCAATAATAAATCCGCATCTGCGGTAACTTTTAATGCCAAATCAAATTTTTCATTTTTTATGAAATTTCTTGAATAAATTGCACTCATGACAGGAATAGGTAGCCTGCATTTAAGGTAATTAAATTTCAAACTAAATACATCAAACCATGGCTCGCCCCCTTCTCCAGTAATATCTCCAGCAGGCCCTTCGGAATGAATTTTACCATAAATTATAGGAGCATCATCGCTTACAGGGATGCTATCAATTAGTAACTGTAGAGATGATGACGAGCTATAACAATCGTCAGCACCAATAAAAGCCAACCATTCACCATTAGAAAGTGAAATACCTTTATTCCAGGCATCATAGATTCCGTTATCAGGTTCAGAGATAAACTTTATACGTGTATCTCTATAATGCGCGATAATATCCGCTGTTTCATCTCTCGAAGCCCCGTCGACAATAATTACTTCATAATCCTGAAACGTTTGCGATAAAATACTATCGAGACATTTCTCAATACTTGAAGCTACGTTATATGTAGCAATTATAATACTAAGCTTTTTACTTACCATGATACTCACCTTTTTTTAAATATTTGCCTTTTCCAAAAGCAAAACAAATCCCTAGCATTAGGCTGAAAAACACTCTTGAAAAGGAATTAAATGGATGCAAAGAAAAAATAATTATTACTTGAAAAAGAGCTAGAGAGATAAAGTCTGCATTGCTTGAGGATATGCCTGAAAGTTTTAAAGAGATATACCTGAGTAATTTCACAATAAACATATATATCATTAGGGCTGGTAATAAACCCAAAAAAATAAAAAGCATTATAAAAAAATTATGCGGATCATTAGGAATCTCCGAACTCATCAAATATAAATTTTTATATTGCCCGGCGTTATCTTGAAAAAAACTGACCGTAGGAGCACTTATTATAAAATCATAAAATTTATTAATACTCCAATAAATCATACTTGAACGTTCTATATTGCTGTAAGTCGCTGATAATATCTGCTCTTGATAAAGGAAAAAGTAAAGTCCTGATATATATATTATAGCTAGATAACCTAATGAAAACGAAATAAAAACAAGCGGCAAGTTTTTTTTTAAAGAAAAATTAAATAAAAGACAAATAAGAGACAAACTACAAAATAAAACCTGACCACGATAATGCGTATAAAGGCTTTGCAGTAAATCTAAACAAACAAATATACACAAAGCATATTTTACTTTATCACCCTCGCTGTGTATCGAATAAATAAGAAATGCAATAAAAGAGATAGGTATATAACTGAATTTATTAAGCGTACCACTGATAATGAAGTTTTGAAGCGAATAATAAACCAAAAAAACCATCAATAAATAAGGCGAGTAGCGGCTAAATTGATAACTGAAACAGACTATACACAAACACATAATTACTTTCAAAAAGCCTACAAAATAATTACCATTAGTTGCATAACAGGCAACAAAGATAATAAAAATAAAAGCAAGAAATAACAACGCATCATTATATTTAATTTTGAATGTAGGTGCTTTTTTTATTAGGGTTAACGCCCCAATTATTACAAGCGTCATTTCAGTAATATTAATTAAGACCTTGCTATCCATCTTTTGAAACCTTATGTCTTTCACGCAGTTTTTTAATGCATGGGAAATAGCAAATTTGAATTAGTGGATAAATAAATTTAGCATATGCTATATATGCCACACCAAAATTCGCAACAAATGTAGTTGCTATTATAGTCATAACCCCTGCAATCAAATTAATTTTAGCTGCAAGTTTTGATTCTCCTATTCCTAAAATAATATAATGAAACACGCTAAGAGAAGAAAGTAGAGCATATGAAATTGCAAGCACACGTAATATCATATAATTTTCATCAGCAAAGGATTTTGTTATCCATAGCGTTAATATTTCTTGACTGAATAAACAAAGAAAAAAACATGGTATACTTGAAAAAAGTGAAGCCAATATAGACGTTGCATACCATCCGTCAGGGAAATTCCCTTTTGAATTGAATCGCGAAAACATTGGCATTATAATTTGATTTGCTGCAGCAGGAATACTAAATGCAAGTTGCGCTAATTGTATGCATGGCGTGTATGAGGCTAGTTTACTAACACCAAGAAGAGCTGGGATTAAAAGCCGATCAAATAAATTAAGCGATGTACCACCAAGAAGTTGTACCAGCATCCAGCGCGACTCAATAAATCTAGATTTAAATTCATAAGCACAAAATGAAGGTATAAGTTTAGAGTGAAAGACAAAAAATGAAAAGAAAATATATTTAATAAGCGTTTTTAAAAAAAAACCAAAAAAAGTAAACAACAGAAGATTATTTTCACTTATACCTAATATAACCCCCCCTCCCCAGGCTAACCTACCAATAATTTCCATTATCAATGAATAATAAAAAAACTCAAAGCCTTTTGTTGCATTAGTCAAAAGATTGTCAATTTCATTAAATAGACCGCTTGCTATACATAAAAAAAGGAAATTCATTTTAATTGCTTCATCATTTATAAATGGTGATATAGCAATTAATATTAATAGCGAAACCATAAATACCGTCAAAATAAAACCTAAGGACGACGATACTATTTTTTTTACTTTAACCGAATCATTCAAAGCAAGGCTTTCAGATACTGGCTTTGTAATCCACGCTGTGATACCGAAACACCACACCTGAGAAAACATTGATATAGCTATGAGCAGCACCCACAGTCCATATGTGTTTTCCCCATAAGTATTCATTATATAAGGGGTTAATATAAAAATCAGTAATGGATTTAAAAATTTTTCAGCGACCGGCGGAAGAACTTTTTGCATTAAAAACTTATTTAACTTAATAAAACCCTTCATCTTTATTGTGCTTTTCAATTGTTTTTTAGAAATTTTTGTTCGACTAATCTTTACCCTCAAATACATTCCAATATAAAAAATTACGATCTTGGATTGTTTATTTCTGTCTGATAAGATACGCATTGAATACGTATCTTATCAGTTTGAGGATGTTATTTTAATAAAGAATGCAAATAATTAATCTCATTTGAAAGTTCTATATGATGGTTACCAACAAACAATCCATTATTGTCAATATATTCTGCATTTGTCATTTCCCCAAAAACTGTATAATCGAAATATTTAAGCACACCTTCATTTTTTAAAAAGTTCCCAGTGACGATAGGACGGCACTCAATCCCTGCATCGACTAATTTTTTTACTAATTGCCCACGAGTTATTGTAGCATTTTCTTTTAAGATTAGCGCAAAGCCAAACCAACTACTTTCACCTATTTCGTATTGAATATCAATTTGTTCATTGTCATTAAATAACTGTTGAAAAAGCTGAGCATTTTTTCTTCTTATGCTAATAAAACTTGGCAGCTTTTTAAGTTGTTCAATACCTATTGCTCCACTCATTTCAAGAGGCCGTACGTTATAACCCGGTAAAACAAATTTGAATGACTCTTCAAAGGGATCTCTGTTTTTATGTCCAGAAACATGGTTAAACTCTGGAAGATTTCGCGTCCATCCATGGGCTCTGAGGCATAATAAAATATGATAGAGTTCTTCGTCATCAGTGATGACACAACCACCTTCCATTGTTGCAATGTGATGAGAAAAAAATGAACTAAAGGTTCCCATTAACCCATAGGTACCTGCTTGTTTACCTTTAAATACGGCCCCCATTGATTCGCAATTATCTTCCAATAAGATTATGTTTCTATCTTTTATTAATGAATTAATAGCAGTGAAATCGTTAGGATTCCCAAGTAAGTTTACTGCTAAGATAGCTTTTGTTTCATTAGTAATAGCTGCTTCAAGTTTTTTCGTATCAATATTTAATGTTTTTCTATCTATATCAACAAACTTAACCTTTAGTCCATATTGTTGAAGCGGAAAATAAGTTGTTGACCAAGATACAGCAGGTACAATAATTTCATCACCACGTTTTAACTTTGCTGTTTTAGTAAAAAATAATGCCGCTATCATCAATAAGTTAGCGGCAGAGCCAGAGCTAACCATCACAGCATATTTTGAACCAAAGTACTCAGAGAATTTTTTTTCATAATTTTCTACATTAACCCCCATCGTAAACATGTTAGACTCAACAACGCGGTGGATGGCATCAATCTCTTTTTCATCCCAAGTACTGCTCGCTAAAGGGAAAGTAATCATTTTATAATCTCATCTAAGAAATATTGATATGTTTTGGCAATGCCTTGATAGAGATCATTATTGCACTTCCATCCAAACTCACTCAATAATCTGCTATCAATAACTTTTCGTTTCATTCCTACAGGCTTAGTTAAGTCATGCTTAAAACACCCCTTGAAGCCTACAATCGTAGCAATTGCTTTATAATATTCATTTATTGAATAATCGTGGCCTATACCAACATTTAAATTTTGTGGCATTTTGTAAAAGTTTTTAATAGCATAAAATACGAAATCAGCTAAATCTTCAGCGTACATAAATTCACGGCGGGCCTCTCCATCGCCCCAAATAGCGACTGAGTCAAGGTTGTGTCTAACCGCCATATCAATTTTCCTTATTACGGCGGGAATCATATGAGAGTTATTCTCATCAAATTTATCGTACTTACCATATAGGTTACAAGGGATAACTGTTTTATAAAAAAGATCTGCATTTTCTCTCGATAAGTATTCACAGAGTCGAGCTGCAGCAATTTTTGCTAGTGCATAGCCTTCATTTGTTGGTTCAAGCTCGCCTTTAAGAATCAATTCTTCACTCAATGCGTGATGGATATTCCGCGGATACATACATGAACTCCCCATATTCATGAGGTATTTCACATTATTTTCACTAGCTGTAGTGATCAAATTAATTCCCATCAACATATTATTAACGAAAAACTTTACAGGATTGTTGATGTTGGCTTGAATTCCACCGACAACGCCAGCAGCATGAATTATAAATTCAGGTTTGTGTTCTATGATAAATGCATTAACAAGAGATTTATCAAGCAGATTCAATTCTTGGCTTGATGGAGTTAGGAATGAATATTTTTCGGCCTCCACATGGTTAAGAATATTTTTCCCAACCATTCCGTTAGCTCCAGTAAGAAGAATTTTCATATTATTCTCTTTATTTACTTTCGATGGATATAGAAATGTTATAATTGTTTTCTTTTAATAAAGCTATTGATTTAGCATTTTCTAAATCATTTTTTATCATTTCAGCGCACATCTCTTTTACAGTAATTTCAGGAACCCAACCTAACTTTTCTTTAGCTTTTGAAGGATCTCCTAAAAGAGTTTCTACTTCCGAAGGCCGGAAATATTTTTCACTTACTCTAACTATGATATCCCCGACTTTTAAATTATTATGGCATTCATTATTATTAATTGCCTTAATAATTCCTATCTCATTTACACCTTGCCCTTGAAATTCTAGTTCTATTCCTAATTCTGCTGCTGACATGCTTACAAAATCTCTGACTGTGATTTGTTTACCTGTTGCAATAACAAAGTCCTCTGGTTGACTTTGCTGTAGCATTAACCATTGCATACGAACGTAATCCTTAGCATGTCCCCAGTCTCGTAATGAATCCATATTTCCTAAATATAAACAAGATTCTAACCCTACTGTTATATTAGCTAATACACGTGTAATTTTACGCGTTACAAATGTTTCACCTCGACGAGGAGATTCATGATTGAACAATATACCATTACAAGCATATAGGCCATAAGCTTCTCTATAATTAACTGTGATCCAATAAGCATATAATTTTGCCACAGCATATGGAGAGCGAGGATAAAATGGCGTTGTTTCTTTTTGTGGTATTTCTTGTACAAGGCCGTAAAGTTCAGAAGTCGATGCCTGATAAAACCGTGTTTTATTTTCTAAACCAAGAATTCGAATTGCTTCAAGAAGGCGTAATGTTCCTATAGCATCCACATCAGCGGTATATTCTGGAGAATCAAATGATACAGCAACGTGTGATTGAGCACCCAAATTGTAAACTTCATCAGGTTCAATTTCTTTTATTAGCCGCATTATATTTGAGGAGTCAGTCAAATCACCATAATGAAGAAAGAAATTCCCAGAAGAATAATCTTCGGATTGATGAATATGATCAATTCGGTGGGTATTAAAGGATGATGAACGTCTGACTATACCATGCACTTGATAACCTTTTTCAAGTAAAAATTCAGCAAGATATGACCCGTCTTGCCCAGTGATTCCGGTAATGAGCGCCTTTTTCATTTAAACCTCTTTAGTGTTTGTTAGGCTCAGTCGCCTTTATATATTTAAAAGAATAAATGTTAAAATCTTTATTTTAAGTTATGATTGATTAGATACTTATAAGTTGCTTTCTAAGAGCATATCAAGGTATTTATTTCTTTATATTAATTCTATTGCCGTTATTAAGAACAATAAACTTATAATCATGAAGTGAAGTTTTTTAAGGTATTACTCGATTAATTACATAATTTTTTTATTGCTTTCAAATACTTATCAATTACGATATTCTCATCAAAACAGCTCTCCATTTTTTTCCGACCATTCATGCCCATAGTGACCCTTTCTTGATGAGAATGAGTAATAATCATCTCCATTTTTTCTTTGAGATCGGTGACTGACTTTGGTTCGCATAAATACCCACTCAAACCGTCATCTACCGTTTCTCTACATCCCACATTATTTGTAGTGACAATAGGCTTACCCAGTGCCGCTGCTTCCAAAAGAGATTTTGGTACACCTTCTCGATAAAATGAAGGAAGTACAACACAGTCAACTTTTTTTATTATTAGTTCAATGTTGTCAGTACCACCTAAATATTCAATACTTCCTTCATCGACCCATAATTTAATTTGTTCTTTAGTAATAGATCTCCTTGTTTTTTCATCAATATAACCAATCAGTAAAAATCGGACTTTTTCTTTATATTTAATTTTTAACTCTCTAGCTGATAAGGCATATTCTATTATGCCTTTTTCGATCAGCAATCTAGCCATTAAAGCAAACACAACAATTCCATTATCAGGAGCTTCGCAAGGTGTAAACCTTTTTAAATCAACTCCAGAGCCAGGCAAAATATCAAATTCAGATATTTTTATACCGGCTTTGTCAAATAAAAATTTATCTTCTTTATTTTGAAAGAAAACAAAGCTTGCCTTTTTTTGGCTGAATTTATAAAGTTTTTTTAAAATAAAAGTTAAAAAACTATTTTTAACAAAAACAGCTCCTAGGCCAGCTATGTTGTTAATGATTTTAACATTACTGTAACTTGCAGCAATTGTACTATATATATTATTTTTAGGTGTAAAATTGAGCGCAATTGCGATCTCATTTTTTTTATAAAACATATAAAAATTCCATATGGCTTTAACATCTTTTATGATGTTTTTCCCACCTCTGTCAATTTCTAAGTTTTTAAAATGACAGCCTAAAGCTTTTATTTTGTCAGTGTAAGCATCCTCAGGAGAAAATACGATCACCTCATATCCTTCCTTTAATAATGCTATAATAGTATTTTTCCTGAAATTATAAATATACCAACTAGTATTTGCCGTTATAGCAACTATTAACTTTTTCCCGCATTGCACAGAATTTCTACTCCACATTTTTAGAAATCATTTTATTTTTATTTGTTTCTATTTATAATGCCCCTACTCATGAATTTATCATTTAATAAGCCTTTCATTCTTTCTTTGTATATTTTTGACCATAAGGATGAATCATTGTATTTATTTATCGCTAAAACTCATAAGCAATTTTAATTGCTAATTTACAGCCTACGTTTTACCCGCACTGTGTTAGAACCATGTTATTATACTCCACCGCATCCGTTAAAAGATAAATTAATAAATTAGCTCACTTTTTATAATATTTACTAATTAAAGGAGAATTACTAATAAAGTTATACATTAAAAAAATTGTTCTACAATTTTTTATTACCCATATTGATATATTGATACCTAATTAACATGGTCTCGTTTCTATAGCTAACTTCGTTATAATATGGCTAAATTTATGAGTAGATAGTACTAGATTAGTTACTTTTTGAACACGCTACCGCCACTGGCTGTAGCTACCAGAAGGCTCTTATGTTTTAGTCAATGCCAGCGGCAGCTTCTATGAGCCTATCATACATTAGCATTCTTTTACTGACACTTTTTGTTTACAACAAATCAACACTATTGGAGATTTTAACCGTCAGAGTCGACAACACAAGTATAATCTATGTTTTTTGATATTCATATTATGCAGGGGTATTTACGGATACGCATTATGTCCTTATGATTTCAAATTTTAGCAAGGTTATAGCTGACCTATAAAAAAACTCCCATAAGCGGGAGTTTGTTAACTTAAACTTAACTTTCACCGATCAGCGATACCCGTTCGGGTTCTTGCTTTGCCAGTTCCACGTATCTCGCATCATCTCATCAATGCCACGCGTTACGCGCCAGTCGAGTTCCTTGTCTGCCAGGCTGGCATCTGCCCAGAACGCTGGCAAATCGCCATCGCGGCGCGGTTTGATTTCAAAAGGAATTTCCTTACCGGACGCTTTTTCAAACGCCTTGATCATCTCCAGCACCGAGTAACCTTTGCCGGCGCCGAGGTTATAGGCTTTGTAGCCTTCTACCTTCGTCAGATGATCCAGCGCTTTCAGATGCCCCTCGGCAAGATCGACCACATGGATATAGTCACGCTGACAAGTGCCATCCGGCGTATTGTAATCATCGCCAAACACCCCCAGCTTCTCCAGACGGCCAATCGCGACCTGTGCAATATAGGGTAGCAAGTTGTTGGGGATGCCACTCGGGTCTTCGCCAATCTCGCCCGACTCATGTGCCCCTACCGGGTTGAAATAGCGCAGCGCAATCGCCCTGAAGTTTGGCTCGGCCTTCGCAAAGTCCTGCATCACCAGTTCAATCATCAGTTTGGACGTGCCGTAAGGGCTGGTGGTGCCGCCAATTGGCGTGGTTTCCACATAAGGCACTGGCGCATTGGCACCATATACCGTGGCGGATGAGCTGAAAATAAAGTTCCAGACACCGGCATTGCGCATCTCTTCCAGCAGCACCACAGTACCGGCAACGTTATTCTCGTAATACTCCAGCGGCATACGCGTGGACTCCCCTACTGCTTTGAGAGCCGCGAAATGAATAACCGCTGAGATAGCATGGCTGGCAAACAGATCGCGTAAAACGGCGCGATCGCGGATATCCCCTTCAACAAAGGTCGCCGTTTTCCCGGCCAGCTTCTCCACGCGGTTAATGGCTTCGCGTGACGCATTACACAGGTTGTCCAGCACGACCACATCGTCGCCACGCTCTAACAGCGCCAGCACCGTATGCGAGCCGATGTACCCTGCCCCACCCGTTACCAAAATTGCCATGTGAACTCCTTTCTGCTGCGCCGCCAGCGCGACGCTGAAAAATAAAGTTATTTCGCCAGAATTTTCTGAATAGCTTCGCGGAACTCACGTCCCTGGCTGTTGTTACGCAGACCATAAGAGACAAACGCCTGCATATAGCCCAGCTTACGACCACAGTCAAAGCTCTCGCCCGTCATCAGACAGGCATCAACCGGCTGCTTCTGGCTCAGTTTGGCAATCGCATCTGTTAACTGAATACGGCCCCATGCGCCCGGCTCAGTACGTTCCAGCTCGCCCCAGATGTCGGCTGAAAGTACGTAGCGGCCCACTGCAGCCAGGTCGGAATTCATTGCCTGCGGCTCATCCGGCTTCTCGACGAAGGAAACAATAGTACTGACATCGCCCGGATTATCCAATGGTTGTTCGGTTGTAATTACTGAATATTCTGAGAGATCGGCCTGCGGCATATGTTTTGCCAGCACCTGGCTGTGACCGGTCTCTTCGAAGCGTGCCACCATAGCGGCAAGGTTGTAACGCAGATGGTCAGCCGTGGAATCATCCATGATGATATCGGGCAGAACCACAACAAAAGGGTTATCCCCTACCATCGGGCGGGCGCAAAGTACGGAATGGCCCAGACCCAGCGGCTGCGCCTGGCGTACGTTCATGATGGTCACGCCCGGCGGACAAATTGACTGCACTTCACTCAGCAGCTGACGTTTCACACGCTGTTCCAGCAGCGCTTCCAGTTCATAGGTAGTATCGAAATGGTTTTCCACCGCATTCTTGGAGGCATGGGTGACCAGTACAATCTCCTTGATCCCGGCAGCAACGCATTCGTCAACGATGTACTGAATCATCGGTTTATCGACGATCGGCAGCATCTCTTTCGGAATCGCTTTGGTGGCAGGAAGCATATGCATACCGAGTCCCGCGACCGGGATTACTGCTTTAAGCTTGGTCATATTTAATCCATTTAATGAAGTGAAGACATGGGGTCGATTATGCAGGATCGGCCGGAACAGCAAGTATAATCTTAATCTGAAAAACCAACAGTAACTGCCTGTCACGCCATAGAAAATCGGCATTTCCGCAGGCGTTCAGGCCGCTAAAAACCAGGGAAACGCCCGACAAAAGAAACAGATATTCTCAGTGCGCCGATAAAACATTCAGCAGGCAATAAGACCAGCCATTAACAAAAAAAATGCAACCCCGAAGAGTTGCATTTGATGATTAAGGATTAAAGCCAGCGCTCAAACCATTGCGGCATGATGAACAGGTCGAAGTGGTTCACCAGCAGGATCACCGCCACAAACAGCATCGATACCGACACCCACTGACGCGCATAGGGAATAAAGCGGATACCGATCACCGGCTTGATAAAGAACGGGTGAGCAAAAATCGAGATCAGCACCTGCGAGATAGAGAGCGTCAGGGCAACGTAGAGCACATTCGGCCAGATAAAGGTGGTCGCCAGCACGCCCAGCACCACCAGACTGGCCACGACGTTCCAGTAGAACTCCACATTGGTTTTGCCGTTCGCCTGCGAAATGGCTCCGGTGAGTCCTCCCATTGGCCGCAGCATGCCAAACAGCAGCATCAGCGGGATCAGGTGATAGACCTGTTCATGGGAAGCGCCATAAAGTACGCGG
Organism: [Erwinia] mediterraneensis; assembly: GCF_900604315.1. Classification (GTDB taxonomy): domain Bacteria; phylum Pseudomonadota; class Gammaproteobacteria; order Enterobacterales; family Enterobacteriaceae; genus Pantoea; species Pantoea mediterraneensis_A. The sequence continues at coordinate 56,790 of NZ_LR026978.1, forward strand.
ACAATCACCGGCGACAGAATGCCGATAGCCAGATACATCACGCTGCTGAAGATCATGATCGCCAGCGTGCCTTTCAGGAACAGCTTCTGCAGCTGCTCCGGCTCATGTTGCTTCTCGGCAAAGCGCGGCAGTGCCAGACGGTTAATCACCGGGGAGACCAGCTTCAGCGGCTGCAGAATCAGCTCTTTCGCCAGTGAGTAAACACCCAGCATCTCGGCACCCATTACTTTACCCACAATCAGCGCATCCGCCTGGGTACGCAGCTGGTTAATGGTCTGCGAGCCCAGCTGATAAATGCCGTAACGCACCGCGCCGAAGAAGGTCTGCTTGTCGAACTCCCAGGTGGGACGCCAGGACTTTTCACCCAGCGCAATCATGCAAAGAATGCGGGTAAAGGCGTTGATAAAGAGGCCGAGAATCGCCGCCGCCACGGTAAGCGGGGTGTACCAGAGCAGCGCGACGGTGCAGAGAAAGGCAAACAGCCTGGTGGCCATCTCAATTTTAGCCAGCAACACCATGCGTTTGGTTTTGATAAAGTGCGCCTGATACTGCGAAAGGTGGCCCAGCACCAGGAAGTTAAGGCTGGAGAGCATCAGCAGCCCCATCAGCTCCGGCAGATGGTAGAACCAGGCGACCGGCCAGGCGATGGCGAGCACAACCAGCCCGGCCAACAGGCTGAGCGAGACGTTTACCCAGTAGATGGTGCTCTGTTCGCGCCGGGTAATCTGCTGACGGTGCACCAGATAGCTGCTCATCCCCATGTCCTGCAGCACCGTTGCCACTGCCAGCACGGCGTTGATGATCGCCAGCAGGCCCAGTTCATGTGCTTCCAGGCGACGCGCCAGCACGCTGAGCTGTAATACCTGGAGCAGTGCGGAAAAACAGGTACTGCCAAATAACCACATCGCCTGCGATTTAAATCCACTCACGCCAGTTGCTCCAGAATCTGTGCCAGCTCGCGGTAAGCGATATGCTGATTAAACTCCGTCTCCACCTTATGGCGTGCAGCCACCACCACCGGCGCGACATCAATTTCATTCTGCGACAGTTTCAACAGCGTATCCGCCAGCGCTTCGGCATCATTTTCCGGCACCAGCCAGCCGGAAACATTATGCTCGATCAGTTCAGGAATACCGCTGTGCACGGTCGACACCACCGGCAGGCCAACCGCCATCGCTTCCATCAGCGCCACGGGGATGCCTTCCATATCGCCATCCGCAGCGGTTTTGGAGGGAAGCAGGAAAATGTCTGCCTCATTAAGTGCCTGACGAATCTCATCCTGCGGCTTAAAGCCGGGCATCTTCACCCTCTCCTCCAGACCGGCGCGGGCAATGTGCGCCCGCAGCGCCTCTTCCTGGTCGCCGTTGCCGATGATGGTATATTCGAAGTGACCACCGCGCGCCTGCAGGATTTCGCTCGCCTGTACCGCTACGTCCAGCCCTTTTTTCTCGGTCAGACGCGCCACAGAGACAATGCGCAGCGGCGTGTGAAACCCCTGGCGCGGGATAAAGTTGAACTTCTCCGGCTCAATGCCCATGCGTGTCACATGAATTTTTTCCGGCGGGCACCCCATCTCAATCAGTTTGTTTTCCCACAGATGACTGATAGGCAGCATCAGTTCGCTCTGCTCAAACAGATTGACATAATCGAGCTTGTGCTCTTCGAGAATGTGGCGACGGGAGATATCGGCCCCGTGGAACACGGTCGCCTGCTTGCCCTCCAGCACCCCCAGTTCGCGCAGCTTATTGGCCAGCGCCCCGGCATAGCCAAAGTGCACCAGAAACACATCGGCGGTATAGGTCTCGCTGGCGTTCGCCACAATAGAGGGCAGCAACAGCTTGCTGGCCTGTGCGCCGTAACGTCGCACATTGAGCGAACGCAGCAGCGCAGGCTTAGCCACCCGGGGCAGCACCAGCTTCAGACGCTGGTTCAGTTTCTCCAGGGCGGAAACTTTCTCATCCGGCAGCAGATAATGCGTTTTTTGCTCAAGACCATACTCATCGAAGGCGGCGTGACGGTTCACCATATCACCAGGAAAAACAGAGATGATCTCAACGTCATATCCGGCATCGATAAAATAGATCACCTGATTCAGGACGAATGTCTCTGAGGCGACCGGGAAACGCATGGTGAAAAAGGTCAGTTTCATTCCATCACCCTAATACTTTGAGAATATCTTCAGTGATCTTATTACCGACGTCCCTTTCCTTCTCCACGGCCTCGTTAACCTGCCGCCTGATGTTGTCATAGTCTGCGAGAATAGTCTGGACTTTGCCGATCAGCGAGCCATCCATCAGGCTTTTCACATCAGTGGCCATTTGCGGCAGACCCAGCTGGTTCATCACGCCCAGCGACTTGTGCTCATAGTTAATGGCAACAGCAGGCGTACCAAAGTTCATAGAAATGATGGCAGAGTGCAGACGCGTGCCAATCGTCAGATGACAATCGCTTAACAGGATGCCCAGTTCAAGGTCATTGAACTCGTCCATAATGACGTGATAGTGCTCAGGCTGATCCACATGATCCATCAGCGTCAGGGCCACCATCCGGTCATCTTTGGCATAGCTGTCGATACCGGTACAGGTAGAGAAAGCCACCACCTGATACCCTTCGGCGATCATCGCATTGATAACGCGTCCAAAAGCCGCCTCATATTCCCGCTGCGTCACCCCAAGGCGTTTATCGAAGGGTGCCAGTTCGCGCACGGTAATCGCGATGGTTTTGCGCTGCCCGATGATCTTTTGCCAGTGCTGCAGATTATGCCCCGGGTTTTCTATCTCACGGGCCCGTACCAGAAAGGCGGTATCGGCACCTGATTTCACCTTGCTGGTGGTAATGCCATCTTTCTTCATCAAATCATGGCTGACCGCTTCGCGTAATACCAGGCTATCAACCCGGGAAAACACAAAGTTCGCCAGTTCGTTAAAACGTGCATTCTGGAACGGACCGACGCTGTGACCAATCATATGCAGCGGTTTCTTTGCCAGCAGCGCACAGAGCGCATGTTCAAACTGAGTAACGCCATACAGATCGACAAAAAACGAGCCACCGACCTGAATAATGGCATCATACTTTTCCAGACTTTTCGTAAACTGCTGCAGGTGTGGCGGAACCGCAAAACTTTTCCAGATACCACCTTTGCCCAGATGCGCCATCATGATTTTTGGCATCAGGCGATTGGCGACTTTGCGTTTCAGGGTGCCCACCAGGCCCTTCGCCGATTTGCGGTTGTGCAAATAGAGCGTGTCCTGTTTGATATCCTGCTGAAGTAAATAACCTGAGCTGGTTGGATAACGGCTGATAACATCAATGTCCAAATCACTGCGCGCTAACTTGAGTGAGTCAATCAACCCCCGGAGAATCGCGCCATCCCCGCGGTTCCCGCACGTATGGTTACCCACTAATAAAATCTTCATAAAGACTCCAAAAAATTTTTTGTAATTTTACAGGCCAACATTTCCCGACCTGGCAAAGTGAACTCTGATTGCAAATCGATCAAAGGGTCTTACGGCCCAAAAAGGCTATCCGTTCCGTTTCAAGCCGCGTCCCTGTTTGCGGCAGATAAGGCGCAATAAACTCAGTCAGGATTTCAGAGCAAACCAGGGAATGGCGCACGGCTGACCATTAATCACCACCGAAACGAACCCCTGTGGCTGGCTGGTATCGACCTCGTCCGCAGTGAGCTTGCGCGAGGCCAGCAGCAGATCGCCCTGTTCATTGCCGCCAACCCCCGCTTTGCCGTTATGCAGGCTGAAGCGCTGCGGCGCACGGTGGGTGTTGTCGCCAGCGGGCGGATTGCCCGGCTGCATCTTGCTGTCAAAGCGCGCGCAGCGGCCGGTCGCGAAGCGATCTTTTGCCGTGGTTTTCATCAGCACCACGGCGGAAGGCATCCAGCCTGCCAGTTTGACAAACAGGCGGGCATCAGTGTCATGCTCTGTCACGTAGCGCACATCCACAATCGGGCTGGAGCCCTCTGCCGACCAGCTCGCTTCCGCCTGGCCCGTTTTACGCTGTACATGGATCACGGCGCGCCCGCCGGTCGCTTTGCCCTTGATAACATCCATCAGCGGCTGATTGTCGCTGCCATTGCTGAAACTTGCCTGACCAAAAATCTCTACTTCCCAGGAATCGCCGACTTCCGGCGAGTAGAGTCTGCCCAGTTCATACCAGATCTCCTGATTGGTATTGTTGACGATGCGGAAACGGGAAGTGATGTAGTTATATTTCAGGCTACCGTCGGTCGCGATGCCGTAAGATTCCACGCGCGTTGAACCCTGCTCCCAGGCGCTGAGCAGCATTTCCCCCTGACGCGAGTTATCAATCCAGCTGCCCGACTGCAGGTTGGTCTGGCGCATATTCAGGCGCGAGTTATGGGCAATCAGCGGGTTTTTACAATCTTCCAGGCTCAGGGCGTCAATAATCCACTGACCGTTTGAGAGATCGCCCGGATTCTCGGTATGTTCAATCCAGCCGTTATGAATAATCGACTGACCGCAACGCGGCAGATTCAGCACCATACCGCCGCTGCAGTACTGGGCATTAAAGTTGGAAAGCTCAATCGCGGTGCTATGGTCCCACTTACCTTTCGGCGAGTTGGACCAGCCGGAGCGGATAACGTCACCAGTACAGCGTGAGGCGTACCACTGGTCGATTTTACAGTCCAGGGTATCCTGCAGACTGATGGCCGTGCCGCCAACCCGTGTAAAACGCAGACAGGCGCCGCGGAAAAACTGGCCGCCCACGCAGGTGTTGTGAAACAGGCCCTGACGATTGGGCTTTTTATCCACCCGGCCATTAAAGATCAGGTTAGAGATCTCTACCCAGCGGGCGTTAATCTGGAACAGGAACGGCGAGCGGCCATCAGAAACCAGCGTGGTGGCCGGAAAATAGCCAAAGTTCACCATCGCGCCGGAAATGCGGAAGAAGCGACGCTCCTCATCGCCAAAATCGCATTCCGACACAAAGAAGGTGCCCGCCGGAAACTGTACGCAAATCTGCTGATTCGTCTCCTGCGACCAGCGATACATCGCCTTGATGGCGGGCGCGCTGTCTGTTTTGCCGTCGGCAATGGCACCAAAATCAAACAGCGTCAGACGGTTATAGTCATCGACCACGCGCCGCCAGTGAAATCCGTCGCCGCTGAAAATCACGCCGCCATCATCCTGTTGCGTGCTGAAGCTGCCGATAAACTCGCCGCCGCCCACTTCCAGCCCTTCATGCCAGCTTTTCAGCTTGATCTTGGCGCCTTCAAACAGCGGACGGGTTTGACGCAGCTCTTCCACCGACGGCGTTTCGCCTATCAGCTGATAGCCGCCAGGCTGTGCCAGGCGCTGGTTAAAATCGCTGCTGTTGGGACGGGTCACATCGGGAATATAGAAAAGCTGCTTGCCGTGGTTGTCATACACCGCCATTGAGTGTGCCGGATCGGCGATCAAGGCCGCATTATCATGAATAAAGCGCGCAAAGCTGCCTTTATTCAGCGCAACCGGCTGTTCAATCTGCGACACCTTGCCTGCTGCGTCGCGCAGAAAGAGTGGAATCTGGTTGCCCGCTTTAGTGGGATCACTGCCCGCTTTGCCAATCCATAGTTTGCCTTCAAAGTTCTGCCAGAATTTGGGCGGCATGGCGTAGATATTTTCTGGCGTCAGCACAGGCACGTTGCCTGTTGGCACCGCCGACGGGGAGACTTTCTTCAGTGAAGGTTCGTCGCTTTTTGCGGCGAAGCTGGAAAAGGTGCTCACGGACAGGGCGGCAACAATGGAGGAGGCTGCCGTTTGCAAGACTTCTCTTCTTTTCATGCATCAATTCCCGTAGTCAACAGGCCGTGTGTGGGCCAAAAATAAATTCCCTGAGGCAGATCACCGCTGGCGGGCGTCCTGTTTTTTATCTGGTCTTAAACCAGGGCCAGCCAGCTCTGCTTAATTTGCTTACCGTCAAACTTCAGGGCGGTATCTTCGGTTTTCTCGCTCATGGCGTAAAACAACCGGTCGTCGCTTGCCAGTTGATCCATACGGGCAAGGAAAGTGGCTTTGTCGTTCATCGGCACCAGAAAACCATCTTGTTCATGGTTGATAATTTCCTGTGGGCCGGTCGGGCAATCATAAGCGACCACCGGCAGCGACCAGGATTTTGCTTCCAGCAGTACCAGCGGCAAGCCTTCATAGCGCGACGTCATCAGCGCCATATCGCTTTCCCGGTAATAGTCATTAATGTTGCTTACCCGGCCAGCAAAATTCACGCTGTCACGGATGCCCAGCGTCTGCGCCTGTTCCTCCAGCGCCTGACGTAGCTCGCCGTCACCGGCAATCACCAGCGTCCAGTCGGCATGGGCTTTCACAAAATCGCGCCAGATATCGAGCAACAAATCGAACCCTTTCTGATAGTCAAGGCGCCCCACCGCCAGCGCCTGACGGCTGCGGCTGTGACGTTTAAAGGCTTTGTACACCACCGGGTTGGGGATTTGCTGGCTGGGGATGCGCCACCGGCTGAAGACCTGATGATCTTTATCGGTCAGGACAATCACCCGGTCGTAATAGCGCAGCAGCAGATACTTGAGGAATTTAATGGGTTTACTGAAGGAGTTGATAGCGATATGTTCGCAGGCATAGGCTTTGCCGTGCTTCTTTTTCATGGAGAGCAGGCTCCAGAAGGCGTACATCACGCTCAGGCGGCCCATGCTGATCAGGAAAACGGCATCGAAATCCTCCGCATGGACGCGGTTAACAATACTTTTAATCGGGTTGCGGTGTCCGGCGAAGCTAACAATCTCTTTAACCTGCGTAAAGGGATAAAAGGTTTTTCCACTTCCCTCCAGGGAATAGATGGTGACATCGTGCTCTTCACCGAGACATTCCGACATAAAATTACAGATGTTCTCGGTACCCGCGTAAGAGTATGCATCCTTAATCACCAGGACTATTTTTTTCATGAACAGCTATCCACCTCAAAAAGAAAAAATCCTACGGGGAAAAACGCGTTTATCGATGTTTCAGGGTAAACAGCACGCCATTCACCATATACCAGCCGTAATAGTAATATATTTTTAAAGGATTGTTTTTATAGATAATTCTTAATAATTCAAGATGCCATTTCGCTGCTTTGTTTTTGTTGCGTGACAGCGAATCGCCCAGTTCATAGTAATTGACCAGGGTTTTTTGAATGACGCGGGCCTGTTTGTAGAGAGTGAACAGTTCATAAAGAAACAGAAAATCTTCATGGCCTTTGCGCTGGAAAAAGAGCCCCTGCGGCGGACGGCGAAAACAGACCGAGGAAAAACAGACGCGGTACTGCTTTTTCACAAAGTTTTCCTGCTGCAGCCAGGGCCGGTGATAAGTAATGTCGTGATCGGCGTTTTTGGTTTTGTAGTGATAATGGGTAATGACAAAATTATCACCGGCGGCAATCGCCGCGACCTGTTCAGCCAGTTTGTCCGGATGCCACTGATCGTCACTGTCCAGGAACGCAATAATCTCTTCCTTCGCGGCGCGTAATCCGACATTGCGGGTTTCTGCCGCACCAAGGTTCACTTCATTTTCCAGCAGTGTAATGCGCGCATCGTTAAAATGTTCACGCACCAGCGCAAAAGAGTCGTCAGTGGATTTGTCATTGATCAGGTAGATGTGCCAGTCGGGGTAGCTTTGATCAATGACCGATTGTAAGGCACGCAAAATCGTCTGGCGCGCGTTATACACAGGAATAATAATTCCAACGGTTCCAACATGATTATTCATCTTTATACCTGAACGGGAGAATTAAACAGAGAACATGCCCACTGAAAAGGAGCAAAAAAGAATCGTGTAGCGTCTGGAAAGTTTCAGGACCAGGCTTTTTTAGCGCTGAAGCGCGCTCTCACTTTATCTTTCAAGCGGTTAATAAAGTAAGCCTGGTTATCTTTATTGGTCAGAAGAAAATAGCGGGCAAAACTCACGCCGGCGAGCAGGTTTTTTCCATCCATTTTATACCTGAGCGGCAGCTTAAAGGCTTTGTAGGTATAAATATCGCGCGCCGTTAAATGCGGCTTCATGGTATCCAGCCAGAACATCGAATATTTTACCGATTCACCTTTATGTCTGGAGCCAAATTTGGTGATTAAATGGTAGTTCGCCAGCGGCTGGGCAATCATCACAAACTCATAGCCCATGCGGTCAGCACGAATGCAGAAATCGTAATCCTGATGACGTACATAGCGCGTGTCGAACTGGATGGCCAGCGCATCTTCACGCTTCAGCACAATTGTACTGGTTTGAATAAAGCCGTAACAACCAAACAGATATTCGGCGACCGTCTCATTTTTCCCCGGCGGCTGCATCGGCATCACCTTGAGAAAACTGCCATCCTCATAAATATTGACCTGGCTATAGAGTACAAAGCGCTGTTTGCCAGCCGCTTCCAGCTGGTGGATTTTTTCACTGGCCAGCTGCAGTTTATCAGCTCGCCATTCATCATCCGCATCCAGGAAACTGATGTAATCTCCTGTTGCCAGTTCAATGCCTTTATTGCGCGCGCCTGCGCCATTCAGCTTTACCTCAGAGAGCACCAGGGTAATATCCAGCTCCTGATAGCGCTCGCTGTTAACGACCTTCTCCAGTTCCGCAGCATCTGCAGATTTATCATCAACGATGATCACCTCAAAATTGCGGTAAGTCTGGGCTTTCACGCAATCCAGCGTGGTGACGATCGATTCCGATGCGTTATACGCCGGGATCACGATGGAGAAACGGATATCCTTCATTGCCAGCACCTCTAAAAACAGCTGTTCCAGATTTGATAAAGGTTATGCGGACATGGAGAATCATCCCGATGTCCTGAATGGTGGGTGTTGCGTTAATCGCGACATCTTTCCTGGTACTTTTCCCGATAAAGGGTTTTTCAATCATCAGATAAGTAAATTTGGCTACGTAAAAGGAGCCCACAAAAAACAGGGGCGCCAGCAGCGTATAAAAGAAAAATGAATGCTGAATCACCGGGGCCGGGATCTGTTTAATGAAGTAAAGTACGATGCCGTGCATCAGGTAAAGGCTGTAACTAACCTCACCAATGGCAACCACCGTTTTGTTGTTCAGCAAACCGAACAGCGCATTGCCGCTGCTGACGACAAAAAACATCAGCGCCAGACAGCCCAGGAAGATGACGTAGAAATAAGTATTGCTGGTAAAGCACAGCGCAAAACATGCCAGCAGAAGCGAAAGCCCGGCCGCCGGTTTTGAGCTTTTGTAACGCACAAACCAGGCGCGATATTTATAAGCCAGATAGCCCATGGCGAACCCTAAAACCGGACGCGGATCGGCACAGGCGCTGCCATAAATACGAATCGCCACCGCCAGGATAAAGATCAGGCAGATGGAGGCCAGAATAATGGCGGTAAGATATTTTCCTTTCGTGGCCCGGTTAACCAGATAGATTAACGGAATAAAAAGGTAAAGCAGCCATTCGATGCGCAGCGTCCATTCCACCCCGGCATTGATAAAGGAGGTGTTCAGGTCGCCCACATGATAACTGCCCATAAACAGCATCCACCCAATAAAATCTTTGCCTGCGGCCAGCGTGGGCGACAGGCTACCGGCGGCAAGACCAATGCTAAGAACAATAAAACCCGGGAACCAGAACACAGGCACAATACGTCTGACGCGCGAGACGATCAGTTTTTTGGTTAACTGAGCCGGCGACAGCGTACTGTTATCAAGCCAGCGGTAAAACAGAAAGGCGGAAATCATAAAAAACAGCAGTACGCCAAACTTTCCTGAGTTAACAAAAAAATCCCCCCTCGGAAAACCAGGCAAAGTCATCCTTGTTATAGATCCAGGGATGGTCGAACGAATAGATGTATTGTGCGAAGTGTGAAAAGGCGACGAGGGCAGCCAGCAGACAGCGCAACCCCGTGATACTTTTTATGCTTTTGTCATTTTCATGATAAATGCCCTGGTGGAAGGATAAGGCACGTAAAATAAGAATGGCGAGCGTAAAAGCAACAACCATAATAGCAATATACATGTACCCCCCCACGAATAAAAAGATTCAGAAAAGGGAATTAATTTGTGTGTATAAAAAAGCGCCAGCAAAATTTTTAGTAATAACGTTAAAGGTTTCTTGCGCTTTGTCTTTATAGAGCGTTTCAGAAGGATGAATACAATCTGGTGACATTTGCTTCTGCCATCCTTTCATCGCTTTGATTCTGGCATATTGCTTAACAACCGGGACGTTTTGCTCCTTAGCCACCTGATTCAGTTGATAAACGTAGGGGTAAACATTCCATCTCTCTGCCCTGCCACAAAGGGGATTGGGTTCCTGCAGCACCACTCGCTTATTATGCTGCTTCGCCACTTTCACCAGCTCCGTGATGATCCTTTTATACTCTTGCGGGCTTTCCTGATGCACATGTTTATCTTTGAAATAGTAGTGCAGCGCGTCGTTGATGGCGTAGTTAATCAGAATAATATCGGCATTTGAGGCCGCCATTCGCTGCGCCCAGCTGCCTGCACTGCCCTGTTGCTTCTTTTTGCCATACAGCAGCTCGGCGGCCTGCGCGCCCGGGACGCCGTAATTTTTTAACTGCACCCCGGGACCATATTGTGCCTGCAGCAGGGTCAGCAGGTGGGTCATTTCATTGTCTCTGGCGATAATATTTTTACCGCCAGAGGAGATGACGCCGGCGGTGGTCGAATCGCCATAAGCCGCAATGGTGAAAATTGTCTGATTGTGCGCCGCAAGGGCGCTCAGCGGCATAACCCCTATCATCATGGCCGTAAACGCGTTTTTCACTTCGCCCGACCTCAGTCAGGGAAACAGCCTGAATGACGTTGCCACTTCATAACCCACCACGGCCTGTTTCAGCGAAATGGTGTTGTAGTAGAGATAATAAGCGACAAAAAAGGCGAACATGGCAAACATCGCCGGTTTCAAAATCGGTTTAGACTGGCCGATGAGCATGGTGAGGATGACCGGTTCCACCTGCAGCATGTAGTTCGACAGCCTTGCGCCTGAGGGGTAGTTATAAAAGAAGATCCTGACGGCGCCGCCGATGGCAAAGGTCAGTATCAGCAGATAATTCAGCCGGTAGAGATCGTAGGATTTCTGTTTGATTTCATCGCTGAGCATGAAATAACAGAACATAAACACCAGCATCACGTTTTTCAGGTTGGAGACGGAAAAAATAGAGCCGTCCGTACTGTAGGAGCTGTCACTACTGTAACCCGCGGCCCTCTCCCCCAGGGTTCCCAGATGAGAGGAGATTAATAACACAAAGTTATTACCGCCAAATTTGGAGAGCGGGATACTGAACAGAATGATCAACGCCGGAATATAGCGCGATTCACGAATGTACAAAAAGGGCAGCAGGGAGACCGCGATCACGGCGGTGTTATGGCTCCAGAACGATACCACCAGAAAGCCAAACGCCAGCCAGTAACGTTTCAGCCAGACAAAATAGAGCACGCCCAGAAACAGCGCAGAACTCAGGCCAAAACGGATCTGGTTCATATCTTTATTGATATAGATATGTGCGGAATAGAGCGCCAGCGCCAGCACCGGATACGGCGACATCTTTTTAAAGAAGACGGCGTTGATGGAAACAGAAATAATGGCAAAGACGAAAATAAAGACATCGGAGTTGTGCGAGATAACGCTGGTAATGGTGGCCATGAGGAAAATAACCGGCTCATAGCGGAAGAAGCTTACCGCCCCCCAGAAACCATTAACCTGTATGCGTGCTAAAAACTCCTGATAGAAGCTACGGTACTGATAATCATCCATACCCGTGCCTAATCCCCTGATGCCGCCAAACACAATCAGCGTCAGCACGGCAATCATAAAGATAAAGGTCAGGAGATTCGTTGTTCTGTCATCTTTTTTAACGAGGACTTCAACAAGAGAAATTAACAGGATAAATCCTGATATGTACCAGTATGGAGTCATGAACTGATTCCTTAATCCTACAATTTGTCATGCATGCATTTGCCAGCGCATCAGTCCTGGCCGCAAAAGCGGGGCCGACTGGTGATCTCTTTTTTACTTTTCTGTTCTTTGCCCGCCTCTGTCCGTCAGCGCGTGACAGGGCAAGCTGCTTCAGAACAGGGGCTGGTCAGATAACAGGATTTTTCCGCTATGGCATGGCAATGATCTAAACAGAACTGCATAGACAAAGCGTTGCGTGTAGTAGTGAAAAGCGTTCCATAAAAAGAGGCGGATAAAACCGCCTCTTTTTTTAACCTGAGCTATCAGCTCTTCGCATCTTTGGTGTAGCTGTAGTCGTAATAGTCGTAGCCATAACCATAGGCATTTGCCGCTTTACGTACCACGGCGTTCAGAATGACGCCTTTAATCTCAATGCCGTTCTGGGCAAAACGCTTGAAGCTGACATCCACTTCTTTCGTGGTGTTGGTTTCAAAGCGCGCCACCAGCAGCGAGGTTCCCGCCAGCTTACCGATAATGGACGCGTCGGTAACGGCCAGAATCGGCGGCGTATCGATCAGTACCAGGTCGTAGTTTTTGCTCGCCCACTCCAGCAATTCACCCATACGACGATGCATCAGCAGCTCGGAAGGGTTCGGCGGCACCTGGCCACGCGGCAGGAAGTCAAATCCCCAGACGCCGTGCTGAACGATGGTGGGTTTGAATTCCGTTTTACCCGACAGAATATTGGAGAGACCGATTTTGTTATCAGCGCCCAGCAGTTCATGGGTATAACCACGACGCATATCGCCATCGATAAACAACACCTTCTGCCCCGCTTTCGCTACCAGTGTCGCCAGGTTAGAACAGATAAAGGTTTTACCGATACCCGGGCTGGCGCCAGTAATCATCAGGATGTTGTTTTTCGCTTCCATCATGGCGAAGTGCAGGCTGGTACGCAGGCTACGAATCGCTTCGATGGAGAGGTCGGTGGGGTTGCCCAGCGCCAGCAGCGTATCATGCGGGTCGCTTTTCACTTTATTGCCGCGACGGGTCAGCGCTTCGGTATCTTTCTTACGCTGCCAGTCAGAGAGTGGCACGCTGGCATAGACATTCATGCCCAGCTCTTCCAGCTGCTCCGGGTTTTCAATACCGCGGTGCAGCAGCGCTTTCAGCAGTACCAGCCCCACAGAGACCAGCAGACCAAACACCAGGCTCGCCAGCACCACCAGCGTTCTTTTCGGTGCAACAGGCGCGTTCGCGGTTTCTGCCCGGTCGATGATACGAACATCGCCTACGGTGCTCGCTTTACTGATCCCCAGCTCCTGCTGACGGTTCAGCAGCTGCATATAGATTTCCTGACCCGACTGCACATCACGGGTTAAACGCAGGATCTCCTGCTGCGTCTGCGGCATCTGAGAGATTTTCTTGTTCAGCTGCGCCTGCTCCCCTTCCAGCGTTTTGCGTTTTTCCAGCAGCGCGCGGTAGGTCGGGTGATCTTTGGTGAACAACTGCTGTACTTCAGCTTCACGGAAGGTCAGCTCATTCAGCTGGCTCTGTACGCTGACGGCGGAGTCGAGCGCGGATTTGGCTTCCAGCGACATATCCACCGACTCGTTCTGACGACGAAAAGTGTTCAGCTTATCTTCTGCTTCATCCAGCCTGGCGCGTACTGCGGGCAGCTGTGAACGCAGGAAGTCGAGGCTCTTCTGTGCCTGCTCTGATTTGCGCTCCACGTTTTGCAGCAGATAGTTATTTACAATCTGGTTAAGCACTTTGCTGATCTGAGCCGGATCTTCACCCTGATAGTTCAGGCCAAGCACGCCGGTGTCTTTACCTTTATCCGCAACGGTCAGGTTAGAGAGCACCATTCTGATCGCCTGCAGTTCGTTCAGCTTGGTGACGGTAAAGCTGATCCCCTCATCGGCATTAATACCGCTGACCAGCAGTGAGACATCACCGTGCTGCTCCAGCTGGCCGACGCGGCCCTGGAACAGCTCTTCACCCTCTTTTTTCACGGTATAGGTCTGGGGGCCGTTCACCTCCAGTTCGATTTCACGCTTATCCCAGCTACGCGGGATGTCGAGACGTGAAATCGCAATTTCCGCCGGCTTGTTGCCCATCAGGCGCGCCAGTCCCTTACCGATGAGCGGAAAGTAGTTCTGCTCAACCACAGTGTCGAGGCCCAGATCGCTAACGGTTTTTCCAATTACCATGCGCGACTGGAGGATTTCGACTTCGGTGGCAGAAGCGGGGGTCGAGGGCACCACTTCCTGCAGGTTATTCAGCACCGCGCTGCTGTTTTTCTGCTCTACCTGTACCAGCGCATCAGAACTGTAAATGGGCGTAGCAAACAGTGTGTAGAGTGTACCGACCAGCATAAAAAAGGCGGTAACAGCAACAATAATCCAGCGGTGATCAATAAGTTGTCCCACAAGATGCGCCAGATCCCATCCATTAGAATCCTCTTTTGGCGCGGTCATAACCTTGTTTTTTATATTCATGGATAATCCCAACTATCGGCTTAATACGTTGACCCATTTCTGGGTAGCGTTGTCCAGTAATTCGTACACACCCTCAAAAGCCTCGCGGCTTTTTCTGTACGGATCCGCTATTTCCTGTTGGTTGAGCCAGTGCCCGAGCAACATGGTTTTGCCACGTGCAGCAGGATCAATGCGGTTCACCTGCTCAACATGCTTTTTCTCCATTACCAGTATCAGATCGTATTCACGGCACATCCGCGCCGTTAACTGCTGTGCCTGATGACCCTCCAGCGAGAGGCCATGCTGTGCAGCCACCTCACTGGCCATTGGATCGGCAGGATAGCCGCTGAGTGCGCTCAGCCCTGCCGAGGCAAATTGCTTTTCAGGTAGCGCGCGTTTGAAGAGGCGCTCCCCGGTGGGGGAGCGACAAATATTGCCAACGCAGACGACTAACACAGAATTGATCATTTCAGGCCTTGCTCATTAATACGTTCTGATACGGTTGATGCTCGAAGTCACATCGTCGATACCGGCAATGGTCGGCAGCAACTGAGAAATTACACGGTTCCAGCGGGTAAGCGGTGTCGAGGTGACATAGACGATGTCATAGGGTTCCAGTTGGAATTCCGTACCCATCACCATGGCCGCCGCATCTTTGGTGTTCAACTGATAGATGTTGGCCATTTTGGTGCGGTTAGCCCCACGGATTGGACGGATAACAAAGACGCCGGTCGCATCGGAAGTAGTCTGCTCAATCCCCTGTGCATTGCCCAGCGCTTCCGCCAGCGTCATGCCGCTGCGATCCATTTTCAGGGTGGTTTGCTGTCTGACTTCACCCATCACAAAGATCTTCAGGTCGTCATTACGCGGCACATAGAGAATATCGCCGGGATAGAGCAGGCTGTTCTGGCTGAGATCGCCATTTTGCATCAGCGCCTGCAGCGAGATGCGACGTTCCTGACCGTTATGCGTCAGGATCACGTTGCGCCAGTCCGCATCGGCGGCAAGACCGCCCGCGGCGTTGATCGCATCCAGAATAGTAAGCGGTACGTTGGTGATCGGCTGCTGACCCGACGTGGTCACCGCGCCGGTCACATAAGCTTTCTGCGAGCGGAACGACGCGATGCTGACGTCCACCTGCGGGCTTTCAATGTACTGCGCCAGGCGGCGGGCGATTTCACTACGGATTTCCGTCACGGTACGGCCAACGACACGCACTTTGCCGATGTAAGGATAAAAAATGTTGCCGTCAGCGTGCACCCAGTTACCGGTGTCGCTGGCGCTACGATACTGACCTGCAGGCGTGGTCAGCTCCGGATGGTCCCAGACGGTGACGTTAATCACATCGCCCACGCCGACCCGGTATTCATAATTCTGGATTTCCTGCTGCAGTAGCGGGTTCGTCTGCGCCACAACCGGTTTAGGCCGCATCGATTCAACCAGACGCGGCGTCAGAGGGAAAACATTGACATATTTATCAATGTCGAAATTACTGTCTTGCTGTTCAATAACATCTTTTCCGCTTGTGGAAAGATGACTACCTGGTTCGATAGTACATCCCGAGAGAAAAGTGGCGGATACCAACAAAGGTATCAATTTAATTTTCATTGTAATCATCTTGGAATCATCGCTATCAGTTATTGATTGATAGAGGCGAGAACGCCGCTGTGTAAGCGTCTTACAAAAATAGAAGGTCTGTTCAGGCACTGAAACTGTGGTGCATTATCATTCGCTCCCTATCGTTTTATGTCGACGCCGTAAAGGCCGCACAACATGAATAAAAATACATTATTGGTCAGAAAATAATGTTTTTTGCGTCCCCGATAATGGCAGTTATCAGTTTAAAGACACGCCCAACACCGGCAATTACTCTCCGGGAGAAGCCTGTTCCTCTCCCGGTTGACTGGCTGTCAATAAGCGCCATCGCGTTTAAGTACGACACCCACCGTCTTAAACAAAATGGCGATATCATTCCATAGCGACCAGTTTTTTACATACCAGGAATCAAAATAGACGCGGGTTTCATAATCAACATCATTACGCCCGCTGACCTGCCACAATCCCGTCATGCCTGGCTTTGCCATCAGGTAATAATCGACATCACCGGCATAACGACAGAGTTCATCTTCAATAACCGGACGCGGTCCCACCAGGCTCATTTCACCACGCACAACATTCCATAATTGTGGCAGCTCATCCAGACTGGTTTTACGGATAAAGTGACCGACTTTGGTAATACGGGGATCGTTCTTCAGTTTGAAATCTTTATCCCATTCGGCACGCGCGGCGGGATCGGTACGTAATACCTCTTCCAGCACCTCCTGGGAATTAATCACCATGGAGCGGAACTTAAGACATTTAAATTTACGTCCGTTCATCCCGACACGCTCATGACCATAAATCGGCGGACCACCATCACGACCCACCATAAAGCCAAGCACCAGCAGTGCAGGCAGCAGCAGAATAATAATCGCCAGCGCGCCAACCAGATCGAAAGTGCGTTTCAGAATACGTGAGGTACGTTTTGCCAGATTATTATTTACACGCAGGATCATCACTTCATGACTGAAGATATACGCCATATCGGTGCCGTAAAGCGGTACGCCACGCAACGTCGGGATGACCGATACCGAACGGCAATTATGCATTGCCAGACGCTTCAGCCAGTTATCCTGATGCTGGCTCTGTTCGAACTCAACGGCGACGATAAACTGCGTCTCGCTACTGATCATGCGCCACAGCGCTTCTTCATCGCGCAGCACCGGCACGTCAAACAGGGTCTCCTGCGGGCAGCTGCCATCGACATCAAAGAAGGCGACAACGTCAAATCCCATCACCTCATCGCTCTGCAGCGCCTGCCAGGCTTCACGGGCATTTTTATTGCTGCCGATAATAATCGTCTGTTTTTTCCATAAACCGTAATGGTTCAGCACGCGCTTTGATAACGCACGACCCACAGGAATCAAAATCAGCGCCAGCACCCAGGTTAATAACCAGACGAAACGCGACATTTGCCATTGTGATAAAGCCGCGATTGATAAATCGATAATGGAGAAAATCAGAATGGTGCGACAAATCTCTTTCAGTTCAAACCAGAAGGGTTTGCGATAGGTGAAATGACGTAACCTGACCCAAAACCAGCCGACACAAATTACGGAAAGACAGATGTGTGTAACAACCTTTAAATTAAAATCTTTTTCAGAAATACCTGCCAGCGGCGATTCCGGCAACATATTAATAATTATTAACGCAATAAATAACGCAGCATTAAAAAGGATTAAATCTGAGCAAGCCAACAGCAATTTGGTAATGAGACTTTTAAATGAAAAATTGGGATCGCGCATATTCAGCTCTTTATTTTATTTTCCTTAAACCAGTTACACCCTATTGTCTGTGCAATAAACGAGCGATAATGGAACTCTGGTGTAAATCTCACGTGATGAGATAACGTCCGGCGCTTATGCCAGTCCTCTTTAAACTTAAGCAAGAAAACTGTGATAAATACCAACAGATTACTCTGACTTATGCGAGGGAGAAGTTGCTCTATTAATCAGCGGAGAAATCATTTCAGGCACGCTACCGCCCTTGGCTGTCGCTGCCAATACCGCTGTCATCATCCTGTTTTCCCGTCTGCTCTCCCGGTAAAAGGCGCATGAATCGGGGCGCAAACCTGAACAGGTTCACAATTCACAACATTAAATACTGAATCAGCGCGCTAATAACTACGCCAGCGCAGACTTTTACTGACACGTTGCTATACTAGTTATTACTGGCTTGTTTACAAGTAGGCCCCGCTATCCCTGCACTACTTTAGGAAAAAGACTACCAGTGATAAGTATTGAGCTTGTGAACTGGCCGCTTTTTTTCTGGTTAAAATTCAGATTTCTTCCATATAAATTATCAGATAAATTTGCTGGCACTAATGTACGCCTGCTCTCCCCAGAGACTAATGCGCAGTTAGAATAAATGATTTAGCCTTTAACTCCCGCGAGATATTTCCCCGCTGCGCTATATTCAGATAAATCCCCTGCCCTGCCCGCTACGCCGTTAATTCTTTCAGGCCTTTATTTGTGCCGCCAGATACGCTCCACTATCCTGACGCTATGCGTTTTTCTGACATTAAGGTGATTCACAGATGATTGAATGGATGCTGGATCCCTCGATCTGGGCCGGGTTGATCACGCTTATTCTGCTGGAACTGGTGCTGGGTATTGATAATCTGGTCTTTATTGCGATTCTGGTGGAAAAACTGCCGGATAAAGATCGGGATCGGGCTCGCATCATTGGCCTGCTGCTGGCGCTGGCTTCACGCCTGGTGCTGCTTGCATCGCTCTCCTGGCTGGTCACCCTCACGCAACCGCTGGTCACGCTGTGGAATCACCCCTTCAGCGCGCGCGATCTGATTCTGTTTCTGGGGGGCTTGTTCCTGTTATTTAAAGCGACTACCGAATTGAACAGTCGCCTTGAAGGATCGGATGAAGAGCAGAACCAACAAAAAGGCGGCGCTAAATTCTGGGCGGTGGTCGCGCAAATCGTGGTTCTGGACGCGATTTTTTCGCTGGATGCGGTCATTACCGCGGTAGGGATGGTGAACGAGTTGCCGGTGATGATGACGGCGGTGACCATTGCGATTCTGCTGATGCTGCTGGCGAGCAAGCCGCTGACGCGCTTCGTTAACAGCCACCCGACGATAGTGATCCTCTGCCTGAGTTTTTTACTGATGATCGGCTTTAGCCTGATTGCTGAAGGGCTTGGTTTCGCCATTCCCAAAGGCTACCTCTATGCGGCCATCGGTTTCTCGGTACTCATTGAAGCCTTTAATCAGCTGGCGCAATTTAATCGCCGACGCTTTCTCTCTGCCGACCGCCCGCTGCGTCAGCGTACCGCTGAGGCAGTGTTGCGCCTGTTGCGCGGTGAGGCGGAAGAAGCGGAACTCGATGCGCGCACCGCCTCACTGGTGGCTGATAACCAGCAAGGGGCCATTTTCAACCGCCAGGAGCGGCGGATGATTGCTCGCGTACTGGGGTTAGGTCAGCGCCATATCAGTACCATCATGACCTCGCGCCACGATGTGGAACATATTGACCTGAGCGATCCGCCCGACGTCATTATGGCGCAGCTCGATCGCAACCAGCATACGCGGCTGTTGATTACTGAACAGGGTGCGGAGCCGCTGGGCGTGGTGCACGTTATCGACCTGCTCCACCAGTCGCTGCATAACAACTCCCTCGACCTGCGGACGCTGATCCGCCAGCCGCTGGTATTTCCGGAACGCCTGACGCTATTACAGGCGCTGGAGCAGTTTCGCCAGGCGCGTACCCACTTTGCCTTTGTGGTGGATGAATTCGGTTCCGTGGAAGGGGTGGTGACCCTGAGCGATGTGATGGAAACTATCGCCGGCGATTTGCCTGTCGAAGGGGAAGAGATCGATGCCCGTCATGATATTCAGCAGGTCAGCCCCAACCGCTGGATTGCCAGTGGTCAGATGGCGCTGGAAGATGTTGCGGGCTGGGTCGACTTACCGCTGGATGTGCAGCGCGATTACCATACGCTGGCCGGTCTGCTGATGGATCGCCTGCAACATGTGCCGCAGGCGGGTGAAGAGCTGCGTCTCGGTGATTATCTGCTGCGCACCCTGCAGGTGGAGAACCATCGCGTACAGAAAGTGGAAATTATCCGCCTGGAGCACGATCACGCCTGAGTATGCCAGCGGGGCAGCCCACCGGCGGCATGGCACGCGACGCGATCAGGGACGCTGGCTTTTTTTCAGCGCATCCGTGCCATCACTCTGCGGCTGGCGTTCAATCCACTCATTGAGACGCGATTTCGCTTCATCCTGCAGCTTCTGCCGCAACACCTGATCCACTGGCAGGGTGTACTGTACATCATCCCAGCTGCCATACATGCGCAACGGGATGGCCTGCTGTGACAGCGCGGCCACCAGCTTATCATCGCCCTGCCAGCCGTTCAGCGTAATCCCCAGAGTCACATCAAGCTGCCGCTCCGGCAGATTCACCTGACCGCCGCCCTGCAGCGCCATATGGTTGCTGCTGCCCTGCAACTGCCTGAAGGTCAGCAGACCGCGGTGGATTTCCGCCTGACCGGAGAGCTGTTGCAGGCTCTCCTCTGCAGGCGCGTCGCTGGTAACCCGACTGCTGGCGCGCTCTACGGCGCGACGTACCATCTGTTGCAGATTTAATGCGCTCAGCCGGGCGTTTTGCAGCTGTATCTCTGCCCTGCCCTGCCACTGACGTTTCGCTGCATCGAGGCTCAGCTCATCACCAGCCAGTTCTCCCGCCAGGCTGATCTCGCCCTGCAGCGTCTGCGGCAGCGCCAGCGCCCTGAGCAACGGTTGCAGGGCGATCTGATTCAGCTGGGGTTGCAGCGTCACGTGCGCAACCGGTCGACGCAGATCCACCGCCCCCGGCAGAGAAAAGTGGCCTGCACCGAGCTTGCCCTGCAGAGTTGTCAGCGTCAGCAGGCCTTGCTGATTGCTGGCCGCCAGCTGTACATCGGTCATTTCCAGTCCACGCCAGCGGGTCTGATCGGCACGCAGGGTTAAGGCGAGATCGATAGCGTTGAGCGGGGAGTCTTCACTGTGGCGTTCCCGCGGCGTGGCGATCACCGGGGCTCGGGTCACGGTTGCCCGCTGCTCTCCCGTTTCCGCAGGCAGCGTATCGCCGAGCAGATTATCCAGATTGAGTTCAGAGACGTGCAAATTGAGCGCATAGCGTTGCGGCGCGTTCAGGCTGCCTTCCGCGCTGCCCTGCAGCGCGCTGTCATTGGCGCTCAGCTGCAGCTGCGGCACACGGAAACGCCCGTTATTGCCGTTCCATTCCCCTTTCAGGCTCAGGTTGCCCTTAATGCCCTGCGGCGGCAGATCGGCCCCTGCCAGGGTATATTCCAGACTTTCAATCTCGCCGCTCAGCTGATGCGGGTAGTTCGCTGCCGCCAGCTGGCCTTTCAGCGCCAGATCGAGCGTGCGCTGGTTACGCGAGACGCGCGAGCTGAGCTCAATGCGCGCCTGCTTGTGACTGTCCTGCTCCATGCTGAGATTGAGGTCGCGGACATTGATCTCATTACCGCCGGGCTGCTGCCAGATCAGCAGGCTGTCGACGACCTGCAACTCGCCAATATCAAAGGTCCAGCCGTTGTCCGAGGGGGCGGGCTGCGCATCCTGCGGTCCGACCGGGGCATTCTGCGGTTTGCGCGCTTCACTGTCGGGCGTCAGGCGGATCACCGCGTTTTTTAGCATCACCTGACTGACGCTCAGCTGATGGGACAGCAGAGGCAGCAGATGTACGTCAAGGCGCATATTCTCCGCCGTCACCACTGGCGCCGGCGCGCCGGGGGCGGTGAGGCTCATCCGCCCGGCCAGAATGCTCAGGGTGGGCCAGACGTGCCAGCGTAAATCGCCGCTGACGTCAAGACGATAACCACTGCGTTGTTCCACCTGTTTAATCATATAGGCGCGAAAGTCGTTGGGATTCACCAGCAGTACCAGTGTGGTCATTCCCGCTACGACCACCACAAACAGGATGGCCAGCGTGGTTATCACTCTTCTCATTCAGTCCTCAGTATCCGTTCAATCTTTATCAATACGACTGGCGACAGCACCCTGCTGTCCACGGTATTTGGCATCTTCCCGTCGGTTATAGGGACGCGCCGCCGGGCCGGAGAGCGGTTCAAAGCTCAGCGCCCCGATCAGCATGCCCGGACGCAACGCCAGCGGCAGCTTGCCGGAATTGTAAAATTCCAGCACGATGCGCCCCTGCCAGCCGGGATCGATGCGGTGTGCGGTCACATGCACCATCAGGCCGAGACGCGCCAGCGAAGAGCGGCCATCCAGCCAGCCCACCAGGTCGTCCGGCAGCGTGACCGATTCCAGCGTCACCGCCAGCGCCAGTTCTCCCGGATGGAGGAAAAAGGCTTCGCCTTCCGGCAGCTCTATTTCATCGCTCATGACCCGATCGAGGGCGGCGCTGACCTCCTGCTTCGGGCCGCTCAGGTCGATAAAGGCGGCGGTATGGCCGCTGAATGTACGAAACTGGTTGCCCAGACGCACATCGACCGTGGCGCCGTTGATGCGTTCCACCGGCGGGCGCGGCGTTATCGCCAGTTTGCCGCTGTCCAGCCAGGCCTCAATATCGCGGTCGCATAATCTCATCGCCGTTACTCCATAACAGTAGTGTAGCCAGGGCTGCAGCAAGAGATGACAACTGCAGCGCGTCACGTCCTGACGGACGCCGGTTATTCAAAGAACTGATTGATTTTCGCTTTGAGGATATCAATCGCGATACGGTTTTTCCCGCCGCGCGGCACAATGATATCGGCATACTGCTTGGATGGCTCGATGAACTGCAGAAACATGGGGCGCACAGTTTTCTGATACTGGCTCATCACCGAATCCATCGAGCGGCCACGCTCGTTGACGTCACGCTTCATACGGCGCATCAGGCAGATATCCAGCGGGGTATCGACGAAGATAGAAAAGTTCAGTTCCTGGCGCAGACGCGCGTCGGTCAGCAGCAGAATGCCTTCCAGGATAATCACTTTTTTCGGCTTCAGGTGCACCGTTTCCCGGGTGCGGGTATGTTCCACGTAGCTGTAGACCGGCAGATCGATATCCTGCCCCGCCTTCAGCGCCTGCAGATGTTGAAACAGCAGATCGTGATCCATGGCGCTGGGGTGGTCATAGTTGGTTTTTACCCTCTCTTCCATGGTGAGATGACTCTGGTCTTTGTAATAGCAATCTTCGGGGATCACCCCGATATGCTCGTCACCAACCTGCTCGCGGATCTCACGATAGAGCGTGCTGGCAATTAAACTTTTTCCGGATGCGGATGCGCCTGCGATGCCCACGATCACGCATTGATGAGACTTGTCACTCATACTTTTTTACGACCTGATAACTGGAGCCTGCCTCTGCATGGTTTATCACCGTAGCGAAGACGGGCCGAAATGAGAGGGTGATTTGGCTGCGATTATAGGGATTTCGCCGTTTTGATGCCAGAAAAATGCGGCCAGCGGCTTTTCAGAATTTCCCCTTTGGCACCCTTCACTAACCCCGATAAACTATCACGGAAGCAAAAAGCGTGCTGAAACGCGACGCTCTGACCCGGCGTAAGCCCGAAAAACAAGGAAAAGTATGACCTGGAAGAGCTTAACCTATTTTGGCGACAGCATGTTGCTGATCCCGACGGCTGTGATTATCGCGCTGATTTTACCGTGGAAAAGCGATAATCAGCGTACGGTCTGGTACTGGCTGGTGGCCTTTGGCGTCGCCGGCCTGCTGGTCAGCCTGTCAAAAATTCTGTTTCTCGGATTTGGCATTGGCAGCGCGCGCTTTAATTTTACCGGTTTCAGCGGCCACAGCGCCATGTCCGCCACCCTCTGGCCGGTCATGCTCTGGCTGCTGTCGGGGCGCTGGCCCGCCTTCTGGCGCACTGCGGCGATTGGATTCGGCTATCTGATTCCGCTGCTGGTGGGCTACTCGCGGCTGGTGATCCATGCCCATTCAAAAAGCGAGGTAGCGTCCGGCCTGCTGCTGGGCTTTACCCTGAGCACCCTGTTCCTGATTTCTCAGCGCCGCACAGCGTTAAAAGGCTTCAGCTGGCCGCAGGTGGGCGCCGCGCTACTGGTGCCGCTGCTGTTAATCGGTCATGGCCGTATCGCCACTACCCAGCAGTTTCTTGCCCGCTTCTCCGCCGATCTGGCCGGACTGGAAAAACCTTATACGCGCGCTGACCTCTACCGTCTGCAGCAATAACCGGCTGCCGGTCACGGGGCCGCGCGCGGCGGCCGCTTGTAGCCCGCTGAATTGACTGCATCTTCCGCTGCCGGATGTGCTAGCATGCGTGAAAATAACTCACTGGCGCATATTTCGCCGCTGCGAATCGCTGCGCACTGTCGGATCCGCGCATGTCCTTTGACCTTTTTTCTCCGCCAGCGGCAACCCCGCAGCGCTGGCTGACGGCCCTGCTGACAGGAGCCCTCTGCTTCCTGCTCACGCTGTTTTGCCTGCAGCCGATGCTGGTCAGCGGCTCAATCTCCCCGCTGTGGTTTTCCACTACGTTGATGACCATGGTGGTGTTTCGTTGCCCCTCGCGCCGGGTACCACTGACGTTGCTGTGCTGCCTGCTGGCGACAGCGCTGGCGAATGCCCTGACCTTTGGCCCGGCGTGGGCGAACCTGCACTTTGCGCTGATAAATCTGGTGCAGGCGGTGATCGGCGGCATCCTGCTGCGTGCGCTGCTCCATCGTCGCGCGCCGCTCTCCTCTCTGCTGAGATGGAGCCGTTTTGTGCTGGCGGCGGGCATCATCGCCCCGCTGCTGGGCGGCGCCCTCGCCGCCTGGAGCATCGCGCCCGGTGAACAGCATTGTCCACATTTCTTTTACAGCTGGGTTATCTCAGAGATGATCGGCATGCTGACGCTGGGGCCGGTGCTGCTGCTCTGGCCAGCGCTCAGCCTGCGCCGCGTCACCCCCTGGCTGTTTGAAACCCTGGTCACGCTGCTGATCACACTTGCGGCCAGCTACCTCTCGCTGCGCTTTATGCCCTGGCCCTTTACCTTCATTATTGTCATTCTGTTCTGGTGCGCGGTACGTCTGCCGAAGTTTGAAGCCTTTCTGCTGTTTTTCGCCAACGCCACGCTGATCTCTCTGCTGCTGACGCTGAATTTATTCACCATCACGGTCAACAGCAGCGCTCTGGTGCAGTTTTCGCCCTGGCTCCCTTTCCTGCTGGTGCTGATCCCCAGCCATATGATGGCGCTGGTCATGGACGCCTTTCGCCAGGAGAAAAATCATATCAGCGAGAGCGAAACCCGCTTCCGTCATGCGATGGAATATACCGCTATCGGTATGGCACTGTTATCGCCCCAGGGGCGCTGGCTGCAGGTTAATGAATCCCTCTGCAACACCCTGGGCTATCCCGGCGATGAACTGAAAAAGCTTAGCTTTCAGTCCCTCACCCACCCTGACGATCTGGATAATGATCTCCGGATGCTGGACAAACTGCTGAGTGGAGCCGCCGCCTCGTATAACCTGGAAAAACGCTATCTGCGTAAAGATGGCGGGATTGTCTGGACCCGGCTGACCGTCTCCCTGGTGCGCGATGCGCAACAGCAACCGCTCTATTTTATTGCCCAGATTGTGGATATCTCGGCGCTGAAACAGAGCGAGCAAATCAATCAGCGGCTGATGGAGCGCATTACCCTGGCCAACGAGGCGGGCGGCATCGGCGTCTGGGAGTGGAATCTGGTGACCGGCGAGATGAACTGGGATAAACGCATCTATGAGCTGTATGAGGTGAGGGCCGATGAGATCCCCGGCTATGACCTCTGGCTGCGGCGTCTGAATGCCCAGGAGCGTGAATACGCCGACCGCGCCGTGCAACAGGCCATTGCGCAGCGCAGCGCCTTTCAGCTGGAGTTCCGCATCAATTTGCCGCAGGGCACACGCTATATCCGTACCCAGGCGAACGGTATTCCCGGCCCTGACGGTGAGATTGAACGTATGCTCGGCATCTGTCAGGACGTCACCCCGCTGCGCGCGCTGAACGAAGCACTGTTTCAGGAGAAGGAGCGCATGCTGATTACCCTCGACTCCATCGGCGAAGCGGTGATCAGTACGGACGATAAAATGCAGGTCACCTTTCTCAACCCGGTGGCGGAAAAGATGAGCGGCTGGACCCAGGCCGAGGCGGCGGGTTGTTCTCTGCACCATATTCTGCGCATTACGCAAGGGGCGCAGGGCGCGCAGATTGAATGCGCGCGCCTCAGCCAACTGCCCATGGCGAAAATCACCCCCGACCCTGATCAGGATCTGGTCCTGCACAGCCGCAACGGTGAACAGTTTGATATCTATTACAGTATCGCGCCGCTGAGAACGCAGGATGGCGAGAGTATAGGCGCGGTGATGGTGATTCAGGATGTCAGCGAGTCGCGTAAACTGCTGAAGAACCTGAGCTACAGCGCCTCCCACGATACGCTGACGCGTTTACCCAATCGCGCCAGCTTCGAACAGCATCTGCTGCGCCTGTTGCAGGACGCCGCCGACTCGCATCACCAGCATGTGCTGGTGTTTATCGACCTCGACAAGTTCAAACTGGTGAACGATAGCGCCGGACACGCCGCCGGTGATACGCTGTTACGTGAGCTTGCTGAGCTGATGTTACGCTCGCTGCGGGGCAGCGACTTTCTGGCGCGCCTTGGCGGCGATGAGTTTGGCTTGCTGTTGCCTCACTGCCAGACGGACCAGGCGAGTGAAACGGTGCAACACATTGTCAATGCCGTGGAACAGCACGTTTTTCTGTGGGGAGCCGAACGCTATCAGGTCGGCGCCAGCGCGGGCCTGACACAGATTGACGCCCGCAACTGCCAGCAGGGCGTGGTGCTCTCGCAGGCGGATATCGCCTGCTACCACGCCAAACACAGCGGACGCGGCCAGTATGTGATTTTCGAACCGCGTCAGCTGCAGCGCGGCCAGACCGGTTAAGGGCCGCGACGCAAAAAAGTAACTGTTTGCCTGACGCCTCAGGCTGCGCTAAAGTCGCCCCCTTTTTTCTCGCTTGCAGGGGGTGACATGTTTATCGGCTTTGATTACGGAACGGCGAACTGTGCGATCGCAGTCATGGAGAAGGGCGCGCCGCGCATGCTGCCGCTGGAACAGGGCCAGCCGCTGCTGCCCTCGATGATCAGCGCGCCGACGCGTGAGGCGATCAGCGAATGGCTCTATCGTCACCATCAGATTCCCACCCCCGACAGCGAAACCACCGCCCTGCTGCAACGCGCGCTGCGCTTTAATCGTGAAGAAGATATTGAGGTCGCCCCTGACAGCGTGAAGTTCGGCCTTACCGCGCTGCAGCAGTATATGGACGATCCGGAAGAGGTGTGGTTCGTCAAGTCGCCGAAGTCATTCCTCGGGGCGAATGGCCTGAAGCCGCAGCAAATTGCGCTGTTTGAAGATCTGGTGTGCGCCATGATGCTGCATATCCGTCAGCAGGGTGAGCGGGCGCTGGGAGAAAGCATCGATCAGGCGGTAATTGGCCGCCCGGTGAACTTCCAGGGCACCGGTGGTGACGACGCTAACCGTCAGGCGCAAGGCATTTTGCTGCGTGCGGCGCAGCGGGCCGGATTCCGCGACGTGGAATTCCAGTTTGAGCCGGTCGCGGCCGGGCTCGATTTCGAAGCTACGCTGGAGCAGGAAACGCGCGTGCTGGTGGTGGATATCGGCGGCGGTACCACCGACTGCTCGATGCTGCTGATGGGGCCGCAATGGCGCAACAAAGCTGAGCGCCAGCAGAGCCTGCTGGGTCACAGCGGCTGCCGTGTGGGCGGTAACGACCTCGATATTATGCTGGCGTTTAAAACCCTGATGCCGCTGCTGGGCCTGGGCGGTAACACCAGTAAAGGCATCGCTCTGCCTGCTTTGCCCTGGTGGAACGCCGTGGCGATCAACGATGTTCCGGCGCAGAGCGACTTCTATTCAGCGGCCTGCGGTAAGCTGCTGCGCGATCTGGTGCGCGATGCGCAGGAGAGTGAAAGCGTGGCGCGCCTGCTGAAAGTCTGGCAGCAAAAGCTGAGCTATCGTCTGGTACGGGCGGCGGAAGAGAGCAAAATCGCGCTTTCGCAGCGTGACAGCTGTGACACCTCGCTGGCGTTTATCGCGCCGCAGCTGCACACCCGCATCGCGGCAGAGCACCTGCAGGAGGCGATTGACCAGCCGCTGACACGCATTCTGGAGCAGGTGAAGCTGGCGCTGGCCAGCAGCGCCACCCGTCCTGATGTGATTTATCTCACCGGCGGCAGCGCGCGTTCCCCGGTGTTGCGCGCCGCGTTGCAGCAGGAGCTGCCGCAAACGCCCATCGCCAGCGGCGATGATTTTGGCTCCGTGACCGCCGGTCTGGCACGCTGGGCCGGGGTGCTGTTTCGCTGAGGCAAAGGGCGGCTCCCGCATTGGTCGCCCAGCTAAATAAGTTGCCACCCGGGGCAGAACGCGGCACCTGCATGCCGCGCTCGCCCTGCTCACCGCGTTGATTCTGCCCCTGCACGCTCGCTTCTGTATAATAAGTCCACCTGCTACGCAGCAGCGCAAAGACCCGGGTTCGCCTGCGGATTTTGCCGCCGGATTATTTGCAAAACAGGAATACTTACCCCGGCTATACAGTTATCCTTATTTCCTTCAACTTTTGTCCCTTTGCGCCATCTACAATCACTGGTCTTGTGGACTTTTGCTTTTTGCCCCCGTGTTGATGGGATATTTACACCGCTGGAGAGCACATAAACGTCATGAATGCCCGACCTTCTTTAGTGAAAAAAAGCCTGATTATTCTGGTGATTGTCGCCGCCGCAGGCGGTTACGCCTGGTGGCAGCATACGACGCAACCCGATAACAAAAAAACCGCCGAGGCACGCAGCGCGCGCGGTGGTAAAGGTGGCGGCGCTGGCGCCCGCCGACCGCTGGCACCGGTACAGGCCGCCACGGCAGAAACGCAGAGCGTGCCGCAATACCTCAGCGGATTAGGCACGGTCGCCGCCGCCAGTACGGTCACGGTACGCAGCCGGGTAGATGGCGAGCTGCAGGCGATTCATTTCCAGGAAGGGCAGCAGGTGAAAGCGGGCCAGCTGCTGGCGGAGATCGATCCGCGTCCGTTCCAGGTGGCGCTTACCCAGGCAGAAGGTCAGCTGGCGCGAGATCAGGCCACGCTGGCTAACGCACGCCGTGACCTGGCGCGCTATGAGCAGCTGGCGAAGACGCAGGTGGTGTCGCGTCAGGAACTGGATACCCAGCGCGCGCTGGTGAGTGAAACCCTTGGTACCCTGAAAGCGGATGAGGGCAGCGTGGCCAGCGCCCGGCTCAATCTCACCTACAGTCGCATCACCGCGCCGATCTCCGGGCGCGTCGGTCTGAAACAGGTGGATGTCGGCAACTATGTCAGCAGCGGCGACAGCAACGGCCTGGTAGTGATTACCCAGACCCAACCCATCGACGTCGTCTTCAGCGTAGCGGAAAACAACATCAGTCAGATTCTGCAGGCGCAGAAAAGCGGACAGCCGCTGAGCGTCGAAGCCTGGGATCGCAGCAATAAAACCTTGCTGACCAGCGGCGAACTGCTCAGCATCGACAACCAAATCGATGCCACCACCGGCACCATCAAACTGAAAGCGCGCTTCGCCAATGCGGATGAGCAGCTGTTTCCCAATCAGTTTGTTAATGCGCGCCTGAAGGTGAATACCCTGCAGGACGCGGTGGTAATCCCCACGGCGGCGCTGCAGATGGGCAGTGAAGGCAACTTTGTCTGGGTGGTCAACAACGAGAACAAAGTCAGCAAAAAAAGCGTTACCGCGGGTCTTCAGGACAGCCAGAAAGTGGTGATCAGCGCCGGACTGGACGCGGGTGAGCGCGTCGTCACCGACGGGCTGGATCGCCTGACCGAAGGGGCTCAGGTGGAAGTGGTCGCCGCCCAGAGCACGGCGACCAGCGGCAGCCGCGCGACGCAGCCCGCCAAAGGAGCCCGTGACTGATGCAGGTAATGCCTCCAAATGCCAGTGGCGGGCCATCCCGTCAGTTTATTCTGCGCCCGGTCGCGACCACGCTGTTGATGATGGCGATTCTGCTGGCTGGCGTGCTGGGCTATCGCTTTTTACCGGTATCCGCCCTGCCGGAGGTCGATTACCCCACCATTCAGGTGGTGACGCTCTATCCGGGGGCCAGCCCGGATGTCGTGACCTCTTCCATTACCGCGCCGCTGGAGCGCCAGTTCGGCCAGATGTCGGGCCTGAAGCAGATGGCCTCGCAAAGCTCGGGCGGCGCCTCGGTGATTACCCTGCAGTTTCAGCTGACGCTGGCGCTGGATGTGGCTGAACAGGAAGTGCAGGCGGCTATCAATTCCGCCACTAACCTGCTGCCCAACGATCTGCCCAATCCCCCGGTGTACAGCAAAGTGAATCCGGCGGATCCGCCCATCATGACGCTGGCGGTGACCACCACCAGCATGCCGATGACCCAGGTGCAGGATATGGTAGAGACGCGCATTGCGCAGAAAATCTCTCAGGTGTCCGGTGTCGGTCTGGTGACGCTCTCCGGCGGCCAGCGTCCTGCGGTACGCGTGAAGATGAATACCCAGGCGCTGGCCGCGCTCGGGCTGAGCAGTGAGGATGTGCGCACCGCCATCAGTAACGCCAACGTTAACTCGGCGAAAGGCAGCCTCGATGGCCCGGAGCGCAGCATCACGCTCTCCGCCAATGACCAGATGAAGTCGGCAGAAGATTATCGCCAGCTGATTATCAGCTACAACAATAACGCCCCGGTGCGGCTGGGCGATGTGGCAACCATCGAACAGGGCGCGGAAAACAGCTGGCTCGGCGCCTGGGCCAACCGCGATCAGGCGATTCTGCTTAACGTCCAGCGTCAGCCAGGGGCTAATATTATCGACACCGCCGATAATATCCGGGCCATGCTGCCTGCCCTCACCGC
Source organism: [Erwinia] mediterraneensis (assembly GCF_900604315.1). GTDB lineage: Bacteria > Pseudomonadota > Gammaproteobacteria > Enterobacterales > Enterobacteriaceae > Pantoea > Pantoea mediterraneensis_A. The sequence continues at coordinate 87,638 of NZ_LR026978.1, forward strand.
CTCGCTGCCGAAATCGGTGGAGGTGAAGCTTCTGAGCGATCGCACCAACAATATTCGCGCCTCGGTCACCGACACCCAGCATGAGCTGATGCTTTCTATCGCGCTGGTGGTGATGATCATCTATCTGTTTCTGCGTAATGTACCGGCCACCATTATCCCGGCCGTGGCGGTGCCGCTGTCGCTGGTGGGCACCTTTGCCGCCATGTATTTCCTCGATTTCTCCATCAATAACCTGACGCTGATGGCGCTGACCATCGCCACCGGCTTTGTGGTGGATGACGCTATCGTGGTGATTGAAAACATCTCGCGCTATCTCGAGAAAGGCGAGAAGCCGCTGGCCGCCGCGCTGAAGGGGGCGGGCGAGATCGGCTTCACCATTATCTCCCTTACCTTCTCGCTGATTGCGGTGCTGATCCCGCTGCTGTTTATGGGCGACGTGACAGGACGACTGTTCCGCGAGTTCGCCGTCACCCTGGCGGTGGCGATACTGATCTCCGCCGTGGTGTCGCTGACGCTGACGCCGATGATGTGCGCCCGCATGCTGAGCGCCGAATCGCTGCGTCGCCAGAATCGCTTCTCACGCGCCAGCGAGGCGCTGTTTGAGCGCATCATCGCCGCTTACGGGCGTGCCCTGAAGCGCGTGCTGAATCATCCGTGGCTCACGCTGTCGGTCGCGGTCTCCACCCTGCTGCTGACCGTGATGCTGTGGATGGTGATCCCGAAAGGCTTTTTCCCGCAGCAGGATAACGGCATCATTCAGGGCACGCTGCAGGCGCCGCAGTCGGTTTCTTACGCCAGCATGGCGCAGCGCACCCGCGACGTCGCCTCTGTTGTGATGAAGGACCCGGCGGTACAGAGCCTGACCTCCTTCGTCGGCGTGGACGGCACCAATGCGGCGCTGAACAGTGCCCGTCTGCAGATCAACCTGAAGCCGCTGGCGGAGCGCGACGAGCGCATACCGGAGGTACAACAGCGCCTGCAGCAGGCGGTAGCGCATCTGCCCGGCATCCAGCTCTGGCTGCAACCGGTGCAGGATCTCACCATCGAGACCCAGAGCAGCCGTACCCCGTATCAGTTTACCCTGCAGTCCGGTTCGCTGGTGTCGCTGGGTAAATGGGTACCGGCGCTGCTGGCTGAGCTACAGCAGCTGCCGCAGCTGCGCGACGTCAGCAGCGACTGGCAGGATCAGGGGCTGGAAGCCTATATCAATGTCGATCGCGACAGCGCCAGCCGTCTGGGGATCAGCATGGCAGATGTGGACAATGCGCTGTATAACGCCTTTGGGCAGCGTCTGATTTCTACCATCTATACCCAGGCCAACCAGTATCGCGTGGTGCTGGAGCAGGATAACAGCGCAACCCCTGGTCTCGCCGGACTTGACGCTATCCGCCTGACCAGCAGTGATGGCGGCAGCGTGCCGCTCAGCGCCATCGCCCGGGTTGAGCAGCGGCATACCGCACTGAGCATTAACCATCTTGATCAGTTTCCGTCCGCTACCTTCGCCTTTGATGTGGCCGAGGGTTACTCGCTGGGCGATGCGGTGAAAGCGGTGACTGAGGCACAAGCCCAGCTCGGCATGCCAGAGGATCTGATGACGCAGTTCCAGGGCAGCACGCTGGCCTTTGAAGCGGCGCTTTCCAGCACCGTCTGGCTGATTGTCGCCGCCGTGGTGGCGATGTACATCGTGCTGGGCGTGCTGTACGAAAGCTTTATCCACCCGATCACCATTCTCTCGACGCTGCCTACCGCCGGCGTCGGCGCTCTGCTGGCGCTGCTACTCAGCGGTCAGGAGCTCGATATTATCGCCATTATTGGCATTATCCTGCTGATAGGGATCGTGAAGAAAAACGCCATCATGATGATCGACTTTGCCCTCGCCGCCGAGCGCGAACAGGGCATGTCGCCGGATGAGGCGATTTATCAGGCGAGTCTGTTACGCTTTCGCCCCATCCTGATGACCACCCTGGCGGCGCTGCTCAGCGCCCTGCCGCTGATGCTCAGCACCGGCGTCGGGGCTGAGTTGCGTCATCCGCTGGGCATTGCCATGGTCGGCGGTCTGATCCTCAGCCAGATCCTGACGTTGTTCACCACGCCGGTGATCTACCTGCTGTTTGACCGCCTCGCCTGGGCGACGCGCCGCCGCTTTGGTCATGAGGAGGCGCAGCCGTGAAGTTCTTTGCGCTGTTTATCCATCGCCCCGTCGCGACCATTCTGCTGACGCTGGCGATTGCGCTGGCCGGGTTTCTCGGCTTCCGCCTGCTGCCGGTCGCGCCGCTGCCGCAGGTGGACTTCCCGGTGATTATGGTCTCCGCCTCCCTGCCGGGGGCCTCGCCGGAGACCATGGCCTCGTCAGTGGCGACGCCGCTGGAGCGTTCGCTGGGCCGTATTGCGGGTGTCAGCGAGATGACCTCCACCAGCTCGCTCGGCAGTACGCGCATTATTCTGGTGCTCGATTTTGACCGGGATATTAACGGCGCGGCGCGGGATGTGCAGGCCGCGATTAACGCCGCGCAAAGTCTGTTACCCACCGGCATGCCGAGCCGCCCGACCTATCGCAAGGCAAACCCCTCAGACGCACCGATCATGATCCTGACGCTCACCTCGGACAGCTATAATCCGGGTCAGCTTTACGATTACGCCTCCACGCAGCTGGCGCAGAAGCTGGCGCAGATTGAGGGGGTAGGCGATGTCACCGTGGGCGGCAGTTCGTTACCGGCGGTGCGCGTCGCGCTCAATCCGCAGGCGCTGTTTAATCAGGGCGTATCGCTGGATGCGGTACGCAGTGCCATCAGCAATGCCAACCAGCGGCGACCGCAGGGCGCGCTGGAAGATCAGCAGCAGCGCTGGCAACTGCGTACCAACGATGAGCTGAAAACTGCCAAAGAGTATCAGCCGCTGATTGTCCACTATAACAACGGCGCAGCGGTGAGACTGGATGATGTGGCGACGGTGGAAGATTCGGTGCAGGATGTGCGCAACGCCGGGATGTCTGCGGGCAAACCGGCCGTGCTGCTGGTGGTGCGCAAAACGCCGGAAGCGAACATTATCGAGACCGTGGACCGTATTCGCGCCGAAATGCCCGCCCTGCACAACGTGATCCCGGCGGCCATCGATCTGCAGATTGCCCAGGATCGCTCGCCCACCATCCGGGCTTCGCTCCATGAGGTGGAACAGTCGCTGATGATTGCCGTGGTGCTGGTGATTCTGGTGGTATTTCTGTTTCTGCGCTCCGGACGCGCCACGCTGATCCCTGCGGCTGCGGTGCCGGTGTCACTGATTGGCACCTTTGCCGCCATGTATCTGTGCGGCTTCAGCCTGAATAACCTGTCGCTGATGGCGCTGACCATCGCCACCGGCTTTGTGGTGGATGACGCCATTGTGGTGCTGGAGAATATTTCTCGTCACATCGAGGCGGGGATGAAACCGCTGCAGGCGGCGTTGCAGGGGGTGCGTGAAGTGGGCTTCACCGTGCTCTCCATGAGTCTGTCGCTGATCGCCGTTTTCCTGCCGCTGCTGATGACCGGTGGTCTGATTGGCCGCTTCTTTACGGAGTTTTCCATCACTCTTTCGGTCGCAATACTGATCTCCCTGTTTATCTCGGTGACCCTGACGCCGATGATGTGCGCATACCTGCTGAAAGCGCAGCCGGCCCGCAGCCAGCCGCGTCGTCACGGGGCGGGACGTCTGCTGCTGGCCATTCAGCAAGGCTATGGCCGTTCGCTCACATGGGTACTGAAGCACGCACGCTGGACGCTGCTGGTGCTGTTCGGCACCATCGGGCTCACCGTCTGGCTGTTTATTACCCTGCCGAAAACTTTTCTGCCGGAGCAGGATACCGGCCGCCTGAGCGGCTTTATCTCTGCCGATCAGAGCATCTCCTTCCAGGCGATGCGCGGTAAGCTGGCCGATTTCATGAAAATTATCGCCGCCGATCCGGCGGTGGAGAACGTGACCGGTTTTACCGGCGGCTCGCGCACTAACAGCGGCTCGATGTTTATCTCGCTGAAGCCGTTGTCCGAACGCAAAGAGAGTGCCCAGGCGGTGATCGCCCGGCTGCGCGGCAAACTGGCGAAAGAGCCGGGTGCCAGTCTCTATCTGAACGCGGTGCAGGATATTCGCGTCGGCGGTCGCGAGGCGAATGCCAGCTATCAGTACACGCTGCTCTCAGACAACCTGGACGATCTGCGTGAGTGGGAACCCAAAATTCGTCGCGCCTTCTCTGCCCTGCCCGAGCTGGCGGACGTCAATTCCGATCAGCAGGATAACGGCAGCGAAATGGCCCTGACCTACGATCGGGAGAGCATGGCGCGCCTCGGCATTGATGTCGCCGATGTCAATGCGCTGCTGAATAACGCCTTTGGCCAGCGCCAGATCTCCACCATCTATCAGCCGCTTAACCAGTACAAGGTGGTGATGGAGGTGGATCGGCGCTATACCCAGGATATCAGCGCGCTGGCGCAAATGTTTGTGATTAACAGCGCAGGCAAGGCGATCCCGCTCTCATGGTTTGCGCAATGGCGACCGGCCAATGCGCCGCTCTCGGTCAGCCATCAGGGGTTATCGGCGGCGTCGACCATCGCCTTTAACCTGCCGGAAGGTGTGGCGCTGTCAGACGCTTCTGCCGCCATCGATCGCGCCATGACTGCTCTCGGCGTGCCCACCAGCGTGCGCGGCAGCTTCGCGGGCACTGCTCAGATCTTTCAGCAGTCGCAGTCGAGCCAGCTGTGGCTGATGCTGGCGGCAATCGTGGCGGTCTATATCGTGCTGGGGATCCTGTATGAGAGCTATGTGCATCCGCTGACCATTCTCTCTACCCTGCCCTCTGCCGGAGTCGGCGCGCTGCTGGCGCTGAAGCTGTTCAATACGCCGTTCAGCCTGATCGCGCTGATCGGTATTCTGCTGCTGATCGGCATCGTGAAGAAAAACGCCATTATGATGGTGGACTTCGCGCTGGAAGCACAACGCAACGGCAATATCAGCGCGCGCGAGGCGATTTTCCAGGCTTGCCTGCTGCGTTTTCGGCCGATTCTGATGACTACGCTGGCTGCGCTGCTGGGGGCGCTGCCGCTGGTGATCTCCAGTGGCGATGGCGCAGAGCTGCGCCAGCCGCTCGGCATTACCATTGCCGGTGGTCTGGTGATGAGTCAACTGTTAACCCTCTACACTACACCTGTGGTTTATTTAATGATGGATAAGCTGCGCGACAGAAAACGAGCAAAAACGGTCAATGTTATGAACAGCTAAGAGGATTCCACCGCAGATGAGTACTCAGGACGCAACGGTTCGCTGGCAACTCTGGATTGTCGCCTTTGGCTTTTTTATGCAGACACTGGATACCACCATTGTTAACACCGCCCTGCCGGCAATGGCGAGCGATTTGGGTGTCAGCCCGCTGCATATGCATTCAGTGATTGTCTCTTATCTGTTAACCGTGACCGTCACCCTGCCGCTGAGCGGCTGGCTGGCGGATCGTTTTGGCGTACGTAACATCTTTTTCAGCGCCATTGTGCTGTTCAGCATCGGCTCCCTGCTGTGTGGCCTCTCCACGACGCTGAATCAGCTGGTGATGTCGCGCGTGGTGCAGGGCATTGGCGGGGCGATGATGGTGCCGGTCGGGCGTCTGACGGTGATGAAAATCGTCCCGCGCGAGCAATACATGGCGGCGATGACCTTTGTCACCCTGCCAGGCCAGATTGGCCCGCTGCTTGGCCCGGCGCTGGGCGGCGTGCTGGTGGAGTATGCCAGCTGGCACTGGATCTTCCTGATCAATATTCCGGTGGGCATTGTCGGCGCCATCGCCACTATGATGCTGATGCCCAATTACCGCATGCAAACCCGACGTTTCGATTTTGTCGGCTTTCTGCTGCTGGCCGCCGGGATGGCGACCCTGACGCTGGCGATGGACGGCAGCCCCGCTGGCGGCAGCGCGTTGCTGCCGGGGGCGATGATCCTGATCGGCGTGTTATCGCTGCTGTTTTATCTGATGCATGCGCGCAGCAATGATAACGCCCTGTTCAGCCTGAAACTCTTCGATAACCACACCTATACCATCGGCCTGCTCGGCAGCCTGACGGGACGCATCGGCAGCGGCATGCTGCCGTTTATGACGCCGGTGTTCCTGCAGCTTGGCATGGGCTTCAGTCCGTTCCATGCCGGTTTAATGATGATCCCGATGGTGCTCGGCAATATGGGCATGAAGCGCCTGGTGGTGCGCATTGTTAACCTGTTTGGCTATCGTCATGTGCTGGTTGGCTCCACCGTGGCGCTGGCGGTAGTGGTGCTGCTGTTCCCGCTGGTGGCGTTGCTGGGCTGGAACTGGCTGCTGCCGCTGGTGTTGTTCCTGCTGGGGATGGTCAACGCCATCCGTTTTTCCTCCATGAATACCCTGACGCTGAAAGAGTTGCCCAATGAACTGGCCTCAAGCGGCAACAGCCTGCTTTCGATGATTATGCAGCTGTCGATGAGTATCGGCGTAACCGTGGCGGGCCTGCTGCTGGGCGCTTTCGGCCACAATGAGCTGGCTGACAGCGAGGCGGTGCAGCTGACCTTTATTTATACCTGGCTGTGTATCGCCGTGATTATTATCCTGCCTGCGCTGATCTTCTGGCGCGTGCCGCAAGAGATGAGCCAGAATCAGAATCTGTCCCCGGGGAGAAAAACGTGAAGCACAGGATGCGTTTTGGCATAGGTGCCAAGCTGTTTATGGCCATCTTTTCCACCTGCATGCTGGTGTTGATCACCATGCACTGGGGCGTGCGCCTCAGCTTTGAACATGGCTTTGTTGACTACATTAAAAACAGCAATGAGCAGCGTCTCACCATGCTGAGCGATGCCCTCGCCGATCAATATGAACAGCACGGCAGCTGGGATTTCCTGCGTCACAATAACCGGCTGATTTTCACTATTCTGCGCTCGCTGGAACAGAATCCCGACAGCGATAAACCGCTGCCGCCGCACGGCTGGCACACCCAGTTCTGGGTGATCGATCAACGCTACCGGGTGCTGGTGGGCCCACGGTTACCGGTGCCGCCCGAGGGATCGCGACGCAATATCACCACCAGTAACGGCAAAATTGTCGGCTGGGTGATCGGCTCGCCGCCGGAACGGCTGACGCGCAGCACCGATATCAACTTTGATCGTCAGCAGCGCCGCACCAGCTGGCTGATTGTCGGCCTTTCCACGCTGCTGGCGGCGCTGGTGACCTGGCTAATGGCGCGTGGCCTGCTGGCTCCGGTCAAACGGCTGGTGGACGGCACCCACCATCTGGCGGCGGGTAATTTTGCCAGCCGCGTTGAGGTCAGCAGTCAGGATGAACTGGGCCAGCTGGCGCAGGATTTCAACCGTCTGGCGAGTTCGCTGGAAAAAAACGAAAGTAACAGGCGCGCCTTTATGGCCGATATTTCCCATGAATTGCGCACCCCGCTGGCGATTTTACGCGGCGAGCTGGAGGCGATGCAGGATGGCGTACGCAAGCTGACGCCGGAAGCGATCGCTTCGCTGCAGAGCGAAGTGGCGGTGCTGAGTAAACTGGTGGACGATCTGCATCAGCTTTCGCTGTCGGATAAAGGGGCGCTGGCGTATCGCAAGCAGGCGCTGGATCTGGTGCAGCTGCTGGAAGTGGCGGCGGGCAGCTTTGCCGAGCGCTATCGCAGCCATGGGCTGGCCCTGCAGCTTGCGTTGCCCGGCGAAGCCACGTTTTTTGGCGATCCTGACCGCCTGATGCAACTCTTTACTAACCTGCTGGAAAACAGCCTGCGCTATACCGATGCGGGCGGCCAGGTGCAGATCGCACTGCGCGACGACGGAGGCCACTGGCAACTGACGTTTGCTGACAGCACGCCGGGCGTGGATGCGGCGCAGCAGGGGCAGATTTTCGAGCGTTTTTATCGCACCGAAGGCTCGCGCAACCGCGCCAGTGGGGGTTCGGGGCTGGGACTGGCAATCTGTAAAAATATTGTCGAAGCCCATGAGGGCACCATCAGTGCGGATCACTCTGATTTAGGTGGCCTGAAAATCACGCTACAATTGCCGCATGTTCACCATTGATCATCGACCATGAGCCAGGAAAAAATGGATCCACTGATCCTTATTGTTGAAGATGAACCCAAACTGGCGCAGCTGATGACAGATTATCTGCACGCGTCCAGCTATCGTACTCATCATATTGCCGATGGCAGTCAGGTGCTGGCGTATGTGCAGCAGACGCCGCCCGATCTGATCCTGCTTGACCTGATGCTGCCCGGCACCGATGGACTGACCCTGTGTCGGGAAATCCGGCGTTTTTCCGAACTGCCCATCATGATGGTGACCGCACGCAGCGAAGAGATCGACCGTTTGCTGGGGCTGGAAATCGGCGCTGACGACTACATCTGCAAACCGTTCAGCCCGCGTGAGGTCGTAGCGCGCGTGAAAACTATCCTGCGCCGCTGTAAACGCACGCCGGAAGAGGTGCAGAAAGCGTCGCTGCTGGTGATTGACGAGGGCCGTTTTCAGGCCAGCTGGCGTGACCAGCCGCTGGATCTGACGCCAGCCGAGTTTCGCCTGCTGAAAACCCTGGCGCTGGAGCCGGGGAAAGTGTTCTCGCGCGAGCAGCTGCTGAATCATCTCTATGATGACTACCGGGTGGTGACCGATCGCACCATCGACAGCCACATTAAAAACCTGCGCCGCAAGCTGGAAAATCTCGACAGCGAGCAGCCCTTTATTCGCGCCGTCTACGGCATGGGCTATCGCTGGGAAGCGGATGTGGGTCGTTTGATCTAGCGCAAGTCACCTCCCCGCGCGGCTGTCTATAATTTCCCTCCTTTTGCCGGGCCGTTTACCCACGGCCACGGCACGTCCCTGTTGGGGGGCGCTGACCTGACATCAGTGAGAAAACCATGTTTAAACCGGAACTGCTTTCACCGGCAGGAACGCTGAAAAATATGCGCTACGCCTTTGCTTACGGCGCCGACGCCGTGTACGCCGGTCAGCCGCGCTACAGCCTGCGCGTGCGCAACAATGAATTCAATCATGAGACGCTGGCGCGCGGCATTGCCGAAGCGCACGCGCTGGGCAAGCGTTTTTATGTAGTGGTAAATATCGCGCCACATAACGCCAAGCTGAAAACCTTTCTGCGCGATCTGGAACCCGTGATTGCCATGCAGCCTGATGCGCTGATTATGTCTGATCCCGGCCTGATTATGCTGGTACGCAACGCTTTTCCCGCCATGCCGATTCATCTGTCGGTGCAGGCCAATGCGGTGAACTGGGCGACGGTACAGTTCTGGCAGCAGCAGGGGCTGAGCCGGGTGATCCTGTCACGGGAACTGTCGCTGGAGGAGATTGCAGAGATCCGTCAGCGGGTGCCAGAGATGGAACTGGAAGTCTTTGTGCATGGCGCGCTCTGCATGGCCTATTCCGGCCGCTGTCTGCTCTCCGGCTATCTGAATAAGCGCGACCCCAATCAGGGCACCTGCACCAACGCCTGCCGCTGGCAGTATGATGTCCAGCCGGGCAAAGAGGACGAGGTGGGCAATATTGTGCAGCAGTATCAACCTGTTGTGCAGCAGCCCACTGACAAACTTTTTCTGCTGGAAGAGAAGCTCAAGCCCGGCGAACCCATGTCCGCCTTTGAAGATGAACACGGCACCTACATCATGAACTCGAAAGATCTGCGTGCGGTGGCGCATGTTGAACGTCTGAGTCAGCTGGGGGTGCATTCGCTGAAAATTGAAGGGCGCACCAAATCGTTCTACTACTGCGCGCGCACCGCCCAGGTTTATCGTCGTGCGATCGATGACGCCGCCGCCGGCAAACCTTTTGACCCCTCGCTGCTGACAACCCTGGAGGGGCTGGCGCACCGCGGCTATACCGAAGGCTTTTTACGCCGCCATACTCACGACAGCTACCAGAACTACGAGCAGGGGCATTCGGTGTCCGATCGTCAGCTGTTTGTCGGTGAATTTACCGGCGAGCGGCGCGGCGCATGGGCGCAGGTGGCGGTTAAGAACAAATTCCTGCTGCAGGACAGCCTGGAGATGATGACGCCGGCGGGCAACCTCACCTTTACGCTGTCGGCGCTGGAAAACAACAAAGGCGAGGCGATCAGCGTCGCGCCGGGAGACGGGCATCAGGTCTGGCTGCCGGTGGCGGAAGAGATTGATCTTGCCTGGGCGCTGCTGCTGCGCAACCTGCCCGATGGCAGCACCACGCGCGATCCCCATAGCAAAACGGTGAGCATTTGAGAAAGAGTTTCACGAAGTTTAGAGTGGGATCACAGACCGCCGCTTCGTCCTCCCGTAGACTCGCGCCTGCTGACCAGAAGTAACAATAAACAGCAGGTTGTATCAGGAACCACCTCATTCACCCGCCCGGCTCCCCCGCGCGGGTTTTCTTTTTTCCGTCTTTCGCCGATCAAATTCTTATCCCAACTATGCTATATCCTGAATATAGCAGTCACGCACCGCTGTCTCTCCCGTTCCGTTTCAGCGCCTGCGCTGACTGCGGTACAGGTGCGGCCAGTGACGCCGTCGTTGAATATGACAGGTCGATACTTTTTCTCTTCAAGGACTGAAATATGACTAAACATCCGCTTACGCTGGTGATTCTTAATGGTAAAGGCGCAGGTGACGAGGCGTTACGTGCGGCGATAACCCAGCTTCGTGAAGAAGGTTTTAATATTGCCGTACGCGTGACCTGGGAAAAGAATGATGGTCTGCGCTACGTAAAAGAGGCAGTAGCGCTGCACGCCGACACGGTGATCGCCGGCGGCGGCGACGGTACGGTGAACGAAATTGCCGCCGCGCTGGTGATGCAGCCCGCAGAACGTCGTCCGGTTCTCGGCATTCTGCCACTCGGCACGGCCAACGATTTTGCTACCAGCGCGGCAATTCCGGAAGATCCGGAAGCGGCGCTGCGACTGGCGATTCTGGGTAAAACGACCATGATCGATATCGCCCGCGTGAATCAGGATCGCTGGTTTATCAATATGGCGACCGGCGGATTCGGCACGCGTATTACCAGTGAAACGCCGGAGAAACTGAAATCGGCGCTGGGTGGCGTCTCCTATCTGATTCATGGTCTGACGCGCGTCGACGCGTTAAAACCTGACAGTTGCCAGATTGAAGGGTCCGGCTTTTTCTGGAAAGGGGATGCGCTGGTCATTGGGATCGGCAACGGACGCCAGGCGGGCGGCGGTCAGCGCCTCTGTCCGTCGGCGCTGGTGAATGACGGCCAGCTGGATATCAGCATTGTCACCGCGCAGGAGCTGTTAACTACCCTGATGCACTCCCTGACCAGCGATGAAGAGAACCCCAATATTGTCAGCACCCGGCTGCAGTCGCTGTCGATTCGCTCGCCCAATGAGATGACGTTTAACCTGGATGGCGAGCCGCTGACCGGACGCGAATTCCAGATTGAAGTGCTGCCAGCCGCGCTGGCCTGCCGCCTGCCCCCGCAATGCCCGCTGCTGGTGTGAAAGCGCCCGGCGTTCTTACTGCCCATGGAAACCGCTCGCGAGGAGCGGTTTTTTTTATCGACGCGGCTAAGCCTCCTGTTGCAAGGATAAATCTGCCCTCTCTGTGAGAACAGAGACTGACTGATACGCCTGCCCCAGCACAGTGTGATTCTGTTCACAACTCTCTCATGATTACTTGTATGGTAGTATGAACAAGCGTACTTTTTCGTCATCGACCCTACGTAAGAAAGGCCTTCGAGATGAAAATTGTTAACGCTGAAGTGTTTATCACCTGTGCGGGCAGAAACTTTGTCACCCTGAAAATCACCACCGATGACGGCCTGACCGGCATTGGCGACGCCACCCTGAATGGTCGCGAACTGCCGGTCGCCTCCTACCTGAAAGATCATATCTGCCCGCAGCTGATTGGCCGTGATGCCCGGCAAATCGAAGATATCTGGCAGTACTTTTACAAAGGCGCTTACTGGCGGCGCGGACCGGTCACCATGTCGGCGATCTCCGCAGTGGATATGGCGCTGTGGGATATCAAAGGCAAAGCTGCCAATATGCCGCTTTATCAGCTGCTGGGCGGAGCGTCGCGCACCGGCGTGATGGTTTACTGCCACACCACCGGCCACACTATCGATGAGGTGATGGACGATTACGCCAGACATAAAGAGATGGGATTCAAAGCGATTCGCGCGCAGTGCGGCGTACCGGGCATGAAAACCACCTACGGCATGGCCAAAGGCAAAGGGCTCGCCTACGAACCGGCGACCAAAGGCAACTGGCCGGAGGAACAGCTCTGGTCCAGCGAAAAGTATCTCGATTTTACCCCCAGACTCTTTGCCGCTATCCGCGATAAGTTCGGTTTTGACCAGCATCTGCTGCACGATATGCACCATCGCTTAACCCCGATCGAAGCGGCGCGCTTTGGCCAAAGCGTGGAGGATTACCGACTGTTCTGGATGGAGGATCCAACGCCAGCAGAGAATCAGGCCTCCTTCCGCCTGATCCGTCAGCATACCGTCACGCCGATTGCTGTGGGCGAAGTCTTTAACAGCATCTGGGATTGCAAGCAGCTGATTGAAGAGCAGCTGATCGATTATATCCGTACCACCATTACTCACGCCGGGGGCATTACCGGAATGCGCCGCATCGCCGATTTCGCTTCGCTCTATCAGGTACGTACCGGCTCGCACGGCCCTTCTGACCTTTCACCAGTCTGCATGGCCGCCGCGCTGCATTTCGATCTCTGGGTGCCGAACTTCGGCGTGCAGGAATATATGGGCTACTCCGAACAGATGATGGAGCTGTTTGACGTCAGCTGGACCTTTGATAACGGCTACATGCATCCGGGCGACAAACCCGGCCTCGGCATCACCTTCAATGAGAAGCTGGCGGCGCAATATCCCTATGAGCCCGCTTACCTGCCGGTGGCGCGGCTGGAAGATGGCACCCTGTGGAACTGGTAAGGAGAGCCGGATGAAAAGTGTCGTGGTACAACAACCCGGCGAACTGTTGCTGTGTGATACGCCGCTGCCGCAGCCGGCGGCGGGGGAAGTACGCGTTAAGGTGCAGTACGCCAGCATCTGTGGCTCAGATGTGCATATCTGGCACGGTCATAACCCTTTTGCCAGTTATCCCCGGGTGATAGGTCATGAGTTTTCCGGGGTGATCGATGCGCTGGGCGACGGGGTTGAGGCTGAGCGTCTCGGTGAGCGTGTCGCCGTCGATCCGGTGATCAGCTGCGGCCACTGCTACCCCTGTTCGGTAGGACGTCCCAACGTCTGTAGCGCGCTGCAGGTGATTGGCGTCCATCGCGACGGCGGTTTCAGCCATTATGTGTGTGTCCCCGCGCGCAATGCCTGGCGGCTACCCGCCGCCATCCCCGATAAGCTGGCGAGCCTGGTGGAGCCTTTTACTATTGCCGCGAATATCACCGCCTTTCTGCAGCCGCAGCAGCAGGATATCGCACTGGTCTACGGCGCGGGTCCGATGGGGCTGACAGTGATTCAGGTGCTGAAAGGCGTTTATGGCGTACAGCAGGTGCTGGTGGCGGATCGCCTGCCGGAACGTCTGGATCTGGCGCTGGCGAATGGCGCTGATCGCGTCTTTAACAACAGCAGCACGACGCTGGCTGCCCAGCTGAAAGGAGTCCAGCCCACGCTGATCATCGATGCCGCCTGTCATCCGGCGATTCTGGCGGAAGCGGCGGCCCTCGCCTCCCCCGCCGGACGTATCGGTCTGCTGGGTTTTTCCGGCGAGCCGTCGGCGATTACCCAGCAGAGCCTTACCAGTAAAGAGCTTTCGCTGTTTACCTCGCGCCTGAACAGCCATCGCTTTCCGCAAGTGATCGCCTGGATGGAAAAAGGGCTGATCAAGCCGGAAAAACTGGTCACGCACTATCTGCCACTGAGTGACATTGAACGCGCCATGACGCTGTTTGAACAGGCACCGCGTACCTGCTGCAAAGTCATTTTGCAGGTGGAATAAGTTTACCCTGCTAGCCACCATGAGGCGGCCGTACGCACGGCCGCTTCATCCTCTGAGCACACGGAGTTTCTATGTTTAAGAATCTGCGCTGGACACTCGTTTTGCTGTTATTTCTGGTCTACATGATCAACTATCTCGATCGTGTCGCCCTCTCCCTGACCCTGCCGCTGGTAGAAAAAGATCTGGCGATCAATGCCGAGCAGTTTGGCATGATCTTCGGCAGCTTCTTTTTTGGCTATGCGCTGTTTAACTTTGTCGGCGGCCTCGCCACCGACAGGTTTGGTCCGACCCTTGTGCTGGGTACGGCGGTCGCCCTCTGGTCGCTGTTCTGCGGCATGACGGCGCTGGCGACCGGCTTCTGGTCGATGTTGATACTGCGCGTGCTGTTCGGGATGGCTGAAGGTCCCATTTGCGCCTCGGCCAACAAGGCGATTAACGGCTGGTTCCCTAAAAAACAGGCGGCGACCGCTATGGGCCTGCTGAGCGCCGGTTCGCCATTAGGGGGGGCCGTTGCCGGACCGATTATTGGCTATCTGGCGCTGGCCTATGGCTGGCGTCCCGCTTTTGTGATTATCTGTCTGATTGGCCTGGTGTGGATGGCGCTCTGGTTTTTCGTTGCGGCGGATAACCCGGCGAAAAGCAAACGCGTTTCCGCCGCCGAGCGGGCGCTGGTAGAGAAACTCAAGGCCGAACAGCCGGGCGAAGAGGCCGATCTCGCAGGCGCGGCGCACGGTCTGGGCTACTATCTGCGTCAGCCGATTATTCTGGTCACCGCCTTCGCCTTCTTCTGTTACAACTACATTCTGTTCTTCTTCCTGAGCTGGTTTCCGGCCTATCTGGTGCAGGCGCACGGTCTGGATATCAAAGCGATGAGCATTACCACCATGATCCCATGGATTGTCGGCTTTGTGGGCCTGGCGCTGGGCGGCTGGATCTCCGACAAGATCTTTAACATCACCGGCAAGCTGCTGTTGTCGCGAAAAATTGTGCTGGTGGTCTCACTGCTGGCGGCGGCAATTTGTGTGGCGCTGGCGGGCACGATAAAAGAGGTCAATTCGGCGGTGATGATGATGTCGATCTCTATTTTTTTCCTCTATATCACCGGCGCCATCTACTGGGCAATTATCCAGGATGTGGTGCATAAAAGCCGCGTGGGCAGCATCAGTGGCTTTATCCATCTGATCGGTAGCCTCTCGGGCATTATCGGGCCAATTGTGACCGGATTTATTGTGCAGCACACCGGCAAATTTGACAGCGCCTTTGTGCTGGCCGGGGTGATTGCCGGACTGGGCGCGCTGCTGGTGTTGTTTGTGATTCGCAGCCCGAAAGCGGACAGCAAAACCGTGTCGATCTGAGGACCCGCTGCCTGTCGCCACTGTTTACGGGGCGTCCGACGCCCCGTTTGTCTTAAGGAGAGATTATGTTAATGCTTGAGCGCCTTCCCGCCGGGATAGCGCAGCCCCGCTGGGATCGCAGTCAGTTAAAAACGCGTATGGTGCATATCGGCTTTGGTGCCTTTCACCGCGCGCATCAGGCGCTGTGCAGCGATAAGCTGGCAGAACAGGGCAGCGACTGGGGATATTGTGAGGTGAACCTGAACAGCGGCGAGGTGATTCAGGCGCTGCGCGAACAGCAGCTGCTGTATACCGTGACCGAGAAAGCGGATGATCATCTCAGCACGCGGGTGATTGGCGTAATCACGGCCGCGCTGCACGGTAAAAGCGATGGCATCGACGCCGTCATTGACGCCATGAGCCAGCCCGAGGTGGCGATTGTTTCGCTGACGGTAACGGAGAAAGGCTACTGCCATCTGCCCGCCAGCGGCAATCTTAATCCCGATCATCCTGATATTCAGCATGACCTGCAGCAGCCGGAAACGCCGCGCTCGGTGCCGGGAGTGATCCTCGCCGCGATCCGGCGTCGTCGCGCCCGCGGACTGCCTCCCTTCAGCGTGATGTCCTGCGACAATATGCCGGAAAACGGCCAGGTAACGCGCAAGGTGATGATCCAGCTCGCCGCACTACAGGATGAGGAGCTGGCCAGCTATATTCAGCAGCAGCTGAGCTTTCCCTCCACCATGGTGGATCGCATCGTCCCGGCGATGAGCGATGAGGCTTTTGCCGCGCTGAGCCAGCGGCTGGGCTGCACGGACCCGGTGGGCGTCGAAGCGGAGCCTTTCTTTCAGTGGGTGATTGAAGATAACTTTGTCCGGGGCCGTCCCGCCTGGGAGAAGGCCGGGGCGGAACTGGTGGATGACGTACTGCCCTTTGAAGAGATGAAGCTGCGCATGCTGAACGGCAGCCACTCCTTTCTTGCGTATCTGGGGTATCTGGCGGGCTATCAGCATATCAGCGACTGCATGGCCGACCCCTGGTTCAGACAGGCCGCCCATACGCTGATGCTGCAGGAACAGGCCCCCACCCTGCGTACGCGCGACGTGGATCTTGCCGCCTATGCCGACTCGCTGATAACCCGCTACGAGAACCGTGCCATCCGGCATCGCACTTATCAGATCGCTTCCGACGGTACGCAGAAGCTGCCGCAACGTCTGCTCGACAGCGTGCGCTGGCACCTGCAGCGGGGCAGCTGCTGCGATCTGCTGCTGCTGGGTGTGGCTGGCTGGATGCGTTATGTCGGCGCGCGGGATGAGCAAGGCCAGGCGATTGAGATTAAGGATCCGCTAAAGGCGGAACTGGCGCGCTGTGTGGCGCAGAGCGCCGAGGGCGAGGCGCGTGTCCGAGCCTTGCTGGCGCTGAATATGGTGTTCGCTGACGATCTGGCGCAGCATCCGCGCTTTGTGACACGGCTCTGCCAGCTCTATCAACAGCTGTGTCAGCAGGGTGCGCGCGCCACCGTAGCGCAGGTGATGACCGGCTACACCCTGGCCGCTAACAAAACTTCTGGCGCTGGCGCGGCGCGCTGATTAGACTAGTCTTCCACCTCGGGCTGGCACAGGCCAGCCGTTATACGGATATTGCAGTATGTCAATCGCCTACACTATTACCACCAGTGAGCCGGTAAATCAGCAGATTTATCGTTATCTGCGCCGGGATATTGTGACCTGTGCTATTTCCCCTGGCTCTCTGCTCTCGGAGAAAGAGGTTTCCGCCCGTTTTAACGTGTCGCGCCAGCCGGTACGCGAGGCTTTTATCAAACTGGCAGAGGCGGGACTGGTGCAGGTTCTGCCACAGCGCGGCACCTTCGTGCGTAAGATTTCTGCCCGCCGCGTGGCGGATGGCCGTTTTATTCGCGAAGCGGTGGAAGTGGCTGTGGTGCGCCGCGCCGCGCTGGAGGTGGAGCCCGCAGCCCTGATGGCGCTGGAGCACAATTTACGCCTGCAGAAGCTGGCCGCCGAGCGGCAGGACAGTCAGGCCTTTCTGCAGCTGGATGATGAGTTTCACCGTCTGATTGCCGAGAGCATCGACTGCCTGCTGGCGTGGGAAACGGTAGAAAACATCAAGGCCACCATGGATCGCGTGCGCTTTCTGACCCTGAGCGAGGTGTCGCCGCCAGAAAACCTGATTGAACAGCATGAGGAGATCTACGCCGCGCTGGTCAGCCATGACGCCGAAGCGGCTGAAGCCGCGATGCGCCGCCATCTGCAGGAGATGATCTTCTCAATTACCCCGATCGCCGAACGCAACAGCGACTGGTTTGAGTAAGACGGGCGCAGCAAGCGACGTGAACACAAAGTCCACGAGCATTGCTCGCTACGTTCGATCCTGACGGATTAGCCCTGCGGACTACCGGGTTGCAGGCAACCCGGACGGACGATGCTGCACAAGCCCGAGCCCGCAAGTAAGCCAGGCCAGCCGCACTTCTCCCAAGGGCAGTCGGCGGCGCAGCGGGATCGGGCGCGTCCAGCGCGCAGCAAGCGGAGTGGACACAAAGTCCATGAGCATTGCTCGCTACGTCCGATCCTGACGGATTAGCCCTGCGGGCTACCGGGTTGCAGGCAATCCGGACGGACGATGCTGCACAAGCCCGGGCCGGCAAGTAAGCCAGGCCATGCTCATTCACCACCAGCGGTGGAAATGATGTACTGGCCCTACCCCCCTGCCTACTTCCAGCGTATCTGCCTGCACCAGCGCCTGCTGTAGCCAGGCTTTCGCCTCAGCGACGGTCTCAGCCCAGTCAGCATAACGCGGACGCAGCGCCGCCAGCGCCGCTGACAGGGAACAGCCGGTGCCGTGGGTATGGCGGGTATGTACCCGGGGCGTGCTGAAACGCAGCTCACGTTGCGGCGTCATCAGCCAGTCCGGGCTCTCGTCATCGCTGAGATGTCCCCCCTTCATCAGTACCGCCTGACAGCCCAGCGCCAGTAAGGCCCGCCCCTGCTCCAGCATCTCCGCCTCCGTCTGCGCCACGCGGGTTTCCAGCAACGCGGCAGCCTCAGGCAAATTCGGCGTAATCAGCGAGGCCAGCGGCAACAAGCGTTCACGCAGGCTGGCGACCGCCTGCGGAGAGAGCAGCGCATCGCCGCTTTTCGCCACCATGACCGTATCCAGCACCACAAATGGCAGTGCGGCACGCTGCAGTTTTTCCGCCACCACTTCAACAATCTCTGCTTCCGCCAGCATGCCGATTTTCGCACTGTCGATGCGTACATCGTCCAGTACGGAATCGAGCTGCGCGGCAACAAACGCGGGCGTAATGCGATACACCTGCTGCACACCGCAGGTATTTTGCGCCACCAGTGCGGTAATCACGCTGGTGCCATAGGCCTCCAGCGCGGAAAAAGCTTTCAGATCGGCCTGGATACCCGCCCCTCCGCTGGGATCGGTGCCGGCAATGGTCAGGGCATTAATGCGTTTCATGCGGTTACCTCACCCTTCAGTTGCCATAGAGCATCCAGAAAGGCCGCAACGAAACTGCCCGGCCCCTTCGCCTGCTGCGTCGCCTGTTCGCCCGCCAGCGCCATGATGCGGCAGGCGCAGGCGATATTTATCAGCCGATCGCCGGACAAGCTGGCGAAAGCGGCCACCACGGCGGAAAGGGCGCAACCGGTGCCCACCACTCGCGTCATCAGGGGGCTGCCGCCGCTGACACGCAATGTGCGTTCGCCATCGGTGATGTAATCGACTTCGCCCGTTATCACTACGATGGTGCGATGATTCAGGGCCAGCTGCTGCGCCGCAGTCAGCGCAGCCTCCGCCTGATGCAGGCTGTCGACGCCACGACCGCCCTGCGCGTTCAGCGCCAGCGCCAGAATTTCTGAGGCGTTGCCGCGAATTGCCGCCGGTGAGGCGTCGAGCAGCTGGCGGCAAAACGCGCTGCGCAGCGACAACGCTCCCACGGCGACAGGATCCAGTGTCCAGGGCGTCGCAGCCGCCACCGCTGCTGTTACCGCAGCCTGCATAGCATCACGCCGCTCACGCGTCAGGGTTCCTACATTGATTAACAGGGCATCAGCCAGCGCGCTGAACTGCGCGGCTTCGTCCGCATCGATCACCATCGCCGGTGAGGCGTGAAGCGCCAGCAGCACATTGGCCGTAAAGCTTTGTACCACATCGTTGGTCATACAGTGCACCAGCGGCGACTGGCTACGGAACTGAGAGAGCGCACGGGCAACATGCGCATCAGGAAGAGAAAAAGGTTGATGGCTCATAAAGCTCCCAACCGGCGATCAAGAAGGCGAATGCGGTCAGGCATCTGACTTCCCTACGCTGGCATTATCCAGATCAGGTGGTACGGGTATTTCTCAGCCTTCACAAAGAAGGGCACCCCGAGTCATTTAGCTAAAATTCAACTGGTTGCGATTAAGGTACGTCATTAACCGCCAGTGAGGATAGTAATGCCAGCAGAAAGCCTTGTAAACGCTAAAAGCCGCCCTTTTTTGGCTATGCCTGGCGCAGCTAACATGCCGATGAGAAAAGCGGCAAATTATTTCCGTGAAAGCGGTCATCTGTCGCTCTGTAAGCCTGTGCACTACGCTTCCCGACCCGAAACAGTGATTGAAATATGATAGAAGTCTCGCCCGCAGCCATATAGATTATTAAATTGATTAAATTCATTCGAAAGTTATGAATTATTTAGTGCAGTGTAATTTACTGGCCGATTAATAGCCGCAGAATAATTATTCCGGTCTGAAAGGTAAAAGGAGTTACCATGCCTGACATTATCTCAAACAGCACAAATTATAATAATACTATTTATTATCCCGCCGCGGTTAATGAAGAGAATAACATGACTTTTGATCTGGCCAACAGGGTAAATATTACCGGGGAATGGGCTGCCGCTGTCGGGCAGTCAACGGATAACGGCTTGACGCCAGAAGAAAAAGCGGATGATTTGATTCCACTCAGTGATGATATTCGCCGCTGTATTAAACAACTTATCCGTTATTTTGCCGACCTGAAACAGAATGAATATCTGTTTAGCGCCATGAGTACGCTGATTCCGGGATTACCTGGCGAAGTCATTCTTACCGCGCAGAGCCTGTATACCGCCTTCACGGAAAGAAAAAATATCGATATCGCCCTGCTGAACAGCCTGGGGTTATGTTCATCGACGCTGCTGAGCGATGGTAATGCCCTCTCCAGGCTGGCGGATTATATCCGGCAAACCTTACAGGATTATTCGGAGGCCTCCGGTTTTACCCCGCTTCTGCACCAGCATTCCGCAACTGCCAGCCCGGTATTTGCCGCGCTGGGCATACTGGCCATTGTCGCCCGCTACTGGCTCTCCCATGAAAGTGCTCCCCAGCGGCGCTGGCTGCAGTTACCGGCGGTGATAGGCAATTTATTCACCCGCGCCAACTTCTACTGGAATCAGCTGAGCCGGATGGCCCGGTTCGCTCCGCCGTCCTGTCTGATGCCGTCAGAAAACGGCGCAGCCCACTACCATTGCGTCAGGGAAACTATGCCTGCCGCCGTCAGAGAAGGAGTGATCCAGCGCGCCGCCTGGACCTGTAATGAAATTCTCCCCACGGCGTTACCGGCACTGAAGCCGCAACAGCGTTGCGATTTTCAACTCAGCGCAGCACAGCTGCAGCAGATGCGTGAACAGGGGATCTGTTACAGGGCGCAACGCTTGCCAGCAGAGCAGGTACAGCACGCCGATAATCGCTTCAACGCGCACTCGCCGCGCCCGGAAGAGCATCAGGCCGATTTGCATGCCGCGATGCAACAACCGGAACCCTCTTTTACGCCGGAAGCGCTAATGCCGGTGTTTGCTGATGCTTTCTTGTTGCCGGTTGCCAGCGCCGCGCCGGTGAAAAGAAAAGAGTATGCTGGCCACATGGGTGATGAACAGATTGTGATTTATGACAAGGATGGCGTCATTATGAATCTCTCACCCGATTACTATGACGTTGTGAATAAACCACAAGCCTATAGTTTTATTGAAACGGGTAAGAGTGCTATCAAAAATTATTTTGATTTTTATTATGCGCGTCAGCCCGATTTAAAAACTATCGCCGCACGATTATTACGAGAGAAGATCCAGGAAAAATTTCATCTCGACCTTGACCCCGATAAAGTGATTTTCGCGCGCTTCGACTTCGCCACCAGCAGCAGTGCCACTATCACCGGCTGGAAGCATCGCGGCGAACCAGCAGAAAAAAATCCCCTGACCCGCTATCTGTTCACTAACTTCCCGCCCGATGCGCAAGAGCATCTTAATTCCCTTGATTCGACCTGCGGTATCTACCGCGACACAGAGAAACCGGCCAGCGTTTATGATGAAACCAATGAAGTCAGATTACGCCCGTCAGATTTTGTGAAACTGGTCTGGGAAATCGATTTCTGTCAGCAGGCAAAAAACATCATCGCTGACGCCTTCTCCCAGCCTGATATCCATATCAAAAAATATTTTATCGAGTTTATCCTGGGATTAAGCATGAGTGAGCTTGAGCCGGATGATGCTCAGGACGTATTAAACGGTGCCGGGCTCCTCAATGACCGGGAAATTAACGTCTCATTTTTTGATATTAATGGTTACGAAGCAGACAACGCCTTCGTCTTTCACAATAAAAAAAGCGGCCGGGTCACGCTTTATCTGCCCGGCTTTGCGACCCCGTTTAACAGCTTTCAGGATATGTTTGCCATGCGTTGCTGGGTCGTTAACCACTGTGCTGATCAACAGCACCGGGAGCAAATTGCCTCCCACTTCAGACTGTATGCCCGTCAGGACGGCGTTTTCCAGTCGGGCGTAGACAGCTGGCTGAAAAAAATTCATAACGACCACGGTCTGTATAAAAAAATAGCTATCCAGAGCGCGGGCATCCGGCAGAAAGGTTTTTTCCAGACTTATTATAACCAGTTGAAAGCAAAGACCCTGGCCGATATCGATGTCATGATCACCTCTGATGCGGAAGTCAGACTCGGTATGTGGGAACGTTATATGGATGCGGCCAATATCATTCCTAATCCGCTGACCCCTTTTTTAGCGCTGGGCATTCATCTGACCCAGGCTTTTGAGGCTGACACTACGCAGGAAAGATTACAGGCATGGCATAAGATCGCTGCAGATAGCGCCAATATCGCCTTAATGATCTTGCTGGATAAAATGATCAAATTTAACACTGAGGGATATGAATTTATCAGTCAGGTGAAAGACGGGATAGCCAGCGTCAGAATCACTCAACCCGGCACAACAGGAAAACGCCTGAAAGCGATTCTGGAACAAGGACTTGGCGGAAAGGGTTCCAGGGCTGCCGCCAGAAAATGGCATGATGAAGAGTTGCCCGGCCCCAGCGGAGAAAGCAGCGCAACCGGCAGGCAATCAGAGGCAGCGAAATGTTATGCCAGATGGCGCGCCTGGCGCGATAAAGCGGTCGCTGGCGAAATAGCGAGGCGCGATAAGGCGCTGAAGCAGCTCCAGCAAGTGCTGACCGATCCGACATCCACCACGCTGGATCTTTCAGCCGCTAACGTCGGTCCGCTGAGTGATTTACCTGCCTTCCTGCCACCCTGCAAAAAACTGATTCTGAATGGCCAGGTGCATCTGAGAGCCTTACCTGACGCCCTGCCTGCGGGCGTCGTTGAGGTACAGGCGCGCGGCTGTAATATCGCGCGGATACCGAAAAACCTACCGGAAACAATAAAAGTTCTGGATCTGCATGATAATAAAATACGAAGCATCCCGAAAAGATTGCCTTCCCGCTTACGCAAGCTCAACGTCAATAAGAACTTAATTGAATTTCTGCCTGAGAATATTTTTAAGTCGTTAAAATACTTTTATGCTGCCAATAACGGCATCGTTGAGCTGCCGAAAAATATGGGTAATCTGGAAATATTAACCGTCGACGGTAACAGAATCAGGCATATTGCTGCCCTTTCACCGAAGCTCATCAAATTATCAGCAGGCTATAACCAGCTGCGCAGTTTGCCGCCCTTGCCGGAAGGACTGGAATCACTGCTGGTCAGTAACAACCAGCTGACAGAATTGCCGCCTTTACCTGTCAGACTGAAAGCGTTAACCGTAAACAATAACCGCCTGCGTCAGCTGCCTGCGCTGCCTTCTTCTCTGACCACGTTGTGTGCAAATGATAATCAGCTGACCGGAATCGGCGCTTTTCCGCCTGCGATAATTTATATCTCCGTAATGAATAACCCATTGCAGGTGTTGCCGGAGCTGCCCATGACGCTGGAAACCCTGTTTATGCAGAATAATCAGCTCACCACGCTGCCGGAATCCCTGTTTCGCCTGCCCCGTACTACCTGGGTAGATGTCTCCGGTAATCCCCTCACCCGTCGTACTCTGGTGTCACTGCAGGAGCTGAATCAAAACCCCAATGCGTCTGGCCCGGGAACCATTCGTTTTACGCTGCCGCGTACCGGGACGGCAGCCGTGAACCTGCCGCTGGATCAGGCGGTTGCGCTCTGGCTATCGTCGGAGGAGCTGGAAATCAGCCGCACATTCTGGCGCGTCATCAACCTTGAGGAGAATGCCGATCACTTCAGCAACTTCCTGAGTCGCCTCGCGGAGGGAATCAGCGCAAAAACCTCGCCAGGTTTCAAAAATAAGGTTGTAACCTGGCTGCATCGCCTGGCTGACTCGGCGGAATTACGCGAAAAAACTTTTGCCCTTGCTCAGGAAGCGACGGCCACCTGCGAAGACCGGGTTGCGCTGAATTTTAACGAGATGCAAAAATTCGCGATTGTTGAAAACGTAGAGCGCGGCGAGTATGACCAAAACCTGCCCACCCTGGTCGACGTAGGACGGCAGATGTTTTGTCTGGATAAACTGGCGAAGATTGCCAGTGACAAAGTAAAAACCCTGCGTTCCGTGGATGAAATTGAGGTCTATCTCGCTTTTCAGGTGCAGTTACGCGATGTGTTGCATCTTGAGGACTGGGTCGACTCCATGCGTTTCTTTAAGTTTTCCTCGGTTACCAAAGAGGACCTTAATCGCGCTGCAGCGCAAGTGATGGCGGCGCAGGATGCTCACTTTGCCAGCTGGTTCGCCCAGTGGACGCCCTGGAAAGAGGTAATTAAACGGCTTGATGGTGCGCTGTACGACACAGTGATGAATGCCTTCCGGGATGAGATGGAGCATCATTTTGATCAGCGCGTGAAAGAAGCGTTAGCGGCTGAGCAGCTGCCGGAAAATGCCGACACCACGCGCACCATGGGAAAAGTGATTTACGATGAAATGGTTGAAAAGAGCGACAGGGAACTTACTGAGCGCTTTCTTCATGCCAGAGGACTGGCGGACTTGCTTAAACCTGTATGGGAACCGGAGAAAAGTGAAGTGTTGCTTAAAAACTAAAAATATCATCAAATAGTTATATAAAAAGATTGTTATCACAAAATGAGATAAAGCATGGAAACGCTGATTAAAGCCTACACACAAATTCTTAAGGGGCTTAACGCCCAATCGTTTGATCTGAAGGAAGATAAATACTCTGGCGTATTTCTGCCCTTTCCCTTTGAAGAATACTGGCACTCTCCGATAAAAATCATGCTGGTGGGACGAGAAACTGCGGGCTGGAATACCCTGAATGGTAAAAATACCCTATTACGGGCGCTGGGCCTCGTGGCCAATGTGACTGTAGAAGATGTGGTTGAAGAAGCGTTAACCCGCTACAGTCAGCATATTGCAGTCAAAACTGACGGGACGCTTAACCTGAAATCACGCAGCCGTTTCAGACAATATCATTTCCGGCTGGCGCGGGAATTGAGCATCCCACCACAGGCAATAGTGTATGCTAATTTATTTGCATGGGATTACGATCGCCAGACACCATTGATTCGCCCCCACACAGAACGTGAGGAAATAATCTCTGTCTCGCTGCGTCTGCTGCAGGCACAAATTTATCATCTTAAACCGGATTTTGTGATATTCGCATCTGGGGCCAGAAGAACGGATTATGTCATTAAACGTTTATTTGATGATCACCCGAATGGCTATAAAACTGTTTCTGTTACCCCCGGGAAGTTGTGGGAATTTAAAGCGGGCAATATAACCTGTTTCAGAATAGCTCATCCCAGAGCTATGCGCGGACATCAGGAGTACAGAGATAAAGTCATTGCACGTATTAAGCTGGCTATCGGACAGGGTGCGTGAATATCTCAGCTCAGGCGCTCCATCCTTGTTTCAGTGGGTCGGTATGGGCAAATGACTTGCTGTAGTATAAAATCTGCGCTTATCCTGATGCCTGCGGTAAAAGAACATAGCCGGTTTGAATGCTACTTTTGTAGCAACAGCACGCATTAAATACCCTCTCTGTTTTCCGGATTATATAGCTATCACGCAGACACAAATATACTGAGTTATTCAGTGGCGATTTACCTTATCAGTAATTGTGGTTCCATACCTATCCCCTATGAAATCATTCTTTTCGTGCGCGACTTTATTTCTTTTTGTTTAAGTTGCGTGTAAATTTTCAGCAACGTCTGAAAACTATTTGAGCAACCGGGTGTCTCTGGCTGGCATGCGTTCGTGAGCTGGTGTAATCAGGCCCATCAGTAAAAAGCGGTCACTCTCCTACATGTGCTCAATATAGACGAGATAGTGATCAGAGGTTCGCTTGTCATTTTCTTGCCTGGCGTTCCAGGTCAGCTGACAGTGCAGATTGACATGAATATGCTGGACGTTCGCATCAATCGCGAACGGGGGAAGTCAAAAGGCGCATCCCGGCCAGGCAGGTTGATGGCGCGTCTGTTGATTTATAAGTGATGAACCCGGCTTTGAGCTGCTCGTGAAGAGCGGGGTAAACGGCCAGGGTGGGCTGGAAAAATTCATCTCACGTAACCTGGCTGTATTCAGCCGTTAATGCCATTTAGTTGCGGCCTTATTGCCTGTATCCAACAAATGGTTCATGGCAAAAAGGTTGATATTTGCATCGCGCACATTGGTTTTACGAATAAGCTGGTCGATAAGACTGAGGTGGTTTTTAGTCGCAATGCTGACCATTTTGATAGCCTTCACGAACGCAAACTCAACGGAGTTTTTGTCATAAGACATACTAATCTCTTTTTCAGGCAACATCAGCACAAAGGGTTCAGCAATACTGGCGGCATGGATAGCCTGAAACTGGATTTCATTCGCAGTTCTGACCGCACCTTCAAAATCGTTGCCAGCATAATGGAAAAGTGCGGCACGACTGTCGCGCAGTCCCCCGCCAGCGTGTTGAACGCAGCGGTTAGTTTTTTGATGTCGGTTTTGTTGACTCTGGCAGCCATCTCATAAACCCGCTCTACAATGGCAGGCTGGCACGCCACCGCTTTTGGCTGCGGCTGGAAACTGGCAAGTACCAGCGCCACGGCTGCCTGCAAATGCTGGATTTTAAATTCCATGACAGACGCCATAATCGTCATTTATCGACGAGGCGTAGTTTTCTACTACTGGTCTTAACTATAAGCTAAAAAAAGTTGGTTGCGCATGCGACGCGTGTAGCAAAATATGAAAGACCAAAAGGCCAGATTGCGGCTCGATTTTTTATAGAGTGCTCACCAGCGCGGAAAATTCGGTATAGCTATCGACCGGAGCACCCTCTGCAGACATTTCCGGAAAGGCGTCGACCTGCTTCTCAGGCAGTGTGCAGAGCATGTTGAGTTCCCGGCACAAAAAAACCACCCGAATAAAGGTGGTTTCACGACATTGCTTGTTGCTTTAATAATGCTCGCCTTTCCGGTGAAACGCGGAGCAGGTGAAACCCGTTGCGCGTAACCCCGGGGAGTACCCGGGGCGGAGGAATGACTTGACCAGAACCTTTATTCTGCAGGTTTGGTACGAATCAGATAATCAAAGGCGCTGAGCGACGCTTTGGCACCTTCGCCGCTGGCGATGATGATCTGTTTGTAGGGCACGGTAGTACAGTCGCCCGCCGCAAAAACACCTTTCACGCTGGTTTCGCATTTCGCATCAATGATGATTTCACCCATCTTGTTGCGTTCAACCGAGCCTTCCAGCCATGGCGTGTTCGGCAGCAGACCGATCTGTACGAAAATACCGGCTACCGGCAGTTCATGGGTGTTCTGGTTAATACGATCAACATACTGCAGGCCCGTTACTTTCGAGCCGTCGCCTTTCACTTCGGTGGTCTGCGCATTCAGGATCACGTTGACGTTAGGCAGGCTGCGCAGTTTGTTCTGCAGCACCTGGTCCGCGCGCATTTCACCGGCAAATTCCAGCAGGGTGACATGCTCAACGATACCGGCCAGATCGATAGCCGCTTCAACACCAGAGTTACCACCACCGATAACTGCTACGCGTTTGCCTTTAAACAGCGGGCCGTCACAGTGCGGACAGTAGGTCACGCCGCGGGTACGGTACTCTTCTTCACCCGGGACGCCCATGTTGCGCCAGCGTGCGCCGGTCGCAAGAATGATACTGCGTGATTTCAGCACGGCGCCGCTGGCGGTTTCTACCGCATGCAGGCCGCCCTCTACCGCTGCCGGGATCAGTTTGATCGCGCTCTGCGCTTCAATCACGTCCACGTTATAGTCGTCAACGTGCGCACGCAGTGCACCTGCCAGCTTCGCACCTTCGGTTTTCGGCACGGAGATGTAGTTTTCGATGTCAACGGTATCCAGTACCTGACCACCGAAACGTTCGCCCATCAGGCCGGTACGGATGCCTTTACGCGCGGAGTAAATGGCCGCCGCTGCGCCCGCCGGGCCGCTGCCGACGATCAGCACTTCATAGGCATCGCGTTTGTTCAGCTCTTCTGCCGCACGTTTTTCTGCGTTGGTGTCCACTTTACCGACGATTTCCGCCAGGCTCATACGGCCCTGACCGAACTCTTTACCGTTCAGGTAAACCGCAGGCACACCCATCACGTTGCGTTCCTGAATTTCATTCTGGAACACGCCGCCATCAATTGCCGTGTGGCTGATGCGCGGATTGATGATCGCCATCAGGTTCAGCGCCTGCACCACGTCAGGGCAGTTGTGGCAGGAGAGTGAGTAATAGGTTTCGAAATGAAGGTCGCTGTCCAGAGCGGCAACCTGCTCCAGCAGACTCTGCGCTTCTTTCGAAGGATGACCACCGGTCTGCAGCAGCGCCAGCACCAGCGAGGTAAACTCATGGCCCAGCGGAGAACCGGCAAAACGCGGTCCATTGTTGCCACCAGGATTGGTGATCAGAAATGAGGGCTTGCGCACCGGACGATCGTTCTCTTCGCGGAAGCTGACCTTATCAGACAGCCCGGCGATATCGACCAGCAGATCTTTGATTTCCGCCGATTTCGCACTGTCGTCCAGCGTGGCAATCAACTCAACAGGTTTGGTTAATTTCTCAAGATAGGCCTTGAGCTGAGTTTTTAAATTGGTGTCGAGCATAGAGGATTCCTGGTCAAAAAATCGGGTGCCAAAGCACCCGATGTGAGAATGATCGAATTACCGGTAGAAAAGGAAAATCAGATTTTACCAACCAGGTCCAGTGACGGAGCCAGAGTTGCTTCACCTTCTTTCCATTTCGCCGGGCAAACTTCACCCGGATGAGATGCAACATACTGAGCTGCTTTAATTTTACGCAGCAGGTCAGATGCATCACGGCCGATACCTTCAGCAGTAATTTCGATCGCCTGGATGATGCCCTGCGGATCGACGATGAAAGTACCACGGTCAGCCAGGCCTTCGTTTTCACGCATGATTTCGAAGTTACGGGTCAGCGCGCCAGTCGGGTCGCCGATCATCGCATACTGAATTTTGGCGATAGTTTCAGAGCTACCGTGCCAGGCTTTGTGGGTAAAGTGGGTGTCAGTAGAAACCGAGTAGATATCCACGCCCAGTTTCTGGAATTCTTCATAGTGATCAGCAACGTCACCCAGTTCGGTCGGGCAAACGAAAGTGAAGTCAGCCGGGTAAAAGAAGAAAACACTCCATTTACCTTCAACGTCTTTCTCGGTTACTTCGATGAATTCGCCATTTTTAAAAGCGGTGTTTTTGAACGGCTTAATTTTGGTATTGATAATCGACATCAGATGGCCTCCGTTAAAAGATGTGATGCAAATTACAGAATTTCCGGGCCAACTTCTAATACGCATTCATTATCAATTAAATAAACGAAAGCTATCAAAGCGTGCTGAGCAGCAGCAAATGACCCGGGCACAGGCATTGTACACAAGACAAACAAGGAGTTAATGCAATTTATCAAAATTGCGCATAACAGCTAAGGTTGTAGTGTCCCCTGTTGATGCGGAGCCTGGCTGATGCAAATTCGTCCTTTTACTGAAGCAGATCGCCCTTTCCTGCGCACCCTCTATCTTGCCGCCCGTCGCACTAACTGGACGTGGCTGGATGGCAGCGACTGGCAACTGGAAGACTTTGACAGCATTATTCCCGGCGAAATTATCCTCGTCGCTGAGCATGAAGGAGAACGCGTCGGCTTCGCCGGGCTGCTGCCTGACGATAACTTTTTGCACAGCCTGTATGTCGATCCCGCCTGGCAAGGGCGCGGCGTGGGCAGTGCGCTGCTGGAGGTAGTGCAGAGCCGTTTTACCGCCACCGGTGCCCTGAAATGCCTGTTGAAAAATGAAGCGGCACAGCGTTTTTATAAAAAGCATGGCTGGCAGGCAGTAGCAACAGGAGAGAGTGAACAAGGCGGCTGGCTGTTGATGCACTTTCCGCTGGCGGCTCAGCGCGCCAGCGGAACCCCTTCCGACTAAAGGGCGCGGAAGGCGATATCGCCGGGGATGACCGCGCCCTGCCAGTAAAGCCGGGCGGCAACCCGTCCCGCCAGCTGGCGGTAGAGCGCGGTAAATTCGCTGTCCGGACGACGGATCACTGTGGGTTCGCCATCATCCAGATCTTCCCGCAGATTGATATGCAGCGGCAGCTGGCCCAGCAGCGTGGTGCCGTAATCGGCCGCCAGTCGCTCTGCGCCGCCGGTACCAAAAATCGGCTCATGAAAACCGCAATTACTGCAAACGTGGATGCTCATGTTTTCCACTATCCCCAGCACCGGCACGTTCACTTTTTCGAACATGACGATGCCTTTGCGCGCATCAATCAGCGCAATGTCCTGTGGGGTAGTGACCACCAGCGCGCCGGTCACCGGCACGTTCTGCGCCAGCGTTAACTGAATATCGCCCGTGCCCGGCGGCATATCCAGTACCAGATAATCGAGCTCCGGCCACAGGGTTTCATTCAGCAGCTGCATCAGCGCCTTGCTGGCCATGGGCCCGCGCCACACCATGGCGTTTTCGTCATCGACCAGGTAGCCGATAGAGTTGGTGGCCAGGCCATGCGCCATAATCGGCGCCATATGGGTGCCATCCGGCGAGGTGGGACGTTCATGTTCGGTGCCCAGCATATTGGGGACCGACGGGCCGTAAATATCCGCATCCAGCAGACCCACGCGCGCCCCTTCCGCCGCCAGCGCCAGCGCCAGATTCACCGCCGTGCTCGATTTGCCCACGCCTCCCTTGCCGGAACTGATGGCAATAATGTTTTTTACGCCATTCACCCCCGGCTGATTTTTTACCCGCTTCAGGGTGGCGATATCGTGACGCAGCCGCCAGTCGATCGCGCGGGTGTGGGTCAGTCGCAACAGCTCAGCGCTGGTTTGCTCTTTCAGCGTCTCGAACGCACTGGCCCAGGCAAAAGGCATTAACAGTTCAATGTGCAGCTTGCCATCCAGCTGCGCCACATGATGCAGCGCTTTTAATGCCGTCAGACTTTTCGTCAATGTCGGGTGCTCAAAACTGTTCAGCACACCGGCGACAATCGCGCGCAGCGCTTCGGGTGAATGGTATTCCCGGGATTGTAAAGTCATCCCCGCTCCTTTCTTTTCTGTTTCACTCTGTGATGCAGAGGCGTGTCACTAATCATATCAGATCGCCATGAAATGTGAGCCTCTCTGGCAGCACCATCGCCAGCCGTGTTTACGCAGGAGAAGGCTTCGGTTAACATCTAAAGCCGTTTTTCATTCAACAGAAAGCTACGCAAACTATGACTCAAGTCGCGAAAAAAATAATGGTAACGTGCGCTCTGCCGTACGCGAACGGTTCTATCCATCTCGGCCACATGCTCGAGCATATCCAGGCAGATATTTGGGTACGTTACCAGCGAATGCGTGGCAATCAGGTTCATTTCATCTGCGCTGACGATGCGCACGGCACGCCGATCATGCTGAAAGCCCAGCAGTTAGGTATCGCGCCTGAGCAGATGATTGCCGAAATGAGTCAGGAGCATCAGACCGATTTCGCCGGTTTTAACATCAGCTATGACAACTACCATTCTACCCATAGCGATGAGAACCGCGAGCTGTCGTCGCTCATCTACTGCCGTCTGAAAGAGAACGGTTTCATTAAGAACCGTACTATTTCACAGCTCTATGATCCGGAAAAAGGCATGTTCCTGCCGGATCGTTTTGTGAAAGGCAGCTGCCCGATCTGTAAATCACCGGATCAATATGGCGATAACTGCGAAGTCTGCGGCGCCACCTACAGCCCAACCGAGCTGGTCAATCCGAAATCGGTGGTGTCCGGGGCGACGCCGATCATGCGTGACTCTGAGCACTTCTTCTTCGATCTGCCTTCATTCAGCGAGATGTTACAAGCCTGGACGCGTTCGGGCGCGCTGCAGGAGCAGGTAGCGAATAAAATGCAGGAGTGGTTTGAGTCGGGGCTGCAGCAGTGGGATATCTCCCGTGACGCACCCTACTTTGGTTTTGAGATCCCGGATGCGCCAGGCAAATATTTCTACGTCTGGCTGGATGCACCGATCGGGTATATGGGCGCCTTCAAAAACCTGTGCGACAAGCGCGACGATATCGATTTTGATGAGTACTGGAACAAAGATTCCAGCACCGAGCTGTATCACTTTATCGGTAAAGATATCGTCTACTTCCACAGCCTGTTCTGGCCCGCCATGCTGGAAGGCAGCAACTTCCGCAAGCCGAACAACCTGTTTGTGCATGGTTACGTGACGGTCAACGGCGCGAAGATGTCAAAATCGCGTGGCACCTTTATCAAAGCCAGCACCTGGCTGGAACATCTGGATGCCGACAGCCTGCGTTACTACTATGCGGCGAAACTCTCTTCACGCATCGACGATATCGACCTGAACCTGGAAGATTTTGTGCAGCGTGTGAATGCTGACATCGTCAACAAAGTGGTGAACCTGGCGTCGCGTAATGCCGGCTTTATCAACAAGCGCTTCGGCGGCAAGCTGGCAGGCGAACTGGCGGATCCGGCGCTGTATAAAACCTTTACCGATGCCTCAGAGAAGATCGGTGAAGCCTGGGCCAGCCGCGAATATAACCGTGCCATTCGTGAGATCATGGCGCTGGCCGATCTGGCCAACCGCTATGTGGATGAGCAGGCTCCCTGGGTGGTAGCGAAACAGGAAGGCCGCGATGCCGACCTGCAGGCAATCTGCTCAATGGGCATTAACCTGTTCCGCGTGCTGATGACCTGGCTGAAACCGGTAATGCCGTCGCTGAGCGCCCGCGCTGAAGCCTTCCTGCAGTGCGAACTGAACTGGGATGACATTGCACAGCCGCTGCTGAATCATGAAGTCACGGCGTTTAAAGCGCTTTACAGTCGTATTGAGATGGCCAAAATCACGACTCTGGTGGAGGCGTCGAAAGAAGATGCCGCCGCCACGAATAAACCTGCCAGCGCGGCGATCAACGAAGAGCCGGCTGGCGAGACTATTACCATTGATGATTTTGCCAAAGTCGATATGCGGGTGGCGCTGATTGAGAAAGCGGAGCTGGTAGAAGGTTCTG
Organism: [Erwinia] mediterraneensis; assembly: GCF_900604315.1. GTDB lineage: Bacteria > Pseudomonadota > Gammaproteobacteria > Enterobacterales > Enterobacteriaceae > Pantoea > Pantoea mediterraneensis_A. The sequence goes on from NZ_LR026978.1 coordinate 120,696, forward strand.
ACAAGCTGCTGCGTCTGGAGCTTGATGTGGGCGGCGAGAAACGTCAGATTTTTTCCGGCATTCGCGCTGCCTATCCGGATCCAGCCGTACTGGTGGGTCGCCTGACGATTATTGTGGCTAACCTGGCGCCGCGTAAGATGCGCTTCGGCGTTTCAGAAGGCATGGTGCTCTCAGCGGGTCCGGGCGGGAAAGATCTGTTTATTCTCTCCGCCGACAGCGGCGCCCAGCCTGGTATGCCGGTGAAATAAGCGCGCTCTGTGCCTTGTGCTGCGTCGCTTGCCCCTCACCCCGACCCTCTCCCAAAGGGAGAGGGGGATTGTACGGTGCGGCTTCTCCTGCGGGAGAGGGCTGGGGTGAGGGCGATGTAACACCCCCGCTGCCCCACTGTCATTGGTTGCACGCCTCCGCCGTCGGGGCACGCTCTGCCCCCTCTCCCGCCTGCGGGAGAGGGCTGGGGTGAGGGCTATGTAACACCCCTGCTGCCTCACTGCCATTTGTTGCACGCCTCCGCCGTCAGGGCACGCTCTGCCCCCTCTCCCGCTTGCGGGAGAGGGCTGGGATGAGGGCGACGTAACACACCTGCTGCCTCACCGCCTTTTGTTGCACACCTCTCCCGTCAGGGCACGCTCTGCTCCCTCTCCCGCTTGCGGGAGAGGGCTGGGGTGAGGGCGACGTAACACCCCCGCTGCCTCACTGCCATTGGTTGCTCGCCTCTCCTGTCAGGGCCCTTCCTCTCCCTCTCCCGCTTGCGGGAGAGGGCTGGGGTGGGGGCGACGTAACACCCCCACTACCTCACTGCCATTTGTTGCTCGCCTCCGCCGTCGGGGCACGCTCTGCCCCCTCTCCCGCTTGCGGGAGAGGGCTGGGGTGGGGGCGACGTAACACCCCCACTACCTCACTGCCATTTGTTGCTCGCCTCTCCCGTCGGGGCACGCTCTGCCCCCTCTCCCGCTTGCGGGAGAGGGCTGGGGTGAGGGCGATGTAACACCCCCACTACCTCACTGCCTTTTGTTGCACGCCTCTCCCGTCGGGGCACGCTCTGCCCCCTCTCCCGCTTGCGGGAGAGGGCTGGGGTGAGGGCCAGCAACCTCACAGATCTGCCGCAACACCGCATCCAGCGCATTAAACACCTCATGATTCCAGAAACGTAACACCCGCCAGCCCTGGCGCTGTAAATAGCGTGTCCTTCTGGCATCATAATCCTGCTGCGCCAGATGCTGCCCGCCATCCAGCTCAATCACCAGCCGTAACTCCGGGCAGGCGAAATCGGCAATAAAAGGACCAATCGCATGTTGACGGCGAAACTTCCATCCCTGCAGAGCGCGATTTCTCAGATAACGCCATAACCGACGTTCAGCATCGCTCATCCGGTGACGCAAAGCGCGACAGCGCTGTTTATGCTTATTCATCAGGCTCTCCTTGTTGTATCCTGGCCTCAGGAGAACCTGGTCTGGCGCTGTTGTCCGTTTTCAGCGCTAATAATGGAATCTGCCGCACAAAATGTGATCGGTAGCACGCTTATGGAATTACGCGTATGATAACCGCAATAAAAACAGGAGCCTGTCATGCCCACCGTGCTGTCTGTCTGCTGGCGCTACCTGCGCGCCTTTATCATTATTTACCTGTGCCTGTATGCCGGTAACGGTATTGCTACCCTGCTGCCGTTCCCCCTGCCAGGCAGCATTATTGGTATGCTTATCCTCTTTGCCCTGCTCGCCTCACAACTTGTGCCGACGCGCTGGGTAAAACCGGGCTGTCACCTGCTTATCCGCAATATGGCGCTGCTGTTTGTTCCCATCAGCGTGGGCGTGATGAGCTATACCGATGTCCTCAGCGCCCAGTTTGGCCCGATTGTGGTCTCCTGTGTGGTCAGTACTGTTATCGTACTGCTGGTGGTCGGGATCAGCTCCCACCGCCTGCATGGCCCGGGCCGCGTGAATACCAGGGAGGCCGCCGATGAGTGATATCTGGTGGTCGCTGCCGCTGACGCTGGCGGCTTTCTGGCTGGCGCGCAAGCTGGCGGCCAGACTGAAAATCCCCTTGCTGAATCCGCTGCTGGTTTCCATGGCGATCATTATTCCCATCCTGTTACTGACCCATATGCCCTATGCGCGCTATTTCGCTGGCAGCGAGATACTGAATCACCTGCTGCAGCCTGCAGTGGTCGCGCTGGCGCTGCCGCTCTATGAACAGATGCATCAGATTCGCGCCCGCTGGAAATCAATTGTCAGCGTCTGCTTTATTGGCAGCATTACGGCGATGGTTTCCGGTACCGCAATTGCGCTCTGGATGGGCGCCACGCCACAAATCGCCGCCACCATTTTACCGAAATCGGTGACCACGCCGATTGCCATGGCCATTTCCGGCTCGCTGCACGGCATTCCGGCCATCAGCGCCATTTGCGTACTGCTGGCGGGCGTATTTGGTGCCGTCTTTGGTCATATGCTGCTCGATCTGTTGCGCATCAAAACCAAAGCCTCACGGGGACTGGCTATCGGCAACGCCTCGCACGCGCTGGGCACCGCCCGCTGCGCCGAGCTTGATTATCAGGAAGGGGCGTTCAGTTCGCTGGCGCTGGTGATTTGCGGGATTATTACCTCGTTACTCGCCCCCTTTCTTTTTCCCGTGCTGATGTACTGGTTTGGCTAAAACTTTGCGATAGATCTCGCAAAGTTGAAACACGGTGAAATGCTTGCATTGTCAGAGCGATACAGATCACATATAAACCGTTAAGCGGCACGCGGCCGTTTGACGATTTTAGCGAGGCAATCATGCACCCACGTTTTCATTCCGCTTTTAACCAGCTGGCGGAGCCGTTGAAGTCGGCTGTTCAGCCCATTCTGGAGGATAACCGCTTTCAGGCGCTGCTGACCCCTGACCAGATTGCCAGACTCCGGCAGCAAACCGGTATGGAAAGTGATGCCCTGGCGCTGGCGCTGCTGCCGCTGGCGGCGGCCTGCGCAGTGGTGCCTCTTTCCCGCTTTAACGTCGGCGCGATTGCACGCGGCGTGAGTGGCCACTGGTACTTTGGCGCCAATATGGAGTTTCTTCATACGCCAATGCAGCAAACCGTGCATGCAGAACAGAGCGCCATTACTCACGCCTGGCTACGCGGCGAAACACGGCTGGAAACCATCACGGTAAACTACACCCCCTGCGGGCATTGCCGTCAGTTTATGAATGAAATGAACAGCGGCACTGGCATTCGCATCAGTCTGCCCGACCGGGCGGTCAGTACGCTGGCAGATTATCTGCCGGACGCCTTTGGGCCGGGAGACTTAGCCATTGAGGAACGCCTGATGGATCAGGTGGATCACGGATATCGTCTGGAGGGAGATGCCCTGACCCAGGCGGCGATTCAGGCGGCCAGCGCCAGCCATGCCCCTTACACCCGCGCGCACAGCGGCGTGGCCCTGCTTACGCCCTCAGGCCATATTGTCAGCGGACGCTACGCCGAGAATGCAGCCTTTAACCCCAGCCTGCCGCCGCTACAGTCCGCACTGATCCTGTTGAATATGCAGGGCGAAGATATCCAGCAGATCCAGCGCGCCGTGTTAGCCGAAGCAGAAAATGCCTGCATAACGCAGCGGGACGCTACTTTCGCTACGCTTTCTGCCCTTGGCTGCCAGGTTATGGATTCTGTCGCTCTGAGCAAAGGATAATTCTCTTTTTCCTGACCAACACTTTTGTATTCTTTTATTAACAAAAGCTGTACATCTGCGGGAAATTTCATAGGATCGAGCGCCAGAATTCACTTCACAACGATGAAGGCTGGCGTTACCTTGCCCTGCGTAATGCCAGAAATAACTGAAACCGGAGCAAATACTGCATGGAACTCGACTACGAGAGTAAACGTCCTCTTTATATTCCCTACGCTGGCCCGATTTTGTTGGAATTTCCTTTGCTGAACAAAGGCAGCGCTTTTTCCATTGAAGAGCGTAACGAATTTAACCTGAATGGATTGCTGCCTGAAGCGGTGGAATCCATTGAGGAGCAGGCCAAACGTGCCTGGCGTCAATTCCAGGATTTCAAGAACAACAACGACAAACACGTTTACCTGCGTAACATTCAGGATACGAACGAAACCCTGTTCTACCGCCTGCTGGACAATCATCTTGAAGAGATGATGCCAATTATCTATACCCCGACGGTAGGCGCGGCCTGCGAGCACTTCTCAGAAATCTATCGTCGCGCGCGTGGCGTCTTTATCTCCTATCCGAACCGTGACCGCATTGAAGATATGCTGCAAAACGCCACCAAGCAGAACGTGAAGGTGATTGTAGTGACCGATGGCGAACGTATTCTCGGCCTCGGCGATCAGGGGATCGGCGGTATGGGCATCCCTATTGGTAAGCTTTCCCTTTATACCGCCTGCGGGGGCATCAGTCCGGCGTATACCCTCCCTGTGGTACTGGATGTTGGTACTAATAATCAGCAACTGCTTAACGATCCGCTTTATATGGGCTGGCGTCATCCGCGTATTACCGGCGAAGAGTATGACGCCTTCGTCAACGAATTTATCCAGGCGGTAAAACGTCGCTGGCCGAAAGTGCTGCTGCAGTTTGAAGATTTTGCCCAGAAAAACGCCATGCCGCTGCTGGAGCGTTATCGCGATGAGATCTGCTGTTTTAATGATGACATTCAGGGCACCGCCGCCGTTACCGTGGGCACCCTGATCGCTGCCAGCCGTGCCGCGGGCAGCCGTTTATGTGAACAAAAAGTGGTGTTCCTCGGCGCCGGTTCCGCCGGTTGCGGTATCGCTGAGCAGATTATCGCGCAGATGAAATCTGAAGGGTTAAGCGACGAAGAGGCGCGCTCGCGCGTTATGATGGTGGACCGCTATGGTCTGCTGACCGACAAGTTGCCGAACCTGCTCGACTTCCAGAGCCGACTGGTGCAGAAAAGTGAAAAACTGGCTGGCTGGGATATCACCAGCGACTCTATTTCACTGATGGACGTGGTGCGTAACGCGAAACCCAGCATCCTGATCGGCGTCTCCGGCCAGCCAGGCCTGTTTACCGAAGAGATTATCCGCGAGATGCATCGTCACTGTCCGCGTCCTGTCGTGATGCCGCTGTCAAATCCCACCTCACGCGTGGAAGCGACGCCAGCGGATATTATCGCCTGGACCGACGGGGCCGCGCTGGTCGCCACCGGCAGTCCTTTCTCGCCGGTCAGCTGGAAAGGGAAAACCTACCCCATCGCCCAGTGTAACAACGCCTATATCTTCCCGGGTATCGGGCTTGGCGTGATCGCTTCGGGTGCCGCGCGCGTCACGGATTCGATGCTGATGACCGCCAGCCGCGCGCTCGCCGACTGTTCGCCGCTGGTGAACGAAGGTGAAGGCCCGGTGCTGCCGGAAATCAAAGATATTCAGGGCGTCTCTAAGGTGATTGCCATGGAAGTGGGCAAAGCGGCGCAGCTGGCCGGCGTGGCGGTCGTCACCTCGGAAGATGTGCTGTCACAATCCATTGCCAATAACTTCTGGCTGCCGCAGTATCGCCACTATCGCCGCACCTCGATTTAATCTCCCTGCCTGCCGGATCCTGCGCGATCCGGCAGCGCTTAAAAAAGCCTCAGCCAGCCAGCAGCGGCTTGCTTCCCTGCGGTGCCTCAAGTAGCCTTGTGCCATTAAAACAGTCTGACAACGAGTGCCCGGACGCATGCTGAAACGCGTTTTCTTTGGTTTGCTTTTCATCATCTTAGCGATGGTGGCGGCCGCGCTTGCGCTCGATCGCTGGATCGGCTGGAAAACCGCGCCTTTCATCTATGAAAATGTCGCCTCGCTGCCCCATCGTCAGGTTGGCGTGGTGCTGGGCACCGCCAAGTATTACCGCACCGGCGTGCTCAACCAGTATTATCTCTACCGCATGCAGGGCGCGCTGAACGCCTATAACAGCGGCAAGGTTAATTATCTGCTGCTGAGCGGCGATAATGCCCAGCAAAGCTATAACGAGCCCATGACGATGCGGCGTGATTTGATCAAGGCGGGGGTCGATCCGGCGGATATTGTGCTGGACTATGCCGGTTTCCGTACTCTGGACTCGATTGTGCGCACGCGCAAAGTGTTCGATACCAACGATTTTATTATTATCACTCAGCGCTTCCATTGCGAGCGCGCGCTGTTTATCGCTCTGCATCTGGGTATTCAGGCGCAATGTTATGCCGTGCCCTCCCCCAAAAACATGCTCAGCGTACGCCTGCGTGAAGTGGGAGCCCGCCTCGGCGCGCTGGTAGACCTTTACATCATGAAGCGTGAACCGCGCTTTCTCGGTCCGCTGGTGCCGATTCCTGCCATCCATGAGATTCCGCAGGACGCCCCCAGCTATCCGGCGGTTACCCCCGAGCAGTTGCTGGATATGGAACAGAAACTTCACCAGTAGTCGTTGCCCATAAAAAAGGCGGCCCGCAGGCCGCCCGATGTGTCGCGCAGATGATTACTTCTTGCGCGCGTATTTCAGGGAATCCAGCGCCACGGCGAAAATAATGATGCCGCCCTTGATGATGTACTGCCAGTAAGGGTTCACGCCGATATAGGTCAGACCGTAGTTAATGACGGTAAAGATAATCACACCGGTCACCACGCCCGCGACAGTACCTACACCACCGGCAAAGGAGACGCCGCCAACTACACAGGCCGCAATCGCATCCAGCTCATACATAAAGCCGAGGTTGTTGGTCGCACTGCCGATACGGCCCGCTTCCAGCATACCGCCGAAGGCATAGAACACGCCGGACAGAGCGTAAACCAGGATCAGGTTAAGCGGTACGTTAACGCCAGAGACTTTCGCTGCTTCCGGGTTACCACCGATAGCAAAGATGTTTTTACCGAAGCGGGTTTTGTTCCACAGAATCCAGACAAACACGATGGCGATCATGGCGTAGAAGGTGATGTACGACAGTTTGAAATCGCCGAATTTCAGGAAGCCCTGGGTAAAGCTTGAGAAGCCCGCGTCAAAGCCCGCAATCGGCGAAGCCCCGACGTAATCGTAATAGAGTGAGTTCACACCATACACGATGATCATCGTACCCAGCGTGGTGATAAAGGGCGTCACCTTCAGGTAAGCGATCACCAGGCCGTTGATCAGGCCAATCACGGCACCGATAGCGCAGACGATCACAATCACCAGCGCAATCGGCATGGTTTCCAGATTGGGAAACACTTTGTTGACGTTTTCCATCGATTGCAGCAGCGTCGCTGCAACCACTGCCGCCAGACCCACCTGACGTCCGGCAGAGAGATCGGTACCCTGGGTAACAATCAGTCCTGCTACCCCGAGCGCAATAATGATACGCACAGAAGATTGCGTCAGAATATTACTCAGGTTCATTAAGCTTAAAAATGTCGGGTCCTGGAAAATAATAATGGCCAGCAAAACCAGCAGAACGACATAAATGCCGCCCTCTTTCAGCCAGGTTAGCGCATTCTTTTTTGTAGTCGCTTTCATGTTAACAGCCCTTGCTTCATTAAAGGTGTAATGACGCTAAACGCAATATTTCGTTCTGCGTGGTCGTTTTAGTATCAACAATGCCCGCCACCTGACCGTTGCTCATTACCAGAATACGATCGGTAATGCCCAACAACTCCGGCATTTCAGAAGAGATAATAATGATGCCTTTCTCTTTCTTCGCCAGCTCGGCAATCAGCTGATAGATTTCAAATTTAGCCCCAACGTCAATACCGCGCGTTGGTTCATCAAGCATCAGGATTTCAGGCTGGGTTAATAGCCAGCGACCGATAATCACTTTTTGCTGATTACCGCCAGAAAGCGAACCAATTTGCGTATGATGACCCGGCGTTTTTACCCGCATGGAATCGATAACCCATTGGGTATCGCTTTTCATGCGTTTGTTATCCAGCAGACCGATATTGTTTTTATATTTTTTAATATTGGAGATAAGCGAGTTAAAACCAATATCAAGATAGGCATAAATACCGGTGGAGCGACGCTCTTCCGTCACCAGGGCAAAACCGTGGTTGATGGCTTCATTGGCGCTATTGTTATTGATCGGTTTACCGTGCAGCTTAATGGTGCCGCTCGCCTTTTCGCGGATACCAAATAAGGTTTCCACGATATCGGTACGTTTGGCGCCCACCAGCCCGGCAATGCCGAGGATCTCCCCTTTATGCAGATCAAATGAGACATCGCGAATCGACGGCTGACGCAGCGAGGTGAGATTACGCACTTCCAGGATGGTTTCACCCGGTACGTTGGTTTTATCCGGGAAGCGCTGGTTCAGGGAACGGCCTACCATCATAGAGATGATCTTATCCATATCCAGCCCTTCCAGCGGCTGGGTGGCGATCCACTGACCATCACGCAGAATCGTAATTTCATCACACAGCTGGAAGATCTCTTCCATTTTGTGCGAGATATAGACGATACCGCAACCGCGGTCTTTTAATTTACGAATAATGGTAAAAAGATGATTGACCTCTTTTTCCGTCAGCGACGAGGTCGGTTCATCCATAATAACTATCCTGGCATTATAGGAAAACGCTTTGGCAATTTCGATCATCTGCATTTGCGAGACCGATAAATTCATTACCTTATCGCGCGGGTCGATATTAATATCCAGTTCGTCAAAGATCGCTTTGGTATCGCGATACATTTTATCCTGATCGACAAACAGGCCTTTGCGCGGATAACGTCCCAGCCACATGTTATCCATCACGGTGCGTTGTAATACCAGGTTCAGTTCCTGGTGCACCATAGAAACGCCATTTTCCAGCGCCTCTTTTGAACTCTTAAAGTTAACTTCTTCACCCTGAAACAGGATGCTCCCCGTATCTTTACTGTAAATACCAAACAGGCATTTTAATAATGTTGATTTCCCGGCGCCGTTCTCTCCCATCAGGGCGTGAACGGAATGTGGCCGCACTTTTAAATTAACATTATCTAAGGCTTTTACCCCTGGAAATGATTTTGACACATTCGTCATTTCCAGCAGATATTCACGCTGCGCGGTCGGATTATCACTGGCCATAATTTACCTGGCTAAAAAAAGCGTTGGTCACGAGAAAAAGGCGCGGCCTGAGACCGCGCCCGGAACTGTATTATTTCGTGAACTGCGACAGATTGTCTTTATCAACGGCAACGTAAGGAACGCGGACAATTTTGTCAGCAATCTTAAAGCTGGTACCTTCGGTAGCAGGTTTGCCATCCGCCAGGTTCTTCGCAATGTCCAGCGTGGCTTTCGCCTGGTTTTCCGCATCGTTCAGCACGGTACCCACCATAGCGCCTGATTTCACCAGCGCCATCGCTTCTGGTAAGGCATCTACGCCAAACACCGGAATAGAGGTTTTATTGTGTGCTTTCAGCGCTTCAACGGCACCCATCGCCATCGCATCGTTGTTGGCGATAACCACTTCGATTTTGTTGGCATTCGGGCCGGACAGCCAGGCGTCTACTTTATCTTTCGCCTGCGCGGTATCCCACATCGCGGTATCCATAGCTAACTGCTGGGTTTTAATACCCGACTTGTTCAGCGTATCGATAACATATTTGGTACGCGCTTCCGCATCAGGGTGGCCCGGCTCGCCTTTCAGCAGCACAAACTGAATCTGACCATCTTTGTTCAGATCCCAGGCTGGCGTGGCTTTCCAGTGCTTCTCAATCAGCTGGCCCTGAATAATGCCTGACTCTTTAGAGTCGGTGCCCACATAATACGCTTTGTCATAACCGGCCAGCACTTTGGCGTTGGGCTCTTTGTTAAAGAACACCACCGGCACGTCGTTGCTGCGTGCTTTATCAACCACTACCGCAGCCGCAGCCGGGTCAACCAGGTTAATCGCCAGCGCTTTCACGCCTTTCGCCATCAGCACGTCGATCTGATCGTTCTGTTTGGATTGGTCGTTCTGTGAGTCATTCATCAGTAACTGAACGCCACCCAGCGCTTTGGCTTCTTTCTCAATATCTTTGCGCACCATCGACATAAAGTTATCGTCATATTTGTAGATGGTAACGCCGATGCGGGTGTCCGCTGCCTGTGCAGTTGCGCCAAACATCATGCTGGCAACCAATGCTGTGAGCGTGAAAACCTTCTTATTCATGGTATCTCCGGTTTTTTTGCAGGGTATTCTTGCTCTGTGACTCCGGGATGGAGAACAGAGCAATCGGTAAAAACGATCGGTCAGGCGGAACGCTATGCAATGCTGCGTGATGCCGCTGGACCCCGGTTCAAATCCTGACTTCCCTGTGCATTACCCCTTCCTGAAAGCTGCTGTGCACCCTTGCTGTTTGTTACTGCAACCAGACTGCCAGGTGCCTGTGGCGTTACATAATGTTTCAGTCCGGTAAGATGCTGTCATCATAGAGAGCGCCCTGTTAATTAACTGTGAATGTAATCACAGATTGAAAACGGTTACATGGAGGAATCGCCTGAATTAGTGACCAACTCCACATTTTGCCGGGCTGCCACGGAATGGCGACGTACCAGTGTCGGCATAAAGCAGTGGCTGGCGTCAGGATCCAGCTGTCCCGCCGCGCCTTTCAGCGCCAGTTCGGTGGCCAGTTTTGCCATAGAAACAATAGGATAACGGATGGTGGTCAGTTGCGGATCGGTATAACGTGAAATGGGAATATCATCAAAGCCGATGACAGAAAAATGCTGTGGCACCTGAATGCCGTTATCCTTTAAGGCTGTCAGCGCACCCGCCGCCATGCCATCGTTATAGGTAAATACCGCCGTTAAATGCAGGTTGCGCCCGAGCAACTCCACCATTGCCGCTTCACCGCCCTGCATATCGGGCTCGGCGCTGGCAATCCAGCCCTCCGGCGGCGTAATGCCCTGCTCCGCCAGCGCCTGCAACCAGCCGGTGCGCCGCTGGTCGGCATCTTCAATCGCATGCGCCGAACAAAGATAACCGATACGCTGATGTCCCTGCTGCAGCAGCATGCGGGTCGCCATCAGCGAACCGGTGACGTTATCCAGACAGACGCAGCGATGTTCATAGCCGGGCACGCTGCGGTTAATCAGCACCATACCGGGCACCTGCTCCATAAAATCAGCCAGCTCCGCGTCAGAAAGGGTTTTGGCATGCACTACCAGCGCGTTACAGCGCTGACGCATCAGAACCTCGATAGCGTGACGCTCTTTCTCCTCCTGATGCCAGGAGTTACTGATAAGAACATGTTTTTGCATGCGCTGAGCCACGGTATCCACTGCTTTTACCAGCGCGCCAAAGAAGGGATCGGACACATCCATCACCACCACGCCAATGGTGTCACTGACCTGAGTAGCCAGCGCCTGCGCGTTGGCATTTGGGCGATATCCGAGAGATTCAACAGCTTGCAGGACGACTTCACGGGTTTCCGGCGTGACGACACTGCTGTTGTTCAGTACGCGCGAGACGGTCGCTACCGACACGCCCGCCTGACGAGCTACATCACGAATTGTTATCATGCAATTGTTCCACAGAGGAAAAATGCGCGTAGCGCCTGATAAGATAATGAGCGCTATTTTGTCAGGCGCATCAACTGCACAGCGTGAAACAGGTCACACGAATGAAAACGGTTACATACAATTATGTGACCTTTGTGATGGAGGTCATCATCTGAGGGGGGCGTTATCGCGGGTCGTTCCAGCGGAATGCTGTGTCAGCCAGCGCCACAGCCACTCCAGCGGCCCCTGCGGGAAATAGCGCAGCCAGATCACCGAGAAAAGCAGGTTGACCAGCCAGATAGCCGGTACAAAGACAAGCAGCGTCAGGCGATCAAAATGCAGGAACAGCTGGAAGCGGTAGAACAGCGTGGTGCAGATCAGCGTCTGCAGCAGATAGTTGGTCAGCGCCATGCGTCCCACGCACTGTATCGCATAGCTGATGCGCCAGCGGGCAATCTGCGGCCACCAGGCAAAGCAGATCGCCGCATAACCCAGGCTGATAAAAGGACTGGAGAGATCGCGCGGCACCTGCAAAAAGAACCCGCTCCAGCGAAACGCCCACTCCAGCTGCCACTGGGCGATAACGCCAGGCACGGCGATCAACCAGCCCAGCGTCAGCAGCAGCAGCGCACTGCGTCGGTAGTGCTGCGGACTAAACTCCCCTTTCAGCCAGCCGTTGCGCATCAGAGCCGCGCCGATCATCATCAGCCCGGCCAGCTGCCAGCCATATTGCGACGCCAGCGCCATCAGGCCGGAAGCGAGCTGATCAAGACGCTGCTGAAAGGCCTGCCAGCCGCCGTTCAGCTTCCAGTCGCGCTCCAGCGCCAGTTCTGTCGCGCCCGGCAGCCACCCGCTGCCGCCATAGGGGCTGGAGATCATACCAAACACCAGCAGCACGCCGCAGCCGGTCAGATAAAGTAGTATGCCGGTCTGCAGCAGCGATCGCGTCGAGGGCACATCGCGTATCACCCGCCAGGCAATCAGACCGATGATGCCGTAATCCAGCAGGATATCCCCTTCCCAGAAGAAAAGGGTATGAATAAGACCAAACAGCACCAGCCAGGTGAGACGGGCGCTCAGCCAGCGCGAGCCACGCGGCAACTGCAGCTGCAGCCCGCCACCAAACAATAGCGCAAACAGGGTGAGGAATTTCAGCTGCGCCAGCGTATCCATGATGCCCCATGTCCAGGCATCAGCCGCGGTGATCTGGCCTTGCCAGGCGGGATTCAGATAGGCGGCGGCGGGCAGACCGAAACCGACAATATTAAGTAACAGGATACCGAGAACGGCACAACCACGAATGAAATCCAGCGCAAGATAGCGTTGCATGCAGCATCCTGTTTCAGTGAAAACGGGCGACAGGGGATCGCCCGGAAAGTACGTGCTTAGTTGTGGCGTACCGCGCGCAGGAATTCCTGACGGGTATTCTGGCTCGATTTAAACAGGCCGCCCAGCGAGGTGGTGGTGGTGGCGCTGGTAGCATCCTGGATACCGCGCGCCTTGACACAGTAGTGCACCGCGTCGATAGAGACCGCCACGTTGCTGGTGCCGAGCAGGGTTTGCAGGGCAATAAGGATCTGCTGCGTCAGACGCTCCTGCACCTGTGGACGCTGAGCGAAGAACTGCACGATACGGTTAATTTTGGAAAGGCCGATCACTTTCTCTTTCGGGATATAGGCGACGGTGGCTTTGCCATCAATAGTGACAAAATGGTGTTCACAGGTACTGGTCAGGGTGATATCCCGTACCGTTACCATCTCATCCACCTTCATTTTGTTTTCAATCAGGGTGATTTTCGGGAAATTCGCGTAATCGAGGCCGGAGAAAATTTCATTCACATACATTTTGGCGATGCGATGCGGTGTTTCCATCAGGCTGTCATCTTCCAGATCGAGATTCAGTAGCTGCATCACCTCGGTCATATGGCTGGCAATCAGGCGCTTGCGGGTTTCGTCGTCCATGTCACGCGCAGGCGCACGTAGCGGGGTTTCCAGGCCACGCGCCAGCAGTGTTTCATGAACCAGGGCGGCTTCCTGACTAAGGATGGTCATCTCTTTTTCTCTCCGACAGGTGATGCACCCGCCGGACAGACCAGCGGGCAGTAGTTCTGAGGCTGTATTGTGAAACACTCTGCGCAGGTAATCCAGCAATCAATCTGATTGGCGCGAAAGCTTTTCATGATGCCTGGCAGCAGCGCATCTGGGGTTAAACGCTTTCCCCTTGCCTGGCGACGGGCAGGCGGTTAAACTCACAGAATGTGAATAATCACCCACAAGTTGTTTACGAGAAAAGAATAGATGGATTTAGTCCAGTTACGTATGTTCTGTTCCGTGGCCGAAACCGGTTCGCTGGCACGCGCAGCGGAACAACTGCACCGCGTTCCTTCCAACCTGACCACCCGTCTCCGCCAGCTCGAAGAAGAACTGGGGGTCGACCTGTTTATTCGCGAGAAACAGCGCCTGCGTCTGTCGCCGATGGGGCATAACTTTCTCAACTATGCCCAACGCATCCTCGCGCTGAGCGACGAGGCGCTGAGCCTGACGCGTACCGGTGAACCGGCAGGCAATTTTGCGCTGGGATCGATGGAGAGCACAGCGGCGACGCGCCTGCCCGCCCTGCTGGCCGCTTACCATCAGCGCTATCCGGCGGTTTCCCTTTCGCTGATTACCGGCACCTCCGGAGAAATTATTGACCGGGTGCGCGAAGGCACGCTGGCGGCCGCGCTGGTGGACGGCCCGGCGCACTACGATGAAATCCACGGCTGTATCGCCTTTCGCGAAGAGATGGTGCTGATCACCAGTCTGGATCATGCGCCGATTCGCAGCGCGCGCGATGCTGCTGGCGATACCCTGTTCGCCTTTCGCAACAGCTGCTCCTATCGCCTCAAGCTGGAGGCCTGGTACCGCGACAGCCAAACCCAGCCCGACAGCGTGATGGAAATTCAGTCTTACCACGCCATGCTGGCCTGCGTGGCGGCCGGCGCGGGAGTGGCGATGATCCCGGCCTCAGTGCTGGCGCAAATGCCGGATCGGCACCGCGTGCAAACCCATGCGTTGCCGCCGCAGTACCACGATACCGCCACCTGGCTACTGTGGCGGCGCGACGCCTTTACGCCCAACGTAGAGGCATTGAAGTACCTGATTATTGAACAGTTCGCCGACAGCGAACTGCCAGAAGAGGCAGCGTTGACGCAAAAAACGCAGTCAAAGTGACCACTTACGCGCTATTTTTATCTTTACACACCATCACCCGGAGACAGCAGCCTGTGCTGCCCACTCCTGAAACAATAAGAGGGACACCATGAATATGATCAAAACCCGCGCTGCCGTTGCCTGGGCCGCTGGCGAGCCGCTGAAAATTGAAGAAGTGGATCTGATGCCGCCCCAGAAAGGCGAAGTGCTGGTGCGCATTGTAGCGACCGGCGTGTGCCATACCGATGCCTACACCCTGTCGGGCAAAGATCCGGAAGGCGTTTTCCCGGCGATTCTCGGCCATGAAGGTGGCGGTATCGTGGAAGCAGTGGGTGAAGGCGTTACCAGCGTGGCACCTGGCGATCATGTGATCCCGCTTTACACCCCCGAATGCGGTAAATGTAAATTCTGTCTCTCCGGCAAAACCAACCTGTGTCAGGCGATTCGGACCACGCAGGGGAAAGGATTGATGCCGGACGGCACCACCCGTTTCTTCAAGGATGGCAAACCGATTTTCCACTATATGGGCACCTCCACCTTCTCTGAATACACCGTAGTGCCGGAAATTTCGCTGGCGAAAATCAGTAAAGAAGCGCCGCTGGAAGAAGTCTGCCTGCTCGGTTGCGGCGTCACCACCGGTATGGGCGCCGTGATGAACACCGCCAAAGTGAAAGAAGGCGACACGGTCGCGATTTTCGGCCTTGGCGGCATTGGCCTGTCGGCGATTATCGGTGCGCAGATGGCGAAAGCGGGCCGCATTATCGGCATCGACATCAATACCAGTAAGTTTGACCTGGCGCGCAAGCTGGGAGCCACCGATCTGATCAACCCCAACGATTACGACAAACCGATTCAGGAAGTAATTGTTGAGTTAACCGACGGCGGTGTCGATTTCTCTTTTGAGTGTATCGGTAACGTCAACGTGATGCGTTCGGCGCTGGAGTGCTGTCATAAAGGCTGGGGCGAGTCGGTGATTATCGGCGTCGCGGGTGCAGGCAAAGAGATTTCTACCCGTCCGTTCCAGCTGGTAACCGGTCGCGTCTGGCGCGGTTCCGCCTTTGGCGGCGTGAAAGGTCGCTCGCAGCTGCCGGGTATCGTGCAGGATTATCTCGACGGCAAGTTCGCCCTGAACGATTTCATCACCCATACCATGCCGCTGGAAGAGATTAACAACGCCTTTGACCTGATGCATGAAGGTAAATCGATCCGCTCCGTGATCCATTTCACCAAATAAGCAGGAGGAGCCATGGCTTCCACGCTGGAATTACTGGAAGAACATCGCATGTTTGGCGGCTGGCAACAGCGCTGGCGGCATCAGTCGGAGGTCCTGGGCTGCCCGATGACCTTTGGCATTTTCCTGCCCAATCCGGGCGGCGATACGCCGCCGCCAGCGGTCTGGTTTCTCGCCGGCCTGACCTGCACCGATGAAAATTTCACCACCAAAGCGGGCGCGCAGCGCGTGGCCGCCGAACTGGGGCTGGTGCTGATTATGCCGGACACCAGCCCGCGCGGCGATCAGGTGCCTAATGATGAGAGTTACGATCTGGGCCAGGGCGCGGGGTTTTATCTCAACGCCACCCGCGAGCCCTGGTCGACGCACTACCGTATGTTTGACTATCTCAGCGAGGAGTTGCCGGCGCTGATTCAGGATAACTTCAAGGTGAGCGAGCGTCAGGCGATCATGGGACATTCAATGGGCGGTCATGGCGCGCTGATGCTGGCGCTGCGCCTGCCGAACCGCTTTGCTTCGGTCTCCGCCTTTGCGCCTATCGTCAATCCGTGCGAAGTGCCCTGGGGACAGAAGGCGTTCCAGGCCTATCTGGGCGAAGATCGTCACCGCTGGCGCGCCTGGGACAGCTGCCATCTGATTCGCGAGGTACAGCACCGCCTGCCGATGCTGATTGACCAGGGCGACAGCGATCAGTTTCTTTCCGATCAGCTGCAGCCGGAGCGCCTGGAAGCGGCGGCCAGCGAAAGCGGCTTCCCGCTGACGCTGCGCATTCAGCCAGGTTACGACCACAGCTACTTTTTTATCGCCAGCTTTGTGGAAGATCACCTGCGCTTTCATGCCCGCCATCTGCTGGTCTGATATTACGCCAGCGAAAAAAAAGCGCGGTCATTTGACCGCGCTTTTCTTATCATATCTTCAGCCTTTAAAACGCGGGAACTCCATGTCGCTGTACTTCACGAAACGGGTGCCGCGCGCCAGCTTGTAGCCAAACCAGATAATCAGAAACAGCGGGATGCCGATATAGGTGGCCGCTACCCCATACCAGTCGATACGATCGGCGAGAAACGCCTGATAGTTCTGGCCGAGGGTAATAATCAGACAGAGCACAAAGGCGAAAATCGGTCCCAGCGGGAAGAAGCCGGAACGGTACGGCAGATCGCTCAGACTGTTTCCCTGCGCCACATAGCCGCGACGGAAACGATAATGGCTGATGGCAATACCTAACCAGGCAATAAAACCGGTCATCCCTGAGGTGTTCAGCAGCCAGAGATAGACATCCTGATTACCGAATTTCGAGGTCAGGAAGCAGAGCCCTGCTACCACCGTGGTAGCGATCAGCGCATTACGCGGCACGCCGCCCGCCGAGAGTCGGGCAAAAATGCGCGGCGCTTTGCCTTCCTGCGCGAGGTTAAACAGCATGCGCGTTGAGGCATACATACCGGAGTTCCCCGCCGACAGCACCGCCGTCAGGATCACCGCATTCATCACCGCCGCCGCCGAGAGCAGACCCGCGTTCTGGAAGACCAGCGTGAACGGACTGACGCTGATATCGGTGACATCATTGTGCAGCAGCTTGGGATCGGTATAGGGCAGAATCAGGCTGATAATCAGGATGGCGAAAATATAGAACAGCAGAATACGCCAGAACACCTGACGCACCGCACGCGGAATGTTTTTTGCCGGATCTTCGGACTCGCCCGCCGCGATACCAATCAGCTCAGTGCCCTGGAACGAGAAGCCGACGATCATCGCCACGCCAATCATTGCAGCAAAGCCGCCAGCGAAAGGCGCTTCGCCCACCTGCCAGTTGTGCCAGCCTGCATGTTCCGCACCGCGCAGAATGCCGGTGATCATCAGCACGCCGACGACGATAAAAATAATCACGGTAGCGACTTTGATCAGCGAGAACCAGTACTCCGCCTCGCCAAAACCTTTTACCGAGATGTAATTCAGCAGGAACATCAGCGCCAGGAACAGAGCGCTCCAGATCCAGCCGGGCGCATCGGGAAACCAGTAGCCCATCACCAGCTGCGAGGCGACCAGGTCCACGGCGATGGTCACCGCCCAGTTGTACCAGTAGTTCCAGCCCAGGGCGAAGCCGAAGCCCTCTTCCACATATTTAGCGCCGTAAGTCGCAAAAGAGCCGGAGACCGGCATAAAGGCAGCCAGCTCGCCGAGGCTGGTCATCAGGAAATAGACCATCAGGCCAATCAGCGCATAGGAGAGCAGCGCCCCGCCCGGTCCGGCCTGAGAAATGGTGGCGCCGGAGGCCACAAACAGACCCGTACCGATGGATCCGCCAATGGCGATCATCGTCAGATGGCGGGCCTTTAACGCGCGTCGTAACGCAGGTTGTTGTGTTGTTTTTGAGTCATTATGCATGTGTAAACGCTATGCCGGATAAAAATGAGGCGAGATTGTAGCAGCTTACCCCGGGCTGTATAGCATTTGCGCCTTGTTATAAGTTACCTTCATGATCCCGCCAGGATTATAAGAGGTTAGCCGGATAATCGCCGCTATTCACGACAGTAGGTGAGAAAACGGTTCAGCGCTTTGGAGATATGCTTCTGACGATGATGAATGCGATACAGCGTGCGTGACAGGCGTGGCAACGGCAGCGGCACTTCCACCAGCCTGCCGGTCTCCAGCAGATCGGCGATCACCCGGCGCGACAGGCAGCTGATGCCCATACCGTGGCGCACCGCATGTTTAATCGCTTCAGAGTTACCCAGCTCAATGCCGAGATGAAACTGCGGCAGATGGGAGAGCAGCAGGTAATCGACAATTTCCCGCGTGCCGGAGCCGCGCTCGCGCAGGATCCAGGAGGCCGCCGCCAGCGTCTCCAGCGTCACCGGCTGTTGCAGAATCGACGCGTCCGGGGCAGCAAACACCACCAGCTCATCCTCCAGCCAGGGCTCGCTCACCAGTTCGGTCATATGGCAGGGCCCTTCGATTAACCCGACATCGACGCGGAAATCGGCCACCGCATTAATCACATCCTGACTGTTGCCGACGCTCAGCTCAAGCGGCAGGCCGGGAAAATCGCGGCGGTAACGCGCGATCATGCCGGGCAGCAAATAGTTGCCGATGGTACTGCTGGCGCTGATGCGGATCGCTGCGTTATCCTCCTTAAACAGCTGCTCGATTTCACTCGCCTGCTCCAGCAGACCGATAGCGCGCGGATAGAGCAACCGCCCATGTTCGTTCAGCATCAGCCGCTTGCCCACGCGGTCAAACAGCTGCACCCCCAACTGATTCTCCAGATCCGCCAGCGCGGCGCTTACCGCTGACTGCGATAACGCCAGGATCTGTGACGCCTGAGTAGTAGAGCCGCTTTTCAGCACCTCGGTGAAGACTTCTATTTGACGCAGCGTAATATGCATCGACGATCCTTACAGGGCGTAGTGGTTGATGAGCCAGACAATCACGGCAAGCCAGATAAACAGCATTAGCATTAACCCGGCGTAACTCACCACGGTTTTGCCGCGTGCCCGCTGCACCTCTGCCCGTTCGGCGCTGCTGATACGCACCTCACGCGGCAACAAACGCAGCAGGATCATCACGCCAAGCGGAATCAGGATGGCATCATCCAGCAGACCGAGAATGGGAATCACGTCGGGGATGAGATCAATGGGGCTCAGGGCATAGGCCACCAGCCCCACCGCCAGCAGTTTATACCACCAGGGCGTGCGGGGATCGCGGCAGGCGAACCACAGCGTCAGCACATCTTTTTTAACCAGCGTGGCCCAACGGCGCAGACGCGTAAATAGCATGGATCCTCCCTTACCTGTTATTCTGGTTAATAATAAATATATTATCAATTTCACTTTTATACCAGCGCCATGCAGGCTATCTCCATACAAGAAGGAGATCATCATGGCTGAGCTCAATGTCACAAAACCCGCTGTTCCCCTGCGTCACTGGCTGCCTGGCTTGCTGCTGTGCGGCGCTATCGCCAGCCTGGCCGCGCAGCTGGCGCAGCACCCCCTGTTGTCGCAGCTGGGACTGGGCGCGCTGACGCTGTCCCTGGCGCTGGGCATGCTGGCCGGAAACAGCGGTTATCCGGCCCTCGCCCCGGCCTGCGATGGGGGCGTGCAGCTGGCAAAGCAGCGCCTGCTGCGGCTGGGGATCGTGCTGTACGGCTTTCGCATTACGCTGCAACAAATCGCCGACGTCGGCTGGAGCGGTGTGGTGATCGATGCTCTGATCCTCAGCAGTACCTTTCTGCTCACCTGCCTGCTGGGCGGCCGGCTGTTGCGTCTGGATCGGGACAGCGTCTGGCTGATTGGCGCTGGCAGCAGCATCTGTGGCGCCGCCGCGGTGCTCGCTACCGAGCCGCTGCTCAAAGCCGCGCCGTCAAAGGTCGCCGTGGCCATCGCCACCGTGGTGCTGTTCGGCACGCTGGCGACCTTTAGCTATCCTCTGCTCTGGCCGCTGGCCCATCTGCTTTTTCCAGGCCTGACGGCCACGCAGTTTGGCATCTATACCGGTTCGACCCTGCACGAAGTGGCGCAGGCGGTCGCAACCGGTCACGCGATCAGCGCCGAAACGGAAAACGCCGCGGTAATTGCCAAAATGCTGCGCGTGATGATGCTGGCACCTTTTCTGCTGCTGCTCGGTGCCTGGCTGCGCCGTGACAGTCGACAACAGCGCGCGCGGCCGTCGCGCATCGCCTTTCCCTGGTTTGCCCTGCTGTTTATTCTGGTCGCCCTGTTCAATTCGTTGCAACTGTTGCCGCTGTCGCTGGTTCACCTGATCGCGCAGCTGGATAATCTGCTGCTGGCGATGGCGATGGCCGCCCTCGGCCTGACTACCCGCTTCAGCGCCCTGAAGCAGGCCGGGGTCAAACCGCTGCTGCTCGGGCTGTTGATTTTTCTCTGGCTGGTGCTGGGCGGCGGCGCGATCAATCTGCTGGTTCAGCATTTCATGGGCTGAAGGCATCGGGTATGATGCACGGCTTGCATTTGAGTCGAGCCTATCAGGAGAAGCGGCATGAAATATATCGGCGCCCATGTCAGCGCGTCAGGCGGCGTAGACCAGGCGGTCATTCGCGCCCATGAACTGGAAGCCACCGCCTTTGCCCTGTTCACCAAAAATCAGCGTCAGTGGCGTGCGGCCCCGTTAACAGCTGACGTCATTGCAGCTTTCCGCAACGCCTGTGAAAAATATGGCTATGGCCCACAGCAGATCCTGCCGCACGACAGCTTTCTGATTAATCTGGGTCATCCGGAAGCGGAGGCGCTGGAAAAATCCCGCGCCGCCTTTATTGATGAACTCCAGCGCGCCGACCAGCTCGGTCTGACACTGCTCAATTTTCATCCCGGCAGCCATTTAAAACAGATTGATGAAGAGACCTGCCTGAAGCGTATCGCGGAGTCGGTGAATATTGCACTGGATAAAACCCGTAACGTTACCGCAGTGATCGAAAACACCGCCGGTCAGGGCAGCAACCTCGGTTTTCGCTTTGAGCATCTCGCCACCATTATTGAATATGTGGAAGATAAATCACGCGTTGGCGTCTGTATCGATACCTGCCACACCTTTGCCGGCGGTTACGATCTGCGTAGCGAAGCGGACTGTGAAGCCACCTTTGCCGAGTTTGAGCGGGTCGTGGGCTTTCGTTATCTGCGCGGTATGCATCTTAACGATGCGAAAAGCGCCTTCGGCAGTCGCGTGGATCGCCATCACAGCCTGGGTGAAGGCAATATCGGCACCACGGTCTTCAGCTGGATGATGAAAGATGCGCGTTTCGACGGCATTCCGATGATTCTGGAAACTATCAATCCTGATATCTGGAAAGATGAAATCGCCTGGCTGAAGGCGCAGCAGGTCGCCTGAATAAACTAGCGTAATAAGGGTTCCGCAGGAACCCTTTTTAGCCTGGCGCAGGCTTTTATCCCGTTTTTTGCCTCTGCCCCGGCGAAAGCGGTGATGAAAGAGAAAGACCTCCCGCCCTTATAATCAACACATCTTTCTCACGGGTTAGCTTGCTGACGGCAACGTCGTCCGGCTGTCAGCAATAAAAAAGGGTTCATGCCTGGCATGAACCCTTTTAAGCTGCGCCCTGACTGGCGAGCGCGGTTGTTCAGCCAGCGGCCACTGACGGCATCAGGCTGTAGCCAGTTCCTCTTCCGGCCGTTTCAGGATGGCGTAGCCAAAACCGGCCAGCGCCGTGCCGACAATAATTGCCAGCAGATACCCCAGTACTGGCGTAATCGCTCCCGGAATTAACAGTACGAACAGTCCGCCATGCGGAGCCATCAGCTGCGCACCAATAACCATCGAGATAGCGCCGGTTACTGCGCCGCCGACAATACAGCATGGCAGCACGCGCATCGGATCCCGTGCAGCAAAGGGAATCGCCCCTTCGGAGATAAAGCACAGCCCCAGCACCAGCGCCGCTTTGCCCCCTTCCTGCTGGCCTTTATTGAACTTACGCCGTGCTACCAGCGTTGCCAGCCCCATCGCCAGCGGAGGCACCATGCCCGCCGCCATAATCGCGGCCATCGGCGCATAGGTTTGCGAACTCAGCAATCCTACCCCAAAGGCGTAAGCGACTTTGTTGAGCGGCCCGCCCATATCGGTGCACATCATGCCGCCCAGAATAGCGCCCAGCAGTACCGCATTCGCCGTGCCCATATTGCTCAGCCAGTGCGTCAGACCGCTCATAATGCCCGCCACCGGTTTGCCCACTACGTAGATCA
Organism: [Erwinia] mediterraneensis; assembly: GCF_900604315.1. Lineage (GTDB taxonomy): Bacteria > Pseudomonadota > Gammaproteobacteria > Enterobacterales > Enterobacteriaceae > Pantoea > Pantoea mediterraneensis_A. Next base: position 143,207 of record NZ_LR026978.1, read on the forward strand.
TCAGCAGGCCGGTGATCAGGCTGGCAAGCAGCGGAATAATCAGGATCGGTTTCAGCGCCTCCATACTCTGCGGCAGTTTCAGTCGACTGCTGATCGCCTTCGCCGCATAACCGGCAATGAAACCGGCAATAATTCCGCCAAGGAAACCGGCATTGATCGAGGTGGCGATCATGCCGCCAATCAGGCCAGGCGTCAGGCCGGGACGATCGGCAATGGAGAAGGCGATAAAGCCCGCCAGCACCGGCACCATCAGCGCAAAGGCGCTGCCGCCGCCAATCTGCATCAGCGCCGCAGCCAGGGTGCCCTCTTCCTTAAAGGCGGTAATACCAAAGGCGAAGGAGAGCGCAATGCTCAGACCACCCGCCACCACCATCGGCAGCATATAAGAGACGCCGGTTAACAGGTGACGATAGGCACCGGCACGCTGTTTTTTCTCATCCTGTCCGGCCGACGCTGCGCCAGAGGTCTGGAACGGCTTCGCTTCCACCACCGCTTTATCCAGCTCCTGCGCCGTTTTCTTCAGCGCCAGGCCGGTTGAGGTGCGATACATCGGCTTACCGGCAAATTTCGCGAGATCGACCTCAATATCTGCCGCCACGATAACCAGATCCGCCGCCGCAACCTCTTCCGGGGTAATGGCGTTGCCCGCGCCTACCGAGCCGCGCGTTTCCACTTTCACCCACCAGCCACGCTTCGTGGCTTCCGCCTGAATAGCTTCTGCGGCCATAAAAGTGTGCGCCACGCCGGTAGGACAGGCGGTGACCGCCACCAGACGTTTCTGTCCGCTTTGCGGGCCGGTGGTGGCCGGTGCCGCCGCCGACGGGGCGGCTGGCTGCCAGGGTTTGGCTTCGGCCTGAGCGCGCCGCAGGAAATTTTCCGCATCGCGCAGCGCCTCCTGCACCTCGCCCAGCCAGAGCGCTTTCCCGTTCAGGGCGGCGTCCTCTGGCACGTTGTTCCCGGCGACCACCACCAGCTCTGCCGCCTCAGGATTATCGGTAAGCGTGAGCCCGGCTTTCTCTGCCGCCGCGATCATGCGCTGTTTTGCCATATAACCGGAGGCCAGCCCCAGTGAAGGATCTATCTTCAGCAGCGTTTTCATTATGCCTCTCCTGCTGTCAGTTAACGGGTTGTAAGTCGACGCGCGCCATCATCGCGGCCAACCGGGTACGATCGCTGACGCCGACGTTGCTCTGGCTTACCGCCATCGCCGCTACCGCCGTAGCCAGACGCAACGTGTGCTCACTGGATTCACGCATCAGCAGGCCATAAATCAGTCCGCCGACCATGGAGTCTCCGGCACCCACGGTGCTGACCACCTCGCAGGCGGGGGGTTTGGCGATCCATTCGCCCGAGGCGTTTACCCAGAGTGCGCCCTCCGCGCCAAGGGAGATCACCACATGAGCAATGCCCTGCTCACGCAGTTCGTGCGCCGCGCCAATCACATCCTGCAGCTCAGGTAATTTACGCCCCGCCCAGATCTCCAGCTCGCGACGGTTCGGTTTCACCAGCCAGGGGGCGGCTTTGAGTCCAGCCACCAGCGCTTCACGGCTGCTGTCAAAAATAATGCAGGGGCACTGGCTACGCAGGTCGCGCATCCAGCGGGTAAAGGCGTCGGGATCGACTCCGGCGGGCAGGCTGCCGCTGACGCAGACCATATCGAACTGTCCCAGCCAGGTAAGCGAGTCGCTGGTAAATCGCTCCCAGTCCTGCGCGCTGACCTCAAAGCCGGAGAAATTGAAATCGGTTACATCACCGCTTTTCTCGGTCAGCTTGACGTTTATCCGGGTACGCCCCGGTACTACCTGAAAACGGTTCGCTATGCCCAGCTCGCTGAACAGCTGCTGAAAGCCGTCCTGATTCTCTTTGCCCAGAAAGCCGCCAACGGTGACATCTATGCCAAGATCTTTCAGTACCCGGGCAACATTAATTCCTTTCCCCGCCGCATGCAGGCCAGCGGTTTTCACCAGATTCACTTCGCCGCGCTCGATTTCCGGGGTAAAACCCACCAGGTCATAAGCCGGATTCAGGGTAATAGTAGCTACGCGTCTGCTCATGCAACCCCCTCGCCCAGACCGCTGTTAATCGCTTCTTCAATAGCTGCCAGCGCCTGAGCGGCGTCGTCACCGCTGGCGGTAAAGCGCAGCCGGTGACCTTTTTTCACGCCCAGCGCCACCACTTTCATCAGGCTGCGCCCGTTGGCAGCTTTGCCGCTGCCGTCCAGATTCGTCACGGTGATCTCACTGTTGAATTGCTTGATAATGCTGACCAGAGCGGTACCTGGTCGCGCATGGAGCCCATGCTCGTTACGGACAATAAACTCTGCGGTCAGCACATCAGCCTGCTCATCGACCACGCTGGTCAGCAGCGCCAGGATGCCAGCCGCATCCGCCTCCAGCAGACGATGCGCCTTCTGCGCCTGCAGCAGATCGCTGAGATAGCCAAGCACCTGCAGCGGACGCTCATCCACCGCCGCAACGGTTATCAGCATGTTGACCGCTTCACCCTGATGCTCAAAGGGTGCTGCCGCGCGGCTTATCGCTACGGCGCTGTTCAGGTTGCCCAGCTGACTGTCACTCAGCCAGATCCCCTGCCCCAGGCTGAGCGGCGCGTTAGCGATCACGCTGGCCACGAAGCGGGTGTCTACCGCACCGGCGCTCTGCAGACGGCCGGCGTTCAGCGCCTGCAGCGTCATCAGATCGCTGGCGGCCACCCCCACGCTGATTAATGAGGTGTCAAACCGGAACTCTGCCGCCTGTTTTTCGCCCATCAGCAGCGCGCGCAGCTCTTCCGCTGACGCGGTTTTTAGCTGCTCCGCAATGCTTTCATCGCTCAATACATGCGTTAACTGACGCAGCAGCGCCAGATGCTCATCTGACTTTGCCGCAATCCCGATCGCCACATAGGCCGTCTGATCCTCTCCCCAGGCGATGCCCTGCGGGAACTGAAAAACCTGAACGCCGGTTTTCAGCACCAGATCGCGGGTTTCCGTCGTGCCATGGGGAATGGCGATACCATTGCCCAGGAAGGTAGAGGTCTGCTGTTCGCGCGCCAGCATGCCGTCAACGTAGCCTTCCCCGACGTTTCCTGCGGCGGCGAGCGCAGCGGCAACCTGACGGATCGCCTCTTCTTTGTTGCCGGCGCGGACACCGGTATGAATAGCTTGCAGATCGAGCTGGAACATATTTCTCCTCGCTTGCTGAAATTGAATCGTTTCAGCCTGATGGCGAAAAAAGACGTTATCACGGCCATCAAACAGGGCGGCGACAACGCTGAAACGTTTCAATAATCATGGAGCAGCACAAGGGACGCAGGCAAGAAAATGCGTAAATGGCGTAGCAGATCTTTGATGCCACGCACACTTCGTATTCTGTAACTCATTTATTCAGCGCCGTGCTGAAATCTTCGCTTTAAAGCTGTCACCATCAGGGCAACTTTTCAGCAGCAGTTCAGCGCTGGCAACAGCAGGCAGCGAATAGTGCCTGTTGGGTTTGTTCCACCTGTTCACTTCTGACCGGCTGCGTCTTTAGTGCTGTATGGCTCTGTTATGCGGCAGCGTCAGAGTAAAAACAGCCACAGCACCTTATCAGTATCAGCCTGTTAATCCCGCGTAACGCAACCTGGATCACAGTTTTTCCTGTGAAACGCTTCAACTCTCGTTTTTGCATTCCTTTCCTTGAGTGCGCCGACGAAAGCGGATAAAAAATGTACTTGTATACAAGTATCTTGAATACCAATAACGCTGCTATCAGGAACCCCTATGCAAAACGCTGATTCTGATGTTGAAAAAATGGTAATGCGCAAACTTTCCTGGCGATTGATTCCGTTGCTGATCGCTTGCTATGTGATTGCCGTTATTGATCGAGCCAATATCGGCGTCGCTGCTTTAACCATGAACGCGGATATCGGGCTAAGTGCGGCCAGTTTTGGTCTGGCGGCAGGGCTGTTTTTTCTTCCCTATGCACTGCTTGAAGTGCCTTCCAATCTGCTGATGGAAAAAGTAGGCGCACGCTGGTGGATTGCCCGAATTATGGTGACCTGGGGGATCGTTTCCGGGGCGCATATTTTCGTCTGGAATGAAAACAGCCTGTATGTCATGCGCGCCCTGCTCGGCGCTGCCGAGGCCGGTTTTTTTCCCGGTATCGTCTTCTACCTCACCATGTGGTTTCCGGCCGCCTGGCGCGGACGCATTATTGCCGCGTTTATGGCTGGTATCCCCATCGCATTGATTATCGGCACGCCGGTTTCCACGCTGTTACTGGAGCTGCATGGCTGGATGGGACTACGCGGCTGGCAGTGGATGTTTCTGCTGGAGGCCATTCCCGCCGTGGTGTTGGGGTTGATTGTTCCCTTTGCGCTGCCCGATAAGCCAAAAGATGCCCGCTTTCTTACAGAGGATGAGCAAGGCTGGCTAATCGCCACGCTGGCGGCGGAACAGCAAGCGCTGCCGCCACGCGCCCATGGCGGGATGCTGAAAGCCCTCTTCAGCCCGCTGGTTTTACTCTTTAGCCTCACCTATTACGGTCTGGCGAATCTCAATGGCGCGGTCAGCACTTTCCTGCCGCTGATTATCAGCGAAACCGGCCTGAGTCATATTCAGACCGGCTTTGTCACCATCATTCCCTATATTTTCGGCTTGCTGGGCATGCTGGTACTGGGGCGTCTGGCTGACCGTCCCGGTTCGCGTCTGCTGGCGAACTATCTCGCGCTGATTATCTCCTGCCTGGGTCTGGTCAGTGCCGCCTGGTTCGATGATCCGCTGGTCAGAATGGCGTTTCTCTGCTGCTCCGCCTTTGGTTTCTTTGGCGCTATGCCGGTCTTCTGGGGTCTGCCCGGGCAGTTTTTCTCCGCCTCGGTGGCCGCCGGCAGTATTGCCCTGATTAATGCGCTGGGCAGTATCGCCAGCATCATCAATCCCTGGGTTATCGGCCTGATACGCGATCGGAGCGGAAGTTATAACGGCGGATTTTACTGGTTAGCCGCCATGGCGCTGCTGTCGATTATTACCCTGAGCCTTATTTTCCGTCGCCATCATCAGTACAGCAAAATCGCTACTCACATAAGGGGTCAGTAAGATGAAAATTGTGGATATCCGCTTACTTCAGGTTAAAGGCGTAATGCCCGGTCACGCGCCGTTCTGGGAAGAGCGCCTGGCGCGCCCGCTGGATGTTTATGCGGAATATCGTGCCGTTGACGATCATGACGGCGGCGTTCAGCTGAAAGAGGGCTTCGCCATTACCACCGTGTTTCTGGAGATTGCCACGGACGAAGGTGTGGATGGGCTGGCGGGTCCAATCCCGCACGCGGTTGCCGCCATTATCCACAGCAGTCTGCGCCGCTTACTGATCGGCCAGGATGCGCGCGACAGTGAACGCCTGTGGGATCAAATGCATCGCGCCATGGTGCATGGCCGTCAGGGAGACGCCATGCTGGCCATCAGTGCCGTCGATTGCGCCCTGTGGGATCTGCGCGGCAAGTGGATGCAACAACCGGTTTATCGTCTGCTTGGCGGATCAGTGCGCGAGGCGATCCCGGCCTATGCTTCGATGCTGGGCTTTGCCGTACAGGATATGGGCCTGGTACGTGAACGCGCACAATATTACAAGTCCCTCGGCTATCGCGGACAAAAATGGTTTTTCCGCCATGGCCCGATGAGTGGTCGGGAAGGACTGAAAAAGAATGTTGCGCTGGTGAAGACGCTGCGTGAAGCGGTGGGAGAGGATTACGATCTGATGTTTGACTGCTGGCAGTCCATGGACGTGACCTATGTGCTGGAGCTGGCGCAAGCCATTGCGCCCTGGCGCCCGCGCTGGCTGGAGGAGTGTGTAATGCCCGACAGAATCGGCAGTATGCGCCGCCTGAAAGAGAAACTCACCATTCCGCTGGCGGGCGGAGAACATGAGTATACCCGCTGGGGCTTCAAACGCTTTTTCGAGGAAAAGGTGCTGGATGTGGTCCAGCCAGATATCTACTGGTGTGGCGGCCTGTCTGAAACGTTAAAAATTGCTGCGGCGGCCACCATGTACGATTTGCAGGTGATTCCTCATGGCCATTCCACTATCGCGACCGCCCATTTTACCAGCACCCAGTCGCCGATTCATACACCGTACCAGGAGTATCTGGTGAAATGGAACGATATTCACCAGTATTTCCTGCGCGATCCGCTGGTGCCGGAAAATGGCCTTATTCAGGTGCCGCAAGGCCCCGGTATGGGGATGGCCCTTAATCAGGCGCATATTCAGCAGCAGGAATATCTGTTCACCTCCTGATGCGCTTTGGCCAGCGGCGCTTTCCCCGCCGCTGGCCGGGCGGGTGCCTTGCATCTCGCCGTGGGCCATGTAACTATTGCGCCAATAAACCTGATTTGTTTAAAGGAAGTACGCGCTATTATGTCCTCCGATAAACTTCTTATAGACTGGTCAGCGAAAAAGATTCTCCGCCCTCAGTCATTAAGCCAGCTGCTGGCCGATCATATTCGTGATTTGATCGTTAATTGCAAAATAGCGCCCGGCTCATTAATTTCTGAAAATGATATTGCGACGCAGCTTAATGTCAGCCGTACCCCGGTCAGGGCAGCTTTACAAAAGCTGGAAATGGAACGGCTGGTGCAGGTTATTCCGCAGCGGGGCACCTTTGTGTTTTCCTTTAATGCGCAGGAGATGCAGCAAACCTCCGAGGTGCGGCAAATCCTCGAAGCAGGTGCGCTGACGCTGGCGCTGCGCCACGATCGTCAGTCCCTGATTAGCCTGCTGGAGCGCCATCTGCAGTGGGGACGCGAGGCGCTGGAACGTGCGCCGGAGGATTACCGGGAAGCGGATACCGCCTTCCATATGGCCATTATTGAATCCAGCCAAAACAGAGACTTGATCGATTTTTACCAGACCAATATCAATCGCATCCGCGCGTTCTTAAACCATCTCTCCAGAACCCGGGAAGAGCTGGAAAGCTCGCAGAACGATCACGAAAGCATTGTCGAACTGTTACGCAAAGAACAGGATAATGAAGCGCTGGAAAAACTGAACTGGCACCTTGGCGGCATACAACGCATCTTTCAGGAAAAATTTGGCGAATAGCCCTTCTGCTCCGGGCCCCCGGAAAACCGGCGTTTAACCGTTTCCCCGCGTAACTAAACCTCCCCCGTCTGCAAGGCCGCAGTCGATACGGCAGACAAGAAGAGTTCTGGCCGGCAGCAAGATAAAACAGCCCTCAGCGCCTGGAGTTTATTGGTGCTGCGCGCCCTGCCCTCAGGATGCCGTGCTTCGTTCCAGATCAATAAGATAGGTCATCGCCTCCTCACGGCTGGTTAAGCACATCTCCGCAGAAGGCCGCAGGCTGGCGCATACTTTTGGCCGTAACGCTGAACCAAACAGGTTACACAGGTTATCGTCCGACAGCTGCACGCATCTGACATTCGCCGGTTTGCCGTGCGGCATGCCCGGAATCGGCGAAGAGATAGAAGGCGCAATGCAACATGCTCCGCAATCAATACGACATTCCATGCTTAATCCCCCTTCTGATCACCAGTGGGGCGACGATACCAGAAGCCCTGGCAGGCGGGAATGAAATTTTACCCCGGCGCAGCGCGGGCAAGAGTTGTCCGATGCCCGCTGGCATCAGCAAACAGCCCCGGGCTGCCCCGTCTGTTCACGCCACCCGGCCGGGGACACCAAAATTTCCTGCGTCGTGTCTTGCCTGTTTTACGCTGCACGAGTAACGTTGCGCGCACAATTTTTATCACTGAGTGAGAAATGCGATGCCAAAAGCGAATGAGATTAAACGTGGTATGGCCGTCAGCTGGAACGGCAAGTTGCTGCTGGTGAAAGATATCGATATTCAAAGCCCCAGCGCGCGCGGTGCGGCTACGCTGTATAAAATGCGTTTTACCGATGTTCGCACCGGATTAAAAGTGGAAGAGCGCTTTAAAGGCGACGATATTCTTGATGCTATCTCCCTGAGCCGCCGCGCCGTGTCCTTCTCCTATATCGACGGTGATGAATATGTGTTCATGGATGATGAAGACTACACCCCTTATATCTTCAAAAAAGAGCAGATTGAAGATGAGTTGCTGTTTATTCCGGAAGGCGGTATCCCGGGTATTCAGGTGCTGACAATGGATGGCCAGGTGCTGGCGCTGGAGCTGCCGCAGACGGTTGACATGGAGATTGTGGATACCGCGCCAGGCATTAAAGGGGCTTCTGCCAGCGCACGCACCAAGCCTGCCGGTATGAGCACCGGTCTGGTCGTGCAGGTGCCGGAATATCTCAGCAACGGTGACCGCATCCGTATCCATGTTCCGGAGCGTCGCTATATGAGCCGCGCGGACTGATCCCCCTGGCGCAGGCAGTGCGCGCCGTTCAGGGTTATCACACCACAGCCTGATATTTACAGCGGCGCAGCGCCTGTTGCGACGCTGCGTTATTTTTAGCGGGAGGAGAGCATGACGCGGGTGAATTTACTTACCGGCTTTCTGGGCAGCGGAAAAACCACCACGCTGCTTCATCTGTTAGCGTACAAGCCTGAACATGAAAAATGGGCGGTGCTGGTGAACGAATTTGGCGAAATCGGCATCGATGGCGCGCTGCTGGCCGAGGGCGGCGCCATTCTGAAAGAGATTCCTGGCGGTTGCATGTGCTGTGTCAACGGTCTGCCGATGCAGGTGGGGCTGAATATGCTGCTGAAGCAGGCTAAGCCGGATCGGCTGCTGATTGAACCCACCGGTCTCGGCCATCCGAAGCAGCTGCTGACCATGCTGACCTCGCCGGTTTATGAACCCTGGCTGACCCTGAATGCGACGCTGACCCTGCTCGACCCACGCCAGCTGAGCGATACGCGCGTGCGGGAGAATGAAAACTTCCGCGATCAGCTGGCCGCAGCGGACATTATTATCGCCAATAAAAGTGATCGCTGGAGCACAGAGGATGAAGCACGTCTGGCGGAGTGGCAGCAGGCGCAGCTGGGGGATCGCCAGCTGGTGGTCGCGCGCTATGGCAATATCGATCCGGCGCTGCTGGATACGCCGCGCGGCCCGGCACGCGATCTGCCGTCAGCACAGCACCATCACGCGCATAGCGCGCCCGCCAGCGGATTGGCGGCGTTAAAACTCGATGGTCAGACGCGCTGGCGCCGGGCGCTGAATGAGGGCCAGGGCTACTACGCCTGTGGCTGGGTGTTCGATCAGGAGACGGTATTTGACACCGTCGGCGTGCTGGAATGGGCGCGTCTTGCCCCGGTGGGTCGCGTCAAAGGCGTGTTGCGTATTCCGGAAGGTCTGGTCAGTATCAATCGCCAGGGTCTGGATCTGCAAATTGAAACCCGCCAGTCGCCGCCGCCCGACAGCCGGATTGAGCTCATTCATGACCAGCTTACTGACTGGAACGCTCTGCAGACAACATTGTTGAAGCTTCGTTTAAGCTGATTGCGGTAGGTTTTGCCGTTATTTTCTGCTGAGTCGAAAAGATGACTGCAACGCGTCTGGTTACTGTTCTGCTACTGAATCTGCTGGGGATTGGCCTGTTTCTTTCCTGGTATCTGTTACCCCAGCACGGCTTCTGGTTTGGGCTGGATAAAGCGATCTTTTTCCGCTTTAACGATCTTCTGCTGGATCACCCTGGCTTCGCCTTGCTGGTGGCGATCACCAACTTTCGCGGCTTTGATCTGGTCTCGCTGCTGGCGATGGGGCTGCTTTATTTCCACTACTGGCAACGTGAAACGCCGCCAGGACGCCGCCGGTTGCTGGCTATCGGCATCACCATGCTGCTGAGCGCCGTGGTGCTGAACCAGCTCGGGCATCTGTTGCCAGTCCAGCATGCCAGTCCTACCCTTTATTTCGACAATATTCACCGCGTGAGTGAGCTGACCGGTATCCCTGCCAAAGATGCCTCAAAGGACAGCTTCCCGGGTGACCACGGCATGATGCTGATGATCTTCGCCTGCTTTATGTGGCGCTACTTTGGCCTGCGCGCCTTTTTTACCGGCGTGGTGATTGTGGTGCTGTTCTCTCTGCCGCGCGTGATGGCGGGGGCGCACTGGTTTACCGATATTGCGGTGGGCTCGCTGTCAGTAGTGCTGGTCGGTTTGAGCTGGTGGCTGCTGACGCCGGGCAGCGACAGGCTGACTGACTGGCTCCAGGTTAATCTCCCTGGCCGGCACAAGCCGCAACGCTAACTACACACGCGCAGACCTGCCATGCGGTAATAGTGCGTCTGCGCGTAAAAAACGTCACATAGTGAGGTTACTCATCAAATCCTGACAAAAGAAAAGATTATGGATATTTCTTTATAAGATAAGCGTGCTTATTCTTCGTCCAGTGGCAAATCTCTGAAAATGCATTGATCCCCTGAAATGCCGCCTTTATTAGCCCTTATTTCCGCCTTTATTTCCTCACAATTGTCGATAAAATAACCAGAATATTACAGTTTGATTCATATCAAAAAAACCTATAAATATTTGTATAAAACCGCTCGCCACGCGGCTTTTAATCGGTTAACCTCAGTTGCGGTGAGACCAGGCGTAGCAAAAGTCAGGACTTTTTTTAGCGATAAAGTGTGTTCAGTAACACATTTTATTAATTAAGGAATTGTCTTAGGTCGATTTGCTTATTAATCTCATTCCGTTTTGTCATCTGGCTGACGACAATAATGTCGTAAGGACTTCGAAGGAAAACATCAACAATGGTCAAATCTCAACCAATTCTGAGATATATCTGGCGAATAGTGCCTGCCGTAGCACTGGCGACCCTTCTCTCAGCATGTAGCGGTACACATAACAGTCAGAATGCGCAAAACGAGAAGCATGAAGTTAACAACCAGAATGGTTTTTTACTTCAGGCGTCTCAGGATGAATTCGAAGAGATGGTGCGCAATGTCGATATTAAATCCCGCATTATGGAGCAATATGACGACTGGAAAGGCGTACGCTATCGTCTGGGCGGCACGACCAAAGGCGGTATCGACTGCTCTGCTTTTGTCCAGCGCACCTTTCGCGAACAGTTCGGTTTAGATCTTCCGCGCTCGACCTGGGAACAAAAAGAGACCGGAAAAGAAGTGTCGCGTAATAAATTGCGTCCTGGTGATCTGGTGTTATTTCGTGCCGGTTCCACAGGCCGCCACGTGGGCATCTATCTGGGCAACGACAGTTTCGTTCACGCCTCTACCAGCAGTGGCGTCATGATTTCCAGCCTGAATGAAAGTTACTGGAAAGCGCGCTATCGCGAAGCCCGTCGCGTGTTAGGCCGTAATCCCAGCTAAGCCCGGTTTTCCTGAAATCCTTTCTCAGCCAGAGATAAAAAAGACGCTGCCCGGCAGCGTCTTTTTTTATTTTACTTAAATCGCCTTTTTGCCGCATCCCCTGCTGAAAAGCGATTGCGAATCATAATTATATCGAGACATTTCCCCGACTCTCGTTATATTCTCATCCCCTTACACCAGAGAGCAGTTGCGCAGTTCAATAATAAAAGGCACGACAAGGGGAATGTACTCCATGCCACTGTCCAGGACGCTGATGCGTCATGCAACTTATCCGCGCCGTATCGCCCGGCACAGTGCGATTGCGGGCATTGCGTTCTTTGTGTTGTTTTTGACGACAGGCTTGCTTGTTACCTGGCAAAAGCGCGTGCAGCAGCACGAGCAGCTGGTTAACTACAGTCAGCATGATCTTCAGCAGGTACTGGATACGCTGGTTAATACCCTTAATCCGCTGGTGCAATATACCCAGTTTGCCTGTAACAGCGTCGCGCAGGAACTCACCACGCGCGTCGCCTTTGCCGAAAACATTCGCACGCTGCTGCTGGTACGTAACCGCAACGCCTACTGCTCTTCGGTGACCGGCCCGCTGATGCTGCCGATCAATGCCCTCTCTTCAGCGCTGAATCTTGACAGCGACCGCGATTTTCAACTGCTTGAGGGGACGCCGCTGCAACCGCATAAGGCGGCCCTTGGGATGTGGCTGAAAACCGCCGGAAAAGCGCAAACCGGCTTGCTGGCAACCATGAGCCTGACGCTGACGCCCTATCAGCTGCTGGCCTCTTATCACCCGGAAATCACCGGTATGGCCATTGTGGTACAGGATTATGCGCTGGTCAGCGGACAATCCACTATCGTGCCGGTCAGCGCGCTGCCCGCTGACGCATTAATGCGCAGTGCCGTGCCCGGTTATCCGATCCAGTTTGTGCTCTTTGGCAGCACGCTCACCGCGCACGATTACTATCTGATTATCCTGAGCGGTATTCTGTTAGCGCTGCTGGTCAGCGTGGCCTGCTGGCTGGTGCTGATGCAGCATCCGCGACCAGGCCGGGAAATTATGCGCGGTATCAGACGCGGCGAGTTTCATGTGGAGTATCAGCCGCTGATCGCTACCCTGAACGGACAGCCCTACGGCCTGGAGGCGCTGATGCGCTGGAACCATCCCACCAAAGGGGCGATACCGCCTGACGCTTTTATCAGCTATGCTGAAGCGCAAAATCTGATTATTCCTCTGACGCGTCACCTGTTTCAGCTGGTCGCGCGCGATGCCCATCAGTTGTGTCAGTATGTACCGCAGGGGACACGTATCGGGCTGAATTTGTCCTCCCTGCACCTCGCGTCGGATGCCTTTCGCGGCGACGTCAGGCAGTGGCTTGACGCCATGCCGGACGGTCATTTCAGCTACATTTTTGAAATTACCGAAAGCACCATGGTGCGGGAAAAAAATGCCGGTGAGATTTTTACCTGGCTGCATAGCAATGAGATTAAAATCGCCATTGATGATTTTGGCACCGGGCACAGTGCCCTGATCTATCTGGAAAAATACCCCTTTGACTATCTGAAAATCGATCGCGGTTTTGTCCAGAGCATCGGGACGGAAACGGTCACCTCGCCGGTACTGGATGCAGTGCTGAGCCTGGCGAAAAAGCTGAATCTGAAAACAGTGGCCGAAGGTGTCGAAACCCGCGAACAGGCTAACTGGCTGGTTAACCGCGGCGTGACGCATCTGCAGGGCTACCTTTATAGCCGTCCGCTGAAGCTGGAAAAGCTGCTCGACTATTATCGCCAGCAGACCCTCGCCTTATCACAGGCGTAGCGCTGGCGGTTCAGCAGCGATGTTAATGATCAGGAGAGTGCCGCGCTTATGCTGCTTCGCATCGTGACCGTTTTACTGCTCTGGGGGGGACTGGCGTCACTGTCAGCGGCAAACATCCACCAGAGCAATAGCTTTTCCCGTCTGGGCGCGCCCAGGTACGCGCCGGACTTTACCCACTATGATTACGCCAACCCCGCCGCGCCTAAGGGGGGGAAAATGACGCTGGCGGTGATCGGCACCTATGATAATTTCAATCGCTTCGCCTCGCGCGGTAATCCCGGCGCCGGCACCGATGCGCTTTACGACAGCCTGTTTACCACCTCTGACGACGAACCGGCCAGCTATTATCCGCTGATTGCCGTCTCGGCGCGTTATCCCGACGATTTCAGCTGGATGGAGGTTACCCTTAACCCTCTGGCACGCTTTCACGACGGTACACCGATTGTCGCCCCGGATGTTGCCTTCACCTTTAAAAAATTTATGACCGAAGGGGTGCCGCAGTTCCGCATTACCTTTAAAGGCGTGACGGTCAGTGCGCTGAATAGCCGGACGGTGCGTATCACCATGCCGAAAGCCGATAAAGATCTGCTTCTTAACCTGCTGACGCTGCCGGTACTGCCTGAGAAATTCTGGCGGGACAAGCCGTTTAACGAGCCGCTGGGTTATCCGCCGCTGGCAAGCGGCCCGATGCGTATTAGCGCCTGGAAACCCGGTCAGTTTATTCAGTACAGTCGGGTCACCGATTACTGGGCAGCTGACCTGCCGGTCAATCGCGGCCGTTTCAATGTGGATACTCTGCGCTACGACTACTATCTTGATGATAATGTCGCTTTTGAGGCTTTTAAGGCTGGAGCTTTCGATCTGCGCGAAGAGTCTTCCGCCAAAAAATGGGCTACCCAATATCGTGGCCGTCACTTTGATGAGGGCAATATTGTCAAAGCGGTCACCGACAACAGCGCCGCGACCGATACGCGCTGGCTCGCCTTTAACAATGAAAAAGCGCTGTTTGCTGACCGCCGCGTGCGCGAAGCCCTGACGCTGGCCTTCGACTTTGAGTGGATGAACAAAACGCTGTTCTATGGGGCCTGGAAACGTACCCGCAGTTATTTTCAGAACACCGAATATGCCGCGCAGGGCGTGCCGGATGATGACGAGCTGAAGCTGCTGACGCCGTTTCGCACGCAGCTGCCAGCGGAGCTGTTTCACCAGGTCTGGGCCCCGCCCCGCTCTGACGGCAGCGGTTACGAGCGCGACAAACTGCTGCAGGCGCTGCAGTTACTTAAGGAGGCGGGCTGGACGCTGAAAAATCGCCAGCTGGTCAACAGCCGGACCGGCCAGCCTTTCCGCTTTGAACTGCTGCTGCGCGGCGGCACCAGCAACGAGTGGGCGTTGCCCTTCCAGCATAACCTTGCACGCCTCGGCATCACCATGACGCTGCGTCAGGTGGATAACTCACAGTATCTGCGCCGTCTGCGCGAAGGGGATTACGATATGATCCCGTCAAACTATTACGCCATGCCCTGGCCCTCCTCCTCATTGCAGTACCTCTGGCAATCTGATTTTATTAACTCCACCTGGAATACCGCGCGGGTAAAAGATCCCATTGTGGACCATTTCGTAAAACAGATTGTGGCGCACCAGGGCGATCAGCAGGCGCTGCTGCCGCTGGGTCGCGCGCTGGATCGGATACTGCTGTGGAATCACTACATGCTGCCGCTCTGGTATAACGCCGAAGAGCGACTGGCGTACTGGAACAAGTTTTCCCGCCCGGCCATCAAGCCGGCTTACAGTACCGGGCTGGATAACTGGTGGTACGATGCCAATAAAGCCGCGCAGCTGCCGGCTCAGCGACGTTAAGGAGAGCAGGTGGTCACCTATTTTTTGCGCAGACTCTTACTGGTGATCCCGACGCTCTGGGCGATCATTACCCTCAATTTCTTTATTGTGCAGATTGCGCCCGGCGGCCCGGTGGATCAGGCGCTGGCCAATATTCAGTTTGGTCAGACCAGTGTCATCCCCGGCGGCAGCGATAACGCGCCGGGCCGCGCCAGTCTGAACGGCGGCAACCCCGGCGACAGTCAGTATCGCGGCGCGCGCGGCCTCGATCCGGAAGTGATAAAAGAGATTACTCAGCGTTACGGCTTCGACAAGCCGCTGTGGCAGCGTTACGTAGAGATGTTGTGGAACTATGTCCGCTTCGATTTTGGCGACAGCCTGTTCCGCAGCGCCTCGGTGATTCAGCTTATCAAAGAGAGTCTGCCTGTTTCCATCAGTCTGGGCCTGTGGAGCACGCTGATTATCTATCTGGTCTCGATTCCGCTGGGCATCAAAAAAGCGGTACGCAACGGCAGCGCGTTTGATGTCTGGAGCAGTACCTTTATTATTGTCGGCTATTCGGTGCCGGCATTTCTGTTCGGGATTATTCTGATTGTGCTGTTCGCGGGCGGCAGCTATCTCGACTGGTTTCCGCTGCGCGGACTGACCTCGCCGCAGTTTGACAGCCTGCCCTGGTACGGAAAAATCATCGATTACCTGTGGCATATTGCCCTGCCGGTGCTGGCAACGGTGATTGGCGGCTTTGCCACCCTCACCATGCTGACCAAAAACGCCTTTCTGGATGAGGTGCGTAAACAGTACGTGGTAACCGCACGCGCCAAAGGCCTGGATGAGCGGCGTATTCTGTATCATCACGTATTTCGCAACGCCATGCTGCTGGTGATTGCCGGGTTTCCCGCCACCTTTATCAGCATGTTTTTCACCAGCTCGGTGCTGATCGAGGTGATGTTCTCCCTGAACGGGCTCGGTTTGCTGGGCTATGACGCCACCATCCAGCGCGATTATCCGGTGATGTTCGGCACGCTCTATATCTTTACCCTGACAGGCCTGCTGATGAATATCCTGAGCGATCTCACCTACACGCTGGTCGATCCCCGTATCGATTTTGAGGGCCGCTGATGCGCTTGTCTCCCGTTAACCAGGCTCGCTGGCAGCGTTTTCGCCGTAACCGGCGTGGCTACTGGTCTCTCTGGCTTTTTCTCATTCTGTTTCTGCTTTCGCTGGGCGCCGAGTTGCTGGCGAATGATAAGCCGCTGCTGGTGCATTATCAGCAGCGCTGGTACTTCCCGCTGGTTATCGACTATAGCGAAAGCGATTATGGCGGCCCGCTGGCGACCGCTGCGGATTATCAGGATCCCTGGTTAAAGCAGCGCATCGCGCAACAGGGCTGGGCGCTCTGGGCTCCGATCCGCTTCAGCGGCAACAGCATCAACTTTGCCAGCGAGGTGCCTTTCCCTTCCCCGCCGTCACGGCAAAACTGGCTGGGTACCGACGCTAACGGCGGCGACGTGCTGGCGCGGCTGCTCTACGGCACGCGCATTTCACTGCTGTTTGGCCTGCTGCTAACGCTCTTTTCCAGCGTGGCAGGTATTGTGGTGGGCGGCGTGCAGGGCTACTTCGGCGGCAAGATCGATCTGATTGGTCAGCGGATAATTGAAGTCTGGTCCGGTATGCCGTCGCTGTTCCTGCTTATTTTGCTCTCCAGCGTGATCCAGCCAGGTTTCTGGTGGCTGCTGCTGGTCACGGTACTGTTTGGCTGGATGAGTCTGGTGAGCGTAGTGCGCGCCGAATTTCTGCGTACGCGTAACTTTGACTATATCCGGGCGGCGCAGGCGTTGGGGGTCAGCGACGCGCGCATTATGTTACGTCATATGCTGCCCAATGCCATGGTGGCGACCCTCACCTTTCTACCCTTTATCCTCTGCGGCTCGATAACTACCCTTACCTCGCTCGATTTTCTTGGCTTTGGTTTACCGGTGGGGTCGCCATCGCTGGGCGAATTGCTGCTGCAGGGCAAAAATAATTTGCAGGCGCCCTGGCTGGGCCTCTCGGGCTTTTTTGCCCTGGCGATCCTGCTGTCACTACTGATTTTTATTGGCGAAGCGGTGCGCGACGCCTTTGATCCCGCGAAAGGAGGCTGAATGTCGTCGCCGCTGCTTGCCATTAATCATCTGGCTGTCGCCTTTGGTCAGGGCGTACAACAGCGCCGCGTGGTAGAGGATATTTCTCTGCATATCGAGGCGGGCGAAACCCTGGCGCTGGTCGGCGAATCGGGATCGGGCAAAAGCGTGACCGCACTTTCGGTGATGCGTTTATTGCCTTCGCCGCCAGTGGCCTATCCGCATGGTGAAATTCTGTTTAACGGGCAGGATCTGTTGCAGGCCAGCGAACGTACGCTGCGCGGCATACGCGGCAACCAGATGGCGATGATTTTTCAGGAGCCGATGGTCTCGCTCAATCCGCTGCATACTGTAGAAAAACAGCTGTACGAAGTGCTGTCGTTACATCGCGGGATGCGGCGGGAAGCGGCCCGCGCTGAAATGCTCAGCTGTCTCGATCGCGTGGGTATTCGCCAGCCGCAAGCGCGTCTGAACGACTTTCCCCATCAGCTTTCCGGCGGCGAGCGACAGCGCGTGATGATCGCCATGGCGCTGCTGACACAGCCACAACTGCTGATCGCCGATGAGCCGACCACGGCGCTCGACGTCACGGTACAGGCGCAGATCCTGGCGCTGCTGCGCGAACTGCAGCGCGAAATGAACATGGCTATGCTGTTTATTACCCACAACCTGAATATTGTGCGCCAGCTGGCCGATACGGTGACGGTGATGCGTCAGGGCGCCGCGGTGGAACAGAGTCGCAGCCAGACGTTGTTCAGCCAGCCACAGCATCCCTATACGCGCGAGCTGTTACAGGCGGAACCGGAGGGAATCCCCGAACCGGTAGATCCGCGCATGCCTGCGCTGTTGCAGGTTAAAGATCTCTCCGTCGCTTTCCCCATCCGCCGCGGGTTGCTGAAACGTACGGTAGCGGAACATCATGCGTTGCGCGGCCTGAGCTTTACGCTGCGTGCGGGCGAAAGTCTGGGGCTGGTCGGCGAATCGGGCTCAGGCAAAAGCACCACCGGCCTCGCCCTGCTGCGACTTATCGCCTCGCGGGGAGAGATCTGGTTCGACAACCAGCCCCTGCACCAGATGAACCGTCAGCAGATGCTGCCGCTGCGTCAGCGTATCCAGGTAGTGTTTCAGGATCCCAACTCATCGCTGAACCCGCGCATGACAGTGCAGCAGATTATCGCGGAAGGTCTGCAGGTGCACCGGCCAACATTAAGTGCGGCGCAGCTGGAAGCAAAAGTCGTGGCGGTGATGCAAGAGGTGGGGCTGGATGCGGCGAGCCGACAGCGCTACCCGGCAGAATTTTCTGGCGGCCAGCGCCAGCGCATTGCCATTGCCCGCGCGCTGGTGCTGGAACCTGAGCTGATTATTCTGGATGAGCCGACTTCCTCGCTGGATCGCTCGGTCCAGAAGCAGATCCTGATGCTGTTGCGTCGTTTACAGCAGCAGCATCGTATCGCCTGGCTGTTTATCAGTCACGATTTGCAGGTAGTGCGTGCCCTGTGTCATCAGCTGGTAGTACTGCGTCAGGGCGAAGTGGTGGAACAGGGGCCGTGCGAAGCGCTGTTTGCCGCACCGGCACAGGAATATACCCGTCAGTTGTTGTCGCTGGCGCGCTAAGCTGCCATGTTACTGAGCAGCAAAGTTTTCCGCGATGGCGACGCCGCGATTTTTCAGGCAGCAGCTGGTGGCGCTCTCGTCGCTGAGTGGCACAAACAGACAGGGCTCTCCTTCACACTCGGCGATTTTGCACTCTACCTGAATTTCCGCCAGCGTCTCCTGCAGCTGGCGCAGAATCTCCCATGCCGGATGACCGTGATGACTTAACAGACGCAGCGCAATCAAATCCTGTTCGTTAGCGATATCATTCGTTTTGTGCGCGACAATTACGCCCTGACGCTCTGCACACCAGCGATAACGCTGCGGCAGCCGATGCACAACGGAAAATTGCGGCATATTCAACTCAAGCCCCCAGAGATGATAATTTCATTCACGATGCATGGCATCTGTGCAGCGTATCCCTGGTCGAAGTAAAAATCAGGGACGTCAAGACTTGTCTTCTCGTTCTGCCCTGCCACGCCACGCGAATATTATTATTTGCGAGCAAGCTCGCATTTCAGGCTATATGTATCGCGTTCACGCTCAGTTAACAATCATTTTAGACCCTGATTGATTACTTTTTTATAATTTAATTTTTACATGCCAGAAACATTATTGTCGGATGAGGAGAGACCCGGGGCGAAGCGGCGTTCGCCCCCGGTTCAGGCGGCTTTTTTTCGTGGACGCGAGGCGTAGTAAAAAAACAACACGGAGAGCGAGGCGCAAAGCGCAATGGTCCCGACCATCGGCCAGGCGCTGCTAAAGGTGATCAGCGACAGCAGCGCGCCCACCAGCGCGCCCATGCCAAAACGCAGCGTGCCTGCCAGTGAGGACGCCGTACCCGCCATATGCGGAAACTCATCCAGAATCACCGCCATGGCGTTCGACGACACCATGGATACGCAGCCAATAAACATCGCCACGCCGAATACCAGCGGCATAAAGCCGAGGTTCAGGGCGCTGACCACCAGCAGCCACAGGCCGGTACAGAACTGTATCACCAGCCCACAGCGGAACATCGCCAGCGGGCCAAAGCGTCGTACCGAGCGGCTGTTGATCAGAGTCATCACAAACAGAAACACGATGTTCAGGGCAAAGTAGTAGCCGAAATGCTGTGGCGAAATGTGGTTGAGCTCGATATAGACAAAGGGCCCCACATTGAGAAAGGTAAACAGACCGGCAAAGGAAAAACCACTCGCCAGCATATAGCTGAAGACGCGGCGGTGGCGAAACAGCGTAACAAAATTACCGAGCATGGTCCGCAGGCGGAAAGGCTGGCGCTTTTCCACCGGCAGCGTTTCGCGAATTTGGGTCACCACCAGCACGGTAGTCACCACCGCCGCCAGCGAGAGCGCCCAGAAGATGGCGTGCCAGTTCCACAGCAGCAACAGCCAGCCGCCCAGAATCGGTGCCAGTAGCGGCGCAATAGTGGTGATCAGCATGACAAAGGACATCATGCGCGAAAACTCCTCCTTCGAGTAGCTGTCGCGCATCAGGGCGTTAATCACCACGCTGGCGGCAGCGGCAGAGAGGCCATGCAGGAAGCGCATGAAAATCAGCTGATCGATGGTTTGCGCCAGGGCGCAGGCTGCTGCCGCCAGGGCAAAAATCAGCGTACCAAACAGGATCACGGGTTTACGCCCGTAACTGTCCGCCAGCGGGCCATACACCAGCTGCCCGATAGCAAAGCCGAAGATATAGAGGTTGAGCGTCATCTGCACGCTGCCTGCCGACACGGCAAATTCCCGCGCGATCTGCGGCAATGCCGGCAGATACATATCGATGGAGAGCGGCATTAACATGGCCAGCAACCCCAGTATCACTACCAGTCCTGTGGACGAGTTTTTTTCCTTGCGCACTACACTGCTCCTGCTGTTTATTATTTCTGTTGTTTTAACTCATCGGGCAAGCCAATACTGGCAATCTCTTCAGGGGTTAACGGGCGATATTCGCCAGGTTCCAGATTTTCATCAAGGACGATGTCGCCAATGCGCTCACGGTGCAGCGCAACAACATGATTGCCCACCGCAGCAAACATCCGCTTCACCTGGTGATAGCGCCCTTCGCTCAGCGTCAGCAGGACTTCATGCGCGGTAATCACCTTCAGCTGTGCCGGTTTGGTCAGGTTTTTTTCGCCGTGCAGCTGGATGCCTGCGCTGAACTGCGCCGCCACATCATCGGCAATCGGCGACTCCAGCGTGACGCGGTAAGTTTTATCACAATGGTGACGCGGCGAGGTAAGGCGGTGCGACCACTGGCCATCGTCAGTCAGCAGCACCAGCCCGGTGGTATCAATATCGAGCCGCCCTGCAGCATGCAGCTTCCACGCCAGCGGCTCTTCGATAAAATAGAGAATGGTGGGATGATCGGGATCGTCCGTGGAGCAGACATAGCCCTGCGGCTTGTTCAGCATAAAATAGCGCGGACCCTGCTGTATTTGCAGCAGATTGCCTTCATATTCTACCTCATGCTCCGGCAAAACTTTAAATGCGCCATCACGCACCACTTCGCCATTTACCGTGACTTTTTTCGCCCGCAGTTCACGTGCGGCAATGGCACGGCTGATTTCCAGTTGCTGAGATAAGAATTTGTCGAGTCGCATTACGTTGCTTTGCCTGTTGCTTCGGAGGGAATCTGAAACGGTGTTTTTAACCGTTAAAAAGTTTCGCCAGTATAGCCTGGAGTCAGGCGCGCTAACAGTGCCGATCCTGCGGTCGCCTGGCTTTCATGGCATAATGGCGGCTGGTTTACAGAAAAGTGAAGTGCCATGTCATTTACTCTGCGTCCTTATCAACAGGAAGCGGTGGACGCTACCATCGTCCATTTCCGCCGCCATGCGGAGCCTGCGGTTATCGTGTTGCCTACCGGTGCGGGCAAAAGTCTGGTGATCGCCGAACTGGCGCGGCTGGCGCGTGGCCGCGTACTGGTGCTGGCTCATGTCAAAGAGCTGGTCGAGCAGAACCATGCCAAATACCAGGCTTACGGGCTGGAAGCGGACATTTTTGCCGCCGGGCTGCAGCGCAAAGAGAGCCAGCGCAAAGTGGTATTTGGCAGCGTCCAGTCGGTGGCGCGCAATCTGACGCTGTTTGAAAGCGCCTTTTCGCTGGTGATCGTCGATGAATGTCACCGGATTGCCGACGATGCCGAAAGTCAGTATCAGCAGATTTTCACTCACCTGCGTCAGCACAATCCGCAACTGCGTCTGCTTGGCCTGACCGCCACCCCCTTTCGTCTGGGCAAAGGCTGGATCTACCATTTTCACTATCACGGTATGGTGCGCGGCGATGAGCAGGCGCTGTTTCGCGACTGCATCTATGAGCTGCCGCTGCGCTACATGATTAAACAGGGCTTTCTGGTGCCGCCCGAACGGCTTGATATGCCGGTGGTGCAGTATGACTTCAGCCGCCTCACGGCGCAGGCTAACGGCTTGTTCAGCGAGGCGGATCTCAACCGGGAGCTGAAACAGCAGCAGCGCGTCACGCCACAGATTATTCGCCAGATCGTGGAGTTCGCTGAAGATCGCCGCGGGGTAATGATTTTCGCTGCCACCGTCGAGCATGCGCGCGAGATCCTCTCGCTGCTGCCGCCGGACAGCGCGCTGGTCTCCGCCGACACCGCAATGCGCGAGCGCGACGCTATTATCAGTGCCTTTAAGGCGCAGCAGCTGAAGTTTCTGGTGAACGTCGCGGTGCTGACCACCGGTTTTGATGCGCCGCATGTGGATCTGATCGCCATTTTGCGCCCCACGGAATCGGTCAGTCTCTACCAGCAGATTGTGGGACGAGGTCTGCGTCTGGCGCCGGGAAAAACCGATTGTCTGATTCTGGATTATGCCGGTAACCCGCACGACCTGTTTACTCCCGAAGTCGGCACGCCCAAAGGCGCCAGCGATAATCAGCCGGTGCAGGTTTTTTGCCCCGCCTGCGGTTTTGCCAACACCTTCTGGGGCAAAGCGACCAGCGACGGCACGGTGATTGAACATTTTGGCCGGCGCTGTCAGGGCGTGCTGGAGAATGATGAGGGCGAGCGCTGGCAGTGCGATTATCGCTTCCGCTTCAAAAGCTGCCCCGACTGCGGCGCGGAAAATGATATCGCCGCGCGGCGCTGCCATCAGTGCGATAAGGTGCTGGTGGACCCCGACGATATGCTGAAAGCGGCGCTGAAGCTGAAAGATGCGCTGGTGCTACGCTGCGGCGGGATGGCGCTTGCGCACGGCCAGGATGCGCAGGGGGAATGGCTGAAAGCGACCTATTTTGACGAGGAGGGCACCAGCGTCAGCGAACGTTTCCGCCTGCGCACGCCCGCGCAGCGCAAGGCGTTTGAACAGCTGTTTATGCGTCCGCACCAGCGCGCGCCCGGCGTCCCGCTCGGCTGGGAAACGGCCGCCGACGTGGTAGCGATGCAGCCGCTGCTACGCCATCCCGATTTTGTCGTGGCGCGCGCCAAAGGGCAGTTCTGGCAGGTGCGCGAAAAGCTGTTTGATTATCAGGGCCGCTTCCGCCGCGCCAACGAGCTGCGTTAACTGATGGAATCATTTGCCCGTACCGGGCAATGCCGCTATAATGCCGCCCGCTTTTGCCTTCGCATAAGCATTACTGAATAACCTGTCTGTTGCTGGGTCGCCTGTAACAGACGTCATCAAAAGAGACATTACGATGTTTACTATCAATGCAGTAGTACGTAAAGAGCAGGGTAAGGGTGCGAGCCGCCGCCTGCGTGCAGCGAATAAATTCCCGGCCATCATTTATGGTGGTAAAGAAGCCGCTGTTGCTGTTGAACTGGATCAAGACCAGGTAATGAACATGCAGGTTAAACCTGAGTTCTATTCTGAAGTGCTGACTCTGGTTGTTGACGGTCAGGAAGTAAAAGCAAAAGTTCAGGCTGTACAGCGTCACCCGTTCAAGCCGAAAGTGACTCACATCGACTTCGTTCGCGCTTAATCGCCCGATGAGTTGAAAAAAACGCCGCAATCGCGGCGTTTTTTATTGGCTATAACTCAGCGGCCGCCAGTGCGACGCTGAAGCTGATCGCGCAGATTGGGCGGCGTACCCTTAATGGTGAGCGTATCGGTGGTCGGATCCCAGAAAATACGTTCGCCCAGCAGCAAAGCATCAAAATTGATCGTCAGACCGCCGCCGCTGCCGGCGAATTTTGTCAACTGGCGCAGCGTACCGCGATCGGCCGGGAAATGCTCCTCCAGCTCATAGCCCTGCTCCTGGGTGAAAGCCTGAAAACTTTTCTCTCCCAGCGGCGGCAGCTCCTTAGAGAGATCCTCCAGCGCAATCTCTTCCCCCGCCTGCAGCTGTTCGTTGCAATAGCTGTAAACCTGCTGACGGTAGTTCTGCCGCTCGTTCTTATCAAGATTTGACTCGCTGCAATAGTCATCCACCGCCTGCAGCAGACCGCGGTTTTGCGCTTTGGTGTCCAGACCCACGCTCGCACCGAGGAAATCCATAAAGAAGTCGGCCACTTTGCGCCCTACCCGGCCACGCAGGAAGGTGAGATAACGTGTCGACCCGGGATTGGTCTCCCATTCGGTCAGATCGATACGCGCCACGATATCCGCATGGTTGATATCCAGATAATGCGTCGTGCTGATATCGAGCTGTTCATTAACATGCATACTCGACTGGCTGTTGAGCACCGCCAGCAGCAGATATTCCACCGCCAGGTAGCGATAGTGCACAAACAGCACCACGCCGCCTTCAGCAAAGGGGTATTTTGCCAGTTCGTCGCGCAGACGCCCGGTTGCCGCGCGGCTGAAGGCGAGGAAATCATCTTCGCCTTTGCGGCAGTTGCGCAATGCCTCCGCCAGCTCGCTCTCGTCATTGAACAGCCCGTAGGCTTTGTTTTTCGCGCTGTAAACGCGGTGTAACTCCTCTACCATCGCTTCCACGGTGGCGTTGGCTGGCAGCAGCGAGTTGCGCAGCACCAGCTCAAGATTGTTTTCATCGCGTTTGATTAACTGATGCAGGGCAATCTGGTTGAGATCCAGACTCATGGTAGGTTCTCCTTTAAGCTCAGGGGCGTATTCAAACACCGCGCGCCGCCGCTTTCAACTCCGTGCGCATCCCGAACTTTGCGCTTACGATAAAAGTGCAGAAAAAGGTGCGTTGTTACGGTAATATATCGCCTTTTGAAACTTGCTTAGTTGACGATATGCCTCAATCATCCCGTTATAGTGACGAACGCGTGGAACAACTCCTCGCGCAGCTGGTCCAGGTGCTGGAAAAAGACCAGGCCCCGACCGATCTTTCCCTGATGGTACTGGGAAACATGGTGACCAATTTAATTAACACCAGCGTTGCGCCCGCTCAGCGTCGCACCCTGGCCCGTTCTTTCGCTGAGGCGTTACAGGCTTCGGTACGCGAAGACAACGCCCATTAACAGGCTAATTTGAACAGATAATATGGTAACCAACCGGCAGCGCTACCGTGAAAAAGTTTCCCAGATGATCAGCTGGGGACACTGGTTTGCTCTGTTTAATATTTTCTTTGCGTTAATTTTAGGCAGTCGCTATCTGCTGGTAGCCGACTGGCCAGCTTCCCTTGCAGGCCGTATTTATGCTTACAGCAGCTGGATCGGTCACTTCAGCTTTCTGGTGTTCGCGGCTTACCTGCTGATCATTTTTCCCCTGACCTTTGTGGTGATGTCGCAGCGCCTGCTGCGCGTGCTGGCCGCCATTGGCGCCACCGTCGGCCTGACGCTGGTGATGGTCGACAGCGCCGTCTTTAACCGTTTCCATTTGCATCTGAATCCCATGGTCTGGGAGCTGGTGGTCAACCCCGACCAGAGCGAAATGGCGCGCGACTGGCAACTGATGTTTATCAGCGTGCCCGCCATTTTTCTGGTAGAGATGCTGGTCGCCACCTGGAGCTGGCAGAAATTACGCAGCCTGAACCGGCGATCCTTTGGCAAGCCGCTCGCGGCACTGTTTATCAGCTGCTTCTTCGCCAGCCATCTGCTTTATATCTGGGCCGATGCCAACTTCTATCGCCCTATTACCATGCAGCGCGCCAGTTTGCCCCTCTCCTATCCAATGACTGCGCGGCGTTTTCTGGAGAAGCATGGCCTGCTGGATGCACAGGAATATCAGCGTCGGCTGGTACAACAGGGCGATCCGGAAGCGCTTTCCGTGCAGTATCCCCTGCGTGATATCGCCTTCAGCGATGCCGGTACACGACAGAATCTGCTGATTATTACCGTCGAGGGAGTACATAACGCCAGCGTCGGGAAAAGCCTGCCTGCGCTGTCGCGCTTTGCGGAGGAAAATGTTCGCTTTACCCGCCATTTCAGCGCCGGTAACACGGCAGAGAGTGGATTGTTTGGCCTGTTCTACGGTATATCCTCCAGTTATATGGATGGCATCCTGGCGGCACGTATCCCCTCTACGTTACTCAGCGCCCTGAGCACGCAGGGCTATCAGTTTGGGCTCTTCTCTTCAGAAGGGTTCAGCCAGCCGCTGTACCGGCAGGCTCTGCTGGCGGATTACACCCTGCCCGCCAACGGCAAGCAGTCGAACGCGGAAACTTTCGCTCAGTGGCAAAACTGGCTTAACAGTCATCAGGCGGACAGCAAGACGCCCTGGTTTTCCTGGATCGCCTTTAACGGTATTCAGGTCAGCGGCGACAGCGTCAGGGCGCGTGAACGCAGCTATGCCCGCCAGGCGGCCGCGCTGGATGAACAGATTAATAACGTCCTGACCCGCCTGCAGCAGCGCGATCTGCTGCAGAACACCGTGGTGGTGATTACCGCCCAGCGTGGCATTACTCTGGGTGAAGATGCAGCGAGCGAAGGTAACCGCGCCGCGCTGCAGGTGCCGCTGGTGGTACACTGGCCGAATACGCCAGCCCAGCAGATAGAACGTTTGTCGGATCACCAGGATGTGATGGTGACGCTGATGCAGCGACTGTTACATGTGCGCACCGATCCGGTTAACTACGCGCAGGGTGAAGATCTGTTTGCGGCCCAGCGGCGGCACAACTGGGTCGCCAGCAGCGATGAGAATAAACTGGTGATCACCACACCGCAGACCACGCTGGTGCTGGAGAATAACGGCAGCTATAAAGCGTACGATGCGCAGGGTAACCCGTTGAAAGATCATAAGCCGCAGCTGGCGCTATTGCTGCAGGTGCTGACAGAAGAGAAGCGTTTTATCGCTAACTGATTAATAATACGGCAGTTAGAACGCAGGTATCTTGCAATTGCGCGAATAACCGGTAGTATATCCCTCCACAGTTCGGCACGTAGCGCAGCCTGGTAGCGCACTGTCATGGGGTGTCAGGGGTCGGAGGTTCAAATCCTCTCGTGCCGACCAAATTACCCTGAAAAAGCAGCCTTTA
This sequence comes from [Erwinia] mediterraneensis, assembly GCF_900604315.1. Taxonomy (GTDB): domain Bacteria; phylum Pseudomonadota; class Gammaproteobacteria; order Enterobacterales; family Enterobacteriaceae; genus Pantoea; species Pantoea mediterraneensis_A. Next base: position 170,151 of record NZ_LR026978.1, read on the forward strand.
ACGCTGCTTTTTTATTGCCTGCCATTTGCCCAGACTCTTTTTCCGCTGATAAACGCTCCTGTCGTTTATGTTCTGCCTGATGACAGCATCATGTCATGCACAAAGGGAAATTTCCTTTAGTTTCGGGCGTCCAGACAAAAAGCGGCATAATTTATGCTATTACTGTGCGCATGTCTTGATTAGGACGATTCTTAATGTATGGTAGTCATCCTTCTCCCTTCTGAGCCTGCGCTATGCCTGTTATTAAGATTTCCTGTCGCGAATGCGGTGGCGACCGGTTTCGGGCCTCAGTCAGCTCACCGCTCGCTGAGCAGGTAGAACGTATTTATTGCGAAACCTGTTCCACGCCGGTAAAAGTGGATGATGTCGTCTGGTATCAGACCGATTACATCTCAGCGGCCCGGCTGCCGGTTGAAGATAATGTTGCTTTTGTTAGCTTGATCCATCTGATTCCGGGTATCTGACCAGACCAGCGCCGCGGGCAAAAAAATCTGCCCGCAGGCGGATCGGCATCCGGCTTACCGTTGGCGGACATGGCTCGCCTCGCGAGTCAGCGTCCGGGTGAGAGTTATCTTTTGGCTGCAGTAGAGCGAGCCGTCACAATGTCCGGGTCCGATGCGCCCCGCTTCCGTCAGTACATCATTCAGTAATTTTTCCAGCCCGGCTGCACCATGCAGCCTGAACGCCAGAGTTACCTGACGGGTGACTTCTTCAGGACTCAGATTGCCGCGCAGCGCGGACATCAGCATCTGTGACGCCCATCTGCGGGATTCAGCCTCGGTATACATAGCCCCTCCATTAACCTCGCCCGGGTTAATAAAGTTTAGTTTGATTATTTTTTAACCAACCCTGTCCAGCTTAAATTTGTGGCCCAGGCGTAAAAATCTCCGACGGCGCGCTGCTGGCAGCAAGGCTGCTGCCGTTTCAGCCTGACGGTTTCAGTGGCAACGAAACAGAGATGCGTCCCGCCCTCAGGCGCTGTGCCGTAATATTCTGAAAGTAAAAAAAGGAATTTTTTTCAGATTATCCGCTTTAACCCCGCCAGCCTGACCTACGCTTTCATTACCTTTCCTTAATGAGTGTGGAGACGTATGAAACATCAGAACAAAAATATTGGTATCGCTCCCTATGGCGGCTCCGCCGGTGGCTGGGGAGCATTGAAAGCGGTCGCTGACGCTTTACGTGGTCAAATGTCGATAAAACAGGATGTGATTGCGCTCTTCAAAGTAAACCAGCCACAAGGATTTGACTGTCCCGGCTGCGCCTGGCCCGATCCGCGTCACGCCTCCTCCTTTGAATTCTGTGAAAACGGCGCAAAAGCGGTTTCGTGGGAAGCGACCAGCAAACGCACCACGCCGGAATTTTTCGCTGCCCATACCGTGAGCGAACTATGGCAGCGCAGCGCCTTTGAGCTGGAAGGCGAAGGCCGCCTGACGCATCCCATGAAGTACGATGCCGCCAGCGACACTTATCAGCCCATCGACTGGAAAACTGCCTTTCGCGAGATTGGCGAGAAGCTGCAAAGCTACGATGATCCCGACAGCGTTGAGTTTTATACCTCCGGCAGGGCCTCCAATGAAGCCGCTTTTCTCTGGCAACTGTTTGCCCGTGAATATGGCACCAATAACTTCCCCGACTGCTCCAATATGTGCCATGAGCCAACCAGCGTGGGTTTACCGCAATCTATTGGCATCGGTAAAGGCACCGTTGAGCTGGAAGATTTCGATCACTGCGACTTAGTGCTCTGTATCGGCCACAACCCCGGCACCAACCACCCGCGTATGCTCGGCACGCTGCGCGAAGTATCGAAGCGCGGCGCGACCATCGTCGCCATCAACCCGCTGCGCGAACGTGGCCTGGAACGCTTTACCTCACCGCAAAGCCCGATTGAAATGCTGTCGCTGGGCTCGACCACCCTCGCCTCCACCTACTATAAAGTGCGCGTTGGTGGCGATGCGGCAATGCTGAAAGGGATCATGAAAGTCCTGCTGAAGATGCATGAAAGAGCACTACAGGAGGGGGAAGCGCCGGTACTGGATGAAGCGTTTATCAGCGAGCATACGCAGGGCTTTGAGGCGCTGAAAGCAGATCTGGAAGCTACCGACTGGCAACATATTCTGAAGGTTTCCGGTATGGAATATGAAGAGATCCAGAATATCGCCCGTCTGTATGCGAAAGCGGAAAAGACCATTATCTGTTACGGCATGGGTATTACCCAGCATCAGTACGGCACGCAGAACGTACAGCAGATCGCCAACCTGCTGCTGATGCGCGGTAATATGGGCAAGAAAGGTGCGGGCATCTGTCCGTTACGTGGTCACTCTAACGTACAGGGCGACCGTACCGTTGGCATCACCGAGATCCCCTCGCCTGAACTGCTGGAGAGTATTGAGCGCGTGTTTGGCTTTAAGCCGCCGCAGAAACATGGTCATGGTGCGGTAGCGGCTATTCAGGCGATGCGTGATGGCAAAGCGAAAGCGCTGCTCTGCCTTGGCGGCAACCTGGCGGAAGCGATTTCCGATCCTCAGGTCACCTTTGAAGCGATGCGCAAGCTCGATCTGGTGGTGCATATGGCTACCAAGCTTAACCGCTCCCACCTGCTGTTGGGCAAACATAATTACCTGCTGCCGGTACTGGGCCGTACCGAACGCGATGTGCAGGCTTCCGGTGAACAGAGCGTCACGGTAGAAGACTCCATGTCGATGGTGCACGCCTCGCGCGGTACGCTGGAACCCGCCTCTCCCTGGCTGAAATCAGAGCCTGCGCTGGTGGCCGGTATTGCCAAAGCCACCTTACCCCATTCAAAAGTGAACTGGGACCGGATGATTGGCGATTACAGCTTTATCCGTGAAGCGATTGAAGCGGTGTTCCCCGCCTTTGCCGATTACAACAAGCGCATTCAGAAGCCCGGCGGCTTCCGTTTATATAACGCCGCGTCAGAACGCGTCTGGCTGACTCCGAGCGGGAAAGCGCAATTTATTGTGATGGAAGGCATTAACGAGGATCCGCGCTCGCTGAAATGTCACGACCTGGTGCTGACCACGCTGCGCAGTCATGACCAGTACAACACCACCCTGTATGGCTTAAATGACCGTTATCGCGGCGTTACCGGACGGCGTGATGTGCTGTTTATCAACGCGGATGAAGCCGAGAAACGCAATCTGCGCGTCGGCGACAAGGTCAATATGGTGGCGCTCGATCCCGAGGGGCAGCCGACATCACGCCGGTTAGATAACCTGACCGTGGTGGTGTATGACATGGCGCCCGGTTCGGTAGCGGCTTACTACCCGGAAGCCAACGTGATGGTGCCGCTGGACAGCCATGATACGCAGAGCGGTATTCCTGCGTATAAAAGCATTCCCATTATGCTGGAACCCTGCGAGCAACCGGTTGAAACCGATGGGGCGCTGCGCTGATTTTGCGCGGAATGTCGGAGCAAAGTCGCTGTATGGTCTATACTTTTTAATATTAACGGACAACGAAAGGAGAGCAGAATGTACCGCATAGAAAAAGACGATCCGAATGAAGCACCAGAATCAGGTGATAAGAAACCTGAACCCGAGAAAAAATAGCCTTTAAGGTCGCTGCGGCGGCCTTTATTTTTGCTGCGCCGCTCCCGGCGGAACTTGCGCTTCCTGCTGGCGGCTGATTAAATGGTGTTTTTCCTGATTAGTATCCACATGTTCCAGCCTGTTCCTGTTCTGCCCCCCGGGGGATTTATTACCGCGCTGGCTGTCAGCCAGGGCGATCTGCGGGTGGGCTACTGCCGTTTCGATACGCAACGCTTTCATGACGGGCTCAGCCAGGTGCTGGCCATTCCCCTGCCGGCGCGTCTGGCGCAGGCGGTAACGCGGCGGCGCGCCGAGTATCTGGCCAGCCGCTTTCTGGCGCGTCAGCTGTTACAGGATTTGGGTCATGCGGATTTTCTCCTCACCAATGCGCCCGATCGTTCCCCCTGCTGGCCTGACGGTATTGCCGCCTCGCTGTCGCATACCCGGGGAATTGCCGTGATGGCTGCCACCCGCCAGCCGCGCTGCGTAGGTATTGACGTCGAGCAGATGATGTCGGTGGAGACAGCGGAAGAGACGGCCGGGATGCTGATGAATCAGGCGGAGCGGCAGTTGTTGCGCGCATTGCCGCTGCCTTTTGCCGCCGCGGCCACTCTGCTCTTTTCGCTCAAGGAGAGTCTGTATAAAGCGCTCTGGCCGGTGATACGTCAGCCAATGGATTTTCATCAGGCGGCGCTGGTGGCGGTAGATATGCCGGCAGGCGAGGCGCGGTTATCTCTGACGACGGGATTGAGTCAGGCGTTGCCGCAGGAAACCCTGCTGAAGGCATATTTCCGCCTGCAACCGGGCGAGGTCATGACGCTGATCAACCATCCCTGCTGAAGCCATAAAAAAACGGCTCATAACACCATGAGCCGGAATTAACACAAGTTACTCAGAAGACTGTTGTGCATTTCTGCATAGAGAGAACTTAACCTGACCGCGCCTCCCTGACTAATAACCCTTTTAGCTAAGCTATATCAACTGACATCAGGCACGGCTTTCGGTGCGTTTTACCGCATCCAGCGTCGCCATTTCGCGCTCGCTGCCGGTCAGTTCGCCCAGCTGGCCGTCGCGCATCTCCAGCAGGCGATCCGCATGAATAAAGTAATGATCGTCATGACTGATGGCGAAAACGGTTTTGCCCTCCGCCTGCAGCCACGGCAGGATCTCCCGATAAAACACGCGGCGGAAATGGGGATCCTGATCGGCGGCCCACTCATCCAGCAGCAGGATGTCGCGCTCCTCTGCCACCGCCAGCAGCAGCGCCAGACGCTTGCTCTGCCCTTTCGACAGCTCGAGATTAAGTACGCGATTTCCTTCCAGCTTCAGCTTATCCTGCATTTTCAGGCGCGCCAGCCACTGCTGCACCAGGGCAGGATTGGCGGGTTGACCTTCCGGGCCGGTGAGACGATCAAACAGATGCACATCGGTGAAGACCGCTGAGAAATGTTTGCGCCAGGCGTCAAGATCCTGCGCGTCGATCGCTTCGCCATCCAGCAGCAGCGTACCGGAATGAGGCCGGTAGAGACCGGTAAGCAACATCGCCAGCGTCGATTTGCCGCTGCCGTTGCCGCCAATCAGAAACACCAGTTCGCCACGGCGCAGGGTCATATTGATGGGACCAACGGCAAATCCATGATCCCCATAATGAAAGGTGACGTCGCGCAGCTCCAGCGTCTGCCAGGGCTTGCGCGGCACCAGCGCGCTGAATTGCGGCTGATACTCAGCCAGATGAAAGGCATTCAGTTTACGAAACGCGACCTGGGCACTCAGCAGCGTGGGCAATGCCCCTACCGCCGCCAGCAACGGCGTGCGCAGAAACAGTAACGTCAGTGAAAAGGTGGCCGCCACCGCGGTATTGGCCCAGCCGAGGGTATTGGCCATAAAGAACACCATCCCTATCGAGCCGAGCATCATAATGTTTGACCAGTTCACGGCGCTCAGGTGGTAGGTATCGGCACGCACGATATGATGACGATAGCTGCGGGCATCCTCCTGATAAACGGTGTCGTAAATCAGCCGGGCACGCTCACGGTTAAGCTGCAGCTCTTTTCGTCCGTCGATAATCGTCTGGTAATCGCGATAGAGATTGTCTTCCAGATCACGCAGCTTCGCCATGTGCTGATAGACGCGGGAAACCAGCAGCCAGCCGCCGATCAGGGTGATGGTGATCCAGAGCGTGGTCACCAGCAGCATCTTCGGCGACAGCCAGGCCAGCCAGAGCGCCGACCCCAGGGTGATGATAATCCCCTGAATCAATTCCGGCAGACGCACAAAGGCGATGGTAATGGCGCGTACGTCACTGGTCAGGCCCGCCAGCAGCTGCGCACTGCCGATCTGCTCAATGCGCTCCACCTGCGTATCAAGGATGCGCTTGATAAATTCGCCGCGCAGGCGCCAGACAAAGTGATGCCCCAGCAACGTCAGCGCCAGCTGCGAACCGAGGGTCACCGCCATCAGCAGCACCAGCAGCAGCAAAAATTTCGGCAGCACGCTGAGTGAGGTATTAATGGAGACAATCAGTTCCTGATTGATAAAAGCAATGATGCCAATACCCAGCGCGGCGCTGAGCAGCGTCAACAAAATAACGCTAATAAACGGCCAGCGATACTGGCGAAAGACCACGTGAAGCAACGCCATTAACAGTTTCCATGGGTGAACAAAGCAGCCAGCAGTTTAATGCGATGCGAAATGATAGCAATGATAATTCTTATTATCGTCAGCGAAAGCGCCCGCACTTAACGGGCACGGCGGAAGGTCAGATTATAGCGCCAGGCACCGGCCAGCGGATGGACTCCCGCCTTCAGCGGCAGAATACCGTGATAGCGCAGGCGCGCCGGTCCGCCCCACACCACGATATCCCCATGTTCCAGCAACACGCGCTGCGTCGCATCACCGCGTGCAAAGCCGCCAAACTGAAAAACCGCGGGTAAGCCGAGCGAGACGGAAACAATTGGCTGCTGCAGATCTTTCTCATCTTTATCCTGATGCAGCGACAGTTTGGCCCCGGGCGCATAGCGGTTAATCAGGCAGGCATCGGGCGTAAAGTGGGCAAAACCCGCCGCGCGCGCGGCCTGCTGCGCCAGCTGGCGGAACAGTACCGGCATGGCGGGCCACTGATGTCCGCTTTCCTCATCTTCTGCGCTATAGCGATAGCCGCGCAGGTTACTGGACCAGCCAACATCGCCGCAGTTGGTCATGGCGACCGACATACGATGCCCGCCCGGGGTCAGCAGATGACGGAATGGATGCCGTGCGGCAATCGCCGCGATTTCCGCCAGCAGCGCTTCCCCCTGCTCGCGTGCACGCCGACGTAAAATCAGCGCTCCCTCCGCCAGCGGCTCCTGCCAGGGCGCTTCGTCATTAAACAGATCGAGCATCATTTTCTCCTCCGCTACTCATCGCCGATCAGAAAGGCAGCAAACTGTGGCGACATCCAGCTGACAAAGCGATCGCCCTCTTTACTGATCAGGTAAACCGCCAGCTGTTCTTTTAACGCCAGCGCCTGCGCTTTTTCACTGCCCAGCACCATCAGGCCAGTATCCCAGCCGTCCGCTTCCAGCGCTGTGGGCGCGATCACTGTCGCTGATACCAGCTTATGCTCAATCGGCCGACCGCTGAGCGGATCGATCACATGGGAGATGCGCTTGCCATCCAGTTCATAATAGTTGCGATAGCTGCCTGCGGTGCTGATACCGTGCCCCTGCAGATCGACCAGCGCCTGCACCGCGTTTTCCCGATCGGTGGGTTTCTGGATCGCCACGCGCCAGGGACGCCCCTGCGGGTTTTTGCCCCGGCTGAGCACCGCTCCTCCAACCGACACCAGATAGTCCCGGATGCCCTCCTGCTCCATCAGGCGTGCCAGATGATCGGTGGCGTAACCCTCACCCAGCGTGGAGAGATCAACAGAGAGGGTCGGCAGATCTTTTTGCAGCCACTGCCCGGCAACGCCCTGGATCACGCGCAGGTGCTGCAGACCGGTTTGCGCTCTGGCCGCCGCGATCTGCGCCGCATCCGGCGTATGAACAGGCTGTTTTGTCGGGCCAAATCCCCACAAGTTCACCAGCGGCCCGAGGGTAATATCCATCGCACCGCCAGTTTTCTGCCCGATGCGCAGCGCGACGGTGACAATATCGGCCATACCGGCGTCCACCGGCTGCGGCGCGCTGCCCTGATAACGATTAAAGCGCGACAGCACCGAATCCGCTTTCCAGGTAGAGAGATTGTGGTCATCCGCATCGAGCTGCTGCTGAATACGCTGGCGCAGCTGCGCTGCCCGTGGCGGCTCCAGCGCCGCCACGCTGACCCGCCACTGCGTGCCCATGGTTTTCCCTTCCAGCACCTGAGTGCCCGGGGCGTTATCACAAGCGCTGAGCGTCAGCAGCGCCAGCAACATCCAGATTATACGCATCTTCTTTTTATCCTTCTCTCTGTCAGGCATTCACAAGCGGCCCCGCACCAAAAATAGTCAGCTGCACCAGCCGGAAGCGCGGGCAGTGTAACAAACTGAGCGGGAAATCCGTGGCTGTCAGAGCGATCAGGCTGGCATGGATAATGCACGAACAGAAAGACCGCACACTAATACGAGGTATCCCATGACGAAAAAGAGATCTTCGCCTCCCGACTGGCAGCACTGGCTGCGCTATTCCGCTTTTACCCTGGCGGGAGTGGCGCTGGAGGGGACGATGCCACAGAACGATAAACAGCCGCAGCCCAAATCCCGTACCTGGCGATCGACGCACTGAGCCGCCGTGGCAGTCACTGGCATATTAACAGGATAAAAGCAGAGAAAAGGATGTGTTGCGGGGCTAATACAGGCGGGCAGAGCAAACCGGGAGCGCAGCCGGTGGCCGCGCTCCCCTGCAATCAGAACTGATAAACCAGTCCCAGTGCTACGACGTCATCGGTATTGATACCGGCTGCGTCGGTGAACTCGTTGTCATCCAGCAGGTTGATCTGGTAATCAACATAGGTAGACATGTTTTTGTTGAAGTAGTAGGTCGCACCCACATCAACATATTTTTTCAGGTTCTGTTTGCCATAGGTCTGCAGATCGGTGGCGCGCGAAGTCACGAATGCCAGAGAAGGACGCAGACCGAAGTCGAACTGATACTGTGCCACCAGTTCCCAGTTATCCGCTTTATCCGCATAACCGAAGGCGCCGGAATTCACGGAACCAAAGCGGGTAGCATTGTAAGAGCGGGTATACATCGCAGCCAGGTAGACGTTGTTAGCGTCATATTTCAGACCGCCGGTGTAAGCTTCCGCTTTGTCACCACGGCCCAGCACGCCAGCCTCGCCACCATTCTGCTCGTTGGTACGGTCAGACTGGAACATCGCTGCACCAATACCGAAACCAGAGCCGATGTCATAGGTGGTGCTCAGGCCCCAGCCGTCGCCGTTCTGGCCCAGCACATCGCGACCATTCGGAGACTCTTCAGGGCTGTCGTTTTTACCCTGGTACTGCACGGCAAAATTCAGGCCATCCACCAGACCAAAGAAACCGCTGTTACGGTAGGTGGCAACGCCGTTGCTGCGCTGGAACAGGAAGTTATCTGCGCCGTAGGTATCACCGCCGAATTCAGGCAGTACGTCAGTCCAGGCGCCAATGTCATAGGCAACGCCGTAGTTACGACCGTAGTCGAAAGAGCTGCCGTCGCTGAATTTCAGACCCGCAAAGCCAACACGGGTAAAGCTGTCAGCGGTATTTTCTGACTCGGCGTTGTTCAGGGCAGCCTGATATTCCCACTGGCCATAACCGGTGAGATCGCTGGTGACCTGGGTTTCGCCTTTAAAGCCGAAACGGACATAGGACTGGTCGCCATCGGAACCGTCGTTATCAGAGAAATAGTGCAGGCCATCAACTTTACCGTAGAGATCTAATTTGTTGCCGTCTTTATTATAAATCTCAGCTGCGCCTGCTGAGCCTGCCACCAGTAATGCAGGAACCATCAGGGAGAGAACGCGAAGTTTCATTTTATTACCCTCTGTTATGTGCCTTATATTTGCCACTGCGAGCTGAACGATTAAAAATTCAGCCGGCAAACTCATTGTTGATATATAGCGGGTAATAATCTATCTCGAAAATGCTACGAATTTTCCGAAAGTGTTTCAGTGTATAAAATGTTTATTTCTAAATGTAAATATTGCGGAACTTCTCATCAGCACGCAGTGTTAAAAAATAGCGCACAATTTGATAAACCGGTTTATGAGCTATTAAAATCAGCTGGTTAGATTAAAATATTATGAGCACTGAATGATAAAACTTTCGCGCTGTCAACGCTTACAATGGATTCCGCTATCATCATTTATTTCATTATTACCTTCATTCACCCCGAATGAGATGTTTACCCTTATTCTTGCCGGGCCTTGTGTCCGGCTTTTTTTATCCACTCTCGTTACGCTTTGATTTTGTCAGCTTGTTTTTGCCCATAAAAATAGTTGGTTAAACGAAGCGCATTATTTGTTAAGCATTTCACATTTTGTTTTCCTTATTTTACCAGAGAGATACTTACTTAATTTCCGAAAGTAACCAGGTAAAGATAATTTTCTCCGGCCCGCTATTTCAGCGCTCCCGCATCGCTTCCTTAACCTTATTTAGCGGCTTCAGTAAATAATCCATCACGGATTTCTGGCCCGTTTTAATTTCGACATTCGCTACCATACCGGGAACTATCGGGAAAGTACGGCCAGCGTGGTTAGTCAGTTCCGCTTTTTGCGTGCGTACCCACACCCGGTAATAGAACTGATCGCGTTTTACTTCGTCCTGCAGAGTATCTGGCGAGACGCTTTCCACTGCTCCGGTGAGGTTACCGTAGATGGCCGGATCATAAGCCGTTATTTTCACTATCGCGGGCAAACCGGGACGGATCCAGGCGATATCGCGTGGGTTAATGCGCGTTTCAATCAGTAACTGATCCTCCAGCGGCACGATCTCCATCAGCTTGCCGCCCGGTTCCAGCACGCCGCCAACGGTAGTGACCTGAATGTCCTTGACAATACCACGCACCGGCGAATAAAGCGTGGCGCGTTCCAGCTGATCCTCTTTCCCTGACAGTACCTGCAGCTGCGCCTCCAGTTCGGCGTTGTTTTTCACCTGCTCTTCGTGAGCGCGTACCAGATAATTGTTGCGCGCCTCGTCAATTTTCCCGCGCAGGTCGCTGACCTGACGGCGCAGCCGAATTACCTCCACTTTCCCGGCCGCCCCTTTCGCCACCAGCGGCTCCGTCATGCGCAACTCGTCCTGTACCAGCCGCAGCGACTGCTGCAGGTTGTTAATGGTCTCCTTAAGGTTACGACGACGCGACTGCCAGAGCTGGGTTTCCCGTTGCACCAGCTCGGGAACCTGCAGCGTTTCGCTGCTGAACTTCAGCGGCGCATCCGCCAGTTCAGCCTGCAACCGTTCCGCTGAGGCGCGCAGGGTACGCACTTTCGCCAGCGCCTCGCCAAAGCTGGACTGAAAACGGGTAGGATCGAGTTTCGCCAGGATCGCCCCTTTCTCCACGATATTGCCTTCGTGCACGTTCAGCATTTTCACAATGCCGCCATCCAGGCTGTCGATCACCTGAGCACGGCTGGAGGGGGTCACCTTGCCGGTACCTACCGTGACCTCATCAAGGATAGCGAAGTGCGCCCAGAGCAGGAACAGCAGCAATGCGGCGCTGCAGATCCAGATAATCGCCGACGTTCTGCGTTCGTGGCGCGCCAGGTCTTTGTCGATCATCACCAGACTCATGCGGTTTCTCCTTGTGCTGGCGCCTTGCCCATCGCACGGCGCAGGATCGTATCACGCGGACCATCGGCGACGATGCGACCGTTATCCATCACCACAATACGATCCACCATCTTTAACAGCGTCGGACGATGGGTCACCAGCACCAGTGTGCGGCCAGCGACCCACCCCTGCAGTTGCCGCACCACATACTTCTCCAGTTGTTCATCCATGGCGGCGGTGGGCTCATCCAGCAGCACCACCTGCGGCTGACGCAGGATCAGACGGCTGAGCAACACCATCTGGCGCTGTCCGCCGGACAAGCCGCGTCCGCCCTCGTTAATGATACGATCGAGACTGGCCGCGTCCTGCTGCACCAGCGACAGCGCGCCGCTGACGCGCAGTGCCTGTAACATTTCCTGCTCACTGGCGTGAGGATTACCCAGCATCAGGTTCTGCCGCAGCGTACCGAAGAACAGACGCGCGTCCTGCGAGAGCCAGCCGAGCTGGCGGCGTAAATCCACCGGATCGATGCGGCTGATATCAACGCCGTCCACAATAACGTTGCCCTGCGTCGCCTGCGCCTGGCCGGCCAGCATTTTCAGCAGCGTCGATTTCCCGGCACCCACTTTGCCGAGAATAGCCACCCGTTCGCCGGGTTTAATCTGCAGCTGCTGGATATGCAGGCTATTTTTCTGATTCTCATCATCCCAGCTGTACTGGACGTTGCGCAGATCGTAATGGCCGGTCAGGGTTGGACAATGCGCCAGCGTCGTGGCGTCAGGCTGATCGAGCGGCTTTTTCAGCAGCTCATCCAGCCCTTTCATGGCGCTTTTCGCATGTTGCCAGCGCGAAAAAACCATGGTGAGCTGCATCAGCGGCGCAATGGTGCGCGACGACAGCAGGCTGCTGGCCACCAGGGTACCGGTAGTGATGTGATTGTCGAGCACCAGATAAACGCCAAACACCAGCATCCCGGCATAGGTAAGCTGCTGAACGGTGGAAGCCCAGCCGGTCAGGCGCGCCCCCCATAGCCGCTGCTGATTGCTGATGGCGGCACTGACTTCATGGGTCTGCTCCCACTGGCGCTGAAAATAGGGCTCGGCCTGCAGCGCTTTGATATCCTCAATGCCCTCAATGGTTTCCACCAGCACGGCATTGCGCAGCGCCCCTTCACGCAGCCCCTCTTTCGCCAGCCGCGCCATCGGGATTTGTACCAGCAGGCCGGGAATAATAATCAGCGGAATCGCCAGCAGCGGGATCACCACCAGCCAGCCGCCGATAAACGCCATGATAAACAGGAACAGGATAACGAAAGGCATATCCGCCGCCGCGCCCAGAGTGGTGGAGGTCAGCAGCTCGCGCACCTGGTCGATTTCACGCAGCTGGGAGATAAAGGAGCCGGTAGATTTGGGGCGCGCTTCATTGCGGATATTCATTGCGCGGGCAAACAGCATGGCAGAGACCTTCAGGTCGATGCGTTTCCCCATCAGGTCCGCCACCTGTGTGCGCATCAGGCGAATCAGATACTCAACGGCAGCCGCCAGCAGCACACCGGCAAACAGCACCCAGAGCGTGGATTGCGACTGCGCCGGGATTACCCGATCATACACCTGCATCGAGAACAGAATCCCCGCCAGCGCCAGCACGTTACCCACTACCGATGCCAGCGAGATTTCGGCGATACGCCGTCCCATGCCGCGAAAATTTTTCCAGAACCAGTGCGCCTCATAAGGCTGAATAAATTCATCGATACGCGCATCGCGCCCGCGCGCCGCCACGCCCACAACGCCCACCTCAGGCTGGCTGCGCGCCAGCAGCAGCGCCAGCTCGCTTTCGCGCACCACTTCCCCGCCTTCACTCAGCCAGTAACGCACCTGGTTATTGCTGTCGATAGCCTCGATCACTGCCACGCTGCCATTTTCCAGCATCAGCACCACCGGGGTAATCTCCTGACGCCAGCGCAGCCGGGTATGTGGCAGCAGGGTGAGATGCAGACCCAGCAGGCCCGCCAGGCGCTCCAGCTGCTGTTCCGCCGACAAATGTGCAAACCAGCGCATCTGCTGATGCAGCGTTTTGCTGTCAGCTGGCTGACCAAAGCGGGCAGCCACGCGCAGCATGGCCGCAATCCAGTTATCGCTATTAATGCTTTGTGAAGTCATGTTGAAAACCTTGTCGTGCGTACGCCACGCTATTGCAGGGAAGGAAGGAGTTCGCCGCTGCTCTTTTCGCGGTCGATGCCCATGATGTCGAGCAGGTTGTCAACCGCGGCGGCATAGCGCACCGTGGCATCCCAGCTGTCGTAAAACGCCATCAGGCGCATGCTGTCCGCCTGAAACACATCCTGTTCCACGCTGAGCAGGTCGTTCAGGCTGCGTTTACTCAGACGATATTCATCGGCATAGACGTTACGGGTATGTTCAGCGCTGGCCAGCTGGGCCTCACCGGCAAGCTGACGCTGCTGAGCGCCATTCATCTCGGCCCAGGCGGTCGAGGCGTGCTGATCGATATCGAGTTTGGCCTGCTGCACCGCAGCCTGCGCCGCTTCGCGCTCCCCTTCTGCCGCCCGGGTGCGCGCGCTCACCAGCCCGCCCTGATAGAGCGGTGCTTCAACCCGCAGCTGCAATTCATCATCCCAGTAAGAACGGCGATCATTTTCGTAGCGTGTACGCCCCGCCTCCAGCCTGATGGTGGGCCAGTGGTTCGCCTGCGCCTGGCGCACCCGCTCGCGGGCAGCAACCTGCTGCGCCTGAGCGCTGCGTACCGCCGCGCTGCGCGACCAGGCAATGTTATCCAGCCTGATTTGCTGACTAAGCAGCGCCTGCGGCAACTCCGGCAGCGAGTCGGTGACCACGCCGGTAAAGACGGTCAGTTGTGCCTGCGCCGAACGCTGTTGTGCCAGATACTGTTCAAGGGTGGCGCGCATCCCCGCAAGGCGCGTTTCCGCCTGCAGCACGTCCGATTGCGAGTTGAGTCCGGCATCGGCACGCATTCTGGCGATGTCGCGTACATGCTGCAGTGAGGCGATATTGGCGCGTGCGGCTTGCGCTAACGAGTGATAGCGCTTCACCTGTAAATAGGTCTGCAGGGTATTTTGCGCCACCGTGGTCATGGTGTTGTAGAGGCTGTAGCGCCAGGCGTCAGACAGCGCCTGCTGCTCATCGATGGCGCCGCCGGTGCGGCCAAAGTCGTACAGTAGCTGACTGAGAGTGATGCCGCCCGAGGCGGAGTTGTTCAGGCTGCCGGCAGAGTCCGTCTGACGGGAGCGGCCGCCGCTGGCTTGCAGGGAGATTTGCGGATACCAGCCACTCTCTGCAGCGGCCAACTCCCCCGCCCCTACATGAATCTGGGCGGCGGCGCGGGCGATATCCGGATGCCGGGCAAAGGCACGTAAGATGGCTTCGCGTAACGTCAGGCTGGCCCGTTGTTCCTGCTGCGGCGCGGCCTGCCAGTTAAAGTCCGCCAGAGGAGCGGCCTGCGTCAGCGGCGCAAACAGGCCGCTACAGCCTGACAGACACAGGGAAAGGATAATTTTTTTCATAAGTCACACCAGCAAACGATCTTATTGTCATTGTGTTTTCCTGGTGTTTACAGCAAAGGCCGCGCCAGCAGCGCAGCAAAGAAAAAGCGATTTTTTAAATAAACGCGTCCGGCAAAAAGCGCAGCGCTGCCTGTTGGCCTTTACAGTAATAGTTCAGATTTGCCGCTTCGTCCTGCGAAAAGTTGATGAATTTTTTATTATTTTTTTGTCGTACAAAAGCTGAACAGCAGGCAGCCGAAAAGCGCTCTGCCTGCTGCTGCCGGCCCCGTGGTTGATCAACCACGGTTGTTCATACCAGTCCCGGCACCACGTGCTGCGTCTGCAGCAGATCCGCCAGCGTCACTGATATCGCGGCAGTTGCCGTGCTGTCTGCATCCTGTACGTCCGGCGCCTGCCAGTGCCCTTCGTCGCTTTGCAGCCGGGCAAGCTGACTGACATCCGCCGTTTCGCTGTCGGAAGCGGACGTTGCGGTTTCGGTTTCGGTTTCGGTTTCGGTTTCGGTGGTCAGGTTATCCAGCCAGCGATCGAGATCGCCATTTTCAATCGTGCTGTCAGTCAGCGGGGCATCCGGGGCGGGGGTAGAGAAGTTATGCGTCTCCACGGTGAAAAAGTTGGTCAGGGTGCTGGAGGCGCTGTTGCCATACTCATCCTGCTGCCACACCGTCACGGTCACCGGCCCGTCCGGCAGCGCCAGCAGGTCTTCACTGCTCAGCGTGACCATCCCCTGCTCCGGCTGATAGGTTTTGCCGTTCAGGGTCAGACTTTTCACCCCTTCAATATAAAAACTGAGATCGCTTTGCGCCTCTTCCCTGCTCAACACCATATCTCCGCCGATGTTAAGTTCATAGTAGACCGGCGGCAGCGTAGTGATGATGTTGAACTCAAACTGACCATCAACAAAATTGCCCGCCACATCCTGGCTCCAGGCGTGCAGCTCGCCCCGATGGATAAAATCCGCCACCTCATCAGCCGGGATCAGCAGGCTCCAGCGGCCATCCGCCTGCACGCTGGCCTGATAATCTTTGCCGCCGCCATCATTGAGAAAGAGCGTCTGGCCGGGCAATACCTGGCTCAGACTGCCGGTCAGCAGCAGGTCCTGCTGCAACTCCAGCGCATTCACCACGTTATCGCGGGTGACATTATCAAAATGGATATCGGGCAGGCTCTCCCAGTGGGTGATAAGCGTCACGTCGGCGTAGGTCGTAGCCAGCTTGCCGTTGGGATCGGTCGCGCTGACCTCAACGCGCCAGATGCCATCCGGAATAGTGCTCAGCTCGGTGTCGGTAAGTGACACCCACCAGCGACCGTCGCTGTCGACCAGCCCACGATAACTCTGACCGTTAAGGGTGGCCGTTACCCAGGATCCGGCGGGCAGATGGGTGGAGCTGCCGCTGATCTGCATCCCGTACATCCCCTCCTGACAGCCTACCGCGTTATCTTCCATAATCGGATCCAGCGTCAGCGTCGGCATCACGCTGCGATCAACATACCAGCCAAAATCCACCCCGGTGGTGGTGCTGTTACCCGCTTTGTCGGTGATAGTCAGCGTGAAACTGTAGTTGCCATCAGGCAATCCCTGCATCGCGTCGGACGGCATGGAGGCGTTCCAGTAGCCCCACTCATTAACGCTACTCTGCCAACTCTGATCGCCAAAGGTCAGGGTAACGGTGGATCCCGGCTCGGTTTCCGCCCGTCCGCGCACATGAATGCGATTATTCGCCTCCCAGGCGGCAACCACGCCGTCAGCCGCCACGGGTTCGTAAATGCGCAGCGCATCCGGCGCGTGGGTATCTTTGCTGAAGGTCGCCTGGGCGACATGCTGCTCCCCGGCACTGTTGCTGGTGCTGAGCTGTACGCTCTGTTTACCCTCTGCCAGCGCCTGCAGCTGATCGCGCGTCATCTCCAGCGTCCAGCGCCCCTCTTCCGTCACTTCCGCCTGGTAGCTGCTGCTGCCGAGCGTAACCGTGACCTCCTGATCGCTGCCGCTCAGTCCGCTGCTGCCGCTGAGGGTTTGCGCGCTGCTGCTCTCCGCCAGATTCAGCCATCCGTCGGCAAAAAGCGTGTCGATAGCAGGCGCATCGGCAGTCTCCGCCGTTAGCGGCTGCGCCGCCTGCGCGGTCATGGGGGTGGCAGGAGGAAGGGTAGTGTCGGTCGCCAGCGAGCCCAGCGCCTGTTCAAGACGGGCCAGGCGGGCGGCGTCAGTGTGATTGCGGTTTGCCATCATTAACCTCGTGTCAGGAAAGCACTTATGCGCCGTCATGCAGGCGGCAGAACTCACGCTTGCAGACGGCCGTGTTTGTGCGGGCTGCAAAAAGCCCGTTTCACCTGGTGGAATCGGTTACCGACAAGGTAACAAGAAGGCATGACCGCAAAGGCGCAGTCAGGATAGCGAACCTGCATCAGCAAGCTGACTTTATGTTTTTTTAACCGCACGCAGCCAGCAGCAACAGTCCCGGCTGAAGAAGATTACGGGAATAACGCGCTGGTGACGCCCGGGAGCAAACAAAAAGAAAAATCAGCAAAGGCACATGCCCCTGCTGATTTCATTAATCTACCTTGAGTATTGTGCGCGGGTAAAGCCCCCGTTTTTATAAATTTAAATTCAGGTTTGCTTTTTAATCAGAAATAAGACGCGGGTGCTGATAGCTGACCACAATCTGAAAAGTGTTATTCGCAGAAGGCGGGCGAAAAAAACGGCTGAATCAGGCAAAACCCTCGCCCGGGAGGCGGCAAGAAGAGATAGCTCATCAGTGGAAGGTGACGCTGACGGCGTTTTAGCGGCGAGAAGCAGCAGATAATTTGATTTAAGTGCGGCACAACAGGATTTCTCAGACCAGGAAAGTTCTGGAAAAGAAAATTCTGCGTTAAAAAAGCGGTAAAATCGCGCTTTTGCAGGCTATGCCAGGCGTCTGGAAACAGATTTCAGGCCTGTTTTGCAGGAAATTTCGCCAGCAAAGCTTTACTGCTAAACTTGGCCTTTTCTTAATGTAAGAATTTTATTATGACTGCACTGGACGCGACTCAGCAAAACAAAAAGGCCCAATACCGCCAATGGGCCACCCGTATCATTTTTCTGATTAACGGACTCGGGATGTCAGCCTGGGCGCCGTTAGTGCCTTTCGCGCGCGATCGTCTTAGCCTGAACGGCGCCTCGCTCGGCGCCCTGCTGCTTTGCCTGGGGATCGGTTCGCTGGTGGCGATGCCGCTGACCGGTTCGCTGGTGGGGCGTCTCGGCTGCCGCCGGGTGATGATTGGCTCAACGCTGTTGATTCTGCTGACACTGCCGCTACTGGCGATCCTGCATTGGGTGCCTGGCATGGCGGTCGCCCTGATGTTGTTTGGCGCCGGGCTGGGTACGCTCGATGTCGCGATGAATTATCAGGCGGTAGAAGTGGAAAAAGCGGCAGCACGACCGATGATGTCGGGTTTCCACGGCTTCTTTAGCCTCGGCGGTATTCTCGGTGCCGGTGCGGTCAGCCTGTTAATGAGTACTGGCCTGACGCCTTTGTTGTCCGTGGCGGCGGTGATGACCGTGATGGTGATACTGCTGCTGATCAGTTTGCCTGCCCTGTTAAATGAGCGTCTGCATCAACCCAATCAGCCCTGGCTGGTACGTCCGCGCGGCTGGGTGGCTTTTCTTGGCATGCTCTGTTTTATCCTGTTTCTTGCCGAGGGCGCGGTACTGGACTGGGGCGCGCTACTGCTGATGCACAATAAGCTGGTGCCCGCGGCTCATGCCGGTCTCGGGTATGCGGTGTTCTCTGTTGCCATGACGCTGGGACGCTTTACCGGTGACAAAATTATTCTGCGCTTTGGCCGTTATCCGGTGATGCTGACCGGCGCGCTGGCGGCAGCGCTGGGCGTGACGCTGCTGGTCTTCGCCCCCTGGCCGGCACTGGCCTTTGCCGCGTTTCTGCTGCTGGGCTTTGGCCTCGCCAATACGGTACCGATGTTATTCAATGCAGTGGGAAATCAAAAGGCTATGCCAGCGAATCTGGCCATTTCCGCCATGACAACGCTGGGATATGCAGGTATCCTCTCAGGTCCGGCCTTAATAGGTTTCCTTTCCCAGTCGATAGGGCTGAATAGCACGTTTTTACTGATCGCTCTGCTGCTGCTGGCGGTAGCGGCCAGTGCCCGACTGGTTGCGCGATAATTTCAGGTGCCTGATAGCTATGTTGCCCTATAAGTTTCCCCTGACATCCAGCAATGTCACCCGTTTCTTTGTCATTTTTAATCTGGTGCTGCTGCTGGCGCTCGGCTTTATGGTGTATAACACCTTTAATGCCTGGCTGGCTGAAAAGCGCTATGCGATGGTCGATCTGTCGCATAACATCCAGAGACGCATCGACGCCTACCGTTTTGCCACCTGGCAAATCTATGAAAATCTGGCTACCAGCGCCGCCGGAACGCCGCCGAGCAACAGCCTGCAGGAGACGCGCCTGCGTCCCGACGTTTATTATCTGGAAAAAACGCGCCGTAAAACAGAAGCGTTAATTTTCGGATCGCACGACAGCAGTACCCTCGACATGACCATGCGCATGTCAGGCTATCTCGATACGTTGTGGGGCGCGGAAAATCCCACCTGGTCAATGTACTTTCTTAATGGTCAGGACAACAGCCTGATTATGATCTCTACCCTGCCGCTGAAAGATATGGCCACGCGTTATAAAGAAAACACCATCAATTTGCTGGTGGATGCGCGCCGTGGCGAGATGCTGCAACAGGCGAATGCGCTGGATGAGCGCGAAAGTTTTTCCCCGCTGCGCCACTTCGCCTGGCAAAACGATCACTATTTTACGCTGCGGACCACTTTCAATCAGCCGGGGCATCTGGCGACCGTGGTGGCTTTTGACCTGCCGGTGAATGATCTGATCCCGCGTAATATGCCGCTGGAGAATTTCCAGTTGCGTCAGGATGAGGCGATAGCGGACAGCAGCGATGAAGGAGGCGCGGACAACACCCGCATCTCGCTGGTGAACCCGAATATCGAGATCGCCGCATCGTTACCCAGTACCCCGCTGCAGCTGGTGTATCGCGTGTCGCTGGGCAGCCTGGTAGTGGATACCCTGCATAATCTGTTGTGGCCGCTGTTGATTAACCTGCTGCTGTTCGTGCTCTCCATCAGCGGCATGCTGCTGCTGCGTCAGCAATCGCTGCGTCCCAGCGAGAACCAGAGCGCTGAACTCGATTCGTTGCGGGTACTGAACGAAGAGATCGTAGCCAGCCTGCCGGTGGGGCTGCTGGTGTATGACTTTGCCAGCAACCGTACCATTCTCAGTAACAAGATCGCAGAACATCTGCTGCCACACCTGAACCTGCAGAAGATTATCAATATGTCCGATCAGCATCAGGGCGTGCTGCAGGCCACTATCAACAATGAAGTGTATGAAATCCGCCACGCGCGCAGCGTGCTGTCGCCCCATACACAGCTGTTTATGATGCGCGATCAGGATCGTGAATTGCTGGTCAACAAGAAGCTGCAAAAAGCACAGCAGGTGCTGGATCGCAATCATCAGATGCGTCAGCAGCTGCTGCAGAACCTCGGCCATGCGCTGAATCGCCCGCTGGAGAAAATCGTCGCCCGGCTGGTGCAACTCAGCCAGCAGACGGAAGAGGAAACCGTGCTCGATGTGCTGGATGAGAGCCAGCGCCTGGCGCGTCTGGTCGATGACGTGGTGTTGCTGAACCGTCTCGAGGCTCACGACTGGTCTCCCGACGCCACGGTATTTAACCTGCAGGAGATGCTGGACGAGATCGCGCTGGATATCCTGCCCCTGATGCGGCGTAAGGGGCTGTCACTGGTGATCAATAACCATCAGCCCAATGATGAGATGCGTCTGGGAGACCGACGCGCCGTGCGCAAGGTGCTGGCTACGTTGATGCATTATGCCCTGACCACCACCAGCTGGGGCAAAATCACCCTGGATCTGCAGGCGGCGGCGGATCGCCCGGATCAGCTCATCTTCCAGCTGGTGGATACCGGCGCCGGTTTGCACGGCGACGAACTGGCGAACGTCGATTTCCCTTTCCTCGGGGATACCGCGCAGGATCGCTACGGTCAGGCATCAGGCATGGCCTTTTTTCTGTGTAAACAGCTGTGCAAACAGATGGGCGGTACGCTGGATATCGTCGCCAAAACAGATATTGGCACACGCTACACCTTCCAGCTGCCGATGGCGCTGGAGAAACAGGCGCAGCAGGAAGAGAAACTGCTGGAAGGCGTGACGGTGCTGGTAGAAATTGCGGTAGAGGATGTGCATAAGATTGTCTGCCGTCATCTGGAAAACTGGGGCGCGAAATGTCTTACCCCGGACGAACGCATTTCTGGCCAGGATCACGATATTCTGGTCACCGATGATCCGGCAAAACTGAGCGGCTGGGCGCTGCTACTGGCCGATGATGAACCTGGCCACCATGCGCTGAGCGAACAGCAGTATCGGGTCAACTTCAATCTCAGTAATGCATTACTGGATGCGTTACTGGCACTGATTGAGAAACAGCTGGCCCATGATGTAATGGAGGATAATGCTGACGATGAATCCCCGGCCCCGCTATTAAGTGGTGGCTACTTTCAGCTGTTTGTAGAGACAGTACCAGATGATGTAAAGAGACTGTATACTGAGTCGGCGGAAAAGGACTACGCTTCGCTTGCTCAGACAGCGCATCGCCTGAAGGGCGTGTTTGCCATGTTAAATTTACTTCCGGGCAAACAGCTTTGTGAAGAGTTAGAACAGCACATTAAAGCCTGTGACGATTCAAACATTAAAAATACCACCAGTGACATTGACCATTACGTCAACGAACTGCTGCAGCAAGGTAACCAATAAGATGAATAACCTGAATGTAATTATTGCCGATGACCATCCAATCGTTCTGTTTGGTATTCGTAAATCTCTGGAACAGATTGAGTGGGTTAACGTTGTAGGTGAGTTTGAAGACTCGACAGCACTGATTAACAGCCTTTCTAAGCTGAATGCCAACGTTCTGATCACTGACTTGTCGATGCCAGGCGAGAAGTATGGCGACGGTATTACACTGATCAAATATATCAAACGTCACTACCCCGATCTGTCGATTATTGTACTGACCATGAACAATAACCCGGCGATCCTCAGTGCCGTGCTGGATCTCGATATTGAAGGCATTGTATTGAAACAGGGCGCGCCCACCGATCTGCCGAAAGCGCTGGCAGCCCTGCAGAAAGGGAAGAAATATACGCCGGAGAGCGTGGCAAAACTGCTGGAAAGAATCAGTGCCGGCGGTTATGGCGACAAGCGCCTGTCACCGAAAGAGAGTGAAGTGCTGCGTCTGTTCGCGGAAGGCTTCCTGGTGACGGAAATCGCTAAAAAGCTCAACCGCAGTATCAAGACCATCAGTAGTCAGAAAAAATCGGCCATGATGAAACTGGGCGTAGATAACGATATCGCCCTGCTCAACTATCTCTCTTCCGTCAGCACCACACCTGCTGCTGACAAAGAGTAACCCCCTGTAACGCAGACGGCGCTGTTGCCGTCTGCGTTCTTTCCGTCCGCGTTATCCTTCCCGGCTTTTCCGCACCCGTTCCGCATAAAGCGCCAGGGTAGTTTTCAGCACGTCCAGCGTAACCGGTTTCGACAAACAGTTATCCATCCCGGCTTCCATACAGCGCTGTTTCTCTTCCGCCAGCGCATTCGCCGTGACCCCGATCACCGGGAAGACATGGCCCAGCTGGCGCAGACGCTGAGTCAGGCGGTAGCCATCCATGTTCGGCATGTTAACGTCGCTCAATACCATATCGATGTCGCTGCGACTGATGACATTCAGCGCATCCACGCCATCCTGCGCCGTTTTCACCTGGTAACCGAGGGTGCCTAATTGCTCCGAGAGCAGCATGCGGTTGATAGGATGGTCATCGACGATCAGCACCATAATGTCATCGTTGCTGACGCTTTCCACCATCGGTGACGGCAGCGAAAGCGGCGCGTCTTCGGTATCGATGCTGATGCGGTAGATACGACCCAGCAGTACCGCCAGTTCATGCGGCGTTGCCGTGCTGTGAATCCAGTAGCCAGGGCGCACTTCCTGCGCCATATCATTATGCTGACCACTGAATTTAACCACTGCGCGCAGCGGCTCGGCCAGCTCAACCTCGTAGTCCGTCAGCAGCACATCATCACTCTGCGCTGCGCCCTGAAAGCGATCCACCTGAATGCCCTGCTGACGTAACAGGCGCAGCAGGAAGCTGGCGAGATAATCATTGCGCATCTCGATCCAGATCTGTTTCTCCTTTAGCCCATCGAGCGCTGGCGGCGACGGCGGTACGCCGCGATAGATCGGGATACGCACCACAAACTGGCTGCCCATACCAGGTTCAGATTCCACTTCGATGTCGCCATCCATCATATTGATCAGTTTTTCACAGATGGCGAGCCCCAGACCGGTGCCCTGGAAGTTACGCTGTACGCCGCTGCCGACCTGGAAGAAAGGATCAAACAGGCGCGTCACATCTTTTGCCGGGATCCCTACGCCAGTATCGCGTACGCGGAAGGCCAGGTAGCCCCCTTTGACACTGGCGTGGAGAATAATGCAGCCGGTATGGGTGAACTTGATGGCGTTATTCAACAGGTTGGAGATGACCTGCTGCAGACGCAGCGGATCGCCATCCAGCGACAGCGGCACATCATATTCAATAAAGCAGTAGAGGGTCAGGCGCTTTTTCACCACCAGCGACAAGTAGTTAGAGGCGATATGGGTAATCACCTCGCGCGGCGCAAAGGGACGCGGTTCAATCTTCAGCTGCTCAGACTCGATTTTTGAAAAGTCGAGAATGTCGCTGATGATTTTTAACAGCAGGCTGGAAGAGTTGTTCATCGCGGTGACCAGCGACTCGACCCCTTTCGGCAGCGGTTTGGTCTGCAGCAGATCCAGGTTGCCGATAATGCCGTAGAGCGGCGTGCGCAGTTCATGGCTGACGGTGGCAAGGAACATCGATTTCGACTGACTCGCCTGCTCCGCCGCCTGCGCCATCTCCTGCAGCGACTGTTCCATACGTACACGCGCCGACACGTCCACCAGCACGCAGATCGCCACATTTTCATTGCGATAGCGCGAGTGTACAAAGCTGATTTGCAGGTTGGTGTTGCTGCCGGTCAGCACATCCACAAAGTTAACCTGCTGACCGCCAATAATTTCATTGAGCCGCTGGCGATCTTCCTGCGTCAGCAACGTCAGGTAATTGTGCGCCAGTTCATTACTCAGCAGGTTGGTGCCATCCCGCGTACGCAGGATACAGATACCCACCGGTGCGGAAGCGACAATTTTGCGGTTGAACTGCTCATGCTCTTCCAGGCGATGCGCGTTCTCTTCCGCAGGCAGAAACATGCGCCGTTCAAACAGCCAGGCGAGAGTGAACAGGACCAGGGCGCTGATGATATTCAGCAGCAGCGCGTTGATCAGAATCAGCCGCAGCTGCCCCATCAGTACATTGGTGGGCACAGACCAGACCACACTCAGCCCGGAGGGCGGCAACGGCTTTTTCAGCACCAGCTGACGATAGCTATCCATATAACCGAACCAGCTCTTCTCTTCCGGCAGTTCTTCGAGGGAGAAGCCCAGGCCTCCCCGGCGTGACGTCAGCAGCGGGCGGTGATTTTCATCAATAATGGTGGCAACAATGGGCAGGCTGCCGGGCTGAATAAACTCGTCCAGGCGAATATTTTGTTCGACGCCCAGCAGCGCCTGCAGCTTGTTAGCCACATACACTGGCATCACCATATAGAAATTGCCGACGCCGGGCTGCGTGCTGGCGCTAATCCAGTACAGTGGGTTACGCCGCTCCTCTTCATTACTGTTACGGTAGTGCAGCACACGCTCACGCAACAGCTTCAGGCTGCGATCGCGATCCATATCACTGCTGCCAATGGTGAAATCCGCCAGGCACTGGCTTTCGCCACCGACAAAAAACACACGGTTCAGCTCATAGGTGGTCGCGAAGTTGCTTTTCCAGTAGTTAATGAAGTAACTGAGTGATTCCAGCGAATTACGCCAGGTGCTGCTTATCGATGAGCAGTCGGCATCTGAAAACAGCGGTGTAAACTGCGGCTGCGTCTCTTTACTGGGCAGCACGCGGTTGAGCATATCCAGTCCGCTGGTGGAATTAGTGAGACGATTCTCAGTGATATATTTCAGCTGGCGCATCATGTCCGCAGAATGGCGCACAAACCATTCCGTCTGACCATAGTTGCTGCTGAACTCCTGGCGCACCCGGGTTTCTTTGCTGTGCAGCAGGTTAATAATGTAAAAGGTGGTGAGTACGGCTCCCAGCGTCCAGAGCAGCAGCGCCAGCGCCCGGAACAGATAGCGCGAGATTCGAAGCGTGGTACGAAAGGAGACGAGATATTTCAAGGGAAGCTCACTACAAAAAGGTATCAGCGTGACGGTTAAGAATGGGAATACACTAGCTTTATCACGCAAAAAAAGCCAGCCGGGGTGCAGTCTGTTATGGCCCGCAAAATCCGGCAGCGCTGAAATAAAACCGGCAGGTCAGGTTGCCCTGTCCTGCCGGAGAGATTGCCTGCGCGGCGCGGCGTCATGGGTCTGACGGCTCGCGCTGCACGCTCAGTTACTCGTCATCTGCCTCTGGCGCATCATCTTCGGGTTCGACTTCCGGGGCCAGATCTTCATCCCCTTCCGCGACGCTACCGTCAATGGTGTCCAGCTCTTCTTCCGCTACCGGCTCTGCCACACGCTGCAGGCCGACCACATTCTCATCTTCCGCCGTGCGGATCAGGATAACGCCCTGGGTATTACGTCCCACAATGCTGACTTCCGAGACGCGGGTACGTACCAGCGTACCGGCATCGGTGATCATCATGATCTGATCGCTGTCCACCACCTGCACCGCGCCGATAACCGGGCCGTTGCGGTCGGTCACCTTAATGGAGATGACCCCCTGCGTCGCACGGGATTTGGTCGGATACTCGCTGGTTGCGGTACGTTTACCGTAGCCGTTTTGCGTGACGGTGAGAATAGCCCCTTCGTCACGCGGTACGATCAGCGATACCACGCGGTCGCTTTCCGCCAGCTTGATGCCGCGTACCCCGGAAGCGGTACGGCCCATGGCGCGTACGGCGGTTTCGGAGAAGCGCACCACCTTGCCAGCGGCCGAGAAGAGCATCGCTTCGTCGTTGCCGTTGGTCAGCGCCACGCCGATCAGCTCATCATCTTCACGCAGGTTGACGGCGATAATACCGGCACTGCGCGGACGGCTGAACTCAGAGAGCGCAGTTTTCTTCACGGTGCCGCTGGCGGTAGCCATAAAGATATTGAGGCCCTCTTCATACTCGCGCACCGGCAGAATGGCCGTGATACGCTCATTCGCTTCCAGCGGCAGCAGATTGACGATTGGTCGGCCACGGGCACCACGGCTCGCTTCCGGCAGCTGATAGACCTTCATCCAGTAGAGTCGGCCACGGCTGGAGAAGCAGAGGATGGTATCATGGGTGTTCGCCACCAGCAGACGATCGATAAAGTCTTCTTCTTTGATACGCGCGGCTGATTTGCCTTTGCCGCCACGGCGCTGCGCTTCATAGTCGCTGAGCGGCTGATACTTGACATAACCCTGATGCGACAGCGTGACCACCACATCTTCCTGATTAATCAGGTCTTCGATATTAATATCAGCCGAGTTAGCGGTGATTTCCGTCCGGCGCTCGTCACCGAACTGATCGCGCATCGCAATCAGCTCTTCGCGGATCACTTCCATCAGGCGCTCAGCGCTCTGCAGGATGTTGAGCAGTTCCGCGATCTGATCCAGCAGCCCTTTGTACTCGTCGAGCAGTTTTTCATGCTCCAGGCTGGTGAGTTTCTGCAGACGTAAATCGAGGATCGCCTGCGCCTGCTGCTCAGTCAGATAATATTTGCCGTCACGGATACCGAACTCCGGCTCCAGCCACTCCGGACGTGCGGCATCATCACCGGCACGCTCCAGCATCGCGGAGACGTTGCCCAGATCCCACGCCTGGGCGATCAGGCCGCTTTTCGCTTCCGCCGGGGTCGGCGCGCGACGAATCAGCTCGATAATGGGATCGATATTGGCCAGCGCAATCGCCAGACCTTCCAGGATATGAGCACGGTCGCGCGCTTTGCGCAGTTCAAAAATGGTACGACGCGTGACGACTTCGCGACGGTGACGCACGAAGGCTTCAAGGATCTCCTTGAGCGCCATAATTTTCGGCTGCCCCTGGTGCAGCGCCACCATGTTAATGCCGAAGGAGACCTGCAGCTGCGTCAGCGAGTAGAGGTTGTTAAGCACCACCTCGCCCACCGCGTCACGCTTCACTTCAATCACGATGCGCATGCCGTCTTTATCGGATTCATCGCGCAGGGCACTGATACCCTCAATGCGCTTCTCCTTTACCAGCTCGGCGATTTTCTCAATCAGGCGCGCTTTGTTCACCTGATACGGAATTTCGTGAATGATGATGGTTTCACGACCGGTTTTCGCGTCCGTTTCCACCTCGCCACGGGCGCGGATATAGATTTTGCCGCGTCCGGTACGATAGGCCTCTTCAATGCCGCGACGCCCATTGATAATGGCGGCGGTCGGGAAATCGGGGCCCGGAATGTGCTCCATCAGCCCTTCAACGCTGATGTTCTCATCGTCAATGTAGGCGAGACAGCCGTTGATCACCTCAGTGAGGTTATGGGGCGGAATGTTGGTTGCCATCCCCACGGCGATACCGGACGAGCCGTTGACCAGCAGGTTCGGGATTTTAGTCGGCAGAACTTCAGGGATCTGTTCGGTGCCGTCGTAGTTCGGTACGAAATCGACCGTCTCTTTTTCCAGGTCAGCCAGCAGTTCATGCGCGATTTTTGCCATGCGCACTTCGGTATAACGCATCGCTGCGGCGGAGTCGCCGTCGATGGAACCAAAGTTACCCTGACCGTCCACCAGCATGTAGCGCAGGGAAAAAGGCTGAGCCATACGGACGATGGTGTCATACACAGCGGAATCACCATGCGGGTGATATTTACCGATGACGTCCCCGACCACACGGGCAGATTTTTTATAGGGTTTGTTCCAGTCATTACCCAGTTCGCTCATGGCGAAAAGTACGCGACGGTGTACAGGCTTCAGGCCATCGCGGACATCGGGTAAGGCACGGCCAACAATGACCGACATGGCATAATCGAGATAAGAGTTTTTTAACTCTTCTTCGATATTAACCGGTGTAATTTCTCTTGCAAGGTCGCTCATGGAGCCGCTATCCCTCTACATAATCCCGGATTTCAAAGGTGCGAAAGTATATCACATTTCCTTGCTACGGTGAACGTAAACCGCCGTTTTACTTTGGCGTTGCACATGCCTATTCCGGCGTTAAACGTATATACTCAGGAGAAATTTTGTCAGGAGTAGCAATTCAATGAATGCACAACCTCAGGAGAGCCGTCAGAACGTTGACAACCAGGAGATCGCCAAGTTTGAAGCTGTGGCTTCACGCTGGTGGGATCTGGAAGGTGAATTTAAACCTTTACACCGTATTAATCCGCTGCGCCTCGGCTATATCGCGCAGCACAGTAACGGTCTGTTCGGCAAGAAAGTGCTGGATGTGGGCTGCGGCGGCGGCATTCTGGCGGAAAGCATGGCGCGTGAAGGCGCGAACGTCACCGGTCTCGATATGGGGGCGGAACCGCTGGCGGTGGCGCGTCTGCATGCCCAGGAGAGCGGCGTGACGCTCGACTATATTCAGCAGACCGTCGAAGAGCATGCCGACCAGCACCCCGGCGTCTATGATATTGTCACCTGTATGGAGATGCTGGAGCATGTGCCCGATCCGCGTTCGGTGGTACACGCCTGCGCCCGGCTGGCGAAACCGGGAGGCGAGGTCTTTTTCTCGACTCTGAACCGCAATCCGAAAGCCTGGCTGCTGGCGATCTTCGGCGCGGAATATCTGTTGCGCATGGTGCCGCGCGGCACCCATGACATCAAAAAGTTTATTCGTCCCTCTGAGCTGCTCGGCTGGGTCGACGAGACGTCGCTACGTGAACAACATATGATCGGTCTGCACTACAACCCGCTGACCAACAAGTTCCGTTTAGCGCCAGGCGTTGACGTGAACTATATGGTGCATACGCGCGCGGTAAAATCTTAACCCGTCCTGCTGCGGGAAACGCATCGCGCTTTCCCGCCCTCCCCGCTCCCGGCCTGGCGGTTCTCTGCGCAGCACGAAAAGTCGCTGCGCGAAAAATCAGCGATCGATCAAAAAATTGATTTTTTTGTTCTGCCCGTTGACAGAGTTGAGCGCCTTACGGGATGCGGGCTTAAGAAATATCGCAAAAAAAGCAAGCCCTCCGGACCACAATTTTGGGGGTTGTGAACCGCTGCAATCACACTAGAATACTCACCATGTAGTATATTTTTTTCCTGAATCCCCTATATATAGTGTTTATCCACAACATTATTCACAATGAATATGCTGTGCATAAATCGGGGTTTCCTTTAATTTACGGATACTCACGCAAGGTAAAAACGCGACATGAACCAAAGTCTGCTCGTTACTAAACGCGATGGCCGCCAGGAGCGCATTAATCTCGATAAAATTCATCGGGTACTGGATTGGGCCGCCGAAGGGCTGAATAACGTCTCTGTCTCTCAGGTGGAGCTGCGTTCGCACATTCAGTTCTATGATGGCATCAAGACCTCAGACATCCATGAGACCATCATTAAGGCCGCAGCAGACCTTATCTCCCGCGACGCCCCGGACTATCAATATCTTGCTGCTCGCCTGGCGATTTTCCACCTGCGTAAGAAAGCCTATGGGCAGTTTGAGCCGCCGAAGCTTTACGATCAGGTGGTGCGCATGGTTGACATGGGCAAATATGATCGCCATCTGCTGGAAGACTACAGTCAGGAAGAGTTCGAGCAGATGGACAGCTTTATCGACCACTGGCGCGACATGAACTTCTCCTATGCAGCGGTGAAGCAGCTGGAAGGTAAGTATCTGGTACAAAACCGCGTCACCGGCGATATCTATGAGAGCGCGCAGTTCCTCTATATTCTGGTGGCGGCCTGCCTGTTCTCCGGCTATCCGCGCGCTACGCGTATGGATTACATCAAGCGTTTCTATGATGCGATCTCAACCTTTAAGATTTCGTTGCCGACGCCGATTATGTCTGGCGTGCGCACCCCGACGCGTCAGTTCAGCTCATGCGTGTTGATCGAGTGCGGCGACAGCCTGGATTCCATTAACGCCACCTCCAGCGCCATTGTGAAATATGTTTCCCAGCGCGCCGGTATCGGCATCAACGCAGGCCGCATTCGCGCCCTGGGCAGTCCGATCCGTGGCGGCGAAGCTTTCCATACCGGCTGTATCCCGTTCTATAAGCACTTCCAGACCGCGGTGAAATCCTGCTCGCAGGGCGGTGTGCGTGGCGGAGCCGCCACCCTGTTTTACCCGATGTGGCATCTGGAAGTGGAAAGTCTGCTGGTGTTGAAAAACAACCGTGGCGTGGAAGGCAACCGCGTGCGTCATATGGACTACGGCGTGCAGCTGAACAAGCTGATGTATCAACGCCTGCTGAAAGGGGAAGATATTACCCTGTTCAGTCCGTCTGACGTCCCGGGCCTGTATGATGCCTTCTTTGCCGATCAGGAAGAGTTTGAGCGTCTGTACACCCAATATGAGCAGGATGAGAGCATCCGCAAGCAGCGTGTGAAGGCCGTCGATCTTTTCTCACTGATGATGCAGGAGCGCGCCTCAACCGGTCGTATCTATATCCAGAACGTCGACCACTGCAATACGCACAGTCCGTTTGATGCCAGCATCGCGCCGGTACGTCAGTCCAACCTCTGTCTGGAGATTGCGCTGCCGACCAAACCGCTGAACGATGTGAATGACGAGAGCGGCGAGATTGCGCTCTGTACGCTTTCTGCTTTCAACCTGGGCGCTATCGACAGCCTCGACGATCTGGAAGAGCTGGCGACCCTGGCGGTACGTGCGCTGGACGCCCTGCTCGACTATCAGGATTACCCGATTCCGGCCGCGAAACGCGGTGCCATGGGGCGCCGTACCCTGGGTATTGGCGTGATTAACTTCGCCTATTACCTGGCGAAAAATGGCGTACGTTACTCTGATGGCAGCGCCAACAGCCTGACCCATAAGACTTTCGAAGCGATTCAGTATTATCTGCTGAAGGCGTCGAATGAACTGGCGAAAGAGCAAGGTGCCTGCCCGTGGTTTAATGAAACCACTTACGCCCAGGGCATTCTGCCGATCGATACCTATAAAAAGGATCTCGATACTATCTGTAACGAACCGCTGCATCTCGACTGGGAAGGCCTGCGTGAGCAGATTAAAACGCACGGCCTGCGTAACTCAACGCTTTCTGCCCTGATGCCGTCGGAGACCTCTTCGCAGATCTCTAACGCCACCAACGGTATTGAGCCGCCGCGCGGTCATATCAGCATTAAAGCTTCAAAAGATGGCATCCTGCGTCAGGTGGTGCCGGAGTATGAACGTCTGAAAGATCAGTATGAGCTGCTGTGGGACATGCCTTCCAACGACGGCTATCTGCAGCTGGTGGGTCTGATGCAGAAGTTTATCGACCAGGCGATTTCGTCTAACACCAACTACGATCCGTCACGCTTTGCCAACGGTAAAGTGCCGATGAAGCAGCTGCTGAAAGATTTGCTGACCGCTTATAAGTTCGGCGTGAAAACCCTCTATTACCAGAACACCCGTGATGGTGCAGAGGATGCGCAGGACGACCTGGCCCCGTCCATTCAGGATGATGGCTGCGAGAGCGGTGCCTGCAAAATTTAACGACGTTTCACAACGGGGCGAAGCCGCTTCGCCCTTGTGCTAACCCGTAAGGGCCGAATTTATTCGGCCCCTTTACTTCTGGACGCTTTGTTATGGCTTATACCACTTTCTCACAAAACAAAAACGATCAGCTTAAAGAGCCGATGTTCTTTGGCCAGTCCGTCAACGTGGCGCGCTTCGATCAGCAAAAATACGATATTTTTGAAAAGCTGATTGAAAAGCAGCTCTCTTTCTTCTGGCGCCCGGAAGAGGTGGATGTGTCTCGCGACCGTATCGACTATCAGGCGCTGCCGGAACATGAAAAGCATATTTTTATCAGCAACCTGAAATATCAGACGCTGCTGGATTCCATTCAGGGCCGTAGCCCGAACGTGGCGCTGCTGCCGTTGATTTCGATTCCGGAGCTGGAGACCTGGGTTGAGACCTGGGCGTTTTCCGAGACCATCCACTCGCGCT
This sequence comes from [Erwinia] mediterraneensis, assembly GCF_900604315.1. Taxonomy (GTDB): domain Bacteria; phylum Pseudomonadota; class Gammaproteobacteria; order Enterobacterales; family Enterobacteriaceae; genus Pantoea; species Pantoea mediterraneensis_A. The sequence continues at coordinate 202,215 of NZ_LR026978.1, forward strand.
CTTATACCCATATCATTCGTAACATTGTGAACGATCCGTCGCTGGTGTTTGACGATATCGTGACCAATGAGCAGATTCTGAAGCGTGCGCAGGATATCTCCGCCTATTACGATGACCTGATTGAGATGACCAACTACTGGCATCTGCTGGGCGAAGGCACCCATCAGGTCAATGGCAAAGAAGTGACCGTCAGCGTACGCGCGCTGAAGAAGCAGCTCTATCTCTGCCTGATGAGCGTGAACGCGCTGGAAGCGATTCGTTTCTACGTCAGCTTCGCCTGCTCTTTCGCCTTTGCCGAGCGCGAGCTGATGGAAGGCAACGCGAAAATTATCCGTCTGATCGCCCGTGACGAAGCGCTGCACCTGACCGGCACTCAGCATATGCTAAACCTGATGCGTAGCGGTGAAGACGATCCGGAGATGAAAGAGATTGCGGAAGAGTGTCGTGAAGAGTGTTTTGAGCTGTTCAGGAAAGCCGCTATTCAGGAAAAAGAGTGGGCAGAATATCTGTTCCGCGATGGCTCAATGATCGGTCTGAACAAGGATATTCTCTGCCAGTATATCGAGTACATTACCAATATTCGTATGCAGGCCGTGGGCCTCGATCTGCCGTTCCAGACGCGTTCCAACCCGATCCCGTGGATCAACGCCTGGCTGGTGTCGGACAACGTTCAGGTGGCACCGCAGGAAGTGGAAGTGAGCTCCTATCTGGTGGGTCAGATCGACTCTGAAGTGGGCGAAGACGATTTCAACGGCTTCCAGCTCTGATGATGGCACGCCCGTTCGTTATCCTCCGCACCTCCGGCGACCGGCTGGAGTGGGCGGAGGAGCACCCTAACTTGCTGTCGGTTCTGGAAGCGCATAACTTTTGCGTCGAGTTCCAGTGCCGCGAAGGCTACTGCGGCTCCTGCCGTATGCGCCTGGTAAAAGGGGAAGTCAGCTACGCAGAAATGCCCCTTGCCTTTGTGCAACAGGGTGAGATTTTACCCTGCTGCTGTACGGCGCAGGGGGATATTGAGATTGATTTGTAACATCCTGCACGTTGTTACCCAAAAACCGCCGCTTTCGTCGAAGATAACGGGCAGCTCCGTAAAGATGGCGTGAATACATCCCTGTAGCCTCAGCCGCCGCATCCCTGCGGCGGATGCTGTACTCCACTGCCCGTCATCTTCTCCTTATGCCAACTCCGCTGCGGTCTTTCTGACAGCTATGGCGCTGCCATTCAGGCGGGAAGGTTCGCCCGAAAAGCAAAGCATCCGAGCCATGGATGGCGAGGCTGAGGTCATACGGACGTGTTCACGCCGTCTTTGCGATCGGGCGAACCTTTTCCGCCCAGGCACCGAACATTCCGCCATGCCCCTAACTTTTACATCCTGACCGTTTCCATCACCTCGATCCAGCCGTGGCCGGTCGTTACCTCTCTGCCCTGCAGCCAGCGCTGCAGCATATTCATCGCCATCATCGCCACGACTTCCTGACGGGTTTGCAGGTTATGACGGGAGTGACTGAATTTTACCCGCTGTGCCCAGGTCGCCTCTGGCGTATGCAGCGCCAGCGCAATTTCTCCGTCGGCGTTCAGCGAACCGACACTGATCCCCAGCGCAGCCCCCTGCTCCATCGCAAACGTATGGGTACGGCTGGCCTGGGTGATGAGATCTTCCTCTGTTGCAGGTGCCACTTCGCCGCGCGCCAGCGGCACCGCTACCGATGCCAGCTGCCACTGCAGCAGCCCCGCAGTGAACTGTTCACTGATCGCCAGTCGCAGGGCACGCGCTTGCATGGTCTGCGCCAGCAGCGCGGGCAACCCTTCCGTCCCCTCGAAAATCGTGCACTCCGCCAGCTGCAAACGCACCTGCTGCCATGCCTGCTCCATTGCAACCCGCTGACTGGCGGGACCAGTGAGCTTGATCTCAATAATCGGCATGGAGGAACGGTAACCCATCACCACTCCTTCCGGCAGCGCAACAGACTCCAGTTCGGCGGCAAGATCGCTTTCGCCGCGGCCAAAGGTGGTCAGACGCAGACACAGCGGCGGCTCCGGCAAATTAAAATGCGCTTTCAGGCGCGGAATAATCTGCTGATCAACCATCACCTTAAATTCAGAAGGCACGCCCGGCGTAAAGAATATCCAGCAGCGATTCAGGCGCAGCGCGAATCCACAGGCGGTGCCTACCGGATTATCGATCAGCTCGGCGTTGGCCGGGATCTCCGCCTGCTTACGGTTGCTGGCCGCCATAGCGCGTCCGCGCCCGGCAAACCAGGCTTCCATGGTCGCCAGCCACTCTTCATGCAGCACCAGATCCACACCGCAGGCCTGCGCTGCCGCCTGAGCACTGAGATCGTCACTGGTCGGCCCCAGCCCGCCGTTGACGATCAGCACATCCGCCACTTCACTGCGCGTTTGCAACGCTTCTATCAGCGACGCCAGCTTATCCCCGACGGTAGAACGGCTGGTCATGGGCAGTCCGTGCTGAAACAGCCTGTCGGCGAGCCAGGCCGCATTGGTATCTACAATCTGCCCGTGCAAAACCTCATCGCCCGTTGAGAGCATCTCTACTCTGATCACTGTTGATTCTCCATTAGCTGTTCGCCTTACTGTAGGAAGCAGATGCAGGAAACACAACGATCAGCGTAAAAAGCGTAGCGGAAAAGGGAGAGGGATAACATTTATGCGAAACAGCTTCACAGAGGGGCGCAGATAAAAGAAAAAACAACGGCGGGCAGACCTCCCACCGTTAGTATACGCCTGACAGCACAACAGCGACTGCCAGTAATCAAATCACCCTTAACGCCGGGCCATCAGCAAACCCAGAATCAGACCTGCCGTGGCGCCAATACCAATCCCCTGCCAGGGTTTTTCATGGACATAATCATCCGCCCGATAAACGGCATTTTTGGCCCGATAGTAATAGCTATCTGAGGCCTGGCTGACGCGCGACTTCACATCATGCAACGCCTGCTCGGCTTTCTTTTTCAGTTCAATATACTTTTGATCGGCAGGATCGCCCGATGATTTTAATACCTCTTCCAGCGTATCGGTCAGCAGGGTGATATCGTCATCCAGACGCGGTTCATTTTCCTGGGGTTCGTTTGGTGTCGTCATTTGCTTCCTCCGTAGGCCTGACAAGCGTGTCCATTAACTATAGTCAGAAATCGGATATCTGCGCCTGCTGGTTGCCAGGAATGTCCTGATTTTCAGACAGGTTAGCACCGCTGACGCGCGCTCTGCCCTGAAACAGGCCAGAGCAGAAGAGGAAAAGAGGAATTTTCCTTCGCTTCTTTGATTAATCTGTTAAATTTCCAGACAACGGAATCTTTCCCCGGTGCGGCTGTCGTATCCCCCTGTAACCTGTGCGGAAGCACGACAGACACGATAAACTCGAACAGCTAAGGAACAAATTTCTGGCATGAATCGAAGAATGTTTATGAAAGCGTCAATGGCTTTCTCCGCGGTAAGCGGAATGGCTGGCTTATCCGCGCTGTTTGCGCAGTCCGCCTGGGCAGAAGATGGCATTGCCGACGGCACCGCAGTGCGCTTCGACTTTGAAGTGCTGAAAAATCAGGCCGCCACGCTGGCCAGACAGCCCTGGGGCGGTGCGCCGGGCGAACTGCCGCCGACCCTTGCCACCATGACACCGCAGGCCTATAACGCGATTCAGTATGATGCCGGGCACTCCTTATGGAACAACGTGGCCGATCGTGAACTCGATGTGCAGTTCTTCCACGTTGGCATGGGCTTCAAACGTCGTATCCGCATGTTCTCTGTCGATGCCGCCAGCCGTGAGGCGCGTGAAATCCATTTTCGCCCCGAGCTGTTCAACTACAGCAACACCGATGTAGATACCCGCCAGCTGGAAGGAAAAACCGATCTCGGCTTTGCCGGTTTTCGCGCTTTTAAAAAGCCGGAACTGTCACGCCGTGACATCGTCTCGTTTCTCGGCGCCAGCTACTTCCGCGCTGTAGATGAAACTTATCAGTATGGCCTCTCGGCCCGCGGCGTCGCGGTCAACACCTTCAGCAACGGCCACGAGGAATTTCCGGACTTCACCGCCTTCTGGTTTGAAACCCCGCAAGCGACCGATACCACCTTTACCGTCTATGCGCTGCTGGATGGTCCGAGCGTAACTGGCGCCTATAAATTTATTATTCATTGTGAACCGAAACGCGTGGTCATGGAGGTCGAAAACCACCTCTACGCGCGCAAAGATATTCGTCAGCTGGGCATCTCCCCTATGACCAGCATGTTCAGCTGCGGCACCAACGAACGCCGCATGTGCAACACCTATCATCCGCAGATTCATGACTCCGATCGTCTGGCGATGTGGACCGGTGAAGGCGAATGGATTGCACGTCCGTTGAATAACCCGCAGCGTCTCCAGTTTAACGCCTATCAGGATGAAAACCCGCGCGGCTTCGGCCTGCTGCAGCTAAATCACAACTTCGCTGATTATCAGGATGTCATCGGCTGGTATGACAAACGACCCAGCCTGTGGGTGGAGCCGGTAGGAAAATGGGGTAAAGGCGCGATTAACCTGATGGAGATCCCCACCACCGGGGAAACCCTCGATAACGTGGTCTGCTTCTGGCAGCCCGCCGAGCCGGTGAAAGCGGGCAGCGAACTGCATTTCCAGTACAAACTCTACTGGAGTGGTCTGCCGCCGGTACGGAGCGAGCTGGCGCGCGTGGATGCCACACGCACCGGTATTGGCGGCTTCCCGGAAGGCTGGGCACCGGGTGAACATTTCCCGGAAACCTGGTGCCGTCGCTTCGCGGTCGATTTTATCGGCGGCGATCTGCAGGCTGCCGCCCCGAAAGGCATTGAGCCGGTGATTAGCGTCTCGGCCGGCAGCATCAAACAGGTTGAGATCCTCTATGTCGAACCGCTGAAAGGCTACCGCATTCTGTTCGACTGGTATCCGGACAGCGATTCTACCCGCCCGGTGGATATGCGCCTGTTCCTGCGCACGCAGCAGGAAACGCTCAGTGAAACCTGGCTCTATCAGTATTTCCCGCCGCCACCGGAGCAACGTAAACACGTCGACGACCGGCAGATGTCGTCGCTCTGAACAAACGGGCGAAGCATACCAGGCTTCGCCCGTTTTTTATGAACAGCTACTTTTCATCGCCATCATCGCGCAACGGCACAATCAGGATGTCGATATGCAGGGTATTGATCAACTGCCGCGCTGAAGACATCAGCTTGCTCCAGAGATCCTGATGATGACCACACACCACTAAATCAACATCATATTTTTTGACCGCATCCTCTAACACTTCAGCCAGATCGCCCCGCCCGTTGAGGATTTCACTGACGGGATAGTCGGCTGCCGCTGAAAAAGTCTGTAAGGCCAGATAACTTTCCCGCGAAACATGCTTTTGCGTATAGCCGAGGTTAGCGTCAATCAGGCCGGTATAGAGCTCGGTATAACTCACATCTACATGAATCAGAGAGAGATTAGCCTTGTAAGGTTGCGCCAGAGAAACGGCTTTTTTCACCAGTAACTGGCTCTCGGGAGAAAGGTCTACTGCAACCAGAATATGTTTATAAGCCATGGTATAACCCCCGTTGACGAGTGCGGGACTGTAGTGGGTCTCCCTGACCCTCACCACTCAGCTTATACCTGATGTGAACAAACAATAAGCTCTCAGCCCGCGTTATTCCATTCCGGCAATACGTAACATATCAATGTGGGGAATATTATCTTCCAGATAGATCTCACCCTGCGCCTGAAAGCCCAGTTTCTGATAGAAGGCTTGCAGATGTGCCTGGGCCGAGAGGTAGACATCCTGCTGTGGCCAGTTTTGCGCACAGCTCATCAGCGCCTGCTCCATCAGTCGGTAACCGAGATTCAGGCCACGCGCCTGTGAGGAGACCACCACGCGACCAATAGCCACCGGGGCCGTGCCCTGCTCAGGCGCTAAAATACGCGCACAGGCGACAAGCTCGCCCTCGCGCCAGCCAAGAATATGCCGGTTCTCACCCTGTAAATCCTGGCCGTCGAGATCCTGATAAGGGCAATTTTGTTCCACGATAAACACCCTGTTCCGCAACGCCAGCAGCGTATACAGCGTCTGCACATCCATTTCAGACTGGGGTAAGTCTTGCCAGCAAATCTGCATTGTTCGCTCCTCTTCTCCTGTCACCTGTTAATCATCCTGCATAACCGCGCCTTTATCTGGCAGAAAGATAAAAAAAATCAGGCCCGCAGGCCTGATTTTTTCTGTCAGCGCAGAGAGATTACATCATCGGCTGCGCCATACGCACCAGCTCGATAAGCGGCTGCGGGTAAACCCCTAACAGCAGCACCAGGATGGCGGAAATTAACACCACCACCCCACCGGCGGTGAAGGCCCAGTTTGCCGGGGTATCACGGGTGTGCAATTCTGGCGGACTCAGGTAGAGACTCACAGTAACGCGCAGATAGTAGTAAAGACCGATGGCGCTACCAATCACCACGGCAGCGGTCAGCCACCAGAGTTCGGCATTCACGCCCGAGGCAATCACGTAGAACTTACCAATAAAGCCCAGCGTCATCGGGATACCGGCCAGCGACAGCATCATCACCGTCATCACCGCCGAGAAAATCGGACGATGCCAGAACAGACCGCGATAAGAGTAAAGCGAGTCGGCATCCGGCCCACGGTAAGGGCTGGACATCAGGCTGACCACGCCGAAGGCACCCAGGCTGCTGAACAGATAACCGGCCAGATACACACCGGCGGTTTCCAGCGAGAGCTGATGGGTTTTCACCGCAATCAGCGCCACCAGCAGATAACCCAGGTGCGCGATAGACGAATAACCCAGCAGACGCTTGATGCTGCTCTGAGAAATCGCCATCAGGTTACCGAACAGGATGGAGACAAAGGCGATAGCTGCCAGCACGGTACGCACCGCTTCACTGTCCGTTACCGGCGCATACATAAACAGACGCATCACCACCGCAAAGATAGCAATTTTGCTGGCGGTCGCCAGGAAGGTGGAAACCGGCGCGGGCGCACCCTGATAAACGTCTGGCGTCCAGAGGTGGAATGGCACCAGCGACAGCTTAAAGCCGAGACCGATAATCATCATGCCCAGGCCCACCAGCAGCAGCGGCTGTTGGATCATGCTGTCATTGAGGCTTTTGCCCAGTTCAACAAAGCTCAGGTTGCCAGAGTCTGCATATACCAGCGCGATACCAAACAGCAGGAACGACGAGGCGGCGGCAGAAAGAATGGTGTACTTGAGCGCGGCTTCCAGTGAACGCTTCTGACGAAAGGCGTAGCCAATCAGACCAAACAGCGGCAGAGAAAGCAGTTCAACACCGATAAACAGCGAGGCCAGATGGTTAGCGCTGGCCAGCACGATGCCCCCCAGCGCAGCGATCAGCACCAGCAGATAGAACTCATCGGTATTATCCGGGAAGTCGGTCAGCCACGGATAAGCAAAGGTGCAGGTGGCGAGGCTCGCCAGCATTACCAGCCCGATATAGAACATCGAGTAAGCATCGACGCGCAGCAGCGGCGTGACATCCATCGCGCCAACCTGACCCACAAACCAGAGCGACAGCAGCGCCAGGTTAAGGCCAATCACCGTTAGCGTGGCGTTGACAAAGTGGTTGCGTCGCCACGCAATGGAGAGCATTACAACCACCACCGTCAATCCGACGATCAACAGGGGCAGCAACGCAATCAATTGTTGAGGAGTTATTGTCATGGCGAATTACGGCCTTGTAGTTGAAATTGAAGCGGTAAACCACTGCTGAATGTTACTCATTGCAGCATGTGAGGTGTCCAGGATCGGCTGCGGGTAGATGCCCAGCAACACCAGCAGAACCACCAGCACCATGATGATCAGGAATTCACGTGCCGACATGCCCGGCAGCGGATCCTGCGATGTCGGCGCGCCGTAGTAAGCACGCTGCATCATAATCAGTGAGTAAACCGACGCGAACACCAGACCGAAGGTAGCGATCACGATAATAACCGGCACCACCTGGAAGCTGCCCGTCAGGATCATAAACTCACCGGCGAAGTTACCGGTGCCCGGCATCCCGAGATTCGCTACCGCAAAGAAGAGTGACAGACCCGGAATCCACTTGATGCGCGACCAGAGACCGCCCATCTGACGCATATCACGTGTATGCAAACGCTCATACAGCTGGCCGCACAGGATAAACAGCGCAGCGGCAGAGAGACCGTGAGCAATCATCTGTACCACCGCGCCCTGGAACGCCAGCTGGCTGCCAGTGTAGATGGCAATCAGCACAAAGCCCATGTGCGAGATGGAGGTGTACGCGATCAGACGTTTGATATCAGTCTGCGCAAATGCCATCCAGGCGCCGTAGAAGATACCGATGACGCCCAGCCACATCGCGACAGGCGCGAACTCGGCAGAAGCATTGGGGAACAACGGCAGGCTGAAGCGCAGCAAGCCATACGCCGCAGTTTTCAGCAGAATCCCGGCGAGGTCAACAGAACCTGCGGTCGGTGCCTGACTGTGCGCATCCGGCAGCCAGCCATGCAGCGGTACCACCGGCATTTTCACCGCAAAGGCGATGAAGAAGCCGAGCATCAGCAGATACTCAACGGTACGCGACATCGGCGTTTTCAGCAGCTCTTCATAGTTGAAGGTCCAGACGCCGGTGGCATTGTAGTGCACAAACACCAGGCCGAGAATCGCAATCAGCATCACCAGGCCCGATGCCTGCGTATAAATAAAGAACTTGGTGGCCGCGGTAATACGGGTTTTACCGTCAGAGGCTTTATGACCCCAGAGCGCGATGAGAAAGTACATCGGCACCAGCATCATTTCCCAGAAGAAGAAGAACAGGAACATATCGATGGCAAGGAACACGCCGATCACGCCACCGAGGATCCACATCAGGTTGAGGTGGAAAAAACCCTGATACTTATCGATTTCATTCCAGGAACAGAGTACCGCCATCAGGCCCAGCAGACCGGTCAGTACCACCATCAGCAGTGACAAACCGTCCAGCGCCAGATGGAACCAGATACCGAAACGCGGGATCCATGGCAGTGAGAAAGTGGATTGCCACTGCGGCAGCCCTTCAGACTGCGTCAGCGAATAGCCTCCCTGCAACCAGAGTTGCAACGAAAGCGCCAGCGTTAACCCCATCGTGATCAGGGCGATCCAGCGCGGCATTTTTGCGCCAAAGCGCTCAGCCAGCCAGCAGAGCAAGCCACCGACGAAGGGGATGATGATTAGCCAAGGTAGTAACACGGCGTTTTGTTCCCTTTTTTCTGCCTGAATTCGGGCGAATTATCTGGCTTACCCGTAACGCCCCGTCAGTGTTCACAATCCTCACATACTGCTGTACGTTTCGACTGCTCTGCTCTGACGGGCACGACACGGATTATGCTGATACTGCCCGTGATTCACGCAATTTTTGACATTCTAAAACTGGGATAGCGACAACTGACTACCCCGCTCATCAACCTTAAACCACCAGCAACAGTGCCAGCACCACGACAGCACCTACGCCCATTGAGGCGACGTACCAGCGCAGATAGCCGTTTTCACTCACCACCAGACCCTTATTGGCGATACGTGAAATCAGCGCAGGCAGGTTCATCATTGCATTCAACGGATCGCGCTGCAGCAGCCAGGCGATACCGCGATAAGGTTTGACGAACACCTTGTCGTAGAGCCAGTCGAAGCCCCAGGCAGCGAACCACCAGGTGCCGAGGAAACGTCCCGGCGCACTGTTGGCGATGCTGCTCACCAGCTGGCGTTTGCCCAGCCAGAGCGCTGCAGCAATCAGAATGCCGATAATCGCCACAAGACCTGAAGTGATTTCCAGCGCCATCTTGCCGTCTTCACCAAAATGGTTTTCCGGCAGCACGCCCGCCAGCGGCGGCGTAATCAGGGCACCGATAAAGGTCGACAGCACCAGCAGCACAATCAGCGGCAGATGATGGGTAATGCCTTTACCCGCATGGGCATGGATCTGCTCCTTGCCATGGAACACGATAAAGATCATGCGGAAGGTATAGATGGATGTCAGGAACGCGCCTGCCAGACCCGCTACCATCAGATTGATGTGGCCGTTAGCCAGCGCACCAAACAGGATTTCGTCCTTACTGTAGAAGCCCGCCGTCACCAGCGGTAATGCTGCCAGCGCCGCGCCGCCTACCAGGAAGCAGACGTAAACCAGTGGGATGCTTTTGCGTAGTCCACCCATTTTAAAGATGTTCTGCTCATGGTGGCAGGCCAGAATCACCGAGCCCGACGAGAGGAACAGCAGGGCTTTAAAGAACGCATGCGTCATCAGATGGAAGATCGCCGCATCCCACGCCTGCACGCCCAACGCCAGGAACATGTAGCCGATCTGACTCATGGTCGAGTAGGCCAGTACACGTTTGATATCGGTCTGTACCAGCGCCGCGAAACCGGCCAGTACCAGGGTTACCGCACCCACAATGCCCACCAGATGCAGCACATCCGGGGTCAGCAGGAAGAGACCATGCGTACGGGCAATCAGGTACACGCCCGCGGTCACCATGGTCGCCGCGTGGATCAGCGCAGATACCGGGGTCGGACCGGCCATCGCATCCGCCAGCCAGGTTTGCAGCGGCAGCTGTGCCGATTTACCTACCGCACCACCCAACAGCATCAGCGTCGCCCACTGCAACATATGGTTGTCAGCAGCAAAGTGTGCCGGCGCCAGCTCCATCATTTCGCGGAAGTTCAGCGTGCCCAGCTCGTTGTAGAGAATGAACAGCGCGAACGCCAGGAAGACGTCACCGACACGGGTAATGATAAAGGCCTTCATCGCTGCCTTGCCGTTATCCGGATTGGTGTAGTAGAAACCGATCAACAGATAAGAGCAGAGACCTACCCCTTCCCAGCCGAGATACATCAGCATCAGGTTATCGGCCAGCACAAGAATAACCATGCTGGCGATAAACAGGTTGGTGTAAGCAAAGAAGCGTGAATAGCCCTCTTCGCCACGCATATACCAGGAGGCGAACATGTGGATGAAAAAGCCCACGCCGGTCACCACGGAAAGCATGGTCAGCGACAGGCCATCCAGCGTCAGGTTCACCTTGATATCAAAGTCACCTACCTGCATCCAGGTCCAGAGCGCCTGGTTAAAGACCGGCTGGTCCTGATTAAAGAAATCGATGCCGACCCAAATCGTGACCAGTGCCGCCAGCCCTACCGAGCCAACGCCTACCGTAGCCGACAGGTTCTCCGACCAGCGACCCCGGGAAAACGCCAACAGCACATAGCCGATCAGCGGAAATAAAATAGTTAACCAGATAAGATTCATCCGCGCATCTCGCTCACTGTGTCAATATTCAGCGTCTGACGACGACGATGGAGCTGGAGCAGCAGCGCCAGACCGATACTCGCTTCTGCCGCCGCCAGGCTGATCGCCAGGATATACATCACCTGCCCGTCCGCCTGGCCCCAGTAACTGCCCGCCACCACCAGCGCCAGCGCTGCCGCATTGATCATGATCTCCAGACCAATCAGCATAAACAGCAGGTTACGGCGCAGCACCAGCGAGGTGAGTCCAAGAACAAACAGCACGGCGGCCAGAATCAAGCCATGTTGTAAAGGGATCATGGGAGCTCCTTCTTATTCGCTTGTGCCGCATCAGAGACGCGGTTGCTCAGCACTTCGCCACGACGCTCTTCACGCCCGATATGGAACGCGACCACCAGGCCTGCCAGCAGCAGCATGGATGCCAGCTCAACAGCCAGCACATAAGGGCCAAACAGGCTGATACCCACCGCTTTCGCATCGATTACCGTGCCGTCAATGCCCTGATCGGTCGCGGTCATGATCGCGTAGATCAGCACAACCAGCAGCAGCAGAGAGACGATGCCCGGACCAATCCAGAGAGAAGGCTGCAGCCACTGCCGCTCCTGCTCTTCGGCGGATTTCCCCAGGTTAAGCATCATCACCACGAACACGAACAGCACCATAATGGCGCCGGCGTAAACGATGATCTCCAGGGCCCCGGCAAAATAGGCGCCGAGCGCGAAGAACACCCCGGCAATCGACAGCAGCGAGACAATCAGGTACAGCAACGCGTGTACCGGGTTGCTGTGGGTAATGACACGCAAAGTTGTCAGTACCGCAACCACGCCGCAAAGATAAAACGCAAATTCCATGCCTGGCTCCTTAAGGTAACAAGCCTTTGACGTCGATGGGCTTGGCTTCGTTTTCTGCGTCGCCTTTGTCTTTCCCTTCGATCGCCAATCCTGCCATGCGGTAGAAGTTATATTCCGGATATTTACCCGGACCGGAGATCAACAGATCTTCTTTCTCGTACACCAGATCCTGACGTTTAAACTCACCCAGCTCAAAATCGGGCGTCAGCTGAATAGCGGTAGTCGGACAGGCTTCTTCGCACATGCCGCAGAAGATGCAGCGTGAGAAGTTGATACGGAAAAACTCCGGATACCAGCGGCCATCTTTGGTTTCCGCTTTTTGCAGCGAGATACAGCTTACCGGGCAGGCAACCGCACACAGGTTACAGGCCACACAGCGCTCCTGACCGTCCGGATCGCGCGTCAGCACAATACGGCCGCGCCAGCGCGGTGGCAGATAAACCGGCTCTTCCGGATACATTTGCGTTTCGCGTTTGGCGAAGGCGTGCATGCCTATCATCCAGATACTGCGAACGGTGGTACCGAAACCAACGACAATCTCTTTTAATGTCATCTCGTTAAACCCCTTACTGCGCGTTGTACAGAATCACTGCGGCAGTTGCCAGCAGGTTCAACAGCGTCAACGGCAGACAAACTTTCCAGCCGAACGACATCACCTGGTCATAGCGCGGACGCGGCAGCGCAGCACGAATCAGGATGAACATCATCATAAAGAACGCCGTTTTCAGGGCGAACCAGATGAAAGGCGGCAACCACGGCCCATGCCAGCCACCAAAAAACAGGGTGACAATCAGCGCAGACACCGTGGTGATCGCCACATATTCGCCGACAAAGAACAGACCAAACTTCATCCCGGCATATTCGATGTGATAACCATCTGCCAGCTCCTGCTCCGCTTCCGGCTGATCGAAGGGGTGACGGTGACACACCGCAACGCCGGCAATACAGAAGGTGAGGAAGCCGAAAAACTGAGGAATGATGTTCCACAACTCCGTCTGGCTGTTAACGATATCGTTCATATTGAACGAGCCCGCTTGCGCCACCACACCCATCAGCGACAGGCCGAGGAACACTTCATAACTCAGCGTCTGGGCCGAAGCACGCATCGCCCCCAGCAGCGAATATTTGTTATTACTCGACCAGCCAGCGAACAGCACCGCATACACCGCCAGACCCGCCATCATCAGGAAAAACAGCAGACCGATATTCAGGTCAGTGACCATCCAGGTGGGCGAAACCGGCACGATGGCAAACGCCAACAGCAGGGAAACAAAGGCGATAACCGGCGCCAGGGTAAAAATCGCACGGTCGGTGAAAGGAGGCACCCAGTCCTCTTTAAAGAACATTTTGATCATGTCCGCCACTAACTGCAGCGAACCGCCCCAGCCGACACGGTTTGGCCCGTAGCGGTTCTGGAACAGGCCGAGCAGACGACGCTCGGCGAAACTCATGAAGGCACCACAGGCCACCACCACTAACAGGATGACGATGGCCTTCAGGATACCCAGCAAAATGTCGATAACGTCCGATGTCAGCCAGCTCATTGCGCCGTCTCCTGCAGTTTTTCAATGTGGGCACCTGACAAATAAGGCGGCACACCCGGCATACCGAGCGGCAGACCCACCTGCCCTGCCTGCAGCGCGCTGGAGAAGCGCACTGGCAGACGCAGCGTTTCACCTGAACAGATAAACTCTACGGCCGCGCCGTTATTCACGCCGAGGCGCGCCGCATCGTCCGGGTTGATCACCAGCGCGGCCTGCGGCATACGCTGCTGAAAGACCGGTGAACGTTGTGACATCTCTTCACTGCCGAACAGCTGATAGTAAGGCGCAACACGCCAGCCTTCGCTGCGGGTAAAGCGCGCAGGAACGCGGTCAAACCAGGCGAGCTGACTATTGCCGGCCTCAAACAGACGCACACCCGGATCGCCATGACGCAACTTACCGCCAACTTCATCCTGGAACTTGTTCCACGCCTGAGGTGAGTTCCAGCCTGGCGCCCAGGCAAACGGAATCTGTGAGCGGACTTCCGTCGGCTGGTTATAACCTTCCATAGAGAAGGTGAACATGGTGTCCTGATCCACCGGCTGACGCGGTTCGTGCACGTTAATATTGGCGCGTGCGGCGGTACGGCCACTGGAACGATGCGGTGAACGCGCCAGTTTCTGACCTTTAATCCGGAAGCTGGCATCCGGCGCCGCCTCTTTGATGCCATACAGCTGAGGCAGCGCAGTGACTACCGCATCGATCACGTGATCGAGCTGCGTCCAGTCTGTGCGACGGCTTTCAACCGTGGTATGCAAAGAGTGCAACCAGCGCCAGCTCTCCAGCATCACAATATTGTTGTCGTAGTAGGCCGGGTCATAAACCTGGAAGTAACGCTGTGCGCGCCCTTCATGGTTAACAGAGGTGCCGTCGCTTTCCGCAAAGCTGGCGGTCGAAAGGATCAGCCCCGCTTTTTCCAGCGTCGCGGTACGTTGATGATCGAGCACAATCACGCTGGCGGTATTGGCCAGCGCCGCATCGACCTGCGCTTTCGGCGCATAACGATAGAGATCGTTCTCCAGCACCACCAGCGCATCGGCATCGCCACGCTGCAGCTGCGCAAGCGCATCGTCCAGCGTGTTACCCCCGATCAGCCCCAGCCCGACGCTGTTGGCGTGGGAAGCGAGCAGCGTAATGCCGACATCCGCGCCGCGCACTTTTAAGGCTCTGGCAACGTTAGCTGCCGCTTCAATCATCGCCTCGCTGCCCGAGTGGGTGCCGGAGATAATCAGCGGTTTTTTCGCGCCCGCGAGGGCCTGCACCACCACGTCCAGTTTGCTTTCCAGCGTACGATCCAGATCCGTAACGGCCGGTGCGCTCTCATCCAGCGCATGCGCGATGGCAAAGCCGAGACGCGCCTGATCTTCTACCGGCGCACGGTAGCTCCAGGCGGCGATATCATCCAGACGGGTTTCATCGACGTTGGTAACAAACAGCGGATGTTTCGCATGCTGACCGATATTCAGGATCGCCGCGATCTGCCAGTCAGCCACTTTTTGCGCAGCGGCCATTTCACGCGCCTTGCCTTTCACCGCCTGACGCACCGAGAGCGCCACGCGAGCGCCGACCTGCGTCAGGTCTTCACCCAACACCAGCACGGCATCATAGCTTTCCATTTCACGCAGAGAAGGGGTATAGATGCCGCCTTCACGCAGCACTTTCAGCATCAGCTCAAGACGTGCCTGCTCGCCTGCCGGCATGCCGGTAGAGAAATTCTCCGCCCCAACCAGCTCGCGCAGCGCAAAGTTGCTTTCCACGCTGGCGCGCGGTGAACCGATACCGATCACTTTTTTCGCCTGGCGCAGCACATCTGCCGCCACGCTGATCGCCTGATCCGCATTCAGCGTTACCCAGTCGTCGCCACGGCGCTGCATCGGCTGACGCGGACGATCTTTGCGATTGACGTAACCGTAACCGAAGCGGCCACGGTCGCAGAGGAAATAGTGGTTAACCGTACCGTTGTAACGATTTTCAATACGGCGCAGTTCGCCATAGCGCTCGCCCGGGCTGGTATTACAGCCGACACTGCACTGCTGGCAGATGCTGGGGGCAAACTGCATATCCCATTTACGGTTATAGCGTTCGGAGTGGGTTTTGTCGGTAAAGACACCGGTCGGACAAATCTCCACCAGGTTACCGGAGAATTCGCTTTCCAGCGTACCCTCTTCCGGACGCCCAAAGTAGACGTTGTCATGCGCGCCATAGACGCCCAGATCGGTGCCGTCGGCATAATCTTTGTAGTAACGCACGCAACGGTAACAGGCGATACAGCGGTTCATTTCATGAGAGATGAACGGACCCAGATCCTGATTGCGGTGCGTACGCTTGGTGAAACGGTAGCGACGGAAGCTGTGGCCAGTCATCACTGTCATATCCTGCAAATGACAGTTGCCACCCTCTTCACAAACCGGGCAGTCGTGTGGGTGGTTAGTCATCAGCCACTCCACCACGCTCTCACGAAACTCTTTCGCTTCGCCATCATCAATGGAGATGAAGGTACCGTCAGAGGCGGGCGTCATGCAGGACATGACGAGACGTCCGCGGGTATCTTCGGCATTCTGATATTGCTTTACCGCGCACTGGCGGCAGGCCCCTACGCTTCCCAGCGCCGGATGCCAGCAAAAATAAGGAATATCAAGGCCGAGGGAGAGACACGCCTGTAGCAGGTTGTCCGCCCCGTCTACTTCATATTCTTTACCGTCTACATGGATTGTAGCCATAGTGAACATGCTTCCGTAAGGCTCGTAACTAACGAGCGTTAAACATAATTCGGTTGCCCTTCAGCTTTCAGGCTGCAGCGGTGTTGGCCGCCCTGCCGCAATCCGAAATCTTTAGGGCAAGAGCCCTTCATCATTCAGGAGACAGCGCTCCTGGCTGTCTTCTCTGCCTGAAGATGGACAGGCGGCGCGTAGCTGTTTCCGTTTTGGCTGTTTTACCAGCGCGCCTTCAGCAGGTTGGGCTGAATACCGCCAATTGCATGGGTATTGCCAAACACCTGCGGCGCAATGCCAGCTTCAAATTCTTCACGGAAATACTTAATCGCGCTTTGCAACGGCTCAACCGCACCGGGCGCGTGGGCACAAAAGGTTTTACCCGGGCCCAGCTGGCGGCAGAGCTGCTGCAGCGTCTCGATATCGCCCGGCTGGCCTTTGCCTTGCTCCAGCGCACGTAAAATTTTCACGCTCCACGGCAGCCCGTCACGGCAAGGCGTACACCAGCCGCAGGACTCACGGGCAAAAAACTCTTCCAGGTTACGCACCAGCGACACCATATTGATCTCATGGTCAACGGCCATCGCCAGCGCCGTACCAAGACGGCTGCCCGCTTTACCGATGCTGGCAAACTCCATCGGCAGATCAAGGTGCTGTTCGGTCAGGAAATCGGTGCCTGCCCCGCCTGGCTGCCAGGCTTTGAAGCGTAAGCCGTCGCGCATGCCACCGGCATAATCTTCCAGAATTTCACGGGCGGTAATGCCGAAAGGCAGCTCCCAGACGCCGGGATTCTTCACGCGACCAGAAAAGCCCATCATTTTGGTGCCGGCATCGTCGCTTTTTGACAATCCTTTGTACCACTCCACCCCGTTTGCCAGGATAGCCGGTACGTTCGATAAGGTTTCTACGTTATTTACGCAGGTCGGTTTGCCCCAGACACCCGCTGATGCCGGGAATGGCGGCTTGGAACGCGGATTAGCGCGCCGTCCTTCCAGCGAGTTAATCAGCGCCGTCTCTTCACCGCAGATATAGCGGCCTGCGCCGGTATGCACAAACAGTTCAAAGTCGAAGCCGGTGCCGAGAATGTTTTTGCCGAGGAAGCCCGCTTCTGTGGCTTCAGCAATGGCGCGACGCAGATGCACCGCAGCCTCAACATATTCACCACGCAGGAAGATATAGCCGCGGTAGGCTTTCAGAGCAAAAGCGCTGATCAGCATGCCTTCCACCAGCTGATGTGGCATCTGCTCCATCAGCAGGCGGTCTTTATAGGTGCCTGGCTCCATTTCATCTGCGTTACACAGCAGGTAACGGATATTCATCGACTCATCTTTCGGCATCAGGCTCCACTTCAATCCGGTGGAGAAACCTGCGCCGCCGCGCCCTTTCAGACCAGAGTCTTTTACCAGCGCCACGATCTCGTCAGGCGCCATGCCTTTCAGCGCTTTCTCTGCGCCGGCATAGCCGTTTTTACTGCGATACTCATCAAACCAGACCGGTTGTTTGTCGTCGCGCAGACGCCAGGTCAGCGGATGAGTTTCCGCAGTACGAATGATCTCTTTGATTGTCATTGATACTGCTCCAGTAAGCTGGGAATCGATTCTGGCGTCAGATGCACATGGGTATCTTCATCCACCATCATGGTTGGCCCTTTATCACAGTTACCCAGGCAGCAGGTCGGCAGCAGGGTAAAACGTCCGTCCGCCGTGGTTTGCCCTGGCTTGATGTTCAGACTCTGCTCCAGCGCCGCCTGAATACCCTGATAACCGGTGATATGACATACCACGCTGTCGCAGTAACGAATTACATGACGGCCCACGGGCTGACGGAAAATCTGACTGTAAAAAGTCGCCACCCCTTCCACATCACTGGCGGGAATCGCTAACACGTCGGCAATAGCCTGAATGGCACCATCAGGCACCCAGCCACGCTGTTTCTGCACGATCTTTAACGCCTCGATCGAGGCTGCGCGCGCATCTTCATAGTGATGTTTTTCGTGCTCAATAGCGTTACGCTCTTCCGCGCTCAGCACGAAGACCTCGTTGGGGTCGATCGTTTGAATAGCAATTTTTTGATCGTGCATAATTAGCGGTCCACGTCTGACATAACAAAATCGATACTACCCAGGTAAACGATCAGGTCGGATACCAGGCTGCCGCGAATGACCGAGGGGATCTGCTGCAGATGCGGGAAACTCGGCGTACGGATACGGGTGCGGTAGCTCATGGTGCTGCCGTCACTGGTGAGGTAGTAGCTGTTGATCCCTTTCGTCGCTTCGATCATCTGCAACGATTCGTTGGCCGGCATTACCGGTCCCCAGGAGACCTGCAGGAAGTGCGTGATCAGCGTTTCGATGTGCTGCAGCGTACGCTCTTTCGGCGGCGGCGTGGTCAGTGGGTGATCCGCTTTAAACGGCCCTTCCGGCATATTTTTGTAGCACTGCTCCAGAATGCGCAGCGACTGCCACATCTCTTCCATTTTCAGCTGCACGCGGCTGTAGGCATCGCTGATGCCGTTGCCCACCGGGATCTCGAAATCGAAGTTTTCATAGCCTGAATAGGGACGCCATTTACGCACGTCGAAGTCGATGCCGGTCGCACGCAGGCCCGCACCGGTCGAGCCCCAGGCCAGCGCCTCTTCCAGATTGTAGGCAGCAACCCCTTGCGAACGTCCCTTCAGCACGCTGTTACGCAGCGCCACTGTGTCATACTCTTTCAGGCGCTTCGGCATCCAGTCGAGGAACTCACGCAGCAGTCGTTCCCAGCCTTTCGGCAGATCGTGCGCCACGCCGCCAATGCGGAACCATGCCGGGTGCATACGAAAACCGGTAATCGCTTCCACCAGATCGTAAATCTTCTGACGATCGGTAAAGGCAAAGAACACCGGCGACATCGCGCCCACGTCCTGAATAAAGGTGGAGATATAGAGCAGGTGGCTGTTAATGCGGAACAGCTCGGAGAGCATTACGCGAATGATATTAACGCGATCCGGCACCACAATGCCCGCCAGCTTTTCTACCGCCAGCACATACGGCATTTCGTTAACGCAGCCGCCGAGGTATTCCACGCGGTCAGTGTAAGGAATGTAGCTGTGCCATGACTGGCGCTCGCCCATCTTTTCTGCGCCGCGATGGTGGTAACCGATGTCTGGCACGCAGTCGACAATCTCTTCACCGTCCAGCTGCAGAATAATACGGAAAGCACCGTGCGCCGACGGGTGGTTCGGGCCGAGGTTAAGGAACATAAAGTCCTCGTTCTCGGTACCGCGCTTCATGCCCCAATCTTCCGGCTTAAAGGTCAGCGCTTCCATTTCCAGATCTTCTTTCTGCTGCGTCAGCGTATAGGGATCGAATTCGGTAGCGCGGGCCGGGTAATCTTTACGCAGCGGATGCCCTTCCCAGGTAGGCGGCATCATGATGCGTGTCAGATGGGGATGTCCGTCAAAGGTGATGCCAAACATCTCCCAGGTTTCACGCTCATACCAGTTGGCGTTCGGCCAGATTTTGGTGAAAGTCGGCAGGTGCAGATCGTTTTCCGACAGCGCAACCTTCAGCATGATGTCGCGGTTACGCTCAATCGACAGCAGATGATAGAACACGGAAAAATCCGCGGCGGGTAAACCGTCGCGGTGCGTACGCAGACGCTCATCCATACCGTGCAGGTCATAGAGCATCACATAGGGTTTCGGCAGCTTACGCAGAAAGCTACCCACTTCCAGTAATTGTTCACGCTTTACCCATACAACCGGCATGCCGGTACGGGTTGCCTGAACGGTAAAGGCATCCGGCCCAAAACGGTTACGCAGCTCGCCAATCACCGGGTCATCCAGGTGATCCCGGGTTTGCCATGCTGGCTGAGCGAGATCTTGCGTGGTTAAATCTGTCATACGTTATTCACCATTCCGGCCTGAAATCAGGCGCTCACTAGAAGGCGTCAGGATGGGGCCGCGCATTAAATTGTGATGTTGTGCTGCGGGTCTGAATCCATCCATAAACGGTTACTTAAATTTCGTCCGGCGTGCGCAGGTTAGTCACGGCGATGCGCTCTCCGCGTTTCCTTTCGCGCTCTGACTGCATATTGGCGCGATAGACGCCCTGATCGCCAACCACCCAGGAGAGCGGGCGACGCTCTTTGCCAATCGATTCCTGTAACAGCAGCAACGCCTGCATATAGGCTTCCGGACGTGGCGGGCAACCCGGAATATAGACGTCAACCGGCAGGAATTTATCCACGCCCTGCACCACGGAGTAGATGTCGTACATACCGCCGGAGTTGGCGCAGGCGCCCATGGAGATTACCCATTTCGGTTCCAGCATCTGGTCATACAAACGCTGAATAACCGGCGCCATTTTGGTAAAGGGCGTACCGGCAATCACCATAAAGTCAGCCTGGCGGGGAGAAGCACGTAATACCTCGGCACCGAAACGGGCCACATCGTGTACCGCAGTAAACGAGGTAGTCATCTCCACATAACAACAGGAAAGGCCGAAGTTATACGGCCAGAGAGAATTTTTGCGTCCCCAGTTCACCATGTCATGCAGGGCATTCTCGAGTTTGCCCATATAGACGCTGCGATGAACATGCTGCTCAAGGGGATCGCTGACAATCTCCTGCTTTTGCAGGGGATAACGGTCGTTCTCACCACCGTTCGGGTCTATGCGGGTGAGCGTATAGTCCATCTTAATGCCTCGCTGTTACTGCTTATGAGGATTGATGTGACTGACCGTGTCGGTTTTGACTACTACACGACGACGCGCAGGAGCCCAATCCAGCGCACCAATACGCGCCAGATAAACCAAACCAGCCAGCAGCACCAAAATGAAAATTGCGGCTTCGACAAAGCCGACCCAGCCGCTTTCGCGGATGGAGGTCGACCATGCGTATAAAAAGAGGGCTTCGACGTCGAAAATTACGAAGAACATCGCAACCAGATAAAATTTCGCTGAGAGGCGCATATGCGTCGAGCCGACAGGATCAATCCCCGACTCAAAAGGCGTATTTTTATGCCTTGCGCGTGCTCTTCCGCCCAAAAGCCAGCCACCGGCCAACATAAAGGCGCAAAGACCAAACGAGATAACAATAAAAACAACAAACGCCCAGTGATGAGCGATAACTTCGGTGGTTGTTGACATACTCTTTGCTTACTCATCAAAAGTGGCGATGGCATCCTGCTCGTGTCACTGGCAGCAAACGCACCACAACGTTTCAAGGGAAGGAGAAAAACCTTATAAACAATACTGTCTTTAGCCATTAAACAGCAATTTTATGGGGTTTTTTACTCCTTTCAATAACCTTTTGTCAACTTTGACAAAAGTATCCAAACATTATTTTACAACAGTATCATTTTATTAACATCCAGCGTAGCGAGTTTCAGCTAAATCGCTTCAGTCAAACCGGATAAGTTAAGTGTATCGGCAATTCAGCCAGCGCAATCGCTCGCTTAACAACCATATTTTGGCAGGTATTAATCCGATTTCCTTCCCCCTGCCAGGGTTATTTTTTTGATCCAGAACACACTTTTGCCCTTTTTGCCAAAAAAAACAGCATTAACAGCCGCAGGCAAGTATAAAAAACAGACAATAACGATGCAGCCAGGCGCTTCCCTGTACTTCTGGCGACGGAAGAAAGGGGTATTATGATGACAAGAGGTTGAAAACGGGAAATAAGAGGAATTTCAGGCAGAATGAATCTGAAAAAAAGCCTCTTACCTGCATTCACAGGTAAAAGGCTTATTTTATACAATTTAATGCAGCTGATCTCAGTACAGATGAGAATGAGAACCGCTTAAAAGTGATTACTCTTCGTCATCCAGTAACAGGGGGCTGTCCGGGTTCGCACTCAGATTATAAGGGTCATTCGAAGACTGCATGGCGTTGAAAATCGCCAGCGCCAGCTCGTTATCACTGTCCGGATTACGACACAGCAGATACTGAGTATCGGGCAGCACCGGTAAGCCTTCTGCGGCACCCATCACGCGCAGCTCCGGGCTCATCATCTCGACCGGGCGCGCCGTAACGCCAAGACCGGCTTTAACTGCCGCACGCACCGCCGCCAGGGTGGATGCCACATAGGAGATGCGCCACGGGATACCCGCCTCGTTCAGATGGTCAATGGCCATATCGCGGTACGGGCTGGGCTCATCCAGCAGTACCAATGGGATCGCTTCTCCACGCTGGAAAATGTAATCCGCTGCGCAGTACCACAAGGTGGGCGATGTGCGCAGCACCTGACAGGTAAAGTTGCCGGGACTGGAGGTGGTGACCACCAGGTCGACTTCGCCCTGATTCAGCATCTCCATCATAAAGGGGTTACGCTTCACCCGAACATCAATAGCCAGTTTAGGATAAACCGATGTTACCCGGTTCAGCAGGAACGGCAGAATGGTATCAGAGGTATCATCAGAAGCGCCAATGGTGAGCACGCCCTGAATATTGCTGTACATCAGAGAGGTACAGGCTTCGTCATTGAAGCGCAGGATTTTTCTGGCGTAGCCGAGAAGCTGGATCCCGTGCTCCGTTAATAGTTTATTACGTCCATGTCTGGCAAATAGCTCTTTACCCACTAATTGTTCCAGACGTTGCATCTGCTGACTTACTGCCGATTGCGTTCTGCAAACTGCTGCAGCCGCCGCGGCAAATGTATTCAAATCCGCAACAGCAACGAAGGTTCTCAGCAGATCGAGGTCGAGATTCATTATCGGACGATTTGCATTAGTCATGTTTTTTCTTCACTTATAAGATTTTTACAAACTACTACCCTGGTGTTATTACTCTGCTTATCAATGTGATAAGCGGTAATGGTGCCCGAAATCAGCCCTGAGTGAAGCATGATACGGTAAATACTTTGGCGGACGGCGTTGTACGCGCTTGTCTGGCAGCAGACAAAACCGACAGCACTATAAACGGATACAACTTCCGGACAGGAGGCTAAAGCACACTGATGCAGAAAGCTGTGTTGTTGTCTCAGGTCCCGTCAGAAAAAATAGCCGGAACAAAGTGGGCAAACTTCCCCGCAAACGTGTCGATAGCTGGCGCAAGGCCGCCTCGACTAATAAATTATACTTAATCATTTTTAGGTACAAAATGGAAATGGTTTTCTTCTAACCATCGCGATTTTTGACCAAACAGAGTTATTTATCTATCCTGCCACATTGTCGCCTATTTTTTAAGCCCTCCTGGTTCTTAAACTCAGCAGCGATCCTCAGTGGTACTGCCAGGAAACGATTTCACAGGGTTTCACTGGTCCTTTCTTTTTTGATCTCCAGGACCATTCTCAAATACGCTGCTAACAGTCACGTATGTGTACCATTTGTTGCGTCTCGCCTTTCTGACCTGTCCATGGTGACATTATGCCCTTATATAAAATATTTTTTAACTATTTCATTTGTTGCGTATCTTATCTTTCAGCCTGCGTCACATTAAAAATTTCTCATTCGACGTGTAACGCAGTGGACAGCTCGCTTTACACTCTCTGCAGCCGCTTGTCTGCATGAAATAGCGTAAAATTATTTAGAGTTAGATAAATTCACCAGAAAAATTACCGTTATTTACCTTTTAAACTGACAGCTACAGTAAACCTTCGTAAATGCGCCAAAACCTGCTGCTGCCCTTCATTTGTCACCCACAGGAGAGTACATTGTGCAGGTTTTTGTTTTCTGCGGCAGCGACAGGGATTCTGCCCATTAAGGCGGTATGATGACTTTTCAAATTGATAAATCCGGTAAGCTGGATAACGTCTGTTATGACATTCGTGGTCCGGTATTAAAAGAGGCGAAGCGCCTTGAAGAAGAAGGCAATAAAGTTTTAAAACTCAATATCGGCAACCCGGCACCTTTTGGTTTTGAAGCACCGGATGAAATCCTGGTGGATGTCATTCGCAACTTGCCAGGCGCTCAGGGCTACTGTGATTCCAAAGGACTGTATAGCGCACGTAAGGCGATTATGCAGCACTACCAGGCGCGCGATATGCGCGATGTCACGGTGGAAGATATTTATATCGGTAACGGCGTTTCTGAGCTAATTGTGCAGGCGATGCAGGCATTGCTGAACAGTGGCGACGAGATGCTGGTACCCGCTCCCGACTATCCGCTCTGGACCGCCGCCGTCTCGCTCTCCAGCGGTAAAGCGGTCCATTACCTCTGCGATGAGCAGTCCGACTGGTTTCCCGACCTGGATGATATCCGCAGTAAGATCACCCCCCGCACCCGCGGCATTGTGATCATCAACCCCAACAACCCTACCGGTGCGGTCTACAGCAAAGCGCTGCTGCTGGAGATTGTTGAAATTGCCCGTCAGCATAATCTGATCATTTTTGCGGATGAGATTTACGACAAAATCCTGTATGACGATGCCCAGCATCACTCCATCGCCGCGCTGGCGCCGGATCTGCTGACGGTCACCTTTAACGGCTTATCAAAAACCTACCGTGTTGCCGGTTTCCGCCAGGGCTGGATGGTACTGAACGGGCCGAAAAAACATGCGAAAGGTTACATTGAAGGGCTGGAAATGCTGGCCTCTATGCGCCTGTGCGCTAATGTTCCGGCACAGCACGCCATTCAGACCGCCCTGGGCGGTTACCAGAGCATCAGCGAGTTTATCGTACCGGGCGGACGTCTTTATCAACAGCGTCAGCGGGCATGGGAATTGATCAACGATATTCCGGGCGTAAGCTGCGTGAAACCGCAGGGGGCGCTGTATATGTTCCCGCGCATCGATGCGAAGAAATTCAATCTCCATGACGACCAGAAAATGGTGCTCGATTTTCTGCTGCAGGAGAAGGTGTTGCTGGTGCAAGGTTCCGCCTTTAACTGGCCATGGCCAGACCATGTGCGCATAGTTACGCTGCCGCGCGTTGACGATCTGGAAATGGCCATCGGTAAGTTTGACCGTTTTCTGCAAGGCTACCGTCAGTAATCATCCACGCGTATACTGATCGCATTTCGGGGAAGCGCAGCCTTCCCCGTCTCGCGAACAGGATATATTCATGACCCGAAGCCACTTTTTCGCCCACCTTTCCCGCCTGAAACTGATTAACCGCTGGCCTCTGATGCGTAATGTGCGTACCGAGAACGTTTCGGAGCATAGTTTGCAGGTGGCAATGGTCGCGCATGCGCTGGCCATCATTAAAAACAAGAAATTCAGCGGCAACCTGAACGCCGATCGCATCGCCATGCTGGCGCTTTATCACGATGCCAGTGAGGTGCTGACCGGCGATTTACCAACGCCGGTGAAGTATTACAACGCGCAGATTGCCCACGAATATAAAAAAATAGAAAAAATCGCGCAGCACAAGCTGATTGAGATGTTGCCACCCGAATTGCAGGAGGCGTATCGGCCGTTACTTGATGAGCATCTGCACAGCGAAGCCGAGCAGGCGGTGGTCAAACAGGCAGATGCCCTGTGCGCTTATCTGAAATGTCTGGAGGAACTTTCCGCCGGGAATAACGAATTTCTGCTGGCGCGCTCGCGTCTGGAAAAAACGCTGGATCAACGCCGCTCGCCGGAGATGGACTACTTTATTGAAGTGTTTGTGCCCAGCTTTAGTCTCTCACTGGATGAAATTTCTCAGGACAGCCCTCTGTAACCGGCTGTCCTGGAGTTAACAGCTACGCCTGCTGGCGAAATCTAAAGCTGCCGTCCGGCTGCTGATCAATGATTAACGCTTCCAGCGTAGTGAGACTGAGCGCGATTTCATCCAGACGCGGCGCATCGGCCGGCGCATTCACTGCAATCACCGGACAGCCGGCATTCAGACCCGCATGGATACCCGCCACGGCATCCTCCACCACCACACAGCGCTCAGGCGCCAGACCCAGTTTTTCCGCTCCCAGCAGATAGGCATCCGGCTCAGGTTTGCCGCGTGCTACCTGTTCGGCGGTAATAAAGATCTCTGGCGCTGGCAGACCTGCCGCTTTGTGACGCGCATGCGCCACCGGCACCGAACCGGAAGTCACAATCGCCCAGGGGATCTGCAGCGCGTTCAGCTGGTTCAGCAGCTGCTGCGCGCCAGGCAGCGCGCGGATACCGTCGGTATCTTCCGCTTCCGCCTGCTCAAGACGACGAAACTCCGCCTGGATCGCCTCTTCCGGCTGCCCGGCCATAAAATGACGCAGTGAAGTGATTGCCTGTTTACCGTGAATAAAGCTCAGGATCTCATCAGCGGGGATACCGTGA
This sequence comes from [Erwinia] mediterraneensis, assembly GCF_900604315.1. GTDB lineage: Bacteria > Pseudomonadota > Gammaproteobacteria > Enterobacterales > Enterobacteriaceae > Pantoea > Pantoea mediterraneensis_A. The sequence continues at coordinate 228,763 of NZ_LR026978.1, forward strand.
CGTTCCCCCCAGTTGCTCCATGCGCGTTCCACCACAGGTAAAGAATCGACCAGCGTGCCATCCAGATCAAACAAAAAGCCGTTACACTTCACGCATCACTCCTTTTTACACATTAATAATTTGCGCGATTTCATTCGCGCTCAAATGGTACTGGCGCGGACAATTTTGCCACACTGACAGCATCCGTTGATACTTTTCCCACATTGGCGTTTGCGCATTAAAGCCGTGCGTGCCCGAATCAAACTGGGTATAACGCCCTTCGCGATAGATAATAAAGCGGACATAGCCCAGATAATCGGCTTCGCTGGTCGCATCGAAACCGTGAAAAGTCAGATGACGCAGCGTGAGATCGCCAGGCGTTTTCAGATTAGACCAGGAGACATGCAGCGCATGATACATCTCCAGGATCTGGTTGAGCGTACGGCAGGTTTCTTCAGAAAGTTCGCTGAACTCATGGGTCAGCTCGCGCAGCTGCAAGCCGTAACCGCGTTCAATAATGGTCTGGCAACGCTGGTAATGCGCGGCATTCTCCGGCTCCAGCATAGCCATTATTTTGTACTGATTAGACAGAATCAGGCGTTGTGCCGGGGTCATTTCCACATTTCTCTCCCGTATCGTAGCGATCGTCAGGTAATGAACATGCAGAAATCATTGCACACCGAAAGCGCCGGGTGTATGGCTATACCCCTTTTCTTTGATTTGACCCGGGATATGCGTCGAATTTTCCGGACGGCATCTCCCGTGCAGGCTCAGAGATCGTCAAGGAAGGTTCTGTCGAGCTGCTTAAAGGCGCGCTTCAAAAGATCAGCCAGCGACTGATAGGTGGGCTTGCCTTCTACCGGCGCTATCGCCTGCCCTGCCTGCTCCAGCTTCGCCCGTACCTCGTGGAACCAGTGCAGCAAGGTGGGCGGCAGAGGCGTAACCGAACGCTTACCCAGCCACCACAGTCCCTGCATCGGCAAGCTGCAGGCGAAGAGTGCGGTTGCTACCGCAGGCCCCAGCTGTCCGCCCAGCGCAATTTGCCAGGTGAGAGTAAAGACCGCCAGCGGCGGCATAAAACGGATCGCAAAGCGGGTGGCGGTGCTGACCCGGTTTTCCGGGAAGACGGGCGCGAGGCGCTTATCGTTCGGCCAGGTCTTCATATAATGCTGTCCACGCTGGAATAATTTGAACCAGCTTACGTTGCCTGTGTTATTTGCCATGGCGGGCCTCAACTAAACCTGTAGAAATTAAAAAAACTTTTTAGAGCAATGCAACTTCTGGTGACATCCTTCAAAATTTTTTGTCTTTAAAGCGGGCAACCGCTATTCTGGCGCCCTTTGGCTTATCATTCACTCCCTGGTTTCACGCTTGTTGAGCGGCCAGGCCATGTTTAGCTAAGCGATTATTCAAAAATTTTCGTAAAATTACTGAAATTTTTTATTACGAATCAGATTTGCGCCAACCTATGATATTTATCATGAATCTGGCAGCGTTCATCAGTTACCCTGATAGTCTGATCGCACCACTTTCAGCCACTTTTAACAAATAGGTACTTCCATGTCGAGTAAGTTAGTACTGGTTCTGAATTGCGGCAGCTCCTCGCTGAAATTTGCCATTCTGGACCCTTCCAATGGGGATGAATATCTGTCCGGCTTAGCGGAATGCTTTCACCTGCCAGAAGCGCGTATTAAATGGAAACTGGACGCCAGCAAACAGGAAGCCCCTTTAGGTGCCGGTGCCGCTCACAGTGAGGCACTTAACTTCATTGTTAAAACAATTCTGGCACAAAAACCAGAGCTCTCGGCACAAATCGCTGCAATTGGTCATCGCATTGTGCATGGCGGCGAGCAGCTTACCCAGTCGGTCGTCATCACCGAAGCGGTGGTTCAGGGTATTAAAGACGCTTCCTCTTTTGCCCCGCTGCATAATCCGGCTCATCTGATCGGCATCGACGAAGCGATGAAAAACTTTCCGCATCTTTCTGACAAGAATGTGGCCGTTTTTGACACAGCATTCCATCAGACGATGCCGGAAGAGTCTTATCTGTATGCGCTGCCTTATAAGCTCTATCAGGAGCATGGCGTGCGTCGTTACGGCGCGCATGGCACCAGCCACTACTACGTTTCCCGCGAAGCGGCAAAAATGCTGGATAAACCGGTTGAAGAACTGAACGTCATTACCTGCCATCTGGGCAACGGCGGCTCGGTCACGGCGATACGTAACGGCCTCTGCGTTGATACGTCAATGGGACTGACGCCGCTGGAAGGTCTGGTGATGGGAACCCGCAGTGGCGACATCGATCCCGCCATTATTTTTTTCCTGCACGACGCGCTGGGCATGAGCGTGGATGCCATTAACAAGCTGCTGACCAAAGAGTCTGGTCTGCTGGGCCTGACGGAAGTCACCAGCGACTGCCGTTACGCGGAAGAAAATTACGCCAGCAACGCGGGCGCACGCCGCGCACTGGATGTCTTCTGTCACCGACTGGCGAAATATATCGGTTCCTACAGCGCGCTGATGGAAGGCCGCCTCGATGCAGTGGTGTTCACCGGCGGTATTGGTGAAAATGCGGCCACGGTACGTGAACTGACACTGAAAAAGCTGGCGCTGCTCGGCCTGGACGTGGATCATGATCGCAATCTTGCAGCACGTTTCGGTCAGGCAGGTTACATTAATAAAGAGGGCTCTCGTCCGGTGCTGGTCATTCCGACCAACGAAGAGTTAGTGATTGCTCAGGACGCTGCGCGCCTGACCGCATAAAGTTTTCCTCCGTCAGGCCTGCCTGACGGAATGATTTCGACACCCTGCAACACCTGAGAGGTTCTACCGTGTCACGTACTATTATGCTCATTCCGACCGGCACCAGCGTCGGCCTGACCAGCGTCAGTCTCGGCGTGATTCGGGCAATGGAACGTAAAGGCGTCCGCCTGAGCGTTTTCAAACCCATTGCCCAGCCGCGCACCGGCGGCGAAAAACCGGACCAGACCACTACCATCATTCGCAAGAACTCTTCCATTCCCGCAGCTGAGCCGCTGCAAATGGCGCGCGTGGAATCGCTGCTGGGCTCGAATCAGCAGGATGTGTTAATGGAAGAGATCATTGCCCGCTATCACGAAAATACCAAAGAAGCAGAAGTGGTACTGGTGGAAGGGCTGGTGCCGACGCGTAAACACCAATTTGCCACCGCGCTGAACTACGAAATCGCCAAAACGCTAAATGCCGAGATCGTTTTCGTCATGTCGCTGGGGAATGACTCGCCGGCGCAGCTGAAAGAGCGGATTGAGCTGACGCAAAGCAGCTTTGGCGGCAAAAAGAATAAAAACATCACCGGCGTGATCATCAACAAACTGAACGCGCCGGTAGATGAGCAGGGTCGTACGCGCCCTGACCTCTCGGAAATTTTTGATGACTCCACCAAGGCCAGTATCGCGAATATCAATCCCGACCAGCTATTTACCAACAGCCCGCTGCCGGTATTAGGTTGCGTGCCCTGGAGTTTTGAGCTGATCGCGACTCGCGCCATCGATATGTGCCGCCACCTGAACGCGGAAGTAATTAACGAAGGCGAAATTCAGACGCGACGCGTGAAGTCAGTGACTTTCTGCGCCCGTAGCCTGCCGCATATGCTGGAACATTTCCGTCCCGGCTCGCTGCTGGTGACCTCGGCAGACCGCCCGGATGTGCTGGTCGCGGCCTGCCTGGCGGCGATGAATGGTATTGAGATTGGCGCAATTCTGCTTACCGGCGGTTATGCCATCGACGAGCGCATCGCCCGCTTGTGTGAGCGCGCCTTCCAGACCGGCCTGCCGGTGTTTATGGTGAAAACCAACACCTGGCAGACCTCACTCAGCCTGCAAAGTTTTAACCTTGAAGTGCCAGTGGATGATACCCAGCGCATTGAACGTGTGCAGGAGTACGTTGCCAACTATATCAATGCCGACTGGATTGAATCCCTGACCGCCGCCTCGGAGCGCAGCCGCCGCCTTTCGCCGCCAGCCTTCCGCTACCAGCTGACCGAGCTGGCGCGTAAAGCGGGCAAACGCATCGTGCTGCCGGAAGGCGACGAGCCGCGTACCGTAAAAGCGGCCGCTATCTGTGCAGAGCGTGGCATCGCCACCTGTGTCCTGCTGGGTAATCCCGATGAGATTCAGCGCGTGGCCGCTGCGCAGGGCGTAGAGCTGGGTACCGGTATTGAAATCGTCGATCCGGAAGTGGTACGGGAAAACTATGTGCCGCGCCTGGTGGAACTGCGTAAGAACAAAGGTATGACCGAAGTGGTGGCGCAGGAGCAGCTGGAAGATAACGTGGTGCTGGGCACCATGATGCTGGAGCGCGGTGAAGTGGATGGCCTGGTGTCCGGTGCTGTGCATACCACCGCCAACACCATTCGTCCGCCGCTGCAGCTGATTAAAACCGCCCCCAACAGCTCGCTGGTGTCATCGGTATTTTTCATGCTGCTGCCGGAACAGGTGCTGGTTTATGGCGACTGCGCCATTAATCCCGATCCCAGCGCGGAACAGCTGGCGGAAATCGCCATCCAGTCCGCCGATTCCGCCAAAGCCTTTGGTATCGATCCGCGCGTGGCGATGATCTCCTACTCCACCGGCAACTCCGGTGCCGGTAGTGACGTGGAAAAAGTGCGTGAAGCAACCCGTATCGCTCAGGAAAAACGTCCTGACCTGGTGATTGATGGTCCGCTGCAGTATGACGCGGCCATTATGGAAGATGTGGCAAAATCGAAGGCGCCAAATTCGCAGGTAGCGGGTCGTGCCACCGTGTTTATCTTCCCGGATCTCAACACCGGTAACACCACTTACAAAGCAGTGCAGCGTTCAGCCGATTTGATCTCCATTGGACCGATGTTGCAGGGGATGCGTAAGCCGGTAAACGATCTGTCGCGCGGTGCGCTGGTAGATGACATTGTGTATACCATTGCCCTGACGGCAATCCAGTCTCAGCAGGCGGAAGATAACGCCTGATACTTACTGGCCGGACGCTGCGTCCGGCCTTTTCTTGCGTTGTCTCGTCCGCAACGTCCCGATCGTTATTCTGTCGCCGGTTCCGCGCTGACGCGGTTGGCTTCGCTGTTACGGCTCAGCCACAGAGACAGCGCTTTCAGGGAATCGTCGGTAAATTCATCACAGCGGGCAGTGATCTCTTCGGGCGTCATCCAGAACACCTCATCCACCTCCTCTTCCTGCATCGCAAACGGACCGTGGTAGACGCAGCTGAACAAGCTGCCCCAGACGCGGCAGTGCGCATCTTCGAAATAGAACTTGCCATGTTCGGCGAACGGCACATCGGCGATGCCCAGCTCCTCTTCCGCCTCACGCCGTGCGGACTCCAGCATCTCTTCGCCGCTTTGCACTACCCCGCCTGCCGTGGCATCCAGCTTGCCGGGCATAAAATCCTTGGTTTCGGTGCGACGCTGCACCAGAATTTTGCCCATGCCATCATGCACCACAATATAGGTAGCGCGATGACGTAAACATTGGGCCCGCATCTGCGCCCGGCTCGCCTGCGCAATCACCTCATTCTCTTCGCTGACGATATCGACCCACTCGATGTCACTACCCGCCGTTTGTTCCACCATCGGTAACCCTTTTCTGTTCTGGCGCCCTGAAGAGCGCCGTTGTTGGCTATGTCATTGTTATAGCGTGCATAAGGTAATAACTTCTGCTGCCAGGGGCAAGCGGTGCCGTTGCGGCTCAGCGCTTTTTACCCGATTCCGCCAGCCAGAGCTGGACGGAAGCACGCTGCCACTGAAATTCGGCATAATTCAGCAGTTTCACCGGCACGGGATCGCCATGCAGCGCCAGTCGATTGAGCATCAGCGCCAGGTCGGTATCGGCAATCGACCACTCACCGAACAGGTTCTGTTGCCCCTCCGGTAACAGACGCAGCGTGGCACTGATAAGTTTAGCGGCAGATTGTTGCGCCGCCGCGGAGAGTGGTGGGAAGCTTTCGCCGGCGAACAACACCTCTGTAGGCCGCTCCTGACGTAGCGGCAGCAGGTCGCTGCGCAGCCAGGCCTGTAATTCGCGTGCCCGGGCGCGCTTTTCCCGATCACGCGGATAGAGACGTTCATACTCTGGCGCAGGAAAGCGCTCCTCCAGATATTCCGCAATCGCCGTGGACTCATTCAGCAGGAAATCATCCACCTGCAGCAAAGGCACGCGGCAGGTTAAGGAGAGTTCCCGATAAGCGGATTGCGTCTGCTCTTCACGCATCAGGTCGATACGTTTCAGGGTAAAGGGAATGCCCTTTTCCGTCAGAGCAACATACACCGACATCACATACGGACTAAAAAACGATGAATCGGACCACAGGGTAATGCCCGGATAGTTCATCTGCCACCTCACTGGCTCTCTGGATTGCTTCATGTTTACCGATTTTTAATGCACAAGGCAATGGCTGGCCTGACGCAGTGTTATCTTGCAGAAGATCCCATTGCTTTCCGCGCACTGCGCTATAAACAAACTTCTCTTCTATGCTGAAACTGAGTGGATAAAACAATCATAAGGAGACTCAGTATGCACATCTTAATCACCGGCGGAACCGGTCTGATAGGCCGACATCTGATTCCGCGCCTGCTGCTGCTCGGGCATCAGATCAGCGTCGTCACCCGGGACGTCGCCCGCGCCCGCGAGAAGCTGGATAAGCGGGTGGCGCTCTGGTCCGGTCTGGCGCAGCAGCAGGATCTCAACGGCATTGATGCGGTGATCAACCTCGCGGGCGAGCCGGTTGCGGACAAGCGCTGGACTGAACTGCAGAAGCAGCGGCTGTGTGAGAGCCGCTGGCAGATCACCGAACGCATCGCCTCGCTGATCAATGCCAGCAGTCAGCCGCCTGCGGTGCTACTGTCTGGCTCAGCGACCGGCTATTATGGCGATACCGGTGACCTGGTGATGACCGAAGAGGATACGGGTCAGGATGAGTTCACCCATCATCTTTGCGCCCGCTGGGAACAGCTGGCGTTAAGCGCCGAAAGCGAGCGTACCCGGGTCTGCCTGTTACGCACCGGCCTGGTACTCTCCAGAGAAGGCGGCGCGCTGAGCAAAATGAAGATGCCGTTTAACCTCGGCATCGGCGGTCCGATGGGCAGCGGCAAACAGTACATCTCATGGATTCATATCGACGATATGGTCAACGCCATTCTCTGGCTGCTGGATAACGAGACCTTACGCGGGCCCTTTAATATGGTGTCGCCCTATGCGGTACGTAATGAACAGTTTGCCGCCATGCTGGGACATGCGATGCGCCGCCCGGCGTTTATGCGCACTCCAGCCAGCGCGATCAAAGTGATGATGGGTGAGTCGGCAGTACTGGTGCTTGGCGGTCAGCATGCGCTGCCGAAGAAGCTGGAGGCCTCCGGCTTTGGCTTTCGCTGGTATGATCTGCAGGAAGCGCTGCAGGATGTGGCGGGATAACGGGGGAACCTCCTGTTCCCCCGGCTGAGATTAAATACGCTGCTGTGAGGCGATGCCGGTCTGCTTCATCTGGTTCCGGGACGCCCGCTCTGGCTGCGGCACTTTGATGATAAAGGTCAGCACCCCGGCAAACAGGTAGAGACCGGTATAGGCCCAGACCACGCCGACGATATCAAAGAACGGCAGCAACATGGAGGCAATAGCGGGAGCGACGAAATTACTCAGCCCGGCAGAGAGGTTGTAAATCGAAACTGCCGCGCCCTTGTGATGCGGCTCGAGCGTGGGAAATACTGCGGTCATTGGCACAAAGGCCGCGACAAACACCCCCAGCATCACCGCCGGAATCACTGCGATCCAGAAGTTATGCCCGGCATAGAGCGGCAGGTAATAAAACGCCAGACTGGAGATCGCCATCCCCAGACAGCCGAACCAGCGTACCTGGCGGATCCAGCCGATATACTCGCCCATGATACCCCAGAAAATATTGGTGAAAATGGTGACGAAAAAGAAGATCGCCCAGATCTGCAGCCATTCAGCAAGGGTAAATCCGAGCCGGTCGACAAACAGCGACGGCATAATAATGGCAAAACCAAACAGCGACAGCGTGTTGATAATGCGGATCAGACAGGCGTAGAAGATGTGCTGATTGGTGAACAGAATGGTCACCGCTCGCGTCAGCTCAGTGACTTTGTCACGCAGCGGCAGATTGACGCGGGAGCGATCCACCGGCACGTTACGCAGGCTGAAAAACGCCAGGATACCGCCGCAGGCCACCCAGGCGATAGCCAGCCAGAGGGTACCGGTTTCGCCGATTGACGGAATGATCAGACTGGGCAGATAGCTGCCGACCACACCAATGCCGACCGAATACATCGCCCAGAACCAGCCGGTGGCGGCGGCCAGATGCGCGCGCGGCAGCACCTGCACCAGTAACAACATAAAGGAGTAGATAAACAGCGGATAGGCGAAGCCGCGAATGCCGTAAAACAGCACCATCAGCGGATAGTTGCGCAGCCCGAGCCCCAGGGACATAAACAGCGCATGCATCACTATCCACAGAATAAATCCCACCAGCATAGCGCGCTGCGGGGTAATCAACTCAGCGACCACACCCGATGCCCAGGCCGCCAGCGCGGCAGCCAGACCATAAAAGGTAAATACCACCGCCGACTGCGTGGGCGTAAAGCCCAGGTCGATAATATGACGTGACAGAAAAGCCATTTCGAACCCATCGCCTGCCATAAAAATGGCGATGGCAATGAATCCCCAGAGCAATTTTGTTGGCAAGCCAAACCAGTACGCTTTCGATTGCATCACACTCTTCCTCTCTGTTTTCTGACAGCTCGACGCCCGGCAGCAGGTCGCTGTCAGGGCATGGCGATGGGCGGCGGACGTGGGCATGTCTGCCAGGCGTGCAACAACGTCACCGGCGCTGCGCCCACCTCCGCCCTGATTACACGGCGGCCAGCGCCTGTGCGGGTTGGGCGATCCAGCTTTCCAGCCCGGCGACCGTGCGCGCCATCAGCGCATGGAATGCGGCTGAATGCGCCAGAGTGCCAAACAGCGACTCGTCGCGCAGATAAGCGCTCAGCGGATCGGCGCTGGCAAACAGCTGACGCAGCGCCTGCGGCTGTAACACGCCATCCTGATACTCATACGGCAGGCTGCCCTGAGCCAGACGCCGCAGAAACAGAAAGAACAGCGCAGGCAGCACTGCCGTGGCGGCGGGAACTTCGCCACGCTGATAGCATTCGCGCAGGGTTGGCGTCACCATACCGGGGATTTTCGACAGCCCGTCGGCCGCCACACGCTGATTGGTGTCTTTAATCCAGGGGTTACTGAAGCGGGCTAACACCACATCACGATAACGGGCAAGATCCAGCGGGCTGGGTAACAGCGACGGAATCACATCCTGAGTAATGTACGCCGAGGCCAGCTGATAAATTGCCTTTTGCCGTGTGCTCTCATCAATGTAATCCAGCCCAATCAGGGTGCCGGCCCAGGCGATACCGCTGTGCGTAGCATTCAGAATGCGGATTTTCGCCTCTTCCCACGGCAGCACGGAGTCAACCAGTTCAACACCCACCTTCTCCAGCGTCGGGCGTCCGGCAATAAAATCATCTTCAATCACCCACTGGATAAACGACTCAGCCATTACCGGCACCGCATCGTCAATGCCCGTCGCGGCTTTGACCCGTGGCGCGATATCGGCAGTGGGACGCGGTGTAATGCGATCTACCATGGTGTTGGGTGAGGTGGTTGCGTGCATAACCCACTGCGCCAGCGCGCTTTCGCCTTTCGCTGCGAGGAAAGCTAAAAAGCCGTGCCGGAAACGTTCACCGTTATGGCGCAGGTTGTCGCAGCTCAGCAGGGTTACTGGTCCGCCTTCACTGGCGATGCGCTGCTGGAGAATACGCGTCAGTGCGCCGTACAACGTACGGATATCGCCCTGCAGGTCGGCCTGAATATCCGCCTGCTGTAGATCAAGCTCATGATCGGGGGTCAGATAATAACCGGCCTCGGTGACAGTGAAACTGATCACCCGCGTTTCTGGCGCCGCGCCACAGGCGACCAGCGCGCTGATATCGCGATCCCAGGGCAGTACCTGACGGATGGAGGTGATGGCTTCCCAGGCGCGCTCACCCTGTGGCGTTACCGTTTCCAGCACATAACGTCCCTGCTGCGCTGCCAGTTGATCCAGCAGCGGAGTGGCGTCGTTGCGTATGTTGCCCAGCGCGATGCTCCATTCTCCCTCCCCCTGCTCAAGCAGCTTATGCAGATACCAGGCCTGATGGGCGCGATGAAAAGAGCCTGCGCCAATATGCATCCATACCGGTGAAGTCATATAACCACCTCCAGCTAAATAAACATTTGTCGTCATTAAGGGCAATTGCCCGAGAAGGCTATGGTAGACGCGAAAAGCGCCCGAATTCTGCGAAGCAATTCACAATTAATACTTTTGCCCAATTTAAGAGCTTTTGCTCAAATAGTGCTTTCGGCACATTTAGCGCTAGAATGGCGGGAACTGAACAAGGGATGCCACGATGAATAAAGAAGAGAAAAAACAGGAACTGGCGGCCCGTGCGGCCTGGATGTATTACGTTGCCGGGCTGACGCAACATGAAATTGCTCAGACGCTGGGATTATCGCGTCAGGTCGCTCAGCGCCTGGTCTCCGGTGCCCGTGAAATGGGTATTGTCAGCGTGCGCATTAACCATCCGGTGAGCCATTGTCTGCGGCTGGCGCGTGATGTGCAGGAGAAATTCGGCCTGAGCTTATGTCGTGTGGTGCCTTCCTCGACGCTGAACGATGAGGCGATCCAGCAGATGCTGGCGGTCGAGGGAGCTGAAGTGATGGCGCAATATATCCTGCAGGAGGAGCCACAGGTCTTTGGCATCGGTTCAGGGAAAACGCTGCGTGCCGTTATTGATGCCCTGCCCTGGGTAGAGCGGCCTCAACATCAGTGCGTATCGATGATTGGCGCTATCGCCCGCGACGATTCCGGTACCCGTTACGATGTGCCGCTGAAGCTGGCGGAAAAAATGCAGGGTAAATATTTCTTTATCCCGGCTCCCCTCTACGCCGATACCCCGGAAGATAAAGCGATGTGGTGTCAGCATCAGGTGTATCAACGCGTTACGCAACGCGCCCTGCAGGCCAACATGACCTTTATCGGCATTGGCGAAGTTAATCCCGGCTGTCCGCTGCACGCTGAGGGCTTTATCACCGATGCGCAGGTACGCACGCTGAATGAACGCGGCGTCGTCGGTGAAATGCTCGGCCATTTCATTAATCAGCAGGGTGAACGGGTTTTCGGCGAAACTGATGAACTGCTCACCAGCGTAACGCTGGAAAGTCAGACGCCACGCGCCATCATCGCCTTTGCCGGAGGGGAGAGAAAATATCCGGCGATTGCGGCAGCGTTGCATGGCCGCTGGGTGTCCGGACTGGTGACCGATGAGGCGACCGCGCTGCGTTTACTGGACAAACCAGCATAACCCGTGACGGACGCTGCTCCCGGCGCAGCGACATGCGCCGGGACAGGCAGGGCTTACTTCAGTGAACCGCTGAGAAACTGCTGCAGACGCGGGCTTTTTGGATTGCCGAACAATTCCTGAGGGGGGCCCTGCTCCTCGATTTTGCCCTGATGCAGGAAGATCACATGGCTGGAGACGTGACGGGCAAACTCCATTTCGTGTGTAACCACCACCATGGTTTTCCCCTCCTCCGCCAGTTTTTGCATGATGCGCAGCACCTCGCCGACCAGTTCAGGATCGAGCGCAGAGGTAGGTTCATCAAACAGCAACACTTCCGGTTCCATCGCCAGCGCGCGTGCGATAGAGACACGCTGCTGCTGACCGCCAGAAAGGTGTACCGGATACTTGATGCGCGCGCGCTCATCAATACCGACCTTTTCCAGATATTTGATAGCACGCTCACGCGCTTCCTGCTTGTTCAGCCCCAGCACCTGAATCGGCGCTTCCATCACGTTCTCCAGCACCGTCATATGGCTCCAGAGATTAAAGTGCTGAAACACCATGGTCAGACGCGTGCGCAACGTGCGCAGCTGCTCTTTATCCGCCACCTTTAACTGGCCATCCTTGTCACGCACCAGACGGATGGTTTCGTTGTTCACATTGATAGTGCCTTCGCTCGGCTTTTCCAGGAAGTTGATGCAGCGTAAAAAGGTACTTTTCCCCGATCCGGAGGATCCAATAATGGTAATGACGTCGCCGGCATCAGCCTGCAGCGAAACGCCTTTCAGAACCTCATGTTCACCATAACGTTTATGCAGTTCGGTGACGCTTAATTTATTTTCAGCCATAGTCATACTCAATGGGACGAGGAGGGTTTCAGGTGCGCCAGCCAGCGGCGCTCCGCCATGCGGAACAGGCTAATCAACCCGTAAGAGATAATCAGATACAGCACAGCGGCCAGTCCGAATGCCGTAAACGGCTGATAGGTAGCCGAGTTAATATCACGCGCCACTTTCAGCAGATCCGGTACCGTCGCGGTAAAGGCCAGCGCCGTGGAGTGCAGCATAAGAATCACTTCGTTGCTGTAAGCCGGTAACGCGGTGCGCAGCGCCGAGGGCAGAATAATGCAGCGATAGAGTTTAAAAGTGGAGAAACCGTAAGCGCGCGCAGCTTCGATCTCACCGTGGGGGACGGCACGAATGGCTCCGGCAAAAATTTCTGTGGTATAGGCGCAGGTGTTAAGGGTAAAAGCCAGCAGCGTACAGTTCAGACCGCTGCGAAAGAAGGCGCTCAGTAAATCTGACCCTTTCACCACTTCCAGCGTGTACATACCCGAATAGAATACCAGCAGCTGCACATAGAGCGGCGTGCCGCGAAAAACATAGGTAAACAGCCACACCGGGAGGCTGATAAACTTATTGGGCGAGACGCGCGCAATGGCCATCAGCACCGCCAGACAGCCGCCCAGCACCACCGAAATAATTAACAGCCAGAGGGTAATCGCGACGCCGGTAAAGCGATAGCCGTCCGTCCAGAGCAGCGCCCGCCAGTACTCCTGAATAATCTCAATCATAACTCGCCCTTTTCACACCTACCGTGTAGCGACGTTCAAGCCACCACAGCACGCCGTTTGACAGCGTGGTAAACACCAGATAAATCACACCCGCCACAATGGCGAAATAAAAGGGCTGCCAGGTACTCTTTCCGGCAAGCTGGGTCGCTTTGACCACATCTTCCAGGCCGAGCAGCGAGACCAGCGCCGTGGCTTTCAGGATCACCTGCCAGTTGTTGCCGATCCCCGGCAGCGCATAGCGCATCATGGCCGGAAAGAGAATACGGCGAAACACCTGTGAACCGGTAAAGCCGAAGGCCGTGGCCGCCTCGATTTGTCCTTTCGGAACGGCGAGGAAGGCACCGCGAAAGGTTTCTGTGAAGTAGGCGCCATAGATAAAGCCCAGCGTGATAATACCGGCCACCATCGGGTCGATATCAAACTGGCTGATCCCCAGCGCATCCGTTATCTGGTTGAGAATAATCTGCAGACCGTAAAAGATCAGCAGCATCAGCACCAGATCAGGTACCCCACGAATCAGGGTTGTGTAGCCCTCAAAAATCAACGCCAGCGAACGATGACGCGACAGTTTTGCGCCTGCGCCAATCAATCCGAGGATCACCGCCAGCAATACCGAAGTAAGCGCCAGTTCCAGCGTCACCAGGGTGCCTCTCAGAATTACGTCAGAATAGCCATACAGCATGAAAATGATCCTGTCGTGGGGAATAAACGAAACGCTGCCCTCTCTTCATGGACAGCCCTGGCCCGATAATGCGCGGCGCAGGAAGGTGGCAAGCTTACGCCTCCCCGGCAGCTTACTAAAGTAAGAGGCCGGGGAGAATAAGCGCAGCCAGCGTTTCTGCGCCCCGCAAGATAAAGTCAGGGGACGACAGGTTTTACTCAGTCACCGTATACATTGAAATCAAAGTACTTTTTCGCAATTTTATCGTAAGTGCCATCTTTGCGCATCTCAGCAAACGCCTTATCAATCGCTGCTTTCAGATCGCTGTCGTCTTTACGCAGGCCCATACCGGTACCTACACCAAAGATTTTATCATCTTTTACTGCCGGACCGGCAAAAGCATAATCTTTGCCAACCGGTTGTTTCAGAAAGCCTTCGCTTGCCTGGATTTCATCCTGGAAAGCCGCATCGATACGACCTGCGTTCAAATCCTGATACACCAGATCCTGATTCGCATAAGGCGTTACGCTCACGCCTTTTGGCCGCCAGTACTGGTTCGCGTAGACCTCCTGAGTGGTACCCTGCAGCAGGCCGATGTTTTTGCCTTTCAGCGACTCCAGCGTCGGCTCAATTTTTGACCCTTTAGCCGCCACCAGACGGGCGTTGGCGGCATAGAGTTTCTCAGAGAAGGCGATCTCCTGCTGACGTTTTTCGGTGATGGAGAGGGAAGAGATAATGGCGTCGATTTTCTTCGCTTTCAGGGAGGGGATCAGCGCATCGAAATCACTTTCTACATAAACACATTTGGTCTGGATACGTTTGCAAATCTCATTAGCCAGATCGATATCAAAACCCACCAGCTGTCCCTGGGCGTTTTTAGACTCAAACGGCGGGTAAGTCGGATCGGTTCCGATGCGCAACGTTTGTGGCACCGCCGCGAACACGCTTGCGGCACTGGACATCGCCAGCATCAGAGAAAGAGCCAGAACTCGCTTTTTCATAGTTTACCCTCAAGTAAAGTACTTTTTGTTATATGGTGCGTGATGTGTTTGCGCTGAATGATTTGCATGTTTCATGCCAGCTTTGCGAGACAGGCGCGCATTTCATTAGCGGACTAAGCGATGCGGCGCAGTCACCGCAGGTCGTTAGTTTGCGAAGAAAATATAACAGGAGTGTCAGGACGAAAAAGCGAAGATGTTAACTTTTGGTGCACAAGATGCACAAAGAGTGATCGGGCGCGCCGATACGCACCATATTGGTGCAATTACAGCGGCTTATGCACCTTGCCAGCGCGTAAACAGCGCCTGCGGCAAATCGATGTCAAACTGATCCAGCACGCGGTTAACCGTCTGATCAATAATCTGGTCGATGGTAACGGGACGGTGATAAAAGGCAGGCACCGGCGGCATAATGATTGCCCCCAGTTCAGCGGCAGCGGTCATCATGCGTAAATGCCCGATATGCAGCGGCGTTTCACGTACGCACAGCACCAGTTTACGCCGTTCTTTCAGCACCACATCGGCGGCGCGCGTCAACAGACTGTCGCTGTAACTGTGGACAATACCTGAAAGGGTTTTCATCGAACAGGGCAGAATGGCCATCCCGGCAGTTTTAAACGAGCCGGAAGAGATGCTGGCGGCGATATCGCGCACGTCGTGTACCACATCCGCCAGCGCCTGCACATCACGCAGACTGTAGTCGCTTTCCAGCGCCAGCGTCTGGCGTGCCGCCTGACTCATCACCAGATGGGTTTCCA
Organism: [Erwinia] mediterraneensis; assembly: GCF_900604315.1. Lineage (GTDB taxonomy): Bacteria > Pseudomonadota > Gammaproteobacteria > Enterobacterales > Enterobacteriaceae > Pantoea > Pantoea mediterraneensis_A. The sequence continues at coordinate 244,142 of NZ_LR026978.1, forward strand.
CCTCTGCCACGTCCTGCAGCACCTGCAACATGCGTACGCCGTAAATCACGCCGCTGGCACCGGAAATGCCAATGATGAGTCGTTTCATAAAGTTGCCCTGCTGAGAATAAAACAGTAATCATAACGCGGGAGGGCGTGCGCTGTCGCCCGGGGAACACAGATTCGTAAAAACAAGCAGGGCGGGATAGTACCCGCCCTGCTTTCTCAACACATGACTCAGCCGTCAGCCTTCGTTATGCAACTCAAGATTTTCTACTTCGTTCTGACGCGCAATCGCTTTGGCATCATCATTACGCAGCGACTGGAGATACTCCAGATAACGCTGATCCACATCTTTGGTAACGTAGACGCCGTTAAATACGGAACATTCGAACTGAGCGATATCGGGATTCTCTTCGCGTACCGCGTCAATCAGATCGTTCAGGTCCTGGAAAATCAGCGCATCGGCTTTGATCAGCTGGCAAATCTCATCCACTTCACGACCGTGCGCAATCAGCTCGGTGGCGCTCGGCATATCGATGCCGTAGACGTTGGGGAAACGAATTTCCGGCGCTGCCGAAGCCAGATAAACCCGTTTCGCCCCGGCTTCACGCGCCATCTCGATAATCTGCTCAGAGGTGGTGCCACGCACGATGGAGTCATCGACCAGCAGCACATTCTTGTCGCGGAACTCAGCGCGGTTGGCATTCAGCTTACGGCGAACTGCGTTACGGCGCAGTTGCTGGCCCGGCATGATAAAGGTGCGGCCCACGTAGCGGTTTTTCACAAAGCCCTGACGATAGGGTTTGTTGAGAATGCGCGCAATCTCCAGCGCCACATCGGTAGAGGTTTCCGGAATCGGGATCACCACGTCAATGTCCAGATCTTCCCACTCACGGGCAATTTTCTCGCCCAGCTTGGTACCCATGCGCACGCGGGCGCTGTAGACAGAAATTTTGTCGAGGAAGGAGTCCGGACGGGCAAAGTAAACATATTCGAACAAACACGGGTTACTTTTCGGGTTCTCCGCACACTGACGGGTAAACAGCTGTCCCTTCTCAGTGATATAGACCCCTTCGCCCGGCGCCACGTCACGAATAAACTCAAAGCCCAGCGTGTCCAGCGCCACGCTTTCCGAGGCCACCATATACTCCACGCGACCATCTTTCAGTTCACGTTTCCCCATCACCAGCGGACGAATCCCGTTGGGATCGCGGAAGGCGACCATACCGTGACCGATAATCATCGCGACCACAGCGTAAGCGCCGCGTACCTGCTGATGCAGTGCCGCCACGGCAGTAAAAATGTTGTCCGCTTCCAGAGGAGAGTGCGGAAAGCGGTCCAGCTCCTGCGCAAAAATATTGAGCAGAATTTCGGAATCTGAGGTGGTGTTAACATGACGGCGGCCGGTTTCGAACAGCTGCTTACGCAGTTCATGGGCGTTGGTCAGGTTACCGTTGTGCGCCAGCGTGATGCCGTAAGGCGAGTTAACATAAAACGGCTGCGCTTCAGACGCGCTGGAGCTGCCGGCGGTAGGATAACGAACGTGACCGATACCCATATTGCCCTGCAAACGCTGCATGTGACGTGCTTCGAAAACGTCGCTAACCAGACCATTGGCCTTGCGCAGGCGGAAACAGTTAAGCGCATCAATGGTACAAATGCCTGCGGCATCCTGCCCACGGTGCTGCAGCACCGTTAACGCGTCATAGATCGACTGGTTGACCGGCATAAAACCGGTGATACCAACAATACCGCACATGTTGTCATTTCCTCATTAAGCCGCACTCCCGGCAGTGTCACCGGGGTAAAAAACTCGACGTGCTGGTCAGGTAATCGAAAAACCACCTGATGATATAGCTGAACCGGGGGATGAGCTGAGACTGTTGCCAGTCCGGGCTTCTGGAAAAGCCGGTGAACGTATCGAGGAAGAAAAGAATGGCAGCAACGATCAGCACGCCACGCAACGCCCCGAAACAGACCCCTAACACCCTGTCGGTTCCCGACAGGCCGGTCTTCTCAACCAGCGAGCCGATCACATAGTTCACGATAGCCCCTACAATCAGGGTAGCAATGAACAGTACCGCGATGGCAATTCCGTTGCGAACCAGTTCGTCGTCAAAACCTGTAAACCAGACGGCCAGATAGGCGTAGTAGTGACTGGCGACAAAAAACGCGCATCCCCAGGTAACAAGAGATAAGGCTTCCCGGACAAACCCACGAATCAGGCTGACCAGAGCCGAAAAACCAACTACCGCAATAATGACGTAATCAATCCAGATCATGAACTCTTCCAGCGCCAGTGCATCGTGCACCCCTGCATCCAGTTCGGGGCGCATTCTAACAGAAAAAGAAAACGTTTGCGTAGCGTTTTCCGGTTCTGCCCTGAGAAAAAGGGCGTGGAAAAAATTGTTCCGCGCCCGCTTAACATCATCGCTTATAACCTTTTGTAAAACAAAAGATTAATAACAAAAGCGCTGTACTACACGCGAGGTAACCAGGCCGTTCGCGCGGCCTGTGCTGGCCTCTGATCACATTTATCAACGCTTTTTTACTTATCGCTGCGCATGACAACGCAGCGGCAACCGTCCGGCTTAGCGCACGCTGTAGGATTTCACCACGCCGCTCAGGCCGGTAATACCTTTCAGTTCGCCAACCGCACTCTGCATTTTGCTTTTCGACGCGTCCGGTCCGACAAAGATACGGGTAATCTGTCCCTGTACCGGCGTGGCTGGCACGGTATAGGCGCGATAACCTGAGAGACGCAGCTGCGCCACAATCTCATTCACCTTAGCGGCATTTTTCAGCGCACCCAGTTGTACCACCCAGGCCTGACCGGCTGGCGCTTTCTCCTCGACCGGCCTGGGTTTCTCAACCGGTTTCGGCTGTTCAACCGGCTTCGCGGGCGCTTTCGGCTGTTCGATCGGTTTTGGCTTCGGCGTTTCCACCGGTTTCGGCTTCACGGGCGCACTTTGCTGTACCGGCGGCGGGGTGACTACCGTCGGCGGACTGTTGCTCACCGGCTTCTCGCTGCCGTTCTCTGCCGTACCGGAGGCGGGTTTGCCGTTCTCGCCTTCTACGGCGGCCCCTGCCCCTTCGGGCGGCTGGGCAGGCAACGACTGCGTCACTGGCGGCACCATCTCACTGTCCTGCTGGTCATCCGGTTTGGGCACCAGCGGAATCGCGGCGAACTCCTCTTTATAGTGCTTTTTTTTGCCATCCAGCAGGCCTGGCAGCACGATCACGCCGACGGCAACAAGGATCACGGTACCGACTAAACGATTCTGAAACTTACTCGCCACTGCCTTTCTCCGCTGCCAGGGATTCCATTACTTGCGCCACGGTGTGGAACGAACCACATACCAGCACCACATCCTGCGCGGCCGCCTGCTGGCGTGCCGCCTGCCAGGCCTGTTCGACACTGGCGTACGCCTGCCCTTGCGGCAGATGCGCGATCAGCTGCTCAGCGCTGGCACCGCGTGGCCCCGAAAGCGGCGCGCAGTACCAGCAGTCAACCTGCGGAGCCAGCGCGGCCAGGGTACCGACGATATCTTTATCATGCAGCATGCCTACCACCGCATGCACTTTCCCCTGCTGCGGCAACTCCGCCAGCCGCGACGCCAGATAAGCGGCGGCATGGGGATTATGCGCAACATCAAGGATTACGCGCGGCGCGGTGCTGATGGTCTGAAAACGTCCCGGTAACAGCGCCTGCGGCAACGCCTCACGCACCACCTCATCACTTACCCTGAGGCCTGAAGCGCGCAGCGCCGCCAGCGCGGTGGCAGCATTGGGCAGCGGCACCTGCGGCAGCGGCAGATGACGCAGTTCGCCCTGTTGATCCCGGAAATCCCAGCTGTCGCCCTGGCGTTCAAAACGCCACTGATGATCGCGCTGCAGCAGATGCGCGCCTTTTTCCGCGGCGACCGCAGCGATAGTAGCAGGCATATCGGGTTCCCCCACCACAGCGGGTTTCCCACCACGAAACACGCCCGCTTTTTCCCGGCCAATGCTGTCGCGATCCGGTCCGAGCCATTCGGTATGGTCCAGCGCAATGCTGGTGATCACCGCGACATCCGCATCGACAATATTGGTGGCATCCAGACGCCCGCCCAGACCAACTTCCAGAATCACCACGTCCAGCTGCGCCTGGCGGAACAGCATCAGCGCCGACAGCGTACTGAATTCAAAATAGGTGAGCGACGTGTCGCCACGCCCCGCCTCAATGGCGGCAAAGCTGGTGGTGTGTGCCGCCTCAGCCAGCTCTTCGCCCTGAATGCGCACGCGTTCGGTATAGCGCACCAGATGGGGTGAGCTGTAGACGCCGACACGATAGCCAGCCGCCATCAGCAGGGTTTCCAGCGTACGACAGGTGGTGCCTTTGCCATTGGTTCCGGCAACGGTGAAAACAAAGGGGGCAGGTTTCAGCAGATCCAGACGTTCCGCCACGCAACGAATACGCTCCAGTCCCAGTTCAATGGTCTGCGTGTGCAGATGCTCAAGATAATGAAGCCACGTGGCCAGAGGCGACGTGGCTTGAGGAAGGTGAAGATTGTCCATGTGTCCCGTTACAAATTTACGGTGCATTGGTGAAAGGCGCCGCAATGGCGCCTCTCCATCTCCTGTCAGGCCTCGTTGCTCTGCGGTGCAGCCTCGGTTGCAGACTGCTCACCGTCATGCAGCGGTGCCGGCAGGTTCATCATTTTAGCCAGCAGGCTTGCCAGTTTATAGCGCATTTCCGGGCGGCGGATGATCATATCAATCGCGCCTTTTTCGATCAGAAACTCACTGCGCTGGAAGCCCGGCGGCAGCTTTTCACGCACCGTCTGCTCGATAACGCGCGGTCCGGCAAAGCCGATCAGCGCTTTAGGCTCAGCGACGTTAAGATCGCCCAGCATCGCGAAGCTGGCGGAGACGCCACCCATGGTCGGGTCGGTCAGTACGGAAATATAAGGCAGACCGCGCTCGCGCATTTTCGCCAGCGCCGCACTGGTTTTCGCCATCTGCATCAGCGACATCAGCGCTTCCTGCATACGGGCACCGCCACTGGCAGAGAAGCAAATCAGCGGGCAGTTGTCTTCCAGTGCCTGCTCTACGGCACGCACAAAACGCGCGCCTACCACGGAACCCATAGAGCCGCCCATAAAGGCGAACTCAAAGGCCGCAGCAACGACCGGCATCCCGTACAGCTGGCCTTTCATCACCACCAGCGCATCTTTCTCTTCGGTATCTTTCTGCGCCGCAGCCAGACGATCCTTATATTTTTTCGAATCGCGGAACTTGAGAATATCTTTCGGCTCAAGTTCGCTACCCAGCTCCACCATGGTGCCCTGATCCAGCATGCTGTTCAGGCGTTCACGGGCATGCATACGCATGTGGTGGTCGCATTTCGGGCAGACCTCCAGGTTACGCTCCAGCTCGGCACGGTACAGTACCTGACCGCAGCTGTCGCACTTCGTCCAGACGCCTTCCGGAATGTTAGCTCTGCGCGTCGGCGTGATATTGCTCTTATTAAGAATGCGTTCAATCCAGCTCATTGATGACCTTTCTGTTTGAATCTGACCTGGTCCAGTCTTCTTGTTGCTGCTGAAATCGTCTTCAGCAGGCCATAGATGTCGCTCATTAAACCACAACCCGCCCGGACTGTGGATAAAAATCTGGTCGAACCGCTGCGCACTGCCCGCTTTTACGGCTGTTTTTGCTGGCGATTCTGGCGGCGATGGCGCCAGATTTCAATAATGCCCGGCAGGATAGAGACGATGATAATCGCCACGATCAACAGCTTCAGGTTCTCCTGAATCACCGGCAGATCGCCAAACAGGTAACCTGCGTAGGTGAACAGCAGCACCCAGGCCAGCGCTCCGGCGACGTTATACAGGGCAAAGTGGCGATAAGACATATGTCCCATACCGGCGACAAAAGGGGCAAAGGTGCGCACGATAGGGACGAAACGCGCAAGGATAATGGTTTTTCCCCCGTGACGCTCGTAAAAAGCGTGGGTCTTATCGAGATAGCTGCGCCGGAAAATTCTGGAGTTGGGGTTGCTGAACAGTTTCTCTCCGAACAGACGTCCGATGGTGTAATTCACCGCATCGCCCAGGATGGCCGCCACCACCAACAGCGCCACCAGCATATGGACGTTGAGGTCGTTACCCGGCAACGCGGCGAGCGCGCCGGCGACAAACAGCAGCGAATCCCCCGGCAAAAAGGGGGTCACCACCAGCCCCGTTTCGCAAAAAAGAATCAGGAACAGAATAGCGTAAATCCAGATGCCGTATTGCGCGACCAGTTCCGCTAAATGCACATCAATATGCAAAATAAAATCAACGATAAAATGGATGAACTCCATCATGCTCCCTTACATCCTTCTCCGGTTAACAGTTAATCCGCGAGGAACAGTGGTCCCATGGGCGGCTGAGGTAACGCAAAATGGGATGGATAATCCACCGCCACTAAATAGAGTCCTTCCGCTCTGGCGGTCGCCGCCGCCAGCGTACGATCTTTCGCTGCCAGCAGTTCCGCCATCCAGCTTTCAGGCTGATTGCCACAGCCAATCTCCATCAGACTGCCGACAATATTACGCACCATGTGATGCACAAAGGCGTTCGCCTTGATATCCACAATCACGTAAGGCCCCTGACGCGTCACGTTAAGGTGCATCACGTTACGCCACGGCGTACGCGACTGGCACTGCACGGCGCGAAACGAGGTAAAATCGTTCTCGCCCAGCAGGCACTGACCGGCGCGGTGCATCTTCTCCGCATCAAGCGGATGATAAAAATGCGTCACGCCGCTGCCGAGGATCGCCGGGCGCAGGCGCTGATTGTAGATCACATAGCGATAGCGGCGCGCCGTGGCGCTGAAGCGCGCATGAAATTCATCCGGCACCGCCCTGACCCAGCGTACAGCGATGTCGTCCGGCAGGTTGGCATTGACGCCCAGCGTCCAGGCACCGTCGGCGCGCTGTGCAGCGGTTTCAAAATGCACCACCTGCCCGGTACCGTGCACGCCAGCATCGGTACGGCCAGCGCAAAAGACGCTGACCGGATGATTCGCCACCTTTGACAGCGCCTGCTCCAGCTTCTCCTGCACGCTGCGCACTTCCTGCTGGCGCTGCCAGCCGTAATAGCGACTGCCGTCATACTCGATGCCCAACGCCAGCTTCATGGTCTTGCCGTCGGTCATCAGTAAAAATACTCCTGCACCAGCTTCTCGGCAGTTTTCACCGCCATCAGCGCGCCGGCAAAACGGACATTATCCGCCACTGACCAGAACTGTAGCAGCTCCGGCATACCATAGTCGTTACGGACGCAGCCGATGCTGAGCTGCCCGTTGCCGGAAGCGTCACTCACCTGGGTAGGATAGTCATTCTCCTCGCTCAGGCTAATATCCTCCGCTCTGGCAAGTTCGTCACGCGCTTCTTCCGCCGACAGTGGACGCAAATTTTCCAGATAGACAATCTGCGCATTGCCATAAAACACCGGCGCCTGCACGCTGCTCACCGCCACCGGCAAGCCCTCATCCTGCAGAACCTTACGCACCTGATCCACCAGACGACGCTCGCTCTCTACGCTGCCGCTGCTGTCGACCTGCTGCGGCAACAGGTTAAACGCCAGCTGACGTCCGTAGAAATGATCTTCGGCAGGTACGCCATTCAACAGACGCGCGCTCTCGCCAGCCAGCGCATCGACAGCGCTTTTACCGTGGCTGGAGACCGAAATCAGGTTGGTGACCTGTAAACGGCTCAGACCGGCCGCTTCCACCAGCGGTTTGATGGCGGTCAGCAGCTGGCTGACCAGACTGTCGGCCACGCTGATAATGTTGCGATTGCGATAATCTGCCAGCACCTGCGGATTCACATCCGGCACCACCAGCGGCACGTCGGGCTCGAGGGCAAAACGTTCGCTGCTGTCGATTACCAGGCAGCCCGCGCTGGCCGCCTCTTCGGCATAACGCTCCGCTGCTGCCGCACCCGCTACAAAAAAGGCCAGCTGCGCCTGTGACCAGTCAAACGTCGCCGCATCCTGCACAATCAGGGTGCGTCCGTCGAAACGCTTGTTTTCACCGGCACCGTTTTCACTCGCCAGCAAATATAATTCACCAACCGGGAACTGGCGTTCCGCCAGCAGTTCCAGTACAGCGTTCCCTACTGCGCCTGTTGCGCCCAGTAGCGCAATATTCCAGCCGTCAGACATGGTGGTTTACTCCAGACAATGACATAAAAACAGAAGGCGGTGAGATTCACCGCCCGGGGATTCGGATTATTTACCAGTGACCGGCGCTATCAGCCCGCGGGCTGATACTCTGCACTAAAGCCGAGCTGCTGCAACATCTCTGCCGCCGGGGCGTGATCGCAGATCACCTGTAATGATGACCACTCCCGCCGCTCCTGGTAGTTTTTACGCAGGCGATCAAATTCCCCTGCACGGGCGGCAACCTTGCGTAACGCCGCATCATCGCGGCGTACATCATACACCAGATGTACCAGCCGTTTCAGCGTTGACTGATCGAGCGGCCCGTGCAGCCGGATTTGACTGATGTCCGGCGTGGGCAGCAGCGAGGAGAGCGCCACCTGCTGCGGTTCGCCGAGAAAACGCGTCCAGGCTTCGAACACCTGCGTGGTGCCGCGTGCCTTGCCTTCCAGGGTATAGCCGGCAATATGCGCCGTGGCGATATCCACTTTCTCCAGCAGTTCCAGCGACAGCTCCGGCTCCGGCTCCCAGACATCCAGCACCACGCGCAGGTCAGGACGTTGCGCCAGCACCGCCAGCAGCGCGGCATTATCTACCACCGGGCCGCGACAGGCGTTAATTAAAATGGCATCGGGTTTCAGCGCCAGCAACAGGTCGCGATCCGCCAGATGCCAGCTTTTGTACGCGCCCTGCTTAAAAAGTGGCGTATGGAAGGTAAGGATATCGGCCTGCGCCACCAGCGTCTCCAGCGGCAGAAATTCGCCCGCCTCGCCGCGATCGGCACGCGGCGGATCGCACAGCAGGGTTTTCACCCCCCAGGCGGCCAGACGTCGCTGCAGGCGGCTACCCACATTCCCCACGCCGACGATACCGACCGTACGATCGGTGAGCTGGAAGCCATCGCGCTCCGCCAGCATCAGCAGCGCAGAGAAAACATATTCCACCACCGCAATGGCGTTACAGCCCGGCGCAGCGGAGAAGGCGATGCCAGCCTGCGTCAGCCAGGCTTCGTCAATATGGTCAGTACCGGCAGTGGCGGTGCCAACAAATTTCACGCCTTTTCCCTGCAACAGCGCCTCATTCACTTTGGTGACTGAGCGCACCATCAGGCCATCGGCGTCGTTCAGCGCCGCCTCCGGTAACGGGCGTCCTGGCACGGCGACCACCTCGCCGGTGCGACTGAATAACTCACGGGCGTAAGGCATGTTTTCATCGACGAGAATTTTCACAGCGCGGTTCCTGTTTCTTGCTGAGTGAAGAGGGATATTCTGGCACAAAGGCGCTATGAAAACCTCCCTCCCCTGCATGCCAGCGTGCGCGATAGCGCTCCGGCGTGGTGCCTGCCTGCTGCTGAAACATCACGATCAGCGCGGAGGCGGAGCTGTAGCCAAGATCCAGCGCGATCGCCTGCACCGTGCGCCCCTGCTCCAGCTGGGCGATGGCGCGCAAAAAGCGCAGCCGCTGCCGCCACTCGCTGAAAGACATATTCAGCGCCTGCTGACAGCGCCGCGCCAGGGTACGCTCGCTGGTAAACACCCGCTTCGCCCACTCAGCCAGGGTGGTGTTGTCGGCGGGATTAGCCTCGAGGGCGCGTAAAACCGGCGCGAGGAATTTATCGTCCGAAACGGGCAAGTAGCTTTTCTGCACCGGGGCGCGCCGCAACCGATCGCGTACCACATCGCACAGCCGCACATCCTCCTCCGTCTGCGGCTGCTCCAGGCCACGGCGGGCAAACTCCTCCAGAATGGCGTGTGCGATGGCATCGATATTGATCAGACAGGCGCGTTCCGGCAGCCCGTCACAGAGCGCGGCGGCAAGGTTAAAGGTGAGAAAACGGGACTGCCGCGCATTATAGCTGGCATGAGTATGGCCCGGCGGGATCCAGATGGGTATATCGGCGGGCGTCAGCAGCCGTTCGCCTTCGACACGCATCTCCAGTACGTGGCTTTTCACCAGAATCATCTGCCCCCAGGAATGTTGATGCGGCAGATATTCGGTATGAGCATGCGCCTGGTCAAAGCGCAAAAAATAGCGCAGACGTTCCGCATCCGCCGGGGGCTGATAGTTTATCTGAAGATTCATTCTGTCCGGTTACTAAACAAAGATTGTCCGATTTTAACTATCTGCCAAAAACCCGACAAGCGTACACTGACCATCATTGCATATTGAGGTGAGTGGTATGACGTTTCTTTTCCCGCTGTTTGCCGTTCTGATCTGGTCGATCAACGCCATTGTCAGCAAAGTGTCCGCCGGTGCGATCGATCCCGCTGCGATCTCGTTTTATCGCTGGCTGCTGGCGCTGCTGGTCCTGACCCCCTTTGTGCTGCCAAGCGTCTGGCGCAATCGTCAGCAGATTAAAGCGCAGGGGTGGCGTCTGCTGATCCTCGGCCTGCTGGGCATGGTGCTGTATCAGAGCCTCGCCTATTACGCGGCGCACAGTGTCAGCGCGCTGTTTATGGGCATTCTGAACGCCCTGGTTCCGCTGCTGACAGTGCTGCTCAGCCTGCCGCTGCTCAGCCTGGCGCCAACGCGCGGCATCCTGATCGGCGGCATCATCTCTTTCAGCGGGCTGACGTGGCTGGTGAGCCAGGGGAATGTGCCGCTGCTGCTGAGTCACGGGCTGGGTAAAGGCGAGCTGATGATGATCGCCGCCTCCACTTCTTATGCGCTCTATGGCGTCCTGACCAAACGCTGGGCGATTCCGTTACCCCTGTGGCAGAGCCTGTATATGCAGATTCTGTGCGGCGTGCTGATGCTGACGCCCGGCTTTCTGCTGGCACCGCAGGTGGCACTGAATATGCAAAATATCCCGCTGGTGCTGTTTGCTGGCATTCCGGCCTCGATTTTCGCCCCTTTCCTCTGGGTGCAGGGGGTACAGCGCCTGGGCGCCAGCACCGCGACCATCTTTATGAACCTGGTGCCGCTGTTTACCGCCCTGATTGCGGTGATCTTCCTGCATGAACAGTTGCACAGCTATCACTGGATTGGCGGCGGACTGACGCTGGCCGGGGTGATCATTGCCCAGCGGCTGAAAACGCCGCTGACCCGGCGCAAAGCGCTTACTCCACTATGTAAATCGGATCCCACGGCCTGAAACTGACCTGCACGCGCAACCCGCCGAGGGTGGCGCTGCGCCCCAGGCGGATCTGCGCATCGTGCCAGCTGCAGATATCATTCACCAGCGCCAGCCCGATGCCCGCTCCCGGATGCTGGCTGCTGTTTTCCAGGCGGCGAAACGGCTGCAGTGCCTGGCGCTGCTCCGCTTCGGCGATACCCGGCCCGCTGTCCTCAATCTCCAGCGTGTAATCCCGGATCCGCGCCGTTACCGTGCCCTGCTGCGGGGAATATTTAATCGCATTATCCAGCAGGTTAGCGCACAGCTCGGCCAGCAGCAGCGGATCGCCCGCCACCAGACACTGCTCCTCCCCTTCATAGCCGAGATCCACCGCTTTGTTACGTGCCGCCGGATAGCAGATAAAGCAGGCATCGCGCACCACCGCCGCCAGGTCAACGCGCGCCATCGGCTTCTCTTCGCCATGACGCGCCTTGATACGCGCCAGCTGCAGCAGGCGATCCGTCAGCAGAATGGTATCATCCAGGGTATGACGCATCCCCTGCAAACTCTCCTGCCACTGTTCAGGTTGCGGACTGCTTAACGCCAGCCCCACCTGGGTTTTCAGGATGGTCAGCGGCGTGCGCAGCTGGTGCGCTACATCGGCGCTGAAGCGTTCCTGACGCGCCAGCAGGCCGCGTAGTCGCTCCATGTAGTGGTTAATAGCCACAATCAGCGGATGCAGTTCCGACCAGGGCAGCAGCGCGGGTAGTGGCGTCAGCTCGCCCGAATCGCGCTGTAGCATAATGCGTGACAGCTGCCGCAGCGGGCGCAGCACCTTGCGTAGCATCAGCCCCGCCAGCAGTAGCGTCATGATCACCAGCAGGCTCTGACTCAACAGCGCGGTGCGCAACAAGCCGTCGGCAAACGCCTGGCGCGAGTTCACCGTCTCGGCCACCAGTACCAGCGCCATGCCTTCGAACCCTTCTTCGCTCACCGGCTGCCAGAGGGCGGCCACGCGGATACGCTGCTGCATATAATCAGCATCGTAAAAATAGACCAGCGCCGGGTAATTGGTTGACATCTTACTGTTTTCCGGGATGCCGGGCAGATTGTCATAGCCGGAAAGGGTTTTGCCCTCCGGCGAAATCACCTGGTAGAAGAGCTGATCGTTCATATTACGTTCAAAGCTGTCGAGCACCACCCAGGGGACATCCACCTCCAGCCTGCCGTGACGCACCTCCAGCCGCTCCGCCACGGTGCGCGCCGAGGCGAGCAGCGTGCGATCATACGCGTGATTCGCCGCATGCAGCGCGCTCTGATAATGGGTATAGACAGAAAATCCCCCGAACAGCAGCAGCGGAATACCAAGCCAGATCAGCAGTTCACCGCGCAGTGAATGGATCAGGCGCACGGATGATACTCCAGGCTGTAGCCCAGCCCGCGCAGGGTAACAATCGCCACGTTGCTGCCCTGCAGCTTTTTACGCACGCGATGAATATAGAGTTCGATACTTTCCGGGCTCGCCTCATCCGCCAGGGTAAAGGTTTGCTCATACAGCTGCTGACGCGACACCGGACGCCCGCGCCGCTGCATCAGGGTGGTTAACACGCTCGATTCACGCGGTGTCAGCGCCAGCGGTCTTTCCCGCAGCAGAAAATAGCCTTCATTATCCAGCAGCAGGTCGCCAAAGGTCTGCGCCTGCGCCACCTGGCCTTCACCCTGGCTGCGGCGCAGCAGCGCACGAATGCGCGCCTCCAGCTCTTCCAGCTCAAAAGGTTTGGTCAGATAGTCATCCGCGCCCTGATTCAGGCCACGCACGCGATCATCGAGTGCGCTGCGCGCGGTCAGCAACAGCACCGGCACGCTCTGGCCACGCTTGCGCAGCCGCGCCAGCACTTCCATACCGTCGAGTCGCGGCAGCGATACATCCAGCACCACCAGCGCATACTGTTCGCTCTGCAGTACATGGTCGGCGGCGACCCCGTCCGCCACCCAGTCGACGGCAAAACCTTTCTGGGTTAAAGCTTTTTGTAACCAGCGCGCCAGTTCAGCCGTATCTTCTACCAGTAAGAGACGCATATCACATCCTGTCATTATTTCCGGGCAATGAAAGGTAATTGAAAGGTTACTGTTTTAACAATTCAGCAACCCCGAATTTTCGGGAGCAATCACACTCTGGAAGAAAGAATGGAGCGCACAATGAAAAAAATGATCCGCACCGCGTTAGCCAGCAGCCTGTTTTGTCTGGCAATCCCGGCCACTTTTGCGGCAGACGCCCCCTCTCGTACCGAATGTATCGCTCCGGCGAAACCCGGCGGCGGCTTTGACCTGACCTGTAAGCTGTTACAGGTGTCATTACAGGAAACGAAACAGATCACCTCCCCGATGCGCGTCACCTATATGCCTGGCGGCGTGGGTGCCGTGGCCTATAACGCCATTATTGCCCAGCGTCCGGCAGAAGCCGGTACGGTGGTCGCCTTCTCCGGCGGCTCGCTGCTCAACCTGTCGCAGGGCAAATTTGGTCGCTACTCGGTAGATGATGTGAAGTGGCTGGCGGCGATCGGCACTGATTACGGCATGATTGCCGTGCGCGCCGACGCCCCATGGAAAGATTTAAAAGAACTGATGGCGGCGATGAAAGCGGATCCCACCAAAGTGGTGGTCGGTGCCGGTGCCTCAATTGGCAGTCAGGACTGGATGAAAACCGCGCTGCTGGCGCGTGAAGCGGGCATCGATCCACGCAAAATGCGCTATGTGGCGTTTGAAGGCGGCGGCGAACCGGTAACCGCCCTGCTGGGTAACCACATTCAGGTGGTGTCCGGCGATATGAGCGAAATGGTGCCGCATCTGCAGGCGGGCAAATTGCGCGTGCTGGCGGTGATGTCAGACAAGCGTCTGCCAGGCCAGCTGGCGGACGTGCCCACCGCCAAAGAGCAGGGCTTTAACGTGGAATGGCCGGTGATCCGTGGCTACTACCTCGGCCCGAAAGTGAGCGACGCCGACTATCAATGGTGGGAAAGCGCCTTCAAAAAAATGGTGGAAACTGACGAGTTTAAAAAGCAGCGCGATCTGCGCGGTCTGTTTGAGTTCAACATGTTCGGCAGCGAGCTGGACACCTATGTGAAAAAACAGGTCGCTGACTATCGTGAGCAGGCAAAATCTTTTGGCCTGGCAAAATAACCGGAGGTCGTGATGAGCGATCGTATCTTTGCCGCGATCTGGCTGCTGCTGTGTCTCAGCGGCCTGTTCGTCGCCTGGGGCATTCAAAGCGATTACAGCTACGAACCGGTGGGGCCTCGCCCTTTTCCGATGTTGATCCTCGGTCTGATGGCGATCTGCGCGTTGCTGATGCTGTTCCGCAAAGCAGACCCGGTACAGTGGCCCGCCCGTCCGATGTTAAAACGGCTGCTGGCGCTGAGCCTGATGCTGTTTCTCTATGGCTGGCTGTTTGAATCTCTCGGCTTTCCGCTGACCACCACGCTGCTTGCTTTTGGCATGGGGGTTCTGTTTGGCGCCCGCTGGTGGGCTGCCGCCCTTTCCGGCGTGGTGATGGGCTGCGCCCTGTACTGGGCGTTTGACCGCCTGCTGGAAGTCACCCTGCCGTTCGGCAGCTGGCTGAGTTAAAGGAGTTCCTGATGGATACCTGGTCTTTTCTGATGCAGGGCTTCGGCGTCGCCATGACGCCGGGCAACCTGATGATCGCCCTGATCGGCTGTTTTATCGGCACCATTGTCGGGTTGCTGCCCGGCCTTGGCCCGATCAACGGCGTAGCGATTCTGATGCCGCTGGCGTTTGCCCTGCATCTGCCCGCAGAGTCGGCACTGATTCTGCTGGCTACGGTGTATATCGGTTGCGAATATGGCGGTCGTATTTCGTCGATTCTGCTCAACGTGCCGGGGGATGCCGGTGCCATTATGACGGCAATGGATGGCTATCCGATGGCGCAACAGGGCAAAGCGGGCGTGGCGCTCTCTATCTCGGCAGTCAGCTCGTTTATCGGCTCCACAATCGCTATCGTCGGCATTATCCTGTTTGCCCCGCTGCTGGCCAGCTGGTCGCTGGCCTTTGGCCCGGCGGAATATTTTGCCCTGATGGTGTTTGCTATCGCCTGTCTGGGCAGCATGATGAGCCATAACCCGCTGAAATCCTTTCTCGCGGCGCTGATCGGTCTCGGTATGGCCACGGTAGGCGTGGACGCCAACACCGGTGTCTATCGCTTTACCTTTGACAGCGTGCATCTCTCCGACGGTATTCAGTTTGTGGTGGTAGTGATCGGCCTGTTCTCGGTGAGCGAAATTCTGCTGATGCTGGAATCGACCCACGGCGGCCAGAAAGCGGTACGCGCCAGTGGGCGCATGCTGTTTAACCTGAAAGAAGCGGCACTTTGTACCGGCGCGACCCTGCGCTCCTCACTGCTCGGCTTTGTGGTGGGCGTGCTGCCAGGTGCCGGTGCCACCATTGCCAGCGCCATCGCCTGGATGACAGAGAAGAAAATCAGCGGTAGCGATCAGTTCGGCAAAGGAGATATCCGTGGCGTCGCCGCGCCGGAAGCGGCCAACAACGCCTCCGCCTGCGGATCCTTTATTCCGATGCTGACGCTGGGCATCCCCGGCTCCGGCACCACGGCGGTGATGGTGGGCGCGCTCACGCTGTATAACATCACCCCGGGCCCGGCGATGTTCACCGAACAGCCCGATATCGTCTGGGGGCTGATCGCCGCCCTGCTGATTGGTAACGTGATGCTGTTGATCATGAACCTGCCGATGGTCAATGTTTTTGCCCGTATGCTGAGTATTCCGCTCTGGGTACTGGTTCCGGCCATCGCCTCCATCTCCGCAGTGGGCGTCTATGCCGTGCACAGCACCACCTTCGATCTGCTGCTGATGGTAGGGCTGGGTATTTTTGGTTACATCCTGCGCAAAATGGATTTCCCCATGTCGCCGCTAATCCTCGGCTTTGTGCTGGGGGAGATGCTGGAGCAAAACCTGCGTCGCGCCCTTTCCATCAGTAACGGTAATCTGCCGATCCTGTGGGAAAGTCTGATTTGTAAGGTGTTGCTGGTACTGGCGGTGGCGATTCTGGTGGTACCGCCGCTGTGGAAACGCTGGCGTCGCAAGCGCCTGGCGCTGGCTACCGCGAAATAATCTGCAGCTCGCCTGAAGTTTGCACTGAGCCCCCGTGGGATTTCCCGGGGGCTTTTGTTATCATATGCCCTTCTTCTTCCGGCCCACCCGGATCTGACCCGTTTTTCCAAGGATTCCGCCATGCAACCTGTTAGCGGCCCCGGTGTGCCGGTGGGCGATCGCTCTCCTGTCACCGCACAATCTGGCGCGACGCGTCCCGGTTCCGCCCCTGGCGAGCAGCCTCTCTCCCCGGCGCAGCGCACCACGCTGGAGCGGTTAATCGTGCGCATTATGTCGCTCAGTACCTTAAAAGGCGCTGAACTGTGGGCAGGCGTGCGTCATGAAGTTGGGGTCAAAAACGATACCGAATTGCAGTCGCGCCACTTTCCCCAGGCGGAGCAATATTTAGCGGGACGTCTGACGCAGGTGCAAAATGGCCACGCCACACGCCAGCTGCTGCAGCAACTGACCGGTATGCTGCCGCAGGGCAATAATCGCCAGGCAGTGAGTGATTTTATCCGTCAGCAGTTTGGTCAGACGGTGCTGAGCGCGCTGTCGCAGGATCAGCTGCGTCAGGTGCTGACCATGCTGCAAAACGGCGAGATGGCGATCCCGCAGCCGCAGCAGACGCGCATTACCGATCGTACCCTGCTACCGGCGGAGCATCAGACGCTGAATCAGCAGGTGGCGCGCCTCGCCGCGGCCACCGGCGAACAGCCGGTCAAACTCTGGGCCGCGATGCTTAAACTGGTGAACCTGAAAAGCGGCGATCCGATTCCGTCACGCCACTTTCCGCTGCTGACACAATATCTGCAGGTGCGTCAGACATTCAGCCAGCACAGCGCTCCGACGTTACAGCTGGTGGAGTCGTCCCTGAAGCAGCCGCCCGATGCCGCAGAGCATCGGCTGCTGGAAGAGTATTGCCAGCAGCGCTTCCAGGCCACGCCGCAGACGATTCTGACCGCCGCCCAGACCCAGGATCTGCTGAATCTGTTGTTCAGCCGACGCGCGGAAAAAAATACCGAGCAGCCGCTGGCCGCCAGCGAGATCCAGCCGCAACCGATCTGGAATCCTTTTGTCACGCCGTTGCCTGCGGTGCTACAGCCGCTGACCCAGCGTCCCCTGGTGACCACCGTGGTGGCGCTGGTAGTGGTGGCATTGCTGCTGTGGATCCTGCTGTAAGTTAACAGCCACACACCGCTGTCGGCGCTGCCCCGGGCCATTCGCCTGGCGCATCGCCCCAGGCCAGCGGATGGCCGTCACGCTTCCAGAAATCCAGCCCGCCAATTAACTCTTTTACCTGAAAGCCCAGCTGCGCCAGTTTGAAAGCCGCTTTGGTCGAACCGTTGCAGCCGATGCCGTCGCAGTAAGTGATATACACTTTGCCGGGATCGAGCCGGGCGGTGCTGGCCGCATCCATCGTGCGATGCGGGAAGCTGATCGCCCCACAGATATGCCCGCTGCGGTAAAGCGCCGTGGCGCGCGCATCAATCACCACGATGGACGACACCCCCTGTGCCAGATCTTCAGCCAGATCCCAGGCATCGGTATAAAAAGTCAGTTTATGGCGCAGATATTCCAGGCTCTGCTGCGCGCTGGCAGCAGGAAAAGCGAGAACGGCGGACATAGCGAATCTCCTGTTGTGTAAAGAGGCCAGTTTACGGCAAAGTGGACTGCTCAATGAGACCCATTATAACCATCGGGTAAGACCATTATGGCGGCCTCTCCCCTGCTGCACCTTTTTCAGCATCACACCCAGGGCGGTCTGCGCGATCGCCTGTGTGCCACCCTGCGTCAGGCAATGACCGCCGGCCATCTGCGCTATGGACAAAAGCTCCCTTCCACGCGTCAGCTGGCTGCCGATCTCCAGATCTCACGCGTCACGGTAGAGGCGGCTTACAGCCAGCTGGAGAGCGAAGGCTACCTGCGGCGGGAAACCGGGCGTGGCACTTTTGTCACCATTCCTCTTCCGGCGACGTTACGCCAGGCGCGACCGGCGCGCGCGCCACGCTTTTCCCGACGCGGACAGCAGGTGCTGATCACCGGCGGCTGTCAGGATCCCCCTTTTCCACACGCGTTTGCTGCCGGTTCTCCGGAGCTACGCGCTTTTCCACATCTGCTGTGGCGGCGTTTAAGCGCCAGCGTGCAGCGCTCCCTCGGCGCGGCGGTCATGCGCTACGGCGATCCCCTCGGCTATCTGCCGCTGCGCACGGCGGTTGCCGACTACCTGGCGCTGGCACGCGGCGTAGAGTGCCAGCCTGAACAGGTGGTTATCCTGACCAGCTCGCAACAGGCACTTCAGCTGCTGGCGATGATGTTTCTCGATCCCGGTGATGAGGTCTGGCTGGAGGATCCCGGTTATCCCGGCGCGCGCAATGCTTTTCTTACGGCTGGTGCGCGCTGTCACGGCGTGCCGCTGGACACGGAAGGGGCTATCGTCGGCCCAGGCGGTGCAAAACTGATGTACCTGACGCCCTCGCACCACTACCCCACCGGCGTCACCATGAGCCTGGCGCGTCGACTGCAATGGCTTCACTGGGCACAATGTCAGAACAGCTGGCTGATTGAAGATGATTACGATAGCGCGTTTCATTATCTGGATCGGCCCGTGCCCTCGCTGCAGGGACTTGATCGTCAGGATCGGGTCATCTCTCTTGGCACCTTTTCCAAATCGCTGTTTCCCTCGCTGCGTCTCGCCTGGATGGTGCTGCCGCCAGCGCTGGTTGAACCCTTTGGTCAGGCACGCAGCCTGATGGATGGTCACAGCGCACTGCTGCCGCAGGCGGTGACGGCTGCTTTCCTGCAACAGGGCCACTTTGCCGCGCACCTGCGCCTGATGCGTCAGCTGTACCACAGCCGACGCGATTTCCTGCTGGCGCAGCTGGAAAACCGGCTGGGTGAATGGCTGGTACCGCAACCCGCGCCTGGCGGCCTGCAAATGATCGTGCATCTGAAAAGAGGAGACGAGGCGCAACTGACCGCGCAGGCGGCGGCGCTGGGCCTCAGCTTACCGCGCCTGTCGCCGCTGTATGCCGCTGCGCCCGCGCAGCCAGGCTGGATTCTGGGATTCTCCGCGCTGGAACGCGCGGAACTGGTAGCTGGCTGCGATAAACTGCTCCGGCTGTTCAGCCGTGACGGGCAAAGCGCCAGGTAACGAGCATCCCCAGCAGCGCGCAGCAGGCACCTGCCGCATAAACTGAACCGTAGCCCGCCGCCGTAGCCAGCAAGCCAGTCAGTGGGCCGCTGGCACCGTAGGCAATATCCTGAAAGGCGGCGAAACCGCCCAGCGCCGTGCCCCGCACCTGCGGCGAGACGCGTTTCACTACCTCAACGCCGAGCGCCGGAAAAATCAGCGAACAGCCCGCACCGGTGAGCGCAGCGCCCAGCAGCGCTATGCCGCCGTGGGTTGCCAGCGCCAGCAGCAACAGCCCCACTGTCTCAATCAGTAACGAAACCAGCGCCACGCGCGCCCCGCCATAGCGATCGGGCAATCCGCCGAAGAACAGACGCACCAGCACAAAGGCCAGGCCAAAAGCGCTGAGCGCCAGCCCGGCATGGTCCCACTGTTGGGCGGCAAAATAGAGCGAGGTAAAGGTGCCTATCACGGCAAAACCGGCACCCTGCAGCGCCAGCGCCAGACCGGGCTGGAAGATGGTGCGCACCACGCTCAGCAGTGACGGGCGCGCTCCGCCCTGCACCGGCACCGCCCGGATCCAGAGATTACAGAGCAGCGCCAGCAATGGCAGCGCAACAGACACCATGCCCAGGCCAGCAAAACCCCAGTGGTGTTCGATCAGCAAGCCCAGCGGCGCGCCGGCGGCCAGCGAGCCGTAAATTGCCATGCCGTTCCAGGACATCACCAGGCCGGAACGTCTCGCCCCTACCAGCCCCATCCCCCAGGTCAGATTGCCGGTCAGCAGCAGGCTTTCGCCAAAACCCAGCAGCAGACGCCCCAGCACCAGCAGCGCGAATTTCGCCATCGGCGGCAACGGCAGCTGCGCCGCCGCCAGATAGGTGACCCCCACCAGCGCGATGGCAAAAATGCCGTGCAGCGTGGTGCGTTTCGCGCCATGCCGATCGGCCCGGCGTCCGGCAAAGCCGCGCGTCAGCAGGGTGGCTAAAAACTGGATACCCACCGCCACGCCGACCATGACATTGCTCATGCCCAGCGACTGATGAACATAAAGCGGGATCACCGGCAGCGCCAGCCCGACGGTCAGATAGGAAAGAAAGACCGCGCAGGCAGCACTGGCCAGCGGCAGGGTCGAAGCGTGATGAGGCTCAACGGGCTGAGACGACATGAATAACATAGCTCCTTGTTCAGACAGACGTCAGAATGGCATCACCTCACGCAGCGCTGGCGCTTCCCTGCGACAGAAAGCCGCCAGGCACACGCGCAGGTCATGCAAGATCGTTAAAAGCACAGAGATTGCGGCAGGATTGTGACAAGCCCTGGACGTGCTGTCAAAACAGCGGGGCCAGCATCAGCTGGCCCCGTGAAGAAGAGGTGCAACGAAGGACACCTCATGCTGCCTGAAAGATCAGGCAGAGTATTTACGCATGGTCAGGGTGGCATTGGTGCCGCCGAAACCAAAGCTGTTGGACATCACGGTAGTGAGTTTCTGCTCGGTCGGTTGGGTCACGATGTTCAGACCTTCTGCCGCCGGATCCAGCTGCTCGATGTTAATGCTCGGCGCGATAAAACCGTGCTCCAGCATCAGCAGGGTGTAAATCGCTTCCTGTACGCCCGCGGCGCCCAGAGAGTGACCTGTCATCGCTTTGGTCGCTGACATGGCCGGGCAGTTGTCGCCAAATACTTCACGAATCGCGCCCAGCTCTTTCACGTCGCCAACCGGCGTTGAAGTACCGTGGGTATTCAGGTAGTCGATCGGGGTATCTACGCCCTGCATCGCCATACGCATACAACGGACGGCGCCTTCACCTGACGGCGCCACCATATCTGCGCCATCGGAAGTCGCGCCGTAGCCGACGATTTCCGCGTAGATGTGCGCGCCACGCGCCAGCGCGTGTTCCAGCTCTTCCACCACAACCATACCGCCGCCGCCAGCGATAACGAAACCGTCGCGTTCCGCATCATAGGTACGTGACGCTTTTTCCGGCGTGTCGTTGTATTTAGTGGAGAGCGCGCCCATGGCGTCAAACTCACAGGACATTTCCCAGCACAGCTCCTCGCCGCCGCCCGCAAACACGATATCCTGTTTGCCCAGCTGAATCTGCTCAACCGCGTTACCGATACAGTGCGCAGAGGTGGCACAGGCGGAGCTGATAGAGTAGTTTACGCCGTGAATTTTAAACGGCGTCGCCAGGCAGGCGGATACACCGGAAGCCATCGCTTTGGTCACCATATAGGGACCGACGCCGCGCAGCCCTTTCGCGCGCATACCGTCAACGCTGGCTGCCTGATAGAACGGGGAACCGCCGCCGGAGCCAGCCACCAGGCCAACGCGGGGATTGTTCTGATATTGCTCAGTGGTCAGGCCGGAATCTTTAACTGCTTCCAGCATGGAGATATAAGCATAAGCCGATGCATCACTCATAAAACGCAGCACTTTGCGATCGATGAGGCTGGAGATCTCTTCTTTAGAGAGCTTAACGTTTCCCCAGACGTGACTACGCATGCCGGAATCTTTCAGCTCCTGCGAGAAGGTAATGCCAGAGCGCCCTTCACGCAGAGAAGCCAGCACTTCTTGCTGGTTATTACCAATGCTGGAAACGATTCCCAGGCCAGTAATCACTGCACGTTTCATTAACTCTTCCTCTTCCACTTCTTTTGTTTGACGTGCACTCTAGCTTACACTTGTACGCCGAACAAGTCCGATCAGCCATTTCTGATTGTAAATTTGCGTCATGTGACTGGGGTCGCTAAAATCGCGCCACTGCCTGCTGAATGAGCCTTTCCCTGTGAAGTTAACCCCGGTTGAACATGCCAGACTGAGCTGGAATGAACAGGGTACACCTGTTTCCCGAGCCTTCGACGATGTCTATTTCTCAAACGAAAATGGGCTGGAAGAGACGCGTTATGTCTTCCTGGGCGGCAACGACCTGCCGGCGCGTTTTGCCCGTCATGAGCGCGATCTGTTTATCGTGGCGGAGACAGGCTTTGGCACCGGGCTGAATTTTCTTACCCTCTGGCAGGCATTTGATAATTTTCAGCGTCAGCAGCCGGACGCCCGGCTGCAGCGCCTGCACTTTATCAGCTGTGAAAAATTCCCCCTGACCCGGAATGATCTCAGCGCCGCACACGCTCACTGGCCGGAACTGGCGGATTATGCCCGCCAGCTGCAGCAGCAGTGGCCTGCCGCGCTGCCGGGCTGTCAGCGCCTGCTGTTCGATCAGGGACGGGTAACGCTCGATCTCTGGTTTGGCGATATCAACCAGTTAATCGATCGTTTTGATGACAGCCTGCATCGCCAGGTGGATGCCTGGTTTCTGGACGGCTTTGCCCCGGCCAAAAACCCCGATATGTGGACGCCTGAACTCTTTGCCGCGATGGCGCGCATGGCGCGTCAGGGCGGCACCCTGGCCACCTTCACCGCCGCAGGCTTTGTGCGCCGTGGCCTGCAGGCGGCGGGATTTAGCGTCAGCAAACGCAAAGGTTTCGGCCATAAACGCGAGATGTTGTGCGGCAGCCTGAACGAGGCACCCTCGCTGCCGTTACGTCAGCCGTGGTACGCCCGGCCAGCAGCGCGCAGCCAGGAGATCGCCCTGATTGGCGGTGGCGTGGCCAGCGCCTGCCTTGCCCTGGCGCTGCTGCGTCGCGGCTGGCGCGTCACCCTCTATTGTGCGGATGCCGCTCCGGCGCAGGGGGCCTCGGGTAATCGCCAGGGAGCGCTCTACCCACTGCTTAATCAGCATGATGCGGCGCTGACGCAGTTTTTCCCCGCCGCCTTCAGCTTCGCTCGTCGTTTTTATGATGCCCTGCCGCTGCCCTTCGAGCACAGCTGGAGCGGGGTCTTACAGCTGGGCTGGGATGAAAAAAGCGCTGAAAAAATCGCGCAAATGCTGGATATGACTCTGCCCGGCAGCATCGCCTGTGGCGTTGATCAACAGCAGGCGGAGGCGCTGGCCGGGGTAGAAACCGGCTGTGGCGGCATTTTTTACCCGCAGGGCGGCTGGCTCTCGCCAGCAGAGGTGACCAGCGCCATGTTGCAACAGGCAGAAGGACAGGGATTGCGCATCCACTGGCTGCATGAACTGACGCAGCTGACTCCCGCCGCCGAAGGCTGGGAGCTGAATTTTTCCGCACAGCCGCCCGTCTTTCACCAGCAGGTGGTGCTGGCGACCGGCCACCGCCTCAGCGATTTTCCGCAGAGCGCCAGACTGCCGGTCTATGCCGTTGCCGGTCAGGTGAGTCATATCCCCGCTACCCCCGCGTTGTCGGCGCTGAACACCGTGCTCTGTTACGAAGGTTATCTCACGCCGGTAAGCCCGCAGTTTGCCACCCACTCCATCGGGGCCAGCTATCATCGCGGCGATACCGCCACACACTATCGCCCGGACGATCAGCAGGAAAATCGCGAGCGTCTGCTGCGCTGTCTGCCTGCCGCCCGCTGGGCGCAGGCGGTGGATGTCAGCGCAGGCGAGGCGCGCATGGGCGTACGCTGCGCCACGCGCGACCATCTGCCAATGGCGGGCAGCCTGCCCGACTATGAAGCGACACTGCAGCAGTATGCACAGCTGGCGCGGCAACGTGAACGGGGAGAAGCGATCGCTGAGGCACCGGTCTGGTCGGGGCTGTGGCTGCTGGGAGCGCTGGGATCACGCGGATTGTGCAGTGCGCCGCTGGCGGCGGAAGTGCTGGCAGCCCAGCTGGCGGGCGAGCCTCAGCCGCTGGATGCGGCGACGCTGGCGGCACTGAGCCCCAATCGCTACTGGGTAAGAAAACTGCTGAAAGGAAAAGCGGTGTAAACAGCAAGGGCGGCGCACCGCCCTGCCGTCAGGCAGACTGACGTGCCTGTAAAAACAGATTATCCCACATGCCAATCACCAGCGCCTGGTCGCGCGGCGAGAGTTCGCCGGCGGCGATGGCGTTCTGCAGGCTATTGGTGACCTGAATCTGCAACGCTTCCGGCGTATGCTCACCACTCTGCTCAATTTCCGCCACGGCTAACGTGAGGTGACCACGCAGATACCCGCTGGCAAACAGCTCATCGTCACTGGCGTGGTCAACCATCTCGTCAATCAGGGCCAGAATACGCGCCTCAAATTCTGCGATCATCTCAATTCCTCTTTGTCATCAGACGCCGTTCAGCTCAGATCTTCCGGCCAGGGAAACTGCGCTGCCGTCAGCGGCGGCGTGCCATAAAATTTGCCTAATTCATCAATAAAACGCGCTGGCCGGGCGGGGATCCCGTTTTCCAGATAAGCGATAACCTGAGCATGTACCTTGCGCTGAAAAGCGATGCGATCCGGTTCACAATCTCCATCGAGATTGTCACAACTTACGTTGAAGGGAAAGCCTGCCGCAACACAAAACATCCACTCCAGTGCCTGCGGCTTCACCTCTACCGCTTCGAACTGGCTCTGGGTTTGCGCATCGCGTCCATCCGGGCAGTACCAGTAGCCAAAATCGACCAGCTTGCGGCGCGCTTCACCGGCGATACACCAGTGAGAAATTTCGTGCAGCGCACTGGCGTAGTAGCCATGGGCAAACACCACCCGGTTCCACGGCGAGGTGTCGTCTGCCGGAAGATAGATGGGTTCATCATCGCCTTTAATTAGACGGGTCTGAAAGTCGTCGCCGAAACAGCGATCGAACAGCTCAATCAGCTGTTGATAGTGGTGCGTAGTGGTCATGGTATCAGTATGTAGTCAAAAAACGGCGCCATTGTCGCATCTGGCGCCCGGCATGATGAGTAGTGTTATACGATTCGTTACAGGCTGGCGAACCAGGCGAGCAGCGCGCTGCCGTGGCTGTCCCACAACAGTTTGGTGCTCATTACCGCCGAGACGATAACCACCATCGGGCGGATCAGCTTCTGACCGCGGCTTAATACCAGACGGGCACCCAGGCGCGCGCCGCAAAAAGCCCCTACCATCATAATCAGGCCGGTAGCCCACACCACTTTGCCGCCAAACATAAAGAACAGCAGGCTGGCTAAGTTGGAGGTAAAGTTAAGCACCTTGGCGTGCGCCGTGGATTTTGCCAGGTTGTAGCCGCAGAGCGTCACAAAGGCCAGCGCGTAGAAAGAGCCTGCGCCAGGTCCAAAGAAGCCGTCGTAAAAGCCAACGCAGCCGCCCCCGATCAGCGCAAAAGGGAGACCGTGCAGACGGCGGGCGCGATCCTCTTCGCCAAGACGCGGCATCAGCAGGAACCAGAGGCCAATGGAAATCAGCAGCAGCGGCAGGATCTGACGCAGAATTTCCGCATCCAGATGCTGGATCAGCAGCGTACCCAGCACCGAGCCAATAAAGGTCATGGCGATATTCAGCCACTGCTCATTCAGTTTGACCGCGCCGCGGCGGATAAAATAGAGGCTGGCGGAGAAGGATCCGCCGACCGACTGCAGTTTATTGGTTGCCAGCGCCTGCGCCGGCGTGAGTCCTGCCGCCAGCAGCGCCGGTACGGTAAGCAGACCGCCCCCGCCAGCGATAGAATCGATAAAAGCAGCCAGCATCGCGACAAAGAACAGGAGCCCGACCAGCAGCGGGCTGATAACGAACCAATCCATGCGATTCCTTAGAGTAAATGTTGATCCAGCAGCGCCTGACAGGAGGGCGGCAGCGGAGGCGGTTGCCGTTTTACCGGCGCGCCTGTACCTGGTTTTTTCGGCGCAAACCAGCTTTCCAGCTCGGCGTCACAGCCGTCGCCTGGCGGCGGCGGCGGCTGATCCTGACACTCCAGGCTCTCCGGCGGGCAACGCAGCCGGACATGCATATGCGCGCGATGGGCGAACCACGGGCGCACCTTGCGCAGCCAGTCGCGATCCGCGCCCGCATCGGCACAGAGCTGTTTTTTAATAGCCGGATTCACAAAGATGCGCGATACCTCGTCATCCCTGGCCGCCAGCTTAATCAGACTGACGATTTCCGGCCGCCAGTGACGCGCCAGCACGTTTTTACCGTCGACTGCCACCAGATCCAGCGGCTGCGGCTTCAGCAGCTGCTGCGCAGACCAGCGCGTTTTCGGCAACTGCAACCAGATATCGACATCAAGGCCAGTCTGATGACTGGCATGGCCGCCGTTAAAGCGTCCGCCCGCCGCCATGCCCATATCCCCGACCAGCACCTCGCCCAGCCGCAGGTTATGCACCTGAGCGCTGAGGCGCTGGATAAACAGAATTAGGTCAGGATGGCCGAAATAGCGCCGCTGATCGGGGCGCATCACCTGATAGCCCTGCGCCTCCAGCGGTAAGGGTTGCGCGCCGACAATACAGCCATTGGCAAAGCCGCCAATGGACTGCGGCGCACCGCTGATCGGCTGGCGAATATTTTGCCAGGGGGTTGCCGCCAGAGTGGCGACACTGAACAGCAGCGCCGTGAGCGCGAGTAAAGCCGCTTTCATCACATCACCAGCGTGGTACGGTGGAAATCACATCGGCGCACTGGGCGCGATGGCGCAACAGATGATCCATCAGCACGATCGCCATCATCGCTTCAGCGATCGGCACCGCGCGGATCCCGACACAGGGATCGTGACGACCTTTGGTGATCATCTCCACTTCTTCTCCGTCACGGGTAATGGTTTTGCCCGGCACCGTGATGCTGGAGGTAGGCTTCATTGCCAGGTTCGCGCTGATCACCTGCCCGCTGCTGATACCGCCGAGAATGCCGCCCGCAT
The DNA here is from genome assembly GCF_900604315.1 of [Erwinia] mediterraneensis. GTDB lineage: Bacteria > Pseudomonadota > Gammaproteobacteria > Enterobacterales > Enterobacteriaceae > Pantoea > Pantoea mediterraneensis_A. The sequence goes on from NZ_LR026978.1 coordinate 271,292, forward strand.
GGTTGCTCTGGAAGCCGGTAGCGCGGATCTCATCGCGATGCTCGCTGCCACGCTGGCCGACCACGGCAAAACCGTCGCCAATTTCTACCCCTTTCACCGCATTGATGCTCATCAGCGCATGGGCCAGATCGGCATCCAGGCGATCAAACACCGGTTCACCCAGTCCCGGCGGCACGTTCTCTGCCATCACCGTGACTTTGGCGCCGATAGAGTCGCCCTCTTTTTTCAGACCGCGCATCAGTTCATCCAGCGCGTCAAGTTTTGCCGGATCGGGACAGAAGAACGGATTCTCCTCCACAATACTCCAGTCTTTCAGCTCGCAGGCGACGTCGCCAATCTGTGCCAGATAGCCGCGCACCTGAATGTTGTGCTGCATCTGCAGATATTTTTTGGCGATGGCCCCTGCCGCGACGCGCATCGCAGTTTCGCGCGCGGAAGAGCGTCCGCCGCCACGGTAATCGCGCAGGCCATATTTTTGTTCGTAGGTGTAGTCAGCATGGCCGGGACGGAACAGATCTTTAATCGCGCCGTAGTCCTGCGAACGCTGATCGGTATTCTCAATCAGCAAACCGATGGAGGTGCCGGTTGTCACGCCTTCAAAAACGCCGGAAAGGATTTTTACCTGATCGGGCTCACGGCGCTGGGTGGTATAGCGTGAAGTGCCCGGGCGTCGCCGATCAAGATCGTGCTGGATATCCGCTTCACTCAGCGGAATGCCCGGCGGTACGCCATCCACAATGCATCCCAGCGCAATGCCGTGGGATTCGCCAAACGTGGTTACTCGAAAAAGTTGCCCGATGCTGTTTCCGGCCATGGTAGTTCCTTGTACAGGTTCGCAGGCGTGGATCGCCCGTCATTCAGTCTTTGTAAAATGAAAAATGGTGTTGCGCATCAACAATCTGCTGGCGCGTCAGCATAAAGACGCCATCGCCGCCGTTGTCAAACTCCAGCCAGGTAAAGGGCACATCGGGATACTGCTCCATCATATGCACCATGCTGTTGCCCACTTCGCAAATCAGCACGCCCTGTTCGCTGAGATAACCGGGCGCGCAGGCGAGGATACGGCGCACCAGTTTCAGTCCGTCGCTGCCCGCCGCCAGTCCCAGTTCCGGCTCATGACGATATTCATCCGGCAGATCGTCCATATCTTCCGCATCCACATAGGGCGGATTGGTGACGATGAGATCATATTTCACCGCGGGCAGGCCACGGAACAGATCGGCGCGAATCGGCGTCACATGGTGAATTAAGCCGTGAGCTTCAATATTCTGCTCCGCCACTGCCAGCGCATCGACAGAGATATCGACGGCATCCACTTCCGCTTCCGGGAAGGCGTAAGCACAGGCAATGGCGATACAGCCGCTGCCGGTGCACATATCCAGGATATGACGCGGCGTCTCTGCGATCAGACCGGCAAAGCGATTCTCAATCAGTTCGCCAATGGGTGAACGCGGCACCAGCACCCGTTCATCGACATAAAATTCATGACCGCAGAACCAGGCTTTATTGGTGAGATAGGCCACCGGAATGCGCTCGTTCACGCGGCGGATCACGCGCTCAACAATGCGGTGGCGTTCGCTGGAGGTGAGACGCGCATTGCGCATATCTTCCGGAATATCCAGGGGCAGCCAGAGCGTGGGCAATACCAGCTGAACGGCTTCGTCCCAGGGATTATCAGTGCCGTGACCATACCAGATACCGGCAGCGGAGAAGCGGCTGACGGCCCAGCGCAGCATATCCTGAATGGTGTGCAGTTCGTTGACTGCCTCATCGACGAAAATTTTGTCCACATAGCCCTCCGCAGGCCGTTTGCTGAATCGGCCGATAGTTTGCCACGAAGCCGGGCAGAATTCAGCGCAGCAGCGTGAAAAAGCTGACATTTGTTTACGCTTAAGGTTAAGGTAACGCCACCGGCTGACAGACAGCCTTATCTGATGACCCTGACGCTGCCATGAGTAAAAAAGATCCGCTTAACAATGAGGATAAAGCGCTGTTCCGCCAGCTGATGGCCGGGACGCGCAAACTGAAACAGGACACCATCGTGCATAAACCGACGGTGAAAACGCGGGAAGTGCCGCTGAAACGCCTGCTTTCTGAGCAGGCGGATAATAGCCACTACTTTTCTGATGAGTTTCAGCCGCTGCTATCCAGCGAGGGACCGGTGCGTTACGTGCGCAGCGACGTCAGCCATTACGAGCTGAAAAAATTGCGTCGTGGCGACTATACGCCGGAGATTTTTCTCGATCTGCACGGCTTAACGCAACAGCAGGCCAAACAGGAACTGGGGGCATTAATCGCCGCCTGTCGCCGTGAGCATCTGTTCTGCGCCAGCGTGATGACGGGGCACGGTAAGCATATTCTCAAGCAGCAAACGCCGCTCTGGCTGGCGCAACACCCCTGGGTGATGGCATTTCACCAGGCCCCCAAAATGTTTGGCGGCGATGCAGCGTTGCTGGTATTGATTGAGGTTGAAGAGTGGCAACCGCCTGAGTTGCCGTAACAGGCGTCTGCGCCTTGTCGGCTCGCCAGTGATTAGATCGCTTTCGCCAGTTTGGCAGGGCTGACCTGCCACTCCAGTTTGCCTTCGCAGCTGTCGGCATCAAAATTGATACAGGCGATGGCGGAGGTGGCAAACATCGGTGGCGCTTCCTGCGGGCAGAGTTCCGCGACCAGGTAGCCCACCAGCGGCAGGTGCGAGATCACCAGCACCGATTTTACCCCTGCGCGCGCCAGGGTCTGCAGATAGCAGGCGACCAGGGCCGGATCGCCCCCGGGGGTCAACTCCGGTAACACTTCGTGCCCTTCAGGCAGATTCAGCGCTTCACGTACCGTTGACAGCGTCTGTTCCGCACGTAAATAAGGACTCACCAGTACACGTTCAATATCCAGGGTCTGGCTGTTCAGCCAGCTTGCCATCTGGCGTGATTCATTGCAGCCGCAATGAGTAAGAGGTCTGACTGAATCACTGGCAGCTTCAAGAGCTGCATCGCCGTGACGCATGATAAAAACTTGCATAAAGCACCGCTGTTGATTAGAGATCGCTGACCAGCCAGCTGGTCAACTCTTCATTCTGCGAATGAACGCTGTGTTGTACCTTAATGCTTTGAGTCGAGTCAACTGCTTGCTTAATAAATAGTCAATTTCTCAGAATTGTGCCGTCAGGGCCTTTTCAGGCCTTGCAGCTAACCCACTGAATTTTTGTGGATACTCACTCCGGCGCAGAAAAATAAAATTTTTCTCCCACGGCGGCACGGCGTTGCTGCGCCTCACAGGGGGCAAAACGATCGCCCTGCTGCTGCATTAATCTGGTTAATGTATCAACGATGTCAGCAACGCCGCGCCGATCCATATAGCGGAACGGCCCGCCGAGGAACGGCGGAAAACCGATGCCAAACACCGCACCTGTATCGCCGTCGCGCGGCGAGCGGATGACCCCTTCATCCAGACAGCGCGCGGCTTCGTTAAGCATCATCATTACGCAGCGCATGGCGATCTGTTCAGCGCTCTGCCGCGGCGTGACCGACAGATTTAACAGCCGGTAGAGTTCCGGATCGGCTTTTTTCTTGCCTGGCCAGCGCGAAGATTTATACAGATAGAAGCCTTTACCGTTTTTCCGCCCTTTACGACCATCCTGTAAAACGGCCGCAACAGCGTCCGGTGCGGCAAAGCGCTCGCCATAGGCCTGCTGCAGAATCGGCGTGATTTTACTGCCGACATCAATTCCCACTTCGTCCAGTAACTGAATCGGGCCGACCGGAAAACCAAACTTCACCAGCGCCCGGTCGATATGTTCGATGGGCTCCCCTTCCAGCAGACAACGCATCGCCTCATTAATATAGGGGGCCAGAATGCGGTTGACGTAAAAACCGGGGCGATCGGCCACCACAATCGGCGTTTTGCCCTGACGGCGCGCCAGACTCACCGTGGTGGCGATGGTCTGTGCAGAAGTGGCGGCGTGGGGGATCACCTCCACCAGCGGCATTTTGTCTACCGGACTGAAGTAGTGCAGACCAATAATATTTTCTGGCCGCTGCGCGCCGCTGGCAATCTCCCCTATGGGCAGCGATGAGGTATTCGAGGCGAAAATGGTGTGTGGCTGACAATACTGCTCCACTTCGCTCACCATCTGGCGTTTCAGCGCCAGATCTTCAAACACCGCTTCAATCACCACATCGCGCCGGGCAAAGCCCTGATAATCGGTGCCGCCGCTGAGGCGCGCCATCTGTTGCTGGCGTTCCGCCGGTTTAATATGACGCTGTTTCACCTTTTTACTCAGGCGATCCCAGCTGTATTGCAACGCATGGTTGACCCCGGTGAGGTTGATATCTTTGATGCGCACCGGCAAGCCGGCATTGAGCGCCGTGACGCTGGCGATACCACCGCCCATCAGGCCGCCACCCAGAATTCCCACCGCAGCGATCTCGCGCGGCGCGGCCTCAGCTCCCGGCTCTTTTTTCATGGCGGTGGAAGCAAAAAACAGACTGCGCAACGCGGCCGATTCCGGCGTCATCGCCAGTTCACCAAAGGCGCGCGCCTCGGCTTCATGGCCGCGATGGCTGCCCTGCTCCAGTCCGAGGCGGATAACCTCAATAATGCGATCGGTGGCGGGATAGTTGCCCTGGGTTTTGCTGTCGCTCTGTTTCTTCGCCAGCCTAAACAACGCCCGACGCGCCAGCGGAGCCTGCATCACTCTTTCACGCGCCGGTAAGGTGCGCTGGCGCGTTTTACCTTTGCGTATCAGTGCCACGGCGGTTTCCAGCAGAATGCTCTGCGGCACCGCATCGTCCACCAGGCCCAGCCGCAACGCCTGTCTGGCGCGCAGCGTTTTGCCGCTCAGTATCAGCGTCAGCGCCTGCGAGACGCCGATCAGACGCGGCAGTCGCTGGGTGCCGCCGCTGCCCGGCAGCAGCCCCAGTTGCACTTCCGGCAGACCCAGACGGGTTTTATCATCCAGGGTGCAGACGCGGGCGTCGCAGGCCAGCGCCAGTTCAAGACCGCCGCCGAGGCAGGCGCCATGGATCGCAGCCACCACCGGAAAAGGCAGTGCGGCGATTTGCGCCAGGGTTTCCTGTCCCTGACGTGACAACGCCTCCGCTTCGGCCGCGCTGTGACAGTTTGCGATCATGCTGATATCGGCACCGGCAATAAAGTTATCCGGCTTACCTGAGATCAGGACCAGCCCCGCCAGCTGCGCGTTGCGGCGCGCCTCGGCAATGATTTGCATAATCTCGCTGCTGAAGGCCGCCTTCAGGGTATTCATCTTTTCCCCGGGCACGTCGATGGTGATAACGCCAACGTTATCGGGACGCAGATGTAAATGAAACGCAGAGCTCACCGTCATGCTTCCACCTCCAGTACCATCGCGGCGCCTAATCCGCCAGCCGCACAGGCCGTTACCAGCCCGAGGCCGCCACCGCGTCGCCGTAGTTCATGCAGCGTCTGGGTAATCATGCGCGCGCCGGTGGCGGCAAAGGGATGTCCGTAGGCGATAGACCCGCCCAGCACGTTGAATTTTTCCTCATCGACCTCGCCCAGCGGCGCGGAGCGATTCAGTATTTCACTGGCAAAGCGTTGATCGTTAAACATTTTAAGATTGGTCAGCGTCTGTGCCGCAAAAGCTTCATGCATATCGATTAATGTCAGGTTGTTAAGCGTAATCCCGGCGCGATCCAGCGCCAGCGGCGAGGCATAAGCCGGGCCCAGCAGCATATCCTGGTGCACATCGCAGGCCGTAAAGGCGTAGCTACGCAGATAGCCCAGCGGCGTCAGGCCCAGTTCACGCGCCCGCGTCTCGCTCATCAGAATCACGGCTGCTGCGCCATCAGTAAGGGGGGTGCTGTTGGCGGCGGTGACGCTGCCATGCCGGCGATCAAACGCCGGGCGCAAACGGGCATAGTCCGCAGCGCTGGAATTCATACGCACATTATTGTCCTGCTCAACCGGCGCTTTCCACGGCGGCACAAAGGTGGGCATCACCTCTGCTGTCAGATTGCCGGATTGCCAGGCCGCCGCCGCCCGCTGGTGCGAGCGATGCGCCAGCGCATCCTGTTGCTCGCGGCTGATGCCATAGCTTTTCGCCATCTGTTCAGCGGTATCGCCCATGCGCAGCCCGGTTGAATACTCCGCAACGGCGGGCGGCACCGGCAACAGGTCGCGCGGGCGCAGGCGCGTGAGAATTTTCATTTTTTGAGAGAAGGTGCGCGCCTTGTTGAGGTCCACCAGCGCGCGCGCCAGCGATTTCGTCACGCCAATCGGCAGTACGGACGACGAGTCCGCTCCGCCAGCAATGCCCGCCCGGATGGTCCCGGCCATCAGACTTTCCGCCACGTTCGCCACCGCCTGAAAGCTGGTGGCGCAGGCGCGACTGACGCTGTAAGCATCGGTATGTACGCTCAGCCCGCTGCTGAGCACCACTTCCCGGGCAATATTGGGCGCTTCCGGCATCTGAATCACCTGACCAAACACCAGTTGTTCGATGATCCTGGCAGGCAGTTCGCTGCGTGCCATAAGTTCACTTACCACCATGCGCCCCAGCTCTACGGCGGGGATGCCGTGAAAGGCCGTGGCCTGGCGGACAAACGGCGGGCGTAAGCCGTGGGGTATAGCGATGCGATCGCCCTGACGCGTCTGCAGCGGCTGCGCTTTGCTCATTGTTTTCACCTGTAACTCGGAACCGGCATCATGGCCAAAAGAGGTCAGACCTGATCCACAGTGTTAACCAGAAGCGCACCGCTCGCCAACCGGTGAAGGAAAAAAATGAGAGTAAAAACACGAAACAAACGAAAAGGCCGCCGGACGGCGGCCTGCCAGAGTCAGCGTAATCCCAGCTGGAAAATCAGGGCTTCCGCCTGACAAGCGAAGCTGAACGCGGCGGTTAAATGGACACCCTCTGCGGTTTCATCAATGCGCGCCTCAATTTTGCATGGCTCTGATTCAACCTGACGCGCTTTTGCCGTTAAGCGCGCCAGCATTTCTTCCGCTTCGTGACGTTGTGTAAAAGATTGTGACCAGCTGGCGGTGCAATCGCGGTTGTCAATAACGGTGCCGACATCCACGCAACAGCAAGCGGCCGTTTCGTTAGCCTGACATTTTTTTATCGCCTCAGACACCTTTTCTCCTCCGGGCTTTCCCTTACCGATTGTGATGTTTTATATCTGTCAGTGTACGCCGGTTGCCTTTTTGTCGCTATGATTGCGCTGCTAAGTGACGAATATCACAATAAAATTTGATCCAAAACAAACAAGAGTAGTTATGCTGAAGGCCAGGATCGGCAAATTCGTTAAGCAAATGTGATTTTATTGATCCTGGAGACAATTTTTAAATAACAATATTGCAAGCCGGTGACAGGTCAGACCTATACTTGCCGCACTGGTCTGATAAGTGGGCTTTCTATCAGTGCCTGAGGTTAGCCATCACTGTTACCCGGGGTAACACATTAATAATAATTCATATGAGGTTGTGGTCATGAACCATAAAAACCTGTTTGTAAAATCAGCCGTGGCGGTTGCTGTCGCCCTTGTCACTTCTCAGGTTTATGCTGCGGGCTTTCAGCTGAATGAATTCTCCTCTATTGGCTTAGGTCGCGCCTACTCTGGTGAAGGTGCGATGGGGGATACGGCAGCTTCTGCCAGCCGTAACCCGGCCACGATGGCATTAATGGATCGCCCTGCCCTTTCTGTCGGTGCCGTGTTTATTGATGCTGATGTCGATATCAGTGGCAACAGTCCCTACACTGGCCGCAGCCTGAACGCCAATAATATTGCCCCCACGCAGTGGGTGCCGAATCTGCATTATGTTCAGCCGATTAATGATCAGTGGTGGATCGGCGCTTCAGCCACCACTAACTACGGTCTGGCGACGGAATACAACAACGATTATGTCGCCGGTCCCTATGGCGGTAAAACCGATTTGATGACCAGTAACCTCAATCTGAGTACCGCTTACCGGCTGAATGAACATTTCAGCTTTGGCGTGGGGTTTGATGCGGTCTATGCCCGGGCGAAAATCGAACGTTACGCGGGTGAAGCAGGCACTTTAGCTGGATTGCCGCTTCCCGCCGATACGCAAATTGCCCATTTAAAAGGCAATGAGTGGGGTTACGGCTGGAATGCCGGTATTCTGTATGAAGTGGATAAAAATAACCGTTTCGGCTTTACCTACCGCTCTGAAGTGAAAATCGACTTTGACGGCGATTATAAGAGCTCGCTACCTGAGTTTGTGAACCCGCTTAACCAGGCCCTGAATTTAGGCCTGCCGTATGCGACTGGCGGCAGCACCATTCCGGGCTCTTTGACTCTGAATCTGCCGGAGATGTGGGAGTTGTCGGGCTGGCATCAGGTCGCGCCGCAATGGGCCGTGCACTACAGCCTGACTTACACCAGCTGGAGCCAGTTTGAAGAGCTGAAAGCGACCGGCAGCAATGGTCAGACCCTGTTCCAGAAAGAAGAGAACTTCAGAGATGCGTACCGCATCGCGCTGGGTACCACCTACGCCTATGACGATCACTGGACGTTCCGCACCGGTATCGCCTTTGATGACAGCCCGGTACCGGCAGATAATCGCTCTATCTCGATTCCCGATCAGGATCGTCTCTGGCTGAGCGCCGGTGCCTCTTACGCCTTTAACGATGCCGCCTCGGTCGATGTGGGCGTCTCTTATATGCACGGTCAGCATGTAACGGTGCAGGAAGAAAATTATACCTTTAACTCTGAAGGTAAGGCCTGGCTGTACGGCGCGAACCTTAACTATAAGTTCTGATGGGATGAAGCGCATAAACAAGGCGGCCAGCGGGCCGCCTTGTTTATTTATGCTGAACGCGGTTTACTCCGCATCAATCTCGTCCAGGTCGCCCTGAATCGCTTTCTCGTTCGGGTTTTCCTGCGGCTTCAGCTTGCCGCCGTTCGCCAGGAAGTCGTTACGCTGGAAGTAGGCGTTGCGTATAAAGACGTAAGGATCATCCTGCTGACGCAAAATGGCATCGGAGTCGAGCAGCTGTGCCCGGGTCTCAATGCCCTCCAGCGCCCATTTACCGGCGGACATCCAGAAGGTCAGCCAGCTCAGCGGCGGATAAAGCAGGTCAACCGTATCGCCGCCCTCCTGACGTGGCGTAAAGCTGCCATAAGCAGGCAGTTCCACATAAGGGCCGTAGCCTACGCCATAGTGGCCGAGGGTGCTGCCGAAGCCATGTGCCTCTTCCCGCGCCAGTTCCGGGTTCGCCTTGCCCGCCACGTCAATCAACCCGCCCAGCCCGAGGGTGGTGTTGAGGAAGAAACGCGTAAAGTGGATCATCGCACGACGCGGATCCCCTTCCAGGAAGTAGTTAACCATGCTGGAAGGTTCATCCAGGTTGCCAAAGAAGTTGCTTAACCCGGTGCGCGCCGGTGTCGGCACATAATCACGCCAGGCAACAGCCACGGGGCGCAAGACGTAGGGATCCAGCACATTGTAGTTAAAGTTGAACATCGTGCGGTTAAAGCCTTCAAGCGGATCGCTGCGTTGCGGCGGCGCATCGTTGTCAGGCTTTGAACTGGCACATCCAGCCAGAAGTACACTGGCCAGAACCAAACCGGTCAGGCGGTAATACATTTTCATCTCCCTGTGCGGGTCAAGTGTGTATCGCTTCAGGGCTGCTGCTGATTAATTTCCACAGCCAGCTGCAGATGACCATTCCAGGGGGTGAGCGCGCTGACGCCAAACCAGTCGCCTGACTGAGGAGTGGCGCTACCATCACGCGAAATACGCACCCGAACCTGTACCTGATGCTGCGCCGAAAGCAGGCGATCCGGCATCATGGCATTGCTGTCATCCAGCGTCAGCGATAACGGGAAGTGGCTAAGCGGTATGCGCTTGACTGCCACCGGCACCGGTGAAACACCGTCAGAAACAGAAATATACAACACTCCGTCCTGAGGTAACATTTTTTCTGCCTCTGCGCCCAGGCTTACCGTCAGCGCCAGCTGACTGCTCTGCTGTCCGGCGCTGGTTTTGGCCTGTTCAATGCTGCGGGCGATCATCGCCCGGCGACCATCCTCCGCAGGCAGCAGCGCCATCATCTGCTGCCAGGCCGCAATGGCCTCATCATAATGCTGCTGATTAAAAGCGTTAAATGCCAGCAGGCCAAGAATGCGTAAATCGTCCGGCTGCTGCTTACGCAGATCCTGCAGCAGCAGCCCGCCTTCGCGGTTATCCTGCACATCAGCCGAGCGTGTCAGTACTTCAGCATAGTCGAGCTTAAGCGCCAGGTTGTTGGGCGCGAGCTGTAAAGCATGATTAAAGGCCTGACGGGCAGTGACCACGTTGTTCAGCACCATGCCGAGACGGCCCAGCATAGCCCAGTCGTCAGGATTGCGTGCATCCTGCTGTAACGCGCTGCGCAACCCGAGTTGCAGCCGCGCCAGCTCCTCCATCGTCAGGGGCTTCGCCGCCGGTTCCATCACCCGGGCGCGTAAGTGCGGGTAGTCCGCCTGTACTTGCTGCCATGCGATCACTTCCGGCAGATTGCCGGTTTTCCAGTACATCACCAGGGTCACGCCGACCAGCACCATCACTCCCGGCAGCAGTATCCAGCGACTGCTGCTGTGCACCTGTTGCGGGCTCGCCTGCGGAATATCCGCCAGCAGGGTCTGCTGCAGTTCGCGCTCCATCACCGGCCGCTCCGCGACCACGCCCTGCGCCTCATCCTGAGTCAGTTCCTGCAGACGCTGCTGATAGAAGATTTTGTTCAGTCGATCGCGTGCGTCGGCGCTGACGCTACGCGCCCGCCAGCCTGCCAGCAGAAAGAGTGCGCTGGCCGCCGCCAGCAGCACGAAAAGGGTAATCCAGAATGCGCTCATCACGGCTTCCTGTCATTGTTGAGTAACGCGGCCAGGCGTTGCTGTTCGCTTTCATCCAGCTCGCTGCGCGTTTTCTGTCTGCGGCTGCGTAAAATAATGGTCAGCGCGCCCAGAATCACAAAGAGTAACGGACCGACCCACAGAATCAGGGTCGATGGCGTGACCGGCGGCGCATAGGTGACAAAATTACCGTAACGCGCCACCATATAATCGATGATCTGCTGTTTGCTCTGGCCCTGCTTCATCAGCTCATAGACTTTCTGCCGCATATCCATTGCAATCATGGCACCGGAATCGGCAATGCTGTTGTTCTGGCATTTGGGGCAGCGCAGCTCAGCGGTCAACTCAAGGTACTGCTGCTCCTGTTCCGGCGAGTCAAAAGATCGGGTTTCAGTGGCTGCCCACAGGGTCAGGCTGCACAGCAGAGCGCACAGTAACAGCAAGCCGCGCTTCATACGCCCGCCTCCCGGCTATATTTTTCCCACAGCGGCTTCACTTCCTGCTCCCAGATACGCGCATTCATGTCACCGGCATGGCGGTAACGGATGATGCCTTTGCCATCAATCAGGAAAGTTTCCGGCGCGCCATAGACGCCGAGATCCAGCCCCAGCATGCCGTCGCCGTCATACAGGCTGAGCGCATAAGGATTGCCCAGCGTATTCAGCCAGTTGATCGCCCCGGTGCGATTATCTTTATAGTTGAGCCCGACGACGCGAATGCCCTGCTGCGCCAGGCGGTTCAGATACTGATGTTCAGCGCGGCAGGTCGGGCACCAGGTGGCCCAGACGTTGAGCAGTAGCGGTTTGCCGTCGGTCAGCACCTGCTGGTCATAGATTTTTCCCGCCTGTTCCAGCGCTTCCAGCCTGAACTGCGGCACGGGCTTGCCGATCAGGGCAGACTCCAGACGGGTGGGATCGTCACCGCTGGCGTTGCGCGTCAGCTGCCACAGCAGCGCCGCTGCCAGCAGCAGAAACAGGATCAGCGGAATAAAAAGGATTTTCTTGCTCATGCCAGCTCCCGTTGCGCCTTTTTAGCGGAGCGATAGCGCGGATCGAGCAGGCACAGCAAGCCGCCGATCGCCATCAACACGCCGCCATACCAGATCCAGCGCACAAAAGGTTTGTAATAGATGCGTACAGCCCAGGCGCCATCATCCAGCTCCTCGCCGAGGGCTGCGTAGAGATCGCGCGTAAAGCCGCCGTCGATGGCCGCTTCGGTCATCATGGTGCGCGCAGCGGAGTAGTAGCGTTTCTCCGCCTGTAACACCGCTTCCGGCTTGCCGTTGCGCGTGACGTCAATCAGCGCCGCGCCACCGCTGTAGTTCGGCCCCTGCAGGTTATGTACCGCACGGAAGACAAAGTGATAGCGATAGATATCCACGCTGTCGCCCGCTTTCATCCGCACATCGCGCTCGACACTGTACTGGGTACTGAAGGCGATACCGATAACCGTGACGGCCACGCCGAGATGCCCCAGCACCATGCCCCAGTGGCTGCGCGAAAGATGGCGCATGCCGCGGAAAAAAGTGTGCCGATGGGTAGCGCGCTCGTGCAGTTCAAGCAACGTCAGCGCAATCACCCACAGCGCCATCATCAGCCCGACCACGGTCATCGCCGCAATGCGATCCTGCAACAGCCAGGGCAGCAGGATGGAAAAGAGCAGCGTCACCAGCAGGGCCAGCGCCAGACGTTTAAACAGCTTCTGCGGCTCATCGCGTCGCCAGCGTACCAGCGGCCCGATACCAAGCAGCAGCGCAAAAGGCGCCATCAGCCAGGTGAACATGGTATTGAAGAATGGCTCTCCCACAGAAATGGTGCCCAGTCCCAGCTGTTTGTGCACCAGCGGCAGCAGCGTCCCAAGCAGCACTACCAGCATGGCGGCGATCAGCAACACGTTATTGCCCAGCAGAAATGACTCGCGTGACCAGGCTTCGCTTTGCATCCGGCTACGCACCTGGCCCCCTTTGAGGGCATAGAGCAGCAGCGAGCCGCCGATCACGATCACCAGAAACGCCAGGATAAACAGGCCGCGCGCCGGATCGGAGGCGAAGGCGTGTACCGACACCAGGACGCCGGAACGTACCAGGAAAGTCCCCAGCAGGCTGAGCGAAAAAGTGGTTATCGCCAGCAGCACTGTCCAGGCTTTAAAGGTGCCGCGCTTTTCCGTCACCGCCAGCGAGTGGATCAGCGCCGTGCCAGCCAGCCAGGGCATAAAAGAGGCGTTTTCCACCGGATCCCAGAACCACCAGCCGCCCCAGCCCAGCTCGTAATAGGCCCAGGCCGAGCCCAGCACAATGCCGATGGTGAGGAAAATCCAGGCGGCAGTGGTCCAGGGACGCGACCAGCGCGCCCAGGCGGTATCGAGTCGTCCCGCCATCAGTGACGCGATAGCAAAAGCGAAGGCCACCGAAAAGCCGACGTAACCCAGGTAGAGCAGCGGCGGATGGAAAATCAGGCCGATATCCTGCAGCATCGGATTGAGATCGCGTCCGTCAATGGGAAAATCGGGCAGTGTGCGGGTAAAGGGATTAGAGGTCAGGGTAATAAACAGCAGAAAGCCCAGGTTAATCATCCCCATCACCGCCAGCACGCGCGCTACCGCATCCTGCGGCATTTTGCGGCTGAACAACGCGACAGCCAGCGTCCAGCTGCTGAGCAGCAGCACCCAGAGCAGCAGCGATCCTTCATGCGCGCCCCAGGTCGCCGCGATGCGATAGTAAAGCGGTAATAAGCTGTTGGAGTTCGCGGCCACATAGGCGACGGTAAAATCGTTCACCACAAAGGCGTGCACCAGCAGCAAAAATGCGGCGGCAACGCAGCAAAACAGACCGCCCGCCAGCGGACGTGCCAGCGCCATCAGACGCGCATCCTGACGCACCGCGCCCCACAGCGGGTAACTGCTTAATAACAGCGCCAGCCCCAGCCCGAGACAGAGCAGAAAAGTTCCGATTTCCGGCATCATGACTGAGCACCTGGCTGATAAGTCGCGGGCGCGCCGTTATGATTTTTCTTCATCGCATCGTCGATTTCGGGCGGCGTATATTTTTCATCGTGCTTCGCCAGTACTTCTTGCGCTTTCACCAGGTTGCCCGCTTCCAGCACCCCCTGCGCCACAATGCCCTGCCCTTCACGGAACAGATCCGGCAGAATGCCCTCGTAATGCACGCTTATCACGCCACTGGCATCATAGAGCTTGAATGAGACGGCAAGGGTCGCAGGATCGCGCTTCACGCTACCCGGCAGCACCATGCCGCCAACGCGCAGCCGCTGTCCCGGCTCGGGTTTCTGGCGAGCCTCGCCTTTGCCATTCAGAATTTCACCCGGGGTATAAAACAGGTCGATGTTGGAACGCAACGCGTACATCACCAGCGCGGTCGCCAGCCCCAGCCCTACTACTATCGCGATCACCACATACAGGCGATTACGTCGACGGATATTCACAACGCTTCTCCTGCCGCTTCACCGGCGGCTTTTTTTGTTTTTGCCGCACGAATACGGCGCTCCCTCGCGTGACGCTGACGAATTTCCGTCAGCAAACGGTGGCGTTGCCAGAAGGTATGCAGCACCAGACCGCACAACGGCAACAAGGTAAAGGCGACAGCCAGCCAGACAAAAAAGTGGTATCCCCCCATAGCGAAAAACGCTTCCCAGGAAGCAAAAGCGGGCTTCATGATTTACGTCCTCCCTGTGCCACGTCCGCCACCCACGGGCGATGGCGTTCAGTCAACAGAATCAGGTTGCGCAGACGCATCAGCGTCAGCGTGATGAAAACCAGCAGGTAGCCGAGAATGGACCAGCGTAATGGCGTGCGCATGCTGGGCGCGATCGCCTGCTGTAACATACCTGACGACCCCTGATGCAGTGTGTTCCACCACTGCACCGAGAAGTGAATGATCGGCAGGTTAACGATGCCCACCAGAATCAGGATCCCGGCCGCGCGTCCTGCCATACGCCGATCGTCAAAGGCGCTGTAGAGCGCGATCGCCCCCATATAGATGAAAAGCAGCACCAGCTCTGAGGTGAGACGCGCATCCCAGATCCACCAGGTGCCCCACATCGGTTTGCCCCAGGCGGAACCGGTGACCAGCGCAATAAAAGCAAACACGGCACCCACCGGCGCCATGGCCGCCGCCGCCAGATCGGCCATTTTTATCTGCCACACCAGCCCGATAAAGGCCGCGATGGCCATGCTCGCGTAGATGCCCATTGACCACATCGCCGCCGGCACATGCAGGTAGATAATGCGATAACTCTCTCCCTGCTGATAATCCGCAGGGGCAAAGCCAAAACCCCATATCCAGCCCAGCAGCAGCGTCGCGCTACCCGTTAGCGCAAACCCGGGAATCAAACGTCCGCATAGCTGATAAAGCCGCTCGGGCCTTGCCAGTTGGTGTAACCACTTCCACATAATGCATTACTCACAATAAAAAAATTATTCGCACTGGTGTTAGCGCCAGTCAGTGCAGGCTGATGCGCAGTGCCGCCGCCGTGGCAAAAGGTGACAACGTCGCGCTGGCCGCCAGCATCGCCCCCAGAATAGCCAGATAACCCGTCACGGGCAGGCCCATGCTGGCCGCGTCGATCGCCGCGCTGGCAAAAATCAATACCGGGATAGCCAACGGCAGTACCAGCAGGCTCAGCAGCACGCCGCCCCGGCGCAGACCCACCGTCAGTCCCACCCCAATCGCCCCCAGAAAGCTGAAGGTCGGCGTGCCCAGTAGCAACGTCAGCGCCAGCGCGCGCCAGCTGACAAAATCGAGTGACAGCAATAACGCGGCAAGCGGCGACAAAATGATCAGCGGCACCCCCGTGACCAGCCAGTGGGCGATCACTTTTCCCAGCACCGTCAGCGGCAGCGGCGTGGGCAGCAGCAGCAGTTGCTCCAGCGAACCATCAAGAAAGTCGTCACGGAACAGACGCTCCAGCGCCAGCAGCGACGCCAGCAGCGCGGCAACCCAGACGACACCGGCAGCGATGCGCGCCAGCAGTTGTGGCTCCGGACCAACCCCAAGCGGAAAGAGCGTGATGACGATTAAAAAAAACCACAGCGGATTGATCACCTCAGCCCCGCTGCGAAATACAATTTTCAGCTCACGCTGAATAATCCGCCCTGGCATCAGAACGCCTCCGTTGCATGCAGACGAATTTTTCGCACCCGTTTAGCCGCATCAGGCAAGTCCTGATGGGTGGTCAAAATGACCATGCCACCGTTATCGGCATGACAGGTGAATTGCGCCATTAATTTTTCTACGCCCGCTTTATCAATGGCAGTTAAGGGTTCGTCGAGGATCCATAGCTGAGCCGGGGTGAGCCAGAGGCGCGCCAGAGCGACGCGTCGCTGCTGTCCGGCGGAAAGTTGCGCGACCGGCACCTCTTCATAGCCCAGCAGGTCTACCGCCTCCAGCGCCGAAAAGATTTGAACATCATCGCAGCGTGCATGATAAAAGCGCAGGTTTTCCAGCGGTGTGAGTACCGCTTTCACCCCGGGCTGATGGCCGAGATAGAGCATATCCTGATGCCAGCGCTCGCGCTGCTGACGAATCGGCACCGCTTGCCAGAGGACGTCACCCTGCTCCGGACGACTCAGCCCCGCCAGCAGTCGCAGCAGAGAAGTTTTACCCGCGCCATTTGCGCCCTCAATCTGCACGATATCGCCCGTCTGCACGGTAAAAGAGAGCTCGCGAAACAGTACGCGCTCATCGCGAATACAAGAGAGATTAATGAGTTCCAGCATGCAGGGGTGAATCGCGCTAAATAAGTGAGGCGGCGATAATACCACAAGTCACCAGTGGGCCGAAGCCTGTACGCCGCGCTGCGTAGCGTCAGATGCTGGAATAACGCGCAAATAAGCCCCCCTTTGCCTGAAAAAGCGGCATGCTTAAAGCTTTGTTACGCTTGTGCGAAAAGCGGGACACATTTCACCCTGGACAATACCGTCTACGCTTATATCGCAGTGGGATGATTACCCGGAGGAAAAATGAAGCCTGAAGCAAACGAAACACAGAGCGAGAACGATGTCGACAGCGAAGAGAATGAGCAGGGTAAAGAGATAGAGAGTAATGAGGATGCCCTGCCCTCACGCGCGGCGGCCATACATGAAAAAATCCGGGAGGAGGGACAGAAAGAGCTGGAGCGTGACGGTATGGCACTGCTCTGGTCCGCCATTGCTGCAGGTTTGTCGATGGGCGCATCGCTGATGGCAAAAGGCGTTTTTCAGGTTCATCTGGCGGGCGTTCCCGGCGCCTTTTTACTGGAAAACCTGGGCTACGCATTTGGTTTTGTGATTGTCATTATGGCGCGCCAGCAGCTGTTTACGGAAAACACGGTCACCGCCGTGTTACCGGTGATGCACAAACTGACCAGGGGCAACCTTTTCCTGCTGCTGCGCCTCTGGGGCTTCGTCCTGCTGGGGAATCTGATCGGCACCGCGCTGGCCGCGCTGGCGTTTAACCAGATGCCGGTATTTGATGAGCCTACCCGTGAGGCTTTTAGCGCCATCAGTGAAAAAGTGATGGAAAACAGACCGGGCGAGATGTTTGGCAAAGCGGTGATATCAGGCTGGATTATTGCCACTATGGTCTGGATGTTCCCAAATGCCGGCGCAGCAAAGATCTTTGTGATCATTATGATGACCTGGCTGGTAGCCCTGGGCGATCTGACCCATATCGTGGTAGGTTCAGTGGAGATCCTCTATCTGGTGTTCGACGGTGCGATAAGCTGGCATGAGTTTTTCTGGCCCTTTGCTCTGCCGACGCTGCTGGGCAATATCACCGGCGGCACGCTGATTTTCGCGTTAATCAGCCATGCCCAAATCCGCAATGATATGAGCGAAGCGGCAAAAGCGAAGGCGAAGGCACAGGCGCAAGAGCAGTCATCCCAGAAAGAGACAAATACAGACGTATCTGAAGGATAAATTGTTGAGAGAATAAGCAAACGGGCAGGCAAGTGCTTAATCTGGCGCGATAACCAGGTTATACTGCCCGCCCGCGTCCCCTTAGTTAAATGGATATAACGAGCCCCTCCTAAGGGCTAGTTGCAGGTTCGATTCCTGCAGGGGACACCATATGTTAGCCCATCTAACTATTTTAAAGTCTGGTCAACTCTTCAACTTCAAACACTTATCTTTCATTTGTAGCCCGTTAACGTACACCGTCATATTTCAAAATCCACGCTGTTTTGTTGGTACATATGTTGGTATTTTAAGTTCGATAATGCAGATACCATCAGAAGAGGGTTTTTAGTATGGCGCTCACTGAGTTAACAGTAAGTAATACAAAGGGTTATGATAAACCTGTCAAATTGACAGACGGTAATGGTATGCATCTGTTGATCACCACAAGTGGTTCCAAATACTGGCGTTTCCAGTATCGCTTCGCTGGCAAACAGAAAATTCTCGCACTGGGTGTTTAGCCTGAGGTTTCATTGTCAGAAGCCAGACGAAGAAGAGACGAAGCCCGTCAGCTCGTTGCAAACCATGTAGACCCAAGTGAGAAGCGCAAAGCACAAAAGATTGAGAGCAAGGGCTTGCTTACATTTGAGCAAGTTGCACGAGAATAGCTCACCAGTAACAGAACCTGGTCAGACAGTCATAGAACAACTGTATTAAACAGTCTTGTTACCCATGTATTCCCTGTCATCGGCAAACGTAATATTAGCGATCTAAAGACTCATGATCTGTTGGTTCCATTGAAAAAGGCAGAAGCTTCAGGACACAATGAACTGGCTTCCCGCTTACAACAGCGCATTACGGCAGTAATGAGGTATGCCGTTCACAATGCGTTGATTGAACAGAATCCTGCAAACGACCTCGCTGGTGTTGTTGTTTCCACTAAAAGTGTTCATCGCCCTGCCCTTTCTCTGGCGCGATTGCCAGCACTGATGAATAGACTGGAAGCATATAAAGGAAAAGGCATTACTCAAATTGCAGTGCAGTTAACACTCCTGACCTTTGTCCGTTCGAGTGAATTGCGGTTTGCCCGCTGGTCAGAAGTCGATCTTAAGCATTCATTGTGGACTATCCCCGGAAAGGGACAACCTATGGAAGGGGTAAAATATTCTGCAAGAGGGGCAAATATGAAAACCCCACCTCTGGTTCCACTAAGCACACAAGCCAAAGCGCTCCTGGAAGAGCTTCACTCGATCAGTGGTGACAAAGAGCTCATGTTCATTGGTTTTACTGGGGAAGACAAACCTATCAGTGAAAACACGGTCAACAAAGCACTCAGGGCGATGGGCTACGATACGTAAGCAGAAGTCTGCGGGCATGGTTTCAGGACTATGGCATGTAGTGCATTAATCGAATCGGGATTATGGTCGAGAGATGCTGTAGAGAGACAAATGAGCCACCAGGAACGCAATAGTGTCCGGGCTGCATACATACACAAAGCGGAGCATTTGGAAGAACGGAGACTCATGTTGCAATGGTGGGCCGACTACCTCGAAGCATGTAAAAAAGGGGCACTAACACCTTTCTCCTCTTCAAAAGTTTCGGGATTTTGAGACAGGTGATGATCCTGTAAATATCAATTTAATGCGTTTTAAACCCTACAAAAATTTATATTTTTTATTACCTATGCCCTGAAACAGGCCTCGACTAATAAAGAGTAGTTGCTTACTTCTTAAGGCGTAGTAGTAAAGAATCTACCTTGATGGCAAAACCAATATAATATTCTCGGCCAGTGGTATGTTAAGACAAAACTCAATTTCAGGGCTACAGTAAAGCTGTATGATAGTCACTCATTTGACTGAAAGGGATTTATTTTGAATGAAAGGAATCGACAAGAAACTAATCATCTTCACCACAAAAAAAAGATTCAATGACAGAAATGCCGATGATATGCAAAGTGGCGATATGGATGTTGATACACTGAAAAAGCATTATCATCTTGGGCAAGTATCAACTTTCATCGATTGGACTACTTTTGGTCCCTCCTGTCAGCATCCCGCTACTAACGCGATCCAGCCAGTTAGTAGAGAAAGAGCCATAGCGATGTTATATGATGAGCTAAGGTCTCAGTCCTATATCTTTTCTTTCCGAGGACCATACCAAGGCTTGATCATAGATCTTTTCAATCATATGCAACGCAGTAATGGAAAAGATTATCAACATCCGGCTATGAACAATGCTTACAGAAATCTCATTTTAAGTGACAACTCTGTCGATAACACATTATCCCTCATTAAAAATACTATTGAGCAATTTGATTTCAATAATTCTCAATTGACGAAAGAAAATTTTTCAAGTGTGTTATCTAAAAGCCATTTACCTAAATACACAAGATGGAAAGATTTCGTCAATGGAATGGGCATTACCGTCCATGACATAAACAGCACAGAAATCTCTATTGAAAGCTTGAACTTCCAGGGCAGAAAATATACTGCGGTTATCAAATACAGAGCACAAGATCATTTTGGCTTGGATAAAGAAGATATCTTAAAGACTAAATTTAACTCTATTACTTTCTTTAGAATCTGGTTCGTTCTACAGAGGGCAAAGCATTTTGCTCAAAAGCCATTTTTCACAAATTTCGAAGCTACTATAACATTGACAGGAGAAAACAATGTTTAAGTATAAAAGGATTGGAGCAATTTTAGTTTTATTAATAACAGCATACTGTATATGGATTGCTGTAAGACCAACCAAAATAGTCAGAGTAGATAATGGTGCGGTTTTTGTAGAACATTTACCGATGACTACTGATGGAAAACTAAATTGGTGGTTGAAAAACAGAGACTTACTTCAGAATAAATATCATATTATCAACACTCCTGATAACTTCACAGTTATCATCATGAATTTCAATGGCTATGAAAAATTACCAAAAGGAACCAGAGACGGTTCAATTAATGACTATACCTGCTTTGATGATACTAATGGCGAGCACAAAAAATGTGTCTATAACAGCATAGCATTAGTTATAAGAGGGAACGTCGATGGAAAAACATTTATAAATATAGGTGATAAAACGTTTATCCAGATTTCTGATGGTAGAGTATCACCAAAATAAAAGAAAAGCAACTCTCCAAAAAAGGCATCAAAGTTTAAAAAATCTGAATTTGTTAAGGCAGAATTTTTATATGATATTTGGAAATTAAATTCTTTTTTTAACTAACCCATCATCATCGTTAACAAGAACAGAACTTACTTTACTTTTTTCTTCTTTAATGATTTTTGTTAGAATTATTTTAATAATATTATCAGTATCAAATGCCAGGGCTGATAAAAACCACCAGTGAACACTATTGTATTCAACAAGTTCGGTTATATCAATACCTTCAACTATGCTCACAATTTTCAAGCAATCCTGTGAGTCGTAATATTCCCTAAACATAATATAAACAATATTTTCAGCAGGATACATTTTATAGCTTTCAGTGATGTTAATTCTTTCTAATAGAGCTACTAAATCATCATGGACTCTGTTAAGCAACTCTTTAACCTCAGCAAATGATATTTGCTCCTCTTTCAATTTATCTTTATTCATGAACTCCTCCATTTTTATTTATAATCCTTTTAACGCAGATTGAACTTTTGTCAATATGAATTATAGAGACTCGATTCGCTTGCGAAAAAGACTTTAGGAGGAATAAATGAATTTTGAATGTTGTGTAAAATTGCATTGCCTATTTCCCGGCAAAGACAGTCTTCCTAAAATTTTGGCTCCTTGCTCAATATCATTCAATAAATATGAGCTTAAATATTATATTTACTACCCACTCTTTCATAATTTGTCTCTCTCTCATCCTTAATCTTTACTCACGGTTAAGATCTGGAGTTATATAAATATCTTTTCTTTCATACTGTCCTCACTCCTCCTTCTCCTCAATCGCCTACTCTCACTGAGAATTTATGGGAGGGACTATACAAAATAAGACATACGAGAAATAAAAAAGAGTTGCAACGGATTGAAAATTAATCAATTTTTAACCAATATTTTTTTGCTGTTCCCTTAATGAACTTAAATTTCTGATAAAATTTAGCATATTCATAATTTTAGGGCCGACCAGTATCTACGGATGTCCACAAACCTCCAGGAGTTTTCGTTGGATAACCAGGCCCAATTCATCAAAAAGTATGCTGATGGGCACAATATGGAAATCATCCATACTTATGACGATGCAGGTAAAAGTGGCGTATCCACAATTAGAAGACATGATTTTAATAAGCTTGTAAACGATGTCCTCAAGAAAGAAATAAATATTGATGCTGTTCTTGTATACGATATCAGTCGTTTTGGTCATTTCAAAGATCCTCAAGAGGGTATTTATTACAAATATCTGTTGAAAATGAACAATGTGGATGCCATTTATTGTGCAGTAAACCTCCCAGAAAACAGTGAAACTGAAACATTCATCCTTTTATCTCTCATCTATGCAGCAGGTGCATTCAGTAAAAATCTTGCAATAAAAGTTTTTGCAGGACATGTGAATCTCGTTAAGAAAGGATATTATCAAGGTGGCAAACCCGGATATGGGCTTAAAAGAAAATAGCTTGATAATAATAACAAACCCAAAATGATACTTGCTCACGGTGAGAAAAAGGGCCTTCAAACAGACAGAATCGTTCTTGTTCCTGGAACCAAGAAAGAAATCGAGCTAATAAAAAAGATCTTCAATATGTTCATTTTGAATCGCCACGGATAATCCAGACACTTTCGAGCCGTTGATAATACTGATTTTCATATTCAGCCGGTGACATCTGATCGCTCGAACCATGCCGACGCTTACTGTTATAAAACATTTCGATGTAATCAAAAATATCGCTACGGGCTTCTTCACGCGTTCCGTAGATATTTTTCTTTATCCGTTAGCGTTTCAGCAGCTGGAAAAAGCTTTCCGCAACCGCATTACCGTGACAGTTACCGCGACGACTCATGCTACCTTCCAGACCGTGTGACTTCAGGAATGACTGCCACTCATGGCTCGTGTACTGACTGCCCTGGTCTGAGTGAACCAGCACCTGTTTTTGGGGATTACGCCGTCATACAGCCATCAGCAGTGCGTTCAGAACAATGTCCTTTGTCATCCGGGATTGCATTAACCAGCCGATAACCTTGCGTGAGAACAGATCAACAACCACGGCAGGATACAGCCAGCCTTCATGGGTCCTGATGTAGGTTATGTCCGTTACCCAACGCTCATCCGGAGCATCCGGATTGAACTGTCGCTGGAGCCTGTCAGAGAAACGCTCCTGGCCTCACCTTTGCGTGCCCGCGGGCTCCGGTACCCGACCTGAGCCTTTATCCCGACACGCTTCATCAGTTGCCAGACTCTGTTCACTCCGCACTGTTGCCCGCTATCTCGGAGGTCCAGATGGATCTTGCGGTAGCCATAAACGCATCCCGATTCCAGCCAGAACTGTTTGATCTGTCCTGTCAGTCTCAGATCTACCTGATGGCGTTGTGAATGCGGCTGCTGAAGCCAGGCGTAAAAGCCACTGGGATGAACATCCAGCACCCGACAGAGCAGGCGAACAGGCCAGCATCGGGTGTTGTCACGGATAAAGGCGTACCTCAGTCGGACAGTTTTGCGAAGTACGCCGCGGCTTTTTTAATATGTCCCGTTCGTCGGTAACCCGCTTCAGCTCTTTCTGGAGACGGCGGATCCCGGCCTGAGCATCGGACTGTTCTTTATTAGTGAAAGAATCCGGACCGTACTTCTTTATCCAGGCATAAAGACTGTGGGTAGTGATACCGAGACGTGTTGCGACGCTGGAAACAAAATGACCACGATCAACAACCTGTTTCACTGCTCCAGTTTTAAACTCTTCGGGATAACGTTTACCGCTCATGGGCACCTCTCTTTAAGTCATCTTAAATGACTCTGAGGTGTCTGTTAAACCCGTGGCGATTCAGAACCGTATCCATACCAAGACTTTAGATTTGTGTTTTTATAGCTCAATGTAAAAGACAGTTCATCATCACCTTGACCAGCTTTCCAATCAAGAAGCTGTGAAACCGTAATGATGGCGGATAAAATTGAGTATAATTAAGACGTTTTTTCAGTGTCTAACAACTGCTTTTAAAGTCATTTTTGAATGTTGGTATCTATGATGGTATAAATGGTTTTTAATTCAATTAAAACTCTTTAAATCAAAAAATTAGCTCTAAGTTCGATTTCTGCAGGACACCATAGACACCTCTTCTGACGTCTGGAAAAATCAATACGCAGTGTCTGAAAAAGGCTGATCCTGTGCAGGAAAGTGCCGATCTGGCACTGCTGCAGCGACGTAACCTGCACGGAAATAGAGGCCAGAGAAGACGGCGGCGGGAATCGCTGCGCGAACAGAGGCGTGTCCGCATTACGTGGGCAAAATCAACCTGTCATCTTGCCGCTACATCAGCATCGGGTCACGAAAAAATAAATCACGGGTTAAATATTCACGCATTCGCAACCTGCGTTATCTCAACGATAACGCAGGTGCTTGAGCCTTTAATTAAAACGTGATTCGCTTGCTTCCCAGCTATAAGTGTCATTTGCAATTAATGCATCGCCAAGCTCCTGATAAGCGAAATTATAAAACTCTGCGCTGGCGCCATAACCAGAGTAGTCTACAGCCGCAAGGCCAACGAAGGCTCCGGTAAAGAACCCACCATAACTTTGCAATACATAGTCGTCTGAAAGAATGGCGGCATCTAATTTGACTGGAATTTCAGTGAATGTGATGCCATCAAAGCTATATTCGTAAGTATAAGTCTCCTTCCTGACTTTGGTGCGGAACCAGACATAGTCGGTATTTTCCGGAACCTTGATGGCATCATCCTTCAGATAAGAGGTATATTTTCCACGATTATTCTCAGCTATTTCGATGACTGCTCCATTAATTTCATTCCAGGTAATAAAAACAAAACTCCAGTGACGATCGTTATAGTAATTCGTTAATCCTGCCATTTGTTGATAATTAAATGGATTGAATTTAACTTTCACCTGAGCATCAAAATAAAAGGCTTGCCAGCGTCGGGCAATAAGCGACAGGTCATGAGTGTTCGCTAAAGAACCTTGTCCGGTTAAAACCAGCTTTCCATCGCCTGTTGTACCCATTTTTTCTGTAAACGGGACACGGAGTGTATTCCAGTTGAGATCAAGCGTGGACGTTTTAAAATCATCGTACTGGCTGTGATCTTTTGCGCTTTCGGTGTAAATGGCATCTTTTGGTCCTTCGACAAAAGTTTTGCCACCGTGGCCCCCTTCAATACGTGGCCAGCCATCCTCATCCCAATAAACTTTCTGGATTGAAGTTTCTCTGCCAAGCGTTGACCAGCCACGCGGATCATAGGCTGACTCACCTGCACGATTCCACGGACGAGCGCAAAGCGAGGCGTAATACCATTCGCCTGCAGGGGTTGAAACCAGAGAGCCATGTCCCTGCTTCTGAATATAGCTGTCTGGCGTATCTACGTTAGTTAAGAATACTTCTCCCGGCTCTGTTTCAAAACTGTCGGCCTCTAAGGTTTTTGAACGCGCAACAACTTCCTGGTGGGTAAATACTGTTCCCCCCTGCGCAGCGAAAAGATAATAATATCCGTTCAGTTTGTAGAGATGTGGTCCTTCAACCAGGGCAACGGCGGTGCCCCGATAAATAGTACGTGCTGTTTCTGGTTTTAATTTCAGAGACTTTATATCAAGCTCAGTTAAGGTGATGCCATTAAAAGGATGACGGTATTCCCGATGATCCCAGGTTTGCTGGACTAAATATTTACGACCATCTTCGTCATGAAAAAGGGAAGCATCAAAACCCACGCCATTGAGTTTGATGGGATCTGCCCATGGACCACGAATATCTGTTGCGGTGGTCAGGTAGTTTGTCATGTCCTTAAAGGCGCCTTCGGTGATTTTTACATCCGTATAAACCAACCAGAATTTTCCATCGGCATAAGAGAGCGCCGGAGCCCAAATCCCTCCTGATGAAGGATTCCCTTTCATATCTAAAAGGGTTGTTGTTGACAATGGGCTGGGAAGAAGATTCCAGTGTTTCAGGTCTTTTGACTCATGTAAACGAACACCAGGGAACCATTCAAATGTAGAGTTTGCAATATAATAGGTGTCCTCGACACGGATGATACTCGGGTCTGCATTAAATCCAGGTAACACAGGGTTTTGAATAATCGACATATAACCACACCTTTTTTCTGAAATTTTATTACTTACATTTCAAACAGTTACTGATTGATTTTAAATTACACCCGTATCTCATCAAGCTGACGATTGATGTCAGTAACATTTTTATCTGAGATGGGATAAATTTGAATGATGATCATGGAAATAACGGCTAAAACGATGGGGATCCAGACAGCGGTAACAATGATTCCCTCAATAGCATTTGCACTTTGCTGCGCGCCTGTTTCGCTAAAGCCATAAACGGCCAGTAACCAAAGGGGCACAGCGCCGCCAATAGTAAAACCAACCTTGAAAAAGAGCCCCATAATCGCATTGATGATTGCGGCATTGCGCTTGCCAGATTTTAATTCGCCATAAGCAATCACTTCAGGAACCAGTGCCCACATGAAACCGGTAGCCGAGGTTAAGCCCCACTGTTTAATGAAGGTTGCAATGTAAGCAAGCCAGAGTGCATCATGCATGCCATCGCGTGACCAAACGTAAGTCAACAATTCACCGGCAATAAACATTCCCAGGAAAAGATGGAAGAAACCCTTTTTACCAAAAATTTTCTTGAGTCCTGCCCAGAAAATCGGGAATAAAATCCCCGGAATGGAAGCGACCAGACCCACAGCGCCCATCCATTCTGAATGGCCGACAACAAACTGATTGAAAAAGCCATTAACCGTGTTCATGAAAAACATAAAGGTAAAGGCCAGCATGAAAAACAATCCGAGAATGACTAGCGGTCGATTGTTTTTGAGTTCAAGAAAGAGATCGGTCGCTTTTACATTGGCAGTTTGTTCTGCTGTGGCGACAACACGTTCTTTTGTGAATTTATAACAGCAGAAAAGTGCAGCAGCGCCAATGAGCATATAAACAGAGTAAACGCCAAACCAGGCGTAGTTAGCAGATGGATCAGTATAGTTCCCCATATTGAGCTCAAGTCCGAAAAACCCCGTATCCTTGAGGCTTCGATCTTTTGGTGAGGCCATTTGTACAAACATTGGAAACAGAGTATAGACAAGCAGATTGGCACTATTGGCCAGCATCATTCGCGTACTTGTCAGTTTATCAATAGATTCAGGATCCCTTGTCAGTGAAGCATTCAGAGAACCATAAGGAATGTTCACAACGGAATAAACCAGATCCAGTGCCAGATAAACGATAAAGGCAAAAGGAACTGAACCTCTGACGCCAGGAATGGGGGCAAACATTAAAGCGGAAAGAATAACCAGGGGAACCCCTGCTCTTAACAGCCAGGGCCGATATTTGCCGGCCACTGAACTTCTTTTGTCAACATAGGTTCCTACCATCGGATCCCAAAACACATTGATAACTCGGACAAAAAGAAATATAAATCCTGCAGTTGCTGTACTGATTGTATTTACAGTCAACATATGAAGAGCAAGAAAACCGCCTACTGTGCCAAACACAAGATTTTGCGCAAAGTCACCCAGACCATAACCAATACGTTCTCCGCGGGTTAATTTATGGTATTCATCATGCCGACTTTGCATTATGTTCTTACCCATTCTAATCAGATCTCCGATTTTTGTGAATGTGGAACATTTTCTGACACAGTTAACATCGGAGGATCTATTACGTTTTTGTATTAATTAATTATGATTTTTTACTTCTGTGATCATCGAGACAAAGGTATTCTTATGGCCTCATATCCAGAATATTCATCAGCAACTCACAAGCAATATCCGCAGCAGAGGTAAGTACCCTACAGAAACAGCGTTTTATTTCAGCTGCCGTCATATATTTTGCGAGACAGCTCACATTTGAGCATTCTCTTAATATACGAGTTAAATAACATAATTGAGCAAGCGGCGAGAAAAATACAGAATATGTCTCAGTTTCTTATTTGCCTGATAAAAACAATACATAACAAAAGTAATAAAAGGGCATGAGATAAAAATATGCAGCGCTGGCGCAGCTGGCTTCTACAGCAAGGCGGGTCTATTGACAGAACTAAACGTGAAGCAATAGCAACAACAGACATGGGCAGATAACAGAGGAGCTTTTGTCGTTTCTGCAATCCTGTTTCCGGGCGGGCAGTACCCGCCCGGGCACAGAGCCTGAATCAGCGTTGGCCGTGGAATGACAATTGTCCCGGCTGATTAATGGCCTTGCGGGCGATCCAGTAAAGCAGCGCACGCTCGTCGTCTCTGTCCCGGTCAGCCATAGAAAGCAGTTTCAGGGCGAGCGTCGATTTGTTTACCGGCTGCTGTTCGTCGCTTAACTCAATAACAGCCTGCCCGATAATGCAGCGGACCTCGTCCTCGTTTGACAGGGTATCAGGTGCCTGATCTTTCATAGTTCCTCCTGTTGTCTGACTGATAAGCCTGGCAAATAATCCGCCAGGCTGCAGGCAGCACTGCCGTCCAGACACAGAGTTTTACCGATGGTTATATCAGGTCACCGGCTCTCTCACTCTGACACAGCAGCCGTGGAGCCGCCGATCATGCTCCGGGCTGTTGTTTAAAACGCGGCTCCGCTATGCCCGCTACCTCAACATCAACGGCAAAAATATCGCCTGACTGAGGATAGCGCGCCAGTTCCCCGGCGCTGCGATTTTCCCGTGAGCTGGTGATATAAAGCGTGCGCAGATCCTTACCGCCAAAAGCTACCATGGTGGGCCAGCGCACGGGTAACAGAATCTCATCCACAATCTCCGCGCTCTGTGGATCGATGCGCACCACGCGACCGCCATCAAACAGCGCCGACCAGTAAAATCCTTCGCTGTCCACACAGGCGCCGTCAGGTAATCCTCCACTGGCGTCAAAACGGCGGAAGCATTCGCGTGCACCGGGTTCGCCGCTGTCGCTTAACGGATAGCGCCAGAGCACTTCATTAGGAGTATCGCTGTGATACATCCAGCGACGATCAGGAGAGAACGCCAGTCCGTTGGAAATTTTGACGTCACGCGCCATTACCTGCAGATTAAGCTGACAGTCCACGCGGCAAAGCATGCCGCCATTTTTATCCTGCGGCTCCCACAGGCTGCCACACCAGAAATTTCCCCAGGGATCGACGCGTCCGTCATTGAAACGGCTTTTACTGGCGATGCCGGGATTATCGGCCACCTTACGTTCAGGCTGGCCTTCTGCATTCAGCAACCAGACGCCGCTGCGCAATGCAGCAATCAATCCCCCCTGTTCGCGCAACCCTATACAGCCGACCTCTTCCGCCTGGGGAAAAGTTTTCACCTCACCACTCTGCGGATCGAAGCGATGAATAGCCGGTGCCAGAATATCCACGCACCATAATACCTGCTCTTCCACTGACCAGAGGGGACACTCTCCCAGCTCAGCCTGCAGCGCTAATACATTTTCGACTTTATAGACCATTTTGTTCTCTCTTTTTTATCGATATCATTAATGTAGCGTCTGGAGAAAAAGGGGTCAGACATTATTTTTACTTGCTTTTCAGAATATTCTCGCTACCATGCCAGTGCTTTCAGCGCTTTCCGATTGGTTTTATTCTTGCTCCGGCCAGACAGGCTGTTATCAGAAATACCCTGCAATATTTCTCTAAATAACTCTACATTCTCTGCATTCTCGCTTCACTTTTCCGGCGTAACGTTACTCCCAACGGAAAAGAGGAGAACTTTCCATGAAGAAAGTGATTAAAATCGTATCGGTGGTTGCCATGATGAGCATGCTGAGCGGTTGTATTATTGACCATGGACACGGCAGAGGATGGGGCCACGGTCACGGCGGAGGATGGAGTCACGGGCATGGACATGGGCACGGTCATAGCCATCATCGCGGACGATAAGCGCGGGCAAAGATAACACACAGCAAGCAGCTAAATAAAAAGGCGGGATATTACCCGCCCTGTTTAACTTTTCAGCGCATAATTACACTGAAACCAGGCTTTCTTCAGACCGGGAATATGGCTGTCCTGAGCGGGTAAAGCTTCGACTTTATCAAATCCACGCTCACTGCAATATGCTGATACGTCAGCCTGCAGCGCATCTTTATTAAAGTTTTGCGGATCGTAACGATATTGTACGGTCTGTGAACTTTCATCTTCATCAATACGCACAAATCCGTCCGGGCTGGTGGTACTACAGCCCGTTAACAGCAAGAGCGCCAGCGCGCCAGTGATTATTTTCTGCATAGTTTCATCCTCATAGTGCAGCGCAGTGTAATCAGCCAGGCGTGCACAGACTATAAGAATGGGGCGCGATTTTGCTTTTAAAAGCAAGATTTCACCAATCAAATCGATTCAGCCGGGCGTCTGGTTTCCAGCGCCAGAAAATGCGATCATTTTGCATCGAATAAGAGTCTGCACCACACCAGGTGATTTAATTAAGAAAGAAGTTAATAAAAAATTTATGCCCGCTCTGAGCGGGCTTTTTTTTGCCCACCAGCAGAATAAGGCCATATTTATTGTCGTTTAATTATCCCCGGCGCAGATCAAGCAGCACCGGACAATTAGCGCGTTCAATCACCGCCGCACTCACTGAACCTTTCAGCAGACGGTTAAAGGGGGAAAGATGGCGACGCCCCATAATAATCATGCTGGCATTGAGCTGTTGCGCTTGCGCCACAATGGTTTCTGCCGCTTCCCCGGCGAGAATCAGCCCGCGCGCTGCAATACCGGCGCGTAACAGCGGCGCCAGCGCATAGCGCACCACCATTTCAGCGGTGTTCTGCTCATCCTGCGCAGGGGTAAAATCAACCGGATCTTCTCCCGCATCGATCTCTATCGGCTGGTTGCAGGAAGAGTAGGCAGGGTCAATGCAACAGAGCACCACCACGTTCGCCTTGTGCGCCTGCGCTTCTTCAATTGTCAGCGCAATGACCTTTTCCGCTACCGGCGTATTATCAATGGCGATCAATAAGGTTTTCATCGAGGGGTTATCCTTCTGAAGCGGCAACTTTGCCGATTTCACGCAACAGCGCATCTTTGCACTTCAGAATTTCTTCGCGATAACGGGCTTCATGTTTCTGAAATCGTGCACAGGGCGCCAGCAGAGAGAGAGAGAAGCGGCCAAACAGCGTATCGATGGCCACCGCCATGGTCGAGACATCCTCCAGCGTTTCGCCCCGGTCGTAAGAGATGCCGGTCTGACGCACCTCCGCAATCAGGCTTAACAGTTCCGGCAGGGTTTTTACCGTCTTTTCCGTCAGCTCGCGATAGGCTTCTCCGACCATCAGGCGAACATCCTCATCGCTCTCCAGCGCCAGTAAGGCCCGGCCGCCGGAGGTGCTGTACAGGGGCAGATTGAGTCCGATACGCGGCACTACGCGCAACTCCCGCGAGGCGACCTGAAAATGAATAATCGCCAGCTGCGTGCCGCTGGCGCGCGCCAGCGAGACGGTTTCGTTGGTGGCGCGACAAAGCGATTCCAGCCAGGGACGCGCAATCTCAACCACATCACTGTGTACGCCGGAGATCAGCTTCAGCAACGCAGGCCCCAGACGTAAACCGCCGGCACCCGAGCTGCGTACCAGCTGGGCATTATCGAGTGCTGCCACAATGCGCTGTACGGTAGAGCGCGGCAGATCCACCGCCTGGGCGATTTCGCCAAGGCTCATGCCGCCGGGATGCTCTCCCAGCGCATTAAGTATTTTTGCCGCACGGGCAATGACCTGAATGCCGCCTGCTTTTTCATCATCGCGGCAGGATAAAGAATCAACCATAACGCCTTCCTGTTTGGGCTACCTTACTGTAGCGCGAAACGCAGCACTTTTACACCCTGTACCACATTGCAATACAGCATATCAGGATGTAAGATACGCTCCCTGTATCACATTGCAATACACTGCATCGCTAATCATGAGTATAGCCGCCACTACTTCACAGCCTGTCGCCGCACCGGTTCCCCACCCTTTTACTCTGCGCCTGGCGCTGGGTTTGCTGGGGGTACTGATTGCTGCGCTGACGTCAGGCTTAAACGATCGCGTGACCGATATTGCGCTGGCCGATATTCGTGGCGCGATTGGCGTGAGTTACGATCAGGGCAGCTGGATCACCTCTGCCTATCAGGCTGCCGAAGTGGCGGCAATGATGATCGCCCCCTGGTTCGCCGTCACCTTTTCGCTGCGGCGCTTTGCCATTGCAGTCGCGCTGGGCTTTACCCTCACCGGCCTGATCCTGCCGCTGCTGCCCGGGCCCGGGCTGTTTATTACGCTGCGCGTGGTGCAGGGTCTGTTTGGCGGCGCTCTGCCTCCTCTGCTGATGACGGTAGCGCTGCGCTTTCTGCCGCCGCCCGTGAAACTTTTTGGTCTCAGCGCCTACGCATTAACTGCTACCTTCGGGCCCAATATGGCCGCCTCACTGGCCGCTTTCTGGACGGATGAGGTGGGCTGGATGTTTGTGTTCTGGCAGGTAGTACCGGCCATGACTGTCGCCGTGGCGCTGATTAGCTGGGGACTGCCGCAGGATCCGCTGCGTCTGGAGCGCTTTCAGCAGATCGATCTGTTCGGCATGTTGACCGGCTGTAGCGGCATGGCGCTGTTGATCCTGGCGCTGACCCAGGGAGAACGTCTGGACTGGCTGGCCTCGCCGTTATTTCTCGCCATGTTGCTCGCCGCGCTGGCGCTGCTGCTGGTGTTTCTGATTAACGAGTGGTTTCACCCGCTGCCGCTGTTCAAACTGCAGATGCTGGCGCGGCGCAATCTGGCGTATGGTCTGCTGGCGCTGGCATGCGTGCTGATCCTGGCGCTCTCCGGATCCGCTCTGCCCGCCGCCTATTTCGCCCAGGTAGAAGGATTTCGTACCCTGCAGTTTGCGCCGCTGGCGCTGGCCATTGGGCTGCCGCAGTTAGTGATTGCCCCTCTGATTGCCGCCCTGCTCAATATTCGCTGGATCGACAGTCGCTGGATGCTGAGCACCGGTGTCGGGCTGCTGGTCCTCTCCTGCTTGCTGGGATCGCAGATTACCACCGACTGGGCGCGGCAGAACTTCTGGCTGATTCAGGGGCTGCAGGCGTTTGGTCAGCCGATGATCATCCTGTCGGTGCTGATGAACTCCACCAGCGTGGTGGCTCCGCCGGAAGGCCCCTTTGCCTCAGCGATGTTCAATACCGTGCGCGGCTTTTCCAGCATCGCGGCGGCGACCCTGGTGGAGTGGTTTATCAGCCATCGTGAACAGTTTCACTCAAGTGTGCTGGTCAACAACGCCGCCAGTCGCTCCTGGCTGCTGACGGCCCCCTCCAGCCAGCAGGCGAGCAGCAGCCAGCCGCTGCTGGCCGATGGCAGCATCAGCAGCGGAGAAAACCTCGGCGCTTTTGCCGCCCTGCTGAAACATCAGGCGATGGTGCTGAGCCTCAGCGACGCTTACCTGATGCTGACGCTGATAGCGGCCGTGTTGCTGCTGTTCACCGCCTGGCTGCCTAAACGTGCCTGGCCGCCACAAACCCTGATTCAACCTGTTACGCCTACAACGAGATAAGAGATTATGCGTGCTTTACTGAAGAGAAAAACCGTGCTGCTGACGCTGCTGCTGCTGGTTTTACTGGCGATGGCCTTTTTTGTCTGGTCGGCGATGATCAGCAACGATCATCGCACCAACGACGCTTACGTGAATGCGGATTACACCCTGGTGGCCCCGCGAGTATCAGGTTATGTAGCCAGCGTGAACGTCAGGGATAATCAGCAGGTAAAAGCGGGTGAGGTGCTGGCAACCCTGGATGATCGCGACTATCGCGTGGCGCTGGAAACCGCCCTCGCCAATCTGCAGGTGAGTGAGGCGAAGCTGCTGAGTAGTCAGGCGCAGCTGGAGCAGCAGCAGTCGGTGATTGAAGAAGCGCGGGCGACCCTGGCGGCCAGTCAGGCCTCAGCGCAGTACGCCGGGCAGAGCGCCGATCGCTACAACCGCCTCTACAAGAGCGGCACGGTAGCGGCGGATGAACAGCAGAAAGCCAGCTCTACGCTGCATGCCGCCGCCGCGCAGGTGCGTCAGAATCAGGCTGCGCTGGCTGCCGCGCAGAAAGAGGTCGGGGTACTGCAGGCTGCGGTACGTCAGGCGGAAGCGGATGTCGCCTCGACCAGAGCCAGTGTCGATCAGGCGCGGCTGAACCTCTCCTATACGCGTATTACCGCGCCGGTAGATGGTATGGTCGGTCAGCGTGCGGTGCGCACCGGCGCCTGGGTTTCGGCAGGGACGCGACTGCTGGCGGTGGTGCCGCTGCAGCAAGCGTATATCACCGCCAACTATCTGGAAACCCAGCTGGCGGATGTCCATCAGGGCCAACCGGTAACGGTAACGGTCGATGCGCTGCCTGGCCAGCATTTTACCGGTCATGTGGACAGTATCGCGCCGGCCACCGGTGCGACTTTTTCGGCGATTGCGCCGGATAATGCCACCGGCAACTTTACCAAGGTGGTGCAGCGTCTGCCGGTGAAAATCGTGCTGGATGGCCGCCAGGCGGATCTGGCACAACTGCGTGTGGGGATGTCTGTGATTGCGGAGATAAACACGCGCTAAGGGGTGGAAATTCTCCCGGGATGCGCTATTTATTTTGTGATCAATTGCGCGTACATTAGCGCTCGATCCTGTTCTGAGCTGTTCAGAACGCCCTGAGCAGAAAAGGTGTCTTATTCGCCGTGCTCGCCTTTTCTTCAATCTGTTCGCGTTGCGCTGGCTCGGGATCACCATCGTCGTAACCGCTCAGAGGAGTTGCTTTGTGAAATACGCTTTGATGGGAATTTCGTTCTTCCTGTTAATCTGGATCGGCACCTTTATGCTGATGCTGTAATGTCGCAGGGGCGACACCCGGTCGCCCCCTTCGTCTTTCTCAGGCTTGTTCTTCTGTGGTCTTCAGCGTTCCCGGCAGGATACCATCGGCACGGAACATCGCTTTAATTCCCCTTACCGCCTGGCGAATACGATCGCTGTTTTCAATCAGCGCAAAACGAACGTGAGTGTCGCCATATTCACCAAAGCCGATCCCCGGCGAAACGCACACTTTCGCCTCCTGCAGCAGCCGTTTGGCGAACTCCAGCGATCCCAGATGGGCATAGTGATCGGGAATTTTCGCCCAGACATACATCGAGGCTTTCGGCATCTCCACCATCCAGCCCGCTTCATGCAAGCCTTTCACCAGCACGTTACGACGGCGCTTATACTGTTCGGCGATATCGCGAACGCATTGTTGATCGCCCTCCAGTGCGGCGATAGCGGCCACCTGCAGCGGCGTAAAGGTGCCGTAGTCGTGATAGCTTTTGATGCGCGCCAGTGCTGCCACCAGCTCTTTGTTGCCCACCATAAAGCCGATGCGCCAGCCCGCCATGTTGTAGCTTTTCGACAGGGTGAAAAACTCCACGGCAACATCGCGCGCCCCCGGTACCTGCATAATCGAGGGCGCTTTCCAGCCGTCATAGACGATATCGGCATAGGCCAGATCGTGTACCACCAGCACGTTATACTGTTTCGCCAGCGCAATGACCCGCTCGAAAAAGTCGAGCTCCACACACTGGGCGGTCGGGTTCGACGGGAAGCCCAGGATCATCATTTTTGGCTTCGGATAGCTTTCGCGGATGGCGCGTTCCAGCTCGTTAAAAAAGTCGACGCCCGCCACCAGCGGCACAGAGCGAACCTGCGCCCCGGCAATCACCGCGCCATAAATATGGATTGGATAGCTGGGATTGGGGACCAGCACGGTATCGCCATGATCCAGCGTCGCCAGCATCAGGTGCGCCAACCCCTCTTTCGAGCCGATGGTGACAATAGCTTCCGATTCCGCATCGATCTCTACCTGATAGCGCTCGGCATACCAGCGCGAGATGGCGCGACGCAGACGCGGGATCCCTCTGGAAGTAGAGTAACCGTGGGTATCGTCGCGTTGGGCGACCTGACACAGTTTTTCTACGATGTGCGGTGGCGTCGCACCGTCAGGATTTCCCATGGAAAAGTCGATGATATCTTCGCCACGCCGACGCGCAGCCATCTTCAGTTCAGCGGTGATGTTAAAAACATAGGGGGGAAGGCGATCAATACGGGAAAAACGACGCGGCAAGCTGTTATCAGCCATAATATCCTCTGGGTAACGTAAGCGCCCGGACCGTCCGAGCGACGCGGGTCACGACGGTGACCGCAACAAGAACATAACGTGGCAATAACAATTTTGTCGAGAGGAGCAGGAAATTTTTTTATTCTGGCGATTCCAGACGACCAAATACCCAGTCGTTTACCCAGCAACCATTTAACAGATAATTATCCCGCAGCGTGCCTTCCAGCTGAAAACCGTTTTTTTCCAGAATACGCCGCGAGGGCCAGTTGCCTTCGACCACCAGCGCTTTAAGCTTGTGAAAACCGGCAGAAAAGAGAAATTCACACAGCGCGCCCAGCGCCTCGCTGCCATAACCCTGCCCGCAGTGTTCACTCAGCAACATATAGCCCACTTCCGCCTGACGCCAGGGCTGCCACTCAGCGGTACAACCGAACAGGCCCAGCGCCTCGTTACTGGCGCGCAGGCGCACCACCAGACAGAGCATATGAAAACTGCTCACCTGCCAGGGCGCAAGGCGTCCGAGGAAACGCTGGCGCAGATCCTCATCATCAGGGATCTCGCCGATCCAGGTCATGCTGAGGCGATCCTGGTGCACGTGTTTAAACAGCGGCCAGTCTTCCGCCTGAAGTTTGCTGATGATTAACCGTGGGGTTTGCAATTGCATATAACACCTCTGTCGGTCTGAATGCTGACGGCCAGCCGCAGCAAGAGAAACGACCCAGATGATGCGCGGGCGAGGCGAACGGCCAGTGGCCGTTCGCAGGTGAAACGATCAGAGAATGCGGCCCAGCGTCTGGCGCAGATGGGCACCGGCTCCCAGCAGGCCCGGCTGGTCATAGGTGATCATGTACACCGGAATATCGACCAGATAATCACGGAAACGACCTTTATCCTCAAACGCCGCCCGGAAACCCGAAGCTTTGAAGAAATCCAGGAAGCGCGGCACGATGCCGCCAGCGATATAGACACCGCCAAAGGTGCCGAGATTCAGCGCCAGATTGCCGCCAAAACGTCCCATAAGGACGCAGAAAAGCGACAGGGCGCGACGACAGTCGGTGCAACTGTCGGCCAGCGCGCGCTCTGTCACATCTTTCGGTTTCAGGTTTTCCGGCACCCGGTTATCGGATTTCACAATGGCCCGATAGAGGTTCACCAGCCCTGCTCCGGAAAGCACACGTTCTGCGGAGACGTGCCCCAGTTCAGCGCGCAGCACCTCCAGGATCTGATCTTCTTCTTCGCTGTTCGGGGCAAAATCAACATGCCCGCCCTCGCCCGGCAGACTGATCCAGCGCTTATCGACATGCACCAGATGGCTCACGCCAAGACCGGTACCAGCACCGTAAATCGCAATGGGCTTATCTTTTATCGCCGCTTTGCCGCCGAACTGGATAACATCGTTTTCCGTCAGCATCGGAATCGCCATGGAAACGGCAGTAAAGTCGTTGATAATTTCCAGATGCTCGAAGCCGAGATTGGCCTTTAACTCACGGGTTGAGAAAGCCCAGTCATGATTGGTCATCTCGACCCAGTCTTCGGTTATCGGGCAGGCGATCGCAATACAACCATCCCTGACCTCCAGCTGCAGCTCGTCAAGGTAGTGGCGGATAACGGCTTCAAGACCGCTGTGTTCTGATGTTGAGAATGTTTTGGCCTGGGAGATGTTACCGCTTTCCACCTCACACAGGGCGAGGCGGGCATTAGTACCGCCCACGTCGCCGACCAAGGCATATGTTGTCATTCTTCTGCTGCTCCGCTTGGGTCTTTAAGAGTTGGAGGACACTATAAAATCCTGCCAATAAAACAACAACGCTCACCGGTACGAAAGGTGAGCGTATCAGCTAAAAAGCAAGGCATAACCTTACCCCTGATACGACACTTCTGCCCAGCGGCAACTTTCTGAATCTCAGCCGCCGTTACGCTGATGCAGGGCGGCCGCCACTTTTCTCAGCAGAGGCGGCAGGTCGTCCTGCGGCATTACTACTTCAATCAGGGAAAGCCGTCGGGTGCGGGCGACCAGCTTCAGTACCTCCTGCAGCTGGATCGTCTCCATCACACGCCAGCTCTGCGCCGGGCAGTGCAGGCTCAGGGCCTGCGGCAGGGCCGTCCAGTTCCACTGTGCAATATCATTGTAGCGCTGTGTTGCGCCATGAATAGCCCGTTCCACGCTATAACCCTGGTTATTGAGAATAAAAATGACCGGTTGCTGGTCGTCACGCATCATGGAACTCAGTTCCTGAATGGTCATCTGCGCCGAACCGTCGCCGATAATCAGGATAATGCGCCGCGTCGGCTCGGCGGTTTGCGCGCCAAAGGCGGCAGGCAGCGTATAGCCAATGGAGCCCCAGAGCGGCTGCACCAGCAGCGTTGCGCCGGATGGCAGACGTAACGCCGCAGCGCCAAAGGCTGCGGTGCCCTGCTCCGCCAGAATCAAATCGCCAGGCTGGAGAAAATCCTGCAGCGTCTGCCAGAAGGCCTGCTGCCCGAGGCGCGCCGCCGGGGCTGGTTGCGCTGCGTGAAGCGCGGGCTGCGCCTCTTGCCATAATGCGCCGTAGCGCTGAAACAGCGCATCAAGCTCGCTGAGCGCGTCCGCCATGCTGAGCGGCGCAAAGCGTTCACCGGCCACGCTGGCGCTGTGAGGTTGCAGTTCGATCAGCCGCTGCGCGTCAAACTGCTGGGTAAAACCGGCGGTAATGGTGTCGGTAAAACGCACGCCAACGCTGAGGGTGACATCCGCCTGTTCAATCGCCGCACATACCGCCTCATCGCCGCCCTGACCGGCATAGGTACCGACATAACCCGGCAGCTGTTCATCCAGCACCCCTTTGCCCATCAGCAGGCTGGCGCAGGGAATGGCGCGCCGCTGGCGCAGCCTGTTCAGCAACGGCTGCAGACGCCAGCGATCGGCCAGAAAATCAGCCAGCAGCGACACGCGGCGGGCGTCGCTTAACAGACGTTCGGCTGCCTGACGGAAGGCTGAGCGCGCTGTGGCGGAAGAGGTCTGTTCCAGTACCAGCGGCCGCGTGGGGGGCGCAACCTTTGCCTGCGCGACGTCGGTCGCCAGCAGCAGATAGCCCGGTCGGTGCTGCTGCATCGCCTGTTCCAGCACCTCATCAATCGCCTGCGTGCTGTTCTCCGTGCTCAATATCGCATGAGCCGCGCTCACCTCCCCGGCGATGCGCAGAAAGTGGCGAAAGTCGCCATCCCCCAGCGAATGATGGACGCAATCACCCTGCTGCTGCGCCTGGCTGACGGGCGCGCCAACAATGTGGAGCACCGGCACATATTCGGCATAGCTGCCAGCGATGCCGTTTAATGCGCTGAGTTCGCCGACGCCAAAGGTGGTCAGCAGTGCGGCGGCACCGTTACAGCGCCCGTAACCATCGGCAGCATAGGCGGCGTTCAACTCGTTGGTACAACCAACCCAGCGAATCGTCGGATGCGCGATTACGCTGTCGAGAAATTGCAGGTTGTAATCACCGGGAACGCCAAACAGATGGCGCACGCCGATCTCTTCCAGCCGCGCAAGCAGATAGTCAGTTACCGTGAGGGTTTTCATCAGCCACTCCTTTTTCCGGGTATGATTGCAGTATTAAAGATCCCGGCGCACCGTCGACCTTACTGCCCTCCGTTTCCCGGTCGCTACTGGCAAGCTATCGTTACGTTGTTGATGAAATAGTGAAGTTGCGATCCCCCGCCCGTTGCCGCATCGTGTAAACGTATACACTGCTGACCTTTTGGCATTTTCTCTTTTACAGAAGGCATTATGACCTTTGTTCCGCACCCTGAACGCTATCAGCAAATGGAGTATCGCCGCAGTGGTCGCAGCGGCCTGAAACTGCCTGCCGTCTCCCTCGGCCTGTGGCATAACTTTGGCGATACTTCCCGGCTGGATAACAGTCGGGCGCTGCTGCGCCATGCTTTTGACCGGGGCATTAACCATTTTGATCTGGCGAATAATTACGGTCCGCCGCCCGGCGCTGCGGAAGAGAATTTTGGCCGCATTCTGCGTGAAGATTTTCGCGCGTATCGCGATGAGCTGATTATCTCGACCAAAGCGGGCTATACCATGTGGCCCGGCCCTTACGGCGACTGGGGATCGCGCAAGTATCTGATCGCCAGCCTGGACCAGAGCCTGCGCCGTATGGGACTGGCGTATGTGGATATTTTCTATCACCATCGCCCCGATCCCGAAACGCCGCTGGAAGAGACCATGCAGGCGCTGGATCAGGTGGTGCGCCAGGGCAAAGCGCTGTATGTCGCGCTCTCTAACTATCCGGCACCGCGCGCTGCAGAGGCGATTGCGATACTGCGCGATCTCGGCACGCCTTGCCTGATCCACCAGCCGCGCTATTCCCTGTTTGAACGCGGTCCGGAAGAGAGGCTGTTGCAGACGCTGGATGAACAGGGCGTGGGCTGCATCGCCTTTTCCCCGCTGGCGGGCGGTATCCTGACCGACCGTTATCTGCAGGGTGTGCCGGACGACTCGCGTGCTGCCAGCGGCAGCAAATTTTTACGCCCGGAGCAGCTGACCGAAGAGAAGATGAGTAAAGTGCATCAGTTGCACGCCATTGCCCGGCAGCGCGGTCAGAAGCTGGCGCAGATGGCGCTTGCCTGGGTATTGCGTGATGAGCGCGTCACTTCGGTCCTGATTGGTGCCAGTAAAGTGGCGCAGATTGATGACGCCGTGGAGATGCTGGCCCGGCGTCAGTTTACGCCGGATGAGCTGGCAGCCATCGAGGCTGCGCTGGTCTGACCCTGCCCCGCCCGCTAACGGGCGGGCCGTGTTGTGCACAACATGCTCCTTAATTTCTCCTTAATTTTTTCAGAGGCCTCTGAAGTTGCTGGTACCAGGCTATGGCAGAATAACGCTACGGTAGCAGGCAAAAGGTTACCGATAAGGAGAAAAGATGAAACGTGCAATTCTGTTTGCCGCCTTGCTGGCAACCCTGACGCCTTTGACTATCAACACAGCACAAGCCACAAGCGCAACCATCGACCTGGCCCCCGGCATCCGGCTGCAGCTGGGTGAGCGCGATCAGCGCGGTTACTACTGGGACGGTGGTCACTGGCGTGAACCATACTGGTGGCATAACCATTACCGCTACAATAATCATCGCTGGTGGCGACATGAAGAGTGGCGCCGTCATCAGGCCTGGGAACGTGAACGTCGCTGGCACGAAAAGCGGCGTCATCAGGCCTGGAAACATGAACATCGTCGCGATCATCATGATCATCCCGGTCGCGGCCATCACGGCCACGATCGCCACTGACAAAAAACCCGGCAGTCGCCGGGTTTTTTCTGTGCTGTGTGGCGCGCTAAAGGCCCAGCGCTTCGCCCACCAGCAGGTAGAGATTCAACGCCAGCACTAACACCACAATCAGCCGCCCGGCGTTTTGCATCAGGCGTGAGTTCACCATTTCCTCGCCCATCAACTTCACATTGCCGGTAAAGGCCAGCAGCGGAATGAGCGCGAGGGCGATACCGAAACTCAGCAATACCTGGCTGAACACCAGAATACGGGTCGGATCCCAGCCCGCCCAGATAACGATAAACGACGGCAGCATCGTCACGCTACGGCGTACCCAGAGCGGAATATGGAAGCGAATAAAGCCCTGCATCACTACCTGACCCGCCAGGGTGCCGACCACGGTGGAGGAGAGACCTGCCGCCACCAGGCTCAGACCAAACACCATTGCCGCCGCATGACCAAGCAGGGGCTCCAGCGTCAGATAAGCCTGATCGAGCTCCGCCACGCCAGAATGACCACTGAAGTGAAAAGCGGCCGCCGCTGTGGCCATCATCGCCAGG
Source organism: [Erwinia] mediterraneensis (assembly GCF_900604315.1). Classification (GTDB taxonomy): domain Bacteria; phylum Pseudomonadota; class Gammaproteobacteria; order Enterobacterales; family Enterobacteriaceae; genus Pantoea; species Pantoea mediterraneensis_A. Next base: position 313,004 of record NZ_LR026978.1, read on the forward strand.
TTCACAAAGCCCGCAATGGTCATGGCGATCGCCACATCCAGCTTGGTTGAAGAGTAACGTTCTGCCCGGGTACCACCTTTAGTCCCCTGGGTGAGCGCTGAGTGCAGATAAATCACGTGCGGCATAATAGTGGCACCGAGCACACCTGCAGCCAGAAACACTGCGTCAGCCGTAGGCAACGAGGGCAGCGCCATTCCTTTGACCAGTCCGCTGATGTTCGGCTGCGAAAAGAAAAGCTCAACGATATAGGCAGCGGCGACGAACAGCAGCAGGCCGCCAATCACCATTTCCAGCGGTTTCTGTCCGCGGTTCTGTAGCATCAGAATCAGAAATGTGGCGACGCCCGTGAGTACCGCGCCCTGAAACAGTGAGATGCCCAGCAGCAGCTTAAAGCCCAGCGCCGCGCCGATAAACTCCGCAAGATCGGTGGCCATGGCGATAATTTCCGCCTGTACCCAGTAGAACCAGACCGCAGGACGCGGAAAACGGTCGCGGATATGCTCCGCCAGATTTTTACCGGTTGCGATACCAAGCTTGGCGGACATCAGCTGGATCACCATCGCCATCACGTTGGCCCAGACCACTACCCACAGCAATTTATAGCCGTACGCCGCCCCCGCCTGAATGTTAGTGGCGAAATTACCCGGGTCGATATAGCCAATAGCTGCGACAAAGGCCGGGCCCAGTAACGCAAGCTTGATTTTTCTGGCTCCGCGCGCGGCTCGCTCTGCGGTGCGACTTTCCAGCATAGTTCCTTACCCTGTCTGAACGCTTGTTCACCCGTACAGAGTATGGGGATACAGACGCAAGTGAAATTGGGTTGTTGTTATCACTGTGATAGATAAAGCTATAAAGTATAGCCAGTGCTATATAATACCGTACAGTAAACCATCACTAGCGCTTGAGCAATTCCTTTCCATCAGCTTACCGGGCAAGTATAGACAACGAGTTTGTGGGTATTCATTTTCTTTTTCCGGAAAGAGTTGTGATCGGTAAGAGTTTTCTGAGAAAAAGGTGATAATGAAAACTTATAATGTGCTTTAGATCTCGTTTTTAAGTAACGCGTTACATAGAATACGCAGCAAAATATAACCCTCCTCAAATTTGGAGCATACATGTCCTCTATTTTGCACTTTCTTTTAGCACTGGTGGTGGTAGGCGTGCTGGCGTTACTGGTCAGTCACGATCGCAAAAGTATTCGCATCCGTTTCATCATCCAGCTTCTGGTGATTGAAGTGCTGCTGGCATGGTTCTTCCTGAATTCCGAAGCGGGACTGGGCTTCGTCAAAGGTTTCGCAGGCGTCTTTGACCATCTGCTGAAGTATGCCGCAGAAGGCACCAACTTTGTCTTTGGCGGCATGAGCGACAAAGGCCTGGCATTCTTCTTCCTCAATGTGCTCTGCCCGATCGTGTTTATCTCCGCGCTGATCGGTATCCTGCAGCACTTCCGTATCCTGCCGTGGGTTATTCGCGGTATCGGTACTGTGTTATCAAAAATTAACGGCATGGGCAAACTGGAGTCCTTTAATGCCGTCAGTTCGCTGATCCTGGGACAGTCAGAAAACTTTATCGCCTATAAAGATATTCTTGGCAAGATGTCACAGCGTCGCATGTACACCATGGCGGCGACCGCGATGTCTACCGTTTCGATGTCGATCGTGGGCGCTTACATGACCATGCTGCAACCCAAATATGTGGTAGCTGCGCTGGTCCTCAATATGTTCAGCACCTTTATCGTGCTGTCGCTGGTGAACCCCTACCGTGTCGACAGTGAAGAAGATCTGCAGCTGCAGGATCTGCATAAAGGTCAGAGCTTCTTTGAGATGCTGGGCGAATATATCCTGGCAGGTTTCCGCGTGGCGATTATTGTCGCGGCGATGCTGATCGGCTTTATTGCCCTGATCTCCGGCATTAACGCCCTGTTCGATGCCATTTTTGGTATCACCTTCCAGGGCGTGCTGGGTTACGTCTTCTTCCCCTTTGCCTGGGTGATGGGCGTACCGGCGGGTGAAGCGTTACAGGTCGGCAGCATTATGGCGACCAAGCTGGTTTCCAACGAGTTCGTGGCGATGATGGATCTGCAGAAAATTGCCGGTCAGCTCACTCCGCGTGCAGAAGGTATCCTCTCCGTCTTCCTGGTCTCTTTTGCTAACTTCTCTTCCATCGGTATTGTGGCCGGTGCGATCAAAGGTCTGCATGAAGAACAGGGCAACGTGGTCTCCCGCTTCGGCCTGAAACTGCTGTACGGTTCAACGCTGGTCAGCGTACTTTCCGCGTCTATTGCCGGACTGGTACTGGCCTGATCTCTCAGGGCGAGCCTGGCTCGCCCTGCGCTTTACCCTGCGCTGCCCCGCACGCTGTGCCGCCTTTAGTCCTCTGACGCAAATCCTCTGCACAATATCGTATTTCCCTTCCCCTGCCGGATGACCGTAGTTTTATTTCCTGACTTCCCCCTTCAGGAGAAAATAATGAGCATTCAGTTCCTCGGCATGATCGGCCATCGTCTGGCCTCGGAAATTATTCCCCCCAGCGGTCCGCTGTTTGATAAAGCGTATATCGCCCGCTTTGCGCGTGCCCATGAGCAGGCTGGCTTTGATCGTATTCTGGTGGGTTACTGGTCCGATCAACCGGACGGTTTTCTGGTCACCGCACACGCCGCCGCGCATACCTCGACGCTGAAGTTTTTGCTGGCGCACCGTCCGGGTTTTGTTTCTCCTACGCTGGCCGCGCGTAAGTTCGCCTCTCTTGATCACCTGACCGATGGTCGCCTGGCGGTGCATATCATCAGCGGCGGCAGCGACAGCGAACAGCGGCGCGACGGTGACTATCTGAATAAAGCGCAACGCTATGCGCGTACCGATGAGTTTCTCACGGTACTGAAGCAGAGCCTGGCCTCACCGCAGCCGTACGATCATGCGGGCCACTTTTATCAGGCAGAACAGGCCTTTTCCGCTATTAAGCCACGGCAGAAACAACTGCCGATCTATTTTGGCGGCTCTTCAGCGGAAGCCATTGATGTGGCGGCGCGCCATGCCGACGTCTTTGCCCTGTGGGGCGAGCCGCTGGCAGGCGCGGCGGAAACCGTACAGCGGGTGCGCGCCGCCGCCGCAACACAGGGGCGGGAGATTAAATTCAATATCTCTTTCCGGCCGATTCTCGGCAAAACGGAAAAAGAGGCCTGGGAGCGCGCTGAGCATATCCGGGAAGTAGCCAGCCAGCAGCTGTCGGAAACCGGCTATACCTTTGGCCTGCCCAAACCACAAAGCACCGGGGCACAGCGACTGCTGGCCGCCGCCAGCCAGGGCGACCGGCTGGATAAGTTACTGTGGACCGGCATCACGAAACTGGTACAGGGCGGCTATAACTCCACGGCGCTGGTGGGTACGCCGGAGCAGGTTTCTGATGCCCTGCTCGACTATTACCAGTTGGGCATCGACAGCGTGCTGATCCGCGGTTTTGATCCGCTGAACGATGCGCTGGAGTATGGAGAAGCTTTGATCCCGCTGACGCGGGAAAAAGTCGCCGCGCTGAACCGCCGCAAAAGGAGTGCCTGATGCGTCTGAGCTTGCTCTGTGCTGGCCTGGCGCTGGCGTTCAGCCTGCCGCTGCAGGCCGCTGATAAAGTGATTTTACGCCTCGGGGATGTAAAGGGTGACCGCTTTGCCGCGCTCAGAGCCTCCGGCGCGTTAAATAATCTGCCTTATGACCTCAGGCTGACCGCCTTCGATTCCGGCGCTCCGGTCCAGGAGGCGCTGAACGCCGGTGCGCTGGATGTGGGTCTCACCGGCGACCTGCCGTTCCTGTTTGTCTACGCCGCAGGCGCGCCGGTAAAAGCGGTGGGCGCGTGGCAGAACAATCCCGACAGCATCGCTCTGCTGACGCGCCCGGATGCGGGAGTACATTCCCTGCAGGATCTGAAGGGCAAACAGATTGCGGTCAATCGCGGCGGCTGGGGGCACTATCTGATCCTCGGTCTGCTGGAGCGCGCCGGGTTAACTCCGCAGGATGTAACGCTGCGTTTTCTGGGCCCGGTAGATGGACGCGCAGCACTTACCTCGGGCGCGGTCGCCGCCTGGGCCCCCTGGGAGCCTTATATTGCCACCTCGACGCACATTGACGGCACGGTACGGGTGCCGGATGGTGGCGGCAAAGGCATAATGTCGGGTTACTCTTATGCGCTGGCGCGCAATGAGGCGTTAAAGGATCCCGCCAGACGTCAGGCCATCGCAGATCTGCTGACGCGTCTGGCACAAGCGCAGGTCTGGGCGCAACAGCATCCGCAGGAATTTGCCCGGGTGCTGAGCGAAACGCTGAACATGCCCACCACTATCACCCGCAGCTGGATTGAGGATGCGCGCATTCGTCCGCTGATCTTCAACGAGACGCTGATCCCGGCGCTGCAACGTTCCGCAGATTTTTTCCATCGCTACCAGGTATTGCCGAAACCGGTTGATGTCAGTGAGGCCTTTGACTTTAGTCTGGCCGCCGGGGCAAATCAGATTGCGCAGCAGCAGGAGACCACCCCATGAGCAGCATACAACCACAGCGCCTGCGCGATTTTGTCGCCAGGCTGGCTGGCCTGCTTGACAGCCAGCCATCGGAAGCGCTGATTCTGCAACAGGGCAGCGCATGGCTGCGCGAATTAGTGCGCCACGATGACTGGCTGGACGACGCCTTCGCCCGTCCGGATGCGCAGCGCTATCAGCAATATCTGCTGTATGTCGATGCGCAGCAGCGCTTTTCCGTGGTGAGTTTTGTCTGGGGTCCCGGCCAGTCGACGCCGATTCATGACCATCGCGTCTGGGGGTTAATCGGGATGCTGCGCGGCACGGAAATTTCACAGCGCTGGCAGCGTAACGGCACAGAATTACAACCGGAAGGCGCGCCGGTCTGGCTGAAGCCTGGTAGCGTAGAAGCGGTCTCTCCCGCCATCGGCGATATCCATCATGTGAGTAACGCTTACGATGATCGCGTTTCGGTCAGTATCCATGTTTACGGGGCCAATATCGGCGCGGTGAAACGCGCGGTATACCGCGAAGACGGTACGGAAAAACTGTTTATCTCCGGCTACAACAACCGTTATCTACCAAACATCTGGGATCTTTCACATGGCTGAACAAACGTTTCCCCTGCGCCAGGCCGCAGAGATTATGCTGGCGCTGCGCCAGCAACAGGAAGTGGCGTTAGTGGATGTGCGCGACGAAGCGCTGTATGCCAGAGGCCATCCACTGTTTGCCGTCAATATTCCGCTGTCAAAGCTGGAGCTGGAACTGCTGGATCGGATTCCGCGACGCACCACGCCCGTTACGCTGTATGACAACGGTGAAGGGCTGACGCAGGCGGCGGCTGAACGTATCGCCGCACTCGGCTATCAGGATGTCGCTCTGCTGGCCGGGGATCTTAACGGCTGGCGGGACGCAGGCGGAGAAATTTTTATTGATGTCAATTCGCCCAGCAAAGCCTTTGGCGAACTGGTTGAGCATTATAACGCGACGCCATCCCTGCCAGCTGGTGAAGTCGCGGCGCTGCTGCGCGGCCAGGCAGATGTGGTCGTGGTGGATGCGCGCCGCTTTGATGAGTATCAGACAATGAATATCCCCGGCAGCATCAGCGTACCCGGTGCGGAGCTGACGTTACGGATAGCGGATCTGGTGCCCTCATCCGACACCACGGTGATCGTCAACTGCGCGGGCCGCACCCGCAGCATTATCGGCACGCAGTCGCTGATCAATGCAGGCATCCCCAACCCGGTTTTCGCCTTGCGTAACGGCACCATCGGCTGGACGCTGGCGGGACTGCCGCTGGAGCGGGGGCAGGCACGTCGCTACGGCGACACACGTGACACAACACGGCGGCGTGCGGCGGAACAGGCGCGGCGGGTAGCGGATCGGGCGGGTGTACAGCGCATTGATCTGGCGCAGCTGGCCCACTGGCAACAGCAGCCACGTACCACTTATCTGTTTGACGTCAGGGATGCACAGGCCTATGCCGCCGGACATCTGCCCGCCAGTCGCCACGTGCCGGGCGGCCAGCTGGTGCAGGAAACCGATCACTATGCCAGCGTACGGGGCGCGCGTATCGTGCTGGTCGATGATGATGGCGTGCGTGCCAGTATGACCGCCTCCTGGCTGGCCCAGATGGGCTGGGAAGTCGCGGTGCTGGAGGGCGTGGAACCTGCCGATTTCAGCGTCCGCGGTGACTGGACGCCTCAGGTGCCGCAACTGGCGGCTGCGCAGACGGTTGCCCCCGCGCAACTGGCAACCTGGCTGCAGCAAGGAAACACTCAGGTACTGGATTTCACCAGCCACGCCAATTATCTCAACGGGCATATTCCCGGTGCGGCCTGGCTGTTGCGCTCTACCCTGCAGCAACAGGGCAAAGCGCTGCTGCCAGCGGCGGAGCGTTACGTGTTGACCTGTGGCAGCAGCCTGCTGGCGCGCTACGCCGTGGCGCAGGTCGCTGAACTGAGCGGCAAGCCGGTGTGGGTGCTGGCGGGAGGCAATGCAGCCTGGCGCGCAGCGGAACTGCCGGTTGAAACCGATCGGCACCAGCTGTTGTCACCGCCCATTGATCGCTATCGTCGGCCCTATGAAGGCACCGATATTGATGCCGCCACCATGCAGGCCTATCTGGAATGGGAATATGGCCTGGTGGGCCAGCTGGAGCGCGACGGGACCCATGGCTTTAAGGTGCTTACTCCACAACAGCAGGCGGTGACGGCATAAAAGAGCGGGCGAAGGGAGTCGCCTCTGGAAACTTCAGCGGTATAGCCAGCAATATCTGACTGGCTGTACGCTCAGGCTAAGCGCCAGTTTAACCTGATAAATAAAAAAAACTTAAATAATTAAATAATAATTAACACTGCTGTTAATGCCGTTTTTTTTGAAGAAAAACAGCAGCAGAGAACGCATTATTAATCAGTTAAAAAAATAAGTTTATTTATTATTATACCAGGCGTTTACCATTATATTCTATGGTATGCCAGTGAAAGCAAAAAAGCAGGGTAAAGCCTCCTGCCACACCCAATGTAAATTAAAAAATTATTTAATTTATCGCGCACATTAAAAACAACTTTCACCCACTTCTGTCAGTTATTCCGGCTTGTTTATTCAGTAAAAAACCCGGGGTTAATGGCTATCTTTGCAAAAAAGATTACATTCGCATTATTTTGACGGTTCACTCTTAACACAATATTTCTTAACAAGGAGAGATGATTATGCCGGTTACGGCTTACCAGCAAACGACTTCTGCACCTGACAATCCTATCGTTCAGGCTTTCGCCAATGCCGCCAGCGAAGGCGATAAAAAAGGGAAAATATCCGGCAGCAGTTTAGATCATCTGCTAAAGAAGGTGATAAATTGTTCAGAGATATTATCCGTATCAGATTTGAATAATGTTTGCGAATATAAAGATCGCATTGCATCAAGGTTAGAAATACAGGACTCAAAAAAGTTAAAATATAAACAAGGCTTACTATCAAGAGCTTATGGCATAGCTCGTCAGGCTCTTTCTGAGTCGGAGAAAGAAGAACTGGCCAATACCATGAGAGTAAGATTATGGAATGCGATAAGCACCCTGAAAGATGCGAAAAGAAAGGCAACCAGTATACAGAATGCTCTCCAGCAATCAATGCAGGGAATTATTAATCTCTTGCCTGATGAGAGACAAAGGTATCATGCAAATTTAAATATAGCTTATAAAAACCCCTCTCTGTTCAGTGACAACTCTCATGTTACCCGGGCAGTGTTCCCGAGCGGATATTCAGAGAGCATTAAAGCTGGCTGGCTGTCTCTGGAAAAAAAATTCGCGAACATATTGTCAATTGAACGTCGTCTGGAGGAAATAAATGATTTTCTTGCCAGCAAAGAGACGCTTTTGCAAATTGATAACAGCTGGCCATTCCCCAGTTTCAGTAAGGAGCAAAGCGCTTTATTAGAAAAAGCAAGATATTATGAGGAATATGCTCTCAGCGTCGCTTTACTCGACGCCCCTCCCGCTTATGAGCAATATGCCTGCAGCGTTGCTTTACCCGATGCCCCGCCCTCTTATGAGGAAGCCATAAATGCGCCACAGACGCTAAACCGGTAATGGGCTTGAGTTCATAACAGGAAAAGCCAGATTCAGGCGATCGGCATGGATCGCCTTAAAAAACGATTTAGCTGTATCAGAAGAAGATCAATGCTGGTGGCTTTTATAAGGGTTAAGACAAGAAAGGGATTGAGATAACACAGAAAAATAAGTGGTGGAGATAAGCGGGATCGAACCGCTGACCTCTTGCATGCCATGCAAGCGCTCTCCCAGCTGAGCTATACCCCCACATCTGGAATTGTTTTTCAGTATCAAACTTCCGGGAAGAAGTTTGGTGGAGCTAAGCGGGATCGAACCGCTGACCTCTTGCATGCCATGCAAGCGCTCTCCCAGCTGAGCTATAGCCCCGTACCGAAAAACCATCGTCTTATCGACGGACGGCATAATATGAAACAGGATTCAGAGTGTCAACGCCAATTTCAGATTCTGTGTTCAATCGCTGAAAAAGGCGACAACTGCCGCGCTGACTGCCCTTTTTTTCACCATTCCCCCTCTTCTTCTGGCATCTTTCGTTTCGTCTGCCTGGCCCGGAGAAAACCAGATAATCCGCCTGATAATCAGAAGAAAAACGTATTAAAAAGTTACAAAAGCGTTAAGGATGTTATAGGAATCTTCTTGTTTTCATAAATTAAGCATGCAAAACTTAGCGCGCTAATTAAGTAGGCCGGGCCGCTTGCTGCCGCGCTTGCTGAGTTAGTATTTCCTGTGTTTCTACTGATAATAAACGAGATAATAATGTCGTTGCATTCACCTAAAGAGATCGCTCAACTGGCGATTCAGGCGGGCGTGATTAAAAGTCAGGCTTCCGTCCCAACACTGCTTATTCTTGGCTTTATGGCCGGCGCATTTATTGCAACAGGGTTTCTGCTTGATCTACACGTTATAAACCAGTTACCTGCTGACTGGGGCTCCTTTGGTGGCCTGCTGGGCGCAGCTGTCTTTCCCATCGGCCTGATCCTGACCGTTCTGGCTGGCGGCGAGCTGCTGACCGGCAATATGATGACCATGCCGATTGCCTGGTTTGCGCGTCGTATCAGCGGCTTCAGCGTATTGCGCAACTGGTTCTGGGCAACCCTTGCTAACTTTATCGGCAGCCTGGCTGTGGCCTGGTTCTTTGGTCACCTGCTCGGCATGACTGAAGGTGATTACCTGAAGAAAACAGTCGCTATCGCCAGCGCTAAAGTTAATGCTGATTTCATGCACTCCTTTATTTCTGGGATCGGTTGTAACTGGCTGGTATGTCTGGCGGTCTGGCTGGCCTTCGCCAGTAAAGATGTGGTAGGCAAAATCTTCGGTATGTGGTTCCCGGTAATGGCGTTTGTGGCCATTGGCTTCCAGCACGTTGTTGCCAACATGTTCATCATTCCGGCAGCCATTTTTGCCGGTGAGCTGACCTGGGCGCAGTATCTGCCGAACTTTGTTGCCGTGTTCCTGGGTAACATGGTCGGTGGTGCGGTCTTTGTCGGTCTGGCCTATTTCCTCGCCTTCCGTCCTGCTGCCGAACGCGTCAGCAATCCGCAGTAAGTTGTTCTTCTTGCCTTTTGCCAGCCGGCAAAAGGCAATTTCCTCCCTGTTTACTTTTTCCCGTTACGATTTGTTGTAATATGTAGTGCTAATGTATGCAACAGGGATAGCGACGTGAAAAAGGAATGGTTAACCCCCGAAGAGATTGCCCGGGAAACGGGTTACAGTCGGCAGACCGTTAATAAATGGATTAAGCGCGAGAACTGGATAACGGCACCCAAACCGGGCGTTCAGGGCGGCAAGGCGCGGCTGATCTATATCGATGAACGCGTAAAAAACTTTATCAAATCCACCCGTCATGCCAGTGAGCCGAACGCCAGCTACGGCGTGCAACAGAATACGCTACCGGCGTTACTGATCAATTCTGTCCAGCAAATGACACCCCAGGAGCGTGAGCAGCTGACTGCCCTGCTGTTACGCGAAGGGATCAAAGGCATATTGCAACGGCTGGGTATACACGAAGAGTAAAAAGAAAACCGGAAGCGTTGCCGCCTCCGGTCTGAGAGATTACGCCTGCGCTTCGCGCGCGCTGATAAAGGCCAGCGCTTTTTCAATACGCGCCACGCTGCGACTGCGGCCAATGGCCTGTACAGTGACATCCAGCGCAGGCGACTGCCCGGCACCGGTGACCGCGACGCGCAGCGGCATCCCTACCTTGCCCATCCCCAGCTCCAGCTCATCTGCCGTGCTCTGAATCGCCTGATGGATATTTTCTGCCGTCCAGTCGCTGATAGCGGCCAGTTTATCGCGCACCACTTCCAGCGGCTGACGCGCAACCGGACGCAGATGTTTTTTAGCGGCGTCGGCATCGAACTCATCAAACTCTTCATAGAAATAGCGACAGGAAGCGGCAATCTCTTTCAGGGTTTTGCAACGCTCGCCCAGCAGTTTCACCAGCTGCGCCAGCTCAGGGCCGGTACGGGTGTCGATATTCTGCTGTTCAATATGCCATTGCAGGTGCGTTGCCACATATTCCGGCGGCAGCGTATTAATGTAATGGTGATTCAGCCACAGCAGCTTTTCGGTATTAAACGCACTGGCGGATTTGCTGACGTCTTCCAGCGTAAAGTGCTCAATCATCTCCGGCACGCTGAAAATTTCCTGATCGCCGTGGGACCAGCCAAGACGCACCAGGTAGTTCAGCAGGGCTTCCGGCAGATAGCCGTCATCACGATACTGCATCACGCCCACGGCACCGTGACGTTTAGAGAGTTTTTTCCCGTCATCGCCCAGAATCATCGACACGTGGGCGTAGATCGGCACCTGTGCGCCGATCGCCTTCAGAATATTGATCTGGCGCGGCGTATTGTTGATATGGTCTTCACCACGAATCACGTGGGTAATGCCCATATCCCAGTCGTCGACGACGACACAGAAGTTATAGGTTGGCGAACCGTCGGTGCGACGGATGATCAGATCATCCAGCTCCTGGTTGCTGAATTCGATCGGGCCACGGATCTGATCGTCAAAGATCACCGATCCTTGCTGCGGGTTACGGAAACGGACCACGCAAGGTTCGTCGGCAGCATGATGCTCATGGCTGTCGCGACAATGGCCGTCGTAGCGCGGCTTCTCGCCGTTCGCCATCTGGGTTTCGCGTAGCTGCTCAAGGCGCTCACGCGAGCAATAGCATTTATAGGCAGTGCCCGCTTCCAGCATCTCATCAATCACCGCGTTATAGCGATCGAAACGTTTTGTCTGGTAGTAAGGACCTTCATCCCAGTCCAGGCTCAGCCAGTTCATGCCATCCATAATGGCTTCGATCGCTTCCGGCGTGGAGCGTTCAAGATCAGTATCTTCAATACGCAGGACAAATTCGCCCTGATGATGACGGGCATACAGCCAGGAGTAGAGCGCGGTACGAGCGCCGCCCACATGCAGATAGCCGGTGGGGCTGGGCGCGAAGCGAGTTTTCAATTTCATTCAGCATTGCCTTAATGCGCGTTTTTTCTGTCTGGATGACAAAAAACGGGTTGGACGCGAAAAATAGTACCCACATTCTAACACCTGAAGATGAATCCTCAATCATCGGGACAGCCCTGAGGGGAAAGGTTTTGCGCGCTTTCTGGTAAGAAAACCAGCACATTGGCGAATTACGAGCCATCCTGGCTAATTTTAAGGCGAACGCACATTTTCGATTTAAAAAGCGTTGACTCACTTACAACTATCCCTATAATGCGACTCCACACAGCGGGGGTGATTAGCTCAGTTGGTAGAGCATCTCCCTTACAAGGAGGGGGTCGGCGGTTCGAGCCCGTCATCACCCACCACTCTTCAGGTGGCCCGCAGTGCACAAGCAATAAGATATGGGTGATTAGCTCAGTTGGTAGAGCATCTCCCTTACAAGGAGGGGGTCGGCGGTTCGAGCCCGTCATCACCCACCATATCTTAGCCTGATAAAAAGCTTGTGAAGCAGTACCGAAGTGGGTGATTAGCTCAGTTGGTAGAGCATCTCCCTTACAAGGAGGGGGTCGGCGGTTCGAGCCCGTCATCACCCACCACTTCGGGTCGTTAGCTCAGTTGGTAGAGCAGTTGACTTTTAATCAATTGGTCGCAGGTTCGAATCCTGCACGACCCACCAGATTCCAGAAAAAAGCGCCCTCAGGGCGCTTTTTTCGTTGCAGTGGCAGTATGCTGAACATGCAGGGTGACAACCTGCGCAGGTTCGACTGCATCGCCGGAGCGATTCAGGCTGATGCGCAGCATCACCCGCAGGGCGAGGCCCAGGGATGGGCCGAGGCACATCCTGCACGACCCACCAGATTGCAGAAAAAGCGCCCTCAGGGCGCTTTTTTCGTTTCAGTGGCAGTATGCTGAACGTTCAGGATGAGAACCTGCGCAGGTTTGACTGCATCGCCGGAGCGATTCAGGCTGATACGCAGCATCACCCGCAGGGCGAGGCCCAGAGATGGGCCGAGGCACATCCTGCACGACCCACCAGATTCCAGAAAAAGCGCTCCCAGGGCGCTTTTTTCGTTTCAGTGGCAGTATGCTGAACGGTGCAGGATGAGAACCTGCGCAGGTTCGACTGCATCGCCGGAGCGATTCAGGCTGATGCCCTTCCCCTTCTTTTAAAAAAGATTCCCGCCTCATATCCTCAAGCTGATGTCCTTTCGTTCCGATAAAGAAACTACATCGTCAGAAAAGAGGAAACCGCATGACCATTTCAGGTATCAGCAACAGCGGCAGCAGTCAGGCCGCTTCGCAAATTGCCAGTATCAACCAGCAGATTCAAAGTATCACTAAACAGCTCAAAGAGCTGAGCAACAATGACGATTTAACCATCGAGCAAAAAGCCGAACAGCAGCAGCTTCTGGAGTCTCAGATTCAGATATTGCAGGCCCAGCTGGCTCAGCTGCAACAGAAGCAGGCTGAAAAGGCCCAACAGACGCAACCCATCAGCCAGAGCAGCGAAACAAAGGCTGACGGTGTTAACCGTCCAACAGATGAAAACCAACTTAACGTTTACATCTAAAACGCCGGATTCAGGGCGCGTTGTTGCGTCAGGAGTTCTGCCTGCTGACGCACCTGCTGCCAGATCGCTTCTGCGGCGGGGGCCAGCGAACGGGTTTTCCGCTTAATCAGCACCAGACTGCGCTCAATTTCGGGATATAGCCGTCGCACGGTCAGCGGGCGGCCAGCTGGTAACGGCAGCGCCAGTGCGGGCAGGATGCTGATCCCAATGCCCGCTTCTACCATAGGAAACAGCGTGGCAGGATGCCCCACCGCCTGTGCGACATCCACTTCAATTCCCTGCTGGCGCAAAGCGGCATCAATCAGCAGCCTGCTGCCAGAGGCGTAATCCTGCAGCACCAGCGTGCGTCCGGCCAGCATCGACCATTGCGGCCGTGCTGTGCTGGTCAGCGCATCGTCATTGCGACACAGCAGCAAAAACGGCTCATCCAGAATCGGCTGCCCATCAAAATCCGCCTCCGCCAGCGGACCAATCACAATGCCGAAATCTACTTCCCCGTTGCGCACGCTCTGCAGTACCCACTGCTGAACGCGATCGTGCAGGATTACCTTAATCTCAGGGTAGCTCTGCTGGCTCGCCGCCAGGCACTGCGGCATCAGATGCGCCGAGATGGTCTGGCTGGCGGCGATGCGTACTGTGCCGCTGCGTTGTTCGCCCCAGGTGCGGATATCGAGCAGCGTGGTATTCAGCTCTTCCAGTAACCTCTCCATGCGTGATGCCAGCTGTTGGCCCGCTTCCGTCAGTATCACCTCGCGCGTGGTACGATCCAGCAGGCGTATCCCCATTTCCGCTTCCAGCTCTTTAATGCTGTGACTCACCGCTGACTGACTCAGGCCTATCGCTTGCCCCGCCTGGCTGAATCCGCCCTGCTTCGCCACCGCGACAAAGGTTCTTAACTGTCGTAACGTATAATTCATCGAATCTGCTCATAGATTAATGCAATAAATCAATTTTATTTCTAAACCTGCATCGCGCACAATCATCACCACCTCTATTTTCACCGGATTGTAACCATGGGATTTTTACGACTCGATCCAATGATGATTAAGCTGATCATCACCGTGTTGCTGGCGACCTTCCTGCCAGCGCGGGGCGGATTTGTTGATTTCTTCGAGTGGCTGACCACCGCCGCAATCGCCCTGCTGTTTTTTATGCATGGCGCTAAATTGTCGCGCGAGAAGATTATTGCTGGCAGCAGCCACTGGCGACTGCACGTATGGATTATGTTCAGTACCTTTGTGCTGTTTCCCATCCTTGGCCTGCTGCTGGTCTGGTGGCATCCGGTGAACGTCAGCGCAGAGATCTATACCGGCTTCCTCTATCTGTGCATTCTGCCAGCAACCGTCCAGTCGGCTATCGCCTTTACCTCCATGGCGGGCGGTAACGTAGCGGCTGCAGTATGTAGCGCCTCCGCTTCCAGCCTGCTGGGCGTATTTATTTCACCGCTGCTGGTGAATCTGGTGATGAACGTACACAGCGATATGCCGGGCAACGGCCTGGAACAGCTGGGTAAAATTATGATGCAACTGCTGGTGCCATTTGTGCTCGGTCATCTTTCCCGCCGCTGGATTGGCGGCTGGGTAGAAAAACACCGTGCTCTGATTGGCAAAACGGATCAGACATCGATTCTGCTGGTGGTCTATTCTGCGTTCAGTGAAGCGGTCGTCAACGGCATCTGGCAGCGTGTGGGCGTCGTGACCTTGCTGTGGATTCTGGCTGGCAGCTTGCTGCTGCTGTTTGTGGCGCTGGCGATTAACTTTGGTGCAGCGCGTCTGTTTGGCTTTAAACGCGCCGATGAGATTGTGGTGCTGTTCTGTGGATCGAAAAAGAGCATGGCGAACGGCGTGCCGATGGCAAATATTCTGTTTCCCGCCAGTGCCGTCGGGATTATTGTGCTGCCGCTGATGGTCTTTCATCAGGTGCAGCTGATGGTCTGCTCCTTTATTGCCCAGCACTATAAAAAAAGCGCGGAAAAGAGCGAGAAGCAGCTGGCCGCCGCAAAGCGCGTGGTTGAGTCACAAAAGTAGCGCTGGCAGGCTGATGCGGCGGCCAGCTTCAGCTGTTGCGCAGGGGCTTAATCAGCCCCTCCAGCCCCTCAGTTTTGATCGCCAGCGTTAACTGCATCAGTTCACCGAGACGACCTGACGGAAAGTCACCGCTGCGGGCAAACCACAGCAGATAGGGTTCCGGCAGGTCGATGAGTTTTCGCCCTTTGTATTTCCCAAAGGGCATTTCACTGTTGGCGATCTCCATCAACAACTGCTTGTCCATTTACTCTCCCAGCAGGCGGATCATTTCGGCCTCATCAATCACATTGATGCCCAGCTCCTGTGCCTTCGCCAGC
Organism: [Erwinia] mediterraneensis; assembly: GCF_900604315.1. Lineage (GTDB taxonomy): Bacteria > Pseudomonadota > Gammaproteobacteria > Enterobacterales > Enterobacteriaceae > Pantoea > Pantoea mediterraneensis_A. The sequence goes on from NZ_LR026978.1 coordinate 328,435, forward strand.
TTGGAACCCGCAGCTTCGCCGGCAATCAGCAGGTCGGTTTTTTTCGAAACGCTGCCGCTGACTTTTGCGCCCATGGCGGTCAGGCGGTCTTTTGCCTCATCACGGGTCATAATGGTGAGCGAGCCGGTGAGCACCACGGTTTTACCGGCGAAGGGGTTATCGCTCTCTGTGATGTTCACCACCTGCACCGCTGGCCAGTGAATACCCGCCTCTTCCACCAGCTGATGGATGACCGCGCGATTGCTCTCCTCTTCCATAAAGTTACGCACGTGTGAGGCTACCACTTTGCCAACATCCTGAACCGCCATCAGCGCTTCCAGATCAGCATCCATCACGTTTTCCAGCGTGCCAAAATGCGCCGCCAGGTTGGCGGCTGTCGCTTCGCCCACCTCACGGATCCCCAGCGCATAGAGGAAACGCGCCAGGGTGGTGGATTTCGCTTTATCCAGCGCATCAACAATGTTCTGCGCCGATTTTGGTCCCATGCGATCCAGGCCGGTGAGCTTGCCTGCCGTCAGGCGGAACAGATCGGCGGGCGTTTTCACATACTCTTTTTCCACCAGCTGATCGATGATCTTATCGCCTAAGCCATCCACATCCAGCGCACGGCGGGAAACAAAATGCTTCAGCGCCTCTTTGCGCTGCGCACCGCAAATCAGGCCGCCGGTGCAGCGTGCGACCGCTTCCCCTTCGACCCGCTCAACATCCGAGCCACAGACCGGACAGTGCGTCGGAAAAAGCACAGCCTGGGTATCTTCCGGCCGATCAGAGGTCACAACGTTAACCACCTGCGGTATCACATCCCCTGCCCGGCGGATCACCACCTTGTCACCAATGCGCAGGCCCAGGCGTTCAATCTCATCGGCATTATGCAACGTCGCATTGCTGACCATCACGCCAGCCACCTGCACCGGCTCCAGACGCGCCACCGGCGTAATGGCACCAGTGCGTCCCACCTGAAACTCGACGTCGCGAACAAAGGTCATCTGTTCCTGAGCCGGGAATTTAAAGGCGATAGCCCAACGCGGCGCGCGCGCCACAAAGCCCAGTTGTTCCTGTAGCTGCTGAGAATCCACCTTAATCACTACGCCATCAATATCGAAACCGAGTTCAGGACGCTCTCTTTCTATCTGATGGTAGAATTCCAGTACCTCTTCCGCCGAATGCACCAGCCGGATACGGTCGCTGACCGGCAGTCCCCAGGCTTTGAACTGTTGCAGGCGTTGCCAGTGGCTGGCGGGCATTTCTCCCCCCTCCAGCAGACCAAAGCCGTAGCAGAAGAAAGTGAGTGGCCGCTTCGCCGTGATGCGCGGATCGAGCTGGCGCAGCGATCCTGCCGCCGCATTACGCGGGTTGGCGAAGACTTTGCCGCCGGTTCTGCGCGCCTCTTCGTTAAGCTTTTCGAATCCGCTCTGGGTCATAAAGACCTCGCCCCGCACTTCCAGCCGGGCGGGAATATTGTCACCCTGCAGGCGCAGCGGAATGGCGTAGATGGTGCGTACGTTGGCGGTAATATTCTCGCCGGTGGTGCCGTCACCGCGCGTGGCGGCACGCACCAGCAGGCCATTCTCATACAGCAGGCTGACCGCCAGGCCATCCAGCTTGAGTTCGCAACAAAAGGTGATCTCTTCCGTGCTTTTCAGGCGATCCCGTACCCGTTTGTTGAACGCCAGATAACCGGCGTCGTCAAAAACGTTATCCAGCGACAACATGGGCAGTTCATGACGCACCTGTTCAAACACCGCGAGTGGCGCAGCGCCTACGCGTTGTGTTGGCGAATCAGGAGTAATCAGATCGGGATGTTGCTCTTCCAGCGCCCGCAGCTCGCGCATCAGACGATCATATTCCGCATCCGGGATTTCCGGCGCATCCAAAACGTGATAGAGATATTCATGATGGCGCAGCGTGGTGCGCAATTCGGTTAGCTGATCCTGAATGGATTTCATAGGGCCCCATCTGATAAAAAACCCCCGACAGGCGGGGGTTCGTTAAAACATTAGCGTTGCGTGGTCGCGTCAGAGATTAATCCTGCGCCTCTATCACTTCGCGAATACGCGCTTTATAGGTTTCCAGCTTTTGCGGCGTCATCATGCGGCGCTCATCATCCAGCACCACACCGCCGACATCATCCGCAATACGCTGTGCTGACTGCAGCATCAGCTTGAAGTTCTGATTCGCATCACCGTAAGAGGGCACCATCATAAAGATAGAGACGCCTGGGGTGGTAAAATCAGTCATCTCATCGGGATTAAAAGAGCCCGGCTTAACCATGTTCGCCAGGCTGAACAGAACCGGCCCGCTGCCTGCCGGGCTGAGGTGACGATGGAAAATATTCATTTCGCCAAACTGGAAGCCAGCCTGCAAAATACCCTGCAGCAGCGCTTCACCATTCAAAACGCCGCCAGCATGTGCCGCAACGTGCAGAACCAGCACCGCCTCTTTGCTGCCCGATTTCGCCGCTTCACGCTGTGGTTGCGCGTCGGCGGGTGGTTCAGCTTGCTGTTGGGGCTGCGATTGCGGCTGGGGCTGAGGTTCCGGCGCCGCCTGATAAGCGGGCTGCGGCTGCACTGCCGTCAGGGGATCCTGGTCCAGTAAAGGATCGGCCTGCGTCGGCTGCGGTTGCGCCTGTACCGGGGAGGTTCTCTCCGGCTGAGCGGCAGGCTGCACGCGTGGCGGCTGTTGCGGTTGCGGACGTGGCTCTGCTGGCGCGCTAAACAGCGGATCGCTGTCGGCCTGCGGCTCGCGACGCGGCGCTGACTGACGTACAGGCTCAGCAGGCGACGCCGCAGTGTCATCAGCGGTTTCACTGAAACCATCAAATTTAGGTTCTTCATGCACGGGACGATCGCGGCGGATGCGGACTTCACCGGTGGTATCGTCCTCATCTTCTTCGCTCAGGGCTTCATCATCACGCTGTTTCAGACGTTTATGCGGGCGATCACGGAATACTGACGAGCGCTCTTTACGGCTGGTCCACAGACCGTGAAGCAGCAGCGCTATAATGGCGATCGCGCCAACAACGATTAATATCAGACGCAAATCCTGCATCATTGTATTCTCTGTTGTTCCAATACCTTGCCACCGCGGCAAACTTTATCCTCTAACTGTATTTGCCCTGCTACACAAGTGCAAGCGTACACACTATTTTCTGACAAATAAGATAGCTCCCCCACGCTTTTTTGCTGATTTTTTACCCAAACCTTTCTCTGTTCCAGACAAAAAGCCAGGTTATGATGGGCATCCCCCGACAATTGTGGAGATTTAGCGTTTATGGCCAGTGAGAATTCTGTCTCATCGTTTAATGGCGTGTACTACTTTAGCCAGGGATGGCGTTTGATTCGCCTGCCTGGCCTGCGCCGCTTTGTGGTTATTCCGCTGCTGGTGAATGTTTTGCTGATGAGTAGCGCATTTATCTGGCTTTTTTACCGCCTGGGCGACTGGATCCCACGCCTGATGAGCCATATCCCGGACTGGCTGCACTGGCTGAGCTATCTGCTCTGGCCGCTGTCCGCTATCTGTATTCTGCTGGTATTCAGCTACTTTTTTTCCACGCTGGCGAACTGGATCGCCGCCCCCTTCTGCGGCCTGCTGGCGGAACAACTGGAAGGACGGTTAACCGGACAACCGCTGCCCGACAGCGGCTGGCTGGGGATGCTCAAAGATGTGCCGCGCATTATGAAGCGGGAACTGCAGAAGCTGGGCTACTACCTGCCGCGTGCGCTGGGCCTGCTACTGCTCTACTTTATCCCCGGCTTTGGCCAGACGGTGGTGCCGGTGCTCTGGTTTCTGTTCAGCGCCTGGATGCTTTCGGTGCAATATTGTGATTATCCGTTCGATAATCACAAGATCAGCTTTAAACAGATGCGTAACGCGTTGCGTCAGCACAAAGTCGCCAATATGCAGTTTGGCGCGCTGGTCAGTTTGTTTACCCTCATCCCGGTTCTGAATCTGGCGATTATGCCGGTAGCGGTATGTGGCGCGACGGCGATGTGGGTGGATCGCTACCGCGGCCAGCTGGGCCGCCAGTAACCTGCGGGAGCGTATAAAGCGTGCCTTATGCTTTTTCGCGCAGGCTTATTGCCGTGCGACATATAGATATACGATTTCTTTCCTTCCTTGCGCAGGCAGAAAGCGTATGCTCTGGGTGTTCCCTCAAATTTCATACAGTTAAGGACGGGCTATGAGTAAGATCTATGAAGACAACTCGTTGACAATCGGTCATACGCCGCTGGTTAGACTGAACCGCATCGGTAACGGCCGCATTCTGGCAAAAGTTGAATCCCGTAACCCCAGCTTCAGCGTTAAATGCCGTATCGGTGCCAATATGATTTGGGACGCAGAAAAACGCGGTATTCTCAAGCCCGGCGTTGAACTGGTGGAACCCACCAGCGGTAATACCGGCATCGCGCTCGCCTATGTGGCTGCTGCACGCGGCTACAAGCTGACGTTGACCATGCCGGAAACCATGTCAGTTGAGCGTCGTAAACTGCTGAAAGCGCTGGGTGCGAACCTTGAGCTGACAGAAGGCGCAAAAGGCATGAAAGGTGCCATTGCGAAAGCAGAAGAGATTGTCGCCAGCAATCCTGATAAATATGTGCTGCTACAGCAGTTCAACAACCCGGCAAACCCGGAAATTCATGAAAAAACCACTGGCCCGGAAATCTGGGAAGATACGGATGGTGAGGTTGATGTCTTTATTGCGGGTGTGGGTACTGGCGGTACGCTGACCGGTGTCAGCCGCTATATCAAGAACACCAAAGGCAAAAAAGAACTGATTACCGTTGCGGTAGAGCCGACCGATTCGCCGGTCATCGCCCAGGCGCTGGCTGGTGAAGAGCTGAAACCCGGCCCGCATAAAATTCAGGGTATCGGCGCAGGCTTTATTCCGGGCAACCTGGAGCTGAGCCTGATCGATCGTGTGGTAGGCATTACCAACGAAGAAGCGATTTCAACCGCCCGCCGTCTGATGGAAGAAGAAGGTATCCTGGCCGGTATCTCCTCTGGTGCCGCCGTTGCTGCCGCCCTCAAACTGCAGGAAGATGAAGCCTTCGCCAACAAGACAATTGTGGTGGTGCTGCCCTCCTCTGGCGAACGCTATTTAAGTACCGCACTGTTTGCCGATCTTTTCACGGAAAAAGAGCTGCAGCAGTAAGGAAAGCGTCTGAAAGCGGATTAAAAAGCACCCAAATGGGTGCTTTTTTGTGGCGCAGATCTCACTTTTACTACCATGCAGATTGATTTCAGTGATGCCGCTCTGGTATTTAAGCTTGCAATTATTTCGATGCTTGAAATTAATACGCTTTTGAAGTGGATCAAGCTGAACAGATTTTGAGATTGGCGAAACGGCGAATCCCGGCATAATGAATGAAGAAAACCGTCAGAAACTTTCTGATCGGCGCTTCAAAATGCCATACTCATTCAGGCGCATTTTTTGGTCAGCGAGATGCTATACCAGCGCACCTGTCACAGGCTAAAGTTGCGGCTCCAGGCTAGACTTTAGATCCATAACACCAAACCTGATAAAGTTGGGGAAATAGAATGTTCCAGCAAGAAGTTACCATTACTGCACCTAACGGTCTGCACACCCGCCCTGCTGCGCAGTTTGTCAAAGAAGCCAAAGCGTTTCAGTCTGAAATCACCGTAACCTCTAACGGCAAATCTGCCAGTGCGAAAAGCCTGTTTAAGTTGCAGACGCTGGGTTTGACTCAGGGAACTGTTGTAACTTTGTCAGCAGAAGGTGAAGATGAACAACAGGCTGTTGAACATCTGGTTAAACTGATGGCTGAGCTGGAGTAACCCGCTCAGTTTTTACGCAAACCGACTCATCTGCCCCATTGAGTGCAAACATCTTGATCGCGGACAATCTGTCCGCGTTATTGCATCCGTACAGTACACTTTCCATGACAATGGCAACGCCTTGGGTTAATGAGCCATCGTGATAAAAAGGTAGGGTTATGATTTCAGGCATTTTAGCATCACCAGGTATCGCTTTCGGCAAAGCTTTGCTGCTGAAAGAAGATGACATCGTCATCAACCGCAAAAAGATTTCTGACGATCAGGTTGAGCAGGAAGTTCAGCGTTTCCTGGACGGTCGCAGCAAAGCGGCTTCACAGCTTGAGGCTATCAAAATCAAAGCCGGTGAAAGCCTCGGTGAAGAAAAAGCTGCCATCTTCGAAGGCCACATTATGTTGCTGGAAGATGAAGAGCTGGAGCAGGAAATCATCGACCTGATCAAAAAAGAGAAAGCTTCAGCCGACGCGGCAGCTTACTCGGTCATTGATGGGCAGGCCAAAGCGCTGGAAGAGCTTGACGACGAATATCTGAAAGAGCGCGCCGCCGACGTGCGTGACATCGGCAAACGTTTACTGCAAAACATTCTTGGCTTGCATATCGTCGATCTGAGCGCGATTCAGGAAGAATCGATTCTGGTGGCGAAGGATTTGACCCCATCAGAAACGGCCCAGCTGAACCTGAAAAAAGTGCTGGGCTTTATTACCGATCTGGGCGGCCGTACCTCGCATACCTCGATTATGGCGCGCTCACTGGAGCTGCCTGCCATCGTCGGCACCGGTAATGTCACCAACGCCATTAAGAATGGCGATTTTCTGATTCTGGATGCGGTTAACAATAAAGTTTACATTAACCCCACCCCGGAAGTGGCAGAAGAGCTGAAAGCGGTACAAACGCAGTATCTGTCCGAGAAACATGAACTGGCGAAACTGAAAGATCTACCGGCGATTACGCTGGATGGCCATCAGGTTGAAGTTTGCGCCAATATCGGCACCGTGCGTGATATCGCGGGCGCTGAGCGTAACGGCGCTGAAGGCGTCGGCCTCTACCGTACCGAATTCTTGTTTATGGATCGCAATGCGCTGCCAACGGAAGAAGAGCAGTTCCAGGCTTATAAAGCCGTTGCGGAAGCCATGGGCTCTCAGGCGGTTATCGTGCGTACCATGGACATCGGCGGCGATAAAGATCTGCCTTATATGAATCTGCCGAAAGAAGAGAACCCTTTCCTTGGCTGGCGCGCTATACGTATCGCCATGGACCGTAAAGAGATCCTGCACGCCCAGCTGCGCGCCATTTTGCGTGCCTCGGCGTTCGGCAAGCTGCGCATCATGTTCCCGATGATTATCTCAGTCGAAGAAGTACGTAGCCTGAAGCAGGAGCTGGAGCTGCTGAAAGCGCAGCTGCGTGACGAAGGCAAAGCCTTTGATGAAACCATTGAAGTGGGGATCATGGTAGAAACCCCGGCTTCAGCAGTGATTGCGCGTCATCTGGCGAAAGAAGTCGATTTCTTTAGTATTGGGACAAACGACCTTACGCAGTATACTCTGGCAGTAGATCGTGGTAACGACCTGATTTCGCACCTTTATAACCCGATGACCCCGTCCGTGCTGACCCTGATCAAGCAGGTGATCGATGCTTCTCATGCGGAAGGTAAGTGGACCGGCATGTGTGGTGAGCTGGCGGGTGACGAACGTGCTACACTACTGTTACTGGGAATGGGGCTGGATGAATTCAGCATGAGTGCGATTTCAATCCCGAGCATCAAGAAAATTATACGTAACACCAATTTTGAAGATGCGAAGGCACTGGCTGAGCAGGCTCTGGCTCAACCCACAGCGGAAGATTTAATGAAACTGGTTAATAAATTCATTAAAGAAAAAACACTCTGCTGATCCGCGAGACGCTGGCCCAAAATTACTGCTTAGGAGAAGATCATGGGTTTGTTTTCTAAACTTTTTGGCGACAAAACAGAGAGCGCGTCCGGAACAATTGACATCGTTGCGCCTCTGTCAGGCGAAATCGTGAATATTGAAGACGTACCAGATGTCGTGTTTGCAGAGAAAATTGTGGGTGACGGTATTGCTATCAAACCCAGCGGCAACAAAATGGTTGCCCCGGTGGATGGTACTATCGGCAAGATTTTCGAAACCAATCATGCATTTTCCATCGAGTCTGATAACGGTATCGAACTCTTCGTTCACTTTGGTATCGACACTGTGGAATTGAAAGGTGAAGGCTTCAAACGCATCGCTGAAGAGGGCCAGAAGGTCAAAAAAGGTGATGTCGTGATCGAATTTGATCTGCCGCTGCTGGAAGAGAAAGCAAAATCAACGCTGACGCCGGTAGTGATCTCTAACATGGATGAGATCAAAGAGTTAATCAAACTCTCCGGCCAGGTCACCGTAGGTGAAACACCGGTCATTCGTATCAAGAAGTAAGTCCCGACAGTAAACGAAACGGCACCCCAGGGTGCCGTTTTTGTTTGCGCCGCATCCGGCTGTTGCCACCCGTCTTCCGGGCGCAGGCCAGCTCAGGATGGACAGGCGTTAACCGTAGACGCCAGTAGAAAGGTAACGATCGCCGCGGTCGCAAATAATCGCCACCACAATACTGCCCGGGTTATCACGCGCGATACGTAATGCGCCCGCCACCGCGCCGCCAGAACTGACGCCGCAGAACAGGCCTTCGCGCTGCGCCAGCGCCCGCATCGTCTCTTCCGCCTCGTGCTGTGACATATCCATTACCGTATCCACCAGCTCAGGACGGAAAATGCCCGGTAGCCAGGCTGGCGACCAGCGCCGGATGCCCGGAATATTGCTGCCTTCGCAGGGTTGCAGACCGACAATCTGTACCTGCGCGCTCTGTTCTTTCAGATACTGCGCAACCCCGGTAATGGTGCCCGTGGTGCCCATGCTGGAAACGAAATGCGTCAGCCGTCCCTGCGTCTGCTGCCAGATTTCCGGGCCGGTGGTGCGGTAGTGTGCCAGCGGGTTATCAGAGTTGTTAAACTGGTCGAGCACTTTGCCTTCGCCGCGATCCGCCATCTGCTGTGCCAGCTCACGCGCGCCTTCCATCCCCTGCTCGCGGGTGACCAGCACCAGCTCTGCGCCGTAAGCGCGCATCGCGGCCTGCCGCTCCTGACTCATGTTTTCTGGCATCAGCAGCCGGAGATGATAGCCCTTCATCGCCGCAATCATCGCCAGCGCAATGCCGGTGTTGCCGCTGGTCGCTTCAATCAGCACATCGCCGGGCTGGATCTCACCGCGCAGCTCCGCCTGATGAATCATCGACCAGGCGGCACGATCTTTCACCGAGCCGGCGGGATTGTTGCCTTCCAGTTTCAGCCAGACTTCGCTGCCATTGGCAGGCGTCAGGCGCTGCAATTTAATCAGCGGTGTATTGCCGATTGTCTGTTCCAGAGTCGTCACAATGTTTATTCCTGGTAAGAAAAGGCGCAAAAAAGTCGGGCGGGAAAGTCCCGCCCGAAGAAATGCTTGTCATCCTGTCAAAATATCAGGCGCTTTCGGCAAAGGCAACCGGGCGCAGCATGGCATTGCCATGATAGAGGCGTGCCTGCTGCAGGCCAATGAACAGCCGTTCGCCACGGATCGGGGCAGTCTGGTCGCCGTCAAAAACCACGGTCACCGGCTCACTCTGCCAGCCTGCCGGTTGCACTACCAGCTGCCAGAAGTGGCCGCGCGGGCTGACTTCCAGTACCTGTACCGGCAACGGGGTCTCGAGACTGCTCTGACGGCTGACGTCAATCTCCCACGGGCGCAGGAACAGATCGACGTCGCCCTGATGGGCGGAAGCATACCCCAGCGGCCAGTGATGGGCGCCGACATGGAAATGGGAGCCGTGTACTTCGCCGGTGAAACGGTTAACCTCGCCGAGAAACTCCAGCACAAAACGGGTCGCCGGTTCGCGCCAGACATCATCCGGTGCGCCCACCTGCTCGATATTACCCTGACTCATCACCACCACGCGATCGGCGACTTCCATCGCCTCTTCCTGATCGTGGGTAACGAACACGCTGGTGAATTTCAGTTCTTCATGCAGCTGACGCAGCCAGCGACGCAGCTCTTTACGCACCTGCGCATCCAGTGCGCCAAAAGGTTCATCCAGCAACAGGATTTGCGGTTCGACCGCCAGCGCGCGCGCCAGTGCCACACGCTGTTTCTGACCACCCGACAGCTGGGCAGGAAAACGGTTAGCGAGATGCGCCAGTTGCACCATCTCCAGCAGACGGGTCACGCGCTTTTTAATCTCCGCCGCCGAGGGGCGTTCGCGCCGCGGCAGCACGGTCAGACCAAAAGCGATATTGTCGAACACCGTCATATGGCGGAACAGCGCATAGTGCTGGAACACAAAGCCTACCTGACGGTCGCGCGCATGCAGACGGCTGACATCTTTGCCGTTGAAACGAATCTGACCGCTATTCTGATGTTCCAGCCCGGCGATAATCCGCAGCAGCGTGGTTTTCCCTGAACCGGACGGCCCAAGCAGCGCCACCATCTGACCAGAAGAAATATTCAGTGAGATGTCGTTCAACACCTGAGTCTTGCCGAAGGCTTTGTTGATCTGGTTAATCTCAATGCTCATGGTTTTCCTCCTGTTGCAGACGCTTGCGCTGGTTTTCCAGACGCCACTGCAGCACGCTTTTCAGAAACAGTGTCACAATTGCCATCAGGGTCAGCAGCGCGGCGGCAGTAAAGGCGCCAACGGTGTTGTAATCCTGATGCAGTAATTCAACCTGCAGCGGCAGGGTATAGGTTTCGCCGCGAATCGAGCCCGAAACCACGGAAACCGCGCCAAACTCGCCGATGGTACGGGCATTAGTCAGCACCACGCCATACAGCAGCGCCCAGCGAATATTGGGTAACGTGACGCGGCGGAACATCTGCCAGCCAGACGCGCCCAGCAGCACCGCGGCTTCATCTTCATGGCTGCCCTGACTAAGCATCACTGGCACCAGTTCGCGCACCACAAACGGACAGGTGACAAAGATGGTGGCCAGCGCCATACCGGGCCAGGAAAACATAATCTGGATATTGTGCGCATCCAGCCAGCTGCCGGCCGGCCCGTTGACGCCCCAGAACAGCAGATACATCAGACCCGCTACCACTGGCGAGACGGCAAACGGAATATCAAACAGCGTGAGCAACAGCTGACGGCCCGGAAAATTAAAACGCGTCACCAGCCAGGCGAGCAGCGTACCGAAGACCAGGTTAACCGGCACGGTAATCAGCGCTACCAGCACCGTCAGCCAGATAGCGTGCAGCATATCGGGCTCAAACAGGTTGCTCAGGGCAAGCCCCAGGCCCTGATGCAGGGCTTCCCAGAAGATCGAAATCATCGGGACCACCAGCAGCAGGATGGAGACCAGCGCACCGGTACCAATCAGCAGCCATTTGCCCCAGTTAAACGGCTGACGCTCAATGTTCAGTTGCGATACTTCCGCCATTAGTGACCTCCCAGACGACGGCCAAAGCGGCTCTGTAAGGTGTTAATTGCGAACAGCAACAGCAGCGATGCGACAAGAATGACCGAGGCAATCGCACTGGCTGCCGGATAATCAAATTCCTGCAGACGGACAAAAATCATCAGTGAGGTGACTTCCGTTTTCCAGGCAATGTTGCCGGCGATAAAGATCACCGCGCCAAATTCGCCCAGGCTGCGGGTAAAGGAGAGTGCCGTACCCGCCAGCAGCGCCGGAGCCACCTCCGGCAATACGACGCGGCGGAAGCTCTGCCAGGGCGTTGCGCCCAGCGTCTGCGCGGCCTCTTCATATTCCGGCCCCAGCTCTTCCAGCACCGGCTGTACGGTACGTACCACAAAGGGAATGCTGGTAAAAGCCATCGCTACCGCGATGCCGATCCAGGTGTAGGAAACTTTAATATCAAAATGCGCCAGCCATTGACCGTACCAGCCGCTAGTGGAAAACAGGCCCGCCAGGGTCAGGCCTGCCACCGCGGTGGGCAGTGCGAACGGCAGATCCATCAGGCCATCCAGCAGCGTACGCCCGGGAAAACGGTAACGCGTCAGGATCCACGCCATCAGCATGCCAAACACTGCATTGAACAGCGAGGCCACCCCCGCCGCCAGCAGCGTGACCTTATAGGCTGCCACCAGCTGCGGATGGGAGATCACTTCCCAGTACTGTGCCAGCGTCATGTTCGACAGCTGCATGATCAGTGCACTGATCGGCAACAGCAGAATCAGGCAGGTAAACAGCAGGCTGGTGCCCAGACTTAAACCAAAGCCGGGCAGAACACGCTTATGGCTGCGCGCAAACATTAGCCACGCCCCGCTGCTAACAATTTATCCAGCTCGCCGCCGCTGGCGAAATGGGTTTTCATCGCTGCTTCCCAGCCGCCGAACGCCTCTTCAACACGGAACAGCTCAGTCTGCGGGAAGCGATCCTGCAGTTTCTCCATCAACTGCGGATTATTCACGCGATAGTAAAAATCGGTGATGATGGTCTGCGCTTCCGGCGTGTAGAGGTAGTTCAGATAGGTTTTGGCCGCCTCGGTGGTGCCGTTATGCTCGACGTTTTTGTCGATCCAGGCCACCGGGAACTCCGCCAGAATGTTGGTTTTCGGCACGATCACTTCATAATCATCTTTACCGTACTGGTTACGGATATTGTTCACTTCCGATTCAAAGCTGATCAGCACATCACCCAGATTACGCTCCACGAAAGTGGTGGTAGCGCCACGGCCGCCGGTATCAAACACTTCGACGTTTTTCAGGAATTTGGTCATAAAGGCTTCGGTTTTTGCCTTATCGCCGCCATCCGCTTTATCCGCTGCGCCCCAGGCAGCCAGATAGGTATAACGGGCATTACCGGAGGTTTTCGGGTTCGGGAAAATCAGTTTCACATCATTGCGGGTCAAATCTGCCCAGTCGTGGATGTTTTTCGGGTTACCTTTACGCACCAGAAACGCCATGGTGGAGTAGAAAGGCGAGCTGTTATTGGGCAGACGCGCCTGCCAGTCTGCGGGGATCAGCTTCCCTTTATCGTGCAGCACCTGGACGTCTGTGACCTGGTTATAGGTCACCACATCAGCGCGCAGGCCCTGCAGGATCGCCAGCGCCTGCTTTGAGGAGCCCGCGTGTGATTGTTTGATAGTGAGTTTGTCGCCTGGATGGCTGGCATTCCACTGTTTTTCAAAAGGTGTGTTCAGAGCCACAAACAGCTCGCGTGAAACATCATAAGAGCTGTTAAGTAACTGCGTTGCCTGTGCGGCATTCGCTATTACCAGTGAGAACGCCACACCGCTTACGATTTTTTTTATTGCGGGAAAAGTCATTATGCACCCTGAAATATTGATCCGACTCACACCAGCCGTCCGACCAGTTTATTTATAACTCAGGGAAAAGCTGTAACGGTTTTATATATCGTTTGTTGATTTCAAAGTCGAAAAAGGCATAAGCCCGCGCAAGTGTTTATGCAGAAGATGAAAATGCAAAAATCGTAACGCCCGGGCGTAAACCGCAGGCAGATACAGGGTGCGAAAAGGAAGGGGCGTGAAAGGGAGAGACGCTGCCCCTCCCCTGCCTTAATCCGCAGCGCGTGCGGAATCAGCGCTGCCAGATAATTTTACTCAGCGTCCAGTTTTTCAGCGTATCGTCCGGCGGCATCAGCCCTTCAGGCCCGCGCCATTCGCCACTGTAGAGATACCGGATATGCTGGCTGTCGGGCGCTTTACATTCCACCTCGTTGCTGGCGGCCGCTTTCTGACAGTTATTGAAGGCTTTGCTGTAGGTGTCACTGAAGCGGCTGCCGACATGCACGCCGCTGGCGCTGGCAATCGCGCTGTCCATCACCTCAATACGTTCCACGCTGCTCTGACCCGAGATAACCAGTTTTACCTCATCATCCTGCAGCGCCTGCCAGAAGCTGATCACCTGGCCGTTATCACCGCGCATCCCCTGTCGCAGCTTATAGTCGCCATTCAGACCCTCATCGATCGCCTGCTGCGTCATGGCTGTGCTGCCATTCAGCCCGCCGACGCCCTGCTCCGACACTTCCAGTGAAGAACCGAACCAGTTCCAGGGTGCCATGGCCGACCAGGAGATTTTACTGAAGGGATTCCACCAGCTGCCCTGACTTGCAGAGTCAGAACCGGAACTGGCGCAGCCTGCCAGCAGCGTGGCGGCGATAAAGAGCGCGGGACGAACAGCTTTCATGAAAACTCCTGTTAACAAAGTGCAGACGAGCGAATCAGGTTGGAGTCCCAATGCGGCAAAAAGTTTACAGCTGATGATCGTCAGGCAGAAAACAGTCACACAGCCGCTGGTTATAGTGCAACCAGCCGAGCGCCAGCAGATCGAACAGGCTAAACAGCAGCGGCACAGGTGACGCCTGCAACGCCTCCTGCGTCAACTGCGCACCCTGCCCGATCAGTGCGATCAGCAGCGATGCCATAAGAACATGACGCCAGTGCTGCCAGAGCCGCGGCCAGCGCTGGCGATAGCCGGTGAGCAACAACCCAATCGCGGCAGGCACACCCAACGCCAGCCCGAGCCAGAAACTCTGCCGATCCGGATAAAACAGAGCCAGCAGATCGTTACCCTGCTGACGGGAAGCGCCGGCCATCAGCAGCAGCAGCCAGGTACGCGCCTGCAGCAGCAGGATAAACCAGAAGAGCAGCGGCAGGCGCAGTTGCCCCCGCTGATCATAATCATCAGGAAGGTATTTCAGCGCCATCATGGCTGTCCTGCGCACGCAGGCTTAATATTCACGATCTTCAATCAGACGTTTACCCATCAGCACTGAGTCGCCGATCTCGTAATCAAGCTTTTCATAGAAGCCGAGCACGGCATCATTCTCTTCGCGCACCACCAGATTAATTTTCGGGCAGCCGCGCGCAATCAGCTTTTTCTCCAGCCGGTTCATCAGCGCATTGGCGAAACCGCGTCCGCGATAGTCGGGATGAACGCCGAGATAGTAGACGGAGCCGCGATGGCCATCGTAGCCCCCCATTAACGTACCGACAATTTCCCCACCGACGACGGCCACCAGGAAAAGATCGGGATCGTGATTCAGCTTACGCTCAATATCCATTTCCGGATCGTTCCATGGCCGCAACAGATCGCAACGCTCCCAGAGCGTGATCACTTCTTCAAAATCTTCCTGGCGGAAAGCACGAATTTCCATCGTCATCACCCAGCGGTTAAGCACAATTTGCTGATTATCACGTATTCTTTTCCCGGCGCAACCCTCCTCATTGCCCGCAGCGGAAAAAAGTGACGCGCAGCGCGCAGCAACAGGATCGTCACAGCCGGCGCACGCTCAGGTATACTTGTCGCAAACGTGACGGATGAGAGACTTATGAGCACTCCCGATATTTCCCGCGTCAAAACCTTTTTGCTGACGCTGCAGGATACCCTTTGTGAACAGCTGGCCGCGGCTGATGGCCAGGCGAGTTTTGCTGAAGACAGCTGGCAACGCACCGGCGGCGGCGGCGGACGCAGCCGCGTGCTGCGCAACGGCGCTGTTTTCGAGCAGGCAGGCGTGAATTTTTCCCATGTTCATGGCGACCAGATGCCCGCCTCGGCGACCGCGCACCGGCCTGAGCTGGCCGGACGCAGTTTTGAAGCGATGGGCGTTTCGCTGGTGATCCATCCTGAAAACCCGTATGTGCCTACCAGCCATGCCAACGTGCGCTTTTTTATTGCTGAGAAACCCGGAGCCGATGCGGTATGGTGGTTTGGCGGCGGCTTCGACATGACGCCGTTTTATGGCTTTCATGAAGATGCCGTACACTGGCATCAAACGGCGTTCGATCTCTGCCAGCCCTTTGGTGAAGAGCTTTATCCGCGCTACAAACAGTGGTGCGACGACTATTTCTATCTGCGGCATCGCGATGAACAGCGCGGCATTGGCGGGCTGTTTTTTGACGATCTGAATACCCCCGATTTCGACCACTGCTTCGCCTTTACCCAGGCGGTGGGCCAGGGCTTCCTGGACGCTTATCTGCCGATTGTGGCGCGGCGTAAAGATTACCCCTGGGGCGAACGCGAGCGCCAGTTCCAGCTCTATCGTCGTGGACGCTACGTAGAGTTTAATCTGGTGTGGGATCGCGGCACGCTGTTCGGCCTGCAGACCGGCGGCCGCACCGAATCGATCCTGATGTCAATGCCGCCGCTGGTGCGCTGGGAATATGATTATCATCCCGCGCCTGGCTCACCGGAAGCGGCACTCTATACCGACTTCCTGCCGGTGAAAGCCTGGATTTAAGCCTGACGCAGCCGCTTACAGCGGCTGCGTTTGCGCCTCCACCACCGCCAGCGCCACCATATTCACAATACGCCGCACCGATGCCACCCGCGTCAGCACATGCACCGGTTTCCCGATCCCCATCAGTACCGGTCCCACGGTCACTCCTTCGGAGCTGGAGACGCGCAGCAGGTTGTAGCTGATGCGTGCCGCCTCGACATTCGGCATGATCAACAGGTTGGCGGTGCCTTTCAGCGGACTGTCCGGCATCTGCTCCCGGCGAATACTCTCCTGCAGCGCCGCATCGCCATGCATCTCGCCATCGATTTCCAGATCCGGCGCCCGCTGCTGCACCAGCGCCAGCGTCTCGCGCATTTTACGCGCGCCGGGCGCGTTGGAAGAGCCAAAGCTGGAGTGCGAAAGCAGCGCCACTTTCGGCTCAATGCCGAAGCGACGCACGGTTTCCGCCGCCATTAAGGTGATCTCCGCCAGCTGCTCCGGGCCAGGATCCTCATTGACGTAAGTGTCCGCAATAAAGGTGTTGCCGCTCGGCAACAGCAGCGCGTTCATCGCCCCCGCCACTTTGATCCCTTCGCGGAAGCCGAACACTTTTTCCACCACCTCATAATGCTCACGGTAGTCGCCCACCGTACCGCAGATCAACGCATCCGCCTCGCCACGATGTACCATAATGGCACCGATCAGGGTCGGATTGCCGATCACCGCCCGCTGCGCCTGTTCCGGCGTCACGCCGCGCCGCTTCATCAGCTGGTAATATTCGCTCCAGTAGGCTTTAAAGCGCGGGTCAGATTCGTTGTTCACCACATCAAAATCTTTGCCCGCCTCGATTTTCAGCCCCTGTTTCTGCAGGCGCATCGCAATCACGTTCGGACGCCCAATCAGAATCGGCCGCGCCAGACCGAGTGAGATCAGCTCCTGGGTGGCGTGCAGCACGCGCACCTCCTCCCCTTCCGCCAGTACTACACGCTTCGGCGCCTTACGCGCCTGCGAAAAGATCGGCTTCATAAACAGATTGGTTTTGTAGACGAATTCCGTCAGCCGCTCGCGGTAAGCATCAAAGTCACTGATGGGACGGGTAGCGACGCCCGACTGCATCGCCGCGCGCGCCACCGCAGGCGCGATCTGCACAATCAGCCGCGGATCGAAAGGTTTCGGAATCAGGTATTCCGCCCCAAAAGAGAGCTCCTGATCGTCATAGGCGGAGGCGACCACATCGCTCTGTTCCGCCTGCGCCAGTTCCGCTATCGCCTCAACAGCCGCCAGTTTCATCGCTTCATTAATTGCTGTGGCCCCGACATCCAGCGCACCACGGAAAATAAACGGGAAGCAGAGCACGTTATTCACCTGATTGGGAAAATCGGAGCGTCCGGTACAGATAATGGCGTCGGGACGCACCGCTTTCGCCAGCGGCGGCATAATCTCCGGTTCCGGATTGGCCAGCGCCAGGATCAGCGGCGAGGGTGCCATTTTTTTCACCATCTCCGCCGTCAGCACCCGGGGGCCAGAACAGCCGAGAAAGATATCCGCCCCGTTGATCACCTCGTCCAGGGTGCGCTTGCCGTTATCCTCCACGGCGTAGGCCGCTTTGGTGACTGCCATCGGCTCTTCGCGCCCGCGGTAGATCACTCCCTTCGAGTCGCAAACCACAATGTTGTGCTTCGCCATGCCGAGCGCCACCAGCAGGTTCATACAGGCGATGGCAGAGGCACCTGCCCCCGAGACCACCAGCCGGACATCCGCAATGCGCTTCTTCACGACCTTCAGGCCGTTCAGCACCGCGGCGGTACAGATGATCGCCGTGCCGTGCTGATCATCATGAAACACCGGAATATGCATGCGCGCACGCAGTTGCTCCTCAATATAAAAGCACTCCGGGGCTTTGATATCCTCCAGGTTGATGCCGCCGAACGTCGGCTCCAGCGCCGCGATCACCTCAATCAGCCGATCGGGATCCTGTTCATCAATTTCAATATCAAACACGTCGATACCGGCAAACTTTTTGAACAGCACCCCTTTGCCTTCCATCACCGGCTTACCGGCCAGCGCGCCGATATTGCCTAAGCCCAGCACCGCTGTGCCGTTGGAGATCACCGCCACCAGATTGCCCCGCGCGGTATATTTATGCGCCGCCAGCGGATCTGCGGCGATTTCCAGACAGGGCGCAGCCACGCCTGGTGAATAGGCCAGCGCCAGATCGCGCTGGGTGGCAAGAGGCTTGGTGGGCGAGACCTGGATTTTTCCGGGCACAGGATACTGATGAAAGTCGAGAGCGCTCTGCTTCAGTTGATCGTCCATGGGAATTCCTTTATTGGCGAAAAATTCACCATCCAGTATAAAACCCGTACCGCAGAAAGGATGCTGAGCAGTTCAAAGAACCTTATTCCCGGCGCGCAGAGATTCTGCGCGCGGCAGCAACGCCTTTTTGTGAGGCTGCTATGCTTAGAGATGGCATAAAGTTCATCCCGGCGTCATCTGCACGGCAACATTCGCTCTGTTACACCTTTGCCGCAGCCCGGACCGGGTGTAATGATGCAACCACCGGTTGTCCAGAAAGACCCGCAACAATCAGAGAATACGCATTTTCATATGAAAGCGGGTGTTGCAATGTGTTTGACCTGCATCCACCGCAAAGGGCACAAAACAGGGCGATACGCCTGGGGTGTAAATCTTTTGCCTTATCGATTGCTTATCAAGGAGTCCAGAGATGAACCAGCTAGACGCATTAAAACAGTTCACCACCGTGGTGGCGGACAGCGGCGATATCGAATCCATTCGCCACTACCACCCGGAAGATGCCACAACCAACCCTTCTCTCATCCTGAAAGCGGCTGGACTTGATGCCTACAAGCATCTGATTGATGACGCCATCGAATATGCGAAAAAGCAGGGCGGCAGCAAAGAGACTCAAATCATCAACGCCAGCGACAAAGTGGCGATTAACCTCGGCATGGAGATTCTGAAAAGCGTCCCGGGTCGTGTTTCGACTGAAGTGGATGCGCGTCTCTCCTTTGATCGCGGTATGTGCGTGACCAAAGCGGAAAAGCTGGTGCGTCTGTATGAAGAGAACGGCGTTGACCGTTCGCGTATTCTGATCAAACTCGCCTCCACCTGGGAAGGCATTCGCGCGGCGGAAGAGCTGGAGAAAAATGGCATCCACTGTAACCTGACGCTGCTGTTCTCCTTTGCCCAGGCGCGCGCCTGTGCTGAAGCGGGAGTATTCCTGATTTCGCCCTTTGTGGGACGTATTTATGACTGGTATAACAGCCGTAAACCGCTTGATCCCTACGTGGCGGATGAAGATCCGGGCGTGAAATCGGTACGTCGTATCTACGACTATTACAAAAAGCACCGTTATGAAACCATCATCATGGGCGCCAGCTTCCGTAAAGTGGAACAGATTCTGGCGCTGGCGGGCTGCGATCGCCTGACCCTCTCCCCCAACCTGCTGCAGGAGCTGCAATCCAGCGACGCGCCGGTAGAACGCAAGCTGGAGCCGTCAACCGAGGCGTTCCACCAGCCTTCGCCGCTCAGCGAAGCGGAATTCCGTTGGGAACATAACCAGGATGCCATGGCAGTAGAAAAACTGGCCGAAGGTATCCGTCAGTTCGCCGTTGACCAGCAGAAGCTGGAAGATGTGCTGGCGGCCAAACTGTAATCCCCGTTTTCTTACGTCGGGCGGATTCCCGCCCGCTTATCTCCAATCCAGAGGGAGAAATCTATGTCTTCACGCAGAGAGTTGGCAAATGCGATTCGTGCCCTGAGCATGGACGCGGTACAAAAAGCAAAATCAGGCCATCCCGGCGCGCCTATGGGCATGGCGGATATCGCCGAAGTGCTGTGGCGCGACTTCCTGAAGCATAACCCCACCAATCCAGCCTGGCTCGACCGCGATCGCTTTATTCTTTCTAACGGTCACGGTTCCATGCTGCTTTACAGCCTGCTGCATCTGACCGGCTACGATTTGCCGATTGAGGAGTTGAAAAACTTCCGCCAGCTGCATTCCAAAACACCGGGTCATCCGGAGATCGGTTACACCCCTGGCGTGGAAACCACCACCGGCCCGCTGGGCCAGGGCCTGGCCAATGCGGTGGGACTGGCGATTGCCGAGCGGACGCTGGCAGCGCAGTTTAACCGCCCCGGTCATGATATCGTCGATCATTTTACCTATGTTTTCATGGGCGACGGCTGCCTGATGGAAGGGATCTCTCACGAGGTCTGCTCGCTGGCCGGTACGCTGGGACTGGGTAAACTGATCGGCTTCTATGACCATAACGGTATTTCCATTGACGGTGAAACCGAAGGCTGGTTTACCGATGATACGCATAAACGCTTTGAAGCTTATAACTGGCACGTCGTAGGCGAAATCGACGGCCACGACGCTGAAGCGATTGCCAGCGCGATCCGTGAAGCGCAGAGCGTCACGGATAAACCTTCACTGATTATCTGTCGTACGGTGATTGGCTTTGGTTCGCCGAACAAAGCGGGCAAAGAAGAGGCGCACGGCGCGCCGCTGGGCGATGAAGAGATTGCGTTGACCCGTAAACAACTGGGCTGGAACTACCCGCCGTTTGAAGTGCCGCAGGAGATTTATCAGCAGTGGGATGCGCGCGAAACGGGAGCCGGGCGTGAGAAGGCCTGGAATGAGAAGCTGGCGGCTTATCAGCAGGCGTTCCCGGAACTGGCGCAGGAGTATCAGCGGCGCATGAATGGCGAAATGCCAGGCAACTGGGAAGCGGAAGCGCAGAAGTTCATTGAGCAGTTGCAGGCGAACCCGCAAAAAATCGCCAGTCGTAAGGCGTCGCAAAATGCGCTGGAGTGCTACGGTAAACTGCTGCCGGAGTTCCTCGGCGGCTCCGCCGACCTGGCACCCAGTAACCTGACCATCTGGTCCGGTTCGAAACCGATCAAAGAAGAAGCTGACGGTAACTATATTCACTACGGCGTACGTGAATTTGGTATGACCGCCATCGCCAACGGCATCGCTCATCACGGCGGCTTTGTCCCCTATACCGCAACCTTCCTGATGTTTGTCGAGTATGCGCGCAACGCCGCCCGTATGGCAGCATTGATGAAGGCGCGTCAGATCATGGTGTACACCCATGACTCCATCGGTCTGGGCGAAGATGGCCCGACGCACCAGCCGGTTGAGCAGCTCGCCAGCCTGCGCATTACGCCGAACATGAGCGTCTGGCGTCCCTGCGACCAGGTTGAAACTGCGGTTGCCTGGAAAGCTGCCGTTGAACGTCACCACGGCCCGACCGCGCTGATTCTGTCACGTCAGAATCTGGTACAGCCAGAGCGCAGCAAAGCGCAGCTGGAAAATATTGCCCGTGGCGGCTATGTGCTGAAAGATTGCGACGGCACGCCCGAGGTGATTCTGATCGCCACCGGTTCCGAAGTGGAGATTACGCTCGGTGCGGCGGAAAAACTGAGCCGCAACGGTCACCGCGTACGCGTCGTGTCGCTGCCCTGTACGGATGTGTTTGATAAGCAGGAAGCGGCTTACCGTGAATCGGTGCTGCCTTCCACGGTAAAAGCGCGTGTGGCAGTGGAAGCGGGCATCGCTGATTACTGGTACAAGTATGTTGGACTGGATGGCGCGATCGTCGGCATGACCACCTTTGGTGAATCAGCTCCGGCAGATAAACTCTTCGCTGAGTTTGGCTTTACGGTCGAAAATATCGTCAGCCATGCGGAAGCGTTACTGAAGCCACATTAATACTTTTGGCCCTTTCCGGCGTATCAGGAAGGGCCAGTTTGTTTTCCAGGCCTGTCACAGAAAAAAATTCGCTTTCCCCTCTTCCCGCTTGCCGCAAACTGATTACTATAGGCTTCTTTCGGATTAAATTGCGGACTCTCCCCTGTTGAAAAAGCGTACGCCCTGGTTACTGACCTTAATGATTTCCCTGCTGCCCATAAAGAGCATGGCGCAAATCGTCCCTGATCCGCTGTTGTCATCGCAAATTGTCGATCGCTATGCCGAACATATTTTTTATGGTAGCGGCGCGACCGGGATGGCTATGGTCGCCATCGATGGCGATCAGCGTGTTTTCACCAGCTTTGGCGAGACACGACCGGGCAACAACGTACGTCCGCAGAAAGATTCTCTGGTGCGCATCGCCTCCCTCAGCAAGCTGATGACCAGTGAAGTGATGGTAAAGCTGGCGGAAAAAGGGGTGATTAAGCTGGACGATCCGCTGAGCAAATATGCCCCGCCGGGCATGAAGGTGCCGACTTACGCCGGGCAGCCGATTCGCCTGATTAATCTTGCAACCCATACCAGCGGCCTGCCGCGCGAGCAGCCGGGCGGTAAACCCCATCGTCCGGTCTTTGTCTGGCCAGAGCGCAGCCAGCGCTGGCAATGGCTTTCCCATGCCAGCCTGACCACGCCGCCAGGGGTACGCGCCTCTTACTCTAACCTCGGTTACGACCTGCTGGGCGACGCGCTGTCACGCGCGGCGGGTCTACCCTACCCTGCGCTGCTTCAGCAATTGATTACGCGTCCGCTGGGCATGAAGGACACCACCTTTACCCCTTCGCCGGAACAGTGCCGACGTCTGATGGTGCCGGAAAAAGGCGCCAGCCCGTGCAATAACACGCTGGCAGCCATTGGCAGCGGCGGCGTCTACTCTACGCCAGAGGATATGGGCCGCTGGATGCAGCAGTTTCTCAATTCCGCCGTTAACCAGCGCAGTGCGCAGGTGGATCGTCTGCAAACGCTGATCTATCGTCGCGAACAGCTGACAAAAGTGGAAGGTATGGATGTGCCCGGCAAAGCCGATGCGATCGGGATGGGCTGGGTCTGGCTGGCACCAAAAAATGGTCGTCCCGGTATTATCCAGAAAACGGGCGGCGGTGGCGGCTTTATTACCTATATGGCGATGGTGCCGCAGCACAATGTCGGCGTCTTTGTGGTGGTCACCCGTACAGACCTGACGCGCTTTAAGGCCATGAGCGATGGCGTCAATGATTTGCTGGCGGAACTGGTAGCCAACCAGAACGGTTCCGCCATGATGGTACAGGCAAGCCGTTAACGTCCGGGCGCTTGCGGCAACTGGCTCACCCACAGGGTGGGCCACTCTTCGCTGCTGTGCCAGCCATCGCAGGTGGACTCCTCCGCATACTCCGCCAGCTCAAATTCTTTTCCGTTAAACTGCCAGCGCGACGCCGAGCCGCAATCCCCCAGCCCACGACCTTTGTTAAAGGTATAGAGCTGCCCGCTGGCGGCATCATAATCGGCATTAATTAATTCCAGCTGGCGATCGCTGCGTAAGGGCGGCGTGAACGGCAGCGTCAGTGACATACCGCGCGCCACGTAAGGCTGGCTGCGCGTGACCTCATAAGCCAGATCAATGACGTTATAGGCCCCCATTTCGCAGCTGATCAGCAGTAACGCTTTGTGGTCGGTCAGGGGAGCCACGCTCACTTCACGCCGCATCGGATCCAGTGAACAATTTTCTGCATTCACGCGCCAGGTGCCGAAATCGAGCAGACCACTGGTTTCCTCACGGGTTAACGGGAGCGGCGGCGCAGCAGGCAGCGCCGGTCGCGGCAATGGCGGCGGTGGCGGCACGTCCCACTCCGCCCGTTCGCCCCGTTTGATCCAGGCGCTCATGCCGTTCACCCTGCCCTGGACATCATCAACCAGCAGCAGGGCCGCTTTTAAGCCGTGCAGCGAAATCATCGCCTGCGGATTAAACGTCAGCTGAAGATTGTCAGCATCCATCACCAGCGCAAGGAATTCGGCAATGGCGATCGGATTGCTGGTGGCGAGATGATGCGGTTCAACCTGCCAGTGCTTGAGATCGGGCTTCAGCCGCTGCTGGTCAATCAAAAGATTATCCTTCAGCGCGCCACCCGACAGCTTACCGCGCCAGGCGCTGCCGTAATCGATACGTAGTAAAGGGCGATCATTAACACCCGCATGCCGTGAAAGGGTCATCACCAGCCCGTTGTCTCCGGGAATATTGCGCGCCACGCAATAAGCTGCGTTATTACAGGTCACCTGCCAGTCAGAAAATGACTTTTGTAGTGGCTCTGCAGATGCGCAGGCAATAGAGAGAAAAGGCATTAACAGCAGCGATTTCATCCAGTACGACATTAAAAAAATCGGTCCCCAAATTTATAGAGCGGCGATAATAGCGTAACCGCAGGTCGCTGATTTAACTGTAAATGTTACACCTGGCGAAAAGTACGTTTTACGTCAGAGGCCACGACAATAACGCGACTTAGCGTGAAGGATGAAGCATAGAGCATAATCATCATGCCCGCCTGTGCAGCGCTCAATCAGATTTATCGGACAAATAACCCACGTCACTATTCTGTCAAATCCACAGAAACGGGCATAAACGGTCATGCTACAGTAAATGTCCCCCTGCATATACAAGCGATGTGCACAGAGATAATTGTGCTGCACCGCTTTATTTTGTGATTTATTTCACAAATAAATGCAATTAAATTTATTCATTGCAAGGAAAGCCTAAACCCATCTTTTTATTGCCGCCACGGAAATACCTGCCTGCGGAGTATCCTTTTATTATTCGCCATCCGGTTTTTTATTTCACAGCAGTGCGATTCTGAGCAGAAGTGAAATAAGGGCTATTCCGGGCAACAGCCGCGGGGTCAGTGAATATGAATGATTGTTTCGCAGCGCATGAATGAAACGCCGAACAGAAATGGCGATTGCCAGAAAGCCGCCCGACGTTATTACCCTGTGACGCACGCAGCAGAGCACGCGGAGTGCGCTTGCCAGCCGATGGTGCCTGCATCAGGCCTGCAGCCAGCCCGCCAGCTGCGCATGTTGCAGCAGCATAATGGTTTTACCGTCGCGGATGCGGCCATCTTTTACCATTGCCAGCGCCTCGGGAAAGGGGATCTCCAGCACGTCGATATCTTCATCCTCAACGCCACCGCCCGCGTTGTCGCGCAATGATTCGTTATATTCAGCGGCAAAAAAGTGAATCAGTTCGGTCACGCCGCCGGGCGACATATAGGCTTCATACAATTTTTCCACCGTGCCTACCGCGTAACCGGTCTCTTCTATCGCCTCTTTGCGGATACAGTCTTCCGGCGAATCATCATCCAGCAGCCCTGCACAGGCCTCAATCAGCATTCCGCTGTCGTTGCCGTTTACCCAGGTCGCCATGCGGAACTGACGCGTCAGCACCACGCTGTTCTTCTCCCGGTTATAGAGCAGGATAGTTGCGCCATTCCCGCGATCGTAGACTTCGCGCTTGTGACGCAGCACTTCACCGCGTTGCGTTGTGATTTCGTAGGTGTAGTTGCGCAGAACGAACCAGTTATCCGACAGCAACTTGTTTTTGATAACTTTGATATTCATAGACATAGCGGCTCCACAGCAAATTTTACGGAACCCGTGATAATAGGTCGAAGCGGGTAAGAAAACTATCTGAATTGCTGTGATGGGGTACTGCTGGCGCGCAGTAAAAAAGCCAGCATTGCTGGCTTTTTTATTTCTCAGGAAACTTACTGCGGCTTCTCTTCCGCCAGTTTGCCGGGCTGCGCTTCTGCCTGCTGCAGATGATCGTGCTCGGTTTGCGCGACGGCATGAACGCGTTTCCGCACGCCAAACCAGCCCAGCACCAGCAGCACCGCGAGCAGCGGAATAGAGGCGATGGTGTAAGTGCCGTTAGGGTAATCAAACGCCATCAGCACCAGCACACTCAGCAGGAACAGCAGCGTCAGCCAGGAGGTAAAAGGCGCGCCGGGCAGCTTAAAGCTGACATCGTCCGCCTTGCCCTCTTTTATCGCCTTACGCAGGCGCATCTGGCAGACCACGATAAAGCCCCAGGAGGAGATAATGCCCAGCGAAGCGATATTCAGCACAATCTCAAACACCTGCGACGGCACATAATAGTTCAGCATTACGCCAATCACGTAGACGCCAATGGTCGCCAGAATGCCCGCCCAGGGCACCTTATGGGAGCTCATTTTCGACATGAACTTCGGTGCCGATCCCCCCATCGACATTGAACGCAGAATACGTCCCGTTGAGTAGAGACCGGAGTTCAGACTGGAGAGCGCCGCGCTGAGCACCACAATATTCATGATGCTGCCAATATAAGGGACGCCCAGTTTTGAAAAGAAGGTGACAAAGGGACTCTGTCCCGCCTGATAGGCATTCCATGGCAGCAGCATCACCAGCAGAACCACCGATCCGACATAGAACAGCGCGATACGCCAGATAACGCTGTTGATCGCCTTGGGCAGCATGGTTTCCGGATCTTTGCACTCCCCCGCCGCCGTGCCGACCAGTTCAATCGAAGCAAACGCAAACACGACACCCTGGATCAGCACCAGCGCCGGTAACAGGCCATGCGGGAACAATCCCCCGTTATCGGTAATCAGGTGAAAACCGGTGGCATTACCGTCCAGCGGCTTGCCGGTGCCGAGAAACACCACGCCGACCACCAGGAACACCACAATCGCCAGCACTTTAACCAGCGCAAACCAGAACTCCATCTCCGCGAACCACTTTACGCCGATCATGTTCATGGTGCCGACAATCGCCAGCGCCGCCAGCGCGAAAACCCACTGAGGTACATCGCCAAAAGCGCCCCAGTAGTGCATATAAAGCGCCACTGCGGTGATATCGACGATGCCGGTCATCGCCCAGTTGACGAAATACATCCAGCCCGCCACATAGGAGGCCTTCTCGCCGAGAAACTCACGGGCATAAGAAACAAAGTTGCCGCTGGAAGGACGATGCAGCACCAGCTCGCCCAGCGCGCGCAGGATAAAGAATGAAAAGATGCCACAGACCAGATAGACCAGCGCCAGCGCCGGTCCGGCGGCCTGCAGGCGGCCACCGGCGCCCAGAAACAGCCCCGTACCGATGGCGCCGCCAATCGCAATCATCTGCACCTGACGATTACCCATCGCTTTGTGGTAACCACTATCGTGTGAGTTCAGCCAGCGCCTTTTTGCAGCACGCATTTCAGCTGAAGATTTATTAGTAGATTTCATAGGTTTCCTGTTTGTCCTGACCATCAGACACGGCGATCGGGCGGTTGCGCACCCCCGTGTGAAATGGCGTGAAAAGTTTCAAACTGAGCGTTATTAAACATGCAGATGAAGAAATTTCTGGCGAAGAATCCTACCTGTTCTGCCGGAATGAAGCAAAACTTACTGCCGGGCGACAGCATCAGTTCAGTAACAAATTCTTTTTAAACAGAAAAAACCGGCCAATGCTATTGGCCGGTCATACCAGAAGGGCTGGAAAGTTACAGCAGGAAATTAACGATAAATCTCTGCGGTGCCGCTCCACTGGCTGGAGTCGCCAGGGTTTTCCACACCGATAATGCGATAGTGGCTGGCACCTTTCTCTTCAGCTTTCTGAGAAAGTTCACGCGTAGCATCATCCAGCGAACCGCGAACGTTGGAAACAGAAACATTACCTATGCTGCGCATACCCTGTGCCTGCTCACGATCAACCGGCATCGCAGCCAGGGTAGCAAAGGAGGCGGTAGCCAACAGGGCACCGGCCAAAACAGCGCTGAGCTTTTTCATCGGATGCTCCTTAAGGTGATCAGTAAGAATCATAATTATTTGCCTGATAACGAAAACCAACGTCCACCGCGCGTAAAAGCACGCAATCTCCCCCTGTTTTATGCATAGAAATCCGCCCACCTGTCATCTTTGGTTATTTTTTGTACGAAAGGTAAATTAAATTAAACAATCGGAGCGGCGTTTCATTGGTTCCGCCCCCGGCCTCGCCTATAATGCTGCGGCAAACCGCCAGCAGCAACGTGCTGCGCTCTGGACGGCGTTTCGCCATTTTTTCCGGGAGAAAAACAATGGAACTGTCTCACTGTACCCTGATGATCGTTGATGACCATCCGCTGATGCGGCGCGGCCTGCGCCAGTTGCTGGAGCAGGAACCTCGCCTGCAGGTCATCGCCGAAGCCAGTACCGGCATGGAGGCGCTGACAATGGCGCGTCAGCTGTTGCCGGACGTGATTTTGCTCGATCTGAATATGAAAGGGATGTCGGGTCTGGAAACCTTAAAGGCGCTGCGCCAGCAGGGCAGCGCGGCACGTGTTCTGATTTTTACCGTTTCTGCCGCCAGCCACGATATCTGTACGCTGGTTGATGCCGGAGCCGATGGCTATTTGTTGAAAGAGAGCGAGCCGGAACCGCTGCTGAGGCAAATTATGCAGGGAGCGGCGGGTGAAAAAGTGTTCAGCCCTCCGGTGCAGCAGGTGCTGGCGACGCGTCAGCAGCGCAGCGATCCTTTCGCTCAACTGACGGCACGCGAGCGTGAGGTGCTGCAACTGGTGGCGCGCGGACAATCAAATAAAGCGATCGCCTGCACGCTGCGTATTTCCGAAGAGACGGTAAAAGTGCATATTCGTCATCTGCTGCGCAAGCTGAAGGTACACTCACGCGTAGCCGCTACGGTATTATGGCTGGAAAGCGGTTATAGCTGACAAGCCGATCGGGAAGAGGCGTGGAGATTTACACTTTCTTCACAATTTCTCCACGTTTCTCTGTTTTGTCCCACGTAGAGTAAGCTACGGCGGGGAAAATAAAACCACACAGTGAACGCAGTCGCCTCCGCCAGCGTGGCCGGGAAGCTTCAACGGACAACGCTGCTGAAAATATAACAATACGCTGAGGAGTGTCGTTTCGATGTCGAAATTTTTTATCGACCGTCCCATTTTTGCCTGGGTACTGGCGATTTTGCTTTGTCTTTGCGGCTCACTGTCGATTATTTATCTGCCCGTTGAACAGTATCCGGATCTTGCTCCACCTAACGTGCGCATCACCGCCAGTTATCCCGGCGCCTCCGCCGAGACGCTGGAAAACACCGTCACGCAGATTATCGAACAGAATATGACCGGCATCGATAATCTGATGTATATGTCCTCCAACAGCAGCAATACCGGTCAGGCGCAGATCAACCTCACCTTTACTGCCGGCACCGATCCTGATGAAGCGCGCCAGCAGGTGCAGAACCAGTTGCAGGTAGCGCTGCGCCAGTTGCCGCAGGCGGTGCAGTCTCAGGGCATCCGCGTCAACAAAACCGGCGACAGCAATATCCTGATGATCGCTTTCGTCTCCACCGATGGCAGCATGGATAAGCAAGATATTGCCGACTATGTCGCCAGTAATATTCAGGATCCCCTCAGCCGTATTGATGGCGTGGGCCAGGTGGATGCCTATGGCACTCAGTACGCCATGCGCATCTGGCTGGATCCCAATAAGCTAATCGCCTATGCGCTGACCACCAGTGATGTCGTCAGCGCCATCGAGGCGCAAAACAACCAGGTGGCGGTAGGCCAGGTAGGCGGCCTGCCCGCCGTGGATAAACAGGCGCTGAATGCCACGGTGAATGCTCAGTCGATGCTGAAGACGCCGGAGCAGTTTCGCGCTATCACGCTGAAAAACAACCCGGACGGCTCGGTGGTGACCTTAGGCGATGTGGCTGAGGTGGCACTGGGAGCCGAAAAGTACGATTACCTCAGCCGTTATAATGGCCAGCCCGCATCGGGACTGGGCGTCAAGCTCGCATCGGGCGCCAATGAGATGAACACCGATAAGCTGGTACGCGCCCGTCTTGAAGAGTTGTCGCACTATTTTCCCCAGGGTCTGGAGGCCAGAGTCGCCTATGAAACTGCGCCCTTCGTAAAAGCCTCGATTACCGACGTGGTACACACGCTGCTGGAAGCGATCCTGCTGGTCTTTCTGGTGATGTATCTGTTCCTGCAAAATTTTCGCGCCACGCTGATCCCCACCATTGCGGTGCCGGTAGTACTGTTCGGCACCTTTGCCGTGCTCTATATCTGCGGTTTCAGTATCAACACCCTGACGATGTTCGCCATGGTGCTGGCTATTGGTCTGCTGGTGGATGACGCCATTGTGGTGGTGGAAAACGTTGAGCGCATCATGAGCGAAGAGGGACTCTCGCCGCGCGCTGCCACCCGCAAATCGATGGGGCAGATTCAGGGCGCGCTGGTGGGGATTACGCTGGTGCTTTCAGCGGTATTTGTGCCCATGGCGTTTTTTGGCGGTACCGTGGGGGCGATTTACCGCCAGTTCTCTATTACCATCGTCTCCGCCATGGTGCTCTCGGTGCTGGTGGCGCTGATCCTTACCCCTGCCCTGTGCGCGACCTTACTCAAACCACTGCCTGCCGATCACCATGCGCGACGCGGCTTTTTTGGCTGGTTTAACCGCCACTTTGTGCGTAACAGCGAACGCTATGAGCGCGGCGTAGGGCGTATTCTGGTTAAAACCGGGCGCTGGCTGCTGCTCTATCTCGCGATTATTGCCCTGATGGCGTTTCTTTTCCTGCGCCTGCCAACCTCTTTTCTGCCCCTTGAGGATCGCGGCATTCTCACCACTCAGGTGCAGTTACCGCCGGGTTCTACCCTGCAGCAAACCGCAAAGGTGGTGGAGCAGGTAGAGCAATATTACCTGACCCGGGAAGCAGATAATGTGTTGTCGGTTTTCGCCACCATCGGCGCCGGACCGGGCGGTAATGGTCAGAATGTGGCGCGCCTGTTTGTGCGCCTGAAGCCCTGGGATGCGCGTCCGGGAGAGGATCGTACCTCTTTTGCCATTATCGAACGGGCAACCCAGGCGTTTCGCCAGATCAAAGAAGCGCGCGTGATTGCCAGCAGCCCTCCCGCCATTAGCGGCATGGGCAACGCCTCAGGGTTCAATCTGCAGCTGCAGGATCATGGCGGCATTGGACATACGAGCATGATGGCGATGCGCGACAGATTACTGGCGCTGGCGGACCAGGATCCGGCGCTGGCGCGGGTACGTCACAATGGCCTTGATGACAGTCCGCAGCTGCAAATTGATGTTGATGAACGCAAGGCGCAGGCGCTCGGCGTCTCCATCACCACCATTAATGACACTCTGACCACCGCCTGGGGATCCACCTATGTGAATGATTTTCTCGACCGTGGCCGGGTGAAAAAAGTGTATGTCCAGGCGGCGCCTGCCTGGCGCATGCTGCCGGATGACATCAACAAGTGGTACGTGCGCAACAACAGCGGCCGTATGGTACCCTTTTCCGCCTTTGCCACCAGCCACTGGGAAACCGGTTCGCCACGTCTGGAACGCTACAACGGCTATTCCTCACTGGAGATTGTAGGCGAGGCCGCTAAAGGCGTCAGCAGCGGCACGGCAATGACGGCGATGGAGCAGCTGGTGCGTCAGCTGCCGCTCGGCGTCGGCTTTGAATGGAGCGGCGCATCTCTACAGGAGCGGCTTTCCGGCGCGCAGGCACCAGCGCTCTACGCCCTCTCGCTGCTGGTGGTCTTTCTCTGTCTGGCGGCGCTCTATGAGAGCTGGTCTATTCCCTTCTCGGTGATGCTGGTGGTGCCGCTGGGGGTCGCTGGCGCGCTGATCGCCACCTGGCTGCGCGGACTGGAAAACGATGTCTATTTTCAGGTGGGCTTGCTGACGGTCATCGGCCTTTCGGCCAAAAACGCAATTCTGATTGTTGAATTTGCCAATGAGATTAACAGCAAGGGCGGCGAGCTGATCGCCGCTACGCTGGCAGCATCACGTCAGCGCCTGCGGCCCATTATTATGACTTCGCTGGCCTTTATCTTTGGCGTCCTGCCAATGGCCATCAGTAGCGGGGCGGGCTCCGGCAGCCAGCATGCGGTAGGCACCGGCGTAATGGGTGGGATGATCTCTGCCACCGTACTGGCTATTTTCTTTGTACCGCTCTTCTTTGTGCTGGTACGACAGCGTTTCCCACTGCGCGATATGCCGCTGGACTGAAACCGCCGATAAAACAAAGGCAGCCATGAAAAATGGCTGCCTTATTGATTTTTTGGTCAGAATTACAGCAAGTTATTAACTGCCCTGCTTTTCTTCTCACGGGTTACTTACGTAACATCGCTTCGATGAATTCTTTCCAGTTTCCCATTTCGGTGTCGATCATACTGCCCTCACTTATAGAGCCACTTATTTTACGCCGTTTTTCATGCTGGTGAATACGTTTTCACCTGTTATCTCTATCGGCAAAAGCAGCAAAATTCTTCACCTTTTTTTGTGTGGGGTGGCGCACACTTTGGCAACCCGCTGGTTCAGCTCAGGAAAAAGGGTGACGGTTTGCGGCACGCTTTTGTGCACCAGGAATATCCTTACTACCCCGCTCATCAGCCAGCAGCAGCTCAAAGCCCCGCATCTGAAAACGCTTTCCTGCCAGCCTGTGATTCTCTGGATCTGTTACAGCCCCTGGAACGACGGTAAAAACCGCCCGCCAGTGATTTCTCGCCACCCGGCGCGCTATGTTAGAATCTGACTAATCAGTGTGTTTTACTTTAATAACAGGAAATTACCATGACTGCGCAGTGGGTGATGTACGGGATAAAAAATTGCGACACGATTAAAAAAGCGCGCCGTTATTTAGAGACAGCGGGCGTTGATTACCGTTTTCACGATTATCGCAGCGATGGTCTGGACGCTGCGCTGCTGCAGGGCTTTATCGATCAGTTCAACTGGCAGGATCTGCTGAATACCCGCGGCACCACCTGGCGCAAGCTGCCGGAAACGGCGCGCGCCAGCATTAAAGATGCCGACAGCGCCAGCCAGCTGATGCTGGCGCAGCCAGCCATTATCAAACGCCCATTGCTCTGCGCGCCGGACGGCTCTATGCTGCTGGGCTTCAGCGAGTCCACTTATCACGCCTTTATTCAGGAGAAGTCATAATATGTTCTGTCCGGTCATTGAGCTGACGCAGCAGCTTATTCGTCGCCCTTCACTCAGCCCCGATGATGCCGGATGTCAGGCGCTGCTGATTGCCCGCCTTGAGGCGATTGGCTTTCAGGTCGAGACGATGAACACAGGCGATACGCAAAATTTCTGGGCGACGCGCGGCCAGGGCGAAACACTGGCGTTTGCAGGCCATACCGATGTGGTGCCTGCCGGCGAGGTCAGCCGCTGGATCAATCCACCGTTTGAACCCACGATCCGCGATGGCATGCTGTTTGGTCGTGGTGCGGCAGATATGAAAGGCTCGCTGGCCGCGATGGTGGTGGCCGCAGAACGTTTTGTCAGTGCCAATCCGCATCATAAAGGACGTCTGGCCTTTCTGATCACCTCTGATGAAGAAGCCAGCGCCGCCAATGGCACGGTAAAAGTGGTGGAGCGCCTGATGGCGCGCAATGAGCGCCTGGATTACTGTCTGGTTGGCGAGCCCTCCAGCACCGAAGTGGTGGGTGATGTGGTAAAAAATGGTCGCCGCGGTTCTGTTACTGCGAACCTGACGATCCATGGCGTACAGGGGCACGTCGCCTATCCGCATCTGGCCGATAATCCTGTGCACCGGGTGATGCCTGCGCTAAATGAACTGGTGGCCACCGAATGGGACAAGGGTAATGAATTTTTCCCACCCACCAGTATGCAGATTGCCAATATTCAGGCGGGTACCGGCAGCAACAACGTTATCCCCGGCGACTGCTTTGTGCAGTTTAACTTTCGCTTCAGCACCGAACTGACCGATCAGGATATCCGTAGTCGCGTAGAGGCGTTGCTGGAACGTCATCAGCTACGTTATACGCTGGAATGGAAACTTTCAGGCCAGCCGTTTCTGACCCAACGCGGCAAGCTGGTGGATGCCGTGGTGAATGCGGTAGCGCACTATAATGAAATTAAGCCCCAGCTGTTAACCACTGGCGGCACCTCTGATGGCCGCTTTATTGCGCGCATGGGGGCGCAGGTGGTGGAACTGGGACCGGTTAACGCCACGATTCACAAAATCAATGAGTGCGTAAAGGCGTCCGATTTGCAGCTGCTGAGCCGTATGTACCAGCGCATTATGGAACAGCTGATCGCCTGAGGGCGCACTCCAGGAGCAGGCAAATGGAATGGTTAAAAGAGTACTGGTGGATCCTTGTGATTCTGCTGATGGTCGGCGTGTTGATGAATGTTTATAAAGATCTGAAACGCATCGACCATAAAAAGTTTATGGAAAACAGACCGGAACTGCCGCCACATCGTGATTTCAACGACAAGTGGGACGACGAAGACGACTGGCCGAAGAAAAAATAGCCATCCGCAAAGGCTCCCTCGCCAGCGCGAGGGAGTTTTACATCATCACAATCACATCATCGCCGGGCTTCGCCCCGCCCAGCGCCTCGTCAAAATAGCGCCGCGGAATGGTATAGCGCAAATGGTCAAGCGCCAGCTTCATGCTGCGATCGTCAATGGCATGAGGCAGATCCTCCACAATATCCAGCGTAACATCACCGCCCAGCGCCGTCAGGCGTTGTGCCGCCTCTTGCGCATAGTGTGACGGTACTTTCTCATCATATTCGCCGTGGATCAGGTGGATGGTCGTCAGGGTAGTTGCCTGCTCCGGCAGGGTGATATAGCGCCCGCTGAAGGCGACCACCCGGCCCGCCAGTTCCGGCTGTGCCTTAATGCCTTCCAGCACCATGGTACTGCCCTGTGAAAAGCCGACCAGTGCGGTGGCTTCCGGTTTGACGTTACTCTGCTGCTGCCAGTAACGTACCGTTTCCATAAATTCGGGCATCACCGCATCGATGCGCTGCTGTAAGCTAACGTCGTGGATATCCGTTTCTGCGTACCACTGGCGTCCCGGCGGCGGACCGCTCGGTTGCGGCGCGCCCACCGATACCACCTGCGCCTGTGGAAATGCCCGGGCGAACCAGCTACCGATTTGCCCCATCGCATCAGGATTGTCGCCGGTGCCGTGATAAAGCAGGAAAAGCTGCGCAGCGGGCTGTGCCGGCTGCTGAACGATTACGTATTGAGATGTCATTGTGGCCTCCGCGTTTCACTATACGCTCGTGCCATCTGCGGCATAGCGAGAAAATTTGAACAACTCAGGGCAATTTATTGCATTGCCATCAGCTGCTGTTGCATGGCTTCGGCCCGCTTGTTATCCAGCAGGATTAACGCCTGAGCCGTTTCCTGACGTAACTGCGCCGTCAGCGCTTTGCGGCCACTGAGGCCGAAACGTTGTACTACCGCGCTGACTGACTGCTTTTCGCCTACCCTGGCACTGAGCAGCGGTAACGTCAGCGGACGCGTCTGCAGCAGTCGCCAGAGCGCGGCATAGCTGGCTTCAAATGGCCGCTGCGCCCAGGCAAAGCCTGCCGCCTCCCACCAGTCGTCATCCGTAAAGCTTATCTCACTGCCATCAGAAATCACCGGCCCTGCGGCAATCGGCGGCGCCAGCAGCGGCCAGTCACGCGCCAGACGCCGCGTGGCCTGCTGCTGCAGCGCCTCGCCTGCCGGCGTGAGCGCGCGTATCGCCATCGCCGCATAGCAGCCGCTGCTCGCTTCACGCTGGCTGCCGATACGCACCAGGGAAAAACCACAGGCGCGCCAGAAAACCCAGAGAGCCTCAGTATAGCCAAAGCTGACCGACAGGTAGTCACAACCCCCGGCGGCGTCGCTGGCGGCTCTGACCAGCGCCCGGCCTGTTCCCTGCCGACGCTGTTCTGCCGCCACCGCAATGCGGCTGATGCGCCGCGATCGCAGCGTCGCCGCTTCCGGAAAGCCGGCATGCGCCGCCAGCGACTGCGCCACCAGATTACCGCGCGGACGGCGCGTCCCTGCCCACACTGCCTGCGCCAGCGTCGGGGCAAGGCCACCCTCGTCCACCAGCCAGAGCGCCCCCTGCAGCCCTTGCGTCTCCCCCGCCAGCCAGAACTGCATACCAGGCGCATCCATCATGCGCCGCAGGTCCAGCGGTGAAGTGCGATAGTGCGCGCTTGCCAGCAGGCGATACGCTGCCGCCAGCGAATCAGGCTGCGTCAGCCATGACTTCTGGTCTATGCGCCGCACAGAGGTCGCGCTGGCGGCACACGGCAGCGCGGCATCCTCGAACAGCAACAGCTTATTCACCAGCGCTTCCAGCGGATCCTGACGCGACCAGCGTAGTGGCTCATCAAGGGTAAAATGACGCACCCCGTTCAGGCCGGCACAGAATTTCAGCATAAAGCCGCGCCCGGTGCCCTCGTAGCCCTGCACCGTGGTGGTTAACAACACACGCGGGAAGCGCTCAACCAGTTGCTGCAGCAGGGGAGCCGGAATGGCGGCGGCCTCATCCACAATCAGCCAGTCAAAGGGTAAGTTGTCGTGACAGGCCAGAATGGCGTCCGGCGCCATAAAGCGGAATCTCTGCGCGGCGAAGTCAGCCAGCACCGTGGTGGAGACCCGGGCGGGCGCAGTCACCAGGCAGTTGTCCTGCTGTTTTGCCAGCATCCCCGCCAGCGCCGATTTGCCGCGGCCGCGCGGGGCGGTGATTACCGCCACCCCTGCGGGCATCTCCATCAGCTGCTGCAGGATCGCCTGCTGTTGCTGCGATGCCTGGCAGCGCCACCCTGGCAAGGGCGGCAATGGTGAGAGATGCAACGGCTGATGCTGACGCTGCAACACGACCTGCGTATCGGCCAGCAATGTGGCCTGCAGATGATGAACAAAATTCGGCGTCGCGATGGCCTGCGCCACATCCGCCCAGCGCAGGCTGTCTTCATCGATCTGCTGCGGCCAGCGCGCCCAGGGCGGCGTGAGCAGCAACAGCCAGCTGCCTGCGCGCAGCGTTCCGCTCAAGGCGGCAAAAGCTTCGGCATGAAAGGCTGAGCGAGCATCAAAAATGGCGTGCAGGAACTCCTGGCCCAGCAGGTTACGCAGCGCGGCAGGCGCACAGTGCGGCGCTGAGGAGAGCGGCTGCTCACTAACGGTGATCCAGTCGCCAGCCAGCGCATTTTGCCATTGGGCGGCGGCGTGCAGACACCATTGCGCGTCGCCGCTGATCACACACAGGCGGCGTATGCCTGCGCGCTGCATCGCCTGCTGGATATCAGACTGCATCAGCGGCTGGAGAAGGTGTCACACTGGCCCGGGTTTCCGCTGTCAAAGCCACGTTTGAACCAGCTGTAGCGTTGCTCTGAGGTGCCATGGGTAAAGCTGTCCGGCACCACGCGCCCCTGGCTCTGCTGCTGCAACTTATCATCGCCAATCGCCTGCGCGGCGTTTAGCGCCTCCTGCAGATCGCCCGTTTCCAGAATATTTTGCTGCTCCATATTCCGTCCCCAGACGCCGGCGAAGCAGTCCGCCTGCAGTTCCATCTTCACCGACAGCTGATTAATCTGCGTCTGGCTGGCGCCCTGCTGCATCTGACGCACCTTAGGCTCAATGCCTAACAGCTTCTGTACGTGATGCCCTACTTCATGGGCGATAACGTAGCCCTGAGCGAAATCGCCATCAGCCCCCAGCTGGGACTTCATCTCGTCATAGAAGGAGAGATCGATATACACCGTCTGATCCGCCGGGCAGTAGAACGGGCCCATCACCGACTGGCCGGTGCCGCAGCCGGTACGGGTGGCGCCGCGATACATCACCAGCTTAGGCGCGGCATAGGTTTTTCCCATCTGCTGAAACAGGTTATCCCAGGTATCTTCCGTCGTGGCGAGGATCACCGAGGTGA
The DNA here is from genome assembly GCF_900604315.1 of [Erwinia] mediterraneensis. GTDB lineage: Bacteria > Pseudomonadota > Gammaproteobacteria > Enterobacterales > Enterobacteriaceae > Pantoea > Pantoea mediterraneensis_A. The sequence continues at coordinate 365,919 of NZ_LR026978.1, forward strand.
ATTTTGCGGCCTCATCATCCTGCGGACTGATGCTGCGCTGCTGCGAAGAAGGTGCTGGCGTCCCGCCGCCGGTGAGCAACGGCGTCAGATCGTAGCCATAATAGCCAGCCACAGCGACGATAATTAACAGGATAATGCCGCCTTTGCCCCGGGGCAGTGGAATGCGTCCACCACCGATACCGGAAGATTGTCCGCGACGATCTTCCACATTGTCGCTTTCGCGACGCCCTTGCCAACGCATCTGCTGCTCCTGCTTTTTTCGCTGTAATCTGATGATTTTAGTTGGATGGCGGGATAACTACCAGCGCGGGAAGAGAATGAAAAAGGAGAGCCGTGGCTCTCCCTTGTGTTGCGCAGCGGCGATAAGGGCTTAGTCGAGCTTGACGCCCAGGCGGTGTGCCACCGCTTCATACGCCTCGATCACCCCGCCCAGACTCTGGCGGAAGCGGTCTTTGTCCATTTTTTCGAGGGTCTTTTTATCCCAGAGACGGGCACCATCGGGCGAGAACTCGTCACCCAGCACCACTTCCCCTTTGAACAGGCCAAACTCCAGCTTGAAATCCACCAGGATCAGACCGGCATCGTCAAACAGTTTGCTCAGCACGTCGTTCGCTTTGTAAGTCAGCTCACGCATGCGCGCCAGATTCTCTTTGCTTACCCAGCCAAAGGTTTCGCAGTAGGACTCGTTGACCATCGGGTCATGTTTGGCATCATCTTTGAGAAAAAGATCGAACAGCGGCGGATTGAGGATCATGCCCTCTTCCACGCCCAGACGCTTCACCAGCGAGCCAGCCGCACGGTTACGTACGACGCATTCAACCGGCACCATCTCCAGTTTTTTTACCAGCGCTTCATTATCAGACAGCAGCGCCTCCATCTGAACAGGAATGCCCGCTTCCTGCAGTTTGGTCATGATAAAATGGTTAAATTTGTTGTTTACCATTCCTTTACGATCAAACTGCTCAATCCGTGCCCCGTCACCTGCTGACGTATCATTGCGGAATTCAAGTATCAGCAGATCCGGATTGTCGGTGCTGTATACGGTTTTCGCTTTACCGCGATACAACTCAGCTCGCTTTTGCATCTTGTTAACTCCAAACATGAAAGAACTGGCCAGCGGCCCTGTGCCGCTGCGGCTGGCGTGACGCAAACGTTTACCTCGCCGCGCGCTATTATGCCAAAGAATGAAAAAAAAGGCCGGAGAATCTCCGGCCTGAGGCAATTTATTTGTTCAGCGCGCCCTGGAACACAGCTACCAGCGCATCGTTCTGCGACTGCGTCAGCACATGTCCTTTGGGATCGATAAACTGCAGACTGCTGCGGTTATCCAGATCGCCCACCTGCAGTTTGTAATCGCCATTCGGCAACTCCGGGTTCTGCGCTCCTATTTCTTCCCAGGTACTGTCGCCTGGCGCTTTATAGGTCACGTTAAGGCTGCCCTGCGAGCGATTGCTGTCGTTGATGGTCATGCCGACGCGTTTCAGTGCATCCGGCAGGCGCTGCCAGGTCACGTTAAACGGTGTACGCAGTACCAGCAACGGCAATCCGGTATCGTCAGCCCCACTCTGCACATCAATCTGCGCGCTGGTGCCACCCGCTGCGGCGTTCTGGTTGGCGGTATCGATCTTATCGAGACCAGTGCTGATATCGTTCATCATCTGCGCGGTATAACGCTGGATCTGCGCCGGAGAGGTCACGCTATTACCCGCCTGCTGCAGTTCCAGCAGACGAACCGTCAGCACCTGCTGATAGTTCTGTGACTGAACACTGATCTGATAACGCCCACGATACTGGTTATCTTCGTCGGCACGGTTCCATTCTACCCAGTCAGTGGTCAGCTGCTGCCCGGCATCGTTGCGCTGTGCAACAGGGAACTTATATGACTGAATAACATTAGTGACCTGCGGCCAGACAGAACCGCGGCTGCTCTCAATCATCAGTACGCCGGTATTTCCGGAGAATTGCGCGCGCGTACCGTTCATCAGCGCCAGCGGCTGGGCTGGTGGGCGGATATCCAGTTCTTTACCAAACGCGCCTTTTACGCCGGCGCGCGGCACATCATAATCGCCGTTCTGCAGCGGCAGAATGGTGCCTGCCGGCGCTTTAAGATCCTGTAATTCACGGGTCTGCAGGTAACTTTCATCACCGCTGACCTGACGCTTATAACGCTGATCGTTCGAACATGCCGCCAGCAGCATCAGGGTGGATAACCCCACCACCCTGACGACCGTTGACCTCTTTACTGAGTAACTCATTAAAACTCCCTAATTTATCGCAGACCCGCGTCAACCAGTGCCTGTGCCACTTTGGGTTGCGCCTGTGCCGTCAACGGCGTCATCGGCAGGCGCAGCGTGTCGTTCGCGATTAATCCCAGCTGTTTTGCCGCCCATTTCACTGGGATCGGATTGGGTTCACAGAAAAGCGTCTGGTGCAGATGCATCAGGCGCTGATTCAGGCGACGCGCCTCAGCAAAATTGCCCTGCTGAGCCAGCGTACAAAGCTCGACCATCTCGCGCGCGGCAATATTTGCCGTCACGGAGATCACGCCTTTACCGCCCAGTTGCATAAAGTCCAGGGCCGAGGCGTCATCGCCGCTAACCAGAATGAACTTATCATCAACCAGCTCTTGGATCTGGCTTACACGCGATAAGTTCCCGGTCGCCTCTTTGATGCCGATAATATTGTCGATTTCAGCGAGGCGCGCCACAGTTTCCGGCAGCATGTCACAACCGGTACGCGAAGGGACATTGTAAAGCATCTGCGGCAGAGAGGTACTTTCGGCTATCGCTTTAAAGTGCTGATACAACCCTTCCTGCGTCGGACGGTTGTAATACGGCGTGACGGTCAGGCAACCCACCACCCCGGAATTTTCGAAACGTTTGGTCAGAGAGATCCCTTCTGAGGTGGCATTCGCGCCGGTTCCGGCAATCACCGGAATACGTCCGTCGGCCAGTTCCAGCGTCATCATCACGACAGCGCCATGCTCTTCATGGCTCAGAGTGGCGGATTCACCGGTCGTACCCACAGAAACAATCGCTGCGGTGCCACTGGCGATATGGTAATCAATCAGTTTTTTCAGACTCGCACGGTCAACATTACCTTTGTCATCCATTGGCGTAACGAGTGCAACAATACTTCCCGTGAACATTGGCGATCCCCTCGACAAACAAGTGCTTCATGGTACGTTTTACGTCTGGTGAAAAGCAAGCGAGCCACACCATAACCGCGCTTGTCAGCAGTTTTTTTTATGTTTACCTTATGGTTATTAGCGAATGAACAGGACACGCCATTTTGCCGCAATCACAGCCCCATCATCTGGTCATCACCGCGCTTGGCGTTGACCGTCCGGGTATCGTCAACACCATTACCCGTCATGTCAGCAGCTGCGGTTGTAATATTGAAGACAGCCGCCTGGCGATGCTGGGTGATGAATTTACTTTTATCATGCTGTTATCAGGCAGCTGGAACGCCATTACGCTGATTGAATCCACGCTGCCGCTGAAGGGCGCGGAGCTGGAGTTGCTGATTGTCATGAAGCGCACCAGGGCCAGAGCGCGTCCGCCCATGCCTGCTACCGTGATTGTCCAGGTAGAGGTGGCCGACTCGCCGCACATTATTGAGCGCTTTACCGACCTGTTTGATAAACATGAGATGAATATCGCGGAGCTGGTTTCGCGCATCAAACCAGCACAGGCCACGCAGCCGCCACTGCTCTATATTCAGATGACGGCACACAGTCCGGCCAGCGCCGAAGGCTCCACCATCGAACAGGCGTTTAACCATTTATGTAGCGAACTGAATGCGCAGGGCACCATCAGGCTGTACAGCGTGATGGATGATGATGCCGTTGCAGCAGCCAGCCTGAGCAGTACCCCTTAGCGACGCGTCGCCCTGGGGTTAATTTTCCACCTGGCCTTATGCCGTGCGTTGCTGCCGGGCTATGTGGTGAAATATCCCTGAGGTGATAATCCATCTGGCACTTTGCAGCCTGATGGTGTATTACCCACAGCAGAGAAAAAAAATGGAGAGTAGTGATGAATCCACTGAAAGCCGGTGATATTGCACCGAAATTTAGCTTGCCCGATCAGGACGGCGAACAAGTAAATTTGACCGACTTCCAGGGACAGCGCGTTCTGGTTTACTTCTATCCGAAGGCCATGACGCCAGGTTGTACCGCACAGGCTTGCGGCCTGCGGGATAACATGGATGAGTTGAAAAAAGCGGGCGTGGAAGTCCTGGGGATCAGCACCGATAAGCCGGAAAAACTATCGCGCTTTGCCGAGAAAGAGCTACTGAACTTCACGTTACTCTCTGATGAAGATCATCAGGTCAGCGAGCTGTTTGGCGTCTGGGGCGAGAAAACTTTTATGGGTAAAACCTATGACGGTATTCATCGCATCAGCTTCCTGATCGGCACCGACGGGAAAGTGGAAAAAGTCTTCGACGATTTTAAAACCGCCAACCATCACGATATCGTGCTGGATTACCTGGCTTCAGCCTGAATGCGCAAAGGGCGTGGTGACCTGTTGAAACCGCGCCCTTTATTTCATCTTAGCCCCCCCCGGCTCCTGCGGGGCGCTGTTACAGGGGCATCAATGTATAGCCCTGATGCTCCAGTGTGGTGATGGTGACCAGACTGGACAGCGCGCGCGTTACTGAGCTGTCCACCCAGCCGAACGGATAACGATGTCCGGCCACCGCCTGATCGCAGACCGTTACCGTTACGCCCGCCTCACGTAGTTTTCTGAACAGCGGAAGATTAGGGTTATCGACCCCGTAAATGGCGCGATAATGCGCATTATCCAGCACAATCGGCGTGGCATTGCCGGCAATGGCGACCACAAAGCTGAGTTGTGAAAGCGGCACCCCGGAATCCACATAGAGATTAACGGTGCGCGCAACCCGATCCAGCGCATGGCTGACTTTCTGCGGCGTGATCTTGCCCTGTTCAATCTGAAACACCACTTTGTAGTGCTGGCCCCTGTCGGGATGAAAGGCGCTGTTGGCTTCCGTATGGATCGGGCCATAGCCCTGAATGGTAGGGGTCTGCCAGAACCCGGCGGCTGCGGCCGGTGGGGGATCGATCATTCGTTTTAAGCGATCGTACGCCTGAGGCGCTTTTAGCGTTATCAGCGTGGTGATAACGGCAACGGTGGCGCTGATTACCGTGGTACGCATCAGTTTCTCCTGTTCTACAACAAAGCGCGCCCACCAGGGCACGCTGAAGTCAGGGTTACAGCATCAGAAAGGCATAACCTTCGTTTTGTAAGGTAGCAACGGTGGTACCGCTGGATAAGGTATGGGTGATCATCGGGTCAATCCACTCGCGCTGCAGATGGTGGAAGGCCACCGACTGGTCGCAAATCGAGACTTCAATGCCCGCTTTTTTCAGTTCGCCAATCAGCTTCAGATTAGGGTTATCCACGCCGTAGGTTTTACGAAACTGCTCATTGGTCAGCGCGGCGGGTACCGCATCGCTGTTAATGGAAACAACAAATTTCAGCTGATCGAGCGGGACGCCCGCAGCGTAATAAAGATTAGTCACACGCGCCACGCGTTCCAGACCTAAATTGGGCTGACGAATATCGCCTTCACTTCGGTTAATCTGGAAAACAATTTTATTACTCAGGCCTGGCGTCATACCGGGATTAAATGCGGGCGTATCCACGAAATGTATTTTTCCATATCCTTCAATGGCTGGCGTACTCCAGAAATCTGCGGGCTCACTGGGTTGCTCACTGAATTTCCCGCTGACTTTATTAATCATTTCCGGTAACTCTAAAACATTGCCGCCAATAAAACCGGCAACAGCTGCTACCACAATATACGCCGCTGGACGCATAATCTGTTCTCCTGCCTGAGGTGATAAATAGGGTGTGGCTGTTCTCTCTGCAGCCTGGTGTCGCGCTGACAAGCGCTTTCTGACCCATCCCTTCAGCGTCAATGCCTGCTTGCGCATTGCTGCATGGAAGCAATTTTTCAGCGCACCCGTTTGCAGAGGCTTTTATCTATAACACAGAGAACTCACTTCACACGGCGCACATTATTGGCCTGCAGCGGCACGCCTCTTTTTTAATCCTCAGATGTAAGAGAATTTAATCACTCGCATTAATTGTGGCGGGAAATTAATTATGGGGCTCACTGGCGCTGTTTATTATTCTTCGCCCCTGAGAGAATATAAGGGGCTCATCTTCATTTACAGCCAGAGGAAAATAAAAACAATTGCTCACAACTGGCATAACGATAAAAATTTTTTATTTTCACTCTGGTTGTGTTGTTAACATTTCAGCGCTTTTTTCAGAGTATGCTTAGACAAAAAACATGCCACGTTCAGTTTTTTTGAGTAACTTTACTTAACTTTAAATTGTGTGTGTCACCGGTGCGCTTATCATGCGGCGATCTACATCAAATTTTTCAGTTATGAGAGTTTAACCACTGCACAACCTGATTAACCGGTGCTCTGATAGCCGTGCGGATGAAATTATCGCCATCGGGTCAGGCGATTTTGCAGACGCGCAACCGGCGCAGCCCTGTCACCGCAGGTAAAAGAAAAGCCTGCGATTCCTTTCTCATCAGGCTGTGGTTAAGATAGGTGCAACACGCACAACGCCCGAATAAAAAGCCGCCTCTTTATGACGCAGACGGCGCCCATCAGGTCAATGTTACAGGATCAAGGCATGCATAACCGGTTTAAAAAAACGCTGCTGGCTGCGCTTATCACAACGCTGAGTCTTACCGCCGTCTTGCCCGCGCATGCTGACATTACCGATTCGTTACCTGATATAGGCACTACCGCAGGCTCTACGCTGTCGATCAATCAGGAACTGCAAATGGGCGACTTTTATGTGCGTCAGCTGCGCGCCAGCGCCCCTCTGATTAATGACCCGTTGCTGAACCAGTATATTGACCAGCTCGGACAGAGTCTGGTGGCACATGCCGACTCGGTGCGCACGCCGTTCCACTTTTTCCTTATTCAGAATGATGAGCTGAACGCTTTTGCCTTTTTTGGCGGCAATGTGGTGCTGCACGCGGCGCTGTTCCGCTATGCCGATAATGAAAGCCAGCTCGCCTCGGTGGTCGCGCATGAGATATCACACGTCACCCAGCGCCATCTGGCGCGTGCTATGGAGGATCAGAAACGTAACGCCCCCCTGACCTGGGTAGGAGCGCTGGGTTCTATTCTGCTGGCGATGGCGAACCCACAGGCGGGCATGGCGGCGCTGACCGGCACCCTGGCAGGCACCCGTCAGGGGATGATCAGTTTTACCCAGGGGAATGAACAGGAAGCCGACCGTATCGGCATTCAGGTGCTGCAGCGCGCCGGTTACGATCCGCAGGCGATGCCCAACTTCCTGCAAAAGCTGGCGGATCAGAGCCGTTTTTCCTCTAAACCGCCGGAAATCCTGCTTACCCACCCGCTTCCCGACAGCCGTCTGGCCGATGCGCGCAACCGCGCAAACCAGATGCGGGCGCGGACGTCCTCCTCGTCGGCCGATTTCTATCTGGCCAAAGTGCGGGTGTTGGGCATGTATGCCACAGGCCAGAACCAGCTGACCGACGACCTGCTGGAACAGTATGCTAAAGGCAACAGCCGTGAACAGCTGGCCGCCCGGTATGGCAAGGCGCTGCAATTTTTACAGGCGAAGAATTTCGCTGATGCTAAAAAGATTATTGAGCCGCTGCTGGCCAAACAGCCGGATAACGTCTGGTTGCTCGACATTATGACCGACATCGATATTGGCCTGAATCAGCCGCAGCAGGCGGCAAGGCGACTGGCAGCTCTGGCGAGCAACAACCAGAGTCCCGTTATCCAGCTGAACCTGGCTAACGCCTGGGTCGAGGCGAAACAGCCGGCTAATGCCATCCGCGTGCTCAATCGCTACACCTGGGCGCATCGTGACGATCCCAACGGCTGGGAGCTGCTGGCCCAGGCGGCTGCGGCCCAGGGACTGCGCGATGAAGAGCTGTCGGCACGCGCTGAAGGTTTAGCCCTGCATGGTCAGCTTGATCAGGCGATTACCGCGCTGAGCAGCGCCAGCGCGACGGTGCCGCTCGGCAGCCTGAAGCAGGCGCGCTACGACGCGCGTATTGACCAGCTGCGCCATCTGCAACAGCGTTTTCGCCAGTATCAGAAAGGGTAAGCGTGACGGAATGAGATCACTAAAGACCCAGCGTCTCTTTCACAAAGGGAATGGTGAGCTTACGCTGGGCGGTAATAGAGGCGCGATCCAGACGATCCAGCGTCTCAAACAGCGTGCGCATTTCGCGATCCAGCCGCTTGAGTAAAAAGCGTCCCACATCTTCCGGCAGTTCAAAACCGCGCAGTCCGGCACGCAACTGCAGCGCCTGCAGTTTATCTTCATCGGAGAGCGGCTGGAGCCGGTAGATTTGTCCCCAGTCGAGACGCGACGCGAGATCCGGCAACTGCAAATTAAGCTGACGCGGAGGACGGTCGCCGCTGATCAGCAGACGGGTTTTGCCGGTTTCAAGGATGCGGTTATAGAGATCGAAAATCGCCATTTCCCACGCCTCTTCCCCGGCGATGCACTCGATATTATCGATGCAGACCAGCGCCAGCTGTTCCATGCCGTCCAGCACTTCCGGCACAAACCAGGTGCGTTTATCCAGCGGGACATAGCCCACCGCTTCATTACGTGCGGACATTTCCGCGCAGGCCGCATGTAGCAGATGACTGCGGCCGCCGCCTTCCCGTGACCAGAAATAGAGATAGCTGCCGTGCTGCTGGGAGAGCGCGCCTTTGATGGCGGCTAACAAAGACGGATTTTCGCCTGGCCAGAAGCTGGCAAAAGTTTCGTCATCCGGTAAATAGAGTGGCAGTGAAAGCTGTGCCGGCGTGTTCAGAAGCACCTCGGTGTGAACGGGCAGAAAACCGGGGCAGTTTACCACAGTTTTCTGCCGGAGATGAAACAGGCGGTCTCGCTTAAGGTTGCGATTTCTCGTCAGCGTCCAGCACCACTTCTTCCGGACGCAGCAGCGTAATAACGCGGAAAATCAGGCTGAGCCCCACTCCCACAATGGTCGCCAGCGCCATGCCTTTCAGTTCTGCCGCGCCAATATGCACTTTCGCTCCGCTGACGCCGATGATCAGGATCACCGAGGTAAGGATCAGGTTTTGCGCTTTGTTGTAATCGACTTTGGATTCAATCAGCACGCGAATACCGGATGCGCCGATCACCCCATACAGCAGCAGCGATACGCCGCCCATCACCGGAACCGGGATCGCCTGAATCGCGGCGGCCAGCTTCCCGACGCAGGAGAGCAGAATGGCGATAATCGCCGCGCCGCCAATCACCCAGGTGCTGTAAACGCGCGTAATCGCCATAACGCCGATGTTTTCGCCGTAGGTGGTGTTTGGCGTCGAGCCGAAGAAGCCGGAGATAATGGTAGAGAAGCCGTTGGCAAACATGGAACGATGCAGGCCGGGATCGCGTACCAGGTCACGTTTCACAATGTTGGCTGTCACCACCAGGTGGCCGATATGCTCAGCGATCACCACCAGCGCAGCGGGTAAAATGGTCAGCATGGCAGCCCATTCGAAACGCGGGGTGTAAAAGGTCGGCAGCGCGAACCAGGGCGCGTTATAGACTGGCGTCCAGTCGACGATGCCCATGACAAAAGAGAGCACGTAGCCCACCAGCACGCCAATCAGGATCGGGATAATCGCCAGGAAGCCGCGAAACAGCACCGAACCAAACACCGTGACGGCGAGCGTGACCAGCGAAATGGTGACGGTGGTACTGTCCGGCTGGCTGCCTTCGGCAGGCAACAGACCAGCCATGTTCGCCGCCACGCCAGCCAGCTCCAGACCAATTACCGCCACAATGGCACCCATCGCTGCCGGAGGAAACATCACATCCAGCCAGCCGGTTCCGGCTTTTTTGACAATCAGCGCCACCAGACAGAACAGCACGCCGCAGAGAATAAAGCCGCCCAGCGCGACTTCATAACCCAGCGGCAACAGCAGCAGCACCGGTGAAATAAAGGCAAAGCTGGAGCCCAGATAAGCAGGGATTTTGCCCTTACAGATAAACAGATAGATCAGGGTGCCGATACCGTTAAACAGCAATACCGTGGCCGGGTTGATGTGAAACAGAATCGGCACCAGCACGGTGGCACCAAACATGGCAAACAGATGCTGCAGGCTGAGCGGAATGGTCTGCAGCAGTGGTGGTCGTTCGCTGACGCCAATGGCGCGACGAGTCATGATCTATCCCCTTGAGATGTTAATAAGCCAAAAAAAAGCCGACGCTAAGGTCGGCTGAAATACGTATAAAACAGAAAGTCTGCCCCCAGGCGCAAAGGAGAAAAAGCGGCAGTTGCAGGTCGCCCTGATGCTTCATCACTGTTCTCCTTATCCTTATGCCTGACGCTGTGTTAATCCGGAAGAGGCGTTACTTGGTACCGAAAATCTTGTCGCCCGCGTCACCCAGGCCCGGAATAATATAGCCTTTTTCGTTGAGGCCCTGATCGATGGAGGCGGTATAGAGTTCCACATCCGGGTGCGCTTTCTCCAGCGCAGCGATCCCTTCCGGCGCAGCGACCAGCACCAGAACCTTAATCGAGTTGCAGCCCGCTTTTTTCAGCAGATCGATGGTAGCGATCATCGAGCCTCCGGTCGCCAGCATGGGATCCACCACCAGCGCCATACGCTCTTCAATATTGGAGACCAGCTTCTGGAAATAAGGCACCGGCTCCAGCGTCTCTTCATCGCGGTAAATCCCCACCACGCTGATACGGGCGCTGGGCACATGTTCCAGCACCCCTTCCATCATCCCGAGGCCCGCACGCAGAATCGGTACCACGGTGATCTTTTTCCCTTTGATCTGATCCACTTCAACCGGGCCATTCCAGCCCTCAATCGTCACCGTCTCGGTTTCCAGATCCGCAGTGGCTTCATAGGTCAGCAGGCTGCCGACTTCCGACGCCAGTTCACGGAAACGCTTCGTGCTGATATCATGCTCACGCATCAGGCCCAGTTTATGTTTGACCAGCGGGTGTTTGACTTCCACGATCTTCATTGTGTTCTCCCCGAATGAGTTGAGCTAAAAAAAATCGCGGGATTATACCGCCTTTTTCTGCCAGCGCCATACGCTTATGGCGAAATGCGGCGGCTTATGACGCTCAGAGTAAGAATCGATGAAAAATTCCCGCCACGCAATCTCTGGATGAGATGGGACTCGCAAACGTTTGCCTGCGCTGTTAGAATTGCCGCGCTTTATTTTAACCACCAACCGCAACTCGCGTGGGGATTCCGCAGTGACCGACAAGACCTCTCTCAGCTACAAAGACGCCGGTGTTGATATCGATGCTGGTAACGCTCTGGTTGATCGTATCAAAGGCGTAGTGAAAAAGACCCGTCGCCCGGAAGTGATGGGTGGACTGGGCGGTTTCGGTGCTCTTTGTGCGCTGCCGCAAAAATATCGTGAGCCGGTGCTGGTCTCCGGTACCGATGGCGTTGGCACCAAGCTGCGTCTGGCGATGGATCTGAAGCGCCATGACAGCATCGGCATCGACCTGGTGGCCATGTGCGTGAACGATCTGGTGGTCCAGGGTGCGGAACCGCTGTTCTTCCTCGATTACTACGCCACCGGCAAGCTGGATGTCGATACCGCTTCAGCGGTGATTAGCGGCATTGCCGAAGGCTGTCTGCAATCCGGCTGTGCCCTGGTGGGCGGTGAAACCGCTGAAATGCCCGGCATGTACCACGGCGAAGATTATGACGTGGCCGGTTTTTGCGTGGGTGTGGTTGAAAAGTCTGAAATTATCGACGGCAGCAAGGTGCAGGATGGCGACGTGCTGATCGCCCTGGCGTCCAGCGGCCCGCACTCCAACGGCTACTCGCTGGTGCGCAAAATTTTGCAGGTCAGTCAAACCGATCCGCTGACCAAACAGCTGGAAGGCAAGCCGCTGGCGGATCACCTGCTGGCCCCGACGCGCATCTATGTGAAAAACATCCTCAGCCTGATTGAACAGGTAGATGTTCACGCCATTGCACACCTGACCGGTGGCGGCTTCTGGGAAAATATTCCGCGTGTGCTGCCGGATAACACCCAGGCGGTAATCGATGAGAAGAGCTGGCAGTGGCCGGCGGTGTTTACCTGGATGCAACAGGCCGGTAATGTCAGCCGTCACGAAATGTATCGCACCTTTAACTGCGGCGTCGGCATGGTGATCGCCGTCAGCGCGGCGGAGGCAGACAAAGCGCTGCAGCTGATGCAGGATGCCGGTGAGCAGGCCTGGAAGATCGGTGAGATCAAAGCCTCTGATGCGGAAGAGCGTGTGGTCATTAACGCATGAAAAAGCTGGTTGTACTGATTTCCGGTAACGGCAGTAATCTTCAGTCCATCCTCGACGCCTGCGCAAGCGGGCGTATCAACGGCAGCGTCGCTGCCGTTTTCAGCAATAAAGCCTCGGCATACGGATTAACCCGTGCCCGCGAGGCGCAGGTGCCCGCCTGTTACCTTGACGCCAGCGCTTTTGCCGATCGCGCCGCCTTTGATTGCCAGCTGATGCAGGAGATCGATGCCTTTTCACCGGATCTGGTGGTGCTGGCGGGCTATATGCGTATCCTTAGCCCACAGTTTGTTGCCCACTATCAGGATCGGCTGCTGAATATTCACCCTTCTCTGCTGCCCAAATATCCCGGTCTGCATACTCATCGCCAGGCGCTGGAGAATGGCGACACGCAGCATGGGACGTCGGTGCACTTCGTCACCGACGAACTGGATGGCGGCCCGGTGATCCTGCAGGCTAAAGTGCCGATTTTTGCCGGGGATACGGAAGAGGAGATCACCGCACGCGTGCAGCATCAGGAGCATGCTATCTACCCACTGGTGATTGGCTGGTTCCTTGAAGGTCGGCTGGTGATGCGCGATAACCGCGCCTGGCTCGACGGCGCGCCGCTACCCGCGCAGGGCTACGCATCCGACTGAACCCAGGGAGCAAACGCAGGGGAAAAGCGCATCTTTTCCCTTTTTTTATGCCCGTAGTTTAGCCGTAGCGACCGGTAATATAATCTTCGGTGCGCTTCTCCTGCGGCGCGGTGAATATCGCATCCGTCGCGCCAAACTCAACCAGCATGCCGTTATGCATAAAAGCGGTGTAGTCGGAAACGCGCGCCGCCTGCTGCATGTTGTGCGTCACCAGCACCAGGGTAAAGTGCTGCTTCAGCGTGGTCATCAGCTCTTCAATCTCCAGCGTCGAAATCGGATCCAGGGCGGAGGTGGGCTCGTCCAGCAGCAGAACATCCGGCTCGATAGCGATCGCGCGGGCGATCACCAGGCGCTGCTGCTGCCCGCTGGAGAGCTGCAGCGCATTTTGTCCCAGATGATCTTTCACTTCGCTCCACAGGGCCGCAGCGCGCAGCGCGCGTTCACAGGCCTGATTAAGGATATGGCGATCGCGTACCCCCTGTAAGCGCAGGCCGTACACCACATTTTCATAAATCGATTTCGGAAAAGGATTCGGGCGCTGGAAGACCATGCCGACCCGCCGCCGCAGCGCCGGCAGATCCTGTCCGGGCTGCGTAATGGCGCGCTGCTCCAGCAGAATCTCTCCCTGCATACGGCAACTATCGATCACGTCATTCATGCGATTGAAACAGCGCAGCAGCGTGGATTTTCCGCAGCCGGAGGGGCCGATGAGCGCCGTAATGCGATTTTTCGGGATGCGCAGCGCGATATCATGCAGTACCTGGCGTTCGCCATACCAGAGCGACAGCTGATTCACCGTGAGTGCAATGTCGGAATCGAAGGTCATAGTTTCTCGGTTATTGAGTCATTATCCGGTAGCGCTCACGCAAACGGTGGCGCAATCCCATCGCGACCAGATTAAGGGATAAAATAATCAGTACCAGCAGCAGCGCAGTGGCGTACACCAGCGGCCGATCCGCTTCAATATTCGGGCTCTGGAAAGCCAGATCATAAATCTGGAAGCCCAGATGCATAAATTTCCGGTCGAGATGCAGATACGGGAACACAGCATCAACCGGCAGTTCCGGCACCATTTTCACCACGCCCACCAGCATCAACGGCGCGGTCTCGCCCGCCGCGCGCGCTACCGCCAGAATCAACCCGGTCAACATTGCGGGCAGCGCCATGGGCAACACCACATGCCAGAGGGTTTCCGCTTTGGTCGCCCCCAGCGCCAGCGAGCCCTGGCGCAGGCTGTCCGGGATACGTGACAAGCCCTCTTCCGTTGCCACTATCACCACCGGTAAGGTCAGCAGCGCCAGCGTTAATGCCGCCCAGAGCAGGCCCGGCGTGCCGAAGGTGGGGCTGGGCAAGGTGCGGGCAAAAAAGAGCTGATCGAGGGTGCCGCCCACCAGCCAGACAAAAAAGCCGAGGCCAAACACGCCATAAACAATAGAGGGCACGCCAGCGAGGTTCACCACCGCAATGCGCACCAGCCGGGTCAGGGCGTGGCGTCCGGCATATTCATGCAGCCAGACGGCAGCAATCACTCCCAGCGGCATCACCAGCACTGACATCAACAGCACCATCAGCACAGTACCAAAAATCGCCGGAAAGGCCCCCTTTTCGCTCGGCCCGGCCGCCGGACTGTCACTGACAAAATGCCATACCTGATGTAAAAAATGGTGCCATTTCTGGCTAAAGGACATGGCGTTGGGATGCCAGGCGTCAACGATTTGCGCGAGTGGGATGCTGCGCTCCCTGCCCTGCACATCACGCAGGATCAGCGCGTCGCGCACGCTCTCCTGTTGCAGGGCCGCCAGCCGGGTACTCAGTTCGCTGAAGCGGCGCTGCAACGCCGCCCGGTTCGCCTGGTACTCCGATTGCGTCTGCGGCGTAAAGGCATTGGCGCTGCGCTGCGCCTCGGCCTGGGTCTCCAGCGCGCGCAACTGATTATTGACGCGCGCCATGTCGGTATGGCGAATGGCGCTGGCCTGGCGTAACAGGGTATGCACCTTCTCCAGCCGCTGCTGCAGCAGCGCAGCGATATTCTGCGCCGTGAGGGTCTCATTATCCTGCCGTAGTTCGACAAACCAGCCCAGCGCGTTGCCGCCGCTGCGACGTTGCACCACCATGACCTCTGGCGGCTGCGTCACAGTCAGCGCATCGCGGCTCAGGATTACACGGAAATCTGGCGCGGCGACATCGCGGTTGCCGGTTTTCAGCAGGTAACGGGTCACGCTGCCATCCGCGTCCTGCCCGTTGGCCGACAGGCGCGTTGTTTCTACTGTTTCACCAAGCAACACCTGCGTCGTGCCATCGGGCTGGCGCAGCTGGTAAAGATCGACCGGCTGCGGCCAGAAAGCGCGCATCCCCTGCCAGGCGAGCAGCCCGGTGAGCAGGGCAAAGGCCAGCAGACATACCGTGACGGCCCCGGCTGTCAGCCAGCGCCAGCGATCGTTTTGTTGTAACGCCGTCATCCCTGTCCCTCATGCTGGCTGTAGCGCTGACGCAGGCGCTGGCGTACCACTTCCGCCAGTGTATTGATCACCAGGGTAAAAATCAGCAGCAGCAACGCGCTTAAAAACAGAATGCGATAGTGTGCGCTGCCTGCTGCCGCTTCCGGCATTTCGATGGCGATATTCGCCGCCAGCGCACGCAGGCCGCTGAACAGCCCGCCGTCAGTGACCGGCGTGTTGCCGGTTGCCATCAGCACTATCATGGTTTCGCCGACAGCGCGGCCAAAACCGATCATCAGGGCGGCAAAAATACCGGCGGAGGCGCCTGGCAATATTACGCGCGTCAGGGTCTGCCAGGGCGTTGCCCCCAGCGCCAGCGATCCCTGCCCCAGCGCCGCCGGGACGCTGAACAGGGCATCTTCCGCCAGGGTAAAGATCAAGGGCACCAGGGCAAAGCCCATCGCCACACCTGCCACCAGCAAATTACGCTGTTCATAGTGCTGCAGATGCTCACTGAGATCGCCGGTCAGTTGCGGCAGCAACCAGAGAGTCAGCAGCGTCACGCCCGACAGCAACGGCAGCAGCAGCAAGATCTCCCGCCCGGGCTGTCGCCAGCTCGCCGGTAAGCGGGCGCTGAGCGCGCCGCAGATCAACAGCGTCAGCGCCAGCATCAGCGGCAACAGCAGTACCCCGGAGAGCGCGCTGCTGATACGCGGCGCCAGCCATAAACCGGCAATCAGGCCAATCACCACACTGGGCAGCGCGCCCATCATCTCAATGGCGGGTTTCACCCAGCGGCGCAGGCCCGGCGCCATAAACCAGGCGGTATAGATCGCCGCCGCCAGTGCCAGCGGGGTAGCAAACAGCAACGCCAGCGCGGCAGCTTTCAGGGTGCCGATCACCATCGGCACCAGGCTGAACTTGGCCTGATAGTTATCCCCGGCGGCGGTGGACTGCCACACCCAGTCCGGCTGTGGGTAGTTTTCATACCAGACTTTTTGCCACAGGTTGCGCCAGCTGAAATCGGGCCAGGGATTATCAAGGTGATAAGATTGCCAGCTGCTTTCCCGTTCAACCAGCAGCCTGTCGCCGCGATCGGAAAACCGGGCGTGGCGAATGCCGGGGGCCAGCTGCCGACTGAGAATGGGACCAGGCTGTTTGCTGGCATAGAGCTGTAACAGACCCGTTGGCATCAGGGTAGCAAACACGCGCCGGTTCGGTTCGGTTACGATCAGCCGTTCTCCCTGGGGCTGCGGCCAGCGCTGAATGTTCTGCAGACGCACCCCCTGCTCGCCGGCGATGGCGAACCACTGGCTGATGCTGTCGTCATCTTCGATCAGCAGAGATTGCCCGCCCGCTAACAGATGCAGCGAGCGCGGGCGTTTTGTCAGGGTAATCACCTCACGCAGCCGGGCCTGCTCAGTGCTCAGCTCCCAGACGCGCAGCAGCCTCCCTTCCACGCTATAGAGCAGATCGCCGCGGGGAGAAAGCAGCAGCAGATCGGCATGAGCCTGATTCAGACGCTGATGTTTTACCTCACGCTGTCGCGTCAGGGTGGTGACCGTCACGCCGCCCGGCGTTGCCGCCGCGATGCGCCAGCGATTCTCATCCGGCGTTGCCAGCGCGAGCTGTTGCGCCGGGCCTTCCGGTAACATCAGCGGCTTATCGCCCAGCGGAAACCGCCACTCCGTTTCTCCATTAAGCCGCGCGGGTTGCAGCAGCAGCAGTGTGCCACGCGACTGAATCAGCAGAGAGCGCTGATCGGCACTGGTCACCACGGCTTCCGGCGCTTGCGCCAGCGGCGGCACCGGCTCCGGCGGCGCGCCGTCCAGCGGAATAAACCGTACCGTACCGGCGCGGCTGATGCGCCAGCCAGCGTCCCCCTGCATCCCCAGCGCCAGCGAAGGCGTCTTATCTGTTAGCGGCTGCGTTGCACCCGCCTGCAGACCTGGCGCAGCAAAAAGGGGGACCACCACCCAGATCAGCCAGAAAAACAGGAGTAGCATCAGCAGCAAAATGGCGACGCCACTGGCCGTGACGATACGGCGCGTCAGGCGATCTGCCCAGCGTCGGCTGCGGTCGCTAAACTGGACGGGAATACGGTTATCGGTCATGCAGGCCCGGAGAGTATTCAGAGATTAGTTGCTATGTTGCCCGTAGCTGATTGATATGACAACTGTTGAGGTTGGACAAGACGGCCCTGCTCTCGCCATAATGGGAGCGGACACGGGATCGCCAGTCCTGCAACAGCATACGGAGTCAGAATGGGTCAGGAAAAGCTGTACATCGAAAAAGAGCTAAGCTGGTTATCGTTCAACGAACGCGTCCTGCAGGAAGCGGCAGATAAAAGCAATCCGCTGATTGAGCGCATGCGCTTTTTGGGCATCTATTCCAATAACCTTGATGAATTTTATAAAGTCCGCTTCGCCGACCTGAAACGCCGTATCCTGATCAGTGAAGAACAGGGATCCGCCAGCGCGCCGCGCCGCCTGCTGAAAAAGATCCAGCTGCGGGTGCTGAAGTCCGATCAGGAATTCGACGGGCTGTATAATGACTTGCTGCTGGAGATGGCGCGCAACCAGATTTTCCTGATCAACGAGCGTCAGCTGTCGCCCAATCAGCAGAGCTGGCTGCGCCACTATTTTAAACATCATCTGCGCCAGCACGTTACCCCCATTCTGATTAACCACGACACCGACCTGACCGAGTTTCTGAAAGACGATTACACCTATCTGGCGGTGGAGATTATTCGTGGCAGCGACACGCGCTATGCGCTGCTGGAAATTCCGTCAGATAAAATTCCGCGCTTTGTCAATCTGCCGGCGGAATCGCCGCGTCGTCGCAAACCGATGATCCTGCTGGATAATATCCTGCGCTACTGCCTGGATGAAATTTTCAAGGGCTTCTTTGACTACGACACGCTGAACGCCTACTCGATGAAAATGACGCGCGACGCTGATTACGATCTGGTCACAGAAACGGAGTCGAGCCTGCTGGAGCTGATGTCCTCCAGTCTCAAGCAGCGTCTCACCGCGCTGCCGGTGCGCTTTGTCTATCAGCGCGATATGCCCGATGCCATGGTGGAACTGCTGCGCCACAAGCTTTCCATCTCCAGTTACGATTCGGTGATCCCTGGCGGTCGTTACCATAACTTTAAAGATTTCATCTCTTTCCCTAACGTCGGCAAGGCCAACCTGGTGAACAAGCCGCTGCCGCAGATCCGTCATATGGGCTTTGACGGCTTCCGCAATGGCTTTGATGCGATCCGTAACCGCGACGTGCTGCTCTATTATCCCTATCACACCTTTGAGCATGTGCTTGAGCTGCTGCGTCAGGCCTCCTTTGATCCCAGCGTGCTGGCGATCAAAATTAATATTTACCGCGTGGCGAAAAACTCACGCATCATCGATGCGATGATCCATGCCGCCTACAACGGTAAAAAAGTCACCGTGGTGGTGGAGCTGCAGGCACGTTTTGACGAAGAGGCGAACATTCGCTGGGCGAAGCGTCTGACGGAAGCGGGCGTGCATGTTATCTTCTCTGCCCCTGGCCTGAAAATTCATGCCAAGCTGTTCCTTATCTCGCGCCGTGAAGGTGAAGAGGTGGTGCGCTATGCCCATATCGGTACCGGTAACTTCAATGAGAAGACCGCACGCACCTATACCGATTATTCGCTGCTCACTGCCGATGCGCGCATTACTAATGAAGTGCGCCGCGTGTTTAACTTTATCGAGAACCCCTATCGCCCGGTGAGCTTTGATTATCTGATGGTGTCACCGCAAAACTCACGCCGCATGCTCTATCAGCTTATCGATGAAGAAATCGCCAACGCGCAACAGGGACGCCCTGCCGGCATTACGCTGAAAATCAATAATCTGGTGGATGAGGGGCTGGTGGATCGGCTATATACTGCCTCCAGTGTCGGCGTGCAGGTCAATCTGCTGGTACGCGGCATGTGCTCGCTGGTTCCTGATCTCGAAGGGATCAGCGATAATATTCGCGTGATCAGCATTGTTGACCGCTATCTGGAGCACGATCGCGTCTACATCTTTGAAAACAACGGCGATAAAAAAGTGTACCTTTCCTCTGCGGACTGGATGACGCGTAATATCGATTACCGCATTGAAGTCGCCGTAGTGATCCTTGATCCCAGGCTGAAACAGCGCATCCTGGATATCGTCGCCATTCTGTTCAGTGATACGGTGAAAGCCCGTATTGTGGACAAAGAACTCAGTAACCGTTACGTTCAGCGCGGTAATCGCCGTAAGGTGCGTGCCCAGCTGGCGATTTACGATTACATCAAGCAACTGGAACAACCTGAATAATTCCTATGCCAATTTCCCATAAGAGTACGCCCAAACCGCAGGAATTTGCGGCGATTGACCTGGGTTCCAACAGTTTTCACATGGTGATTGCCCGTGTGGTCGATGGCGCAATGCAGGTGTTGGGACGGCTTAAGCAGCGGGTACATCTGGCTGATGGACTGGACGCCAATAATCGCCTGAGTGAAGAGGCGATGCAGCGCGGTCTTGCCTGTCTGACGCTGTTTGCTGAACGTCTGCAGGGTTTTAGCGCCGCGAACGTGACCATTGTCGGCACCCATACCCTACGCCAGGCGATCAATGCCGAAGAGTTTCTGCAACGCGCGGCGGAGGTGATCCCCTATCCAATTGAAGTGATCTCCGGCCACGAAGAGGCTCGCCTGATTTTTATGGGGGTGGAACATACGCAGCCGGAGAAAGGCCGCAAACTGGTGATTGATATTGGCGGCGGCTCAACGGAGCTGGTGATTGGCGAGGACTTTGAGCCGCAGCTGGTGGAAAGCCGCCGTATGGGCTGCGTCAGTTTTGCCCAGCTCTATTTTCCCGCTGGCGTAATCAACCGCGAGAATTTTCGTCGTGCCCGCCTTGCGGCGGTGCAGAAGCTGGAAACCCTCTCCTGGCAATATCGCCTGCAAGGCTGGCAGTATGCGCTGGGGGCATCAGGCACCATCAAGGCCGCCTGCGAAGTGCTGCAGGCGATGGGCGAAAAAGAGAAGCTGATTACGCCGGAGCGCCTGGAGCGGCTCTGCGATGAAGTGCTCAAACACAAATCTTTCTCCGCGCTGAGCCTGCCGGGTCTCTCGGAAGAGCGCAAAGTGGTGTTTGTGCCGGGTCTGGCGATTTTGTGTGGCGTGTTTGATGCGCTGGCGATTCGCGAACTGCGTCTTTCAGACGGCGCGCTGCGTGAAGGGGTGCTCTATGAGATGGAGGGCCGCTTTCGCCATCAGGATATCCGCAGCCGCACAGCACAGAGCCTGGCCAATCACTACGCTATCGACAACGATCAGGCGCGACGCGTGCTGGAAACCACCGAGCTGCTTTACAGCCAGTGGCGCGATCAGAATCCGAAGCTGGCGAATCCGCAGCTGGCCGCCCTGCTGAAATGGGCTGCTCTGCTGCATGAAGTGGGCCTGACGATTAACCACAGCGGCCTGCAACGCCACTCTTCCTATATTTTGCAGCACTCCAACATGCCCGGTTTCAACCAGGATCAGCAAATGCTGCTGGCTACGCTGGTGCGCTTTCATCGTAAAGGGGTCAAACCGGAAGAGATGCCGCGCTTTACCCTGTTCAAGAAAAAGCAGTTTTTGCCGCTGATTTTCATCCTGCGTCTCAGCACGTTGCTGAATAATCAGCGCCAGGCGACCTCACGACCCGATGAGCTGCGTCTGAAGACCCATGAGGGGCACTGGACCCTGATATTTCCGGCAGGCTATTTAAGCCAGAATACCCTTGTACAGCTCGATCTGGAACGGGAACAGGGATACTGGAACGATGTCAGCGGCTGGAAGCTGACGCTGGAAGAAGAAGCCTGATGTCGACGCAGCCCCGGACTGCGCTGAGGTAAACCACCATGACGCCATTAACGAATAACGTAAATTTCACTGAAAAATATGGGCTGACACCGGTCCACTCGGAAGTGCTCGCGGCGCTGCCGCTGCTGACGCCAGGCCGCGCGCTGGATCTTGGCTGCGGCAGCGGACGCAATAGCCTGTTTCTGAATCAACAGGGGTTTGAAGTGACCGCCTGGGATCAGAACAGTGACAGTCTGACACGCCTGAATCAGATTATCGCGCAGGAAGGCTTGCAGCATATTCATACCGAACAGCGCGATCTCAACCAGACGCGCTTTAACGGTGCCTGGGATTTTGTGCTGTCGACAGTGGTCATGATGTTTCTGCAACCCGCGACCATTCCGCAGCTGATTGCCGATATGCAGGCCGGTACGGTAAAGAATGGCTATAACCTGATTGTGGCGGCCATGAGCACCGATGATTTTCCCTGCCCGGTCGACTTCCCTTTCACCTTTAAATCGGGCGAGCTGAGTCACTACTATCGCAACTGGCATATTGTGAAATACAACGAGCATGTCGGCCAGCTGCATAAAAAAGATGAGCATGGCAATCGCATCAGCTGCCGCTTTGCCACCCTGCTGGCGCAAAAAGCGAGCTACTGAGACTGAGGCCGCCGGGCCGTTGCATCCGGGCGGCCCTGTTGTCCCCTCCCCTTCCTGATGACCGCCGCCCGTTTCCTTGCTTTCTGCACGCCGGCGGGCAGACAAAACCGCTGTGCAAAATTTGCACATTTTTTAAATCACATGATTGATTTCATCCCATGAGTATGTCTAAATAACCTCATTGCCCTTCAGGGGTTCTTTACAGGAAACACACCGCGTGAACAGCGCTATGCCCGTCCGAAGACGTCATAAAACCGGTACAATGACCCGTATCGTTTTACTGATTAGCTTTATCATCCTTATTGGCCGACTGATTTTTACCATCCCCGGCGCCATTGAACATCATCAGCTCAAAAAAGCCGATTCTTCTGTACCTGCAGCCATGACCACCACAGCCGAAAATCGTTAAAGGTTACAACCCCGGTGTAATGCTGCCCCCCTGCGTTGACTGACTGAAGACAAGCTTCTTTTTCGCATCTTTTTCTCAGCGAAACCGCTACACTTCCTCGTGTTGTTTACAGACACAAGGGATTCGTCATGTCTGCTTCGCATGCCCAACGCTTAAGTGAAACCCGCCATCGTATCCTGACGCTACTGCTTGATGAGCCTCAGCTGACAGAGGCGCTGCTGGAAAAGCCCGACGCGCCGCTGAGCCCGGCTCATCCTGCGCAACGCGCACTGGAAGAGGATATTGCTCAGCTGCATGCTGCTGACCTGGCCGATATTCTGGAAGCGTTGCCTGAAGAGGCGCGTCAGGCGTTGTGGCGGCTGATCCCTGGCGAGCGGCGCGGCCGCGTGCTGGTGGAAGCCTCCGAAAGCGTCTGGGAAAGCCTGACGGAAGAGATGAGCGACCGCGATATTCTGCGCGCCATTGAGCCGCTGGATATCGATGAACAGGTCTGGCTGGTGCGCTACTTACCGCGCGATCTTACCGGACGGCTGCTCACCTCGCTGGCACCCGACCAGCGCGCCCGCGTCCTCAGCGTCGTGCAGTTCGATCGTGATCGTGTCGGGCGGATTATGGATTTCAATATCCTTACCGTACGTGCCGACGTCACCCTGGCTACGGTGCAGCGCTTTTTACGCCGCAAAAAACGCATTCCGGAAGGCACCGATAAAATCTTTATTACCGACAAAAATAACCAGCTGCTGGGCGATCTGGCGCTGAGCGATATTCTGCTGAACCCGCCGCAAACGACTGTTGCCGCGGTGATGAACCCCACACCCACTACCTTTCAGCTGGATGATAAAGCGCAAGATGCCGCCGGTGCGTTTGAGCGTTATAACCTTATCTCCGCCGCGGTAATTGACGCGCAGGGCAAGCTGATTGGCCGTGTCACCGTTGAAGAGGTAATCGATCTGGTCAATGAAACCAGCGAAAGCAATATTCGCAAAATGGGCGGGATCAGCGAGGAAGAGGATGTATTCGCCCCGGTGCGTAAAGCGGTACGCAAGCGCTGGGCCTGGCTGGCGCTCAACCTCTGTACCGCCTTTATCGCTTCCCGGGTAATTGGCCTGTTTGAAGCGACCATTTCGCAGCTGGTAGCGCTCGCCACCCTGATGCCCATCGTGGCCGGTATCGGCGGCAATACCGGTAATCAGACCATCACCATGATCGTGCGCGCCCTGGCACTGCATCAGGTGGAACCCGGCAACTTCTCCTTTCTGATTCTGCGCGAGCTGGGCGTGGCGCTGCTGAACGGCCTGTGCTGGGGCGGCATTATGGGTGTAATGACCTGGCTGCTCTACCATAATCTGGCGCTGGGCGGCGTGATGATGCTGGCGATGGTGCTGAATCTGCTGCTGGCGGCGCTGATGGGGGTGCTGACCCCGCTGGTGATGACCAGAATGAAACGCGATCCAGCCGTGGGCTCCAGCGTGCTGATCACCGCCATTACCGATACCGGCGGTTTTTTTATTTTCCTGGGTCTGGCCACGCTTTTTTTGCATCAGCCCGGCGCGGGTTGACGGCTGCGCCCGCCTGACCCATGCTGCAACAAACTGCCTGACAAGAAAAACCACGGAGAAAGAAGATGTTTCAACCTGATGATATTGTGCAGTCAAAAACCGGCGGCCCGAAAATGCTGGTACTGCGTGTGGAGGGCGATACGCTCTGGTGCGCACGCATTGATGATACGACAAAGAAAGAGATTGAAGTGCCAGCAGACAGCGTGAGCCGCTATCACGAAGAAGGCGACTTCGGCGTTTGCTGAGGTGCGGATCAGCCCCGTCGACGACGGGGCGCTTTTGCAGCGTTACTCTTCCTGCTGCCCATCCGGCGTTTTATTCTTTTGCAGATTGTCGCCCCCCAGCCCGCCGATAAAAGGCAAGCGCAGACGCAGCGGGGCAAAATCGATACCGAGATTGAGCCCAAGCACATTCACTTCAATGCCCTCTTCCCGCGCCAGGGTTAATCCCAGCACGCCAAGGAGAGAAGCCTGAACGCCGCTGCCGGAGGAGGATAAACCGATTGGCCGCCACAGCGGGCGATAATCTTTGCCAATGGCATTTGCCGGCAGATCCAGACGCAGCGCCGGTACTTCGCGGCCAATATGCGCCAGGAAGGTGTTGCTGTTGGGACCTGGCCAGGCGTGATAGGTGTGCGGCCAGGGATAGCTTTGAATCGCGCTTTCGATTTGCGGGATCATCGCTTCAGCGCCGGTCCCACGATGTTCAATCAGCAGTCGCGGCTTTGACCCATACCAGAAGCCATCAGGCAGCGTATAGTTATGGCGTACCACATCCCTGCTGCCCCAACTCACCACCTCATAGCGGTGGTAACGGGTTTCCCCTGCCCGCTTGAAGATAATCCAGGGATGCACCGCTACCGCCCCTTTCCAGCCGTAGGTTGGCGCAGCGTAAACCTGCACAATGGCGGTGTCGCTCAGACGATGTGGGTCGGGCGCGATGCCCGCCGAATCACGCCGCGCTGACCACCATCCGCCCTGACCGCCTGGCTCGCCGTTACGCGTCGCCTGCGCCAGGCTCTGCCCCAGCGACAGCAGCACAACCGCGATAAAAAGCAGAGAAAACAGTTTAAGAAAGGTCATAGTGGTGCGTGATTCCTGTGGTAAGGGAAGAAATGGCTATGGGAGTGATCAGACGAACGGTGGCGCCCACACTGCGGGGCGGGCAATAATCATACAGCAAGCCAGCCACGCTGTCCCTGGCCCGCTTACACCTTATGTGCGGTTTTTGTACAGCGCTGTGCTGCCGCACTTACTCAGGCCTGTGTCTCAGGCCAGCCAGAATCAGTGCGATGACGCCTTCAAGTCCCTGCATCTGTAGCGCAGGCGGTCCCCCGTTCACCACCATATCGGGGTGATGGTAGCGGGCGGTGGCATTCAGAACCGCGATGGCCGTTGCCTGCGCATCCTGCACGCCCGGTAACGAGCCATTCGCCCAGCCTGCGGCAAGAATAGCCGCCAGCTGTGCCCGTAGCAGTCCATTGTGTTCATGCAGCACGTCGGGCTCCTCACGCACGACCTGCGCTGCCGCCGCGAGCAGTTCAGCATCTTCCGTCACCTTGCGCTGTTTAATTACCGCCAGGGTTTTCAGCCACTCCACCAGACGTTCATCGGCGGGGGCATCCTTAGCGGCAATAAATCCCGTCTCTGTGGAGATACGATGCAGCCAGCGCCGGATCACCGCTGCACGCAGCGCCGCCTTGCCTGGCACGTGGCGGTACAAATTGCCGTGGCTCATCTTCATGGCGCGCGCCACGTCGACCACGTTCAGCTTCTGCAACCCGTGGCGACGAAGCAGCATTTCGGCGCTGTCCAGAATGCGGGTAAGCATCTCCTCAGCGTCAGCAGCGTTCGGCGTCATCATTTGCGCACCATAAAACGTTCACCCTGCACCGCATCGCGCGGCACCACCTGTTCAATCACCACCAGCGCCGCCGCTGAAAGCTGCAAAGGAGCGTTCAGCGCCTCTGTCAGACGCGCCACGGTACGAGCGCCAACCAGCGGAATAATCTCTTCGCCCTGACTCAGCACCCAGCCGATCGCTGCCTGCGCTACGGTAATGCCCTCACTGTCGGCAACCCGGGCGAGTGCCGCCGCCAGCTGCCTGTTTTGCGTCAGATTTTCGCCCTGAAAGCGTGGATAGTAAGTGCTGCGGACATCGCCTTCGCCGTTCCCGCTGCTGCCGGTGAGCAGGCCGCGGCTGAGCACGCCATAGGCGGTAATACCGATGCCCAGCTCGCGGCAGAGCGGCAGTATCTCCTGCTCCATATCACGAGAGAGCAAGCCATATTCATACTGTAGAGCGGTGATCGGCCAGGCGGCGTGAGCCCGACGCAGCGTTTCGGCATCGACATTCATCAGGCCGACGTAACGGATATAGCCCTGACGCACCATCTCCCCCATCGCACCGACCGTTTCTTCAACCGGCACGGCGGGATCGAAGCCGGTCATATAAAGATCGATATGATCGCTATTGAGACGGCGCAGCGAATAAGAGAGCGCATTTTTCATCGTAGCGGGACGGGCATCGATTCCCAGAAATGCGCCATCGGGCGCGCGCAGCGAGCCAAATTTCACCTGAATAAACGCCCTGTCGCGCCGACCGCGCAACGCCTCGGCCAGCAATAACTCATTGTGCCCCATGCCATAGAAGTCGCCGGTATCGAACAGGGTGATACCGGCGTCAAGGGCCGCCGCGATAGTATCCAGTGAGTTCTGGCGATCGGCATGACCATAGAACTCGGACATCCCCATACAACCAAGACCCAGCGCTGAAACGGTGGGACCGTTGGCACCCAGCTTACGTGTTGCGAAAGTCATCAGATTACCTCGTGCTGCAGGACCGGAGCTCGACCCCGGTGTAATAATGACAAATGACATTTTTCTGATTTTGTCACCAGCACACAGTACACCGATATATGACCAGCACTTGAACAGAGTCTGCTGGTCAGGGTACCGCCGAAGATGCGCCCACCGTCGCAGCCTCTGACTTTGCTGACGGCCGGACGCGATACGCACCCGGCAAAGGTGAACGTGGCGCTGGCAGCGTTGAAGGGATATTTCGCAGAGCTCGCAAGGGCAGCCAGGTGATACTGACACATAGTCAGCATCCACGAGCAAGAGGCCGGGCGTGACCGCCATCTGTATGTTGACAGGCGGCGGTCACCAGCCACCATTCCGGTTATACATCGGCCTCACTCATCCAGAGCTCGGCATCTGCACCCGCCGGAATATATAACGGAGCAGTGGGGTCGGTCGCTGCGCGCCAGACCGCGGCGGCTACATCGGACGCATGGGTCACGGGACCATTCTCCTCCTGGACGTTTTTTACGAATTGCTGCAGCATCGGCGCATAATCCGCTTCGTCCATGCCGCGCACATGCGGGCGGGCATTGGCACTGAAGTGGGTTTCCGGCGAGCGACCGGGCAAAACGAGGTGTGCGCGCACGCCGAACGGGGCCATTTCCAGCGCCAGCGATTCGGTAAAGGCGTTGACGGCCGCTTTGCTGGCCCGATAGACCCCGACGACCGGCAATGTTTTGAGCGTTACCGAGGAGGTCACATTGATGACCACACCAGCCCGGCGCTGGCGCATTTGCGGTACCACAGCCTGTACCATCGCCAGGGTTCCGATGGTGTTCGTCTGAAACAGGGCATGCGTTGTTTCCGGTGACGTCAGCTCAACTGGCGCGGGCGCCCCGAAACCGGCATTGTTGACCAGCACGTCGATCGGACCGGCTGCCTCTACTACCTGCGCGATACTCGCCGGCGCGGTGATGTCGAGCTCAAGCAGACGAAGCCGATCGGAAACCGGCAGTAAACCTGCGTGAGGCGTTCGCATCGTGGCAATCACATCCCAACCCTTTTCAATAAACAGCTTCGCGGTTTCCAGGCCAAAGCCGGATGAACAACCCGTAATCAATATGGCAGGCATAAGCATCTCCACTAAAAGTTAACGCTTTTATAGTAGTGGCAGAGAGCTGGACGTAATATAGTTTAAAGTCGCGATTGATTTAGAATGAGTCCTGATTATGACCATCGATCCGCTGGCGCAAATCGTCACCTTGCTGCAGCCTGCTGCCCGTTTTTCCAAGCTGGTGGAAGCTGCCGGTTCATGGCGGATTCATCGCGAGGAGACGCGCGAACCGCTCTATTGTGCCATCCTGGAAGGAAGCTGCCGTATCACCTTTGGCGGTAATCAACGGTTCGTTCTGCAGGCTGGCGACTTTATACTTGCCCCGGCAATGCGTGACATGGTCAACGACAGCCTCAATGCACCGGATGACCTGCCCGCAACAGTGCCGACACGGATCAGCGAGGGGCATTTTCGCATCGGACGCCAGCAGGGGCCTGCCGATCTGCGTATGCTGATCGGGCATTGCAGCTTTGGTGCAACGGATGCCGCACTGCTCGTCTCGCTGTTACCCGACGTGATTGTGGTGCGCGGTCAACCCCGGCTTACCACGCTGATACAACTGATCGGTGAGGAAACACGCGAACAACGGGCGGCAAAAGCCCTGGTGCTGGCGCGGCTTCTTGAGGTGCTGTTGATCGAGGCATTGCGATGCGGAACGGAAACCACCTCCGCACCAGGTCTAATCCGCGGCCTGGGTGACGAACGCCTCGCTGCAGCGCTGCGCGCCATGCACACCCGCCCGGATCATACCTGGACAGTTGCCGATCTTGCCACCGAAGCCGCCCTGTCCCGTTCCGCCTTCTTTGCCAGATTCAACCGCATCGTCGGCCTGCCGCCCATGGAATATTTACTGACCTGGCGTATGGCGCTCGCAAAACAGTTATTACGGGGCCAGAAACTCACTACCGAGCAGGTCGCCGTAAAGGTGGGGTACCGATCGGCAAGCAGTTTCAGCATTGCATTTGCACGATACGTCGGTATGCCCCCAGCCCGTTATGCACGAACAGTAGCCCCGAGCCCTTCTGCGCTTCCACAACCGGGCAACGAGGATAAACCTCTCCTCTTTGCCGATCGGCCCTTTGGTTAAATTTTTCGCACCATCAACGAGCATGGCGCTGCGTCTGTAGATATCGGTCACTCGTTGCCTGTCGGCTACTGATCCAGCTTCAAGCGCGGCGGCAGAGCGACGTAGTGCTCTTTGCCGTCCGTCATTGGCGCGTGCGGATCAGCACCTTGCCGCGTGCATGACCGGTCGCGAGTTTTTCGAGCGCGGCGCGCGCGTCATCCAGCGGAAAGATCGCATCGGTAATGATCTGCAACTGCCCTGCCTGAAATTGTCTGACCGCTTCGGGAAGCGAAGGCGTCGCGCTTTGAAAAAATACGGCCTCGCCGATACGCCCGTTTCGCGATTCGATGCCGAACTCCACCAGCGTTGCGATGCGTCCACCCTCACGCAACACCGGCCATGACTTCTCGAGTGTTTCGCCGCCGATCGGATCAAGCACAAGATCGATATCGCGCAGTTGCGTGAAGTCCTGCGTACGGTAGTCGATGACTTCATCGGCGCCGAGGCTCTTCACCAGTTTGACGTTGCCTGCCGATGCGGTGCCGATCACATACGCGCCCGCCAGATGCGCTTGCTGCACAGCCATACTGCCGACACCGCCAGCCGCCGCGTGGATCAGCACGCGTTGTCCGCCCTGGAGGCGGCCCGAATCGAACAGCGCCTGTCGCGCGGTGCCGAATGCGGTCGGCAAGGACGCGGCCTGCTCGAAGCTCATCTCCGAAGGCATCGCACACAGATCGCTGGCGGCGATCACCAGACGTTGCGCAAATGCACCGCCAGCGCCGGGCATGCTGCGGCCGAACACACGGTCGCCCGGTTGCAGATGCGTGACCTGCGTGCCGACCGCCTCGACCACGCCGCTGAAGTCATTGCCGGGAATGTAGGGAAGAGCAACCGGGAAGACTTGCTGCATATAGCCCGCGATGATCTTCAGGTCCAGCGGATTGAGGCCCGCTGCTTCGATACGGACAGTGGCCTCGTCGGGATACATATCGCGTAGCGCGGTCTCGCCGATGCTGACGACATCGGGACCGCCGAAAGTATTGATAAGTGCTGCTTTCATGGCTTTTTCCCAGGGTTTCAAGGAGACAGGGATGTCGGTAATCGGCACGTTCAGGCTTGTGCCGGAAACTGGCCGAGCTGAAGGAACAGCCCGAACCAGTCCTCCATATGCCACGTGGTGATCACGCGCCTGCCGTCCAGCGTGTGGAATTCGTGCAGACGGAAACTGACCTGCTTGCCGGTCGGGGCGATGCCGAACAGTTCACCCCGATGCGTGCCGGTGATTTCCGCGCGCACCGCGATTTGTCCCGGTACCTGGATCATGTCGTGAATGACGATGCGCACATCGGGAAATGCCTGCGCGAAGCTGCGGATGATCGGCTTGATACCTTCCGGTCCCCGCCCCTGGCCCGGCGCGAGCGGAATGTCGTCCCAATCAGGGGCGAGCACAGTGTCGACAAGATCGGGATCGTTATCATTGAAGGCGCGGTACAGCGTTTCTACGGCCAGGCGCTCGATGCGCAGGCGCCCGGCGAGTTGATGTTCGGCGACGTTCATAATGGGCTCTCATGGTTGCGTCACGGTTTTGTCGCCGTGACGTTGTGAGTGGAATTGACCGGAGTGTGCGCTCCGCTATAGAATTCGTCCAACAAATAAACTATATAAATGATTATTTGAATTATGGATTTTCATGGGATCGACCTGAATCTGCTGGCTGCCTTCGATGCTTTGATGCGCGAGCGCAACGTCACCCGTGCGGCGACGCAAATGGGCGTGAGTCAACCAGCCATGAGCGCGGCGCTGTCGCGGCTGCGTGAGTTGCTCGGCGATCCGCTGTTCATGCGCAGCGCCAGTGGTCTGCTGCCCACGCCACGTGCGCGGGAACTGGCCGATCCCATTGCGCAGGCGCTGCGGCAAATCGAAGCGACTTTAGTAAAAAAGCCAGAATTTGTACCCGGAAAGGCGGCCTTCGCGTTGAATCTGGGTTTGTCGGACTACCCTGCCTTCGTGCTGCTGCCCGCGCTGCTGGAAGCGCTCGGTGAACAGGCGCCGGGCATCGCGATCA
Organism: [Erwinia] mediterraneensis; assembly: GCF_900604315.1. Classification (GTDB taxonomy): domain Bacteria; phylum Pseudomonadota; class Gammaproteobacteria; order Enterobacterales; family Enterobacteriaceae; genus Pantoea; species Pantoea mediterraneensis_A. The sequence goes on from NZ_LR026978.1 coordinate 396,825, forward strand.
ACGTGCATGCGTTCAATGACCGCGACGATGCGGTGAACCTGCTCGATGCGGGTGTGATCGATGCGGCTATCGGCGTACCGCCCACGCATCCGGAAGGCCGGATCCTCACGCGTCCGATCCTGCGCGACGAGTTCGTGACGATTGTCGCGAGTCAACATCCGGCGGCACGGCGTGGGATGAACATGAAGACGTATCTGTCGCTGCCGCATGCGCTGGCGTCGCCGGAAGGGCAACGGCATGGGCTGGTGGATCAGGCGCTCGCGCAGCAAGGCAAGCAGCGCACGCTCGCGCTGACGCTACCGCAGATGTTCGCTTTGCCGTCGGTTGTCGCGCGCACGGGGATGACCGCTACGGTCATGAAGCGGGTCGCGCTCAGCTCCCCCGCGGGCCACAAGCTCGTATTTTTCCCGCCGCCCATACCGTTGCCAGAGATAGTCTTTCACTTGATTTGGCATCGGCGCAGCGAAGGCAATCTCGCGCAGCAATGGCTGAGAGCGCTGATTGAGTCAGTAGCACAAGCGCTATGAAGCGGTGTTGCGAGAGCGGGCGATCATCGATGACCCGCATGTTGTCTTGCGGCCCATAGTGGCCGATGTTGAGCGTCTCGCGGCGGCCGTTAAGACGGTAATAGCCGCGAAAGGTGACGGTACCGCCAGGCGATACCGTCACTTCTGGTGCCAGACTATTCCACTGACTGGCGATAGCCACCGATAGCCACTACATCGCATTTTTTTAAATCAATGCGTTGCAACAGATTTCCGATAGCTGACGATGCTCCCCGAAAGGCCTGGCGTCACTCCCACTCAATCGTCGCGGGCGGCTTGCCGCTGATGTCATACACTACGCGGGAGATGCCGTTCACTTCGTTGATAATGCGGTTTGAAACGCGGCCGAGGAAATCGTACGGCAGGTGCGCCCAGTGCGCGGTCATAAAGTCGATGGTTTCTACCGCACGCAGCGAAACCACCCAGTCATATTTCCGGCCATCGCCCATTACGCCTACCGAGCGCACCGGCAGGAAGACAGTAAATGCCTGGCTGACTTTGTTATAGAGATCGGCGCGGCGCAGCTCTTCAATGAAGATGGCATCGGCACGACGCAGCAGGTCGCAATACTCTTTCTTCACTTCGCCCAGTACGCGCACGCCAAGGCCCGGCCCCGGGAACGGATGGCGGTAGAGCATATCGTACGGCAGACCCAGCTCGAGACCGATTTTGCGCACTTCGTCTTTGAACAGCTCTTTCAGCGGCTCGACCAGGCCCAGCTTCATCTCTTTCGGCAGACCGCCCACGTTGTGGTGCGATTTAATGACGTGCGCCTTACCGGTTGCTGATGCTGCCGACTCAATCACGTCAGGATAGATAGTGCCCTGCGCCAGCCATTTCACGTCGGTGAGCTTGCCAGCTTCTTCATCGAACACCTCAACAAAGACGCGACCGATGGTTTTACGTTTCGCTTCCGGATCGTCAATCCCTGCCAGCGCATTTAAAAAGCGCATTTCGGCAGGCACATGGACAATATTCAGACCAAAGTGGTCGCCAAACATCTCCAGCACCTGTTCCGCTTCGTTCAGACGCAGCAGACCGTTATCCACAAAGACGCAGGTCAGGCGGTCGCCAATGGCGCGATGCAGCAGCATGGCGGTGACCGAGGAGTCGACGCCGCCAGAAAGACCGAGGATCACTCTGTCGTTACCAATCTGTACGCGCAGACGTTCAACCGCATCTTCAATGATTTTTGCCGGTGTCCACAGCGCTTCACAGGCACAGATATCGCGGATAAAGCGTTCCAGCATACGCAGCCCCTGACGGGTATGCGTCACTTCCGGATGGAACTGTACGCCGTAAAAATGCTTCTCTTCGTTTGCCATAATAGCGAAGGGGCAGGTTTCGGTGCTGGCAACGGTGACAAAGCCTTGCGGGATCGCCGTGACTTTATCGCCATGGCTCATCCAGACATCCAGCAGCGGTTTGCCGTCGGCGCTGATGGCATCTTCAATATCGCGGATCAGGGCGCTGGGGGTTTTCACTTCGACCTGAGCATAGCCAAATTCGCGCTCGCTGGAGCCTTCCACTTTGCCGCCCAGCTGCATCGCCATGGTTTGCATACCATAGCAGACGCCCAGCACCGGCACGCCAGCGTTAAAAACATACTCCGGCGCACGCGGGCTGTTCAGCTCCGTGGTGCTTTCCGGGCCGCCAGACAGGATGATCCCGTTCGGGTTGAACTGGCGAATCTGCTCTTCGGTGACATCCCACGCCCAGAGCTCACAGTAGACGCCCAGCTCGCGTACACGACGCGCAACCAGCTGCGTATACTGCGAACCAAAATCGAGAATCAGAATGCGGTGTTTATGAATATTTTCCGTCGTCATTAAGGCATTTCCAGGGCGATAGACTAAATAATGAATTCGCCCGGCAATCGCCGGGCGCTAAATCTCAGGGATCAGGATCCCATGCGGTAGTTCGGTGACTCTTTGGTGATGGTCACATCATGGACGTGACTTTCCTGAATACCGGCGCCGCTGATGCGTACAAATTCCGCTTTGGTACGCAGCTCATCGATGGTGGCGCAACCGGTCAGGCCCATACAGGAGCGCAGGCCGCCCATCTGCTGGTGAACGATCTCTTTCAGACGGCCTTTATAGGCGACGCGGCCTTCGATACCTTCCGGCACCAGCTTATCGGCGGCATTATCGGTCTGGAAGTAACGGTCAGAAGAACCTTTGGACATCGCGCCCAGCGAGCCCATACCACGGTAAGATTTGAATGCGCGCCCCTGATAGAGTTCGATTTCACCTGGTGATTCTTCAGTACCCGCCAGCATCGAGCCGACCATCACGCAGGCGGCCCCTGCCGCGATCGCTTTAGCGATGTCGCCGGAGAAGCGGATACCGCCATCGGCGATGACCGGAATACCGGTGCCTTCCAGCGCGGCAACCGCGTCAGACACGGCGGTGATCTGCGGTACGCCGACGCCGGTGACGATACGGGTAGTACAGATGGAGCCCGGGCCGATACCGACTTTCACGGCGCTCACGCCCGCTTCGGCCAGCGCCAGCGCGCCTGCACCGGTAGCCACGTTGCCGCCGATAATTTCCAGATCGGGATATTTGGCGCGCGTCTCACGGATACGCTGCAGCACGCCTTCGGAGTGACCATGGGAGGAGTCGATCAGCAGCACGTCGACCCCGGCCGCGACCAGCGCATCCACACGTTCTTCGTTACCGGCACCGGCACCCACTGCCGCGCCTACACGCAGACGGCCATGAGCATCTTTACAGGCGTTGGGTTTACGTTCGGCTTTCTGGAAATCTTTGACAGTAATCATGCCCAGCAGATGGAAGCTGCTGTCGACCACCAGCGCTTTTTCCACGCGTTTTTCGTGCATTTTCTGCAGAACCACTTCGCGCGCTTCGCCCTCTTTGACCGTCACCAGACGCTCTTTCGGCGTCATTACCGCAGATACCGGCAGGCTTAAATCGGTAACAAAACGCACGTCACGACCGGTGATAATGCCCACCAGCTCGTTATCTTTATTCACGACCGGGTAGCCCGCAAAGCCATTACGCTCGGTCAGCGCTTTGACTTCGCTCAGCGCCGTGGTTGGCAGCACGGTTTGCGGCTCCGTCACCACCCCGCTTTCATGTTTCTTCACCTTGCGGACTTCATCCGCCTGGCGTTCGATAGACATGTTTTTATGGATAAAGCCAAGGCCGCCTTCCTGCGCCAGTGCGATAGCCAGACCCGCTTCGGTCACGGTATCCATAGCCGCAGAGAGCATAGGAATATTCAGACGGATGTTTTTGGTCAGTTGGGTGCTGAGATCGGCCGTATTAGGCAGAACAGTAGAGTGGGCAGGAACGAGCAGAACGTCGTCAAATGTCAGGGCTTCTTTAGCGATTCTTAGCATGGCAATATCTCAACCTGGGGTGAATGAGAACAGATAAAATATTGCCGCGGCATTATACAGGCCGTAATCGATTGCCTCCAGCTTTTTTTCAGGAAAAGTCTTGATCCCCTCTGCCAGCCATGTAGTATCGGTTAATTAACCCGCTGATTTATTATTTGATCCTCATCACATGTCGCTACCGCCAACCGCCAATATTTTTACCGTCAGTCGCCTTAACACCACGGTGCGCCAGCTGCTGGAAAAAGAGATGGGGATGGTATGGCTGAGCGCCGAGATCTCTAACTTTACGCAACCCGCCTCCGGTCACTGGTACTTTACGCTGAAAGATGATGGCGCCCAGGTGCGTTGCGCGATGTTCCGCAACAGCAACCGACGCGTCAGCTTTCGCCCGCTACACGGGCAGCAGGTTCTGGTGCGCGCTACCATCACCCTGTATGAGCCGCGTGGCGACTATCAGCTGATTGTTGAGAGCATGCATCCCGCCGGTGAAGGTCTGCTGCAGCAGCAGTTTGAACGACTGAAAGCGCGGCTGGCTGCGGAAGGGTTGTTTGAGCAGCAGCATAAACAGCCGCTGCCCGATCCGGCGCATCAGGTGGGGGTTATCACTTCCGCCACCGGCGCGGCGCTGCATGATGTGCTGCGCGTGCTGCATCGCCGCGATCCCTCGCTGCCGGTGGTGATTTACCCTACCGCTGTCCAGGGCGTGGATGCGCCTGACGCTATCGTGCGCGCGATTGAGCTGGCTAACCTGCGCCAGGAGTGTGATGTGCTGATTGTCGGGCGTGGCGGCGGTTCGCTGGAGGATCTCTGGAGCTTTAACGATGAACGCGTCGCGCGCGCCATCTTCGCCAGCCGCATTCCCGTTGTCAGCGCCGTGGGTCACGAAACCGATGTCACCATCGCCGATTTCGTCGCGGATTTACGCGCCCCTACCCCTTCTGCCGCGGCTGAACTGGTCAGCCGTAATCAGATTGAGCTGCTGCGCCAGCTGCAGTCACAGCAGCAGCGGCTGGAAATGGCGATGGATTACTATCTGGCCCGCCAGCAGCGTCAATTTACCCGTATTCATCATCGTCTGCAGCAGCAGCATCCGCAGCTGCGCCTGGCGCGCCAGCAGACCAGCCTGTTTCGTCTGCAGCGGCGGCTGGATGAGGCTGTGGAGAGCCGCCTGCGTCTCGCCATGCGACAGCAGGAGCGTCTGACGCAGCGTCTCAGCACGCAACAGCCGCAGGCCCGCCTCTGGCAGGCGCAGCAGCAGCTGCAGCAGTGGCACTACCGTTTACAGCAGGCGATGGGTACGCAGCTCAGTCAGAGCAAACAACGTTTCGCCACGCTGGCGGCGCAGCTGGAAGGCGTCAGTCCTTTAGCCACGCTGGCGCGAGGTTTTAGCGTCACCACCGCCGCTGATGGCCAGGTGGTGAAGAAGACCGCTCAGCTGCATGACGGCGATCTGCTGCGTACGCGGCTCGATGATGGCTGGGTGGAGAGTCAGGTAACACGTATCCAGCCGGAAAAAGCGCGCCGCCGCTAAGCACAACCCATACGGGACAACTATACTTTCTGGCACCTTTACCGTGCCGGGAGCCTGGTATGTCTTACTGCGTTATCCCACCCTACATTTTGCGCAAAATCATCAATAATGGCTCTGCCCATCAGCAGGATTATGCGCGTCGCACCCTGATGCATGTTCAGCATCTGATGGCCACTCACTGGCAGAAGCCTGCTGCCCCGCCTGCCGCCAGCGCCGGTCGTGTTGAGCGGGAAATTTACGATGCCCAGAACACGCAAAATCTGCCGGGCACCCTGATTCGCCAGGAAGGCCAGCCCGGCAATAATGACGTGGCGGCGGAGGAAGCCTGGAACTACCTTGGCGTGACGTACGATTTCTTCTGGCGCAACTATCAGCGCAACTCACTGGATAATCAGGGACTCGCGCTGCGCGGAACCGTGCATTATGGCAAGGAGTACCAGAACGCGTTCTGGAACGGCCAGCAGATGGTGTTCGGTGACGGTGACGGCGAGATCTTCAATCGCTTTACCATCGCCATCGATGTAGTCGCCCATGAGCTGGCTCACGGTGTTACGGAAAGCGAAGCGGGTCTGATCTATTTTTCTCAGGCGGGTGCGCTCAATGAGTCGCTGTCAGATGTGTTTGGCTCGCTGGTGAAACAGTATCATCTGAAGCAGAGCGCCGATCGGGCAGACTGGATTATTGGTGAGGGCCTGCTGGCCGCCGGGATCAACGGGCGCGGGCTGCGCTCTATGTCCGATCCGGGCAGCGCCTATGACGATCCGATGCTGGGCAAAGATCCGCAGCCTGGCCATATGAACGATTATATCGAAACTCGTGATGATAATGGCGGCGTGCACCTTAACTCCGGTATCCCTAATCGCGCCTTCTGTCTGGCAGCAAAAGCGCTGGGCGGCTACGCCTGGGAACTGGCTGGTCGCGCCTGGTACGACACCCTGTGCGATAAGGAACTGCCGCAGGATGCCGATTTTGCTACTTTTGCCCGCTTCACCATCCGCCACGGCCAGCAGCGCTTCAATCAGTCCGTTGGTCAGGCGATTGAGCAGGCGTGGAAAGAGGTTGGCGTGTTATGAAATCACTGCCTGAACTGACCGACGATGCCATTGTGCAGCTGGCGCGTGAAGGAGGGTTTGCCTGGATTCCCAAACTCAACCCTGAGCGCCGCTTTATGCTGGGTCAGCTGCCGCAACCGCAAAAAGAGCGCGTCTGCCATATCCTGCGGCAGGCGCTGCCGTACGGTGAGCCCCAGGAGGAGAGCGGCAAGGTTGGACGCGGCGATCAACGCTATTTTCGTATCCAGATTACCTACGCCACCCATAATGAATCGGGGTCACTGGTGATTCTGATACCGGAACAGGTTGCGCCGCCGGAGCTGGAGGCGCTCTGGCGTGATGGAGAATAACCGCGCGGTTAATGCCTGAAACCGGGTGAGCGGCCTGATTGACGGGTGAATCAAATTTGAGCAATCTGAAAGTGAGCGAGAAGCCAACTGCTTTAAGGGGCAAGAGTTGGTGGAAGAACGCCACAGAAGCCCTAAATTCTGTGTCAGGTGAAACCACACACCTCCCGCCTGAAAGTGTAAAACAAACAGGCCACAGCTTTTCGGGCCGCCACTCTCTGGCGGCTTTTTAATGCCTGCGATACAGCAAATTACCCTGCTGATGTTTGTTCAGGCTCTTTGCCTCAGTATGCATACAGTTCCAGAGAACTTTCCCTTCCCATGGCGCGGCCACAACGAGCATTTGCTGTTTCTGCTTGTAGGTACCAATAAACAGATAACGAACCATTAGATCATCACAGGGCGTTTCCCATATTTCATAAGGATATTCAGGGGTATCAAGCGCCAGAAGTACATAGCGTTCACGTGCATCGAGACGCTTTTCCACGATATGGATCAGATTCTTTCGCAGAATAGAGAGGGTGCCGATAAAGGTTCTTTTGGAAACATAAAGCATATCAGGAGAAACAAAGCCCATATGCAACTCAAGAAGAGCGACAGCATCTTCAACGCTCCTGGCTGCCACGATTTCAGGCGCAGGGTCTCTCCTGTATTTACTGTCAGGTTCTCTTAAAACAGGAAGCCCTGATTCCCTGAACCCGGTCAAACCTTTTATTAGCCCGTGCCATCTCATCTCTGTGCGCTGGCTTGTCAGCATACGGGCTTTTTTACGCCGATCCTGTACCGTCTGGTCTATATAAATTCTCAAGGTTCAGAGATAACCCCCCTCTGGCTACGCAGGGTCCTGCTGTGGCGTCCAGGTCAGTACGCCCGCGATCCCGCCTTTGCCGCCATCTTTGGGATGGTTAATACCATCAACCACCTTAACAGATGGGAAATCGAAAGGGGAAACCCCGGCAATACAGGCGACATTGACGCCATATTTTTGCGGGTCAGAGCGACGCTGGTGGAAGGTATAGATGCCACACACTGAACAGAAGTAGTGCGCGGCTACACCAGTATTAAAACGGTACTCGGTAAGCTTGTCTTCTCCCTGAGTTACTTCGATTTTCGCCGCCGTAACCACTACTGCGCCGCGCATGCGGCAAAAGGAGCAGTTGCAGCGCTGGGCCGTGTTCAGCCCGTCAGGAAGTTCAGCGTTAAACACCACTGCGCCACAATGGCACTGAGCAGACACTTTACTGGTCATGGCAATCTCCCGTCGCTGTTCGTTCTGTGCTATCGCCGGATGGCAGTTTGCATCCCTTTCGGCCGGCGTCAGCGAATGATAAAAGTCCCGAGAGCGATGACCGTGCACGCCAGCATCTTGCGCAGAGTCAGACCCTCTCCCAGAAAAAAGTAACCAATCAGAGCGGCAAATAACACGCTGGTTTCACGTAATGCCGAGACCGCCCCCATGGGCGCGCCGGTCATCGCATAGATCACAATGCCATAGGCCAGCAGCGAGACCAGTCCTCCCATAAAGGCGGCGGTAAATCCAGGCCGCAAGGTAAACAGACTCTTTGCGCCCCGCAGCGCGATATAAACCGTTGGCATCAGAATGCCCCAGAGCGCGGACATCCATAGCGTGTAGGCCAGCGGCGCGCCGGAGAGGCGCACGCCGATGCCATCCGTTACGCTGTAAGCGGCAATAAAACAGCCGGTGCCCAGCGCATATGGCAGGCTGGGTACCGCAATGCGTCGTCCGCGGAAGGCAAGTGAAATAATGCCGCCCGAAACCAGCAGAATGCCGACCAGTGCGCCGATGCCAGGCGTTTCCCCGGCGAACAGCGCCGCCGCGAGCGTAATCAACAGCGGTGAAGAGCCGCGCGCTACCGGATAGGTCTGGCCGAGATCGCCCGCCTGATAGCTCTTCACCAGAAACAGGTTATAACCGACATGCAGCAGTGCCGACAGCCCCGCATAAAACCAGCTGGCTTTATCCGGCAGCGGCAGAAACCCGATCAGCGCAACGCTGGCGAGCGCGACCGCCAGACACATAATGGTCATCGACCAGAGTTTGTCTGCTCCGCTGCGTAACAGCGCATTCCAGCTGGCATGCAGGAGTGCGGCAAGAAGGACGAGTAAAATAATGTCATAAGGCATAACGCATACTAAGCAAGCTGTTGAAATGATTAAAGCGAAGTCTGCTCATTTCGTTATGAATAAACACTCATACTTCAGGCGTAGCGTTGCTGCGCCTGCGCCGACTGCGTCATCAACCAGTGGCGAAAATCGATGATGTGGGGCTGTGACTCCCGGCCTTTGGGACAGACAAAAGCGTAAGCGACTGGCGAAGGATATGGCAGATCAAAGAGCCTGATTAACGTGCCCGCGCTGATTTCACTTTCCACATGCCCGCTACGGGCTAAGGCAATCCCCTGCCCCAGCAGCGCCGCCTCAATAGTCATATTGGTATCAGCAAATCTGACGCTCTCTTTAAGCGCGGAGAGAGTAACCCCGGCCTGCTGGAACCAGTGCTCCCATTTGGGTACCCGATCGGCACCATTACGGGTCAACAGCGGGTAACGCAATAATTCAGCGGGTTCGTGCGGCATGCCAAAGCGGCTCAGCAGTTCGGGACTGGCAACCGGAAACACCTGCTCCCGGAACATAAACTCTGACCAGAGACCGGGAGAGCTATCGTGCCCAAAACGGATCGCCACATCAGCTTCGTCGCTGGCGAAATTAATCGCATGATCCGTGGTTTCCAGCGCCACCATGATTTCCGGATGCTGGCGCGCCAGATCTGGCAATCTCGGCAGCAGCCATTTCAGCGCAAAGGAGTAAGTGGTGCTGACCTTCAGACGGATCCTGCCCTTCTGCTCACGCAGATCGGCAAGCGTCATCTCCAGATGCGTAAAAAACTCGCGCACAATGGGCGCGAGTGCAGCGCCCGCTGGCGTCAGGCTCAAAGTCTTGCCGCGCTGAAACAGTTTCAGTCCCCACATCTCTTCGAGGTTTTTCAGCTGATGGCTGACGGCGCTTTGAGTGATATGCAGCTCTTCTGCCGCAGAAGTAAAGGTGGCATGGCGGGTAGCGACTTCAAAAGCGCGCAAAGTCGCGCCTGGCGGCAGATCTTTCATAGCAAAGTTTCCGGTAGCGGTAATGGATGAGCAGACGTTCATCATAGGGCATGTACAAGCGTTAGTGGAAGCGCGTAGCAGGTTGCGTAAGAGAGCAATACAGGGACCTGCCGCTTCTGTGTTCCGCCCATAAAAAAAGAGGGCCGCATGGCCCTCTCTGTTGTCTTAACGCTTGTTCTTCTTCAGGTGCGAAATCAGTCGTTTACGCTTACGCTGCTGCGTTGGCGTCAGGGTATTACGCTTGCCGGCGAACGGGTTATCGCCCTCTTTGAACTGAATGCGAATCGGGGTACCCATTACATTCAGTGAACGGCGGAAATAGTTCATCAGGTAGCGCTTGTAGGAATCGGGCAGGTCTTTTACCTGATTGCCGTGAATCACCACAATCGGTGGGTTATAACCACCGGCATGCGCATATTTCAGCTTCACACGACGTCCACGCACCAGCGGCGGCTGATGATCCTCTTCCGCCATATGCATAATGCGGGTAAGCATTGAGGTGTTTACCCGCTTTGTCGAGCAGTCGTACGCTTCTGTGACTGACTCAAACAGGTTACCGACGCCGCTGCCGTGCAGGGCGGAAATAAAGTGTACACGGGCAAAATCGATAAAGCCGAGACGGAAATCGAGCGTCTCTTTGACCTGCTCTTTGATTTCCTGCGACAGGCCATCCCATTTGTTGACCACAATCACCAGCGAGCGTCCGCTGTTAAGGATGAAGCCGAGCAGGGAGAGATCCTGATCGGAGATACCTTCACGCGCATCGATGACCAGCATCACCACATTAGCATCTTCAATCGCCTGCAGGGTTTTAATCACCGAGAACTTTTCTACCGTATCGGTGATTTTGCCGCGCTTACGCACGCCTGCGGTATCAATCAGGATATACTCACGGCCATCACGCTCCATCGGGATGTAGATGCTGTCACGGGTTGTACCCGGCATGTCATAAACGACAACGCGATCTTCGCCCAGGATACGGTTAGTGAGCGTTGACTTACCGACGTTGGGACGGCCAACAATCGCCAGCTTGATAGGCAGGCCGGTAGGATCGAAGGCTTCCTCCTCTTCTTCCGGCTCCTCACCGTTCTCTTCGGCGGCCAGCGCAGCCCAGTAGGCTTCGTTTTCATCTTCTTCGCTGAGCGGCTGCGGATCGCGTTCGTCCATCCACGGCAGCAGCACGGTTTCCAGCAGGCTGGTGACACCACGACCATGGGAAGCGGCGATAGAGTAGATGTCGCCCAGACCCAGCGCATAAAACTCAACCACGGCGGAGTCCGGATCGAGACCGTCGGTTTTGTTGGCGACCAGGAAGGTGGGTTTCTGGCGCGAACGCAGATGATTGGCGATCTGCTGATCCGCCGGCATCAGGCCAGCGCGCGCATCCACCATAAACAGCACCACATCCGCTTCTTCAATCGCCAGCAGCGACTGCGCTGCCATGCGTGTTTCCACGCCCTCTTCGCCGCCGTCAATACCACCGGTATCGATAACAATAAACTCGCGCCCTTCTACTTCGGCGCGACCATATTTGCGATCGCGAGTCAGTCCGGGAAAATCCGCCACCAGCGCATCACGTGTGCGCGTTAAGCGGTTAAACAGCGTGGATTTCCCCACGTTGGGACGCCCAACCAGCGCGACCACAGGTATCATAACACTTGCCTCAAATTAAAAAATTAATCGCCCGAATGGCGTGATTATAACGGCTCAGGCCGCAGAGTTCAGGCTTAAGGCGCACAGAATATCATGCCTGACTAAAAACGAAACGGCCCCTGAACGTCAGGAGCCGTTGAAACGCCAGGAAGGTCCAGGCAAAAAGCGTTATCCGTTAACGGGTAATGGCGTAGACCTTACCGTCTTTAGACTGGATAAGCAGCTTGTCACTGGCGACCACCGGTTCGGTCTGGAAGCCAGCGCTGTCCAGCTCCTGCTGGGCAACAAAACGACCATCATCGGTATTGAGCCAGTGCAGATAACCCTCACTGTCCCCGACCACCAGATAGCCGTTATAGAGCACCGGCGAGGTCAGGTTGCGGTGCAGCAGATCGCTCTGGCGCCAGATTGCCACGCCGCCATCGGCATTCAGCGCAATTACGCGGTCATCCTGGTCGACAAGGTAGATACGGCCAGCATCGACGATCAGATCTTTCACGCCGCCAATTTCGCGTTTCCACAAAATCTGGCCAGAACGCAGATCCAGCGCCGTCAGGTTGCCATTATAGGCCAGCGCATAAACCACGCCGTTTACGATCACTGGGGTGGTATCTACATCGCTCAGCCGATCGATCTCGGTAGCGCCGCTTGGCTGCGAAATACGCTGCTGCCAGATCAGCTGTCCCTGATTGATGATCACCGCGCTCACGCGACCATTGTCGCCGCCGACGATCGCGCCACCAAAGGCGGTAGCCGGAGCGGATTCACCACGCAGCGAGAGCGCAGGCATATCGAGGTTGACGCTCCACTTCAGCGTGCCGCTGTTCTGATCCAGCCCCTGCAACATGCCGTTGCTGGTATGGACCAGCACCAGGCCATCGCTGACAACCGGGCGCGACAGCACTTCACCGGCGACTTTTGTCTGCCAGGCGATGCTGCCATCGCTGCTGTTCAGGGCGTAGAGCTGGCCGCGTTCACTACCGATAAAGATATGCTCACCCGCCGCGGTCACGCCGCCCGAGAGCAGCGCGGAGCGATTTTTCGAGAAGAAACCGGTTTTTTCAGAGAGATCAACCTGCCATTTTTCTTCCCCGTCCGCCGCATCAAGCGCCTTCACAACGCCAAAACGATCTGCGGCAAACACCGTGTCTTCCTGCCAGGCGGGATGCAGATTCGAATAGAAGTCGCCGACGCCGTCACCTACCGACGCGCTCCACACTTTCTGCGGGTCGAACTGGTTTTCCACCTTCGGCAACGGGGCCATTTTTACCACATCTTCTTCGCCGCTGAACAGCGAACAACCACTGAGCAAAGTGACTGAAATCAGTCCCGGCAGCAGGTATTTACGTAATTCCATGCGCTCTCTCTTGACTGGCTTAGCTTAAGTTATTCATCTTCATCTGCATCATCTGTTTCAGCGCCGGAGAGGCATCTGAGGCAACACCTTTGCTCCACGCATCGCGTGCGCCTTGCTTGTCGCCTTTGCTTAACAGCGCTTCACCCCGGATGTCCGCTACGATGGCCGTCCAGCCTTCGCCCTTGACGCTCTCCAGGGTTTTCAATGCGGCGTCTGCCTGATTTTGTTGCAGTTGAATGCGCGCCAGACGCAGGTTGAGAACGGCCTGCAGATTGGCATCTTTGGTATCGTTCAGGCCGCTTTGCAGTTGCGCAGCCGCTTTATCCAGCTGATTACCGTCAACATACTGTTTGGCTAAATCAAGCGCGGCCAGTGCACCGTAGGTGTTGTTATTTTCACTGGCGAATTTTTCCACCGCTTCCAGTGTCTGCGGCTTGTCTGCCTGCATCGCGCTGGTCAGCTGCTGGTAACGCGCTGAGACCTGTTGTGATGAACTTTCCTGATGACTGGCCCAGTAGCGCCAGCCGCCCAGGGCGACGAGGCCGATAACCAGACCTGCCGCCAGCGCTTTGCCATTGTTGGCAAAAAAGCGACGCAGCACATCAACCTGTTCGTTTTCGTTGCTGTAAACTTCCACGCAATCCTTCTCCTTTCAATGGTCGTAGCTGCACGACGCTCAGTACAGAAGCGTGCGTAACGTAGCCGCAGCTTCCGACTGCGCCAGCGTTTGCTGCTCGCCGGTGCGCAGATCTTTTACCACGACCTGTCCGGCGTTGACTTCATCTTCGCCCAGCACCAGCGCAATGCGCGCGCCCCACTTGTCCGCGCGGGCAAACTGCTTCTTGAAGTTTCCGCCGCCAAAGTTCGTCATTAACTTCAGTTCCGGCAGAGAATCACGCAGTTTTTCCGCAAGTTGCATCGCGGCGGACTGTACGCCCTGGCCGGAAGCGATAACATAGACATCAACAATACGTGTCGGTTCAAATTCCGGATTCACCGCCTGAACCAGCAGCACCAGACGCTCCATGCCCATGGCAAAGCCGACACCCGGCGTGGCACGCCCGCCCAGTTGCTCCACCAGGCCATCGTAACGGCCACCGGCACACACGGTGCCCTGCGCCCCCAGGCTGTTGGTGACCCACTCAAATACGGTACGGTTGTAGTAATCGAGGCCGCGCACCAGACGCGGGTTCACGCTGTAGGCGATACCGGCATCGTCCAGCAGGCCGCACAGTCCGGCGAAATGCTCGCGTGACGCCTCATCCAGATAATCACTCAGCGTCGGCGCATCATTCAGCAGTTGCTGCACTTCGGGATTCTTGCTGTCAAGCACGCGCAACGGATTGCTGTACATGCGGCGCTTACAGTCTTCATCCAGCTTTTCTTTGTGCTGTTCCAGGAAGGCCACCAGCGCATCACGGTAGTTCGCACGCGCTTCCAGCGAGCCGATAGAGTTGAGTTCAAGACGTACATGGCTGGCGATGCCCAGCGCTTTCCACCAGCGCGCGGTCATCATAATCAGTTCGGCATCAATATCCGGCCCCTGCAGACCAAATACCTCAGCGCCAATCTGATGGAACTGACGGTAGCGGCCCTTTTGCGGACGCTCGTAACGGAACATTGGCCCCATGTACCAGAGTCGTTGCTCCTGGTTGTAAAGCAGACCATGCTCAATACCGGCGCGCACGCAGCCTGCGGTGCCTTCCGGACGCAAGGTCAGGCTTTCACCGTTGCGGTCATCAAAGGTGTACATCTCCTTTTCAACCACGTCGGTGACTTCACCGATAGCACGTTTAAACAGCGGTGTGTGCTCAACCACAGGTAAACGAATTTCACTGTAGCCGTAACTGGCCAGAACCTGTTTGAGAATGCCTTCAATCCGTTGCCAGATGGCCGTATCCGCAGGCAGGTAATCATTCATCCCGCGAATAGCTTGAATGTTCTTCGCCACGTTAAAATCTCTTAATACAAAAAAACCTGTTGGGCATCATACCTTATGAGGATGAAACCGCACAGGTTCTGGCACAAAAGGAACGCGTGCCGGGCACGCGTCGTTCACTATTTTTCCAGCTGCTGCACGTTAATGCGGCGACTTTCATCCATCATCAGCGCTTTGGCGCGAATACGGGTTTCCAGCTGGTTGATCATCTCTTCATTGTCGAGACGGTCACGCTGGCGTACGCCATCTTCATAGAAACCGCTCTTTTTATGACCGCCGGTCACGCCGAGAGTAGAAATGGTCGCTTCTCCCGGCCCGTTGACGACGCAGCCAATAATAGAGACATCCATCGGCGTGATGATATCTTCCAGACGCTGTTCCAGCGCGTTCACGGTGCCGATAACGTCGAACTCCTGACGGGAACAGGTAGGACAGGCGATAAAGTTGATCCCACGCGAACGGATACGCAGTGATTTCAGAATATCAAAGCCGACTTTCACCTCTTCCACCGGATCCGCCGCCAGCGAAATACGCAGCGTGTCGCCGATACCTTCCGAGAGCAGCAGACCAAGGCCGATGGCCGATTTGACCGCGCCAGCGCGCGCGCCGCCCGCTTCGGTGATACCGAGATGCAGCGGCTGGTCGATTTGCTTCGCCAGCAGACGATAGGACTCGACGGCGAGGAACACATCCGACGCCTTCACGCTGACTTTAAACTGATCGAAGTTCAGACGATCCAGATGATCCACATGACGCATGGCGGATTCCAGCAACGCCTGTGGCGTCGGCTCGCCATATTTTTCCTGCAGATCTTTTTCCAGCGATCCAGCATTCACGCCAATACGAATCGGGATATTTTTATCCCGTGCACAGTCCACCACCTGGCGGATGCGCTCGTTATTGCCGATATTGCCCGGGTTGATACGCAGGCAGTCCACGCCATATTCGGCGACTTTCAGGGCGATGCGGTAGTCAAAATGGATATCAGCCACCAGCGGGACGTTCACCTGCTGTTTGATCAGCTTAAACGCCTCTGCGGCATCCATAGTGGGCACCGAAACGCGGACAATATCTGCCCCAACGCGCTCAAGCGCTTTAATTTGATTAACCGTGGCTTCGACGTCTGTCGTGCGGGTATTCGTCATCGACTGGACGGCAACAGGCGCGCCGTCGCCGATTGGCACCTTGCCGACGTAAATCCTCGTTGATTTGCGACGGATAATGGGTGCTTGGTTATGCATATTTTCTCTCCACAATTGCCCCGGGACGCGATACAGCGTTATTGCGCACCCAATGTCAGGCGAGCAACCTGGTTATTACGGATAAAACGACTTAAATCAACCGGCTGGTTCTGATACTGAATCTGAACCGCAGCAGGCGCACCGATTTTCAGACGATAGGGTGCGGTACCGGCGAGGCTTAGTTTACCACCGCTACGTTGCAGTCCGCTGAAGAGTTTTTTACCGGTCGCATCGGTCACTTCCAGCCAGCAGTCGGCGTTAAAGTTCATTACCACGGCGTTAGGATCGCCAGCAGGCTGATTAAGTTCAGCATTGCCCACCGGCAGCTGACCGTTGCTGCTCTCCGCCGGTGCCGGGGTCAGGTTCGCCCCACTATCCACCGGGGCCTGACTCGGAGACACCACTGCACTGTTCGCCGCAGAAGGCGCAGCAGCAGTGTTGGCCGGAGCGGGATTAGGGGTGCCGTTGCCGGTCGGCGCTGTCGGGGCCGGCGTGGTCGGTGCGGCAGTGGCGGCGGCGTTATCCGTCGGGGCTAACGCGCTGTTATCGTCCGGCGCAGAGGGCGCTGCATTATCTGTGCTCGGATCGCTGCTACCGCTGTCGGTCAGCGGAATCGACTGACCTGCGTCTTCACTGCTGACGTTTTGATCGGCCAGCGACACCAGATCATCCTGTGAGGCTTTATGGTTCTGCCACCACCAGGCACCGGTCAGGCCGATAACCACGAAGATCACCAGCCAGGTAAAAATCATTAACCAGCCATCACGTTTCTTGCGACGCTTGCCCAGCGAGAAGCTCTGCATGGGCTCAATTTTGGCCGCCCGCACCGGTGCCTGTTTGGCCATCATCGGCAGCAGTTCATCTTCAGGAACATGCACCAGGCGAGCGTAAGAGCGGATGTAACCCCGCAGGAAGGTGGATGCTAAATCCGCGGGCGATCTGTCTTCCTCAATATCCCGCACGGTAGAGAGTTTCAGGCACAGACGTTCAGCAACGTTTTGCTGCGTCAACCCCATCTGCTCACGGGCCAGACGCAGGCGTTCACCTGTGGAATGTACTGCAGTTTTATCTTCAGTGGCTTCAGTATTCATTAGCTAAATAACGCTGGTACTGTATCGATTGTGGAAAACTTCGCGCCAACTGGTCACCGTAACGTGTTACGTCAGCAGCGTGACTCTGTTGTGCGGCGAAACGAATCTTTAACCACAGACTTTCTGCCGTTGCAGGAAGAGCGTGATCAAATACCTGTAACAAAAGCTGCGTTGCTGCCAGCTCTCGCTTTTCATAATGCCTTTCAGCCTCTTTCAGCAGAGATGTTCCTTTATCCCGATCGGCCTGCAGCGCGGCGAGCAATCTTTGCCGTGCGGCGGAAAACCTGCCCGACTTTAAATAACAATAGCCGGAGAGTTCAAGCCCATCACTGCGCGCACCGGCTTCCTGCGCAGATATTGCCCGGTTAAACTGTTGATGCGCTTCATCATACTGCCCTAAAGCACAGAGAAACGCACCGTAATTGTTAGCCACATAGCCATTTGACGGCGCCAGTGCCAGAGCACGCTGATAATAACGGCGCGTTTCAGCGTGGTTCCCCTGCATCTGCCAGAGACGCGCCAGCGCCAGCGGCACGCGATAATCGCGCGGTGCGGCCTGTTCAGCGCGCAACAGATTACGTTGCGCGGCCTGATAATGGTGGCGGGCCAGATAGTGCAGGCCCAGCTGTAAACGCACTTCCGCCGTACCGCGCGACGCGGGCTGGCTGACACACCCGGTTACAACAAACAGACTCAGTATAACGCCCGGTAATCCCCTGGCCATGTTGCCTCCTGTTCCCTCAGAAGCCTTCTCCTTAACTTGCTCTCCTGCAAGACTGGCACGGGACAGGTCCACGGAAAACCCGCAGACCTCAGCTTTCAGAGCGCCTTCACAGATATCGGCTCACCCGCCATTTTTTTGCGCATCGTACGTTTGGTACGGTCGATAACGTCACCTGCCAGCTGACCACAGGCAGCATCGATATCATCGCCACGGGTTTTACGGACGATCGTGGTGAAACCATATTCCATCAACACTTTAGCGAAGCGGTCTACCCGGCTGTTAGAGCTGCGGCCATAAGGCGCGCCCGGGAAGGGGTTCCACGGAATCAGGTTAATTTTCGACGGCGTATCCTTCAGCAGCGCAGCCAGCTGATGGGCATCATCGGTGCTGTCGTTAACGTGATCCAGCATCACATATTCGATGGTCACCCGGCCCTGATTGGCGTTGGATTTCGCCAGATAACGCTTAACCGCATCCAGGAAGGTCGCGATGTTATATTTTTTATTGATCGGCACGATCTCATCGCGCAGCTTGTCATTGGCCGCATGCAGCGAGATTGCCAGTGCAACGTCAATCATGTCGCCCAGCTTATCCAGCGCCGGAACCACACCGGAGGTTGACAGCGTGACGCGGCGTTTCGACAGGCCAAAGCCGAAGTCATCCAGCATGATTTCCATCGCTGGCACAACGTTGTTCAGGTTGAGCAGCGGTTCGCCCATGCCCATCATCACCACGTTGGTGATCGGACGCTGACCGGTGACGCGGGCGGCGCCAATGATTTTCGCCGCACGCCATACCTGGCCGATAATTTCAGACACACGCAGGTTACGGTTAAAGCCCTGCTGCGCGGTTGAGCAGAACTTACACTCGAGGGCGCATCCCACCTGAGATGAGACGCAGAGCGTGGCGCGATCGTCTTCCGGGATATACACCGTTTCCACCAGCTGATCGCCAACCCGGATCGCCCATTTAATGGTGCCATCGGCAGAACGTTTCTCTTCCGCCACTTCCGGCGCACGGATTTCCGTGAGCTGCATCAGCTTCGCGCGCAGCGCTTTGTTGATATCGGTCATCTGCTCGAAATCATCACAGCAGTAGTGATAGATCCATTTCATCACCTGATCAGCGCGGAATGGCTTTTCACCGAGAGAGACGAAGAACTCGCGCATTTGCTGGCGATTGAGATCCAGCAGGTTAATTTTTTCGCTTTTGGGGGAAACAATCGCGGGGGAAGCGGACGACGGCGACACAATCTGTTCGGACATAATTTTCTCTGGCCTCGTTGTTACACGTTATGGCTCTGGTTAAGGATAGGAAAAAAACAACGCCCTCGCTGAGGTGTCTCAACAAGGGCGCGTAATTGTACAACATCTTCAGCCTGATGCCAGGGTGGAGGGCTGCACAGGCGTAATTATTTGTAAACCACAGCCTCCACCCGGCGGGTGCTGATGATTAACGGGTACGCGGGCAGATTTCGTTTTCGCCGAAGAAGAAGGCGATTTCGCGTGCCGCAGATTCCTGAGAATCGGAACCGTGGGTGGCGTTTTCAGTGAAGCTGTCTGCGTAATCTGCACGCAGCGTACCTGCCAGCGCATTCGCCGGGTTGGTCGCGCCCATCAGGTCACGGTGACGCTGAACGGCATTTTCGCCTTCCAGTACGGTCACGACGATCGGGCCAGAGGTCATGAATTCAACCAGACCGTCAAAGAAAGGTTTGCCCTGGTGCTCAGCGTAGAAGCCTTCAGCCTGCTCTTTGCTCAGATGCAGCATTTTAGCCGCAACGATTTTAAAACCTGCGCTTTCGAAACGGTTATAGATAGCGCCAATCACATTTTTAGCGACTGCGTTCGGCTTAATGATGGAAAAAGTACGTTCGATTGTCATATTGACCTCTGTCTTGACTAACCTGAAGAAACCGGGAACCCACTCCCGGTAAGAAAACGCGCCGATTATAGGAAGAACAACGCCTGTTGCCTATGCGCGATCGGCGGTTTTATGGAAAATATTGACGTTAATCAGCGCGAGCCCACAAGAAATATGCGCTACCTCAGCTTTATTGCGCTGTAACCGCACCCGCTGCCCGCTGCTCTGCTTCATTTATAACCACCAGCCGCGCTGCGCTGGCGACTGAAGTGCAGAAAGAGCGATAACGGAGTGTGTTTGTTCGCCAGGTGGTAGTGCCGGTTCGGGAAGATCCAGTGACTTTGTTGAGCAATTTCACAGCGCTGCGTTAATTTAATCAACGCTGCCCTTGAGATAGCCTGCACATTCCCGGAAACTGAACCCTTTCCCGATGATGAAAAGAGGTTGCTATGTCAGCTCCCCTGTTTGTGTCCGTTGAATGGTTAAATGAACATTACACCGAGGAAAACGTACAGGTACTGGATGCGCGTATGTTGCCGCCCGGTCAGGAGGCGTTTCGCGACATTACCGCTGAATATCTGGCTGGCCACCTGCCGAACGCCGCCTTTTTTAATATTGAAGCGCTTTCCGATCACACCAGCCCTTACCCGCATATGATGCCGCGCGCAGAAACCTTTGCCGTTGTCATGCGCGAACTGGGCGTCAGCAGCGACAAACATCTGGTGGTCTATGACGAAGGCAATCTGTTTTCCGCGCCGCGCGCCTGGTGGATGCTGCGCGCTTTTGGCGTGGAGCAGGTATCGCTGCTTGCCGGTGGCCTGGAAGCGTGGCGATCCGCCGGACTGCCGCTGGCGACAGGCCTGGTAACGCTGCCGGAAGCGGAATTTGAAGCGAAGTTCGATGCCAGCCAGGTGAAACGTCTTACCGACGTCCTGCTGATCAGCCATGAAGGGTCGGCGCAGATTGTGGATGCGCGGGCGGCGAATCGCTTTAATGCCGAAGTTGACGAACCGCGTCCAGGCCTGCGCCGTGGTCATATCCCTGGCAGCCGCAACCTGCCCTGGAACCAGCTGGTGGAACAGGGCCAGCTGAAGCCGGAAGCGGAACTGCGTACTCTTTTTGCCCGGGCCGGTGTCGATATCGACCAGCCGGTCGTTGCCAGCTGTGGATCGGGCGTGACGGCAGCAGTAGTGATTCTGGCGCTGACGGCGCTGGGAGTACGCAATGTGGCACTCTACGACGGCTCCTGGGGGGAATGGGGCAGCCGTGACGATCTGCCCATTGCGCCATAAGATGCGGACGCGGTCAGCTGACCGCGTCTGCCTTACAGGATGCGCTCACTGCCTTTGAAATCACGCAGAAAGCTGCCCCAGCGGCGTTCATAAAAAGGCGGGATATGGGCAGTAAAAAAGTGGCTGATGCCACGATCTTCGGCCACGACCTGACAAATATCGACGGGCGCATCATCAGGTAAAGTATCGGTGGCAACACTGCCTGCCGCCTGAATAATCGCCTCGATATCACTGTCCGCTTCAATGCCGATCAACAAATTCGGCTGCTCATCAGCGCTTTCCCGGATACTGGCGACAAAGGCGCGACGCACCTGTTTATATTTACTGAACAGCTGGGTGAGCGAATCGATCATCTGCGCAGGCGGCTCGGCCACTTCCGACAGCAGCAGCTGATGCCCGCCCTCCAGGACCTTCTGTTCACTCAGCGCATTCCCCGTTTCATCCAGCAGATGGGCAATTTCCGCCGCGGTAAACTCCTTCCCTGTGGGCAGTTTGGGATTGAGAAACAGTGTTTCCCCCAGCGTCATTTCAAACAACGTGCGCACCGGCATTCTGACGTAAGATTGCTCATCGCTGGTGGCTTCCGCCATCGCCTCTTCCGAACTGAAAAAAGGAATGATGCTGGTGCCATCCTCTTTTTCCCAGTGTTGCAGGTCGACCGGGGTGCTGGCATCCAGCTGTGCGGCACTGCTTTCGCCGGGGATCCAGGCGTCAGCCGCTAACAGCAGTTGAAAAAATTCCGGACGGTGAGCCGGTTCGGTCGCCGCCAGCTTCAGTACCTCTTCAAGACGGTTCATGTTTGCCTTTCTGAATTAACAAGGCAGGCGACAGCGCGCCTGCCTGAATGAGCGAAATTTATTTAAGCAGCATGTTTGCCAGAGTACGCACACCCAGCCCGGTGGCGCCGGCGGACCACTGATCCACGGCGCCTTTACGGTAGGTGGCGGAACAGTCGATATGCAGCCAGCCCTGCTGATACTTCTCAACAAAATGCGACAGGAAAGCCGCGGCGCTGCTGGCACCGGCGGAATGTGCCGGGCTGGCGATATTATTGAGATCGGCAAAGTTGGACGGCAGATGGTTGCGATGGAACTCCGCCAGCGGCAGACGCCAGAACGGCTCGTTCTCGCTGGCCGCGCTGCCCATTAGCGACTGCGCCAGCACATCATCAAAGGTAAAGAGTGCATGATAATCGTTGCCAAGCGCGGTTTTCGCTGCACCGGTCAGGGTGGCAGCATCGATCAGCAGTTCAGGTTGCTGCGCGCTGGCGTCAATCAGCCCGTCCGCCAGCACCAGGCGTCCTTCGGCATCGGTGTTCATCACCTCGACCGTTTTGCCGTTGCGGTACTTAATGATGTCGCCCAGCCTGAAGGCGTTGCCGCTGACCATATTGTCGGCGCAGCAGAGGTAGAGCTTCACACGCTTTTGCAGGCCACGGGCAATCGCCAGCGCCAGTGCGCCAGTGACAGTCGCCGCGCCGCCCATGTCCGACTTCATTGAGTCCATAAAGCTGCTCTGCTTCAGGCTGTAGCCGCCGGTATCGAAGGTAATGCCTTTACCCACCAGGCAGGCATACACCGGCTCTTTCTCATTACCGCTGGGGTTAAAGTCGAGCGCCAGCAACACCGGCGCACGGCTGGAGCCGCGTCCAACGGTATGCAGCCCCATATAACCCTGTTCGCGCAGATCTTCGCCTTTGGTGATGCGATATGTCACCGCTTTGCCGCCCACATCACTGAGCAGATCGACCGCGCTGCGCGCCAGCTGCTCTGGCCCCAGCTCTTCCGCCGGCAGGTTGATGGTGTTGCGTACCCAGTCAATCACCTTCAGGCGGCGATCCAGTTCAGCCTGGTCATTCTCACTCAGCGGCGCCCATACGATCTGACGCTGACCTTTCGGGTTACGATACCCCTGCCAGAAGGCCCAGCTTTTCTCCAGGTCCCAGCCTTCTCCGCTCAGCGCGACATGACGAATGCCCTGACCGTCGATTTTACGTGCTGCGCTCTGGATAGTGTTGAGTGGCTCACTGCCAGTCAGGTGGAGCGTTATGCCCGCATCACTGCTACTCAGGATCGCTTTCTCGCCCCAGCGCGCATCGGCCGCCAGGGTACTGAGCATAATATTCATGGGTTGTGTGGTCATCGCGTGGCTCCTTATGCGTTATGTATCGTTATCCAGCCAAACTAACAGAATCGGGAGGGAAATATTATCCGCTGCCGCGTTCTTTCTTGTTACGACATCGTACTGCATGAAAGCGAAAACGGGCCAGAAGATCATCCTGGCCCGTTGAAAAAGTCGGCATCTTACATTACAGCAGGAGGCTCACTCAGCGCGACGCATCCGCAGGCATCAGGTTACGCAGGCGTTTTACTGACTTCTGCACCAGCGCCACGGCATAGTCGATCTCCTCTTCCGTAGTAAAACGACCAAGGGAGAAACGCAGCGAACTGTGCGCCAGTTCTTCGCTGATGCCCAGGGCTCGCAGCACATAGGAGGGTTCCAGACTGGCGGAAGTACAGGCCGAGCCGGAAGAGAGCGCCAGATCTTTCAGCGCCATAATCAGCGACTCACCCTCAACATGCGCAAAGCTGATATTCAGGATGTTGGCCGCGCCCTGCTCCAGATCGCCATTCAGCTGAACGCCATCCAGCTCGCTGATGCCGCGCCACAGGCGATAGCGCAGCTGTCGCAAACGCGCCATCTCGCTCTCCTGTTCCGCTTTGGCAATGCGACAGGCTTCGCCCATACCAACAATCTGATGCACCGGCAACGTACCGGAACGCATGCCGCGTTCATGTCCGCCGCCATGAATTTGCGCTTCCAGCTGGATACGCGGTTTGCGTCGCACATACAGCGCGCCAATGCCTTTCGGACCATAAATTTTATGTGCCGAGAAAGACATCAAATCCACCTGCAGCTGACTCAGGTCGATGGGCAGTTTGCCCACGCTCTGGGTGGCATCGACATGAAAAACAATCTCACGTGAGCGGCACAGCTCGCCAATAGCGGCAATATCCTGCACCACCCCCGTTTCGTTATTGACGTGCATAATGGAAACCAGCACGGTATCGGGGCGCAATGCCGCTTCGATAGCGCTGACCGGGATAATGCCGTCAGGCTGTGGCGTCAGCCAGGTGATGTCAAAACCTTCCCGCTCCAGCTGCAAACAGCTGTCCAGTACCGCTTTGTGTTCGGTTTTGCTGGTAATGATGTGCTTGCCTTTCTGCTGACTGGCATGGGCAGCCCCTTTGATCGCCAGATTGTCCGACTCCGTCGCGCCAGAGGTGAAGATAATTTCACGCGGATCGGCGCCCACCAAATCCGCGATCTGATTACGCGCCACGTCTACCGCTTCTTCTGACTGCCAGCCAAAACGGTGAGAACGGGAAGCAGGATTACCGAAGGTGCCATCCAGAGTAAGATATTGCATCATCTTTTGCGCCACGCGCGGGTCTGCCGGCGTCGTAGCAGCATAATCCAGATAAATCGGTAATTTCATGAGACTTGAGCTCCGTATAACGGCATATACGTCGTGTTATATCATTGAATCCCCTTCCTGCTTTAACAGGAAGGGCGAGAAATCCTGACTCAGGCGCGCAGATTAACGTTGATGGTCTCCTGCACACGATTATTTTGAAAGCGGCGATTATCGGCGTTGTTCTGGCGATCCGCGACATCAAGGATCTCCTGATTATTGACCAGCTCGGCCAGCGTAATGTTGTTAAGAAAATCGCTGATACGCTCGCTCAGGTCGCGCCAGAGCACGTGGGTAAGACAGCGCTCGCCGCCCTGACATCCCTCTTTGCCCTGACATTTAGTGGCATCCACCGACTCATCGACCGCCGTGATCACCGCACCGACGGCAATGGTACTGGCATCTTTACCCAGCAGATAACCGCCGCCCGGGCCACGTACGCTGGACACCAGGCCGTTTTTACGCAGACGCGAGAACAGCTGCTCCAGATAGGAGAGCGAAATCCCCTGACGCTCAGAAATATCAGCTAACGGCACTGGCCCCTGATGGGAGTGAAGTGCAACATCAAGCATGGCAGTGACGGCATAACGTCCTTTGGATGTCAGTCTCATAGCGTACGACCTCGGTGATCTTCCGGTTGTCGGAGGTTAATAAAAGATGGCCGCAAGTCTGACATTCCTGAGTGTTTTGGTCAACTATTTAACCAGGTAAATTACTCAAGTATTTACCCAGGTAAAACAGTCAACTACTGCCGCCCGTGGTTACTCGTCCCGCCGCTTTTCAAAGGAGGCGAGCATACCGCGCAGGATATTGAGCTCATCACGCTCGGGACGGGCGCGGGTATAGAGGCGGCGCAGCTTACTCATCACCTGACCGGGGTTAGCTTCGCGAATAAAGCCGCTGCTCAGCATCATCTGTTCCATGTGCTGGTAGAAACGTTCCAGATCATCCACCAGCGGATAAGGTGACTCCTCATACTGCGGTTTTTCCTGCTGCTGCTCCTGCGCCTGCAACCAGGCCATGCGCACTTCGTAGGCGATAATCTGTACCGCCATCGCCAGGTTGAGCGAACTGTATTCCGGGTTCGCCGGGATCGCGACGTGATAATGGCACTTTTGCAGCTCTTCATTGGTCAGACCAACGCGCTCACGGCCAAAAACCAGCGCCACCGGAGCCTGCTGTCCCTCTTCTACGCTTTTGACGCCGCATTCGCGCGCATCCAGCATCGGCCAGGGCAGCGAGCGTGAGCGTGCACTGGTGCCAACCACCAGGCTACAGCCGGAAATGGCTTCATCCAGCGAGTCGACAATGCGCGCATTGCCAATCACATCACTGGCCCCGGCCGCCAGCGAGATGGCCTGAGAGTCGGGTTTTACCAGCGGGTTTACCAGGCAGAGATGACTTAAGCCCATGGTTTTCATAGCGCGGGCCACTGAGCCCATGTTGCCGGTGTGTGAGGTTTCCACCAGCACAATACGGATATTTTGCAGCATAGTTAAAGTTAGCCAGATAACGATTTTGCGCATCCTAACATAAAAGCAGGACATTTACCGATCAGACTGATATACTCCGCGCCGTTTTCCCCGTTCTTTAACATCCAGTGAGAGATACCGATGCATCCGATGCTCAACATCGCCGTGCGCGCTGCGCGCAAGGCCGGAAATTTAATTGCCAAGAACTATGAAACCCCGGACGCCGTTGAAGCGAGCCAGAAAGGCAGCAACGACTTCGTTACCAATGTTGACCGCGAAGCAGAACGCCTGATTATCGAAGTCATTCGTAAATCTTATCCGCAGCACACCATTATCACCGAAGAAAGCGGTGAACTGGCGGGTGAAGATCAGGATGTTCAATGGGTTATCGATCCGCTGGATGGCACCACCAACTTCATCAAACGTCTTCCCCACTTTGCCGTCTCTATCGCCGTGCGCCTGAAAGGCCGCACCGAAGTGGCCGTGGTTTACGATCCGATGCGTAATGAACTCTTTACGGCTGTACGTGGCCAGGGTGCCCAGCTGAATGGCTATCGTCTGCGCGGCAGCAATGCACGCGACCTGGATGGCACCATTCTCGCCACCGGTTTTCCGTTCAAAGCCAAACAGCACTCTGCGGCCTATATCAATCTGGTCAGCAAACTGTTTACCCAGTGCGCCGACTTCCGTCGTACCGGCTCTGCAGCGCTGGATCTCGCCTATGTGGCAGCCGGCCGCGTGGATGGCTACTTTGAAATCGGCCTGAAGCCGTGGGATTTTGCTGGCGGTGAACTGCTGGTGCGTGAAGCGGGCGGTCTGGTAACAGATTTCACTGGCGGCCACGGCTATCTGCTTTCCGGTAACCTGGTGGCAGGTAACCCGCGCGTAGTGAAATCATTGCTGGCGAACATGCGTGACGAACTGAGCGAAGCGCTGAAACGCTAAGTTGCCAATAAAAAAGCAAAAGGCGGATTGCTCCGCCTTTTTTTATGCCTGTGTTCCATTAACGACGTTCGTGACTCAGAACCTGGCGCGGCTGTGTACGCCGACCCACCATTCCCATTACGCCGGCCAGAATCGCTTCAATAATCAGCATAAAGAAGGCAAACCAGCTGGCTTTTGAGGTCGCTGCTGCGGCCTGCTCGGCAGCTTCACGCGCCTTCTGCTCCGCCTGCTGTTTCAGCTGCTGATATTGTTGCACTGCCTGCTGATAACTCTGCTCCGTCTGCGTGACGATCTGTTCCACTTCCTGATCGCTCTTACCGGTACGCGCTTTAATAATATTTTTCAGCGCATCACGGTCAGCTGCCTGTAACGTATCGGCATGACGATTCATTACGCCACGGATCCAGTTGGCTAAATCTGTATCGGCCGACTGTGGGTGGCTGGCAGTATCTTGCGCCTGATTCTGCGCATTATTTGCTTCGCGATTAACATCGCCTTCGATATTTTCCGGTTGTAATTCAGGTTTACCTGTCTGACGCAGCGTGGTTTCCAGTTCATTCTGCAAGTCATCCAGATTAATATTATTTTCCTGCAGCTTATCTCTTGCCATTTGCGTCACCGAAGGCGCTGCCGCAGAAATACCGCTGCCAATGGCCTGGAAACCCGCGCCTAATACATTCATGGCGCCGCCAACCACACTGCTCACCAGCGTAATCGCCAGCCAGATAGTAAACAGGGTACTGATACCAAACATCAATAAGCCGTGTAATGCACCTTCCCGTTGCGCCAGACGCCCGGCAATATAACTACCGGCGGCCATCGCAATCAGCATTTCAATACCGGTCCAGACCAGCGCACCGGTTCCCAGATTTTGTAACGGATTGGGTTCCTCCATCGGATCAACGGTTGTCGCACCAATTGCCGTACCCAACAGGGTAAGTAAAACATGCACAACCAGTGCGCAGATTACGCCCGCAAAAACAGCGCTCCAGGAAATTCGCTTCAGGGGTAATCCGTGTTCTTCATGCGTAGTAACGGTTTCCGTTCTACCGCTATTTTTCCAGGTTTCGGGCATAGTAAATCTCCTTATGAGACAGATCGACGCGTTCTTATTTATTCATCCATACAGATGATCTTCCTTTTGGTTAATAACATCGTAGACAGTGAAATCTGTTTTCTCCAGCCCAGCGGCAAAATAGAAAAATAAAGCACAGATAAAAATAACAAGCGCAGCGGTGAGATAAACAGCGTTATTTAAGCGCAGCGGAAAATAACCACTACCGCTGCGTTTAATTATATCAATTAAAATAAAGACTAATATAAACAGACTTCAGATAGCGGCAAATATTAGTCTCCTTATTATTTTTTATACATTAACTATACAGCTCTTTTCCCCTGCCATGTCCGACTGCTCTTACAGATCGGCAGAGAGATTTCAGCGCTATAAAATCTTCAAAAGCAGAGGCCAGATCTGCTGTTTGCAAAAATTCTGTGACCCGCCTTAAAGCTCTGACTAAAAGTCACCGCTTGAACAATAAAACAGGTAAATAATTAGCTATTCTAAACCCAGAAATGACCGACGGAATCCTGCATGATGAGTTCTGCTCCATCTACAGCACCACTCTTCAGCCGTTCGCAGCGTCGTTGCCATCTTTTACTGTTGTTGTATCTGCCTGCTCCCGCGCTCACGCTCGATAAGCTCTGCCAGATCAATGGGGTTGAGCCCGGCGTTGCCCGACAGGATATTGCCGATGTTGGCGATGAGATACAGCGTTACCATCAGCTGGAGCTGCATCAAATGGTTGATGGCAGCTTTCGCATTCATGGCACCGAACTGCAACGACGGCTTTGCCTGCTGCACTGGCTGCGGCGTAGCCTGCGTTTGTCTGAAGACTTTGTCCGCCAGCATTTCGCCCCGGCGCTGCGCCAGCGACTGAAAGTGCTGAAAATCGAAAAGGCGCTGTATGATGAAACTAACCTGCAGGCGCTGATTCTGCACTGCAGCCTGCGGCTGGGACGGGAGTTTACGGCCCGGGATCGCCTGTTTCTGCAGATTTTTATGAAGTATGGCCTGTGTCAGCGTCAGGCCGTACTGTTCAATGAATTACAGCAGCAATGGCTGCTGCAAAAAGCGGAACGCGCTGCAGCAGAGGATGTGATTCATCACTGGCGTAAGCGCTGCCATTTAACGCCGGATGCCAGTGAAATTGACTTCTGGACGCTGTTATTCAGCATGATCCATGCCCCGTCCGCCGAAGCGATCCGTCATGCGGCTGAAATACGGCTGATGGAGGCGACCCGGCAGTTGATTGCGCGTTTTGAAAATCTGTCGGGTCGATCTATCAGTGACCAGGCGGGCTTGCAAAAGCAGCTTTATACCCACCTGGCGCAGGCGCTGGATCGCTGCCACTTTAGCGTTGGCATCGATAATATTCTGACGCAGGAAGTGACGCGTCTCTATCCCCGCTTGCTGCGCACCACACGTCAGGCGCTGGAAACCTTTGAAAGCGAGTTTACCATTCGCTTTTCCGCCGAGGAGATCGGCCTGATTGCCGTGATTTTTGGCGCCTGGCTGATGCAGGATAATGTGTTACAGGAGAAGCAGGTGTTGTTGCTTACCGGCGATAATGCGCAGCTGGAGCAGGATATTGAACAGCAGATCCGTGAAATTACGCTGTTGCCGGTGAATTTCTGCTATCAGGATATGCGCGCCTTTCAGACTGAGGGGGCGCCACGCGAAATTGCGCTGGTGATCACCCCCTACCCGACCTCATTTCCTCTTTATTCGCCGCCGCTGATCCATGCCGAGCTGCCCCTCAGCGAGCATCAACAGCAGCGTATCCGTCATTTGCTGGAGTCTTAAGCTGCCCGCGGCCGCAAGAAAAGCGCAGGCAACGCCACAACCGCCATCACCCAGAACAGCTGCCCGTGCAGCTGGCTGTAGAGCAGGCCGCAAATCATGGTCATCAACGCAATACCGCCGCCCATCGCCAGCGCGGAATAGAGCGACTGCAAACGGATCACTTCAGCCCCCTGATGGGCGGCAATAAAGCGCATCGCGGCCAGATGGCACAGGGTAAAACTGCCACAGTGTAAAATCTGCGCTATCAGCAACCACGGCAGTGCGGTGGTCGCACCAAGCAGACTCCAGCGTACCAGCGCACATACCGCTGAGAGCAGCAGCAGATCGCGTGCCTGCCAGCGGTGAAACAACCGGTTACTCAGCGCAAACGTCAGGATTTCCGCCACTACGCCCAGTGACCAGAGATACCCCACCAGGGTGGCGGAGTAGCCCGCCTCCTGCCAGTAAATGGCGCTGAAGCCGTAATAGGCGGCATGCGCGCCCTGCAACAGCGTCACGCATAACATAAAACGCCAGACGTCATGTTCCTGCAACAGTGCGCCCCAGGACTTGCCGTTCTTCACCGTTCCCTGCCGTTCCGCCCCTTGTGGTAGCGTAGCGGGTCGCAGCAGCATCCCACCCAGCATCGCCAGCAGTCCCAGCGAGAGCAGCGCCAGAATCGCCTGCGTCGACCGGCCGCTTACCAGCATACCGGTGAGTGCTGAACTGATAACGAAGGCCAGCGAGCCCCAGAGCCTGACCGGCCCATATACCAGTCCGATTTGCCGCGTCCAGGTGGCCGCCAGTGCATCACTGAGCGGCACCAGCGGAGAAAAGAACAGGTTAAAGCCCACCATCGCCAGTAACAACCACAGCCAGTGCTCGCCGAGCCAGTAGCCGCTGGCAAACAGGCAGGTCAGCAACGCCAGCAGACGCAGGGCCGTCACCAGGCGCGCCGGATTTTTGACCTGCGAAGCAATCAGCAGACTGCCGATAAAACGGGCCACCATGCCACAGCCGAGCAGCAGGCCGATTTTCTCCGCATCCAGACCGGTGCCCTTTAACCAGACGCCCCAGAAAGGCAGATAGATGCCGTAGCAAAAGAAATAGGTGAAGTAGCCCAAACCGAGCCAGTAAGCGGAACGTATTGTCATTTTCCCTCCGACAATGATGGTGTGCTTTCCGGGTACAGCAGAGGCGCTACTCTGGCAGCGCCTGCGTAAAAGAACAAGCGTAAATGGGAGGCAAAAAAAAGGATGGCTTTCGCCATCCTTATTCATTACATCGCCTGCGCGAAAAGCGGATCAGGCATAAACCGGGAAGCGCGCGCAGATGTCGAGCACTTTCTGCTTGATGCGTTCAATGGTGCCATCATCATTGATGTTGTCCAGCACATCAACCATCCAGCCAGCCAGTTCACGCACTTCCGCTTCTTTAAAGCCGCGACGGGTCACCGCCGGAGTACCGATACGGATACCGGAGGTCACAAACGGGCTTTTCGGATCGTTCGGCACGCTGTTTTTGTTCACGGTGATATTCGCGCGACCCAGGGCGGCGTCAGCCTCTTTACCGGTCAGATTTTTGTCGACCAGATCCAGCAGGAACAGGTGGTTATGCGTACCGCCAGAAACGACGTTATAGCCGCGCTCCAGGAACACTTCCACCATGGCTTTGGCGTTCTTCGCGACCTGCTGCTGATAAATTTTGAATTCCGGCTCCATCGCTTCTTTCAGCGCCACGGCTTTACCGGCGATAACATGCATCAACGGACCGCCCTGGCCGCCCGGGAACACGGCGGAATTCAGTTTTTTATAAAGATCTTCATCGCCACCTTTCGCCAGGATCAGGCCGCCACGCGGTCCCGCCAGGGTTTTATGGGTGGTGGTGGTAACAATGTGCGCATGCGGAACCGGGTTCGGGTAAACATCAGCAGCTACCAGACCGGCCACGTGAGCCATATCCACAAACAGCCAGGCACCCACGCTGTCAGCGATTTCACGCATTTTCGCCCAGTCACAGATACCGGAGTAAGCGGAGAAGCCGCCAATGATCATTTTGGGCTTATGGGTTTGCGCCAGTTCAGCCAGTTCGTCGTAGTTAATCTTGCCGGTTTCATCAATGCCGTAAGGCACGACGTTATAAAGTTTTCCGGAGAGGTTAACCGGTGAGCCATGAGTCAGGTGGCCGCCGTGCGCCAGATTCATCCCCAGGATGGTATCGCCCGGCTGCAGCAATGCGGTAAAGACGGCAAAGTTAGCCTGAGAACCGGAGTGCGGCTGTACATTAGCGTAATCTGCGCCAAACAGCGCCTTAGCGCGATCGATCGCCAGTTGCTCAACGATATCCACATATTCACAACCGCCGTAGTAGCGTTTGCCCGGATAGCCTTCAGCGTATTTATTGGTGAGCTGCGAACCTTGCGCCTGCATGACGCGCGGGCTGGTGTAATTCTCAGAAGCAATCAGTTCAATGTGCTCTTCCTGACGCACTTTTTCTTGCTCCATCGCCTGCCACAACTCGGCATCGTAATCGGCAATGTTCATATCACGCTTTAACATCCGCATCTCCTGACTCAGCTAACTTTTAAACGGCTTTTTGGCCCCTGAATGGGCGAAGGCCCACAGTGTAAACCGTTTTGCCAGGGGACGGTAGCGTGAAAACCCTCTTTTTACGCAAACGATTGGCATGGCGGCATGACAGGCTTTTACCGCCTTTTATCCCCATTAGGCTATGTGGAAATTTTCTCATTCTGTTCAGTGCGTTTTTTCATGCTGCTCTTCTACACTCTTTTTTCATCAAAAAGAGAGGGATCTGTTTACACAACGAAACGGCAGCTATAAGATGCATTTAAAATGCAACTTATAGCAACCCCTGAGGAGCACACTCATGCTCGATGCCCAAACTATTGCCATTGTGAAATCCACCCTGCCCGCTATCGCTGAGGTCGGTCCGAAACTTACTGCGCATTTCTATGATCGCCTGTTTACTCATCATCCGGAGCTGAAAAACGTCTTCAATATGAATAACCAGCGTAACGGCGGTCAGCGCGAAGCGCTTTTTAATGCCATCTGCGCTTACGGCGGTAATCTGGATAATCTGGCGGTGCTGTTGCCCGCCGTAGAAAAGATCGCCCAGAAACACACCAGCCTGAATGTGAAGCCGGAACAATATGCGGTAGTCGGCGAACATCTGCTGGCGACGATTAAAGAACTGCTGAATCCGGGCGATGAAGTACTGGCCGCCTGGGGCAGAGCCTATGCCGTATTAGCCGACGTCTTTATCAAACGTGAAGAGGCGATCTATCAGGCGTCAGAAACGAAAACTGGCGGCTGGCGTGGTACCCGCGCCTTCCGTATCAGCGCCATTGAGGTACAGAGCAGCGTAATTAAGAGCATTACCTTCGAGCCGGTGGATGGTCAACCCGTTGCG
Source organism: [Erwinia] mediterraneensis (assembly GCF_900604315.1). Taxonomy (GTDB): domain Bacteria; phylum Pseudomonadota; class Gammaproteobacteria; order Enterobacterales; family Enterobacteriaceae; genus Pantoea; species Pantoea mediterraneensis_A. Next base: position 430,115 of record NZ_LR026978.1, read on the forward strand.
GATTACCTGCCCGGCCAGTACGTTGCGGTCTATCTGCAGCCGGAAGCGTTCGCTTATCAGCAGATCCGCCAGTATTCCCTGACCCAACTGCCTGATGGTCAGCGTTACCGTATTGCGGTGAAACGCGAAGCGCAGGGGACGGTCTCCGGCTGGCTGCACGATAACGCAAAAGTCGACGATGTGATTCAGCTGGCAGCACCGGCAGGCGATTTCTTCCTGCAGGTCCCGCCGGAAGCGCCGGTGAGCCTGATTTCAGCGGGCGTAGGCTTAACACCGATGCTGGCGATGCTGCATGCGCTGGCGCAAGCGCAGCATCCGGCGCAGGTGAACTGGCTGCACGCTACGGAAGCCGGTGAGCAGCACGCTTTTCGTGATGAAGTGACCCGGACCGGCAGTCAGCTCAGCCACTTTTCCCAGCGTATCTGGTATCGCGAACCGCATGCGCAGGATGCCGGGCGTTATGACGTGCAGGGGCTGATGGATCTGGCGGCGGTGTCCGCAGAAATGCAGGAAAAGAACCGGGAATTTTACCTGTGTGGTCCGCTGGGCTTTATGCAGTATGTCGCGCGTCAGCTGCTGGCAGCGGGCGTTGAGGCGAGCCGTATTCATTACGAAGTTTTTGGCCCGCACAAAGTGCTGTAAATCTGATAAACAAAAAGGCCCGCTGCGGGCCTTTTTTCTTTACTATCGTCAGATAGCTTCTTCATCCTCTTCGCCGGTACGAATACGCACCACGCGCGCGACGTCAAAGACGAAAATTTTGCCATCACCGATTTTGCCGGTCTGCGCCGTTTTCATGATGGTTTCGACGCAGGTATCAACGATATCGTCGCCCACCACCATTTCGATTTTGACCTTGGGCAGAAAGTCGACCATATATTCGGCGCCGCGATAGAGTTCGGTATGCCCTTTCTGGCGACCAAAGCCTTTCACTTCCGTTACCGTCATCCCGGTAATACCGACTTCAGCCAACGCTTCACGCACGTCGTCGAGTTTGAATGGTTTGATGATTGCATCAATCTTTTTCATGACAGATCCTTTTCTCACTCCCTCCGTGGCCGGATGGGTAACTGATAGTATAAATGCTCCCGGCGCTGGCGCAGACTGAAGGCGCATCTCAGCGGGAAAACAGGGAACCTTCCTGTCTGCACGGCTCTGGCGGGACGAAAAGTACGCCGTTGCGGCAGCAAGCTACTCTTTAAAATCACTGGCGTCCAGTTCATGGCGCGCCAGCAGCTTATAAAACTCGGTGCGGTTACGTCCAGCCAGACGTGCTGCGTTTGTCACATTTCCTTTGGTCATCTGCAACAGTTTGCGCAGATAATTCAGCTCAAACTGATTACGCGCCTCGACAAAAGTCGGCAGCACAGTGTTTTCCCCGGCCAGCGCCTGTTCAACCAGAGCACCGCTAATCACCGGTGAGGTACTCAACGCCACACACTGCTCTATTACGTTCACCAGTTGTCGTACATTGCCTGGCCAGCTGGCCGTCATCAGACGTTTCATTGCATCGACAGAGAAGCTGCGTACAAAAGGTTTGTGGCGATCGGCGGACTGACGCAGCAGATGATTGGCCAGCAGCGGGATATCTTCTGCGCGTTCATGCAGCGGCGGAATCTTCAGGTTAACCACATTCAGCCGGTAATAGAGATCTTCGCGAAACTCTTTTCTTTCCATTACCTTGGGCAGATCGCGATGGGTGGCGGAGATAATGCGCACATCAATCTCCAGATCCTGATTGCTCCCCAGCGGTCTGACCTTGCGCTCCTGCAGCACCCGCAGCAGCTTAACCTGCAGCGCGGGCGGCATATCGCCAATCTCATCCAGGAACAGCGTGCCGCCCTGCGCCGCCTGAAACAGCCCTTCGCGCGCGCTGACCGCGCCGGTAAAGGCTCCTCTGGCATGACCAAAAAGTTCAGACTCCAGCAGCTGTTCCGGCAAAGCGCCGCAGTTGATGGCGATAAAGGGCTGACCGGCACGCGGGCTGGCCGCATGGATCGCCTGCGCCAGTACCTCTTTGCCGCTGCCGCTCTGACCATTAATCAACACGCTGACGTCCGACTGCGCCACCATATGCGCCTGCTCCAGCAGACGCAGCATTTGCGGGCTGCGCGTCACAATCGCCTCACGCCAGCGATCGTCGCTGACGGGTGCGCGCTGCGCCAGCGCCTCGTCGATGGCTTTATAGAGCGCATCCCGATCTACCGGCTTGGTCAGGAAGCTGAACACCCCCTGCTGCGTGGCGGAAACAGCCTCTGGTATCGAACCGTGTGCGGTGAGGATAATCACCGGTAAGCCCGGGTTGCGCCGCTGAATCTCGCCGAACAGCGCCATTCCGTCCATCTCATCCATACAGAGATCGCTGATCACCAGATCAATCTTCTCTTTCTGCAGCTGACGCAGCGCCTCGGCGCCGCTGGCGGCGGTAGTGACCTGAAAACCCTCACTGGTCAGACGCATCCCCAGCAGCTTCAGCAGCGAGGGATCATCATCCACTAACAGTAGCCGGGCGGCCTGTTTAACCATCAGTGATCCTCATTTGTTACATTATTGCCATCCGGCATGGTTGCATGGTTCCCGTCCGGGAGATCCGATGATTTACGCGATGAGAGCTGGCGCTCGATATCCGTCAGCCGCTCCAGTTTATGACGGGTCTCAGCGAGCTCCCGGGTAAGCTTCTGCTGCTGCTGACGCAGCGTATCCAGCTGGCTGTCATTGCTTTGCTGCAGATGCGCATAGCGTAAACGTGACGCGGAGAGATCGAGTTCCGCCGCCTGATAGCTGCGCCAGAGCTGCATCAGCGGCCGTACGCTGGCGGGAACGTCGCTGCTGTAGCTGTCCAGTGTGTCGACAAACTCGCGGCGCTCAGGCGGCGTGACTTTGCCATTGGCCAGCAAAACCCCCTGCTTAAACGCGCGTGCCCAGTTCTCAGCGGGCCAGCGCGACGCTTCTGCACGCGCCTGAGCCGACGTCAGGCGGCTGGCGCAGTCCATCGCGCGCAGCCAGTAGAGCGGATTGCGCATGGCGTCGGGATTTTCTACCGGCCAGACGTGCGTACACTCCACCGCCAGATAATCAGGCAGCTTCACTTCCGGCTCCGGCACCGTACTTTTTGGCCGCACCGGCGGCGTCACCGCGTGCTGACTGCAGGCGGCAAGCAGCAATAAGACACAACAGCTCAGCGCGGCAGGGATCAGGGATAATTTCATCTGTCAGGGGTTCCCGTCTGTGATATTCAGTTCAATACGAAAACAGACGTCTGCCTCGCTGTGCCTGACCAGTTGCAGATCGCCCTGCATCCGGCGGATACAATCTTTGGCGATACTCAGCCCCAGCCCGCTGCCTTTCACCGCGCCTTTGCGCTGCTGACTTCCCTGATAAAACGGTTCGAAGATCATCTCCTGCTCCCCGGCAGGAACAGGGTTGCCGCTGTTCGCCACCTCAATCCAGACTTTATCACCCTTGCGCTGACTGCGTAGCCAGATGTTACCGGATTCGCTGCCGTAGTTCACGGCGTTAGAGTAAAGGTTATCTATCACGCGCATCAGCAGCACAGGTTCGGCAAGACAGTGCTGTTCCGCCAGATCAATATGGGTCTGCATCCCCTTCGCGCGCGCGGTCAGTGCGTGGGCGCTGATCACCTGAGCGATGATGTTATCCAGCGCCACCGGTTCAAGCGGCGTGGGGCCCTCTGCCAGCTTGCGGTTATACTCCAGCAACTGCTCGATCAGCCGCAGCAGATGGCGACTACTGCTGTCCAGAATCGCCACCACTTCGCGCTGTTCGTGATTCAGCGGTCCCGCCACCTGGTCAGCCAGCAGTTCGGTGCCCTCACGCAGGCTGGCCAGCGGCGTTTTCAGCTCATGGGAGAGATGGCGCAAAAATTCATGGCGCTGCGTCTCCAGCCAGGCCAGGCGTTCGCTCAGCCAGACAATGCGCTGCCCCAGCGAACGCAGCTCGCGCGGACCGCGGAACGCCACGCTCGGCCCCAGCTCGCGTCCCTCACCCAGACGGTTAATCATGCGCTCCACGCTTTTCACTGGGCCGATAATCATGCCGGTAAACAGCAGCACCAGCACCAGGCTGATAAGAAACAGAATCAACGCCTGCCAGCCAAAAAACTGACCGCGCTGGGCAATCTCACGTTGCAGCTGCAGACCGCGCGAAAAGACCGCTTCGCGCGTCTCCTGCACCATGCGGGTATTGGTGGCAGAAAAACGTTCCAGCGCGCCAGAAACGCCGCGTGTCGGGTTGCCGTTCTCACACCTGAGCGGATTCAACTGTGGTAACAGGCTGGATAAGTGATGCAGCGCCGCCAGTGCCGGCAACCGCTCTGCATGGATGGTCAACATCTGACTGTAGCGCATATGTTGCGTCTGGTAGAGACGCGCCAGGGTGGTATCGCCCAGCACACAATACTGACGATAGCTGCGCTCCAGCTCCAGCGCCGTACGCGCCATCGCTTCGCTGCGCCGCACATCGGTAAAGGTATTGCGATTGGTATCCGCCGCCTGCTCGCTGAGCGCCGAAAGGCTTTCCCAGGCCTGCCAGGCGAGCACCAGCAGCGGAAGCAGCACCAGCAAAAACGCCAGCAGCACCAGCTGACGCAATGAGCGGGGAAATAAACGCCATCTTTTCACGCGAACGGTTCCTGTTGTAAACGCCGTTTTGATGGTAAACAGCTGCGCTCCCTTATGCCAGTCCGCCGGGCGGCATAAGCCTCACGACTACGCTCTGGCGCAGGTCAGCGCAGCGATTTTTTTACTGCGCAGTCTGCCGTTACCCGCCTGTACGCCGTTAACCCGATTCCCCTTGATTTATATCAACGCCACTGCCCGGCAATATCTTTACCGTAGCGGTATCGTTTCGCTTAGAGAAAAGATAATGACTGATAATTCGCTGACGCGCAAAGGACAGCCGCTCGCCTGCTGGGAGCCTGAAGATCCTCACTTCTGGCGACAGACCGGGCAGGCCATAGCCCGCCGTAACCTGATGATTTCCGTTCCCTGTTTGTTGCTTTCGTTCTGTGTCTGGATGCTGTTCAGCGCCGTGGCCGTCAATCTGCCGAAAGCCGGATTCCGCTTTACCACCGATGAGCTGTTTTTGCTCACTGCGCTGCCGTCAGTGTCCGGCGCGCTGTTGCGCGTGCCCTACGCTTTTATGGTGCCGATGATGGGCGGACGCCGCTGGACCGCCATCAGTACCGCCATTCTGATCCTGCCCTGTCTGTGGCTCGGTATCGCGGTGCAGGATAGCAATACCAGCCTGCAGGTATTTATGAGCATTGCCCTGCTGTGCGGTTTCGCCGGGGCAAATTTTTCCTCCAGCATGGGGAACATCAGCTTTTTCTATCCCAAATCACGCCAGGGCGCCGCGCTGGGCATCAACGGCGGCATCGGCAATATGGGCGTCAGCGTGATGCAACTTATCGCGCCGCTGGTGATGTCGGTGGCGGTATTCGGTGCCTTTAACGGCAACGCAGTGACCCTGCCGGAGGGCGGGCAGCTGTGGCTGCAAAACGCCGCCTGGATCTGGATTCCGTTTCTGATGGTCGCCACGCTGTTCGCCTGGTTTGGCATGCACGATCTGGCCTGTGCCAAAGCCTCATTACGCCAGCAACTGCCGGTGCTGGCGCGCGCTGATGTCTGGCTGCTGGGTCTTCTTTATCTCGCCACCTTCGGCTCTTTTATCGGTTTTTCTGCTGGCTTTACCATGCTGACCCGCACCCAGTTTCCGCATGCTGATATTCTGCGCTATGCGTTTTTTGGCCCTTTCATCGGCGCACTGGCGCGTTCCATTGGCGGCATGATCTCTGACCGTCTGGGCGGCGTGCGCGTAACGCTGGTCAACTATCTGTTGATGGCGCTGTTGAGCGCGCTGGTTTTCCTGACGCTCCCCGGCACCCAGGATGACGGCTATTTCTTCGCCTTCTACGCGGTCTTTATGCTGCTGTTTTTCACCGCCGGGCTGGGCAGCGGCTCGACTTTTCAGATGATTGCGACCCTGTTTCGCGCCCGCACGCTGGCCCGCGCCAGGGCCCGCGGCGTCAGTGATGAAGCGGCACAGCAGCAGGCCGCAACCGACACCTCGGCCGCTCTGGGGTTTATCTCCGCTATCGGGGCTATCGGCGGCTTCTTTATCCCTAACGCCTTCGGGATTTCACTCAAAATCACCGGCTCCGCCGCAGGCGCGATGGGCGTTTTTCTCGGTTTTTACCTGATTTGTGCATTGATCACCGCTGGCGTCTATGGACGCAAAAGCGCGTGAGCAGTGTTGCTGTATTTTTACGGGAGCAATGACGTATGAGTAAATTCCTCGACCGGTTTCGCTATTTTCGCCAGAAAAGCGACACCTTCGCTGGCGATCACGGTCAGAACTGGCAGCAGAATCGCGACTGGGAGCAAGGTTACCGCCAGCGCTGGCAGCATGACAAAATCGTCCGCTCTACCCATGGGGTGAACTGCACCGGCTCCTGTAGCTGGAAGATTTACGTTAAAAATGGCCTTGTCACCTGGGAAACCCAGCAGACAGATTATCCCCGCACCCGCCCGGACTTGCCTGACCATGAACCGCGGGGCTGTCCGCGCGGCGCCAGCTTTTCCTGGTATCTTTACAGCGCGAACCGTCTGAAGCATCCGCTGGTGCGTCAGACGCTGATCGCGCAGTGGCGTGAAGCCCGCCAGCAATATGCGGATCCGGTCGCCGCCTGGGCATCTCTGGTCAGCGACAAGCAAAAGGCAGCCCGCTGGAAACAGGCGCGCGGGCGCGGCGGCTTTGTCCGCGCCAGCTGGAACGAGCTGAACGAGCTGATTGCGGCGGCGAATATTCATACCATTAAAACCTGGGGACCCGATCGGATTGCCGGCTTCTCGCCGATTCCGGCAATGTCGATGGTCTCCTATGCCGCCGGGTCGCGTTATCTCTCCCTGATTGGCGGCGTCTGCCTCAGTTTCTACGACTGGTACTGCGATCTGCCCCCCGCCTCGCCCATGACCTGGGGCGAGCAAACCGACGTGCCCGAATCCGCCGACTGGTATAACGCCGGTTACATTATCGCCTGGGGTTCCAACGTTCCCCAGACCCGTACCCCGGATGCCCACTTCTTTACGGAAGTTCGCTATAAAGGGACGAAAACCGTTGCCATTACCCCCGATTATGCCGAAGTGGCCAAACTGTGCGACCAGTGGCTGGCACCGAAACAGGGCACAGACAGCGCACTGGCGATGGCGATGGGCCATGTGATCTTGCGCGAGTTTTATCTGGATAATCCCTGCGATTACTTCCTCAATTATGCCCGGCGTTACAGCGATTTGCCGATGCTGGTGATACTGGAAGAACATCAGAATGGCTATCTGGTGGCAGGACGTTTACTGCGAGCTTCAGACCTGAGCGATGCGCTGGGAGAGAGCAATCATCCGCAGTGGAAAACCGTGGCTATTGATGACGCCAGCGGTGAGCTGATCGTGCCGAATGGTTCCATTGGTTTCCGCTGGGGTGAAAAAGGGAAATGGAACCTGGAAGCGAAAGCCAGTCAGCAGGCGGTAACGCTGCGTCTGGGCCTGAAAAATCACCATGACCAGCGGGTACAGGTGGGCTTCCCCTACTTCGGCGGCGATCCCCATCCCCAGTTTAACGCGGTGGAACTCGACAATGTGCTGGTACGCACCCTGCCCGCGCGCCGGATCACACTGGCAGATGGCCGTCAGAGGCTGGTGACCACGGTGTACGATCTGACGCTGGCCAGCTATGGCGTCAGTCAGGGGCTGGAAGCGCAGCCCTGTGCCAGCGATTTTAATACGGTCGCGGCTTATACCCCCGCCTGGGCCGAGCAGATTACCGGTGTGCCGCGCAGTGAAATTATTCGTATCGCCCGCGAGTTTGCCGATAACGCGGCGAAAACCCGTGGCCGCTCAATGATTATCCTGGGGGCCGGACTCAACCACTGGTTTCATATGGATATGAACTACCGCGCGCTGATTAATATGCTGGTGTTCTGCGGATGCGTGGGACAGAGCGGTGGCGGCTGGGCGCATTATGTGGGACAGGAGAAACTGCGTCCGCAGACTGGCTGGCAGCCTCTGGCCTTCGCCCTTGACTGGCAGCGCCCGCCGCGCCAGATGAACAGCACCTCGTTTTTCTATAACCACAGCGGTCAGTGGCGCTATGAAACGGTCAGCGCCAGCAGTCTGCTGTCACCGCTGGCGGATAAAGCGCGTTATCAGGGCCAGATGATCGATTTTAACGTGCGGGCTGAACGTATGGGCTGGCTGCCTTCGGCACCGCAGCTGAACACCAATCCGCTGCATATCCACGCCGCGGCTCACGCGGCAGGCATGACGGATAAAGATTACCTGACGCAACAGCTGGAGCGAGGCGCACTCCGCCTGGCCTCTGAACAGCCGGAACGGGAGCAGAACTATCCGCGTAACTTGTTTGTCTGGCGCTCTAACCTGCTGGGATCCTCCGGCAAGGGCCATGAATATTTTCTCAAGCATCTGCTTGGCACCGAACATGGTATCCAGGGGAAAGATCTGGGTGAGCAGGGAGAAGTGCGGCCACAGGAGGTGGAATGGCGGGATCAAGCGACCGAGGGCAAACTCGATCTGGTGGTGACGCTGGATTTCCGCATGTCCAGTACCTGCCTCTATTCCGATATCGTGCTGCCGACCGCCACCTGGTATGAAAAAGACGACATGAATACTTCGGATATGCATCCGTTTATTCATCCGCTGACAGCTGCGGTCGACCCCGCCTGGGAGTCGCGCAGCGACTGGGATATCTACAAAGGTCTGGCGCAGCGTTTTTCGCAGCTGTGCCCCGGCCACCTCGGCGAAGAGACCGATATGGTGCTGTTGCCGCTACAGCATGATACCCCGGCGGAGCTGGCGCAGCCGTTCGATGTGAAAGACTGGAAACAGGGTGAATGCCCGCTGATTCCCGGTCAGACCGCGCCGCAGATGATCAGCGTCGAACGCAACTACCCACAAACCTATCAGCGCTTTACCTCGCTGGGGCCGCTGCTGGAAAGCCTTGGCAACGGGGGTAAAGGCATTAACTGGCAGACGCAAAGCGAAGTGGAACTGCTTAAACGCCTGAATGGCGTGCAGGATAATGGCCACGCGGCGATCGACACGGCGATTAATGCAGCGGAAACCATCCTGTCGCTGGCACCGGAAACCAACGGTCAGGTAGCGGTGCGCGCCTGGCAGGCGCTGGGCGAGATCACCGGGCGCGATCACCGTCATCTGGCCCTGAATAAGGAAGACGAGAAAATTCGCTTCCGGGATATTCAGGCGCAGCCGCGCAAGATCATTTCCAGTCCCACCTGGTCAGGGCTGGAGGATGAGCATGTTTCCTATAACGCCGGTTATACCAATGTGCATGAGCTGATCCCGTGGCGCACGCTGACCGGTCGCCAGCAGCTCTATCAGGATCACCCCTGGATGCGTGATTTCGGCGAAAGTCTGGTGGCTTACCGTCCGCCGATTGATACCCGTAGCGTCCAGAGCATGCTGAATCTGCGTCCGAATGGTCATCCGGAAAAGGCGCTGAACTTCATTACGCCCCATCAGAAGTGGGGGATCCACTCAACCTACAGCGACAACCTGCTGATGCTGACACTGTCGCGCGGCGGGCCGATTGTCTGGCTCAGCGAAGCGGATGCGCGCGAACTGGGCATCGAAGATAACGACTGGATTGAAGCCTTTAACGTTAACGGCGCGCTTACCGCCCGCGCAGTGGTGAGCCAGCGGGTGCCGGCGGGCATGACCATGATGTATCACGCTCAGGAGCGCCTGGTGAATATTCCGGGTTCCGAGATCACCGGCCAGCGTGGCGGTATCCATAACTCGGTAACGCGGATTACGCCCAAACCGACACATATGATCGGGGGCTATGCGCAGCAATCTTACGGCTTTAACTATTACGGCACCGTCGGCTCCAACCGCGATGAGTTTGTTGTGGTGCGCAAAATGCAGCGGGTTGACTGGCTTGACGAGGAACATGCGTGATGAAAATTCGATCTCAGGTGGGCATGGTGCTCAACCTCGACAAATGTATTGGCTGTCACACCTGCTCTGTGACCTGCAAAAACGTCTGGACCAGTCGCGAAGGGATGGAATATGCCTGGTTTAACAATGTGGAAAGCAAACCCGGCGTAGGGTATCCCCACGCCTGGGAAGATCAGGAGAAATGGCAAGGGGGCTGGATCCGCAAAATCAACGGGCAGTTGCAGCCGCGCCTCGGCAGTAAGATCGGCGTCCTGAAAAACCTTTTTGCTAACCCGGTCATGCCGGAAATTGATGATTACTACGAGCCCTTTACCTTTGACTATGGGCATCTGCAAAACGCGCCCAAAAGCAGGCATCAGCCGATTGCCCGCCCCCGCTCTTTGCTGACGGGGCAGCGTATGGAGAAGATCAACGGTGGCCCCAACTGGGAGGAAATTCTTGGCGGCGAGTTCAGCAAGCGCCGCGCTGACAGCAACTTTAATGGCCTTGAGCGCGAGGTTTATGGTCAGTTTGAGCAGACATTTATGATGTATCTGCCGCGCCTGTGCGAGCACTGCCTGAATCCGGCCTGCAGCGCAACCTGTCCCAGCGGGGCAATTTATAAACGTGAAGAAGATGGCATTGTGCTGATTGACCAGGACAAATGCCGCGGCTGGCGTATGTGCGTCAGCGGCTGTCCCTACAAAAAAATCTACTTCAACTGGAAAAGCGGCAAATCAGAAAAATGTATTTTCTGTTATCCGCGTATTGAAAGCGGTATGCCGACGGTTTGCTCGGAAACCTGTGTAGGGCGCATTCGCTATCTGGGCGTGCTGCTCTATGACGCCGACCGCATTGCGGATGCGGCCAGCACGGAACATGAGCAGGATCTCTATCAGCGTCAGCTGGAGATCTTCCTCGATCCTCACGACCCGCAGGTGATCGCCGAGGCGGAGAAACAGGGTATCCCCTGGAGCGTGATCGAGGCCGCACAGAAATCGCCGGTCTATAAGATGGCGGTCGAATGGCAGCTGGCGCTGCCGCTGCACCCGGAATACCGCACGCTGCCGATGGTCTGGTATGTGCCGCCGTTATCGCCGGTGCAGTCGCTGGCGGATGCTTCTCTGTTGCCGCAGCAGGGCGTGCTGCCGGACGTCAGTACGCTGCGTATTCCGCTGCGCTATCTGGCTAACCTGCTAACTGCCGGGGATGAGAAGCCGGTGAAACGTGCGCTGGAGCGCCTGATGGCGATGCGTCATTACAAACGCGCGCAGAGCGTGGAAGGGGTCAGCGACACGCGAGCGCTGGAACAGACCGGCCTGAGCGTAGCTGAAGCCGAGGAGATGTACCGCTATCTGGCGATCGCTAATTATGAAGATCGCTACGTGGTGCCCTCTTCCCATCGCGAACTGGCGCGGGAGGCCTTCCCGGAACGCAACGGCTGCGGGTTTACCTTTGGTGATGGCTGTCACGGCAGCGATACCCGCTTCAACCTGTTTAACAGCCGTCGTATTGATGCCGTCGAGATCGACGCCCGCCAGGGAGAGCGCCGATGAAACGCCTGAAAGTGATTGCGCTGCTGCTGGATTACCCGCAGGCGGCGCTCTGGCAGCACCAGCAGGAGCTGCTGGAGGCCTGTTCTGACGCGCCCGTGCTACAGGCCTTTATCCGCGACCTTTGCGCCAGCGCTCAGCTTGATGCCGAGGCGCGCTGGGTTGCGCAGTTTGAACGCGGACGCGCCACCTCGCTGCTGCTGTTTGAGCACGTACACGGTGAATCACGCGATCGCGGTCAGGCGATGGTCGATCTGTTGGCGAGCTATCACCGTGCCGGTCTGGAGCTGAACGAACGCGAATTGCCGGACTATCTGCCGCTCTATCTGGAATATCTCAGCGTACTGAGCGAGCAGGAGGCGCGTCAGGGGATCGGCGATATCGCACCGATTCTGGCGCTGCTGGCGGCCCGGCTGGCCCATCAGCAAAGTCCTTACGCCGCGCTGCCGGAACAGCTGCTGGCGTGGATAGATTATCAGTCAGACGCTGAGCAGCTCCGGACGCAGGTCAGCCAGGAGTGTGATGACCGCTCGCCGCAAGCGATGGACGCCGTCTGGCGCGAGGAACAGGTGCGTTTCCTGAGCGATAGCGGCTGCAACACGATGCAACCGCCCCCTCAGCGCCGTCTGGCTCAGCAAACCGCCGTGCAGTATCTGAACCTGACATCGGGAGGTCGATGATGTCGCATTTTCTTTCGCTGTTTTTCTTTGATATTTACCCCTATATCGCCGGAAGCGTGTTTCTGCTCGGCAGCTGGCTGCGCTACGATTATGGCCAGTACAGCTGGCGTGCCGGTTCCAGCCAGTTGATGAGCCGTAAAGGAATGCGTCTGGCCTCCAATCTGTTCCATGTCGGCATTCTCGGCATTCTGTTCGGCCACTTTTTCGGCTTGCTGACCCCGCACTGGCTGTATGAAAGTTTTCTGCCGATCGCCAGCAAACAGAAGCTGGCCATGCTTGCCGGGGGCCTGTGCGGTGCGCTGACGCTGATCGGTGGGCTGTTGCTGTTATATCGCCGCCTGACCCATGTCCGCGTGCGCGCCACCTCCAGTGGTGCCGATATTCTTATTCTGGCGCTACTGCTGGTTCAGGCGGCGCTGGGGCTGGTGACGATTCCTTTCTCTGCGCAGCATATGGACGGCAGCGAAATGATGAAGCTGGTGAACTGGGCGCAGGCGATCGTCACCTTCCGCGGCGGTGCTGCCGCACAGCTGGCGGGGGTAGATATGATTTACCGTATCCATATGGTGCTGGGCATGACGCTGTTCCTGCTGTTTCCCTTTACCCGCCTGGTACACATCTGGAGCACACCACTGGAATATCTGACCCGTCGTTACCAGGTAGTGCGCCTGCGCAGATAACCTGCCTCTCCCCTGCCCCGCCAGGCAACGGTTTCGCGCAGGGTGCAGACAGGCGGGACGGAAGGCAGTAAAAATCCGCCTTCATAGAAGGCGGCTTTGATTGTACCCCATAGAGGTGTACCAAAAACCTTAAAAAGCAGTCTCTGCCTGTTCCGTAAGATTCAAATCCAGAGACGATAAGGCTGAGCCAAAACGTATTGATGACCACGCCCGCAGGACGTGGTTTTAAGTTGGTAATAAAAAACGGCAGGCGCGCTGGCCTGCCGTTAACGCGACGCCTTAATGCCCCGCGTAAGAATAAGGTGGTGCCTAACTCAACGTTGCGCCCGATGCTTGATAACGTTGCAAAGCAAACGATTATCGGTTGGTGGACGGCAGGCACCGTTTTGTGCGTCATTCGGTTTTTATGAGCTCTGGTCCGCTGTGGCGGGGCAATCATAAACAGGAGAATGAGCAGCGCATTAATATTAGCAAGGAGCGTGCCACTTTTCAATAATCTCAGATAATCAGATGCTTGCCAGGGAATGGCTGATGCGAGCGCCTTTTCTCTCCCGTCAGCACGACAAATCTGTCGCCATTTAACAACAAAAAACGAGACGGAAAATTATCGGTTTTATTATCAGTAATTTAAATGTCGCCAATCAGAGACAAGGTTAAACAGGGAGTGTCGCCAGTTACCTACAAATTGCTCCCGGCCCGAAAGCACGCATAAAAAAGGAGGCCTGAGGCCTCCTTTTTGTCGCGGATGGCAATTAGCCCAGTTGCTTACGGGCGTTGCGGAAAATACGCATCCACGGGCTGTCCTCGCCCCACTCTGCCGGGTGCCAGGAGTTGCTGACGGTGCGGAATACGCGCTCCGGATGTGGCATCATAATGGTGACACGCCCGCTTTCGTTGGTTACCGCCGTAATTCCGTTAGGTGAACCGTTCGGGTTGGCCGGATAGTGTTCTGTTACCTTACCGTAGTTGTCTACATAGCGCAGCGCCACCAGACCTTTGGCTTCCAGCGCCGCGAGATGTGCGCCATCACGCACTTCGACAAAGCCTTCGCCGTGCGATACCGCAATTGGCATACGGGAGCCGGCCATACCGTCCAGCAACAGCGACGGACTGGCTGCGACTTCGACCAGGCTGAAGCGCGCTTCGAAACGTTCAGACTGGTTACGCACGAAGCGTGGCCAGAGATCGCTGCCCGGGATCAGCTCGCGCAGATTAGACATCATCTGACAACCGTTACAGACCCCCAGCGCCAGGGTTTGTGGGCGATGGAAGAATTCTTCAAACTCATCGCGCACCCGGGCGTTGAACAGAATCGATTTTGCCCAGCCTTCGCCAGCACCCAGCACGTCGCCATAGGAGAAACCGCCACAGGCCACCAGCGCATGGAAATCTTCCAGGCCACGGCGGCCTGCCAGCAGGTCGCTCATATGAACATCAACCGCCGTAAAGCCGGCACGATGGAAGGCGGCCCCCATTTCCACATGGGAGTTGACGCCCTGCTCACGCAGGATCGCCACCTGCGGACGCGCACCGGTCGCAATCATCGGTGCCGCCACATCTTCTTCCGGCTTAAAGGTCAGATGCACATTGAGGCCCGGATCGTTATCATCCTGTTTCGCCTCATGCTCCTGATCGGCACAAGCCGGGTTGTCACGCAGGCGTTGCATCTGCCAGGTGGTTTCCGCCCACCAGGTACGCAGCGTGGTACGGCTCTCGCTGTAGAGCGCCTTATCACCGGCGCGAATCACGAAACGGTCACCCGCGACAGCCTGACCAATCAGGTGCACGCAATCTGCCAGGCCGTGCTCAGCAAATACCTGCTCAACAGCCGCGCGATCCGCCGCTTTAATCTGAATAACCGCGCCCAGCTCCTCGGTAAAGAGTGCAGCCAGCGCGTCATCGCCCAGCGTAGCGATATCCGCTTCGATACCGCAATGGCCGGTAAAGGCCATCTCCGCCAGCGTGACCAGCAAACCGCCATCAGAACGGTCGTGATAGGCCAACAGTTTCTCGTCAGCCACCAGCGTCTGGATAGCGTTAAAGAAGCCCGCCAGTTGCTGTGCGTTACGCACGTCAGCGGGCTTGTCGCCAAGCTGACGATAAACCTGCGCCAGTGCCGTTGCGCCCAGGGTGTTATGGCCATTGCCGAGGTCGATCAGCAGCAGCGCATTCTCCTGCTGAGGCTGTAACTGCGGCGTTACGGTACGGCGCACATCTTCAACGCGCGCGAAGGCGGTGATCACCAGCGACAAAGGCGCCGTCATTTCACGCTGCTCACTGCCCTGCTGCCAGCGGGTTTTCATCGACATGGAGTCTTTACCCACCGGAATAGTGATGCCCAGCGCCGGACACAGCTCTTCCCCGACCGCTTTTACTGCGGCGTAGAGACCGGCATCTTCACCCGGATGGCCAGCTGCGGCCATCCAGTTAGCAGACAGTTTCACGCGCTTCAGCGAACCAATTTGCGTAGCCGCCAGGTTGGTCAGCGCTTCTCCGACCGCCAGGCGCCCCGAGGCGGCGAAATCGAGCAGCGCAACCGGCGCTCGTTCGCCGAGGGCAAAGGCTTCGCCGTGATAGCTGTCCAGGCTGGCCGTGGTGACCGCACAGTTAGCCACCGGCACCTGCCACGGGCCCACCATCTGATCGCGCGCCACCATGCCGGTCACGCTACGGTCGCCAATGGTAACGAGGAAGGTCTTTTCTGCCACCACCGGCAGATGCAGAACGCGTTTTACCGCCTCGGCCAGCGTAATAGCGTGACGCTGCAGCTCTTCGCCCTGCGCCTGCTGACGGGTGACATCGCGGGTCATTTTGGGCGTTTTGCCCAGCAGCACGTCGAGCGGCATATCGATAGGCTTGTTAGCGAAATGGCTGTCAGTGAGCGTCAGATGCTGCTCTTCTGTGGCTTCGCCGATGACTGCATACGGGGCACGCTCACGCTGACACAGCTCATCAAACAGCGCCAGCTTATCGGGCGCGACCGCCAGCACATAGCGCTCCTGAGATTCATTACACCAGACTTCCAGCGGACTCATCCCCGGCTCGTCACTCAGAATATCGCGCAGGTTGAAACGGCCGCCGCGTCCACCATCACTCACCAGTTCCGGCATGGCATTGGAAAGGCCACCCGCGCCCACATCGTGAATAAACAGAATCGGGTTCGCTTCACCCAGCTGCCAGCAACGGTCGATCACTTCCTGACAGCGACGCTCCATTTCCGGGTTGTCGCGCTGGACCGAGGCAAAATCGAGATCGGCATCAGACTGACCCGACGCCATCGATGAAGCTGCACCGCCACCGAGGCCGATATTCATGGCCGGTCCGCCCAGTACAATCAGCTTCGCGCCGACGGTGATTTCACCCTTTTGCACATGTTCGCCACGAATATTGCCGATACCCCCCGCCAGCATGATCGGCTTGTGGTAGCCACGCAGTTCCACGCCGTTATGGCTGTTGACCTGCTCTTCATAGGTACGGAAATAGCCGTTCAGCGCCGGACGACCAAATTCGTTATTGAACGCGGCCCCGCCTAACGGACCTTCCGTCATGATATCCAGCGCGCTGACGATGCGCTCCGGCTTACCGAAATCTTCTTCCCAGGGCTGTTCAAATCCCGGAATACGCAGGTTGGACACAGAAAAGCCGACCAGACCCGCTTTCGGCCTGGCGCCGCGTCCGGTTGCTCCTTCGTCGCGGATTTCGCCGCCGGAACCGGTGGCCGCACCCGGCCAGGGGGAGATGGCAGTCGGATGGTTATGGGTTTCCACTTTCATCAGGATATGCGCCGCTTCCTGATGGTAATCGTAAATCCCCTGCTCGCTGTCAGCGAAGAAGCGGCCCACTTCTGACCCTTCCATCACCGCCGCATTATCCTTATAGGCAGAGAGCACGTAGTCCGGCGTCTGCTCAAAGGTATTTTTGATCATTTTGAACAGTGATTTAGGCTGCTTCTCGCCGTCAATAATCCAGTCAGCGTTGAAAATTTTATGACGACAGTGCTCAGAGTTGGCCTGAGCAAACATATAGAGTTCGATGTCGTTCGGGTTGCGCCCCAGTTTTTGAAACGCGTCCAGCAGGTAATCAATTTCATCGTCCGCCAGCGCCAGGCCCAGCGAGATATTGGCCTGCACCAGCGCCTCACGCCCACCGCCCAGCACATCCACGCTTTTCAGTGGTTGCGGTTCATGATGAGCAAACAACTGCTCAGCCTGCGCCAGATCGCTGAATACCGTCTCCATCATACGGTCATGCAGCAGAGCAGCCAGTTGCGTCCACTGCGCTTCCGTCAGTTGAGGTGCCTGAATATAGAAGGCCAGGCCGCGCTCCAGTCGGCGCACCTGCGCCAGATCGCAGTTATGCGCAATATCAGTGGCTTTGGAAGACCAGGGGGAAATCGTGCCGGGTCGCGGCGTGACCAGCAACAGACGCCCTTGCGGACTATGTTCAGCGAGAGAAGGACCATATTTAAGCAGACGTTGCAGGCGGGCTTTTTCGTCAGCAGTCAGCGCGGTGGCGACATCGGCAAAATGAACGTACTCGGCGTAAATATCACTCACTGGCAGGTGAGCGTCCTGAAAACGGGCCAGCAGTTTGTTAACACGAAATGCCGACAGAGCGGGCGAACCACGCAGAATTTCCATCATTAAAGATCTCTCGTCAGAGCGCCGGGCGACGCTTCATTGGGCGCAACAGGGAAAACGGGCGGTATTATAGAGAAACCGCACCCGTTACGAAACCGTTTGCGTAGATTTAATGACACCTGGTATTTGCCTGAAAATTGTGCAGTAGCTGCTATATAAGTTGCTCTGGCTCACTTTGTTGCGCAAAATGCCCCTCGCTCTGGGAGTTAAAAAAAGATCAATACTGCCTTTATAAAAGACAGAGGCCTGAGAGCCAGAGAGAGATAACTATTTGAAACGCCTAAAATTTAATTATCTTTTTATCGGTCTTATCACCGCACTGCTTGCCCTGGCCTTATGGCCTTCAATACCCTGGTATGGCGGTGCGCAAGATGCGATATCACAGATAAAGTCACGGGGAGTGCTGCGTATTAGTACCATTAACTCACCCCTGACCTATTACACCATCAATAAAGATCCGGCCGGGATGGATTACGAGCTGGCAAAACGCTTCGCCGATTATCTGGGGGTTAAACTGCAGGTTACGGTGCGTCCTAATCTCAGTGAACTCTTTGACGACCTGGATGATGGCAAAGCGGATTTGCTGGCGGCTGGCTTGATCTACAACAGCGAAAGGCTGAACCGTTATCAGACCGGGCCGAGCTACTACTCCGTATCGCAGCAGTTAGTCTACCGCGTGAATAAGTCACGCCCGAAAAACCTCGGCGATTTGAAAGGCCGTCTGACGGTGGCTTCCGGCTCCGCTTACCTCTCATCGCTGCGCAGCGTGAAGGCGAACCAGTATCCCGATCTCGACTGGGCTATCTCCACCGATCTCACACCAAAAGCGCTGCTGGAAGCGGTGGCTGACGGCAAGCTTGACTATACCATCAGCGATTCCGTGACTATCGGTCTGCTGCAGCGTATTCATCCTCAGTTGGCGGTTGCCTTTGATATCACCGATGAAGAGCCGGTGACCTGGTATCTGCCGCGCAGTGAAGACGACAGCCTGAATGCTGCCATGCTCGACTTTTTCAGCGATATGGGTGAAGAAGGTACGATGGCGCGGCTGGAAGAGAAGTATCTTGGCCACGTCGGCGCCTTTGACTATGTCGATACCCGTACTTTCCTGCGCGCCATCGACAATACGCTGCCTGATATCCAGCCGCTGTTCGAAAAGTATGCCACTCATATTGACTGGCGGCTGCTGGCGGCTATCTCCTACCAGGAATCACACTGGAATCCGCAGGCCACCTCGCCGACTGGCGTACGCGGCATGATGATGCTGACACGCAATACCGCCGAAAGCCTGAAGGTGAACGATCGCCTCGATCCCGAGCAGAGTATCCGTGGCGGCAGCACCTACCTGCAGCGCATGATGGAGAAAGTGCCGGACACCGTGCCGGATGATGAACGCATCTGGTTCGCCCTGGCAGCTTATAATATGGGGTATGCCCATATGCTGGATGCCCGCAAACTTACCGCAAAACAGGGCGGCAATGCGGACAGCTGGGCGGACGTCAAACTAAGGCTGCCGATGCTGAGCCAGAAGCGCTATTACACGCAGACCACTTACGGCTACGCCCGCGGGCATGAAGCCTATAACTACGTAGAGAATATCCGTAAGTATCAGGTCAGCCTGGTGGGCTATTTGCAGGATCAGGAAAGAAAACTTGCACAGCGCGCTGCCCTGGAGGCGGAACAGGGGAATGGCCATCCGGTCGTTGAGCCGAAAATCGCCATGAACTAAAGCATACGCTGCGCCTGGCGCAGCGACTTTTTCTGCGCCCGGCGCATGCGGAAAAAATCACTGAGCAGGGCCGCACACTCTTCTGCCAACACCCCCTGATGCAGCATAACCTGATGGTTCATACCCGGATGTCCCAACAGATCCAGCAGCGAGCCCGCCGCTCCCGTTTTTTCATCGCGCGCGCCGTATACCAGCCGCGTAATGCGACTGTGGATCATCGCACCGGCACACATAAAACAGGGCTCCAGCGTGACGTAAAGCGTGGTGTCCAGCAGGCGGTAGTTCTGCAGAACTTTGCCGCCCTGGCGCAGGGCCATGATTTCGGCATGCGCCGTGGGATCGTGCTGGCCGATAGGTCGGTTCCAGCCTTCGCCGATGACGCGATCGCCCTGAACCAATACTGCCCCTACCGGCACTTCTCCCTGCTCCCAGGCGACGCGCGCCAGTCTGAGCGCATGGCGCATCCAGTATTCATCATTCAGTTCAGTCACGTCAGGCTCCAGGCTAAAGAGAGCCGCGCATTATAGCGGGCCCGCCGCCATAATCGAAGAGGAGCGTGACCTTAATCCAGCTGCTGCAGTTCGCCGCGCGGCGTTACGCGCCAGCGATGCTGGCAGAAAAAGAGCAACGGGTTATCCTGTTTACTGTCGCTGTAGCCGCTGTAAAGCTGGAGCGGCGTGCCGATTTTTTCCTCCAGCTGAGCAACTTTCTCATGACCAAGACAGCGTATCGCCAGTACCCGGCCACCGAATCCCCGCGTCATCTGGCTGGCAATCAGTTTAACCCGCGGCAGAAAGGGAGAGTCGTAATACACTTTTTCCACCAGCGACTGCGGTGAGCCGGTGATCAGCCAGACATCGGCATCGTCACTGCTGAGATACTCGGTCAGACGCTGCTGCACCACCGGAAACGCAATAACACGCTGACGGAACCAGCGCGCAAACGCCTCCTCACGCTGCAACAGTGTACGTTCGCTGTGACCAAAGGTAATCGACCAGAGCAGCAGGCTCATCGGCCAGCGCGCGGCACGCCCTTTCACCACTAAGCCCAGGCCAATAACCGGCAACAGCGGTATGACCAGCAGCAGATTAAGCGGCTGACGCCAGAGCAGATAACGCATGAAGGTGCCAAACATATCCTGCTGATGCAGTGTGCCGTCGAGGTCAAAAAAGATTACCCGGCGTTGCGTACCCGTTGTCAAAAGCGCTCCTCTTTATTGTTGTTAACTCTGTGCAGTACAAGTGTAGCCATCAACCGCGGCGGCGACGCATGTCATTTTTTTATTCCAGTGACTACAATGCCAGGTGAATAGTTTATTCTGCGTCACCCGCCGGCGTAAGTGTGTTTTCAGTCCGTTGCGCCGTGCGAGGACGTAACCATTTACAGCTTAGAAAAAGCTTAGCGAAAAAGGACCAGGCATGAGTTCATTGCTGCGTATCCGTCAACTCTACCCGCGCCTGGCGCTTAACGAGCGTCGACTGGCGGATTATTTGTTGTCACAGCCGGATCGGGCACGACACCTCAGCTCACAAAAGCTGGCCGAAGAGGCGGGCGTAAGCCAGTCCAGCGTTGTAAAGTTTGCCCAGAAACTGGGTTATAAAGGCTTTCCTGCGCTGAAACTGGCCTTAAGCGAATCACTGGCGGACAGAGATGCGATTACGGTACATAACCATATTCTCAGTGACGATCCGCTCAAAGTGGTCGGAGAGAAGCTATTTACTGAAAAGCAGTCTGCGATCCGCGCCACGCTCGATATTAACAGTGAAGAGAAATTGCGCGAGACGTTGCACCTGCTGGAGAACGCCCAGCGCATTTTGCTGGTGGGCATTGGCGCATCCGGTCTGGTGGCCAAGGATTTCTCCTGGAAGCTGATGAAAATCGGCATTAATGCTGTGGCGGAGCAGGATATGCACGCCCTGCTGGCCAGCGTACAGGCGATGAAGCCCGGCGATGTGCTGCTTGCCATCTCTTATACCGGCGAACGCCGTGAAATCAATCTGGCGGCGCAGGAAGCGGCGCGTGCCGGTGCGCATGTTATCGCCTTCACCGGCTTTACGCCCAACACTCTGCAGCAGTGTGCGACTCACTCGCTCTATACCGTGGCGGAAGAACAGAGCATGCGCAGCGCTTCTATCTCCTCAACCAGCGCTCAGCTGGCGCTGACCGACCTGCTGTTTATGGCGCTGGTACAACAGGATCCGGAACGCGCCGCCAGCCATATTCGCCACAGCGAGGCGCTGGTGAAAAAACTGGTCTGAGGAAAGCAGGCGCGTATAATACCCGCGCCCTTTCTGTTGTTATTGAGCAAAACCATGGCGCTGCTGATTACCGCTAAATGTATTAACTGTGATATGTGCGAGCCGGAGTGTCCGAACCAGGCGATTTCGCCGGGTGCGGAGATCTATCAGATTGATGTCAGTCGCTGTACCGAATGCGTGGGTCATTACGATGCCCCCACCTGCCAGAGCGTTTGCCCTATCGATAACACCATTATTCCCGATCCGCAGCATGATGAAAGCCGTGAGACCTTGTGGGAGAAGTTTGTGGGTTTATATCACTGAAGCGGGCCGGTACGTCTGATCGGCCCTTCTTTTCAGCTCTCAATAATCACCGTGGCACAGGCATAGTGGCGCTCATCGGCCAGCGTCACATGCACTGATTTCACTCCCAGCCTTTCTGCCACCTCTGAGGCATGCAGGAAAAAACGCAGGCCAGGTTTGCCCAGTTCATCGTTATAAACTTCAAACTGATTAAAGGCGAGTCCGCCGCGAATGCCGGTGCCAAAAGCTTTGGCCGCCGCCTCTTTTACCGCAAAGCGTTTTGCCAGAAAGCGAACCGGCTGCTGATGCGCCTGATACTGCAGCCATTCCGCCTGACTCAACACGCGACGTGCCAGGCGATCACCCGAGCGTGACAGTACGCCAGCGATACGCTCAATTTCTACAATGTCGGTGCCCAGCCCGATAATAGCCATCAGCGACGCGCTTCCCGCATCAGCAGCTTCATCTCTTTCACCGCTTCCGCCAGTCCGCTCATCAGCGCCCGGCCAATAATGGCATGACCGATATTCAGTTCATGCATCTCCGGCAGGGCTGCTATCGGCAGCACGTTGTGATAGGTCAGTCCGTGTCCGGCATTCACTTTCAGCCCCAGACCGGCAGCAAAGGTGGCCGCATGGGCAATACGCGCCAGTTCCGCCGCGCGCGCCGCCTCATCAGCCGCCTCCGCCCAGGCACCGGTATGAATTTCAATGTAGGGTGCGCCGCAGGCCGCCGCTGCCTCAATCTGACGCAGGTCAGCATCAATAAACAGGGAAACCAAAATACCTGCAGCGCTCAGCTGTTTTACCGCCGCACTGATCTTCTCCTGCTGACCAGCCACGTCCAGCCCCCCTTCGGTGGTCACTTCCTGACGCTTTTCCGGCACCAGACAGCAGAAGTGAGGTTTTATCTCGCAGGCGATGGCGATCATTTCATCGGTTACCGCCATCTCCAGATTCATGCGCGTCTGGATGGTCTCTCGCAGCAGGCGTACGTCACGGTCGGTAATATGACGACGATCTTCACGCAGATGCACCGTGATGCCATCAGCCCCCGCCTGCTCAGCAACAAACGCAGCCTGCACCGGATCGGGATAATTTGTGCCACGGGCATTACGCACAGTGGCGATATGGTCAATGTTGACGCCTAACAGCAATTCAGCCATGAGAAACCTCAATTCTTATCCGTAGTGATATGCAGTGTACATTGCCCGCTGTCGCCTGCGCTACGACCAGTACTACTTCGCTTGCGGATCCTCTGTCACCTGGTCGGCACGTTTCTTCGGGATAAACTGCCGGAACAGCTCCTGGCTTTTCAGCGGCTTACCGCCAAGGTAGGGTTTCAGCGCCATGCGGGTAAAGCGCTTGGCGGCACGCAGCGTATCGGCATCAGGAAATTCACGCTCCCACAGGGCGCGCAGTTGCCGCCCGGTAAAGCTGCGATTATTCACCACCAGGCTGGCGATAAAGCCTTTTTCTTCCCGGTAGCTGTAGGTCATCGCATCCGCCACCCGTTCACCGCTGCCGGCACAGTGCTGGAAGTCTACGCCATACCCCAGATGGCCGAGCAGGGCCAACTCAAAGCGACGCAGCGCCGGTTCCGGCGTACCCGTGCCAGCGGCCAGCGTCTGGAGACAGTGAAGATAATCAAAGAAGAGATCAGAGAAAGGGATTTCCTGCTCCAGCACGCGGGAGAGCAGTTCGTTGACATAGAGTCCGCAATAGAGAGTGATACCGCTTAAGGGTAGCGCCAGTGACACCGCTTCGGCATTGCGTAACGTTTTCACTTCACCGCGTCCGCTCCAGCGCACCAGCAGCGGCGTAAAGGGCTGTAACGCCCCTTTCAGTTGTGAACGACGCGAGCGGGCACCTTTTGCCAGTACCCGTACGCGTCCCTGACTTTCGCTGAAAAGATCCAGTAATAAACTGGTTTCGCTGTAAGGGCGACTATGCAGCACAAAGGCGCGTTGCCAGCCTTCCATGAAATCAGAGATCGTCTACATAGCCCAGACTACGCAGCGCCCGTTCGTCATCCGCCCAGCCCGATTTGACTTTAACCCAGAGTTCGAGATGCACTTTGGCTTCGAACATCTCTTCCATATCTTTACGCGCTTCGATACCGATGGTTTTGATTTTGGCCCCTTTGTTGCCGATCACCATCTTTTTCTGCCCTTCCCGCTCCACGAGAATCAGGCCGTTGATATCGTACCCGCCCCGCTCATTGGAGACAAAACGCTCAATCTCCACCGTCACGGAGTACGGCAGTTCGGCGCCCAGAAAGCGCATGAGTTTCTCACGGATAATTTCCGACGCCAGAAAGCGCTGGGAACGATCGGTGATGTAATCTTCCGGGAAATGGTGCTCGGCCTGCGGCAGACGCTTGCGCACGATACTGGCAATCGCATCCACATTTTTCCCGCTTTCCGCGGAGATCGGCACCACATCGAGAAAATTCATCTGCTCGCTGAGGAAGCGGATATGCGGCAGCAGCACGCTTTTATCCTGGATGTTATCCACCTTGTTGATGGCCAGCAATACCGGCACTTTGCTGTCGCGCAGCTTGTTCAGCACCATTTCATCATCTGCGGTCCAGCGCGTGCCCTCGACCACAAAGATCACCAGCTCAACATCGCCAATCGAGCTGCTGGCAGCACGGTTCATCAGACGGTTAATGGCGCGCTTCTCTTCAATGTGCAGACCGGGGGTATCGACATAGATTGCCTGATATTCCCCTTCGGTGTGGATGCCCATAATACGATGGCGCGTGGTCTGCGGCTTACGCGAGGTGATCGACACCTTCTGCCCCAGCAACTGGTTCAGTAAGGTGGATTTGCCGACGTTGGGTCGGCCAACAATCGCGACGAAGCCGCAATAAGTAACGTGTTCGCTCATTCGAGTCCTGAGTGTATCAGTGCCTGTTCAGGCACTGCGGTTTTGCTATTCGAGTCCCAGCTTAATCAGGGCCTGTTCCGCGGCCGCCTGCTCAGCCTTACGACGGCTTGAGCCAACGCCCACTACCGGTTCAGCCATACCACTCACCTGACAGTGGATGGTAAATTCCTGATCGTGGGCTTCGCCACGCACCTGCACCACCAGATAAGAAGGCAGCGGCAAGTGGCGCCCCTGCAGATACTCCTGCAGGCGGGTTTTAGGATCTTTCTGTTTATCGCCGGGGCTAATCTGTTCCAGGCGCGACTGATACCAGTCGAGAATCAATTTTTCTACCGTCTGGATATTACTGTCGAGAAAGATCCCGCCAATTAAGGCTTCCACAGTATCGGCGAGAATCGATTCACGGCGGAAACCGCCGCTTTTCAGCTCGCCCGGTCCAAGGCGTAAACATTCGCCGAGGTCAAATTCACGTGCCATCTCCGCCAGGGTATTGCCACGCACCAGGGTGGCACGCATGCGGCTCATATCGCCTTCATCCACACGGGGAAAACGGTGATATAACGCATTGGCAATCACGTAGCTGAGAATGGAATCGCCTAAAAATTCAAGACGCTCGTTATGTTTGCTGCTGGCACTACGATGCGTCAGCGCCTGTTGCAACAATTCCGGATGAGTAAAAGTGTAGCCCAGTTTGCGCTGAAGCTTGTTGATGAGGATGGGGTTCATGCGATTCCAGTTATCTTTTGCGTCTGTAACTCTGCATACGAAACAGGGCTGAGGGTTCAACACGTTCCGTTTCGTGTGCAGTGGCTTCCCGCAGGAAGCCAACCGTGCTGTCCGCCATAGCGGACGCGTTGTCAGTGGATGCCACCAATCCGGCTTAAGCGTACACCGGTGGGCCACTGGCCTTCTTGTTTCTCAAAGCTCATCCAGATGGCAACCGCTTTGCCCACCAGATTCTTCTCCGGGACAAAACCCCAATAGCGGCTGTCGGCGCTGTTATCGCGGTTATCACCCATCATGAAATATTGCCCTTGCGGGACCACCCAGCTGGCTTGCGGCTGTCCCGGCTGCTGATAATACATGCTGGCCTGGCTTTGTGCTTCATTGACTAACAAAATATTGTGCGTCACGTCGCCCAGGCTCTCCTGGCGGGTACCCAAACGCAGACCACCGCGCATGGTTTCTCCCTGGGGAACCTGATAAAAACCGCTGCCGCTCTCATTACCATTAAAGCCGCTAAAGGTCTGAATAAAACCGCTGGGCTGTACATCAGAATAGGTCACCGGCAACGCTTTATCACAGGGCTGCCCTTGCGCGCAGCCCGGCACGACCGTCAGCGTTTTGCTGTAAGGATCGTAGCTGACTTTATCACCCGGCAGGCCAATTACCCGCTTAATGTAATCCAGGCTGGGATCCTTCGGGTATTTAAAGACGGCAATATCGCCCCGCTGCGGATGACCGGTCGGAATCAGTGTGGTCTGGGTGATGGGATCTTTAATGCCATAGGCAAATTTCTCAACGAGAATAAAATCACCAATCAGCAGTGTCGGCATCATCGAACCCGATGGGATCTGAAAAGGTTCGTAGATAAACGAGCGCACCACAAATACCACGGCCAGTACCGGAAACACCGACGCCGCAGTCTCCATCCAGCCAGGCTGGGCAGAGACTTTTGCCAGCGTTTTACTGTCCAGCGCATTATCAGTCTGCGCCTGTGCCGCCGCCTGTTTCGCCCGACGTTCAGGCGCCCACTTAAACCGATCGATACACCAGATAATACCGGTTACCAGCGTCGCAACTGCCAGTATCAGGGCGAACATATTAGCCATCAGGTATCCTTATTTGCTGTCCTTGCCGACATGCAGAATAGCCAGGAAAGCTTCCTGCGGCAGTTCGACGTTGCCAACCTGCTTCATGCGCTTCTTACCTTCTTTCTGCTTCTGCAACAGTTTCTTCTTACGACTGACGTCGCCACCATAACATTTGGCAAGCACGTTTTTACGCAGCTGCTTCACGGTAGAGCGCGCAATGATGTGATTGCCAATCGCGGCCTGAATTGCAATATCGAACTGCTGACGGGGGATCAGATCTTTCATCTTTTCCACCAACTCACGACCACGGTATTGCGAGTTGTCACGGTGAGTGATCAACGCCAGCGCATCCACACGCTCTGCGTTAATCAGCACATCAACACGTACCATGTCAGAAGTCTGAAAACGTTTAAAATTATAATCCAGCGAAGCGTAGCCGCGCGAGGTTGACTTCAGACGGTCAAAGAAGTCGAGTACCACTTCCGCCATCGGGATCTCGTAAGTCAGCGCCACCTGGTTACCGTGATAGACCATATTGGTCTGCACGCCGCGCTTCTCGACGCAGAGGGTAATCACGTTGCCCAGATATTCCTGCGGCAGCAGCATATGACACTCGGCGATCGGTTCACGCAGCTCAGCGATATTATTCAGCGGCGGCAGCTTGGAAGGGCTGTCCACATACAGGGTTTCTCCGCCGGTGGTTTCTACTTCATAAACGACCGTTGGTGCAGTGGTAATCAGATCGAGATCGTATTCGCGCTCCAGACGCTCCTGAATGATCTCCATATGCAGCAGACCGAGGAAGCCGCAACGGAAGCCAAAGCCCAGCGCAGTCGAACTTTCCGGCTCGTAAAACAGCGAGGCGTCATTCAGGCTCAGTTTGCCCAGCGCATCACGGAAGGCTTCGTAATCGTCAGAGCTGACCGGGAACAGACCGGCATACACCTGCGGCTTCACTTTTTTAAAGCCCGGCAGCGCTTTGTCCGCCGCGTATTTCGCGCCGGTCAGGGTATCGCCCACCGGCGCGCCAAGAATATCTTTGATGGCGCAGACCAGCCAGCCTACTTCGCCGCACTTGAGTTCGGTACGATCAACCTGCTTAGGTGTAAAGATGCCCAGACGGTCAGCGTTATAGACCTGCCCGGTACTCATTACCTTGATTTTTTCTCCTTTGCGCAGCGTGCCGTTTTTCACGCGCACCAGAGACACCACGCCCAGGTAGTTATCAAACCAGGAGTCAATAATCAGCGCCTGCAGCGGTCCTTCCGGATCGCCTTCCGGCGGCGGGATGTCACGCACCAGACGTTCCAGCACATCGGGAACACCCACACCGGTTTTTGCCGAGCAGCGCACCGCATCGGTGGCATCAATGCCGACAATATCTTCAATTTCCTGCGCGACGCGATCCGGATCTGCCGCTGGCAGATCAATTTTGTTCAGTACCGGCACCACTTCCAGATCCATCTCAATGGCCGTATAGCAGTTCGCCAGGGTCTGTGCTTCAACACCCTGACCGGCATCCACCACCAGCAATGCACCTTCACAGGCGGCCAGTGAACGGGATACTTCATAAGAGAAGTCAACGTGTCCGGGCGTATCGATAAAATTGAGCTGGTAAGTTTCGCCGTCTTTTGCGTGGTAATCGAGCGTCACGCTCTGTGCTTTAATGGTAATACCGCGCTCACGCTCCAGATCCATGGAGTCAAGAACCTGCGCGGCCATCTCGCGATCGGATAATCCACCACAAATCTGAATCAAACGGTCAGAGAGCGTTGATTTACCGTGGTCAATGTGCGCGATGATGGAGAAGTTTCTTATGTGCTTCATTTATATGAGTATCTTCACGTAGAAAATCAGTTGAAAACCCGAGCACAGACATATTCAGGAAGATCGCTCTTTACCCACAATCCTGTCAGCCTCATTAATGACGTCGCATATTACACTGTTAGCGCCGCGCATAAAAGAATGGAACGCCGCGTAATCGCAACAGAATTCAGCAAGTAAGCCAACAGATAAGACCGCAACCCGTGCGGTCACAACGGCAGGATCAGGCGTCGGTATTAACGCGCAGAGCATCTGGAGGTAACGCCACGTTCAGAATCACCGGCTGGAAGGCTTCGCGATCGCCCAGCAGCGTGGAGAGCCCTTTCGCCAGGATAAAACCCCCGACGCCGCCCAGCAGCGCGCCACTGGCCGCCGCGAGGTCAGTATGAAACAGCATCTGGAACAGCCCCGCCACCACAAACAGCCCGAGCAATGGCGTCATATAGACCAGCAGCGCCGAACCCAGCAGGCTGCTCTCTTTGATGCCCACTTCAACCCGCTGACCGGGCTGTAACGGTTGCGCGCTGGCGATTTGCATCACATGCGCATTTTTGGGGCCGAGTTTGTTCAGCATGTGGCTGCCGCAGCCTTTGCGTGCCGAGCAACTGTTACAGGAAGTTTTTGCCTCTGAATGCAGCGTGGCAATACCGTCCTGCCAGGCAACCACCGTGGCCCATTCTTTCATCATTTTTGAGTACCTGAATCAATACTGTCCGCAATACGTTTTGCCGTGGCAGGGGGTAATTCGCCCACCACAGTAATTTCTCTATTATTGCTTACTTTGATTTGTACTGTACGACGTCCCGTGCGCAATGTCTGATTGACGCTGCTTTTATCCGCCGGGGTGATATTAATGGCAAAACTGAAAAGGCCGTCGCTGTAGAGACGTGATTCCACGGTTTTATTCATCGCCGGGATATTACGACGGCTCTGCGAGACCGCTTTCATGCCAGCTGGCAACCAGCCAGGCTGCCAGTTCAGAGTGACCTTGTCCCCTTCAGGTACCGACAGCGAAGGCGGCAGGCTGGCTTTTTGCAGCCCCTGCATCAGGTTACGCACGCCTTCATCCACGGCGAAACTGATCACCCGGAACTGCTCCAGCGTCTCGCCGTCGCGATCCAGCAGATCGACCCGCAGCGGCAGTTTGGTATCCACATCCAGCCAGACCACATAGCTATAGCGGGTGCCATCACGCGAGACAATGCGCACTACCTCGCACATCTGATCGGCGATACGGGCACGTCCAACCGGGATAAAATCGTAGTTGTCGTCGAGGCGGGAAAAGTCAGCGAAAATCACTGCCGGCAAAGCATCGATAATGTGATTACCGGGCAGCGAAAAAGGCTCAAGGCCAGGTTCAAAATAGCTGATATCGTTGCCGCGCT
The DNA here is from genome assembly GCF_900604315.1 of [Erwinia] mediterraneensis. Classification (GTDB taxonomy): domain Bacteria; phylum Pseudomonadota; class Gammaproteobacteria; order Enterobacterales; family Enterobacteriaceae; genus Pantoea; species Pantoea mediterraneensis_A. The sequence continues at coordinate 459,840 of NZ_LR026978.1, forward strand.
GGATAACCTCACGACGCGGGCCATCCATCTGCAGCAGCTGCGCATAAATGCGGTTATCGAGCACGGCATGACGATAACGGAGCGATTCAATGCCGAGACGAGAGACGTTGATATAGGCAAATTCGTAGTTCAGCGACTGACTGGCCTGTTCCATCTGTTGTAACAACGCCCCGGGCGCAGAAGTTTCTGCCGGGGCGGTTGATGTCCAGAGCAGGCTGCCAGCCAGCAGGCTAACGGCACACCAGAATTGCTTCATTACTGCTGCTGAATTCCTAACGACTGGTTACCCGGAACCTGCAGTTGCGCCTGCTGTGGCGCGCGCTGATCGAACTGCAGATTGTCGGAATGCAAACGGCGTTGCAGTTCATAATCCTGCAACATGGCATTTACCCGGCGGCGCTGTTCCTGCACCTGCTGGTTTGCGCTGTTGGTGTCAAACGCATCGGAAGGCACACCCAGGCTGACCGGTGACGCCTTGCCCATCATCGGCAGGGTATTAAATACCGGCGCTTCCGAAACCGGGGCATCGCTGCCTGCTGGCTGGTTATAGTGCTGTACGCCAACAATCACCGCCAGCGAAACACAAGCGGCAACCCCGATCTGCGTCAGCTGCGATGCCCATGGACGCACGTTGCGCCAGAAAGGCATTTTCTCCCAGCGAGACGGCTCCGGCTGCGCTTCCGGGATCAGCTCGGTTACTTTGCGTAGCGGTTCCTGTTCGATAGCAGCAGCAACCCGTGCGGAGATATCGAAATGCAGGTGTGTGCCTACATCACCACGCATGGTATCGCGGATAAGATGGTAGCTTTCCCAGCTTTTTTGAAGTTCTGCGTCCTTTGATAACGCCGACAACAGCTCGTTATCTAAAGTTTCACCATCCATTAAAGCGGAAAGTTTTTCTTTCTGCATGCCTCAGTACCCTTCCTGTTGCCGTTATCACTGACGTTGGATAAGCGGTTGAACTTTATTATCAATAGCCTCTCGTGCGCGAAAGATCCGTGAACGAACGGTACCTACCGGACAATCCATAATAGCGGCGATCTCTTCATAACTCAGTCCATCCAGTTCTCTGAGGGTGATTGCCATACGCAAATCCTCAGGAAGCGCCTCAATGGTTCGAAAGACAATTTGTTTCAATTCGTCAGACAACATTAAGTTCTCAGGGTTCGATATTTCTTTGAGTGCACCGGCACTTTCGAAATTTTCTGCGTCAATCGCATCCACATCGCTGGATGGCGGACGACGCCCCTGAGCAACCAGATAATTTTTTGCAGTGTTAACCGCAATGCGATACAGCCAGGTATAAAATGCGCTGTCGCCACGGAATGATTCCAGGGCGCGATACGCTTTGATAAAGGACTCTTGTACGACGTCAGGCACATCGCCTGAAGGAACATAACGCGAAACCAGGCTCGCCACTTTATGCTGGTATCGAATAACCAGTAAATTGAATGACTTCTGATCTCCCTTCTGCACCCGTTCAACGAGAACCTGATCCGTTAACTGCTCGCTCATCCGAGGTAATGTCTCCCCAAATTTTCCTCCACGCGTAAATGAACACAATTTCTAAGCAAGCATGCGCTTAGAGTGACAGGTTTCCCTGAAGTTCAGTTACGTCCTGATAATTCTTCCGTCGCCGCGCGACCCGCATTGTTATTCGTTGTGAACTGCGGCGCGCCATTGCGCTCACCGCTGCGCTGGCTGAGCGTCTGGTCGCAGGCAGAGTACCTTATGCCACTGGCTTTTTCATCTTTAAATCCCCTGCCTGTTGCAAAGTTTCACATAGCAAACAGCCTGAGAATGGCGGGCTGATTAACGTACTGATAATACTGTAAACGCGCGTCCAGCACCCGGCGATAAGCCGCAAATTTGTTCAAAATACTTCACACAGCCACGCTTAATGCTTATGCTCAGCTTACCCTTTGTTTAGTAAATTAAACATGATGAGCTCACTTCCCGATTATCAGTGTGACGTGTTGATTATAGGTAGCGGTGCGGCAGGCCTCTCTCTGGCATTACGCCTGGCGCAACAGCAGCATCAGGTCATGGTGCTGAGTAAAGGCCCGGTCAATGAGGGCTCCACGCTGTATGCCCAGGGCGGTATAGCTGCCGTGTTTGACGAAGCGGACAGCATCGAATCACATATTGAAGACACGCTGATTGCCGGAGCCGGGTTATGTGATCGGGAAGCCGTCAGCTTTATTGCCCGTAATGCGCGTCACTGCGTGCAGTGGCTGATCGATCATGGCGTCGCTTTTGACCGGGAAACCCAACCGGATGGCGCGCAGCGCTACCATCTCACTCAGGAAGGCGGACACAGCCACCGCCGTATTCTGCATCGCGCGGATGCCACGGGCCGCGAAGTCGAAACCACGCTGGTCAGCCAGGCGCTCAGTCATCCCAATATTCATATTCTCGAACGTACCAATGCCGTTGACCTGATTCTCTCTGACAAAATCGGGCTACCCGGCCCCCGACGCGCGCTGGGCGCCTGGATCTGGAATCGCAACCGCGAACAGGTGGAAACCTGTTGCGCCAGAACGGTAGTGCTGGCGACTGGCGGCGCGGCCAAAGTGTATCAGTACACCACAAATCCTGACGTCGCTTCAGGTGATGGTATTGCCATGGCCTGGCGCGCAGGCTGCCGCGTGGCCAATCTGGAATTTAATCAGTTTCATCCGACCTGTCTGTTTCATCCTCAGGCGCACAATTTCCTGCTGACAGAGGCGCTGCGCGGTGAAGGTGCCTGGCTGACGCGCCCCGATGGCAGCCGCTTTATGCCCGATTTCGACGCACGGGCCGAGCTGGCACCGCGCGATATCGTGGCGCGCGCTATCGATCATGAGATGAAACGTCTGGGCGTTGCCTGTATGTATCTGGATATCAGTCACCAGCCCGCCGCTTTTATCCGGACGCATTTTCCCATGATCTATGAAAAGCTGCTGACGTTTGGGCTCGATCTGACCCGGGATGCGATCCCAGTGGTGCCTGCAGCGCACTACACCTGTGGCGGCGTGATGGTTGATCAGCATGGCCGTACCGATGTCGACGCGTTGTACGCCATTGGCGAAGTGAGTTATACCGGTCTGCACGGTGCCAATCGTATGGCCTCCAACTCGCTGCTGGAGTGTCTGGTATATGGCTGGTCGGCGGCAAAGGATATTCATCAACGCCTGCCGGCAACCGAGGCGGTGGCGTCGCTGCCCGCCTGGGATGAGAGCCTGGTGGATGATTCCGATGAGCGCGTGGTGATCCAGCATAACTGGCATGAGCTGCGCCTGCTGATGTGGGATTATGTCGGGATTGTGCGTACCACCCGGCGTCTGGAGCGCGCGCTGCGCCGTATCAGCCTGCTGCAACATGAAACAGACGAGTATTACGCCCACTTCCGCCTCTCCAGTAATCTGCTGGAACTGCGCAATCTGGTGCAGGTGGCGGAACTGATGGTGCGCAGTGCGCTGGCGCGTAAAGAGAGCCGCGGGCTACACTTTACGCTTGATTACCCTGGCTCCTTACCCGATGCGCAGCCCACCGTGCTGGTGCCGGAGCACTACAAAAACAGGTAAAAGTCCCGGGTCAGACTGCACCAGACGTCAGAATAATTTTTGTCTGCCCCGCGAATGACTATGCGCTCCAGCAAGGTTTCGCCCGGCTGGGGGGAGAAGCCCAGCAGTACCCGATGCGGCGGACGATGGGCATACTCCGCCACATCGGTGCGAAAACGCAGATGCCAGCCATCGTCCTGCGCCAGTGCGATAAAATCATTGCCGACCGCTTCCGGCAGTACGACACACAGGAAGCCCGTTTCTTCAATCAGCATCTCTGCACAGCGCAGCAGCGTCTGATGATCCAGCGTTCCGGTGTAGCGCGCCGCCTCTCGCTCAGGCGTGGCGCACTCCACACCGGGGGCAAAATAGGGGGGATTACTGACGATCAGCGAATAACGCTTGTCGCACGCCTCAGCCCAGGTGACGACATTTTGCGCATGCACCTGAATGCGTGCGGCCCAGGGCGAAGCCTGTACGTTCTCCCCGGCCTGTTGCGCCGCAACGGGGTCCAGCTCAATAGCATCCAGCATCACGGTATCGGGCGTACGCTGCGCCAGCATTAAAGCAATCAGGCCACTGCCGGTGCCGATATCCAGCACGCGTCTGGCCTGCGCCACCGGCGCCCATGCCCCCAGTAAGATCGCGTCGGTCCCCACTTTCATGGCGCAGCGATCGTGGGCGACAAAAAATCGCTTAAACGTAAACCCGTTCTTTTTTAGCGAAAGGCGCGAGGGTAAGTCAGCTTGCATCATGCTCTGCAACCATTAACTGTTAAACTGCTGAAATGCGGCCTGTCAGTGTAACGTGACCCGACGCAGATTACACTGTCTGGTCAATTTCCAGCTGGCGCACAAGCGAAGCGCAGGCCAGGGTAAATACACAAACAGATGAAGATTATGTTCGATCTGTCTATAATCAGCGCCCCAAACTGAGGTAGACCATGACCGTAACCACATTTTCCGAACTTGAACTCGATGAAAGCCTGCTGGAAGCGCTGCAGGATAAAGGCTACACGCGCCCAACCGCTATACAAGCCGCTGCGATTCCGCCTGCGCTGGAGGGTCGTGACGTGCTGGGTTCGGCACCTACCGGTACGGGGAAAACGGCCGCTTACCTGCTGCCGGTACTACAGCACCTGCTCGATTTCCCGCGTAAAAAGTCGGGACCGCCACGTATTTTAATTCTCACGCCCACCCGTGAACTGGCAATGCAGGTTGCCGACCAGGCGCGCGAGCTGGCGAAACATACCCATCTCGACATCGCGACCATTACCGGCGGCGTCGCCTATATGAACCATGCTGAGGTATTCAGCGAAAACCAGGATGTGGTAGTCGCGACTACCGGTCGCCTGCTGCAGTACATCAAAGAAGAGAATTTTGACTGCCGTGCGGTAGAAACGCTGATCCTCGATGAAGCGGACCGCATGCTCGACATGGGCTTCGCGCAGGATATTGAAACCATTGCGGCCGAAACGCGCTGGCGTAAACAGACCCTGCTGTTTTCAGCGACACTTGAAGGCGAGAACATCAAAGATTTTGCGGAGCGTCTGCTGAACGACCCGGTGGAAGTGGAAGCCACGCCCAGCAACCGCGAACGTAAGAAAATTCAGCAATGGTACTACCGTGCCGACAACCTGGAGCACAAAACTAAACTGCTGGTGCATCTGCTGAAGCAACCGGACGTTACCCGCTCCATCGTGTTCGTTCGTAAACGTGAACGTCTGCATGAACTGGTGGGCTGGCTGCACGAAGCGGGTATCCGCTGCAGTTACCTTGAAGGTGAGATGGTGCAGGCCAAGCGCAACGAGGCGATCAAACGTCTGGTTGAAGAGCGCGTGAATGTGTTGGTTGCCACTGATGTCGCGGCGCGCGGTATCGATATTGATGATGTCAGCCACGTCTTTAACTTTGATATGCCGCGCACGGCAGATACCTATCTGCACCGTATAGGACGTACGGCACGCGCAGGACGCAAAGGCACCGCGCTGTCGCTGGTGGAAGCGCATGATCATCTGTTGCTTGGCAAAATCAGCCGCTACATCGACGAGCCGCTGAAAGCCCGCGTGATTGATGAACTGCGTCCGGTTACCCGCGCGCCTTCCGAAAAATCGAACGGAAAACCGTCGAAAAAAGTGCTTGCGAAACGCAAAGAGAAAAAAGAGCAGGAAAGTGAAAAGCCTCGCGTGAAAAAACGCCATCGCGATACCAGGAATATTGGTAAACGCCGCAAGCCAAAGGCTGCGAACAGCGCGAAAGAGGGTGCGGAATAATTCAGCAGCGCAATAAAAAAATCGCCTCAAACGGGGCGATTTTTTTATCTTTTTATCAGAAATTGCGTGCCAGGTACTGAAAACCTCAGGTAAGCCAGATAGTTACTTAACGCACCCTTTCGATCCGCCATCCCGCCATGCTAACTCTTTGATTAAAAATAATTAGCCCCCTTTCTTTCAGTGCACAGAAATTATACTCAGCCACAAAAAGGTGCCGTAGCGCCTGGACTGGCTTATATGCTTTCTGTAAAGGTACGTGCAATCACATCACGCTGCTGCTCTGGCGTCAGCGCATTGAAGCGCACCGCATAGCCGGAAACCCGGATGGTGAGTTGCGGGTATTTCTCCGGATGCTGCACCGCATCCTCCAGCGTTTCCCGCCGCAGCACGTTCACGTTAAGATGCTGGCCGCCTTCAACCCGCACCTGCGGTTGGACTTCCAGTGGGACTTCACGCCAGGTGACCTCTCCCAGTTCACGCAGAGGGACAATCTGCCCCTCAGTAAAACCCGATTTTGCACAGATGCAGCGCGCTTCCGCCTTCTTGCTGTCCAGCAACCAGAAGGAATGAAGAAGCTCCTTTTTCGCTGCGTTGGTGATTTGAATGCCGTTAATCATAATGCGCCTCCCGTGCTGAGTAACATAACGCCGTTAGTGAATACCTGTGTTAGCTTTGTATACAGATCGCAACAGTCAGACGTCTTGACCTGTATCAACGAAAAGCGACACGTGCATTTTCTCTTAATTAACTGCCTGATAATTCAGAAAAAATCTATTTAAGTCATTCAGCTGTTTTTTTAATTTTTTCTCTGCAGCAGGAAACGCTAAGCTAAACAGGTTATCAACGCAGGGAGTACAGCATGGCTGATAAGCTAACCTGGCACGATGTGCTGGCCGAAGAGAAAGAGAAACCCTATTTTGTCGAAACGCTGAAGCTGGTCGCTAACGAGCGAGCCGCTGGCGTGACGGTTTATCCGCCGCAAAAGGATGTCTTTAATGCCTTTCGATTAACCGAACTGAGCGATGTGAAGGTGGTGATCCTCGGGCAGGATCCCTATCATGGCCCGAATCAGGCCCACGGGCTGGCGTTTTCCGTGCTGCCTGGCGTGCCGGTTCCCCCCTCTTTGCAGAATATCTATAAAGAGCTGGAGCAGGAATTTCCTGACTTTCAGCGCCCGACGCACGGCTTTCTGGAAAGCTGGGCGAAACAGGGTGTGATGTTACTGAATACGGTATTAACCGTAGAGGCGGGCAAAGCGCATTCTCATGCCCGTTTCGGCTGGGAAACGTTTACCGACAGCGTGATTTCGGCTATCAATATGCACCGGGAAGGGGTGGTTTTCCTGCTCTGGGGCTCACATGCTCAGAAAAAAGGCAGCATTATTGATCGGCAACGCCATCATATTTTACAGGCGCCCCACCCTTCCCCGCTTTCCGCGCATCGCGGCTTTTTTGGCTGCCAGCATTTCGCGCAGACCAATGCCATTCTGCAAAAGGCGGGAAAAGAGCCGGTGGACTGGATGCCCGTACTGCCGCAGTAAGGCAGATAAGCAAACGGCCGCGTATCAGGCGGCCGTTTGGGCAGAATGGGCAGATTCTCAGCGCATTACGCTTTTGCTTTGGCCACCGCGACCATGGCCGGACGCAACAGGCGGCCATTCAGGGTATAACCACGCTGCATCACCATTATGACATGGTTGGGCGCAACCTCTTCAGACTCCATCATGGACATCGCCTGATGCACTTCCGGGTTGAACGGCACATTGGTCTCGCCTACCACTTCGATGCCGAATTTACGCACGGCACCCAGCAGGGATTTCAGCGTCAGCTCAATGCCTTCAATCATGGCGGTCAGCTGCGGATTCTCTTTGTCGGCCACTTCCAGCGCACGTTCCAGGCTGTCAATCACCGGCAACAGCTCATTGGCGAACTTCTCCAGCGCAAATTTATGCGCTTTCTCAACATCCATTTCGCTACGGCGACGGATATTTTCAACTTCTGCCTGAGCACGCAGCTGAGCATCACGCACGCCGGTTTGTGCCTGCGCCAGCTCCGCTTCTAACTGGGCGATACGTTCATCGCGCGGATCTACCTCGGCTGCTGTCTCCGCATCATCATGTTGCTGCTGTTCCTGCTGAATTTCTTCTGAGACTTGCTCGTCAGGGGTATTCTGTTCTTTACTACTCATGAATTTCTCCGCGTTTTGCACATTCATCTCGCTGGTTCGCTTATTATGGGGATCGGTTTGACGGTTTCAAGGGACCCATCACATTGCCCGGCCATTTTGGCTTATGAGGAACACCCGCTAAATGAACAAACACTTTAACTGCATTGGTATTGTCGGTCATCCACGTCATCCCACTGCGTTAACCACGCATGAGATGCTTTATCGCTGGCTGACCGCAAAAGGCTATGAAGTGATTGTAGAACAACAAATTGCTCATGAGCTCGCATTGCAAAATGTGGCCACCGGAACCCTGGCGGAAATCGGTCAGCGTGCCGATCTTGCCGTGGTGGTGGGCGGCGATGGCAATATGCTGGGGGCCGCACGTGTGCTCGCCCGTTACGATATTAAAGTGATTGGCATTAACCGTGGCAACCTGGGTTTTCTCACCGATCTCGACCCCGATAATGCCCAGCAGCAGCTGGATGATGTGCTGCAGGGCGAATATTTTGTGGAAAGCCGTTTTTTGCTGGAGGCGCAGGTCTGTAAAGAGGAATGCTCGCCGCGAATTGGCAGCGCCATCAACGAAGTGGTGCTGCATCGGGGCAAAGTGGCGCATATGATCGAGTTTGAAGTTTATATTGATGAGAACTTCGCCTTTTCGCAGCGCTCCGACGGTCTGATTATTTCCACGCCGACGGGTTCTACTGCCTACTCGCTGTCAGCCGGCGGCCCGATTCTCACGCCCTCGCTGGATGCCATTGCGCTGGTGCCGATGTTTCCTCACACCCTGTCCGCGCGGCCGCTGGTGATCAACAGCAGCAGTACCATTCGCCTGCGCTTCTCATCCCGCCGCAGCGATCTTGAAATCAGTTGTGACAGCCAAATCGCGCTGCCCATCCAGGAAGGTGAAGACGTTTTGATTCGGCGCAGCCAGGATCATCTCAACCTGATCCATCCGAAAAACTACAGTTACTTCAATACGCTAAGCTCGAAACTCAGCTGGTCGAAAAAATTGTTCTGAAAAGCGAGCCAGCCTCTTTACTGGATATAAAACCAGTTTATACTGTACGAAAAACCATATCTGTTTTTTCATACAGGTGATTAAATGCTGGCACAACTGACAATCAGTAATTTTGCTATCGTGCGCGAACTGGAAATCGATTTTCAACGCGGTATGACGGCGATTACCGGCGAAACGGGCGCGGGGAAATCGATCGCTATTGATGCGCTTGGCCTTTGCCTCGGCGGCCGTGCCGAAGCCGATATGGTGCGTCAGGGTGCCAGTCGCGCCGATATCTGCGCGCGCTTTCAGTTAAAATCGTCGCCTTCTGCCCAGCGCTGGCTGGAAGAGAATCAGCTGGACGATGGCCAGGAATGCCTGCTGCGTCGGGTTATCAGCGCCGACGGGCGTTCGCGCGGTTTTATTAATGGCACCGCGGTGCCCCTTTCACAGCTGCGCGAGCTGGGCCAGTTACTGATTCAGATTCATGGTCAGCATGCGCATCAGCTGCTACTGAAAGCGGATCACCAGAAACACCTGCTGGACGCCTACGCTTACCAGAGCGACCTGCTACAGCAAATGCGCGATCGTTATCAGGCCTGGCACCAGAGTTGCCGTGCGCTGGCACATCATCAGCAACTGACTCAGGAGCGTGAAGCACGCCGCGAACTGTTGCAGTATCAGCTCAAAGAGCTGAACGACTTTGCCCCGCAGGCGGGCGAGTATGAGCAGATTGATGAAGAGTACAAACGGCTGGCAAACAGCGGCCAGCTGCTGTCCACCAGTCAGCAGGCGCTGCAAATTCTGGCTGATGGCGACGACAGTAACTTACAGAGTCTGCTCTACACGGCGCGCCAGATGCTCTCAGAACTCATCACGATGGATGATAAGCTCAGCGGCGTATTCAACCTGCTGGAAGAGGCCTCCATTCAGCTGAGCGAAGCCAGCGATGAGCTGCGCCACTACTGTGACCGGCTCGACCTCGACCCGAATCGTCTGTATGAACTGGAACAACGTATTTCACGCCAGATTGCGCTGGCGCGTAAACATCATGTCGCGCCCGAAGCGCTGCCTGTCCTGCACCAGCAGTTGCTGGCGGAGGCGGAGCAGCTGACACAGCATGAGAGCGATCTGGAGATGTTGCAGACCCAGGTGAGCATACATCATCAGGCGGCGCTCAGCGCCGCAGAGCAGCTGCATCAGCAGCGCCTGCACTATGCGCGTGAGCTGGAGACGCTGATTACCGACAGTATGCGTACGCTTTCTATGCCGCATGGTCGCTTTACCATCGACGTCGCTTTTAACCCGGAGCAACTCACCGCCGATGGTGCGAACCGCATCGATTTTCGCGTCACCACTAACCCCGGCCAGCCGTTGCAGCCGTTAGGCAAAGTCGCCTCGGGTGGTGAACTTTCACGTATCGCGCTGGCGATTCAGGTGATCACAGCGCAGAAAATGGAGACGCCGGCGATGATTTTCGATGAGGTGGATGTCGGAATCAGCGGGCCTACCGCTGCCGTTGTCGGCAAAATGCTGCGCCAGCTGGGAGAATCAACTCAGGTGATGTGCGTTACGCACCTGCCTCAGGTCGCGGGCTGCGGGCATCATCATTTCTTTGTCAGCAAAGAGACCGACGGTGCCATGACCGAAACCCATATGCAGCCGCTGGACAAGCGAGCGCGCCTGCAGGAGCTGGCGCGTCTGCTGGGTGGCAGTGAAGTGACCCGCAACACGCTGGCCAATGCCAAAGAACTTTTAGCGGCCTGATAACGCACTTTTTTCCGGCTCTGTGGTCATATGCATGCTCTGTAGAGGTTTTAAATAGCAGAAAGGTTTATTATCATCGACAGCTTATATCGTCTGAGTAATAAGCCTGCCGCAGGCAGAGTTCAGAATTTGATGGCATAAGAACAGCCTGTTAACAGGTGTTTGGCCCCCGAAAAGGAATGTATAGATGCGCTGTAAAACGCTGACTGCTGCGGCAGTGGGAATGTTGATGATGACCGCCGGGTGCTCCACGCTTGAACGCGTGGTCTATCGTCCGGATATCAATCAGGGAAACTATCTGGTTGCCAGTGATGTGTCCAAACTGCATACCGGTATGACGCAGCAACAGGTTGCTTATACGCTGGGTACGCCCATGATGCGTGATCCTTTTGGCAGCAACGTCTGGTATTACATCTTCCGCGAACAGCCGGGCCACGAAAAGGTTAAACAACAAACGCTGACCCTGACGTTTGACAGTAATGGCGTGCTGACCAACATTGATAACAAACCGAACTTAACCGGTTCGCAGAGCTGACCCTTTCGCTCATGCAAAAAGGCGCCGCGGGCGCCTTTTGTTTTTTTATCCACTCTCTTACTGGCAAGAGAGATAAGTCACTGGATTATTTTTTGCTGGCCGAGCGCTCTGCCCGCTGTCGCCGCATCTCTTTGGGATCGGCAATCAGCGGCCGATAAATCTCTACCCTGTCGCCATCGGTCAGAGGATCGCTCAGTTTTACCGGTCGACTGTAGACGCCAACTTTATTGCTGGTGAGGTCAATATCACGACGCAGCTCCAGTAACCCGGACGCCTTTATCGCCTGCTCCACCGTACTGCCCTCTTCCAGCGTAACGCTGCGCAGATACTGTTTTTCCGGAAGCGCATAAACGACCTCAACCACAATCTCAGGCACGATAAACCTCTTTCGCGCGCTGGGTAAAGGCCTGCACCATGCTGTTGGCCAGCTCTTTGAAGATGCGCCCAAATGCCATTTCAACCAGCATATTGGTGAACTCAAATTCAAGGCTCAGCTCGACTTTACAGGCGTCATCACCCAGAGAGATAAAATTCCAGCCGCCTGTCAGCTTACGGAACGGGCCATCGACCAGTTGCATATGGATGCGCTGGTTGTCAGTAAGCGTGTTGCGCGTAGTGAAGGTTTTACTGATCCCCGCTTTAGACACATCTACCGATGCTGTCATCTGGTTCTCAGAAGCGTCAAGGACGCGGCTTCCGGTACAGCCTGGTAAAAATTCGGGATAGGCATCCACATCATTCACAAGCTGGTACATTTGTTCGGCGCTGTAGGGGACCAGCGCTGAACGACTAATCTGGGCCATAATGGTTCCTGTTTGTCACAAAACCGTTGAATTATACCATTTTCAACGATCAAACTAAAATTCCTTACCTTTACAGGCATGTTAGAATAACGCGTTTTTTACCGTCCCGCTGGACAGGGGATGCCATAACCGCTTAAGTGAGGTAAAATCTCTCTACTATGACAAAGAATAAAGCTCACAAACCCGGTTCCGCCACCATTGCGCTTAACAAGCGTGCCCGTCATGAATACTTCATCGAAGAAGAGTTCGAGGCGGGGCTAGCGCTACAAGGATGGGAAGTGAAATCCCTCCGTGCTGGCAAAGGAAATATCAGCGACAGCTACATCCTGCTTCGTGACGGCGAGGCCTATCTTTTCGGTGCAACGTTCCAGCCGCTGGCAGTGGCCTCATCGCATGTGGTATGCGATCCCACGCGCAGCCGTAAATTGTTGCTTAACCAGCGCGAACTCGATTCGCTTTACGGTCGGGTAAACCGCGAAGGCTATACCATTGTCGCCCTTTCTCTGTACTGGAAAAACGCCTGGTGTAAGGTCAAGATTGGCGTTGCGCGCGGTAAAAAACAGCATGATAAACGCGCCGACATCAAAGATCGCGAATGGCAGGTCGACAAAGCGCGTATCATGAAGAAAGCGGGCCGTTAAACGGCTGGATTGATGCTGTGTTTATTGCTATAATTTGAAGTTCTTGGGGCTGATTCTGGATTCGACGGGATTCGCGAAACCCAAGGTGCATGCCGAGGGGCGGTTGGCCTCGTTAAAAGCCGCAAAAAAATAGTCGCAAACGACGAAAGCAACTACGCTTTAGCAGCTTAATAACCTGCTAAGAGCCCTCTCTCCCTAGCCTCCGCTCTTAGGACGGGGATCAAGAGAGGTCAAACCCAAAAGAGATCGCGTGGATGCCCTGCCTGGGGTTGAAGCGTTAAAACTAATCAGGCTAGTTTGTCAGTAGCGTGTCCGTCCGCAGCTGCCAGGCGAATGTAAAGACTGGACTAAGCATGTAGTACCGAGGATGTAGGAATTTCGGACGCGGGTTCAACTCCCGCCAGCTCCACCAAACAAAACAAAGGGTTACGCGAAAGCGTAGCCCTTTTTCGTTTGGTAGTGGCGGCAAAATGGCGGCAGCCGATTTGCCCCCCCCTTCATTAACGTCTGTAGCCGTTTATGTATAAAGGTGATTTACATGGAAGAAATGCACTTTGTCTACATCAATGCGAACGCACGTATTGGTAGCTATTCGATCAGCAACGTTAGCCACAGCGATAACTACATTCAGGGTATATGCCGGTCAGCCCGTTCGATAAGAACGTTTCGCAAAGACAGAATTCTTCAGGAATTCCCCTCTCCAGATGAAGCACAACAAGCCTGCCAGTCTTTCCTGCCTGAAAATTACATTCATCTGACTAAGGTAACTAAGCCCAGGGCTCCCACTTTTGACGTTTGTTTTACGGGGTTCAAAAAGGCAGATAAAGAACGTTTGATTGAAGTTGCCGAATCATACAGTCTGACGGTTAGAAGTTCAGTGACTCAAAATCTTCAAATGCTGTGCTGCGGGTATAATGCCGGGCCATCCAAAGTAAACGCAGCCCGCATGAAAGGGACGATCATCATTGATGAGGCAAGTTTTGTACATTTTATCGAAACAGGTGAGATCCCGGACGAATAAAAACTTGCCGTAGCAGATCCCTGATTTAAAAATTGATATGCCCTTGTCCCCCCGGTGCGGGGTGCGGCGGGGCATTATTTATCAGGGCAGGCGTGACGATAAACCGCACTACCGTTTCGTGGGTGACAAAGGTGCTGCCGCAATTGATATTCTGACACTGGCAGTAACGCTCTTTCGTGCTGTCAGAAACCTGAAAACTGCTCCGGGTGTGCGCCGCATATCCACACTTTGGGCAATTCATCATTTTTGTCTTCTCCATCACCATAGAAATCTCAATAATGATACACAAATATCCAATATTGAGAACCCCCACTATTCTATTTGAAGTTCATCGGTTTTTACTTCAAGTTCGAGCCTGGTGATAAATCCATTATCAGAACTTACCGAGTGTGTCAGGGTTGTAATAATCCATTCGGCATCATCAATGGGCTGCTTAAAACCACTCACCTTTACCGGCATCTCCGTATAAAGGTCTGCGCGGCCACGTGCCAGCTGAATCGAAAATTTCGCCACACCGCGCTGCAAGCGTTCCCAGTTTATCTTAGCTGCCCGCTCTGCATTGCTCCGGTTCGCATAGGTCCGGCTCAGTACCAGCACGTTTTCGTCTGTCCCGATAAGATAATCACCCTGCTTTGCCTCCGGCTCCTTTTTCTTTGCGGTTTTGCGCCTGCGTTTAACTTTCGTCATTGCCTTTTTCTTCGGCTCACGGGTATGCAGCCAGCTGGCAATGACGCCGGTATAAGCCTCGCGATCCGCTACGATAAACTGGTGGCTGTCACCCGCCGAACGGGTCAGTGTGATAACCGGCAGCGGCTTACCGCTGGCCGTCTTGCCCTGCCCCTGCCGGATAAACAGCAGCTTGCCGCTTTTGATACAGGCGATGGCTCCGCACTGGCGCGCCAGGCGCATCAGAAAGCTGCCGTCTGATTCGTTGGTCTGGTCGAGATGGTCAATCGGCATTTTTGCCATATCAACACCCAGCGCCGCCTCCAGTTTGTGCCTGGCGGCAATCTCTTTCACCATGGCACCCACGGTAGTTTGATGCCAGGATTTCTCACGCCGGATATTGAGCGTGGCGCGAAAATCGGCACTGCGGGCACGCACGGTAAGCCGGTCCGGTGTGCCGCTGTGCTCGACTTCATCGACAGTGAACGTGCCTTTAGGGATAAGCGGCTCACCTTTCCATCCCAGCGCCAGCGTCAGCGCAACGCCCCTGCGCGGCAGCTGCAACAGCCCATCGGTGTCGTCCAGTTCGATATCCAGCTGATCCGCTTCGAAACTGCGATTATCGGTCAGCGTCAGGCTGATGAGCCGCTTTGCAATGCTCTGCGTGATATCCGTCCCTTCCAGCGTCAGACGAAAAGCGGGCGCGCTGCAGGCGTCTTTCCGCCACTCCCTGTCATTCATGACAGAATGCCTCCGACTGCTGCTGATACCTGACCTGCTGCAGTGACCGCCGCGCTTTTCATCATCTCCAGCTGATCGCTGAGACTGCCGAATATCTCATTTAGCGATTCGTCCACCCGTTTCAACGTGAGGGTGAACTCAATGCGCCTGCATATTCCATTACTGAAAAATTCCGCTTTGGTCTGATGCAGGCTCTCGATGACAAACATGCCGTAAATCGTGCCGCTGCCCTCAATCAGCGGCCACGCCTTCCCCAGCTCCGCCATCTGCTCCAGCGCAAACAGGGACAAACGGCCACCAGTCACTTCTGGCAGCAGAACGCCGGACAGGGTTAACGTATCGTTATCCGGACCGAGAAACTGCACGGACGGGCGCAGCCCTACCCGGCTGTTGGTCGGGAACCGCCAGTTACGCTGGTATTGCAGCTCCTGATAGGGAATGGTTTTCAGCATGAAAACAAACAGCCCCAGCGTCATCATCATCCTTCGAACCCTCCCCGGTCACTGTAGGTGCTGCGGGCCCGAGCCTGTGCCTGACGCTCTTTCGCCTCCAGACGACGCATGACTTCATTAACCAGATCCTGCTGGCTCTGGCCGGGCTGCTGCACAATGGTGAATGAAAAGCTGTTGTGGATCGGCGCGGTCTGTTGCCTTGCCTGGCTGCTGTTAATGCCCCCTGCAACCTGAGACTTTGCTGGCAGGCTCATCGGATGAACCGGACGGGCAGCAGCTGGCGTGGCAGCCACACCCATAGCCAGCGCGGCCGCCGTCGCCAGTGCAGCAGTACGGCTGCGGCTGATTACGCTGGCCGGGCCGTGCACAATTTCCGGCCCGTTCTCACCTGCAATCCCGAACTGACCAGACGGAATCACCCCGCCCTGGTCAAACAGCCCGGCAAAGCCGTTTGCCAGTGGTATTCCTGACTCCGGTAGCGCTGCGGGTTTTATCCAGTCAGGCAGATAGCTGCGCAGGGATGAAAGTTTACTTTTCAGTGCTTCCCACTTCTGGCTGATACCGGCTATCAGGCTGTCGATCATCCGCGCGCCAGCTTCCTGAAACCGCGCGGGCAGCGCCTGCACTACAGCCACAATCTCATTCCATTTTGTGCTGATACAGATTTTGACTGAGGACCAGGCGCTGCTGGCACCGCTGCGGATAATGTTCCACAGTGCAGCAAACTTCGGTCCCAGCGTGCTCCAGTTCTGCCAGATATACAGCGCTCCGGCAGCAATCACCCCCACTACGGCCAGAATCGGGTTTGCCAGCATCAGCCGTCCCAGCCATAGCACGCCGTTGCCCACAATACCGATTGCACCACGAATGAGGCTGAAGGCGCTCACGGCCTTCAATCCCAACAGGCTGCAACTCATACGCAGCAGTGCCAGCGGACCGAGGATGGCAGCAATACTCAGCGTGATAGTACCCAGAACCGTAAGCAATCCACCCAGCGCCAGTGCCGAACCGGTGATCACGCGAGTCAGTTGCGGATGTTGTGCCATCCATTTCCCCACCCGCGACGTTAATGCCGTTACGCTTTGCGCTACTGAACGCAAAGGAGAGTTAACGCTGTTGAACAGGGTGATCCCGACATCTTCCCAGGCTGACGACAGGCTTTTGAGATCGCCACTCAGGTTATCCGACATTGTGCCAGCCACCTTGCCCGCCTCGCCCTGTGCTGCCTTCACCTCTTGAACCAGTTTCTTTAACTGCCCGGTCCCGGCCTGCTCAACCAGAACGCTCAGCGCTGAAAACGCCTCTTCACCGGCAATATGCTTAAAGAGTCCCGCCTGACGGGCGTTGCCCATTTTCCGGGTTTTGACATACATCTCAGATAGCAAATCAATCAACGGGCGGAGATTCCCCCGTGCATCTTTGGTTTTGAGGTTCAGTTCTGCCAGCGCTTTGACGGCCATTTTGGGCGGCGCAGCCATCCGCGACAGAATAGCCCGCAATGATGTGCCCGCCTGGCTTCCCTGAATGCCCGCATCGCCCAGCTTACCTGCCGCCGCCGTTGCGGTTTCCAGATCCACGCCAAGCGTTGCCGCAACAGGTGCCACATATTTCATGGTTTCACCCAGCGTTTGCAGACTGGTATTTGAACGGGTAAATGTCGCGACCAGGCTGTCGCTGACCCGGCTCATCTGGTCAGACGGGAGTTTGAAGCCAGTAAGAATGTTGGAGCCGATATCCGCCGTGGTGGCGAAATCCGTTCCACCGGCCAGAGACATATTCAGCGTACCGGGCATGGCCTTGCGGATCTGGTCGGGTGTAAATCCGGCCATTGCATAAAAGCTCTGTCCCTGCGCCACATCATTTGCTGTGAAAGCTGTCGTCGCCCCCAGATAACGTGCCTGCGCGCGCAGAGCCGCCATTTCTGCCGAGTCTTTTTTCAGCCTCGTCAACGCCTGCACTTTTGACATCCCCTGCTCAAACTCAAAGCCGGGCCTCATGGTCCCCCTGGAGGCATACAGCATTCCGATCCCGGCTCCGGTCATAGCTGTGCCATTCCTGGCCATCCGATCCCGTACTTCAAGCGTGTTGCGATAACGCTCCCGTATGGCATTCAGTTTTCGCTGTTGTTCACCCAGCCGTCTCAGCTCTGACTGCTGACGCGCCAGCGCGGCGCTGGCCGCTGCCGCGTCGGTTTTCAGACGGCGCTGCGCTTCACTTAACTGCCGGGTATTAATACCGGCTGCGCTCAGCGCCTCGCGCTGGCGCTGCACCGACAGGCGCAGCCCGTTGTATTTTGTCTGAAGTTCACTGGCCCGGTTTTTTGCCTGCTCCAGCAGTCGCGCCTGCTGGGAGGTGGGTCGGTTTGTCGCGGCAAACTGTACCGCCAGCTGCGCTGCCTCCTGCCTGGCAACCGCCAGATTTTTCCCTGTAATCGCAAGCTGGGAGCGGGTTTTGCGGAATCCGTCAATCCTCCCGGCCTGGTCATTCAGGGATTTCAGCGTGTCTTTGCTGGCTTTCAGCGCCGCAGCCAGCGCTTTTGAACCAGTCTGCACATGTCGCAGAGGACGGGTGATTTTATCCACCGCGTTTAGAATTACCTGCAAACGCAGGTCTCTGTTACTCATTGTCACCGGCTCCACTTCGCAGCATCGCTTTATGCCGCCACTCCAGCACCTCCGTAAGCGGCATTGCGTCGGTAACGGACGGCGGCCAGTGAAAAACAGTGGCGATATCCGCCACCAGGTCATCTACCGTCAGGCTGTCGGGAAAGCTGACAGCGCCGACTTCGGCAACAAAAAAGTGACAACCTCCACCGACAGCGCAAGCAGATCTGCCGGGTCCATTTCCACAATTTCATGCGGCTGCAGTGCGGGCAGGCTGATGCGCGGAATAAGCGTCATCATGGCGTTTACGTCCATGTCCATCAGCGCCTGCAGGCGGGTGCCACGCAGCGCACCAGACTGCGGCTTACGCAACGTGACGCTGGTTATCACCTCTTTGCCCCGGATTACCGGCGTGTCGAGGGTGACAGTTTTCTGCTGCGGTGCAGTATCAATCTGTTTTTCAGTCATCGTGTTATGTCCAGAACAGGGAACAGAAGCGGACAGGTTTTACCCTGCCGGCGTTATCAGAGGCCCAGCGCTTTACGATGCTCTTCCATCATGTCCACGCCGTTGACGATCTCTACCATGTTGATCAAATCAACCTCATAGAGCACTTCGCCGTTAATGGTCAGCTTCGCGTAACTGTTGGTGCTGCTGACTTTAGTTGTGCTGCTTTCGCCGGTTTTCCACTCGCCGGAATCCACCTCTTTGTGACGCCCGCGCACAACCAGCTCCACGGCCTGCACTTCGCCGGTGTCGTCGCGCTGAATGGAACCGGTAAAACGCAGCTGGATACCATCAACCCTGGCTTTGCTCATCTGCCTGAATAACAGCAATTCAGTGCCGCCAATGGAAAATTCCGTGTCCAGCGCGCCGTCATCCAGCCCCATATCAACATCCACCGCGCCCGGCATCCCACCGCCGCGATACTTCTCAAATTTACGGGTGAATTTAGGCAGCGTCAGTGACTCAACAATCCCCTGCCAGTTGTTCCCGTCATTGAACAGGTTCAGGTGTTTTAATTTACGTGGTAAAGCCATGATGTTCCCCCTACGCGCTGACCTGGCTGGAGAAGTCCAGCAGATACCGATCGGTGATGCGCTGGCGCAGCATCAGGTTTTCCAGCGGCGGCACCGGCGTGTAGTCATAATCGATAGTGAGTCTCCCGGCTTTCAGGGAGTCTTTATCGTTTACAGACTCGTCCAGCCAGCAGTCTGCGCAAGTGATGTAGCCCTGGGCTTTCAGACTGCGCAGTTTGGCGCGAATACCTTCGATAATGTCGCGGGCCAGTGATGGGTTAAGCGGTTTGTCCACCGCCCACATGTGCGCTTCCGCCATGGTGTCAGCCAGTACCTGCGCCGTACGGGTGTAGTTTTCAAAGGCAAACAGTGGATCGTCACTGAGGCAGCGGGAACCCCAGAAGCGGAAGCCATCTTTGCGGATCAGCGTAGTGATGTCGTGCTGGTTGAGAAGACCCGCATCGGTGGCCGGGTCCTGCAGATCCCAGAACACATCGGCGGAAATGCCGGTGACGCCGTTCACGCCAACATTGGAGAGGGTTTTGTGCCAGCCGATCTGCTCGTCGATTCTGGCGCGCAGGCCAAGCGCGCGGGCGGTGGCATAAGCCGTTGCGTCTGCATTCAGTACGGTGTCAAAACTGATGAAGTCAGGCCAGATCAGCATCCCCTCGCGCTGGCTGAAACTGGTGCGGTAGGCAATGGCTTCCTCTACCGTTTTGCAGCCATACGCGGAGAGATAAGCGAATCCGCGCAGGCGCTGCGCCACGCTCAACAGTTCAGTAGCCACCGCCTGCGTGTCATGCCCCGGCACACCGAGAATGCGCGGTTTCACACCGAGTTTCGACTGCGCTGAAAGCAGGGCTTTCATGCCCGTTTTTTTACCGTCAGCGGTCACGCCGCCGATAATGTTGGACGTGGTTTCCGCCTCCGTTTCGCCCTGGGCCACGCGCACCACAACGGTTACGGGTTTGGCCTGATCAGCAATCGCATCCAGTGAACGGGCCAGCGTGCCAGACTCGCCCGCTTTACCGCTGGCAGTCAGTATGTCAGTAAGCAAAACGGGTTTATTTAACGGAAAGGTGGCCGCGTCAGCATCGTCTGCGGTGCAGACCATGCCCACAATCGCGGTGCTCACCGTTCGGATTGTGCGGGTGCCTGCGTTAACTTCGGTAACGCGTACACCATGGTGATAATCGTCTGCCATGTAGCAAATCTCCGGTTAAGGGGTTCCACTATGGTCAGCCGCAGCCCGCCGGGATTCACGCGTGGGCTGTTGTGTGAGAATTGATACAAGGGAAACAGGACAGAAGGCCCGCATTCAGCGGGCATTGGGTTACGCGGGTTGTGCAGGCCAGGTGATATCGGGCGCGATGGCAGTATCAATGCGATTCAGCAATACCCGATACTTTTTCCATGCGAGGAGTCGATTTTTCTCCTCATCAGTCGCAATATCGAGTTCGGCGGCATCCTGCAGCGGCGCTATCTTTTCCGATGCCTGAGCAAGTAACTTCTGCTTCTGGCTTTCTGCGCGTTGCTGCAACTCTTCTGGCGTGTAAGCACGGGGAACAATTTTGATTCCGTCAAAAACCCAGTCGCCGGATATGGCCAGGTCCTCCGGTATCTCATCCACCGGGATTTCAGCCACCGAAGCACCAACAGGCCAGAGCGTTGAAGCGTCGGTACTGAATGACAGAACAATCCCCGCCTGATCGTAAACAATTTTCATCGTGTCATCAGCAAAGGCTTTCTGACATTCATACCAGTCTGCGCCTTCGCCTGACTGGAGAAAGACGATTTCCGGATTGATTTCCAGTATCTGCTTTTGCTGTTCATTATCCGGGATATATAACTGAAAATTGGTAAATTTTTTCATCATATTGATCCTGCCGTGTACCATGTCCCGTTGATGCAATACTGCAATGGCCTTGCCTGCGTGCTATCAATGAATTCATCTCTGTTGCCGTTGATGGAAGCCGTCACAACGTATCCGGCTTTATCGGTCCAGCCTGGTCCTTTCCAGGTCTGAACAGAGGATTTGGTACCCAGCCTGATACCCGTGATAAAGCGGGAGTTACATTCAGCTTTGGTGTATGCCCCAATATCAGCGGCTGATGGTTTGCTGACGGAGGTATAAACCTGCGCCCAGCCAGACCAGACCGCATCATTAGAATCACGTCGGGAACGAATATACACAGGCGCATGAGCGCCACTGGTGCCACTCCAGCCAATCAGCAACTCTCCTTCCCCGCCAGCCTGCGCACCTTTAAGGTGTAAAACGTTGCCATAAACCGCCGGATAGCCATTGTTATAGGCTTCGTACATCTGGATCCCGGCAATGCCCTGTGCGGTTCCGCTTAGTGCATTCACTCTGTTGCGGGATACCAGGGTATTGATATTCACGTCAGCCGAGCCGTCAAAACGCATGCCGTTGATATTGCGGGCCGTCTGCAGTTTGGTGGCTGTAGTCGCATTGCCGGTTAAGTCACCTGTGATCCCGCTGTTGAATGTCTGCTGTGCGCTCCAGGTATTGACCTTGTTCAGCAACGGAATTTTTTCACCGCTGGTGCCGAGCGCTTTTAAACCGAGGTTCTGGAGCGTCTCAGTCACCAGGCCAGCCTCTTTGATTTCCGCCAGGGCACAGGCGATCTGCAGATATTGTGAATGCGGGTTCTGCGCTGCCTGATGTTTTTCCATCACCTCATCAACGTAAGCGCGTACTTCAATAATTGCATCATCCACATATTTACGGGTCGCAAGTATCACAGAAGGATCAATTTTCAACGTTACTGCGGCGGTGCTGCTGACGATAAGGATCAGGCGGATAGTCTGCGTGCGCCCGCTGCCTTCCTGCAACAGAGGTTTATAGGTTTCGGCACAGTTCGCGACAGCTATCAGTTCGTCTTCATCGTCAAACAATCCGATTTCACGGATCCAGAACCCGCCGTCACGTTCAGGGATAACCTGTTCCGCAATAATCTGGTTCGTATTCAGCGGGTCAATCGTCAGGAGATTCAGCCCGGCGCGACGTTTCTCGCCCCGTAGCTGCGTCTGCATGGGGTCCGGTGTGGGCAGCGAACCGCCGCCGTCGCCCACGGCCATTTGCGTAATGTTGAGTTTTGTCCCCAGCGCGGCAAATTGTGCCAGTTTAGCGGCACCGCGATGAGTAAGAAGAGCATAAAATTTAGACGCCATCGCTAATCCTCATGGTGTCGATGATATGTACAGCGGCTCCGGTCACTTCCTCGCCGGTGACTTCTATTGTTTCCGGAAACCAGGGGTAAACCGTCAGGGTGTCGCCGCTGTAACAGCCAGCGGCAGCGTAAACTTCACCGGTTGATTGCAGATTTATCGACATGCCGATCAGGTGCCGGCTGCATGGTTTGGCGTCGCTGATCAGGCGCTCCAGCTCCAGAAAGGTTTCTTCTGTAATCCCCTGGTCCTGAACGCTGATATCCAGCCGAAACGTGCCCGGTGTCTCGCCGGTCTGCCACCACTCAATAATGCGCAGTAAGAAGCCGAACGGCTCGACCACGCGCCGCATGGCACTGATTGTTCCTTTATGCTGATGGATATAAAAAGCATCCTGGACGACCCGGCGTTTGAGGCTCTCCGTCCAGCTTTCATCCCAACGATCCACGGAGAACGCCCAGGCGAGATAAGGAAGAAAATTCACCGGACAGGTCGCCGGATTCCATAAATCGCGCAGCGGAACCTGCAGATCGGAAATGCCGCTGCAGCTTTGCGCCAGTCGTCGCTCAAGCGGCGATGAGCCTGGCGGTAGCAGACTATTCATCGACACCCCCGTTAGTTATGCACCATTCGATGCAGGTTGCAGCCTGCGTCCTGTCCAGAACCTTGTCTTCCGTCGGGGACACCAGTTCAACACGTTGCACGCCTTCAACATGCAGCGCGGCATAGATGGCACTGCGGCGAATATTACGCCCGAGCCGCGTCTGGCTGGCGATGTACTTCTGCAGGCTGGCTTTTGCCGCCGCCATGACCGGCTCAGCCTCCGGTCCCGGATCAAGAAAGAGAGTGGCATCCACGCGGTACGGGATAATCTCGGCGCTGCGTACCGTCAGACGGTCAGCCACAGGGCGCACGTTCTCGCTGTTAAGCGCCTGCTCAATCACTGCCAGCAGGTCGTCTCCAGCCGTGCCGTCACCCTCACGGCTCAGTACGGTAAGTACTACCTCCGCCGGTGCCGGGCTGGTCGCGCTGGCATCAGCTACACGCCCGTCTGCACTTCTGGCGTGAAATTCATAAGCTGCCGTCGGGCCAGCAACTGACAGCCCCTCAAAGGCATCGGGTACACGCAGGCGCAGCGCTTCATCGCTTTCCATCACCGCTGCGATCGGCGGTACAGCCTCATTATTCGCAGGTGTCACCGTCAGGCGCTTCACGTTGTAGTTGGCTGCCAGCTGATCCAGATCGCTGCCGATGGCATACGCCACCATGACCGCCTGCGCGGCTTCATTGATACGCTGACGCAGCAGGAGCTCCCGGTAGGTGCTTTCCTGCAGCAGTTTGGTGATGGGTTCTGATTCCAGCGCCAGCGTGCGGCGCACCGCTTCCTGCTCATCCGCCGGATAAAGGGCAATAAATGCCGCTTTGCGCTCTGCCAGCAGGGTTTCGAAATCAGGTACTTCTACCACGTCTGGTGCGGGTAGCTGTGAGAGGTCAATAACCGCCACGGTATCCTCCCGTTGTAACACTCATGACAACCGGCGAACCGTCCACCCGTTGCCCGGCCAGTTCCACCTGCATCGCACCCTCGAAGTTACGGCTCAAGTTGATCTGGCTCAGGCGGATACGTGGCTCCCAGCGGCTAAGCGCACTGTACACCGCCGCCATCAGTTGCAGGTCCAGAGCCTCATTCTGCGGCTGGTCAATCAGACGGGAAAGCAGCGAGCCATATTCCCGCCGGGCGAGGCGGCTGCCCTGCGGCGTCAGCAGAATGTCCTGTACCGACTGACTGATATGATCCATATCGGTAATGGCCAGCCCGGTTTGTTGATTCATGCCGGTGTACATCGTCAATGCGGGCCTCCCGTCATGTTTTTACCCTTCTCTACGCCATCATGTTTATGGTCATCCACTACGACACCGTTCGAACTCATCGCCCCACCGTCCTGCGTCACGGCACCGTTGATCACCGTTTCGGCATTCACCCGCATCTGGTCCGCCGTCACGATGAACTGGCTGGTCTTCAGTTCGATACTGTCTGACGCTTCAATCAGTACGCTTTTGATTCCCTTAATCAGCCAGCGCCCGGTTGCCGGTTCGTACTCAAACCATCCGCCGTCCGGGTACTCGGTAACGCTGCCGTCCTCAGAATCTGACGGCGGCGGGAAGTCATTGGAGTAAATGGCAGGCAGGGCAAAGGCGGTTTCAAGATTGCCGCCCAGGCTCAGCAGCACAACCTGTTCCCCAACCGTCGGTTTCCACCAGTTGCGGGTATTCCCGGCGCGCAGGGTGAGCCAGTTAATCCAGTTGGTTTCGAGGTCGCCCGTTTTCACCCGACAAAGCCAGTTTTTCTTGTCCACAGCCGAGACGGTCCCGGTACGGATCAGGTTGGTAATGAGGCGCAGGAGTTCGGTGAGTTGTGCGTTCATCCCATAATAATGCTTAAATTTTTCTTTATTTAAACCGCATTGCTTTGTATGGTTTATGGTACAACGATAGAAAAACACTACATTTCACTTAAAGGAAAATTATGTTTAGGTTACATAGCGTCGCTATAACAGGCTTTTGGGGAAGACTGAATGCAACGTGCTCATTTTATAACGATGTAAATATAATCATCGGTCGAAACGGAACAGGCAAAACTACGTTTATGAATATTCTACACGCCGTATTGTCTGTAGAACTTGATTCTATAAACGAAAATAACTTTGACACTGTCGAAGTAAAATTAAAAGATGGAGCAAAAACAAAAACAATAAAGGTTGTGAGACTTATTGACTCTTTGCGGCCTTACCCAACATTTGAGTATCAAATATCAAGAAAAAAATATACGGTAAGGGCCATTGATGAAAGAAGAGTGCCTTTTTCTGTACGACGCCGCCATCAAGAAGAACTTGACGGATTAAAAACAGAATTAAATAGACTGGTAGCATTATCTTCATTATCCGTATATCGCCTTAGAAGCGGAGAAGATCTTGAGATTCGTGATAACTATGGTTCTAAACTTATAAACCCCGTAGACTTCAGACTCACACAACTATTGCAAAACTTGACAAAATATCAATTATTTCTTTCACAAAAGGCACGTGAGGTAGCAACAAACTTACAAAAAGAAGTTTTAGCCTCTATTTTGTATAGTAAAGAGGATGCTGAGGATGAGGCATACAATTGGCAATTCGACAAAGATACAGAAAGAAGAAGTTTGATCTCTGCTTACTCTCAGCTAAATGCCTTTGACGGTGATGTTAGAAAAAAAATCAACTTCCACGTTGACGCAATTGATAAAACCTTTACTGAAATAAAAGGTGCCCAAAAAAATAAAGAAGGTGTAATAAACGTAGATTATCGTTCACTTGAGGCTTTAAGAAAAACCCAAAGAATAATAAAAATGTCTTTACGCTCAGAAGATGACGTAACAAAAATATACACTCCTATAAAATTATTTACGGATACATTACAAGAATTCATAGCTGATAAAAGATTTTATTTCTCTGGCGGCGAGTTGATGCTAGAAAATGGACATGGCCCAATCAGTCATCAAAATCTATCTTCGGGTGAAAAGCAGCTTTTGATTTTATTTATTGAAACTTTATTACAACAAAATAAGCCTTTTATATTTTTAACTGATGAGCCAGAACTCTCTCTACATATTGCTTGGCAAAGAAAAATAATCCCGGCAATCAAGCAATTAAACCCAAATGCGCAAGTTATCGCAGCGACTCATTCCCCTGAAGTAGCATCTAAATACAGGAATTCTATTTTTGATATGGAGAAAATTGTTCATGGATGATTTTTTCTATTCAGCTGAAGCTGAAAACATTATTAATCTTTTTTATCAGTCTGATCTTATGGTGTATGTTGAAGGCCCTGATGACATCTGTTTTTGGGAGATCATTTTTGAAAAAGCTAGTGGGCTAAAAGTTGAAATACAAGAACTAGGCGGTTGCAAAGAAATAGAAAAATATATTGAAAGGATCATTAAAGAAGATTTAAAGGTAGTCGTTGCCTGTGATTCTGACCTAACGAAATTTAAAGATGAAAAGCATCAGAAAACTAAGCGGATAATAAGAACGTCTGGGTATGCCATTGAAAACACGTTTATTTCAAATGACGGAATACTAAGAGCCATCAGAACGCTGGGTAAATTCAAAGCTAAAGACATGCTTTCTCTAAACATATCAAAATGGGAAGAGGATTTCTATAAAAATATTGAAGAGTTAGTTAAGATAGATATTTATAACTATATTCATGAGAGTGGAATTCCCGTTATTGGAGATAGCTCTATAAGATTTATGAAATCAAAAAACTCAAGTTTATTATGCGAAAATAAAATAAACACACACAAAGAAGAGGTAATCGGAAAAATAGAAAGATTCAACCCAAAAGAAGTAGATGAATTATTGGAAAAATTAAATACAACCCCAAAAAATTGGTTGAGGGGACATTTTTTGTTTTCAGCCATTCACAGACTAATCAGTTCTACAATAGCAAGTTATGGAAGAAAAATAAATCTTTCTTATGATGCCTTATACTCAATTTTAATAAACAACTTCGAAAGCATTTTTGATGAGAGTCATAATGAATTTGATTATTATAAAAAAGAAATCGCACAGATTGAATTTTAAATAAAACATAAAGCGAGCATGGGAAAATTAGCCCACGCTCGTTAAAAAAATTATTCACACCTTTGAAAGCCACCCACTCAGAATATGTTTAAGATTTATTTCAACCTTACTATCCACACCTAATAATGGACGTGCAGCATACCTCACGTCTTTACCGCCCCGGCTCACTCGATCACGCAGTCCATAATGATGCACCCGAGCAATACGCTGCACGTCCCTGGTAAACGCTACTTCAGCCGAGTTTGCGTCTGGGTAATGGTCCCAACTTATTGATAGTGTTTTATGTTCAGATAATGCCCGATGACTTTATCATGCAGCTCCACCGATTTTGAGAACGACAGCGACTTCCTTCCCAGCCTTGCCAGATGCTGCCTCAGATTCAGGTTATGCCGCTCAATTCGCTGCGTATATCGCTTGCTGATTACGTGCAGCTTTCCCTTCAGGCGGGATTCATACAGCGGCCAGCCATCCGTCATCCATATCACCACGTCAAAGGGTGACAGCAGGCTCATAAGACGCCCCAGCGTCGCCATAGTGCGTTCACCGAATACGTGCGCAACAACCGTCTTCCGGAGCCTGTCATACGCGTAAAACAGCCAGCGCTGGCGCGATTTAGCCCCGACGTAGCCCCACTGTTCGTCCATTTCCGCGCAGACGATGACGTCACTGCCCGGCTGTATGCGCGAGGTTACCGACTGCGGCCTGAGTTTTTTAAGTGACGTAAAATCGTGTTGAGGCCAACGCCCATAATGCGGGCGGTTGCCCGGCATCCAACGCCATTCATGGCCATATCAATGATTTTCTGGTGCGTACCGGGTTGAGAGGCTGTGTATGTGAACTGTAACTGCCATGTTTTACGGCAGTGAGAGCAGAGATAGCGCTGATGTCCGGCAGTACTTTTACCGTTACGCACCACCCCGTCTGTAGCTGAACAGGAGGGACAGCTGATAGAAACAGAAGCCACTGGAGCACCTCAAAAACACCATCATACACTAAATCAGTAAGTTGGCAGCATCACC
>NZ_LR026978.1:487908-555196 GCF_900604315.1 [Erwinia] mediterraneensis
GCAGTACTTTTACCGTTACGCACCACCCCGTCTGTAGCTGAACAGGAGGGACAGCTGATAGAAACAGAAGCCACTGGAGCACCTCAAAAACACCATCATACACTAAATCAGTAAGTTGGCAGCATCACCTGCGTCTGCCTTCGCTTTCAGGTATTTCGCGGTCTTCAGCTTCATGAACATTTTGCGCTTAACCCTGCCCTGCTTCGTCCGGGCAGTCATGCGACGCGGTACCCACGGCGTGCCATCTGGCGCGCGCTGTGCGGTCATGTTTTGCTGCTGAATCCGGCGCACATCCCGCGCCACTTCACGCAGCATTTTCTTCCGCTCTGCCGGTTCCAGCTTCGCCAACAGCGCTGCCAGCCAGGCATCTACCTGATGTAATTCACTCATCAACGGCCCATCCAGTACTCGTCTGGTTCCTGCGGTTCCGGCACGGCTTCGATCTGCATCACCCCGTTAACTTCACGGGCCAGTACACGCTCCGTCAGTTTCAGGTTCAGACTCAGATCACATGCCCCATTACCGAGAATATCCACCTCAAAGGTAAACAGCTTTTCCCGCTCAGTTGGGTTTTGCAGCAGATCTGGCTGGTTGTCGCGCAGCCAGAAAAGCACCGGTGCCATCAACAGATTCTGATCACCGGTAAAATCTGTCACTACTATGTTCAGGGTGTAACGGTACTCCCATGAAATAGAGGCGGCGGAGGTAGCAACCATTGCGCCATCATCCACAAACAGATGCAGCCTGTCCGGGTTGTCCCGGACATAGGGCACCGCGCTACTCAGGGCTTTGCGTAAAGATTGCGGCTTGTTCATCGTTGCGTTCCTGGCAATTCACTATGGTATCCACTTTGTCCGCGCAGTTCGCCCAGGCGGCCTCCGTCTCATCCAGCTGGCGATTCAGATCCCCGTTACTGCGTGGGGCTGCTTCCGGTAGCTGGCAGCGCGTTATTCTGGGACAGCCATTCACGGTAAGAATGGCCTCCGGTGAGTGCCGGTCGGGTGCGCAACCGCACAACAGCAGCAGGCAAAGAGGTATTACTCCAGCGGCGCAACGCTTCATTTTCACGGGTCAGTTCCTCAATCCGGCGCTGCCGTTTCTGTAACAGCGCACTGGTTTCTTCAACAGCCGCATAAAGGCGAGTCTGCTCGCGGCTGTTGGTCTGCGTCAGGATATTCAGGGCAATCAGCTGGCTGCTTTTCTGATTCAGCTTCACTTCCAGCGCAGCCAGTGCATCTTTTTGTCTGCGCTTTTCCTGTTCTGCGTTATCCAGCCGCCACGTCTGAATGCCGATGGCCACGATCCCGATCAGCGATATCACAATAAGCGCGCGCATCACGTTATCCCTTCTAAGCACCAGGCCATTTCCCGTGAGCGGCGGTTTTTCAGTCCCTGGCTGAATATCCCGTTCACATAAACCCAGCGTGGCAACTGATAACAGGCATCACGCCAGCGCTTTTCCCTCAGCAGCTTCACCATCGTTGAGCCACAGGCTTTTTCGGTTCCGACATTGAATGCAAATGACACCAGCGCGTCATAAACCTGCTGCGGCATCGTGACTGCTACGCATTGTGCCAGCGCAGCTTCTACCCTCAGCACGTTGGTGATGAAGTTACCCGCCGCCTGCCGTTCCGTGATCGACCGGCCCGGCACCACGCCAGAGGTATTGCCAATCCCGTCCGTCCATACCCCGGCGCTGCACTGATAGGGTTTCAGGCGACAGCCTTCGTAATCCGCGATGAGTTTCAGTCCCTCTACCGAGGTGCGCAGCTGCTGGAAACCGGGCAGCGTGGCGGCAATCGCCAGCACCGCTCCGATAGCGCACCGCTTAACGGTTTGCAGATTCATATTCCTCCCGGCTGATTTTCCTGCTGGCAAGCAGCTGAAAAGTTTTGCGCCGGTAGTACCAGCTCACCAGAAACATGCCTACGCCCAGCACCATGCCAAGCAGCGTGGCAACGTCCTGTAAATCCCATTTACCCAGCCATCCCATTCCCACTGCGATGCAGTAAGTGAGGAAAGCGCTGATACGCTCTGTTGTCATGATTCAGTCCCAAAGCTGCACGGTCTGCGCGGTGGCTGCGGGCGTGATATCCGGCAGCTCCACCTCCAGCCCGTGCGGTAAAAAAGGCCCGTGATCCACCAGCCCCGGATTTGCCTGTAACACCTGTTCTGTCAGTCCCTGCGTGCGGCCGTAATGTCGCCAGCACAGCGCATCCACGGTGTCATACTGCTGCGCGCACACTTTCATCAGATCAGTTCCACCATACAGTGCGGCTGGTCCTGCACACGGCTGATAGCCCAGCGTGCATCCCGCCACAGTTCCCCTGTCGCATCGTCCAGCGCTTCCCCACGTTTCACTCCTGATGCCGTGGCGTCATAATCCTGATAACGCTCGTTCAGCATCGCCCGTGCCCAGCACCAGACCGCGTTGCGGTAGTGATGGAGGCGTTCACTCTGCCCTGCCAGCTTGTCTGCCGGAACATCCGCCAGGGACGCATAACCCAGCTTCTGTTGGCGGGTCCGGAAGTCGAACAGCTCCGCATTTACCTCCGCTATCGCGGTCAGCAAAACCTGACGTAGCCGGGGCGTGGTTATAGTCCCGTCAATGCGCATCGCCTCCCGGAATTCGGCCAGGCTGATATCCGGCCAGAAAGAGGTGTTCCCGATGATTTCCGGCGTGTCCGTTACCTGTTCAGGCGCTACAAATTTCATTGCTGTGTTTCTCCTGAAGAAGTTGGGCGGTGGACGGGGTTTTGATAAGGCAAAGCCTGTCGCCACCCCGTGCCGCCCCGCGCGTGGGCACGTCCGGTTAACAGCTGGCGTTACGCAGCTTGCGCTCCAGTTGCTCGATGTCTTTTTTCACTCCGCTACGTTCGTCCAGCTGCAGAGCATGTTTAAGGTGACAGAGAGCGGTAGCGGGATCGCTTTCACGCAGCAGCCAGCCCAGCGACTTATGTAAACGGGCGCGCGACTGGTCCGGCATATCCCGATCACCAATGACGTCCAGCGTCTGCACAAGCAGATCGGCGTCAAAAGGGGCTTGCGCCAGGATAGCGGCCTTTGCCGCATCGGCTATCTCCTCAGCCAGCACGGTCTGTACGTTGCGATTAAAACCCTGCGGCATCACCCAGCCATGTCTCAGCGCATGGCGGCCAATGGTGAGCGCACCGGCATAATCTCCGGCGTCGATGCGCCAGAGCATGACGTACATCAGCACGTCATCCTGCTGCACAACATCAGCGGCCAGCATTGCCTCCACCCAGACGGCGTATTTAGGCAGCAGCTCCTGTTTGATTTCGGCTTTTTTAACAGTGGACTGCACGCTTTTGAGGCGGCGGCGATCCTCATCCAGCTGCATCAACATCTGGTCATAGCCGGATGTATGACGGATATTGCCGCCCTGGCGAGCGGCCTCCTGTGCCTGAATAAAGCGTGTATGTGCACGAAAAGGATTGGTCATGGATCAGGCTCCGGCATCATCACCGGCAGGTTGCTGACTGCCGTTCGCAAGCATTTCCCGGAACACGTTTGCTACGGCCGTCGAGATGCCCTGAATTTCCGCATTGCTCTTTGTCGCTTCATCGCCACCATCCAGCAGCTCGATGTTTTCAATCAGGCAGGTACAGTCGTAATCTTCAATCACGTATGCCTCGTTGACCGATTCATAGTTTTCGATGCGGTCACGCCTCGGATTGTCGATCACCGAACGGCGCCGGGTTTCGTTTTGCCAGTAAATAGAGAGGTTATCCAGCCGGGTGATCAGCACAGCATTGGCCGGAAAATACGGTGCACGTACAGCGGGCAAATTGCCGATACGCTTCTGGCTGATAATCAGGTCAGCGGCCAGTTTTTCGCTGTTTGGCTGGTCCTGATTAACCAGCGGGAAATACTTATCAGCAAGCAGAGCTCGCCCGCAGATCACTACCAGTTCGGTGTCGTCCTGATACTGAACGGCGATTTTCTCGTTAACCGCGCCCATTACCATAGCGTCAAGATTGCGGAACAGGCCGCCTTTCCCCACCGTGATCGTGTCGGCGAGGATCGTACCGTCTTCACCAACATGCTTACTCACCACCTGCGACGGTTTTTCCTGGCGGATTTTTTCCAGCCAGCCGATATTCACATCTTCCAGCAGCGGGTATTTGCTGCGGTCAGAGGTTTTTTCACGCTTCACGCCGTTAAAGCCAATCATGATGCGGTCCAGCGCCTGGCGCTTAACAATCATGTCGCGGATGCGGGTCTGAAAGTCCTGAAACTTCGCCCACATGTCTAACTTGCTGTAAGGCAACGCGGTGTCAAAGTTGGTCTGGGTACATTTATAGCCTTCGCCGTCGATATAGGTTGGATCGTTCGGCTCACGCTCTTTCTTCGTCGTGTCCGTCGTTCCGGCAATGGTGCTGCCAATACCCAGCCCCAGACGCTCGCCGCTCTGTTCATCCACCGGCACGATATTAATTTTCTGCAGAAACGCAGATGACTCCTGAATTTTGGATTCCAGCGTCTGGGCAACGGAGGGTTCGACCGTGAATTTTGCGTTGATGTCCGATAATTCCACATCGTTAATTTTCGCCAGCTGCGCCAGGAACGCATTGAATTTATAACGGGTTTCTTTTTTCATTGGTTATCTGCTCTGAATCTGTGAGGTAATCTCGCTGGCCGCTCTCAGCAATCGGTCAGGCTTTCACCGTGCCCCGGACCGCCCGTAGAACGCGGACGAAAATCATCACGGCTGTCCTGGCGGTTCAGCTGTTCCTGCAGCGCATCAAATGCCGCTTTGTACTCCTTCACTTCAGCTTCCAGCGCTTCTGTGCGTTTCACCTGTTCACTCAGCGCGGCATCGGTCCGGGTGCTGTAGTTCTGGTGTTCAGTGGCAATCAGCTCTACCGCCTGATGGACGTCAGTAAAACGCGCCTCGTCGGTCTGCTCTTTTTTACTGAACAGCGCAGCGATACGGGCGAACAGCCCCGGTTTGTCCTCCGGCACTTCTTCCAGCTCAATCAGCGTTTCTTCCGCTGCGCTGAACAGGTTGGCAGGGTCTTTTTTGCGGTTAGCCAGCGGGTTCTGACTGGCGCTGGCGCTGAAAAGCAGCATCTCGGTGCCGAGGCTGGCCGGATCGTCAGTTGCCGCCAGGCCAATCAGGTAGGCTTTGCCGGTGTCAGCAAACTTCGGGCTGATCTCCATTGAGGTGAAAATCTTCTGCCACTGCTTCGTCAGGGCAACCAGATCGGAGGTTGGTTCGATATCGGCATACAGCCCCATCTTGCCCGCCAGTGGCCCTTCAGTGATTTCCTCAGCCGTCAGGCCCGTTACCCGGCCATAACGTTTAAACGTGCCGTCAGGTGAAAAAGATTTCAGGTGCTCAAGATTAATCAGTGCCGTGTACACCTCCGGGTCATAGGAGGCGGCCATTTCAGTCAGCCACTCACGCTGGATCGCACGACCGTCTGTGGTGGCACCTTCCACCCCGATACGAAAACGCTTTGCTTTCACTGCCGCTGCCATAAGTCAGGCTCCGTTGAGAAAAAATGCTGTGAAGCCCTATGTTTGCTGCGGTAAGGAGACTGAAACAACGAAGAGGCGTTGTGCTGAAAACCGCACAAACAGCGGCAACGGAAAAGCGCACTGCAGGGCCGTATTTTGTGCCCATGACGATGATGACGCCCGACGACCTTGATCCCCGCAGGCAGGCGATGCTTCTGTACTTTCAGGGATACCGTATCGCCCGCATTGCTGAAATGCTGGGAGAGAAACCCGCGACCGTTCACAGCTGGAAGAAGCGCGATAAGTGGAGCGAATATGGCCCGCTGGATCAGATGCAACTCACCACTGCCGCCCGTTACTGTCGGCTCATCATGAAGGAGCACAAAGAAGGGAAAGATTTTAAGGAAATCGACCTGCTGGCACGCCAGTCTGAACGCCATGCACGCATCGGCAAATTTAACAACGGCGGCAATGAAGCAGACCTGAACCCGAAGGTGGCGAACCGCAACAGCGGGCTGCGTAAGCCACCAGAGAAAAACGTATTCACCGATGAACAGATCGAAAAACTACAGGAGGTTTTTCACGATTCGATGTTTGCTTACCAGCGTAAATGGTGGGAAGCAGGCAATAAACATCGCATCCGCAACCTGCTGAAGTCGCGCCAGATCGGTGCCACCTTCTACTTCGCCCGCGAGGCGCTGGTTGATGCACTGACTACCGGGCGCAACCAGATTTTTCTCTCGGCCAGTAAAGCGCAGGCGCATGTTTTCAAACAATACATTATCGAATTCGCCAAAGAGGTCGAGGTTGAACTGAAAGGCGATCCGATTACGCTGAATAACGGCGCTTGTCTTTACTTTCTGGGCACCAACGCCCGCACCGCGCAGAGCTATCACGGCAATCTCTATCTGGATGAATATTTCTGGATACCGAAGTTTCAGGAACTGCGCAAAGTGGCATCAGGTATGGCGCTGCATAAGAAATGGCGGCAGACCTATTTTTCCACTCCGTCCAGCCTGACCCACAGCGCCTACCCGTTCTGGTCCGGGGCCATGTTCAATAAAGGCCGGGCCAAAGCGGACCGCATCGATTTTGACTTGTCACATGCCGCCCTGTCACCAGGCCGGTTATGTGGTGACGGCCAGTTCCGCCAGATCGTCACCGTTGAGGACGCGGTACGCGGCGGCTGTAACCTGTTTGACCTTGAGCAGCTGCGCCTTGAATACAACCCGCCGGAATACCAGAACCTGCTGATGTGCCAGTTTGTCGATGACCTGGCCTCCGTGTTCCCGCTGGCTGATCTACAGGCGTGCATGGTTGACAGTTGGGAAGTCTGGAGCGATTTCGAAGCACTGGCGCTGCGTCCTTTTGGCCACAAACAGGTCTGGATCGGCTATGACCCGGCGAAAGGCACGCAGAACGGGGACAGCGCCGGATGCGTGGTTATTGCGCCACCAGACGTACCGGGTGGTAAGTTCCGCATTCTGGAGCGCCATCAGTGGCGCGGCATGGATTTCCGCGCACAGGCCGAATCTATCCGCCAACTGACGCAGCAATACAACGTGACTTATATCGGCATCGATACCACTGGTGTCGGGCATGGCGTGTATGAAAACGTGAAAACCTTTTTCCCGGCGGTGAAGGAGTTCGTTTATAACCCGAACGTGAAAAACGCCCTGGTGCTGAAAGCCTGGGACATCATCAGCCATCGGCGTCTGGAGTTCGATGCCGGACACACCGACATCGCGCAATCCTTTATGGCGATCCGCCGCACCACCACAGCCAGCGGTAACCGTCCTACCTATGAAGCCAGCCGCAGCGAAGAAGCCAGCCACGCCGATCTGGCATGGGCGACCATGCATGCCCTGGCGAACGAACCGCTGCAGGGCGAAGCGGCCCACACCCAAAATATTATGGAGATGTTCTGATGAGCAAACGAAAAAGCCGCGCCCGCACGCAGCCGGTAAGCCAGTCGGCGCAGTTGACCGGCACCCCGGCAGCAGAGGCGTTTACCTTCGGTGATCCGGTCCCGGTACTAGACCGCCGCGAACTGCTGGATTATGTGGAATGTGTGGTAATGGATCGCTGGTATGAACCGCCGGTGAGTTTTGACGGCCTGGCCCGCACCTTCCGGGCCGCAGTGCATCACAGCTCAGCCATTACGGTTAAGCGCAATATTCTCACCAGCACTTTTATCCCGCATCCGCTGCTCAGCCAGCAGGCCTTCAGCCGCTTTGTGCAGGATTATCTGGTGTTTGGGAATGCCTATCTGGAGAAGCGCACCAACCGGTTGGGCGGCGTGCTGTCGCTGGAGCCTTCACTGGCAAAATATACCCGGCGCGGTACGGATCTGGATACTTACTGGTATGTGCAATACGGTCTGAACAAACAGCCCTATCAGTTTACTCCGGGTAGTGTTTTCCATCTGATGGAGCCGGATTTGAATCAGGAGATTTACGGCCTGCCGGAGTATCTGTCTGCCATTCCGTCCACGCTGCTGAACGAGTCCGCTACCCTGTTCCGCCGCAAGTATTACCTTAACGGCAGCCACGCCGGTTATATCATGTATGTGACCGACCCGGCGCAGAACCAGGAAGATGTGGACAGTATGCGTAAGGCGATGAAAAGCGCGAAGGGGCCAGGGAATTTTCGAAATTTGTTTATGTACTCACCGAACGGGAAGAAAGACGGGATTCAGATCATCCCGCTGTCAGAGGTGGCGGCAAAGGATGAGTTTTTGAATATTAAGAATGTGTCACGGGATGACATGTTGGCCGCGCACCGTGTGCCACCGCAGATGATGGGGATTATCCCGAATAATACAGGAGGGTTCGGGGATGTGGAGAAGGCCAGCCGCGTGTTTGTGAGGAATGAGCTAATGCCGCTGCAGAAGCGCCTGGAAGAGTTAAACAGCTGGCTGAGTGATGAAGTGATCCAATTTTCGCCTTACACACTGGATATATAAATTTAAACTACTCTTCATGAGGATTGACGTTGGCTTTAGCCGTAATACTATACTTCCCTGAGATGAAGTCTTGTCTCAGGGTGGCCAACTTCATTTTTGTTGCTGAATAAATCCGGCGTGCTTGCTCGCGGGTTTGCTCATCTGCATATGAATCATCTATGACGGATTTTTGTTCAGCTAAATCTCGCTTAAGCCCGCTTCTCAGACTCACCAGTTCGTGTGGCTCCATCCATCTACAGTAAAAATAGACCCCAATATAAGAGATCACTCCACTAAGTATCGGC
Source organism: [Erwinia] mediterraneensis (assembly GCF_900604315.1). Taxonomy (GTDB): domain Bacteria; phylum Pseudomonadota; class Gammaproteobacteria; order Enterobacterales; family Enterobacteriaceae; genus Pantoea; species Pantoea mediterraneensis_A. The sequence goes on from NZ_LR026978.1 coordinate 496,642, forward strand.
ACGCATAGAGCTGCAATTTCTTGGTTGTTCCCATCAAGAAATCGTGTCAAGCCCATCAATAAAGTACCGATACCAGCAGAACTGAAAACACCATTACGAATGCTCTTGGAGGGGGACTCAGGCGTGACATTACTCACTGGACTTCACCCCGAGCTTCTTCAAGCTGCTTAACGATAGGTGAATTTAATGAAAGATTGACAGTCTTCTCGCTTACCAACTTTCCATCATGATAATGCCTAACTATAAATACCTGATTTTTCTTAAATTTCCCTGTAATGTAATACCCCAAAGCGCTGAAAAACTTCCATGCAAAAGGGGACAGGATAATCAACCCCGCCCATGTCATAAAAGTATAAATTGTAGCCAGCGCTTCAGACTCGCTCATTTACAGAATTTTCCTGTCTGCACCCACTCGATGCCTTATTACTTGAGTAATCACATATTCAGTTCGCTGAGAGCGGGCTGTGGTCTTAGTGATCGTTGAAAGAGACACTTCAAACATATCTCCTTTAGTGAAGCTTTTTTCACTGTCTCTAACGCGAGCCATGAAACCTTCATCTTCCATTCTTACTGAATGTTCTTTGCCATCATATACCATTTTCCACCCACGATTAGAATCGAAATTTATCTGGTTCAAAATGATATTTGTTACTTGGGTTTCAATTTTTTCGTCAGCGAGCGAAGCTTTAGGTAATGGAGTAAAGTCTTGAACTTCATCATCTTTAACGCTAAATACCGGTTCGTCTACGCCTTCTAACTCAATTTGGAAAGATGGGGCTTTTTCGTCGTTAAGCGGCTGAGTGATAACCTCATTCATAGCCTTACGAATCACTGGGTCTGCTACCAATCTGGCAACTGTTGTATTCACAACAACCGCCTCATCTTCAAGCTCAATGGTGGAGTTACCAGTGCCAGCTTCGGTATTGATGTTAATGATGCGCTTGTCTTTCAACTTCCGCGCAATACCGAAAGCCGTTCCGCCAACAACCGCAGCCGACGCTGTGCTGATACCTAAGTACTTCATGACGTCTAATGCGCCCGTATCTTTTATTAATAGTGCAAATTCGATAACAAGCGATCCGGCTTTAGCCGGTGCTGTTACCTCAAGCTCTAAGGTTCTGCCATTGTTAATAATGTCGTCAGCTCTATTAATCATTTTGGCAAATTCAACGATAGACATGCCCAAGTCATAAGCGTTCATTTTATGATTGGCGATATCAGATCCTTCAGCAGCACCATAGTGAACTGAAAATTTCTTGTACTCTTGCTTGGCAGTCAAAGTTGTATCCTTTTAATTAGACTGTGATTCTTTAGAGCCACCCCGGTAATGTTAGGTTAAATCCTATTGCTTTCTGGGAACTGACTCATATTTATGATGTGCAGAATACAAAAAAAAAAGTTACAAGGTAAATAAATTTAATACTTGCTAAATGTTGGCTTGTAAGGACTGTGAACTCTGTCTGCGCGCGCTCGTAGCCCCGCCACGCCTGCCCGCTTTACGTAGCGGTTTTCATGCACCTGCACGAGATATGAAAAAGCCCGCCAGAACTGGCGGGCTTAGGCATTAGCGATCCTTTTTGGATCATGCGATTTCATGCAGGCTTTCCTGGCTCTTCCTCTGCAACCTCAAGCGTAGAAAACTCATCGAAAGACTTATACGTTTCCGTATCGAAAAGCGACACCGACTCAACCTGATCCATAGGGATTACATGCCGGAAATGCTTAAAACTGAGTGGGGAGGAGTCAGCGGTAATGTCTTTGCTAAGGTAAAGCTCATAGTAACGGTGCTGTTCGTGATAACGCAGTGTGTCTTTATCGCGATAGCCGCTGATATAAGGGATGATTGCCAAATGCTGCGTATCCTGATGCTCCATGCGGGGAGCGGCGACGTAACCGATATAGACCTTCCGGGATTTCAGAGTAACAAAGATCAACTTACCTTCGTCGATAGCCTGAACGAGTAAGGACTCGATGCCATCCTGCGCCGCCACTTCTCTGTACGCTTCCTGACGGGTTTCTTCGTTTTCCAGCGCTCGCCGGGCATTAATTCCCTGGTCATACGCCAGCCATACCGCCGTAAGCATGGATAAAACAAAAAACAGGGGGTAAGTCATTATCCTGATATCTGTCAGCCAGGAATACAGATCAGCATGGAGTACGGGCCAGATTAAGCCCAGCAAATTGATGAAGGTACTAATAACCAGAAGGGCTAAAAACAGAACAGAAACAATGATAAAACCCTGAATGGCAAACCTGCATCCATGCATCGCTACATAAAAATAGGCGTTCCATCCGTTACTGCGCGCCTGCCTGATGCGGGACTGGTAGTGATTTTCCGTATACCAAAACCCGCATACCAGTACGACCATAATAATTAATGGTCCCATCTGTCATCCTTTACGTTTTGCAGCCAATTCTTCCATGCGGGCACGCATCGATTCACGTACCTGCTGATTGTTCATGTTAAGGGTGGCAGTACCGTTTGCATCAGTAATAATTTTGCTGCTATCGGACTGCTGCACATCCTGGCGGATAACGTCCTGCATAATCCTTCCCGGCGCTGACAGCACCTTACGGAGAAGTTCAGTCATAGTTCCTCCTGAGGACACAAACGCTACTGGCAGCGGCGTTTAATCGTGCTGCTCTCTAATTTTAGGACAGCATGCATATGTATATGTTCGATGAGAGCAACTGCTTAACGCATTTTCATTTCACAGCGCAATCATAATGACTTTCTGTACGGAGGTGCAAGGCGCATCAGCGATTCACGCTATCCGTTTTGTAAACTTGCTGGCGCAGAACCAAACCCTGACGCCAGCAACTGTTTTAATGCGGTCAACTATTGTCTTTCCAGACCTGCTGCGGAACTTTTGTCTCTCGCGCTTTGCCTTCGTGACCAGGCTTCATCGATCATGATTTCAATGTGCATACAGTTCCTCCTGAACTGGTTGCGTCAACCGACCGGTCAAACCCATAGTTTCTGACTTTCTCCATCAGCTCATCGGTCAGTTCGGAAACCCACTGAATAGCCAGCTGCTTCTCTTCGTCGCTGCACTCACTGGCCGCTACAAGCTTCAGAAAAAAATCAATGCGCTCCAGCTTTACTATCTCAAAAAGAAAATCCTGCATGTTCCCTCCATTCAACATACATACTGGACGCATATACAGTAATGAATTTTTCTCTAATGTAAAATATTTTTACTACATACAGGGGTAATATCACAGCAATCTCAACCATATAGAGCGAAAACTATAAAAATCCGCGTCAAATTGATAACCGGAATTAAAGTCGGTTGGCTGTTTGTGAGACATGCTGAAACTGGCAGGTCTGCCACACTGACCCACCCGACGATTCACAACCATTGCCGCCATTTATCATCTTCCTGCAAACGTCCGTTGCGGTAGAAAATGCGCATACCGGCCCCTGAAACCAGGCTTCCCCCGCTTAGCAGAAGATGGGTTTCATACGAACTGCCTGCAAATCCCCTCGCCCGAAGTTCAGCCTCCAGTTGCAGCTGCTGCGTTTCACTGATTTCCTGCTTATAGCTGCGCCTGACTTTAGGGCTGACCACTCTTAACCTTGCCAGCAGCGCCCCTCTCTCCCTTCGGCTCATGTTATTAAAGTCGGGATCAGCTCCCTTCTGCATTCCTGTAGCTGTTTCGACCGCATCCAAAACCCCTCTCCCGACACCGGTTCTGTTTGAATTTTCTACAGGGGGACAGTTATTGCCACAAGTCCAAGGGGCGCAAGCGCCCGTGTCGGCTGTCGCCTCCCGAAGGTCAACGGCTTTCCGAACCTTTTTCCATTTCACCGCATGCGTGCAGATGCGTCCCTCTGTTAACGGGGACCAGATGCCATAAACGCGAATGCCACGATCGCCATAGACGCCGGGTTCATCGTTAAGCTCGTAGGCTGTTCTGATAAGGTGATATTTTCGGGGAACCAGTACGCCGCCCTGCTTCATGATGTATGTAGCGAAACAGCCAACGTCAGCGGCCGCAAGCACGGCGTCAAGGCGGGGATTTTCCAGCACAGCGGCGCCGGACTTTTTGTTTCCGGCCGTGCGGTTCGCCTGGCTTGCCAGCAGGCGAAGCTCCCGGTAAGCCTGCCGGCCCGGAATCCCGAAGAAGCGGAACTGCTGCACACGATGCAAAGAGGCCCAGGCATTAACGTTTTCAGCATTATCACGCAGAGATTTACCGGTCTCTTTGCTGATCTCATTCCCCAGGCCACGCCCGTCGATATTCTTACTGATGTATTTGGCGATGTAGCTGGTTGGCGTCCCTTTGCGTGGGTTAATCAGTTCAGCTTTGAACCGTGGGCCGGTATTGTTTCCCAGCTCAGCACGGTCTTCCCTGATAGCAAACTTACGCAGCAGGGCTGTAATCTCCTTGCGATCCTTTTTGCGCATAAAGCACAACAGATGCCAGTGCACAGTGCCATCATGGTGCGGTTCAGCAACACGGACGCCATACCAGCGCAACGCCTTTTTATGCATAGCCTTGCGAAAAGCCTCGAACATTCTTACCAGATAATCGCTGCTCTGCCTTACGGTGGCCATGTTCCATAAGGGATTCGGTTTACCGTTTCTCAGGGTGGCGTGAAAACGTGACGGGCAAGTAATGGTGTAAAACACCGCGCAGTCGCCCCGCATTTCCGCGATCAACTCCATCCCTTTGATGCAGGCCATCATTTCATTGCGCCGGTGCGCCGGGTTGCTGCTACTGGCGTTCACCACGTCTTCCATATGCAGTGTGTCACCGGCTTCGTTAACTAATTCGTGTGAGCGGAAAAACTCCAGAGCACGGCGGCGCTGTTCGCGCTTGTGAATGACCGCTTCCTGGCTGACATAGGGCGACGTTTTTTTACTGACCAGGCAGGCAGCACGCAGCTGTTCTTCACGCCATTCACAGCGTAACTGCCACAATTTGCGATACCACCAGTCTGCGCAGCGCATACGAGCCAGAGAACCGGGAATAAGATCATAAGGCACCGGTTTACGTCTGTGTTTCTTTCTCCTCAGCCGTTCAAATGCGGGTGGCGTGATATTCAGCCGCAGAGTTTCTGAGGCCACATATTCCCATACGCGACGGATTTCTTCTGGCGTCACGTCGTCCCTGCCAAGCAGTCCATCACTGGCATTAATCAGACAGAGATCCATATGTGCAGCAACCAGGGTGGCGAGGCGTATTACCTGCTCCTGATTCATGGCGGCCAGATCCAGTAAACCATCCAGGCCGTCACGGCTCGCCATAAAACGAAATGAAGCGGAAATCTGGCTCTCACGAACACGAGCCAGCCGTTCAATGGCCGGACGGACAGTTTCACGCAGATAGCGGGAATAAATCTCCGGTCTGTCCAGGGTTGCCAGATAATCAATACGCTGGAGAAGAGGCTTACTGATAAAATGCGGTTCGGCACGCAAATCATCGAGAATGAGCGTATCGGGGTTATGGCGATGCTGTTCATGGGCCATCTTCGCCCGAGAGATGAGCCTCTCCTGCTCTGTTTCACGCCAGACAGGATCACGGGCATCGTTGAAGAAGTAGCGCCTCCATACCTCATCACTTTGCGCCTCCAGCCGAAATTTTTCGTGGCGATTATCGGCTGCGTATAAAGCGATCAGGTTTGAAAGCGGTGTTTCTCCAGGTGGAGACTCTGGCTCAAAATAGGGGTTAATCGCCTTCCTGGGGGCGTTCCAGGGATAAGCGACAGTGGCAGAGGAAGAGGCAGAGACATTCAGCCTCTGCCGCAGATTGCGATGCCCAGTCATGGCGATGAGAAAACTCTGCGAACCGGTCTTAATGCCATTCCCGCGATTCGTTCTCATAACGTTCCGCTTCACGGCGAAGCAACTCAGCAGCTTCAGTTCCGCTCATACCCTTTTGTGTGATGTGAGCGGCCAGTGCGTCCAGACGGATTGAGACGGCCAGTGCACGATTTTTACGTTCTTCACTTCGGGCTTTTGACAGTAAAGACTCCAGGGCAAAATCATTAACCTGGTAATTTACGGTTTCGATATTTTGCATTTCTCTTTCTCCTGAATACGGGCAAAACAATGCCCGGCGGGTTTACGCCATTAATTCCTGTTGTGGGTTAGTTCGGCATGGTTAGCCGTTTTGGAAATAAGCTCACCACTGCACGAAAATGATTCATTGCTTTAATTAACTCCCGTTTTTCGTCAGTAGTCAGATCATTAACATTGACGCTATGACGTTCTGCCGGGATTTTTGCCATAAAAAATATGGCTGCCAGTGCCCGCTCATTCTGTTTAAAGTTAACGTCGCGCGGATTGCGCATTTCTTTAATAAACCGCTCAAGCTCCGGTTCAATATTCAGGCCAAACACTTTAGCTCTTAATTCTGCTATATGATTCAGCCCGTCCAGACGTTGACCCGGGCTTAGTGGAATAGTCGCTGTAGCACCTTCGATAGCCATGATTTTTCCCGTTTAACAGTAGACAGGTCTGTCAGTAGCGCATCCTGAGAGCAGCACGGGTGCCAACGCTTGCCATCCTTTCCCATAATCCAGCCGTGTCCGTAGTGCATTGATGGGCTTTGTTTAACGAGAAGCGATGCAAAAGATGGTTTCTGTGTCAGCATAACCACCTCAGATCAAACCGAACGAAGCGCCCAAGCCTGTCACAGTATCAGAGGCGTTTGTCATCGCCGGGTGAGCCTGCAAACGGGCCTGTACTGATACAGCGGCCAATGCCATCAGTCGCATAACAGAGTTAATGCTGCTGATTACAGCGCGGCGGCCTGAGGTCGTTTTAACGTCACCAGATACAGTACTGGCCGCAACACGCCCAACTTCAGCGGTAGCGCTCATGACGTAATGCGGTAGTTTTTCTTTCGCCACTTCGTTCATTGGCACACATGGCAGGCAGTGAATCTGCGCCAGAAACCCGTCCACAAGTGTTGAGTCCTCTGTCAGATCAGTAAGCAGCCAGATTTCCGGAGCGGTGAGCTGATGAGGCTGGTCCGGGTTGAGCTTATTGCGAAGAGTTTGAGTGTTCATACCTGCGCGTTTCGCCAGAAGTGCCATGTTGTAACGTAAGGCAAATATCCGGCAGGCTTCTTCAAAGTGCGGATGTTTGGAAATCTTATAATCAAACATGAAAGCCCCTTAGCAAGTTCTCATAATGGAACTTACTGACCAACAATGACGCGGAAGTTGGAATGACCGAGCGATTCACGAACCTGATCGGTTTTGTACATCAGATAGCGCAGGCTTACGCGACCCTTATTTTTATCTTTTTTCACCATATATTTAGTGAGCTTACCATGATGAATTTTCTGATAGACAGAGCCACGGGAAATACCTTCCCATTCCGCGAACTCCGCAGGGGTAGCCATCTCCTTTGGTACACGAATTGAAATATCGGTGCTCATAGTGCAGTATCTCTTAGTTTTGATTCATTTTATCTCGATTCATACAGTTAAGGTTTGGTTTTGAAACCTTGAGTGGATATTAAGATCACTTTTTCTATACGTCAAGGGTTTGCTTATGAGATCAATCAAGGTTGGCAACGATAGCGGTGGGCGCGATGCGATTAACAGGCTTATCAAAGCCTACAATTTCAGTTCACGGCAGCAACTTTGTGATCATTTAGCTGTATCCAAAAGCACTATGGCAAACAGATACTTAAGAGATAGCTTTCCTGCTGAATGGGTTATCCAATGCGCCTTAGAAACGGGGGTCTCTTTGCTTTGGCTAACCACAGGCCAAGGCGAGAAGAATGACAATAGGGGCCCGGTAGAAAGTTTTGATTTTGTGAACCACAGTCACATTAAACCCCTTTCAGAAGTTGTCGCGCCGGAAATCGACAAGGCTACGTTGAGTGGGGGCGCTTTGGTAGAGTACGGCAAGGCCATACTGGACAGCAGCCTGATACCTTCTGGTATGTCAAACCCAATACTCGTTTCTGTAAATGATGATGATTATCTTATTGAGCGTAGTGCTGCCCAGGTTGTGAATGGAATATGGCTAATAGATATTGACGGAATAAAAAGCATCGCAAAAATTGCACGTTTACCGGGTAAGCGGTTGGTAGTCCATCAAGGCGAAACATCCTTTGAATGTTCTCTTGATGAAATTGAAGTTTTAGGTCGTGCAGTCAAGGAAATAAAGAACATCTAATTATGTCTATCAGAAAACAGCCAAACGGAAAATGGTTGTGTGAGTGTTACCCAAATGGACGTAATGGTAAGCGTGTGCGCAAGCAATTTGCGACGAAAGGAGAAGCCATAGCGTTCGAAAACTTCACTATGGAAGAAGTGAATAAAAAGCCCTGGTTGGGAGAGAAGGAAGACCGGCGGCACCTTTCAGAAGTGATTGATCAGTGGTATTCGCTTTACGGCCAGACGCTCGCAGATCCCAAACGCCTTATGGCGAAATTGAACATTATCTGTAACGGCTTGGGCGATCCCATCGCCTCGGAGTTAACTGCAGGTGACTTCACTAAATATCGCGAAGCCCGGTTAAAAGGCGAAGTCAGAAATGAAGATGGCGCACTTATGCCACCAGTTAAGCCCCGAACGGTAAATCTTGAGCAGCGTAACCTTTCTTCTGTTTTCGGTACCCTGAAAAAGTTAGGGCATTGGCCAGCTCCCAACCCGCTCGCCGGGCTACCAACATTCAAAATCGCAGAGAGTGAACTGGCGTTCTTAACGCTGGAAGAAATTAAGCGCCTATTGGATGCCTGCGCTGACTCTCAAAGCCCCAGCCTGTTGATGATCGCAAAGGTATGCCTGGCTACCGGCGCACGATGGAGTGAAGCTGAAAATCTGCAGGGCCATCAGTTATCGAAATATCGGATCACCTATACAAAGACCAAGGGCAAGAAAAACCGTACCGTGCCGATAACTCAGGAACTGTACGGCGAACTCCCCAAAAACAGAGGTAGGTTATTCACGCCGTGCAGAAAAGCCTTTGAACGCGCAGTAAAGCGGGCCGGTATTGAGTTGCCAGAGGGTCAATGTACTCACGTGCTGCGCCATACGTTCGCCAGCCACTTTATGATGAATGGTGGAAACATACTTGTTCTTAAAGAAATATTAGGGCATGCCGATATAAAAATGACAATGATTTATGCGCACTTTTCACCTGATCATTTAGAGGATGCTGTAACAAAAAACCCTTTACATGAATTAAAATGGACCTCACCATGATTCAAGAATCATTAATTATTTTTATAAAAAAACCAGAAAACTCTATCATACTTATAGCCTTGTACTTAACTTACCTCTTTATAGAATATACGAAAAACAAAAAAAATAATTATTTTGAAATGACTGAAGAGAGGCTAACAAAACAAAATCTATTTAAACAATCAATAAGAATACCAGTCATTTCATCATTATATTTTGGTATATTCTCATGGCTTGGACACTCTCCTCAATTTGATGCCGCAGGATTTGAAAACTTTATTGAAATAAGCAAGTTACCTATTGCTCTTCTTTCTCTTTCTATACCATTCGTAGCCATAGTTGTAAACATTCACAGAACAATACAAACTGAGAATCAAATTCGAAAGACACAAAAACAGATAGATTTAGTGACCGAGAAAAACCGCAGTGATGCCTACTACGCCCACCTTAAGAATTATTCTGATATATTTAAAACACTGCCATCATTTACTCTTTCACGTCGTGACAATACTACTTTCGAAAAAGGAGTTGTTGAATTATCAGTAGATCATACATATTCATTATATAAAAAAATATTCACTAAATCTTCAATCTCTACTGGATATAACAGTGAGGCCGATAGAAACTTCCTCAAAAAACTGGAAAATACATACGATAATATCGGATGTATAATAATAAAAAACAATGAAATTTACCCAAACCAAGTTAGTATATCCGATTTAGAGAACATTGAAGCTTTAGTGGTACTTTTGTGTAGAGAACTAGGCGTAAATTATGAACGAGAAGCAAACAATTTCGAGATTTTCAACCCGATTACAAATTTAGGAATAGCAACGTCATTTTCTGATGAAAGAGAAATCAAAGAAATGCTACGAGGCTTAAGAGACATATTGATATCTCTCTATATGCTAATTGATCAGAATCCAATTATTTTTCAAGGTAATATTAATAGCCAAGATTTTTTATCCCATTATGCTTACGAGCCAGATAATTTAATCTTTAAAGATATATTACCTATAGTTCATCAAGGCGAATAAGTGGCGGCAATTTGGCGGCAGGACACTAAAAACGAATAAAAAGGACAAATACTAGATAAAAATAACGCACTGTTTTTAAATCTAAATAGCTATTTTCTTTATGGTAAAAATACTATGTAGGAATTTCGGACGCGGGTTCAACTCCCGCCAGCTCCACCAAAATTCTCCATCGGTGATTACCAGACTCATCCGATGAAGTCCTGAAAGCCCGCACGGCACAAGCCCTGCGGGCTTTTTTGTGTCTGTAATCCCTGAGGCGGGAAAGCAGCCCTGCCGCCGATGACCGGCGACTGGAATGACGTCTGGCAGGCGCAGGGGGATATCGCCACACAGGCGCAGCTTGTTGCCTTTACGCAGCCGCAGAAGCCCAGCCCGTTTGAATCAGTCAGCGAGACCGACCTGAAAGCCATGAGCGCCAGCGAAAAGGCGGAGCTGCTTCTGGAGCATTACGGTCAGGCACTGGCCGTACCGCCGGTGGGCGAGGAAATCTGCCGCTATGAAAACGGCGCATGGCAGGTTATGGAAGCGAAGACGCTGCGCCGGGAACTCGCCGCGCTGTTTCAGAAGGTGCGCGCCCCGTTCTCGGCCGCCGGTATCGGCAGCGTGCTCGACACCCTGAAACTCATGGTGCCTCAGACGGGCGAACCGGCCCGCCGCCTGATTGGCTTTCGCAACGGCGTCTTTGACACCGTGACCGGCACCTTTGGCCCGCACCGCCGGGAGAACTGGCTGCGCACGGTTAACAGCGTGGACTATACCGACCCGCGTCCGGGGGAAAACCTCAAAGAATACGCCCCGTCTTTCTGGCAGTGGCTGACGCGGGCTGCCGGGCGTAATCACGACAAGCAGGAGCGTATCCTCGCGGCGTTATTTATGGTGCTGGCTAACCGCTACGACTGGCAGATGTTTCTTGAGGTCACCGGCCCCGGCGGCAGCGGTAAAAGCGTCATGGCCTCGATTGCCACTCTGCTGGCCGGAAAAGACAACACTACGTCAGCCACCATCGACACGCTGGAATCATCACGGGAACGTGCAAGCGTGGTTGGATTCTCGCTGATTATTATGCCCGATCAGGAGAAATGGAGCGGCGATGGGGCTGGCATCAAGGCGATTACCGGTGGCGATGCAGTAGCTATCGATCCCAAGTATCGCGATCCCTATTCAACCCATATACCGGCAGTGATTCTGGCGGTGAACAACAATCCGATGCGTTTCAGTGATCGCAGCGGCGGCGTGCCCCGTCGCCGGGTGATCCTGACCTTCCCGGAAGTGATACCGGCAAAAGAGCGTGACCCGCAACTGCTGGACAAAATCAGCACCGAGCTGGCTGTCATAGTGCGCCACCTGATGCTGCGCTTTGCGGCCCCGGACGAGGCCCGCGACCTGCTGCAGGCGCAGCAGAACTCCGGCGAGGCGCTGGATATCAAGCGCCAGGCTGACCCGCTGGTGGATCTCTGCGGCTACCTGATGTCGCTGAGCACCCCGAACGGGCTGTTTATGGGGAACGCGAACATCCGGCCCATAAACCCGAAGCGCTATCTGTATCACGCCTATCTGTCATTTATGGAATCGCGCGGCCATCAGCATCCGCTCAGCCTGACGGCTTTCGGCCAGGCGGTGCCGCAGACCCTAAAGGAGTACGAGCGCGTGCTGCTCAAGCGCCGGACGAATAACGGCGTTCAGACAAACCTCACGCTACATGAAGACAGCGAGGCAGATTGGTTGCCCACATGTAGCACCTGATCATCTCAACAGCACACAAACCGGCTTAGGCCGGTTTTTTTATATTTGATGCAATTACTAACATCAGCCAAGGTCAGCTGTGAGCGAAAGTGCGGCTGTCCTGAGGCTGGTGCGGCATGCTTACAGTTTCTGTACGTTCCGCCCTGTAGCGTTTAATGACTGAACTCTCAGATTATCAGGCATCGGAACTGGTCAGTGTAGCCCTCACATGAGGAAGACTCTGAGGATAATTTTGCTGAATAAACTCAATCATTTTTTCCCGCACGTGACAGCGTAAATCCCAGGCCATGGGGGAGTTCTGCGCCGTCATCAACAATCTGATAGTCATGGTTTTGTCATTGGCATCGGTAACCTGAAGCACCTGAGTTTGTTGATCCCAGAGTTTTGTTTCGCTGAGAACTTTTTCAAAGTGCTTGCGGAGAGGATCTAAGGGCATGGAATAATCAAGGTAAAGAAAAACAGAGCCTAAAATTTGTGCATTGCTACGCGTCCAGTTTTGGAACGGATTTTCTGTAAAGTAAGTAATAGGCAAGACTAGTCGGCGCAGGTCCCAGAGACGCACCACAACATAAGTCAGGTTTATCTCCTCAATCCAACCCCATTCTTTTTCAACCACGACAGCATCATCGATTTTTATCGGTTGCGTAAAGGCTATCTGAATTCCGGCGAACAAGTTGACAAGCGACTTCTGAAGAGCAAATCCAATTATTATTCCGGCAACCCCGGCACCTGCCAGTATTGTTGTGCCAAATTTTCGCACGCCAGGGAAACTGAGTAGAATCAGAGAAAGACAGAGCGTTACGAGTACGACAATAGCGACCTTTTTAACATACATTATCTGCGTGCGAATTTTTCGGGCGCGAAGATTGTTCGAAATATTAATGTCATAGCGGATAAAAAGCATATCCTGAGCAACATTGATTAATCGAATCAGGACTGAGCAAAATGATAATATAATAAATATATTAACTGCTGTTATAATAAAGCTAAGAGATTCCGGCTGGACGTTGACATAATTAATCCCTAAATTTATTAACAGTAAGGGAATGAAAAGAAACATTGATCCACGAAGGTGCTTTTCAAGTGATTTGAATAGCTTTCTGTCACGACTCTGCCAGTAACGGATGAATCGGAGAAGTATAAATCGCGTTAGAAAACCCACTGCGAGTGAGAGAGTGACGAGCAATACAGCAGGCACCCATGATGGAGCGCCAGATAAATCACCAAATAACAAAGGCATTATTTCCCCTTATATTCAACCAACACCCTGGGTTGTCAGATCAGTTAAAAAATCAGCACCCTTCTCTTCCAGATTATCTGCAGATTGCCTGATTCACGCGCATTATTATATGAAAGATATGATAAACCGGCCTCGTCAGGACATAAAAATATCTGGCAATTTCTGGTAAACGCTTTCTGGGTGCGATGAGCTCAAGATTTCTTCTGTTCACCGCTTCTGCTTTTTCAAAGCGTCAACGACCGCTGCTGGCACAGAGCTGACCATTGCCAGCATGCAGCGTCTGATAACGTCACCTCACGCATACCGGCTTTTGCCAGTTTTCTATCTTCTCAACAAAGGTGATTCCCCTTAGTGCATACTAGTGTACATTTCCCCTCAAACCGATCACTACTGAACACCATGAATGTAAAGAAAAAAATCAAAAGTGAACAGTATGAACACTTTTCTTAAAATCATTTTGTTTGGATTTAGCGTCGAGCATCCGTTATTCAGGCGGAGCCGCTCCGGAGTATGAGATCCCATAATTGGTACACGTTTAGGTACACAGAACAAAGTTGAATTAGATAAAAGATCTATTTTACATGGGGTTGATGACACTATTCAGACTCCGCCAGCCCAAAATTCTCCATCGGTGATTACCAGAGTCATCCGATGAAGTCCTAAGAGCCCGCATGGCACAAGCCCTGCGGGCTTTTTTGTGCCTTCAATTTGTCCCGCGAAGTCTGAAGCCAACTAATTAAATCCGAACCTTTTAGGCCCATTGATAGGCCCAACGAAAAGCTCTATTTTTTTCGTTGGGCCTAAACGCATGGAGACTCACCATGGCAAGAAAAACCAAGCCGTTAACCGATACGGAAATCAAAGCCGCCAAACCAAAAGATGCCGATTACCAGCAGTATGATGGTGACACCAGCCACAAAAATTCTCCATCGATGATTACCAGAGTCATCAGATGAAGTCCTGAAAGCTCGCACGGCGCAAGCCCTGCGGGCTTTTTTGTGGCTGTAATAATAGCGTTCCGGCTCAGGCCAGCAAAACACCCAATCTCACCCAGCCGGAAGAGAACAACTGTGCCCGGCTGAAGAAATCTGACGCTCTCTCAATCATCCCCCACCTCGCGTACTAAAATCCTGCCAGATTTTTCCTGCTTCGTTAGTGGTGTTAGTGATACGAAAAACCGTGGAAATAAGGTATAAAGTCGCATGAAAATTCCAAACCGACTCCAACCTCTCGTCGATGATGGCCTGATAGACGAAGTCCTTCAGCGGCTAAAAAGCGGCAAAGAAGCTGACGTCTATACCGTGTTATGCGGTGACCAGATTCAGTGTGCCAAGGTGTACAAAGAAGCAACGCAGCGCAGCTTCAAACAGGCCGTGCAATATCAGGAAGGACGTAAAGTCCGTAATACGCGTAATGCCCGGGCGATGCAAAAAGGCTCAAAATTTGGCCGTAAGCAGCAAGAAGAGTCCTGGCAAACGGCGGAGGTCGACGCGTTATTCCGTCTTGCCAACGCCGGGGTGCGCGTACCACAGCCTTATATCTGCATTGACGGTGTGTTACTGATGGAACTGGTCACTGATGCCGAAGGTATGGTGGCGCCACGCCTCAGCGATGTCACGCTGTCGGAAGAGAACGCCGTTGCTGATTTCCATACCATGATCCGCAATATCGTACGCATGTTGTGTGCAGGTCTTGTGCATGGCGACTTATCCGAGTTTAACGTCTTGCTCGATGCCAACGGTCCGGTCATTATCGACTTACCGCAAGCGGTCGACGCTGCCGCCAACAACCATGCTGAGTCGATGTTTGTGCGTGACGTTAATAACATCACCGCCTACTACGGTCAGTTCGCCCCGCAATTACTGCCAACCCGTTATGCGCAGGAAATCTGGCAGCTCTATGAAGACGGGAAATTAACGCCAGAAAGCCCGCTCACAGGCAACTTCGTGGAACAGGCTCACAAGGTGGATATGGATTCCCTGATGGATGAAATTATTGCCGCCGAAGATGAATTCTACGCGCGTCAGCGGGCAGTCAAAGCACGCGAAGAGGATTAATCCAGGAAACCGTTGCCGCGCCATCCCCCTTCGCGGGAGATTAACAGTCCGGGCAGGCATTACTGCCTCAACAGATTCTCCGCTTTCCAGCAGCGTACCGAACGCCCATTCTCCAGCCTGCGCAGTGACTGCGGCTGTTCGCACCCGGCTGCCGCATAAGGACAACGATCGCGGAAATAGCAGCCAGCGGGAAGATGCCGGTTACCCGGCAGTTCGGTATTTTGTGGTGCGCCGTCCAGAGGCGCACCGATGCGCGGCACCGACTCCATCAACAGCTGCGTATAGGGATGCGCGGGCGTATCAAGCACCTCTCTGGCCTCCCCCACCTCCACCACCTGGCCGAGATACATCACGGCGACGCGGTCACTCATATGACGCACCACCGCAACATTATGGGAAATCAGGATATAAGTCAGATGCTGCTGCTTCTGCAGTTCCACCAGCAGGTTCAGGATCTGAGCCTGCACGGAAATATCCAGCGCCGACGTCGGCTCATCAAGGATCATAATTTCGGGTTGCGCTGACAGCGCGCGCGCAATGGCAATACGCTGCCGCTGCCCGCCAGAAAACGCGTGCGGCAGGCGATCCAGATACTCGGGCCGGATGCCCACCTGTACCGCCAGCTGTTCGGCAAGCTGACGACGCGCCTTCTCGCCAGGATGGGACTGTATCCAGACAGGTTCCGTTATCGTCCGCCACACCGGCAGTCGCGGATCCAGCGAGGAAAGCGGATCCTGAAACACCATCTGCATGCCCTGTCCTTTGCGCCTGTCCGCCGCGTTCCCCCATTTATACTGACCCGAGGTCGGTTTCAGCATATTGATCAGCAGACGCGCCAGCGTGCTTTTGCCGCAGCCGGATTCGCCCACAATGCCCAGCGTTTCGCCGCGTTCTACCGCCAGATCGATACCGTTTAACGCATGGACGCGCTCCGTTACCTTGCCGCGCCAGTTGGTGCGTGCCGGAAAATGAACATGAACGTCGGTCAGTTCAAGCAGTGGCTCAGACATGGGCCTTCTCCTGTTGCGGATACCAGCATGCGACCCTCTGCTCAGCTACGCCCGCAGGCCGCAACGGCGGCGCTTTAGCGCAGGCTTCACCGGCAGCGAAACAGCGTTCGCGGAAAACGCATCCGCCGGGCAGATTCGCCAGATTGGGCACCGTGCCCGGAATAGAAGGCAGCAGCGCCCGGCGTTCGCTCGCCTCTGGCGCGCAGTTGAGCAGCCCCAGGGTGTAGGGATGGTTTGGCCGGTGCAAGACGCTGTCGGTCGTGCCGCTTTCAATCACCGCGCCGGCATACATGACATACATGCGATCGCATACCTGCGATACCACGGCCATATCATGGCTGATAAACAGCACGGCGGTGCCGGTGGCGCGGGCTTTCTGCTTCAGCAGGCGCAGCACCTGGCGCTGTACCGTCACATCCAGCGCAGTGGTGGGTTCGTCGGCAATCAGCAGTTCCGGATCGCAGGAAAATGCCAGCGCGATCATCACCCGCTGGCGCATACCACCGGAAAGCTCAAAGGGATAACGTTCCAGCACACGCGCCGCATCAGCGATCTGCATATCACTCAGCAGTTCCAGCGCCCGTGCGCGCGCCTCTCTGGCAGAGAGCGGACGATGCTGCCGTATCACATCCATCATCTGTTTGCCGATGCGTCGTGTCGGGTTCAGCGCGGTCATCGGCTCCTGAAAAATCATCGCCACTTTACTGCCGCGCAGCTGGCGCATCCTCTTTTCGTCAGCGTTCAGCACCTCATTTCCCAGCAGCGTAACGCGTCCGCTGTGGATACGATAACTGCCCTGGGGGATCAGGCGCATGGCAAGCATCGCCATGACAGATTTGCCGGAGCCGGACTCTCCGACCACGCCCACAATCTCGCCGCTGTCGATGTGCAGGGAGATATCATTAAGCACCCTGACTTCACTCCGGAACAGCGGAAAACTCAGGCGCAGATTTTCAATGGTTAACACACGGTTTTTCATCCGTTACGCCCTCCGCTTTTCGGGTCCAGCAGATCCTGAATCCCGTCGCCAAACAGATTAAAGCCCACCGCCGTAATCAGGATCGCCGCGCCCGGAAAGGTACAGTACCACCAGTGATCAAGCACATAGTTGCGTCCGTTGGCGACCATCGCTCCCCATTCTGCCGTCGGCTGTTGTGCGCCAAGGCCGATAAAACCCAGCGTTGCCGCCATCAGAATGGCGCTGCCGATATCCAGCGAAGCCTGAACCACCAGCGGAGGCAGCGCGTTACGCAAAATATGCCAGCTGATAAGATGCCAGCGGGAGGCCCCAAAGGTGCGCGAGGCTTCAACAAAGCTGTGCTGACGCACAATCAGCGTCTGACCGCGAGCCAGCCGGACGTAGAAAGGGATGCGCACGATGGCGATCGCCAGCATGGCGTTAAACAGGCTGGGTCCGAGCGCGGCGGCCAGCGCCATGGTCAGCACCAGTGACGGAATAGAGAGCATAATATCCATCAGACGCATAATCAGCGCATCGCTGCGTCCGCCCAGCACGCCGGAAAGGCAGCCCAGCAGCGAGCCGATTGTGCCGGACAGAAACACCACCGCCAGCCCGGCCGCCACCGACTGCTGGCTGCCGATAATCACGCGGCTGAACAGATCGCGTCCCACCTCATCAGTGCCAAACCAGTGGGCAGCGGAGGGCGGCTGCAGTCTGGCAGTAAGATCGATGGCATTGGGATCCTGCGGCGCCAGCCAGGGTGAAAACAGCATCATGCCTATTATCAGCAGAATAATCGCTGCCCCGAGCAGAGTCAGCGGGCTCTTGCGCAGCAGCCAGAAACGGCGTTTCCAGGCCAGCGTAGCGGGCGTCGGGGGTGCTATCGCAGGCTGTGGCTGTGTCGTCATCATCTTATTTTTCTCCCCGACCCACGCGCGGGTCTATCCACAGATACAACAGGTCGACAACCAGGTTGACCAGCACATAAGCGAACGAAACCACAATCGCAAAGCCCATCACGGCCGGGAAATCGAGCGCCTGGATGGAGGCGACGACATAGGCGCCCATGCCGGGCCAGGCAAACACGGTTTCAGTGAGCACCGCGCCATACAGCAGATCGCCCAGTGCCAGACCTAACACGGTAACCGAGGGGATCAGGGCGTTGGGCAGCGCATAGCGCACAATAATGGTGAAGCGGGTCAGCCCGCTCGCCAGCGCAGTGCGGATGTAATCTTCACTCAGCTGCTCCAGCATGGCGGAACGGATCTGGCGGGCAACAATGCCGAGATGGACAAACGCCAGCGTCGCTGCAGGCAGAATCAGGTGCTGCACCGCATTGAAAAACAGATCCAGATCGCCGCTCAGCAGCGAATCAATCAGGAAAAAGCCAGTGACGCGGGCGGGGGGATCAAACCAGTCATCCAGCCTGCCGCTGCCGGGCAGCAGGTTCAGCTTGCCGTAAAACAGCACGATAACACCCAGCCCCAGCCAGAAGGCAGGCGTAGAGATGCCCGTCAGCGCCAGCAGTCGTACCAGATGATCAAGCCAGCGGTTACGGTACACGGCGGAAAGCACGCCCAGCGGTACGCCCACCAGCAAGGCGATAAGCAGCGCACAGCACGCCAGTTCCAGCGTGGCCGGAAAAAAGTTGCGCAGATCCTCCAGTACCGGACGGCCTGTGCGGATCGAGGTGCCCAGATCGCCATGAAACAGCGCGCTCAGGTAACGAATAAACTGTTGCCACAGCGGCAGATCGAGCCCCAGTTGCTGACGAATATGCTGCACGATCTCTTCACTGGCCCGGTCGCCAGCCAGCAGCAGTGCCGGATCGCCAGGGATCAGATGTGAGATAATAAAAGTGATAACACAGACGCCGGCGACCACTAACAGCAGTCCCCAGCAACGTTGTCTGATCAGGCTCCAGAAATTCATAAGAACGTCCTCTGCAGGGCCAGCGCTGGCCCTGCATTAACAGGCGTGAACCGATAGTTATTTATGCATCTCTGAAATATTGAAAATCTGCTCCAGCATCGGGTTAAAGATAAAGCCCTTAACCTCTTTATTCATCGCGACCTGATAGTTTTTCTGGTACAGGTAAACGTATGCGGCTTCATCAATCACGATTTTCTGCGCCGTCTGATAATCCCGCGTACGTTCGGCCTGATCGGTGGTGGAAACTGCTTTTTTCAGCAGCGTATCCACCTCGGGGTTACTGTAGAAAGAGCGGTTGCCTGGCAGCCCCTTTTTATCCGACTCAAACCAGTAGTTCATAAACATATAGGGATCCGCGAAATCGGGACTCCAGTTGCCGATCGCAATGTCATAATCCCCTTTGCCTACCCGTTCACGCATGGTGGCGTTAGCCAGTTTTTCCAGTTTGACGTTAATGCCCAGCGCCTGCAAATTGGCCTGCGTTGACAGGGCTACCGGCTCCCAGTTGGGATCGTTGTCGGAATAGAGGAACGAGAGAGTTTTGGGTTTATCCGCCACCTTATCCAGCGCCGCTTTGGCTTTATTCATATCCAGCGAATATTGCATCGCCTGCGCATCGTAGCCCCACATTCCTTCCGGAATCGGGCCGCGCATCTGTTTGCCGTTTCCGCCAAGAATGCCGTTCACCATGCCCTGATAATCAGTGGCCCAGGAGATGGCCTGGCGCAAGGCGGGCTGATTCAGCGGCGCTTTGCTGTTATTCAGATAGAGATAGGTCACGCGCAGCGCCGGATAATCCAGTACCCTAACGTTGTTTTCTTTTTTGAGTGCCGCAAACTGGTCGATGGGCAGGGAGTCGGCAATATCCAGATCGCCTTTGGTTAACTGCAGGCGACGTGCCGAGCTTTCACCAATAATTTTAACGGCAACCCGTTTAAACGCGGGTTTTGCGCCTTTGTAATGCGGGTTCGGCACCAGCACCAGCTGCTGTCCCTTTTGCCAGCGCTGCAGCATATAGGCGCCGGAGCCGGCGGTATTTGTGGCGAGATAGCCGCGCGCGTCGTCAGCCGCATGCTGCTTCAGCACCGTGGGGTTGATAATCGAAGCGCCATCGTTCGCCAGTGTAAACAGGAAAGGAGCAAACGACTCCCCCAGGGTGAAGCGCACGCTGTACGGTTCCACCACCTCGACCTTTAATCCGGAAGGAAACGCCTCGGAAGGTCCCTGTTTGATGCGCATCAGGCGTTCGAACGACAGTTTGACCGCCTCGGCATTGACGGCCGTCCCATCAGAGAAAACGGCATCCTGACGCAGCTTAAAGGTCCAGACTTTGCCATCTTCCGAGGCTTGCCAGCTTTCTGCCAGATCACCCTCCACATCCGTGGCCCCTTTGCCGTTCTCGGTTTTGTATTTCACCAGACGTTGATAGGCGGGATAGGTCACGGTCCAGTCATTGTTATCGATAGTCACCGCCGGATCCAGCGTCTGTGGATCGGCCGCTTTGCCAATCACCAGCATATCTTTCGGCACGGCGGAAAACGCAGGTGTTGCTGCCACCGCCATTGCCAGCGCAAGCAAAAGGGGGCGAAAAGGTGCAGATGCGGTAAATGTTATTTTCACGATGAGGCTCCATTAACAGGGACCGGGGAGAGACAGGGAAAAACATCATCAAGGAGCGGATAGCCAGCGGCATCCGGTAACTCGAAATGCCACCATTCGGTGGCAATGCCGCTAAAGCCACCGCCAGACATAATGGCGTTCAGCAGCAGGCGGTTGCGCTGGGCGGCCTGAGGCACCTCAGGATGATAGGGGTGCGACCGTACATTCATCTCATCAAAGCCGGTGCCCATATCCAGAATGGCGCCCTGCGCATCGATCAGCGTGACGTCAATCGCCGTGCCGCGGCTGTGGTTAGAGCCCAGCGCCAGCGGCACCACATAATCCTGATTGGGGCAGGCGTTCCATAACAGTTCCTGCGCTTTTTGTGGCCGGTAGGCATCCAGCACCAGCAGCGTCAATCCCGCCAGCCGGGCGATGTTGATACTTTTTTCCAGTGCCCGAGCCGCCTCGGGGTGCAGCAGGCAGCGCGCTTCACTATAAATAGGCTGACCGGTAATGTTATCTGCGCTGGCATACTTTAAATCGATACGCAGCTGCGGAAAGGTCGCAGCGAGATCAACCAGAGCGGTTTCCTGTTTCATGCTGATAATCCCTGTATAAATAACGTTTAACGTGAGCAAATGCTTGTAAGGGTGCAAAAAAGCCGGTGTCGGTTTTTCTTATCAGTCAACGGGCTCAGCGCGCACATATAGATATCCGACAGCAACAAACGCATTTTACGAGAGCAGGTTAACCAAGCACGATACGTGCCATATTCCTGACGGTTCCGGGTTGCTGTGGTGGCAGCAATTCCGGCGTATCAGGGGAAGCCAGAGGATGATTTACATCGGGACACGCGCAATAAAAGTGCGAGATTTCCGGTACATGCCTTACAGAAGTGCGACGCTGAACAAAGGCGTCTCCAGAAGATAGCGTAAAGAGAAAGCGAGAAATGAGAGCAGGAACAAGATATCAGGCACTGAACACTTGCTCATGCTCACAGACAGGGCAAAAAGAGGCCAGGGCTAACGCTTTTCGCCCCGGCTTAACGGCATCGCCAGTTCGCTGGCGGGATCGAACAGCGAGAGGCTCTCAATCTGATCGAGCATGATCACCTTGCGGAAGGCGAGCGCAGTCACCTCTTCCGAAGTGAGCGAGATATTGTGATCGTAATACCAGGCACTGTAGTTGTGCTCCACCTGCAGATCGAGCGTGTTTTCATCACGATAGCCGCTCAGCATGGGAATAATCACCACGTTGCTGGTGCCGCTGCCGTCAAAGCTGGCGGTCTGAATCATGCCGATATAGATACGCTGCGATTTCAGCGTTAACCACGCCAGCTCCCCCTGTTCCATACACTGATAGAGCAGACCCTCAATGCCATTCGCCCGCGTCAGGTATTTATACAGCTCACGCCGCTCCGCGCCGGCCAGTCGGGCGCTTTTGGCCCAGTTTGAGCGGTAGAGACAGATCAGCACGGTGAACAGCAGCATGGTCATCACCGGCGCCTGCACGCCGAGAAAACTGCCGGTCATAAAATCGATCTGATAATGGTGATACTCGCCCCCACTGGCCTGCAGTGCGTTCATGGTAGTGGATAACAACAGCAGCAGGCACCAGAGCAGCCCGGTAGCAATTACACCCTGCAGCACGAAAATACAGCCGTACAGCGCTACCAGAAAATAGACGTCCCAGCCGAAGGTGCGCTTATATTTCAGACGTGTAGAAAGGTCACGGCTGGCATACCAGTAACCGCATACCATCAGCACCATAAAGATGGCCGTTGCCATGCTATTTACCCCTCAGAGTAGCGACGTGACGGGCAAAATCTTCCTGCACTTCCGGATGGCGAATGTTAACGATGGCATTACCATCTTCATCGATAATTACCCGCTCATCGTCGTCCAGCGCATCCTGAATATCGCTGCGACTGATAATGCTCATAAATCGTTCCGGGGCGGCAAACAACGAACAGATTAAATTTTTCATAGAAAACCTCCTGTCTGTAGTCTGGACGAGAGTCAAAGATTTTGGGACAGAAACGCCATTAACGCCGCTTTTCCCCGCCTTTTTCTGCCGCAGCGTTCCCCCCTGCCCACAGCCGCCTGCCTGCAACCGGGGCGGGTTTACGCCGGGCATCAGCCAGTCTCAGGGTAAAGATAGCGCCCTTCTTTCCGCCGATTCACTTTCGGAATTGGACTACGCTTAATTCATTCTCGTTCATAAATTCGCGACATAATTTAAGGCAAGGAAATATCATGAGAAAATTCGTTCCTGCCCTGCTGGCTCTCTCGCTGGCGGCGTTCTCTGCCCATGCGGCGACGCCAAAAGATACGCTGGTGATCGCCCAGTCGATGGATGATGCGGACAGTTTCGATCCGGCGAAAGGCTTTGAGCTGACCACCATGCAGGCCTTCACCAATATCTATCAGCGCCTGGTGCAATCCGACCCGCAGAATCCGATCGATCTGAAGCCAACGCTGGCCAGCGCCTGGACGGCAGGCAGCGATAACCGCAGCCTGACCTTTACCTTACGGAGTGACGCGAAGTTCGCCTCCGGCAATCCGCTGCGTCCGGAAGATGTGATTTTCTCGCTGGCGCGCGTGGTGAAACTGAATCTTGATCCCTCATTTATCCTGACCCAGCTGGGCTGGAATAAAGATAACGTCGACAGCTTTCTGAAAAAAGTCGATGAGAATCATGTTCAGATTAGCTGGAACGCTAACCTCAGCCCCACCTTTGTGCTCAGCCTGCTCTCCGCGCCGGTCTCCTCGATTGTGGATGAAAAAACCGTGATGGCAAACGCGCAAAAAGATGATCTGGGCAGCCAGTGGCTGGCCACACATTCGGCGGGCAGCGGCCCTTACCAGATTCGTAAGGTGATACTGCACGAGGTGCTGCTGCTGACCGCAAATCCCGCTTCGCCGGGCGGCGCGCCGACGCTGAAAAACATTCTGATCAAGAATGTGCCGGACCCTGCTGCCCGCCGTCTGCTGCTGGAACAGGGGGATGCCGATATTGCCCGCAACCTCGGTGCCGATCAGATTGCCGCGTTGCAGGGTAAAGCCGGGGTAAAGACCGCCGCGATTCCCATGGCTTCGCTCTATTACATCCAGTTCAATATCGACGCCAACCCGGTACTGAAAAATCCGGCGCTGTGGCAAGCGGCACGCTACTTATTTGATTATCAGGGCATTGCCCACGACCTGCTGAAAGGTCAGTTCGATGTGCATCAGACATTTCTGCCGAAGGGCTTCCCCGGCGCGCTGGATGAAACCCCTTATCAGTACGATCCGGAAAAGGCCAAAGCGATTCTGCAACAGGCGGGTCTGACAAACGTCAGCTTTACCCTCTCGACCAGCAACCAGCCACCCTATCTTGATATTGCGCAGGCTCTGCAGGCGAGCTTTGCCCGCGGCGGGGTGAAAGTGGAACTGCAGCCGGGACTCAGTTCAGAAGTCTCCGCCAGCGTGAAGGCACACAAATATCAGGCGCACCTGAACGCCTGGGGCGCGGACTATTTCGATCCCAATACCAACGCCTCTACCTTTGCCTGGAACCCGGAAGATGGCAGCACCACCCTGGCGTGGCGCTCTAACTGGCATACACCGGAGCTGAATAAACAAGTGCTGGCGGCCACCGCAGAAAGCGATAACCAGAAACGCATGGCGATGTATGAAGAGCTCCAGCGTGAAGTGCTGAAAAACTCGCCCTACGTCATTGGCCTGCAGGCGCGTAACCTGATCGCACTGCGCGATAACCTGCAGGGTTATGTCCAGGGCATCAATCCGGACATGGTTTATTACGCTCAGGTCAGCAAAGAATGACGGACTCCACCTCTGAGGCCCGGGTTCGCCGGCCGATCTGGCGGCGCGCCGGACGGCTGGGTACCACCCTGCTTTCTCTGCTGATCACGTTGCTCGGCCTGCTGGCGTTTACCTTTATGCTGTCTCAACTGTCGCCGGTGGATCCGGTCCAGCAGATCGCCGGGGATCACGCCAGCGCCGCTACCTATGCCCAGGTGCGCCATGATCTCGGCCTCGATCAGCCGGTACTGATGCAGTTCTGGCACTATCTCGAGCATCTGGCGCGCGGCGATCTGGGCGTTTCGCGCCTGACCAACCAGGCGGTCAGCGGCGATTTGCTGCGTACCTTCCCTGCCACTCTTGAACTGGCGACCTGCGCGATGCTGTTTGCCGTGCTCTTTGGCGTCCCGCTGGCGCTGCTGGCGGCCTGGAAGCCGGGCAGCCTGGTGGATAACCTGGTGCGCCTGATCTCCCTGCTGGGCTATTCGGTGCCGGTGTTCTGGCTCGGCCTGCTTGGCCTGCTGCTGTTTTATGCGGTGCTGCACTGGTCAGCCGGACCGGGGCGGCTGGATGATATCTGGGTCTATACGCTGGAGCCGAAAACGGGCTTTGTGCTGATCGACAGCTGGCTGTCCGGGGAGCCGGAAATGCTGCGCAACGCCATTGCTCACCTCTGGTTGCCAGTGGTGATCCTGGGGCTGCTGGCCATGGCGGGCATTACGCGCCTGCTGCGCGCGGCGCTGCTGGAAGAGAGCAGCAAAGAATACGTTATTCTGGCGCGGGCCAAAGGCGCAAGCCGCGGGCGCATTCTGCTGCGCCATATCTTTCCCAACGTGCTGGGTACGTTGATCACCGTCATCGCCCTTTCCTACGCGACGCTGCTGGAGGGATCGGTGCTGACCGAAACCGTATTTGCCTGGCCGGGCGTGGGACGCTACATGACCAATGCCCTGTTCTCCGCCGACGTCCCCGCCATTCTCGGCGCCACGTTGCTGATTGGCAGCTGCTTTATTCTGTTGAATGCCATAGCGGATGCCTTAACCTGGTTAACCGATCCGAGAACCCGATGACGCAACAACTCTCTGAACTGGAAAGCGTGCGACCACGGCGACGCCGCCGTCGCGTCACCTCGCTGGTCACTGGCCTGACGCTGGTGACGATCCTGATGGCTATGGCGCTGTTTGCCCCGTGGCTGGCGCCTTACGATCCCAACGCGCAAACCATGGCGAGCCGTTTGCTGCCGCCCTCGGCACTGCACTGGTTCGGCACTGACGGCTTTGGCCGTGATCTGCTGTCGCGCGTGATTTATGGCGCGCGCCCGACGCTGCTGCTGGTATCGCTGATCCTGCTGCTGACGATTCCGGTGGGGCTGCTGGTGGGCATTGCGGCCGGTTATCTGGGGGGCTGGATCGAGCGGCTGCTGATGCGCGTCACCGATATTTTTCTCTCGCTGCCCAGCCTGGTGATTGCGCTGGCGCTGGTAGCGATACTCGGCCCGGGTCTGCTGAACGGAGCGCTGGCCCTGGCGCTGACCAGCTGGCCGCCCTTTGCCCGCCAGGCACGGGCAGAGACGCTGGCGCTGCGGCGCAGTGATTATCTGGCGGCGGCGCGTATGCAGGGCATTACCGGCCTGCGCCTGATGTTTGGCCATATTCTGCCCCTCTGCCTGCCCACGGCGGTGGTGCGCGCGGCGCTGAGCCTCGGCGGTATTATTCTCTCTGCCGCCGGGCTGGGTTTTCTCGGCATGGGGATTCAGCCGCCGACCGCCGAATGGGGCTCCATGGTGGCTGAAGGCAGTAAGGTGATTTTTGACCAGTGGTGGGTGGCGGCGGCTCCCGGCGGCGCGATTCTGTTCGCCAGCCTGGCTTTTAACCTGACAGGCGACGGCCTGCGTGATCGACTGGATACCCGCCATGCAAACTAACCCGTTACTTGTTGCCGAGGGGCTGAGCATTCGCAGCGACAGTGCGCTGCTGGTGGATAACATAAGCTTTTCGGTTGACCGCCAGCGTGTGGCGCTGGTGGGAGAATCCGGCTCCGGCAAATCCCTTACCGCCCGCGCGCTGATGGGCTTGCTGGCCCCTGCGCTACACCTGCAGGCGCAACGCCTGCAGGTGGCTGGTGCCGATGCGCTGACCATGTCGGAGGCGGCCTGGAGTCAGCTGCGCGGCAATCGTATTGCCATGGTGATGCAGGATCCCAAATATGCCCTTAACCCGGCCCGCACTATTGGCTGGCAGGTGGAGGAGCCGCTGTTGTTACACCACAAGCTGAGCCGCGCCGAACGCCGGGAAAAGGTCTGTGAGATGCTGAACGCCGTGGGTCTGCCACATCCGCAGCAGCTGATGCAGCACTACCCTCATCAGCTCTCCGGCGGGATGGGACAGCGGGTGATGCTGGCGATCGCCTTGATCGCCGATCCCGATGTGCTTATTGCCGATGAGCCGACTTCCGCCCTTGATCACGCCATGCGCGATCAGGTGCTGGCGCTGATCCGTCATCTGGTGGAAGTGCGCAACATGGGGCTGTTGCTGATCAGTCACGATCTGCAGCAGGTGGCGGAGCATTGCGAGCAGGTGCTGGTGATGTATAAAGGCCGTCTGCTCGACAGGCTGCCTGCCGCCGCGCTGTCGCAGGCGACCCATCCCTATACCCGCACCCTGTGGGCCTGCCGCCCCGGTAAGGCCACCCGGGGCCAGCCGTTGCCGGTACTGGATCGGGCTGCGCTGGAGGCTGACCGTGATTGAATTAAGCCACCTCAGCGTCGCCCATAAGCAGGGGTACGAACTGCGCACCGTGGTCCATGACGTTTCGCTATCGGTCCGTGCCGGTGAGTGCTTTGGCCTGGTGGGCCCTTCCGGCTGCGGCAAGTCATCGCTACTCTGGGTGCTGGCTGGCCTGAATCCCCACTGGCAGGGCAGCATGACGCTGGCGGGCACGCCGGTTGTCGCCGGCAAGCCCTTCACCGGCGCGCTACGGCGCGATGTGCAGATGGTGTTTCAGGATCCCTTCGCTTCGCTGCATCCGCGCCACCGGGTGCGCCGCACGCTGGCGGAACCGCTGAAGTTACTGAAGCAGCCGCAGATCGACCCGCATATTGATGAGGCGTTTCGCCATGTCGGGCTGGATCCCGCGCTGGCGGATCGTTATCCCCACCAGCTTTCCGGCGGTCAGCGCCAGCGCGCGGCGATTGTGCGGGCGCTGCTGCTGCAGCCAAAGATCCTGTTGCTGGATGAGCCGACCTCCGCCCTTGATATGTCAGTTCAGGCGGAGATCCTCAACTTGCTAAACGATCTGAAACGGGAAGACGGATTAACGATGGTACTGGTAAGTCACGACGCCGACGTTATCGATCATATGTGCGATCGCGCGGCACGCATGGATCAGGGACGCATTGTCGGGCGGACAGAGGCTTAATGCGCCATGGTCTGTAGCGTCTCACTGCGGATCGATTCGGTGATTTCCGCCTTCAGCGCCATAAACTCCGGCGAGGTTTTAATGGTGTAATCACGCGCCAGATTAAAGTTGACCGGTACCTCCTGCTTGATGCGCCCTGGCCGGGCGCTGAAAATCGCCACCTTGTTAGCCATAAAAATCGCTTCATCAATGTCATGGGTAACGAACAGCACGGTTTTACGCGACTGTTCCCATACCGCCAGCAGCAACTCCTGCATCATAACCCGCGTCTGGTTATCGAGCGCGCCGAAAGGCTCATCCATCAGCAGCACTTTGGGATCGTTCGCCAGCGCGCGGGCGATGGCGGTACGTTGCTGCATGCCGCCGGAGAGCTGGCGCGGGTAGTGCTGCTTAAAACCATCCAGCCCTACCTGATGGATGTAATAGTCGCTGCGCGCTTTCTGCCGGGCGGCGCTGAGGCCGCGCTCGCGCAGGCCGAAACGGATGTTCTCCTCTACCGTCAGCCAGGGAAACAGCGTATAGCTCTGAAACACCATGCCGCGATCGGCTCCTGGTCCCTCTACCGCTACGCCGTCCAGCCACACTTCGCCGCGTGTAGGCGTATCCAGCCCGGCGATAATGCGTAGCAGCGTCGATTTGCCGCAGCCGGAGGGGCCCAGAATAGTAATAAAGTCATTCTCCTCCACCTGATAATGAATCGGCTGCAGCGCCTGCGTCTGCTCGCCTCCCGGCCCGATAAATACCCGCTCCACGCCGCGCACATTCAGCTTGCTCTGCTTCATCACAGGTTACTCCATGCAAACAGCCGCCGGTTGGCGACCTTGAACAGATAGTCGGAAATCAGGCCGATGACACCGATCACAATAATGCCGAAAATGATTTGCCCGGTATTCAGCAGCGCCTGGCTGTCCACGATCATATGACCAATGCCGCTTTCCGAGCCGATCAGTTCCGCCACGATGACATAGGTCCAGGCCCAGCCGAGCACCAGACGCAGCAGCTCGGCAATGCCCGGTGCCGCGCCCGGAATCAACACACGCCACACGATGGAACGGTTATTGCAGCCGAGCGTAAAGGCCGCCTCCACCAGATCGCGCCGCGCGCTGCTGACTGTCACCGCCACCATCAGGACGATTTGGAAAAAAGAGCCGATAAAGATCACCAGTATCTTCTGCATTTCACCAATGCCCGCCCAGAGAATCAACAGCGGGACAAAGGCGGAAGCGGGAAGATAGCGGCAAAAGGAGACAAAAGGTTCGAGAAACGCCTCCCAGATCTTGTAGGCCCCCATCATAATGCCCAGCGGCACGCCGATAAGAGCCGCCAGCAGGAAGCCGGACAGCACGCGCATCACCGTCATGCCGATATCGGTGGCAAAGTCATAGTCGCGGAAAAGCGCAACGCCCTCTTTCATCATGGTCAGGGGATCGGCCAGAAACGTGGGCGACACCATGCCGCCCAGCGTCACCAGCGCCCAGAGCGCAAAAAACAGCACAAAGAAGGCGACGCCAAGACCAATGCGTAAGCCGACGGAGATCCCTTTCAGCGGCACCATCAGGGGGTTCTGCCAGCGTACCGGCGCCTCCGGCAGCGCTGCCGGAGGGGATGCTGGCTGGCGTTTACTCATCTCCATTCTCGCTCCTTATTGCACAAAACTGGCGTCATACAGGCTTTTGATATCCGGCATGGTGCGGATAACACCGGCTGCGATTAATACTTTGCCAGCCTCTTCGCTGAAGGTTTCAATCTCACCGCTGAAGAATTTTTTATTCTCTTCCCGGCCCTGCCAGCGCAGGTAGCTGGCGGATTCGGCAAAGGCCTTACCGCTCGATTTCACCGCCGCCCCCATGATTTCGTAAGCCTCATCCGGCTGCTGACGAATCATATCCAGCGCATCAAAATAGCTCTCTACCAGCGCCTTCGCCGCCTGCGGATTGGCGTCGAGGAAGGCGGGAGTGCAACCCAGCGTATCCATCACCATCGGATAATCGAGCGTGGTGGCGATAATTTTTCCCGCCTGCGGCTGGTTACGGATGGTGGAGAGGTAGGGCTCATAGCTCATGGCGGCATCATTGCGTCCGGCGGTAAAGGCATGAGCGGCGGCCTGCGGCGAGAGGGTCGCCAGCCTGACATCCTTCATCGTCATGCCGTTTTTCCCGAGCATCCAGGCAAGCGCGAAATAAGGCGAAGTGCCGGGTGCATCCACCCCGATGGTTTTTCCTTTGAGATCTTTAATGCTGGTGATATTGGCCCGCACCGCCAGACCATCAGCACCGTAGGATTTGTCCAGCTGCACGATTTGTCTGCCTGCGACGCCAGCGGCGCTCCAGGAGAGCCAGGTTTCTACTGTGGTCGCGGCACATTGCACGCTCCCGGAAGCGATTGCCAGATGGCGACTGCTCTGCGGGATCATTTTGACATCCACATCCAGACCATGTTTTTTAAAAATGCCCGCCTTATCCGCCAGGGTCAGGGGGGCAAAACCGGTCCAGCCGGAGATGCCGATGGCGAGCTTCGTCTCCGCCGCCTGGACAGTACAGGCCGCGCTCAGCGCCGCCACCATGGTCAACACACCAGCCATTTGCTTGATTCGCTGCTTACCCATCTTTTACTCCTGCCAGAAGGTGAGAAAAAACATCTCGGTTGTATAGGCTTATCTATACAAGCTAAGCAATGGCTGTGCCAGATGTGCGGATAAAAGGTGTGACGCTACGCAAGCGAACCCGGCCCGCCTCTCCTGCACTAACAGCGAGCATTGCAAACGGGCAATTCGCCAGACTGGTGCATCAGGGGCGCATTATGCTAAAAGCCTGATTGACGATACGTTGCGGTAAAAGGAGTAATGATGACGGTAAAACTGCGTCCGCTGGAGCGCGAGGATCTGCACTTTGTACATCAGCTGGATAATAACGCCAGCGTTATGCGCTACTGGTTTGAAGAACCTTATGAGGCCTTTGTCGAGCTTTCCGACCTGTATAACAAACATATTCACGACCAGAGCGAGCGGCGCTTCGTGGTAGAGCATAATGGCCAGAAAGCGGGGCTGGTGGAACTGGTCGAGATCAATCATGTACATCGTCGCGCCGAGTTTCAGATCATTATCGATCCGGCGCATCAGGGAAAAGGACTGGCGAGTCAGGCGGCCAAGCTGGCGATGGAGTATGGCTTTTCGGTGCTGAATCTCTACAAACTCTACCTGATCGTCGATCAGGAAAACGAGAAAGCGATCCACATCTACAGCAAGCTGGGCTTTGAGATCGAGGGTGTACTAAAGCACGAATTCTTTATCAACGGCGAATATCGCAACACCATCCGCATGTGCATTTTCCAGCATCAGTACCTGGAGAAATACAAAACGGTAGGCGGCATGGTAAAACCCACCGCCCAGTAGCTGGCAGAAAAGATAGACCGCTCGACCCGTATCGATCAGCCGCCGCGTGCGCCTACCGGGTTAAGGTGCGGTTTCGGATGCGCCGGTTCGATGTTATACATGCCGCCATAGAAAGGGTCGACCAGCAGCCAGCCGGGAAAACCGCCGAGCGGAATATTACCCAGCAGATACCAGAGGTTGGCTTTTTCTTCCAGTGGCAGCGTGACCGGCACGTACCCCGGGCTCTCCAGCATCACCTGATACTGTTTTTTGCCAAAATAGCGACCGGTGGATTTACGCAGCTCGACCGTTTGCGGCGTATAGCCTTCCGCCACGGCCCGGCCGTTCTCATCCTGCACGGTAAAACGCGCCCCTGGCGGCAGGGAGTCGATGCGCACCGCCTGGCTTTCGCTGCCAACAATAGTGGCGCAGCCGCTGAGCATCATCATGGCCATCAGGGCCAGTACAGGCTTTTTCATCGAAGGATCCGCGTAAGGGTCAGAGCGGGTAGTCTAAACTGCCTGCCCGTCCTTTTCATCCGCCTTAATCGCGCTATGATCGCCGCTTTTCACCGCCTTATTGCGGTTGACAAGAGTCAGGTGGCGCTGCGCACGGGATGAGTGCCCCAGCGTCTGGCGTGAGAGGAAAAACAGGTGATGACGCAAAAGATGGGGCCCCGCAACAAACGGGGCGGACAAAACTAACCAAACAGGCTGTGCAGATAGCGCTCGAGCGCAATGCGCGAGCTGAAGCCGTGGGGAATACCGTAGTGTTCCTGTGAATCCCCCGCCAGATAAAGAGGAAACTGCGTGTAGTGATCGCAGGTTTTCATCTCTGACGCGGGTTCCGCAAAATGCAGGCTTTTCTCTTTCAGCGTCGGGTGGATCACCAGCGCTGTACGCCCCAGACGTGCCTCACGGTTGACGTAGACATAATTCTCCCCACGACGATAGCCGTAGGTTTTCGGCGTAATGGCATCCATTTCGAAACCCGCATTTTCCAGTACGCGTGCTACCTCATCCGGTCGTAAATACATGCTCGATCCTCTCAGTCTTCTAAAGCCCCGCAACCTTACAACAGCGCGCTGGCTGGCACATTCGGAATTTTCCTCAAAGCCCCGGCAGCCGCCGCGTTTCGGTTTGCCTTAACTACACTAAGTATTACGTTTAAAAATAAAAGGAAGCGAAAAATGTTTAATCGAGCGCACAAAAACGATGACATTGATCTGCAACATGATGTTAATGAACTGACAGATTCGCTGGAAGCCCTGCTGAAAACCCTCGCCAGCGGTGCGCAGGATGAGAGCCAAAAGGCGCGGGCCAATGCCGGAAAGCTGTTACAGCAGACAAAATCGAGACTGCCGGGCAATTCGCTGGCGCGCGATGCCAGCATAAAAGTGGGCGCTTACGTGAAAGAAAAACCCTGGCAGGTGGCCGGTATCGGTGCTGCAGTCGGCATTGTGCTGGGTGCTCTGCTGATTTCGCGTCGCTAACTCTCCCGCCGCTGTCAGGCCTCGTGCTCAACGGGGTTTTTTATCACTTTTTGCACTAACCCTCCCCTTACCTGCTGCTTTTTCCATCTTTACAAAACTCCCTGATCTCCGCCAGGGCTGATGAACCGTGCGCTGGCGCGAGACTGGTGATTTTATCAGCTGAAATCCCTATATCTTGTGCGCTTGAATTCCAGAAATACCACATCTAGTATTTACCTCATCAACACTACACATAATGTGGGCAGGCGCAGCGCCAGGAATTTCAGGGCAATGCTGCATAACGGACAATCTTGCCGCACCACCAAAGGTAAATACGAATCATGCGCATTATTATTTACACCAAAGATAACTGTGTCCAGTGTAACGCCACGAAAAACGCCATGGACCGTCACGGCATCGCCTATCAGCTGATTAATCTGGATAGCGAACCGGAGGCTATCGATCATCTGAAAGCGCTGGGCTATCGCCAGGTGCCGGTGGTCATGGCGGAGGATGAGCACTGGAGCGGATTCCGTCCCGATAAGATTGCCAGCCTGCGCCAGCTGGCGGCGGGAGGATAAGCGATGTTTCCGCTGGTCTATTTCTCCAGCCAGTCGGAAAACACCCACCGGTTTATTACCCGTCTGGGTCTGCCTGCGCAGCGTATCCCGCTGGATAGCGCGCAGCGCCTGCAGGTGACGCAGCCCTATATCCTGGTGACACCCAGTTATGGTGGCGGCGGACCGCAGGGAGCGGTGCCCCGACAGGTGATCCAGTTCCTGAATGATGAAAACAACAGACGCGGTATTCGCGGCGTGATTGCCGCCGGTAACCGTAACTTTGGCGCGGGCTTTTGCCTCGCCGGCGAGATTATTGCGCAAAAATGTCAGGTTCCTTATCTCTACCGCTTTGAACTGATGGGAACCGCGGACGATATCGCTAACGTAAAAGCGGGAGTAACCCAATTTTGGCAACAACAGACACCCTGAACAGCGCGACGCTCGACTACCATGCCCTGAACGCCATGCTGAATCTGTATGACGCCAGCGGGCGCATCCAGTTTGAAAAAGATCATGAAGCGACGCGCCAGTTTTTCCTGCAGCACGTCCAGCCCAACAGCGTGGTGTTCGCGTCAACGGCCGAGCGTCTGCGCACGCTGGTGGCCGACGGCTATTACGAAGCACAGGTGCTGAATCAATACCCTTTCCCGTTTCTGTGCGCTCTGCACGATGAAGCGGAAGCTTTCGGTTTTCGCTTCCAGACTTTTCTCGGCGCATGGAAATTTTACACCAGCTATACGCTGAAAACCTTTGACGGTAAGCGTTATCTGGAG
Organism: [Erwinia] mediterraneensis; assembly: GCF_900604315.1. Lineage (GTDB taxonomy): Bacteria > Pseudomonadota > Gammaproteobacteria > Enterobacterales > Enterobacteriaceae > Pantoea > Pantoea mediterraneensis_A. Next base: position 530,771 of record NZ_LR026978.1, read on the forward strand.
AGTTTTGAACAGCGCGCCTGCATGGTGGCGCTAACGCTGGCGCAGGGCGACCAGGCGCTGGCGCGCGCCCTGCTGCAGGAGATCCTCAGCGGTCGTTTCCAGCCGGCGACCCCCACCTTCCTTAACTGCGGCAAGCAGCAGCGCGGCGAGCTGGTCTCCTGCTTCCTGCTGCGTATTGAAGACAATATGGAGTCGATTGGACGCGCCGTGAACTCCGCTCTGCAGCTCTCTAAACGCGGCGGCGGCGTGGCTTTTCTGCTCTCTAACCTGCGTGAAGCGGGCGCGCCGATCAAGCGTATCGAAAACCAGTCTTCCGGCGTGATACCGGTGATGAAGATGCTGGAAGATGCCTTTTCCTACGCCAATCAACTTGGCGCGCGTCAGGGCGCGGGCGCGGTCTGGCTGCATGCGCACCATCCCGATATTCTGCGCTTCCTGGATACCAAACGGGAAAATGCGGACGAGAAGATTCGCATTAAAACTCTCTCGCTCGGCGTGGTGATCCCGGACATCACTTTCCAGCTGGCGAAAGAGAACCGGCCGATGGCGCTCTTTTCGCCTTACGACGTGGAACGCATTTACGGTCAGGCGTTTGCTGATATCAGCATCAGTGAAAAATATGAAGAGATGCTGGCTGACGATCGCATCCGTAAGACCTTTATTCAGCCGCGTGATTTCTTCCAGACGCTGGCGGAGATCCAGTTTGAATCGGGTTATCCCTACATCATGTATGAGGACAGCGTTAACCGCAGTAACCCGATTACGGGGCGTATTAATATGAGCAACCTCTGCTCTGAGATCCTGCAGGTGAACAGCGCCAGCGCCTATCATGCCGATCTCAGCTATCGCCATGTGGGCAAAGATATCTCCTGTAATCTTGGTTCCCTGAACATCGCCCATGCGATGGACTCGCGGAATCTGGCGCAAACGGTAGAGGTGGCGGTGCGCGCCCTGACTGCGGTTTCTGATATGAGTCAGATCGACTCAGTGCCGTCGGTGGCTGAAGGCAATCGCCGCTCCCACGCCATTGGTCTCGGCCAGATGAACCTGCACGGCTATCTGGCGCGCGAAGGAATTCCCTATGGCTCGCCCGAAGCGCTCGATTTCACGAATCTCTATTTTTATTGCGTCACTTATCATGCGCTGCGCACCTCAAACCTGATTGCGCAGGAGCGCCAGCAGCGCTTTGACGGCTTTGCACAGTCACAGTACGCCAGCGGCGACTATTTCACGAAGTACATTGATCGCATCTGGCAACCGCGTACCGCGCGGGTGGCGCAGTTGTTTGCCGAAGCGGGCATTACTCTGCCCGACCAGGCGGCGTGGCGTCAGCTGCGCACTGATGTGATGGCGCACGGGCTGTATAATCAGAACCTGCAGGCGATTCCGCCGACCGGATCCATCTCTTATATCAACCATGCGACCTCCAGCATCCATCCGATCGTGTCGCGTATTGAGATCCGAAAAGAGGGCAAAACCGGACGCGTTTACTACCCCGCCCCCTTTATGACCAACGACAACCTTGAGCTGTATCAGGATGCGTATCAGATTGGCCCGGAAGCGATTATCGATACCTATGCCGAAGCGACACAGCACGTCGATCAGGGATTGTCGCTGACCCTGTTCTTCCGTGATGACGTCACGACCCGTGACATCAATAAAGCGCAAATTTACGCCTGGAAGAAAGGGATCAAAACCCTCTATTACATCCGCCTGCGCCAGATGGCGTTGCAGGGAACTGAAGTGCAGGGCTGCGTTTCCTGCGCCCTCTGACCACCAGGTGAAAAGAATGATGCCGTTAAAACAGATTCAAGCGATTAACTGGAACCGCATTCAGGATGAAAAAGATCTGGAAGTGTGGAACCGCCTGACCACCAATTTCTGGCTGCCGGAAAAGGTGCCGCTTTCTAACGATCTGCCCGCGTGGCAGACGCTGGACAGCCAGCAGCAGCAACTGACGATCCGCGTATTTACCGGCTTAACGCTGCTCGATACCATACAAAACGTGGTGGGCGCACCGGGTCTGATGAGTGATGCGCAAACGCCACATGAAGAGGCGGTGTTGTCGAACATCAGCTTTATGGAGGCAGTGCATGCCCGTTCTTACAGTTCTATCTTCTCAACGCTCTGTAACAGCAGCGACGTGGATGCGGCTTACCGCTGGAGCGAAGAGAACGCGGCGCTGCAGCATAAAGCGCATCTGATTCTGACCCACTATCACGACGGCGACCCGCTGAAGAAAAAGATCGCCAGCGTGTTCCTGGAGTCTTTCCTGTTCTATTCCGGCTTCTGGCTGCCAATGTACTGGTCAAGCCGCGGCAAACTCACCAATACGGCAGATCTGATCCGCCTGATTATTCGTGATGAAGCGGTCCACGGCTACTATATCGGTTACAAGTATCAGAAAGCCCTGCAAAAGGTGGATGCCGCGCGGCGTGAATCACTGCAGCAGTTCGCTTACGATCTGCTGCTGGCGCTGTATGACAATGAAGTGGCTTACACGGAAGCGCTGTATGGTGAAGTAGGCTGGGCGGAAGAGGTAAAAACCTTCCTGCACTATAACGCCAACAAGGCGCTGATGAACCTCGGTTATGAAGCGCTGTTCCCGGCGGAGCTGACGGCAGTTAACCCGGCCATTCTCGCCGCCCTGTCACCCAATGCGGATGAGAACCACGACTTTTTCTCCGGTTCCGGCTCATCCTATGTGATGGGAAAAGCGGTAGAAACCCAGGACGAAGACTGGGATTTTTAATTTACTTAACGCGGATCTGTTCAGGTCCGCTATTTTTATTATCCGCTCTCCTTTCTTCCGCCTGTTTCCCGCCCTCTCGCTGTCGCATTTTCAGACTTATTTGCCGCTACAGGCGTTTTTTTCACCCTGAAATCGGACTTATTCCAGCTGATTTTTCCCGCATCCGGCGGGAAAGCGGCAAAATTCTGCCCACCGCAACAGGAAAATTTATTCCCGCGCATCCCTTGTGATTACTGGAAATTTTCGCCCTGCACCGCAGGGCACACCCGGCAAATAGGGGTGTCAAGGGTTGTCAGATAATCTCAGTGTGTTACGGTATAGGCCGCTTAATTCTAACCGGAGCGACAAATAAATATAAAGTCATTCTCTTTTTTAACCAGGATTTAATTACTGCATGGCAATTAAACTCGAAGTAAAGAATTTATATAAGATATTTGGGGACAATCCGGACCGCGCATTTAAATATATTGAGCGCGGCGACAGCAAAGAGGCAATACTCAAGAAAACCGGCCTCTCGGTCGGGGTGAAAGATGCCAGTCTGGCCATTGAAGAAGGCGAGATCTTCGTCATCATGGGATTATCCGGCTCAGGAAAATCGACCATGGTTCGCCTTCTCAATCGTCTGATAGAGCCGACGCGCGGCCAGGTTATTATCGATGGCGTGGATATTGCGAAAATATCCGAAAGCCAGCTGCGTGAAGTGCGGCGAAATAAGATTAGCATGGTATTCCAGTCATTTGCGCTGATGCCGCATATGACGGTATTAAATAATACAGCGTTTGGCATGGAATTAGCTGGCGTACCGTTACAGGAGCGTCAGGAAAAAGCGCTGGATGCCCTGCGTCAGGTTGGTCTGGAAAATTACGCGCACGCTTATCCGGATGAACTTTCTGGCGGCATGCGTCAGCGTGTCGGACTGGCACGCGCCCTGGCGATTAATCCCGATATTCTGCTGATGGACGAAGCCTTTTCTGCTCTCGATCCCCTTATTCGCACCGAAATGCAGGATGAGCTGGTAAAACTCCAGGCAAAACATCAGCGCACCATTGTTTTTATTTCCCACGATCTCGATGAAGCGATGCGTATTGGCGACCGTATTGCCATTATGCAGGGCGGCGAAGTGGTTCAGGTCGGCACCCCGGATGAAATCTTAAATCATCCTGCGAATGACTATGTGCGTACCTTCTTTCGCGGTGTGGATATCAGTCACGTTTTCAGCGCGAAAGATATTGCCCGACGCAGCGCTGGCGCGCTAATCCGTAAAGCGCCCGGCTTCGGTCCCCGCTCAGCCATCAAGCTGCTGCAGGATGAAGATCGCGAATTCGGCTACGTACTGGAAAAACAGAAGTTTGTTGGCGTGGTCTCTAACGATTCGCTCAACGCGGCGCTGGCCGCCGGCGAAGGGCTCGACAGCGCACTGCTCGCCGCCCCTGCCGCCGTCACAGCGGATACCTCTCTTAACGACCTTCTGTCTCATGTGGCGCAAGCGCCCTGTGCAGTGCCAGTCGTCGGCGAAGAGAATCAGTACATTGGTATCATTTCAAAGAGCATGTTATTACGCGCTTTAGACCGCGAGGGGGGCAGCAATGAGTAAAGAAACCACGAATCCATGGGATGCGGCTTCCACGCCAGCGCCCTCCACCGCCACAGAGCCGACAACCAGTACCAGCAGCGATCCCTGGTCGGGCGCGGGCACGACCGACAGCAGCAGCGCCGATGCCTGGGGCAGCACAGGTGCCTCTTCAGGCCAGGATGCCGCCGCCAGCAGCAGCGACTGGCTCAACAGCGCGCCCGCCCCGCAGGCAGAGCATTTTGATCTGCTGGACCCGTTCCACAAAACGCTGATCCCTCTTGATCAGTGGGTCACCCAGGGGATCGACTGGGTAGTCACCCACTTCCGTCCGCTGTTCCAGGGAATACGCGTACCGGTAGATTATATTCTCAGCGCCTTCCAGCACCTGCTGCTGGGGATGCCTGCGCCGGTGGCGATTCTGCTGTTCGCGCTGATCGCCTGGCAGCTCTCCAGCTTCGGCATGGGCGTTGCGACCCTGGTTTCGCTGGTGCTGATCGGCGCAATTGGCGCCTGGTCACAGGCGATGGTCACCCTGGCGCTGGTGCTGACCGCCCTGCTGTTCTGCATCGTTATTGGCTTGCCGCTGGGGATCTGGCTGGCGCGCAGTGAACGCGCCGCCCGGGTGATCCGCCCGCTGCTGGACGCCATGCAGACCACGCCAGCGTTTGTTTACCTGGTGCCGATCGTCATGCTGTTTGGTATCGGCAACGTACCTGGAGTAGTGGTCACCATTATCTTTGCCCTGCCGCCCATTGTGCGTCTCACCATACTGGGAATTAAGCAGGTACCTGCCGATCTGATCGAGGCCAGCGAATCTTTTGGTGCCAGCTCGCGTCAGATGCTGTTCAAAGTGCAGCTGCCGCTGGCGATGCCCACCATTATGGCGGGCGTGAACCAGACGCTGATGCTGGCGCTGTCGATGGTGGTGATCGCCTCGATGATCGCGGTTGGCGGCCTTGGCCAGATGGTGCTGCGCGGTATTGGCCGTCTCGATATGGGACTGGCTACCGTCGGCGGCGCCGGCATTGTGATCCTCGCCATTATCCTTGACCGCCTGACCCAGTCAGTGGGTCGCGACAGCCGCAGCCGTGGCAATCGTCGCTGGTACAGTACTGGCCCGCTGGGCCTGCTGTTCCGCCCTTTCAGCAAGAAGTAACTTTTCGGGCGGCCATGCCGCCCGCTCTCCCGCCGCAACAGTAAAAATAAGGAACGACTATGCGCAAGACAGCCCTTTTTGCCGCCTTAACGACGCTTATCGTCACGCAAGTTTCCGCCGCTGACCTGCCTGGTAAAGGCATCACGGTAAAACCAATACAGAGCACCATTTCTGAAGAGACCTTCCAGACTCTGGTGGTCAGCCGCGCGCTGGAAAAGCTGGGTTACACCGTAGAGAAGCCGAGCGAAGTCGATTATAACGTTGGTTACACCACTATCGCCGCAGGTGATGCCACCTTTACTGCCGTAAACTGGGTGCCGCTGCATGAAGATATATATCAGGCTGCCGGTGGCGACGCAAAACTTTATCGCAAAGGTGAATTTGTGACCGGCGCGGCCCAGGGGTATCTGATCGATAAAAAAACGGCCGATCAGTATCACATCACCAATATCGCCCAGCTGAAAGAGGCCAAAATCGCGCAGCTGTTCGATACCAACAATGATGGCAAAGCCGATCTCACCGGCTGTACGCCGGGCTGGGGCTGCGAAGCGGTCATCAATCATCAGATAAAGGCGTTTGGCCTGAGCGATACCGTCGAGCACAATCAGGGCAACTACGCAGCGATGGTGGCCGATACGATTGCCCGTTACAAACAGGGCAAGCCGATCCTCTACTACACCTGGACCCCTTACTGGCTCAGCGACGTGCTTAAGCCAGGCAAAGATGTGGTCTGGCTGCAGGTGCCTTTCTCCTCCCTGCCGGGCAAGCAAAAAGATGTCGACACCAAACTGCCTGGCGGCGCCAACTACGGCTTCCCGGTAAACACCATGCACATCGTGGCAAATAAAATCTGGGCAGAGAAAAATCCGGCAGCTGCGAAACTCTTTGCTGAGATGAAGATGCCGATTAACGACATCAACGCTCAGAACGCGCGTATGCATGCGGGCGAAGCTTCAGAAGCGGATATCGACCGTCACGTTGATGGCTGGATCAAGGCGCATCAGGCCCAGTTTGATAAATGGGTGAACGACGCGCTGGCCGCTGCGAAGTAATTTTCTCCTTCTCTGTCGACAAGGGGCGCCCGTAGCGCCCTTTTTTATTGCTGAACTTGCCGCATGGTGTTAAATGACGGTTAACTGGTATGGCCTGTTACTTAACGCAGTAACGAAATAGTTTTTTGGGTTATTATTACCCGATTATGATTATCCGCAATTGTGCGCTTTTATGAATCGTACCTCTCAGGGTCTGAGTCCTGCTCTTGTTGCACTGATGTCAGTGGCGACAGGTCTGGCGGTCGCCAGCAATTACTATGTGCAGCCTTTACTGGATACCATTGCGCATACCTTTCAGCTCTCGGTCAGTCAGGCGGGGTTTATTGTCACCACCGCTCAGCTCGGCTACGCCTGTGGCCTGCTGCTGCTGGTGCCGCTGGGCGATATGCTGGAGCGACGCGCGCTGATTGTCTCAATGAGCCTGCTGGCAGCGGGCGGTATGGTGATCACCGCGCTGTCTACCTCGCTGACACTGATGCTGCTGGGTACCGTGCTGACCGGTCTGTTTTCCGTGGTGGCGCAGATACTGGTGCCGCTGGCGGCCACCCTCGCTGCCCCGGAGAAGCGCGGCAAAGTGGTGGGGACGGTGATGAGCGGCCTGCTGCTGGGCATTTTGCTGGCCCGTACCGTGGCGGGTGCCCTGGCGCAGCTGGGGGGCTGGCGTACCGTCTACTGGGTCGCCAGCGTACTGATGGTCTTTATGGCGCTGGCGCTGTGGCGCTTCCTGCCCCGCTATCAGCAATCGGTCGCGCTGAAGTATCCGCAATTACTGTCCTCCATCTTCCGGCTCTACGCGGCCAATCGTGTGCTGCGTACGCGGGCGCTGATTGGCTGTTTGTCATTTGCTAACTTCAGCATTCTCTGGACCTCCATGGCCTTTCTGCTGGCCGCTGAGCCTTATCACTATTCCGAAGCGCAAATCGGCCTGCTGGGTCTGGCCGGGGCGGCCGGGGCGCTGGCTGCCCGTCAGGCAGGTACCCTGGCCGATAAAGGTAAAGCGAAGCTGACCACCACTGCCGGGCTGCTGATTATGCTCTTCTCCTGGGGCCTGACCGCGCTCGGCGCACATGGGCTCATCCCGCTGATTGCCGGGATTATCCTGCTCGATCTGGCGGTACAGGGTGTGCACATCACCAACCAGAGCGTGATTTATCGCCACATGCCTGAAGCGCGCAATCGTCTGACTGCTGGCTATATGACCAGTTACTTTATTGGCGGCGCGGCAGGTTCGCTGGTGTCGGCCAGCGCTTATCACTTTGCTGGCTGGTATGGCGTCTGCGTAGCGGGCGTCATTATAACCCTGTTGAGCCTGCTGGTGTGGTGGCGCGGCTACCGCCAGGAAAAAGTGTAAAACAATGTAAACCGGGCCAGCGCACTATTCACACATTACTGAGTCTGGTATTGTTAGCAGCGCATTTATTAACTATAGTTATATTTTCACCTGAAACAATTCAGTTAAATAAATGTTTAATTTGAGAGAATTTTGAAGCGCCCTGTGTGAACACATTCTGCAGTGAGCGCGGGTTTTATACCCAGGGTTACGGAATGACCTCGACGCCTGATGATGACAGTGTGATCGTCCAGACAGCCCCATCGGGTGAGTCTCTGCGTTCAATATGTCACCTTGGTTATTATCCCAGTTGCAAATAGTGAGGTTTTTTTAGATGGAAAGTTCGTTTTCTCCCATTGAGCAGATGCTGAATGTCCGGGCTAATCGCCATAAGGATTTTCCGCTGCAGGAGATTATTCTGACGCGTCTCTGCATGCATATGCAGAGCAAATTGCTGGATAATCGCAACAAAATGCTCAAGGCGCAGGGAATTAACGAAACCTTGTTTATGGCGCTGATCACGCTGGATGCCCAGGAAAACAACAGCATTCAACCGTCAGAACTGAGTGCCGCCCTCGGCTCCTCCCGCACTAATGCCACGCGCATTGCGGATGAGCTGGAAAAACGCGGCTGGATTGAACGTCGTGAAAGCGATAACGATCGCCGCTGCCTGCACCTTCATCTGACCGAAAAAGGCAACGAGTTTCTGCGCCAGGTGTTGCCGCCACAGCATCAGAGCCTGCAGTATCTCTGGTCTTCACTCTCTCATGATGAAAAAGCGCAGCTGGAAGGCATCACGCGCAAGCTCCTTAACCGTCTCGACAAAATGGACGAAGACCAGGTCATCGCCTCTCTTTCGCGCCAATAGCAAGAACTGCGACACAATCACCCTGCGAAACCGTTATTTTAATCCCCTTTTGATCTGGCCAGCGTTTTTACGCTGGCTTTTTTCGACCCGGGCTTCCACGTGAACGGTGTGATGTATCCCGGAAAATGAAAACCTGGAGAAGAACATGAGTGCTACTGTGGAGGCGCGAAGCCCGCAACAGCCAGCCAACAAGAAGAGAAAGCGCAAAGTTGCGCTGCTGGTGCTCACTTTGTTGTTTGTTGTGACAGGGATTGCCTGGCTGGCTTACTGGTTTCTGGTACTGCGCCACTTTCAGGAGACTGACGACGCTTACGTCGCCGGTAATCAGGTACAGGTCATGGCGCAGGTGTCGGGCAGCGTCAATAAGATCTGGTTTGATAACACTGACTTTGTAAAAAAAGGGGATGTGCTGGTTTCGCTGGATAAAACCGATGCGGAACAGGCGTTTGAAAAAGCGCAGACGGCGCTGGCCACCAGCGTACGTCAGACGCATCAGCTGATGATCAACAGCAAGCAATATCAGGCGAATATTCATTTGCGCCAGACCGCGCTGGAACAGGCGGAAGCGGACCTGAAACGCCGTGAGCCGCTGGGCGCCAGCAATCTGATTGGTCGCGAAGAGCTGCAACATGCCCGTGACGCCGTCGCCACGGCCAAAGCGCAGCTGGACGTTGCCCTGCAACAATATAATGCCAATCAGGCGATGATTCTTAATACCACGCTGGAAAACCAGCCCGCCGTTAAGCAGAGCGCGGCTGAACTGCGCGATGCCTGGCTGGCGCTGCAGCGTACCGATATCCGCAGCCCGATGGACGGTTATGTATCGCGTCGCAGCGTGCAGGTCGGTGCGCATATCGATACCAGCTCCCCATTGCTGGCGGTGGTGCCGGCGAACGATCTGTGGATCGATGCCAACTTTAAAGAGACCCAACTGGCAGATGTGCGTATTGGTCAGCCGGCGACCGTGGTGAGTGATCTGTATGGTGACGAGGTGGTTTATCACGGCAAAGTGGTTGGCCTGGATATGGGCACCGGCAGTGCCTTCTCGCTGTTGCCTGCGCAAAACGCGACCGGCAACTGGATTAAAGTGGTACAGCGTCTGCCGGTGCGTATAGCGCTGGATGCGCAGGAGATTGCCCGCCACCCGCTGCGTATAGGGCTTTCAACTCTGGTCACTGTAGATACCAGCAACAAAGAGGGCAGCGTGCTGGCCACTTCCGTACGTCAACAGGCCGCCTATGAAAGCGATGCGCTGGCTATCGATCTGACCCCCGTTAACCAGATGATCAGCAATATTGTGCGTGCCAACGCAGGCTGATAAGGCGGGAGGCTATCATGGCACAAAAACCGCTTGAGGGCGTCCCGCTGGTCCTGATGACCATCGCCCTGTCAATGGCGACGTTTATGCAGGTACTGGATTCCACTATCGCTAACGTTGCCATTCCCACCATTGCCGGTAACCTCGGTGCCTCGAACTCTCAGGGCACCTGGGTCATTACCTCCTTTGGCGTGGCGAACGCCATCTCCATTCCCATTACCGGCTGGCTGGCAAAGCGCATCGGCGAAGTAAAGTTGTTTACCTGGGCTACCGTCCTCTTCTCCCTCGCTTCCTGGGCCTGCGGTATGTCAGAAAACCTGACCACCCTGATCTTTTTCCGCATCATTCAGGGGGTGGTTGCCGGTCCCCTGATTCCGCTGTCGCAGAGTTTGCTGCTCAGCAACTATCCGCCCGCCAAACGGGGGGTCGCCCTGTCACTCTGGGCGATGACGGTAATTGTCGCCCCGATCTGCGGACCGATTCTCGGTGGCTGGATCAGTGATAACTACCACTGGGGCTGGATTTTCTTTATTAACGTGCCGATTGGCGTGCTGGTGGTGGCGTTAACGCTGCAAACCCTGCGCGGACGCGAAACCAAAACGGAAATCCGGCCGATCGATATGCTCGGCCTGGTACTGCTGGTGGTGGGGATCGGTGCGTTGCAGCTGATGCTGGATCGCGGCAAAGAGCTGGACTGGTTTAACTCGACGGAAATTATCGTGCTGACGGTGGTGGCGGTGGTGTCGCTGGCGGTGCTGGTGATCTGGGAACTCACCGATGACCATCCGGTGGTCGATCTTTCCCTGTTCAAATCGCGTAACTTCACCATCGGTTGCCTGTCGATTAGCCTGGCCTATATGCTCTATTTCGGCTCTATCGTCCTGCTGCCGCAGTTGTTGCAGGTGGTGTATGGCTATACGGCAACCTGGGCGGGACTGGCATCGGCACCGGTGGGCATTATTCCGGTGATCCTGTCGCCGATTATCGGTCGCTTTGCCCATAAGATCGACATGCGCCGGCTGGTGACATTCAGCTTCATTATGTACGCCATCTGTTTCTACTGGCGCGCTTACACCTTTGAACCTGATATGGATTTCGGCGCCTCTGCCTGGCCGCAGTTTATTCAGGGCTTTGCCGTGGCCTGCTTCTTTCTGCCGCTGACCACCATTACGCTTTCCGGTTTGCCGCCGGAGCGGCTGGCGGCCGCCTCAAGCCTGTCGAACTTTGTGCGTACCCTGGCTGGCTCTATCGGTACCTCCATCACCACCACGCTCTGGTTTAACCGGGAGTCGATGCATCACAGCCATTTCACGGAATCAATAACGCCCTACAATCTCAACGCTCAGCAGACCTATCAGCAGCTGGAAAGTATGGGCATGACGCACCAGCAGGCTTCCGCCTGGATTGCCCAGCAGATCACCAATCAGGGGCTGATTATCTCCGCCAATGAGATTTTCTGGGCTTCTGCCGGGGTGTTCCTGCTTCTGCTGGTGATGATCTGGTTCGCCCGTCCGCCTTTCGGTTCCGGACCTGGCGGTGGCGGTGGCGCGCACTGAGTTTGCGGGAAGGGAAAATTCATAACAGCCGCGCTGTTTGACCGCAGAAATGAAAAACGGGCCCGCAGGCCCGTTTTTTTATGCGTTCTGACGCCACCATTCGGCCAGCAAAATACCGGTTGCCACCGAGACGTTGAGACTCTCCACGTTGCCGGTGCCGCCGATAGAGAGACTCAGATCCCCCTGCTGGAAGGTGGTGTCGGTAAGACCCTCACGCTCCTGTCCCAGCACCAGCACCACTTTTTCCGGCAGCGTCGCCTGCGCCAGCGGTGTGCCCTTGTGGCTGGAAGTGGTCACGATGGTATAACCCGCTTTACGGAATTCCGCCAGGCCGTCAGCGAAGCTGCTGGCGCTGATGGCGTGGACGTGCTCCGCGCCCCCTTCGGCAGTACGCACCGCCGCGCCGGACTCCAGCAGCGAGGCATCATCCACCAGCACGCCGCGTGCGCCAAAGTGGGCACAGCTGCGCATAATGGCGCCCAGGTTATGCGGGTTGCTGACATCTTCCAGCGCCAGAACGCAATCTTTCACGCCCGCCTGCGCCAGCCATTCGCTGACCGCCATGCCCATGCGCTTTTTAATCAGGAAGCAGACGCCGCCATGGTGTTCGGTACCTGAGGCTTTGGTCAGCTCGGCATCATCCACAACATGGTAGGCTTTGCGGTTAGCCGCCAGCCAGCGCAGCGCATCACGGAAACGCGGCGTGACGCTCTGTATAAACCAGGCGCGCACAATCGCTTCCGGACGGCTCTGAAACAGCGCCTGACAGGCATTTTCGCCATAAACGCGGGTCTCTTCCATGCGCTGGCGACGCAGCTGTTCAGGATCGATCACGCTTTTACCGCTGATGCCGCCATGATCGGGTTTGTTTTCGCTTTCTGCGGGTGCGCGGGAAACGGTGCGCCACGGGGAGTCATTACCACCGCGCGGTTTACGGGCAGAATCATCATTGCGGCGGCCAGAACGACGATTATCTTCCTGGCGCGCAGCTGGACGGCCTCCCTTCCCGGTACGAGGATTTTGTCCGCGCGAGCGGTTCTCATCCTCGCCACGTACATACATCACTTTTACCTTGCCGCTTTTGCCTTTAAATTCGTCGTTCATCAGTTCCTCCTGCATTGAGAGCGCGAAGATTACCTTATGTCCTGGCGCTTAGCTATCAACTATTGTACCTATCGGGTAATCCTGATTGAGCCTCCCCGACCTCTCTTCCATAATGGCAATATTACTCTGTGTAACACAGTCTTATTTTAGAGGTGTATATGAATACGGTATGTACCTCCTGTCAGGCAACCAACCGCATTCCTGAAGAGCGTGTTGCTGACGGAGCGAAATGTGGCCGCTGTGGCAGCGAGCTGTTTGATGGTGAGGTGGTTAATGCCACTACGGAGACGCTGGATAAATACCTGCAGGACGATCTGCCGGTAGTGGTCGATTTCTGGGCTCCCTGGTGCGGACCCTGCGTTAACTTTGCGCCGGTCTTCAAAGAAGTGGCGCAGGAGCGTAAAGGCCAGCTGCGTTTTATTAAAGTGAATACCGAAGCGGAACCCGCCCTGAGTGCCCGTTTCCGTATCCGCAGTATTCCTACCATTATGTTGTTCAAAAAAGGTGAACTGGCGGACATGCTGAACGGCGCGATGCCGAAAGCGCCGTTTACCGAATGGCTGGATGAATCTCTCTGAGTACTGATGGCCAGCCCCGCGCTGGCCATATTACCTTTCCTTCCCGATTCGATTACACTGGCGTTTTTTCGCGTACCGAGTGCTATGTCTGATAACGCCGTCCTGCGCCTGCGCGCGCAACGTCTCGCCCGTGCCACCCGCCCCTTTCTCGCCAGGGGAAACCGTGTTCTCCGCTGTCAGGGCTGTCTGCTGCCGCAAAAACTGTGCCTGTGCGCCACTGTTCAGCCGCAACCGGCGCGTAGCCGCTTTTGTCTGGTGATGTTTGATACCGAACCGATGAAGCCGAGCAATACTGGTCGGCTGATCGCCGATATTCTGCCTGATACCCAAGCGTTCGGTTGGTCGCGCACCGAGCCAGACCCTGCGTTGTTGCAGGCGGTGCAGACTTCAGATTATCAGCCGCTGGTGGTCTTCCCGGCTTCTTACGCCGACGCCGATCGTCCGGTACTGAGCGCTCCGCCGTCCACGGGCAAACCGCCACTGTTTATTATGCTGGATGGCACCTGGACGGAAGCGCGCAAAATGTTCCGTAAAAGCCCCTGGCTCGACGCGCTGCCGGTGATGTCGGTTAATGTCACTACGCCTTCGCGCTATACCCTGCGCGAAGCACACGGCGAAGGCCAGCACTGCACGGCGGAAGTGGCGGCGGCGCTGCTGGCGCAGGCTGGCGACCTGGCGGCCTCCGATGCGCTTTACGCGCACTTTATGCTGTTCCGTCAGCGTTATCTGGCGGGTAAACCCCATCATCCGGCGCATCTCACGACAACGGATCCCGAAAACGGTTAAACTCATCCTGACCTTACTGTTACGGAGCAGGAAATGAGCCAACGCGGACTGGAAGCGCTGTTACGCCCTAAATCCATTGCAGTGATTGGCGCCTCGGTAAAACCGGGACGCGCCGGTTATTTAATGATGCGCAACCTGCTGGCAGGCGGCTTCAGCGGCCCGGTGCTGCCTGTCACGCCGAAATATCAGGCGGTCAGCGGCGTACTGGCCTGGCCGACCATTGACAGCTTGCCATTCGCCCCCGATCTGGCGGTGATCTGTACCCATGCCGATCGTAACCTTGAACTGCTGCAACAGCTGGGGGAGAAAGGGTGCAAAGCCTGTATTGTGCTCTCTGCGCCAGCCAGCCAGCGGGAAGCGCTGCGCACCTGCGCCAGCCGCTGGCAGATTCGCTTGCTGGGACCTAACAGCCTGGGCCTGCTCGCGCCCTGGCAAGGTCTGAATGCCAGCTTTTCCCCGGTGCCGATTGAGAAAGGCCGGCTGGCGTTTATCTCCCAGTCGGCGGCGGTGTCCAACACCATCCTTGACTGGGCGCAGCAGCGCAACCTCGGCTTCTCCTGGTTTATCGCGCTGGGTGACAGCCTGGATATTGATGTGGACGATCTGCTCGATTTCCTTGCCCGTGATGGTAAAACCAGCGCCATTCTGCTCTATCTGGAGCATCTCAGCGATGCCCGCCGTTTTGTTTCCGCCTCGCGTAGCGCATCACGTAATAAACCGATTCTGCTGATCAAGAGCGGCCGTAGCCGTCAGGCGCAGGCGCTGCTGGGTACCGATAATGGACTGGATGCCGCCTGGGATGCCGCCATCCAGCGCGCGGGTCTGCTGCGCGTGCAGGATACTCACGAACTCTTTTCCGCCGTTGAATCCCTCAGCCATATGCGCCCGCTGCGCGGCGAACGGCTGATGATTGTCAGCAACGGGGCCGCCCCCGCTGCGCTGGCGCTGGATGCGCTCTATGCGCGCAACGGTAAGCTGGCCCGGCTCAGTGACAAGACGCTGGCGCGCCTGACGACCTTGCTGCCCGGCGGGGTGGGCAACGGCAACCCCATCGATCTGAAAGATGACGCAACCCCGCAACGCTATGTCGCCTGCGTGGAGGCGCTGCTTGACAGTCATGAGCTTGATGCCCTGATGATTATTCACGCTCCCAGCGCCGTGGCTCCCGCAACCGAAACCGCTGAACAGCTGATTCAGGCGATCGCGCAACATCCGCGTGCGCGCCAGGTTACGCTGTTAACCAACTGGTGTGGTGAATACTCATCACTGGCGGCACGACGCGCCTTTACCCAGGCGGGCATCCCGACCTGGCGCACGCCGGAGGGGACAGTAACCGCCTTTATGCATCAGGTGGAATACCGGCGTAACCAGAAACAGCTGCGGGAAACGCCCGCCCTGCCGGTCAATCTGACGCAGGACAGCGCCCAGGCCCACCAGCTGCTGCAACAGGCGCTGGCGGATGGCGTTACCACGCTTGATACCCATCAGGTGCAGCCAGTTCTGCAGGCGTACGGGCTGGCGACCCTGCCCACCTGGATTGCAAACGACAGCGTTGAAGCGGTGCATATTGCCGGGCAGATCGGCTATCCGGTGGCGCTGAAGCTGCGCTCCCCCGATATCGAACATAAGTCTGATGTGCAGGGCGTGATGCTCTACCTGCGTACGCCAGCGGAAGTTCAGCAGGCCGCTGAGGCGATTATCGACCGCGTGAAAGCTACGCTACCTCAGGCACGTATCCGCGGCTTGCTGGTTCAAAGCATGGCCAACCGTGCCGGAGCTCAGGAGTTACGCGTGGTGGTGGAGCAGGATCCGCTGTTCGGTCCGGTGATTATGCTGGGAGAAGGCGGCGTTGACTGGCAACCCGAGCAGCAGGCCGCCGTCGCCTTACCGCCGCTGAATATGACGCTGGCGCGTTACCTGGTGATTCAGGCCATCAAGAGCGGCAAGATCCGCAACCGCAATACCCTTTTTCCGCTCGATATTCCCGCGCTGAGTCAGCTGCTGGTGCAGGTGTCCAACCTGATTGTCGACTGCCCGGAGATCCAGCGGCTCGATATTCATCCTCTGCTGGCAGCAGGCAGCGATTTTACCTTGCTGGATGTCACCATGAACCTCGCCCCCTTTCATGGCGATAACGAAGCGCGGCTGGCGATCCGTCCCTATCCGCATCAGCTTGAACAGCAGGTGCAGTTAAAGGATGGGCAGCACTGCCTGTTCCGCCCTATTCTGCCGGAAGATGAACCTTTGCTGCGTGCTTTCATCGCCCGGGTGACGAAAGAGGATCTCTACTATCGCTATTTCAGTGAGATCAATGAGTTTACCCATGAGGATCTGGCGAATATGACGCAAATCGATTATGACCGTGAGATGGCCATCGTGGCGGTACGTGACTGCGCGGGCGAACCGGAGATCATTGGCGTAACGCGCGCTATCTCCGATGCAGATAATACCGATGCGGAGTTTTCTGTGCTGGTACGATCGGATCTGAAAGGTATCGGTCTTGGCCGTCGTCTGCTGGAAAAAATGATCCACTATACGCGCGAGCACGGGCTGCAACAGCTGAACGGCATTACCATGCCCCATAACCGCGGTATGATAACCTTAGCGCGTAAGCTGAATTTTAATGTTGATATTCAACTGGATGAAGGTATTGTCAGTCTGAATTTACCTCTTCGCCGTGACATCAACTAACCTTGTAAAGTAAATGAAAATTCGCCCTGACATAGTCGGTTAATGTTACTATTTAACGTTAGGACCATGATTTGATGGCAGAAGGCCATGCAATGAACAGAGAAGAAGCGCACTGTGATGTTGTCTAAATTTAAACGTAATAAACACCAACAACACCTCGCGCAGCTGCCTAAACTGTCACAATCGGTGGCAGATATATCGACGCTTTATTCACCGGCTGAATTCCGTCAGACCCTGCTTGAAAAGATTGCCAGTGCGGAAAAACGCATCTGCGTGGTGGCGCTCTATCTCGAGAACGATGACGGCGGGCGCAGCGTTATGGAGGCGCTTTATGCTGCGAAACGGGCACGTCCGCAACTGGATGTCAGCATTCTGGTGGACTGGCATCGTGCGCAGCGCGGTCGCATTGGCGCCGCCCGGAGCGTAACCAACGCGGACTGGTATTGTGAGATGGCGACGCAGCATGCGGATATCGTTATTCCGGTGTATGGTATTCCGGTTAATACCCGTGAAGCCCTGGGCGTTCTCCATCTGAAAGGATTTATTATTGATGATACCCTGCTGTACAGCGGTGCCAGCATCAATGACGTCTATCTGCATCAGCACGATAAATATCGCTACGATCGCTATCATCTGATTCGTAACGCCAGACTGACCAATGCCATGTATGAGTGGATTCACGTCAATCTGCAACAGGCTGAAGCGGTGAACCGTCTCGATCGTGCAGAGCGCCCCTCCAGTCCTGAAATCAAAAATGAGACACGTCAGTTCCGTCAGGATCTGCGTGGTTTTAACTACCAGTTCGCCGGTGATGGTCATAACGAAGAGCTGACGGTAACGCCGCTGGTGGGATTAGGTAAGCGCAGCCTGCTGAACAAAACCATCTTCCATCTGATGCCCTGTGCAGAACAGAAACTGACACTCTGTACGCCCTATTTTAACCTGCCTGCCATTCTGGTGCGTAATCTCATCTATTTGCTGCGCCAGGGAAAAGAGGTTGAGATTATCGTGGGTGATAAAACAGCGAACGATTTCTATATTCCACCCGATCAGCCTTTTAAGATTATCGCGGCGCTGCCTTACTTATATGAGATTAACCTGCGTCGTTTTCTGAGCCGTCTGCAGTATTACATCAATAACGGGCAGCTGGTGGTGCGTTTATGGAAGGATGGTGACAACAGCTACCATCTGAAAGGAATCTGGGTAGATGATGAATGGATGCTGATTACCGGTAATAATCTCAATCCACGCGCCTGGCGGCTCGACCTGGAAAATGCGGTGCTGATCCACGATCCGTTACAGCAGCTCGCTGAGCAGCGCGAGAAAGAGTTGGCTCTGATTCGTACCCATACCACCGTGGTAAAGCATTTCCGCGACCTGGAGAGCATAGCGGATTATCCGGCGAAGGTGCGTAAGCTGATCCGGCGCTTACGTCGCATCCGCATTGATCGCCTTATCAGCCGTATTCTCTGAAAAAAGCCCCTGCCGGGCTGAGGGATCCCCAGAAACATTATCAGTACACCATGATGATGTTTCTGTAGGCTCTGGCCATATCGGCATACACCCTGTCGGGGTTCATTCCCGACAGGAGCTCCGGCGACTGCCGGATGACATTTTCACTCAATGTCAGATACGACAGCACCCTGCGTGATTTCTCACTGTTCGCCTGGAACCATCGATTTATTCCCTTACTTTCAAGGTAATATCCCGTCAGCCACAGGATGATGCTGTAGAGAGCTGCAACCAGGCAAAGCACGGATATTCGTTTTTCTCCCCGGCTTTTACTTGCCCGCAGTCCCAACCCATAGCGCTCGCTTTTTTCATCCCTGAAGTTCTGTTCTATCTGCATACGGCGACTATAAAGTTTAACTGTCTCGCGTGGCTTATATTCCATCAGGCTGGTAAAAAGCAGCCACGGTTCACGCGCGTTTTTACGGTACATCCTGTCTGTTTTGGAGTAATGCTGGCTGCTTTTCCTGCCCGTCGCCCGCTTATGCACGGTGTAGAAATGTCCCGGACAGTCACGACTGGCGTTACGTGCCAGACGCCCGAATCCCGGGTAGCGTGCCGTTGTTGATGACACAATATCCCGCGCCATCTGCCACTCTTCATCCCCGATGACCTGAAAATAGAGGCTGCCCCTGACTCGTCCGACAAAATCCCAGCCCAGAGAGCGGATGTGGTGAAACCAGCTGCTGCGAAAGCCTGCATCGGTCACGATAATGACCTGCTTATCTTTGCCGATGGCGACAGCCATCTGATCGAGAAAGGCATTTTGTACGGCAGAGTTGTTCTGGTAGCGGGAGGAAATGACTTTACTCATCAGAGGGACAGCTCTGCCATCACACAATAAGCTTGCCCGCAAAACACTGAGCTCTGATGAAGGATAACCACTCCAGTCCACAGCAATGACACAAACTGAAAGGCTGTGTGTGAGGCGGGATACAAGCTGCTGGTAGACACAGGGAATATCACTGAACATCAGGTCGCTGTTGAGGTGCCGGTCAACACGCTTAATCTTGTGCTTAACACGTGCGGGGCCTGGCAGGTATCTGCCGATGCTGGTAAGAGAAAGCGAAGCACCACGCGTCAGAGCCACGGTCATATCAAGCAGAGCGTTTTTACGGTACTGATGAATGGAGTTCAGGGACTGGCTAAAAAATTTATGGCAAACTTGTGAAACAGGCATAGAGGTGTGACCTTACTTTTTGGTGGAACACTAAGTAGATCATAACCTTCTATGCCTGTCTTTATTTATGGGGAACCCTCAGCCCGTCAGGGGCTTTTTTATCGCCCCGGTTAAAGCTGTATGCCTTTGCCTTTCTTATGCAGCTTCAGCGCAACCAGAAATGCCAGCGCCCCCATAGCCGACACGTACCAGAAAAAGCTGGTTTCTATCCCCTGCTTCTTCATCAGCAGCGCAACATATTCTGCCGACCCGCCAAAGATGGCATTGGCCACCGCATAGGAAAGCCCGACACCCAGTGCGCGAACTTCAGGAGGAAACATCTCTGCCTTAAGAATGCCGCTGATGGCGGTGTAGAAACTGGTGATCAGCAGTGCCAGAAGGATCAGGGGGAAGGTCAGCCACAGGCTGTTAACGTTTTGCAGCAGCGTCAGGATCGGCACCGTACAAAGAGCCGCGCCAGCACCAAAAATCAGCATCGAGCCGCGACGCCCGATTTTATCGGAGAGCGCACCGATTAAAGGCTGCATCAGCATAAAGATAAACAGAGCGCCGGTCATCAGACCGCTGGCCGTTTTCGCATCCATACCGGCGCTGTTGACCAGATATTTCTGCATGTAGGTGGTGAAGGTATAAAAGCTGAGCGATCCGCCCGCGGTAAAACCCAGCACCATCAGGAAAGCGCGCGGATGATTGCGCAGCAGGCCAGACAGGCTCCCGGCATTGCGGTGTTCGCGACTGCTTTTATCCGCGGTTTCATTCAGCGAACGACGCAGCCAGAGCGCGACAATCGCCAGTATCGCGCCGAGGAAAAACGGAATACGCCAGCCCCAGCTATGTAATGCCTCATCGCTCAGTATTTGCTGCAGGAGGACCACGGTCAGTACCGCCAGCAGCTGCCCGCCGATCAGGGTGACATACTGAAAAGAGGCATAAAAACCTTTACGCCCTTCCAGTGCCACTTCGCTCATGTAGGTCGCGCTGGTGCCATATTCTCCTCCTACCGATAAACCCTGGAACATACGAGCCAACAGTAAGATTGTAGGCGCGGCGATGCCAATCGAAGCATAACCAGGCAGACAGGCAATCACCAGCGAGCCGAAGCACATCATGCAGACGGAGATCAGCATCGAGGTCTTACGGCCATGTTTGTCCGCGATATAACCAAATAACCAGCCCCCGACCGGGCGCATCAGAAAACCTGCGGCAAATACGCCCGCCGTCTGTAACAGTTGGGTGGTGCTGTCGCCAGCCGGGAAAAAGATATGGGCGAAATAGAGGGAAAAGAAGGAGTAAACGTAAAAATCAAACCATTCAACCAGGTTGCCGGAAGACGCACCCACAATGGCCCAAATGCGCTTTTTACTGGCGGAACCTGTTGTCAGGGCTGTTCCGTTGCCTGAATCGAGTGTATCTGACATGTTTGCCCTCGTTTATTCTCGTCATTAAGAAATATTAAATAGTTAGTTAATCATTTACGTCGATTTTTCGAAACAGGTGTTAATGCCAGGGTTATAAAATGTGAGCCAGAGCGAGTTTTGCCAGAAGAAGACGTCAGGAGTAAGGAAGGCCAGGGAAGGAAATGCGAGGAAATCCTGCCGTGTAGCGGGATAGTCAGAGGATGTGGTAAACAGGAGAGCATTTAAAGCTGCAGGTATGAAGGAAACATCCATACAGACGGAATAATACTATAGCTTATAATACAGGCGAGAATTATGAAGTTATTCAGAAAGATCGTGCTGCGGGGCGGGTGAAGCTGCAGGCAGTAAGCCGTCCTGTGTGCAGACGAAAAAGCCCCGTACTCGCGTACGGGGCTCTGTCGTGTATGGATGCCTGGCAGTTCCCTACTCTCGCATGGGGAGACCCCACACTACCATCGGCGCTACGGCGTTTCACTTCTGAGTTCGGCATGGGTTCAGGTGGGACCACCGCGCTCTGGCCGCCAGGCAAATTCTGTTGTCGCGCCGCCCGCAGGCCGCACAACGTATCCGGGTAACAAACTGAAAATCGCGTCTCTCATAAAACGCCTCTGGCGTTGTAAGGTTAAGCCTCACGGGTCATTAGTACCGGTCAGCTCAATGCATCGCTGCACTTACACATCCGGCCTATCAACGTCGTCGTCTTCAACGTCCCTTCAGGACCCTTAAAGGGTCAGGGAGAACTCATCTCGGGGCAAGTTTCGTGCTTAGATGCTTTCAGCACTTATCTCTTCCGCACTTAGCTACCGGGCAATGCCACTGGCGTGACAACCCGGACACCAGCGGTGCGTCCACTCCGGTCCTCTCGTACTAGGAGCAGCCCCCCTCAGTTCTCCAGCGCCCACGGCAGATAGGGACCGAACTGTCTCACGACGTTCTAAACCCAGCTCGCGTACCACTTTAAATGGCGAACAGCCATACCCTTGGGACCTACTTCAGCCCCAGGATGTGATGAGCCGACATCGAGGTGCCAAACCCCGCCGTCGATATGAACTCTTGGGCGGTATCAGCCTGTTATCCCCGGAGTACCTTTTATCCGTTGAGCGATGGCCCTTCCATACAGAACCACCGGATCACTAAGACCTGCTTTCGCACCTGCTCGCGCCGTCACGCTCGCAGTCAAGCGGGCTTATGCCTTTGCCCTAACCTCACGATGTCCGACCGTGATTAGCCCACCTTCGTGCTCCTCCGTTACGCTTTGGGAGGAGACCGCCCCAGTCAAACTACCCACCAGACACTGTCCCCGCGCCGGATCCCGGCGCCAGGTTAGAACATCAAACATTAAAGGGTGGTATTTCAAGGATGGCTCCACGCAGACTGGCGTCCGCGCTTCAAAGCCTCCCACCTATCCTGCACAGCAAGGCTCAATGTTCAGTGTCAAGCTGTATTAAAGGTTCACGGGGTCTTTCCGTCTTGCCGCGGGTACACTGCATCTTCACAGCGAGTTCAATTTCACTGAGTCCCGGGTGGAGACAGCCTGGCCATCATTACGCCATTCGTGCAGGTCGGAACTTACCCGACAAGGAATTTCGCTACCTTAGGACCGTTATAGTTACGGCCGCCGTTTACCGGGGCTTCGATCAGGAGCTTCGCCTTGCGGCTGACCCCATCAATTAACCTTCCGGCACCGGGCAGGCGTCACACCGTATACGTCCACTTTCGTGTTTGCACAGTGCTGTGTTTTTAATAAACAGTTGCAGCCAGCTGGTATCTTCGACTGGCTTCGGCTCCGGGAGCAAGTCCCCTCACCTACATGCCAGCGTGCCTTCTCCCGAAGTTACGGCACCATTTTGCCTAGTTCCTTCACCCGGGTTCTCTCAAGCGCCTTGGTATTCTCTACCTGACCACCTGTGTCGGTTTGGGGTACGATTTCGTGTTACCTGGAGCTTAGAGGCTTTTCCTGGAAGCAGGGTATCAGTTACTTCAGCACCGTAGTGCCTCGTCATCACGCCTCAGCCTTGATTTTCCGGATTTGCCTGGAAAACCAGCCTACACGCTTAAACCGGGACAACCGTCGCCCGGCTAACCTGACCTTCTCCGTCCCCCCTTCGCAGTAACACCAAGTACAGGAATATTAACCTGTTTCCCATCGACTACGCCTTTCGGCCTCGCCTTAGGGGTCGACTCACCCTGCCCCGATTAACGTTGGACAGGAACCCTTGGTCTTCCGGCGAGCGGGCTTTTCACCCGCTTTATCGTTACTTATGTCAGCATTCGCACTTCTGATACCTCCAGCATGCCTCACAGCACACCTTCAGCGGCTTACAGAACGCTCCCCTACCCAGCAACACACAGTGTCACTGCCGCAGCTTCGGTGCATGGTTTAGCCCCGTTACATCTTCCGCGCAGGCCGACTCGACCAGTGAGCTATTACGCTTTCTTTAAATGATGGCTGCTTCTAAGCCAACATCCTGGCTGTCTGGGCCTTCCCACATCGTTTCCCACTTAACCATGACTTTGGGACCTTAGCTGGCGGTCTGGGTTGTTTCCCTCTTCACGACGGACGTTAGCACCCGCCGTGTGTCTCCCGTGATAACATTCTCCGGTATTCGCAGTTTGCATCGGGTTGGTAAGCCGGGATGGCCCCCTAGCCGAAACAGTGCTCTACCCCCGGAGATGAATTCACGAGGCGCTACCTAAATAGCTTTCGGGGAGAACCAGCTATCTCCCGGTTTGATTGGCCTTTCACCCCCAGCCACAGGTCATCCGCTAATTTTTCAACATTAGTCGGTTCGGTCCTCCAGTTAGTGTTACCCAACCTTCAACCTGCCCATGGCTAGATCACCGGGTTTCGGGTCTATACCCTGCAACTTAACGCCCGGTTAAGACTCGGTTTCCCTGCGGCTCCCCTATACGGTTAACCTTGCTACAGAATATAAGTCGCTGACCCATTATACAAAAGGTACGCAGTCACCCCATAAAGAGGCTCCCACTGCTTGTACGTACACGGTTTCAGGTTCTGTTTCACTCCCCTCGCCGGGGTTCTTTTCGCCTTTCCCTCACGGTACTGGTTCACTATCGGTCAGTCAGGAGTATTTAGCCTTGGAGGATGGTCCCCCCATCTTCAGACAGGATATCACGTGTCCCGCCCTACTCATCGAGCTCACAGCATCTGTGCCTTCGTGTACGGGACTGTCACCCTGTACCGTGCGCCTTTCCAGACGCTTCCACTGACACACATGCTGATTCAGGCTCTGGGCTGCTCCCCGTTCGCTCGCCGCTACTGGGGGAATCTCGGTTGATTTCTTTTCCTCGGGGTACTTAGATGTTTCAGTTCCCCCGGTTCGCCTCGCAACACTATGTATTCATGTTGCGATGATGCACTGAGTGCACCGGGTTTCCCCATTCGGACATCGCCGGGTCAAAGGTTCATATCACCTCGCCGGCGCTTTTCGCAGATTAGCACGTCCTTCATCGCCTCTGACTGCCAGGGCATCCACCGTGTACGCTTGTTCGCTTAACCTCACAACCCACAGACGTTTCGCTGTCGCGACCCGT
>NZ_LR026978.1:555517-883054 GCF_900604315.1 [Erwinia] mediterraneensis
CGTTCAGGTAAGGAGGTGATCCAACCGCAGGTTCCCCTACGGTTACCTTGTTACGACTTCACCCCAGTCATGAATCACAAAGTGGTAAGCGCCCTCCCGAGGGTTAAGCTACCTACTTCTTTTGCAACCCACTCCCATGGTGTGACGGGCGGTGTGTACAAGGCCCGGGAACGTATTCACCGTGGCGTTCTGATCCACGATTACTAGCGATTCCGACTTCACGGAGTCGAGTTGCAGACTCCGATCCGGACTACGACGCACTTTATGAGGTCCGCTTGCTCTCGCGAGGTCGCTTCTCTTTGTATGCGCCATTGTAGCACGTGTGTAGCCCTGGCCGTAAGGGCCATGATGACTTGACGTCATCCCCACCTTCCTCCGGTTTATCACCGGCAGTCTCCTTTGAGTTCCCGACCGAATCGCTGGCAACAAAGGATAAGGGTTGCGCTCGTTGCGGGACTTAACCCAACATTTCACAACACGAGCTGACGACAGCCATGCAGCACCTGTCTCACGGTTCCCGAAGGCACTTCCGCATCTCTGCAGAATTCCGTGGATGTCAAGGCCAGGTAAGGTTCTTCGCGTTGCATCGAATTAAACCACATGCTCCACCGCTTGTGCGGGCCCCCGTCAATTCATTTGAGTTTTAACCTTGCGGCCGTACTCCCCAGGCGGTCGACTTAACGCGTTAGCTCCGGAAGCCACGCCTCAAGGGCACAACCTCCAAGTCGACATCGTTTACGGCGTGGACTACCAGGGTATCTAATCCTGTTTGCTCCCCACGCTTTCGCACCTGAGCGTCAGTCTTCGTCCAGGGGGCCGCCTTCGCCACCGGTATTCCTCCAGATCTCTACGCATTTCACCGCTACACCTGGAATTCTACCCCCCTCTACGAGACTCAAGCCTGCCAGTTTCAAATGCAGTTCCCGGGTTGAGCCCGGGGATTTCACATCTGACTTAACAGACCGCCTGCGTGCGCTTTACGCCCAGTAATTCCGATTAACGCTTGCACCCTCCGTATTACCGCGGCTGCTGGCACGGAGTTAGCCGGTGCTTCTTCTGCGGGTAACGTCAATGACGAAGCGTATTAAGCCTCATCCCTTCCTCCCCGCTGAAAGTACTTTACAACCCGAAGGCCTTCTTCATACACGCGGCATGGCTGCATCAGGCTTGCGCCCATTGTGCAATATTCCCCACTGCTGCCTCCCGTAGGAGTCTGGACCGTGTCTCAGTTCCAGTGTGGCTGGTCATCCTCTCAGACCAGCTAGGGATCGTCGCCCAGGTAGGCCGTTACCCTGCCTGCTAGCTAATCCCATCTGGGTTCATCCGATGGTGTGAGGCCCGAAGGTCCCCCACTTTGGTCTTGCGACATTATGCGGTATTAGCCACCGTTTCCAGTGGTTATCCCCCTCCATCGGGCAGATCCCCAGACATTACTCACCCGTCCGCCACTCGCCACCCGGAAAGCAAGCTTTCCTGTGCTGCCGTTCGACTTGCATGTGTTAGGCCTGCCGCCAGCGTTCAATCTGAGCCATGATCAAACTCTTCAATTAAAAGCTTGATTTGCTTCAACTCGTGAAGCGATGCTCAAGGAAAAACGTCGTAATGAATTACGTGTTCACTCTTGAGACTTGATATTTTTTAAGCCCGGAGGCTCCGATATCAATCCTGCGAGTGCCCACACAGATTGTCTGATAAATTGTTAAAGAGCGGTGCGACGCGGCTCAGCCGTCTGTCGCGAGGTGGCGTATATTACGCTTTCCTCCTTCAGAGTCAACCCTTTTTTCAGGATTTTTCTCCGGCGGTTCAGCGGGCTGAACCTGCTGACCCGGCGGCCTGTATGCCGTTGTTCCGTGTCAGTGGAGGCGCATTATAGGCAGTTAATTCTGTCTGACAAGCGCTATTTTTAACTTTCTGCGTGAATGCTCATTTTACAAGCAAAACGACGCAATAACCAGCAAAAACGTACCAGACAGAGCAAAAAAACGGGCCCGCAGGCCCGTTATCGCTGGAGAAAATTACTGATGCGCCACAATGGCCCCGTCTTTTACATCCATTTCAATCGCTTTACCCGGGACCAGTACGCCGGAAAGCATCTGCTGAGCCAGCGGGTTTTCAATCTGCTGCTGTATCGCTCGTTTCAGTGGACGCGCACCATATACCGGATCGTAGCCGTTTTTAGCCAGCAACTGCAGCGCCTCGTCTGAAATATGAAGTGCAAAGCCGCGCTCCTCGAGACGGTTGTAAAGCCGCTGCAGCTGAATTTTGGCAATAGAAGCGATATGTTTCTCTCCTAACGGATGGAACACCACCACTTCATCGATACGGTTAACAAACTCTGGACGGAAATGACGACCTACCACGCTCATCACCATGTCCTTCATGGCTGGATAGTCCAGGTCACCAAAGCGTTCCTGAATCAGATCCGATCCCAGGTTAGAGGTCATGATAACCACGCTGTTGCGGAAATCCACTGTACGTCCCTGACCATCGGTCAGACGGCCATCATCCAGCACCTGCAGCAGAATATTGAACACATCAGGATGCGCTTTTTCTACCTCATCCAGCAGGATCACGGAATAAGGGCGACGGCGTACTGCTTCCGTCAGATAGCCTCCTTCCTCATAGCCGACATATCCCGGCGGTGCCCCCACCAGGCGCGAAACCGAATGTTTTTCCATAAACTCAGACATATCGATACGCACCATAGCGTCATCGCTGTCAAACAGGAAATTAGCCAGCGACTTACACAGCTCGGTTTTCCCTACCCCGGTCGGTCCCAGGAACAGGAACGAACCGATAGGACGATTGGGGTCGGCGAGACCAGCGCGGCTACGGCGAATCGCATTTGAGACCGCTTCTACCGCTTCATCCTGTCCGATCACCCGGCTGTGCAGCTCCTGTTCCATACGCAGTAGTTTATCCCGCTCCCCTTCCATCATGCGGGAGACCGGAATACCGGTCCAGCGCGCCAGCACATCGGCAATCTCAACATCTGTTACCCGGTTACGCAGCAGCTTCATGGTCTTGCCTTCAGACTGTGTTGCTGCCGCCAGCTGTTTTTCCAGCGCCGGAATTTCGCCGTATTGAAGTTCTGACATTTTGGCCAGATCGCCCACACGCCGCGCCTGTTCAAGAGAGAGGCGCGCCTGCTCCAGCTCAGCTTTGATATTCTGCGTGCCGGAAAGTGACGCTTTCTCAGCTTTCCACTCTTCTTCCAGCTCAGCGTATTCGCGCTCTTTCTGCTCCAGTTCGCTTTCCAGCATATCCAGACGTTTAATGCTGGCATCATCAGACTCTTTTTTCAGTGCCTGCTGCTCCAGTTTTAACTGAATAATGCGACGCTCAAGGCGGTCCAGCGGCTCGGGTTTCGAGTCGATTTGCAAACGGATACTGGAAGCGGCCTCATCGATCAGGTCGATAGCCTTATCGGGCAACTGACGATCGGCAATATAGCGATGCGACAGAGTGGCAGCGGCGACAATAGCCGGGTCCGTGATCTGCACATGATGATGCAGCTCATAACGCTCTTTTAACCCACGCAGAATCGCAATGGTATCTTCCACGCTCGGCTCGGCAACAAACACTTTCTGGAAACGACGTTCCAGCGCCGCATCTTTTTCAATGTACTGACGATACTCATCCAGGGTGGTCGCCCCAACACAATGCAGCTCGCCACGCGCCAGCGCGGGTTTCAACATATTACCCGCATCCATGGCGCCATCCGCTTTACCGGCTCCGACCATGGTATGGAGCTCATCGATAAACAGGATAACGTTACCTTCCTGCTTTGACAGATCGTTCAGTACGCCTTTCAGACGCTCTTCAAACTCACCACGATATTTCGCGCCCGCCACCAGTGCGCCCATGTCCAGCGCCAGCACGCGGCGGCCTTTCAGCCCCTCCGGCACTTCGCCATTGATAATGCGCTGCGCCAGTCCTTCCACAATAGCAGTTTTACCTACCCCGGGCTCACCGATCAGGACCGGGTTGTTTTTGGTGCGACGCTGCAGTACCTGAATAGTGCGACGGATCTCTTCATCACGCCCAATGACCGGGTCGAGTTTGCCCTGTTCAGCGCGTTCAGTGAGATCGATAGTGAATTTTTTTAAGGCCTGGCGCTGATCTTCAGCCCCCTGATCGTTCACGTTCTCTCCCCCACGCATTTGCTCAATAGCTCTGGTCACTTTTTCGCTGGTTGCGCCAGCGGATTTCAACAAGTCCGCCAGCGAACCGCGTGAATCCAGAGCCGCCAGCACAAAAAGTTCGGATGATATAAAGTTGTCGCCGCGCTTTTGCGCCAGTTTATCGCACAGGTTAAGCACTCGTACCAAATCGGCAGAGGGCTGAACGTCCCCTGCGGTGCCTTCAACCTGCGGAAGTCGATTGATTGCCTGCTCAAGGCCGCTGCGTAAGGCAGCTACATCAATACCGACAGAAGATAATAATGGACGTACCGTTCCCCCTTCCTGATTGAGTAGCGAGCTCATCAGATGCAAGGGTTCGATAAATTGGTTGTCGTGTCCCAGCGCGAGAGACTGAGCGTCGGCAAGGGCAAGCTGGAATTTATTAGTAAGACGATCCAGACGCATGATTCCTCCCATAACAGGTCAAGGTGCTACTGGAGATTAAAATGAGGTCATCCCTCAAATTTTCAAGGTTCCTGACCTGACAGAGAGAACAAAAAACGCACTGCCTGGATCGTCTTGGGAGCTAAGATTATATGAGCCAGATCAAACTTACCATACGCCCGGTAGTACCATCACGTCGGAAGGAGAAAAAATCATCACTTTCCGTGTAAGTACAACGCGGCGCAACGCTGATGGAATGAAGCCCGGTGGCCTGTAAGCGCTGGCGCGCCAGTTGCCAGATATCAGCGTAATATTTTTTACCTGCAGCACGAAATGCCTGCGCCGCCCGGGGATCCCGCGCCAGAAAAGCGTCACGCACTTCTGCGCCAACTTCAAAAGCGTCTGGCCCGATGGCCGGCCCTAGCCAGGCATAAATGTCCGCAGGCGGACAATGAAACTGCGCGATCGTCTGCTCCAGCACCCCGGCACACAGGCCGCGCCAGCCAGCATGCGCCGCAGCCACTTCCGTCCCATCCGCGGAGCAGAACAGCACCGGCAAACAGTCGGCCGTCATCACGGCACAGACGACTCCGCGTTCACTGGTGATCGCGCTGTCAGCACGTAAAGATGCGTGCTGAGAAGCGCTGAGCCTGGCGACGTCAACACCGTGCACCTGCTCAAGCCAGTGCGGCATCGCCGGTAGCTGCGCCATCTCCACCAGACGCTGTCGATTGGCCGCCACCGCAGCGGGATCATCCCCGACATGCGCACCAACATTCAGCGAGGCCCAGGAGGCCTGACTCACTCCACCGCTCCGGGTGGTCGAAAAGGCCCGCACAGTCGCCGGTGCAGGCCACTGCGGCGTAATCAACACACTCACATCCAGTCCAGCTGATCGCGGAATTCCTGAGTATCCGCTTTTAACGCGTCGATCAAATCGACCATATCCTGCGGCAGCGGCGCATGCCACTCCATTTCAATACCGGTAATGGGATGATAGAGTCGCAGCATGGTGGCATGCAGCGCCTGACGATCAAACGCACGCAGCGTCGCGATAAAATCGTCGGAAGCGCCTTTTGGCGGACGCGGGCGGCCACCGTAGAGCGGATCGCCCACCAGCGGATGGTTAATATGCGCCATATGTACGCGAATCTGGTGCGTACGCCCCGTTTCCAGACGCAAACGCAGGCGCGTATGAGCACGGAAGTGCTCCATGATGCGGTAATGGGTTACTGCAGGTTTGCCCATCGGATGCACGGCCATATGGGTACGTTTGGTAGAGTGACGCGCGATAGGCTCCTCTACCGTGCCGCCTGCCGTCATCGTGCCGATCGCCACCGCTTCATATTCACGGGTGATTTCACGCAGTTGCAGCGACTCCACCAGATGGGTTTGCGCCGGGACGGTTTTCGCCACCACCATCAGACCGGTGGTATCTTTATCGAGACGATGCACGATGCCCGCGCGCGGCACATCAGCAATGGCGGGATAGTGATAAAGCAGTGCGTTCAGCACAGTACCGTCAGGATTGCCGGCACCGGGATGCACCACCAGATCGCGCGGCTTGTTGATCACCAGAATATCGTCATCTTCATAAACGATATCCAGCACGATATTTTGCGCTTCCCAGCGTTGTTCTTCTTCGATTTCGGCGTTAATCGCCACCTGCTCACCGCCGAGCATTTTCTCTTTCGGTTTATCGATAATGATGCCGTTGACGCTGACGCGGCGCGCAAGGATCCACTCTTTTATGCGGGAACGTGAATAATCGGGGAACAATTCCGCCAAAATTTGATCTAAGCGTTGCCCGAGTTGTGCTTCGGATACTGTTGC
Organism: [Erwinia] mediterraneensis; assembly: GCF_900604315.1. GTDB lineage: Bacteria > Pseudomonadota > Gammaproteobacteria > Enterobacterales > Enterobacteriaceae > Pantoea > Pantoea mediterraneensis_A. The sequence continues at coordinate 561,919 of NZ_LR026978.1, forward strand.
GGTGAGTTGAACTTGTTGTGCCATAGACAGCTTCTTCGTTAACGTTGGGTTTTCACGGCGATGCCGTTTAATATAATGTGCTATCGTACCTGGTCATTACCGGGAGCTATACGGACAGCTTCCGCCATAACATTTTGAGGATAATCATTTCGTCATGACGCGTATGAAACATCTGGTGGCTGTCGCCACACTGAGCCTGGCCTTGCTGGGTTGCTCCGGCTCCCAGGATACCGTGCCGGACAGCCCGCCTTCTGAAATTTATGCCAATGCTCAGCAAAAGCTGCAGGACGGTAACTTTAAAGCCGCAATTAAGCAACTGGAAGCGCTGGATAACCGCTACCCGTTCGGCCCTTACTCCCAGCAGGTACAACTGGATTTAATCTACGCGTATTACAAAAATGCTGATCTGCCGTTGGCTCAGGCGGCGATTGCACGTTTCATGCGTCTTAATCCAACCCATCCGAACATTGACTATGTCATTTACATGAAAGGTCTGACGGATATGGCGCTGGATGACTCCGCACTGCAGGGCTTTTTCGGTATTGATCGTTCCGATCGCGATCCGACGCATGCCCGCGATGCTTTCCGCGATTTCTCTCAGCTGCTGCGCAGCTATCCGAACAGTCAGTATGCTGCCGATGCGCAGAAGCGTCTGGTCTATCTGAAGGATCGCCTGGCGAAGTATGAACTTTCCGTGGCGGAATTCTATACCAGACGCGGTGCCTATGTCGCGGTTGTTAACCGTGTGGAAGGCATGCTACGCGATTATCCGGATACCCAGGCCACCCGCGATGCGCTGCCGCTGATGGAAAATGCCTACCGTCAGCTGCAGTTAACGGGCGAAGCGGATAAAGTCGCGAAGATTATTGCGGCGAATAAAGCAGCCTGAACCAGAAGCGCAAAAATGGCAGTCAGTGACTGCCATTTTTTTGCCAGAATTCAGTCAGGTGAGAAACCACGCTGAGTTAACTTATCAACCTTGCCCTGTCCTGCCGCAGATTTCCAGTGATTCCTGTCACTTTTTGCATTTCTCTCACAAAGCATCGCTCTTGACAAAAACCGACCCTTTTTCATGATCTTGATCACAACTTTTACTGAATTGCACGTTATGCTGGTTCTACCAAGACGGAAATGACAGAGAGGTATGAATGATGATTCTGAACATTACCAGTAAGCAAATGGAAATCACTACCGCTATTCGTAATCATGTCGAAGACCGTCTCGCTAAGCTGGAGAAATGGCAAACCCATCTGATAAATCCCCATATTGTCCTTTCCCGTGAGCCTAAAGAATTTGTGGCTGACGCAACGATTAACACCCCGAACGGCACACTTTTCGCCAGCGCCAAACATGAAGATATGTACAGCGCCATCAATGAACTTATTACCAAGCTGGAGCGCCAGCTGAATAAAGTGCAGCACAAGGGTGAAGCGCGCCGCGCTACTGCCAGCGTCAAAGATTTCACGCCGGCAGACTGACGTCAGCCTCAGAGATAACGCGCCTGCGGGCGCGTTTTTTATTGACAGGATGAAATCAGTACGGTTACTCTCAAATCACGCTTTCACCGGACATTAACATGAAACTTCTGCCGTTTTTCTTCGCATTCTTTTTTACCTTCCCCTGAACGGGAGGCGATTCGTCATGTGAAAAGAAATGCGAAGACGAACAACAAAGCCTCCCACCGGGAGGCTTTTTTATTGGACCGTTTACAGGTGAGCCTTATGAATCCCGATAATCCATTACTGGCGCTGCGTGATAAAATCAGTGCTGTCGATGAGAAGTTACTGACGCTGTTAGCAGAGCGCCGCGCACTGGCGATTAACGTCGCTGAAGCGAAAATGGCCACGCACCGCCCTATTCGTGACGTGGAGCGCGAGCGGGCGCTGCTGGAGAATCTGATTACGCTTGGCCAGAAGCATAAGCTTGATGCGCACTACATTACCCGTCTCTTTCAGCTGATTATCGAAGACTCCGTTCTGACGCAGCAGGCGCTGCTGCAAAAAGATCTTAATCACACCCATGCACAGGCAGCACGTATCGCCTTTCTCGGCCCGAAAGGCTCCTATTCCCACCTGGCGGCACGCAAATATGCGGCGCGCCACTTCGACAATATGATTGAGTGCGGCTGCCAGAAATTTCAGGACATTATTCAGCAGGTAGAATCTGGTCAGGCAGATTACGCCGTGCTGCCGATTGAGAATACCAGTTCCGGCTCGATTAATGAGGTGTATGACTTACTGCAGCATACCCGTCTTTCAGTGATTGGCGAGATGACCATTCCCATCGAACATTGCGTACTGGTCGCCAGCAATACGGACCTGCAACAGATCGAAACGGTTTACAGCCATCCCCAGCCTTTCCAGCAGTGCAGCCAGTTTATTAACCGCTTCCCGCACTGGAAAATCGAATATACCGAAAGTACCGCAGCGGCAATGGAAACTGTCGCGGCGCTCAATTCCCCGAAAGCCGCGGCCCTCGGCAGCGAGGCCGGCGGTGAGCTTTATCAGCTTCAGGTGCTGGAGCGCAACCTTGCCAATCAACAGCAGAACATTACCCGTTTCATTATTCTTGCGCGTAAGCCGGTCAATGTCTCCGATCAGGTTCCGGCCAAAACCACGCTGATTCTGGCCACCGGTCAGCAGGCGGGCGCTCTGGTTGAGGCGCTGCTGGTGCTGCGTAAACATAATCTGATTATGAGCAAGCTGGAGTCGCGTCCTATCAACGGCAATCCGTGGGAAGAGATGTTCTACATTGATGTTCAGGGTAATCTGCGTTCAGAGAGTATGCAGCAGGCGCTGCAGGAGCTGAGTGAGTTGACGCGCTCACTGAAAGTGCTGGGCTGTTATCCGAGCGAAAATGTCGTGCCGGTGGAACCGCGCTGAGCAAACAAAAAGGCATCCCGCAGGATGCCTTTTTTTTCAGGGTCGGCTGTCGTTTGCCGAACGCAGCAAGCTGCGGCTCTCCAGCAGGAAACGTTTGGCGTAATCACCAAACCAGTGTTCGACGCGCCGGAAGCTGTCGATAAAGGCCTGTTTGTCCCCCTGCTCCAGCAGTGTAATCGCCTCACCAAACCGCTGATAGTAGCGCTTGATCAGTGCCAGATTATTCCCGGATGACATAATGATATCTGCATAAAGCTGAGGATCCTGAGCAAACAGTCGTCCGACCATAGCCAGCTCAAGCCGGTAAATCGGCGATGAAAGGGCTAACAGCTGTTCCAGATTGACGTTCTCTTCTGCCAGATGCAGACCATAAGCAAAAGTGGCGAAATGGCGTAGCGCCTGAATAAAGGCCATATTCTGATCATGCTCTACCGCGCTGATACGATGCAAGCGCGCGCCCCAGACCTGAATCTGCTCCAGAAACCATTGGTAGGCTTCAGGCTGACGTCCGTCACACCAGACCACCACTTGTTTAGCCAGGCTACCGCTGTCAGGCCCAAACATCGGGTGTAGTCCCAGCACCGGTCCCGGATGCGCAGCCAGCATCGCCTGTAATGGACGGCTCTTCACCGAGGCGAGATCCACCAGAATACAATCCGCTGGCAACGGAGGCAGCTGAGCAATCACTTGCTCGGTGAGATGAATAGGCACGCTGATGATCACCATACCCGCATCACTTAACAGCGACGCCGCATGAGGCCAGTCATCTTTATCCAGAATACTGACCTGATAGCCGGAAAGGGTGAGCATTTTTTCAAACAGGCGTCCCATCTGCCCTTTCCCGCCAACGATCACGATCGGACGCATGGTCGGACAGAGAGTTTTAAAGCCTTTGTCGTTTTCGCTGGAGTAGGATTCACGCATCACGCGCCGCAGCACGTCCTCGATTAAATCGGGGGGAACGCCCAGCGCTTCCGCCTCTTTACGTCGTGACGCCAGCATGGATGCTTCGCGCTCCGGCACATAAATCGGCAGACCGTAGCGACTTTTTACTTCACCGACTTCAGCCACCAGGGCAAGGCGCTGCGCCAGCAGATCAAGCAGCGCCTTATCAACATTATCAATTTGATCGCGTAGCGCGGTCAGTTCAGCCACCATTGTTTCTTACACCTCGTGTGACAGACGCGCCGACAGTACTCCCTGCAGATCCTGATGAATCTCACGCAGCAAGCTTTCCGTGGTATCCCAGTTAATGCAGGCATCGGTCACGGAAACGCCATAAGCCATTTCGCTACGCGGTTGTTCTGAAGACTGGTTGCCCTCGTGGAGGTGGCTTTCCAGCATCAGACCAATAATAGAGCGATTGCCATCTTTGATCTGGGCGATAGCCGATTCGGCCACGCCGGGCTGACGACGGTAGTCTTTATTAGAATTGCCATGGCTGCAATCTATCATTAAGGCCGGGCGCAGTCCCGCTTTCAGCATCTCTTTTTCACACTGCGCCACATCTTCCGGTCCGTAGTTAGGCGCTTTGCCACCGCGCAGTATCACATGTCCGTGAGGATTCCCCTGCGTTTGTAGCAGGCAAACCTGTCCTGCCTGATTGATACCCATAAAACGGTGCGGCATCGCGGCGGCACGCATGGCATTGATGGCAGTGCCGAGACTACCATCGGTGCCGTTTTTAAAGCCCACCGGCATCGACAGCCCGGAGGCCATTTCACGGTGGGTCTGAGATTCAGTGGTACGCGCGCCGATCGCGGACCAGCTAAAGAGATCGCCCAGATATTGCGGGCTGTTGGGATCCAGCGCTTCAGTGGCTAACGGCAGTCCCATTTCCACCAGACTGACCAGCAGCTCACGAGCAATATGCAGCCCCGCTTCCAGATCAAACGAGTTGTCCATGTACGGATCGTTAATCAGCCCTTTCCAGCCCACGGTGGTACGGGGTTTTTCAAAATAGACGCGCATTACGATATAGAGCCGATCCTGTACCTGCTCAGAAAGTGTTTTCAGACGACGCGCATAATCAAGAGCCGCTTCCGTATCGTGAATCGAACAGGGACCGCAGACCACCAGCAGACGCGGATCGCGTCCGGCGATAATGTCAGAAATCGTCCGGCGGGAAGCGGCAATCTGCGCTTCCTGCTGTGCAGAGAGCGGGAATTTCGCTTTCAGCTCTTCCGGGGTAATTAAGATTTGTTCTTCGGCGATATGGACATTATTCAGCGCGTCTTTTTGCATGATGGCGATCCTGTTTACTCGTATATGCGTTCGTCAGATCCTCAGTGAGGTTGCAACATACTTTACCATAAAGCGTAAAGCCTGCAATCCGCAAATGTACACCTTTATTACCACATATAAAATTCAGGGAGAGATAAAATCAATAAATAGTTAATAATCAATAATTTGTATATAATTTTTTAATTCTATCGATCACTTTGAAGTGTAAAATTAACTTTACGTTATTGTGATTTTATTGCCAGCAGGAAACTTGTTACTCTGATCTTCAACTCTTTTTCCCGCAGGTCAGAACATGCCGACAGAAAAAACGTTTATTCAGTTACGGCCCTACACACTGGATGACATCCCCGCTTTCACCCAGGCGGTCAATGCATCTCTGGATACGCTGCTTCCGTGGATGGTCTGGGCGCATCAGGATTATCGTGAGGAAGAAGCGGAAAGCTGGATCCGTTTTACCGAATGGCAGCGTAACGCGGGCACGGCGGAAGAGTTTGCCATTGTGGATCAGCAACAGCGCCTGTTGGGCGGTGCCGGGATTCGCTTTGCGCGTAACCGGGCGGATGTTAGCGCTATCGGCTATTGGGTTCGCAGCGACGCGCAACGTCAGGGTATTGCCACTCAGGCGGTCGCGCAGCTGGTTAAGCTGGGGTTTCAGCGTCCGGACGTCGACGTCATTGAAATTCTGGCGGCAGAAGAGAATCGGGCCAGCCGTGCCGTCGCTGAACGCAGCGGCGCCCGGTTTATTGGCTGTCGTTACGGAATGATTATTCTTGCCAGTGGCCCGGTGAATACGGCGATTTATCATCTTCATCGTGACCAGCGCCCTTGCTGCACGGATTAAGCCCTGGCGGCGTTGTTTGCACCCCCGGGGGTGTACCAAAAACCTTAAAAAGCAGTCTCTGCCTGTTCCGTAAGATTCAATAAGGCAGAGCCAAATCTTATTGATGACTACGCCCGCAGAACGTGGTTTTAAGCTGGCAATAAAAAAAGGGGGCTGGCTCGCGCCAACCCCCTGATCGATTAACTTTCAGATGTCGCGTTAGCGATACCTTAGTTAAGACGCTCTTTGATACGAGCAGCCTTACCAGTACGCTCACGCAGGTAGTACAGTTTGGCTTTACGCACGGCACCACGACGTTTAACGGTAATGCTGTCGATTACCGGTGAGTGAGTCTGGAAGACACGCTCAACACCTTCGCCGTTAGAAATTTTGCGAACAGTGAATGCAGAGTGCAGACCGCGGTTACGAATAGCGATAACCACGCCCTCGAATGCCTGCAGACGTTTTTTAGAACCTTCAACGACCCATACTTTCACTTCCACGGTATCACCCGGACGGAAGGAAGGTACGTCCTGTTTCATCTGTTCTTGTTCAAGTTGCTTGATAATGTTGCTCATAATAAATCTCTTATCCTGGGTAAACTGATATTTAAGGAAGATTACTCTTCCGCATCATCGTTTTGTTGCTGTTGATGTTCACGCTGGAACTCGCTCAGCAACCTTGCTTGCTCTTCAGTCAGAGCCAGGTTTTCCAGAAGTTCAGGTCTTCTCAGCCAGGTACGGCCCAGCGACTGTTTCAGGCGCCAGCGGCGAATATCAGCATGGTTTCCTGACAGGAGTACTGCCGGAACTTCCATACCCTCTAACACTTCAGGTCGGGTGTAGTGTGGACAATCCAGCAAACCATCCGAGAACGAATCCTCTTCGGCTGACGCCTGTTTCCCCAGTACGCCGGGAATAAACCGGGCGACAGAGTCAATCAGCGTCATGGCTGGCAGTTCCCCACCGCTGAGCACGTAATCACCGATTGACCACTCTTCGTCAATTTCGGTTTTGATTAAGCGCTCATCGATCCCTTCATAACGTCCACACACCAGAATCAGCTTCTGGCTGGTCGCCAGTTCGCAAACGCCCTGTTGGTCAAGTTTGCGTCCCTGAGGTGAAAGATAAATCACCTTCGCGCCTTCTCCTGCCGCCGCTTTCGCTGCGTGGATGGCGTCCCGTAAGGGTTGTACCATCATCAGCATTCCCGGTCCGCCGCCGTAAGGTCGATCGTCTACGGTACGGTGCCGATCATGCGTGAAGTCACGAGGACTCCAGCTCTGAATGCTGAGCAGGCCGTTTTTTACTGCCCGGCCGGTTACCCCGTAATCGGTAATTGCGCGAAACATCTCTGGAAAAAGGCTAATAACACCAATCCACATTGCGTTCGCCGTTGCGTTACCGTCTTGTCCGGAGATCAAAAACCAGGATCCCAATCGACTTCAATCAAGGCCGCATTGAGATCGACTTTCTTGATAACCTGTTCATCAAGAAACGGAATTAACCGCTCCTGCACACCGAATGCATCCTTCAGGTTTGCCTTAACGACTAACACGTCGTTCGAGCCGGTTTCCATCAAATCAATGACTTTCCCCATCTCATAGCCGTCGAGGTTCACTACCTTGCAACCAATCAGGTCTTTCCAGTAGTAATCGCCCTCTTCCAGCCCAGGCAGCTGCGTCGAATCCACCACAATTTCGCAATTGGTCAATTGGGCCGCCGCATCCCGATCGTCAACGCCTTTCACCTTGATGATCAGATCCTGATTGTGGTGCTTCCAGCCTTCCAGTTCGACCTGCCGCCAGCGACCGGCGTGCTGGATGAACCAGGGCTGATAGTCAAAAATGCTATCGGCATTTTCGGTGGAGGAAAACACTTTGAGCCAGCCCCGAATGCCGTAAGCGGCCCCCATTTTGCCCAGAACCACAGGCTTTACGGGAGGCTGTGCGGCAAGTTGTCTGCTCATGCTCACCACCGTGACAGATTAAGCTGCTTTTTTAGCTTCTTTGATCAGCGCGTTAACGCGATCAGAAAGCGTTGCGCCCTGGCCAACCCAGTGCTCAATACGGTCCAGGTCCAGACGCAGACCTTCAGCCTGACCAGATGCGAGCGGGTTGAAGAAACCTACGCGCTCAATGAAACGACCATTACGCGCATTGCGGCTGTCTGTAACAACAACCTGATAAAACGGACGCTTTTTCGCGCCGTGACGTGCCAAACGAATTGTTACCATAACATCCTCTTCAGTTAATAAAACAACCGGGCCCCATCGAGGAACGGGGCCCGGGTGTCATATAAAAAGCCCGAAAATTTTACTCATTTTGGCGCAAAAAGCAACCTGAGAGCGCAACCTTTCGGGCTTTTATTGTATATCGGCTTAACGCCCCGGGAATCCGGGTGGCATCATGCCTTTCATATTGCGCATCATCTTCGCCATGCCGCCCTTCTTCATCTTCTTCATCATGCGCTGCATGTCGTCGAACTGCTTCAACAGGCGGTTAACGTCCTGCACCTGCATGCCCGAACCGGCGGCGATGCGGCGCTTGCGCGAACCTTTAATGATTTCCGGCTTCTCACGCTCTTTGCGCGTCATGGAGTTGATGATGGCTTCCATACGCACCAGCACCTTGTCATCCATCTGCGACTTCACGTTATCCGGCAGCTGTCCCATACCGGGTAGCTTGCCCATCAGGCTGGCCATACCGCCCATGTTGCGCATCTGCTTCAGCTGCTCAAGGAAGTCATTCAGGTCAAAGCCGTCACCGGTTTTTAACTTCTTCGCCAGCTTCTCTGCCTGCTCGCGGTCAACTTTGCTTTCAATATCTTCAATCAGCGACAGAACGTCGCCCATGCCGAGGATACGGGAAGCGATGCGATCGGGGTAGAAAGGCTCCAGCGCCTCGGTTTTCTCACCGACGCCCATAAACTTAATCGGCTTGCCGGTGATGTGACGAATCGAGAGCGCGGCACCACCACGCGCATCACCATCTACCTTGGTCAGGATAACACCGGTCAGCGGCAAGGCTTCGTTAAAGGCTTTTGCCGTATTGGCCGCATCCTGGCCGGTCATGGCGTCTACCACAAACAGGGTTTCTACCGGATTAATGGCAGCATGGACCTGTTTGATTTCATCCATCATCGCTTCATCGACATGCAGACGACCGGCGGTATCCACCAGCAGCACATCGTAAAATTGTAACTTTGCCTCTTTCAGCGCATTTGTCACAATGTCGACCGGTTTCTGGCTGACATCCGAAGGACAGAAATCGACGCCTACCTGCTGCGCCAGGGTTTCCAGCTGGCGAATCGCCGCCGGGCGATAGACGTCAGCCGATACCACCAGCACTTTTTTCTTGTGCTTTTCGCGCAGGAACTTACCCAGCTTACCGACGCTGGTGGTTTTACCCGCACCCTGCAGGCCCGCCATCAGCACTACCGCTGGCGGCTGGGCAGCCAGGTTCAGCGCATTATTTTCTGCGCCCATCGCCTCAACCAGTTCGTTGCGGACGATTTTGATGAACTCCTGGCCGGGCGTCAGGCTTTTATTGACATCCTGCCCTACCGCGCGCTCTTTCACGCGATTGATAAACTCGCGCACTACCGGCAGCGCTACGTCCGCTTCCAGTAAGGCCATGCGGACTTCGCGCAGCGTATCCTTGATGTTATCTTCGGTCAGCCTTCCGCGGCCGCTGATATTACGCAGGGTTTGCGACAAACGATCGGTTAAATTATCAAACATTGTCTCTCACTCAGAAAAAAGAGAGGCCGCCCGTGCGACACAATGCTGCGGATTATAACACGAAGTGTTGTGGATCTCTGCAATTGCCCGTGAGATCGTTTGGAGCAACACCGCGCTGGCGCTATACTGCTTTTCCCTTATCTGACCGATACCTGACACGATTTATGTCTGTTTTTGCGATAGTGGCCCTGTTTGCCTACTCCCTGAGCCTGGCGGTAATTATTCCCAGTCTGTTGAAACGTAACAGTGGCTGGCGGCGGTTAGCTGTGCTTTCCGCCTGTGTAGCGCTGGCATCTCATGCCGTTGCACTGCAACAACGTATCTTCGCCATCGATAGCGGGCAGAACCTCAGTTTGTTGAATATCGGCTCACTGGTAAGCCTGCTGATTTGTGCCATCATGACCATAGTGGCGTCACGCAATCGCGGCTGGCTGCTGTTGCCGATCGTGTATAGTTTTGCCCTGATCAACCTGGCTTTTGCCACCTTTGTGCCGAACGCTTTTATTACTCACCTGGAAACTACGCCAGGCATGATGATTCATATTGGCCTGTCGCTGTTTGCATACGCCACGCTGATTATCGCCGCGCTCTATGCCTTACAGCTGGCCTGGATTGATTATCAGCTGAAAAACAAAAAGCTGGTGTTTACCCAGGATATGCCGCCGCTGCTGAGTATTGAACGCAAAATGTTTCATATCACCCAGGTCGGCGTGGTGCTGCTGACGCTGGTGCTCTTTACCGGCCTGTTCTATATGCAGAATCTGTTCAGTGCCGAAAATATGGATAAAGCGGTGCTGTCGATCGCAGCCTGGATTGTCTACCTGGTGTTGCTCTGGGGTCATTACCGCCAGGGCTGGCGCGGACGACGCGTGGTGTGGTTTAACTGCGGTGGCGCGTTGCTGCTGACCATGGCCTACTTTGGCAGCCGCGTGCTGCAGCATCTGCTTATCAACCCCTCTCATTAAAAAGGAAGTTCTGCGTTGGAACATGTTTCAACCACCACACTGATCGTCATCCTGGTCATTATGGTCCTGGTTTCTGCTTATTTCTCCGGTTCAGAAACCGGCATGATGACCCTTAACCGCTACAAGTTGCGTCATCAGGCCAAAAGCGGCAATCGCAGCGCGCGCCGGGTCGAAAAACTGTTACGCCGCCCCGACCGCCTGATTAGTCTGGTGTTGATTGGCAATAACCTGGTAAATATTCTCGCCTCCTCGCTGGCCACCATTGTCGGCATGCGTCTGTACGGGAACGCTGGCGTGGCTATCGCGACGGGCGTACTGACGTTTGTGATCCTGGTGTTTGCCGAGGTACTCCCGAAAACCATCGCGGCGCTGTATCCGGAAAGAGTGGCCTATCCCAGTAGTTTCTTACTGGTTCCGTTGCAATACGTGATGTTGCCCCTGGTCTGGCTGCTGAATACTATTACGCGCCTGCTGATGCGCATGATAGGCATCAAAGCCGACAGCTCGGTGAATCCTGCTTTAAGCAAAGAAGAGCTGCGTACCATCGTCTATGAATCCCGCAATCTGATATCGCGTCGCAATCAGGATATGTTGCTTTCCGTGCTGGACCTGGAGAAGGTGAACGTGGATGACATCATGGTGCCGCGTAATGAGATTGTGGGCATTAACATCAACGATGAATGGAAATCGATCCTGCGTCAGCTCAGCCACTCCCCTCACGGTCGTATCGTGCTGTTCCGTGATTCGCTGGATGATACTGTGGGTATGCTGCGCGTGCGCGAAGCCTGGCGCATGATGACAGAGAAAAATGATTTCAACAAAGAAACCCTGCTGCGCGCTGCCGATGAGATCTACTACGTGCCGGAAGGGACGCCGCTCAATGTGCAGCTGGTGAAATTTCAGCGCAACAAGAAAAAAGTCGGCGTGGTGGTCGATGAGTATGGCGATATCAAAGGGCTGGTCACCATTGAGGATATCCTGGAAGAGATCGTGGGTGACTTTACCACTTCAATGTCTCCGTCGCTGGCAGAAGAGGTGCTGCCGCAGAATGACGGCTCTGTGTTGATTGAGGGCGGCGCCAACGTGCGTGAAATCAATAAAGCCTTTAACTGGACGCTGCCGGAAGAAGAAGCGCGCACCATTAACGGCATGCTGATGGAAGTGCTGCAGGAGATCCCGAAAATTGATACCCGCATTCAGATCGGCAACTACAGCGTGGATATTCTCGATGTCCAGGACAATATGGTGAAGCAGGTCAGAATTACGCCGCATATCCCGCTCAAAGCCTCAGTCGGATCCTGACCCCCTCCGGCAAAAAATAAAGGCGACCCTGTGGTCGCCTTATTTGTCAGTCAGGCCGCCGCCTGCGACTAGATATGCAGTTCCTGCAGCTTTTCTGGCGGTAATGCCAGTTCATCGTTGTAGTTTACCCGTACGTCGTGTGACAGGATGTGACGTGCGATATCCTGCGCTTCATCCAGGGAATGCATTTCATAAGTCCCGCACTGATATTCGTTCAGCTCCGGGATCTGACGCTGGTCGGATACTTTCAGGACATCGCCCATGGCCGCTTTCCACGCGTCGGCAACACGTTGCTCATCTGGTGTACCAATCAGGCTCATATAAAAACCGGTACGACACCCCATGGGCGAAATGTCGATAATTTCCACACCTTCACCGTTCAGGTGGTTGCGCATAAAACCGGCAAACAGATGCTCCAGCGTATGGATGCCACGCTCAGGCATCACTTCTTTGTTCGGCGCGCAAAAACGTAAATCAAAAACGGTGATGGTATCGCCATGAGGAGTGTTCATGGTCTTCGCGACGCGTACTGCCGGCGCGGCCATGCGTGTATGATCAACGGTAAAGCTATCCAACAATGGCATATTGTCACCTCGACTCGATATTTTTTCAAAAATGATGAAACTTTTCTGTTCGCCCAGCGTCTGAATATATGAAAGACGCGCATTTGTTATCATCATCCCTGACAACAGAGATGTTAATTTGGCCACATTGACGTGGCCTTTTTCTTTTTTACCCTTCCCGGCTGGCCAGATAGGCTTCAAAGTCCAGCGTGTCGCTCTCTTCCAGACTTTTCTGCGCAGCCAGTGATTCCCGGGCCTGACGGGCAAAATCCTCTTCCGTTAACACTTCCAGCGGCTCTTCGTTTAACAGGTGGCGATACTGTTCTGCCAGAGCAATACCGGTACCGTTTAATCCGTTGTCTTTGATGGCCTGCAGGATGCGTGCAGAGTAGGTTAGCTCAGGATCGTCGAAGGATGCTACCAGTTGATCACAAACCTGTTGATATTGCGTGCTACCCTGATTGCTGTCGAGCACTTCGGCAACGCGGCGCAGATCGGCAAACAAGGTTTTACCCACTTCCACCAGCGAATGCTGTGCTTCCTCACACCCCACGGCAATCACCTGCCCTGGCTTACGACCTTCCAGCACGACGCGGTTCCAGTTTTTCCGGCTGCACAGCAGCTCTTCGGCGCTCATTTCCGGCGCATCCGCCAGGGTACACCAGATCAGGAACAGGTCAAGGAAACGCACCTGATCCGCATCGACGCCGGTGGCGGAGAAGGGGTTAATATCCAGCGAGCGCACTTCAATATATTCAATACCGCCGCGCAGCAGCGCATCTGATGGCGCTTCGCCTGAACGCGTGACGCGTTTTGGCCGAATCGGCGCATAGAGTTCATTTTCAATCTGCAGCACATTGGTGTTGAGCTGGATCCAGTTACCCGCCACATCTTTGGTGCCCAGCGCCGCATACTCCTCTGACGGCGTTTTAATTGCCGCCTTCAGCGCGCGCACATACTCTTCCAGGGAGTTAAAGGTAATACCAAGCCCGCTTTGCGACTTATTGGTATAGCCAAGGTCGCTCAGGCGCAGCGAAGTCGCATACGGCAGCCACAACATGCCCTTACCATCCGTTTCAAACGGTAACTTAACTTCACGCCCCTGCAGGAAGCTGTCATTGATGGCCGGCGATGCGCCAAACAAATAAGGGATCACCCAGCCAAAGCGATAATAGTTGCGGATCAGGCGCAGATAGCCTGCAGAAATGGTCTCTTTACCGCTCTCTTTATCTTTGACATCCGCCCACTCTTGCCAGAAGGAGAGCGGCAGTGAAAAGTTGTAGTGTACGCCGGAGATGGTCTGCATCAGCGCACCATAACGATTTTTCAGGCCCTGGCGATAAAGCGTCTTCATGCGGCCGATATTGGAACTGCCATATTGCGCCAGCTGAATTTCATCAGCATCATCAATAATACAGGGCATACTGAAAGGCCACATCCGCTCTTCGCCCAGCTCGCGGGCTACATGGCGATGGATATCGCGCAGGAAAAGCAGCAAGTGATCGATATCCTGATCGACCGGCGTGATGAATTCGAGCAGGGTTTCGGCAAAGTCGGTAGTAATCCAGTCGTGCTTAAGCGCTGAACCCAGGGATTCAGGATGGCCGCTGGTTGCCAGATGGCCGTCCGGTTTTACGCGCAACGTTTCGCGTTCAATACCGCGACAGATGCCTTTGAGCGCGTCAGGATGCGCTTCCAGCCAGGAGAGCGCTTTAGATACGTCCGGGATCACATTAACCTCCCGCTGTGAGAATATTTTATTTTTGTTCAGCATAATGTTAACCGTAGCCTCGAATCTGTGCGAATCAATGCCACCATTGCATGCCCTGTAATGTGGCGGTCGCGATAACGATGTAACGCAGTGTTTTACCGATAGCGAGAAACAACAACGCCGGAAGCCAGGCAAAGCGCAACCAACCTGCCAGTACGCAGAGCAGATCGCCAATCACCGGCAGCCAGCTAAATAACAGTGCTGCTGGGCCTAATCGGTGCAACCACGTCATTGCTGTGTCATGCCATCGCCCCTGCCGTTTCAGCGGCAGCAAGCGACCAAGAAGAATGTTGGTCAGACCGCCCAGCGTGTTTCCCACTGATGCGGCCAACAGCAACCCATAAACTGATCCCTTATTGGCGATCAGCATAGCTATCAGCAACGCCTCAGAACTTCCCGGAAGCAGGGTTGCGCTGAGAAAGCTGCTGCCAAACAAAGAACCGTAAGTCAGAACCTCACTCACAGCAGACGCACATCAACCACGTCCATACCGGCCGCTTTCGCCGCCTGCAGGCCAAAATCAGCGTCTTCAAATACCACGCAACGTTCTGGCGCCACACCCAGCAAAGCGGCACAACGCAAAAAAGTGTCGGGTTCGGGTTTATGTCGGGTCACATCATCGGCGCCGACGATAGCCGTAAACAACTCACGGACCCCCAGATGCTGCAGCAAGGCCTCCACCATGCTGTGTTCACTGCCGGTCCCCACCGCCATCGGGCGACGACCGTGATACGCTTTTACCACCTCTAATAGCGGCAAGGGACGGACATCTTCCAGCAGCATCGCTTTTACCGCTGCCGTCTTTTCTGCGGCCAGGCGATGAGGGTCGTGAGCCGACTGGTTCTGCTCAATAATAAATTGCGCCAGTCGCCAGGCGGGGGCCCCGTTAAAACCGATGATCTGCGCTTCGTCCAGCGTCATTCCATAACGTGCCAGCACCTGATGCCAGGCTTTTCGATGTGTCGGCTCAGTATCCAGAATAGTGCCGTCCATATCGAAAATCAGGGCGTCATATTGATCGTACATTGTCACTCCGGACATCCAGCAAAGAAGCCTTTACTTTAGCGTAATGCGCCCAGGTTGTCGCCGGTACTGATGAACAGCAAATGCTTTGAAAGCATTAGCAATTTTCTTTTTCAGAAAAAGGTGAGAGTGGAAAGCCGGGGTTAACTGCCGGAAATATCGTCACTTTTTGCCGGTTAACGGCAGGTGAAACAATCAGGGGGAAATGTCAGGGATGGTGCATCCGGGAGGATTCGAACCTCCGACCGCTCGGTTCGTAGCCGAGTACTCTATCCAGCTGAGCTACGGATGCATTAAGGAATCTTTTTTAATTGCAGCGTGAGTTACGCCAGAAAACAGGGGGAGAGAATGGTGCATCCGGGAGGATTCGAACCTCCGACCGCTCGGTTCGTAGCCGAGTACTCTATCCAGCTGAGCTACGGATGCATTGAGAAATCGCTTTGTATGGATTAAATCAAACCAACCTGGGACGAATACGAAGAATGGTGCATCCGGGAGGATTCGAACCTCCGACCGCTCGGTTCGTAGCCGAGTACTCTATCCAGCTGAGCTACGGATGCATTAATAAATTCTTGTACAACGCAGGGTGCTGACAACTCACCATGAAAGGAACTGCTCGTTCACTCTGAACTTCTTTTTACCGATGGTGCATCCGGGAGGATTCGAACCTCCGACCGCTCGGTTCGTAGCCGAGTACTCTATCCAGCTGAGCTACGGATGCATCAGTAAATGGCGGTGAGGCGGGGATTCGAACCCCGGATGCAGCTTTTGACCGCATACTCCCTTAGCAGGGGAGCGCCTTCAGCCTCTCGGCCACCTCACCTTACGCGTTCTTACGAACTGTGCGTCTGAACTTTGTTTCCGCTCATCGGCACTGCGTGGCGCACATATTACTTTCCCGGACTTATAAGTCAAACAATTTTTCCCACCAGAAGTTCATTTGCACAAATGACACGCAATTCGCATATTTTGAAAACAAAAAGAGTGAATAATCAACAAAGAATATCTGCTGAAAAGGAGAAAAAGGGAGTAAGGGGAAAGCAAGAAAAGAGTGAGTTAAGCGGTAGCGCCTCGCCCGCCAGCGAGACGCTGGATCCGTTAGTAACTCGTTTGCTGAGTTTTTTCGGCCTGAATGCGCTGATAGATCTCTTCGCGATGCACCGAAACTTCTTTAGGCGCATTAACACCAATGCGAACCTGGTTACCTTTAACTCCCAGCACCGTTACAGTCACCTCATCGCCTATCATGAGGGTTTCACCAACTCGACGAGTTAGAATAAGCATTCTTTGCTCCTTGAAAGATTAATAGAGTCGGGCCTGTTCGGGCTCCCGGCATTATCCATCATATAACGCTAAACGTTGACTATGACAAATACACCAATGTGCTTCATCGCGCCAATACATTCTGCTGATAGTTAGTTTAGCCGAAATACACTACCTCAGCCTGACTTTGTCATTACCTGATGCACTTCTTCATAAAAAGCACCAGGACGTAAGATCCTGGCGCTTTTAGCGATGCTTTGTTCTATTTCAGTCTTGCACTGACCCAGGCTTCCACGCCAGAGAGCGCACCGGCTAACGCCTGTGCATCGGTGCCACCAGCCTGGGCCATATCGGGGCGTCCGCCGCCTTTACCACCCACCTGACGGGCCAAATCGCCCACTAACTCACCCGCTTTTACGCGATCGGTGAGGTCTTTTGTGACGCCCGCGATCAGTGAGACCTTTCCTTCCGCTACCGTAGCCAGAACGATTACCGCTGAACCCAGCTGGTTTTTCAAATCGTCGACCATGGTGCGTAGCATCTTCGGTTCGGTATTGCTCAGTTCAGTCACCAGCAGCTTCACGCCCTGTACATCGGTCGCTTTGCTGCTCAGTGACGCACTCTCTTGTGCAGCCTGCTGATCGCGCAGCTGCTGCAGTTCTTTCTCCAGCGCACGGACATGATCAACCAGTCCGCGTACTTTTTCATTCAGGTTACTGCTGTTGGCTTTCACCAGCTGCGCAATCTCCTGCAGCTGGGTACTCTGGGTATGCACCTGAGTCAGCGCGCCCTCACCCGTTACCGCCTCAATACGACGAATACCTGCTGCCGTACCGGATTCGGACAAAATACGGAACAGCCCGATATCGCCGGTGCGGCTGGCATGAGTACCGCCACACAGTTCGACAGAAAAGTCGCCCATGGTCAGCACGCGTACGCGCTGATCATACTTCTCACCAAACAGCGCCATCGCGCCTTTGGCTTTCGCGGCATCCAGATCCATGATGTCCGTTTCTACCGCCAGATTGCGGCGGATCTGGGCGTTAACGATATCCTCAACCTGACGGATCTCCTGCGGCTTCATCGCCTCAAAATGCGAGAAGTCGAAGCGCAGATATTTATCGTTAACCAGCGATCCTTTTTGTGCCACATGCTCACCCAGCACCTGACGCAACGCCGCATGCAATAAGTGCGTTGCAGAGTGGTTAAGGCGGATGCGCGCGCGACGCGCTTTATCCACCTGAGCATCCAGCCGATCGCCGGTGTGCAGTTGACCGTGGTTCAGCTTACCGATATGACCAATAGCCTGACCATATTTTTGTGTATCCTGTACTGCAAATTCAGCATTTTTCCCTGTCAGCACGCCGGTATCGCCCACCTGGCCGCCTGACTCGCCGTAGAATGGCGTCTCATCCAGCACCACAACGCCCTCTTCGCCAGCAGACAGCGCATCAACCGCCTGGCCGTTAACAAAGATCGCTTTCACCGTCGAGGTGAGTTCCAGATGATCATAACCCTGGAAACGGGAGGCTGAGTCGATACGGATAACATTGTTATAGTCCGCACCAAAACCGCTCGCCTCGCGCGCGCGCTGGCGCTGTTGTTCCATCGCCGCTTCAAAGCCCGCTTCGTCAATTTTCAGGTTACGTTCACGACATACGTCAGCGGTCAGATCGGCCGGGAAGCCAAAGGTATCGTACAGACGGAATACGGTTTCACCGTCCAGCGTATCGCCCTGCAGTTTTGCCAGCTCTTCATCGAGCAGGGTCAGGCCGCGTTCCAGCGTTTTCGCAAACTGCTCTTCTTCCGTTTTCAGCACATTCTCTACCTGGCTCTGCTGGCGTTTCAGCTCTTCGCCTGCCGAACCCATGACTTCAATCAGCGGGGCCACCAGTTTATAGAAGAAGGCCTCTTTCGCTCCCAGCATGTTGCCGTGACGCACCGCACGACGAATGATGCGGCGCAAGACGTAGCCACGGTTTTCATTCGAGGGGATCACGCCGTCAGCGATCAGGAAGGCGCAGGAACGAATATGGTCGGCAATTACGCGCAGCGATTTATTGCTCAGATCGCTGGCACCGGTCACCCTGGCAACCGCTTCAATCAGTTTCTGGAAAAGATCGATTTCATAGTTGGAGTTCACGTGCTGCAGTACAGCGGAGATACGCTCCAGCCCCATACCGGTATCCACCGAAGGCTTCGGCAGCGGCAGCATGGTGCCATCCGCCTGGCGGTTAAACTGCATGAACACAATGTTCCAGATTTCGATATAGCGATCGCCATCTTCCTCCGGGCTGCCCGGAGGGCCACCCCAGATATGATCGCCATGATCGTAAAAAATTTCGCTGCAGGGGCCGCAGGGACCGGTATCCCCCATCTGCCAGAAGTTATCTGATGCGTACGCACTGCCTTTGTTATCGCCGATGCGGATAATGCGCTCGCGCGGGATGCCAATCTCACTGGCCCAGATGTCATAGGCTTCGTCATCCGTTTCATAAACGGTCACCCACAGACGCTCTTTCGGCAGATTGAACCACTGCTCACTGGTCAGAAGTTCCCAGGCAAAGGCAATGGCTTCCTGTTTGAAATAGTCGCCGAAGCTGAAGTTGCCCAGCATTTCAAAAAAAGTGTGATGGCGGGCGGTATAACCCACATTTTCCAGATCGTTGTGTTTACCGCCAGCGCGTACGCAGCGCTGCGATGTGGTAGCGCGGCTGTAGTTACGCTTGTCCTGTCCAAGGAAAACATCTTTGAACTGGTTCATTCCGGCGTTAGTAAACAGCAGCGTCGGATCATTATTCGGTACGAGGGAGCTGCTGGCTACAACCTGATGTCCCTTGCTATGAAAAAAGTCGAGAAACGCTTGACGGATCTCAGCAGTGCTCTTGCTCATATTTATCCTGGAATCACGCTAACGAACGTTCCGTCTCGCCTGGCGACCACCGTCCGCGCGGCCAGCCTGCGACTGAGGAACAAAAAGTGGGGATAAGATAAATTTTCTTCAGTGGGAAGTAAAATCCCCATCGCAATTCAGTCGTTAAAATTTCTGAAAACAGACTGAATATCTTCCATAAGAAAGCCTTTCGCCTGTAAATAACGCTGCACTTTCGCTTTTTCTTTCCACTCCGTGGGTAAGGGTAACCCAAATTTGCGCTCTGCCAGCGCGGCGGCACAGGCGGCCCAGTCAATCTCTGCCGCCTCCAGCGCCAGATCGATCTCTTCGCGGCCAATGCCTTTTTGTGTCAGCTCCATGCGGATGCGCTGTGGCCCATAGCCTTTCCGGCTGCGACTTTGAATAAAACGTTCGGTAAAGCGATCGTCATTCAGCCAGCCATTTTCCTGACACCAGTTAAGCACTTTTTCCATCTGCTCATCGGTGATGATTTCAGGTTTTTTTTGTTTCATCCAGGCAGCACGCTGTGCTGACTGCTGCAGCTTGCGCTTCAGCTCTTCACGACCATGATCGCGCTGCGTCAGGATGCGCATAGCGCGATCGAGCAGGCGGGAAAAAGAGACGACTTCGGGGGCTTCAGGCTGCTCCGACATAGTATGTACCTTATTGCTGCTGAGAGGGGATTATGGCCGGGCTGGAGGAGGAGGAAAAGGCTGATGCGGAATAAAAGAAAACGGGAGTGGATTTCTCCACTCCCGCTGGTGTATCAGAAGTCTTCGTTGGTTTCGCTTTCCGCTTTTTCGTAGTCATCTGCGGAGAAATCTGCAGCGCTATTTTCAGCGCCAGTGCTGTTCAACAGCATGTCACGCAGCTTCTGCTCAATCTCATTAGAGATTGCCGGATTCTCTTTCAGGAAATTGCTGGCATTCGCTTTACCCTGACCGATTTTGTCACCGTTGTAGCTATACCAGGCACCCGCTTTTTCAATCAGCTTATGCTTCACGCCCAGGTCAACCAACTCGCCGTAGACGTTAATGCCTTCGCCATACATGATCTGGAACTCAGCCTGCTTGAAGGGAGCCGCAATTTTGTTTTTCACTACCTTCACGCGCGTTTCGCTACCTACCACGTTGTCGCCTTCTTTAATGGCGCCAATACGGCGAATATCGAGACGAACAGAAGCGTAGAATTTCAGCGCATTACCACCGGTGGTGGTTTCCGGGTTACCGAACATCACACCGATTTTCATACGAATCTGGTTGATGAAGATCAGCAGCGTGTTGGACTGCTTCAGGTTACCCGCCAGCTTACGCATTGCCTGGCTCATCATACGTGCGGCCAGACCCATGTGGGAGTCGCCGATTTCACCTTCGATTTCCGCTTTCGGCGTCAGCGCCGCGACGGAGTCAACGATGATCACGTCAACTGCACCAGAACGCGCCAGCGCGTCACAGATTTCCAGTGCCTGCTCACCGGTATCCGGCTGTGAACAGAGCAGATTATCGATATCTACGCCCAGTTTTTTCGCATAAACCGGATCCAGCGCATGCTCAGCATCGATAAAGGCACAGGTTTTACCCTTGCGCTGTGCGGCAGCAATCACCTGCAGCGTCAGGGTGGTTTTACCGGAAGACTCCGGACCGTAAATTTCGACAATACGGCCCATCGGCAGGCCACCCGCGCCCAGCGCGATGTCCAGCGAAAGCGAACCGGTAGAGATAGTCTCCACATCCATCGAGCGATCTTCACCCAGACGCATGATGGAGCCTTTGCCAAATTGTTTTTCAATCTGGCCCAGCGCGGCAGCTAAAGCCTTCTGTTTGTTTTCGTCAATCGCCATTTTAACTCCTAATCATGCCGGGGAAGCACGCATCACGTATGCTTGCTCTCTTTCTGTTGCCGCTAATTATACTGTATAGCCATACAGTATCAAGCTTAATTTTTGAGAAATTCATCATATAGCGTCTGCAACGCCCAGGCTACCGCTTGCCGCCTGACGGCATCGCGGTCCCCGACAAAATGCTGTTGAAACGCCTCTGTTTTTCCCTGCGGTGCGGCAAAAGCAAACCATACGCAGCCCACCGGTTTTTCTGCCGTACCGCCATCGGGCCCGGCAATGCCGCTGACGGCAATGGCATAATCGGCGCGCGCGGCCTTTCTCGCCCCGTCAGCCATCTCACGCACCGTTTGTTGGCTCACGGCACCATAGTTTTCAAGCGTGGCTGCCTGTACCCCAATCATCTCCTGTTTGGCCTGATTACTGTAGGTCACAAAGCCACGCTCAAACCAGGCGGAACTGCCACTGATATCGGTAAACGCTTTAGCTATCCAGCCACCGGTGCAGGATTCCGCCGTGGTTACCGTCGCACCTTGCGCTTTCAGCTGCGCGCCAATAAGCGCACTCAACTGCTGTAATTCATTATCAGTCATGGCCGTTCTCCCGAATTTGCGGGGTTAACGTTAGCAGGGAATGGGGCATCAGGTTAAGTTTTTCAATGCTGCACCTGCTTTGCGCTGCGCAATTGCGAGCCGGATCCAGCCACTGCTCTCCCCCTTTTTATTGTCTTGCCAAAAAGCGGTCAGAAAGTGCGGCTCATTGCCCCGGCTCTGCGTCAGCATAAAGCGGTGATCATACGGCCAGAGTGCCCCTTTACCACTGACGGTGACGGCTCCCCATTAACGCAAAAACGGGCCAGCACGGCCTGTAAATCCTGTAAAAGATGATAGTCGGTCGCGCATCAGATAGCGACTTTGCCACCGTACTGTCTGACGCAGGGATGGAAAAGGTCTGTGTTGGCGCGGGCTCAGCGGTTTCGCTGTCGCTGCTTGCCAGATAACGTGCGGCGGGCGGCAGCGAGAAAACGCTGATTGTGCGGGTGAGCGATAATGGGCAGGAAGCAGCACAACACCTCATGCCCGTGGTAATCAGCTTTTTTTCACAAACGCCGACTTAAGCTTCATCGGCCCAAAGCCCTCGATCTTGCAATCGATATTGTGATCCCCCTCCACCAGGCGGATCCCTTTCACCCGGGTGCCGATCTTCAGGATCGAGGAACTGCCTTTCACCTTTAAATCTTTGATGACTGTGACGCTGTCGCCATCGCTCAGCAGATTGCCGTTCGCATCACGGACTTCCGGCAGATCCTCCAGAGGAGGAGTAACGGTTAGCGACCAGATATGACCGCACTCAGGACAATTCAGGTTATCGTTATCCTGCCAGGTGTATTCCGACTGGCAAAGGGGACAGGCGGGTAAAGGCTGCATAAAAACTCCTCATCGGCAGCAAAAAAAGATGGCACCACAAACGGCGCCATCTTATATCCATATACTTTATAAGGGTAGCGTTAAAGTAGCCCGCCCTGCCGCGCCTTCCCTACCGCCTCGCCCAGTTGCCAGACTGCCATGGCGTAATGCGTGCTGTGGTTATAGCGTGTGATCACATAGAAGTTTGGCAAGCCATACCAGTACTGGTAGCTGCTACCCAGATCAAGCCGTAGCAGGCTGACCTCCTGCTGATTCCCCAGCGTTTCCTGGGGGGCCAGGCCCGCGGCAGTCAGCGTCTGGGGGCTGTAACGGGTTTTAAAGCCATTCTCCAGGTAAGGTGCCTGTCCGCTGGCAGGCACTGCGACTCCCTGACCTGGCTGCCAGCCATGCGCCTGGAAGTAATGCGCCACGCTGCCAATGGCATCGACCGGATCCCAGAGGTTGATATGGCCGTCACCATTGAAATCAACGGCGTACTGCTGATAAGAAGAAGGCATGAACTGACCATACCCCATCGCACCGGCAAAAGATCCCCGTAGCGCCAGTGGATCGTCCTGCTCATTGCGGGCCATCAGCAAAAATGTCTCCAGCTCGCTGCTGAAATAGGCTGCGCGCCGTGGGTAGTTAAAGGAGAGGGTCGCCAGCGCATCCAGAATGCGCGTTTTACCCATAACCCTGCCCCAGCGGGTTTCCACGCCAATAATGCCGACAATAATTTCCGGCGGCACGCCATAGACCTGCTGCGCGCGCAGCAAAGCGTCCTGATACTGATTCCAGAACGCGACACCGTTTTGCACGTTGTCAGGCGTGATGAATTGCTTGCGGTAGCGGATCCAGGCGCCATTAGGCCCGGCAGGCGGCGTGTAGCTGGGTGCCTGCCGATCCATCAGACGCAGAACATAATCCAGCCGCTTCGCCTGCCCAAGAATGGCATGCAGCTGCTGCCGGTCAAAACCATGCTTTTCAACCATTTGATCAATAAACTGTTCTGCCGCCGGGTTGCCGGCAAAATCACCAAACATCGGCTGAACGTTATGATCGGGTGACAGTAAAAATCCCCCTTTCGGGGCAGAAGGTGTGGTCGCTTGCGCAGAGGTGTCGGGTTTACTGCTGCAGGCGGCCAGCAGCGCGAAAAGTGACAAAAGGGTGACCTTGAAACGCATCGGATATCCATAAGCCAGGTGAAACCAAGTGCCGTCATGTTAATCGTTCAGCGCAGCGACATACAGGGCAAAATCTTAAAAAAACGTCAGTCTGGCGCGCTTGCATGTCGTTACAACCACACTTTGCGAGGCAGCTCGACCCTTTCAATCTTGTGACAAAAAATCGGTTTTCTGTCCCTTTTCCCTTTGCTATGGTCGCTCCCGGTAAAACAGCGCACTGAGCAAGGCGGGTGAAGCGCTGGCGGCAATAGTGGTAACATCCCCTTTTTACCGCTTCTGCCACAGGCAGCGAGAGCGGTGCAAAATCGCATTAACGGCAACGCCATTACATCGGGTTAACAGGAAGAGTCAACGTTGAGTGAAATCGAGATAAAAGGATCAGAGCAAATGGATTTCAGCGCCCATACGCCGATGATGCAGCAATACCTGCGTCTGAAGGCGGAACATCCCGACATCCTGCTGTTCTATCGCATGGGGGATTTTTATGAGCTGTTCTTTGACGACGCCAAACGCGCTTCTCAATTGCTGGACATTTCCCTGACCAAACGCGGTGCTTCAGCAGGCGAACCTATTCCCATGGCGGGTGTGCCTTACCACGCCGTAGAGAGCTATCTGGCGAAGCTGGTTCAGCAGGGCGAGTCGGTCGCCATTTGCGAGCAGATTGGCGATCCCGCGTTAAGTAAAGGGCCGGTGGAACGCAAAGTGGTGCGCATTGTTACGCCTGGCACCATCAGTGATGAAGCCTTGCTGCAGGAACGACAGGACAACCTGCTGGCAGCGATTTTCCAGAGTCCGCGCGGTTATGGCTACGCGACCCTGGACATCAGCTCCGGACGCTTTCGTCTCAGCGAACCTGCCGATATGGAAACCATGGCGGCAGAGTTACAGCGCACCAGCCCGGCCGAGCTGCTTTATCCGGAAGATTTCCAGGCCATGGCCCTGATTGAAAATCGTCGGGGATTGCGTCGTCGTCCGCTCTGGGAATTTGAGATCGATACGGCACGCCAGCAGTTGAACTTGCAATTTGGTACGCGCGATCTGAGCGGCTTTGCCGTAGAACAGGCGCATCTGGCGCTGCGCGCCGCCGGTTGCCTGCTGCAATATGTCAAAGATACCCAGCGCACCTCTCTGCCGCATATCCGCTCTGTCTGTATGGAGCGTCAGCAGGACAGCGTAATCATGGATGCCGCAACGCGACGTAACCTGGAGATTACGCAAAACCTGGCGGGCGGCAGCGACAATACTCTTGCGGCCGTGCTCGACAAAACGGTCACGCCGATGGGCAGCCGTATGCTGAAACGCTGGCTGCATGTGCCGTTACGCGATATCACCACCGTCCGGCGGCGCCAGGAATCGATCAAAGAACTGCAGGATCTGTGCGAAACGCTGCAGCCGGTGCTGCGTCAGGTAGGCGATCTGGAACGTATTCTGGCGCGCCTGGCGTTGCGTACGGCGCGTCCACGCGACCTGGCGCGTATGCGCTATGCCTTCCAGCAGTTACCTGAACTCAATCAGCTGTTAGCTGAGGTTCAGGCTCCACAACTCCAGCAGTTACGCACGCAAATGGGCGAGTTTAACGAGCTGCGTGAATTACTGGAACGGGCAATTATTGAAAGCCCGCCGGTGCTGGTGCGTGACGGCGGCGTTATTGCGCCCGGCTACCATGCCGAACTGGACGAGTGGCGCGCGCTGGCAGACGGTGCCAGCGACTATCTCGATAAGCTGGAAATACGTGAACGCGAACGGCTCGGGCTGGATACGCTAAAAGTCGGTTTCAATGCCGTTCACGGCTATTATATTCAGGTCAGCCGGGGTCAAAGCCATCAGGTGCCGATGCATTATGTCAGACGTCAGACGCTGAAAAATGCTGAGCGCTATATTATTCCGGAACTGAAAGAGTATGAAGATAAGGTTCTGACTTCGAAAGGCAAAGCGCTGGCGCTGGAAAAGAGCCTGTATGAGGAACTGCTCGATCAACTGTTACCCCATCTGGAGGCGTTGCAACTCAGTGCCGCTGCGCTGGCTGAGCTGGATGTGCTGAGCAATCTGGCGGAACGTGCCTGGACACTGAATTACTGCTGTCCAGAGCTGCAGGATAAACCGGGCATTAAAATCACTGGCGGTCGTCATCCTGTTGTAGAGCAGGTGCTGAAAGAACCCTTTATCGCCAATCCCCTCGCCCTCTCGCCTCAACGTCGCATGCTGATTATTACCGGTCCCAATATGGGTGGTAAAAGTACCTACATGCGCCAGGCCGCACTGATCGCACTGATGGCCTGGATCGGCAGCTTTGTCCCGGCGGAAGAAACCGTTATCGGTCCGCTGGATCGTATTTTTACCCGCGTCGGGGCGGCAGATGACCTCGCTTCAGGTCGCTCTACCTTTATGGTGGAGATGACAGAAACCGCCAATATTCTCCACAACGCCACGGAGCAGAGCCTGGTGCTGATGGATGAAATTGGGCGCGGTACCTCAACCTATGATGGCTTGTCACTGGCATGGGCCTGCGCCGAAAGCCTGGCGAATCGCATTAAAGCCATGACGCTGTTTGCGACGCACTATTTTGAGCTGACCACCCTGCCGGAAAAAATGGAAGGCGTCGTGAACGTGCATCTTGATGCGGTTGAGCATGGCGATACCATCGCTTTCATGCACAGCGTACAGGAAGGTGCCGCCAGCAAAAGTTATGGTCTGGCAGTCGCCGCCCTGGCCGGCGTGCCAAAAGAGGTGATCAAGCGGGCACGGCAAAAACTGCGCGAGCTGGAGTCCATTTCAGGTAACGCCGCGGTTTCCACTGTGGATGGCTCCCAGTTGCCGCTGCTGGTGGAGGAGAGTTCGCCAGCCGTGGAGGCGCTGGAGGCACTCGATCCCGATACGCTGTCGCCACGTCAGGCGCTGGAGTGGATCTATCGACTGAAATCGCTGGTATAAAGCTGCCGGGAACGTAACTGTGGCCCTTACCCCCGCCTTCAAACAGAAGTCGGCTGCAGGCAAATAGCAGCGTTTTCGGCAGTTAACTGAAAGTTTGCGGCTTCTGTTTAACGCCGGTCAGTTCATTGAATGCGCCAGCCAGTAAAAAGCAGTAGTGCAACCGGCTCCGCAGCCCGGGCAGGCAGCAGGCAGCACGCAATTTTATACAGGCAAGAAAAAAGGTGGCTGTTAGCCACCTTTTTATTTGTCGCATTTTGCGCACTTAGTAGTTATTCACGAAACAGTGCTTCAATGTTCAAGCCTTGCGCCTGCAAAATTTCACGCAGACGGCGCAAACCTTCAACCTGAATCTGACGCACACGTTCACGTGTCAGACCGATTTCACGGCCTACATCTTCAAGGGTCGCCGCTTCATAACCTAACAGGCCGAAACGACGCGCCAGTACTTCACGCTGCTTGGCGTTCAGTTCGAACAACCACTTAACGATACTCTGCTTCATATCGTCATCCTGCGTGGTATCTTCCGGACCGTTATCCTTCTCATCGGCCAGGATATCCAGCAGCGCTTTCTCGGAATCACCGCCTAAAGGTGTATCCACTGATGTGATACGTTCGTTGAGACGCAGCATACGGCTGACATCATCAACAGGCTTATCCAACTGCTCAGCGATTTCTTCTGCACTCGGCTCGTGATCAAGCTTGTGAGAAAGCTCACGTGCGGTGCGCAGATAAACATTCAACTCTTTAACAATGTGAATGGGCAGACGAATTGTACGGGTTTGGTTCATGATTGCCCGTTCAATGGTCTGACGAATCCACCATGTGGCGTACGTTGAGAAACGGAATCCACGCTCCGGATCAAACTTCTCAACCGCACGAATCAAGCCCAGATTCCCCTCTTCAATCAGGTCCAGCAATGCAAGACCACGATTGCTATAGCGGCGGGCAATCTTAACCACCAGTCGTAAGTTACTTTCAATCATGCGGCGACGAGAAGGAATGTAGCCTCGCAGAGCACGGCGAGCGAAGAACACTTCTTCCTCTGCCGTTAACAGTGGCGAATAGCCAATCTCTCCAAGGTAGAGTTGCGTCGCATCCAACACGCGTTGCGTCGCACCCTGTGACAACAACTCTTCTTCCGCTACGTCGTTATCACCAGGTTCGTTTTCAACAAGAGCCTTCTCATCAAAAACCTCAGCTCCGTTCTCGTCGAATTCCGCGTCTTCGTGTAACTCGTTAACTTTCAGCGTATTCTGGCTCATAAGCGGCTCCTACCCGTGATCCCAGGGCAGAACAGCAAAGTTCTGCCGGTTTATCGCTGCGGTAAATAACGCAACGGGTTTACGGATTTCCCCTTGTAACGAATTTCAAAATGCAATCTAACTGAACTGGTTCCGGTGCTACCCATGGCAGCTATTTTTTGCCCCGCCTTAACTTCCTGTTGTTCCCGGACCAGCATTGTATCGTTATGGGCGTAGGCGCTCAGGTAATCATCATTGTGTTTAATGATGATGAGATTACCGTAACCCCGAAGTGCGTTACCTGCGTATACCACCCTTCCTGAAGCAGTGGCGACCACAGGCTGTCCGCGCGTTCCGGAGATATCGATACCTTTGTTGCCACCTTCTGCAGCAGAGAAGTTATCGATAATCTTACCGTCAGTAGGCCAACGCCAGCTGCCGACCGGTGTCGAACTGCTCGTTGTACTGCTGACCGTAGGTGGTGCGGTAACCGGAGCTGTTGTCGTTGCAACATTTGCTCCTTTCGACGGTAAGAGTTTGCTACCGGTCGAATTTCCTGAATCTTCAGAATACGTAATAACAGGTTGCTGTGCAACAGGGGCAGATTTAATTTGCGCAGATCCCGGCGTTACAGGCACGCCGCTCTGCGTTGCATCGGCCACGGTAATGGCATTTCCACCCGTAATTGGCTGGCCCGAACCGTTGCTTATTTGCAGGGTCTGACCCACGCTTAAGCCATACGGGGCGGGGATGTTGTTGCGTTGAGCGAGGTCGCGGAAGTCGTTGCCAGTAATCCATGCAATGTAGAACAAGGTATCGCCACGTTTGACGGTATAAGTGTCTCCACTGTAGCTACCTTTCGGAATATTCTCATAGCTGCGATTGTACACAATACGGCCATTTTGCGTGGTAACATTATTATCATTACTTAACATTCCGCTGGATGGACGTGCAGATGGTACGGAATTGCTAATCATTCCCCCCCGGCCAGAGGAGGCAGACATCCCGCCTGAAGCGCCATTCATCCCTGAGTTATCTCCAACCCGGCTAATGGGTGCCTGAGTATTATCGCTGGAACTACATCCTGCCAGCCAGAAACCTACCAGTGAAAGCGCCGCCAGACGACGTAATTGAAAAAGTGTGCTTCCCGTGCTCATTGCTCCCCCGTGATGGCAAACCTGTGTGTATCTCTGTTTCTGCAAACGGCTACGCAACAGGCTGCGCAGCGCGTCAAAGCGTTGTTTTTCGCGTTGAAGAGAGAGGATAGTAACAATATCAACAGTGCCGTGCTATGAAACAGTTGTGTAGAAATACGATGTTTCCTGCGCCTCAGGCGAGGTCGCCCTGTACCAGCGGCACAAAGCGGACAGGCTCAATCGTCTCTTCAATAAACTCTTCATTGTGGCGCCGGATACGTTTCAATACCTGATGATCTTCTCCCACTGGCAGCACCATAATGCCGTGGTTATCCAGTTGCGCCATCAGCGCAATCGGAATTTCTGGTGGCGCAGCAGTGACAATAATGGCATCAAAGGGGCCGCGTGCGGGCCATCCCTGCCAGCCATCACCATGACGTGTAGAAACATTATGCAGATCGAGCTGTTTGAGGCGACGTTTTGCCTGCCACTGCAGCCCTTTTATCCGTTCGACGGAATAGACATGATCGACCAGATGAGCGAGGATCGCCGTCTGGTAGCCTGACCCCGTGCCAATCTCCAGCACGCGTGAAGCTGGCTGCAGCTCCAGCAGCGCTGTCATCCGCGCCACGATATAAGGTTGTGAGATGGTCTGCCCGGACCCTATCGGCAATGCGACGTTATCCCAGGCTTTATGTTCAAACGCCTCGTCAATGAAACGCTCACGCGGCACATCAGCGATCGCCTTTAACAGGCGTTCGTCATCAATACCCTGCTTACGCAGTTGTGACAGCAACGTTTCAATGCGTCTGTTCACCATGCAAGATTAACCTCTGCTTTTGTTAACCAGTCAGCGACCACATCCTGCGCGCTATGCGCGGTTAAATCGACATGCAGCGCAGTCACCGAGACATAACCTTCATCTACCGCGGCAAAATCTGTGTCCGGGCCCGCATCCAGTTTTTCTCCCGGTGGGCCAATCCAGTAAAGGGTATGGCCACGCGGATCCTGCTGCGGGATCACCTGATCCGCGGGGTGACGACTGCCGCAGCGCGTGACGCGAATACCTTTGATCTCCACAAGCGGCAAATCGGGGACATTGATATTAATAATACGCCCGGTACGCAAAGGTTCGCGTGCCAGCGCGCGTAAAATTGCACAGGTCACCGCTGCGGCCGTATCGTAATGCTGATGCCCATTTAACGAGACTGCTAACGCGGGCAGCCCCAGGTGACGTCCTTCCATGGCGGCAGCTACGGTGCCGGAGTAGATCACATCATCGCCCAGATTGGGACCGGCGTTGATGCCGGAGACCACAATATCAGGCCTGGGTCGCATCAGCGCGTTAACGCCAAGATAAACGCAGTCGGTGGGCGTCCCCATTTGTACAGCGATATCCCCATTTTCATGGGTAAAGGTACGCAGCGGCGTTTCCAGGGTTAATGAATTAGACGCTCCGCTGCGGTTACGATCGGGCGCTACGACCTGCACCTCGGCAAACTCGCGCAGCGCTTTCGCCAGCGTCTGGATACCTGGCGCATGAATGCCGTCATCGTTACTCAGCAATATCCGCATCGTCACCTTCTTGTTGCAGAAGTTCTCTTATCACGCTGGTGGCAAAACTGCCCGCCGGCAGCCAGAATTGCGTCTCCAGCATGGCATCATTCAGCCAGCACCACGTCATGTCGCGTGGCACCACCAGCATGGCGCGGCGCGCTGCATCAACGCGCTCGCGCTCAAGCAGTGTAACCAATTCTGTCGCACCTGCCAGGCTCTGCTGCTCAAGCGCCAGCGCCGCCAGCTGCGCCCCACTCTCGCCGCGTCCCGGCAATGGCGCGGTAATCCGTAGCTCATTGTTCAGCACCCGCTGCTGCAGCGTCTCCAGCTCTTCCGGCTGGGCGACAAACCAGCTACCGCGACCGGTCAGCTGCAGGGCATCACCCGCCATTACTACCGTGAGGCTCCCTTGCTGGCGGAGGCGCTCGCTGGTCAGCTGGTTGAACAGCGCGCTGCGCGCCGCTGACAGAATCAGGCTGCGTTTGTTGCGATCGCGAATCTGAATCTCATTACACGCCCATTGTCGCGCCATCGTCAGGTTATGGCCGTTACGTCCGAAACGTTGCTCGCCAAAGTAGTTGGGTACCCCTGACTGACGGATATGTTCCAGACGCTGCTCTACCTCCTGCGGCTGAGTAATGTTGCGAATGATAAGACGAAAAGCGTTACCGGCCAGGGCGCCGGTGCGCAGCTTGCGCTTGTGACGCACCACTGCGAGGATGTCTACGCCCTCAAGCTGAAACTGGCTCAGATCGGGCATCTCTTTGCCCGGCAGGCGAAAGCAGAGAGTTTGTTCCGTGACCGCATGGCGATCCTTCATCCCGGCATAGCTGAGATCCCGTACAGGGACGCGCAGAAACTTTGCCAGCGCCTCCGCCACGAAACGCGTGTTACAGCCGCGTTTCCGGATACGCACCAGCAGTTGCTCGCCCTCCCCGTCGGGGGCGTATCCCAGATCTTCAATAACGCTAAAATCTTCCGGACTGGCTTTAATCACGCCGGTCGCGCCGGGTTTACCATGCAGATAAGCTAACTCTTGCACCCGGTTCATCCCTCAGTCTTCAGCAGCAGCAGCGCAACCGCTTCACAGGCGATGCCTTCACCACGTCCGGTAAAGCCCAGTTTTTCAGTGGTGGTCGCTTTGACATTCACGTCGTCCATATGGCAGCCAAGATCTTCGGCAATGTTGACGCGCATCTGCGGCACGTGTGGCAACATTTTCGGTGCCTGGGCAATAATAGTGATGTCCACATTGCCGATACGGTAGCCTTTTTGCTGAATACGTCGCCATGCCTCGCGCAGCAAGCCGCGGCTGTCAGCGCCTTTAAACGCGGGATCGGTATCGGGAAAAAGCTTGCCGATATCGCCCATTGCCGCCGCGCCCAGCAGCGCATCCGTCAGAGCGTGTAGTGCCACATCGCCATCGGAATGGGCAATAAACCCTTGTTCGAAAGGAATACGCACGCCACCAATCACTAACGGGCCTTCGCCACCAAAGGCGTGAACATCGAAACCGTGACCGATACGCATTATGCGCTCTCCTTTAGCTGAGTCTGGGTAAGATAGAATGCGGCCAACGCCAGATCTTCTGGCCTGGTCACTTTAATGTTATCACTGCGCCCGCTGATCAGCTCGGGATGGTAGCCGCAATACTCCAGAGCCGAGGCTTCATCGGTAATGGTGGCGCCTTCATTCAGCGCCCGCGTCAGACAGGCGAACAGCAGTTCATGCGGAAAAAACTGGGGGGTAAGCGCGTGCCAGAGATCGTCGCGCTCAACCGTATGGGCGATAGTGGCCTTGCCCGGCTCACCACGTTTCATGGTGTCACGCACCGGCGCCGCCAGAATAGCTCCCACTTTGCTGGTGCTGCGTACCGCCAGCAGGCGGCTCAGGTCGTCCGGATGCAGACAGGGACGCGCCGCATCATGCACCAACACCCAGGCGGCACCTTGCGCCGCCTGCAGGCCAGCCAGCACCGATTCGGCACGCGTTTCACCGCCTGTGACGCGCACAATGCGCATATCCTGCGCCAGCGGCAGCGTCGCAAATTGAACATCATCAGGACTCAGAGCGACGATCACCTGCTTTACTGCCGGACTGGCCAGCAGGCGTGCAATGCTGTGCTCAAGGAGGGTGTGCTGACCAATAGTCAGATACTGTTTGGGACAGGTTGACTGCATGCGGCTGCCGATACCGGCAGCAGGCACGACGGCAATCACATCCGCAAGGGAAGCCAGCTTGTTCATGTTTTATCGTTGTTGGTTTTGCGCAGCTTGTTGCGCGTTACGTTTGTTCTGGTCTGGCACCAGGCGATAGAAGGTCTCACCGGGTTTCACCATACCCAGCTCGTTACGTGCACGTTCTTCAATAGCTTCAGAACCGCCGTTAAGATCGTCGATTTCAGCGAACAGCTGGTCATTACGCGCTTTAAGCTTAGCGTTATTCGCCTGTTGTACCATCACGTCATCGCTGACGCGCGTATAATCATGAATACCGTTCTTACCCAGCCACAACGAATACTGAAGCCAGCCGAGCAGTACCAGTAGCAGTAACGTCAGTTTTCCCATCCCCGCCCCCTGAAAATCGGCCCAATCATCCCATAACTTTCCATCTGACTCCACTCTGCCAATAAAATAGCGCCGGATTAGTCTCTCACTGTGCAAACTCTCGCCGGATAAGCCGGTTTTACCGATCTGCGGCGATAAAATAAGGGCCATGCCGTCCCGACGACCGCAAAGTTTAGTAACTCAGCGACAAATTCAGACACCAGGTCGTGGGTATTTTCAGAACTGTCCCTGGTGCGGCTTATCCGCCCTTACCAGCTAATCAGCAGCATAAACAGCAGCCAGAACAGCAGAATTGCTACCGCGATGGTAAGCAGCAGCATCAGGAACAGGTGGCCACGCAGCAAGCTGCCAAGCGCAATACCGGTAAGAACGCACAGGGGCAGCAGCGCCAGAAAAAAAGGCCAGGTATACAGCAGGAAAAACAGCGTGTTGGGGCCATAAAGCAGGAAGGGTAACGCCAGCGCCAGCCACCAGGCGATAAAACCGATACTTCCGGCGAGAAACCAGCCGGGATCGGATTCCTGATTATTATCATCATTGCGAGACGGCATGGGCGTAACATTATGCATAAGGATCCTGTCAGCACTGATACCATGTGGTAGCAGGCGACGCGTCGTGGCTATCGGGAGTGATGATAATATCGTGACGCCACGGCAGAACCTGCCTTTCCCGCGGCTGATTTTGTTACCAATTGTTCAGTCTGTGGGCGTCGCGAACATCATCAGCAACCCGTCGATCTGCGCGAAAAACTGACCGGCAAGCTGCGTAAAAAACGGGGCCAGCGGAGACATCAACCATGAAAGCGCCAGCATGCCGGTGGTCAGGGTCAGCGGGAAGCCAATCACAAAGATCGAGAGCTGTGGCGTCAGGCGATTCAGTAACCCCAGCGTCAGGTTTATTGCCAGCAGCAGTGTAATCACCGGCATTCCCAGCTGTAAACCGGCGCTGAAGATAATGCCTGCGCTTTGCACCAGTGCAAGCAAGCCATCGCGCGCAAGCGGTGCGCTGTTGACGGGTAAAATCTCAAAGCTGTGCACCAGCAGAGCAATAAGCCATAAATGACCGTTAAAGGTCAGAAAAAGCAGTAGCGCCAGCGTATTGAACAGGCGGGAGAGAACAGGCGCGCTTTGCCCGGCGCCGGGATCGAAAAAGCTGGCGAAAGAGAGTCCCATCTGCAAGCCCATAAGCTCCCCTGCCATGCGCACCGCGGCAAAGGCAAACTGCATCGCCAGGCCTATACCGATGCCGATAATCAGCTGTTTTGCTCCCAGCCAGGCCCCTTCCAGCGAGAAAAGCGCCACCTGGCTGGCTGGCAGCTGCGGAGCCACCAGAAACGTGATTAGCGCCGCCAGCGCAATTTTTGTTTTTTTGCCCGCCTGCTTCTCATGGAAAAGCGGCGCGGCAGTGAACAGCGCCAGCATCCTGAGTCCGGGCCAGAAATAGTGACCAATTACGGTATACAGATCGGCAAGTGCGAATGTCATGTGGCTGACCTGACAAGCTCCGGCAGCGTGGCGAACAGGTTATGCATATAATCGCGCAGCAGCGCTAACATCCAGGGCCCCAGCGCGATCAGCACCACAACCAGCACGACGATTTTGGGAATAAATGACAAGGTCATTTCGTTGATTTGCGTACAGGCCTGCAGCAGGCTGACCAGCAAGCCGCTGACCAGCGCCGCCAGCAATAACGGGCCCGCGACCAGTAAGCCGACTTTCATTGCCTGAAAACCCAGTGACATTACGCTTTCGGGGGTCATGCTGTGCTCCGTCAGAAGAAAAAGCTTTGCGCCAGCGATCCCATCAGCAGCTGCCAACCATCCACCAGCACAAACAGCATCAGCTTAACGGGCAGCGAAATCGATGCGGGCGGCACCATCATCATGCCCAGCGCCATCAGCACGCTGGCCACCAC
Organism: [Erwinia] mediterraneensis; assembly: GCF_900604315.1. Lineage (GTDB taxonomy): Bacteria > Pseudomonadota > Gammaproteobacteria > Enterobacterales > Enterobacteriaceae > Pantoea > Pantoea mediterraneensis_A. The sequence goes on from NZ_LR026978.1 coordinate 597,159, forward strand.
CAGATCAATAATCAGGAAAGGAATAAACAGGGTAAATCCGATCTGAAAGCCGCTTTTCAGTTCACTGGTGACAAAGGCGGGCAGCAGAATACGCAGCGGCACCTCTTCATGCGTGGCAAAGTTTTCTCGTTGCGCCAGACGCGTAAAGAGCGCCAGATCGGCTTCACGCGTCTGCTTCAGCATAAAGGCGTGCAGCGGTTTGATGCCGGTGGCGATTGCCGTTTCCATGCTGATTTTATCCTGCGACAGCGGCAGGTACGCCTCATCGTAAATCTGGTTAAATACCGGTGCCATAATGAACCAGGTCAGAAACAGTGCCAGTCCCAGCAACACCTGATTCGGTGGGGACGAGGCGGTGCCCAGGGCGTTACGCAGCAGTCCCAGCACAATAATGATGCGGGTAAAGCTGGTCATCATTAACAACGCGGCGGGCAGCAGCGTCAGCGAGGTGAGCAACACCAGCGTTTGTACCGGCAACGTCCAGTTTTCACCGCTGCTGCCATGACCCAGCACAATGTCGCCGCTGGCAGCCCAGAGCGATTGCGCCGGGAAAGCCAGCGCCACGATGGTCGCCAGTCTCAGCAGCGGCAGCCAGCGGGGGCGCGGCGATTGTCGTACCTTGCTCATGATGTCGCCCCCGGCTTAACCGCTTTCAGCAGCGACTGCAGCTGCGCCGTAAAGTCCTGTGCGGGGGCCCGGTCAGGCGTTTGTGCGGCGATATCACGCTTATCAAGTTGCGTCAGCAGCGTTACCTGCTGCGGGGTCACGCCCAGCACCAGCCAGCGGTGATCCGCCTCAACAATTATCACCCGCTCTTTCTGTCCCAGCGCCACGCTGGTGATCACCGAGAGCAACTTCGGATTGTTTCCTTTTGGCGCAGCAAACCCCAGGTAGCGGGCGGCTTTTATAAAGAGGAAGGCAAAGAGTAAAACCAGCGCCAGCGCGCCTCCCAGAGTAAGCAGCAACGAACCGGAGCTGCTGTCTGGCGCAGAGGTCACCGGCACAGCGGCATGGATTGAACTTTTCATTATCTGCTCAGACGCTGCATGCGTTCAGAGGGGGTAATAATATCGGTAATGCGCACACCGAATTTATCGGAGACCACCACCACTTCCCCCTGCGCAATCAGGAAGTCGTTCACTAAAATATCGAGCGGCTCTCCCGCCAGACCATCCAGCGCCACCACCGAGCCCTGGCTCAGACGCAACAACTCTTTAATGGTCATTTTGGTCCGTCCCAGCTCTACGGTAATTTTCACGGGAATATCAAGAATCAGGCTGAAATCCTGCGAGAGCGGCGGCTGACTGTTTTCACGCATCGCGGTTGTGGCCTGCGTCTGCTCGCCGATCTGTTGCTGCTCGCTCATGGCTTCGCCCCAGAGCTCGTCCAGAGAAGAGGTCTCGCTGGCGGACGACGGTTTGGTATCACTCATTGGGAAGTTACTCCTGTTGCAAAGAGATTAAGGCTGAACGGATCAGGCCCTCTACTTTCAGGGCATACTGATTATTCACGGCACCATATTTGCCGGTTAACACCGGTACGCCGCCCACTCTGGCTTCGATAGTTTCTGTTTTCTCCAGCGGAATAACGTCCCCTTTACGCAGTTGCAGAATCTGCGACAGGCGCAGAGAAGTTTCGGCAAACTGCGCAACCAGCTCCAGTTCGGTTTCTCTGACCTGAAGCGCCAGTTTTTTACGCCAGAGAATATCTTCCTGGCGGGTATTCTCTCTGGGCGCATTGGTCAGCAACTCACGTAACGGCTCAATCATGCTGAACGGGATACAGATATCGAATTCCCCGCTGTGTGCACCGATCTCAATATAAAAAGGCGTAGTCACCACGATATCGTTTGGCGAGGAGGTAATATTGGTAAATTTCACCTGTATTTCCGCCCGGACATATTCGGTGGTTAAATTAAAAATCGAACTCCATGCATATTCATAAGCTTCCAGCGCCATATTCAGCATGCGTTTAATCACGCGCTGTTCCGTGGGGGTAAATTCCCGCCCTTCCACTTTGGTCGGAAAGCGCCCGTCGCCGCCAAACAGGTTATCGACTGACATAAATACCAGGTTTGGCGAAAAGACAAAAAGCGCTGTACCGCGCAGGGGGTGCATATGCACCAGATTAAGGTTGGTCGGCACCGGCAAATTACGGGCGAATTCATGGTACGGCTGGATTTTAATATTACCCACGCTGACATCGGGACTGCGGCGTAACAGATTAAACAACCCGATACGAAACTGACGCGCAAAACGTTCGTTAATAATTTCCAGCGAGTGCAGGCGTTCACGTACGACACGACGCTGCGTATTCGGGTCGTAAGGCTTAATCGCCTCCTCTGTCACCTGGCCTGTGGCAGCACTGTCACTGCCAGCGCTGTGACTGCCATTCAGTAAACGATCAATTTCATCCTGAGATAATATACTGTCAGACATATCGATTACCGTAAAATGAAGGCGTTAAATAAGACATCAGTAACATCAGCTTTCTGGTCAGGATAGAGAGGCTTACTCACTTCGGTTTTAATACGTTCCACCAGTAGCGCCTTGCCCTCATCGCCTGCAAGCTCGCTGGCATTCTGCTGGCTGAATACTCTCAGCAGGCGGCTGCGTATTTCTGGCAGGTATTTTTCAATTAACGTTCGGGACGCCTGATTTTTAAGTCGCAGCGTAATGCCAATATAGAGGACCCGGTCATCGTCATGCTCAGCGGGCTGCAGGCTGACGGTAAAAGTTTCCAGCGGAAAATAGATCGGTTCTGCCGCTGCGGTTTCTGTCGATTTATTCTCTTTTTCTTTACTCTCTGGTAGATTTGCTGAACTTTCTTTTAGCTGATAGCCGAAATAGCCCACCGCCGCGCCTGCAAGAAGCGCAAAAAATAAAAACAGCACAACCAACAGCGGCCGTTTTTTCGCACCAGCCTGCACTTTCTCATTATCTGTTGACATGAAATGATTAAATCCTGATAAATAAATCCCGTGATTAAAGCGCGCCATTACCTGAGCCACCTATATTAATACAGCCGCCCCGGGAAACAATTTGTTGATAAGCCGAAATTACTGCGACTATCTTGGTGAATAAATAAAAACAACCCGCCCCGTTAATTGCCGGGTGACTCAGACAAAAGTATTTACCCCGCTAAACCGTGTCATCCTCTGCTGCGGCTGCGCCTCGTTAACAGGTTCCGTAATCTCAACAGCCTCACCGCCCTGTTCGGTACTGCTACTGAAAGCGGAGCCCTGGCCGGATGATGAATCGAACCCCTGCGGTGATGACGAGAACGCATCCCAGGCTGCGCTATCTGCTCCCACGCTGCTCTGACCCAGATGAATACCCGATTCGTCCAGCAAGCTGCGCAGATGAGGCAACGCCGCTTCCAGCGCGGCTTTTACCTGCTGACTGGCAGTCACGAAATGAATCTGGGCCTGATCGCTATGCAGCCGCAGATGAATCTGCAGCGAACCCAGCTCTTCCGGCTGCAAACGCAGCTCAGCATTATGAATACCATTGCGTGTAAACAGCATAAGTTGTTGTCCCAGGGCATGCTGCCATGCTGGCGTCCCTGCTGGCAGCTCCAGCACGCCCGTCGCTGCGTTTGCCGGTAAGACGCCGATCGGGCTGTGAGATGGTGCTGGTGGCAGCGCCGGGCCTGCCAGTGTTTCCCGCACCAACGCTGGCTGCAGCCCCTTATCGGCATGCTCTGGCACCTCCGCATGAGCAGGTGGCACGGCGTGCGCTTCAATCTGCTTCTCAGGCCTGGCGGCAGTGATGTCCGTCAGTCGCTCCGGCTGGCTGCGACCAGCGGCGGGCAATTTCTCCTGAGGGTGCGTCGGGTTCGTTGGCAGGAAAAAGGCATCCCGCCGAGTCACTGCCTCCGGGGTCGTATCCGCTGCGTCGCCCCTTAATATTTGCAGCGGGTGGGAGGCCAGCCCGGCAGTCAGCGCGTCACCATGCGCTGTGGCCCCGGCTGCCGTTGCCAGCGGCTGAGGCATAAGCGCTGGCGTCACGCTCTGTTGATGATTCTCAGACGCCGTCTGCGGCTGAGGCGGAGAATCGGTGTCCTGCGGAACCGCCGGCATGGCTGGCGCTATCAGCGTTGCCAGTGTCGCCTGTGGCAGTTGCGTGTTAACACCGGCGTCCGCTGGCGTTTCCTGATCAGCCGATGTTTTCCCTTTTCCCCTAAGGTGAGCGGCTACAGGCAGGATTTTCGCTTTCAGCGTGGCTGCAAAGTCTTTACTCGCGGCGGCATCAGGCTGTTTCAGGTTAGCCTCCGGCAGCGGGAGGTCAGCAAGCGCTTTAATCATCATTTTTCTTTTCTCAAACTGGCACGTTGGGCATATTCATCCATCATTTTTTGCTCCTGCCGATTCTGCTGCAGCATCAGGGCGGCATCGGCACGCATTTTTAACGAACAGAACGCATTAAACCGTTGTTTATCCTGCCGCCATGCGCTCAGCGCCCGATCAACGGCAGCCTGACAGGCGGCGACATGGGAACGATGCTGTTCGACAGCGTTGCCCAGCGCATGAATAAATGCCCCATAGTTCATCAGGTTGATCACCGATATCCCTTCCCCACTGGCTGCACGCTGTAAATAGTCACGATATTCCGCCTGATACTTCAGCAACGTATCATGCTGACTGACAGCTTCCCGGTGCGCCTGGCGCATTTTTCCCAGCCTGGTGGCCGCATCATCCAGCGACCGCTGCGCCAGATCGCGCAAAATATCGAGCGGAGAGGTGGCAGACATCTGAAAGCGCTCCTTTAGTGTTCACTCGCCTCGGGGAAGAGCGCCACGAGTTTCTCGCTCGCCTCTTCGTATGAAACACAATCGTGGATCCCCTGCCGCAGGTAGCTTTCCAGCCGGGGATAGAAGGAGATCGCCTGGTCCAGCAGAGGATCGCTGCCGGCGGCATAAGCGCCGACGCTGATCAGATCGCGGTTACGTTGATAAGCCGAGAGCAGCTGTTTAAACAACTGCACTTTCCGGTAGTGTGCGCCGTCAATCAGTTCAGTCATGGCGCGGCTAATGGACGCCTCAATATCGATAGCGGGATAGTGGCCCGCTTCCGCCAGCCGACGCGACAGCACCACATGCCCATCCAGAATGGCGCGGGCGGAATCGGCAATAGGATCCTGCTGATCGTCGCCTTCGGTCAGTACGGTATAAAACGCCGTCACCGAGCCGCCTCCACTGATGCCGTTACCGGCACGTTCTACCAGCGCCGGTAAACGGGCAAAGACCGAGGGCGGATAGCCTTTCGTCGCCGGCGGTTCGCCAATCGCCAGCGCGATTTCACGCTGTGCCATGGCGTAGCGCGTCAGGGAATCCATGATCAGCAACACATCCAGGCCACGGTCGCGGAAATCCTCGGCGATGCGCGTGGCGTAATCGGCGCCCTGCATGCGCAGCACTGGCGAGACGTCAGCGGGGGCGGCGATCACTACCGCACGACGGCGTCCCTCTTCACCAAGAATGTTGTCGATAAAATCTTTCACCTCCCGGCCACGTTCGCCGATCAGGCCAACCACAATCACATCCGCTTTGGTATAGCGCGCCATCATGCCCAGCAATACACTTTTCCCGACGCCAGAACCGGCGAACAGCCCCATGCGCTGACCGCGCCCCACGGTAAGCAGACCGTTGATGGCGGTCACGCCCACATCCAGTACCTGCCGGATCGGGTTGCGCAGCAAGGGATTAAATGGCGGAGTGAACAGCGAGCCCGGACGCGTATCGCCGGGGGCGGGCAAACCATCCAGCGGTCGCGCGCTGGCATCCAGCACTCGTCCCAGCAAACCAGGTCCCAGCGGCAGCTGCTTGCCCTGTGCCGCGCCCTGCGACCCGGCAACATATACGCGCGCACCGGGTAACATCCCCTCCATGTTGCCCAGCGGCATTAAAAACAGTACCTGACCGTTAAAACCCACCACTTCAGCTTCAACGTTAACCATGCCCGCGTCACTCTCCCGCTCGACGATACAGACCGTTCCAATAGCGAGTTTTAATCCCACTGCTTCCATCACCAGCCCGGTGGCGCGGATCAACCGGCCATACTGGCGAAAAGGAGCGAGCGCGCTGAGCTGCTGTTCACGCTTATCCAGCTGGTTAAGCCAGGTGGTCAGAAGCGAGGTCATGCGCCGGACTCCTCACGACTGAGATCGCATAAAGCCTGCCAGGTGCTCTCCAGGGTGGCGTCCAGCTCGCCCTCATCGGAGGTGATGCGGCAACCGCCAGGAGCGATGGCATCATCCGCGAGCAGCGTCCAGCCCCGGCTCGCCAGCAGCGCGCCGCACGCATGCTGTACAGTCGCCAGCTGACTGGCGCTGACGCGCAGCTGCAGCTGACCGTTTAACAGGGTCTCCTGTTTCAGCAACTGCTGGATGTTTTCCAGCAGTTGCGCAGGGTCGCAGCGTACGCTTTTCCCGACGATGGCCCGGGCCGCCGTCAGGGAAAGCTGCACCAGACGGGCAGGAACAACACTGTTCAGCTGGGCTAAGGCTTCCTGAAATTCATCGATCAGGCAGGTCAGGCGATCGGCCTGCTGCTGGTGCTGCGCGCGCGCTTCGGCCAGCGCCTGTTCAGCCCTCTCCTGTCGTCCCTGCGCCACGCCCGCCAGATAGCCCTGCTGTTTGCCCTCTTCTACGCCCCGGGCATGTCCCTGCGCAAAGCCCTGCTTCTCTGCCTGTTCGCGCCGCCGTTTAAGTTCCAGCTGCAACTGCTCTTCGACAGACGCCGCGCTGGTGACGTCGGCATCGATCTCTGTGCTGAAATCGTCATACTCCACCAGCAGATCTGCCGGTTGCCAGGGCCGCCAGGCGGCGTGCAGCTCAGGCTCAGACATAGACATCTTCGCCGCCTCCAATCACGATCTCGCCCGTTTCGGCTAAACGCCGCACCACCAGCAGGATGTTTTTCTGCTCCGCCTCCACCTGCGACAAGCGTACCGGCCCGCGAGACATCAGATCTTCCGCCATAATATCCGCCTGACGTTTGGACATATTGCGGAAGAACTTGTCGCGTAACGGCTGCGCCGCGCCCTTCAGGGCAACGATCAGCGACTCATGTTCAACTTCCTGCAGAATGCGCTGGATGCTGCGATCCTCAACCTCCACCAGGTTCTCGAACAGGAACATCTCATCGATAATTTTCTGCGCCAGCTCCTGGTCAAAAGCGCGCACCGCTTCAATGGCGGCCTCTTCCTGCTGCGATTTCATCAGATTGAGAATTTCCGCCGCCGGGCGCACCCCCCCCATTTTGCTGCGCTTGAGATTCTGCCCGCGCAGCAGGCTATCCAGCACTTCCGTCAGCTCCTGCAGCGCGGCGGGCTGGACGCCGCCAAAAGTGGCGATACGCAGCATAATGTCGTTGCGCTCGCGGTCGTCGAACCGTGCCAGCACATCTGCCGCCTGAGCGCGCTTCAGGTGGACCAGAATGGTCGCGATAATCTGTGGATGCTCGTCACGGATAAGGTCGAACACGGCGAGCGGATCCATAAAGTTAAGGGTTTCAATTCCATTGGCGTTGTTGTGCGACTCCAGCAGATCTTCCAGCAGGCTGTTCGCGCGCTCTTCGCCAAGCGCTTTTACCAGCACCTTACGCAGGTATTCATTGGTATTGACGCTCAGCGCCGCATACTCTTCGGAGTCGCGCTGGAAATCTCCCAGCACCTCTGCGAGTTGCTCATGGGTAAAGCTGCTCATGCTGACCATGGAGCTGCTGATTTGCGTCACTTCATGAGCGTTGAGGTGGCGGAAAACCTCGGCGGCACGCTCTTCGCCCAGGGTGAGCATTAATATCGCACTTCTTTCAGAGGCATTCATGGTGCGTTCTACTCCTTATTCATCCACTGACGAATCACCAGCGCAATCAGTTGCGGCTCATGTTCGGCGATATCACGCAGCTGCTGCGCGCCCACTTCGGTATCAATGCGCTGCTGGGCTCTGGCCCGGCTCTGTTTTTCCTGCCGCTCTTTTTTCGCATCCAGCGCCGCCTGATGTGCCGCTTTCTCCAGCTCAAGACGCTGACGGACAAATTCCTGCTGGCGGAACCAGGCGGGCTGCACCAGCTTGCGCCACAGCACCCAGCCAGTCAGGGCAATCAGCAGATAGCGCGTTGCAGAAATCAGCAGGTTAATAAACGCAGGCTGCTTCCAGAACGGGGGGAGTGCCGCATCATGCTCGTCGCTGACAAAGGCGGTGTTCACGACATTCACGGAGTCGCCCCGGCTGGCGGAGTAGCCGATCGCCTCTTTCACCAGGGTTTCGATCTGCGTCAGTTGCGTTTTGCTTAACGGCGTTGCTTTACCCTCTTTTCCGTCCTGATAATTCACCACCACTGCTACAGAAAGACGTTGAATCGTCCCGCTGCTGTGTTTGATATGTGTCAGGGTACGGTCGAGTTCATAATTGGTGGTTTCCCCTTGCTCGCTGCTGTAAGACTGCAGGCTGCCGGAGGCGCTCCCCGACGTGGATTTTTCCGCCTTTTTCTCTGCGCCCGTGTTTTGCGCCGGGGCAGGCTTTTCAATCGGTGCCGTGGCTGGCACCGGCGGCTGGTTGGTTAACGCACCCGGAATCCCCTCCGCACCCTTCCTGCCACCCTGCTCAGAGAGGTTAGTCTGACGACTGCGGATGGCCATTTTGTCGGGGGCGGTATTGGGCTGGTATTGCTCTGCCGTTTGTTCACTCAGGGTGAAATCCAGTTGCGCGGTGACCTGAGCACGCACATTACCGACCCCCAGGACCGGTGCCAGAATCGCCTGAATACGCCGCTGATACTCATCTTCAAGGTTACGGGTATAGGTTAACTGGGCGGTCTGTAGTGCCTGGCTCTGATTTTGTGACAGCAGATGGCCGCTTTGATCGAGAATCGTGACCTTGTCGGCCGCCAGTCCGGCAACGGCGCTGGAAACCAGATAAGCGACGGCATTCACCTGACCGGCATCCAGCGTACGTCCCGGATGTAAATTCAGCGTCACCGACGCGGAAGGCGGTTGTTGTTCATGAACAAACAGCGACGGCTTAGGCATAGCCAGATGCACCCGTGCGCGCTGCACCGGTCCCAGGGTTTCAATGGTGCGGGAAAGCTCCCCCTCCAGTCCGCGCTGATAGTTGATCTGCTCGCTGAACTGGCTGATGCCAAATTTTTCCTGATCAAGCAGTTCAAACCCTACCGCCCCGCCTTTTGGCAGCCCCTGGCGGGCCAGGGCTAACCGCGCCTCATAGACCTTATCTTTCGGAACCATAATGGCCCCGCCCTGTTCAAAACGATAAGGCACCTGCATCTGCTGCAGCTGCGCCACAATAGCGCCGCCATCCTGATCGCTGATAGTGCTGTACAGCACGCGGTAGTCAGGCGTTCTGGTCCAGAGTAGCAACGCTATCAGCACAGATATCACCGCCGCAGCGGAAATAAGCAGTGTTATTTTGGGATTAGCACGAATACGTTCTAATGCCGCCATGGCATTAAATCTATTCTTTAATGCGCTCTCTTCTTGTCTGGCCGTCATGCCGCAATCCTGTTAAAAAATAAATAATGCAATGTGAACGCCATAGCTCTTTTTCGTTAACTGATAAGCTGTAATAACAAGCCGGACAGATCTTTGCTGAAATTTCGCAGGGCGCGCATTATCGGTCAGAACACGGAAATTTTAATGTCTGATAAGCTGAAACTTCTGTCAGCTTATTTCGCCATGCTGCAAACCAGGGTTAGGGTATAATTCATTCCGTAAACTCGCCGGAAATAAATCCAGAACTTACGGTTATTTCCTTTTACAGCCAAATTTAAGCAGAGAAAAGATATGTCGGTTCAGATGATGAACGCTGTGCTGGCGCAAATTAATCGCCAGGCACAAGAAAGCGCCACCCTGACGCCTTTATCCGCCATTGATTCGCCCCTGGCGCCAGAGAGTCACGCTTCCTTTGCCGATATTTTATTAAACAGCATTGACAGTGTTAACAAAATGCAGACCGAGGCCAGAACCCTGTCACAGGATTATCTGACCGGTAAGCCTGGCGTCGGGCTGAATGATGTTATGGTCTCATTACAAAAATCGGGTATTGCATTAAACCTTGGCATTCAGGTGCGTAATAAAATGGTTAACGCCTATCAGGAAATCATGAATATGGCGGTGTAACATCAGCGAAAAAATAATACTTTCTGTGTCCAGACCGGAACATCATGTTTAACCTGAAAAAAAGCCCGGAGCAACGCAGCGCAAACTTACACGTCCGGCAGGCGCTATCCGGACAGGAATTGCAAAAAATCAGCGAGTTGATTTATCAACGTGCCGGCATTGTGGTGACGCCACAAAAACGCAACATGGTTTATAACCGGCTGGCGCGTCGTTTGCTCGATCTGAATATGAGCTGTTTTAGTGATTATATTTCCCTGCTGGAGAAGCATCCCACAGGCGAAGAGTGGCAGCGTTTTATTAATGCGCTTACCACCAATTTAACCTCTTTTTTCCGGGAGGCACACCACTTCCCCATTCTGGCCGGGCATGCCCGCGCCCGGCAGAGCGGTTATAACGTCTGGTGTACCGCCGCATCCAGCGGAGAGGAGGCGTATTCTATTGCCATGACGCTGGCAGAAACTCTGGGCCAGAATATAGCGGGCCCGCGCGTCTGGGCTACCGATATTAATACCGAGGTTTTAGCCACGGCGATGAACGGCGTCTATCGTCTGGCGGATATTGAAAATCTGTCGCAGAGACAAAAAAAGAACTGGTTTATGCGCGGCAAAGCGCCGCACCAGGATCGGGTAAAAGTCAAAAAGCAGCTGCGCACTACGATCTGTTTTCAGCAATTAAATCTGCTGGAGAGACGCTGGGATATTCCTTCCCCCTTTGATGCCATATTTTGCCGCAATGTCATGATCTATTTTGATCAAAAGACGCAGCACCAGTTGTTGTTGCGTTTTGCCAGAATGCTCAAACCGGGCGGCCTGCTGTTTGTTGGCCATTCAGAAAATTTCAGCAATCTGGATATTCCGTTTCGTCTGCGCGGCCAGTCCGTCTATGAACTGAAACAGGTAACATCATGAAAAAAATCAAGGTGCTCAGCGTGGATGATTCCGCCCTGATGCGCAAAATCATGAGCGATATCGTTAACTGCCAGCCCGATATGTCCATGGTGGCCGTAGCGCCCGATCCGCTTGCTGCCCGCGATCTGATCAAGCAGCACAACCCGGATGTATTAACGCTCGATGTCGAAATGCCGCATATGGATGGACTGGATTTTCTTGAACGCCTGATGCGCCTGCGTCCGATGCCGGTGATCATGGTTTCATCTCTTACCCGGCGCAACTCTGACGTCACCCTGTGCGCGCTGGAGCTGGGCGCGGTGGATTTTGTCCCCAAGCCGCAGCTGAACTTTTCCGCTGGTCTCGACCCCTTCGCTGACGCGATCGCAGAGAAAATCCGCATCGCCGCGCAGAGTAAGCTGCAACACCAGACTCGACAACTGCCGCCGCCCGCCCCCCTGTTCAGCCGCCAGGCGGGCAGCAAAAACGTTATCGCCCTGGGCTCCTCCACCGGCGGGACCGAAGCCTTGCGCCAGATATTGTTGCCGCTGCCACAAACCAGTCCGGCGCTGCTGATCGCGCAACATATGCCACCGGGCTTTACCCGCTCTTTTGCCGGACGGCTGGACAGGCTGTGCCAGATCCGTGTGCGCGAAGCCGTGGATGGCGAGCCGGTGCTGCCGGGTCATGCCTATATCGCACCCGGCGGGTTGCACATGATGCTGGCCCAGGCCGCCACCGGCTATCGCATCACCCTCAGCGACGCGCCACCCGTGAATCGTCATCGTCCGTCGGTAGACCGGTTGTTTCAGTCGGTGGCCCGGGTTGCCGGTAAGCAAGCCGTTGGCGTGATCCTCACTGGTATGGGCAATGATGGCGCGCAGGGGCTGGCCGAGATGCGTCAGGCGGGTGCCTGGACGCTGGCGCAAAGTGAAAAGAGCTGTGTGGTTTATGGCATGCCGCGCGAGGCCATTGCGCTGGGCGCAGCATGCGATGTTGTCGATCTTGACCAGATTAGCGAGCGCATGTTGCGCGCTATCCCCGGTCAGATACCTCTCCGCTGATGCCGGGTATACCGGACAGCCTGTTTTGGCCGCGCTGGCGGCCAGTGAGTTTTCGCAGGAAAAATGATGGCTATGGCTGATAAAAATTTGCATTTTCTGGTTGTTGACGATTTCGCCACCATGCGTCGTATCGTACGCAATTTGCTGAAAGATTTAGGTTTTAATAATGTGGAAGAGGCTGAAGATGGCCTGGATGCCCTGAGCAAGCTGCGTACCAGTCATTTTGATTTCGTTATCAGCGACTGGAACATGCCGAATATGGATGGCCTGCAGTTGTTGTCGGAAATTCGCCAGGATACCCGGCTCAGTCGCCTGCCGGTGCTGATGGTCACCGCAGAAGCGAAAAAAGAGAACATTATCGCCGCCGCGCAGGCGGGCGCCAGCGGTTATGTGGTGAAGCCTTTTACTGCCGCCACGCTGGAAGAGAAGCTCGGCAAAATCTTCGAAAAGTTGGGAGGGTGAGCAGATGGAAACAACGCCTCCGGCCCAGCCTGAAAAGAATCTGCGCGAGGTTTTTTCCCGTATCGGCTGTCTGACCCGACTGCTGCGCGACAGCATGTCTAACCTCGGTCTGGATCGCGCCATTATTGATGTTGCCGAAGCGATACCTGATGCCCGCGATCGGCTGAATTATGTGGTGGGAAAAACCGCCCAGGCGGCCGACCGGACACTCTCCTGTGTGGAAACGGCGCGTCCGCTGCAGGATCAGCTCTGTCAGCGCGCCCTGCCGCTTAAACAGCGCTGGGATGCGTGGTTTGTCGAACCGGTGGAAATGCCGGTTGCCCGTCAGCTGGTGATCGATACCCGTGCCTTTCTCAGCGATGTGCCCGAACTGACCCGGCTGACCAACCAGCAGCTACGGGAGATCATGATGGCGCAGGATTTTCAGGATCTTACCGGCCAGGTGATCAAAAAGATGATGGAGCTGGTTGAGGACATTGAAAAGGAGCTGATTCAGGTGCTGATTGAAAACCTGCCGGAGATGCAAAACAGGGTCAGCGGGAAAGAAGAGAGCCTGAAAAACGGCCCGCCGATCAGGCAGGAGCAAGCGGGCGTGGTCGCCAGCCAAAGCCAGGTAGATGACCTGCTGGAAAGTCTGGGCTTTTGATGAAGCGCAGTGGGTTGCGCGCCGGGCCGCTGCAGGCGCGGTTATATCCAGACGTACAGCCAGCAGCAAAGGTTACAGCGCAGACCGGCCGCAGCACCGGAAGAAATGAAGCAACATGATGTCCTCAGAGAATGATGCCGAAAAAACCGAATCCCCTACCCCGTACCGACGCGAAAAAGCGCGGCAGGAAGGGCAAATTCCGCGCTCACGCGAGCTGACCTCCGTCCTGATGTTGCTGACAGGCTGGTCGCTGATGTGGACCACAGGCGCACAGGTGGCGCATCAGCTTGCCCGGCTTTTACAGCACGGCCTGATGTTCGACAACCTGCTGTTGCAGGACGCTGGCAGCATGATCCGGCAACTCTCGACGCAGTTCAGCGCCGCGGCTGCTTCGTTACTGCCTTTTCTGTTCGGGCTGTTTCTGGTGGGGCTGACCGCGCCCATGCTGCTGGGCGGTTTTTATCTGAGCAGTAAAGCGCTGAAGTGCGATCTCTCCCGCCTCTCACCGCTGGCAGGTTTTAAGCGCATCTACTCTGCGCAACTGCTCACGGAGCTGCTGAAAAGCGTCCTGAAGGTGATTTTTGCGGGAACCAGTTGTGCGCTCTATCTGCATGCGCACCGGGCGTCAGTGATGCAGCTTCCGACCGTTGCTTCAGGAATGGCGATACGGGAGGCCTGCACGCTGATTCTGCACTGTACCCTGCTGGCTGCGCTCGCGGTTATACCGATGGCGGCATATGACATTCTTTCTCAACTACACAGTCACAACAAAAAACTGCGCATGACTCGTCAGGAGATACGCGATGAATTTAAAGAACAGGAAGGGAATCCGCAGCTGAAAGGACGCATCAGGCAGATGCAGCGCGCCATGGCCCGGGGACGCATGATGGCGGATGTCCCTGACGCGGATGTGATCGTCAATAACCCTACCCACTATGCCGTCGCCCTGCGCTACAGGGAGGGTGACATGGCCGCGCCGGTTCTGCTGGCGAAAGGTGCGGGCGCAGTGGCGTTACGCATTCGGGAAGAGGCTGCAAAACATAACATTCCGATGCTGGAAGCGCCGCCGCTGGCACGCGCTCTTTACCGTCATGGCGAGATTGGCGATCCGATCCCCGCCGCGCTCTACAGCGCCGTGGCTGAAGTCCTGGCCTGGGTTTACAGCCTGGAACGCTGGCGCAAAGCTGGCGGCCTGCAGCCGAAAAAACCTGAAAACCTGCCGGTGCCTGCGGCACTGGATTTTAAACATGAGAGTGAAATTGATGGCTAACCTTGCCACCCGACTACGTCTGTCCGGTCTGAAAGAGACGCCGTGGCAGATTCTTGCCGGCCCGGTGCTGATCATGCTTATTCTGGCCATGATGGTGCTGCCGCTGCCCGCTTTCGTGCTCGATATGCTGTTCACCTTCAATATTGTGCTGGCACTGATGATATTGCTGGTGGCGATGTTCACGCAGAATACGCTGGAATTTGCCGCCTTTCCCACCGTGCTGCTCTTTTCTACCCTGCTGAGGCTGGCGCTGAACGTCGCCTCCACCCGTATTATTCTGCTGCACGGCCACAACGGTGCCAGCGCAGCAGGCCGTGTCGTGGAAGCCTTTGGTCACTTTCTGGTGGGGGGCAATTTCGCTATCGGCATCGTAATCTTCGCCATTTTGATCATTATTAACTTTATGGTGATCACCAAAGGGGCAGGCCGTATCGCTGAAGTCGGCGCGCGTTTTGTGCTGGACGGTATGCCGGGCAAACAGATGGCGATCGACGCCGATCTGAACGCCGGTCTGATTGGGGAAGAAGAAGCGAAACGCCGTCGCAGCGAAGTGACGCAGGAAGCCGATTTCTACGGTTCGATGGATGGCGCCAGTAAGTTCGTGCGCGGCGATGCTATCGCCGGGCTGTTGATTATGGGCATCAATATTCTCGGCGGTCTGCTGGTAGGAGTCATCCAGCATGAGATGTCCTTTGCCGACGCGGGTTCCACCTATACGTTACTGACCATTGGTGATGGTCTGGTGGCGCAGATTCCGGCATTGATTATCTCTACAGCGGCGGGGGTCATTGTCACCCGGGTCGCCACCGGGCAGGATGTCAGTGAGCAGATGATGGCTCAGCTGTTCACCAGTCCGCGCGTGATGACGCTGTCAGCTGCCGTGATTGGCTTGCTCGGTATGATCCCCGGCATGCCCAACCTGGTCTTTTTACTGTTTACCACTGCGTTGCTTGGTCTGGCCTGGTGGCTGCGTGGTCAGCAAAGCGGCGGCAGCGTAAAAAAAGATCCTGGCGACACGGATGAGAGCAGCGCTGCCCACGCAGACGCGCTACAGGCTGCGGAAGCCTCCTGGTCAGACGTGCAGATTGAAGATGCGCTGGGTCTGGAAGTGGGCTACCGCCTGATTCCCATGGTAGACAGCGTACAGGGAGGGGAACTGCTGACGCGCATTCGCGGCATCCGCAAAAAAATCGCCCAGGAGATGGGCTTTTTACCACCGCCGGTGCATATCCGCGACAATCTGGACTTAGCCCCGACGGCTTATCGCATCCTGTTAAAAGGCGTTGAGATTGGCAACGGCGATATTCAGCCAGAGCGCTGGATGGCGATTAACCCTGGCTGTGCCGCAGGCGATCTGCCGGGCGATAACTGTCAGGAGCCCGCCTTTGGTTTACCCGCGATCTGGATCCATGAAGTGCAGCGCGAGCAGGCACAAATTCAGGGCTACACCGTGGTCGATCCCAGCTCGGTGGTGGCGACCCATCTGAATCACCTTATCGGCCTGCATATTGAAGAGCTGTTTGGCCGTCAGGAAACCCAGCAGCTGCTGGATCGCCTCAGCAAAGAGATGCCCAGGGTGGTGGAGGAGCTGATCCCCGAAGTGGTGACCCTGACGCAGTTCCATAAGGTTTTACAGAATTTGCTGGCCGAACAGGTCTCGATTCGCGATATGCGCACTATTATTGACACCCTGGCGGAATATGCGCCGGTGCAGAAAGATGTGGATGAGCTGACCGCCCAGGTGCGCATCCGGCTGGGACGCGCCATCACTCATCAGTGGTTTAAGGGCAGCAACGACATTCAGGTGATCGGCCTGGATACCCAGCTGGAAAGGATCCTGATGCAAACGTTGCAAACCGGCAACGCGCTGGAGCCGGGCATCGCCGCGAACCTGATGAGCCAGACAGAAAAAGCGATCCAGTCGCAGGAGGCGCTCGGACTGGCACCGGTGCTGCTGGTAAATCAGCCCCTCAGGGCCATGCTGTCACGTTTCCTGCGTCGTGTCTGGCCGCAGCTGGTGGTGCTCTCTAATCTGGAGATCAGCGGTAACAAAACCGTACGCATGCGCAGCGTGATTGGAGGCCAGGAATGCGTTGCGTCAGAGTGATTGTGCTCGCCCTGGTTGCCCTGCCCCTGCTGGCGCAGGCCGCCAGCGGGACCTGGAGTAAAAAGAGCGCTGGGGGTGTGGTCAGCGTCGGTCATCAGGTGCTGGTGAGTCGGGCGCTGGTTGCGCCTGTTCCACTCCCTGGCAGCGCCAGCGCCACACGCATCACCTGGCACATCCGGCTGTTGAATCCGCCGCCCGTCGGGCTGGAGATAAAGCTTTGTACTCCTGCGCGCTGTGTGCCGCTCAAAGCGCTGAGCGGCGAGTTACAGTGTACTCTCCCCCTCTCCCCCGCCGGCCCCTTCCGCTTTATCTATTCGGTTGCTCATCACGGCCAGCTGATTCCGGCCCTGAATGTGGTCAGTAATCAGCTGACCGTCACTTACCGCGATTGATATTCTGAATCTGGTTTGCAAATCTGCCCGGGGCTTTCGTATCCCACCTGACATCTCCCTGGTTTACTTTTAAAACAGCAATTTGCAAGCTGATGACACAGGTCATCAGACAACAGTTTGCGATTATACAAAATACGTATAATTAAGCAGGGAATGCGCAAAAATTTAGCTTTTTGTCGGCAGCAGCCGGGAAGATCTGCTCAGCTTTCCACAAGATATGCGTCAGGAAATCGGTTTTCAGCTGGACAGAGTGCAGCAGGGCTGGACTCCTGTT
Organism: [Erwinia] mediterraneensis; assembly: GCF_900604315.1. GTDB lineage: Bacteria > Pseudomonadota > Gammaproteobacteria > Enterobacterales > Enterobacteriaceae > Pantoea > Pantoea mediterraneensis_A. The sequence goes on from NZ_LR026978.1 coordinate 614,399, forward strand.
GACGGGAAACCTTTTATTACCATTGGGCCTGGCGTCTGTGCAATTCGTGCCAGAGATGAAGAGGGTAGTTATCGGGCAATCTACGTAACGAAATTTCCCCAAGCCGTTTATGTGTTGCACTGTTTCCGCAAGAAAACCCAGGCAACACGTCGGCCAGATATCCATCTGGCACAGTAACGACTCGGTGCCCTTATACAGGAGCGTAACAATGAAAATTGAAACCTTTGACAGTGTCCGGGATGCCATCAGCGAAACGCCGGAGGAAGCGGAGAAAATGAAAATTTGTTCGCTGTTGATGTCCGCGCTGAACGCCTGGATTGAAAAGCGTGGACTGGGCCAGGCAAAGGCCGCCATTGTCCTGGGCGTCAGCCAGCCCAGGCTCTCAGAGCTCGCCCACGGCAAGATCAGTCTGTTCAGCGCAGACAAATTGATCGTCATGATGGCCCATGCTGGCATCTATATTAAGGCAATTGAATTCAGCGAACCCGCGGCGGCGTGAAAAGTCGGGTAGCCAGGCTGAAAGGAGAAGGCCATTTTATTATACCGGCGAAAATGACCTTCAGGATATTAATGAAAGGATTGTGTAATTTGTGTGGAATACGCCTGGGCGCATTTTTTCCCCTGCTGTAAAGACGACATTTTTTGGGTCAGGAAATCGAGACGGCTACGCAATCTTTCCGTCATCTCTTTTTCATTCTCTTGTAACAACCTGAGCGCCTCATTCAGCGCCTGTTTTTTATCGCTGCTCAGCGTGCCGCGCATTTTTTCAATAAATCCACTCAGACAAATAATATAGTCCTCTACCGTATCGATAAATTCGTCCCACTTTTCTGCGCGGGCAAGATCAAGAAGTTCACGGTTAGAATGCATTATTTTTTCAAAATGCAGGTTAGGTTCATCTTTATCCATATTGGGCCTGTTATTGGGTTTATTCAATTTCTTTCCATGCGCTGGCGATATTCATCAGCAGTTCGTCAACATGATCGATCAACGCCGGGTCGTTATGCAGATTAGCCCGTAGCAGCGTGCGCGACAGATACTCATATAATCTATCGAGTTCTCCTGCCACAGGTTGTCCTTTCTCATGGTCCAGTGCGCTGCGCAGACCATTATCAATAATATTAATAGCCTTAGAAATCAGTTTACCCCGCTCCGCCACCTTGCCCTGCTCAATACATATTTTGGCTCGTAACAATGCATTATGGGCACCCTCAAATAACAATGTAATAAGCTGATGGGGGGTCGCACCCGATAATTGACTTTGCAGACTCACCTCAGCGTACGCCTGAACTCCTCTCGCGGAATACATACTATCCTCACTTAATATTAACAGGGCAACGCCGCGCCCTGTTTTATGACATGCTCACATCGACGACAACAGACTGGTCAGGGCATTACTCATGCCGGTGATTTTTGACATGCTGGCATCGAGGTTTTGAAACTGTATGCGGTAACGCTCTACCTGAGCGTCTACCAGCTGCTGTGTTTTGGCGATCTGGCTGGCGACAATTTTTACCTGATCGTTCAGGCTGTCGGTGGTGCTTTTGATTTGGCCATCAATATGGTTGGCCGTATCGCCGATAAAGGTGGTGATAAGGGTATTCAGCTGCGTCGCCATCCCCTGCTGACCATTATGATCCTGAAAAATATTGGCGATCTGCCCGGGGTTATCCGCAATCGCCTCATCCAGCTTACTCTCATCCAGCGTCATCTGGCCGGTGGCCGCATCGATCTTAATACCGAGATCGGCCAGTGAGCCATAATCTGCGCCGCTGTCGCCGTAGACGCCGTTAACGGCAGAACGAATATCCCCGACCATACCGCGCAGCATCGAGTCGCCTACCAGCGCCCCGTTTTGCGCATTAGGTTTGGCGAGACTGTCGCTGGCAAGCCCTTTGGTATCGCTGGGCACATATTTACTGGCCGCGCTGGTCTGTTTCAGCAGCGCATTGTATTGCTTTACAAATTCCTGCAGGCTGGTTTTGATCGCCGAGGTATCTTTTGTCAGCGTCAGCTGCTCAGATTTATAGTGGCCCTCCTCCTGTGCGGAAACTGCCTTCAGGTTGAGCGTAACGCCGCTGATGATATCGGAGATATCGTTGCTGGAGCGGGTATAAGTGCTGCCATCCACCTCCAGTTTTGCGTCCTGCGCCGCGGTGACTTCCGTCATGGCATTCGGCGTAGGCCGGGTCAACTGACCTGCGTCCTGACCATCAGAGTGATAGTTCAGAATCCCCGCCAGGTTGTCATCCCCGTCCACCGTAACGGTCATCTCGCCATCGCTGCCGGTGGTTTTGGCGCTGAACACCAGCTGATAACCGTTGTCGGTACGCTGTACCGAGGCTGAAAGGTCGCCGCCCTGTTTGTTGATCGCTTTGGCGATATCGTTCAGTGAGGTTTCATCATCTTTCAGCCTGACCTCTATCTTTTTACCATCTCCCTGCGTAATGGTAATGGTGCGCTCGCCGCCAGCGCTGGTGCCCAGATCCTGATCGGCGTTATCAAAGGTTGTGGTTTTAATCTTATGGGCGGTTGCCAGTTGCATGACGGTAATTTCATGGCTGTCGGCGGAAGCGTCTGAGGTGGCGGTCGCGCTGAACGCCGTGTTGGTACTGACGCTCAGGGTATTGAAGGCATCCTGCTGCAGCTTTTTCACGCTGCTTTGCAGACTCGACAGGGCGCTGGAGATCTTGCCCCAGCTGGAGATTTTCGCCTGGTAGCTGTTCTGTAAGGCGGTATAGGGGGTCAGCCGCGTCTGCTCTGCCGCCTGTAGCTGGGTCAACATGGTTTCCAAATCGAGACCGGAGCCGACACCCAGTGAAGTCATGGTCGTCATCTGTTACTCCTCTTTTAAGATTGTGCTGTAGAAGTACGCTCTGATAAATATCGGTTTGCGTCAGGGAAAAGATTAATTTTTCCCGCGACCGTCTCGTCTGAAAGGTTACCTGCACCGCCGGAGTTAATCAGCCGGTTCTAAAAAAACAAACATTATAGCCCCCGTTTAATAACCGATTAATCTGCCATTGACGGACAGAGAAGCAACCATATTGTCCCGCGCTGGTTATTATAAATCATTCCACCGCTAACTTCCTGATGCTTTTATTACCCTGCTGTAAAGAGGCACAAATCTCCTGCACAAACTACCATTATAAAAAATGCTTAACTATCAAATGAATAAGAAAAGACTCATACCGTAGACATACCTGATGCTTCTGCTTACCTGTTTATATAGCGGCACTTATGCGTTGTTTTTATTTTATTGCTTATCCTGTCATGCTCCTGCTGAACATAAATTTAACATCAAAATAAAAAAAATGCTAATAACATAAAAATCACGACAAAAAATCGTCACCAATTCCGTAACGCGCCGGCGTTTATTATTTACGCAATCAGTTACCGGCGGTAAATTTTTATTTTAGAAAAAAATCCCACAAACCGATTTTCTTTAAGGTGAGCGGAACGTTGTATTCATTCACTCATTACGTTCCGCAAGTAGCAGAAATATCAACAGAGGAATTTTCAATGGCTCAAGTCATTAATACTAACTCATTAAGCCTGGTTGCTCAGAACAACCTGAATAAATCGCAGTCTGCGCTGGGCAGCGCTATTCAGCGTCTCTCTTCCGGTCTGCGTATTAACAGCGCCAAAGATGATGCAGCAGGTCAGGCGATCTCCAACCGCTTTACCGCCAGCATTACCGGCCTGACCCAGGCGTCCCGTAACGCCAACGATGGTATCTCTATTGCCCAGACAACCGAAGGCGCACTGAACGAAGTGAACGATAACCTGCAGAATATCCGTCGTCTGGCGGTGCAGGCGGCTAACGGCACCAACTCAGAATCGGATCGTCAGTCCATTCAGGATGAAATCAATGCCCGTCTGGATGAAATCAACCGTATCTCTGAACAGACTGAATTTAACGGCGTTAAGGTACTGAGCAAGGATCAGACACTGAGCATTCAGGTGGGTGCCAACGATGGTGAAACCATCGATATCCAGCTGAGCCAGATGAACGCCAAAACCCTGGGCCTGGATGGCTTTAGCGTAACGCAGATTGGAGGAAATAAAGGCACGCAGATCTCTGCAGGCATGTCCGTGAGCGGTCATGACAACGGTGCTAATGCCGATGTTACTGTGGCGCTGGATGACGCTAAGCTCACTGAGGCCAAAACGGCGGCGTTTGGCGCCAAAGGTACCGGTGAGATCTACCAGCAGGAAGATGGCAGCTTTATTGGTATCGGTAAAGATGAAAGCGGCAAGGATGTGTATACCAAAATCACCGCGACATTCACTCAGGGTACCGGCGGTGCTGATGACTCTGTCGCCTTTGCCAAAGGCGCTGATATGACACAGGATGAAATCGATGCGGTAAAAGGCAAGCCGATGACTGAAGTTATCGACGCCGCGCTTTCTCAGGTTGATAAACTGCGTTCCGGCCTGGGTGCGGCGCAGAACCGCTTCGATTCTGTTATCAGCAACCTCGACAGCACGGTCAACAACCTGTCTCAATCCCGTTCCCGTATCCTGGATGCCGATTACGCGACGGAAGTTTCCAATATGAGCCGTGCGAACATTCTGCAGTCTGCCGGTACTACCGTACTGGCGCAGGCGAACCAGGTCCCGCAGAACGTCCTCTCTCTGCTGCGTTAATCCTGACGCGCCGCGGCACGGACCGGCCAGCGGAAAGCGCAAACAAACTCCCTGCCACCCGGCGGGGAGTTTTTTATTACCAACTTAAAACCACGTCCTGTGGACGTGGTTATCGCCTCGGTTTTGGCTCTGCCGGTAAAAACCCGCCCATGTCAAACTTCTTATCCGTTGTCCCCACAACTGATAAGGAAATTCAACATGAGCAGGTTTCAAAAAGCTTCCCACGTGCTGTGGCATTGTCAATACCATATAGTCTGGACGCCAAAGTGTCGCTTCAGGATATTAAAAGGAAATGTTGGTAAAGAGGTTTACCGGCAAATCTGGATTTTAAGCGAACAGCTTAAAATCCAGATAGTTGAGTTAAATGTGCAGCTGGATCATGTACATCTTTTGGTAAAGATTCCGCCGAAGCTATCAGTATCGGAAGTAATGGGTCATTTGAAAGGCAGAACAGCAATAAGGTTGTTCAGTAAGTTCCCGTACCTGCGTAAGCACAAATTATGGGGCAATCACTTTTGGGCCAAAGGATACTGCGTGGACACAGTCGGAGTAAATGCTGAAATGATCCGTAAATATGTAAAATATCAAGAGAAGCATGAAGTTGAAGATAAACAACTATCGCTTCATGAGGTATGAAGAGAGGGCTCTAAGAGTCCGAACTTAGTACGCCCCTATGGGGCGAAGAATAAAGCCGTCTTCTATGAAGGCGGATTTTTACTTTTCGCCTTGCCACTGACTGATCTCACAGCCAGTACAAACCCGGCACGTGCGCTTAATGCTGACAGAAAGCGAACCGGAAAGAAAAATAACGCGTGGGGTAAGCAGAGAATAAAAGAGCATTATCACCTTTATAGCTTCAGCGACAATGCTCAGTGAGTCAGGAGGATGCAGGAGATGCGGAAAAGAATATGGCTACGCCAGAGAGAGCGCTCAGGCGTAAGGGGCGTCAGCCAGCTGCTCCACCAGCGCCATCTCCCGGCTGCTTAGCAGCTTCTCAATGTCCACCAGAATCAGCATCCGCTCGCCCAGCGCACCGAGGCCAAGCAGATAGTCGGTGGGGAGCACACTGGTAAAATCGGGAGCCGGACGCATCTGTTCGGCCGTCAGTGACTGCACATCAGACACCCCATCCACCACAATCCCCACTACCCGGTTAGCCAGGTTGATCACTATGACTACAGTATGATCGTTGATTTCACAGGAACTGAGGGCAAATTTCACCCGCAGATCGACAATCGGCACAATGACGCCACGCAAATTCGTAACCCCCTTGATAAAATCGGGCGCGTTGGCGATGCGGGTGACGCGCTCATAGTTGCGTATCTCCTGCACCTTCAGAATCTCAATGCCGTATTCCTCGTCGCCCAGCCGGAAAAGCAGGTATTCGTGTCTGATTGCATCGTCAGCAAGCGTCGTATTGTCCGTGGAAAAACTCATGCTCAATACCTTCCAGTTAATTAATCAACCACGCTGTCTGTTGCAGCCTGTTTTTTGCTCATAGCAGGCAGCGCGCCCACATCGAGGATCAGCGCCACCCGCCCATCGCCCAGAATGGTGGCCGCGGAAATGCCCGCCACTTTGCGGTAATTCAGCTCAAGATTTTTCACCACCACCTGATGCTGACCGATCAACTGATCCACCAGCAGCGCATAACGCGTCCCTGCGCTTTGCAGGATCACAGCGATGCCTGCGCTCGCCGTTTCGCAAGCCGTGGGGATAGCGAACAGCTGCTGCAGCGTGACCAACGGCAGGTATTCACCGCGTACCTGTAACAGCTGTTCACCGCCGGTAAGACGATGCAGCGCGTTTTCCGCCGGCTGCAGTGACTCCATAACGGTATTGAGCGGCAACACAAAAATCTCCTCGCCCACCTGCACCGACATGCCGTCCAGAATAGCCAGCGTCAGAGGCAGAATAATGCGCATGGTGGATCCGGCGCCGCGCACCGATTGGATTTCTACGCGCCCGCCCATCTCCTGAATATTGCGGCGCACCACATCCATGCCGACACCGCGACCGGAAACATCGGTGACTTTCTCGGCGGTTGAGAAGCCGGGGGCAAAGATCAGTAGCCAGACGTCGTCATCGCTCATCTTGTCGTCGACGACTATGCCCTGCGCGCGGGCGCGGGCCAGAATCTTTTCGCGGTCCAGGCCGGCGCCGTCATCAATGACCTCAATCACAATGTTGCCGCCCTGATGTTCAGCGCTGAGCGTCAGATGGCCCGTTTCCGCTTTACCTTTCTGACGCCGTATCTCAGGCGGCTCGATGCCGTGATCGAGGCTGTTACGCACCAGATGGGTTAAAGGATCGATAATGCGTTCGATCAGACTTTTATCCAGTTCCGCCGATCCTCCCTGCAGGATCAGATCGACGTTTTTCCCCAGCTTGCCTGCCAGATCGTGCACCAGACGCGGGAAACGGCTGAAGACATACTCCATCGGCATCATACGGATCGACATCACTGACTCCTGTAAATCGCGCGCGTTCCTTTCCAGCTGGCTGATACTGTTAATCAGCCGGTCGTGCAGCGCGGGATCCAGGGTGGCGGCGAGCTGACTCAGCATCGCCTGCGTGATAATCAGCTCCCCTCCCTGATTGATAATCTGATCGCCCTTTTCTCCCGCAACGCGAATGCTGCCCGACTCGCCTGGCGGGTGCCTGCCGGCGGTTTTTGTTTTACCCGCCCCGCCCGCGCTTTCCGGCTGGCGGGGCGCAGGCTGGTCAGGGGGCGCTGTCCCGGCCCGCGCCGGTTCCTCGCGCAACGGGGCAATAGCGACTTGTCCGGGCTCAATAATAAAACAGAGTACCGCCACAATATCCTCGGATGAAACCGTGGTTTGCAGCTCGACGCTACAGCCATCCGGCAGGCTTTGCTGCGTCAGAACGGTGCCGAGATTCAGCAGTTCCTCCAGCAGCAGTTTTTGCTCATTCGCGCTTACCGGACGCAACGTGATTTGGTAACGCACCGGGGCGGGATGGCCAGCTGCAGGCGCGGCGCTTGTCTCTGCGGCCTCTGGCGGGCGCTCTGGCGTTGCGCTGGTATTTTCCAGCGCAATCTGGCGCAGAGCCTCACAGATATAGCGCAAACTCGCCTGCTCTGGTTCTTCTGAGGCTTTATAAGCGTTCAGCTGATCTTGCATGATATCTTTGGTTTCCAGAAACAGATTGATATGTTTGCTGTTCAACGCCAGCGCCCCACCGCGCGCCTCATCAAGGATGTTTTCCAGAAGATGGGTGGTTTCCTGTAAAAGCGAGAAACCAAAGGTGCCTGCACCTCCCTTGATGGAATGCGCGGCGCGAAATATGGCGTCCAGCTGCTCTTTTTCCGGCTGGCCAGGGTCCAGCACCAGCAGCTGCCTCTCCATCTCCGCCAGTAATTCATCCGCTTCATCGAAAAACGTCTGATAAAAATCGGTCATATCCATGTTATTTCATTCCCGTTTCGCTCTGCTGCACAGGCTGAGCGTGTTGTTGCGCTGACGTCACCGGCGTCATATGCAGTTGCGAAGGCAGGTTTTCACCAGAGAGCGCTTCGGGCAGATGCTGCAGCAAGGTATCCTCGCGCAGGATCGCTTGTTCTTTGCGTTGGCTCAGTACCAGAATGCTGATACGCCGGTTAATGGGATTATCCGCCTGGGTGTTCTCCACGCTCATGGTGTCGGCGGTGCCGATGACCCGCAGAAACTTGTCGCCCGCCATACCATTGCTGATAAGCGCACGGCGCAACGCATTGGCCCGGTCAGCAGAGAGTTCCCAGTTGCTGTAGCCGAGGTCGCCTGTGGCGTAGGGTAACGAGTCGGTATGGCCAGTCAGGCTGATATGGTTTGGTAACGCATTCAGCACCGGCACCAGCGCATGCAGAATGTCGTTCAGATAGGGTTCCAGCACTTTGCTGCCGACCTTAAACATCGGCCGCTCCTGGCTGTCGATAATCTGGATCAGCAGGCCATCCTCCGTCAGCGAAAGGCGTAAATTGGACTGAAAGTGGCTCAGGCGCGGATCCATTTTGATCAGGTTTTCCAGCCGATCACGCGCCTTCGCCAGCTTTTTCATCCCTGTATCGCGTGTTTTTTTCCCGCGGTTCGCTTTGTTGATTTCCCCCTCATGCTTCAGCGGATCGGGCCCACCGCCCGGGATGACACTGTCGCTTAAGCTGGCCTTATCCCCGCCCGCCAGCGCGACCTGCAACGGCGATTTAAAGTACTCGGCAATTTGCTGACGTTGCAGAGGCGTTGAATTGGAAAGCAGCCACATCACCAGAAAAAAAGCCATCATGGCCGTCATGAAATCTGCATAGGCAATTTTCCATGAGCCGCCATGATGACCTGCCTTTTGTGCTTTGCTTCTGCGGATCACAATCACGTGCTGCGGGTTATTTTTCATGATGAGCCGCCTGCTGCAGAAGCCGATTTGGTCTGACGGACATGCTCCTCCAGTTCAAGGAAGGAGGGGCGCTCGGTGGAGAACAGCGATTTACGCCCATATTCCACGGCGATTTGCGGCGCGTAGCCATTAATGGAGGAGAGTAAGGTCACCTTAATGCACTGCAACATCTTGATTTGTTCGCTGCTTTTTTGCCGCAGCAGCGCGGCGAGCGGCAAAATAAAACCATACGCCAGCAGTATTCCCAGAAAGGTGCCAACCATAGCATGGGCAATCAATTCTCCCAGTTCGCTTGCCGGACGATCCGCCGCCGCCAGCGCATTCACTACCCCCATCACCGCGGCCACAATGCCAAAGGCCGGGAAAGCATCGCCGAGCGCATTTAAGCTGTGCGCCGGTATTTCATGTTCATGCTCACAGGTTTCAATTTCCACATCCATCAGCGCTTCAATCTCAAAAGCATTCATATTGCCGCTGATCATCAGGCGTAAATAATCGATAATGAAATTGGTCAGGAGCGAATCCGCCAGCAAACGGGGATAAGCAGAAAAAATCGTGCTGTTTTGTGGATCTTCTATATCCGCTTCCAGCGACATCATTCCGTTCTGCCGACTTTTATTCAGCAGCAGATACATCATCGCCATCAGTTCCATATAAAGCGCTTTGGTATAATGCGATCCCCGTAGCATATGGGGAAAAGCTTTTAACGTTGCTCTTATCGCTTTGCCATTATTACCGACAATAAAAGCGCCGACGCCAGCCCCGCCAATAATCAACAGTTCCGTGGGCTGAAAAAGCGCATTAAGCTGGCCGCCGCTCAAAACAAAGCCACCAAAAACGGTGGCACATACCACAATATAACCGAAAACAATCAGCACAAGAAATCCTCAATTAAGGCAATCGTTATCTTATCCCGTGTCTGGATATCCATGCGTTATTGAAAGGTAATTCTGCATCTGAAAAAGAGATAATCTATTCAGAAGCAATACAACCTGTTGCGTTATTCGCTGCCTGCACGGGCAGTGGATTAGAAAATAATTGATTTTTCTTGCTGGCACGTGAAGGCGGACAGCACAGGCTGCAAATAAAAGTTTCTCTGGCGTATTCAGCGGTGGTAATAAAACCGCCTTTGCAGCTGTTACACTTCGTATGAACAATCATTCCGCAATCAATAAAACGCAATAACGTCCAGGCCCGGGTGAGTCCCAGCACCGGCTTTTCGTCCGCAGCGACCGGGCATTGTTCCAGATAGAGGCGGTAGGCTTTGATCATCTCTTCGATGGAGCTTCGCTTCTCTGTTTTCTGGAGAAAAAGATAGATGTTGTAGAACATGGAAGAGTGAATATTGTTCTCCCAGCTCATAAACCAGTCTGCCGAGAAGGGCAGCATCCCTTTCGGTGGCGAGCAGCCGCGCAGTTCTTTATATAATTTCAGTAATCGTCGTCGGCTCAGATTGGTTTCCGTCTCAAGCACCTGAATCCTGGCCCCAAAGGAGATCAGTTCGATCGCAATTTGCACATCCCTTATTTCATCCAGAATACTTTTTTCACACATGACCTGACGCCTCGTTACTCTCCTGCTCAGTCATCACGTTGAGCAGATCAGTAGATAAAAGAATGCCCGTATGGATCTGTTGTAACGCATCGATACGTGAATCTTTTGTCAGACAGCCAATCACTTTTTCATCATCCAGACGTAACCGGCAGATTAACTGGCTGGAGGTCGAAAGTTTAATCAGTTGCGGCAGTGATAATTCCTTCAGAAATTCAATCGTCTCTTCAGGCAGACCTAAACGGAATCCGGCTGAAATTTTATCCTCCCGAATGAGTTGTTGAGCAAGAATCAAATAAGACAGATTGATATTGTGAATACTCTGAAGATAATCTTCTTCGTTAATTGCTTTCATATTACCCGTTCACATCCACGTGCGTATAGCAGATGGATGTTCATCAATGATAAGAGTTAAAGTAAAGTGATATTCCGGTAACCTTTTATAAAAGTATAAAATGTTAACTCATGAATACCGGGAACGCGGCTAAGTACGAGCAATTATCCAACAATTCTCTGTCATGATCAAAATTATTTCTAAGAAAAATCATTTCAGATTAATACTAAACAATCTGGCCGATTTTATAACGCTAAATTAATAATAATCTATTCAGGAATTAAAACCCCCTGAAATAATACAGCATCTTATCTGTTTTCATTGATCAGGATCAAATTCCTGGCTGTTTATTTTTTTAACAAAATAAAGCCCAGATATTAACATCACCCTGATTATATTGATCATCGCAAATACAATTCAACAATTCGTTTAAAACTACCCATACATCATTAACAAACAAGCAAAATAAATTAGCGAGTTTTCTTATTGATATTTTTCCATCCGTGCCCGTAAACGCTTTATCGTCTGGCTGTGCAGCTGACTTACCCGCGTTTCCGTGATCCCCAGAATCAGGCTGACCTCTTTCATATTCAGTTCTTGCTGATAGTAGAGGCTGAGCAAAAGCTGTTCTCTGCCGGGCAACTGACGGATTTCTGCAGCAACCTTAGCGGTGAGGGACTGGAACGACAGCGCATGCAACGGATCAAGTTGTTCATGTCGCTCATCAGGCATTTCAACACTGTCACCCAGCAACGCCATTAACTCATCGAGCGAACAGATCTGGCCGGAATTGCTGTCATGAAGCATTTGCTGATAATCCGCCAGTGTGATGTTCATTTCCGCCGCCACCTCCGCTTCGCTGGCCGCCCGGCCATGACGTTGCTCTACGCGCTGAATCGCTGCAGCGACATCCTTACTGTTCTGGCGTACCCGACGCGATACCCAGTCACGCTGTCGCAACTCATCCATCAATGCCCAGCGCACGCGTTGGGTAATCCAGGTAGCCAGCACAATCCCTTTCTTCGCATCGTAATCATCGATGGCGGCCAGAAATCCCAGCGTGCCCGCCTGAATTAAATCATCCAGTTCTACGCAGGCAGGAAGCCGGGCCTGCAGACGTAGCGCTTCACGACGGACCAGCCCGCCATATTTCGCCCAAAGCTCGCTTTTATTGGCCATTCCCTCAGGCGTATATAAACCATTCACAGTAATATTATCCAAAAGTTGAAACAGGCAACGTTATTATCCGGGACGCCTTGTTAATCACATAGCCTGATAAGCGTTTATTCCCGGATGCATATTGCAAGGTTAATATGTCTGTCAGGTTGATTTACTGTAAGGGATAACATCCGTCGGCTTTATTATTAGCGCCGCCAGGTTACTTGCAGAATTTATTCTTACCTGATTAAAAGCTTTCCCACTCTTCTTCCAGGCTACCTTCCGTGGCAGCTTTATGTTTTTTCAGCACCACCGTGCTGTTAAGCGACTGGCCTGATAATCCGGGCATGGCTGCGCCCCTGGCGGTTGCGCCCTCATTAATTTTGAACTGTGAAACCTGATTCTCCAGCTGCGCGGTTTCCTGCTCCATATTGCTGGCAGCAGCGGCTGACTGTTCTACCATGGCGGCATTCTGCTGGGTAACTAAATCCATTTCATTAACCGCCTGGGCAATCTGATTAATGCCCATACTCTGCTCTTCCGACGCCGAAGTAATCTCCACCATAATATCGGTCACCTGCGTCACTGACTGCACAATATCGCGCATGGCATCCCCCGCTTTTTCCACCTGTTGCGAGCCGATGGACATATTTGACACACAGGTGTTAATTAATTCACGGCTCTCCTTTGCTGCATCGGCACTGCGTTTCGCCAGATTACGCACTTCACCGGCGACCACAGCAAATCCCCGCCCCTGTTCGCCAGCGCGCGCAGCTTCCACGGCAGCGTTTAAAGCCAGGATATTGGTCTGGTTAGCAATACTGTCAATAACGCTGTTAATATCGGCAATCTGCCGGGAGCTGGCCATAATCTGACGCATAATATCGTCTAACTGTACCATCACATCACCGCCGTGACGGGCGCTGGTGCTGGCACACTCCGCCAGCTGCCGCGCGCTGTGAGCATTATCCGCATTCTGACGCACGGTAATTTTTAGCTCCTCCATGCTGGCTGCGGTTTGCTGGAGCGCCGAGGCTTGCTGTTCGGTACGCGATGAGAGATCGTTATTGCCATTCGCAATTTCCCGGGCGTTGCCATAAATCCGCTTCACCCCAACACGAATACCAGAAATGGTCCCGGTTAACGCCAGGCGCATATGTTCCAGCGAGGCAAGCAGTTCGCCAATCTCGTTTTTACTGCCCGGTTCGACTTTTTCGCTCAGATTACCTTCGCCAATACGATGCAGAGCCTGCATCGCCTGATGCAGACGGGTAAACAGCGCCCTTTTCAGCCAGATACGTGAAACCAGCAGAATGGCCAGGGAGAGGATAATGCAGCTGATTGTCGTCAACAGGCTACGCTGGAAATTGTTATGCGCCTGCGTGACATATTTTTCATTGAGTTGCCTGATAATGGCACTATAATTCTCCACCTCCGCGCGCAGCAAAGGCCGTAATTTAATTTCCTCATCATTTTTATCGGGAAATGCCGCTGGCGTTAATGCATAGTTCAGCTTGTTATTCGCATTTTCCATCAAACGCTCAAAAAGGTTTTTTACCGCTTTTGCCGCCTGTTCTTCTTCCGGCGAGTTAAAAGAGGAGGCCATCAGTTCGCTTATTCTGCTACGTGCTTTATTAAGCTCATTTCTTGCGGCAGCGACTTCAGCGCTGTCGATTTCTCGATTCAGGCTTTTTGCCATCATAATAGCGTTAAGCTCAGACAGTCCGCTGTTAACATGGCTGACCGCCGCCTGAACCGCGACCAGGCTCATGGCAATATCGTTATTGTTGCGGAAATTATTTCGATTAACCAGCGCGCCATACAGGCCCAGGGATAAAATAACCATCACAATCAGCATAAACAGCGCAACAATAAAGGTGATGCCTGTTGATATTTTTAAATTGCGCAACATGAATAGTAGACTCCGGTAAAGCCGCTGCGGAAACGCGCATCAGATACACTTTCCATAACGTCATAATCATTGAAAATGAAATAACCGCAAATGCCCGCGGTAAGGATGTTTATTGCAACATGGAAAAAATGGACATTTTTTGCATCGACTGGAATACCGCCATCGAGGCGGTCGGTAATGGTCCCAACTTATTGATAGTGTTTTATGTTCAGATAATGCCCGATGACTTTATCATGCAGCTCCACCGATTTTGAGAACGACAGCGACTTCCTTCCCAGCCTTGCCAGATGCTGCCTCAGATTCAGGTTATGCCGCTCAATTCGCTGCGTATATCGCTTGCTGATTACGTGCAGCTTTCCCTTCAGGCGGGATTCATACAGCGGCCAGCCATCCGTCATCCATATCACCACGTCAAAGGGTGACAGCAGGCTCATAAGACGCCCCAGCGTCGCCATAGTGCGTTCACCGAATACGTGCGCAACAACCGTCTTCCGGAGCCTGTCATACGCGTAAAACAGCCAGCGCTGGCGCGATTTAGCCCCGACGTAGCCCCACTGTTCGTCCATTTCCGCGCAGACGATGACGTCACTGCCCGGCTGTATGCGCGAGGTTACCGACTGCGGCCTGAGTTTTTTAAGTGACGTAAAATCGTGTTGAGGCCAACGCCCATAATGCGGGCGGTTGCCCGGCATCCAACGCCATTCATGGCCATATCAATGATTTTCTGGTGCGTACCGGGTTGAGAGGCTGTGTATGTGAACTGTAACTGCCATGTTTTACGGCAGTGAGAGCAGAGATAGCGCTGATGTCCGGCAGTACTTTTACCGTTACGCACCACCCCGTCTGTAGCTGAACAGGAGGGACAGCTGATAGAAACAGAAGCCACTGGAGCACCTCAAAAACACCATCATACACTAAATCAGTAAGTTGGCAGCATCACCGAGGCGGTCATGGCAAAGTCAGCCATTTTTGACTGCCCCACCAGCCTGGTCCAGGTATCGGGATCGGCCCCGACCGTTTGCTCCAGCCGGGTCTGGATTTGTATACGCTGTTCAGCCGCGTTGCTGGCGAGGGTATCCAGCTGCTGCAGACAGGTCCCGACTTCAGCCTGAATTTTCCCCAGATTATCGATACCTTTTAAAATGACGGCATTGGCACCTTCCAGTTTATCGTGCCGTTCGCTATTACTGAGCTGATCATCATTCAGGACATTAATGGCATTATTCAGGGCGGCAAAAATATCATTGTCGCTGCCGGTCATAAATAGCTCTTTCCCCGTATGCCCCACCGTAATAGTGGTGCCATCCGCCACCGTTTGTGACATCGCCTTATCGGCGCCGTTCCAGGTGCCATCCTCATTAAAAGGTTTCGTGGCCGTGGCATAGCCTGAAAAAATATAGCGTCCGTTACTGTTTTTACTGTTTGCCAGATCGCGCAGGCTATTACGAATCCCTTCCAGTTCCGTTGCCAGCGCCTTACGATCCGCCGCAGAATAGCTATCGCTTTCAGCCGCAACGATTTTCTCCATTAAATTTTTACTGAGCAGCGAGCTAATGGAATTCAATACCGTATCTTGTTGGCCCAGGGCATCCTGTGCATAGCTTCTGGCGGTATCATATTGATCCAGCGTTGACAGCGCGCTCTGTAAGGTAATGGCCTGCGAAGCTCCGGCCGGATCGTCAGAAGGTTTTAATAATGTACGACCTGCAGCAAGGCTGGTATAAATTTTATTTCCGCTGTTCATCGCGTTGGACATACTTTCGATGCTGCGCTGAAACATATAATGAGAGCTAAGGCGCATAATCAATTCCTGTATTCTGGCTTATCGGAGATTTAACAACGTGTCGAAGAGGGTGGTGGCGGTTTGCAGTATTTGCGCGTTCGCCTGATAGTACTGCGTAAACATCTGCATATTGACCATCTCTTCATTTAAATCCACGCCTGACAACGCTTGCTGCTGATTGATAAATTCATCTGCTGCGCTGCCGCTGCTTTCGATCGCCCCTTTCAGCGCGGAGGTGGATGAGCCCACCCTGCTGGCCATACTGGCGTAAGCCTCAGACAAGGTCGCATCGCCAATTACCTTCTCATTTTTGATCCCCAGCAGCATCTGCAGGTTCTCATTGTTACTCTCCTCATCAGGATTCGCTGAACCTGATGCAGCAATGGCGTCGCCATCGCTGATGGCGACCTGCAGACTATCCGCCGCCCCGGAGACCGGGTTGAGAATAAAGCTGTCGCCCGGCTGCGGCGTGCCCTGCGGTTTGATAGTAATGCCATCAAATTGCAGACTACCGTCTGCGCCTGGGACGGGCGTCACCGTGGATCCATCAGCCCGTGTGACTTCCCACGCCGTGCCGTTAAACGTCACAGCATAATCTGTTGCTGCAACCTGGCTGATATCACTGTAAGAGACCGCCAGTGAGGCGTTGCCGCTGTTCTGCTGATTAGCCAGCGCAACAGGATCGGCAAAGGAGAAAATAGCGCTGCCGGGATTGCCGTCCAGATCGTATCCCTGTTTGTTAACCTCATTGAATTTATTCGCCATCTGTAAGGCCAGCTGGTTTAACTCATTGCGCGCTTCTACCAGATCTTCATTGCGGAATTTAAATAACCCGCCCAGCTTGCCTTCGGACATTCTGTTTTCATCCAGCGGCAATCTGTTTCCGGCAGCATCGATATAAGAAACCACCGTTTTCGCCGGGTTTTCAGCCGAGGTTGAGGTTTCCAGTTGATAAGCACGGTTGCCATTGACCAGAGACATCCCGTTTGTCAGCGTTACGTTAACGGTGCCGTTGCTGCTGTTCTCGTTAACCTGAATACCGGTCAGCTCGCTCAGTCTGGTGAGCACGTTATCACGCTGATCCAGCAGGTCGGCCGGTAGCCCACCTGTCTGTCCGTGGATCTTATTAATCTGTTCGTTTATTTTCGCCAGTTGGGCGGTGTACGCGTTAATCTCTTCTACGCTCTGCGCGATCTGTTTGTTGGTGCTTTTTTCCAGGCTGTTCAGCGTACTGCTGTTGCTGCGAAACTGGCTGGCAAGGGTTTTAAACTGCGAAAGCGCTTCCTGGCGCGCCGCCGGGTTCACCGGATCGTGACTCATTTTCTCCAGCGCCCCAAAAATATTGCTCAGTGAAACCGAAATATTTTGCGTATCGTTGCCAAACATATTGTCTATCTGGCTGAGCTGCTCATAGTGTGCATTCAGCGCGGTATATTCACTGGCCGCGCCGCGTACCTGATTGCTGATAAAACTGTTATACGCGCGCGCCACATCATTAACCTGCACGCCGTAACCAAAGAAACCGTAAGGAGTGGATCGCCCGCCCGCTTCTCCCAGCACAATATTACGTCGGGCGTAGCCCTGAATAAAAGGATCCTGACTGTCACCGTTGTAGGCATTATTAATATTGTTGCCCACCACATTCAGGGCAGCTTGTGCAGAACTCAGACCAGATTGTGCAATATTGATTAAATTCATAACGGCCACTAAAAGTTTCGTGTCGATTGGTTACCGGCGTTTTATAAAAAATAACGCGCTATTATTACTATCGGTTAGTAGAAAATTTACTAAAACCCTTTACTCAGAAAAGTGCAGAAATATCGTTCTGATACGCTTTAGCAGCCTGATTCAGGCTTCCTTTAACCTGTTTTATAATATTAATTAACTTTTCAGCATATTTTGGATCGGTGGCGTAACCTCCCGCCTGTAATGCATATGCCGCCATTTCCGGTGTTGCCGCTTCGATGACTTTCTGATAGCGCGGGTTATGCCTTAATAAAGTGGCGTAATCGGATAACGCCTCGCTATAGGACTGATACACCCGAAATGCGGCTTTTACTTTTCTGGCGACGCCATTGATATATTCCGTGGTGGTCACCTCGGTAGTCTCACCCTGCCAGTCGGGAGTGGCTTTAACAGCAAACAGATTGTGACTGGGTTTGCCCTCGCGGGTCGGTATCTCGCGATTTCCCCAGCCCGATTCCAGCGCGGCCTGGGCAATGATCAGCTGATGCGGCACGCCGCTTTGTTGCGCTGCCGCTATCGCCGGGGCTGATAAGCGCGAGATAAAGCTGGCGTTGTTACGCACCGGTCCGGTCAGTGGTACAGGTGCAGCCTGCGTATCAGCGGGTGCCTGAGGGAGAGATAAGGCAGTAAACGCTGGTGCCACCTGTGGCGTTTGCGGCGGCAGACGCAGCGCCAGTGGTACAGCTTTCCCCCCCACCGCCGGGGCGGAGACCGCACTGTCGCCCGCCGTTTTCCGCATCAGTTGCGCAATGCCGAGCTTTCCCTGTTCGGCCAGATTCTGCGCGAGTTGCTGATCCAGCATGGAAGTAAACATTTCGCTCTGCTCGCTGGAAAACAGCGCCTCTTTCGGGGTGGCATCACGCATACTTTTCAACATCATCTGGATAAACATCCCTTCCAGCTGCTTTGTTGCCGCTTTAAGCCCGCGGGTTTGATCCTCTCTGGCGACCCGCCGTAACGCATCCAGCGCGCGGCTGTCCCAGGCAGCGCCGCTGATCACCGTGCCGTGATGCATCAGTTCGTCTCCAGACTGGCGTGCAGACAACCAGCGCTTTTCATCGCTTGCAGGATCGACATGAGATCGTTGGGCGTTGCCCCGAGGCTGTTTAGCGCGCGCACCACACTGTTGAGATCGGCGCTGGTACGTACGCGCTGCAACGCACCGTTTTGCTCATTCAGTGAAACAGAGGTATCGGGAACCACCACCGTTTCGCCGCCGCCAAAGGGAGTATCAGGCTGGCTGATCTGATTATTGCGCGCCACCTCTATCGACAAATCCCCCTGCGCCACGGCACAGGCATCCAGCGTGACATGCTTGTTCATCACCACCGAACCGGTCCGCGCATTGACGATCACTTTTGCTTCCATTGCTCCAACACGAATCGGCAGATTCTGCACCCTTGCCAGAAAGCGCACTCGTGCGGCGCTCTCCAGCGGCGCGCGCAGTTTAATAGTGCGCGCATCTTCCGCCACGGCAGCCCCGGCGAAATAGCGGTTAATCTCATCACTGATCAGCTGCGCGACGCTGAAATCCTGCTCGTTAAGCTGGAGCCGCAGTTCAGGCGTCGCATTAAAGCTGGTGGGCACTTCACGCTCTACCGTTGCGCCGGCACTGATACGCGCGCCATTCAGCTGATTGACCTGCACCCGGCTGCCGCCCGCCTGCGCTCCCGCCCCGGAAACCAGCAGGTTACCCTGCGCCAGCGCATAAATCTGGTTATCGACCCCTTTTAACGGCGTCATCAGCAAAGTGCCGCCGCGCAGACTTTTGGCGTTGCCCATGGAAGAGACCACCACATCAATCTTTTCACCGACGCGGGCGAAAGGCGGCAGCTGCGCGGTGACCATGACCGCTGCGACATTTTTCAGCTGCATATTGGTACCGGCGGGCACGGTAATGCCCAGTTGCGACAGCATGTTATTCAGGCTCTGGGTGGTAAAGGGGGTCTGCGTGGTCTGATCGCCTGTGCCATCCAGACCCACCACCAGACCGTAGCCCATCAGGGTATTGTCGCGGACACCCTGGATGGTGGTGAGATCGCGGATGCGTTCCGCGTGCGCCACGGCTGAAAAATAGCTGGCGAGGCTGACGATAAAAAAGCTGACAAGTAAAAAATAAGATTTCATTTTCGCTGCGTTAAAAAGGAGAGAGCGTAAGGAAAAAGCGTTGTAGCCAGCCCATCTGCTGCGCTTCATTGATATAACCGTTACCGACATATTCAATGCGCGCATCCGCAACCTGCGTAGAGACCACGCTGTTATTGCCGCTGATGGTGCGGGGATTCACAATGCCGGAGAAGCGGATAAATTCGGTTCCCTGATTAATGGCGATCTGCTTTTCGCCCACCACGCTCAGGTTGCCGTTTTCCAGCACCTGACGCACAGTGACCGTGATGGTGCCGCTAAAGGTGTTTTTCGCGGCAGCCCCACCCTTCCCGGCAAAATCGCTATCGCCGTGAATGGCGGTATTCATCTTGTCGCCGCCAAACAGGCCGGAAAGAAAGCGTGGCATAGCATCGAATTTCAGCCCGGTGTCGCTGTCACGCGAAGCGTTGGCCGACGAACTTTTGCTGGCGCTGACATTCTCCTGCAGCACGATGGTCAGGGTATCGCCGGGGTTGCGCGGACGGCGATCCTCAAACATCGGCTGATAGCCATAATTCATCGCCTGTCCGGCCTGAAAAATGGATCCATTTGCTACGGCGGGGGCTACCGGTAACGGGCTGACGGTGGTGGCTCCGGCCACCAGCGGCTTATGCGGCACATAGCTGCACCCGACCACCAGCGCACTCAGGGTAAGGCTGATCAGCGATACGCTGACGCCCCGCAGGTAACGCCGTTGAGAACAGACTTCAGGTTTCATGGTTTTCTTCAGTGTGAGCGCAGCCCCTTGAAAACGCTGCCTTGCGGGCAGCGTTTTCAAACCGGCCGCCGTTAAAGTTGCGCCAGCCGCTGCAGCATTTGATCGGAAGCGGTCACGGCTTTACTGTTGATTTCATAAGCGCGCTGCGTCTGGATCATATTCACCAGCTCTTCCGCGACGTTAACGTTAGAAGTTTCGACATAGCCCTGTTTCAGCGTGCCGGTTCCGTTCATACCGGGCGTCGCCTCATCCGGTGTCCCGGACGCCAGGGTTTCGCGGTAGAGGTTTTCCCCAATGCTTTCCAGACCGGAATCGTTGATAAAAGAGACCAGGGTTAACTGCCCCACCTGTTGCGGCGCCGTCTGGCCCGGTACCGTGACGCTGACCGTGCCGTCATTGCCGATGGTCAGGCTTTGCGCATCCTGCGGAATGGTGATGGCGGGCTGGATCGGATAGCCGCTGGAAGTCACCAGTTGCCCGTTCTGATCGAACTGTAACGAGCCATCGCGGGTATAGCCGAGCGTACCGTCAGGCAGCTGCACCTGCAGAAAACCATTGCCTTCAATCGCGATATCTTTGCTGTTATTGGTCTGGGTCAGGCTGCCCTGGCTGTGGATGCGTTCAGTGGCGACCGGACGTACGCCGGTGCCCAGCTGTAAACCTGACGGGATAGTAGTCTGTTCAGAAGATTGTGCTCCCGGCTGACGCAACGTCTGATATAACAGATCCTCAAACACCGCCCGCTGGCGCTTAAAGCCGTTGGTGCTGACGTTGGCGAGGTTGTTGGCAATCACATCCATGTTGGTCTGCTGTGCTTCAAGTCCAGTTTTAGCAATCCATAACGAGCGGATCATAAAGCTTGTTCTCCTTTCTGCGCCTTAGCTCAGGCTGAGTAACTGATTAGCGCTCTTTTCGTTGTCATCGACGGTGGTGATGAGCTTCATCTGCATGTCAAAGCTGCGGGCGTTAGCGATCATCTCTACCATCGCCTTGACCGGGCTGACATTGCTGCCTTCGATCGCCCCCGGTGCCAGCCGCAAGGTGGCATCGCGTGCCAGTACCGGACTGACCGCCTCATCAGCAACATGAAACAGGCCATCGTCACCGTGACGCAGATTCTGGATCTTCGCCCGGACCATTTTCAGTTGCCCCACCTGCGCCACGGTTGAGGCGTCATCTCCGGTGCCGCGCGCGCTGAGGGTGCCGTCAGGTGCGATAGTCAGTTGAGCATGCGGCGGCACGGACAGGGTGCCGCCATCCCCCAGCAGCGGCAGCCCGCGCACCCGTAGCGTGCCTTCGCTGTCTGCTTCGATATTGCCGTCGCGGGTATAGCCTTCGCGGCCATCGGGCAGCTGAACGGCCAGCCAGCCATCCTGCGGCAGCGCCACATCCAGCGCACGTCCGGTCTGCATAATGGTGCCCATGGTGTCGTCGTGATAAGGCGTACTCTCCACTACCAGCGTGCGCGTCGGCAGCGTGGGCCCCTCAACCGGCACGGCACGGGAGGCCATCAGTTCGGCGCGAAAGCCGCTGGTGGAGACGTTAGCCAGGTTATTGGCGGTCACCGCCTGACGCGCCAGCGCGGCATTAGCCGCGCCCATGGCGGTATAAATCGCGTGATCCATAGCAAGCGGCCGTTATCCCAGGTTCACCAGCGTCTGCAATATTTCAGACTGGGTTTTGATGGTCTGCGAATTGGACTGGTAGTTGCGCTGATAGACGATCATGTCGACCATCTGTTTGCTCAAATCGACGTTAGAGGCTTCCAGCCGGTTACCGTACAGGTTGCCGAGGTTGCCGGTGCCAGAGATGCCAGTCACCGGCTGCCCTGACGCCGGGGATTCCTGCCAGCAGTTGTTGCCCTTTGCGGTAAGGCCCCCGGGGTTGGTAAAGCTGCTCAGCACCACCTGGGCAATCAGCTGCTGCTCGCCGTTACTGTAGGTCGCGATCACCTGACCGTTGTCGCCCACACTGTAGCCGTTCATCTGACCGGGCGGATAACCGTTGGTGCCCGGGCTCTCCATCGCGGTTTCGCTGGCCTGCTGCGTCATGCCGGTCATATCCAGCGCGAAGCTCAGCGGTTCGCCCCCCTGATAAGCCGTGCCTTTGATCATCAGGCTGGCGGGGCTGGTGATCAGCTGTCCCGAGGTGTCAAAAGAGAGCTGGGTTTTCTGATACTCCACCTTGCCATTTGAGTCAGTGATCGGGGCGGTAGTATCGCTGGAGTAGACTTCCCAGCTGTTTGGTCCGGTTTTGACGAAATAGACATTGATGGTGTGCTGATTGCCCAGGCTGTCGTAGGCATCTACCTGAGTGACGGCGGTATTGTTTTTCGCCGGATCGAAATCCGCAGCGCTGGTATCAATCTCCTGCGCGCCGGAATCCAGGTTGCCGTGCAGGGTGCCGCTGTCCGAGGCTTTCGCCATCATTCCCCCGCCGGGGATCTGAATCGGGCCAACCTGTGCGCCGGGCTGAATTGAGGGCGGCGTTCCCGTGGCCTGATAGCCGGTGAGGAACATGCCCTGGTTATTGATAATATAACCCTTCTCATCCTGCTTAAATTGTCCGTTGCGGCTGTAAAAAACCCGCCCCGCCTCGTCCGTCAGGCGGAAAAATCCGTTGCCCTGAATCCCCATATCCAGTGGGCTGCTGCCCTGGCCGAGCACGCCATCGGAGAAATTCTGGTTAACTCCCGCTACCTGTACCCCCATTCCGACCTGAGAACCGGCAAAAATATCGGCAAAGGCGATAGAGCCTGATTTAAATCCCACGGTCTGGGAGTTCGCGATATTATTGCCGACCACATCAAGGGCTTGAGAAGCGGCATTTAATCCACTAAGGCCTTGTGAAAAACTCATTAAATCGTCCTGTTGCTCAAATAAAGGAAAAGAGAAAAATCATTCGATCATATAAACGTCACCCAGCGACGCGGTGCCATCCACGCCCAGTTGCAGCACGGCCCCCAGCTGGGTAAAAGAGACGCTTTCGACTCTGGCTTTTTTCAACGCGACAATGTCTGGAACCGAACCATCTTTGTTTTGCGCAGAAAAAGTAAGATTCAGGGTTTTATTTTCCATCGCACTGAGATCATCAGCGCTAATATCAGTAAGGTCAGCCAGGCTATATTTATGCACACCTGCTTTAACCGGTTTCAGGTGACCAGTAAAGGTATTGCCTTCACTGTCGGTTAAGGTGACGACGACATCATCAGCATCGCTGTTTAATGACAGCGCAAACTCTTTATTTCCCTCTTCGCTGGTAGAAACCACCGGCGTGCCTTCTACCAATACCGAGCGGCCAACCCAATCTGCGGCATTCATCTGTTGCATGCTGGTCACCAGCGTTCCCACGCTGTTTAACGTGCTGTTTAATTGCTGAACCCCGGCGGCGGTATTTAATTGCGCCAGCTGGGAAGTCAGCTGATTATTATCCATCGGGTTGGTGGGATCCTGGTTTGCCATCTGCGCAACCAGCAGCGTCATAAAATTATTGGTAATATCATCAATGCTGTTGCCAGCGGGAGTACCCGCAGCGGCGGATTTACTCGTACCTGCATGCATCACGGGCGAAACGGCCATCGGTAACTCCTTACTGACCCAGCGTCAGGGTTTTTAACATCAGCGATTTCGCCGTATTCATCACATCTACGTTGGCCTGATAGCTGCGCGACGCTGAAATGGTATTCACCATCTCACCCACCACATCGACATCCGGCTTACGTACATAGCCTTTACTGTCCGCCAGCGGATTGCCCGGCTCGTACACCAGTCTGGCGGGTGTATTGCTCTCCACCACCTCTGCGACACGCACCCCGCCAATCGCTTCGCCTGGTGCGGCCTCAGTACGGAAAATCACCTGACGAGCCCGGTAAGGCTGTCCGTCGGGCCCGGTTACACTGTCAGCGTTGGCCATATTGCTGGCGCTGACGTTTAGCCGCTGCGCCTGCGCCTGCAGTGCCGACCCGGAAATATTAAAAATCGAAAACAGAGACACGGCAGAATTACCCCTGGTTAATGACGCTCATCATGCTTTTTATCTGGGCGCTGAGGAAACTCAGGCTCGACTGATATTTCATGCTGTTGTCAGCAAAATTAACCCGCTCGCGATCCATATCTACCGTATTACCATCAGCGCTGGGTTGATCGGGCGTACGATAAAGCAGTTCGTTATGTAGCCTGTTTTTTCCCTGTGCGCTGATATGGTGACGTGACGTTAATTGCAATGCGAGCGCACCCGTCTCTGAAGTTTGCTGGCTGAGGGCTGCCTTTAATGATTTACTGAAATCGATATCGCGTGCCATATAGCCAGGCGTATCCGCATTTGCAATATTAGACGCTAAAATATCCTGTCTTTTATTGAGTAAACTTAGCGCCTCCTGCTGAAATCGCAGTTCATTATTGAGCTTATCAATCATGATATCTCCGCTGGCCTCAAGAGGGTTATTCAGGGCAGCAGTTTATGACCAGCAAGCCAAAAGCAAAAATTCAAGAACCTGACACTTCCGGGTCTATTTTGCCAGTTAACTACAACAAAAGATTTCAGCCCCAGCAAAGCCATTAATTAGCAGCAAAACTGCCAGTAACCCGGAAGTTTGACCGGACGTCGTTTACGTTATAGTAGATATTCCTTTTTCCCGGCAGATCATTCAGGACAGCATTGAAGGATTTATGGGTTATGCCAGATATTTCCTTACCTTTTATTTACATTTTTATTTATCTGATTGCGCTGATTGGTTTCAATCCGGCCCGGGCGGCAACAAATGAAAAAGATATTCGCGCTAAAATTAGCGAAATATTAAATAATCGGAATCAGACTGAATATGGCAGCGCCGTGCGCCAACAGGTGATGCTGCTGACGCCGCCCGCTAAGCTGGCCGGAATCTGTGCCAATCCCGCTCTCATCGTCCCGGAAAGTCGTCGCCTGACCGGCAAGCGCAGCGTGCTGGCGAAATGCGCGGATAAACGTTTTTTTATTCAGATCGCGCTGACGGCGGAAGGCCGCTACTGGGTCGCGGCCCGCCACCTCAGCGGCGGCCATACGCTGACCAGGCAGGATATTCAGCCACGTACCGGCAACCTGGCCCCGCTGCCCGCCGGTACGCTGTTTCAGGCCGACAGGATAGTGGGCGCGATGCTGACGCGTCCCGTGGAGGCAGGAGAGCCGCTGGTTAAAAGCCAGCTCAGACCACGCTGGCTGGCAACCACCGGCACCCGGGTAGAGGTCATGATGGCAGGTGAGGACTTTCAGATCCGCGCGCCAGGCAAGGCGATGAATAACGCCGCCCTCAACCAGCCGCTGAAGGTCAGAATGAAATCGGGGCAAACGGTAACAGGCACTCTGATTGCCGCCGGTGTCGTCCGCATTAACAGCAACACCGGGCTTTAGTTATTTTTCAATGCACCGTTATTAACAGTAACGGCAGAGAAAAACAGTTTATGAGGTAACACATGAGTATTGAGCGGACAGCCCCGGCAGCAGCCATCGCGGCAGATCCCTTTGCCAGGGATAGTGGGACAGTGAGAAACCCATCCCCCCTCAGCCACAGCAAACCCGTCGCGGAGGCGACGGTTACCCGGGTGGAGATCAGTCACGCCAGCCGCCAGCGGATCGCCAGTGAGACGCAGGATGCCGACAACGAGCGGGTTGCCGCCATTCAGCAGGCGCTGGCGGCGGGTGACTATCAGATCGACCACGAACAGATTGCCGCGGCGTTAGTGCGTAATATTATTCAGGGTTAACCGGCTGATGATGGAAAATTTACTGTCGACGCTGATACGGCTGCAGGAATCACTGGCGGCGTTGCAGCCCGTGTTACAGGAAGAGAACCGCCAGCTGAGCGCGCTGAAAATCAATCCGGTATCGTTACAGGCGCTCGCCGATCACAAGAGCCGCCTGCTGGCCGCCATTGCGCACTATGATGCGCAGCGCAAAGAGCAGGAGACGGCGCTGCATCTGACGGCGCCCTATGCACAGCAGGTTGAACTGGCGGCGCGCTGGCAGGCGATTGTGCAGCAGGTGAAACAGTCAAACGCGCTGAATCAGAAAAGCGGTCAGCTGCTGGAAAGACAGATGAAAAATGCCAGCGGCTTACGGGGGGCGATGAGTAAGGCAGGCGCAACGGTGGCGCTGTATGGCGCGAAAGGCGAGGTCAGCGATTCCGGCATGGCGCGAGCGTATCACATCAGTATCTGATCCCTGCAGGTTGTCGCCCACAGGGATCAGCCACGGGATCAGGCGCGGATAATCTCACGGCGCTGGAGTTCCGCCATCACCTGCGCGCATAGCTCCGTTATCGCCGCTTCGCCATGCAGATGGATATCTGCGGCAACCGGCGCTTCGTAGACAGCATCGATGCCGGTGAAATTTTTTAACTCACCGGCCCGCGCTTTTTTATACAATCCTTTGGGATCGCGCTGCTCACACACCGCCAGCGGGGTATCGACAAACACTTCGATAAACTGTCCCGGCGCCAGCAGATCGCGCACCATCTGGCGCTCCGCGCGATGGGGCGAGATAAAGGCGGTGAGTACCACCAGCCCGGCGTCCACCAACAGCTTTGCCACTTCACCCACGCGTCGGATGTTCTCTTTACGATCGGCATCGCTGAAACCGAGATCGCGGCACAGACCGTGGCGCACATTATCGCCATCCAGCAGATAGGTACTGACGCCCGCCTGATACAGCGCCTGTTCCAGCGCGCCAGCGACGGTCGATTTACCCGAGCCGGACAGGCCGGTGAACCACAGCACGGCACCCTGATGCCCGTGCTGCTGCTCACGCTCCGCGCGCGTTACCGCATGGGCGTGCCAGACGACATTTTCGTCATGCTGCGCCATTACTGACCACCCAGCAGGTCGCGGGCCCCCCAGTGCGGGAAGTGGCGACGAATCAGTGCGTTCAGTTCCAGCTCAAAGTCGCTGTACTCACCGGCATTACGCGTCGCATTCGCCAGCGGCTCATTGACCATACCGGCACCAACAGTGACGTTGGTCAGGCGATCGATAAAGATCAGGCCGCCGGTCACCGGGTTCTGCTGATACTTATCCAGCACCATCGGCTCGTCGAAGGTCAACTCGACCCGGCCGATACCGTTCAGCGGCAGGTTATCTACCTCGCGCTGCGCCAGAGTGTTGATCTCCACCTGGTAGTCCACTTTCTCTACCCGCGCGCGCGATTTTTTGCCTGCGATCTTAATGTCGTAGCTCTGGCCCGGCTGCAGCGGCTGTTCGGCCATCCACACCACATCGACCTTCGCCGACTGCACCGCTGCCAGTTCTGCTGCAGCATCCACCAGCAGGTCGCCACGGCTGATATCAATCTCATCTTTCAGCACCAGGGTGATGGCTTCACCCGCGCCCGCTTCCTGCAGATCGCCATCAAAAGTGACGATGCGCGCGATGCTCGACTCCACCCCGGAAGGCAGCACTTTCACACGCTGGCCCACTTTCACCACGCCTGACGCCAGCGTACCGGCATAGCCGCGGAAATCGAGGTTAGGACGGTTAACATACTGCACCGGAAAACGCATCGGCTGATGGTCGACTACGCGGTTCAGCTCAACAGTTTCCAGCACATCCAGCAAAGTCGGGCCGCTGTACCAGTTCATGGTCTGGCTCGTCGCCGCCACGTTATCCCCTTCCAGGGCCGACATCGGCACAAAACGAATATCGAGATCTTCCGGCAACTGTGCCGCGAAATCGAGGTAGTCCTGTTTGATCTGCTCGAAGACTTCCTGCCTGTACTCCACCAGATCCATTTTATTGATCGCCACCACCAGGTGTTTAATTCCCAGCAGGGTGGAGATAAAGCTGTGGCGACGGGTTTGATCCAGTACGCCTTTACGCGCATCGATCAGCAGGATCGCCAGATCGCAGGTAGAAGCGCCGGTGGCCATATTACGGGTGTACTGCTCATGTCCCGGCGTGTCGGCGATGATAAATTTACGCTTTTCGGTGGAGAAGTAGCGATAGGCGACATCGATCGTGATGCCCTGCTCGCGCTCCGCCTGCAGGCCATCCACCAGCAGCGCCAGATCCAGCTTCTCGCCCTGTGTGCCGTGACGTTTGCTGTCGTTGTGCAGTGACGAAAGCTGATCTTCATAAATCTGGCGGGTGTCATGTAGCAGACGACCAATCAGCGTACTTTTGCCATCGTCGACGCTGCCGCAGGTGAGGAAACGCAGCAGACTTTTATGCTGTTGCGCCGTCAGCCAGGCTTCTACCCCGCCCTGTTCGGCGATCTGTTGTGCAATAACGGTATTCATCTGGCAGCTCCTTAGAAATAACCCTGACGTTTTTTCAGTTCCATCGAACCGGACTGATCGCGGTCAATCACACGGCCCTGACGCTCACTGGTGGTTGAAACCAGCATCTCTTCGATAATTTCGGGCAGCGTCTGCGCTTCCGATTCCACCGCGCCGGTCAGCGGCCAGCAGCCCAGGGTACGGAAACGCACCATGCGCTGTTTGATCACTTCGCCGGGCTGCAGATCGATACGATCGTCATCCACCATCATCAGCATGCCGTCGCGCTCCAGCACCGGGCGCGGTGCTGCCAGATAGAGCGGCACGATCTCAATATTTTCCAGGAAGATGTACTGCCAGATATCGAGCTCCGTCCAGTTGGAGAGCGGGAAGACGCGGATGCTCTCCCCTTTATTGATCTGGCCGTTGTAGTTGTGCCACAGCTCCGGACGCTGATTTTTCGGGTCCCAGCGGTGAAAACGGTCGCGGAAGGAGTAGATACGCTCTTTCGCGCGCGACTTCTCTTCATCACGCCGTGCGCCGCCAAAAGCGGCATCAAAACCATATTTGTTCAGCGCCTGCTTCAGCCCTTCGGTTTTCATGATATCGGTATGTTTGGCGCTGCCATGTACAAAGGGGTTAATGCCCATCGCGACGCCTTCCGGGTTGCGATGCACCAGCAGCTCTGCGCCCATCGCCTTCACAGTACGGTCGCGGAATTCGTACATCTCGCGGAATTTCCAGCCAGTGTCTACATGCAGCAGCGGAAAGGGCAGCGTGCCCGGATAGAAGGCTTTACGCGCCAGATGCAGCATTACCGAAGAGTCTTTGCCGATGGAATACATCATCACCGGATTGCTGAACTCAGCCGCGACTTCACGGATGATATGGATACTCTCTGCTTCCAGTTGACGCAAATGAGTGAGTCGTTTTTGGTCCATAATTTTCCCTCAAGCCAGATTGACAACAACGGACTCACGAGCCCCCTGCTGTGCCGAATGTTGGAACCAGGCCAGTTGCCCGTGCAAATTTACCACTTCCCCGATCACCAGCAGCGCCGGGGTTGGCGCTGAATGCGCCAGCGCTTCAAGCTGTTCTAATGTCCCGGTCAGCACCTGTTGATCCTGACGGGTACCGCAACCAATCACCGCTACCGGCGTTTCCGGCGCGCGGCCATGGGCGATCAGCGCGGCGCTAATCTGTGCCGCTTTGACGGTACCCATATAGATCGCCAGCGTCTGACGCGCCCGCGCCAGCGAAGGCCAGTCGATATCGGCGCCGTCGGCGCGACAGTGCCCGGTAATAAAGAGCACGCTCTGGGCATAGTCACGATGGGTTAACGGGATACCGGCATAGGCCGTGGCACCCGCAGCGGCGGTGATGCCGGGTACCACCTGGAACGGAATCCCGGCCGCCTGCGCCGCCTGCAGCTCTTCGCCGCCGCGGCCAAAAATAAAGGGGTCGCCGCCTTTCAGGCGCACCACGCGTTTGCCTTCACTTGCCAGCTTCACCAGCAATTGATTTGTCTCTTCCTGCGCCACCGAATGCGCACCGGCGCGCTTGCCGACGCAGATCAGGTCAGCATCGCGGCGCACCAGCTCCAGCACCTCGTCGCTGACCAGATGATCGTAAAGCACCACGTCCGCCAGCTGCATCACCTGCAGCCCGCGTAAGGTCAGCAGACCGCTGTCGCCCGGCCCGGCACCGACCAGGATAATTTCGCCCTGCGGGTTCTGCTCGCTCGTCAGCTCACGATCAAGCGTCTGCTGCGCGGCGTTGACGTTGCCCGCTGCCATCTGACTGGCAAACAGGCCGTTGAAGGCGCGTTCCCAGAAGCGGCGACGATCGGACATCTTGCTGTAGCGCTGTTTCACTTTGTCGCGCCACTGTCCGGCTACCTGCGCCATCTGTCCCAGGTTAGCGGGCAGCAGCGCCTCCAGTTTTTCCCGCAGCAGGCGTGCCAGTACCGGCGCCGTGCCGCTGGAGGAGATCGCCACCACCAGCGGTGAGCGGTCAACAATAGAGGGGAAAATAAAGCTGCATTTCGGCTGATCGTCAACGACGTTCACCAGCTTCTGACGCGCATTGGCGGCATCAAACACCCGGCTGTTCAACGCATTGTCGTCGGTTGCGGCAATCACCAGAAAGACGGTATCCAGCTGTGCTTCGTCAAAAGCGGTCGCCAGCCACTCTATCTGCTGTTCTTCCCGCAGCGCCTGTAGTTCGGGGCAGAGCGTGCGGGCCGCTACCTGCACCCGCGCACCCGCACGGCGCAGCAGCGCAATTTTGCGCGCCGCCACATCACCACCACCGACAACCAAAACAGGCCGGCCCTTGAGATCGGCAAAGAGAGGCAGATAGTCCACGTTAACCTTTAGCGTAGTTACAATGAGTTAACGCGACTATACGTCTGCGGGTTTATACAGATGAAATTACGAATTGGAATGAGTAGTTACCTAATGGAATAACGCGCTGCATTTGCTGAGTACAAAATGTGCTTAGCAGATGATATTGCAGGCGTTTCGGGACAATTCGAATTGTGCAATGGCGATCACAGTTTCATACTGGCAGCGAACTTTTTTTGCCTCAGACGTCACAGGATGACAGGAAAGGATAGCGTTATGTTTGCCACTCTCCGCCTGACAGCGCTGGCTGCGCTGCTCAGTGGCGGTTTAGCTTTTCCCGCCCAGGCTGATGAAGCCAGCACCGGCCAGCTCGCTGAACAATATATGCGTCATATTGCCAGCTGGTTTCCCGGCCGGATGAGCGGTAGCCCGGCTGAAGTGATGGCAGCCGATTACCTCCAGCAGCAGTTCCAGGCCCTGGGTTTTCAGAGTAATACCCGCCAGTTTAATACCGGCTATTTCTGGCAGGATCAGACCGGCCAGCCGCGCTGGCATAAAGTGACCGCCACCTCGGTGATAGCGGCGCGTGCCGGCACCCAGCCGCAGGAAATATTGATTCTTGCTCATCTGGATACCTGGACGCCACACAGCCCGGCGCAGGTACAGCGCAACCTGGGCGGTCTGCGCCTGCAGGGGGCGGATGACAATGCCTCCGGTCTTGGCGTGATGCTGGAGCTGGCACAGCACCTTGGCAAGCTGCCGCTGCATTATGGCATCCGCTTTGTGGCGCTCAGCGCCAGCGAGTCGGCACAGCAGGGAATGGAAGATTACCTGGCGCGCATGAGCAGCCGTGAGAAGAAAAACACCCTGCTGGTGATCAATCTGCACAGCCTGATCGTGGGCGATCGTCTGTTTTTCAACAGCGGTGCAAATATGCCCGGCGCGGTACGCAAACAAACCAGCCAGCGGGCGCTGACGCTGGCGCACCGTTACGGCATTCCCGCCAGCAGTCATCAGTTAACGGCTAACGATTATCATGGCCTGAATCCGTTCGACAAAGCGGGTTTTCCGTTGCTGGAGGTCACGGCCGGAAACTGGACGCTGGGGAAAAAGGATGGCTATCAGCAGCGCGCACGTTCCGTGCATTTTCCTGACGGCAATGTGCGCCATCAGACCGATCGCGATAACCTGCCCTGGCTGGATCGCTGGCTGCCAGGTCGCATTTCCCAACGCATGCATGACAGCGTGAAGATTCTGTTACCGCTGATCAGCGAACTGGCCAATCCGCAATAAAAAACGCCGGAAGCGGGATTTGTGCCCCGTTTCCGGCGTATAGTGTCTCGCAATGCGCGTGCTTAGCCTTCGTGCAGCCCGCACTCACGTTTCAGGCCGAAGAAGCGTGTCTCCTCTTCCGCCATGCCAGGCTCCCATTTTTTCGTGGTATGGGTATCGCCGACGGAGAGATAACCCTCATCCCAGAGCGGATGGTATTTCAGGTTATGCAGCTTCAGATACTGATACACCTGACGGTTATCCCAGTCGATGATCGGCAGCACTTTGAATACCCCGCGCTGAATCGCCAGCACCGGCAGATGCGCCCGGCTACCGGACTGATCGCGACGCAGCCCGGCAAACCAGGTTTGCGCGCCGAGGCTTTCCAGCGCACGGTTCATCGGCTCAACCTTGTTGATCTGGTTGTACTTCTCAATACCTTCCACCCCCTGCTCCCACAGCTTACCGTAGCGCGCTTCCTGCCAGGCGGGCGAGGTCTGCGCACGGAAGACATGCAGGTTGAGGTCGAGCTTCTCCGTCAGCTCGTCGATAAAGCGGTAGGTTTCCGGGAACAGATAACCGGTATCGGTGAGGATCACCGGAATGTCAGGCCTCAACCGCGTCACCAGATGCAGCGACACGGCCGCCTGAATGCCAAAGCTGGAAGAGAGCACAAAAGCGCCCGGCAGATTATCCAGCGCCCAGCTGACGCGCTCCTCGGCGCTGCGGGTTTCCAGCAGCGCGTTGGTTTCCGCTATCGCCATGATGCGTTCAACCTTAGGTAACGCATTCAGGGCAGCGAGATCGAGTACAGACATATCGCCTCCGTTATTCCCAAAAATCGCGGGCGGGATCCAGTACCGGTTTCACGATACCGGCGCGAATGACGAAATCACCAAAGCCTTCATCATTGTCGCGCTCTTTTGCCCAGCGTCCCACCAGCTCATCGATGCTGGCAAGGATTTCGCTTTCAGTAATGTTCTCGCGGTACATGCGTGGAATGCGCGTGCCGATGCGGTTACCCCCCAGGTGCAGGTTGTAACGGCCGGGCGCTTTGCCCACCAGCCCGATCTCCGCCAGCATGGCGCGACCGCAACCGTTCGGACAGCCGGTGACGCGCAGCACAATGTGCTCGTCGCCAACGCCGTGCGCCTGCATGATCCCTTCCACTTTGGTGACAAAGGCGGGCAGGAAACGCTCTGCTTCTGCCATCGCCAGCGGACAGGTCGGGAATGAAACGCAGGCCATGGAGTTTTCACGCTGCGCGCTGACCTGTTCCATCAGGCCGTGCTGACGGGCGATCAACTCGATCCGATCTTTCTCGCTCTCCGGTACGCCCGCCACAATCAGGTTCTGGTTGGCGGTCAGGCGGAAATCGCCCTGATGGATTTTCGCGATCTCCAGCACACCGGTTTTCAGCGGACGGCCCGGATAGTCGAGCAGACGGCCATTTTCTACAAACAGCGTCAGGTGCCATTTGTTATCGATGCCCTTGATCCAGCCGAAGCGGTCGCCACGGGTAGTGAATTCATAAGGACGGATCGGCGCAAAGGTGAGTCCGGCACGCTTTTCCACTTCCGCTTTAAAGGTCTCGATGCCTACACGCTCAAGGGTATATTTGGTTTTGGCGTTTTTACGATCGGTACGGTTGCCCCAGTCACGCTGGGTAGTGACCACCGCTTCCGCCACCGCAAGGGTTTTGTCCAGCGGCAGATAGCCAATTTCACTTGCCGTGCGGGCATAGGTCGCTTTGTTACCGTGTTCGATAGAGAGACCGCCGCCAACCAGCAGGTTAAAGCCGACCAGCTTGCCCTGCTCTGCTACAGCAATGAAGTTCAGATCGTTAGCGTGCAGATCCACATCGTTATGCGGCGGGATCACCACGGTGGTTTTGAACTTACGCGGCAGATAGGTCTGGCCAAGAATCGGCTCTTCATCCGTGGTCGCGACCTTCTCCTGATCCCACCAGATTTCGGCGTAGGCGCGGGTACGCGGCAGCAGATGCTCAGAGATCTTCTTCGCCCACTCGTAGGCTTCCTGGTGCAGTTCAGACTCCACCGGGTTAGAGGTACAGAGCACGTTACGGTTGACGTCATTGGCGGTCGCCAGCGCGTCCAGCCCGACTTCGTGCAGCATCTGATGCGCCGGCTTGACGTTTTTCTTCAGAATGCCATGGAACTGAAACGTCTGACGGTTAGTCAGGCGAATGCTGCCATAAAGGGTTTTGTCACTGGCAAATTTGTCAATCGCCAGCCACTGCTGCGGCGTGATAATACCGCCCGGCAGACGGCAGCGCAGCATCATGGCATGACGCGGCTCCAGCTTCTGCTCGGCACGTTCGGCACGGATATCACGGTCATCCTGCTGATACATGCCGTGAAAACGGATCAGCAGAAAGTTATCGCCGTTAAAGCCGCCGGTGAGGCCATCATCGAGATCCTCCACGATGGTTCCGCGCAGATAATTACTCTCTTTTTTCATTCGCTCTGCGTCGGCGAGTTTGCCTTCAACGACCAGCGGTCCAGGGTGTTTTTCACTCATCAGTAAACGTCTCGCTGATAACGGCGCTCAATGCGCAGCTCACTTAAAAATTCATCGGCCGTTTCACGATCCATTCCGCCGTGCCCGACCACCACATCCAGTAATGCCTGTTCCACATCTTTCGCCATACGGTTGGCGTCGCCACAGACATAGATATGCGCGCCTTCCTGAATCCAGCGCCACACCTCTGCCCCTCTGGCGCGGATTTTATCCTGTACGTAGACTTTCTGTTCCTGATCGCGTGACCAGGCGAGATCGATATGGGTCAGCAGACCGTTCTTCACATACTTCTGCCACTCCACCTGATAAAGGAAATCTTCCGTGAAGTGCGGGTTGCCGAAGAACAGCCAGTTTTTCCCGCCTGCGCCGTCGTTGTCACGCTGCTGCATAAAGGCACGGAACGGTGCGATACCGGTACCCGGTCCAATCATAATCACCGGCGCATCCGGATTGGCAGGCAGGCGGAAATTGTCGTTATGTTCGATAAAGACGCGGACTTCACCCTCTTCCGGCAAGCGATCCGCCAGGAAGCTGGACGCCCCGCCCGCACGGGCGCGGCCGTCGATCTCATAGCGCACGGCACCAACAGTGATGTGCACTTCGTTCTCCGTTTCCGCCTGAGAGGAAGCGATAGAGTACAGGCGCGGCGTCAGCGGACGCAGCAGGCTGATCAGCTGCTCAGCGCGCAGCTCCGTGGGTGCCTGACGCACCATATCCACAATCGGCATGCTCTGCGCGTAGTGCTGCAGCCTGGCTTTATCGCCCGCCAGCGCCAGCAGCGTCTCGTTACGTGACAGCGCGGCGTATTGCTCAACGATCTGCGGGGTGTTAACGGTCAGCTCGAAATGTTTCTGCAGCGCATCGGAAAGCGCCAGCGTCTGGCCATCCACCACAACCGGCTCGTCGCCCTGCAACCACAGCAGTCGGGCCAGCTCGCTGACCAGCGCCGGGTCGTTTTCATACCAGACGCCCAGTGCATCGCCGGGCTGGTAGCGCAGGCCGGAATCGCCGAGGTCGATCTCAATATGGCGCACATCTTTATCCGAGTGGCGTCCGGTAATTTTCTGGTTCACCGCCAGCGCAGCGGTCAGCGGCGCTTCTTTGCTGTATGGGCTGGTTACCAGCTCATTAACGGCACCGGTGGCGGTGACGGCAGCCTGGGCCGGGGATTCTGTCGGCACACGCTGCTTCAGCACTTCCGTGATCTGCTGACGCCAGGCCGCTGCCTGCTCCGCATACTCAACATCAGCATCCACGCGCGCCAGCAGGCGCTCCGCGCCCAGCTCCGCCAGGCGCGCATCGAAATCTTTGCCCGCCTTGCTGAAAAATTCATAGGAGGTATCGCCAAGGCCAAACACGGCAAAGGCCACGCCTTCCATTTTCGGTGCTTTCTTCGACAACAGGAACTTATGCAGCGCAACGGCTTCTTCCGGCGGATCCCCTTCACCCTGCGTTGAGGTGACGATCACCAGCAGTTTCTCCTGCCCGATCTGCTTAAATTTATAATCGCCAGCGTTAACCAGGTTCACTTTCAGCTTCGCCGCCAGCAGATCATCGCGCAGCTGTTCGGCCAGACGACGTGCGTTACCGGTTTGCGAAGCGGAGATCAGAGTAATGGCTGGCACTTCGGACTGCGCCGGGGCGCTGACCGCCACGCTGCCTGGCGTCTGATTCAGCATGCCCCAGAAATAGCCGGAGAGCCACGCCAGCTGGGTGGTAGAGAGATCGGTTGTCGCCGCCTGCAAGCGCGCGAGTTGTTCCGGGGTCAGCGGAAGCAGAGAACTTGGGGGTGCCTGAGTCGTCATCGCGTTAAGAATTCCAGTGTCAAAAGTCCGGACGGTAAAGTGACGGAAGAGTGGGTAGGTTACCGGCCCGTATATTAACGATTAAATACAGCTTCGACATAATAAATAACCAAAATGACTAAACGCTTTTTCTGTTAATGCTAATCGCCAAAAGTGGTAGATAAATTCGCTATTTTTCAAGAAGATGGAAAAGGGACAACGATACAAGATGCTAAAAAGCGCTTTTCACTGCTGACGGGTGCGCAAATTCCGATTTTCCGGTAGAATCTGCGGGTTTTAAGCCTGAGAAGCATTATGTCTACTACGTTGTTTAAAGAATTCCAGTTTGAAGCCGCTCACCGCTTACCCCATGTGCCGGACGGGCATAAATGCGGTCGTTTGCATGGCCATTCGTTTCTGGTGCGTCTGGAAATTACCGGTGAAGTGGATGCGCACACCGGCTGGGTAATGGATTTCGCGGATCTGAAAGCAGCCTTTATGCCCGTTTACGATCGTCTCGATCATCACTACCTGAATGAGATCCCCGGTCTGGAAAACCCAACCAGCGAAGTGCTGGCCCAGTGGATCTGGCAGCAGATGAAGCCCCTGCTGCCAGAGTTAAGTGGTGTTATGATCAAAGAAACCTGTACCGCGGGCTGCGTTTATCGCGGCTGAGCCCGCGATCGCCTCTCCCTTCTGCGTGACGTCGGCATTTACCATCAGGGTAGATGTTGACTATGTTGGTAAAATCATCAGATAACAGCGCTGTGCATCATTCAGGAGCTGGCACAGAGGCAAGCTGGGGCTGTCGCCCGCTACTGAATTGATGTCAGGAATACCGCTGGCCTGCGCTCTGTTAATGCCAGCGGATAATCCAGACGGCTGATCGGCTATCCTCATCTTCCCCTGTCCCGAGCGTGACGCTATTTTGTGCCCGCTCGCCCCTTCTCTTTTTCGCACGCGGGCCTGACCGGCACCCGATTGTCATCATGGAAATCACCTGTGCGCTGGTTCTGGTATCACCGCCAACGCGAGATGATCAACATGAAAGATGACATCCCCACCGTGGACAAGACCACTATCGTGGAGCTGGCATCAGATGCAGCCACCGGGTCTGAATTCCAGCGTGATCTGGTCAGAAACCTCATCTGCCGTCAGGCACGCAATATCGATATCGATATCGCTATCCCGCACCACTGGTATATGTATATGGCGCTCGCCTTTACTGTGCGCGACCATATGCTGGTGTGCCGGGCCGCCTCTGTTCACAACTACATCACCTCTGATGCCAGGATCGCCTGCTGTCTGTCGGCAGAATTCCTTATCGGACCGCAGCTCGCCTGTAATTTGTTGCGCCTGGATCTGGAAAAAGATGCCCGTGAAGCGCTGCACGCGCCTGGACAGGATCTGGATGAACTGCTGACGGTCGAAGAGGAGGCGGGACTGAGCAACGGCGAACTCGGCAGGCTGGCGGCTTGTTATCTCGACTCGCTCTCTATGCTGGAAATTCTGGCTACCGGCTACAGCATTCGCTATGAGTTCGGCATTTTCTATCAGAAGATCGTTGATGGCTGGCAGGTGGAGCGCACCGACAAATAGCTGAAAATGGGCATCCCTCGGGAGTTTGGCTGGCCCGATATCAGATTTTTCCGTCTGCTTTGGCGGCCATATGGAGATGATCGCCGACGAGCAGGATCGGTTTCAGGTGCGCTGGATCCCCGCCAGCCAGGTCAAAAGAACCGCTTACGACGTGCCGATGCAGGGCTACCGGGTAAATACCTGCAATGTACTGCGTCTCTGGAAGAGCGAGGCGCTCAAATCTTTCGATTTTAAAGACTTCAATGCTGGCGATTATTACCAGGCCGTACAGGAAAAATTGATTTCAGAGACGCTGTCAAAAATGCTCTACTCCAATGACGAACCGGCAGCCGGCAAACGTCTGCGCCTCTCCCGGCAATATATCTTTGTTTCCTGCTCGCTGCAGGATAGGTTGCGCCTGCTGGACGCCAGTGGCGCCTCCATCAAACGCTTTGCCGATCGCTTTGCGGCGCAGCTGAACGATACCCACCCGGCCATTGCCATGGCAGAATTAATGCGTTTGCTGATGGATGAGCGCCAGCTGTCGTGGGAAACCATCCGGGAAATAACGCAAAAAATCTTCGCCTATACCAATCATACCCTGCTGCCCGAAGCGCTGGAAACTGACCCGGCGTCTGAGGCTGCGCAGGCGATCAGGCGATATTCAGATACTTATGCGTCTGCATGGAGAGACGCCAGTTACGGGCGATACAGGTGGCGATGCAGAGTCGGGTTGCCGCCTCCTGCTGGCTGATGGGCTGTAAGGCGATGATGCGTGACTTATCATCGCTGAGCGTCGCCAGCAGCGCATCCAGCGCTTCAATATCGCGCTCACGGGCGACCGGATGTTTAATCTCGTCGGCACGCGTCAGCGCCTGCGGCAGGATGTCGTAACCGCCACGCATATTCACTTTGGGTGAAACCGTGACCCAGGTTGCGTCGGCACACAGCACCCTGTGGGTGCCGCTGGTTTCAATCTGGCTGCTGAAACCGGCTGCGGTCAGCGCCTGCGTCAGTGGGCGCAAGTCATAAATGGCTGGCTCGCCGCCGGTAATCACCACATGGCGCGCGCTCCAGCCCTGCTGCGCAATGGTGGCGAGCAACATGGCCGCGTCCGCCTCACCCCAGGCATCGCTTTCACTGTTCTTTATCAGAATATCGCCCAGCGACGTTTCCCGATCCGCCCGCTTTTCCCAGGTATGTTTGGTATCACACCAGCTGCAGCCAACCGGACAGCCCTGCAGCCGGATAAAGATGGCCGGCACGCCGGTATAAAATCCCTCGCCCTGCAGCGTCTGGAACATTTCGTTAATCGGGTAATGCATTATGGTCTCGCTCGGATCAAACAGGGCGCCGATTATGGCAGAGATTGGCGACGTGATAAAACAGACATTGCCCGATCGCAGCAAACCGGCGCGGGAAACGCATGGAATGAAAAAAGCCCCGCACCAGGGCGAGGCTTTCTCTCAGGCAGCGGCACAGCCGTCAGGCTGCGCTCACAGGCAATTACGCCTGGCCTTTCACTTCTTTCAGGCCGTTGAACGGCGCTTTGGAACCCAGCGCTTCTTCGATACGGATCAGCTGGTTGTATTTCGCTACGCGGTCAGAACGGCTCATAGAACCGGTTTTGATCTGACCTGCAGCCGTACCTACCGCCAGGTCAGCGATGGTCGCATCTTCGGTTTCGCCAGAACGGTGAGAGATAACGGCAGTGTAGCCAGCATCTTTCGCCATTTTGATCGCTGCCAGCGTTTCGGTCAGAGAACCGATCTGGTTGAATTTGATCAGAATGGAGTTAGCGATACCTTTTTCGATACCTTCCTTCAGGATTTTGGTGTTGGTGACGAACAGGTCGTCGCCCACCAGCTGGATTTTGTTGCCCAGCACTTTGGTCTGGTACGCAAAGCCTTCCCAGTCAGACTCATCCAGACCATCTTCGATAGAGACGATCGGATACTGTTTGGTCAAATCTTCCAGGAAGTGAGTGAACTCTTCAGAGGTGAAGGCTTTACCGCCTTCGCCAGCCAGCACATATTTGCCGTCTTTGTAGAATTCAGACGCTGCGCAGTCCATCGCCAGGGTGATGTCTTTACCCAGCTCGTAACCTGCTGCTTTTACCGCTTCCGCGATAACGGCCAGCGCTTCCGCGTTGGAGCCCAGGTTCGGCGCGTAGCCGCCTTCGTCACCCACAGCGGTGTTCATGCCTTTGCTTTTCAGCACTTTCGCCAGGTGATGGAACACTTCTGAACCCATGCGGATCGCTTCTTTCACGCTGGAAGCACCAACCGGCTGGATCATGAATTCCTGGATATCAACGTTGTTGTCAGCATGCTCACCACCGTTGATGATGTTCATCATCGGCAGCGGCATAGAGTATTTGCCCGGGGTGCCGTTCAGTTCAGCGATGTGCTCATACAGCGGCTGACCTTTAGATGCTGCGGCGGCTTTCGCGGCTGCCAGAGAGACGGCCAGGATGGCGTTTGCACCGAAGTTGGATTTGTTTTCAGTACCGTCCAGGTCGATCATGATTTTATCGATGTTCGCCTGATCTTTGGCATCTTTGCCTTTAATCGCATCAGCGATCGGACCGTTAACTGCCGCAACCGCTTTGGTCACGCCTTTGCCCAGGAAACGCGATTTGTCACCGTCGCGCAGTTCCAGAGCTTCACGTGAACCGGTAGAAGCGCCTGATGGTGCCGCTGCCAGACCCACAAAACCGCCTTCCAGATGCACTTCGGCTTCAACAGTCGGGTTACCACGGGAGTCGATGATTTCGCGACCAATGACTTTAACGATTTTGGACATTAGTTTTTCCTCAGTACAAGTTAGTCAATCCTAAGACAAACAACGCGCGATAACTTCGCGCGCTGCTCGTGAAAACTTACTTCGCTAAACGCTTCTGGTACTCGTGTGCTGCCTTCACAAAACCGGCGAACAGCGGATGACCGTCACGCGGGGTTGAAGTGAATTCCGGATGGAACTGGCACGCCACAAACCACGGATGGTTCGGGATCTCAATAATTTCTACCAGCTGATCGTCACCGGAACGGCCTGCCACACGCAAACCGGCCGCTTCAATCTGCTTCAGCAGCATATTATTTACTTCATAACGATGGCGATGGCGCTCAACGATGGTGTCGGAGTCATACAACTGACGCACCAGGCTGTCAGGAGTCAGCTGGCACTGCTGGCTGCCCAGGCGCATGGTGCCGCCCAGATCGCTCTGCTCGGTACGCACTTCCACGTTGCCGTTTTCGTCACGCCATTCGGTGATCAGTGCCACCACCGGGTACTTACAGTCTGGCACAAATTCTGTTGAGTTGGCGTCTGCCATGCCAGCCACGTGACGGGCAAATTCCATCAGCGCGACCTGCATCCCCAGGCAGATGCCCAGGTAAGGCACGTTGTTTTCACGCGCGTATTGCGCAGTCATCAGTTTGCCTTCTACGCCACGATAACCAAAACCGCCCGGGATCAGAATCGCGTCAAGATCTTTCAGCAATTCCACGCCGCGCGTTTCCACATCCTGCGAATCGATCAGCTTGATGTTAACGGTGACGCGATTTTTCAGGCCGCCATGCTTCAGCGCTTCAATGACAGATTTATAGGCATCCGGCAGCTCAACATATTTGCCCACCATACCGATGGTCACTTCGCCGCCCGGATTCGCTTCTTCATAAATCACCTGCTCCCATTCGGCCAGGTTGGCTTCCGGCGCGTTCAGGTTGAAGCGTTTACAGATATAGTCATCCAGCCCCTGCGATTTCAGCAGGCCAGGAATTTTATAGATGGAGTCGACATCTTTCAGCGAGATTACCGCTTTTTCCGGCACGTTACAGAACAGCGCGATTTTGGCGCGTTCGTTCGCCGGCACCGCGCGATCTGAACGGCAGATCAGCACGTCAGGCTGGATACCGATCGACAGCAGCTCTTTGACCGAGTGCTGAGTCGGTTTGGTTTTCACTTCGCCTGCCGCTGCCATATAAGGAACCAGCGTCAGGTGCATATACATGGTGTGCTCACGGCCCACATCCACCGCCATCTGACGGATCGCTTCCAGGAACGGCAGCGACTCGATATCACCGACAGTACCGCCGATTTCCACCAGTACGACGTCGTGGCCTTCGCCACCTTCGATGATGCGCTCTTTAATGGCGTTGGTGATATGGGGAATGACCTGGATAGTGGCGCCGAGATAGTCGCCGCGACGCTCTTTGCGCAGCACATCAGAGTAAATGCGGCCGGTAGTAAAGTTGTTGCGGCGCGACATTTTGGTGCGGATGAAGCGCTCATAGTGCCCCAGATCCAGATCGGTTTCGGCCCCATCGTCGGTGACGAAAACTTCGCCGTGCTGAGTCGGGCTCATGGTGCCGGGATCGACGTTGATGTAGGGGTCCAGCTTCATGATGGTCACGTTAAGACCACGCGCTTCGAGAATGGCTGCGAGGGAGGCTGCGGCAATGCCTTTACCCAGAGAGGAAACGACCCCGCCGGTCACAAAAATATAATTCGTTGTCATGCTGAACCTGAGAGTTTAGGTTTAAAGACGGTGGAATAACCAGGACGGGAAAACAGTATACCGGAAACCACTATCTGCGACAAATGCTGAATCAACGCCATCCTCTGATGCACTGCACCGGCTAACATAGCGGATTGTTTTCTGGCAAAGTTTGACCTGCGTCACAAAGTTGCCCACCAGCTGAATCGAGTAAGCTCAAGTGCTGAAAATATGCACAGCGCTGGAATAATCACCCGGTGCCGTGCATAAACCCGCAGTCAGTTTTTTTCCTGCGCTTTGACCTGCTGCCAGGCGCCTTCCATTTGCGCCAGCGTCGCCTGCGACGTCGTCAGACCTTGCGCGCTGAGAATGGCTTCTACCTGACGGAAACGACGCTCAAATTTGTCATTGGCCTTTTGCAAGGCGGTTTCCGCCTTGCTGCCGAGATGACGGGAAAGGTTTACGGTAGCGAACAGCAGATCGCCAATCTCCTCTTCCAACTTTGCCGGATCCACTACCGCCTGCTGCGCCTCGAACATCACCTCATCAATCTCTTCCTGCACCTTGTCCACCACCGGGCCGAGCGTGGTCCAGTCAAAACCCACATGGCTACAGCGCTTCTGAATTTTATGCGCGCGCATCAACGCCGGCAGCGCCCGCGGGATGTCGTCGAGGGCGGAGTGCTGCGCTTTATCTGCGCGCTCCGCGCCTTTGATCTGCTCCCAGTTTTGCAGCACTTCCTGGCTGTTCGCGACTTTTACATCGCCAAAGATATGAGGATGACGACGCTCCAGCTTATCGCTGATGGCGTTGCAGATATCCGCAAAATCGAAGCGCTGCTGTTCGCTCGCCATCTGGGCATAGAACACCACCTGAAACAGCAGATCGCCCAGCTCACCGCGCAGATCGTCAAAATCTTCGCGCTGAATGGCGTCCAGCACTTCATAGGTCTCTTCCAGAGTATAGGGCGCGATGGAAGCAAAGGTCTGTTCGCGATCCCACGGGCAGCCGTGTTCAGGATCGCGCAGGGTTTTCATAATGTTAAGCAGACGGTCAAGCGGGGTCATAAAAATCCTTGAAGATTTACGCAAGGCGCGGCCTTTTCTCCTGGTGCAGAGAAAAGGCCGGAATGAGAAATAACAATATCCGTTAATGCAGGCGTCTGGCGTCAATAATATCCGGCACCTGATTCAGGCGTGCCAGCACACGTCCCAGCACCTGCTGATTATAGATTTCGATATCCATATCGATGGTGGCGAGCTGTTTGCGCGTATCGCTACGGCTGGAGACGCCCAGTACATTGACCTTCTCATTGGCGAGAATGGTGGTGATATCGCGCAACAGGCCGCTGCGATCGTTCGCCGTGACCCGTACCACCAGTGAATAGCCG
This sequence comes from [Erwinia] mediterraneensis, assembly GCF_900604315.1. Taxonomy (GTDB): domain Bacteria; phylum Pseudomonadota; class Gammaproteobacteria; order Enterobacterales; family Enterobacteriaceae; genus Pantoea; species Pantoea mediterraneensis_A. The sequence continues at coordinate 658,432 of NZ_LR026978.1, forward strand.
CTGGAGTAGCTCTCCCCCCAGACAGCATCCACGATGCGCTCCGGCGCATGGGAGATCAGTTCTGCCAGCTGGTCACAGTCGGCGCGATGAATAGAGATACCGCGCCCCTGGGTAATAAAGCCGACAATATCGTCGCCCGGAATCGGCTGGCAGCAGCGCGCAATATGGTGCATCAGGTTGCCGACGCCCTCGACCACGACCCGATCGCTCTCTTTACGCGCCGTGGGCAGGTAGGATTTTTGCGTCAGCTGGCGCAGCGCTTCACGATCCTCTTCTTCCGCGCTCGGTTTGTTCAGCTTCGCCTGCAGGAAGTTAAACATCTGATTGAGACGAATATCGCCGCCGCCGATAGCCGCCAGCAGCTCATCCAGTGAACTGACGTTGTAGCGCGGCAGCAGCACCTTCTCCGCATCTCTCAGGCTGATATCGAGCTGACTCAGCTCGTTGTCGAGAATCTGCCGTCCGGCGGCAATATTTTTATCGCGATCCTGCTTGCGGAACCAGGCGTGGACTTTTGAGCGACCGCGGCTGGTAGTAATGTAACCGAGGTTGGGATTCAACCAGTCGCGGCTCGGATTGGGCTCTTTCTGGGTAATCACCTCTACCTGATCGCCCATCTGCAACTGATAGGTAAAGGGCACGATACGGCCGCCAATCTTGGCGCCGATGCAGCGGTGGCCGATATCGCTGTGAATATGGTAAGCGAAATCGAGCGGCGTCGAGCCGGCGGGCAGATCCACTACATCCCCTTTCGGGGTAAAGACGTAGACGCGGTCATCAAATACCTGACTGCGCACCTCTTCCAGCATTTCGCCGGAGTCCGCCATCTCTTCCTGCCAGGCGATCAGTTTACGCAACCAGGCGATACGCTCTTCGTGCCCTGCTGCGCCGCGCGCGCTGCCGCTGACAGTGCCCTCTTTGTACTTCCAGTGGGCGGCAACTCCCAGCTCCGCATCTTCATGCATCTGGCGGGTACGGATCTGAATTTCTACCGTTTTCCCCTGCGGGCCGAGCACCACGGTGTGAATCGACTGATAACCATTGGGTTTGGGATTGGCGACGTAGTCATCAAACTCGTCCGGCAAATGGCGATAGAGAGTATGGACAATGCCCAGCGCCCCATAGCAATCCTGCAGGCGATCGGCAACGATACGTACTGCGCGCACGTCAAACAACTCATCAAACGCCAGCGACTTCTTCTGCATTTTGCGCCAGATGCTGTAGATATGCTTGGGACGGCCATAGACCTCGGCGCGTACCCCCTCTTTCGCCATCTCTTTGCGCAAATTATTGACAAAGTTTTCAATGTACTGCTCACGATCGATCCGGCGTTCATGCAGCAGCCTGGCAATGCGCTTGTACTCATCGGGATGCAGGTAGCGGAAGCAGTAATCTTCCAGCTCCCACTTCAGCTGGCCGATACCCAGCCGGTTCGCCAGCGGAGCATAGATGTTGGTGCTCTCTTTGGCCGCCAGTACGCGCTCATCTTCCGGCGCATCCTTCATCTCACGCAGATGGGCGATACGCTCCGCCAGCTTAATCACCACGCAGCGGAAATCTTCAACCATCGCCAGCAGCATGCGGCGGATATTGTCCACCTGCTCCGATGCCATGGAGTCGTTCTGAATCGCTTTCAGCTGGCGAATGGCATCCATATCGCGCACGCCGTACACCAGCGAGACAATGCCTTTGCCAAAAGTCTTCTCCAGCTCTTCTTCGCTCACCACATCGGCATTGGCCAGTGGAAAAATCAGCGCGGCGCGCAGGCTGTCGATATCCATGCTGAGCATGGAGAGAATTTCCACCATCTCGATGCCGCGCCACAGCAGCAACGACTGCTCATCATGCGCGCGCGTTTTGGCTTCACAGTAGTGCCAGGTATCAGCAAGTCGGGCAGATGATTGCGGGTTGGCGATGCCAAGACTGGCGATCCATTGATCGAGGGCGAACTCCCCAGCCGTATTTAAATGCGCGCTTCTTACCGCAACCATATCCTCTCCTGCCACAACCGCTCAACGGCGGCTTATGTTTTGCTGAACAGCACCATGGATTCGAGATGGCTGGTATGAGGAAACATATCCAGCATCGCGACCCTTTCCAGATGGTAGCCCGCAGACAGTAATGTCTGACTGTCGCGGGCAAGTGTCGTCGGGTTACAGGAAACATAGACCACACGTTCGGGCGCAAGTTTAGCGATGTGCGCCATTACGCCTGCGGCTCCCGCCCGTGCCGGATCCAGTAACACCTTGTTAAATCCCTGCGCCGCCCACGGCTGACGCGAAACGTCCTCTTCCAGGTTGTGCTGAAAAAAGGAGACATTTTTAAGATTATTCAGATCTGCATTATACGCTGCCTGTCGTACTAATGCTGCTACCCCTTCCACACCAACAACATTTAATACAAATTTTCCTACAGGAAGCGTGAAGTTTCCCATGCCGCAAAACAGATCGAGCACGCGATCCTGCGGCTGGAGATCGAGCCAGGTGATGGCTTTCGCTACCATCTGCTGATTCACGCCATCATTTACCTGAATAAAATCCTGCGGACTAAAGGTAAGGCGCAGCTCACCTGATTGATAATATGGCGTTTCTGCGCTCAGCGCGGTCAGCTGATCGCTGCCGTCCGCCAGAAACAGCATCAGTTTATGCGTATGCGAAAAGTGTTCCAGTTTTTGCCTGTCTGCGGCGCTCAGCGGGTCCAGATGGCGCAGCACCATCAGCGGACCGTTATCGGCCAGCACCAGTTCAAGGTGGCCCAGTCGCTTCACTGCCTGCAGTTCGCTAAGACAATGCTTAACCGGCAGCAGCAATGCTTCAAGTTCGGGCGCCAGAATGGGGCACCGCGCGATATCCACCAGCTCGTTGCTCGCTGCCTGACGAAATCCCATCTGCAGTTTTTGTTGCTTTGCCTGCCACTGCAACCCGAGCCGGGCACGGCGGCGATAGCCCCAGGGGGCCGCGGCGATAATCTCTTCTACCTCTACCGGCTGCTGCGTACTCTGGCTGAGCATACGTGCCAGCGCCTGCGCTTTACTGCTCTGCTGCAGCGCCTCGTCAACATGCTGTTGCTGGCAGCCGCCGCAGACGCCAAAATAAGGGCAGCGCGGCGTGACGCGTGCCGGACTCTGACTGAACAGTCGGGTCACCCGGGCGCGCGCATACTGGTGTTTATCTTCCAGCAGCAGCACCTCCGCCTGCTCGCCGGGCAAGGCTCCGGCGACAAACAGCGTTTTGCCCTGATGACGTGCGACCCCCTGCCCGAAGGGATCGAGGGCGTCGATGGTGACAGTGATACGCTGTCGGGTCGTCACCCGCTGTTTTGCGGAGTAAAATTGCGCCATAGTGTTATGAATTCTCTTTAATCTTTTCACGGTGTGCCTGCAGGAACTTTCCCGCGATGCACAAGGATGGTCATGCCGGGGAGCCAGGCGAAATTATGACGAAATACAGCCTGCGGGCGCGAATGATGATACTGATCCTGGCACCGACCCTGATGATCGGTCTGCTGCTCAGCTCCTTTTTCGTCATTCAGCGCTACAACGAATTGCAGCATCAGGTCATTGAGGCCGGGGCCAATATTATTGAGCCGCTGGCGGTCTCCAGCCAGTATGGCATGACCTGGCGTAATCGTGAGGCGATTCGCGAACTGGTCAGCCTGCTGCATCGTCGCCACTCGCGTATTGTCCGCTCCATTGCAGTTTTCGACAATAATAACCGGCTCTATGTTACCTCTAACAGCCTGCAAACGCCTGGTCTGCTGCAAAAGCCGGACGCCATGCGCCTGCCGGACGGTGTGACACTGGAGCGTCACGGTAACCTGCTGATCCTGCGCACCCCTATTATCCGCGAGCAGGATGCGCCCGTTAACTCCCCTACAGCGGCCAGCACAGCAGGTGATACCCTGGGCTATGTGGCCGTGGAGCTCGATCTGCAGGCGGTGCGCCTGGCACAGTACAAAGAGGTGTTTGTCGCTACGCTGCTGCTCCTGCTCTCTCTCAGTATTGCCATGCTGTTCGCTTACCGCCTGATGCGTGATGTGACCGGGCCGATCCGCAATATGGTGACCACCGTTGACCGCATCCGCCGTGGTCAGCTCGACAGCCGCGTCGAGGGCCGTATGCTGGGCGAGCTGAGCATGCTGAAGCATGGCATTAACGCCATGGCGATGTCGCTGACGGCCTATCACGAAGAGATGCAGCATAATATCGATCAGGCGACGTCTGATCTGCGGGAGACGCTGGAACAGCTGGAGATCCAGAATGTGGAGCTGGATCTGGCGAAAAAACGCGCGCAGGAAGCGGCACGCATTAAGTCGGAATTTCTGGCGAATATGTCGCACGAACTGAGAACGCCGCTCAACGGGGTAATTGGCTTTACCCGCCAGATGCTGAAAACCGGGCTCAGCGCGACCCAGCGCGACTATATGCTGACCATCGAACGCTCCGCCAATAACCTGCTGAGCATCATCAACGATGTGCTCGACTTCTCCAAGCTGGAAGCGGGCCGGCTGGTGCTGGAGACGATCCCCTTTCCGCTGCGCGCTACCCTGGATGAAACCCTGGTACTGCTGACGCCCTCGGCCCATGAAAAAGGGCTGGAACTGACCGTCAGCCTGGAGAAAAGCGTGCCGGACAATGTGATTGGCGACCCGCTGCGCCTGCAGCAGATTTTGATCAATCTGATGGGCAACGCGATTAAATTTACCGAGCACGGCACTATCGATGTCAAAGTCACCAAACGGATGGAAAGTGCAACGCGCGTCGGGCTGGAGATTCAGGTGCATGACACCGGCATTGGCATCTCTGAGCAGCAGCAGTCGCAGCTGTTTCAGGCGTTTCGCCAGGCGGATACCAGCATCTCGCGTCGGCACGGCGGCACCGGCCTTGGCCTGGTGATCACCCAGCGGCTGGTAAAAGAGATGGGCGGTGAAATCGCTTTTCACAGTCGCCTGAATCAGGGGTCGACGTTCCGGGTGCATCTCCAGCTCGATCTCAATCCCAACGCCCCCGTGATGCCGCGCGCGCTGGAGGCGTTGAAACCGTCACGGCTCGCTTATGTTGAACGTCATCCGGTCGCGGCACGGGCGGTGCTGGAGACGCTGGCCGCAGCCCCCCTGCAGGTCGAGTACCGCACCACACTGGAGGCGCTGGGGCATGAGCGCTTCGCTACCTTACTGGTCGGCCTGCCGGTTAACGCCAGCCGCCAGGATATTTTTTGCGAAAGCCTGATTCATACCCTGCTGGAGCGCGCCGACTGCGTGATCATGGCGCTGCCAAGCCAGATGATGATCTACGCGGAAGAACTGAAGATGTGGGGCATCGATGCCTGTATCGCCAAGCCGGTGTCGCTAACGCGTCTGATGCCGATCCTGCTCGACCTGCACCATGTACGCCAGCGGGGCGATGTGCCGGCCGCGCCGCCGTTACCGTTAACCGTGATGGCGGTGGATGACAATCCGGCTAACCTGAAGCTGATTGGAGCGCTGCTGGAGGAGCAGGTCGCGCACATCGTGCTGTGCGACAGCGCGGAGCAGGCGATCCGGGAGGCGCGGCAGCGGAAGCTGGATGTGATTCTGATGGATATTCAGATGCCGGAGATTGACGGCATTCGCGCCAGTGAAATTATCCGTAGCCTGCCACTGCATGCCGCTACCCCCATCGTCGCCGTGACCGCCCATGTGCTGGATGGCGAGCGGGAGCAGCTGGTCAAAGCGGGAATGAATGATTATCTGGCGAAGCCGATTGAGGAGAGCAAGCTGAGCCAACTGCTGGCGCGTTATGCGCCGCCCCCGGTACCGCCCGCGCGTCTGCTGCCGCAGGTATCGCCCTCGCTGGAGTGGTCGCTGGCGCTCAAGCAGGCGGCCAACAAGCCGGACCTGGCGCGCGACCTGCTGCAGATGCTGGTCGATTTTATGCCGGAAGTGCGGGAAAAGATGGAAACGGCGATCGCAGACAACGATGCGGTCGCCCTGCGTGAAATTATCCATAAGCTACACGGCAGCGCCAGCTACAGCGGCGTACCGCGCATGAAGCAGCTCTGCCAGCAGCTGGAGAAAAATTTGCATCAGGCAGGAGATATCGTGGCGCTGGAGCCGGAGCTGCTGGAGCTGCTGGATGAGATGGAGAATGTCGCCCGGGAAGCCAGGGCACTACTGCACGGGGAGTAGCGCGCCGCCGCTCCCCCGGTCGTACGCTTACGCCAGTCCCTGCCCGACCCTGAGCGTGGCGGCAATGTTGCGCGCTGCCATGCGCACATTCCCGGCGGCATTACCCAGCGCCTCCTCCAGCGTACAGATGCTGTAAAGCACGCTGAATACCGCATCCAGTCCGTGCTGATGGACCACACCCACATCCGCGCTCAGGCTGCCGGCAATGGCGATCACCGGCTTATTGAAACTTTTCGCCACTTTTGCCACTCCAATTGGCACTTTTCCATGCACCGTCTGGCTGTCGATACGTCCTTCGCCGGTGATCACCAGCGTGGCGTCTTTCACCTGTTCCGCGAGACCCAGCGCGGCGGTAACAATTTCAACCCCGCGCCTTAACTCCGCCTGGCAGAAGGCGTGCAAGGCGGCTCCCATGCCGCCCGCCGCGCCGCCGCCGGGAATATTCAGCACGTCGATGTCGAGATCGCGCTGAATAATGGCGGCGTAGTGCGCCAGCGCCGCATCCAGCTGCTGCACCAGCTGAGGCGTCGCGCCTTTTTGCGGGCCAAAAATCGCCGACGCGCCCTCATCGCCGGTCAGCGGGTTGGTCACGTCGCAGGCCACCTCAAAGCGACAGCGGCTGATGCGTGCATCCAGCCGGGCAATATCGATGCGCGCCAGAGTGGCAAGCGCCCCGCCGCCAAAACCGATCTGCTGGCCCTGTTCATCCAGCAGCTGCGCGCCGAGCGCCTGCATCATGCCCGCACCGCCATCGTTGGTGGCGCTGCCGCCAATGCCGATAATAAAATGGCTGACGCCGCGGTCGAGGGCATTTTTAATCAGTTCGCCGGTGCCGTAAGAGGTGGTCACCCGCGGATCGCGTCTGGCTGCGGGCACCAGCTCCAGCCCACTCGCCGCCGCCATTTCAATAAAGGCGGTACGTTCATCACCTGACAGGCCATAAAAGGCCTCCACCTCTTCACCCAGCGGGCCCGTTACCGCCAGCCGGACAATTTTGCCCCCCGTTGCCGCCACCATCGCCTCTACCGTTCCTTCGCCGCCATCGGCGACCGGCAGTTTTACATAGTGTGCATGGGGAAAGATGTCACGGAAGCCAGCTTCAATCGCTGAAGCGACTTCCAGGGCGGATAAACTCTCTTTATATGAATCCGGTGCGATAACGATTTTCATAGGCAATCCGAGCGTAGAGGAATGACTGAAGCCGATTCTGATCGGGCAGAAAGGCCGTCCGGCATCGGGTTGACGCCGGACGCACGCTCTACCGGGAAATCTCAACCTTCGCTAACTGTTCATAATAGCAGGCCAGGGCACTGTGGTCGGCATTGCCTTTGCCATCCGCCTTCAGCGCCTGCATCATCTCCATCACCGCTGCGGTGAGCGGCAAATGTGCGCCGATGCCGTGCGAGGTATCCAGCGCATTCGCCAGATCTTTAATATGCAGATCAATGCGGAAACCCGGCTTAAAGTTACGATCCAGCACCATCGGCGCCTTGGCATCCAGCACCGTGCTGCCCGCCAGACCGCCACGAATCGCCTGCCAGACCAGCTCCGGGCTGACGCCCGCTTTGGTCGCCAGCGACAACGCTTCCGACATGGCGGCGATATTCAGAGCGACAATCACCTGATTGGCCAGCTTGGTGACGTTGCCAGCGCCGATATCGCCGGTGTGCACTACTGAGGCGGCCATCGCTTTCATGATCTCATAACACTGATCAAACACCGCTTTATCGCCGCCCACCATCACCGACAGAGTGCCTTCAATCGCTTTCGGTTCGCCGCCGCTGACCGGCGCATCCAGCATTTTCACCTGCTTTTCAGCCAGCGCATCGTGCACTTCCCGGCTGGCCAGTGGCGCGATAGAACTCATGTCGATCACCACCAGTCCCGGCTTCGCGCCCTGAATAATGCCATGCTCGCCCAGGCAGACCTCTTTAACCTGCGGGGAGTTGGGCACCATGGTAATGATCACATCACACTGCTCCGCCATCTCGCGCGGCGTTTTTGCCACGCTGGCGCCCAGCGCCGTCAGCTCCGCCTCGTTCTCCGGATGGTGATCGCGTACCACCAGGCTGTAACCCGCTTTCGCCAGGTTTTTACTCATCGGTTTGCCCATAATGCCCAGGCCGATAAATCCAATTTTCATGCACAGCTCCTGATTAATTACTTTTTAAAACGGTCGCACAGCGCCTGTGTGGCATTGCGAAACACCCCTAAATCGCTGCCCACGGCAACAAAGCTGGCGCCCCACTCCAGATAGCGACGGGCGTCCGCTTCAACCGGGGCCAGAATGCCGCCCGGTTTGCCCGCAGCGCAGGCGCGTTCAAAGATATGCCTGATCACTTTCAGCACTTCCGGGTGCGCTGGCTGGCCGAGGTAGCCCAGCGCAGCGGAAAGGTCGCCCGGTCCGACAAAAATTCCGTCGACGCCGTCCACGGCAGCAATCGCATCGATGTTGTCTACTCCTTGCGGGGTTTCGATCTGCACCAACACCGTAATGTTGTCGTTGATAGTGGCGTTATAGTCCGCCAGCGTGCCGTACATGTTGCTGCGGTGCGAAACCGAGACGCCGCGAATACCGGCGGGCGGATAGCGGGTAGAGGCCACGGCACGTCGCGCTTCCTCCTCCGTTTCCACAAAAGGGATAAGGAAGTTATAAAAGCCGATATCCAGCAGTCGTTTAATGATCACCGGCTCGTTGCAGGGCGGACGCACCACCGGCGCGCTGGCGCTGCCTTTCAGCGCCATCAGCTGCGGCACAAAAGTGGTGATATCGTTCGGCGCATGCTCGCCATCCAGCACCAGCCAGTCGAAGCCCGCCAGGCCCAGCACTTCAGTGGTGACGGGATTCGCCAGCGCACACCAGCTGCCGATCAGGGTCTCGCCCGCCAGCAGTCGCTGACGAAACGGGTTTGCCCAGGATGCGTTACTCATTGTGTTGACTCCTGTTGCTACGACGCCCGCAACGGACGCCGGAGAAAGTTAGCGCACCAGACAGGGGCGCTTGTTATCGTAGGTCCAGCCTGGCACCAGATACTGCATCGCCTGTGCATCGTCACGGGCACCCAGCCCATGTTTCTGATAGAGCGCGTTGGCCTGCATCACCTGATCCATATCCAGCTCGACGCCCAGTCCCGGCTTCTGCGGCACCTGTACCCTGCCACCCTTGATCTGCAGCGGCGCCCTGGTCAGGCGCTGATTGCCCTCCTGCCAGATCCAGTGGGTGTCGATGGCGGTAATCGCCCCCGGCGCGGCGGCCGCCACATGGGTAAACATCGCCAGTGAAATGTCGAAGTGGTTGTTGGAGTGGGAGCCCCAGGTGAGGCCGAAATCGTGGCACATCTGTGCGACGCGCACCGAGCCCTGCATGGTCCAGAAGTGCGGATCCGCCAGCGGAATATCTACCGACTGCAGCGCCAGGGTATGCCCCATCTGCCGCCAGTCGGTGGCGATCATATTGGTGGCGGTAGGCAGGCCGGTGGCGCGACGGAACTCCGCCATCACTTCACGCCCTGAGTAACCCTGCTCAGCCCCGCAGGGATCTTCCGCATAGGCCAGCACGTTTTTCAGTTGCTTGCCCAGCAGAATTGCTTCATTGAGCGACCAGGCGCCGTTGGGATCCAGGGTAATGCGCGCCGCAGGAAAACGCTGCGCCAGCGCGGTGACCGCTTCCGCCTCTTCGCCGCCGCGCAGCACGCCGCCTTTGAGTTTGAAATCGTTGAAGCCATACTTCTCATAGGCCGCTTCTGCAAGGCGGACTACCGCCTCTGGCGTCAGCGCTTCTTCATGGCGCAGGCGATACCAGTCGCACAGGTCATTCTCCTGGCTCTGATAAGGCAGATCGGTCTTTTTGCGGTCGCCCACATAGAAGAGATAGCCCAGCATCTCTACCTGGTCACGCTGCTGCCCTTCGCCCAGCAGGCTGGCGACATTCACCCCCAGATGCTGTCCCAGCAGATCCAGCAGCGCCGCCTCAATGCCGGTCACCACATGAATAGTGGTGCGCAGATCGAAAGTCTGGGTACCGCGTCCACTGGCATCGCGGTCAGCAAAGGTAGTGCGCACCAGGCTCAGAATGTTTTTGTACTCACCGATCGGCTTCTGCACCACCAGCGCGGCGGCCTCTTCCAGCGTGTGACGAATCTTTTCGCCGCCGGGAATTTCGCCGACGCCGGTATGCCCGGCATTATCTTTGATAATCACGATATTGCGGGTAAAGAAGGGGGCATGCGCCCCGCTCAGATTGAGCAACATACTGTCGTAACCGGCGACCGGGATCACCTGCATGGCGGTAACGATGGGTGTCATACTCATTTCCTGCTCCTTATAGCGTGGTGCGGCCAAACGCCGGACGTTTACGATCGAAGGTCCAGCCGGGGATCAGATACTGCATCGCGGCGGCGTCATTGCGCGCCCCTGCCGGTAACGATTTATACAATTCATGGGCCTGCTGTAAGCGATCGCGATCCAGCTCAATGCCCAGTCCGGGGCGCTCCGGCACGGCGATTTTGCCGTTGCGGATCTGCAGCGGCGCTTTGGTCAGGCGCTGATCGCCCTCCTGCCAGATCCAGTGAGTGTCGATGGCGGTGGGCTTGCCCGGTACCGCCGCACCCACATGGGTAAACATCGCCAGCGAAATATCGAAGTGATTGTTGGAGTGGCAGCCCCAGGTGAGGCCCCAATCGTCGCACAGCTGCGCCACGCGCACCGCCCCGCTCATGGTCCAGAAATGCGGGTCAGCCAGCGGGATATCGACCGCATTCAGCATCACCGCATGATTCATCTCGCGCCAGTTAGTGGCGATCATATTGGTGGCGACCGGCAGCCCGGTGGCACGACGGAACTCTGCCATCACTTCACGCCCGGAGTAGCCCTGCTCAGCGCCGCAAGGGTCTTCCGCATAGGTCAGGACATCCTGCATGCCTTTACACAGGGCGATAGCTTCTTCCAGCCGCCAGGCACCGTTGGGATCAACGGTAATACGCGCATCGGGAAAACGTTTTTTCAGGGCTACGGCGGTTTCGATCTCCTGCTCGCCGGACAGTACCCCGCCCTTCAGCTTGAAATCCTTAAAGCCATATTTATCCTGCGCCGCTTCCGCCAGACGCACCACGGCGGCGCTGTCCAGCGCTTCCTGATGACGCAGGTGATACCACTCATGACTCGCCTGCTCGCCGCTGAGATACGGCAGATCGGTTTTACGGCGGTCGCCGATATAGAACAGGTAGCCCAGCACCGTGACTTCATCACGCTGCTGACCTGGTCCCAGTAGCTCGGCCACCGGCACGCCCAGCGTCTGACCGAGCAGATCCAGCAGCGCCGCTTCCAGCGCCGCCACCGCATTGACGCGCAGCTCAAAGGTCCAGGCGCCTTTGCCGAATGTATCGAAATCAGCCGACTGGTTGCCTTTGTGCACCTGCTGCACCAGGCGGTTCATGCGCGCCACCTGCTGTCCTTTGACCTGCGGGATCATCTCTACCAGCGTCTGGTAAATGGTTTCACCGCCCGGCGCCTCGCCCAGCCCGGTCTGCCCGGCGCTGTCAGTAAGGATGACAATATTGCGCGTAAAGCAGGCGCTGTGCGCGCCGCCAATGTTGAGCAGCATGCTGTCGTAACCGGCAACCGGGATCACCTGCATATCGGTAATAACGGGGGTACTTTGCGTGTTCATGAACGCTCCTCAGGCAGGTGTTTCAGTTCGATGCGTTTGATATCGCCGACCAGCACCAGATAGCTGAGGACGGCGACAAAGGCGTGGATGCCCACGTAGATCAACGCGCCATTATAGGAGCCGCTGGCGGCGATAATGTAGCCAATGGCGATCGGCGTGACGATGCCGGAGATGTTGCCGAACATATTGAACAGCCCGCCGCTCAGACCGCTGATCTCTTTCGGTGCGGTATCCGCCATCACCGCCCAGCCGAGCGCGCCGATACCCTTGCCGAAGAACGCCAGCGCCATAAAGAACACCACCACCCATTCGGTTTCAACGTAGTTACATACCACCATGGAAATGGAGAGCAGCATGCCGAGCACAATAGGCGTTTTACGCGCAATATTCAGCGAGCCGGTTCTGCGCATCAGCCAGTCGGAGATCACTCCGCCCAACACCCCGCCGACAAAGCCGCAGATGGCCGGAATCGATGCCACCATCCCCGCTTTCAGGATCGACATGCCGCGCGCCTGCACCAGATAGACCGGGAACCAGGTGATAAAGAAGTAGGTCAGCGCGTTGATGCAGTACTGTCCGAGATAGATGCCAACCATCATGCGCGAGCCGATCAGCTGTTTGATCTGATACTTTTTTTCACGCCAGCTGACTTTGCGCTGCTCTTTTTTCTGATCCATGTTGATCAGCGCGCCGCCCTGCTCCATGTATTCCAGCTCCGCCTTGTTCACCCGCGGATGCTCATTGGGATCGTAAATCACTTTCAGCCAGATAAAGCTGATAATGATGCCCAGCCCGCCCATAAACCAGAAGACATGCGACCAGCCTATCTCCGAGGTGAGCCAGCCCATGATGGGAGCAAAGATCACCGTGGCGAAATATTGTGCCGAGTTGAACACCGCCACGGCGGTGCCGCGCTCCTGGGCCGGAAACCAGGCGGCAACAATGCGGCTGTTGCCGGGAAAAGAGGGCGCTTCCGCAAAGCCCACCAGGAAGCGCAGCAGAAACAGCGTTGCCACCACGGTGTAGCCACTGAAGATATCGACAAAACCCTGCAGCAGGGTAAACAGCGACCAGGTGAAAATACTCCAGAAGTAGACGCGTTTTGAGCCGAAGCGATCGAGCAGCCAACCGCCCGGGATCTGACCGATCACGTAGGCCCAGGAGAACGCAGAGAAAATGTAACCCATACCGACCGGATCGAGGCCGATATCTTTGGCCATCGCCGAACCGGCAATGGAGAGTGTGGCGCGGTCCCCGTAGTTAAACGAGGTGACGATAAACAACATCACCACAATCCAGTAACGGGCATTGGTGCGTTTCTGCACCGCCTCTGCCGTCTGGCTAAAAGTATTCATGATGCACTCCTGAAATATAGCGTTCGCTACATCCACTCTGACTGCATACACATCGCGTTGGGTATCAGAATGAAGTTGGGTTAAACACGGCGATTTTGTAATAAGCAATCCGCTGATGCGTCGTGACGAATAACCTGACGTTGGGTAAACGAGAGCCAGTATAGGAACTGGTTTGTGGCGAGGCACTGGAGGAACGCCTGAGAATAAAGCGACAGAAAAGCTGTTTTTAGGTCATTTGCCCATAACGCTGCGGCATGGCTCACGGAACGCGTGTTTAAGCGGCGAAATCGCGCATGAATTGAGCAGCATTTAGCCGCTTTGTGATTCCCTTCGCTTGCTTTTGGATAAAAGTCGCAAAAAGCAGCGCGAAAACGCTTTAATGTAAGTCAATTGCACAATGCGCCGCGCTTACCCCCTCCTTATACTCAATCGGGCAATCCTGGGCGTCAGACCAGTAACCCTTATTAACGCGCCGCGTTGCACGGCGCGAATCACGGGAAGGCGAGCAATGAAGCGAACTGTGACGGAAAAACCGCTCTTTATTAAAGTGCACGAGGCCGACAATGTGGCCATCGTGGTCAACAATCAGGGACTGCCTGCAGGCACCACCTTTGCCGATGGGCTCCAGCTCACTGAACATATCCCGCAGGGACATAAGGTGGCACTGCAGGCCATTGCGCGCGGGGCTGAAATTATTCGTTATGGTGAAGTGATCGGCTATGCGCTGCGCGATATTGCCCGCGGCAGCTGGATCGATGAGTCGCTGGTTGCGCTGCCGGAAGCGCCGCCGCTGGCCAGCCTGCCGCTGGCGAATAACGTTCCAGCGCCGCTGCCGTCACTGGAGGGTTACACCTTTGAAGGCTATCGCAACGCGGATGGCAGTGTCGGCACCCGTAACCTGCTGGGCATTACCACCAGCGTGCACTGCGTGGCGGGTGTGGTGGACTATGTTGTGCAGATCATTGAGCGCGACCTGCTGCCCAAATACCCCAACGTGGATGGCGTGGTGGCGCTGAATCACCTGTATGGCTGCGGCGTGGCGATTAACGCACCGGCCGCGGTGGTGCCCATTCGCACCATTCACAATCTGGCGCTGAACGCTAATTTCGGCGGCGAAGTGATGGTGGTCAGTCTGGGCTGTGAAAAACTGCAGCCTGAACGCCTGCTAACCGGAACGCCCGATGTTCAGCCGATTTCGCTGGGTGATGAGGATGTGGTGCGCCTGCAGGATGAACGCCTGGTGGGCTTTGGCGCTATGGTGGAGGAGATTTTGCAGGTGGCGGAACGTCATCTGCAACGGCTGAACCAGCGCCAGCGTGAAACTTGCCCCGCCTCGGAGCTGATTGTAGGAATGCAGTGCGGCGGCAGCGATGCCTTCTCCGGCGTGACCGCCAATCCCGCCGTCGGCTTCGCCTCCGATTTGCTGGTGCGCTGTGGCGCAACGGTCATGTTCTCTGAAGTCACCGAAGTGCGCGATGCAATTCATCTGCTGACGCCACGGGTGGTCAATGAAGAAGTAGGAAGACGGCTGCTGGAAGAGATGGCCTGGTACGACAGTTATCTTAATCAGGGACAAACCGATCGCAGCGCCAACCCCTCGCCCGGCAATAAAAAGGGCGGGCTCGCCAACGTGGTGGAGAAGGCGCTGGGCTCCATCGCCAAATCGGGACGCAGCGCGATTGTCGAGGTGCTGTCGCCGGGGCAGCGGCCAACCAGACGCGGGCTGATCTATGCCGCAACGCCTGCCAGCGATTTCGTTTGCGGCACGCAGCAGATGGCCTCGGGCATTACGCTGCAGGTGTTTACGACCGGACGCGGCACCCCGTACGGCCTGGCGGCGATCCCGGTGATTAAAATGGCGACGCGCAATGCGCTGGCCGAGCGCTGGCACGATCTGATGGATATTAATGCGGGCACCATTGCCACCGGCGAGGAAACCATTGAGCAGGTCGGCTGGCGACTGTTTGAACTGATCCTGGATATCGCCAGCGGACGCCAGCAAACCTGGTCAGATCGCTGGGGGATCCGCAATCAGCTGGCGGTGTTTAACCCTGCGCCAGTAACCTGATCATGCTGCGATCTTCCCGCCACGGCCGGGGGAAGATCGCAACAGCTGCAGGCCGCGCGGCAGTTACAGCTGCTGGCCCCAGGCGTCGACCCAGGGAGAGGTGACGCTTTCCGGCTCCGGATGCTCGCTGGCATCCACCAGCAGCACTTCGCCGACACGTTGTGCGCCATGCTCCTGCAGCAGCGCATCGAACGTTTTACCCGCGCCGCAGAAATGGTCATAGCTGCTGTCGCCCAGCGCAATCACGCCGTAGCGCAACGCAGGCTGATGGCCCAGCTGATCTTTCACTGCATGAAACAGTCCGGCGATCGTGTCCGGAAAATCGCCCTGACCGGTGGTCGAGGTGATCACCAGCACCACATCGTTGCTGTATGCCTGCCAGTCTGCCAGGGTCGCATCTTCAAAGATGGCGACGTCATGGCCCTGCCCCTGCAACACAGGCTCCGCCTCTTCTGCCACCAGCAGGGCGTTACCGTATACCGTACCGACAAAAATGCCAATTTTCGCCATTTGCACTCTCCTTATTCTGAAAGGTTATCCTGACCCGGCGTCGACACAAACTCAACCCCGGGAACATCCGGGAGCGCCGCCTGCCAGCCAAACTGTTGCATCATCGTTTGCCAGCACGCATCCAGTCCGGCGCGGATCAGCAAAGGTTCGCCGGTGACCGGATGGTTCAGCGCCAGCGCGCTGGCGTGCAACATCAGCCGCTGGCAGCCAAAATGCTCAGCCGCGCCGCGGTTCTGGCGTAAATCGCCGTGGGTGGTATCGCCAATAATCGGATGACGCAGATGCGCCATATGGCGGCGCAGCTGATGTTTGCGCCCGGTGCGCGGCGAGAGTTCGACCAGGCTGTAACGCGCTGAGGGGTAGCGGCCAATTGCGACCGGCATTTCAGTCCAGGCCAGCGCGCGATAATCGGTTACCGCTGGCTGTGCGCTGCGCGCTGCGCTGGCATACTTATCGGCAATCTTATCCAGCTCTTCCATCAGCGGATAATCCAGGGTGCCGCTCTCCTGCAGCCAGCCGCGCAACACCGCATGGTAAGTTTTTTGTATCTGGTGCTGCTCAAACTGCTGTGCCAGCAAGCGCCCCACCTCACTCGACAATCCCATTAACAGCACGCCGGAGGTAGGACGGTCCAGGCGATGCGCGGTAAACACGTGCTGCCCAATCTGGTCACGTACCGTTTGCATCACCACCACTTTTTCTTTGCGATCGAGCCAGCTCCGGTGCACCAGCCAGCCGGCAGGTTTGTTCACCGCCACCAGCCACTCGTCCTGGTAAATAATCTCCAGCATCACTCAGGGGCTTCCATAAACAGCGCGTCCAGCTGGCTCAGAGTGAGCAGCAGCAGCGCCCGGCCCGGCGTCTCCTGTGCCAGCGCCACTTCAAAATAGGGCGCGACGGCAAACGTTGTGGGCAATGGCGCACGCGCCGCCAGCAGCGCCTGCATACGCGGAATCAGTACCCATTGCAGCCATTCCAGCGGTTGCAGCGTATCAAGACAGAAAGGTGCCGTGCTGTTAAACGCCTGCGCGGCGGGCGCCTCACTCTGCCAGAGATCGTGCTCGCGCATTACCTGTTCAAGCTGCTCCAGCCGTTGAGTAATCAGTTGTTCCGGCGTCATACGCCACCTCCGGATAGCAGGAAAATCGGGCGGCAAGCATATCACTTGTCCCGACAGGGGCAAAAAAAACACATAAAAAAGGGAGCACTGTAAAACAGTGCTCCCGGTTCGTTTGCAGCTATCCGGCTACCCTGATGCTCCCTGCTCATCCATGAAAACTTGTCCTGTGCGAGATCCTCTCTGTTGTCGTCATGACGTTCGTCCTTTGGCATCCTGTCCCACTACGCGTCCTGCGTAGCTCTCTTTCTCCCTCCTGGAGGTGTCCCTGACTCGTGCCTGAGCGTCCTGCTTCTTCCTGAAGCCTTCCCTGTGCCGTAAGCTCCGTTACGTTCCCGTCGTCCTGACTCGCTCTCTTCTGAAGAGCGTCTCAATCCTGTGGCTTCCTGCCAGCGATGCCTATTCTGACAAAAATCGTCCGCTAAACAAGATACTTATAAGTGTTACAAAACCTTTTATCAGCCGGAAAGCCTGTATATTTTACTAAGTTTATGATTCACAATATTTTTACATAATCGCTTTTTGAAAGTCAGATAAAAGAAATGACAATCTCTTACACGGCGCGTAAGAGATATCTCACAAAGCCAGAGGACCATCTCTGCAATTCATTCACTAACTGGTTGTAAAAATTCAAGAAATGTCTTAATTTCCGGTGCCAGCACTTCGCGCTTTTTGCTGCCCGGCTGTTCAACAATCACTTCGCCGCTGAGATTACACACCGAGATAATATCCATCTCAGATTCAGTAGTGGCGATAAACAATGTGGGTGCCTCTTTCAAACGCCGTTTCATCACCAGATGACCGATCAGGTTCTCCTGCAGCCGCACAAAATCCGCCTCGCTCCACGCCTGGAGCAGCGTCAGGCGGCATTCCCCCAGTTGCGCTCCCATATCACCGGCAAACTGGCTGGTATAAAAGGCAGTGATGGCGGGCTGTAAACGGATATCCAGCGCCCGCTCGACCGCGTCCAGCGACGCCGGTAGCGAGAAAGGTTGCGGCTGCCAGAGCACCTGCTCAGCGCGCGTTTCGCTGATGCAGGGAGAGGGGATGCCAAAAAGGTCGGCACTGGCAGGCAGATGCCCCCGGGTGTGCTGCCAGTGTTCAAGGTAGCGCAACGTAAAGTCGCGCAATGCATCAGCAGTCTGCTGCATCATTCATATTCTCACGTCTGGTGGGTTACACTATCCACTTTGATCAACTTTGTGGTAACCGTTATGTCTTCTTACGATCGGCATCAGGCGCTGAGCGGCCTGACTTTGGGCAAACCGACAGCCTATCATGACTCATACGACAGCGCGCTGTTGCAGGCAGTGCCGCGTAGCCTGAACCGTGAGCCGCTGGGCCTTTATCCCGATAATCTGCCCTTTCAGGGTGCCGACATCTGGACGCTCTATGAGCTCTCCTGGCTGAACAGCAAAGGCGTGCCCCAGGTCGCCGTAGGCGAAGTGACGCTCAGCGCGAGCAGCCTGAACCTCATCGAGTCGAAAAGCTTTAAGCTTTATCTTAACAGCTTTAACCAGACAAAATTCACTGACTGGGGCGAAGTACGCCAGACGCTGGAGCGCGATCTCAGCGCCTGCGCCCGGGGCGAAGTGCGCGTGGCGCTGTTCCGTCTGAGTGAAATTGAAGGACAGCCCATCGGTCAGTTCAGCGGTCACTGCATTGACGAGCAGGACATTACGGTGGATGACTATCGTTTTAATGCCCACTATCTGGAGAACGCCAGCGGCCCGGAGGTGGTCGAAGAGACGCTGGTGAGTCATCTGCTGAAATCGAACTGTCTGATCACCCATCAGCCCGACTGGGGCTCGGTGATGATTCGCTACCGCGGGGCGCGTATCGATCGCGAAGCCCTGCTGCGCTACATCATCTCGTTCCGCCAGCACAATGAGTTTCATGAGCAGTGCGTGGAGCGTATTTTCCATGATGTGCAGCGCTTCTGCCAGCCGCAGGCGTTAACGGTTTATGCGCGCTATACGCGGCGCGGCGGTCTGGATATCAACCCCTGGCGCAGCAATGTACCCTTCTCGCCGGGCTTTTCCCGCCTGGTCCGCCAGTAACATTTGCGAGACTTCTCGCAGGCTGGTGGACTGGCAGGCAGATTAACTTGAGCAACAACAACCGGGAAGGCTACTCTGATGAAGGCGGCGGTCGTTACTGACCGCCGACCAGGGATTTTCGTCGCTGCGCCTGCCTGAGGCAGGACGCCGCGTCATCAGTCACCCTGGCGGGTGTAAAGGAGTTCACTTGATTACACATATCAGCCCACTGGGCTCGATGGATCTGCTATCCCAGCTGGAAGTCGACATGCTGAAACGCACGGCCAGCAGCGACCTTTACCAGCTGTTTCGTAACTGTTCACTTGCCGTGCTTAATTCCGGTAGCCAGACTGACAGTAGTCACGAACTGCTCTCCCGCTTCGAAAACTTCGATATTAACGTGCTGCGTCGTGAGCGTGGCGTGAAGCTTGAACTGATTAACCCACCGGAAGAGGCCTTTGTTGACGGGCGCATCATTCGCTCGCTGCAGGCGAACCTGTTTGCGGTGCTGCGCGATATTCTGTTCGTAAACGGTCAGCTTTCCAGCAGCGGTCGCTTTCAGTATACCGATCCGGAAGACTCGGCCCAGATCACCAACCTGGTGTTTTCCATCCTGCGTAACGCCCGTGCGCTGCATGTCGGGGAGTATCCCAATACCGTGGTCTGCTGGGGTGGACACTCGATTAACGCCACGGAATATCAGTATTGCCGCAATGTCGGTACGCAGCTCGGTCTGCGTGAGCTGAATATCTGCACTGGCTGCGGGCCGGGGGTAATGGAAGCGCCGATGAAAGGCGCCGCCGTGGGTCATGCGCAGCAGCGTTATCGTGATGGACGCTTTATCGGTCTGACCGAACCTTCGATTATCGCCGCTGAGCCGCCGAATCCACTGGTGAATGAGCTAATCATCATGCCGGACATTGAGAAACGTCTGGAAGCCTTTGTACGTATTGCGCACGGCATCGTGATCTTCCCGGGCGGCGTCGGCACCGCAGAAGAACTGCTGTACCTGCTGGGGATTCTGCTGAATCCTCATAACAGCGACCAGGTGATGCCGCTGATTCTCACCGGCCCGAAAGAGAGCGCTGACTATTTCCGCGTGCTGGATGACTTTATCATCAGCACGCTCGGCGAGCGGGCCAGACGGCACTACACCATCATCATTGATGACGCGGCGGAAGTGGCGCGCCAGATGAAACAGGCGATGCCGCAGGTGAAAGAGTATCGCCGTGAAACCGGCGACGCCTACAGCTTTAACTGGTCAATTCGCATTGTGCCGGATTTGCAGCAGCCCTTCCTGCCGACCCATGAAAATATGGCCAACCTCAATCTGCATCCCAACCAGCCGGCAGAGAAGCTGGCCGCAGATCTGCGCCGCGCCTTTTCCGGCATTGTGGCAGGTAACGTCAAAGAGATTGGCATTCGTGAAATTCGCGAAAAAGGTCCTTACCGCCTGAATGGCGATGCAGATCTGATGCACCGTATGGATGAACTGCTGCAGGGCTTTGTCGCCCAGCATCGTATGAAGCTGCCGGGTACTGCCTACATCCCCTGCTACGAAATCATTAAATAACTCAGGAGGCAGCCGCTGGCTGCCCTTTTTACCTATGGCTTTTCATCTTCTTATTGTGGATGCGCTGAACCTGATCCGCCGCATCCATGCCGTTCAGGGATCGCCCTGCCAGGAAGGTTGCGTGGCAGCGCTGCGCCAGCTGCTGGCACATACACAGCCAACCCATGCGGTGGCGGTTTTTGACAGTCCGGCCAGGCATGACGGCTGGCGTCATCAGTTGCTGCCCGACTATAAAGCGGGTCGGCCGCCGATGCCGGACGATCTGCTGGCGGAAATGCCCGCGCTGCAGGCGGCCTTTCAGGCTGTGGGGATCGGCAACTGGATCGCAGAAAGCGACGAGGCGGATGACCTGGCGGCTACTCTGGCGGTAAAAATGGCGGAAACAGGCCATCAGGCCACCATCGTCTCGACTGACAAAGGTTACTGTCAGCTGCTGGCTCCGGCGATTCGCATCCGCGACTACTTTCAGAAGCGCTGGCTCGATCTCGACTTTATCGACAAAGAGTTTGGCGTCACGCCGCAGCAGCTGCCCGATTACTGGGGGCTTTGCGGCATCAGCAGCAGCAAAATCCCCGGCGTCGCCGGTATCGGACCGAAAAGCGCGCGCGAGCTACTGGTGCAGTTTGGCTCACTGGACGCCATCTATCAGAACCTGGCAGCGGTGCCGGAAAAGTGGCGCGCAAAACTGCAGAGCCAGCAGGAGATGGCGACCCGCTGTCGCCAGGTGGCTACCCTCAAACGGGACCTGCTGCTGCAGGGCAATCTGAAAACGCTGCGCTATCCGGGCTGAGGCGCATATGCCTCAGTCTGCGGGTTAACGTTCGTCGCGACGACCGGGCACTGCGCCCCAGATGCGGCGAATATGTACCGTCACCTCTTCGCGATCGTGATAAAGCTGACGCGCCTGGATCTGAGCGTTAATCCCCTGCTCTCGCAGCTTTTCATCGATCATCGCCAGGTTCTGCGTCACCTCTTCATAGCGTTTCTTCATCGGCAGTTTGAGGTTAAAAATCGCCTCACGGCACCAGCCGTTCACCAGCCATTCCGTCATCAGGCTGGCAACGCGCACCGGTTTTTCCACCATATCGCACACCAGCCAGCTGATATTAGTGTGCGGCGGACGGAATTTAAAACCATCCTCACGACAGTGGGTGACCTGGCCGGTTTCCATCAGGCTGGGGGCCATCGGACCGTTATCCACGGCGTACACCATCATGCTGCGTTTCACCAGCTGATATGTCCAGCCGCCGGGACAGGCGCCCAGATCCACCGCCTGCATGCCCCCAGCCAGACGCTCCTCCCACTCATCAGCGGGAATAAAAACGTGAAACGCCTCTTCCAGCTTCAGGGTCGAGCGGCTCGGCGCATCGGCAGGAAACTTCAGGCGGGGGATGCCCATATAGAAAGGCGAGTTGTTATCGGCACAGGAGTAACCTACATAGCAGGTGCCGGGCGCGATAAAGAAGACATGCACCACCGGACGCTTCGTACTTTCATAATTGAGCAGAATCTGGCTGGCACGCAGACTGGCGCGCAGCGGCACGGTGAGCTTGCGGCAGAATTTCGTCAACTCTTTGGCCTCATTGGTGTCAGGCACTTCGACACGCAATTCGCCCCCCTTCTCTACTACCCCGGTCAGCATGCCAACAATCGGCGTAATGCGATCTTCCGGCGGCAGATCGCGCAGCAGTTCGCCCACCACCAGCATCTGACGGGCAAAGATCAGCTCGCGGAACGGCAGCTGGCGCACCAGCTTATCGGCCTCTTCATGCTGATAGCATTCGAACAGCACATACCCGGCGTTCTCTTTCACCCGCGCAAAGCCGTAGATTTCCCGCTCCGCCGCTTTGGCGGTTATCTCTGCCGCACACTCTTTTTCAAAACCGGGACGACAATACAACAAAACTTTATTCATGGCGTTCTGCCCTTCGTTTCAGACGCAGCGCGCCAATCAACATCAAAAACCAACCGATCAGGAAGCAAAAGCCGCCAGCTGGCGTTACAAATACCCAAAACTGCAGATGCGATAGCGCCAGACAATAAAGGCTGCCGCTGAACAGCACGGTGCCTAAAGCCAGAAAAGCGCTGCTCCAGTAAAACCAGATATTGGCCCGACGCAACATGGCTGCCCCGAGGCCGATCATCGCCAGCGTATGATACGCCTGATATTCCAGACCGGTATGGATCCACGCCATTTCCGTCTGGCCTAACGACTGACTTAATACATGCGCGCCGAAAGCGCCGAAAGCCACCAGTACAAAGCCGCTGATAGCTGCAAAGATAAACATGGCACGACTGGACATTAACCTATCCTCAAATACCTCTGCGCTTCACTGCGCAGCGATCCCAGACTTAGTGGTCGTAACGAAAGCGGAATTTTTCTTGTTCGCTTGCGGCTTTCGCCAGGATCCACTGTCGAAAGGCGGCTATTTTACCCAGTTCTGCCTGGCTGTCATGACAAACCAGATAAAAAGCGTTTTTACTTACCAGCACATCATTAAAGGGGCAGACCAGACGACCGGCCTCAATCTCGCTTTGCGCCATCACATTGTTCGCCAGCGCCACGCCCTGGCCATGGATCGCCGCCTGCAGCACCATGGCGCTATGGCTGAAGATCGGCCCCTGCTGCACATTAATGTGCTGCAAGCCTAGCTGACGGATATAAGATTGCCAGTCACGACGCGAGGCATCGTGCAGCAGGGTAAACTTCGTCAGATCGGCGGGGGATTTCAGCGGATTATCCCCGGTCAGCAGCACAGGAGAGCAGACCGGCAGCAGATACTCTGCATAAAGTTTCTCCACGCGCAGGCCTGGCCAGTTACCCCGGCCATAGAAAATCGCTACGTCGACATCATCCGCCAGCTTCTCCTCTTCACGGTCGACCGCCTGGATGCGCACGTCGATACCCGGATAAGCCAGATTAAAGCTGGAGAGACGTGGCACCAGCCACTGAATGGCGAAACTGGGCAGCAGGCTGACGGTCAGTGCCCCCCTGGCGCTGCGTGCCTGCAGTTTACGCGTTGCGTCATTCAGCGCCGAGAAAATCTCCTTAATGTCCAGATAGTAGCTTTGACCCTCTTCTGTGAGTAAAAGCGAACGATTCCTCCGTCGAAACAGCTTTAACCCCAGAAAATCTTCCAGAGATTTAATCTGATGGCTGACAGCTGCCTGGGTGACAAACAGCTCTTCAGCGGCTTTTGTGAAGCTTAAATGGCGCGCGGCGGCATCAAAAACCCGCAGGGCATTGAGAGGAGGAAGGCGTTTCGACATAGTTCCCGAGATCCGGATAAGAGTAAAATACGTTAGCCACTACAATGTGTTAACGTATTAGATTTTTTAATCCGATACATTATAAATTGTCCGTTGAGGAAGCTCCAGCAAATACCTATAGTTGCCGCACTTCCTGAGCCGGAACGAAAAGTTTTCTGGAATGGGC
Organism: [Erwinia] mediterraneensis; assembly: GCF_900604315.1. Classification (GTDB taxonomy): domain Bacteria; phylum Pseudomonadota; class Gammaproteobacteria; order Enterobacterales; family Enterobacteriaceae; genus Pantoea; species Pantoea mediterraneensis_A. The sequence goes on from NZ_LR026978.1 coordinate 682,363, forward strand.
GCAAGTTTGCGCAGTTTTCTGAAGAGCTTTTGGCTTGTGGTCGTGATGTTGTGTTTGCAATTGATCTGACCTTTTTCAGATCGACATTTCTTGCTGTAGATTTACCTGTCTGTCCATAGTGATTTTAAATAGCACCGCAATTGCGGTGCTTTTTTTTAGGCTTTTCTCGCAATTACTGATCGATTTCCACCATCTCTTTCACGTCAGAACGGTTGATCTGCTGCTTGTTGCCATTGGCATCTTTATAGCTGATCATACCGGTTTCATCATCTACCGTTGGCTTGCCTTCAGAAACAATGGTGCGTCCGTCATTGGTATGCATCACATAGTTGCTGGAACAGGCAGCTAAGGTAAAGGCCATAGTACAAGCGGCCAACACTGCGGCGAGTTTTTTCATCTTCTATCTCCTTGTAGATTGAATTGCATCAAACCACCCGCGTTACGCTGACCAGAGGCAGCTGGAAGAAAAATCGACTCATTTCAGCCGCGTAGAAGTGCGGGCCAGGGTTCAAACCTTGCAATAATTAGCATAACGCGCTTTTCCAGCTTTGCCAGGCCACAATGAACAGGGTCTGATTTCTAACCACGAGCCGAGCATGAATGCATTCAACCCAACCGCTTTTCGCCAGCAGTTTCCTGCCTTAGCCGATGCGGGCGTCTATCTCGATAGCGCCGCCACCGCCCTGAAACCGCAGGCCGTGATTGACGCCAGCGAGCAGTTCTACAGTCTGAGCGCCGGCACCGTTCACCGTAGCCAGTTTACGGCTGCGCGTCAGCTCACCGAACGCTATGAACGCGCGCGCTCACAGGTGGCGCACTGGCTGAACGCCGCTGATGACCGGGAAATTGTCTGGACGCGCGGAACCACCGAAGCCATTAATCTGGTGGCGCAGAGCTGGCTGGCGCCGCGTTTGCAGGCAGGTGATGAGATTGTCGTCAGCGAAGCGGAACATCATGCCAACCTGGTACCCTGGCTGATGGTGGCGCAGGCGAAAGGGGCAAAAGTGGTGAAATGGCCGATCGGAGCCGATCGCCTCCCCGATATCCGTCAGCTTCCCGCGCTGCTGAACGCCAGAACACGGCTGCTGGCTATCGGTCAGATGTCTAACGTCACCGGCGGCTGCCCTGATTTAACGACGGCGATTCAGCTGGCGCACGCCGCAGGGGCGAAAGTGATGGTGGATGGCGCTCAGGGTGTCGTGCATTGCGCCCCTGATGTGCAGGCGGCCGATATCGATTTCTACGCATTTTCAGCACACAAGCTGTATGGTCCGATGGGCATCGGCGCGCTTTACGGTAAAGCGGAACTGCTGGAAGCGATGCCGCCCTGGCACGGTGGCGGCAAAATGCTGACCCAGGTCGACTTCAACGGATTTACGCCACAACCGGTACCCTGGCGCTTTGAAGCCGGTACGCCCAACGTGGCGGGCGTGGTGGGCCTGAGCGCGGCGCTCACCTGGCTGATGCAACAGGATCAGCAGGCAGCGGAACGCTGGAGCCAGCAACTGGCCAGTCTTGCGGAGGAGCAGCTGGCGGAGCTGCCCGGCTTTCGCAGTTTCCGCTGCGGCGCTTCCAGCCTGCTGTCGTTTGATATCGAAGGAATTCACCACAGCGATATCGTTACCCTGCTCGCCGAGCACGGCATTGCGCTGCGCGCCGGCCAGCACTGCGCTCAGCCGCTGCTGGCCGCGCTGGGCGTCAACGGCACGCTGCGCGCCTCTTTCGCCCCCTATAATAATCTGCAGGACGTCGACGCGCTGGTACGAGCCATGCACAGCGCTATCCGCTTACTAGCTGAGTAAATGTTATGAATACAACGCCTTTAGCTCCGCATCCCTTTGGCGATCTGATCACCGAAGCGAGCCTGAAAGAGAAATTTGCCCACTTTCATCAGTGGGAAGATCGTTACCGGCAGCTGATTCAGCTCAGCCGCCAGCTGCCCGCGTTGCCGGAAGCGCTGAAATCTCCGGAAATCGAACTCAGCGGCTGTGAAAATCGCGTCTGGCTGAGCAGTCAGCCATTAGCTAACGGCACGCTGCACTTTTATGGCGACAGCGAAGGCCGCATTGTGCGCGGCTTGCTGGCGGTACTGTTAACGACAGTGGAAGGAAAAACGCCGCAGATGCTGCTGGCGAGCGATCCGTTACAGATTTTCGACGAGCTGGGATTACGCGCGCAGCTCAGCGCCTCACGCAGTAGCGGTCTGCAGGCACTGGCTGATGCAGTGCAGCGCGCCGCCCGTCACGCCGCGCGCTGAGGGGATTACGCCTGCTGGCGTGCCGCTTTCGCGAGGAATTTTTTCAGCGCGTGCGAAACCGCGACAAAACCAAACGTAGCGGTCACCATGGTGGCCGCGCCAAAACCCGAGGCGCAGTCCATACGTTTTGGTCCTTCCGCCGTGCTGCGTGAGGCGCAGACGCTACCGTCCGGTTGCGGATAGACCAGCGCTTCGGTCGAAAACACGCAATCGATCCCCAGCTTGCCCTTGCTGCTTTTTACAATGCCGAACTGCTGTTTCAGGCGCTCGCGCAGTTTAGCCGCCAGCGGATCCTGAATGGTTTTTGCCAGGTCGGCCACCTGAATTTGCGTGGGGTCGATCTGCCCGCCCGCCCCGCCGGTAGTAATCAGTGGGATCTTGTTGCGGCGACACCAGGCAATCAACGCCGCTTTGGGACGCACGCTGTCAATGGCATCAATTACATAATCGAACTTCGCGGCCAGCAGCTCCGCAGTATTATCCGGCGTAATAAAATCATCCACGCAAATCACCTGACACTCCGGGTTGATCTCGCGGATACGCGCGGCCATGACTTCCGTTTTCGCTTTGCCGACATTATCGCGCAGCGCGTGGATCTGCCGGTTGGTATTGGTGATACAGACATCATCCATATCGATCAGCGTAATGGTGCCAATGCCGGTGCGCGCCAGCGCTTCCGCTGCCCAGGAGCCCACGCCGCCAATACCGATTACACAAAAATGGGCGTCAGCAAAACGTTGCAGCGCGTCCTGCCCATAAAGACGCGCGGTGCCGCCAAAGCGTTGCCGCCAGGCGTCAGTAACCACATTCATAGCAAACCTTATAAAACCGTGCGGGCCTGACGGCCCGCAGAAGAGAGTCAGTTGGCGCTCAGCAAGGCATTATTGCTGCTGAACAACGGCTGTCCGGTGCCCGGCGCAGCCTTCAGTACCCAGACGCGGCCATAGTGATTATAGAAGCCCGCCAGATGGGCGGCATCGGGACCGATGCCCTGATAAATATCGAAGTGCTGCCCCTTGATGGCACCGCCCACATCCAGTGCCACCATCAGGCGCATCTCATATTTACCGTTAAACTTGCCCTTCTCATTCAGCTGCGGCACCTCAGCCAGCAACACCGTGCCCGGCGGGATCAGCGAACGATCAGAGGCCACCGAGGCTTTGGCAATCAGCGGCACAGCGCTGGCGCCGCGCACCGGCGCGAAATTCTGTGGCTTGAAGAACACAAACGAGGGATTGGTTTCCAGCAGCGCGCGCACTTCGGCGGGCGAATGCTCCTCTGCCCACTGACGAATCGCCTGCATCGACATATCTTCCCGCTTCACTTCGCCCCGGTCGATCAACTCTTTACCGATGCTGTAATAGCCCCAGCCATTTTTCCCGGCGTAGCTGAAGAAGTTGAGAGGGCGTCCGTCACCAAAATCGATATAGCCGCTGCCCTGCACATCCATCATAAAATTATCAATGAGCGAGTTGCTCCAGGCGATAACATAACGTTCTTCCAGCGCGCCGCTATAGATAGCGGCCCGGCTCGGCAGCTTTTGTCCGCGCTTACGCGGCGGCAGGCGGTAGATGGGATACTGAAATTCGCCCTGACGCGTATAACGCGCCTGCACCACCGGCGTATAGTAGCCGGTAAATTGTACGTTGCCGTAGTTATCCGTGCCTTCCATCTGGAACGCATTGAGGCCGAACTGGCGCAGCTGACGGGTATCGGCGCCAGCCAGTAGCCAGTTCTGCACGGCGCTGTAGGTACCGTTATGACGGCCAAACAGCCCGGATGAGGCGTACTGGATCTCGCGCACCTGGTCGCCAAAATCTTTGCCGTTGACCGGACGCCCTTTGGCATTAGGTTGATTCACCAGTGCCAGCGGTTGTTCCAGCTTGCCATCTTTATACTGTTGACCGCGATCGGTCGGTTTGGAAGTACAGCCAGCCAGCAGCGCCAGAAACACGCCAGTAAGTGCACACTTCGCCCAACATCCTTTCATTGCCGTCTCTTTTCATCAGTGTTTTGCAGGGCGAAGATAGCAAAGGGGCGACGAGAATTAAATCCATCCCGCCCTTCCGGGGCCACAGCTGTGCAATAAACAACCAACTGGTGGAATAATTCAGCAAGTAACCGATTAATTGCCTTTTTCACGCAAAAAGGGGTTGCATCAAAACGCATGGAGAGTATAGTGCGCTTCCACGGACGCGGGGTGGAGCAGCCTGGTAGCTCGTCGGGCTCATAACCCGAAGGTCGTCGGTTCAAATCCGGCCCCCGCAACCAATTCTCCTGAGGGAGAGACAATGTGAAGTGTCGCTTAAAGTGACGAGACGGACGCGGGGTGGAGCAGCCTGGTAGCTCGTCGGGCTCATAACCCGAAGGTCGTCGGTTCAAATCCGGCCCCCGCAACCAATCATTTAAACACCTTCGGGTGTTTTTTTGTTTCTGGCGTCCGCCAGAAGCAGCGCGGCTTCCCTGCCGCCTGCCCTGCTCAACGCGGCGCCAGCACCGCGCCATTCCTGACATACCCCTTGATTCCCGCCAGAATCGCCTCGGCAACCTGCTGCTGATAACGCGCCGTGCGCAGCTTACGCTCTTCCGCCACGTTACTGATAAAGGCCGTTTCCACCAGAATGGAAGGAATATCGGGCGCTTTCAGTACCGCAAATCCCGCCTGATCCACGCTGCTTTTATGCAGATGGTTGATCTTGCCCATCTGTTTCAGCACTTCCTGGCCAAACTTCAGGCTGTCCTGAATGGTCTGCCGCTGCACCATATCCAGCATCGTATGATCAAGATAACGATCGCCGCTCATACTGACGCCGCCGATCAAATCCGATTCATTCTGGGTCTGGGCAAGAAAACGCGCCGCCGCAGAGGTTGCCCCTTTGGTTGACAGGGCAAATACTGAGGAGCCGCGCGCCGCGCGGCTGGTAAAGGCATCCGCATGAATAGAGACAAAGAGATCGGCACGCTGCTTACGCGCCTTAGCCACCCTGACCTTAAGCGGGATAAAGACATCCTCGTTGCGCGTCATATAGGCTTTCATATTGGTTTCTTTATCGATCAGCGCCTTCAGGCGTCGGCCAATCTTTAATACGATATCCTTTTCGCGCGTGTTGGCCTTGCCATGTGCGCCGGGATCTTCCCCGCCATGTCCCGGATCGATCATGATGATCATCGGACGATCGCGTCCCGCTTTGCCTGGCAGCGCCGCCTGGGAGGGCTGCGATCTTTCCAAATCGCCCTGGTTGTAATCTTTCAGCAGCGCCAGCAGCGGATCGTCTTCCACGCTCTGCTGGCTGGGATAGAGATCGATCACCAGACGGTTTTTAATGCCAGCTACCGGCGCCAGGGTAAAGGTGCGTGGCGCGACGTTACGCTTCAGTTCAAAAACAATCCGCACCGTATTGGCATCAAACTGGCCGACGCGCGCGTTTTTAATAAAGGGATCATCAGCGCGCACCAGTTTCGCGACCCCTTTCAGGACCTGATTCAGGTGCAGGTTGTCAATATCGATCACCAGCCGATCGGGATTGCTCAGCGCAAACTGCTTATAGTGAAGAGGAAGATTCGATTCCAGCGTCACGCGTGAATAGGTGGAGGAAGGCCAGATACGCACAGCGACGATATGACTGCTGGCAGCCAGACCTGCCGGACTGACGCTCAGTAACCATAAGGCGCCCGCGCTCTGTAACAATCGTCGTCGGGATAAAAGGGGATTTGCTTCGGACATGCCGCTCCAGTTGCTGTTGTATGTCTAAAAAACGCCAGATAATTAATGGGATAAGGCAAACTTTACTCAATCCCCGCTTTCCTGTCATCCCGCCAGGGCCAGATAATGCAAGCGTTCCGCCAGCGTTGCCGCCTGAAAAACACAGATTAACCTCAGGATTGCCGCTTGCAAAAGCGCGCATAAAAGCATAAAAATACAAAAATATCGAATAAACATTCACTGAGGGTTTGCCGTGAAGGAACGTAGTACCGAGCTGGTTCAGGGTTTTCGTCATACCGTTCCCTATATTAATGCCCACCGGGGCAAAACCTTTGTCATCATGCTTGGCGGTGAAGCCATAGAGCATGAAAACTTTTCCAGCATCGTAAATGACATTGGCTTACTGCACAGCCTCGGGATTCGCCTGGTGGTGGTTTACGGCGCCCGTCCGCAGATCGATGCCAGCCTCGCCGCTCACCAGCTGGCACCGGTTTATCATAAGCATACCCGCGTTACCGACGCGCAATCGCTGGAACTGGTCAAGCAGGCCGCCGGTCAGCTACAACTGGATATCACGGCACGCCTCTCAATGAGCCTGAACAATACCCCGCTGCAGGGCGCGCATATCAACGTCGTGAGCGGCAACTTCATCATTTCACAACCGCTGGGCGTTGATGATGGCGTTGACTACTGTCACAGCGGCCGCATTCGCCGCATCGATGAAGAGGCGATCCATCGTCAGCTTGATAATGGTGCGATTGTGCTGCTGGGGCCGGTTGCAGTGTCAGTGACCGGCGAAAGTTTTAACCTGACCTCGGAAGAGGTGGCGACGCAACTCGCCATCAAGCTGAAAGCGGAGAAGATGATCGGTTTCTGCTCGGAGCAGGGCGTGACCGACGGCGCGGGCAATATTATTTCCGAGCTGTTCCCCAACGACGCGCAGGCGCGTATTGAAGAGATGGAGCGTGAAGGCGATTTCCTGTCGGGAACGGTGCGTTTTTTACGCGGCGCGGTGAAAGCCTGTCGCAGCGGTGTACGGCGCAGCCATCTGATCAGTTATCAGGAAGATGGCGCGCTGCTGCAGGAGCTCTTCTCCCGTGACGGCATCGGCACCCAGATTGTGATGGAGTCCGCCGAGCAGATTCGCCGTGCCACCATCAACGATATTGGCGGCATTCTGGAATTGATTCGGCCACTGGAGCAACAGGGCATTCTGGTTCGGCGTTCGCGTGAGCAGCTGGAGATGGAGATCGATAAGTTCACGATTATTGAACGCGATAATCTTACCATCGCCTGTGCCGCACTCTATCCGTTCCCCGAAGAGCAGATTGGCGAGATGGCCTGTGTGGCGGTGCATCCCGACTATCGCAGCTCCTCCCGTGGCGAAATGCTGTTGCAGCGCGTTGCGTTGCAGGCGCGTCAGATGGGGCTGAAAAAGCTGTTCGTGCTGACCACGCGCAGTATTCACTGGTTCCAGGAGCGCGGCTTTACGCCGGTGGATATTGAGCTGCTGCCCGAGAGCAAGAAAAAGATGTACAACTATCAGCGCCGTTCCAAAGTGCTGATGGCCGACCTGGGATAATCTGTCGCAGAGAGACGCGGGCGGGAGACTTCCCGCCCGCGGCATTACGCCATGGTAAGGCGATCGACTAATCCGCTACGACGGCGGGTCCGCAGCGCCACGGCGCGATGAAACACCGCACTGTCACAGTAGAGCGTCAGTTGATTGCGCGCACGCGTAATCGCCGTATAGACCAGCTCACGCGTCAGCACCGGCACAAATTGTCCCGGCATCACCAGCGCGGTGTGGTCGAACTCTGAACCCTGTGATTTATGCACCGTCATCGCCCAGGCAGTATCATGGGGCGGCAAACGACTCGGCTGCACCGCCTTGATAGAGCCGTCCGGCAGCGGGAAATAAACCTTCATCGTGCCTTCGTTATCCAGCAACGTAATACCGATATCGCCATTGAACAGGCCGAGTGCGCTGTCGTTACGCGACACCATCACCGGCCGTCCGACATACCAGCGGCTGCCGCCCGACGGACGACGAATCAGACGCTGCTGGACCAGCATCTGTTCAATGCGCTGGTTCAGACCATGGACGCCAAACGGCCCTTCACGCAGCGCGCACAGCAGCTGAAAGCCGCTGAAGGCGGCAATAATCGCCGCAGGATCGGCCTGACGGCGAATCAGGCTGAGAAAATCGCGGTAGCCCTCCGCCACTTCCGCCAGCATCGCCTGATAAGCGTCAGCATTATGTAACGGCTGACGACGGATATCGCTCCAGGGCGCGGCAAAAATCTCTTCCACGCGCTGCACATCGCCGAGGTTTACCGCTTTCGCCAGCTGACCGATACCCGACTGCGCATCGAAGCGATAACTTTTGCGCAGCAGACAGATGCTGTCACGCACCGGCGGGGCGAGCGCATCATCCAGCCCAGCCAGTTTACAGCCAGTTAAATCCACCAGCTGCGCGGCGCGCGGCGCACTGTAGCCCGTTTCTGCACAGCGACAGATATCTCCCAACACTGCTCCAGCCTCCACCGAGGCGAGCTGTTCATGGTCGCCCAGAAAGATCACACGCGCATGCGGCGGTAAGGCGGCAATCAGATTAGCCATCATCGGCAGATCCACCATCGAGGCTTCATCCACCACCAGCACATCAAGATGCAGCCGGTTTGAGGCGTGATAGCGCAGGCGCTGGGTATCGTGCTGCGCGCCCAGCAGACGGTGCAGGGTCATCGCCTCGGCCGGGAACAGCCGGCGCTCCGTTTCATTCATGGAGAGCGCCTGTAACGCCTTGCCCAGCGACTCTGTCAGGCGCGCCGCCGCTTTACCGGTCGGCGCCGCCAGCTGAATACGCAGCGAGCCCTCGCTCAGGCGGATCATCGCCGCCAGCAGCTTCGCCACCGTGGTGGTTTTGCCGGTGCCCGGCCCGCCGGAAATCACCGTGGTTTTGCGCGTCATCGCCACCGCCGCGGCAATTTTTTGCCAGTCTTCGGGATGATTGCCAAACAGCGTGTCCAGCACATGGCGCACCGCCTGGTGATCGAAGCTGTGCGCGCTCTCCTGGGTGGCAAAAAACTGCGCGACCCGTCCTTCACTGTGCCAGAGGCGATGCAGATAGAGGCGCTGATTGCTCAGCACCAGCGGCGTCGCCAGACGGCCATCGCTCACCGCATTCCACGCCTGCAGATGGCTTTGCCAGTCCTGTGGCGCTCCTGCCGCCTGCCATAAGGCTTCGGCCAGCGCCGGATGGCGCCCGGCAAACAGCCCGTCCACCGTCAGATGCTCCAGCGGCAGGCATACATGCCCTTCTCCCGCCTCGGCGCTGACGCAGGCGGCGGCCAGCATACGGGCGGGCTGGCTCTCATCCGCCAGCAGGCGCGCAAACTGAATGTCCAGTGGACGCATCAGGCGCTTCTCCACCGCCTGCATCAGTAGCGCATTGAATTCCGTCATGAATCCTCCCCGGTTCCACGAAAAAGCTGATCCAGCTGGCTGATTAAGGTGGCAGAGGGGCGCGTGCTGAAGACACCGTTGGCTGGCGAACTGCCATCCATACCGCGCAGAAAGAGGTAGAACACGCCGCCGAAGTGGCGCTCATAGTCATAATCCGTCAGCCGGTGTCCCAGGTAACGGTGCAACGCCAGACTGTAGAGCTGATACTGCAGATCGTACCTGTGGTCGATCATCGCCTGCTCCATCGCCTGTGGCGTGTAGGCCTCATGACTCTCGCCGAGCCAGTTGGACTTGTAATCCAGCAGATAATATTTGCCTTGCCAGCGGAATACCAGATCGATAAAGCCCTTCAGCATTCCCTGCACCTGCTGAAAGTCGAGCGCGGGCGCCCGCCCGGAGAGGCTGTCATGCTGGCGCAGCAGCGCATCCAGCGCAGAGGCGCTCAGGCGGGCGTCGATGGGCAGATAAAACTCCATCTCTACCAGCCGATCCTGACTGTTCAGCGCGCCCAGCCGCAGCCCGGTGCTGTTCAGCGGGGTCTGAATGACGCGGCCAATCCAGCTTTCCAGCACCGGTAGCCAGGCGGGCGGATAACCGTTCTGGACCAGTTGCGCTTCCAGCCAGGCGCTGTCGGGCGGCCGGTGAAAATCGATCGATTCGAACAGCGTATGCAGAAAGGTGCCGGGAGCGGCCCCGCGGGGAAAATGATGCGGCGTCAGCGCGCTTTCTGTCTCATGATCATGTTCCCCGGCGGCGTCGATATCAAAGCCCGGCATCACATCCAGCAACCGGCTGCCGCCATGCTGCTGTAAGCCGGAGTAGCTGGTGACGCGCCAGGCGTCGCTCAGATTACGCGTCACACAACGGCTGTCCAGATCATCGCTGACCGGCAGTTCATCCTGCCAGCTTGCCGCTTCAGGTAAGGGCTCACTGATCAGCTCAACGCCATCAACCGCGATCTCTCTGAGGTAAGCTGCCAGCTGCGTGGCGCTGGCAGGCTCTCCACGTTGTAACAGAAAACCCAGCGCGCTCTTATGCAGATCGCTGTCGCCCTCTTTTTTGCGCGTGCCTTTAATCAGTGGCGCAACGCCTACGCTGCAGTGATAAACCGAGCGGGTCAGCGCCACATAGAGCAGACGCAAATCTTCCGCCAGCCGCTCCTGCTCCGCCAGCGCCATGCTTTGTTCATCACCATGCAGATCGAGCACGGCGGCAAAGCTGTCGCGATCGTGATAGAGCGCCGTGGTCGCTTCGCGAAAACCGGCGGCAAACGGCAGCCAGACCAGCGGATATTGCAGGCCTTTCGATTTATGAATAGTGACGATCTGCACCAGGTGGCGATCGCTTTCCAGACGGAGCTGCTGGTTTGCCGCCTGGTTGTTGGGCCGGGCAATCTGCTGAGCCAGAAAGCGTACCAGCGCATGGGGACTGTCCAGCTGCGCCGAGGCCTCCTGCAGCAGCTCGCCAAGATGCATCAGGTCGGTCAGGCGGCGTTCGCCGTTCTCCGACGCGAGCAGGTTTTCCGCCAGCTGCCGTTTCATCATAATATCGCGCAGCATCGGCAGCACACCACGCTGATACCAGAGGCGCTGCCAGCCGGCAAAGGTTTCTACCAGCGCATCCCAGGCGCGCGCATCCTGGCTCATGGCGTCCAGCGCCGCGGCGTCAACGCCGAAAATCGACGTTGCCAGCGCGCTGCGCAGCAAGCGCTCCTGCTCTGGCGCCAGCACCGCCCGCAGTAGCCAGAGCAGCTCGCGCGCTTCTGGCGTGGTATAGACACTGTCACGGTTCGACAGATAGACCGAGGGGATTGAGCGCGCATTCAGGGCATCACGAATGATGCCCGCCTCATTGCGGCTGCGCACCAGCACCGTGATATCGGAGGCCTGCACCGGCCGCAGGTTCTCTCCTTTCCCCAGCAGCGCTTTGCCCTGCTGTCCCGCCTGCAGCCAGCGGCTAATATCCGCCGCACACTGTTGCGCCATATATTGTTGGTAATCACTTACACTCACACCCTCACCCGGCTGCAGCCAGAAGCGTAGTGCGGGCTGCGCCACGCCATTGAAGACAAGGTGCAGCGTCTGATTCGACGGCGCGGGCTTCACCGGCAGAAAGGGAATATCGGCAAACAGAAAAGGCGAATCAAGGCGTGAAAACAGCTGATTCACACTGTTAACCATCGTCGGTGAGGAGCGCCAGTTAGTGTCGAGCGTATAGTGGGCGCTCACTTCTTTGCGGGCACGAATGTAGGTAAAAATATCCGCGCCGCGAAAGGCGTAAATCGCCTGTTTCGGATCGCCGATCAGCAACAGGGCATGTTCCGGCTGATTGATATAGAGCGTGCGGAAAATGCGGTACTGCAGGGGATCGGTATCCTGAAACTCATCAATCAGCGCAACAGGAAAACGGGTACGGATAGTGGTCGCCAGCAGTCCGCCGCCAGGCTGTTGTAACGCCTCGTCCAGGCGACTTAACAGATCATCAAAGCCGAGCAGCGCACGCAGGCGTTTTTCTTTGCGTACCGTCTGACGTACGTCCACCAGCGCCCGGGCGATAATCACATCACGCAGGGAGAGCGGTTCCGCCAGAAAAGCTTCGACCGCCTCAAACAGCGCATGCCGTGGCGCTTCACCTTTTTTGGTTTTCTCTGTCAGCACACGCTGCGTAAAGCGTTCCAGCTCTTTCGGGCACTGATAATCCAGCGTGTCGCTCTGCGCCCATTCGCTCACTTTGCTGACCCAGAGCGGCAGGTATTTACTGCTGTAGCTGCGCTTATCCACGCCCGAGGCGCTGATCATTCCCTCAACATCATTCGCCACTGCGCGCCAGCGACTTTTTAACTCCGCGATACGCGCCAGATTACGTTCATGGCGCGACTGCAGTGTCTCTTCCTGGTCCGGTGGCAGCTTTAAAGCGGGTGATTCGCCCTGCAGCCACGGCAGCAGCGTTGCGAGCAGTTGTTCCGGCCCGCTCCATTCCGTAACGATCACACGCGCGACGTCCAGGGTGAGCGGATAGCAGTGGCGACGCCAGAAATCGGCCGCCGCTTGTTTAAGCAGCATCTGTTCATCTTCGATCAGCTGCTGCTCAAACAACATCCCCGATTCAAAGGCGTTCAGGTTGAGCATCCGCTGGCAAAAGCCGTGGATAGTGAAGATGGCGGCCTCATCCATCTGGCGCTCGGCAGCCAGCAGCAACGAAGCGGCGTCTGCCGGGCTGGCAATCTCTTCCAGCAGCAAATTCAGCATTGGGCTGCTGCTGGTGCCACGGACACAGGCCAGGCGTAACTCATGAATATTTTCACGAATACGACCACGCAGCTCTGCGGTGGCGGCCTCGGTAAAGGTCACCACCAGAATCTCCTCCACCGACAGCGGACGGCCAGTGGTGCCCTCGCCCTCCAGTCCCAACAGCAAACGCAGGTAAAGCAGGCCGATAGTAAAAGTTTTCCCTGTACCGGCGGAGGCTTCAATCAGCCGTTCGCCGCGCAAGGGCAACGTGAGCGGGTTCAGCCGCTCAGGTATCGGGGACGTCATTGCGCTTCGCTCTTCACCGGCAGCGAACGTTGCAGCTGAGCCACTTCCTGCCAGGTTTTCCAGCCCGGCTGGACGGCGTAGTCCGGCTTGTCAGCGGCGTTACCGGCAATTTGTGAGATCATCGCCATGCCGTGATGGGCGATAACCGCCTGATGAAAGAAATCCGCCATACCGACCGGCGTCAGTTTCTTGATCTCGGCAATCACCTTCTGTCGCGTATCGAACGCGTAATTCTGCCGGTCAAAGTCGCGGCTGAAGCGGCCCGCCTCTTCATCCAGCGTTTGCGGTCGTTGTTTCAGTTCGTTGATCATCGCTTGTTGATACTGCTTAAAATCTTCCGTTTGCATTTCACGCAGACGTTTTTCTGCCTGCGGATAAAAGGCCTGATAGCGTTGCAGCAGATAGGCGGGCTGCTTGCTGTTGCTTTGCAGCAGGAAACCGAGCCCCCACTGACGACCAACAGGCATCTGGAAGGTAAATACCGCATACCCCAGTTGCTCCTCAGTGCGCAGCTGGTTATAGAACCACGGCTGGATAATCTGACTGAGCAGCGTGCTGTAGGCCATACTCTCATGTTCGCTGTAGCCCAGCGGCACATAGAGTGCGGCCAGCGCCGAATCCGTGCTGCTGCCCGGCTGCTGCATATTCGCCCGGATCGGCTTATCAATGGCAACATAGTCGCGGTGCCAGGTGCGTGTGCCGCTGTTCTGCAACTGTTGCTTCAGTTCTTCTCCCAGCTGCGCCACCTGCTGTGCAGAGAGATTTCCCACCACCAACATTTCCGGCGCGGCGTTTTTCAGCAGGCTGTCACGATAGTCCATCACCTCCTGCAGCGTCACGGAACTCACCAGCTTGCGTCTGACATCACGCTGGGTATAGGGCAGTTGTGACAACATCTGCATCGGCTGAATCGCCTGTTCAAAAGCTTTGCCTTTTTCCGCCGCAGCCAGCTTTTCCAGATACCAGGATTTCGCCTGTTCCAGCTGCTGCGCATCCGGCGTAAAGCTGGCATACCCTGTCAGCAACGTCTTCAGCAACGCGGGCAGACGCTGGGTAAAACCACTGGCGGTAAGTTGCAGCCCCTCATTTTCGCTGATGGAAAAGCTGATGCCGCCCACTGATGCCTGAGAGTCGAGCTCATCCAGCGCCAGACTGGAAAGATAGTCATTCAGGCCAAACAACACTTGCTGGCGCGCATCGCTGATCGCTCCTTTGTTACGCAGCGCCAGCGTGATGCTGGCTTTCGGCTCGCTGGCATAGTGTTGAGAAGGCATCCACCAGATAGGCATACCCTCTCCATTCTCCAGCTTCACTGGATGCGCATAGCGTTTCCCGTCTGGCGGGATCAGCGAAAAATCATCAGGAATGTAAGGATTCAGAGTCGGCATCTCAAGGCGGATAGCGGCGGCGCGCTGCTGCCAGTCGCTGAAGCGGGCCTCGCTGATTTTATCGACCTGATAAGGCGCATTAACAAAATAGGCCTGCTTGTTGTGCGGCTCCTGCGGGCTGATATACCAGAGGCGGGCATTTTGCGGCGTCATGGCGTCCAGACGGGCACGGATCGCCTCAGGATCGTAGCGGTCCGTCAGATAGGGCGCATCCAGCGTATGGGCGACCGGCACGCGCAGCATGGTATCTGCCAGCCATTCGATATAATCCATGTTGCGCGTCAGAGAGGGATAGCGGAAATCGAGCGCCAGTACATGCGAGACTTCATCAAAGTAGGCTTTGTCGATCCCTTTTTCGCGCAGCAGCGCAATGTAGCGGAATACGGCGGCGACCACTTCATCGCGTTGCGCCAGTCCTTTGTCGGTTAATGATACCGAGATGGAAAACACGCCGCTATCGCGCTCGGTCATGGCATCGGCGCCTGCATTCACGCCATCGGCCAGCCCCTGCGTTTGCAGCCAGTCGGTTAAGGTATTTTTGCTGCGGTTACTGAGCAGATAGCAGATCAGGGTATCGGTTTTGCTGCGGAATCGGTCGCTGTTGTTATCGATGCGGAATTCGATTTTCAGCTGTTTGCGCGGCTGGGCCGGGACGTAATGAATAATGATCCCTTTTTGCGCATCAGTCACCACCGGCACAGTGATCGACGGCACCGTGGCATCGCGATTAGCCACGCGGCCAAAAGTTTGCGCCGCGATGGTCGCCATCTCTGTCAGCGGTTTGTTGCTGTAGATCACCGCCTTCATCAGGTTTGCAGAATAGTGGGTCTGGTAAAAATCCAGCAGCGCCTGATGCAGTTTGCTGCCCGGCTTATCGCGCAGGGTTTCCAGATTACCACCGGAAAAACGCGCGCCAGGATGGGCCGGGTTAAGGGTTTCTGCCCCCACCTGGGCCATACGCAGGCCGTCACGGGAGCGCGCCATGGTGAGTTCCGCATTCACCGCATGACGCTCGCGGTCGGCATTGACAGGATCGAGCAGCGGTTCTGCTACCGCATCGGCCAGGCGGTCAACGGCAGGCTGCAGCGCCGCGTTTTCTACTTCCAGATAGAAAGCAGTGCGATACGACGCGGTGCTGGCGTTGTGGCTGCCGCCATGCTTTTTCAGGAACTCCGCCAGATTATCGGGCTGGGGGTAACGTTTTGATCCCATCAGCACCATATGCTCCAGGTAGTGCGCCAGCCCGGGCTGCTGCTCCGGATCGTCCAGCGAACCAATCGGCAGGGTGAGCGCCGCCAGCGATTTCGGCGCTGTCGGATCGGATACCAGTAATACCGTCATACCGTTATCCAGCCTGATAGCCTGATAGTCACGAGGATCATGATCGCTCTTACGAATGGTTTCATTAACAGGTTGCCAGCCGCTCTCTGCCCGCGCCACAGTAGCGGCAGTGATAAAGCACAGCAGGGTAGTCGCTACCCAGCGCGCATATATACGCATTTAAACCCCTTACATTACCCTTAACGCTGCCATGCTGTGCAATCGCAGCCGAAAGTACCACAAAACATCACATCATCAGTTATCAGCCTCAGCGGGCTAATGGCCGCCTGAGGCTCACTTATTGTGTGCTATTCATCATCTTTGTGTGCCCGCAGCAGCGGCAGATACCACTGCTGCGCAGCAGCAATAATTTCCTGCAGGCGCGCTTCGTCAAGCACGCGACACAGGCGTGCCAGGTAGGGATCGTTGCCCTCGCCCTCAACCTGATAACCGCCCTGCCACGCCTGCAGCAGACGATTCCGCGCTTTTTGTTGCGTGGCTTCATCCCATTGCAGCTCGCCGCTTCTGGCGTCAAAACTCGCTTCCAGCCAGGCACCGCCGCTTTTATTCAGCAGCATCAGTGGCTGGCAGAGGCCCGCCTGATAGCCTGCGACAAAGCGTTGCAGTTCCGCTAACGCTTCTGTTTGCGGCAAGGCGGTAAAGCGCCAGCAGCTCTGTTTACGTCCATACATACGGCTGGTGCCGGTGCCGCCCTGCGCGCAATAGACCAGATGCTCCAGCCACAGCAGCAATCCGTCGTTCATATTGAGCACCCCGGGACGCCAGCGCAACAGGCCATCAGCTTGCACCTGGGCCAGCCAGCCGGTCAACAATACCTCGCCCAGCGGCAGATGGATCTCCTGGCTCTCCCCTGCGCTGCGCTGCGCAATCACTTCCTGCGCCACTTCCTGCATCTCTTCGGTTTGTGCCTGCCAGAAAAGCTCGCCAAAAGCGCCATAGGGCAGATTGCCGGCGGCGCGATGATGCGCATAAAGCTTTTGCGTATCCTCCCCCGCCACCAGTGCATTTAACAGCTGCGTATTGATCTGGTAGCGATCGAGATTTTCCAGGGAAAAGGGCTCGCTGTCTGGCAGCTCGCTCTCTTCCAGCTGAAAGCTGACGCCCAGGCGCTGGGCGAACCAGGCCCGGACCGGATGGCGCCAGAAGCGCAGCAGCTGCTCCAGCGTCAGTTCCGTAAGCGGCACCGCAGGCAGCGGCTGGACAAAATCCTGCTGCGGCTCGCCGTGGCCCAGTGCGGCAGGCAGCCATTCACGGGCAAAGCTGCGGCAATGCGCGCCGGGATGGAAATTTTCTGGCGCAAACGGCATCCGGCTATGCAGATGATGCATATGGCGCAGCACACGCCGCGCGCTTTCATCAACTTCCAGCTTTTCATCGCCCGGCAGGCAAAAGCTTTGCGCAATATAATCCATCAGCTCTGTGACCAGTACTGAGGGATAGCGTTCCGTATTATCCTGAATATCGCGCCCGATATAACTGATGTAAATCTGCTGCTGCGCGGAAACCAACGCCTCCAGGAAGAGGTAGCGGTCATCATCGCGGCGGCTGCGATCGCCACGGCGCGGTTGCTGCTGCATCAAATCAAAGCCCAGCGGCGGCAGCGTACGCGGATAGACACCATCGTTCATGCCCAGCAGACAAACGACTTTGAACGGGATAGAACGCATCGGCATCAGGGTACAGAAGTTAATCTGCCCCGCAAGGAAACGCTGGCTGATGCGCTGCTGATCAAGCCGTCCGCGCAGATCGTCGCGCAGCAGGGTGACCGGAATCGCCTCTTCATAGCGCGCTTCGCGGCCATGCTCAATGATTTCTTTCCATTGCTCCTCAATCAGCAGCAGGGCCGCTTCGGTATCGGCATCGCCAGTGAAAAACTGGCTCATCATCTCGCGGCAGAGCGGCAGCCACGCTTCCATGGTACGCGACCTGGCCAGCCGCTGACGCCACTGATCCAGCTGCATCAGCAACTCCGCCAGATGCCCCGCCAGCTCACCGGTCAGCCCACTGGCTTCGTCATACGGCAATATCCCCTGCCAGTCCCCGTTGTGGCTCTCCAGCGCGTAGCCCAGCAGCATGCGTTGCAGGCCAAAACGCCAGGTGTGCTGGCCGGTCACCGGCAGCGCCAGCTCTTCAACGCTGGCGTCATCCAGCCCCCAGCGCACGCCGGACTCCATCACCCAGCGGCGTAACAGGCGCAGCCCCTCTTCATCAATTGAGAAGCGTTTCGCCAGCGCCGGCACTTCCAGCAGCGCCAGCACCTCTTCGGAAGCAAAGCGACTCTCCGGTAGCGCAAGCAGGCTAAGAAAAGCGGTAATGGCCGGGTGCGCCTGACTGGCGCGCCGGTCAGAAATGGCAAAGGGCAGATAGCGCTCGCGCGGCGCGTTGGCAAAGACCGCCTGAATAAAGGGCGAGTAGGCATCAATATCCGCCACCATGACGATGATATCGCGCGGCTTGAGCGCCGGATCCGCTTCCATCATCGCCAGTAAGTGATCCTGCAACACTTCTACCTCGCGCTGCGCGCTGTGACAGACCTGCAGCGAGATGGAGCGATCGGCGGGATCGAGGCGACGTTTTTTACGACTGTTTTCCAGATCCGCCTGGCTCAGTCCGATCACCGCGTTATCCTGCAGGTTCAGCAGATCATACTGCATGGTATGCAGCAGGTTATCGGGCTCAACCTCAACAAAGGCATCGATGTCATTATCTGACACATCCATCTGGCTGAGCAGGAAGAGGTTATCGCGCCCGAGTTTGCCCCAGGAGGCGAGCAGCGGATTGGTCAGCTGCTGCTCACCGGCGTCATTAAACAGCCCGGCAGCATGATCGGGATCGCTGAACAACGCGCGCTCCTGACTGGAATCGTGCAGTCGGCGGCGGCGGCTCTGCAATTTCGCCAGGAAGGCGTAATCCTGAATATCGCCCCAGTAATCGCGACAGGGATTAGTGAACAGCAGATGGATATCAATGTGCTGGCCTAACGCCTGTAAGGCCTGCAAATAGACCGGGGGTAACGCGGAGATGCCGCATATAAAGACCCGCTTCGGCAGACCGGGCGGTACGCTCCGGGCCTGTTCCAGCGTCTGGATAAAGCGCGTATTGAGGTTGCCGCGATGCCAGGTTGACTGGCCCAGTTCGCGAGTATAGTTCACCAGATCACGCCATAAGGCGGCCTGCCACTGCTGCGCCTCACCCAGATTTTCAATCGTTTCGCCCTGCTCCCAGCGACTCAGCCAGTCAGCCCGGTAAACCAGATACTGGTCAAACAGATCGGCGACGCGTGAGCTGAGCTGAAACAGCTTGCGTTTATCGCTGTCATCGTTGAGGTAGTGGCGCAGCGAGACAAACTCTTCATGCGCCAGCAGCGCAGGCAGACGATTCATCAGTTTCCAGCTCATGCTGGCTTTGGTAAAGGCGCTTTCTTCGGGAATGTCGGGCAGCACGCAGCGAAACATCTCCCAGATAAAACCGGAAGGTAAGGGAAAGCGGATGTTAGCTGCGATGCCAAAACTCTGCGCCAGCTCCATCTGCAACCACTGCGCCATGCCGGGACTTTGCACCAGCACCACTTCAGAGTCGAACGGATCGGTTAAGGGATCGAGTTCGATAATAGTCGCCGCCAGGGTTTTTAGCAGGTCGAGCTGATTGGAATGGTACACCCTGAACATGGGGACTCCTGTGGTAAAACGTAGGGATATTGCAGCCCGGTCACTCTACCGCTTATCGCCGGGCTTGCAAGCGCGATAGCCTCTTCCATGCTATTTTTTTGACCATTATCGACAGCGCAGCACATTCAACGTGGCGCGGCGTTGATAAGGCCCGCTCACTTCAATCTTTTCCAGCTCGCACCCTCCCGGTCCGCTGTATCGGCTGACATAGCTGCGCCAGCCCGCTGTTTCCTGCCCGAGCACGCGCTGTGCCGCTACCCGCCAGGCCTGTTGCTGATACCATTGCTGGCTGAAGCCCAGGCTGAGCGCACGATGATAATTGAGCAGTGCGCTGATGCTCATCGCCAGCAGCAGGATGGCAAACAGGGTTTCCGCCAGGCTGAATCCCTGCTCTGCGGATGATTTATGCACACAGCTCAGGGAGGGCAAGCGGGCAGTAATCGATCCAGCCGTGGGGCAGCAGACGCAGCTGGTTTCCGCTCTCCTCCACCCAGTGCCACAATGCCAGTTCCCGCCCTGCGCCCTGACCCCGTAACAGGGCCTGCGCCTTCTCTCCCCGCCATAAACAGCTTTGCCAGCCAAATGTTTTCTCCTGTTGACACTGCCAGCCCACGCCGACGGGCCAGTTCAGGGTGGCTCCCCAGCGCAGCGCCGACTGGGCCTGGTGATAGTCCAGAATATAGTGGCGTTCATCCGCCAGCAGCGCCATGCCCTGCGCCAGCTGTTGTCGGCTGGCGTATAATGTCGCGCTGCCCATCAGCAGCACCATAATCACCATGCCGAGCGCACTGTTGCCATTTTGCCTCACAGGTTCTCGCCCTCGATCCAGCTTTCCAGACTGACCTGCTGCGATCCGGCGCGCCCGCTCAGGAGAATATTGAATAGCCTCCCCTGCTGGCGCACCTGAAAAGCGTCGATACGCAGAAAGGCGGGATCGGAGAGCCGTTCCCAGCCGCTGCCGTCGCAATGCTCTACGCCTCGCTGCATCTCCAGCTGCTGCTGACGCAGCCGGTAGCCATAGCTTTCACTGTCGCTGTGCAAAGGCCCTTCCCATTTGCCATTGCTGTTTTCATCCCACTTCACCAGCAGACATGCGCCCTGCGCCGCAATTGTCAGTCCGCTGCCGACGCAATGACCATGACAGTAACCGGCACGCCGCACCGCTTTCTCCAGAGTCATCATGATTTGCTGCAGTTCCCGCTGGAGCTGCACGCGCTGCTGCAGTCGCAAACTTTCCTGCTGCAACAGCGGCAAAAAGCGGCCCAGGCTCAGCATCAGTATCCCGCTGATGGCCAGCGCCACCACCATTTCCAGCAGACTGAACCCCGCTGTCTTCATTCACACCCCTCCTCGCTCGCCGGGCATAACCGGATACGGGCGCGGGCGGAAATAATCAGACGCCAGCGGCCAGCCTCATTGCCAAACTCAATGCTGCCCGCTCTGGCCACGTTGCGCCGTCCATAAAAACCCGGCTCGCCGTTGACGGCATAAATTTTTACGCCAGGATACGGCGCCTGCAGCATCAGACGCTGGCCGGTCACACAGCCCTGCAGCGGCCTGACGCCGCTGCCCAGACACCAGCGCTCCCCGGGTTGATACCAGAGGGGATAGTCGCGGTTCTGCCAGTTGGCGCGGGCACGCAGCTGAATTAAAAATCCCTGCAGTTGAAATGCGGTGTCGCGCAACTGTTGCCAGTGCTGCCAGCGTTGCCAGCCCTGCAATGCACCAAGGCTTAATACGCCCGCGATCAGCAGCACAATCAGCAGTTCCATCAGGGTAAAACCCGTTGCTGAAGATGTTTTCATGGCGCTACTTTGCCGTGCCGCCGGGGGGGCAACAAGGGTCAGCTTTTACCTTCTGAAGCAGGCTTCCATGCAGATGCGTGCGCTTGCCTGGCTTTTCACTGTTTTGTGACAGCGCTTCCGTCATTGGCCGACTGACAATAAAAAACCCCGGTGGCGGATACACACCGGGGTTGGCTGAGGAGTGACAGGTCGCGAATCAGATCGCGACCGGCGCCTTGATGGCGGGATGAGGATCGTAGCCCTCAATGTCAAAGTCTTCGAAGCGGTAGTCAAACAGGGAGGCTGGCTTGCGCTTGATCACCAGCTTCGGCAGCGGCCGTGGTTCACGCGTCAGCTGCAGACGCGCCTGCTCCAGGTGGTTGCTGTAGAGATGGGTATCCCCGCCGGTCCAGACAAAATCGCCGGGCTCCAGGTCGCACTGCTGCGCCATCATATGCACCAGCAGCGCGTAGCTGGCAATGTTAAACGGCAGGCCAAGGAAGACGTCGCACGAGCGCTGATAGAGCTGACAGGAGAGTTTGCCGTCCGCCACGTAGAACTGGAAAAAGGCGTGGCAGGGCGCCAGCGCCATCTGGTCCAGTTCCCCCACGTTCCATGAGGAGACGATGATACGACGCGAATCGGGATCGGTTTTCAGCTGCTGCAGAACCTTCGCCATCTGGTCGATCTCTGCGCCGCTGGCGGTTCCCCAGCTACGCCACTGTTTGCCGTAAACCGGGCCCAGATCGCCATTCTCATCGGCCCACTCATCCCAGATGCTGACCTTGTTTTCTTTGAGGTAACCGATATTGGTGTCACCCTGCAGAAACCACAGCAGCTCATGGATGATCGAACGCAAATGGCATTTTTTTGTCGTGACAAGGGGAAAACCCTCCTGCAAATTGAAGCGCATCTGGTGGCCAAAAATAGACAGCGTACCGGTGCCGGTGCGGTCATTTTTGGGCGTACCTTCAGACAGCACTTTTTGCATCAGGTCCAGATACTGTTTCATTTTTCCTCACGAAATTGTTGCTGCGGGCGCTGACGATACGCCCAGACCATCATGGCAATACCTGCCAGAATCATCGGGATCGACAGAATTTGTCCCATGCTGATGACGCCAAACAGGCCAAGCTGCGCATCCGGCTGACGGAAGAATTCGACGATAATACGAAACGCGCCGTAACCGATCAGGAACAGGCCGGAGACGCTGCCCATCGGACGCGGTTTGCGGATAAACAGGTTCAGAATAATGAACAGCACCACCCCTTCCAGCAACAACTCATAGAGCTGCGATGGATGACGCGGCAATACGCCCCAGGTATCCAGCAGCCCCTGCCACTCAGGGTGGGCTACCGTCAGCGCCACATCTTCACTGCGTGAGCCAGGGAACAGCATCGCCCAGGGCAGGTCCGGTGCCACACGGCCCCAGAGTTCGCCATTAATAAAGTTACCCAGCCGTCCCGCTCCCAGTCCGAAGGGGATCAGCGGAGCGATAAAATCGGCCACCTGGAAGAAGGTGCGTTTGGTGCGGCGGGCATACCAGAACATCACTGCGATCACACCCAGCAGGCCGCCATGGAAGGACATGCCGCCATCCCAGACCTTAAACAGATAGAGCGGGTTATCAAGGAACAGCGGCAGGTTATAGAACAACACATAGCCGATACGCCCACCGAGAAAAACCCCGAGGAAACCGGCGTAGAGCAGGTTCTCCACTTCCTCTTTTTTCCATCCACTGCCGGGCTTATTGGCGCGACGTACCGCCAGCCACATGGCGAAGACAAAGCCCACCAGATACATCAGGCCGTACCAGTGAAGAGAAACCGGTCCAATGGAAAAAATTACCGGATCAAATTGGGGAAAAGCGATATAGCCGTTACTCATCTTTCACCATTCATTTTTCTGCCCTGAAAATGTGGGCGGCTGCAACGCAAGCTCAGAACTGCCGAGCGCTTAAGGCTGCGCATCATAGCACAGCCGGTTTTCTCACGGGACGCGGAAATGTAAACGCTCGTATTCCCTAACGCCCGCCGCGAATCAGGCCGCCCAGCCCGCGCTGCTCCATAAACAGGGCAACCAGCTGACGGACCTCGCCAGCGGTACGCGCCTGCAGACCTTGCGCGCATAAGCGCTGCGTCTCCTCCTGATCGAGATGACGTAGCAGGTACTTAACGCGCGGCACATTTTTGCCGTTCATGCTGAGATGGCGATAGCCCATGCCGATCAGCAGCGCAACGCACATGGGGTCGCCCGCCATTTCGCCGCACAGGCAGAGCTCCAGTCCCGTCTGCTGGCTGGCCCGGGCGATCGCCTGCAGAGCATGCAGCATCGCCGGATGCAGCGGGTCGTAAAGGTTAGCCACACGCGTGTTGTTACGATCGACCGCGAGCAGATACTGCGTCAGGTCATTTGTGCCCACTGACACAAAATCGATATGGGGTGCCAGATGCGGGATCATAAACAGCATCGACGGTACTTCAATCATCACGCCAATACGCGGCCGTGGAATGGCGTACCCCAGCATCTCCTCTACTTCCCGTCCGGCGCGATCGATCAACTGGCGCGCATCGTCAATCTCATCAATGCTGGTGATCATCGGCAGCAGAATGCTGAGATTGCCGGACGCGGCGTTAGCACGCAGCATGGCGCGTACCTGGATAAGAAAGATTTCTGGCTGGTCCAGCGTCAGACGGATGCCACGCCAGCCCAGGCAAGGGTTCTCTTCGCTGATGGGCATATAGGGCAGCTGTTTGTCTGCGCCAATGTCCAGGGTACGCAGCGTTACCGGCTTGTGGTGGAACAGTTGCAGCATCCCCTGATATTGCGCAACCTGCTCCTCCTCGGAGGGGAAGCCGCTCTGCAACATAAAGGGAATTTCGGTACGGTAGAGTCCCACGCCATCGACCCAGCTGTCGAGCGCCTGCTCATGTTCCGCACTGAGACCGGCGTTAAGCATTACCTGCACGCGCTCACCGCTTTTTAACCGGCCTGGCTGGTCAACTTCCCCTTCCGCCACTTTCGTCAGCGCATGCTCTTCGCTGATAAGTCGCTGATACTCCTGGATCAGCACCGGCTCCGGATCGATAAGCAGCTCGCCGCGATAGCCATCGACAATCAGCAGCCGTTTGTTCAGCTGCTCCGGCAGAATATCCGCCCCCATTACGGTGGGGATACCCATAGCACGCGTCAGAATGGCGGCATGAGAGTTAGCTGCGCCGTCGCGTACTATGATCCCCGCCAGCCGCTCATGAGGCAGCTCCGCCAGGGTGGTCGCGGTAAGCTCATCCGCCACCAGCACGAAACGTTCAGGCCAGGCGCTGGTGCTGACCAGCGAATCATCGAGATGAAACAGCAGACGCTGCCCGAGTACACGCAGGTCCCCTGCGCGCTCACGCAAATAGCTGTCCTGCAGACTGGCAAACTGCGCGGCGAATTTTTCAATAACCGTTTTGACCGCCCACTCTGCCACTGAACCGTTTTCGATCTCGGCAAAGAGATCTTTTTTCAGGCGCGCATCGGAAAGCAGGTGGGAGTAGAGATCGAAAATAGCGGCGCTCTCTTTCTGCACGCTGGCAGAAAAGCGCTTGCTGAAACGGCGGAACTCGTTAGCTGCTTCCCCCATGGCCAGCGTCAGGCGCTCACGCTCCCGTTGCGCATCCAGCGTCGAGGCCGCAGATACCTGTTCCAGCACCGGCTGCGTTTCATCAACCCAGCCTGGCGCTATCGCTACGCCAGGTGCGGCAGCAATGGCGCGTACCCGGGTCTGGCGGAACTGACCGAACAGCTGGCTCATTTGCGATTGTGATAACAGCGCCGCCATCTGCGTCGCCAGCGTCACCAGGAAGGATTCTTCGCTCTCATCGAACTGACGATGTTCCCGCTGCTGCACCACCAGCACGCCCAGCAACTGGCGCCGGCTGATGATCGGCACGCCGAGGAAGGAACGATAGCGCTCCTCTTTAACTGCAGGAATAAATTTGAAACTGGGATGACTTTGCGCGTCGGCAAGGTTGATCGGTTCGGCGAGGCGTCCGACCAGGCCGACGATCCCTTCGTCAAAGGCCAGCGTGACGGTGCGACCGCGCGGTTTTTTCAGCCCACGCGTCGCCATCAGGTAATAACAGCGGCGATCGTGATCGGCCAGATAAACCGAGCACACTTCCGTATCCATCGCCAGGCAGATTTCATTGACCAGAATGCCGAGTGCTTCATTCAGGCGTGGCGCACTCGCCACTTTCTCTACTATTTCACGCAACTGAGTGAGCATAAGGGGCGTGGCCTATCCTCTTTTACGTCGACTGGCAGGCGTATTCCGCTGCACCGCACTCTCCTGCATAGACATTACTACGCCAGCGAATTCCTTCATGACGCGTCGGTAAACATCACGCTTAAAGGAGACAACCTGACGAACCGGATACCAGAAGCTGACCCAGCGCCAGCCATCAAACTCTGGCGTGCTGCTGCGTTGCACATTAATATCCGCATCATTGCACATCAACTGCAGAAGAAACCACTTTTGTTTCTGGCCGATACATACCGGCTTTGTGTCCCAACGCACCAAACGTTTTGGCAACTTGTAGCGTAACCAGTTACGGGTAGAAGCAAGGATACGAACATCTTTACGGTGTAATCCGACTTCCTCAAACAGCTCGCGATACATCGCTTGTTCAGCGGTTTCACCGGGATTGATGCCTCCCTGAGGAAACTGCCAGGAGTGCTGTCCAAAGCGCCTGGCCCATAAAACTTGTCCTTGCCTGTTACAGATTACGATACCAACATTCGGGCGGTAGCCATCATCATCGATCACCGGACTACCTCAAAGCTAAATTCAGATGGCTTGATTGTTTCACACTCCTTCCAGGCGGTAAACCACTGGTTAGGGCAGTTTAACGGGAATACCCCCTGGATAACTCACAGCCTTACATAAAGTTATAAACAGAGGATAGCGAGCGCCAGCGATTTTATTCACCTTTTCTGTGGATAGCTTTGTGAAGAACGCGGGAATTTTATGAATAAGCAATCAGGATAAATCTGATACCCACTGGGCGATATGCTAAATTTATCATTAATAAACAAAAAGATAATTTATTGATCCTGTAAGGATCGCGTTACAGGCATGGCGCTGTGAGCACCGGGATCCGGCGACTGGCTAAAGATCGAACATCGCCGTTTTTATCCACAGAATATGCGGTAAGGTTATGCACAACACGCAAAACCCGCCGCAAAATTTGCAAAGTCAAGGCTGTAAATCAACACAGTAGTGGCCTTTCCGTCGGGTTATCCCGACTTTCTGTGGATAACCTGGTTTAAGATCCTGTTCATTGTCGCTAACAAACAGGGATAACCTGACGCCTGGCGCATTCGCATCATGCCGGTACGGATAAAAAGCCATGATTTATCATGTTATTATTCTGGCAATCGTCAGCTGCCGGTTGTGAGCAATTATCCCGGTTTACAATAGCTCAAATTTTAAGCAATTCAGGACAGTGTATGTGTGAAAATATGAGCCTTCCTGCGCCACCTGAAGATGAAGCCACTCTGCTGCAACGCGCCCGGGGACTGGCTGGCTTTACTCTGGAAGCGCTGGCGCAGCAGATTGGCCTTGGCATGCCCGCCAGTCTGAAACGGGATAAAGGCTGGGTCGGTATGCTGCTGGAACTGCATCTGGGTGCCAGCGCGGGCAGCAAAGCGGAGCAGGATTTCGCCCATCTGGGCATTGAGCTAAAAACCATCCCGATAGACAGCGCCGGTCGCCCGCTGGAAACCACCTTTGTTTGTGTGGCGCCGCTGACCGGCAACAGCGGTGTAACCTGGGAAACCAGCCATGTGCGTCATAAGCTGGCCCGGGTGCTCTGGATCCCGGTAGAAGGCGAGCGCACCATCCCGCTGGCGGCACGGCGTGTCGGCGCGCCGCTGCTGTGGAGTCCCAGCGCAGAAGAAGAGCAGATGTTGCGCCAGGACTGGGAAGAGCTGATGGATATGATTGTGCTGGGCCAGGTTGAGCGGATCAGCGCCCGTCACGGCGCTTATCTGCAAATTCGCCCGAAAGCAGCGAACAGTAAGGCGCTGACCAGAGGGATCGGCGCCGATGGTCGACCGGTAATGACCTTGCCGCGCGGCTTTTATCTGAAGAAGAGCTTTACCGGTCCGCTGCTGGCACGTCATTTTTTACTGTAAGAAAAGCGGATGGCGGGCCTATAATCCTTGTTTAATTTTCGTTTAGGATTGAAGTAAGTATGTTCGACTGGATTGCTGATCCCAATGCCTGGTTAGCGCTGGGCACGTTAACCCTTCTGGAAATCGTTCTGGGCATCGATAATATTATTTTCCTCTCCCTGGTTGTCGCCAAACTGCCGCAAAAACAGCAGGCCAGCGCCCGCCGTATCGGCCTGATAGGGGCGATGATGATGCGCCTGCTGCTACTGGCCTCTATCGCCTGGGTCGTGCGTCTGACGCATCCGCTGTTTTCCGTGATGGATCATCCTTTCTCGCTGCGCGATCTGATTCTGCTCGGCGGCGGGCTCTTCCTGCTCTGGAAGTCGAGCATGGAGATCCATGAAACCATTGAAGGCGGAGCGGAAGAGCATCAGTCCAATGTGCACTCTTTTCTCGGTGCCATCGTGCAGATCATGATGCTGGATATTATTTTCAGCCTGGATTCAGTGATCACGGCGGTTGGCCTCTCCGATCATCTGTTTATTATGATGGCGGCGGTAATCATTTCTGTACTGATTATGATGTTCGCAGCGCGCACTATCGGCGAGTTTGTTGACCGTCACCCTTCAGTGAAGATGCTGGCACTCGCCTTTCTGATTCTGGTGGGCTTTACCCTGATCCTGGAAAGCTTCAATGTGCATGTGCCGAAAGGTTACATCTACTTTGCAATGTTCTTCTCTATCGCGGTGGAAAGCCTGAACCTGATGCGCAGCAAGAAAAGCCAGGCCTGATAAAGTCAAGGGCGGGCCGTGCTCGCCCCTGATTTTCAGAATCCTGCGATTAATCTTAACGGTAAAACGCACTATTACTACTCTTTTGAGGTGATAAGCGTAACTGGGGAGAGAAGCGGGATGAAAGGGTTGGCTGGCGTAGTGTTACTGGCAGCAGGTTTAGTGTTGAGTGGATGCAGCAGTAATTATGTGATGGCGACAAAGGATGGTCGTATGATCATGACGCAAGGCAAACCTACCATTGATGAAGAGACAGGCCTGGTAAAATATACCGATCAGGCCGGCCATGAAATGCAGATTAATGGTGATGAAGTCTCTACCATGATTGAGCGCTAAGCATCTTTTTTATCGCCTGCCCTGTTTTCCGTTCCGGGAGGCGATTTCCCGAACTTTCCCCCCTTTATTCTCCGCTATGGCACGCGCTATAGTCCCATAAGACATAACATTCCATTCCATAAAAAAAGGAAGCCGGCAATGCATTATCACCGTATCCCTCATAGCACGCTGGAAGTGAGTCAGCTGGGACTGGGAACCATGACGTTTGGTGAGCAGAACAGCGAAGCCGACGCTCATGCCCAACTGGATTTGGCGGTCAGTCGCGGTATCAATCTGATCGATACTGCGGAAATGTACCCGGTACCGCCGCGTCCGGAAACCCAGGGTTTAACCGAAAGTTATATCGGCAGCTGGCTGAAGAAGCGCGGCAGCCGTGACAAAATCGTGCTGGCAAGTAAAGTCTCTGGCCCGTCGCGCGGCAGCGATGCCTCCATTCGCCCGCAGCAGGCGCTGGATCGCAAGAATATTCGCGAAGCACTGGATGCCAGCCTGAAACGCCTTAATACCGATTATCTCGACCTCTACCAGCTGCACTGGCCGCAGCGTCAGACCAACTATTTCGGCAAGCTGGGCTATCAGTACAGCGAAACCACCGCCACGGTCACGCTGCTGGAGACCCTGGAAGCGCTGACTGAACAGGTGCGTGCCGGTAAAATCCGCTATATCGGCGTCTCCAATGAGACTGCCTGGGGAGTGATGCGTTATCTGCAACTGGCGGAAAAACATGAGTTGCCGCGCATTGTGACGATTCAGAACCCTTACAGCCTGCTGAATCGCAGCTTTGAAGTGGGGCTGGCGGAGATCAGCCAGCATGAGGGCGTTGAGCTGCTCGCCTACTCCAGCCTGGCTTTTGGCACCCTGAGCGGTAAGTATCTGAACGGTGCGCAGCCTGCCGGGGCGCGTAATACCTTGTTCAGTCGCTTTACGCGCTACAGCGGCGCGCAGGCAGAAAAAGCGATCGCCGCCTATGTGGCGCTGGCGCAAAAATACCAGCTGGATCCTGCGCAGATGGCGCTGGCCTACGTGCGTCAGCAACCCTTTGTCGCCAGTACGCTGCTGGGTGCGACCACCCTTGAGCAATTAAAAATGAATATCGACAGTTTTGACCTGACGCTGAATGCCGATATTCTGGAAGAGCTGGAAGCGATTCACCGCCAGTATACCTACCCGGCGCCTTAGAACCTCTGGTTTTATCCCGCGAAAGCGTGCTGTTTTCCGCACGGGAACAGCACGCTATAACGACAGAGTAGCGACCTCCCGTTAAGGTCTGATGGTTATCTGTCAGACTGCTATCTGGCCCCTTACCAATAAACGGGGCCAGTTAATTTACTTAAGACTACTGCCAGATGGCCCGGGCTCGTCAGGCTTTTCCGCTTTTCTGTCGAAATAGACTAACCTGCCGGTATGTATATTTTTCGCTTCGGTGATCTTGTTCAGTTCTTCAGGATCAACCACCTGTCTCAGAGTGGCACTTGCTCTGGGAGTAAATATTGAATACTTCCAGTCAGTGTACCTGTCCCAGGGATAAGAGGTAGCTAAAGCTTCAACTTTAAAAATTTGTCCTGGTCCAATAGTATGTTCAAACTCCTTTCCGCTTTTTGAAACAGCCAGAGGAAGCAAAGGTACCGCCTTCTCAAGACCAACAAAAAAGTAGGTCACAATGCGTTTTCTTTTTCCTAAAAACGCCTCGCTTATGCCTGATGCATCCGCAGCAATTGCTTTCGCATAATCCATGCCTGAGGAGACGCTCATAATTCGCTCAGCATTTGTCACATAATCACCCAAAACTATCGCGCCATCCCCCCAGGGATCTCTCATACCGGCAAAATATTCACTGACTCTTACAAAATCGCCTTTCACGGTGGGCAGCAGGTTCTTTTCATACACTTCACTTAATGCATCATAGACATTTTGTTCTGCTGGCGTGAGTTTCTCTCCTGTGGATTTCTTGTCATTCACTTCGTAATTATGCCCGTCTGTAATTACGCGCTCACCATTACTGTAAAACCCACTTGAAGATTCAATAGCCGTCCAGGTTCTTAACCCATCTCTTTGTTTCTTAGTAAGTGCTGCAACTGCGCGCTCATATTCTGTTGCATCAAGCTCCTCTTGTCTCAGCTCCATACCTGTGACTTGCGGATATACTTTCAGTTCGTTATTTTCATGTTTCACAAGGAGTATGTTTGCGGCCTCTGGATATAACAGACAAATATTTTGCTCTTCACCTACATTAAATACTTTTACAGGGATGCCATTGATAAAATAGTCCTGCTCTTTCCATGAGGTAGCTTCCGCTACGATAGATTTTCCGGCTGTTTTGGGTGCTGCCAGCTCTTTCGTAGCGGATTGACCTGAAGTGCCGGGTATGGCCAGATTTTCTGCAACAGTTTTGCCTGATGTCCCGGGTCGGGCCACAATGTCTGCAACAGTTTTGCCTGATGTCCCGGGTATTGCCAGATTTTCTGCAACAGCTTTGCCCGATGTCCCGGGTATTGCCAGATTTTCTGCAACAGCTTTGCCCGATGTCCCGGGTCGGGCCACAATGTCTGCAACAGTTTTGCCTGATGTCCCGGGTATTGCCAGATTTTCTACAACAGCGCTACCGGAGGTTCCGGGCTCATCGGGGGATAACCGACTTTTCTTCGCGCTTTCTGACTCATCTACGGCTGGTGGCCTCTTTAATCCCGGATTTTCTGCCGCTGCTTTCGGCGCCCCTCTTCCACCCAGCCCTTGTTGGGCTTGCCTGTACAAACGACCGCCCAGATTAACCGGGGCAGAAACAAGCATTCCGCCAGCTTCCAGATAGTATCTTTTGCCCGCCAGTTCCCCGGTTTCTGGATGAACTCTTACCCACAGCTCGCGTCCGCTTTCATCCCTACCGACCTGAGCAATCTGTACCTCTTTATTGAGTAACGGATCAAACGCCTCTTTTTTTATCATCGAGCCATTTGCTATTTCACGCACCGGCTGCACGGCTGCCGGTACTCCTCTTTTCTCCAGCGCTTCAGCCAGACGCAGTAATGCCGGTCCCTTATTCTCCAGTCTGGTAAGGATGTTTTGCAGCGCCTGAATTCCCTTTACACCGCCACTAGCCAGAATCTCAACGCCGGGATCGATACTCCGTGCCAGGCTTACCCCCATTTCCCTGATAACAGCTGGCGAGATTTCTTCAGCTATACGGGGGAATTGTTTGATAAATTGTTTTCCTCCTTCCTTCATCATCTGGTTTAAGGTTGCCTGCGCGACGGCACGCCGTAATGCAACCTCTGCCGCAGAGCCGAGTTTCAGCGAGAAATTAATACCCACCTTACTTGCCTGCCCAAAAAAAGGAATGATATTGGCAATATCTAACATGCAGGCCCCAAAGGCTTGCTCGTCGCCCCTACGGCTTCTTTCTATGCAGTCATAGAAGGGCACCAGGCTGAGGAAAAACTCTTTTATCTTTTGCTCTGTCGTTTTTACATAACCTTCAGCCTTAAGCGCATCACGCAAGTGTGTACGATGCAGGCTGGCAAGTTTATCGATCAACTGTTCCTGCGTCTCGTCAGTTGCTTTCAGCGGCTGATCATGCGTAATGATCAATTCATAATCACTATCACTGCGAGGTACTTTGCTGTCGGCAAGCAGAGCGAGCATATCCTCTCTTTCGTCGACGCACCTTACTGAATAGCCGCCTGTTTCGGCATCTTTTTCCAGTGCGTAAATATGCTTTTCATCTCCTCGCTTACACTCCAGCAGATCGACCGAATCAGGCAGCGGATATTTAAGTGCTTTGGCATTTTGCATGCCTTGCCTTACGGCTGGCGAAAGGGGAACACCATAGAGCTTTTTGCTGGCATCAAACCGGACATGCACCCGCCTGATATCCGCACTGGCAATAAAGCGCTGCTCTTCGTCATCGAGCTGACTAAACGCGGCAGGTAAAAGAATGATATCCGTTTGATAGAAGATCCCGGCCAGCCTTTCATTTTGCTGATCAAAGAGATTGTCGATATCGGGCAGGGTTACTCTTTCTTTTTTAACGATGTACTCCGTTGCTCCCCGCTGGTTCAGGTAGTTATTCAGCCACTTTCCCGGGACTCTATGCTTCTCCAGTTGCTGAAGCGCCAGTTCTGGCCGGGTTTTCCACCGTTCCGCCTCGTAAGAGAAGTGTAAAAAGGGATTGTTTTCCCTTAACCATTGTTCTGCAAATTCAGCATATTGCGGATAACTCTTCGCTGTATTCTGCGCCGCTATTTTAACCGGCCGTGCTTTCTCGCTTACCCAGGCTTCATGGATCAAAGCGGGCAAGCGGAAATATTCCATCCATTCGGCAGGCAAAGCTTCCTGACGAAGCAGAATATCGAGCAGCATCCCGGCTTCAGTAATCTCCTCTGCGCTAAGCCCTTTCAGGTCTGCGCCGGCTTCTCTGAGCAACAGAGTACCCGCATGTTTAAATCCCCACGGCGGTTGGGTAATATCTTTTTTTGCCAGTTCCGGCTGTCCTTTCAGCAGAAGGGTCGGCAAGGCATTGGCTATCACCTGCTCCTGTAAAAACTTGCGCGCTACAGGGGTCAACTTTCCCTGTTTTGTACTGCTGTTTATGAGGTTAAACAGGCGGCGCTGAAGATGGGCGTGATGGAACAGGGAATAATCCCGCTTTTGCATATCTTTAACCTGTTCCAGTACCCACTGTTCCAGAGGCTTACCCAGCACCGCATGCATTAGCCAGTCGTTAATGACCGCCATTTTACGCTCAGCAGAAATCGTTTCGTTCTTACCGGAACCATATTCACCCTTCGAGGCTAACAACTGAGCGGCAATCAGCGAAGCGTTATCATCATTCTGGTTAAGAAAGTTGATTACCTGGCTAGCCAGACTGCGCAGCGGTTTCAGTTGTTGATCCTGATAAAATTTCAGATGCAGTTCGCTGTCGTTATGCAACCGATCAGCTTCAGAAACCGCTGCTGTAAGGAGTAATGACTGTAGGCGGCGAGTCTGATCTTCAAAAATCAGCTTCTGAATCGTACTGGCAGAAACCAACGTCGGCTGAAGTGATATCGGCATAACGGTTATGCCATTCGGTGTCTGGAAAGGAGACATGGTAGGGTTAAGCGGTTGACCGGCTGCGCCTGGCCGTACGTCAGGCGCAATTTTCAGTTCAGCCGTCCTTGGTCCCAATTCAGCCGAGCCGCTAACAGGAAAATCCTGTATGGCAGAGCCGGGGCTGTGGATATTGGCCGCTTGTTTTTCCCCGGCGAGCCAGTAGGCCAGCGACCCAAGCAGGCTAAATCCTGCCGCGCCATATGCCACTTTTTTATTACACAGGCGCGCGCTGACAGGCTGCAATTTTCCACGGCTGTTTAACTGGTCAGAGAGGGCTTGCGCCACTGTTTGGTTAACATGTCCTGCGTCAAGCAACTCTTTCATTTCTTCTGCGGTATTCTGCTGTAAGTCTGACGCCTCTACAGCAGCGTATTCTTGCCGCGCCGGGAAAGATTGCTTCGCCTCTTCCTCCTTCGCTACAACAAGCACATCCACAAAATCTATTCCTGCGGGCGCTTTCTCAACGGAAAGAGGGGCCTGCCTGTTGAAGAAAATGGCTCTTTTAGCGCTATTAACGACTGTGCACACTTTTGCCAGGAAACCGTCTGATTTTTTAGCCAGATTATTCTGGTTATCAACGGTTTCCCAGGTGGGTCTATAAATAGAGTCAGGACTGGAGGAATTTAGCGGTGAGCTATTCATAACAAGTTCCCTGTTGCTTCTACACGAAAAAAATGCAGCCCAGGCTGGGCACATCATATTGAAAAGCAATAAATAACACCCTGAGAAACCAGAAAATATCAGGCAACGCTTAATTTGCAAGGTTTAATAGTTAGTGAAGAAATAATAAAAGAAAACTTTGCAGACAATAATATAAAACAAGCCATTTCTGGTTGTGAAAAATCTTCGGTTATGAATTGAAAATGCCATAACCGGATGAAAATGGGTCTGTCAGAGCAAGTAAAAAAGCCACCTCATAGAAGGACTTTTTAAATACCACTTAAGGGTGGATAAAATGGCCTGAAAAGAACATCCTTCTGATTTATAAACTTTAAATTCAAAAACAATTAAAGCAAAGCCAAAGCCTTTTGATGTCCACGTTCACAGAACATGGTTTTCAGTTAGCAATAAAAAGGCGCCGTTGTGTTAGCGCCTTAAGTCGAACAAGGAGGGGAAAAGATGTTCGTTTATTTAAGCTCAGAGCAAAAGCTCAGCCGCCTGGCGTGCGTTTCCAGCCCCACAGCAGAGCGATCGCCACGGCAAACAGCACGCCAAAGCCCACGCCGGTGGCAACGGCGGACGCGCCCGCTTTGATCGCCAGCGTATAGCACCCCAGCATCAGCAGCATGGCGCTGTTCTCGCCAAGATTCTGTACCGCAATGGCATTGCCGGAGCCTACCGTCTGTTTACCGCGCGCCTGCAGCAGCGCATTGAGCGGCACCACAAAAAAGCCGCCCAGCGCCCCGATAACCACCAGCAGCAGATAAGCGTTGATCAGGCTGTGCTGCAGGGAAAACAGCACCACCATAACGCCGATCAGGATCCCGGCAGGCATACAGCGGCTGACCGTTTTCAGCGTCACCACTCTGGCGGCAACGCCCGCGCCCAGCACGATGCCCACCGCCACCATGGCGTTCAGGGTCGAAGGCGTACTGTTATCACTGATGCCGAGCGCAACCGGCACCCAGAGCACCAGCAGAAAGCGCAGCGTCACCCCCGCTCCCCAGAACAGACTGGTACCCAGCAGTGAGAAACGGGTTTCACCATTACGCCACAGCAGCGCGCAGGCATGAAAGAAACGGCGCAGCATCGCGGCAAATTGCCAGCTTTGTCCGGCACGCGCGGCGGGCAGTGCCGGAATAAACAGGTTAGCTACCACCGCCAGCGCATAGGTCAGCGCGCAGATCGTCAGTGCCGCCAGCAGATGCCAGTCGGCCAGCACGCCCCCTGCCACGGATCCCAGCAGAATCGCCGCAATGGTCGATCCCTCCATCAGGCCATTGGCCTTCACCAGAGTTTCATCGCGGGTAAGCTCCCCCAGAATGCCATATTTGGCGGGCGAATAGGCCGCCGCGCCAATGCCTACCAGGGTGTAGCCGAGAAACGGGTTCAGCCCTACGCAGATCGCCAGCGCACCCAACAGCTTCAGGCTGTTCGCCACCATCATCACCCGGCCTTTGGCGAAACTGTCCGCCATCTGCCCGACAAAAGGGGCCAGCAGAATATAGGCCACGACAAACAACATCTGCAGTACCGGCTGACTCCAGTCGGGGTAGAACTGGTTTTTTAACAGCGCCAGGGTGGCAAACAGCAGTGCGTTGTCACCAAAAGCCGAGAAAAACTGCGCGACAATCACTGCCAGCATGCTGCGTGAAAGGAGCGGACTTTCCGGGTTGGGCACCACACTCATGCTCGCTCCTCTTCCGCCATTTTCTTCAGGGTGACGTAATCAGGCTTACCGCTGCCTAACAGCGGCAGCTGCGCTACAACGCGAATATCGCGCGGCAAGGCCAGCTCCGCTGCGCCCAGCTGACGCGCCGCCTGTTGCAGCCGCTCACGATTCAGATCCTTGTCGGTGGTAAACAGCACCAGCGCTTCGCCGCGATTGCCATCCGGCCGCACGGAAGCGGCGTGCTGCTTATCGGGCGAGGCGCTGAGGGCGATCTGCTCCACGCTCTCCAGCGATACCATCTCGCCGGCGATTTTCGCAAAGCGTTTCACGCGTCCCTCAATACGGGCAAAGCCGCCCTCGTCAAAGCTGACGATATCTCCGGTGTCATACCAGCCCGGTTCCATCACCCCCTCCCCGTTATCAGCCGCAGGCGGCTCCAGCACCCCAGGATTTTCCACCCGCAGGTAGCCGTTCATGATGTTCGGGCCACGTAGCTGCAGACGGCCGCCCTGCTCAATGCCGGGCACGTTGATCAGCCGTGAATCCATACCTGGCAGAATGCGCCCTACAGTATGCGGTTTTGCCGCCATCGGCACGTTGATCGCCACAACAGGCGCACATTCCGTCACGCCATAGCCCTCTAGAATGCGGATACCATACTTATCCATATAGAGCTGGCGCGTATTCTCCTGCAGCTTTTCAGCCCCGGCCACCACGTAGCGCAGGCGGGCAAAATCATAGGGGTTAGCAAAACGCGCGTAGTTGCCGAGAAAGGTCGAGGTGCCAAACAGCACCGTGCAGTTACGGTCATAGACCAGCTCCGGCACTATGCGATAGTGTAGCGGGCTGGGATAGAGAAATAGCTGGGCACCGGTGAACAGGGGTGTGAATAACCCCACCGTCAGACCAAAGGCGTGGAACAGCGGCAGCGCCGACATAAAACGGTCGCGCGGCGTGAAATCCGCCACGGTGCGAATCTGTTCGACGTTCGCCAGCAGGCTTTTATGGGAATGCACCACCCCTTTCGGCTGCCCTTCCGAGCCGGAGGTAAACAGCACCATCGCCGCCTCTTCCGGCTGCTGCGCCACCTGCGCGCGCTGCGGCAGCAGCAGGTGAACCAGGACCCAGAGCTTATCCTGACGCGTCACGGTGGCGCGCAGATCCTCCAGATAGATCCACTGCACTTCCGTCAGCGCCTCCGGCAGGTGCCAGAGTTTGCCCTTATCGAGAAACTGACGCGAGGTAAACACCGTCTTGATCTGCGCCGCCGTGAGGGCGGCACGCAAGCCGTTGACGCCAGCACTATAGTTAAGCATCGCCGGTACACGACCGCGCATCGACGCGCCCAGAATGGCAGCAGCGGCAACGGTCGCGTTAGGCAGCAGCAGGCCAATGTACTCACCCTGACGACTGTAACGCTCCAGAATGCGCCCTACCCCCAGCACTTTCTTCAGCAGGCCACTGTAGCTGTCAGGCTTCAGGTTGACATCTTCAATGCAGGGCTTAAACCAGCCGTAGCGCGTACGCGCATTCAGAAACGCCTCGAACAGCGTCTCGCGCGGCCGTACCGCCATGCGTGCCTCCATCATCACATGATGCAGATACTCTCCGGCCAGCGCACGGCGCTCACGCGCCCGTTTCGCATCCGGCATCGGAATACGTGTCGCCGGAAGTACGCTCAGGGTGATGCGCGGGAAAAGTCGACGCTTAAAAACACCGCCCAGCCGACCGAAGGGGGTAAATTCTGCCCCTTCAATACGCACCGGCACCACGCTGGCCTGCGATTTTGCCGCCAGAAAACCTGCGCCGCTGTAGATTTTCATCAGCGATGCAGTCACGGTGATGCGTCCTTCCGGAAAGACCACCACCGGACGTCCGGTATTGATGGTACGCACCAGAAATTTGATCGACATCGGCTTCATGGGATCGAGCGGCACAAAATCGATCAGCGGTTTTAACAGACGCATATACCACTGTTCACCGATGCTGGAATAAACAGCAAACACCGGCTTAACCGGCAAAAACAGCGCCAGCAGGATGCCATCCAGAAAAGAGACATGGTTCGGCGTGATCAGCACTTTCTCTTTGTACAGACCCGAAAGATCGCCGCGGAGTTTCACTCCCCACAGCAGGCGGCATAGCAGACGCAACAGTTTAAATAACATGCCAGCTCCATAGCACAGTGAAAATAGCCTATAACGATGCAGGATCAAAAGGTTTTCGACAAGTGCAGAAGCAGATATATGTGGCGCAACAGGCGTAAAGTGCATCAACAGAGTAAACCTGCCGATGCGCTAATGACAGCGCGCCCTGTTTACCGGCGTCACACCGGGCAATAATGCTTTATCAATATTATTTTTTCTGATTAAAATCCCCCCGCACAGTAAATAAAATTGATTGAAATTTGCTAGCACCTCAATTTTATAAAATATACCTTGCCAGAGTATAAACCCACGACCAGCCAGCCGCGGAGATAAATAATCCCGATAATGTCAATCCTGTCCAGAAAGGGCAAAAGGAATTAATTTCATCACAAAGAGGATATTTATTATGCCCATGATAATCACTGATTCCATCAATAATAGCTGCGTTAATAATAATCCTGCCTCCGTAAATAAAGAAGCTGACGATATTGAGATTGATGCCCTGGAATGGTTTGACGCTGAAGAGCAGCTGTCAACCGTAAATGCGGCTACCTCAGAAAAAGAGATTGAGCAACAAGTCCCCCTGACCGAAGACTGCCTGCGCTGTATCAGGCAGCTTATTCGCCAGTTTGCGGAATTAAAACAGCATGAATATTTGTTTTCTGCCCTGAACAAACTGATTCCCGGCTTGCCTGTGGAGCTAACATTGACGGCACAGAGCCTTTACACGGCGATCAGGGAGAAAAAAAGTATCGACCTGGCGCTGTTAAACAGCCTGGGCCTTATCTCCACGCACCTGCTTCCTGATGGGAATCTGCTTGCCCGGCTGGCTGATTACCTGAAAGAGACGATAATCTATTATCTCGGGGAGGGCTATCTCGCGCAGTTTTTGCGTCAGGATGAAAGTCATCCCGGCTCGCAGATATTTACCGCAATCGGTCTGCTGGCCATTGTTATCGGTTACCGGATGAACGATGTTGCCGCGCCCCGGCGTCTGCCATTACGGCTACCGAAATTCATTTTTCATTTACTGCTGCGCGCGGACTGTTACTGGAATAAGCTTTGCCGGATGGCGCAGGCTTCCGCTGAAAGCTGCGTGATGCAGAGCAAAGACACCCAACGTTATCGCTGCGTCAGAGAAAAACTTCCCGCGCAGCAGACGCCCCCGTCAGTCAGTGACCGGCAACTGTGGACCTGCTCCGAATTTCCCGCGCATACAACCGGATATTACCTGAAGCCGGAGACACGTTGCGACCGGCAGCTCTCCGCACAAGCGCTGGCGCAGATGCGTAGCGCAGGCCTTTTCTATGCCGCTTATCCTCTTCCTGCTGATCCGGTCAGCGATGCAACCCCTGCAGAAACCGCAGCGCAACACGCAGCGGTGATGCCGGTTTTACCTGAACTCCCCTCTCTTCCTCTGGCCGCTTATGACCCGCTCAGTCTGCTCCCTGCTTTTTTGCCCGGCGCTGCCGCTGTACCGGTTAATTATCCTGAGCGCGCCGTGCTGTCCGACAATGCGCTGATGTCTAATGGCCTGCCGCAGGAAAGCCATATCGTTATAAAAGATAAAGATGGTGAGATCATCAATCTCAATATCAATAAATTTGATTTAGAAAAAGGGAAACAGGCGATACGGAATTTTTATGATTCATACGCCAGCCAGCATCCTGATTTAAAAACCTTTGCTTCAGCGACGTTAAAAAAGGCGCTGAAAGCGCAATTTAATCTGGATATCGATCCGGATAACAGCTGGTTTATGCATTTTAATAGCGGCAGCAGCAGTGATAAGAGCTTCACCGGCTGGGAACATAACGATAAGCCGATTGAAGCCTTTACTCTCACTGAAATGTTATTCACTAATTTCGCCGCTCAGGATAATCTTATCTCGTTGAACTCCATCACCGGTCTCTATAATAGCGCACCCGACGCAGCCAGTAAATTTGGTGCCAGTAATGAAATAAAAATCCTGCCCGCCGCCTTTATCAAACTGATCTGGGATCTGGATTTTTATAATCTTGCCGTTCAGGAGGTTCAACGCTCCTTTGCCGACGAAAAAGATCATATAAAGAAATATTTCATCGATTTTATTCTGGCCGCAGGCATGAGTCAGCTTGATGCAGACGCAGCCAGAGATGTGCTAAACGGCTGTGGTTTACTGAGCGACAGAGAGGTGAAGATTTCGCTGCTGAGCATTAACGGTTACCGGGCCAGCAATGCGTTTATCTTCGAGAACCAGACCAGCCGGAAGCTGACCCTTTATCTGCCGGGCCATGAAATCCGCTTTATCGCCTTTAATACCCTGTTTGATTTACGCGCCTGGATAGTAAATAACTGCGCCGATCGGGAGCATCAGGCGATGCTTGCCGCCCATTTTGATCTGAAACTGCGCCAGGATGGCATACTCTTTTCTGGCGTAGAGAGCTGGCTGCGCTATTTTTTCAACCACCCCGATTACAATGAAAAGATAGGATTGCAGGATAGCGGCATTAAGCCTGATAAATTTTTTCACTTCTTTTTTACCCGCATGAAAGAAAGAGCCTTCATCGACCTCGATGTCGCCATTAAATCGGATGCTGAGGTCAGACACGATATGCTGGAGAAGTATGTTGACGCCTCAAATATTATTCCTAACCCGTTTTCTCCTTTTTTGTCGCTCGCTTTTCATCTGGAGCATGCATTTAACAGCGATACCAATGAAGAACGCAAAGCGGAATGGGAAAAAATTACCTCTGATATCATCGATTTCGCCTTATTATTAATAATGGATAAAATGATAAAATTTAATACTGAGGGTTATGACTTTATTTATCAGGTGAAGGAGGGAATGGCCAGCGCTAAAAGTAGCGAAGTTCCCCTCTCCCCTGACAAAAAAAGGCCTGCCGGAAAAGTAGCCGCATCCCTGGGCGATCGCCTCGGGCGTATACAGAAACAGGGATTAGGGGGAAAAGGCTCAAAACAGGCCGCGAAGAGCTGGGCGGAGGAAGAGGCAGGTCCCAGCGGCATACAGCGGGCAGCGGACGCCCCTCTGCGCAGAGAAGATTATATTGCCAGCTGGCAGAAATGGCTGGACAGCGCCCCGGTCTGGGAACGGGCAGCGCGTAAACAAACCATGGACAGAATGCAGGAGTGTCTGGACGCCAGCGGGCCCTGTATGTTGAGCTTAAAATACAGCGTGGTCGGTGAACTCTCGTCATTACCTGAGGTATTACCCCCTGTTGAGGTTTTATATCTGCATGGTCAGGCAAAACTGGAAGCCCTGCCCGAAAATCTGTCTGAGGGATTAAAAATTATTGTCGCCACCGGATGTCGCCTGAAGAAACTCCCTAAAAAGTTACCGGACTCGCTGCAGAAACTCTATGTACAGGATAATCATCTGCAAAGAGTGCCCGATAATTTACCCCCCGGTCTGAAAACGCTCGATATCTCGCAAAACCGCATCAAATATTTACCCGCCACTTTACCTGACAGCTTAATCACCTTGTTAGCCGGAGAAAATCAGCTGTCTGTACTGCCGAAGAAATTCCCCGCATCGCTGAAAAAACTGGTATTAAGTTATAATAAAATAAGGGTCCTGCCTGACGAATTGCCTGACAGCATTATGATGCTGGATATCTCGGCTAACCGTCTGGCTAAGTTGCCCCAGAGGCTGCCAAAAGATTTGATAAAATTATATATCAGCAGTAATGCTCTGGATGCCTTACCCGCCCGTCTCCCTGCCGGCCTGAAAATCCTCGCCGCCAATGATAATTACCTGCAGATATTGCCGAATAACTTACCTGACCAGCTGGAGGAAATTTATCTGGAAGATAACCGCATTTCGGAACTCCCGGCAAAACTGCCCTCTCATCTGAAGAAATTTATTTTAAGAACAAACTTTCTTAGTACCTTGCCCGACAATCTGCCCGCCGGGTTGCTCGCACTGGATGTCTCCAATAATTTTCTGACGGCAATTCCTCATCAGTTACCGGCAGCGCTGGAGCTATTATCCCTGTCAGTTAACAGTATCACTTTTTTCCCGGCCAGCTTACCCGCACGCCTGAAAATCCTTTTTATCAGTAATAACATGCTGGAATCCCTGCCAGCCAGTCTGCCAGATTCAATAGAACGTATTTACGTTTCCTTCAACCAGTTACATACGTTGCCGGAACACTTACCGGCCCTGCTGCGCTTAATCGATGCCCGGCATAATCAAATTTCCACCCTTCCGGAGTCTATCGTACGTGCGCCCCGTCATTTAGTGGTTTATCTGGATGAGAATCCCCTATCCCGGCGCACCCTGGAGACCTTGATCGCCTTTAATAACGACCCGCATTATCAGGGGCCGCAGATTTACTTCTCTATGGCACAAAACGGCTTCTCCTCACCGGTCCCGCCGCTGAATGAAGTGGTGGCTGACTGGCTATCCGGGGAGCAGGAAGAGAACCAGGAGGAGCGGTGGAAAACCATTGCTCAGGAGGAGTACGCTGTCCAGTTCAGCGCCTTCCTGAGCCGTCTGGCAGATACAGTGGGGGCAAAAAATGCACCGGAATTTAAATCGCAGGTTGCCGTCTGGCTGAAGCAGCTGGCTGAGGCCGCTGAACTGCGTAAAAACACCTTTCTGCTGGCGGAGGACGCCACGGCAACCTGCGAAGACCGGGTGGCGCTGACCTATAATGAGATGCAAAAAGCGGCGCTGGAACATAAGGTTGCAAGCGGGGCTTACGATGATAATCTGCCCGATCTGATATTTGCTGCCCGGGAAATGTTTCGTCTGGCGCTGCTGGAGCAGGTTGCCCGCAATAAGGTCGCCACGCTGCATTTTGTCGATGAAATAGAAGTCTATCTCGCCTATCAGGTGAAATTACATCAGGTGCTGAAACTGCAAACCGGCGTAGCCGCGATGCGCTTCTTCGACGTCTCCTGGGTTACGGAAGATGATCTGCGCCAGGCTACTCTGCTGGTAAAAAACCGCGAAAATAATGAGTTCCGCACCTGGCTGGCGCAATGGGCTCCCTGGAAGCAGGCGCTGAAGCGGATCGATCCTGCGCTGTACAACAAAGCGGCCAGTGAATTACAGGAAAAATTAGAACATGATTATCAGCAAAAGGTTAACGCGCGTCTGGCTGCCGAAAAGCTCACGGGTGATGAAGATGCCTTGCGCATTATCGGTAAACAGGTGATGGATGAGATGATGCAGGAAAGCGATGTGGCTCTCACCGAGGCATTTCTGCAGCAGAGAAAACTGGAGCAGATGCTGGAAAAGTTCTGGAAAATAAACTGAGTCATTTCGCCACACACCGGATGTGGCGCTGGCCGTGACGAAAAAAGCAGGCGGCCACGCAGCAGAAATGAGCGCTTGCCCGGCAAGGCCGCGAGGCGCGATTAAAGGGACCTCTCTGCCGGACTGCGATCGATGGCATCGGGAGCGATATTCATATGTTT
Organism: [Erwinia] mediterraneensis; assembly: GCF_900604315.1. Lineage (GTDB taxonomy): Bacteria > Pseudomonadota > Gammaproteobacteria > Enterobacterales > Enterobacteriaceae > Pantoea > Pantoea mediterraneensis_A. The sequence continues at coordinate 725,773 of NZ_LR026978.1, forward strand.
CAGCACCGGTCCCATAATGCTGCCAAAAACGGGTGCCGCTACCGATCCGCCAAAGTGATCGCCCGCCGTAGGATGGTTAATCATCACCACCAGCGCCACTTCCGGATGGCTGACCGGCGCGACCCCGGCGGTGTAGTTCACGTAACCGCCATCATATTTGCCGCTGGCCCCCATTTTTTCTGCGGTGCCGGTTTTGGTCGCCAGACGATAACCCGGCACCGCTGCTTTAATGCCGGTACCTCCTGGCAGCACGTCGCTCTCCAGCATATGCACCACGGTTTTTACCGTTTCCGCATTTGCCACCTGTTTACCCAGCACTGGCGGCGTCACCTTCGTAATGGAGAGCGGACGATAGACCCCAAAGGCGCCGAGGGTGGCATATTCACGGGCAATCTGCAGTGGGGTGACCCGCAGTCCGTAGCCAAACGAGAAAGTAGCGCGTTCGATATCTGCCCAGCGTTCGCGATGCAGCGGGAAATAGCCGACGCTTTCGCCAGTGAGCCCCAGCCCGGTTGCCTTACCAAGACCAAACGCATGATAGATATTGACCAGCGCTTCCGCAGGCATCGCCAGCGCAATATGGGACACGCCGATATCGCTCGACTTCTGCAAAATGCCGGTCATTGTCAGACGCGGCCAGTGGCCCACATCGCGTATCAGGTGACCATTGACGCTGTATGGCGTGGTATCGATCACCGAATCCGGGCGCACCAGATGACGTTCCAGTCCCTCGACAATCACCAGCGGTTTCACCGTAGAGCCTGGCTCAAAGCTGTCATTGATCGCCACGTTGCGCATCTGTACCGGCGTGGCACCCTCATAATTATTCGGGTTAAAGGAGGGATAAGAGGCCATGGCAAGGATTTCGCCGGTATCGATTTTTACCAGCACCGCCGCGCCCGAGTCCGCTTTATTGCGTAAAACCCCGTCGCGCAGCTTGCTGTATAGCGTGTACTGCGCAAACTTATCGATACTGAGCTGCACCGTTGGTGGCTGACGGGGCGGCTGATAATCGATCATCGCGATGATATTGCCCTGGCGATCCTGACGATAGACCTCTTTACCCGGCTGGCCCTGCAGCAGCTTATCGAAACCTTTTTCCAGCCCGTTAAGGCCGCTATTATCTGCGCCAACAATGCCGATAAGCGGTGCCGCCGCCTCGCTCATCGGATAGAAACGGCTGTCATCATAAATGGCGCTGATCCCCTTCAGATGCAGCCGGACGATATCTTTCGCAATGCCCAGTTCGATTTTACGTCCCAGATAGAGGAAGCGCTTTTTCGGGTTGGCGCTGATTTGCGCGGCTATCTGTTCCGGACGCATATTCAGCGCCGCCGCCAGGTACGCCCAGCGGTCGCTGGTAAAATCGGGCTGCGCTTCCAGCACGCGTTGCGGATCGGCAACGATATCGCGCGACGGCACGCTGATAGCCAGGGCGTCGCCATTACGATCCAGCAGCGAGCCGCGGTTAGTGGGCAGCGGGACGGTACGCAGCGAGCGCTGATCCGCTTCGTGCTCCAGCATCGGATGATTGATCAGTTGCAGATCGCCCACACGCGCCAGCAACACGCCGAGACAACCAAGCACGCCGAGGCACATCAGACGAAAGCGAAAGGGATTAAAGGCGCTTGTACCCGGGGCTTTTCTCTGCAGTTTTTTTATCCGTGACATGGCGTTCCGCTGCAATAAAGATGAAAAGAGATGATTGACTGGCCGCAACAAAATCAGGGCAAAAAAAACCTGCGCATCTGCGCAGGTTGGTGTAATCAAGAAATTTTTGATGTTCACCCATCAATACCTCTGGGATCCTGACTGTAGCAAGCCAGCAGGTTGGGCTGCCATCAAACAAAAGCAACAGTTACCAGCAAAATGTAACCAGCCATGTGATTTCTATGCATTTTTGCTACGGCTGTGCTTTTTAATCTCTACCAGGCAGCTCATGGCGTTCGGTCCCTGGGTCAGAGAAGAGGTGCCAATATCCAGCGTCAGTACGTTCGGATTACCTGCCCGGTCAACCGGCTGCCAGTCGGCGCCAAAGCCCGGATCAAACCAGGCCCCGGTGGCAATAGTCACCACGCCCGGGGTTAATCCGTCGGTCAGGCGCACACCAGCCAGCATTGCGCCGCGCGCGTTACTGACCAGAATCTCATCGCCATCCTCAATGTCACGCGCCGCTGCATCCTGCGGGTGCATATACAGCGTTTCGTGACCTGCGGTTTTGTTGTGCTGAACGCTGGCGGTCGCATCCAGCTGACTGTGCAAACGATCGGCAGGCTGAATGGAGATCATATGAAGCGGATAAGCCTGGCTTAATGGCGAACCCAGCCACTCCTGCGGCTCACGCCACTCGGGATGACCCGCCATATCCTCCAGCTGATAATCCGCAATGGTCTGGCAGAAAAGCTCAATCTTACCGCTGGCGGTCTTAATCGGATTGGCCAGCGGGTCGGCACGGAAGGCATCCATAAAGATATAAGGTTCGCCCCCTTCCGGCACCTCAACGTAACCCCGTTGCCAGAACTCGTCAAACTCCGGCCAGTGGATGCCTTTACGCGCATGCGCCAGCGCGCACTGCTGATAGAGATGGATAATCCATTCACGCTCGTTACGCTGCCCGGTAAAGGCGTCGCGGTAGCCGAGACGCTCCGCCAGGTCGGCAAAAATGTCGAAATCGTTACGCGCCTGGTACTGCGGTTTAATCGCCTGATGCATGGCCAGCACAAAGCGATCGCGCGAGGAGCCGCCGATGTCGTTGCGCTCCAGCGTGGTGGTAGCCGGCAGTACGATATCAGCCATCTGCGCCGCTGGCGTCCAGACAATATCCTGCACCACCACGGTTTGCGGCTTCTGCCATCCCTCAACCAGCCGGTTGAGCTGCTGATGGTGATGGAACGGGTTGCCGCCCGCCCAGTGCACCAACTGAATATCGGGATAGTGCAGCGTTTCCCCCTGGAAGCTGTAGGGCTGACCCGGATTAAGCAGCATATCGCTGATACGCGCCACCGGAATCGACAGCCCGGAAGGGTTAGTACCGGCAGACATCATGGGCGCTGGCCCCTCAATACGCGGATTGCCGACGCTGTTCATCGAGCCGTGACCAAACGAGAAGCCGCCTCCTGGCAGCCCCGGTTGCCCCAGCATCGACGAGAGCGCAATCATCATCCAGTAAGGTTGCTCGCCGCGATGGGCACGCTGTACCGAGTAGGAACAGGTGATAAAGCTGCGCTTGCCGAGCAACTGCTGCGCCAGCAGTGCAATGCGTGCCGCAGGAATGCCGGTAATTGCGCTGGCCCAGGCGGGCGTTTTCGCCACGCCATCCTGCTCGCCGAACAGATAGCTGCGCAGCTGCGGCCAGCCGGTGCAGTGGCTCGAGAGAAACGCCTCGTCAACCGCACCGCGTTGGGCGATTTCATAACCGAGCGCCAGCATTAACGCCACATCGGTATTGGGGCGAATCGGGATCCACTCGGCGTTAACGAAGGCGGGACAGTCGTCGCGCATCGGGCTGATATTGATCACCGGCGTGCCTTTGGCGGCCAGCTGCTCCAGCGCGGGCTTCAGGCTGTGCTGTCCGGCACCGCCAGAGGCGACCTGGGCATTTTTCAGCGCCAGCCCACCGAATGCGATAAAGATCTCCGCATGTTCCACCACGTCCGGCCAGTCGGTAACGCGTCCGGTGAGCGGCATATAAGTGCCGATCACATACGGCAGAAAGAATTGCGCAGCGCCCCAGCTGTAGTTGCCCTGCTGATCGACGCCGCCGCCGCCCAGATTATAGAATCGACGCACCAGGGTACGCGCATGGTTAACGCGTCCGGCCGACGACCAGCCGTAAGAGCCGTTAAAAATGCCTGCCGCACCGTAGCGATCGCGTACGCGCCGGTTCTCTTCGGCGACCAGATCAAGGGCGGTTTCCCAGTCAACGGCGACAAAATCTTCCCGTCCGCGCAGGGTACGGTCGCTGTTTTCACGCGACTTTAGCCATGAACGGCGTACCATCGGCTGACGAATACGTTTGTCAGAGTAAACCAGCTCAGGAATGGTGTTGAGCATCGGGGAAGGATCGGCATCGGCAAAAAAGGGTTCGCAGCCAGTCAGGCGATCGTTTTCCGTAACGGCCGTAAAGGCACCCCAGTGCGCCAGGTGTGGCACTTTCTTGATCATTTTATTGGGTCCGGCAGGGGAGAATAATAGAAACCGCAGCATAACATGAGCAGAAGGCTGTACGCATCTCTGCGACTCAGCTCCGATTTTCCCTCTCTTTTGCGACACCGCTGGCATTCTGTTGGCTTGATGTGCCCCCTGTTTTCCGTAACACTGAACACATGTGTAAACGTTTTCCCCGGAAGCAGGTAAGCGAATGGCTACTATAAAGGATGTTGCCAGACTGGCGGGCGTCTCCGTCGCCACGGTGTCACGCGTAATTAATCATTCACCCAAGGCCAGCGAGAGCTCACGCCAGGCGGTAACCAGCGCGATGGAGCAGCTCCAGTATCATCCCAATGCCAATGCACGTGCCCTGGCGCAGCAATCCACCGAGACGCTGGGTCTGGTGGTCGGCGACGTTTCCGATCCTTTTTTTGGTGCCATGGTGAAAGCGGTTGATGAAGTGGCGGGCCAGACCGGCAACTTTTTACTGATTGGTAACGGTTACCATAATGAGCAAAAAGAGCGGCAAGCGATTGAGCAGTTGATGCGTCATCGCTGCGCGGCGCTGGTAGTGCACGCCAAAAAGATCCCTGATGCGGAACTGGAGCTGCTGATGAAGCAAGTGCCGGGGATGGTGTTGCTGAACCGCCAGCTGAAGGGGTTTGAACAGCGCTGTATTGCGCTTGACGATCGTTATGGCGCCTGGCTGGCGACACGGCATTTGATCCAGCTCGGCCATCGTCAGATCGCTTTTGTCTGTTCCACCCATACCATTTCCGATGCTGAGGAGCGCTTGCAGGGATATTACGATGCGCTGAAAGAACATGGCCTGCCGTGCAATGAGCGTCTGGTTGCCTGGGGCGAGCCGGATGAGGTAGGCGGTGAACAGGCCATGACCGAGTTGCTGGGCCGCGGTAAAAGCTTTACTGCCGCCGCCTGTTATAACGATTCCATGGCGGCCGGTGCGCTGGCGGTCTTAAGCGACAACGGCGTACGCGTTCCGGAAGAAATGTCGCTGATTGGTTTTGATGATGTTCTGGTTTCGCGTTACGTACGCCCCCGCCTGACAACGGTACGTTATCCCATTGTGACCATGGCGCAGCAGGCGGCAGAGCTGGCGCTGGCGCTGGCCAGCAATCATCCCTTGCCTGAAGTGACCAATATGTTCAGCCCCACGCTGGTGAGACGCCATTCCGTAAGTGGCCCCGGCTGAGGTGTCAGCTGTCTCTCCCTGCGGGAGAGGGTCAGGATGAGAGGGAAGACCGCACGGACTATTCCCCTCTCCCTCCGGGAGAGGGTCAGGGTGAGGGGGAAGGCCGCACGGAACAATCCTCAGCGCCCCGGAAGCCGGAACCGGGGAGCCGTCTGCAGGTCCCTGCTTCTTTCTTTGTATGTGGTGTGGTCTGAAAGGTTGTTAATGCGTTGAGTCAGTGCGTTTTTTCCCTCACCCCAGCCCTCTCCCGGAGGGAGAGGGGGAAAAGAGTGCCGGTCTGAAAGCATGGAGAAAAAAAGGCCGCACGGAACAATCCCCTCTCCCTCCGGGAGAGGGGAAAAGAGTGCCGGTCTGAAAGCATGGAGAAAAAAGGCCGCACGGAACAACCCCCTCTCCCTTCGGGAGAGGGTCAGGGTGAGGAGAAGGCCGCACGGACTATTCCCCTCTCCCTCCGGGAGAGGGTCAGGGTGAGGGGAAGGCCGCACGGAACAATCCCCTCTCCCTCCGGGAGAGGGTCAGGGTGAGGGGAAAAGTGCAGCGCGGCTCATCGTCAGGCGGGCTCAGCTGTCAGTGCAAGTCTCTTCTGATACAACCGTACCTGCTTATCCGGGTATTCCAGCGCCTCGCCCTGATAACGCCAGCCGAAGCGTTCATAATAGCCGCCGAACGTTGACCAGAGCCAGAGCTCAGGGTAGCCGCGCTCGTGCGCCCAGCGGATAACGTGCTGCTGCAACACTTCGCTCAGGCCCCTGCCGCGCGCCGCTTCATCAACGTAAAGCGCCGCCAGCCAGGGGAAAAGATCCTGACGGCTGATGAGATCGCAACGCCAGAAGCCCACGGTGCCCAGGGCTCTGCCTTGTTCCGTCGCCACAAAGGTCACCGGAAACTCAGCGCCGAGCAAGCTGCTCTGGATAATACTGGCAAAAAAATCGCGGCTGTCTTCACTGCCAAAGGCGCGCCACAGCCAGCCGGTCAGCTGCTCTGCATGCTGCGGTGCCTCGGTCAGCGGCACAATCTTAATGGTCATCTTTCCTGTCCCTGTCAGGGCGCTCAGCCCATCTCCAGCGCCAGCAACTCCTGAATCGTCTGAGCACGACGGATCTCGCGCGGCTGGCCATTTTCAAACAGCACTTCAGGTATCAGCGGGCGGCTGTTGTAATTTGATGACATCGAAGCGCCATAAGCGCCGGCGTCATGGAACACCAGATAATCACCCACCTGCGCAGCCGGTAAGGCGCGGGTTTCTACTTTGCCGCCTTCCAGTTGAGTGAACACATCTCCTGACTCACACAGCGGCCCCGCCACCACGGTTTCCCGGGTCTGAGACTCATCCAGGGTGCGGCCATCGCCCGCCAGCAGGGAAATATGGTGATAACTGCCATACATGGCAGGACGCATCAGGTCGCTGAAGCCAGCATCCACCAGCACAAAATGACGACTGCCCATGTTTTTCACGGCACGCACCTGCGACACCAGAACTCCGGCTTCGGCTACCAGGAAACGCCCAGGTTCGATCTCCAGCTTCACCTCATGTCCCAAATGGGCTGCAATACGATTACGCGCCGCGTTCCACAGGCCAAAATAGTGCCCGGTATCAATCGCCTCTTCGCCATACCGGTAAGGAATCGACAGACCACCTCCCGCAGAAATCGCGCTGAGATCCTGACCAAACTGCACCACCTGATTGACCATGGCGTCACACACCTGTTCCAGATGACCATAATCGACGCCAGAGCCAATATGCATATGGATGCCCACCAGTTTCAGGCCGTACTGCTGAATCGCCGCCAGCGCCAGCGGCAGATCGGCGTGCCAGATACCGTGCTTGCTGTTTTCTCCGCCAGTATTGGTTTTCTGGCTGTGACCATGACCAAAGCCCGGATTGACGCGCAGCCACACCCCATGACCCGGTGAAACAGCACCCAGCTGATGCAGCATATCCACCGAACCGGCATTGACCGGCACCTGCAGCTCTACAATACGCGCCAGCCCGGCCTGATCGAAAACATCCGCAGTAAAGACGATCTCATCCCCGCCCGCCTGATACCCTGCCGCCAGCGCACGTTCGATCTCACCGGTCGACACAGAATCGACGTTGACGCCAGCGGCGCGCATCAGACGCAGAATATGGATATTTGAGCAGGCTTTTTGCGCAAAACGTACCACATCAAACGCGTTTAACTGAGCAATACGCTGCTGAATAATGGCGGCATCATAAGCCCAGAACGGCCCCTGATAATGGTGGGCCAGCGGCAGCAGGTTCCGGGCGCTGAGCGCAGTAGCGGGTTGGTTTAACGGACGTGGCATAACAATTTCTCCAGTTGCGATGGGACTATTTAGCCACAGCCCTGCCATGCTGAAAAATATCTGTTTTAACGCCAGCTATGCAAATATGATATGGGCAGGAGCGATCATGGCAAAAATAAACTGGCGACAAATCGAAATTTTTCATGCGGTAATGACCAGCGGCAACCTGACGCAGGCGGCGGCTCTGCTGCATACGTCACAACCCACCGTAAGCCGCGAGCTGGCGCGTTTTGAAAAACAGTTGGGCATGATGCTGTTTGAACGGGTACGTGGCCGTTTACAGCCTACCGTGCAGGGGCTCCGTCTGTTTGAGGAAGTACAACGCTCCTGGTATGGCCTTGACCGTATTATGGATACCGCCGCGGGACTGCGTCAGTTCCGCCAGGGGGAACTCTCTGTCGCCTGCCTGCCCGTCTTCTCACAGTCACTACTGCCGCCGCTCTGCCAGCCCTTTCTGCAGCGCTATCCCGATGTCAGTATGAATATTATCCCGCAAGAGTCGCCATTACTGGAGGAGTGGCTGTCGGCGCAGCGCTACGATCTGGGCCTGACGGAAACCCGCCACGCCCCCGCCGGGACCGACCGGCTGGAACTCCTCACCTGCGATGAAGTGTGCGTGCTGCCCGCTGCGCATCCCCTCGCGCAGCGCGAGGTGCTGACCCCGCACGATTTTCACGGGCAGAACTATGTCAGCCTGTCGCGCAGCGACAGCTATCGCCAGCTGCTGGACACGCTGTTTCAGGAGCAAAATGTGGAAAGACGGCTGGTGGTGGAGACGCACAGCGCAGCTTCGGTGTGCGCCATGGTCAAGGCCGGGGCGGGCATTTCAGTGGTCAACCCGCTGACGGCGCTCGATTACGCCGACAGCGGGGTGGTGATGCGCCGCTTTAGCGTGGCGATACCTTTTACCGTTAGTCTGGTGCGACCACGGCATCGCCCCGCTTCCGCGCTGGTGGATGCCTTTGTTGCCCATCTGCAACAGCAGGCAACGCAGTTTTATCCACGCATTACGGAAACGCTGGCTTAAGCGCGCGCCGTCTGTGCCTGGCCGCCGGTGTTGCGGAAAGTAATGGCGCAAACAATCAGGCCGAGCGCTGCCAGCACGGCTGCCGCCACCGGCACCGAGGTCAGACCATAACTGCGCTCAATCACCGCGCCGCCCACCCAGGCCCCCAGCGCATTACCCACGTTAAAAGCGGAGATATTGAGCGTTGACACCAGGTTCGGTGCCTCTTTGCCGTGACGTACCACGTTGATTTGCAGGCCGGGTACGGTGGCGAACGTCGCCATCGCCCAGAGGAACAGCGTGACTTCGGCCAGCCAGAAGCCGTGGCTGGTCCAGCTGAACAGCAGCGAAAACAGCGCGATCAGGGCAAAGCTCAGCATCAGGCTGAAAGAGACTTTCCAGTCCGCCAGTTTGCCGCCGAGAATATTCCCCACCGTCAGACCTGCGCCAATCAGGAACAGCGTCCAGCTGACGCCACGGTTGCTGATGCCGGTCACCTGCAGCAGCAGCGGAGCGATATAGCTGAACAGCGCAAACATCGCTGCGGCAAAGCAGACGGTCATCAGCAACGACAGCCACAGCTTGCCGTTTGCCAGCGCGCTCACTTCGCTCGCCAGATGCACCGGCTTCTCTTCTTTATTTGTTGGCAGGTTGACAATCAGCGCGACAAACGCCAGCACGCCGATAATGGCTACGCCCCAGAAGGTGGCGCGCCAGCCAAACAGCTGACCAAACCAGGTGCCGAGCGGTACGCCCAGTACGTTCGCCAGCGTCAGACCGGTGAACATCAGCGCCACCGCAGAGGCCTGACGACCCGGTGCTACCAGGCTGGCAGCCACCACCGCGCCAATGCCAAAAAAGGCACCGTGACAGAGCGCCGTCACTACGCGCGCCAGCATCAGCAGGTTATAACTGTACGCCAGCGCACAAAGGATATTGCCGATGATAAAAATGCTCATCAGCAGTATTAAGGTTTTTTTCCGCGGCAGCTTCGCTGTCAGCAGCGCCATGACCGGCGCACCGATGGCCACGCCCAGCGCATAGCCGCTGATCAGCCAGCCCGCAGAAGGAATGGTCACCTGCAGATCCCCTGCCACTTCCGGCAGTAACCCCATAATGACAAATTCCGTGGTGCCGATAGCGAACGCACTCAGCGCCAGTGCCAGTAATGCAACAGGCATAACACACTCTCCCAAACAGATGAAAAAACGCAGGCGGACCGCTTTGCGACAACAAAGCGGTGCAAGGGACGCTTATTAAAATTTGATCTGCGTCACGGTGGGTATTAAATCATAGCCATGAAGCGGCATACAGCCTGTTACCCGCAAGTGACCCTTGCGGCCAGCGCAATAATCTGCGGTAGTTTTCTTCTGCCGCGCCAGGGCTGTATCTGACACCCGGTGGCGGAACCGCCCGGAAATAGGGTGTTTTTGCTGCTGTTTTGCCCCCATTTGCACGCAAATTTCGCGGTAAAGTAAGCTTCTTACTGACGATACCTCCATGAATGGCCCGCAATTCACGGCCGATTCGTGATCATCTTTCACGGGAGAAGGCATGCGATCACTCATTATTCTGCTGGCGTGCTGGCTAAGCGGCTGTTCTGTTGGTCATTATGAAGTGAGCCGCGAGGCGCATAAGCGGGTCGATATGACAGTGACCGGCATTCCCACCGTGCTGGGTCTGGGCACGCTGGGCACCACCATTCCGCTCACTGAACAATACAGCCTGACCGCTGCCCATGTGGCGAAGTATTCCCTTTACCGGGTGAAGGCTTACCATCCCGAATGCGATATCGCGCTGGTTTATCATAAAAACCAGCCAGCTGAACTGCCTGCCGCGTTTCGCAACAGCTATATCGGCGAGCGGGTGAATTTCTATGGCTACAGTTTCCTTTCTGCGCTGCCGGTCGCTTCCAGCGGCCATAACCTGGTCAACACCTCGCTGGCGAATGACTGGAACAAAGCGAGTTGCGTGGTAGTCGCCACCAATGCCGGTGTGGTGCAAGGCATGTCGGGCGGCGCGGTTTACAACGCCTCCGACGACACCCTGGCAGGCGTTATTGTTGGCTACAGCAAGCGCATCAATGACAATCAGAGCGGTAAAACGTTGTATAAGAATGTGGCGCTCTATGTGCCCTATGCCCGCTTCCAGAGCTGGCTGGAAAACGCTCTGAAATCCTGATCGCAGCCAGTAAAAATCCGCCTTCTTAGCAGGCGGCTTTGATTGCACCTCATAGGGGTGTACCAAAAACCTTAAAAAGAAGTCTCTGCCTGTTCCGTAAGATTCAAATCCAGAGACGACAGGCAGAGCCAAAACGTATTGATGACCACGCCCGCAGGACGTGGTTTTAAGTTGGTAATAAAAAAGGCCGACTGCTGTCGGCCTTAACAGAGGTGTATCAGGCAATTATTTTCCGCTCGGACGCAGTGCCGGGAAGAGAATCACGTCGCGAATGGTATGGCTGTTGGTGAACAGCATGACCAGACGATCGATACCGATACCGAGGCCAGCGGTTGGCGGTAAGCCATGCTCCAGCGCGGTCACATAATCTTCATCGTAGAACATCGCTTCGTCGTCACCAGCATCTTTCGCATTAACCTGCTGCTGGAAACGCTCCGCCTGATCTTCCGCATCGTTCAGCTCCGAGAAGCCGTTACCGATTTCACGGCCACCGATAAAGAATTCAAAGCGATCGGTGATCTCCGGGTTCTGGTCGTTACGGCGCGCCAGCGGCGAGACTTCTGCCGGATATTCGGTGATAAAGGTCGGCTGAATCAGATGCGCTTCTGCAGTCTCTTCGAAAATCTCCGTTACCACGCGGCCCAGCCCCCAGCTCTTCTCGACTTTGATGCCGAGGCTGCGGGCAATGGCGACCGCTTTGTCGAAATCGTCGAGATCGGCCAGATCGGTTTCCGGACGGTATTTTTTGATCGCTTCGCGCATGGTGAGCTTCTCAAACGGCTTACCGAAATCGAACGTTTGCTCGCCATACACCACCTGCGTGTTGCCCAGCACATCCTGCGCCAGGGTACGGAACAGGCTTTCGGTCAGCTCGATCAGATCGTTGTAATCCGCATAGGCCATATAGAGTTCCATCATGGTGAACTCAGGGTTATGGCGCGGCGAAATACCTTCGTTACGGAAGTTACGGTTGATTTCAAAGACGCGATCGAAGCCCCCTACCACCAGGCGCTTCAGATAAAGCTCAGGCGCGATGCGCAGATACATATCGATATCGAGCGCATTGTGATGGGTGATAAAAGGACGTGCGGAGGCGCCGCCCGGGATCACCTGCATCATCGGGGTTTCGACTTCCATGAAGTCGCGGCCTACCATGAACTGGCGAATCGCCGCCATGATGCGGGAGCGCACCTGGAAGGTATGACGTGATTCATCATTGGCGATCAGATCCAGGTAGCGCTGACGATAGCGCGTCTCCTGATCGGACAGACCGTGGAACTTATCCGGCAGCGGGCGCAGCGCTTTGGTCAGCAGGCGCAGTTCGCTGCAGTGGATCGACAGCTCACCGGTTTTGGTTTTGAACAGCTTACCGCGTGCGCCGAGGATATCCCCGAGATCCCACTTTTTGAACTGCTCGTTGTAAACCCCTTCCGCCAGATCGTCGCGCGCCACATACAGCTGGATACGGCCACCCATATCCTGCAGCGTAACAAAAGAGGCTTTGCCCATAATGCGGCGCGTCATCATACGGCCCGCCACGCTCACTTCGATGCCGAGATCGGTCAGTTCTTCGTTGCTTTTGTCATCATAGCTGGCATGCAACTTGTCAGAAGTGGTGTCACGACGGAAATCGTTAGGAAACGCCACGCCGCTGGCACGCAGCGCGCTGAGTTTTTCACGACGCGTTTTCAGTTCATTGTTTAACTCAAGGGCGGCGTCAGCGCTCTGCGGTTGTTGTTCAGACATGTCGGTTCCTTATAACCCTGCTTTTAAGCTTGCTTCAATGAATCGGTCGAGATCGCCATCCAGCACTGCCTGCGTGTTACGGGTTTCTACACCGGTACGCAAATCTTTGATGCGCGAATCATCCAGTACGTAGGAACGAATCTGGCTGCCCCAGCCGATATCTGATTTGTTATCTTCCAGTGCCTGTTTCTCAGCGTTTTTCTTCTGCATCTCCAGCTCGTACAGCTTCGCCTTCATCTGCTTCATCGCCTGATCTTTGTTCTTATGCTGTGAACGGTCGTTCTGACACTGCGTTACCGTACCGGTAGGAATATGGGTAATACGTACCGCTGATTCGGTTCGGTTAACGTGCTGACCACCCGCCCCCGAGGCACGATAAACGTCGATACGCAGGTCGGCCGGGTTGATCTCAATATCGATATCCTCATCCACTTCCGGATAGACAAAGGCGGAACTGAAGGAGGTATGGCGACGGCCACCGGAGTCGAAGGGGCTCTTGCGCACCAGGCGATGGACGCCGGTTTCAGTACGCAACCAGCCAAAAGCGTAGTCGCCAGAGATGCGGATAGTCGCCGATTTGGTGCCAGCCACTTCGCCTTCAGATTCTTCGATAATTTCGGTTTTAAAGCCTTTGGCTTCAGCCCAGCGCAGGTACATACGCACCAGCATGCTGGCCCAGTCCTGCGCTTCGGTGCCGCCGGAACCTGCCTGAATATCGATGTAGCAGTCGGCGCTGTCATATTCGCCGGAGAACATGCGGCGGAATTCCAGTTCGCCCAGTTTGCTTTCCAGGCCATCCAGCTCAACCACGGCTTCGTTGAAGGTCTCTTCGTCGTCGGCTTCTACTGCCAGCTCAAGCAGTCCCTGAACGTCTTCCAGGCCTTGTGCCATCTGGTCAAGCGTACTGACGATCGCTTCCAGCGACGCACGCTCTTTTCCGAGCGCCTGCGCGCGTTCTGGTTCATTCCAGACGTCAGGCTGCTCCAGTTCTGCATTTACCTCTTCGAGGCGCTCTTTTTTGACATCGTAGTCAAAGATACCCCCTAAGAACGTCGCTGCGCTCCGTGAGATCCTGAATACGATTTTTAACCGGATTTATTTCAAACATGGTTTTAGATTCTTTTCGCGGAATGTCGATAGTGTAACGCGGCAGTTTAACTGAAATAGCGCTGAGATTGTAGGGGAACAGATGCGTTCATCCTTCCCCTCATCCCGGCCCTCTCCCGGAGGGAGAGGGGAAAGATGGCACCGTGCGCCTCTTCCCTCACCCCGGCCCTCTCCCGGAGGGAGTGGGGAAAGATGGCACCGTGCGCCTCTTCTCTCACCCCGGCCCTCTCCCGGAGGGAGTGGGGGAAAGATGGCACCGTGCGCCTCTTCCTTCACCCCGGCCCTCTCCCGGAAGGAGTGGGAGAAAGATGGCACCGTGCGCCTCTTCCCTCACCCCGGCCCTCTTCCGGAGGGAGTGGGGGAAAGATGGCACCGTGCGCCTCTTTCCTCAACCCGGCCCTCTCCCGGAGGGAGAGGGGGAAAGATGGCACCGTGCGCCTCTTCCCTCACCCCGGCCCTCTTCCGGAGGGAGTGCGGGAAAGATGGCACCGTGCGCCTCTTTCCTCACCCCGGCCCTCTCCCGGAGGGAGAGGGGGAAAGATGGCACCGTGCGCCTCTTCCCTCACCCCGGCCCTCTTCCGGAGGGAGAGGGGGAAACGGAGCTGGCCCGCTCCAGTGGGAGTGGGGAAACGGATTAGGCCAGCGGCCAGAGTTGCTCGATAATCAGTTGCAGCGTACGGTTGCCGCGGAACTCGTTGATATCCAGCTTATAAGCCATCTCAACCTGACGCACACTGGTGTCGGGCCAGAGGGTGGTATCCACATTAAACGCGATGCCATCCAGCAGCGGCCCGCCGCCCAGCGGCTCCAGCATCACCTTCAGATGACGTTCACCTACCAGCCGTTGCTGCAACAACCTGAACTTGCCGTCAAATACCGGTTCGGGAAAGGCTTGTCCCCACGGGCCCGCTTCGCGCAACAACTCAGCCGTTTGCAGGGTAAATTCCATGGGATGCAGCTCGCCATCGGACCAGACCACCCCCTGCAGCGCTTCGCTGTCCAGCCATTCGCCCATCAGATCGGCAAAACGCTGGCGAAACTCTTCATAACGATCCGCCTGCAGAGAGAGCCCGGCAGCCATCGCGTGACCGCCAAACTTCAACATCAGGCCGGGATAAAGCGTATCCAGCCGCTCCAGCGCATCACGCATATGCAGTCCGGCAACAGAACGGCCAGAGCCTTTGAGCGTACCGTCGCCCGCCGGGGCAAACGCGATAACCGGACGGTGAAAGCGTTCCTTCAGGCGCGAGGCGAGAATGCCCACCACCCCCTGATGCCATTCGGGATGGTAGAACGCCAGGCCAAGCGGCAGCTCTTTATGCTGACGCTCCAGAGTCTGACAGAGCGCCAGCGCCTCACTCTGCATCCCCTGCTCAATCTCTTTACGCGTCTGGTTCAGGGCATCGAGTTCGCTGGCGAGCATACGCGCCTGTGCGATGTCCTCTGTCAGCAGCAACGCAACCCCTACCGACATATCATCCAGACGACCAGCGGCGTTCAGACGCGGCCCGAGGGCAAACCCCAGGTCGCTGGCGACCAGCTGGCGCGCATCACGGTTGGCGATTTCCAGCAGCGCCCGGATGCCTGGCCGGCATTTTCCGGCGCGAATGCGGCTCAGCCCCTGCCAGACCAGAATACGGTTATTGACGTCGAGCGGCACCACGTCCGCCACCGTGCCAAGCGCTACCAAATCAAGCAGCTCGGCCAGATTAGGCATGGCGCGCCCTTCATTGAACCAGCCCTGCTCACGCAGGAAAGCGCGCAGCGCCAGCATCAGATAGAAGGCAACGCCAACCCCCGCCAGTGCACGGGAGGGAAAAGCGCAGTCGCTGAGATTCGGGTTGACCATGGCGTCCGCTTCCGGCAGCGTCTCGCCCGGCAGATGGTGATCGGTAACCAGCACCGGGATCCCGTACTGATGGGCAGAGATCACCCCGGCATGAGAAGAGATCCCATTGTCTACCGTCAGGATCAGTTCGGCACCGCGCGCACGCGCCTGCTCTACCACCTCGGGGCTGAGGCCATAACCATCGTCAAAACGGTTCGGCACCAGGTACTGCACGTTACTGCCGCCCATACTGCGCAACGCCAGTACCGTTAACGCGGTGCTGGTGGCGCCATCGGCATCAAAATCGCCTACTACCATAATGCGCCGGCCATCCAGCAGCGCCTGATGCAACAACGCGACCGCTTTATCGATGCCGCTCAGCGTATGGTACGGCAGCAGATGTTTCGCCCCGCGCTCCAGCTCCGCCGCATTCTGAACGCCGCGCTGGCTGTAAAGCCGGCGCAGCAGCGGATGTAAATCACCGGGTAACGCTTCCGGGCTCAGCGCCACACGCCGCCGCAGTTCAACCTGTTTTATCACTGCCAATTAACCACCACGTTTTTGCCCGTCAAGCACCTGTTTCAGCTCCTGCGGTCCCTGATAACCCGGGATCATCATCCCGCTGTCGGTCAGGATCGCTGGCGTGCCCTGAATACCGTAAAGAATGCCCAGCTGATAGTGCGGTTCGAGAGAAAGATCACAGGACGCGGCAGCCGGGGTATTCCCCTTCATCGCTTCATCAAAAGCCTTGTTACGATCGGCTGCGCACCAGATCGATTTCATCGCCCCCGCCACCTGGCCCTGCAGCCCTTCGCGCGGGAAGGCGAGATAACGCACCGTAATGCCCAGCGCATTGTAATCCGCCATCTGCTCATGTAGCTTGCGACAATAGCCGCAGGTAATATCGGTGAACACCGTAATCACATGCTGCTCTTTTGCCGCTTTATACACGATCATCTGTGACGCCAGCGCCTCGACCTTCTTATCCAGCAGCTTGTTGGTAACATTGAACGGCTGCGCGCCGCTGACGTCATACAACGGCCCCTGAATCATATGCTTGCCGTCTTCGGTCACGTAAAGGACGCCACTCTCGGTGAGCACCGTTTTTATTCCCGCCAGCGGTGATGGCTGAATCTCGACCTGCTGCAGTCCCAGTTTTTTCAGGGATTGTTGAATCGCGCTGTCGTCGGCATGAACCAGAGCGGAAAAGGTGCTGGCCAGCAGGGCCATCATCGCAAAATGCTTTTTCATCTTATTTCCTTATTTCCACGTCTCAGGCGCGTGGATGGTGCTGTTGATGTAACTGACGTAGCCGCTCGGTGGCGACATGCGTATAGATTTGCGTCGTCGAAAGGTCGCTGTGTCCCAGCAACATCTGTACGACACGGAGATCGGCGCCGTGGTTCAGCAAATGGGTGGCAAATGCATGACGCAGCACATGCGGCGATAGCTTTTCGCTGTCGATCCCGGCCAGCGTGGCATAGTGTTTAATCCGATGCCAGAAGGTTTGCCGGGTCATTTGCCGGGCGCGATTGCTGGGAAACAGAACATCCAGCGTCTCGCCATTCAGCAGCCAGGGACGTCCATATTCCATATACTGCTCCAGCCAGTGTACCGCCTCTTCTCCCAGCGGCACCAGACGCTCTTTGTTGCCTTTACCGATCACCCGCACCACCCCCTGACGCAGGCTGATATCGCTCAGCGTCAGTCCCACCAGCTCGGAAACGCGCAGGCCGGTGGCGTAGAGCAGTTCAAGCATCGCCTTATCGCGTAGCTCCAGCGGGATCTCCACGCTGGGCGCCTGGAGCAGGCGCTCAACCTGCGCTTCGGAAAGATCTTTCGGCAGCCGCTGCGGCAGTTTTGGCGCCGCCAGCAGAGCACTGGGATCGTCTGAGCGCAGCTTTTCCCGATAGCAGTACTGGAAAAGGCGTCGCATAGCGCTGAGCAGGCGCGCCGAACTGCTGGCTTTGTAACCGCCATCGAATCGCTCCGCCAGAAAGGCTTGCAGATCCATGGCGCTTACCGTAAGCAGCGTCAAATCATGATGGGCCAGCCAGGCAGCAAGATGTTGCAGATCCTGACGGTAGGAGGAGAGCGTGTTTTGCGCCAGGTTACGCTCAATCCAGAGCGCATCGAGAAACTGTTCTGTCAGATCGCTGTCTTGCACTTTTCCCTCGCTCACCGCTGTGAAATCGTGCTCATTATGCCTGATTTCAGCGCGCATCTGATACAATTGCGCCAGAGTCAGCAAAAACAGAGCATTATTTGCATGAAAATCGGCCTATTTTACGGTTCCAGCACCTGTTACACCGAGATGGCAGCGGAGAAGATCCGCGACGTTATTGGCGAAGAGCTGGTCACGCTGCATAACCTGAAAGATGACGATCCTGCCCTGATGGAGCAGTATGACCTGCTGATCCTCGGCATTCCGACCTGGGATTTTGGCGAGCTGCAGGAAGACTGGGAAGCGATCTGGCCGCAACTGCCAGGGCTGAATCTGCAGGGCAAAATTGTGGCGCTGTATGGCATGGGCGATCAGTTCGGCTATGGCGAATGGTTCCTGGATGCGCTGGGTATGCTGCATGAACTGCTGCTGCCAATGGGCGTGCAGTTTGTCGGCTACTGGCCGCGGGAAGGCTATGAGTTCACCAGTCCGAAGCCGCTGACGGCCGATGGCACACAGTTTGTTGGTCTGGCACTGGATGATGTCAACCAGTACGAACAGAGTGATGAACGCATCGCCCAGTGGTGCGAACAGATACTGACCGAAACCGCAGCACTGCTCTGAAACGCCTCAGCGGCTGAGCCAGAAGGCGCGCAACGCGCGCCAGGCCGCAGGCGTCATCGCATCGCGCATCAGCCAGAAACGCAGAGTCTGGCCTTCTGTGTTGCGCAGCACGACCCTTACGCCCCAGGGCAGCCCGCGCAGCGGTCGCTGCAGCTGCCAGCGTTTGCCGCACCAGCGCCAGGTTGTCGCTGACTCGATGCAGAGCTCCCCCTGACGTGCCTTCAGCTGTTGTGCCTTGCCCCACGCTTCCCGCAGTACCATCAGCAACAGCGCTGGCTTTACCCAGGCTCCGGGGCTTGCCCAGGGGGACAGCAGCAGCGCGGCAATCACCGCCCCCTGAAGTCCGCCCTGCAGCCAGCGCGCCGTCAGCGACGGTTTGAGATCACATTGCCACCGGACCGCGCTCACGGTTACGCTGCTGAATCAGTTTTACCATACGTTTCAGTTCAGGATCGGCCGGTTCGCCATGATCCATCAGCCAGTTAAACAGATCGGGATCGTCACTCTGTAGCAGCGCGATAAAGACTCTTTTGTCGTTGTCGCTCAGCGTGTCATATTCATATTCAAAGAACGGCATGATGGCGATGTCCAGCTCCAGCATGCCGCGACGGCAAGCCCAGTGAATGCGGGATTTATCATGAATATCCATGTTTCGGGTTTCCACAGTTCAAACAGTGGCGGCTAGTGTAACCTGGTTTTTCACAGGCTGCAGGCCACGACGCCCGCGCTGAGCGCGGTTACGCAAAGAGATGCTGTTACAGGCAGGGTTATCACACGATTTGTGCGCCCGCTTCCGTAAACAGGTTGCAAAGCCGCACTGCTCTTTTAACATTGGTAGCATTGTTTCGCATGAACCTCTTAATCAGGATACCTCCATGCCTATTTTTACATTACCGCCACGTCAGCCAGCCGCTTCTGCCCGCCTGCCGTTAACGCTGATCTCGCTTGATGAGTGGGCGCTGGTCAGGGTACAGGGTGCCGACAGCCTCAGCTACCTGCAGGGACAGCTTACCCTTGACGTATCTGCGCTGACGGCGACCCGGCATCTGCCCGCAGCCCATTGTGATGCCAAAGGCAAAATGTGGAGCAACCTGCGCCTGTTCCATCGCGGTGAAGGTTTTGCTTACCTGGTGCGTCGCAGCGTACGCGACAGTCAGCTGGCCGAGCTGAAAAAGTACGCAGTATTTTCCAAAGTGACCTTTACCGCTGATGATGATGCAGTGCTGCTTGGCGTTGCCGGTTTTCAGGCGCGCGCGGCATTGACCAGTCTGTTTACCACCCTGCCGGACAGTGACACCCCGGTGGTGCAGCAGGGCGAAACGACCCTGCTGTGGTTTGATCAGCCCGCCGAGCGCTTTCTGCTGGTCACCACTGCTGAGCAGGCGCAGGCACTGCAGCAAAAACTGGCAGGGGATGCCCAGCTGAATGACAGCACCCAGTGGCTGGCACTGGATATTGAAGCGGGTCTGCCGGTTATCGACAGCGCCACCAGCGCCCAGTTTATTCCGCAGGCCACTAACCTGCAGGCGCTGAACGCCATCAGCTTTAAAAAAGGCTGCTACAGCGGTCAGGAGATGGTAGCGCGCGCCAAATACCGGGGTGCCAACAAGCGCGCCCTGTGGTGGCTGGCGGGCAAAGCTACACGCCTGCCTGCCGTTAACGACTCTCTGGAGCTGCAGATGGGGGAAAGATGGCGGCGTACCGGCACCGTGCTGGCGGCCGTTCAGCTGGATGATGGCGCTGTCTGGGTGCAGGCGGTGCTGAATAACGATCTGGAGCCGGACAGCGTGCTGCGTGTGGAAGGCGATGAAGGCAGCACACTGACTATTCAGCCGCTGCCTTATACGCTGGACGAGGCGTAATGTCATCACGGGCCGCAGCGGCGGCCCGTTGTTTTACACATAGAAGTAGATAGCGCAGAAGTGACAGGCGCTGCCGCCCAGCACAAATCCATGCCAGATAGCGTGGTTATAAGGAATACGGCGCGCCACATAGAAAATCACCCCGAGCGAATAGATGATCCCTCCGGCTGACAGCAGCCAGATTCCCCCTGCTTCGAGTTTCAGCGCCAGCTGGTAGATCACAATCAGCGACAACCAGCCCATAGTGAGATAGGTAGCCAGTGACAACACTTTAAAGCGGTGCGCGATGGTCAGTTTAAAAATAATGCCCAGCAGCGCCATGCTCCAGACAACGACCATCAGGCCGTGCGCCAGCGGCGACTTTAATCCCACCAACAGAAAAGGAGTATAGGTGCCGGCAATCAGTAAGTAGATGGCGCAATGGTCAAATTTTTTCAGCCAGCGTTTGGCTTTCTGTTGGGGAATGGCGTGATAAAGCGTTGAGGCGAGAAACAGCAGAATCATGCTGCCGCCGTAAAGGCTGTAGCTGGTGATGGCCAGCGCGTCGGCGCGCATTTCTACTGCCTGCGTCAGCAGCAGCACCAGGCCGACGATACCAAACAGGCAACCAAGACCATGGCTGATACTGTTTGCAATCTCCTCTGCCAGGCAGTAGCCCTGGGTAATGATACGATGCTGTGACATAGGTGGGTTCCTGCAAATCATGGCGGGGGATTGTGTTTTTTCTGTACACCAGAGTAGCGAATAACGGTTTCAGTGTACACTTGTACGCCAGGAGAAAAGCGTAAATCGTTGTCAACATCACAGGCTGCCCTGGCTTTGCGTCTCTGCTTCCCTTGCGCTGCAGCGTCACCGCTAATGCAGATAAAACCACGGCAGCAGCCCGCACAAAGCAAACGCGCTTTGGCAGGCGCTCGCCAGTCATGGCCCCTCAGATCGCCGGAGAGGCGCGGCTCAGCGTCCTCCGGCCAGATCGATAAAGCTGCCGGTCACGTAGGAGGCGGCATCGCTGGCTAACCAGACGATCGCCTCCGCGACCTCTTCCGCCTGGCCGCCGCGCCCCATCGGTATCGAGCTGGCCAGACGGTCAACGCGATCGGGCTCGCCGCCATCGGCGTGCATGTCGGTATAGATACAACCGGGCCGCACGCTGTTGACGCGAATGCCGTGTGAGGCCACTTCCAGCGACAGACCTTTGGTCAGGCTGTCCATTGCGCCCTTGGAGGCCGCATAATCCACATACTCGCCCGGCGCTCCTGTACGCGCCGCAGCGGATGAGACGTTAACAATAGCACCGCCGCTTCCACCGTGCTGCGTCCCCATGCGCCTGACCGCCTCGCGACAGCAAAGAAAGGTTCCGGTGACGTTGGTGGCAAATACCCGGCTGATACGCGCCGCGTCCAGCTGCTCTACCCTGCACTGCTGAAACAGGATGCCCGCATTGTTAACCAGCACCGCCAGCGCCGCGGGCTGCTGATCGAGCTGCTGAAACATCGCAATAACCTGCTGCTCATCGGCGATGTCCGCCTGTATGGCGAGCGCCTTGCCGCCGCTGCGCTGGATAGTTTCTACTACCTGCTGCGCCTCTTCTGCACGCTGGCGGTAGTTCACCGCCACCAGATAACCCTTTTCCGCCAGTTTTAAGGCTGTCGCGCGCCCGATGCCGCGGCTGCCGCCGGTAACCAGTGCCAGTTTCATGCTGTTTCTCCTGTAAAAAAGGGCCAGCAAGCGGCCCCTGAAATATCAATGCAAACGGAATGCTTACTGATAGTCGCTGATCGGCACGCAGGAACAAAAGAGGTTGCGATCGCCAAACACATCATCCAGACGTTTTACCGTCGGCCAGTATTTATTGTCACAGCCCGCCGGGAACACTGCCAGCTCACGGCTGTAAGGATGCGTCCACTCGCCCACCAGTTCGCGCTGAGTATGAGGCGCATTGACCAGCGGGTTGTCATCCGCAGGCCACACGCCGTCAGCGACGCGATCGATCTCCATGCGGATCGACAGCATGGCATCAATAAAGCGATCCAGCTCGATCTTGCTCTCCGATTCGGTCGGCTCCACCATCAGCGTCCCGGCCACCGGGAACGACATGGTGGGTGCATGGAAGCCATAGTCGATCAGACGCTTAGCGATATCCAGCTCGCTGATGCCGCACTGCTCTTTCAGCGGACGAATATCCAGAATACATTCGTGCGCCACGCGCCCGTCACGTCCTGAATAGAGGATGGGATAGGCGGACTGCAGACGGCGGGCGATATAGTTGGCGTTCAGAATTGCCACCGAACTCGCCTGTTTCAACCCTTCGGCGCCCATCATGCGGATATACATCCAGCTGATCGGCAGGATAGAGGCGCTGCCAAAAGGCGCGGCGGAGACAGCACCCTGCTGCGTCAGTACCCCATCAATCTGGACAACGCTGTGCCCTGGTACGAAAGGCGCCAGATGCGCTTTCACGCCAATCGGTCCCATACCCGGACCGCCGCCGCCGTGCGGGATACAGAAAGTTTTATGCAGGTTCAGATGCGAAACATCCGCTCCGATATAGCCTGGCGTGGTAATGCCCACCTGAGCATTCATGTTCGCGCCATCAAGGTAAACCTGGCCGCCGAACTGATGCACGATCTGGCATACCTCACGAATAGTCTCTTCATACACGCCGTGCGTAGAGGGATAGGTCACCATGATGCAGGAGAGTTGTTCGCCTGCCTGCGCCGCTTTCTCACGCAGATCGTGCAGGTCGATGTTCCCCTGTTTGTCACAGGCCACCACCACCACGCTCATGCCCGCCATCTGGGCCGACGCCGGGTTAGTGCCGTGCGCCGAACTGGGGATCAGACAGATATGACGCTGACCTTCGTTGCGGCTCTCATGGTAGCGGCGAATCGCCAGCAGTCCGGCATACTCGCCCTGGGCACCGGAGTTTGGCTGCATACAGAGCGCATCATAGCCGGTCAGCTGCACCAGCCATTGCGAAAGCTGGGCGATCATCTGCAGATAGCCGGTCGCCTGCTCTGCCGGACAGAACGGGTGCAGTTCCGCGAACTCCGGCCAGGTGATGGGGATCATCTCAGCGGCCGCGTTCAGCTTCATGGTGCAGGAGCCGAGCGGGATCATCGCCTGATTCAGCGCCAGATCTTTTTTCTCCAGGCTGTGCATGTAACGCATCATCTCTGTTTCGCTGTGATGACGGTTAAATACCGGATGGGTCAGGATGGGCGTGCTGCGCTGCAGGCTGGCCGGAATAGAGTCGCTGCCAGCAGCGACCCGGGCATCCAGATTGTCGATATCCAGCCCATGCTCATCTCCCAGCAGGATAGCGAACAGCGCCGCAACATCGTCGCGTCCGGTGGTTTCATCCAGCGTGATACCAACCGCCTGGTGAATGTCGCTGCGCAGGTTAACCCCGAAACTCAGCGCCCGGTTCAGCACCGCTGCTTTATCGGCAACTTCAACGGTCAGCGTATCGAACCAGCAGTTATGGCGCAGCTTCAGACCACCCTGCTGCAGGCCAGCGGCCAGGATGTCGGTAAGGCGGTGAATGCGCGAAGCGATGCGCTTCAGGCCCCGCGGGCCATGGAACACAGCATAGAGACCGGCGATGTTCGCCAGCAGCACCTGCGAGGTACAGATATTGGAGTTGGCCTTTTCGCGGCGGATATGCTGCTCACGGGTTTGCATCGCCATACGCAGCGCAGTATTGCCTGCGGCATCGCGGGAAACGCCGATAATGCGGCCCGGCATGGAGCGACGATGCTCATCGCGGCTGGCAAAGAAGGCGGCATGCGGGCCGCCGTAGCCCATCGGCACGCCGAAACGCTGCGCCGAGCCGAAAACGATATCAGCCCCCTGCTTGCCCGGCGCTTCCAGCAGCAGCAGCGACATAAAATCTGCGGCCACACTGACGATCACCTTACGGCTCTTGAGTTGCGCAATCAGGTCGCGGTAATCATGCACTTCACCGGTGGTTCCTACCTGCTGCAGCAGTACGCCGAAAAGATCATCGTGATCGCACGCTTTGTCAGCACGATCGATGATCAGGTCAAAGCCAAAGGTTTCGGCACGGGTGCGCACCACGTCGAGGGTTTGTGGATGAATATCCTCGGCGATAAAAAATTTGTTGGCGTTTTTCAGCTTACTGACGCGCTTCGCCATCGCCATCGCTTCTGCCGCCGCCGTGGCTTCATCCAGCAGCGAGGCGGAGGCAACATCCAGACCGGTCAAATCCAGCGTCACCTGCTGGAAATTCAGCAATGCCTCAAGACGCCCCTGCGAAACTTCCGGCTGATAAGGGGTATAGGCGGTATACCAGCCGGGATTTTCCAGCATGTTGCGCAGGATCACCGGCGGAGTAATGACCGCGCTGTAGCCCATGCCGATCCAGGATTTGTAACGCTGGTTCTGGCTGGCTATCGCCTTGAGTTCCGCCAGCGCCTGCTGTTCGGTAACAGCTTCACCAATAGCAGGCGGGCTCGGTAACTGAATATCCGCAGGCACAACGGAGCCAATAAGCGCCTCCAGCGAGCTGGCACCAATGGTTTCCAGCATACTGACCTGTTGTTCAGGCGAAGGGCCGATATGGCGCTCGATAAATGCACCGTTGTGTTCAAGCTGGCTGAGAGTCTGGGTCATTAGCAGTAAATCCTGAATCGGGCTGGGTAAGAAAAAGCTGCACACATGCCGGGCAGTGCGGTGCGTTCGGGAACGCAACGCTCCCGAAACACACCGCTCAGCACGTCGGTTACTCGTCGATCGACGCTTTGTAAGCGTCCGCATCCAGCAATGCTTCAAGTTCCGATGCGTCGCTGGCGCTGATTCTGAACAGCCAGCCATCGGTGTAAGGATCGCTGTTCACCAGTTCTGGCGCATCGCCCAGCGCCTCGTTTACCGCAACAATTTCACCGCTGAGGGGGGCATAGATGTCAGAGGCAGCTTTTACCGATTCAGCTACCGCACACTCTTCACCGGCAGCAAAAGTGGTGCCGGGTTCCGGCAGATCCACAAACACCATGTCACCCAGTAGTTCCTGCGCATGTTCGGTGATGCCGACGGTGTAAGTGCCGTCTTCTTCTTTACGCACCCACTCATGGCTTTCACGGTATTTCAATTCATTAGGCACATTGCTCATCGCCATTTCTCCTGAAAAAATTACTGCGCGACCGGTTTGCCGGCGCGAACGAATACGGGTTTGGTGACCTGAACCGCGACTTCGCGATTGCGAATTTCAACAATGGCATGATCGCCAATGCCCGCCGGCACGCGTGCCAGCGCAATACTGTAACCCAGCGTGGGGGAGAAGGATCCACTGGTAATGATCCCCTGCCGCATTTGCCCCTGAGCATCGGTAAAGCGCACCGGCAGGCCGTTGCGCAATACGCCTTTTTCTTTCATCACCAGGCCAACCAGCTTTTCCGTGCCTGCTGCGCGTTGCGCTTCCAGCGCGTCACGACCGATGAAGTCGCGATCCGTCGGCTCCCGGCTGATGGTCCAACCCATGTTAGCCGCCAGCGGTGACACTTTTTCGTCCATCTCCTGACCATACAGATTCATGCCCGCTTCCAGGCGCAGCGTATCACGCGCGCCCAGGCCTGCAGGCTTCACGCCTGCAGCCAGCAGCTGTTGCCAGAAATCCGCCGCTTCCGCAGCTGGCAGCGCGATTTCATAGCCCGCTTCCCCGGTATAGCCGGTGGTGGCGATAAACAGATTACCCGTCTGAACGCCAAAAAACGGCTTCATACCAGCTACCGCCTGCTGCTGCTCAGCACTGAACAGCGTCTGCGCTTTCTGCTGCGCGTTGGGACCCTGCACCGCAATCAAAGCCAGATCGTCACGCTCCTGAAGGGTGACGTCATAAGCCTGCGCATGTTCACCGA
The DNA here is from genome assembly GCF_900604315.1 of [Erwinia] mediterraneensis. Taxonomy (GTDB): domain Bacteria; phylum Pseudomonadota; class Gammaproteobacteria; order Enterobacterales; family Enterobacteriaceae; genus Pantoea; species Pantoea mediterraneensis_A. The sequence continues at coordinate 751,836 of NZ_LR026978.1, forward strand.
TCCATTGCAGATCCTTCTCACGCGTGGCGGAGTTAACCACCACGCGGAAGAAGTCTTCGGTCATAAAGTAAACAATCAAATCATCGATGACGCCACCCGAGGCGTTAAGCATGCCGCTGTAGAGGGCTTTGCCAGGCTGGGTCAGTTTGGCAACATCGTTAGCCAGCAGGTAACGCAGAAATTCACGCGTGCGCGCACCCTGCAGATCGACAATCGTCATATGGGAAACATCGAACATGCCCGCGTCATTACGTACCGCGTGATGTTCATCCAGCTGAGAGCCATAATGCAGCGGCATCATCCAGCCGTGGAAGTCCACCATACGGGCGCCGCAGGCTTGATGCTGGGCAAACAAAGGCGTTTGTTGAGTCATAACCATCCTGTGCAAAAACAAGTGAGTTAAAGCGGCCTTTTACCGGCTCCGGAAACCGACGCAAACGTTCTCTTTACTATGACGTTATCACCGAACCAGCGAATTAACCATAAGCAAAACCGGGGGAAAGAATTATCTCAGGCCGGGCGAGCGCCGCAAAGGATGCAGGATAATTCACTGCTTTTTTGTGATTTATTGCACATAAAAAAGAGTGTCTGGCCGGTTAAGTAGCAAATTAGTCAAGTCTCAGGCTAAGAGGGAAAAAAATAACCGGGGGAAAAATCACATACGCATGAGAAATATTAATGCGAATAAGAAGGTAAAATTAGAATAAATCAAACGAGGCGCAAAAAGCGTGCGTCACTGCCCTTTTCTGGTGCAGCAGCGGTTTCAGGAATGTTTACGGGAAAAGAAAGAGAGCGCTCTGGCCGGTAGGTTTCCCGGCCAGAAAAAGGTTACTGGCGTAACCAGGCAGGCAGATCGTTGAGTCCCATGGCTTGTTTCAGCAGCATCGGCTTCACGCCAGGCAACGTGTCTGCCAGTTTCAGGCCGACATCGCGCAGCAATTTTTTCGCCGGGTTATTGCCGGCAAACAATTCGCGAAAGCCCTGCATGCCAGCCAGCATCATGGCCGCGCTCTGTTTACGGCTGCGTTCATAACGGCGCAGATAGAGGTGCTGGCCGATATCTTTCCCCTGCTGATGCAGACGCCGGATTTCGCCAATCAGTTCGGCGGCATCCATAAAGCCGAGATTGGCACCCTGGCCTGCCAGCGGATGAATGGTATGCGCCGCATCCCCCACCAGCGCCAGCCGGTGGGCAGCAAAGTTACGGGCGTAGCGCGCCACCAACGGGAATATTTTCCGTTCGCTTTCCAGATGACAAAGCCCTAAACGCATATCAAAAGCCACCGAGAGTTGTTGGTTAAACAACGCTTCAGGCATGGCTTCCAGCCGACTCGCCTCCTGCGGCAAAAGCGACCAGACGATAGAGCAGAGATGCGGATCCTGCATGGGCAAAAACGCCAGGATGCCATCACCGTGGAACACCTGACGAGCGATGGCATCGTGCGGCACATCGGTACGCACATTGGCGACCAGCGCATGATGATCATAATCCCAGAAAGTGAGCGGAATATCTGCCTGATGACGCAGCCAGGAGTTGGCGCCGTCAGCGGCCACCAGCAGGCGTGCGCTCATCATATTGCCGTCCTGCAAAGTGACAAAAGCTTCGTTATCACCAAAGGCGACCTGCTGAATCTGCGCCGGTGCCAGCAAGGTTACATCGCTACAGGCGTTGGCTCGTTGCCATAGCGCGCTATGAATAACGGGGTTTTCAATAATATGGCCGAGATGCGTCAGCCCCTGCTGCTCGTCATCAAAAGCGATGCTGCCGAAACTATCCTGATCCCACACTTCCATGCCGTGATAGCTGCTGGCACGTAGCGAGAGAATCATCGACCAGACATCCAGCTTTTGCAGTAGCCTTTCGCTGGCCGCATTGATTGCTGAGACGCGAATCGATGCGGGTGCGGCAGCATCAAACTGAGGCTCCGCCGCTTTCTCCAGCACCGCGACGCGCAAACCACTGCCCTGCAGCCCACAGGCTACCGCCAGCCCGGTCATTCCACCGCCAGCGATCACTACATCAAAACTTTGCATCTGAGCCTCTTGTTTTAACGCCTGACCCACCCGAGAGTGCGTTCAGCCAGTTGATTTCGCAGCCACGGCTGATTATCCATCGCCATCAGCCCAAGATTTCGTCCCACCGCCAGCGGGGCATAGCTGTTGGCAAACAGCCGTACCAGGCCATCCGTGATGCCAATGGTCGCCTCCCTGTCGGGCTGACGCCGCTGTTGATAGTGCTGCAGAACCGGATAGCTGCCTACATCCTGCTGATGACGATGGGCGGCGGCCAGAGTCTCTGCCAGCGACATCACATCGCGCAGACCGAGATTGAACCCCTGTCCCGCAATAGGATGCAGCGTCTGGGCCGCATTGCCCACCAGCGCCAGCCGGTGCGATACGATCTGTGTCGCTATCTGCAATGCCAGCGGATAATATTCGCGCTGACCTGCATGGGTAAATTCTCCTAAACGCCAGCCAAAGGCACGTTGTAACTCGCTCAGGAACTGCGCTTCGCTCCAGCGCTCTACCTCAGCACGCGCCGCCAGAGGATGGCACCAGACCAGCGACAGGCGATGATCGGACATCGGCAGCAGGGCCAGCGGACCGTTGCGGGTAAAGCGCTCAAAGGCGCGTCCCTGATGCGGCAACCGGGTAGAGACGTTAGCGATTACCGCCAGCTGCTGATAGTCGTCACGCTGCCACTGCATGCCGCAGGAGGCGGCCAGCGAGGAGCGCGAGCCATCGGCCGCCACCAGCAACGCCGCTTCCAGCTGTTCGCCGCTGTCCAGCGTCACCTGCACCTTATCCTGCTCACGCACCACCGTCATGACGCGTGCCGGACAGCGCAAAGTCACACCCGGCGCGCTTTTCAGCCGGTTAAACAGACGCTGCCCGACATCAAACAGTTCAACCACATTGCCCAGCGCGTTCAGTCCGTAATCACGCGCCGCTATGGAGACAAAACCGGCATGCCCGCGATCGCTGACATGGATATCCGTTATGGGTGTAGCGCAGCTTTCCAGCGCGGGCCAGAGGTTGATCGCCGCCAGTTGCTGACAGGTCCCGGCCGCCAGCGCGATGGCCCGGCTGTCATAGCCCGGATGCGCACGGCTGGCCGGCTCGCGGCTTTCAATCAGCGTTACCGCCAGCTTCCCCTGCGATAAGTGAGAGAGCGCCAGCGCCAGGGTTGCGCCAGTCATGCCGCCGCCCGCAATGATAATGCTCATGAGTTTCGTGCTGCCGCCATCAGCGCTTCGATCGCCTCTGCATCTTTGACCACGCTGTCCGTCAGGTTCTCGTTACCGGTTTCAGTGATCAGAATGTCATCTTCAATACGGATCCCGATGCCCCGATACTCGGCGGGCACATCCGCATCCGGCGCGATATAGAGGCCCGGTTCCACAGTGAGTACCATGCCCGGTTCCAGTATACGATCCCGGCTCGGCGTACCGTAATGACCTACATCATGAACATCGAGTCCCAGCCAGTGACCCAGGCCATGCATATAGAACTGACGATGGGCCTCTTCGGCGATCAAGGTGTCCACCTCGCCCTGCAGAATGCCCAGTTCCACCAGACCACTCACCATGATACGCACCACTTCATCGTTCACGGCGCGAATGCTGATGCCGGGGCGGAACAGCGCCAGCGCTTTGTAGAGCGACGCCAGCACGATGTCATAAATGGCCCGCTGCGGCGTGCTGAATTTGCCGTTCACCGGAAAGGTGCGTGTAATATCGCCCGCGTAGCCATGAAATTCGCAGCCCGCGTCGATCAGCACTAAATCTCCGTCGCGCAGTTCGCTCTCGTTTTCCGTGTAATGCAGAATGCAGCCGTTTTCACCGGAGCCCACGATGGTGTTGTAGGCGGGAAAACGCGCGCCGTGACGGTTAAATTCATGATGAATTTCCCCTTCCAGCTGATACTCAAACATGCCGGGCCGACAGAGCCGCATCGCCCGGGTATGCGCCAGCGCACTGATGCGGCCCGCGCGCCGTAAAAGGTCGATCTCTTCCGGCCCTTTAAACAGACGCATCTCATGCACCCAGGGACGCCAGTCGGTCAGGGTATCGGGTGCGCTCAGATTCTGGCGGAAGCCATGACGCAAACGCTCCAGCGCGCTGAAGACCAGCGTATCCGCCTCGGCAAACAGCCCCTGCGCATGATAAATCACATCCAGGCCGTTCAGGAGCTGATAAAGCTGCTCAGCAATGTCATCCCAGGGCAAAGCGCGATCGACACCCAGCTTCGCCGGTGCCGCTTCCTGACCCAGGCGGCGGCCAAACCAGATCTCTGCCGTCAGGTCGCGCACGCGATTAAACAACACGCTGTGGTTGTGATGCTCGTCGCTTTTGATCAGCACTAACAGCGCCTGCGGCTCATTGAAACCGGTGAAGTACCAAAAATCACTGTTCTGGCGAAACGGATATTCCGTATCGTTGCTGCGCGTCACTTCCGGCGCGGCGAAGATCAGCGCCGCACTTCCGGGAGCCATACGCGCTAACAGCGCCTGGCGACGTTGCTGGAAGGTATCCAGTGTGATCATGTTGCTCACTCCCTGTTAAAGAAGGCATCTCAGTGCCCCTGCAATGATAGACGCGCTCCCCTTAGTGTAACGTGGGTTTCCTGACTTCGGGAGCGGCAGGCTGCGACGGGGTGAAAGTGTCATGGCAGAGCAAGGCTGCAACGCGTACATACTCAATAACTTCTTCCAGCGACTGCTCAAGCTCTTCCTGATCCTCATCTTCGTCATAACCCAGCTGGGCAATCGTACGCAGATCGTCAATCGCTTCCCCGGTTTCGCCGGTGACTTTGTCGAGCTTCGGCTGCGTGACGCCGAGGCCAAGCAGAAAATGATTTACCCAGCCCGCCAGGGCATCCGCGCGATCAAAGACCGTGATGTCTTCATCGTCCGGCAGCATCAGCTGGAACATAAATCCTTCATCTTCCAGCGTCGTCATAATATTTTCATGCAGCGCCTGCAGCGGCTGCGCCAGGCTCTGCGAAAACGCCAGGCCTTCGTTGGTCAGATCATGCACCAGACGGGTCCAGCTGTGATCCTGATTTCCGCCACAGATGATTCCGCTGAGCAAGCCATGCATCTCTGCTGGCGTCATTCCAACACCCTGCTGTGAGAGCGCCGAAGCCAGCACGTTGTAGTCGGGGGTTGCGTTCTGTAAAGACATAAGCATTCATCATCGTTGGCAGAATAAGTTCGTGTTATGCTACCACCAGGTGCCTCAAGGTTTCCAGAAAAGGGGTTGTAAGTTATTACGCTGGTCGATATAGTTGCCCGCCTCCCGAACCTTTGGCTGATAAGGGCGATGCGGGCGCAGGAATAAGTCAGGAAGGTGGCATGTCTGCACAACCGGTAGATATACAAATTTTTGGTCGTTCATTAAGAGTAAATTGTCCGCCTGAACAGCAGGATGCGCTGAATGCGGCGGCAGAAGATCTTAATCAACGGTTGCAAGATTTAAAAGTTCGCACTAGAGTCACAAATACAGAACAACTGGTGTTCATCGCCGCGTTAAACATCTGCCACGAACTGGCGCAAGAGAAAGTGAAAACGCGCGATTATGCTGCTAACATGGAACAACGTATCCGTATCCTGCAGCAGACCATTGAACAGGCATTAGTCGAACAAGGTCGTATTACTGAACGCCAGGGTCCGAAGTTTGAATAACGCTTTATGGTTACTGTGCTAAAGTAACGGTGAAGCAAATTTTCTCTGAGATGTTTGCAAGTGGGCCAGTCCCCTGAGCCGATATTTCAAACAAACAGAGTGTGACGCTCCGTAACCTGTGAGCATGCTCGGTTCGTCCGAGAAGCCTGATGGTTGCGACGGCATACTCACCTTGAACCAAGGGTTCAAGGGTTACAGCCTACGGCGGCATCTCGGAGATCTCCCCTTTCGTTTGTTTTTCTGCATGATATAGTCCCTGCTCTGAGCAGGCTCCTTACGGGGATATCATGACACTTCCCTCTTTACCTGAACGCCACGAGATTCGTCAGCACGTCCGCCATTTACGCCGGGCACTGAGTGCTACACAACAGGAACAGGCCGCCGATCTGCTGGCCGAACATGCTGTCAATTTCGCCCCCATCTCAGCTGCAGAAAACATTGCGCTGTTTCTGTCTGTGGATGGCGAACTCAATACCCGGCCGCTTATTGCCAAACTCTGGCAGCAGAAAAAACGCGTCTTTTTGCCGATTCTGCACCCTTTTTCGCCGGGAAACCTGCTTTTTATACGCTATACCCCGGATACCGTGCTGACGCCGAATAAACTGCGTATTCCCGAACCGCCACTGGATATCCGGCATCTGGCGACCCTTGACGATCTGGACGTGATGATGGTGCCGCTGGTGGCGTTTGACTGTGAAGGACAGCGTCTGGGCATGGGAGGCGGGTTTTATGACCGCACTTTGCAGCACTGGCAGCAGCATGATTTTCTGCCGGTAGGAGTGGCGCATGACTGTCAGCTAGTGGATAAGCTGCCTGTCGCAGCCTGGGATGTGCCGTTACCTGCGGTAATGACGCCCTCAAAGCTATGGCAATGGTAAGAAGTTGGCGGTTGGAGAGCGGGAGAGCAAATCGCTCTCCCGTCTGATGCGCGCCCTGACAAGCTTCTGCGGTCAGGCGCGCATCGCGGTCAGTACAGCAAACGTGCGCGGATAGTGCCCGGGATGGCCTTCATCAGCTGCAGCGCTTTATTGGCCACATCCTGCTCAGCATCAATATCGATAACCACATAGCCCATATAAGGGGAAGTCTGCAGATACTGCGCAGCGATGTTAATGCCCTGCTCGGCAAAAATCTGGTTGATAGCGGTCAGAATGCCCGGGCGGTTTTCATGAATATGCAGCAGACGGCTGGCGCTGGCTGCATGCATGGGCAGCGACACTTCCGGGAAGTTCACGGCAGACAGCGTTGAGCCGTTATCCGAATATTTCACCAGCTTGCCGGAGACTTCCAGGCCGATGTTTTCCTGCGCTTCCTGGGTAGATCCCCCGATATGCGGCGTCAGGATAACGTTATCGAATTCACACAGCGGCGACATGAAAGGATCGCTGTTGGTAGCAGGCTCAACCGGGAAGACGTCAATGGCCGCCCCCGCCAGATGTTTGTTAGCCAGCACATCGCACAGCGCAGGAATATCGACCACGGTGCCGCGTGAGGCGTTAATCAGCAGCGATCCCGGCTTCATCAGCGCCAGTTCTTCGGCACCAATCATATTCTGCGTAGAGGCGGTTTCCGGCACGTGCAGGCTGACCACATCACTCATGTTCAACAGGTCGGAAAGATGACGCACCTGGGTGGCGTTACCCAGCGGCAACTTGTTTTCGATATCGTAAAAGTAAACGTGCATCCCGAGGCTTTCTGCCAGCACGCCCAGCTGCATTCCGATATGGCCGTAACCAATGATGCCCAGTTTTTTACCGCGCGCTTCAAAGGATCCCTGGGCATTTTTATTCCAGATACCGCGGTGGGCTTTGGCGTTCGCTTCCGGGATACCGCGCAGCATCAGCAGCATTTCGCCGATCACCAGCTCCGCCACAGAGCGGGTGTTGGAAAACGGCGCGTTAAATACCGGAATGCCACGTTTCGCCGCCGCATTGAGATCCACCTGGTTGGTACCAATACAGAAACAGCCAATCGCGACCAGCTTCTCAGCAACAGCCAACACCTCTTCGGTGAGATGGGTACGGGAGCGGATACCAATAAAGTGCGCATCACGGATCGACGCTTTTAACGTCTCCGTATCCAGCGCACCCTTGTGGAATTCGATATTGGTGTAACCTGCCGCGTGCAGGTTATCCAGCGCGCTCTGATGGACACCTTCCACCAGCAGGAACTTAATCTTTTCTTTTTCCAGTGATACCTTTGCCATTTCCCGACCCTATTCAGAATTCAACGAGGGCTGCCATAAGGCAGTCTTCTGTCAAAATATCAAAAATTACGCGCGCATCAATACAAACGATTGCCCGCTTGTCAGCACGGGCCCGCTGTCAGGCTGTGCATTCCCCTACAAAATCGGGATATGCGCAGCGCAAAAAGAACGATCTGGTAGCGGACGACAGTTATGTGACATAAGTCACTGAATTTCGCCCCGACAAGAAAAGCAGGTTTATCAGAGAAATCACGGGCGTCCTGAGGACGCCAGCGAGATCATTTCTCAATAGTTTTCACCCCGTCCGCCGTGCCGATCAACGCGATATCGGCGCCGCGCGCAGCAAACAGGCCAACAGTCACCACGCCGGGCAAGGCATTGATGCTTTTCTCCAGCGCGACAGGGTCAAGAATACGCAGATTATGCACGTCGAGAATGATATTGCCGTTGTCGGTAACCACATTCTGACGATACTCCGGCAGGCCGCCGAGTTTAACCAGCTCACGGGCGACGTAGGCACGCGCCATCGGGATAACTTCGACCGGTAACGGGAAACGCCCCAGCACATCCACTTCTTTGCTGGCATCGGCGATACAGATAAATTTCCCGGCCACGGCCGCCACGATTTTTTCCCGCGTTAAGGCCGCGCCGCCGCCCTTGATCATCTGCATCTGCGGATTGATCTCATCGGCCCCGTCCACGTAGATCGCCAGCGAGTCGATCTCATTCAGATCGAAAACCGGAATGCCGAGGCTTTTCAGCTTCAGCGTCGAGGCTTCCGAACTTGAAACGGCACCTTCAATTTGCTGCTTCATGGTGGCTAACGCATCGATAAAATGCGCGGCGGTGGAGCCGGTGCCAACGCCCACCACGGTGCCTGGCTGCACATATTTCAGTGCGGCCCAGCCAACGGCTTTTTTCAGTTCATCCTGGGTCATGGTATGTTTACAACCTGTGCTGCGACGGAATGCGCGTAGTATAAAGCAAGGCTTTGGCAAAAAGCGCGTGTGTTAATTGCGGTTTCGCTGCTTTGGAAGCCAGCCCACAAAACAAACGCACCATTGCCCATCCCGTTTTCTGGCATGCGGGGCTGAGGGTAAGGGCAACCTGATGTCCTCTGAGGAGAGTAAGAAAGAATGAAACGCCCGGACTATCGCACGCTTCAGGCGCTGGATGCCGTGATCCGTGAACGCGGTTTTGAACGTGCCGCCCAGAAGCTCTGTATCACGCAGTCGGCGGTCTCTCAGCGTATTAAGCAGCTGGAAAACCTGTTCGGCCAGCCGTTGCTGGTGCGCACCGTGCCGCCGCGTCCAACCGAGCAGGGACAGAAGCTGCTGGCGCTGTTGCATCAGGTGGAGTTACTGGAAGAGGAGTGGCTGGGCGATGAAAACGGCGGGACGACGCCGCTCCTGCTGTCGCTGGCGGTGAACGCCGACAGTCTCGCAACCTGGCTGCTGCCCGCGCTGAAAGATGTGCTGGCCGACTCACCGGTGCGTCTGAATCTGCAGGTCGAGGATGAAACCCGTACCCAGGAGCGCTTGCGGCGCGGTGAGGTTGTCGGCGCGGTGAGTATTCAGCCGCAACCGCTGCCCAGCTGTCTGGTGGATCAACTGGGGGCGCTGGATTACCTGTTTGTGGCGTCACGCGAATTCGCCGACCGCTATTTCCCCAACGGCGTAACGCGTTCTGCCCTGCTGAAAGCGCCTGCCGTGGCGTTTGACCATCTGGATGATATGCATCAGGCGTTTTTGCAGCAGAACTTTGACCTCTCCCCAGGCAGCGTCCCCTGTCATATCGTTAACTCATCAGAAGCCTTTGTGCAGATGGCGCGTCAGGGCTCGACCTGCTGTATGATCCCGCATCTGCAGATTGAGCGCGAGCTGGCGAGTGGGGAGCTGATCGACTTAACGCCGGGGCTTTATCAGCGCCGTATGCTCTACTGGCACCGTTTTGCGCCAGAGAGCCGGCTGATGCGTCGTGTAACCGATGCGCTGCTGGCACATGGGCATCGCGTGCTGCGTCAGGATACGCTGGCGGCCTGAGGAACAGGTTGCCAGCCGCTGCTGGCTGGCAACCCTACGTTTTTACGGCGTGTTGGGTTTGATTTCAAACACCACATCCACCTGATCGTCGAAGTGAATGCTTTGCTGCTCATAGGTTTGTTGCGCTGAGGTCTCTGCCGCTGCACCTGCAGCTTTATACATGCGCGCCATCGGCATCGGCTGATAGTTAGCGACGTGGTAACGAATGCTGTACACCGGTCCCAGTGAGGCATTAAAACCTGCCGCCAGCGCGGAAGCCTGTTTGGTGGCATTATCCATCGCCGCTTTGCGCGCCTGCTCCTTGTACTGATCCGGATTCGTCACGCCCAGCTCCACGGCGCGGATCTCGTTCAGCCCCGATTTTAATGCGCCATCCAGTAGTTCATTAAGCTTATCCAGCTGGCGTAACGTTACCTGCACCTGACGCACCGCACGATAGCCTTTCAGAACCGATTTGCCCTCTTTAGTGTAATCGTATTCTGGCTGAGTGCTCAGATTGGCAGCATCAATATCTTTCTTCTCAATGCCATTTTTCTGCAGAAAATCAAAATATTGCGCTACACGATCGTCAGCCTGCTTCTTGGCATCCGCCGCATCTTTTGACGAGACGTTGACCATAATGGATAAAGTCGCAATATCGGGGCGGGCATCAACCGTCGCCTGACCAGAGGTCACAACGTGCGGGCCATTGGGCACCTCACCTGCCTGTGCAGCGCAAGAAAACGCGCCTATGCCCATCATTGCAGCCAGCGCCAGCGGTTTCATCATCAGGTAAGTCCTCCTTGAAAATTTAAATTCAGCGGCTGCCACTATGACGAAGCCTGGAACAGATTACTATGCGTGTAGCTCTGAGTGTTGATTCTGGCAAAAGTTCGCTGAATTTTCCGCACAACCGGCGTTTCACCACTGACCAGGCGCATCCTGCCAGCCCGGTCAGCAGGAAACCAGCATCATCAGTGAAAACCGGAAATGCCCTGCCACGCCAGCTGCAACGCAATAAACCACATCACCGCCCCCACCAGCAGGTTAATGAGGCGCTGCGCTTTACGCGTGCGTAACAGGGGCGAGAGCCAGGCGGCGAGCAGCGCCAGCCCGTAAAACCAGATCAGCGAGGCGCTGACTGATCCGAGCGCAAACCAGGGGCGTGCTTCTTGCGTCATCTGGCCACCCAGGCTGCCGAGCACCACAAAGGTATCGAGATAAACGTGGGGATTGAGCCAGGTAACTGCCATCATGGTAGCGACAATACGCCAGCGTCCCTGTTTCATATCTTCAGCGGCCGCCAGATCGATATTACCGCTGAACGCCGTACGCAGCGCGCCCCAGCCGTACCAGAGCAGGAATGCGACACCCGCCCAGGTGATCAGCATCAGCAGCAACGGCGACTGACTCAGCAGCGCGCTGCCGCCGAAGATACCGGCACAAATCAGCAGGATATCGCTGAGCGTACAGAGCGAGGCGGTCATCAGATGGTACTGCCGCCTGACGCCCTGATTCATCACGAAGGCGTTTTGTGGTCCCAGCGGCAGGATAAGCGCCGCGCCAAGGGCAAGCCCTTGTAAATAAACAGATAACACTGGTTAACCCTCAGCATTGATTGAACAGGCTAAGTGTAACGGAGGGGGATCATAAGCGGAAATGGGAAAAACTAATTGGTCATTAGCAAGCTTGATGATGGGAAGCATAAAACAGGGCGGAAAAGTCCGCCCTGGCTGTCACCCTGTTACTCTGGTTGTGCGATTTTTGGCGCGTCGTTGTCGGGCTGTTTGACCTGATGCAGATGCACATCCATCTGGGGATAAGGAATGCCGATGCCGCGCGCATCCAGCGCCCGCTTGAAGTTTTTCAGCAGATCCCAGTACACATCCTGCAGGACGCTGCTTTGACTCCAGCAGCGCACCACAAAGTTCAGTGAGGAGGCGCCCAGTTCATTCAGGCCAATCTGCACGCCCCGGTCCTGCAGAACACGCGGGTCAGCATCCACCACTTCACGCAGCAGCTGAATAACCTCATCGACATCCGCCTCATACGCGACGCCGACGATAAACTCATTACGACGCACCGGTTCACGCGAGAAGTTAACAATATTACCGGCGATAATTTTACCGTTCGGCACAATGACGATTTTGCCATCACCGGTTTTCAGCGTGGTAGAGAAAATCTGCACGCTCTGCACGGTGCCCATCACACCGCCCAGATCAACAAACTCACCGGCGCGGAATGGACGGAAAGTGACCAGCAGCACGCCAGCGGCGAGGTTGGAAAGCGAGCCCTGCAGGGCCAGGCCCACCGCCAGACCGGCGGCACCCAGTACCGCGATCACCGACGCCGTCTGCACCCCGACGCGGCCCAGCGCCGCAATCAGCGTAAAGCCAATAATACCGTAGCGCACCAGCGCCGAGAGAAAATCGGCGACGGTAGCATCGATATGCCGCGTCACCAGCAGACGGTTTATCCCGTTAGAAACGGCGCGCGCCGCTATCATCCCGATAATAATAATCGCAATGGCTGCCACAATATTCACGGCATAGCTGAGCAGCAGCGCCTGATTACGCACCAGCCAGTTACCGGCATTATTGATCCCATCAACCACGTTTAAATCTTCCATTCGTTAACCCTGTGTTGTTTTACCCAAGGAAAAGGACCCGGCATCGTCCGGGAAGTTCCAACAAATGCTCAGAGAAGGTTAAGACAGAATGTGGAAGAATGCTATTAACAACCTCGAATGTGCTGGCTTTTCCCGGAAAAACCGCATAAAAAAAGGCCCCGCAGGGCCTTTAGCATGCTGTAACAAAAAATTACAGTACGTCGATAGCGTTCAGTTCCTTAAACGCCTGCTCCAGACGCGTCACCATGGACGACTGAGCAGAACGCAGCCAGACGCGCGGATCGTAGTATTTTTTGTTCGGTTTATCATCGCCTTCCGGGTTACCCAGCTGTGCCTGCAGGTAGCCTTCGTTCTTTTTGTAATACTGCAGGATACCGTCCCAGGTTGCCCACTGGGTATCGGTATCGATGTTCATTTTCACTACGCCGTAACCGATAGATTCTTCGATCTCGGCAGCAGATGAGCCGGAACCGCCATGGAACACGAAGTCCAGAGCGTTATGCGGCAGGCCATGTTTTTTGCTGACATATTCCTGAGAGTTTTTCAGGATTACCGGAGTCAGCTTCACGTTACCTGGCTTATACACGCCGTGAACGTTACCAAAGGAAGCAGCGATGGTGAAACGATGGCTGATAGCGCTCAGTTTGGTATACGCGTAATCCACATCTTCCGGCTGAGTGTAGAGGGCTGAACTGTCAACGTCAGAGTTGTCCACGCCATCTTCTTCACCACCGGTGACGCCCAGTTCAATTTCCAGCGTCATGTTGATTTTGGACATGCGCTCCAGGTATTTAGCGCACAGTTCGATGTTCTCTTCCAGCGACTCTTCAGAGAGGTCGATCATGTGTGAAGAGAACAGCGGTTTACCAGTTTTCTGGAAGTGTGCTTCACCGGCTTCCAGCAAGCCATCGATCCACGGCAGCAATTTTTTCGCACAGTGGTCAGTGTGCAGGATCACCGGCACGCCATACTGCTCAGCCATCAGATGAACGTGCTGCGCGCCAGAAATCGCGCCGAAAATGGCTGCGCCCTGCGGCTTGTCAGTTTTGAAGCCTTTACCAGCGATAAAGGAAGCGCCACCGTTGGAGAACTGTACGATGACTGGCGCTTTGGCTTTTGCGGCCGCTTCCAGCACGGCGTTGATGGAATCAGTACCAACGCAGTTAACTGCTGGCAGGGCGAATTTGTTCTCTTTCGCCACTTTGAAGACTTTCTGTACATCATCACCGGTTACAACGCCGGGTTTTACGAAATCGAAAATTTTAGACATGATTGAGTCCTGTTTGTCCTGTTTCGTTGGCCGCATAACGGATTCAACGCCCTTCACCGGGCAATTTTTCAGGCGACACGCTGCGCGTCGCCCTCAAAAGATTACTGTTTGGCACGCTCTTCCAGCATCGCTACCGCGGGCAGTTTTTTGCCTTCCACGAACTCCAGGAATGCACCGCCACCGGTGGAGATGTAAGAGATTTTATCTTCAATGCCAAACAGGTCGATTGCGGCCAGCGTGTCGCCGCCGCCCGCTACGGAAAAGGCGTCGCTGTCAGCAATCGCGTTGGCGATAATTTCAGTACCCTTACGGAAATTCGGGAACTCAAACACGCCAACCGGACCGTTCCAGAGGATGGTTTTTGCTTCTTTCAGCAGTTTCGCCATCGCCTGTGCGGTTTCATCACCGAAGTCCATAATTTCTTCGTTATCCGCTACTTCGGAAGCTTTTTTCACCGTAGCTGGCGCAGTTTCAGAGAATTCCGTGCCGACACGCGAATCCACCGGAACCGGAATACCGTACTCGTCACGCAGTTTTTTCGCGGCTTCGACAAAGTCCGGCTCATAAAGAGATTTACCGACGTTGTTGTCGATAGCCACAAAGGTATTGGCGATGCCGCCGCCAACAATCACGGTGTCGGCGATTTTCACCAGCGACTGCAGCACGTCAAATTTGGTTGAAACTTTGGAGCCGCCAACCACCGCCACCAGCGGACGTTCCGGGTTGCTCATCACTTTGCCCAGCGCTTCCAGCTCAGCGGAAAGCAGCGGACCGGCACAGGCGATCGGCGCAAACTTGCCAACACCATGGGTAGAGGCCTGCGCGCGATGCGCAGTACCGAACGCGTCCATTACAAACACGTCGCACAGCGCAGCATATTTCTTCGCGAGGGTTTCATCGTCTTTTTTCTCGCCCTTATTGAAGCGGACGTTCTCCAGCACCACCAGCTCGCCAGCATTCACATCAACGCCGTCGAGATAATCTTTTGCCAGCGTCACGTTAGTGCCGTTCAGCTTCTCTTTCAGGTAGTTAACCACCGGCAGCAGAGAGAACTCTTCGTTATATTCACCTTCAGTGGGACGACCCAGGTGGGAGGTAACCATCACTTTCGCGCCCTGTTTTAACGCCGCTTCGATGGTAGGCAGAGAAGCACGAATACGTGCGTCTGACGTCACTTTCCCTTCTTTCACTGGCACGTTGAGATCGGCGCGGATCAAAACACGTTTACCAGCTAGATCCAGATCGGTCATCTTAATTGCAGACATGGTGAACCCTCTCGTTGATTCTCATAAGTTTTGTCAGACGCAAACTGCGTCTTACCTGAAACCGCGTGCGGCCATGGCTAACGTCGTATCGAGCATTCGGTTAGCAAAGCCCCATTCGTTGTCACACCAGACCAGGGTCTTGATCAGGTGCTGACCGCTGACCCGCGTCTGCGTGCCGTCCACTATGGCACTGTGCGGATCATGGTTAAAATCGACTGAGACTAACGGTAATTCCGTATAGTCAACTATACCACTAAATGCCCCCTCTGACGCGTTTTGCAACAAGGCGTTGACCTCGCTCGCCTTCACCGCCTGGCGCACCGAGACGCTGAGATCAATGGCGGTGACGTTGATGGTAGGAACGCGTACAGCAATGGCTTCAAAGCGGTCATGAAATTTCGGAAAAATGCGTGCAATGCCAGCGGCAAGGCGGGTATCTACCGGGATGATCGACTGGCTGGCGGCGCGCGTACGGCGCAAGTCGCTGTGGTAGGCGTCAATCACCTGCTGGTCGTGCATCGCGGAATGAATAGTGGTAACGGTGCCGTTTTCGATGCCAAAGGCGTCATCCAGCAGCTTGATAATCGGGATAATACAGTTGGTGGTGCAGGAGGCGTTGGAGACAATGCGGTCAGCGGGTTTCAGCGTCTGGTCGTTGACGCCAAACACCACAGTTGCATCCAGATCGCTGTCGCCCGGATGGGAAAACAACACTTTCTTCGCACCCGCCTGCAGATGGGCGACGCCATCGACGCGGCTGCCATAGACGCCGGTACAGTCGAGAACGATATCCACGTTCAGTTCACGCCAGGGCAACGCGCTGATCGCCGCCTGATGCAACAGACGAATGGTATCATCGCCGACACGCAGCAGATCGCGCTCCTGACGCACCTCAAAGGCGAAGCGGCCATGGCTGGTGTCATATTTCAACAGATGGGCGATGCCAGCGGCATTTGCCAGTTCGTTGATGGCCACCACGGTGATTTCAGCCCGGCGGCCGGTTTCGTACAGCGCACGCAATACGTTGCGTCCAATGCGGCCAAAACCATTTATCGCAACCCGAACGGTCATATTTCTCCTGCGGTAACTGCCTGATAAAACATGCCAATAGCCTGAGCGTTTCGCCAGAATTTGTACAGGAAATTCTTGTACGCTGGCGGGCGGCCCGTTGCCGTCAGGATCTTAACTGAAACGCTTCAGCCAGAATAAAACAACTCAGGAATAACAGAAATAATGGTAATCAACTGTGCTGCCAATAATTAGATCTTTGTCACATTTTAAGCTGAAATTCTATTATTACTGCTGGAATAACTTGAATGCCAGCAATAAAAAAGGGCGAACAGCTCGCCCTTCAGGTTTTCCCATCCTGCCCGCACCAGGGCGGACAGACGGTGCAACAGAATTAAAGAATCGATTTGGCGGTGTTGACCACGTTATCGACGGTGAAGCCAAACAGCTCAAACAGTTTCTCTGCCGGTGCTGACTCACCAAAGGTAGTCATGCCGACAATCGCCCCGTTCAGACCGGTGTATTTGTACCAGTAGTCAGCGATACCCGCTTCGATAGCCACGCGCGCGGCTACCGCTTTCGGCAACACGGATTCGCGATACGCCGCGTCCTGCTTGTCGAAGGCGTCGGTAGAAGGCATAGAAACCACACGCACTTTACGTCCTTCGCTGGAGAGACGATCATACGCCGCCACCGCCAGCTCTACTTCAGAACCGGTAGCGATCAGGATCAGCTCAGGCGTACCGTCGCAATCTTTCAGCACATAACCACCACGCGCCACATTCGCCAGCTGCTCCGCGCTGCGATCCTGCTGAGCCAGATTCTGACGGGAGAAGATCAACGCCGTCGGGCCATCTTTACGCTCGATAGCGTATTTCCAGGCTACCGCAGATTCTACCTGGTCACAGGGACGCCAGGTGCTCATGTTTGGCGTAGTGCGCAGGCTGGCCAGCTGTTCTACCGGCTGGTGCGTCGGGCCATCTTCGCCCAGACCGATGGAGTCGTGGGTATATACCATCACCTGACGGATCTTCATCAGTGCCGCCATACGCGCCGCGTTACGAGCATATTCCACGAACATCAGGAAGGTCGCGGTGTATGGCAGGAAGCCGCCGTGCAGTGCAATACCGTTGGCAATAGCGGTCATACCGAACTCGCGCACGCCGTAGTGGATGTAGTTTCCAGCCGCGTCGACATTGATCGGCGTAGAGCCGGACCACATAGTCAGGTTGCTCGGCGCCAGGTCAGCAGAGCCGCCCAGATACTCCGGCAGCAGTTTACCAAAAGCTTCAATCGCATTCTGAGACGCTTTACGACTGGCGATTTTCGCCGGGTTAGCTTGCAGCTGTTCGATAAATTTCTGTGACTCTTCCTGCCAGTTCGCTGGCAGCTCATTGCTCATACGACGCTTGAACTCAGCAGCCAGTTCCGGATAAGCCTGCGCATAGGCCGCAAATTTCTCATCCCAGGCGGACTCTTTCGCTTTGCCCTGCTCTTTTGCGTCCCACTCGGCATAGATCTCCTGCGGAATGACAAAAGGTGCATGCTCCCAGCCCAGCTGCTTACGGGTCAGCGCGATTTCATCATCGCCCAGCGGTGCGCCGTGCGAATCATGGGTGCCCGCTTTGTTCGGCGAACCGAAACCGATCACGGTTTTGCACATCAGCAGCGAAGGCTTGTCAGAAACCGCTTTGGCTTCTTCGATCGCTTTTTTGATGGCGTCTGCGTCGTGACCATCCACGCCGCGCACCACGTGCCAGCCGTAAGCTTCAAAGCGCGCGGCAGTGTCATCGGTGAACCAGCCGTCAATATGACCATCAATGGAGATGCCGTTATCGTCGTAGAAGGCAACCAGTTTGCCCAGCTTCAGGGTGCCGGCCAGTGAACAGACTTCGTGGGAAATCCCTTCCATCATGCAGCCGTCACCCATGAAGACATACGTATTGTGGTCTACGATTTCATGACCAGGACGGTTGAACTGGGCCGCAAGGGTGCGCTCAGCGAGGGCGAAGCCGACGGCGTTAGCGATGCCCTGCCCCAGCGGGCCGGTGGTAGTTTCTACGCCGACGGTGTAGCCATATTCCGGATGGCCTGGAGTTTTGGAGTGCAGCTGACGAAAGTTTTGCAGCTCGCTCATCGGCAGATCGTAACCGGTGAGATGCAGCAGGCTGTAAATCAGCATCGAGCCGTGGCCGTTAGACAGGATAAAACGGTCACGATCGGCCCACTGCGGATTGGTGGGGCTGTGGTTCAGATAATCACGCCACAGCACTTCAGCGATGTCCGCCATGCCCATCGGGGCACCCGGATGTCCCGATTTGGCTTTCTGTACTGCATCCATACTTAACGCCCGTACGGCGTTGGCAAGCTCTTTACGAGAGGGCATTTTCTACTCCAGGTCGGATTAAGGCTTCGCCATCCCTAACTTATTGTAATTAATCAGTTATCAGGCAAAGCCGGAAAAAAGTTGCTCATCAATGTACATGAAAATCATGGCAAAAGTACATGCTGTACGATGGGAAATCGTCAGTAAAAGGTTGCAAAACCAGCGTTGTCTGCTAGGCAAGCGCCAGGCAAATCGTTATAACCAGAAACTTGCGCACCTGGCTGTGATGGCAGGTGCCAGCTTTATTTACCTTATGACTGAACAGGATGAATGGAATGAAGATCCCAACTCGCGTACTCGCCCTGAGCATGGCGGCTTTCCTCAGCGGCTGTCAGGGCATTGACAATAACGCGCTACTGCAATCTGGCACTCAGGCTTTTCAGGCTTACACCCTCAGTGATGAACAGGTGAAACAGCTGAGCGACCAGTCCTGCCAGCAGATGGATAAAGAAAACGCTATCGCCCCCGCCAACAGCGACTATCAGCAGCGGCTGAATAAAATTGCCGCCGCGCTGGGGGATAACATTAACGGCACGCCAGCCAACTATAAGGTCTATCAGACGAAAGACGTCAACGCCTGGGCGATGGCTAACGGCTGTATCCGCGTCTACAGCGGGCTGATGGACATGATGAACGATGAGGAAGTGGAGGGTGTACTGGGCCACGAAATGGGCCATGTGGCGCTCGGCCATACGCGCAAAGCGATGCAGGTGGCTTTTGCGACCACCGCTGCCCGCACGGCTGCGGCTTCAGTAGGGGGCATTATCGGTTCCTTATCGCAGTCGCAGCTCGGCGAATTAGGTGAGACGCTGGTGAACGCCCAGTTCTCGCAGACGCAGGAATCACAGGCGGATGACTACTCTTACGATCTGCTGAAAAAACGCAACATCAGTCCGAACGGTCTGGTCACCAGCTTTGAGAAGCTGGCGCAGCTGGAAGAGGGTCGTCAGAGTTCAATGTTCGACTCCCACCCCGCTTCTCAGGCACGTGCGCAACATATTCGTGAGCGTATCGCTGCCGATCAGAAATAGTCTTTTCCTGAGCCCTGTCTGTCAACGCAGCGGGGCTCAGGCTTCTTCCTCCCCCGCTCGTCCTGTTTTTTCTTCATCCGGCTTTATCTGGCCTGAGCCTCTGCTTTAATTTATTTTAATAATTTTAAAAACAATCATTAACGCATTAATTTTTATACCTAACCTTTTCAGCCGTACTGTTTTTACCACCGGAAGCGGCAGCATTACCCGGCCCTGTTATAATATTCTTTAAAACATCCCTATTTTATCTGGCGTACGGCACTGCGTCGGGACTGAAAGCAGGTCCGAATAAGCCGCCCGGGTCGTAACGAAAACGATTAACCCGGACTTTTTATCTGAAACGCCAGGTCCGTTTCTGGCCTTTACATTAGCTTTTCAAAAAATAACCCCCGATTATTTTTATTACTGAAGAATAATCCCTGAAAAACTTTTCTTTTACCCTCCCCACTAAGAGAAGCAAATTAAAGATAAAATCATTGAACATGTAACCATCAAGTAAAGCGCAAGAGATTACGCCATTTAAATCATTCACAGCTTATTGACTTGGCACTATTAGATGTTACTATTCCACTCACTGACACCAGGGAAGAGTTTTATTCGCACGTAAATAACGCCAAAAAAGGAATACTGAGAGGGTTAACCTGCTCTTCCATTTTAAAACAAACCATAACCCGCTTCTCCCGACAGAAGTAAAATTATTATTGGTTATTGTTAGCGTTAATTAATTACGTTACCTCATTAAATAAAGGATTATATTGATGAAGCTATCGTCTGTAAGCATCTCCGCGCTTTATGCTGGCCTGTTTTTTTCTGGCGCTGTTCAGGCCTTCTCCGCAAATACGATTCAGTTTATCGGCGAAATTGCCGACCAGACCTGTAATGTCTCGGTAAATGGCAGCCATGACTCACCGGTTGTTTTACTCCCCACCGTCAGTAAATCTGAATTAAATTCAGCTGCCAAAACGGCAGGCGCGGCCAGCTTTACCATTAAAGTCACCGGTTGCGCTGCGGAACCCGATGATCAGGCGATCAAGGCGCGTTTTATTGCTAATCATCTTACGGCCTCAAAACGTATTGGTAATACCGGGGATGCCAGTAATGTATCGCTGGAAATTTTTGATC
Organism: [Erwinia] mediterraneensis; assembly: GCF_900604315.1. Classification (GTDB taxonomy): domain Bacteria; phylum Pseudomonadota; class Gammaproteobacteria; order Enterobacterales; family Enterobacteriaceae; genus Pantoea; species Pantoea mediterraneensis_A. The sequence continues at coordinate 772,460 of NZ_LR026978.1, forward strand.
CCCGGAATGCCGCGGTTACCATCGATCACACCGGCATAACGCCAGCGCCAGGATTGTTTTTGCCTGCGGGTGCCACAGAAGCCGCTTACGATTATGGGGTGCGTTACTACGCTGAAGGGGCCGCTACGGCCGGTTCGGTAGCGGGAAGCGTACAGTACGCCCTTTCTTACCGTTAAGTTTCTGACTCTATGCGCACCGGGGGTGACTATCATCGCCCGGTGCCCTGTGCGAATTTTCCGTGATGAAAAGGTTTTGTTTCGCCCTGGCGGCGTTATTATCTGCGTCGGTTAACGCAAGCGTAGTCATGACCAATACCCGTATTATCTTTCCGGCCACTGAACCGTTCAAAACTATTCAGTTTTCCAATCAGGATAATGTGCCTTATGTCATGCAGCTCTGGACTGACACCAGTAATCCGGATTCCACGCCGGATGATGCGGATGCGCCTTTTATTGTTGCGCCGGTTATTTTTCGTATTGAACCGCACTCCGGTCAATCAGCCCGACTTCACTATATTGGTAAAGCATTGCCGCCGGATCGTGAATCGCTGTTCTATCTGAACTTTACCCAGATCCCTCCCGGCAATATCGGAGGAGAAACCAATAAGCTACTGCTTATCCTGAAAAGTCGGGTGAAAATCTTCTATCGGCCGCCGGGTATTAAAGGCAGCCCGGCAGATATTGACCACCACCTCACATTCCAGCTCACATGGGAAAAAGGGAACGCGATTTTACAGATTAAAAACAGCGCCAGCTATTATGCCTCTTTTGCGCACATGGTGATTAAAGGCCCGGATAACAGCTGGCCGGTGGAAATTGATATGATCGCCCCGCAAAGCAGGCAGTCGCTATCCCTGAAACATCTACCGCAGCAAAGCAGCGCACCGTTAGAAATAGAATATACGTTAATCAACGACAGCGGGAGGAAAATAAAACACCAGATAACTTTATAAGCTTTCCTGTAAAGGGAAGCCAGTAAGTCAACATCAGGGATAAAATGATGAAGTTAACATGCAACATGGAACGTTTTTCAACCGTTAACGACATATTCAGAATCAGAAAAAGCGATCTATTGCTCTGCCTGGCGATTTTTCCTCTGGAAACGCTTTATGCCGAACCCGCTGTTGTCAGGTCGGATATCCAGCGCGCAGTCAAAGCCGCGAAAGTTGACGATGAATTTTATGAATTTGACAGTGAATTACTGGTGGGAACCGCCAGTAAAAAAAAGAGCCTGAAGCGGTTTAGCCAGAAAAACGCGTTCTCGCCCGGTAACTATATTAGCGATATTTTTGTCAACGAAAGTTACCTGACACGACGCCCGGTCCGGTTTATGACCACCCAGACCGGTGCCGTTCTACCCTGCCTGCCTGCCGATCTGTTTAACGCTGGCGCTATCGTGCTGAAACCGGAGGCGTGGCGTGATAAAAACCACGGCGACTGTTTTTTCGTGCAGCAGCATTTAAAAGATAGTCGTACCGAATTCGACGTCAGTAGCCAGAAGCTGGCTATTTTAATTCCCCAGGCGCTGATAGCGCGCGCTGATAAAAATGGGGCGGCGTTAAATAACCTGTCAGCGGGAGAAACGGCGTTATTTACTAACTATGATGCCAACTATTATTTCAGTGATGCAAAATATCACACCAGCCACGCCGCCTGGTTCTCATTCAGCAGCGGTATCAATTTTGGCCTCTGGCAGTGGCGGCATCAGGGGAATGCCAGCTGGTATCAGCAAAAGAACGGCATTAATCGTGTGCGCTGGCAACCGCTCCAGACTTATGTTCAACGCCCTCTGGTCACGCTCGGTAGTCAACTGACGCTGGGAGAAATTTTTACCTCCGGTAAATTCTTCAGCGGCCTTGGCCTGAACGGCATCCGACTGGAAACAGATCAGCGCATGAAAGCGAGTCCACAACGCGGCTATGCGCCCGTGATTCGTGGAATGGCGGCCACGACGGCAAAGGTGACACTGAGACAGGTCGGCAAAATCATTTACCAGACCACTGTTTCGCCAGGAAACTTCTCTGTCGACGATCTGCCTGCGACAAATTATCAGGGCGATATTGATGTCACCGTGGACGAGGCGGATGGCCGCCATACTTCTTTTACGGTTCCCTTCTCATCCGTACCCGATTCGCTGCGCATGGGCGATACCAGGTACAGTTTTGTGGCGGGTAAAACGCGCAATTTTTCCGCATCAAACGCCTTTTTTACCGATCTTATCTGGCGCTCCGGTTTGACGAATCAGACCACAGTGAGCAGCGGATTGCGTTTGTCGCCTGGCTATTTATCGCTGCCTGTCGGCGGGGTTTACAGCAGTGCGGCTGGCGCTTTTGGCTTTGAGGCGGCCTGGTCTACGGCCAGTATCGCCGCGCAGCCGTTTACCGGCTGGCGGCTGGGCAGCAGCTGGAGTCGCACCTTTAATGCGGGTGCCACCAGCGTTGCCCTGGCTGGCTATCGCTACTCTGGCGGCGGCTACCGTGAATTCAGTGATGTGCTGGGTTTAAGAGAAGCAGCCCGAAAGAGCAAGACGTGGTATTCGCATAGCTATCAACAAAGCAGCCAGCTTACCCTGAGCTTGAATCAATCACTGCATGACTACGGTAACTTATGGGTTGCAGGCTCGCGCACGTTTTACCAGCAGGATGCTCGTCAGTTGCAGTTGCAACTGGGTTACAGTCATCACTGGCGTCAGCTGAGCTACGACTTTTCGTTCAGTCGTCAGTATCAGGGAGCACGCCACTACGGATTAAACAGCGATAGTGACTACAACCGCCCTGGCGCGGAGAATCGCTTCCTGCTCTCGTTCAGCCTGCCGCTGGGCAACAGCACTGCAGCCCCTGCCATTGCCAGCAGCCTCTATTACCGTCCCGATGCCGGGGGCACGACAGCGATGCAAAGCAGCGTGAGCGGCGTACTGGGCGATCAGTATCGTTCCTCCTATAGCCTGAATGCCAGCTGGGATGGTCAGCAGCAGGGCAACAGTATCGGCGCCGCGATCTCACATCAGTTTCCTGCTGCCACCGCCAGCAGCACCCTGTCGCTGAACCGGGCCTTTTTGCAGAGCAGCGTCAGCCTGCGCGGCAGTATGGTGGCCCATGCCGGCGGCCTGACTTTTGGTCCTTATACCAGTGAAACTTTTGCGCTGATTGAAGCGCAAGGGGCTGAAGGCGCCACGCTGGCCAGCGGCATGGGCGCCACAGTCGACCGCGCTGGCTATGCCATCTACCCCTCCGTGATCCCTTACAGCTATAACGATATTGCTTTAGAGGCTAAAACGATGCGCGATCCATACCGTGAACTCAATGAAAACCAGAAAAAAGTGGCGGGCTATGCTGGCGCCATGCTGAAAGTCCGTTTCAAAACCCGTCGCGGTTATCCGCTGTTAATTAAACTGCGTAATAGTGACGCGGTCGCGCTGAATGCAGATGTTATCGATGAAAACGATAACGTGGTCGGACTGGTAGGACAAAGTTATCAAATATACGCCAGGGTCAGTCAGCCACGCGGCATATTGTGGGCAGGCAAAGATCGTACCTGCAGGATCCCTTATTCACTGGAACTCGGGCACGACAAGCAGCCTTTATACCGTCTGGAAGCTTCCTGTCAGCGTGATTAGCGCAAAGGATATGCCATGAAAATCCTGTTTTATTATTTTACGGGCACTCTCACGGTTATTTTATGGCAGCCAGCCAGCTGGGCGTCCTGCCATAAAATTACAAAATTCAACAATACCCCAACCAGCCCCCTGTATACCGAGTCGGGTAAAGGCGATATTGCCAACTGGACCGGCGGCGCGGTGGATACCTCAGGCAGCGCAGGCTCGCTTTCCGGCAGCATTAATCTTCCGGCGGAAGATGTCCTGAGTAATGGCGGCGCGTTTCAGGCTGACGGTAGCCTGCTTGCCAGCAGCAGCGTCCAGTTTGTGGAGATGGGGCGCGTCAAATATACGCCAGAAACTATCCTGTTCCGCTGTAGCCCGGATGAGGCGGGCAAGCTGTTTGAATTTTACTCCACCAACGGTGACGATGTTTATTCAGGCCGCAACCAGGTTGGCAGCGCTATCGGCAAAAATGAGGTTTATCAGACCTGGTTTAGCGGGGTCTCCTCGCGCCTGACCAACTTAGCCACCGGCGAATATTACAGCCGCTACTGGAAAAGCCGCCCTCTCACCGGGCTCGATCGGGATTCCAGAGGCTGGCTGCTGGTAAAAGCCAAAAACTTCTCAGAGACGAAAATTGAGCTGTTTAAAAACAGTGCGTCTAAAGGAGGAAGGAGCCTCGGCAACTACTCGCGTAGCCAGCCACTGGGTTATATCGCTTTTAAGGGCGGGGGATACAGTCGCGGGTTATATGATGGCGCCGATCACGCGGCGAATGCCAGCGGCTGGCCTGAATACTGGCCGGGCGCGATTAATTTATATAACCGCGTGACCTTAACGAAGATTAATACCTGCCGCTTAACCTGGTCCACGCCGCAGGTGATTTTCCCGACGGTAACGGTGGCGCAACTGAGGCAGGGCGAGCAATTTACCCAGCCTGTGGATATTAATTTTTCCTGCCAGCCGGTATCCGGCGATAAGGGTTACAGCGGCTTTATAAGTGGCAACCTGACAGGGCAAACGGCCATCGGCTTTGTGATCGGCCCTGCCAGTCTCAGTACGGCAATCAAAGAGGGAGTGGGCAACCAGGGTGACAGCTCAAACTGGCTGCTGTCAGAGGGTTATGGCGTCGATCCCGCCGCGCCCACGGGTGTCGGGGTTAAGATCTCCACCGCTCCGCAAGGTCCTGCCCTGTCGCTGTTCAGTAACTTCAATGCCACAGGCGGCGCGGGCTCCTTCTGGTTACCGGTGTTGACCAACGCCACCCAGGCGGGCAACAGCCAGCGTCTGACGCATTATCATGCGCGCTACTACGCCACGCTGGCGCAGCTGCCGGGTAAACAGGCGACGGCAGGACGCTACCACGCCACCCTGCAGGTGGTGATCAAGGTGCTGTGATGAAAAAGCTCTTTTCTTTTTTACTGCTAAGCGTCCTTTCCGTTTCGCCTTGCGACGCTGCCCTGACGATCGAAGGCTCGCGCATTATCTTTCCCGATGATCAGCAGGAAGCGACGCTGCGCCTGCTGAACGCCAGTGACCTGCCGATAGTGGTGCAGGCCTGGATCGATGATGGCGCGCCGCAAGGGACACCCGAAACCGCTGGCGAGACGCCGGTGATCCCGATCCCTTCCCTGTTTCGTATTGACGCTGCCCGTACCCGCTACCTGCGCCTGCTGGCGACGCACCTTCCTCAGCCGCAGGATCGCGAATCGCTCTACTGGCTGAACCTGGTGGAAGTACCTGCTGGCGCTTCCACGCCAGAAGCGCAGGCGCTGTTGAAAGTGAAAGTGCGTATTCAGCTTAAGTTGTTCTACCGCCCCGCCAGCCTGCAAAAGCGCGCGGGTAGTCAGGCAGCTGCGCAACAATTCAGTATTGAATTTGCGCCAGGGATAAGCCGACTCCGGGTCACCAACCCTACACCGTTTTATATCAGTTACTCAGGTGCCGAAGTGATCGGAGAGAAAGGGAAAGCGGTGCCGCTGGCAGAGATGGATATAGTGGCCCCTTTTACGAGCCACTCTTTTCCTCTGCCACAGGCGCTGGACGAGAAACCGGTGCAGATCCGTTACGCCCTGATTAACGATCGGGGAGAGGAAGAGATCCACGTTAAATCGCTGTAATGCGACGCGCGCCGCCACTCCCCGTGCTCATTGGCTTCAGGCGTTGCTTTTGTTAACCGCCTGCACATGCAGCATATCCAGCGCCAGGCTGGCGGCCGCCAGTGCCGTGAGATCGGCGTGATCGTAGCCCGGCGCCACTTCCACCAGATCCATGCCGACAATATTCATTCCCTGCAGGCCGCGCACCAGTTTGCTGGCTTTGTCAGTGGTCAGGCCGCCAATCACCGGCGTGCCGGTACCCGGCGCATGGGCTGGATCCAGACAGTCGATATCGAAGGTCAGATAAACCGGCAGATCGCCTACGATCTGTTTCACCTGGGCGAGGATATCGTCCACGCTGCGATCGTTAACCTGCGCCGCATCCAGCACGTTAAAGCCCAGGCTGGCATCAAACTCGGTACGAATCCCGATCTGTACAGAGTGCTGCGGATCGATCAACCCTTCCGCCGGTGCATGATGGAACATGGTGCCGTGGTCGAATGTCGGACCGTTGGAATAGGTGTCGGTATGAGCATCAAAGTGGACCAGCGCCATCTTACCGAAATGTTTCGCGTGCGCGCGCAGCAGCGGCAGCGTCACGTAGTGGTCGCCACCAAAGGTCATCATACGTTTACCGTTCGCCAGCAGTTTTTCTGCGTGTGCCTGCAGCTTGTCAGAGAGATCCTGCGAGTCGCCAAAGGCGTATACCAGATCGCCACAGTCCACCACATTCAGGCACTGACGCAGATCGAAGTTCCACGGCCAGCGGCAACCTTCCCACGCCAGGTTAGTAGAGATCTGACGGATGGCGCCCGGCCCCAGACGGCTGCCCGGACGGCCTGAGGTTGCTGCGTCAAAAGGCACCCCGGTGATCACCCACTCAGCATCGCTGTCGTAGGGCTGAAAGTTAACCGGAAAACGCATGAAACCGAAGGCGTTAGAGACCAGGGAATTATCATACTGATTGCCCAGGGTGTTATACATAAATCATCCTCTTGCTGTCTGAGAGTCGGGCCAGGCCCGCATGCCTGTTAAGGTATAGATGAAAAAAATCCCCTCCGCGTCGTTGAACCCGACGAGGAAGGGATTGATGGCATTGATTATCGCGAAGAAAGCGTTACTCCGCAACGGGCAGACGTCACTTATCCGTAGGCCGATCCGCACAGCGTTGCGCGCTGCAGCGCTTTATCTCTGGCTGGCTCAGCCCTGCCCCGGAAAAAATTGCATGACGCAGATCCCTTTGATGAGCGGAGAAAATTGCTGTTCTGATCCGGGCCAACCAGACTTAACGGACTCACTGCCTGTTCTGGTGCAAACTATGAAGAAACTCATCCTTCCCTTCTGCGCACTTTTTCTGGCCAGTTGCGGGCTTAATCCACCGGTGGAAAGTCTGACGCCCGAACAACGCGCTAAAGTCTCTACCATTACTGTTCACGAAAATAATCCCTGGCCCCAGGCGCGGCGGCTCAGTAGCGTTTCCGGGCTAAGCTGCAACAGGAACAAATATCAGGAACCCGATATTGATGCCAGTGAAGCTATTCAGGGGGTGAAAATGCGTGCCGCGCTGGTGAATGCTGACAGCGTCGTCAACACGCTGTGCCAGAAAAATGCGGATACCGATTATGTACACAGCTGCTGGACATCGGTGCGCTGCGTCGGGGACGCGGTAAAACTGTAAATCCGGGTGGCTCCATAAAACGGTGTAAAAAAAGCTGAGCACCGCACCGGCGCTCAGCTTTGTTACTACTTACCGGGCATTACTCATCTTCAAGATAAGTATAACCGTACAGGCCGCTTTCAAACTCGGCAAGGAATTGCGCGCGCAGCTCTTCGTCCAGATCGGTCTCTTTTACCTGGTTGCGGAACAGCGTCATCAGTTCATCCGGGTTCAGCTGCACGTATTGCAGCATATCCGCCACGGTGTCGCCCTCATCCGAGAGCTGCACTTCTACCTTACCGTTCGGGCGCGCATACACATCGACCGCTTCGGTATCACCGAACAGGTTATGCATGTTGCCGAGGATCTCCTGATAGGCGCCGACCATAAAGAAGCCAAGCATCGGCGGATTATCCACATCATATTCCGGCATCGGCATGGTGGTGGCGATACCATCGCCATCTACGTAGTGGTCGATGGTGCCGTCGGAGTCACAGGTAATGTCCAGCAGCACGGCGCGACGTTGCGGTGACTGATGCAGCCCTTCCAGCGGCAAGACCGGGAAAAGCTGATCGATACCCCAGGCATCCGGCATCGACTGGAACAGCGAGAAGTTGACGTAAATCTTATCTGCCATGCGCTCCTGCAGTTCGTCAATAATCGGACGGTGGGCGCGGTTGCTCGGATCGAGATGCTGCTGAATATAGTGACAGATGCTCAGATACAGCTGCTCAGCCCAGGCGCGCTGTTTCAGATCATAAGTCCCTGATGAGTAACCAGTATGGATATCAAACAGATCCATCTGGCTGTCATGCAGCCATTCGCGCAGTGAGCGGCGATTTCCCGGCTCATGCATCTCCTGCCAGGTTTCCCACAGGCTGAGGATAGGACGTGGCGCTTCGGCATCGGGCTCTTCCGGCGTACTGAACTCGTTACGCTCAACGCCAATGATATTGGAAACCAGTACCGTATGGTGCGCCGTAACCGCACGTCCCGACTCGGTAATAACCGTAGGATGCTCCAGACCGTGCTCATCACAGGCATCGCCAATCGCCCAGATAACGTTATTGGCATATTCGTTCAGGCCATAGTTCACCGAGCAGTCAGACTGTGAACGGGTGCCTTCATAGTCCACGCCGAGACCGCCGCCCACGTCAAAACATTTGATATTGACGCCCAGCTTCGCCAGTTCGACATAGAAACGCGCCGATTCGCGCACGCCAGTGGCGATATCGCGAATATTCGCCATCTGGGAACCGAGATGGAAATGCAGCAGCTGCAGACTGTCGAGGCGATCCGCTTTGCGCATGATATCCACCAGTTGCAGCACCTGGGTCGCTGACAGGCCAAACTTCGACTTTTCGCCGCCGCTGGATTGCCATTTACCGGAGCCCTGTGACGCCAGACGCGCACGAATCCCCAGACGAGGCACCACATTCAGACGTTCCGCCTCTTCCAGCACCAGGCGCACCTCGGTCATTTTTTCGATCACCAGATACACTTTGTGACCAAGCTTTTCGCCGATCAGCGCCAGACGGATATACTCACGATCTTTATAGCCGTTACAGACGATCACCGAACGGGTCTGTCCGGCGTGTGCCAGCACCGCCATCAGCTCCGCCTTGGATCCCGCTTCCAGACCCAGCGGCTCGCCCGAATGGATCAGGGACTCGATCACACGCTTGTGCTGGTTCACTTTGATCGGATAAACGAGGAAGTAGCCCCCTTTGTAGCCATAAGACTCACGGGCACGCTTGAACGCTGCGTTGATGGAACGCAAACGGTGCTGCAGGATCTGCGGGAAACAGAACAGCGCAGGCAGGCGTTGACCTTCCGCTTCGCGCTCTTTCACCAGCTTCGCCAGATCAACGCGCACGTCCGGCATATCGGGATCCGGACAGACGCTGATATGCCCCAGTTCGTTTACGTCGTAATAGTTGTTGCCCCACCAGGCAATATTGTATGTCCGCAGCATTTTGCTGGCGTCCTGATCGTTCATCGCTACCTCCTGCATGGAGCGGAGTACACCCTGTTCGCCTGCTGACGAACCCTTGATATTCTTCATGTCGTCAGACATCGCGAACCTCTATTTTCCGTTGAGATATGAAACAGTTGTCTGGCCTGGCCATAGTTAAACTGAGAAGGAACTCCCTCACCCTGTTCGCCGCCAACGCTAACCCTGATCTCTCCGCCTGAGCGGTTATTGCAAAGCTATAAGTGTAAAACACCTGGCCGGACTCCGCTTTACGGAACAAAAATAGCCTGAATCTTTCCCCCCAAACGGCAGGCAAAGATCATACGTGGTCAGAATGGTCGTGAAAAATTAGTCGGCACTCGTCACGGGATCATGACCGTAACAAGGCAAACTTCGGCAGAACAGAGAGACAGGTAAAGAGAGAGGAAGGATCGCCAGCGCGCCTGAACAGCGCAGAGAACAGAAGACCTGTACGTGGTTCATTACTCTTATCACCTCCACCTATGCCTGAGCATATGGATAAATGACATGGGTGAAAATCAGATAAGCAACTTACCTGACTGACGAGCGCAACGCGCGGTGGCGCTATCCTTTGCAGCATGAAACATGCCGCGGCGTTTTATACCTTCTGTCCGGGAAAAAAGCAAAAAGTTTCCTGACGCCGTGCCACACTGTCAGGAAAATTTTCCACCGCAGAGTTGCATTAAAATGCTGTAACAGAAAAAGGGCTGGTAATTCATTTCAGGTGTAACCTAAAATAGCCGTCCAGATGGTTTTCCATCTAAACTGGTTAACTTCCAGGCTGCGTCAGCCTTTATGTGCTCGCACTTTCTTAACTGCTCGCGGCTTTGCCTGAAGGGGCGTCGGGACAGGCAATGTCTCTCTCTTACGCTATGCAGTCGAATTTAAACCATTTTAGTAAGGTAAAGAATAGAATGGCAAAACACCTTTTTACTTCCGAATCTGTATCGGAAGGACATCCTGATAAAATCGCTGACCAGATTTCTGACGCCGTACTGGATGCTATCCTTGAGCAGGATCCGAAAGCGCGTGTGGCCTGCGAAACTTACGTGAAAACCGGTATGGTGCTGGTAGGCGGTGAGATCACCACCAGCGCATGGGTAGATATTGAAGAGATTACCCGTAATACCGTACGTGATATCGGTTATGTCCATTCCGATATGGGTTTTGATGCGAATTCCTGTGCAGTACTGAGCGCTATCGGTAAACAGTCTCCCGATATCAACCAGGGCGTTGACCGCACCGATCCGCTGGAACAGGGCGCGGGCGATCAAGGCCTGATGTTTGGTTATGCGACAAACGAAACAGATGTGCTGATGCCGGCTCCAATTACTTACGCACACCGTCTGGTGCAGCGTCAGTCTGAAGTGCGTAAAAACGGCACCCTGCCGTGGCTGCGCCCCGATGCGAAAAGCCAGGTCACTTTCCAGTATGACGATGGCAAAATCGTCGGCATCGACGCGGTAGTGCTGTCAACGCAGCACGCTGAAGATATCGCGCAGAAAGATCTGCAGGAAGCGGTGATGGAAACCATCATCAAGCCGGTACTGCCGACCGAATGGCTGAACAGCAGCACCAAATATTTCATTAACCCCACAGGTCGTTTCGTGATCGGTGGCCCGATGGGCGACTGCGGCCTGACCGGTCGTAAAATCATCGTAGATACCTACGGCGGTATGGCACGTCACGGCGGCGGCGCGTTCTCCGGTAAGGATCCCTCGAAAGTTGACCGTTCTGCCGCTTACGCTGCGCGTTACGTGGCGAAAAACATCGTGGCGGCGGGCCTGGCTGACCGCTGTGAGATTCAGGTTTCCTACGCTATCGGCGTGGCAGAGCCGACCTCCATCATGGTGGAAACTTTCGGCACCGAGAAAATCGCTACTGAGCAGTTGACGCTGCTGGTGCGTGAGTTCTTTGACCTGCGTCCTTATGGCCTGATTCAGATGCTGGATCTGCTGCAGCCGATCTACCGCGAGACAGCAGCGTACGGACACTTTGGCCGTGAGCACTTCCCGTGGGAGAAAACCGATAAAGCGCAGCAGCTGCGCGATGCGGCTGGCCTGCAGTAAGGTTCTGCCCGGCGCTTAATGCAGCGTCGGGCGTGACGCTACCCGGTTATTTATCAGGGAGCCCGCAAGGGCTCCCTTTTTATTGCCAGCTTAAAACCACGTCCTGCGGGCGTGGTCATCAATACGTTTTGGCTCTGCCTTATCGTCTCTGGATTTGAATCTTACGGAACAGGCAGAGACTTCTTTTTAAGGTTTTTGGTACCCCCTATGGGGTGCAATCAAAGCCGCCTTCTATGAAGACGGATTTTTACTTCTCAGCCTTTTCTGGCGTGCCTGAGACATTTCTGCCGCCGCCATCTTCAATACTCCATAATCATTAATGAGTTTTAGCTTTCCAGGCTGAGGACCTGATGCCAGAAGTGCAATTAAGAGTTACCCGCGCTGGCAACAAAATGGTCTGCTGATAATCACCAGCGGAAAATATATTTTCGCACTAAAAAGCATTGCCCGAAATTTAATGTGATCTACATCACATTAAATAACCACACAGGGTTCTGTTTTGCGTCTTTGTCTCGTGCTTAAAAAAGCAATTTTTAATTTATCAACTACAATTCATCCGCGTACAGTGGCATCTGGCTGATAACGTTTACAATTTGAAACTTTCTATTTTTCTGTGACTTATAAAGATAACTGCGTAGTTATTTTTATAAAATTGCGTTATTTTCAGCGTCGTCTGATGGCGGCTGCGTTATGTCTTATCGGACACTTCTCAGGTGCTACACCTCACTGGTTATTTAACCTTCTCGGGCTAAAAATGCTGAATTTCAGGGTTTCAGCGTGTGTAAACGATTACACCAAGGTGATCGCGATCACTTTTTACCCGTTAGCAGGTTTTTAACATTGATAACAACAACGATGGCTATTTCGGAGGCAAAATGCCCGGCAATACTCATAAAAGCAGGACGTCAAACAAGGCGATGACCTTCTTTGTCTGCTTTCTGGCGGCGCTCGCTGGCCTGCTGTTCGGACTGGATATCGGTGTTATCGCCGGTGCCCTGCCCTTTATTGCAAAAGATTTTAACGTGACTGCGCATGAACAGGAGTGGATCGTCAGCTCAATGATGTTTGGTGCCGCCGTGGGGGCAATCGGCAGTGGCTGGATGTCCTCCCGCCTCGGCCGTAAAAAGAGCCTGATGGCAGGCGCTATTCTGTTTGTTATCGGTTCGCTCTGGTCCGCCATGGCGCCGAATCCGGAGATGTTGATCGCCGCGCGTGTTCTGCTTGGTCTGGCAGTAGGCATCGCCTCTTATACCGCACCGCTTTATCTCTCTGAGATCGCGCCAGAAAAAATTCGTGGCAGTATGATCTCTCTCTATCAGCTGATGATCACCATCGGTATTCTCGGTGCTTACCTCTCCGATACCGCCTTCAGCTTTACCGGTAACTGGCGCTGGATGCTCGGCATCATCACGATTCCGGCAGCCTTGTTGCTGGTCGGGGTCTTCTTCCTGCCCAACAGCCCGCGCTGGCTGGCGGCAAAAGGTAACTTCCGCGATGCGCAACGCGTACTCGATCGTCTGCGTGATACCAGCGAGCAGGCGAAACGCGAGCTGGATGAAATCCGTGAAAGCCTGAAGGTGAAACAGAGCGGCTGGGGCCTGTTCCGCAGCAACAGCAATTTCCGCCGTGCGGTGTTCCTCGGTGTTCTGTTGCAGGTGATGCAGCAGTTCACCGGTATGAACGTTATCATGTACTATGCGCCGAAAATCTTTGAAATCGCCGGTTTCAGCAATACCACCGAGCAGATGTGGGGTACGGTGATTGTGGGTCTGGTCAATGTGCTGGCGACCTTTATCGCTATCGGCCTGGTTGACCGCTGGGGACGTAAACCTACGCTGGTGCTGGGCTTCCTGGTGATGGCCGCCGGTATGGGTATCCTCGGCACCATGCTGAACATGGGTATCAACTCCGAAGGCGCGCAATACTTCGCTATCGCCATGCTGCTGATGTTTATTGTTGGCTTCGCCATGAGCGCCGGTCCGCTGATTTGGGTGCTTTGCTCGGAGATTCAGCCGCTGAAAGGGCGTGATTTCGGAATTACCGTGTCAACCACCACTAACTGGATCGCGAACATGATCGTGGGCGCTACCTTCCTGACCATGCTGAATACGCTGGGTAATGCCGAAACCTTCTGGGTTTACGCTGCACTCAACGTCTTCTTTATTGTGCTGACGCTGGCGCTGATCCCGGAGACCAAGAACGTCTCGCTGGAGCATATCGAACGTAACCTGATGGCGGGCAAAAAACTGCGCGACATCGGTTCACACGATTAATCGGCAACTCCCTGAACGGTGAAAACGGCGGGATTTTCCCGCCGTTTTTATTTCTCCGCTCTCCCCCGTTGAGTTCCCTGTCTGTCCGGCTTATGCTTGCCGTCATGAAAGCACCTCGTCTCCCTATTGCCCTACAGCAAGCCGTGATGCGCGCCCTGCGTGAAAATCTGCAGCGGGCCAACCATCATCTGGAACGTAACTATCCTGAACCCACCCTGCTTTATCAGCAGCGCGGCACAGCGGCAGGCACCGCCTGGCTGGAGAAATGGGAAATCCGCCTCAATCCGGTGCTGCTGCTGGAAAACCAACAGGCATTTATTAGCGAAGTGGTGCCTCACGAGCTGGCGCATCTGCTGACCTGGAAACACTTTGGCCGCGTACCGCCTCACGGCAAAGAGTGGAAATGGATGATGGAGAGCGTGCTTGGCGTTCCGGCGCGTCGTACACATCAGTTTGCCCTTGCCTCGGTACGCTCCCAGACCTTTGCCTATCGCTGCCGCTGTCAGCAGCATCATCTTACGGTGCGCCGCCATAACCGTGTGCTGCGTGGCGAAAGTGAATACCGCTGCGTGCAGTGCGGCACCCTGCTACAGCCGGGCGAATTCCCCGCTACATAGGCCGCAATTCTCATTTCGCCGCTAAACGCATTCTGATACCCTGCCGCCTTTTTGACGCCCGGGTAGTGGAATATGTCTCGCAAAATTGTTATCGCTTTTTCATTGTTACTTTCACCGCTTGCCGCTCACAGTCTGAGCATGAATAACTTTCACCAGAACAGTTTTCAGCAGGCCAAAACTTACGCGGTCAACATCAATAGTGACGCGCCAGGTTCGTTCTACTGCGGCTGCAAAATCAACTGGCAAGGCAAAAAGGGTGTGCCTGACCTCAGCGCGTGCGGTTACCAGGTGCGTAAAAATGCCAACCGCGCCAGCCGTATTGAATGGGAACATGTGGTCCCCGCCTGGGAGTTTGGTCATCAGCGTCAGTGCTGGCAGAACGGTGGCCGGAAAAACTGCAGCAAGGATGCAGGCTATCGCCGCATCGAATCTGATCTGCATAACCTGCAGCCTGCAATTGGCGAAGTGAATGGCGATCGCGGTAACTTTCAGTACAGCCAGTGGAACGGCAGTGAAAAGCAGTACGGCCAGTGCGCGATGAAAGTCGACTTTAAAAACAAACAGGCTGAGCCGCCTGCCCGCGCGCGTGGCGCGATTGCCCGCACTTATTTTTATATGCGCGATCAATACCAGCTGCGCCTGTCCCGCCAGCAAACCCAGCTGTTCACCGTGTGGGATAAACAGTATCCGGTTACGCCCTGGGAGTGTGAACGCGACGCACGCATCGCCAAAATACAGGGTAACCATAATCCCTGGGTGCAGCGCGCTTGCCAGCGCTAAAATCGCTGCCCTACACTATGCTCTTTCTTCATCTTGCCGTGTAACACTACACGGCCTATTGCCGGCAGGATCCGCATGCGTATACCTCGCATTTATCATCCCGAACCATTACAAGCAGGCAGCGACGTTTTCCTTGATGAAGACGCAGCCAATCATGTAGGCCGAGTCCTGCGCATGACCAGCGGCCAGCGCCTGGAATTGTTTGATGGCAGTAATCTGACTTTTGTGGCTGAGATCACCCAGGCAGACAAAAAGCGTGTAAAAGTAACTGTCCTTGAAAGTCAGCTGGACGATCGTGAATCGCCCCTGTATCTCCATCTGGGCCAGGTGATGTCACGTGGCGAAAAAATGGAATTTACCATCCAGAAATCGATTGAGTTGGGTGTAAATGTCATCACGCCCTTGTTTTCTGAACGCTGTGGCGTAAAGCTGGATGCTGAGCGCCTGGCGAAAAAGATTCAGCAATGGCAAAAAATTGCGATCGCCGCCTGCGAACAGTGCGGCCGCAATCGCGTGCCGGAAATTCGTGAGGCGATGACGCTGGAAGCCTGGTGTGCGGAAGCGGATGAGAGCTTAAAACTCAATCTGCATCCACGCGCCAGCCACAGCATCAATACGCTGCCGCAACCGGTTGAGCGCGTACGCCTGCTGATCGGTCCGGAAGGCGGGCTGTCAGCGGAGGAGATCGCCATGACCGGGACGCACGGTTTTACGGACATTTTGCTCGGCCCACGCGTTTTACGCACTGAAACCACGGCCCTGACGGCGATTACGGCACTTCAGGTGAGGTTTGGCGACTTAGGTTAAAGGATAATCCAGGCTGTATAAGAGACGCGCGCAGTATACAACGGCGTCCTGACTGGTCAGCCATGGCTGCCCGCACGGAACGGGGTGGATAATCGTCCGCCTCTTTGAGGAGAGAATAATGATTAAACTTGGCATCGTTATGGACCCAATCGCGTCCATTAATATTAAAAAAGACACCAGCTTCGCCATGTTGCTGGAAGCACAGCGCCGTGGTTATGAAATTCACTATATGGAGATGGCCGATCTCTCCCTGCGTGGCGGGGTCGCGATGGCACGCACCCGTCTGCTGAGCGTGGAACAAAACTATGACAAATGGTATGAGTTCGGCAGCGAGCAGGAAATCAAACTGGCCGATCTTAACGTGGTGCTGATGCGCAAAGATCCGCCGTTCGATACCGAATTTATCTACGCGACCTATATTCTTGAGCGCGCGGAAGAGCTGGGCACGCTGATCGTGAACAAACCGCAGAGCCTGCGCGACTGCAATGAAAAACTCTACACCGCCTGGTTTGCCGAACTGACACCGGATACGCTGGTTACGCGCAGCAAAGAGAAACTGCGCGCTTTCTGGCAGGAGCATGGCGATATTATCCTCAAGCCGCTGGACGGTATGGGCGGCGCTTCTATCTTCCGCGTTAAGCAGGACGATCCTAACTTTTCGGTGATTACCGAGGCCCTGACCAATCACGGCAGCTTCTACTGCATGGCGCAGAACTATCTGCCCGCCATCAAAGAGGGTGATAAGCGCGTACTGATGGTGGATGGCGAGCCGGTACCTTACTGTCTGGCGCGTATTCCACAGTCGGGCGAAACCCGTGGCAACCTGGCGGCTGGCGGACGTGGCGAAGCGCGCCCACTGAGCGAAAGCGACTGGGAAATTGCGCGCCGCGTAGGCCCGACGCTGAAAGCGAAAGGGCTAATATTTGTCGGCCTGGATATTATCGGTGATAAACTTACTGAAGTTAACGTGACCAGCCCGACCTGTGTACGTGAAATTGAAGCCGCATTTCCGATCTCCATCACCGGTATGCTGATGGACGCCATTGAGAAGCGTCTGGGCTGAGTACAGAGACGGCTCATACCGTCATCAACCCATTTACCGACGCTGTGACGGATAGCGTCGGTAACTACTGCTAAATCGAGTGAGAATGAATTTACAGCATCATTTTTTGATTGCGATGCCTTCACTGCAGGATCCCCTTTTCAAGCGCTCGGTAGTCTATATCTGTGAGCACAATGATGAGGGGGCAATGGGCCTGATTATTAACAAGCCGCTGGAAAATCTGACGGTTGAAGGCATTCTGAAAAAATTAAAAATCACCCCGGGTGAGCGCGATCCGGCTATCAAGCTGGATAAACCGGTATTCTCTGGCGGCCCGTTGTCCGAAGATCGGGGCTTTATTTTGCACTCCGCGCAAAAAACCTATGCTTCCAGTATTCGTATCTCAGACAATACCGTGATCACCACTTCACGCGATGTACTGGAGGCGATAGGTACGCCTGCGCAGCCGGAGCAAGTGCTGGTGGCGCTGGGCTACTGCGCCTGGGAAAAAGAGCAGCTGGAAAATGAGCTGCTGGAAAATGCCTGGCTTACCACGCCCGCCAACAGCAATATTCTTTTCCAGACGCCGATTGCCGAACGCTGGCGCGAAGCGGCGAAAAGTATCGGTATCGATATTCACAACATGACCAGCGCTGCCGGACACGCCTGATGACAACCCAAACGCTGTTAGGTTTTGACTTCGGCACGAAGAGTATTGGCGTTGCGGTCGGGCAGCAATTAACCGGCACAGCTCGTCCGCTGACCGCCCTGAAAGCCCAGGAGGGCACACCAGACTGGACGCTGATCGAACGACTGCTGAAAGAGTGGCAGCCCGATTTCGTGGTGGTGGGTCTGCCATTAAACATGGACGGCACGGAACAGCCGCTGACGGCTCGCGCCCGTAAGTTTGCTAATCGTCTGCATGGCCGTTTTGGCATCCGGGTTGAGCTACAGGATGAGCGTCTGAGCACTGTTGAAGCCCGCGCGGCGCTGTTTGAGCGTGGCGGCTATCGCGCGCTGAATAAGGGCCAGGTGGACTCTCAGTCCGCGGTGATTATTCTCCAGGACTGGTTCGACAATCACTGATTAACCGATGCTCTGTCCGCTGCATGACAGATCTGCTACCAGAGCGCATGGCGCGGCTACAGTAACCCCGCCTGCTGACGCGCCGCACGGCTCTGCTCAAAGGTTTGCATCCCCGCCTGCGCCCCGGTTTGCAGAAGACCGGGTATCTGGTGCATTTTGCCTTCGCGGATCAGATTGGCCACCGCAGGCGTGTTAATCAGCACTTCAAACAGCCCGATACGTTTTCCGTTACGCCCTTTCTCCAGCCGTTGAGCCAGCACCGCTTTCAGGCTGCCCGCCAGCTGGGTACGCGCCAGATTTTTCTCGCCAGCGGGAAAGACATCCACCAGGCGGTCCACCGCCTGCGCCGCGCCACGCGTGTGCAGCGTTGCCAGCACCAGATGGCCGGTTTCAGCCGCCGTCAGCGCGAGACTGATGGTTTCGCTGTCGCGCAGTTCGCCGAGCAAAATCACATCGGGATCTTCCCGCAGCGCCGCTTTCAGCCCCAGCCTGAAGGAATGACAGTGCTGACCAATCTCGCGCTGCTGGATAAGAGAGCGCTGACTCTGATGGATAAACTCGATAGGATCTTCCAGGGTGATAATGTGCCGCTGCTGCTCGCGATTAAGCGCATCGATCATCGCCGCCAGGGTGGTGGATTTGCCGCTGCCGGTTGCGCCCGCAATCAGGATCAGTCCAGCATCCAGCTGCAGCAGCGCAGGCACCACGGCAGGCAGCTGCAACGCCGCCAGCAGCGGTGCGTTGCTGGCGATAGTGCGCAGCGCCAGCGATAAACCGTGTCGCTGAATAAACAGGTTGGCGCGCACGCGGGTTCCACAGGGCAGCGTAACCGCAAAATCCACCTGCCCTTCGCTTTCCAGCTGGCTGCGCTGGCTGCTGTCCAGCTGCTGCATCATAAAGGCTTCCAGCCATGCGGCAGTGACAACCGGCTGCGCCGGGATCCTTTCCAGCTCTCCCTCTTTGCGCCAGTGCGGGAAATGTCCGCTGCACAGGTGCAGATCTGCTGCGTTATGCTTTACACTAAGGGCCACTATTTCATCCAGCTCCATATTCATTCTCCTGACTATGACCTCAATTCAGCACAACCTACAGCAAGTCCGCCAGCGTATCTCAGCGGCAGCGCAGCGTTGCGGACGCGATCCAGAAGAAATTACGCTGCTTGCCGTCAGCAAAACCAAACCTGCGAGCGATGTCGAAGAAGCTGTCGCCGCCGGTCAGCTCGCTTTCGGTGAGAATTACGTGCAGGAGGGAGTTGAAAAGATCCAGACGCTGGCCGCATATCCCACTCTGGCATGGCATTTCATTGGGCCTTTGCAATCCAATAAAAGCCGTCTGGTGGCGGAAAACTTCGCCTGGTGTCATACCATTGATCGGCTGCGTATTGCCCGGCGCCTGAATGATCAGCGACCGGAGTGCTTAGCGCCGCTCAACGTGTTAATTCAGGTAAATATCAGTGACGAAAACAGCAAATCTGGCATCATGCTGGAGGCGTTACCTGAACTGGCGCAGGCGGTGGCGGCCTTACCGCGACTGCGACTGCGTGGACTGATGGCGATACCGGCCCCTGAAAGCGATTATCAACGGCAGCTTGCCGTGTGTCAGCAGATGGCCGCCGCGTTTCATGCGCTGAAAGCGTACTATCCTGACGTCGATACACTGTCTCTGGGAATGAGCGACGATCTGGAAGCCGCGATTGCGGCGGGCAGCACCCTGGTGCGTATTGGCACGGCTATTTTTGGTGCGCGAGACTACGCGCAGCACTCACAACAATAACTGAGGAACACCATGTTAACTCTGACTTTTTTAGTCAAAACCCTGATCGATCTTTACGTCATGGTGCTGCTGCTTCGCATCTGGATGCAGTGGTCGCGCTGTGATTTTTACAATCCGCTGTCGCAGTTTGTGGTTAAAATCACCCAGCCGATCGTCAAGCCGCTGCGCCGTATTTTGCCGGCTCTGGGGCCGATTGATACCGCCTCCCTGCTGCTGGCCTTTGTGCTGACCACGTTAAAATATCCGATCCTGCTGTTGATTCAGGTGGGGGTCTTCTCTGTCGATCCAACCAATCTGCTGGTGGGGCTGTTGTCACTGCTGAAATCAGCGGGTTATCTGGTGTTCTGGGTGATCATTATTCGTTCACTGATGAGCTGGATTAGCCAGGGCCGCAGCCCGGTCGATTATGTGCTGATTCAGCTGACCGAACCGCTGATGGCACCGATTCGCCGTTTTCTGCCTGCGATGGGCGGCATCGATTTCTCCGCGATGATCGTTATCCTGGTGCTGTACGCCCTGAATTTCCTCGGCATGGATCTTTTTCCAGGCCTCTGGTATCTGCTGTAACTGATGAATTCTGGAATGGTTATGCAAAAAGTTGTGCTCGCTACCGGTAATCCTGGCAAAGTGCGTGAACTGGCCGATCTGCTGGCCGCCTTTGGTCTGGATATCGTGGCGCAGACCGATCTCGGTGTGGAGTCCGCAGAGGAGACCGGTCTGACCTTTATTGAAAACGCGCTGATCAAAGCGCGTCATGCGTCGCAGGTGACTGGCCTGCCCGCAATTGCTGATGACTCCGGTCTGGCGGTAGATGCGCTGGGTGGCGCGCCGGGGATCTATTCCGCGCGCTATGCCGGTGAAGAGGCTACTGATCAGCAGAATCTGGAAAAACTGCTGCAGGCGCTGGAGCAGGTGCCGGACGATAAGCGTCAGGCTCAGTTCCACTGTGTGCTGGTCTATTTACGTCACGCCGAAGATCCCACGCCGCTGGTGTTTCATGGCAGCTGGGCTGGCGAAATCGCGCGTGCACCTGCTGGCGCAGGGGGCTTTGGTTACGACCCAATCTTTTATCTTCCCGAGCTGGGCAAAACAGCGGCGGAGTTGAGCAAAGAGGAAAAACGCGCGCAGTCGCATCGTGGGAAAGCATTGACGCTGCTGCTGGATGCCATGCGTAATGCGTAATCTTCCGCCGCTGAGCCTTTATATCCACATTCCGTGGTGCGTACAGAAATGCCCCTATTGCGACTTCAATTCCCATGCGCTGAAAGGCGAGGTGCCGCATATCGAGTATGTGCAGCATCTGCTGGCCGATCTTGAACAGGATCTGCCGCTGACCCAGGGACGCGAGGTGCGTACCATCTTCATTGGCGGCGGTACGCCCAGCCTGCTGAGCAGTGCTGCGATGCAGATGTTAATGGATGGCGTACGCGCGCGCCTGCCGCTGGCGACCGATGCCGAGATTACCATGGAAGCCAATCCCGGCACCATAGAAGCCGATCGCTTCAGCGCCTACCAGCAGGCGGGAATTAACCGTATCTCTATCGGCGTACAAAGCTTCAGTCCGCAAAAGCTGGAGCGGCTGGGGCGGATCCATGGGCCGGAAGAAGCCCGGCGCGCAGCGCAGCTGGCTGCCGGCCTGGGCCTGCGCAGCTTTAATCTCGATCTGATGCACGGCCTGCCTGATCAGTCGCTGAATGAAGCGCTGGACGATCTGCGCCAGGCGCTCGCGCTGAACCCACCTCACCTGTCGTGGTATCAGTTGACCATTGAGCCGAATACGCTGTTCAGTTCACGGCCGCCGGTGCTGCCGGATGACGATGCGCTCTGGGATATCTTCGAACAGGGACATCAACTGTTAACGGCCGCTGGTTATCAACAATATGAAACCTCGGCCTATGCCAAACCGGGCTATCGCTGCGAGCATAACCTGAACTACTGGCGCTTTGGTGATTATCTTGGCATTGGTTGCGGCGCGCATGGCAAGCTGACCCAGCCTGACGGTCGTATTCTGCGCACAGTGAAAACCCGTCATCCACGCGGTTTTATGGCAGGCAGCTATCTTGATAAGCAGTATGAAGTGGCCGATGCGGAGAAACCGTTCGAGTACTTTATGAACCGCTTTCGCTTGCTGGAAGCGGCCCCGCGTGCAGAGTTTGTGCACTATACCGGTCTGACAGAACAGAGCATTCGCCCGCAAATGGACGCCGCCATTGCCGCCGGTTATGTGGTGGAAAGCAGCGACACCTGGCAGATTACTGAAAAAGGTAAATTGTTCCTGAATTCGTTACTGGAGCTGTTTCTCGACGAATCGGAGTAAACGTCAAACCGGAGCAGCATACGTCTGTACAGATGCTCCGGTTTAATTAAGCTTTCTCTGACTGGTGGTGCGATTTAACACCGCCTGCTTTTCTTTCCTGTTAATAGTAATGATAGTTTTTATAGAAGTTAACTCTTTCTGCATAAAGAACAGCTTTACAATCGTCTTCAGCAATATGGAATGCATCGGTGTCCGACTTCATCATATAAGCTGAAGCAAGGCAATGCTGTTCAACATATTTATCCCAGTATTTTTTTGCTTCCTCAGCCGCCTGCGAAAAATCTTCATAATTATTAAAGCCATCTTTTCTTGCTGCATTTCTTTCTGAAAAATTTTTATAGGCGTTATTATATTCCCGTTCACTTCGAAGAGCGACGGCTCTCATACAGCTTGCTACGCTATCTTCCATAGTTATGCCATAACAGCTCTGTACAGTGGAGTTTTTATATATCTCTTCATCTGACACCTCTGGTGTTTCTTTTGAACTTACCACACCAGACCATAATAAAAGAGCCAACGAAACTATTTTAATCATCACAGGATATCACCTTAATAATCGTTCTGGATTATAATGAACAACGCATTTAAAAATATAACCTGCCAGATACATTCTAAGCTGACGTGCTCAGGACTATTCTCTTGTCACTCCATCATAAAATATTAACCCCTTCATTTTAATTGTAGGGATTCTCTTTATAATATTTAGCACGTTCAAGATAGAAACCAGCCTGGCAGGCATAATTTTCAGTATAAAAAGCATACGAATCCTTCATGAAATAGTAAGCTGAAACCAGGCATTCCTGCTCAACATATTTATCCCAGTTTTCTTTCGCCTTCATTGCGGCGTTAATAAACTCATGATAATTACTGTAACCATTTTTCCTTGCCCGATTCCTTTCAAGGAATTTTTTATATTCTTTATTGTATTCCTCGTAATACCGGCTTGCGACTGTCCCCATACAGTTAACCATCCCAACACTCATGCTTATGCCATAGCAGCTCTGCACAGTCGCATCATAAAATACATCTTCTTTATCTCTGTTTTCATATGGCGATGATGCTTGCAGACAAATTGAATAAGCCAGTGTTAAGACTATTAAGCCTTTTTTTAAGATCATATTAATTCCCTTGCAGATGCCTGATTCTTTTTGGGAGAGCTCGTACTGCATTAATCGGGGCTCTTTTTTATATTTATTATAAAGTCTCATTGAATCTTTTTTTTACCTTTTCGTAAGCTATCGTAAATAGCCTTACTTGTTGGGCTTCTGTAATTTCTCCAGTGTCACCCCGGTGAGTTTTTACGAACTTACCTGCCAGTCAGCGGTCGCGGCCAGTTAATAACCCTGATATTTCTCATAAAACCTGGCACGTTCTGAATAGCGTTTTTGCAGGCACTCATTATTATAAATGTCAAAAGCCCACGAACCTTTTATCGCGATATAAGCTGCAGCCAGACATTCATGCTTAACATAAGCATCCCATATTTTTTTTGCTTTTTCTGCCTCCTTAATAAATTCAGCATAATTATTAAAGCCTTTTTTGTTTTTAGCGTTCCTGGCAACAAAATTACGATATTCTTTGTTGTATTGATCTTCACTTTCGCCAGCTAAAGAGCCCGTAAAGTTTACTATCGCAGCAGACATATCCAGACTGTAACACGCTTCGACAGTAGCATTTTTTGTAGGAGATATCTTCTTCTTTATGCTCTGCTTGTTGCCCCTTAACAGCGCCAGACATGAGAAAAAATAAAATAATGATGTACATGATTTCCATATCATTTCACGGATCAGTCCCCCTTGATATTTCATATCAATGCGAGCATCTTTTATATTTTGACCAGGATTTCCCAAATCGTATCCTCTACCCATTGTCACTCCAGATTTCCATTTTTGACATTCATTTCTTTTCCCTGGCCAGTGAACTTTACGTGAGTACCAAAAGCTATCAGGTACATTCAGGCCCTCCGCACGAAAGGTTAACAATCCCTCTTCTGGTTCTGACATTAAAAGACCTCCTTGTTTTTCACTCATCCAGATAAAATCAGAAAATTTTAAGCTGAATTAATAAATCCGGAGTTACTCTTTTAACCTGACGCTATTTTTGATGGGAGTTAATTTAGCCACCTTTACTATTAATAACTCACAAGCGGATTTACTCTAAATAAGACATGTCCCGAAAGGTTTACGAGCAAACAGGAGAACTGTTATTCCGGGAAAAGAAGAGGATGTAGATGAGATGGAGATGGAGATGGAGATGGAGATGGATGATTATTAAGGCGTTTTACACAGAACTAAAACTTCGCAATGATTAGCCAGAAATTAGTGCTACGTTATAAATATAAGTAAGGCGAATCGTATAGTGCCGCTCAATAAGAGTAAAAACAGAAATCAGAGCCGGTCACCTTCCGCGACCGGCAATGCTGTTTATTTCTTCAGTCCGCTCACCAGCGCTTTGCGCTGCCCTTCCAGATCAATCACCCGGTTGCACACCTCACGACCGAAGTTCTGAAAATCCTGTTCCTGATTATTCCATTCCGTCTGGATCGCCTGCTGCAGTCCACCCAGGTTGCCCATGATCGCCTGCAGTGGGTTATTACTATTGCTGCTCTGTTTGGTGCCCATCTCATTCAGGCTATCCTGCAGCACCCCGCCCAGTGTGCTCTGCACAATGCGTTCGCCGTCAGCACGCACCTGATCGATGGCCTGATGATGGAAAGTCAGGCCGTCGCTGCGATGCTCAATAATGCGGTTCATCTGCTGCTTCAGCTGACTGTCCAGCGTGGTCAGGCGGTTACGCACATTGCTGTTGCTGCCCAGCTTTTCCACAATCACCTTATCCAGCGCGAGACGGCCTTTTTCCAGACGCGAGGAAGCACCGTTGTCGATCCAGGGCAGATCGCGGCGCAGTGCGTTCTGATAGTTGAGCGCTTTCTGTCGGGTGGCGCTGTCCACCTCGATTTTTTCGCCGTTAAGCTGCACCTCGCCCTGCGGGGAGATCACCAGATTGCCGTTACTGCCCACTACCTGCACGCTTTGCGGCGTAATCACCACATCATCCTGCGGCTTAACGCTGCACTCATAAGCTGCCTGCGCCTGCGCGGCGCTCAGCAGCAGGGCCGCCAGAAGAGCTTTACGAAACATATATTCTCCTTAAAAAGGATCCGCCAGCCTGCGAGTAAACTCAGTCCCACCAGACGTCGAACAGTTCAGTGACCTGAATATCTTCCAGCTGACGATCTTCCAGCCATTTACGCACCAGTTCACGATGCTCATCGGTGCATTTGCCGGTCTTCTGCAGGCAAACCAGCCCTTCCCACTGCAGATAGCCGCTGCCATCGTAGGCCAGCCCGTTGGGATCGATCGCTTCGTTAATAAAATCGTTCAGGGTATTGTCGATCTGCTCCTCGCTGCTGCCCTGCGGGAAGCGCCAGGCAACGGAAAAACCCAGTTCCTGGAATTCATCGATATGTAATTTCTTGCGCAAGCGACGGCTGCGTTGTTGTGCCATTATTTCACCCTCTCAAACATTAAATCCCATACGCCATGGCCCAGACGCTGCCCGCGCTGCTCAAATTTCGTTAACGGACGGGTTTCCGGACGCGGTACATAATTACCCTGTTCGGACTGGTTATGGTAGCCCTCTACGCTGTTCATCACTTCCAGCATATGCTCCGCATAAGCTTCCCAGTCGGTCGCCATATGGAAAACGCCACCCGGCTGCAGTTTACGCAGCACCAGCTCAGCAAACGGCACCTGTACGATGCGGCGTTTGTTGTGACGCGCCTTATGCCAGGGATCGGGGAAAAAGAGCTGCACCATCTGCAGTGAGTTATCCGGAATCATCTTCTCCAGCACTTCTACCGCGTCGTGACACATAACGCGCAGGTTTTCGAGCCCCGCCTCTTTTGCCGCGCCCAGACAGGCACCCACGCCTGGCGCATGGACTTCAATACCGAGGAAATTCTGCTGTGGATTGCTCTGCGCCATGTTGACCAGCGAAGCGCCCATGCCAAAGCCGATTTCCAGTACCACCGGTGCGTTGCGACCAAACAGCGCCACCAGATCCAGGGGTTCCGGCTGGAACTCCACGCCCATCAACGGCCAGTATTGATCGAGCGCCTGCTGCTGCCCTTTAGTCAAACGCCCCTGGCGGCGTACGAAACTGCGAATGCGACGCAATGGACGCCCGTTTTCGTCAAATTCTGGTGTGATGACGTCATTTATCATGTCAAAGCCTGCTGGTTAGCCTGTTCGGGGAAACGGGCATTATGCAAAGTTCATAAACAGAAGCAAGCCTTTGCAATCTTCCGGTTTACACCCTCCAGCGTCTGTGCTGGAATTCCTGCCTGAGTGTAGAGTAAACACGGAAAATTTCCTTCTTATGATGCAAGCGCCGCAGTTCGCGCAACAGGTGCTGGACTGGTATCAGCGCTTTGGCCGCAAAACCCTGCCCTGGCAGCAGAACAAAACGCCCTACAAAGTCTGGTTATCTGAAGTCATGCTGCAGCAGACTCAGGTGGCCACCGTTATCCCCTATTTTGAACGCTTTATGGCGCGCTTTCCCACCGTCAGCGACCTCGCCGCCGCGCCACTGGACGAGGTGCTGCATCTCTGGACCGGCCTGGGCTATTACGCACGTGCGCGTAATCTGCACAAGGCGGCGCAGCAGGTGGTGAGTCAGCATCAGGGCGAATTTCCGCAGAATTATGCTGACGTGGCGGCGTTGCCCGGCGTGGGGCGATCTACTGCCGGGGCGATTCTTTCCCTCTCTCTGGGGCAGCACTACCCGATTCTCGATGGTAATGTGAAGCGGGTGCTGGCGCGCTGCTATGCAGTGGCAGGCTGGCCAGGGAAAACAGAGGTCGAGAATCGCCTGTGGCAGATTAGCGAAGAAGTCACCCCTGCCGCGGGCGTGAGTCAGTTTAATCAGGCGATGATGGATCTGGGCGCGCTGGTCTGTACCCGTTCGCGGCCAAAATGTGACATCTGTCCGCTGAACAATGGCTGCATCGCTTACGCCAACGCCAGCTGGGCCAGCTATCCCGGCAAAAAGCCGAAACAGACGCTGCCGGAGCGCAGTGGCTGGTTTCTGATGATGCAGCGCGGCGACCAGGTCTGGCTGGAGCAGCGCCCGCCGGTGGGTCTGTGGGGAGGTCTGTTCTGCTTTCCGCAGTTCAGCAGCGAAGAGGCCCTGCAGGTCTGGCTTGATACGCGCGGTATCAAAGGCAAGCCGCAGCAGATGACCGCCTTTCGCCATACCTTTAGCCACTTCCATCTGGATATTGTTCCGGTGTGGCTGGCATGGCATTCAGCCGGTGCCGCGATGGATGAAGCGGGCGGTCTCTGGTATAACTTAGCGCAACCCCCGTCAGTTGGTCTGGCCGCGCCGGTAGAGCGTCTGCTACATGAACTGCGGCATCCCCGGCAACTGACGCTGCAAACGCGCGAGACCCAAGAGGAAGAGTAATGAGCCGCACAATTTTTTGTACTTATCTGCAACGTGACGCTGAAGGCCAGGACTTTCAGCTCTATCCCGGCGAACTGGGTAAACGTATCTATAATGAGATTTCCAAAGAAGCCTGGCAGAAATGGATGGCCAAGCAGACCATGTTGATCAACGAAAAGAAGCTCAACATGATGAACCCGGAAGATCGTAAAGTGCTGGAAAAGGAGATGGTGAATTTCTTGTTTGAAGGCAAAGATGTGCACATTGAAGGTTACACGCCACCCGAAGCGTAAATTTTGTGGCCTCAATCCTGAGGCCCTCTGACTCCAGTCCTGGCACTGATTTGAAATGAATAAAAAACTGATCGCCTTGCTGTTGGTAGCACCACTTTTGGTTTCATGTTCCGGAAAGAAAAAAGAACAGTTTCATGAAGAATGGGTAAAGGACACCAACGGGTTTGACATTCTGATGGGGCAGTTTGCCCATAATATTGAGAATATTTGGGGTATCAATGAGGTCCTGATCGCCGGGCCGAAAGATTACGTCAAGTACAGCGACAACTATTACACCCGCAGCCACATTAACTTCGAAAGCGGTAAGATCACCATTGAAACCATTTCCGGCACCGATCCGACCGCCAGCCTGCGTCAGGCGATCGTGACCACCTTATTGATTGGTGAGGATCCTGGTAATGTCGATCTCTATTCCGACGCCAACGATATTAAAATCAGTAAAGAGCCGCTGCTTTATGGCCAGGTGCTGGATAACACCGGGCAGCCGATCCGCTGGCAGGGGCGCGCCAGTAGCTTTGCCGATTATCTGATTCAGAATAAGCTGCAGCGCCGCGTTTCTGGCCTGCATGTGATCTGGTCCGTAACTATTCCTATGGTGCCAAACCACCTCGACAAGCGTGCCCATAAATATCTGCCGATCGTGCGCAAAGCGGCCGAGCAGTATGGGGTAGATGCTTCGCTGATTCTGGCGATTATGCAGATCGAGTCGAGCTTTAACCCCTATGCAGTCAGCCATGCCGATGCGCTTGGGCTGATGCAGGTAGTGCAGCATACCGCCGGTGTGGATGTTTTCCGCATGAAGGGCAAATGGGGCAAGCCGAGCCGCAGCTATCTGCTCGATCCGGAAAATAATATCGATGCCGGTACTGCTTATCTGTCGCTGCTGCAAAGTAACTATCTGGCGGGTATTGCTAACCCGGTCTCGCGCCGCTACGCGGTGATTACCGCCTATAACGGAGGGGCTGGCAGTGTCCTGCGTGTTTTCTCCAGCGATAAAGATCGTGCATTTTCGATGATCAATGCCCTGTCGCCGGGCGAAGTTTATGAGACGCTGACCAACAAGCACCCGTCGGCAGAGTCACGGCGCTATCTGTATAAAGTGAATAACGCCCAGCGCAGTTATCACCGGTTCTGATCACTGCCCCCTCACCCCGGCCCTCCCCGGAGGGAGAGGGGGTTGTCCCAGCCCCCTTGCAGGTGTGTGCCTGTTGCAGAACCGGCTGTGCACTCCCGTTAAGCGAAAGCCTCTCGTTGGGCACAGCCTGATTCCCTCTTCCCTTGGGAGAGGGTGACGGCAAGGGCAAGGAAAAAATGCGCCGCCAGTGATTACTGTGTCAGCAGCATATTCGCGACCAGGCGCTTCACGCCATGCTCATCCGTCTCGGTATAAACGCCCTGCAGTTCAGGGGAAAAACCTGGCAGCAGATTAATCCCCTCTTCCAGCGCCAGGAAGTAACGCTGTACCGCCCCGCCCCAGACTTCGCCCGGCACCACGCAAAGCACGCCTGGCGGATAAGGCAGTGCGCCTTCGGCGGCAATACGCCCTTCAGCTTTGGCTATCGGCACCAGCTCTACCTCGCCGCGAATATAAGCCTGATGGGCATCTTGCGGATTCACCCTTACTTCCGGCAGGCTCGTCTGACGAAACATCGCTTTCTGCAAATCTTTTACGCCATAGCTGACATACAAATCATGCATCTCCTGACAGAGACGTCGCAGCCTGTACCCCTGGTAACGCGCCGCGTGTTTACGAAAGAGACCTGGCAGCACATCGGCCAGCAGCGCATCCTCTTTCACATGCTGCTCAAACTGCGCCAGCATCGCCACCAGTTGCGCCATTTTCTCCGCGCTTTCCGCTGGCGTGAGCAAGAACAGAATCGAGTTTAGATCACATTTTTCCGGCACAATGCCATTCTCGCGCAGGTAATGAGCAAGAATGGTCGCCGGAATACCGAAGCTGGCATATTCGCCGCTGGCGGCGTCAATGCCCGGCGTGGTGAGCAACAGCTTGCAGGGGTCAACCAGATATTGTCCCTGTTCATAACCGGCAAAGCCGTGCCAGGCTGCCTCAGGTTCAAAACTGAAATAGCGCGGATCGGCTGCGATCGTTGCTGTGGTCGCATCCTGCCAGGCTTTGTCCTCAACGCGCTCCGGCAGAAAAGGTTTAATCATTTCACAGCGAGCCAGGATTGCTTTGCGCGTTTCGATACCCAGCGTCACGCATTCATGCCACAAACGACGGCCGGCGGCTCCCTGATGCATTTTTGCATTTACATCCAGCGCCGCGAACAGCGGATAAAAAGGACTGGTTGACGCGTGCAGCATAAAGGCGTTGTTCAGACGCTTATGGGGACAAAAGCGCTTCTGCCCACGGATATGATTATCTTTTTTATGGATCTGTGATGTCTGGGAAAAGCCCGCCAGTTGCTTATGTACTGACTGGGTGACAAAAATGCCAGGATCGTCCGGGGTAAGATCGAGCAGCAACGGCGAGCAGCTGGCCATCAACGGAATAAACTGTTCATAACCCAGCCAGGCAGAATCGAACAGAATGTAGTCACACAGATGACCGATACGATCGATTACCTGGCGCGCGTTATACACGGTGCCATCGTAAGTGCCGAGCTGAATAATCGCCAGCCGGAACGGGCGCGGCGCATTTGCCCGCTGCGGCGCAACCGCATTGATCTGCTGACGCAGATAGCGCTCATCAAAACAGTGCGCATCAATGCCGCCAATAAAGCCAAAGGGATTGCGTGCCGCCTCGAGATAAACCGGCGTGGCGCCCGCCTGGATCAGCGCGCCATGATGGTTCGATTTATGATTGTTGCGATCGAACAGCACCAGATCGCCGCGGGTTAACAACGCATTGGCGACCACTTTGTTGGCACTGGAGGTGCCGTTCAGCACGAAATAGGTTTTGTCGGCGTTAAAAACCTTTGCGGCAAATTTTTGCGCATCTTTCGCCGATCCTTCGTGGATCAGCAGATCGCCCAGCCTGACATCCGCATTGCACATATCGGAACGGAAAAGGTTCTCGCCGTAGAAATCATAAAGCTGCCGTCCCGCCGGATGCTTTTTAAAAAAGGCTCCGCCCTGATGCCCCGGACAGGCAAAGGTGCTGTTCTGCATAGCCACATATTTTGTCAGCGTGTCAAAAAACGGTGGCAGCACTTCCGCTTCGTAGCGATCGGCGGCGGCATTCAGTGCGGCACTATCCTGCGCCAGGCCGCGGTACGCACTGGTTCCTTCAGGTAACCCCTGCGCCTCGGACGCACTTTCCACAGCGATAAACAGCGGCAGATTAAAACCAGTATGACGCAACAGCGCCAGCATCCCGCTGCGCGAATCCGTCAGCGAAAGGACGACGGCCGCCACATCGGTGAAGTCAGTATTATCCAGCGTCACAACGTCGCGCGCGCTGTTAAGTGTGGGCGCCACGGCGGCGCTGGCTGCAATTTTCAGTGGTGTCATAACACAAATCCCCAGCAGGCAAGGATGAGTGGGTGCCAGAGGCACAGCAATGAGGATATTTCCCCGGCGAATAACGTCAGGCTGAGGCGAACAGCAACTGGTTACCGCCGCAACCGATAGACATCAGTAAAGCCAGATAACGCTCTGTCTTTACGCATGCCCAACAGCGAGCGTCAGACTGGCCTCACCGCATGGTGAGAGGGAAAACGGGGGAACAAAGCGAGACGCGCGCGCTGCGCAACAGGCGAAGCGCATGGCAACAAGTGCTGATTGCAAGCATTGTACCGGGCATGGCGGCGTCCTCAGGGTCAGGAAGTGCAAAACTGGCGCAATAATGTCACCTTTTTTTGCTAATCACAACCCACTAACCGTAATTAATTAATCATCACCCGAAAAGTTAACACTATGATTTAAAAGATATTTAATAAACACAATCGGATAAAAATGCTTAAATTACCTTGATTTATGCGAAATAATGCAAAACACCACAGCACACGCCGCCTGTTACGGTTACCGCATCCTGCGCTTAGCGTAAGAGGCAACGGCCAGTTAGTATAAAGCACGCAGCCTGTTACAACAGGCTCATCCTCTCCTTACCTTGCCGGAGGCAATATGTTTAAGGCTTTGGTCATTGATAACGACGAACGGGGTTACCGTACTACGCTGAAAACGCTGGATGAAAGCCAGTTACCCGATCACGATGTGACGCTGGAAGTGAGTTATTCCACCCTCAACTACAAAGATGCGCTGGCGATTTGTAACCAGGGCCCAATTGTGCGTCATTTTCCCATGGTGCCGGGCATCGACTTTGTTGGCCGGGTCATTGCCAGTCGTCATGCAAAGTGGCGCGAAGATGACGTAGCGCTGCTTACCGGCTGGGGAGTGGGTGAAAAAGAGTGGGGAGGCCTGGCACAAAAAGCCAGCGTTCCGGGCGACTGGCTGGTTGGCGTGCCTGCTGCGCTCAGCCCGTTGCAGACCATGGCCATCGGCACGGCAGGTTTTACCGCCATGCTGTGCGTACTGGCGCTGGAAAAACAGGGAATTACGCCCGATCGCGGACCGGTGCTGGTCACCGGGGCCAGCGGTGGGGTTGGCAGCTTCAGCGTCAGTCTGCTGGCTCGCCTGGGCTATCAGGTCATCGCGTCGAGCGGACGGGCCAGCGACAGCGACTATCTGATCGGTACGCTGGGCGCGACATCAGTCATTGACCGCGCTGAACTGGCGCAGCCAGGCAAACCGCTGGCGAAGGAGCGCTGGGCAGCAGCCATTGACAGCATAGGCAGCCATACGCTGAGTAACGTGCTGGCTGGCACGCAACGTAACGGCGTGGTAGCCGCCTGCGGTATGGCGCAGGGGCTGGACCTGCCCGCCAGCGTCGCCCCCTTTATTCTGCGTGGCGTGACGCTGGCTGGCGTTGACAGTGTGATGTGTCCGATACCACTGCGCGAACAGGCGTGGCAACGGCTTGCTGACCTGGTCGACAGCAAACAGTTACAACAGATGACGCAAACCATTCCGTTAAGCGAGGCGAAAAACGCGGCCCAGGATCTGCTGGATGGAAAAGTACGTGGCCGTCTGGTGGTGGATTGCCGTTAAGCGTCGGGCTTGTTCCTCTCCTGCGGAAAGGAGAGGAACAAAAAGCGAAGGATGTTTATCAAATTTAGCGATGCTGAAAACAGCAGCATAAAAGAGGAAAATCAGTCACCCGGTCACTGGCTGAAATAATATAAAGCTGAAATAGAGAAAAGTAACCAATACCCTTATAAAAATATAATTTCCGCCCGGCAGAAAGAGACGGCATTATTCTCTCCTTTCATCACAAAGGAGAGAAAATGATTATTTAATGTGCTGTTGCAGCAATTCAGCGAGGCGATTTAACGCAAAGGTGGCCCCCTGATCCATTACAGATTTAGGATCGCCGTTAAACTGATGCACTTCGGCAAACTGCTTATCGTCGGGTAGGTTCCAGCCGAACCAGATGGTGCCCGCAGGCGTGCCATCTTCCCCGCCGTCCGGCCCGGCGTAGCCGGTAATGGAAAGACTCACCGGCTCTCCCGAAAGCGCACAGGCACCATCCACCATTTCGCGTGCAGTTTGTTCGCTGACTGCCGTAAAGCGTTCAATAGTCTCTTCTTTTACTTTTAAGATGCGAATTTTGGCGTTATCGGTATACGTGATAAAGCTGCTGGTATAAAAGTGCCCGCTGTTTTCCACTGCCGCCAGCGCCATGCCAATCAGACCCGCCGTACAGGATTCTGCGGTGGTCATTTGTAGCTGCGCATCGAGCAAAATCTTACCCACTTTTTCCGCTGCGTCGCTCAGTGCTTTATCCATAAATCCCCCAGTTAAATATAAAGAGGTTAAAGTATGGTTGAAAAACCCGCTTTCTGCGTACCACGAGCGGCAGATTCAGCGAATATCAAATTGCTCTCTCTTTTCATTCAGCACTGTAATAATGAAATACCCCGGCGGGAAACACTGTTATTTAATGCCCTGCGTCGAAAGGCTGGATAATGCGCCAGTATCGTCAGAGAAATTAAGCCTTCTCAAAACGATACCGGCGTGCAGCTTATTTTTGATGCCAGTAGGCAACCGCGCGTACCCAGGTGGCCTCACATCCGCGATTCTGAATGAAATAGTCGCTGATCGCCTTCACTGCCTCCCCTTCACCGGTCAGCCAGATAAAGTAGTCGTGCTGTGGCAACGCAATATTCTCCAGCGCGGCAAACAGCGGGCCGAGATTCCCGCGCTGCATGGTGCCGCTGCCAAGCCAGCAGACATTAACGCCATCCAGATTGCCAAGATAATCCCGACCGGCCACCTCATCGACAAAAGCCAGCAAATACGTCTGCTCTGCCTGTAGCGATGCCTGACGGCGCTTAAACGCCGGCAAGCCGCTTTCATCACAAACGTAGAGCTGAAACGCATAGTCGTCAGGTACCAGCAGCGAGCCGCGCGGCCCTCCGATCACCAGCTCATCGCCCGGCTGCGCCCGGGCTGCCCAGTCGCTGGCAACGCCAGCCTCATGCCGGTAGAAATCGAGAGCCAGGGTCGATACGCCATCAAACGCGAACGGCGTATAGTCACGCGCCGTCGGGCGTGCGCCCTCTGGCCAGACAATGCCCTCCTCAGTGATCTGCGGCAGATGAAGCTCGCCGGTTTGCGCATCAGGGAAAAAGACTTTGATGTGATCATCAAAGCCCCGTGACTGAAAGCCCGCCAGCTCACTGCCGGTAAAAGTAATACGCCAGAAAAGGTTGGCAACGTTACTTTTGCTCACCACGCTAATGTGGCGGAAGCGCAGCGCATTACGCACCCGCTGCGGCACACGACAGTTACTCTCTTTTTGTTCGTCAGGCAAAGGGATCTCCTTGTTCCGGATGAAACCGGGAATCATTCTCATCTTCCCGCGAAGATAGCGATGATATATCCCGCACGCAATGTCGAAAAATGCGATCGGCCTGCGCTACGCACAAGACAAAAGTGAGACGGCGGTTATGCTCAGCCATAAACCGCCAGCCGGGAGCAAGGAAAGTCTGCAGGCAGCAGAAAGGTTTTATCTGGCAGGATGAAGCGCAATCAGGCGAGAGGGTTGCCGCACATCTGCATGCCCTGATCGTCATGGGTATGCTGAATTAACTGACCATCGCCCAGAATTTCATGCGGATGGCAATATGGTTGATGAGGATGAAGACCATTCGACGGCGTGGCGTATTCCGTCAGCTGAGCAGATGCGGTAAGCGGTAGCGCAGCGAGAGCAACAACAAAGGAGAATGTTGAAAGTCGCATAATAAGTAAGATTCGCATTAAGCGCCCGATAAGGGCAAGGAAAACAGATGAAAATCCAGCCTGAGAGGTTACTTGCAGTTTTTTTGATCGGCACTCAGGTTTCGGCGAGGAATTTTACGCTTATCTGTACCTTTTATTTATAAAATCGTGCGCTCACTCACACTTCCATGCACATATCGTGCTTATTCCCGACTGACCGGAATATAAAATTCCCCTTTCAACCACTCCGGCGTGCTGAGCTTCATATCCAGCTTGAGCAGATCTTTGCCCTGACGGCGCGCCACGCCCATCTGCGGTAAATAGAGATAGTAGATATCGGCGATAAACGCGGTGAGCTCTTCAGGCGTACCGCTCCAGGGAAGCCATGCATAGAGACCGGCAGGCGAGGACCAGTTCACCACATCGCGGGTCAACACATCGGCATACTGACTTTCCAGCGCCTGAAACAGGCTGATATGCTGCTGTTCAGCGGCACTGCAGCCGGGCCCGTATTGAAATCCCAGCCAGCCGCAGGTTACCTGCTGTCCGGCAAAGGCCACGAACTCACGCGCATGGAGAGCCACTTTCTGCGCACCTTCCTGAATATAATTACCAAATGCACATTCCCAGTTGATCATTTCACCGCACAGTGTCAGCGACGCTTTTTCAACCAGCTGAGGCTGCACCAGACGCGGCTGTACCACGATGCGGCTCTGAAAGGATTTCAGCTGCAGTTCAGGAATACGGCGAAACGCGCCGGGGGTCACAGCGAAATGGTTTTTAAATACGCGGGTAAAATTCTGCTGATTATCAAAACCAAAGCGTACCGCAATATCAATAAGCGACATCCGGGTCAGACGCAGCGCCATCGCCGACATCGTCAGACGCCGCTTGCGCGTATAAGAGGCCAGCGTCTGCCCGGTCATCTCTTTAAACATGCGCTGCATGTGCCATTTAGAGTAGCCCGACTTCAGACTGATAAGATCGATATTCAGTTCATCAGTCAGATTGGCTTCTATCCACTCCACCAGGTCGTTGATGTACTGCTTTTTCAGGGTATGGCTCAGCATTGCGTTAATTAGTCTGGATTTTTTTGAGGCAAAATTATAACAAAAGCCACAAAAGAACGTAAGGAAACGTAAAGATGAGCGGTTGTTTCATGCCTGAAAAGGCACAAATGGCTCAGATTTCTCTGTCACTACAAAAGAGTCTGAGTATATTTCGGCAGAATAAAGAGAATGAAAAATGCCAGTCAGCAGCACAGACTGGCATTGCGCAAGCGGTATTCACCGCTGGTGGGAGATAACGCTTAGTGGCTACGCATGCCGGCGGCGGTCATCATCATGCGGAACAGCGTGGCAACCACACCGAGAGCCAGCACGCTTGCGGCATAAATGACCACCAGCCAAAGAATACGTTTCCACAGCGGGGATTTTTCTTCTGTTTGCGTTTTCATCATGCTGAACTCCATTATCCCTGACCGACCCGCCTGACACACGCCATGCCGAATCGTCAGGGAAATCAATCAATGGTAACCTTCGTCCGCTTTGATTTTTCCGCGGAACACATAGTAGCTCCAGAAGGTGTAGCCGAGGATCATCGGAATAATCAGCAGACTACCTACCAGCATAAAGGCCTGACTCTGCGGTGGCGATGCGGCTTCCCAGATAGAGATGGAAGGCGGAATAATATTCGGCCAGATACTGATGCCCAGGCCGGAAAAGCCGAGGAAAATCAGCGCCAGCGTCAGCAGGAAGGGCGAATAGTGCGCCTGACGCTTGATGGCAC
The DNA here is from genome assembly GCF_900604315.1 of [Erwinia] mediterraneensis. Taxonomy (GTDB): domain Bacteria; phylum Pseudomonadota; class Gammaproteobacteria; order Enterobacterales; family Enterobacteriaceae; genus Pantoea; species Pantoea mediterraneensis_A. The sequence continues at coordinate 809,341 of NZ_LR026978.1, forward strand.
GAATAATGCCCCAGGCACAAAGCAGCACCAGGATCGGCACCGGCAGGAACCAGAACAGGTTCGGCCTGCTGAACCAGCGGCTGGCGATATCGGCATGACTGAGCGGCGTCCACAGGCTGATAATTCCGACCACCACCAGCAGCGCAATCACCAGCGGCGTTGCCAGCGCTGACATTTTACGATGCAGTTCATTTTCGGTCTTCATAATCAGCCAGGTGCAGCCCAGCAGCGCATAGGCAACAACCAGACCCACACCGCAGAATAACGGGAAAGGCGCCAGCCAGTCCATTGCTGAACCGCTGAAGGTACGTCCCGAGACCGGGATGCCATTCAGCAGGGCGCCGACCGCGACACCCTGACTAAAGGTTGCCAGCACCGAGCCCGCGACAAAGGATTTATCCCAGAACGCACGGTGCGCTTCGGTCGCCTTGAAACGGAACTCAAACGCCACGCCGCGGAAAATCAGGCCAATCAGCATTGCCGTAAGCGGGATTGCCAGCGCATCAGCAATCACCGAGTAGGCCAGTGGGAAGGCACCATACAAACCGGCGCCCCCCAGAACCAGCCAGGTTTCGTTACCGTCCCAGACCGGCGCGACAGTATTCACCATCATGTCGCGCTCGCCTTTATCCCGGTTAAAAGGAAAGATCAGACCGATACCGAGGTCGAAGCCATCCATAACGATATACATCAGGGTGGCAAAAACGATAATCGTGAACCAGATAATGGAAAAATCGATCATCTTATTTTCTCCCTTCCGGATTGTTCAGGCTTTCAGGCGCTGCAGAGAGCGGACGTGCCGGCGTTTTGCCCTGACCTGGACCACCATGGCGCACATCATTACCTTCACCCGTAATCGGACCTTTCTTGATGAGACGCATCATATAGACATAACCCACCCCGAACACTGACGAATACACCACAATGAAAGCCAACAGGCTGATACTCATATGCAGTTCGCCATGACCAGATACGGCATCAATGGTGCGCTGCACACCGTAAACCACCCACGGCTGGCGACCAATTTCAGTCGTAAACCAACCCGCCAGGATAGCAATCAGACCGGAAGGCCCCATCAACAGAGCAAACCAGAGGAAGGGACGCGACTGATACAGCTTCTGTTTGTAGCGCAGCCAGAGACTGAGCACGCCCAGTGTAATCATCAGCAGGCCCATCGCGACCATCACACGGAACGACCAGAAGATGATGGTGGCGTTAGGTCGATCTTCTTTCGGGAAGCTCTTCAGCGCCGGAACCTGTTTATCCAGGCTGTGAGTCAGAATCAGGCTGCCCAGATAAGGAATGCCTACGGCATATTTAGTGCGCTCTTCTTCCATATCCGGCAGACCGAACAGCAGCAGCGGCGTCGCCTCACCCGGCGGGTTTTCCCAGTGCCCCTCTATAGCAGCAATTTTTGCCGGCTGATGTTCCAGCGTATTCAGACCGTGTGCGTCACCAACCATGGCCTGAATCGGCGCCACGATCAGCGCCATCCACAGCGCCATAGAGAACATCTTACGAATAGCCGGAGTGTCGTTACCGCGCAGCAGATGCCAGGCCGCAGACGCACCGACAAAGAAGGCGCTGGCAAGGAAGGCGGCAATGGACATATGGAACAGGCGATAAGGAAATGACGGGTTAAACACCACTTTGAACCAGTCGACCGGAACAACGATCCCGTTCTGAATTTCATAGCCCTGCGGCGTATGCATCCAGCTGTTAGAGGAGAGGATCCAGAACGTTGAGATCAGTGTACCGAGCGCGACCATGCAGGTGGCAAAGAAGTGCAGACCACGGCCAACACGGTTCCAGCCGAACAGCATCACCCCCAGGAAGCCCGCTTCAAGGAAGAAGGCGGTCAGCACTTCATAGGTCAGCAACGGACCGGTAATACTGCCTGCGAACTGCGAAAAGCCGCTCCAGTTGGTGCCGAACTGGTAAGCCATCACCAAACCAGAAACGACGCCCATCCCGAAGTTAACCGCAAAAATCTTTGACCAGAAATGATAGAGATCGCGGTAGCTTTGCTTGTTGGTTCGTAGCCACATGCCTTCGAGCACAGCCAGAAAACTGGCGAGGCCGATGGTAATAGCCGGAAAGATAATATGGAAGGAAACAGTAAATGCGAACTGTATCCTTGCAAGGATAAAGGCATCTAATCCAAACATTGCTTACCTCTTTGCCACATAGTACACCTTGTGTTTACTTATAATTAACAAGTTAAACGCAGCCGCAATATTTGCGCTGCGTTTAATTAAAATGTCACAATAAATCTTTGCAGATTTAGCGCACACAATCAGAAACAGTTGGGAGTGCAAAAACTATAGCAGCCTTTTTTGATTTTGATCATTGTTTTTATCAGAAATTACTTATTTAAAAATCCTGATGCAAGGTTAATTAAGCTGGATCAATGTAAAAGTAATGTTAGTTAACAGAAGCAGGAAAATCACATATTGCCAGAACAACAAAAAAGTATCCAAAAACACCTTACAGGTGGCTAAAGTGCGTTTTTTTCGGGTTAATAACGGGTAAATCAGACCGCCAGCACCAGGAAAATACCGTTGAACAAGGATTCAAAACTCTTATTATTCAATAAGATAACCATAATTTCTGATTTTTATCGGTATTGCACAAGAAAAAGTGCCGGGTAAGTAGCGCTGTCCGCAATTCTGATTTTTCACCGTCCGGAAGAGAGAGAAAAAGATTCTCTGTTGATAAGCAGAAATTGAAAAAATGCCGTCTTTAGTCTAGCGCGTTAAATAATGCCGCTCCTCTGGCTGTAATTAAGTCTTAGCCTCTGTCCTGGCGATTCGTTTCAGCGTCAGATCAACTACGCTTTAATTTCTTCTCTCCCGAAAGCCGCTTGTCTTTTCAGGGCCAGCACGAACTTTACCCTGTGCTCACAGACCATTTGCCTGCGTCTGCAAGCTGTGCTTTGTTATAGCGACAGCACTATCCTGTTAATCTGCTCAAGGAGTCGTTATGGCGCGTCTTACAGCACAAGATTTTCCCCGGGAGTTGCTTGAGCTTTATGATTATTATGCCCACGGCAAAATCAGCAAACGCGAATTTATCTCTCTGGCGGCGAAGTTCGCTATCGGCGGTCTCCCCGGTGCCTCGCTGCTTACCCTGATGAGCCCGAACTATGCCCTGGCGCAGCAGGGTGATTTTACCGACCCCGCCATTAAGCCTGAATATATTCACTATCCCTCGCCACAGGGGCACGGCGATGTCCGGGCTTATCTGGTACGTCCAACAGGCGTCAGCGGTAAAGTGCCTGCCGTGGTGGTAGTGCATGAGAACCGTGGTTTAAATCCTTATATAGAGGATGTGACACGTCGCGTGGCTAAGGCGGGTTATCTGGCGCTGGCGCCAGACGGCCTCAGTTCCGTAGGGGGATATCCGGGTAATGATGACGAAGGACGTGAACTGCAGGCGAAGGTCGATCCCGGCAAACTGATGAATGACTTTTTTGCAGCGGTAGATTTTATGCTGCAGCATAAAGAGGCCAGCGGCAAAGTGGGCATCACCGGCTTTTGTTACGGCGGCGGGGTTGCAAATGCGGCGGCGGTGGCGATCCCTGAACTCGCCTGCGCCGTGCCCTTTTATGGCCGTCAGCCGCCTGCTGAAGATGTAGCACGTATTCGGGCTCCGTTGCTTATTCATTATGCCGAACTGGATACGCGCATTAATGAAGGCTGGCCAGCTTATGAAGCGGCGCTGCAAGCGGCAGGTAAAACCTATGAAGCCTGGATCTATCCCGGCGTGAACCATGGCTTTCATAATGATTCGACGCCGCGCTATGACAAAGCCGCCGCCGAACTCGCCTGGAGCCGCACGTTGGCCTGGTTTAAGCGCTATCTGGCGTAAGCGCTTTCTTATCTGGCAGGTTGTGCTGTTTGACAACCTGCTCAATCTTTTCCTGACAGAAAAGGGTTATACCTAAATTTTTGATACCGCAGAGTACCTGAGATATCAGGTAAAAAATTATGGCCTGCTTATATGAGCTTTCATAATATAAGGCAACCGATAGTTGCATGTTTTTGCTTCATTTCTGATATCTTTTAATAATGCCACATATTCCATTCTTATCCGGGAATTGCTTTCTGGCGTTTTGTCCATTGCACTTAAACCAGCAATATACAAATTAGCCAGTCTCTTTCTTTTTTGTTGTATTTTTAATTTTTCCTTCTCCCAGTCCGGCGAGCCACAGGGTCTGTTTCTGATGTTTTTAAGATGCAACCTTAATGCTTTTAATTGCTTCTCATTTTTATCTGCACGTAAATTTAAAACAGAGTACGCTGAGGAAATAAACGAAGAAAGACTATTAACTGATGCCATATTTTTTCTCCAGTCCAGAAAGCCATGTTATAAAATAAAAATCTCTGCGGTTATTTCAATAAACGCTCATCTAAACATTGATCGTGACTTACGCATGTAAAAGGTCGATTTCAGAAAATTCTCCTGCTGAGAAGAGCCGTGACCGCGCGTCACAAGGCCTGTAAACCATTTTCGTCAGACAGCGTTAACCGTGGACTGACAACCTCTTACCCCGGTTCGCTTTGCACGCTCCGGGCGCGGCATGTGCCAGCGTCCCGCTCTGGCTAACTTCTGAAAGCACAGGCGGCAGAGAAGATAATAGATTTTCAGTATAAGATTTCTTTCCCGTTACGCTTGCCATGTTTCGCTAAAGGTTTTTTCGGCAGGAAGCAGTCTAAACCTCTTACCTGGCCCGAATCCAGAGTATTCTGTACCGCTGTTAAATGACCTTTTTTCTGTGCTATTTTCATATCTTTAAATTTATGCCTTTGTATTGTCTGTTTTTTTTGTGCTTATGCTTTTTAATAGACATTTTTTATTACTCTCATAGATATTTTGTAGTGTTGCCTGTACTTATGAGAAGCCTATAATTCTTACGTTCTTTCATTACTCATTACTCAGCAACCGAGAATCGTTCAGGAGGCCGTTATTAATACTTCTAACCAGCAACTTCACGCCGTTAATGATCTACGCGCAGATGCTGAAATTGAGTATCAATACGATCCTCATGAACTCAAGCTGGAGCGCATGCATGACTCGGAGCCCGAGCCGGAACTGATTGAAGGTCTGCCTGCGCCGGACGCCCTGACCCCTGCCGATCGCTATATGGAGCTGTTTGAGCATGTTCAGATGGGGCGCATTTTTGCCGACAGTAAAACTTTTGCCGACTGTGCGCCGAAATTCGATCCGCTGGATATTTTAATCCGCTATCGTCGACGTAAACGCGCACCCGACTTTGATCTGGTGAGCTTTGTGCATGAGCACTTTTATTTACCGCAGAGTAATGAAAGTGCTTACGTGTCGAACCCGGATAAAACTCTGAGCGAGCATATTGATGAGCTCTGGCCCGTTCTGACCAAAATGCCGCAGCAGCATATTGCGCATTCGTCATTATTACCGCTGCCGAAACCCTATGTAGTGCCGGGCGGGCGCTTTGGTGAGACCTACTACTGGGACTCTTATTTCACCATGCTGGGGCTGGCGGAAAGCGGCCGTGACGATCTGTTACGCAATATGGCGGATAACTTTGCCTGGCTGATTGATAACTACGGACATATCCCCAATGGTAACCGTACCTATTATCTGAGCCGCTCTCAGCCGCCGGTGTTTGCGCTGATGGTGGAGCTGTTTGAAGAAGATGGCATACGTGGCGCCAAACGTTATCTCGATCATCTGATGAAAGAGTACCAGTTCTGGATGGATGGCGCGGGTGCGCTGATGCCAAACCAGGCTTATCGCCATGTGGTACGGATGTCTGATGGTTCCCTGCTGAACCGCTACTGGGACGATCGCGACACGCCGCGCGACGAGTCCTGGCTGGAAGATGTGGAAACCGCGCGCTTGTCGAGCCGTCCGGCTAACGAGGTCTATCGTGACCTGCGCGCCGGAGCCGCTTCCGGCTGGGATTACTCTACGCGCTGGCTGCGCGATCCCAGGCGTCTGGCGAGCATCCGGACAACGCAGTTTATTCCCATCGACCTGAATGCGTTTCTTTACAAGCTGGAGGTGTTGATCTCCACCCTGTCGCGGGCGAAAGGTGAAGAACTGACCGCGCTCGCCTGGCAGAAAAAAGCGGCGTCACGTAAAAGTGCCATTAACCGCTACCTGTGGGATAAAACGGCGGGCGTTTTCCGCGACTATGACTGGCGTCGTCAGCGCTTTGGCGCCTTTACCGCGGCAGCTGTGGTGCCGCTGTATGTGGGTCTGGCGACCCCGGAACAGGCGCATTTACAGGCTATCGCCCTGCGCCAGCTGTTGCTGACCCCGGGCGGGCTGGTAACCTCCATGGTCGAGAGCGGCGAGCAGTGGGATAAACCCAACGGTTGGGCGCCGCTGCAGTGGATGGCGGTTCAGGGTCTGAACCACTATGGCGAAGAGACGCTGGCGACAGAGATTGCTGTAAACTGGCTGACCACGGTCAACAACTTCTATAACCTGCATCACAAGCTGGTAGAAAAATATGATATCAGCGGCGATCGGGCGCGTCCGGGCGGCGGCGGTGAATATCCGCTGCAGGATGGATTTGGCTGGACCAATGGTGTTACGCGACGCCTGTTATCGATGTATGGCCATCTGCTGGCAGATTAAGCCCTGCATATACAGAGCCTGAACCACGCTGTTCAGGCTTTTTTTTGCCCTTTTTCCTGCAAAACCACAGCGCTTTCTCGCTCTGTCACCGCCTGGCATCCCGGTTTGCCAGCTGACGCATTTGCTTATGCAAAAAACTCTTTTTCTTTCAGATTCGCAGCACGGGTAACATGCCATGCATGCACCCGGTTGCTGTTGATTCTTCTCGCTTGCTTTACTTACTAAGGGAAAACATTATGTCAGGTCTGCGTTCTTCGCTTTCCGCTACGCTTCTGTTTGCTGCGCTGGCCAGCACTTTTTCGCTTCAGGCTGCTGAGCAAGTGGTGCGCATCGGCTACCAGAAATCTTCAACCCTGCTGATGTTGATCAAACAGCGTGGTGATCTGGATAAAACCCTGGCGGAACAGGGTGTCAAAGTCAGCTGGCATGAATTTTCCAGCGGTTTACCGCTGCTGGAGGCGCTTAATTTGAATAATGTCGATCTCTCTGCCGATGTGGCAGACACGGTGCCGGTATTTGCTCAGACCGCCGGGGCCAGTCTGACCTATTATGCGCGGGAGACCCCCTCCCCTGACGCCCAGGCGATTCTGGTTCCTGCCGACTCGCCAGTCAAACAGCTGGCAGATTTAAAAGGGAAGAAAATCGCCGTGACCAAAGCGGCAGGCAGTCACTATCTGTTAATTGCTGCGCTGAAAAAAGCGGGACTAAGCTTTAGCGATATCACCCCGGCCTGGCTCACCCCTGCAGACGGACGCGCCGCGCTGGAAAACGGCAGCGTAGCAGCTTGGGTGACCTGGGAGCCCTTTGTTACCAGCGCCCGCCTGCAGCAAAAGGTACGTGTACTGCAAAGCGGCCGCGGCCTCGCCAGCTATCAGCGCTACTATCTGGCTTCCAGCGATTATGCCAGCAAGCATCCTGAAGTACTGAACACCGTCTATCAGGCATTAAATAAAGAGGCGAGCTGGCTGAAAGCCCATCCGACAGCAGCGGCGAAACTGCTCTCTCCGCTGTGGGGAAACCTTCCGGTTGAGGTTGTTGAGCAGGCAAACGCCCGGCGCAGCTATCAGGTCGAGCCGGTCACACTCAACGATTTGCATGAGCAGCAGGCGATCGCCGATGCCTTTTATGCAGCAAAACTGTTGCCCAAACGCATTAATGCCCAACAGGTGGGCAGCTGGCAGCCCGAGCAGAATCAGTAACAAAACACGCGGCGCTAACGCGTAGCGGATGACCTGATGAAAATGCCCCGCCGGAGAACATACCGGCGGGGCATTTCATTATCAATCGCGGGGCGAAGTTAAGCTACCGGTTGCGGCAGTACTTTACCTGGCAAAACCGACGTTATTTCTTCGCTTCTGCATCCGGATCCGCTGAGCGCAGCAGGAACCTTTCGGTGGTTTGCGGTAGATGGGTATAGCACCATTCCGCCATATCGATCTCCTGATCGCGAATTTGCGTCAGGATGCGTACGCCTTCCTGGTCGCCCACCATTTCCGCCGCCTTAATCAGCGCGGTATAGTTGGCAATTTCAAACTGTTCGAAAACATAACCACTGATCGCGCCTTTTACCACTTCATCCGAAGTAAACATGCCGCCCATCGCCTGTCCCATGGCACCCATTTTACCCATGGTATCTTTAAGCGTTGAACGTGAGATGTTGTGGCTATCCATCAGCTGTTCCAGCAGAGCCTGCTGCTGCTTCGTCTCTTCAAGATGCTGAGCAAGGCGCGCTTCCAGTTCAGGATAGTTTTCAAGACGTTTGGACATCTTGTCGAGCATAGTTTCCGCCTGCTCTTCCATCGCATGGGCATCGCGTAACCAGTCATGGTAGTTCTCAATTGCGGTAGTACTCATACGCTTCTCTCCCTTTCTGACAGTTAGCTGATGCTTTCAGCTACCTGGGTCAGTTTGACATCGGTATTTTTCTCTTCTTCCAGCGTCTCCTGTAGCAGCTTAGCGGCTTCTTTATAGCCCAGTTTCACAGCCATCGCATACAGGGTGCCGTAAGTGGCGATCTCGTAGTGCTCAACCTTCTGCGCCGCGCCAATCAGACCCTGGTCGCGTACTTCGCCTTTTTCTACGGAATCGATGATTTCCTGCGCTTCTTCAACCAGTCCTTCCAGCGCATGACACTTCATGCGTTTCAGCTTGATGCCTTCCGTTTTTTCAATCAGCTGATCCAGACGCTCGATTTGACCCTGCGTCTCTTCAAGATGCGTCTCAAAAGCCGTTCTCAGACTTTCATCGCTGGCGGCACGTGCCATTTTAGGCAGGGCGCGGGTAATTTGTTTCTCAGCGCTGTAAACGTCTGATAAATCGTGAATGAAAAGATCTTTAAGTGTTTTAACGGTCATTGGGCCTCTACTCCATTAAAGTGTTAGCGAAGCGGTATTTGCTTAACAGCGGTGAAATCACTTCTTGGAACCACACTAAAACTCTAGCGGGTATTCGGCAGCTTTCTAGCTTAACCCTGCGCTTTTCGGCAAAAATAAGTCTAATCCCAACGTTTTTTTAAAGAAGAAGAAGGAGTTAGCTGTCATATTTTTTTCAACCCACATAAGTTTGTTGTACAGCGTTCAACATAAAAACTGTACAGCCTGTAAATAAGCTGTATAAATAAAATCCGCAGAAAACCCAGCTTTATTTGTTACGGATCAATATGCCAGATGAAATAATAGCAGGCGGTTTATACCACCCGTAAAATTTAAAACAAAAAAACCGGGCGACTGACCAATGCCCGGTTTTTAATTAACGTAAAGTTAACAAAATGCGCACCGGTAACCGGCGGATAGATTAACCTTTGCGATGGATATTTACCCTGTCAGAGTAAATGAAACATGATGTTTCTGTAACGTCCTCTTAATCGGTTTGCTCATTTTCCAGCCTAACAAACCCAGCAAGAATCAGAGGTTGCTCCATCAGCTGCGACGGCTAATTTTCCCCCCTTTGCGTCCGGCCTCAACAGCTTTCTCACGGTTGTTTTTAAAGTTGCCGCCGCTCATCTGGCCACCTTTACGCCCTGCTTCAGCTGCGCGTTGTCTGTCTTCAGCGAAATTACCTCGACCACCACGATGTTGTTCCATACCGTGTTTCCTCTTTATGGATGAATAATCGACTATCACAGCAATCACTTCATGCCGTTGCAGAAGTAAGAATAAATGTAGCCCTGATTTCTCTGTTATCAAGCAACAAGGAAATGTTATTTCAAAAAATTTCTCCAGCCTGCCCCGGGTAATGAAAAATAGCTGACAGAAGCCAGCCACCTGCATTTTGTTATGGTTAAAATAATAACCAGCGGTAAAGTTTTATGGATTTTTTAAAGTAAACAACGGCCCTGAATAAGTACAGAGCAATGACAAAATCCATCGCAGCACTGATAATAAACGAAGCGGTAATTTCACGCCGGTGATTTTTATCACATGCGTGAAATCAATTTAACCCAAAATAAGTAGCGGAATTAAGACTATTCTACTTGCCCACGAAATACCCAGAATGCCCAGCTGTGATAAATCAGCGTCAGCGGCATAACAAAAGCGAGGCCCACCAGAACAAAACTTTGCGTGGTGGCGCTGGCGGCAGAATAATGCAGTTCCGCCACTTCCGGGATCAGCCAGGGATAAAGCCCGGTGGCCAGTAACAGCACTACAGATACCATTAACAGCAGCGTAATGATTAGCTGTGTCAGCGCACCGCTACGCCGCAGCGCGAACAGCAACAGCAGCCAGAGTAGCGCGATGACGCCACTGAGTACCTGGCCCAGCGGAAGCTGCAGGGCGCGCCGCCAGGGGGCGGGCTCCAGCAGCTGTAGCCCGATAAAGAGCACCAGGCTCAACACCAGCCAGATCCAGACCAGCTGACTGGCCTGTTCTTCAACCCGGGCCCCGATGCGCCAGCGAATCCAGCAACAGCCGAGCAGCAGATAGATCGACATCAGCCCAAAGCCACTCAGCACCGGGTAGAGATCGAGCCAGCCAAAGGTCCCGCGCGATACGTTACCGCTGACCACCACGCCGGCGCAGGCGCCCTGACAAAATGTTGCCAGCGCGGAAGTAAAAGGCAGCAGCAGATCGAGCCAGCGTCGGCTGCCGCCGGTTGCGGTTCCCCGATACTCCAGCGCCATGGCACGTAATAACAGACTGAACAGCATCAGAAACAGCGGAATATAGAGCGCACTGAGCAACAGCCCGTAGGCGGCAGGAAACAGCGCCAGCATGCCCCCTGCCAGCAGCACCAGCCAGGTTTCATTCGCATCCCAGATAGGTAGCATCGACTGTACCATCGGGCGCTTCTGCTCTTCCTGTTTAAAACAGATAAACAACATGCCGACACCGAGATCGGTGCCGTCCAGCATCATGTAAATCAGCAGAGAAAACAGCAGGGTCGCCGCTGAGAGATCCGCCAGCCAGATCATGTTTCACTCCTCAGGTTGAGGTGGAGATGACTGCCACCACGACTTCCGGCTCCTGAGGCAGGGGCGAGGCGACGTAGCGCAGGAAGTAGCGCATACCCAGCCCAAAAGCGATGCCGTAAACCAGCAGCACGCCGCAACAGGAGGCGATAATCCAGCCGAGCGGCAGCGGCGAGACGCTGTCAGCCGTGCGCAGCACGCCATACACCGTCCAGGGCTGGCGGCCCATTTCGGTGACGACCCAACCCGCCAGCAGGGCGATAAAACCGGCAGGCGACATCACGACCAGCAGCCACAGCAGTCGGGTAGAACGGAATAATTTGCCGCGCACGCGCTGGATCGCCGCCGCCACGCTGGTCAGCAGCATCAGCAGAGCCATACCTACCATGATGCGGAACGCGAAAAACACGGGTGCCACTGGCGGGATCGCATCCGCCGGGAACTCGCTCAGACTTTTGATCTGCCCGGTGAGGTTATGACGTAAATAGAGCGAGCCGAGTGAGGGGATCGCCAGTTCCAGCTGATTGCGTTGCGCCTGCTGATCAGGCAGCGCAAACAGGCGCAACGGTTCGCCGTCACCTGGTGCGGGTCGCTGCCAGCTTCCCTCAATGGCGGCCAGTTTTGCTGGCTGATGCTCAAGGGTATTTTCACCATGCTTGTCGCCGAGGAAAATCTGCAGCGGCAGCGCGAACAGTGCAAACCAGAGCGCCGCTGAGAGCATGGTTTGTGCCGCGGTTTCACCGGGACGATGCAACAGACGCCAGGCGGCAACGCCGGCCATCATAAACGCCACGGCAATCAGGCAGGCCATGACCATATGGCTGAAGCGCCAGGGGAAGGAAGGCGCAGCCAGCACGCTCAGCCAACTCTCCGGCACCATATTGCCCTCCTCTTCGCGCAGGAACCCCACCGGCGTTTGCATCCAGGAGTTAGCGGCGAGGATCCAGAACGCACTGATCAGCGCGCCAGTCGCCACGAGACAGGTAATAATAAAATGGACCCGCGGGCTGATTTTCCCCATGCCAAACAGCATCACGCCGGTAAGTCCCGACTCCAGGAAAAAGGCCACCAGCACTTCATAAAACAGCAACGGGCCGATGACCCCGCCTGCCTGTTGTGAAAAAGGCGCCCAGTTGGTGCCAAACTGAAACTCCATCACCACACCAGACACTGCGCCTATCGCCACCGTCAGGGCAAAAATTTTCAGCCAGAAGTGCAGCGCATTGCGGGCGGCGGGCCGCTTGCCCCACAGCCAGCGTGCTTCAAACCAGACCAGAAACGGCGCCAGCCCCAGCGTTAAGGCTGCCAGGGTGATGTGCATTCCCATGGTAACGGCAAACTGTCCGCGCGACAGCAGCAACACCCAGTCGGCATCACTCATGGCTCACTTTACCGCTATAACGCGTAATCGGTTTGGTTTCCGGCCGGTGCATTTCCCGGGCGAAGGCCTGTACGCCTGCAAAAATGGGGCGCAGCCCCTGCCAGAGCTCCTCGTCGCTCAGCAACTTAATCACGCCCCGGATACCGGGCGCCGCGCTGTGCCGCTTTGCTTCATCGCTGGCCGGTTTTACCGCCATGATTCCCGCTTTCGCCGCCAGCAGCAGATGGTTAAAGCGCTCGGGCGGAATTGTGCTCAGCGCCATAAACAGCAGCGACAGGTTTTGCATCGCATTTTGCGTGCCTGGCTTATTCAGGCCTCCGGCCAGAATTTTACCGATATCCGCGTTTGCTTTTACCAGGTCATTCGCCAGACGTAAAAATCCATGCTGATGCAGACTCTCCAGCAGCGTATCGAGCGCTTCCTGCGCCGTAGGTTCGGTACGCGCTGGCGGCACCTGATAAGAGAGACGTTCTGCCATTAAAATTTCTCCGGATGTTGTACATGTTCAGGCGGCAGGCAATATCCCTCCTGTTGCCATTTCTCCTCCACCGGCACATGATCGAGCGGGGTACGCTGACCATGACGGAAGTTCTGTTCCGGCAGTGGATGGCGCAGCGGGGCCTGATCCAGTCGGGTCATTTTGACCGCGATCTCTTTATAGGCGGGCGTGCGCACCACAGGATCGTGATGATCGCCGGTCAGCCCGTTGATGCCCGGCTTGCCGTGATGAATAGGAAGAAACAGCACGTTACCGGCCATGCGTTCGGTGATCACCACCGGCACAGAGAGCGAGCCGCGCCGTGAGGTCAGACGCACCCAGTCGCCCTCCTGCAACTGACGTTCGGCCGCCAGCTGCGGCCCAATTTCTACATACCAGTTGGGCGAGAGTGAGGTGATACGCCCGCCTTTGCCAGTCTGGTTCGTAGACTGAAAATGTTCCAGCATGCGCCCGTTATTCAGCAGCAGATCGTACTCCTCATCGTCCGCCTCCATCGGCGGATGCCAGTCAAGGGGATAGAGACGCGCTTTGCCGTCGGGGAACTTGAATTTCTCGGTATAGAGCAGCGGCGTGCTCTGCCCCTCCGCCGTTACTGGCCACAGCTGCGACTGCCAGCCCGCCAGGCGCTCATAGCTGACACCGGCAAAAATCTCCGCAATGCCCGCCGCTTCCGCCATAATCTCGCCGGGATGCTGATAATACCAGGGGTGGCCGAGGCGTGACGCCAGCTCGGTCAGAATCCGCCAGTCCGGACGGCTGTCACCCAGCGGTTTCATCACTTCATAAAACCGCTGGATACGCCGCTCAGTGTTAACGTAGGTGCCCTCTTTTTCCACGCTGGGGCAACCAGGCAGCACCACATCGGCGAACTCCGCCGTGCGGCTCATGAAAATATCCTGCACCACCATAAATTCCAGCTTGCTGAAGGCTTCATGCACCTTAGTGGAGTTAGAGTCAGAAAACGCCGTCTCTTCACCGATGATATACATCGCCTTCAGGCTGCCTTCATGGGCGTGTTCGACCATCATAAAATTATCTGAGCCCACTTCGCCCGACAGCGCTGAAGGTTCAACGCCCCAGGCTTTTGCCCATTTCTCGCGCACCGCCGGGTCAGTCACCTTCTCATAGCCCGGATAGACATTGCTCAGACAGCCGAAATCGCTGGCACCCTGAACATTGTTATGACCACGCATGGGATAGCCGCCAGTCCCGGGCCGACCATAGTTGCCGGTGACCAGCAACAGGTTGGAGAGTGCCGTGCTGGTATCCGCGCCGTGGCTGTGCTGAGTAATACCCATCGCCCAGAGCAGGCAAACACGCTGCGCCTGGCCGATCATCTCCGCCGCCGCAGTCAGCTCGGCCACGCTCAGACCGGTTATCTCACTGGCGTATTCCAGGGTAAAAGGTGCCAGCGAGGCGCGGTACGCCTCCACCTGATTAACGCGCTGAGCGAGAAATTCTTCGTCGGCATAGCCATGATCAAACATATAGCGCGACATCGCCGACGCCCACACCAGATCGGTGCCCGGTTTCGCGCGCAGATAGAGACTGGCGCGCTCCGCCATCTCATGCCGCCGTGGGTCCACCACCAGCAGCTTTTGTCCGCGATGCTTATGGGACTGCTTGATATGCGAGGCGATCACCGGATGGTTTTCCGCCAGATTGCTGCCGACGATAATGATCAGATCGGCCTGTTGCAGATCGCGGATAGTACCGGCATCTCCACCATAGCCTACGGTGCGGAACAGTCCCTGGGTTGCCGGGTTCTGACAGTAGCGCGACGAGTTATCGACATTATTGGTGCCGAAAATCAGGCGCGCGATCTTTTGTGTCAGGTAAGCCTCTTCATTGCTTCCCTTGCTGGAGCCGATAAAGCCGATGGCATCGCCGCCATGCTGCTGTGCGATTTCACGCAAGCGGCGCGCCACGGTATCCAGCGCTTCATCCCAGCTGGCGGGGTGAAAACGGCCATTTTCGCGAATGAGCGGCGTGGTCAGTCGTTCCGGGCTGTTAACAAAATCCCAGCCAAATTTCCCTTTCACGCAGGTAGAGATGCCGTTCGCCGGCGCATCGGCCACCGGCTGGACTTTCAGAATATGGCGGTCACGCGTCCACATTTCGAAACTGCAGCCTACCCCGCAGTAAGTGCAGACGGTTTTGGTGCGTTTGATCTCCGCCTGCCGCAGCGCCGTGTCCATCACTGAGATCGCGGTGATCGGCTCAGCGCCAATGCTGTTTTCCAGCGCTTTCACAAAGTCGATCAGCGGACGTTTTACCGGCTCCGGCATGGCGGTCAGGGGGCCGGCGTCGGGCTGCATAGTCTTTTCCAGCAGCGCATTACAGGGACAGACCGTCACGCAGTGCCCACAGCTGACGCAGCTTGATCCGGCAATCTGCGTACCGCCATCCCAGCGTACCCGGGGGTGCGCCTCCTTGTAGTCGATAGTGAGGGTTTCGTTCACCTCCACGTTCTGACAGGCTTCGACGCAGCGTCCACATAAAATGCACTGGTCGGGATCGTAGGTGTAGAACGGGTTAGAGTGATCTTTTTCGTAAGGCTTACGCTCATAGGGATAGTACTGAATGGGGATGTGCATATCGGCGACGGTATTGTGCAGGGTACAGTCACCGGTATTGTGTTCACAGACGGTACAGTAGAGTTCATGGCGATTAAGGATACGATCCATGCCCTCTTCCTGCGCGGTGCGTACTGCGGCGCTTTCGCTGTTGACGCTAAGCCCCTCCCGGGTTTTCAGCGTACAACCGCGCACCTTCTCGCCATCCACTTCTACCCAACAGACATCACAGGTTTCCAGCGGTTGCAGTGCCGGGTGGTAACAAACGTGGGGAAGTTTTTTCCCGTGCTGATGCAGAAAGTCAATCAACGGCTGATTGGCCATACCGCTCAGAGGCTCACCGTTATACACAATGGTACAGGTTTGTTCACTCATTTTACCGCCTTGTTATCTGACATTGCAAAATGGCCTCCTGCCAGCCTGCTGCTCTGCTTATTTATGTAAAGTTATGTAGTTTGAGCGTAGCCAAAAACGGTCACTCTGCAACGCGGGATGCTGATCGCCTTCCTGTTGCCTGCTTTGCTGAGGAGCAGACTCACGGCACATTTCAGCATTGTCATGACCAGAAAAAAAAAGCGCAGGGTGGGGACAGGAGACGTGATCGAACGTACATAAAACAATCATCCCGCAGGGCTTACCTGTTACGGACTAGACTTAAGCCTGATGCACGGGTTTTCCAATAATCCTTCATAACGTGCATACCGCTCCCCGTTTAAACCCGTTTCATACTGGAAGAGAGTTATGGCCGAAAATTTACGTTTACAACTTGAGATCAACGGACAGCCTCAGACGCTGTTGATCGACCCGCGCGTGACGCTGCTGGATGCGTTGCGTGAACACCTGGCGCTGACCGGCACCAAAAAAGGGTGCGATCTGGGACAGTGCGGGGCTTGTACCGTACTGGTTAACGGCAAGCGTGTGCTGAGCTGTCTGACGCTGGCAGCTCAGGTCGCTAACCAGTCAGTCACCACTATTGAAGGCATGGCGCGTCCCGACGGTTCGCTGCATCCGGTACAGGCGCGCTTTCTGGAACATGATGCTTTCCAGTGCGGCTACTGTACGCCCGGCCAGATCATGTCCGCCGCCGCCTGCATTGCTGAGGGCCACGCCGGTTCCGCGCAGGAAATCCGTGAATATATGAGCGGCAATCTCTGCCGCTGCGGCGCCTATTCCAACATTGTTGAGGCCATTCAGCAGGCGGCGGCAGATCTGAGCAGGGAGGCAACATGAACGAATTCAGCTATTTTTGCGCCATGCGTACCGAAGATGCGCTACGTAAAAAGCAGCGCGACGGCAGTCGCTTTCTCGCTGGCGGCACCAACCTGATCGATCTGATGAAGTGCAACGTCGAACACCCGACGCAGCTGATCGATATTACCCGCCTGCCCGACATGAACGACATCAGCTTTGATGTTGGCATGGTGCGCATCGGGGCGCTGGCGCGCATGAGCGATCTGGAGAACCATCCCGACTGTCGCAGGCTGGCGCCGGCGATCTATGACGCGCTCTGGCAGGCGGCGTCGCCGCAGCTGCGTAATATGGCGACCATTGGTGGCAATCTGCTGCAGCGCACCCGCTGTGTCTATTTCCGCGATGCGCAAACTTTCCCTGACTGCAATAAACGCAACCCCGGCTCCGGCTGCGCGGCGCGCGGCGGCGTCCACGGCGATCATGCCATTCTGGGCACCAGCGAAAGCTGTATTGCCGTCTATCCAGGGGATCTTGCGGTGGCGCTGACCGCCTTTGACGCTGTGGTGATTGTGCGTAACGCCTCGCAGCGTGAGCGGCGCATACCCGTGGAGCATTTTTTCCTGCTGCCCGCCGATACGCCTCATCTGGAGCACGATCTGGCGGCGGATGAATTGATCGTGGCGATCGAACTGCGTCAGACCCCGGCGTTGCGCCGATCGCACTACCTGAAAGTACGCGGTCGCAGCTCCTATGAGTTCGCCATCGCCAGCGCTGCCGTGGGGCTTGAACTGGATGGCAACCGCATCCGTGATGTGCGTATCGCGCTGGGCGGCGTCGCCACCAGGCCCTGGCGCGCGCGCAACGTGGAGGCGGCTCTGCGCAATCAGCCGTTTGATGAACAGCAGCTGCGTCAGGCGGCGCAACTGATCACGCAGGACGCTGAGCCCCTGCTACAGAATAAACATAAACAGCTGCTGGCACCGCGCGTGATTGCGCGCGCGCTGATGAAGGCGGGAGAACTGGCGTAACGCCCCTTTAACCGGCAGCAGAAAAAGAAAGGTGACAACATGGCGGAAACAGAAAACAGTTATCAGGCGCTGGGCGCAAAGCGCGATCGCGGTGACGGTCGCGCCAAGATAACCGGTCAGGCTACTTATGCAGTGGAGCATCAGGTCGCCAACGCGGTACACGGGGTGGTGATCCAGTCCACGATCGCCAGTGGCCGTATTGTGCGCATGGATACGACACGCGCACGCCAGGCACCCGGGGTACTGGCGGTCTATACCCATCTCAACTCGCTGAAAATCAATAAGCCTACCGGTATTTCCGAGGGCGGCGCGGCGCAGACCACCTATACGCCGATCCAGGACGATAAAATTATTCATAACGGTCAGAACATTGGTCTGGTGGTGGCTGAGACCTTTGAACAGGCGACCCATGCGGCCAGCCTGGTGGAAATAGAGTATGAAACCACGCCAGCACTGATTTTTCCGGACGATCCGGCTGCCGGGCGACGCGAGAAAGCGTCTAACACCATCAATCTGGGCAATGCGCAGCAGGCGATGGCGCAGGCGGAAGTGAAAATCCAGAGCCACTACACCACGCCGCGTGAATACAATATGCCCATCGAGCCACACGCCTGTATCGCCAGCTGGGAGAATAATCAGATCACGGTCTGGGAACCCAGCCAGTGGGTAATGGGGGCGCAAAGAGAGATTGCCGAGTGGATGGGCATCGATCCCGGCCAGGTGCGCGTAATCTCGCCCTATGTGGGCGGCGGTTTTGGTTCCAAACCTGTGCCCTATACCCACGTGGCCCTCGCCTGCGTCGCTTCGCGCGCGCTGAACCTGCCGGTGAAAGTGTCGTTAACCCGCGCCCAGACCTTTACCGGCTTCGGCGGACGCCCGGCCACCATGCAAAGCCTGCAGATGGGCGCGTCGCGTGACGGTAAGATCCTCGCCATCATTCAGGAGGGCCTGAGCGATACCTCGCTGATTGATGACTTTTCAGAAACCACCAATAAGGTGACGGGACGGCTCTATGCGGTGCCCAATATTTATGCCCGTCATTTTACCGCTGCCATCAACACCGTGACGCCGGGCTGGATGCGGGCACCAGGGGAGAATCCCAGCGCCTTTGCCCTTGAGGTGGCAATGGATGAGATGGCCTATGCCCTGGATATCGACCCGCTGGAGTTTCGCCTGCGCAACTGGGCCGATCACGACTATCACCAGAATAAACCCTGGAGCACGCGGCGGCTGAAAGAAGCCTATGCCGCGGCGGCTGAGGCCTTTGGCTGGGAGAAGCGCAGTATGGCGCCGCGCTCGATGCGTGAAGGCCGTGAGCTGATCGGCTGGGGCATGGCTACCGCCACCTATCCGGTCAGTAACCAGCCTGCCGAAGCAAAGCTGATTTTTCACCCGGACGGCAGTCTGGTTGTCCAGAGCGCAGGGGTGGATATTGGTACCGGCACCTACACCATTCTGGCGCAGACCGCTGCGGGCGTACTGCAGCTTCCTTCCGAACGTATTCGCGTTGAGCTGGGCGACAGCAGCCTGGCGCGTGCCGGAGTGGCTGGCGGCTCACAGCTGGCGGGTAACCTGACCGCTGCGGTGAACAAAACCGCCGAGGCGATGCGCGATACGCTGATCGCCATCGCCGTGCAGCATCCGGAGTCGCCGCTGTATCAGGTCGATAAGCAACAGCTGTTGGTGCAGGATGGTAAGGTGCGTCTGGCGCAGCAGCCGGAGCGAGGCATCGCTATCGCCCGTCTGGTCAGGCTGAACGGCGCGCCGACGCTGGAAGTGGTCTCAGGTACCTTCGATAAAGAGAGCTCGCAGAGCGATCGTGATGAGGCGGTGCACTCTATGGGCAGCATGACGGAGCCGGAAGGGGTTTCCGCCCACAGCTGGGGGGCGCAGTTTGTTGAGGTACGTGTTGATGAAGACTTCGGCACCGTGCGCGTTAAACGCATGATTTCCGCCTTTGACAGTGGTCTGCTCTATAACCCGAAGCTGGCGCGCAGCCAGTGGATTGGCGCGATGGTGATGGGACTGGGACAGGCGCTGCTGGAGGGCGGCGTGATTGACCCGCGCAACGCGCGCGTGATCAACAACAGCCTGGCGGACTACCTGATCCCGGTCAACGCCGATGTGCCGGAAATCATCGCTATCGACGTAGGCGAACCTGACTACCATGCTACTCTGATGGGCGGTAAAGCGGTCGGCGAACTGGGTATTGTCGGCATGGCGGCGGCGATCAGCAACGCGGTGTTTCATGCTACCGGCAAGCGCATTCGCGACCTGCCGATCTCCCCCGATAAGCTCCTTGAGTAACCCGTGGCGGCGGCCTCAGGTCGCCGCCCGGTTTTTACAGCGCACAATATCAGCCATCACCGCCAGCGCAATTTCCGCTGGTGTTTTACTGCCGATATCCAGCCCGATGGGGGCATGAATGCGCGCCAGCTCCTGTTCCGTTAAGCCGCCGCTCTGCGCCAGGCGCGCCAGCCGGTTCTGACTGTTGCGCAGTGATCCCATTACCCCGAGATAGAATGCCTCGGTCTGTACCGCTTCCATCATCGTCAGATCGTCCATACGTGGATCGTGGGTCAGCGCCACGATCGCGGTATGCGCATGGCAACCGTGCCGCTCAAGGTAGCGCGCGGGAAACTGCATTTCCAGCTGACACTGCGGCGGCAGACGCGGGCGGAAATTCTCCAGCATCTCTTCACGGCTTTCGCAAATAATGGTTTCGAAGCCCAGCGCAACGGCAAACTCCGCGCAGAACAGCGCCACCGGCGAGAGCCCGGCCACAATCAGCCGCGGCGCGGCGGCGATGGTGAGTTGGATACGCTCGCCTTCGCGTTCAATTTGAGTGCTGCTGCGCCACGCTACGGTCTCCAGCGTCTCGCAACGCTGCGGCGGCGTCACCACTTTACGCAGCGCCAGATGACCGCGCAGCGCCTGCGCCAGCTGGGCCAGCCGTGCCGCGTTTTGCGCATCGGGCAGCAAATACTCAATCAGAATATCGAGTACCCCGCCGCAGGGCAGCGTACGGTTCGGCGTCAGGCCGCCATCACCGTAACGCACCACCTGACTTTCGGCGCGAAAATCGCCGTCGCGGATACGGGCGATAAAGTCGTCTTCAATACAGCCTCCGGAAAGCGAACCGCAAAATTGCCCGGCGCGGTTAATCACCATCAACGTGCCCGGCGGGCGCGGCGAGGAGCCAAACGTATTCAGTACGGTACAGAGCCAGATCGGCTGCGTCTGGATCCATTGCTGGCACTGGTCGATAACCTGAAGGTCGAGATTCTGCATCAGGAGGTTCCGTTACGGGTTAAAGGCAGATCAATATCCTCTACCACCCCGGGATGATTGCAGGCAATGGCAAAGGGTGGAAAACATTGCAGTACGCGACGCGCGCCCTCTTCGTCCGCCAGCCGGAGCAGCGCTGCGCGCGCGGGCGCGGCAAAGCCCACCGGATGACCGGGTTGACCGCGCCAGAAAGGGCGCGCGCTGGCATGCTGCCGCAGCGCCTGCGCCACACAACGGATGATTTCCGGCGGTATCCGTGGCATATCCGCCAGCAAGACGATCCAGCCGTGCCAGTCATCACGCAGGCGTACCCCCGTTGCGATCGTTTCGCCCAGCGACGTTGAGGCGATCGGGCAGCAGGGAATCGCCAGTTGCTGGCAGTGTTGCTGAATAAAGCCATCGTCAGGACGGGTGATGACCTGAACCGGCAAGCCGGACGCCCGGGCATTGGCCAGGCTGTGATGAAACAGCGTCTCCCCGTCCGTCAGCCGCTGCGCGAGTTTGCTCCCCTGCCCGCCCGCAGCGCGATAGCGGCGACCTGAGCCTGCAGCGGCCAGTATGATACCGGTGGTGCCCATTCTGTCGGCCCTCGCTGTGATTTTTCTGTTACTCCAGCGTAGCGGAAAATGGTGCTGGCCGCTGGCCCTTTCTGCCGCACGGCCTTGCCGGAGCAGGCGCAGCGCTTTGAAACAGAATAAAAAAATGCAGGGTTATTATGCCTGCCAGCAGGGCGTTGTGAATATCTGCCGGGAAATGACGATAACCACGGGTTAATATGCGCGGCAATGGCGTTTTTAGCGCTATTCATCGACTGAAACGGCGAATAATGATGGTGTTACCGCTCCTTATCAGGTGAAAAAACTGACATTAACTGATTGAATATTTGCTTTTTTCTCTCGCCAGCCAGAGGCAGAAAAATCAACAGCATGATGAAAAGTTAACGAATGTAGTCGTTATTCCACAGGCTACCCGCCTTTGCATTATCATTTCACATTATATTTGCCCATAAAGATATCAGGATTCCTTTTCATAAAACCGCCATCATTCGCCATGGAAATATCAACAACTGGCATCCTGTTGCTTTTTTACTGGCGAAAAACAGGTGACCTGTATTTCTGGCGTTTCTGAACAGGCAACATCAGAAGAAAATAGTGTAAATAAGGAGTTGTATTTTATGTCAGTTAAAATACCGGGTAAAATTGCCGGATTGTGCCTGCTGGCGGCTTCTGCTCAATTTTCTGCGCAGGCACAAGACCGGGCCCATCTGTATATTATGGGCAGCGTAATCCCCAGCGCCTGTGAACTGAGCATCACCAATGCAAATGTCGATTTTACCGGTCTTACCGTCGGTGGGTTTCAGGACCATTCCGGCTACGGTGTATATACCGCGCGGGAAAAAAACGTGCCTTTTAACATTACCTGTAACGGCCCAACCCGGGTAGCGCTGTCAGCACAGGCCGACAAGATGCCCACAACCGGGCTGGCGGCATTCCCCACCTATGACAGCCCGGGTAGCGAGCGTACCCAAAAGGCTAATGAGCAGATCTCGCTTGCCGTGGATGCACAAGCGAAAGATATTGCGGTCGGCACCATTATGCTGAAATCCAGTGAGATTCGCCTGGATGAAAACACCCCCGAATCTATCCTGACATCAACGGATAACCAGGCGACCTGGACCGCGGCCAAAAAGATCATTATGCGTCAGGATAATTCAGGTTTTTATTCCTGGGGCACTCCTGTTAAGCCTGAGGCGGCGAAAAACATCAGTGGCTCCTTAATTATCAACGTGAATATCGATCATGAAGCCGTTGATAGAATGGAAAACTCACTTACCTTTAGCGGCGGAACCACGCTTATTTTACACTACCTGTAATCGCTTCACACTATCACCGCTATGCTGTCTACGGGACAGCATAGCGGCTGCACCGTTATCACTCACAGTTCGAAAAGACGCCTTATCATTCATCTCATCGAATATTTAACCGGAAGCCCTTCAGCGGTGGGGAGGTTATTATTCCGTCATTATTCCTCATCATTTTTACCCATAAATCCATCAGGATGTTTTTTAAAAAAAACGCCATTATCACCGTTAACAAGATTAACCCATCACTACCCGACTCTCTGTTTATTCCCGGGTAAACAAATAGCATCTGTTTCTGGTTTATTCACTGCCGGAATAACGCCAGAAAGCGTAAGGTAACTAAGGAGTTTTATTCTATGTCAGTCAAAATACCCGGCTACATTGCCGGATGGTGCCTGCTGGCTGCTGTTGCTCAAAGTTCTGCGCAGGCGCAAGAGAGCTCTCATCTCTCCATTCTGGGCAGCGTCATCTCCAGCGCCTGTTCACTCACGATCAGTACGCCAACGGTAGATTTTACCGGACTGACTGCTGGTGCTCTGCAGCTACATGCAGACAACGGCGTATATACCGCGCGAGAAAAAAGCGTGCCATTTAACGTGACCTGCAACGGTTTAACCTATGTCGCGCTGTCAGCCAAAGCTGATACCCCTGCGACCACGGGCCTGACGGCTTACCCTACCTATGACAGTGGAAAAGAGGCCAGTACAAACAAGGTAAATGAACAGATCTCTCTTGCTGTGGATGCACAAGCGAAAGATACCGTCGTGGGCACCATCATGCTGAAAGGAAGCGATGTTGTGGAAGATGGTTCGCGCCAGCAATACATTATGTACAAAGAAGATCAGACATACTGGGAACTCGCTCCGCAAAAAATTATGCGTCAGAACAGTGGCGGCTATTACAGCTGGGGGCGTAACGGGAGTACCTATGCCGGTAACGTGGTCAATGGCGTCTTTATTGTCAATGTCAATCTTGCGCAGAGCGCGGTTGATACCATGACCGATGCGCTGACCTTTAACGGCGGCACCACCATTACCTTGCATTACGTTTAACCGCTCTGCGGTCAGCGTTTCTTTTACTGTCCTGCCGCCCGGCAGGACACAATCTGAGTCCGTGACCTATGTTATCGCTTACTTCTCTCCTTTCTCCACGGTGGGCAGCCTGCATGCTGGCCGCCTCTTTGCTGAGCCTGCCACTGACAGCCGGAGCGACCGGCGTTCTGCCTGAGACATCGGTGGTGATTATTAATGCCGCCCAGCAGGGCGGCAGTATCAATGTGAAAAATACCGATCCCATGCCGGTACTGCTCTATACCCGTCTGGTGACGTTACCGGACGATCCACAACCCGGTCTGGTTGTTACGCAACCGGTGGTCCGCCTGGCGGCGGGCCAGACGCAGAAGGTGCGCTTTCTCTATTCTCCAGGCGACAAGCCGACAACGGAACATTTCAGCCGGGTGGTGTTTGAAACCATTCCGGAAAAAAGAGACACCGGCGGCAATACGTTTTCTTTGTCAGTCAGCCAGGACTTGCCGGTGGTGATCGTACCTGACGAACTGATGAAGACCCGCGAGACCCCCTGGGAAAAGACCCGCTGGTCAGTGCAACAGGGCACGTTGATGGTAACGAACGCCGGGCGTCAGGTGATGCGTTTGCAGCCGAGGGTGACGCTGCTGCCGCAGAAGCTGGGGGTCGATCTGGAGAAAAGCTATATTTTACCCGGAGAGACGGTGCGCATCAGCCTGCCGGAAAATAGCGCCTCCGCCAGCGCGGTGCAGTTCGCGCCCGTCACCCGTTACGGGTTCGCCGTTCCGCTGCAGACCGCGCCGTTGAATGTAAAGGCGCCGTAAGATGGTCAGGCGTAATGCCCTGTCAGTGCTGGCGCTGATGATCGCCACGGCCATGCTGAATAACGCCCCGGCACGCGCAGCAGCAGGATTCAGCGCTGACCGCCTGCGCGCGCTGGGACTCTCCCCGGCACTGGGCGACTACTTTGCTGATGGTAACCGCTTTCTGCCGGGTAACGTGCCGGTGCAGCTCAGCGTTAACGGCATCGCGCGCGGTGAACATCAACTGCGCTTCGGCGCGAACGGCCAGTTGTGCGCCAGCGCCGCGATGCTGGATGCTGCTGGCCTGCGCGTTCCGGCGCAGGCGGAGAAGGCGCAAGGCTGTCCGGACGTGGCTGACTGGTATCCGGGGGCGCAGGTTAATGCCCTGCCGGCGGAGGCGCGGGTTGAACTGGTGGTGCCGCCGGAAGCGCTGAGATCAGGCAATGCCGGAGTAATCGCCAGTGAGAGCGGTGGAAGCGCGGCCCTGGTCAATTATGACTTTTATGCCCTGCGTAGCCGCTTTGCCGATAACCGGCTGGAGAGCCGCTATCTGAATCTGGAGAGTGGTTTTAATGCGGCTGGCTGGGCGGTGCGCAGTCATCAGAACCTGCTGGAAAGCGACGGTCGCCGGCAGTTCACCATGACCGATCTCTATGCCCGGCGCGATCTCCCTGGTCCGGGCATGCAGTTGCAAATCGGCGATCTTAACGCGGCAGGCGGTCTGGTGCCTGCACCCGCCTTTCGCGGCCTTCAGCTGGTGCCTCAGCAGGCGCTGCAGAACGAGAAGCGTGGCGTGCCGATTCACGGCACCGCACTGGTCGCCTTTTCCCGCGTTGAAGTACGTCAGAACGGGGCGCTGCTCTACTCTACCCTGCTACCGGCGGGCGCGTTTACCCTGCCCAATGTACCGGTGAACAGCCTGACCAGTGACCTGGAGGTCAGGGTAATCGGTGACGGCGCGCCGGTACAACATTTCACCGTCCCGGCTGCCGAACTGCAGCGTCAGGCTCCGGCGACACAGACGGGCCTGACGCTGGGCTTAGGCCAGGTGCGCTACAGCAGCCAGAACGATCGCGGCGCGACTCCGCCAGTACTGACCCTGAGCGGCGGCCATCAGTTATCCGCCGATAAAGGCGTTTCGGCGGGCACTGTACTCACCCCGCCTTATCAAAATCTGGCCGCCTCGCTGAGTCTGGCAACCCAGGCATCACTGCTGTGGAACCTGCAACTCTCCGCCAGCCGGGATCTGCGCCATCATAAACAGGGGACGCAGGCCTCAGCCAGGGTGCAGTGGACGCCACCCGGTCGCGGGCTGTCGCTCTCCGCCAGCGTGAGCAACTATTCCTCCGGCTATCGCGATCCCGGCGAGGCGCTGACTGAAGATGTCGCGCACTACCGCCGCCAGACCTATGCAGCCGGGCTCAGCTGGAGTCACCCTGAGGCGGGACAGTTTTCCGCCTCGCTGGCGCAAAGCCGTCTGGCCCTCAGCGGCAACAACCGTGACAGCCAGAGTTATAACCTGACCTGGGGACATGCACTGCTGGGGGGATCACTCTCGGTAAACTGGGCGCATCAGGTGGCCAGTCAGAGCAGTGCGCGCGATAACAGCGGAAGCGCGCGGCAACGGACAGACACGGACAGCGTGTTTATTAACTGGACGCGTTCGTTCGGCGGCCACGCGGTGAACAGCTATTATCGCCAGGCCGCCGCCAGCGCGGCCACGGGGCTGAGCGTTTCGGGGGCAGCAGGACGCAACGGCAGCTATTCGCTCGCTGCGGAGCAGCAACAAGGTAACGCACAGCCCGGATTGAGTGTCGGCCTCAATCGTAACCTGCACTATATCCAGGCAGGTATGGCGGCTGGCCGCAACGGTTCGCACAGCGATAATTTCTCTCTGTCTCTTTCGGGCGGGCTGGTAGCCCATCGCCACGGCGTGACCGCCACCCTTTATCACACTGGTGATACCTTTGGTCTCGCTCAACTAATCCCGCCCCGCAGCGGCGTAGAGTTACAAACCCTGCAGGGGCCCGCCTATACCGATCCCTGGGGCTACGCAGTGATCCCCACTATCGCCTCGTGGCAGAGCGGTAGCGTGCAGCTCAATACAGATTCCCTGCCGCCGCAGCTGGATGTGGCGAACGGCTACTACAGCGTGCTGCCCGCCTATGCAGCGGTGCCTGAAATGCGTTTCCGTTTGCTCAGCGGCAGGCGCGTGATGTTGCATCTCAGCGAAGCGACCCGGGGCAGCGCCGTGACCACACCGACCGGGGAGTATGTCACTACGGCCGTGGATAACGGGATGGTGTTTATCAGTGACATCACCACGACCCCGGAACTGGTGGTACACCCGGACGGAAAAAATCGTGCGTGCCGGATGCGCTACCGGTTGCCAGAGAAGGTGCCGCAAGGCGTGATGTTTGAAACTCTGCAGGCCAGCTGTGAATGGCTTGCAGCCACAGAGGGGTAAAAATGGATGTTGAATAATATTGTACGGCTGATGTCAGCTGCGCTGGTCAGCCTGACGCTCAGCGCACCGGTGCTGGCAGAGTGCGAAGTGCTGTTCGCATCGCCCGATATCAACTTCGGCACGCTGCAGGGCGAGCAGGCAAAACAGCCGCTGGAGAAAGAGGTGGCGCTTAATGTTTACTGCGATCGAAGCGGACGCCCGCAGGTATGGTTTCTGCTGCCGTCACGGCTGGAAGGCGTCGCGGTGAAGAAGGTCATGGTGAAGGGTCAGCCCGTAAGCTGGGCAACGGCGGGCGAAGGGTGTCGCGGCAGAGAAAGAGAGTGCACCCGCTGGCTGTCGGGCGGGCAGCGCGTCACGGTGACGCCCGACGAACCTCTCCAGGCGCAGGAGCTCCTGACGATCAGCCTGCAAGTCAAAATCGTGCCGCGGCGCAAAGGAGAAGCGGTCACTGATGCCACCCGGATTGAGACGGGGCTGGAAGCCGGCGCGTTGCTGTAATAAGAGTGACGATGGGCGTGTCAGCCACCGCGCTGCGCGCTTCATCGCCGCCTTTATCGCCTCTGCCTGTCAGGCAGTCTCTTCATCCAGCGCACGCAGGTGATCGTCTTTATTCAGCGTTAACAGCGCAACGATACTGACCACGGCTGTCGCCATCACATACCAGGCCGGGATATCCAGATTGCCGGTTTGCTGAATCAGGCCGGTGATAATCAGACCGGCACAGCCCGAAAAGACAGCATTTGAGAGTGAATAAGCCAGCCCAAGTCCGGTATAGCGTACGCGGGTAGGAAACATTTCTGACAACATGGCTGGACCCGGCCCCGCCAGCAGCCCCACAAGGCTGCCCGCGATAAAGACAACTATACCCTTTGTCAGCAGCGTCGACGATTCCGCCTGCAGAATATGAAGCAGGGGCAGCGCCAGCACCAGCAGAAGTACGGCGGCCGCTATCATTACCGTGCGACGACCCATTTTATCACTGAGTATTCCTGCCGGTATGATGGTCGTGGCAAAACCCAGATTAGAGATAACGGCGATTAGCAGCGCCTGGTTAAATCCGGTATGCAGTGAAGACTGAAGATAGGTAGGCATAATCACCAGGTAGGTATAGCCCGCTGCCGACCAGACCATCACCCGGCAGATACCGCTCAGGATGGTTTTCACGTTATCTCCCACCGGGGCTTTTTCTTGCTGCGGCCGGGTGGCCTCGTTTTTTTTCTGCTGCAGGAAAGCGGGGGTTTCTTCCATATGTAAGCGCAACCAGAGAGCGACCCCACCCAGAGGCAGCGCCAGGAAGAACGGAATACGCCAGCCCCAGCTCAGCATCTCCTCATGGCTCAACAAAGCAGACAGCAAGGCCACAATGCCAGCCCCGGTCAGCAACCCGAGCGCCACCGTGAATGATTGCCAGGCGCCGAACAGGCCCCGTTTGCCGCGCGGTGCAAACTCGGTCATTAATGACACGGCCCCACCATATTCGCCCCCGGCAAACAGCCCCTGCAGAATACGCAGCCCGGTAACGATCAACGGCGCGGCCACGCCAATGCTGGCGTAAGTGGGCACCAGCCCTAATGCTACCGTGGCCAGCGTCATCATCACCAGCACGAACACCAGGGTCGGCTTACGTCCGATCCGGTCTCCCATGCGACCAAAAACAATGGCGCCCAGCGGACGAAAGAAAAAGGCGATGGCAAAGGAGGCGTAGGTCAGGATGATCCCGGTCAGCTCCGCCTCGCCCTGCAGACGAAAGAAATTCTGGGCGATCAGCGTGGCGAGAAAACCATAAACCGCAAATTCGTACCACTCAATAAAGTTACCCACTGACCCGGCTATCAGCGCGCGTTTTTGGGCAATAAGGGGGTGTTGAGGATTTTGCATCGGCAATCTCTCAGGTAAAGGTAAGTGATAAGACGTCTCTGGCCTCTGACTGCACACGGGCCTTCATCCGTCTTCCATTCCTCTGATTTACCACGATTTCGTTGTGCTGTCGCCTGCGGCGAACCTGACGCAAACAGACAGCCCGGCTTCCGGATGGCGTCTGCGCGTCATGTTTTTCAGACGGCTCTGTCGCTGCACTAAGGTGACATCATCTGGCGTAGAAAGTGACGGGTGAAAAGAAATGCATGGCAGTAATGTATGCGCTATCTGACCTGCAACGTCCATAGTTAACCTGGCTGAGGTCGCCCGCAACTGCTGTGACCGGGGGAAAAACCAACCGTCCCCGGTGTAAAGTAATCAGGGACGGTTGCGGGAGAGTCAGGAAGCTTTAATCCAGCGCTGCGCTGCGGCAAGGCTGGTTTCCGGGGAGTGGTTAAACGCAACCGGCGTGTCGGGTGCAGTCTGACGAATCTTAGCGAGAATAGCTTCAAAAACTGGCACGCTGTTCTGCGCCAGGCGGATGCCGCCACCGATGACAATACAGTCGTAGAGGTTACCTGAAAGCGCCTGTTCGACCTCAGCGGGCGCTGAGTTGTCGGGACGTACCAGGCTGAATACTACCGCCAGCGCGCCTCTGCAGGACTGATTCTGACTGAGGGAACCTGGCCGAGTGCGGAGGCGATTGGCGCGATTCATGTGCCAGGCCTGTTCAACGAGAAGCAGGTCGAAGGCTGGAAGCGGGTGACCGAGGCGGTACATGCTGCAGGCGGCCGTATTTTCGTACAGATTGGTCACTGTGGTGCGGTTTCGCATCCTGATCTGCATGGCGGCAAGTTGCCGCTGGCACCATCGGCCGTCAGCGTCGAACAGCCGGTGTTCACGCCGGACGGTTTCAAAACATCCCCGATCCCCAGGGCAATGACGCCCGGCGATATTGCGCGCACGATTGGAGATTATGCACATGCGACACGGCTGGCCCAAAAGGCCGGTTTTGATGGTGTCGAGCTGCACGGCTCCATGGGTTATCTGATCCCGGAATTTTTACATGACGAGTTCAATCTGCGGGAGGACCGCTATGGTGGCAGTATTGAAAACCGCGCCCGCTTTGTGCTCGAGGTGCTGGAAGCGATGATTGCTGAATGGCGTCCGGGACGCATCGGCCTCAAGCTGAGCCCTGGTGTTAGTCCTGGCAGACTGCAGCCGACGGCACAAACGCTGCCCACTTATCAATATCTGGTCTCGCAGGTGTCAAACCTGAAGCTTGCATACCTGCAGTTCCAGCATCCGGTTGGAGACCTGCAGGATACGCCAGTTGCCGCGCTTAACCCGGGCACAACGGCATATTTTCGCCCGTTCTATGACGGTTTGCTGATGGCGAACGGGGGTTTTACCGCAGAGAGCGCCCGGGCAGTGCTTAACCGAGGTGAGGCTGATCTGGTGTCATTTGGTACTCCTTACATCGCCAATCCCGATCTTGTTGAACGTTTCCGGCATGGCGTTGCCCTTGCAGCCTCAGACCAGGAGACCTGGTATCAGGGCGGGGCGCGTGGCTACACCGATTACCCGCGAGCAACCCGGTAACCGGGCGGATAAGATATACAGACGAAAAAAAAGCATCAGCGTTAACTGATGCTTTTTTCAGGGCTTTAGTCTGTTCATCACTGGACCATGTATTTATTTATACAACCAGCTCTACCTGAACACCACTTTCCCTGAGACGCCCGTCAGAAATCTTATTTCTCACCAGCGCTGCGATGTAAGTGGTGCCCGGACTCGGAATCGAACCAAGGACACGGGGATTTTCAATCCCCTGCTCTACCGACTGAGCTATCCGGGCAACGGGGCGCATTAAACCCTAATGCCGGTTTTACGTCAAACGCTTTTCAACCTGGTGAAATGCGATTGCCGTCTTTTGCAGCAATCTTCGCGATCAGGTGGTGAAAACCCGGCAATGGTGCGGTTTTTCTGACCGTCAGCACCCGGTGAGAGCCGCCTTAAGCCACCCTCTCTGATTCCTGATCTGGTCGTCATTAGCTTCATCAGAACCAACAGCCCCATGCGCCACCTGAACAAAAATTTATCCAGCGGATAAGGGGATCTGAAGGAGGATGTTGCGTGTGAAGAGGCGTTTAGCGATCAGGATGGGGGTAATCTTCCCCTCTCCCCGGACGGGAGAGGGGAAACAAGCTATCAGGCGTTGTCGCCCAGCAGCACGGACTCCAGCGCAATTTTAATCATATCGTTGAAGGTGGTCTGACGTTCTGCCGCGGTGGTCTGTTCGTGGGTACGGATATGGTCAGAAACGGTGCAAATCGCCAGCGCTTTTGCGCCAAATTCTGCCGCCACGCCATAGATGCCCGCCGCTTCCATCTCCACGCCGAGAATGCCATATTTTTCCATCACGTCGAACATCTGCGGATCCGGCGTATAGAACAGATCGGCAGAGAACAGGTTACCCACGCGCGCATCAACGCCCAGCGCTTTGGCCGCATCGACCGCGTTACGTACCATATCGAAATCAGCGATAGCGGCAAAGTCGTGGTCTTTAAAGCGCATGCGGTTCACTTTGGAATCAGTGCAGGCACCCATACCAATCACCACATCACGCAGTTTGACGTCGGCACGCACGGCACCACAGGAACCTACGCGGATAATCTTTTTCACGCCGAAATCAGTGATCAGCTCTTTGGTGTAAATGGAGCAGGAGGGAATACCCATACCGTGGCCCATCACCGACACTTTACGGCCTTTATAGGTCCCGGTGTACGCCAGCATGCCACGCACATTGTTCACTTCTACCGGATTCTCAAAGAAGGTTTCTGCGATGTGTTTAGCGCGCAGCGGATCGCCCGGCATCAGTACCACGTCCGCGAAATCACCCATTTCTGCATTAATATGAGGGGTTGCCATGACTCTTTATCCTTATCAAAGCCGGGTCCGACCTGCGTCGGCCCGGAAAAAATGTGGTCGCTGTTTTACAGCATGCTTTTGCCATATTCCATTTCGGAAAGGCCAAAATAGTGTGCGATGGTCTGGGCGATATCTGCAAAAGTTTCACGGTAGCCGAGCGAACCCGGTTTCACTTTCGGACCATAGATCAGGATCGGGATATGCTCACGCGTATGCTCAGTGCCTTTCCAGGTAGGATCGCAGCCGTGATCCGCCGTCAGGATCAGAATATCATCCTCTTTCACCAGCGCCATCAGCTCGGGCAGGCGACGGTCAAACAGCTCCAGACCACCCGCATACCCCGCCACGTCGCGACGATGCCCCCAGGTGGAGTCGAAGTCGACGAAGTTGGTGAAGACAATCGAATTGTCCGGTGCCTGCTTCATCTCGGCGATCGTGGCATCAAACAGCGCATCCAGTCCGGTGGCCTTCACTTTTTTGGTGATGCCCTGCTGCGCATAGATATCGGCGATTTTGCCGACCGAAATCACCTCGCCGCCCTTCTCATCCACCAGCTTTTTCAGCATGGTCGGTGACGGCGGTTCGACTGCCAGATCGTGACGGTTACCGGTACGCTCGAAGTTCCCCGCTTTATCACCGACAAACGGACGGGCAATCACGCGACCAATGTTATACCCCCCTTCGGTCAGCTCTTCACGGGCGATTTCACAAAGCGCGTAGAGACGCTCCAGTCCAAAGGTCTCTTCATGACAGGCGATCTGGAACACCGAGTCTGCGGAGGTATAGAAAATCGGTTTGCCGGTTTTCATATGCTCTTCGCCGAGCTGATCAAGGATCACCGTCCCGGAGGAGTGACAGTTGCCCAGGTAACCCGGCAGTTCGGCGCGCTCCACCAGCTTGTCCAGCAGCGCCTGCGGAAAACTGTTCTCTTTGTCACTAAAGTAGCCCCAGTCAAACAGCACCGGCACGCCGGCGATTTCCCAGTGGCCTGACGGTGTATCTTTCCCGGAGGAGATCTCGCTGGCATAGGCATAAGCACCCTTAATCTCCGCTGTTTCATCCATGCCTGGCGGTACGCGGCCGGTAGAAAGCTCAGCAGCTTTCGCCAGCCCCAGCGCTGTGAGGTTAGGCAGATGCAGCGGGCCCTGGCGATTGATATCCGCTTCGCCCTTAAAGCACGCTTCGGCAATGTGGCCAAGCGTATCTGAACCATGGTCGCCGAATTTGTCGGCATCTTTGCTGGAGCCGATCCCGAAGGAGTCGAGAACCATAATAAATGCACGTTTCATGCTGGTCTCCTGCGTCTTTGCGCGATGAGAAGTCAAAAAAATGCGATCAGAACAGTATACCTGATTGCGCCGCGCCTGGCCTAAGGCAGACGTGCGCAAAAGGTGTTATTCGCTGATGCGGCGATAAACGACCGGTGTGGCAGCAGGCGCGCTGTCGCTCAGCGTAATCGCGGCTTGCACCGCCTGAGCGGCCTGCTGCCAGTGCGCTTCGCTGGCGGCATGGATCACAGCCAGCGGCCGCTGCGCATCGGCCCGCTCACCGAGCATAATCATATCGCTCAGGCCGACGCTGTAGTCGATCGTATCGGTAGCGCGCTGACGGCCACCCCCCATCGCCACTACCGCCATTCCCAGCGCCCGGGTATCCATGGCACTGACGATTCCGGGACGATCGGCATATACCGCTTTGCTCAGCATGGGGGTCGGTAAGTAACTGTCGATGCGTTCGATAAAATCGAACGGGCCATTCTGCGCGGCTACCATGCGCGCAAACACCTCTGCCGCCTGGCCATTATCCAGCACCCGCATCAGCTTCTGACGCGCTTCCGCTTCACTGGCTGCCAGCTGACCGGAAAGCAGCATTTCGCTACAGAGCGCCAGCGTCACTTCCAGCAGACGCGAATTGCGTGCCGTGCCGGTCAGGAACTGTACCGCCTCGCGCACTTCCAGCGCATTACCGGCGCTGGAGGCGAGTACCTGATTCATATCGGTGAGCAGCGCCGTGGTTTTGCAGCCTGCGCCGTTCGCCACGCCGACAATCGACTGCGCCAGCAGCTCGGACTGTTCATAGCTGGGCATAAAGGCCCCGGATCCCACTTTGACATCCATCACCAGCGCATCCAGCCCTTCTGCCAGCTTCTTCGCCAGTATCGAAGCGGTAATCAGCGGAATGGAGTCAACGGTGGCGGTAATATCACGTGTGGCATAAAAGCGTTTATCCGCCGGGGCGAGCGAGTTGGTCTGGCCGATAATCGCCACACCGATCTCTTTGATAATCTGCCGGAAACGCTCGTCACTGGGGAAAATATCGAAGCCGGGAATCGACTCCAGCTTGTCGAGGGTACCGCCGGTATGGCCGAGGCCGCGTCCGGAGATCATCGGTACATAGCCACCGCAGGCGGCAACCATTGGCCCCAGCATCAACGAAGTGACATCCCCCACGCCGCCGGTGGAATGCTTATCCACCACCGGACCATTGAGATTCAGAGATCGCCAGTTCAGCACCGTGCCGGAGTCGCGCATCGCCATGGTCAGCGCCACGCGTTCCGCCAGCGTCATATCATGGAAGTAAATGGTCATCGCCAGCGCAGCAATCTGCCCTTCAGAGACGTTGTTATCGCGTACCCCGTTGATAAAGAAGCGGATCTCTTCTTCACTGAGCGCATGTCCATCACGTTTTTTGCGAATGATTTCTTGTGGCAGAAACAAGGTTGCCCCCCTGATTCAGGGATAGTTAATGACGTAGCTGTGTGCAGGCGGCGGTGCCGCCGCCCGAAAGGTAATCAGTAGCCTGATTTTGCCGTCTCGGCCTGATAACCAGCCGCGTTCAGCAGGCTTGCCAGCAGGCTGGAGGCGCCGAAGCGGAAGTGACGCGCATCGGCCCAGTCGCTGCCGAGAATTCGGTCAGCCAGCGCCAGATAGAGAGCAGCATCTTCTGCCGTACGCACGCCGCCAGCTGGCTTGAAGCCCACCTGCTGCGCCACGCCTTTGTCACGGATAACTGTCATCATGATCTCCGCCACTTCAGGCGTCGCGTTCACCGCTACTTTACCGGTCGAGGTTTTGATAAAGTCGGCACCGGCATCGATAGCGATTTCAGACGCCTGCCGGATCAGCGCGGGCTCTTTCAGCTCTCCGGTTTCGATAATCACTTTCAGCAGCACATCCGCCTCAGCACAGGCTGCTTTGCACGCCTTCACCAGGTCATAGCCGACCTGATTATTGCCGGCAATCAGCGCACGGTACGGGAACACCACATCCACTTCATCGGCGCCGTAAGCAATGGCGGCACGGGTTTCTGCCAGCGCAATGTCGATGTCATCACTGCCGTGCGGAAAGTTGGTTACAGTCGCAATACGGATCTCCGGCGTACCCTGCTCACGCAGCGCTTTGCGCGCCACAGGAATAAAACGCGGATAGATGCAGATCGCTGCGGTATTGCCTGCCGGAGATTTCGCCTGACGGCAAAGCGCAATCACTTTTTCATCGGTGTCATCTTCGTTCAGGGTGGTCAGGTCCATCAGTTTTAGCGCGCGCAGCGCCGCAGCGGTTATCTCACTCATATTACTCTCCAGAGGGTCAGGGTCTTACCGCGCGTAACGGATCGCAACGGCAGGCTGAATGTGACGATTCTAACAATGGACGCCGGGGAAATTTGCGTCACTCATCACATAAAATTGAAATCTTACAGACCAATTTTACATCATAAGTGATACAAATCACGTATTTTCCCCAGATGCGCACCGTTCCCGCACAAGACTGCGGCGAGCCGAATGTGATAATTATCACATCCCGGACACGCGCAGAGCGACAACCATGCAATGATTATTTTGAGGGTAGCAAAGGTTCCGTCAGACAGGGAAAAAGCAGCCGATTGCCTCAGAGAGCGGCATCCTGGCAGCTGTTAAATCTGGAATACCCGCTGACTGTTGGCGTAAAGAGCTTCAGCAATCGCGTCAGGCTTTTCCTGACGTAAGGCACACAGCGCCTGCCAGACAAGACGGGCGCGCTCAGGGCGATTGGGCTGTCCCTGATAACCGTGCAGCGGCATATCTGGCGCGTCGGTCTCCAGCAGCAGAGCGCTCAATGGAAGTTGCGCGATGGTATTGCGCGTTTTGCTCGCCCGCTCATAGGTGATGGTGCCGCCAACGCCAATGGCGTAGCCAAGTTTAATAAACGCCTGCGCCTGCTGCAGACTGCCGGCAAAGCCATGCACCACGCCACGACGCGGCAGATCGTGACGGCGTAAATGCAGGGCCAGCTTGTCATGCGTACGGCGCGAGTGAAGGATCACCGGCAGCTCGTAGCGGCGAGCCAGCGCCAGCTGCGCATCCAGCAGCCGCTCCTGTTTGTCAAAGCAGGGATTATTCATGTAGAGATCGAGTCCGATCTCGCCGATCGCGACCAGCTTCGCCGGCGGCTGTTGCAGTTGCGCCTCCAGATGTTCCAGATGCGCTTCCTGATGCTGATCAATGGCGATAGGATGCAGACCAAGCGCGATATAGATCGCCGGATGCTGCGCCGCCAGTGCCAGTAACGGTTGAAAACCGCTGGCATCCACCGCAGGGACAATCAGTTTTTCTACGCCTGCCGCCGCCGCCCGCACCAGGCTCGGCGCTTCATCGCCAGTAAAGGGGGGGAAATCGAAATGACAATGGGTATCAATAAATTTCATGCCCGTGAACCTTTATCATAATCGCCATCGTTGTCGGCCAGTGGTGGCATACGCAGAGAGTGATGCCGGGGCACATTGGCGGCGGCAGGTGGCCTCACGCACCGAATTGTTATTGCTGATGCCGCTACAAAATAGCTGATGCACGCCAGATCCACGCCGGGAATCGCGCTGCTGGCTCTGATGATATCATGCCAGTTGCTGCTGAGCGGGGCAAAAAAATAGTGTGCACTGTCATCGTTGCTGCGGCAGTCGCATATGTAGAAATCACGTCCGCTGGCAAACATTTTCAGCAGCCCCCGGCACCAGCGGCAGCGCCTGTTGGATGATAGCCACCCGCCAGTCCGGATCAATTAAATCGCCGCCACGCATAAAGTGCAGAGGATCATAAAACCGTTTGCTGGCGGTGTAATGGGTAATAACCTGCCTGGCATAACCTGGCTGGGTACAAACGTAGGCCGGGAGATTTTGCGCGCCGGCTGAGGTGTCAGGCAGCGGCTGAAAAGGATTGAAGTTTGCCTGTTGATCCGCATTGAGCACGCCAGCGGTAAAGATACCGTGTTGGTCGCCGCCTTCACAGTCCAGAGCGAGTTTGCTGGTTTGAAAGGATTTGAGTGTCAAAGGATCCACAGCGCCGGGCGTCACCGGAATGCGTATGCCCACAGTGCATTCCTCAGTTTTGCTTGTGCTCCGGGACGCGCTGTTGTGCTTTTCCGTAGTCTTCCTGCAGCATGCCGGAGAACCAGTCACTGTTTCCTGTCAACCAGGCGGAATCAGAATCAAACCATTCCGCCCATAACAACCACATCTGGCCTTTCCATTGTTTCCATTTGCCTGCAACGATGTCGTTGTTCATGACTGGTCTCCGCTTTTGCTGATAATGCGTGATATAAAGCGACCTGAAGGTCAGGGTCGTTTGCGGCCGGTAAACAGGCTGACCAGAAACAGAATAATACCGACGACAAAGACGACTTTAGCGGCCCAGGCTGCCGTACCGGCCAGACCACCAAAACCTAATGCTGCCGCGATCAATGCAATAACCAGAAAGATAATACCCCAACGAAACATAAGCCTCTCCTTTACCATAGTGAAAATCGAACTGCTTGTTTCATCTCCGCACCCGCGCTGCTTCAGATAGCAGACACGCAGGCAAAACCTCTACCAACGCAACCTGAAAGATAACGGGGTAAATAAGGGTTGTCCGCCATGCGGATAGTGTCTTATTGTGCGGCCTCACACAGAGGCCGCGCCGGATACGCTATTAAGACTTAACGGTCAGATCGTTTTTAACGCTTTTCACGCCTTCAATGGATTTCGCAATGCTTTCCGCTCGTTCAGACTGTGCCTGATTTTCTACCGTGCCTGATAACTGCACCACGCCATTGGTGGTTTCCACTTTCACATTACGTGAAGGCACGATGTCATCGGTTAAAAACTTAGCTTTAATTTTGCTGGTGGTTGCGGCATCGTCCGCATAATCTTTCGCAGACTGTTTCTGCTCATCTTTGACATGCATTTTGTCGTTGACAGATTTTACTCCTTCCACTTTCTTCACCAGCGCTACCGCTTTTTCAGCCTGATCCTGGGAAGAAACGAAACCGCTCAGCGTGACTACGCCCTTCTCGGTTTCAACGGAAATATCTGTGCTTTTAATGGTCTCATCATCAACCAGAGCCGCTTTGGCTTTAGCTGTAACAGCGCTGTCATCCATAAACCCATCGACTTTTTTCATAGAGCTATCGATTTTCGCACCCGCGCTGTCCGCCGTCTGTTGCGCTTTTTGCGTCATGGAAGCCTCTTCTGCCAGGGCAGAGCCACTCAGCAGGGCAGAACCTACCATTACAGCCATCAGGGTTTGGGCAATCTTAGTCTTATTCATCGATATCTTCCTTCTGTCAATTAACTCACCCACAACTATGGGCGCGGCAACAGCAAACCATGCTGTTGCGGAACTGACGGCAAGAAAGCGATTTCGCTAACTTCACCGTCCGACAGAATAATCATAGTCGGCATTTCCCGTTTCGCAGGCTTTTCTGGTTGAAATAGCAGCGAAAAAGAGAAAAAACAGTGTTTTTAAGAGGAGTCTGTAAGCGGCAAAACAGGGCCAGCATCAGTTGCAGGCCCTGTAAATCAAGGCAGGATCAATGTTCGCGCGTTTTGCGGAAAGTCACTTCAGGATAGCGCTCCTGAGTGATGTTGAGGTTCACCATGGTCGGGGCGATATAGGTCAGGTTATCACCGCCATCCAGCGCCAGGTTGACTTCATTCTTGCGCTGAAATTCGTCGAATTTCTTCACATCATCGCAATCGACCCAGCGTGCCGTGGCCACGTTAACCGATTCATAGATCGCTTCAACGTTATATTCGCTCTTCAGGCGCGCCACAACCACATCAAACTGCAGCACGCCGACCGCGCCAACAATCAGATCGTTATTATGTACCGGACGGAATACCTGTACCGCGCCCTCTTCCGACAGCTGTACCAGCCCTTTCAACAGCTGTTTCTGCTTCAGCGGATCGCGCAGGCGAATACGACGGAACAGCTCCGGCGCGAAGTTCGGAATCCCGGTGAACTTCATGTTTTCGCCCTGAGTAAAGGTGTCGCCGATCTGAATGGTGCCGTGGTTATGCAGCCCGATAATATCGCCCGGCCAGGCCTCTTCCACATGCGAACGGTCACCCGCCATAAAGGTTAACGCATCGGAGATCACCACATCTTTACCGAGACGCACCTGGCGCATCTTCATGCCTTTCTCATATTTACCGGAAACAACACGCATAAACGCCACGCGATCGCGGTGTTTCGGATCCATGTTGGCCTGGATCTTAAACACGAAGCCGCTGAACTTCTCTTCGTGCGCTTCTACGATACGCACGTCCGTTTTACGCGGCATCGGCGCGGGTGCCCAGGACACCAGGCCATCCAGCATATGGTCGACACCAAAATTACCCAGCGCCGTACCGAAGAACACCGGCGTGATTTCACCCTGCAAAAAGGCTTCCTGTTCAAATTCGTGCGACGCACCCTTGACCAGTTCCAGCTCTTCACGCAGCTGCGCGGCCAGCTCTTCGCCGACGGCACTGTCCAGCTCCGGGTTATCCAGCCCTTTCACTGTGCGCACCGCCTGGATGGTATGGCCCTGACCAGACTGATAAAGGTAGGTTTCATCTTTGTACAGATGATATACCCCTTTAAACAGCTTGCCGCAGCCGATCGGCCAGGTGATGGGCGCACAGGCGATTTTCAGCTCGTTCTCCACCTCATCCAGCAGTTCCATAGGATCGCGAATATCACGGTCGAGCTTGTTCATAAAGGTGAGGATAGGCGTGTCGCGCAGACGCGTCACTTCCATCAGCTTACGGGTACGATCCTCAACCCCTTTCGCGGCGTCGATCACCATCAGACAGCAGTCCACGGCGGTCAGCGTACGATAGGTATCTTCCGAGAAGTCTTCGTGTCCCGGCGTATCCAGCAGGTTAACCAGGCTGTCACGATAGGGGAACTGCATCACGGAGGTGGTAATGGAGATACCGCGCTGTTTCTCCATCTCCATCCAGTCCGATTTGGCGTGCTGGCTGGAGCCGCGGCCTTTTACCGTACCGGCGGTCTGAATCGCCTGTCCGAAAAGCAGCACTTTCTCGGTGATGGTGGTTTTACCGGCGTCCGGGTGCGAAATGATCGCGAAGGTACGGCGGCGCGCCACCTCTTGT
Source organism: [Erwinia] mediterraneensis (assembly GCF_900604315.1). Lineage (GTDB taxonomy): Bacteria > Pseudomonadota > Gammaproteobacteria > Enterobacterales > Enterobacteriaceae > Pantoea > Pantoea mediterraneensis_A. The sequence goes on from NZ_LR026978.1 coordinate 849,674, forward strand.
AAAAAGGAAGCATTAGACATGAGTGAGTTCTTCAGTTGGGGCGCTGTTTCACTGCTTCACAGGCAACAGCGCCGATAAATCACGTAGGCCGGTGTGCGTCACCGGCAGGTAAACGGTGCCGGGCGTGGCGCTATCCTCCACAACCGACGGGTTGGCTGCAATTTTACACTGGCGGCGATTCCCGGTTACCTGGTAAACATAAAGGCGGCATAGCATACAATAATTCCGTCTGCAGGACTACGGCCAGCTACGCGCACCCGCATGAGACGCCCTGGCAGGGGCCCTTTACGTATTAAGCCGCATCCGCTTTTAAGAGAGGACTTTCAGCCGCTGTTCCGAAGGTTGCGGGCGACCAAACAGATAGCCCTGGAACAGCGTACAGCCCTCCTCGCGCAGTCGGATGAACTGGTCAGTGTTTTCTACTCCTTCTGCGGTGATCTGAATATCCAGGCTACGGCTCATGCCGGTGATGGCGCGAATAATCGCCAGTGCCTCGCGGCTGTCGCCCATATCGTTGATAAACGACTTATCAATCTTGATTTTATCAAAGGGAAAAGAGCGTAAGTAGCTCAGGGAAGAGTAGCCGGTGCCAAAGTCATCCAGAGCAATCTGCACGCCAAGCGCTTTCAGGCTTTTCAGAATACGGATATTGCCCAGTGTATCATCCAGCAGCACCGATTCAGTGATCTCCACCTCCAGTCGCTGCGGCTCCAGCCCGGATGACTGCAGGGCGCCCTCCACCACCGACAGCAGCGCGCTGTTTTTGAACTGCAGCGATGAAAGGTTGACCGATACCGATTGCTTTCCTTCCCAACTGGCGGCTTCGCGACAGGCTTCATATAACGCCCAGGCCCCCAGCATATGGATCAGCCCGGTCTCTTCCGCCACCGGGATAAAGTTATCCGGCATAATCACGCCTTTCACCGGATGATGCCAGCGCATCAGCGCCTCGTAGCTGATAATCGAGGACTGATCGCCGTTGGTGATCGGCTGGTAATAGAGTTTCAGCTGCTGACTGCTGATCGCATCGCGCAGATCGTTTTCAATAACGCGTCGGTTATGCGCCTGCTCATCCATCGCCAGCGTATAGTATTCATAACGATCGCGGCCGTTGCGTTTTGCCTCATAGAGCGCCATGTCGGCGCAGCGCAGCATCTGTTCAGGCGTATTCAGACTGGTGATGTCGGTCAGCACGATGCCGACGCTCAGCCCCACGCTCAGAGAATGTCCTTCTACATTGATCGGCTGCCGAATGGTCTCAATCAACCGCCGGGCAATCTGGCCCGCCTCCTCCCGCTGGCTGAGGGCGGGCAGCACAATGGCGAACTCATCGCCGCCGATGCGTGCCAGGGTATCCTGATCACGCAGGCTGTGACGCAGGCGTTTCGCTACCGCCTGCAGCAGCCCATCGCCGACCTGATGTCCCAGCGCGTCGTTGACGTTCTTGAAATTATCGAGGTCAAGACAGAAGGTGGCGGTCAACAGGTTGCTGCGGCTATCACTGCGCAGCGCTTCGCTCAGGCGTTGACGGAAAAGAATACGGTTCGGCAGGCTGGTCAGGTTGTCATGATGCGCCATATGATAAATACGCGCATCGGCGGCGCGCTGATCGGTCACATCTTCCACAATCAGCATCACATAATTTTGTCGCGCATCCTGGCCGGAAATGGCGGTGGCTCGCGTATGTAACATACGTTCACCGTTGGGGGTCAGCAGCAGCTGCTCGCGCTGATGCACCCCCTCGTTACGCAGTGCGATATCCGCCAGGTTGTTAAAATAGTCACTCAGTTCGGGGGACATACATTCGTGTGGGCGTTTATGCAGCAGCAGGTTTCTGGCGAGCCCGAACAGCTGCTCCGCCTTGTCGTTAACCAGCAGGATTTCACGCGTAATGGCATCCTCGACCAGCACGCAGGAAGGAATGTTCTCAATAATATTGTCGAGAAATCTGGAGACTGATGCGAGCTGAGCGCTTTGCGCTTCCGCCAGATCCCGGGCGCGCATCAGCTGCATTTCGCTTTCACGCCGCTCGGTAATATCCCGCGTAATTTTAGCGAAGCCGAGCAGTTTTCCTTGCTCATTGTGTATAGCATCAATGATCACATGGGCCCAGAAGGCGCTGCCATCTTTGCGGTAGCGCCAGCCTTCATCCTCGAAGCGTCCTGTTTTCAGGGCAATGCCGAGATTGGCGTCTGGCGTACACATCTGCCGTTCCTGCGCGCTGTAAAACAGCGAGAAGTGCTGCCCGAGGATCTCCTCCGCACGGTAGCCTTTCGCGCGTTGCGCCCCCATATTCCAGTTCGCCACGATGCCATCGGGGGTAAGCATATAAATCGCATAGTCGGTCACGCTCTGGACGAGCAGCCGATACATTACGTCAGCATTGTTATCCATAGTTTTTGCCTGCTACTGCCCTGGTAATAAGCTGTGTCAACGAAAGCCCCTTAATCCAGTAATGAATTAAACGTAAAAATGTCCGATTAACAAGCGCTTTCGCTACGTTTATGCAAGTTAGTGATGACCCGACTGGCCGGGGCGGAAAAGGCGCAACGAAGCGTGGCAATAAGGTCGGGATTTTACATCGGGCAGCGCAGGTTGCCCGGCGGATATTCGCCGGGCAAAAGGATACGCACGCTTAACGGCGGGCGAGCTGATTAATGACCGGTCCCCAGATAGCTGTCATCGCGCCTTCTTTACCCTCGAAGGGATCGCTGGCTGGCACTGCTACGCGCCTGATCTGTTCCTGCGATACCTTCAGCTTCTCCAGCCGATCGCGCTCGGTTTGCGGCTCCAGGCCCTGCGGGTAAGCACCCACACAGAAAAAATCTTCACTGGCACTGATCTGTTTATGTCCTACTCCGGCCGGGATCAGTACCGCATCTCCTACCCGTAAGGTCACCATGCGTCCGTTATCGCCGCCAAACAGCACTTCTGCCCAGCCTGCGCCGACGCCAAGTAACTCATGAGTATTGGGATGATAATGAGTGTAAGGAAAAATCGGGTAACGCCAGGCTGGCGGCCAGCCATGTTGGGCGAAAGTGGTTTCAAACCAACTGGCGACATCTTCCTCTTCAGCAGGCACCACACGCGGCCAGATAATCAGCGGCAACGGGTTATTCGGCACCCCATTATCCGGGGTAGCCAGCATCAGGTGTTGTGGATTGGTTGAGGCACCAGCAGAAAAGGTGCCTGCGGCAAAAGACATCATCATAAGCAGAGAACAGGAAGGAACGGCCATGAAGGATTCTCCGGTTAGCCATGCTCTGCTTAGTGTGGCAAAGCGAGATAGCTTTGTCGCTGGCACAGAGCGCCTGAATTAACTTAACTTATTATATTGTTTAACCAAAAATAAATAATACTATAACAATTCTGATAATGACCCGTCCATAAGCTGGCTGCGCCGCTTTTTTCGGGCAACTGTTATAAAAAAGTGGAGCGAATCTGTCTCTGCACTTTTCATCTGTTACATGATTAAATAAGCCTCATAACTGTGAGGTATATGATGGAAGCCATTAAACAAATCCTGCTTGATGAAATAGACCGGCTGAATCGTGAAGAAAAACGCGATAACCGGCCGCGCTTCAGCTTAAATTTTCTGAAAAATCACCCTGGCTTGTGGGCCGTCATGTATCTCTGCTACGGCCTGTGTGTGGCGCTGATTTTCACCACTGACATGCTGGGCTGGCCGGCGTTCTGGTTTGCCACCCTGTTTGTGCTGGTGATGAGTTTTCTGATGCTGCTGGATATCAATCCCCGGTACCGGTTTGAGGATATTGATGCGCTCGATCTGCGCGTCTGTTACAACGGTGAGTGGTATTACATCCGTCCGGTTTCGGAAGCGGGCGTGGCGGCAATTATGAATAATCCTGAAACGCCCGAGCGGGTAAAAAGCGGGATTCAGCGCCTGCTGGCGCAAAAAGGCGAAGTGGATTTCTACGATATCTACTATCTGACCTGGGGCCATAAACAGGCCTCGCAAGTCTAATCTTCCATAAGCTGCTGTATCAGCGTCCCCAGCGTTTCAACTGCCGCCTCGGCCTTCTCATTCCACGGCCAGGCGGTATTAAAACGAAAACAGTGTCTGAACTGTTCTCCTGATGAAAAGAGATGGCCCGGCGCGATACTGATGCCGCACGCCAGCGCCTGATGATAAAGCAGGCTCGTATCGACCTTCTCCGGAAGCACAATCCAGAGAAAATAGCCCCCTTCTGACTCATTAATACGCGCGGCAGCAGGTAGCGCACGGCGCAACGCTTGCCGTGCCAGCTGTTTGCGCTTCTCCAGTGTCTGACGCAGACGTTTGAGATGGCTGTCGTAGCGACGCGTGGCGAGGAAATCAGCAATCGCCAGTTGCATGGGCGCGCTGGTGGAAATGGTGCTCATCAGCTGCAGGCGCTGAACACGACGCGCATAGCGTCCAGCCGCTACCCAGCCGACGCGAAAGCCCGCCACCAGATTTTTCGAGAATGAGCCACAGTGAAAGACCCTGCCCTGCTGGTCAAAAGCTTTGGCGGGCAGCGGCTTCTCTTCACCGAACCAGAGTTCGCTGTAGACATCATCTTCAATCAGCGCCACCTGATGTGCTGCCAGCATTTCTACCACCTGCTGCTTGCGCGCGCGGCTCAGAGTAAAGCCCACCGGATTCTGCTGGTTAGTCATCAGCCAGCAGGCTTTAATCGGCCAGCGCTGAAGCGCCTCCTCCAGCTGCGCCAGATCGATGCCGTCACGGGGATCGGTGGCGATGGCCACCACCTTCAGCTTCAGCCGCTCAATCGCCTGCAGCGCGCCATAAAAGGCGGGATTTTCAATCACCACCCAGTCTCCCGGCTCCGTTACCGCCTGCAGGCTGAGATTCAGTGCCTCCATCGCTCCATTGGTGATCACAATTTCATCCGGCGACACCGTGATGCCCTGCTGGGCATAACGCTGCGCCAGCAATTTGCGCAGTGCCTCGTTGCCCGGCGGCAGATTGTTGATGGCATCCTCTGGCTTCAGGCTATGGGAAACGCTAATCAGACTGCGCATCAGCTGACGCTGAGGAAAGAGTTCCGGATCGGGAAAGGCAGAGCCAAAGGGGACAATGGCGGGATCACGGCTGGCCTGTAACACATCAAACACCGCGCGGTTAATATCGACATTTTCCGTCAGCTCCATGGGAGGATAGGGTCCGCCGACAAGCGCCTGCACCCGCGGCGCAACGTAATAGCCCGATTGCGGCCGCGAAACTATCCAGCCCTGTCCTTCCAGCACCTCATAGGCGCGCATCACCGTCATCAGGCTCAACCCGCTCTGCTCTACCTGCTGGCGCAGTGACGGCAACTTCTCGCCCGGCTGCCAGACATGGGCATCGATCTGTTGCTGAATTTGCTGCACCAGCTGTTGGTATTTGGCCATGACTTATGATCGGATCGCCAGATAAGGGGGGTGAGTATATCGTGCAAACCTGAGCGGAGCCAAACGCCCCGCCTTTTCAGGAGAGCACAGGTTCAGTGGCTGCCATGACCGTCATCTCTGTCAGTTCACCGATCCCTTCGGGCGGAAGCGGTTTGCCCAACAGAAAACCCTGCAGCGTATTGCAGCCAAGTCCGGTAAGGAAGGCCTGCTGCTCCTGGGTTTCTACCCCTTCCGCCACCACTTTCAGGTTCAGCGAACGCGCCAGAGCGACAATTGCCGTCACGATAGTGGCATCTTCCGTTTCTCCGCGCAGTTCATGCACAAAAGCACGATCGATTTTCAGTTCGCTGGCAGGTAGCCGCTTCAGGTACAGCAGACTGGAGTAGCCGGTACCGAAATCATCAATTGAGGCTTTAACGCCAAGCGTAGCCAGTTCGGTCAGAATACGCACGCTCTCGTCCGGGTTACGCATGGCGGTGCTCTCCGTTACTTCCAGCGTCAGCAGCTGCGCCGGCACCTGGTGCTGCGCCAGCGCCCGGGTCACGATCTCTACCAGATTGCTCTGCTCAAACTGTAACGCCGAGAGGTTCACCGCCATCGACCAGTGCGGATGCCCCTGCATATGCCAGCTGTGTAGCTGACGGCAGGCTTCGTTGATCACCCAGTTGCCAATATTGACAATCATACCGGTCTTCTCCGCCAGCGGCAGAAAATCATCCGGCAGCAGCAATCCCCGTACCGGATGCTGCCAGCGCAGCAGTGCCTCAAAGCCGATAAGCGGCCCGTCAGGCGCGTCATACTTCGGCTGATAGAACAGACGCAGCTCATGGTGCTCCAGCGCATGCCAGAGATCGTTGCTCAACTGTAGCTGGTTCTGCGCCTGAGTATTCATTGACGGCTGGAAAAAGTGGTAGCCGTTGCGGCCGCTGTTTTTGGTGTAATACATCGCCGCATCGGCATTAAACATCAGCTCGCGCTCATCCTGACCGTCGTCGGGATAGACCGCGATACCGATACTGAGAGACACCATCAGTTCATAACGCGCGAGGGTAAAAGGAGTCTGAATGGCGCGCACCAGGCTGTCGGCAATCGCTGCCGCGTCATCAGGATCATTAATCTCCTGCAACAGAACAAATTCATCGCCTCCCAGTCGCGCCAGGGTGTAATGCCCTTTCAGCGTCTCGTTCATGCGTTCCGTCACGGCGATCAGCAGATTGTCGCCTACATGATGGCCAAAGGCGTCATTCACCGCCTTGAAGCCGTCGAGATCCATAAACATCAGGGCGAAGCGCAACTGCTCGCGCTGCGCTTTACCGATCGCCTGCGTCAGCCGATCTTCCAGCAGGATGCGGTTCGGCAGACGCGTCAGGTTATCATGTAGCGCCAGCTGGGCCAGTTCACGGTTCGCCTCGGCCAGCGAGCGCGCCAGCATGGCGGTGCGCGCCTGCATGCGGGCATCCAGCATGGAGACTAACAGCGTGATGCTAAGGATTGCCAGGGTGACCACCGTGACCAGCATCGCCAGCCAGTTATTATTAACTCCCTGATGGGTGGTGTGGCTGTGCAGCGGAAAGCCCGCCGCTGCCATGCCGACATAATGCATACCGGCAATGGCAGCTCCCATCACCAGCGCCGCGCCCAGCCGCAGCAATTTGGCATGGCTGGCACCGTCACGGAGTTTAAATGCCAGCCAGAGCGCCGTGCCGGAAGCCACCAGTGCAATCAGCAGTGAAGTAGCTACCCACCAACCATTCCAGACAATTCCGGGACTGAGCATCAGCGCCGCCATACCGGTGTAATGCATTCCGGCCACGCCACAGCCTAATACCAGCGCCCCGCCGCACAACCGTCTGAAAGGCAATTCAGCATGGCACACCAGCCAGAGCGCAAATATCGCCGCGCCTATCGCAATCACCATAGAAAGGGCGTTCAGCGGGACGTTGTAGCTTATGGTCATGCTAAGGTTCATCGACAGCATGCCGATAAAGTGCATTGCCCAGATGCCGGTTCCCATCGCAAAACCGCCGCCTGCGAGCCAGAATAAAGCAACCTTGCCGGTCGATTGCGCTACGCGTCCCGCCATATTCAGTGCGGTGAAAGAGGCGAGAACAGCAACCAGCAGGGAAACGATAACAATGAAAGCATCATAGGTGGGCACTAACATTCCAGAGTTCCCGTAAGCAGCTGCCAGAGCAGCAAATAAGCGTTTAAAAAGCGTGACGGTAAACGATTGTTTAAATTATCGGCTGCGCAGTGAAAGCATTCAGGGATCCGCTGATGGAAATGATCACAGTCTCAGCGTTTACCCCGTTTATCAGCCGCTGACCAGAGGCTCACCCGCCGTCGCGGTAAAGGTATTGATACTTTCGGCCGGCGTCGGCTTGCCCAGCAGATAGCCCTGCAGGACATCGAACCCCAGCCCGGTTAACAGACGCTGCTGCTCTTCTGTTTCTACCCCTTCGGCGACCATACGCAGGTTCAGGCTTTGCGCCAGCGACAGCATCACGCTCACCACCGTCGCATCCTCACTGTTGGCGCGCAGCTTATTAATAAAGCTACGATCGATTTTCAGCTCGCTGGCATCAAAATGTTTCAGATGGAGCAGGCTGGCATAACCGATGCCAAAATTATCAATAGCTACCGTCACGCCCAGCCGGTGCAGCTCACCAATAAGCCGCTGACTGAACTGAGGGTCGCGCATGGCAATGGCTTCGCTTATCTCCAGCGTCAGACCTGCTGCGGTCAGCTGATGCCGTTTTAATGCCTGGCGTACGGTTTCAACCAGATCGCGCTGATGGAACTGCAGCGCGGAAAGATTAACCGAAACCGTCCAGTGGGTATGCCCTTCTCTGTGCCAGCGTTTCAGCTGGCTGCAGGCTTCGTTGATCACCCAGTTGCCGAGCGCGACAATCTGTCCGGTTTTTTCCGCATGGGGCAGAAATATATCCGGCATCAGCAGGCCGCGCGTCGGATGCTGCCAGCGCAGCAACGCTTCAAATCCCATCAGGGCACTGTTGCTGGAGCTAAACTTTGGCTGATAAAACAGCTTCATCTCCTGGTGCTCCAGCGCCCGCCAGAGCTCATTCGCCAGTTCCAGCTGATGTTGCGCCATGACTCTCATCGCCGGTTCAAACAGACACCAGCCGTTACGACCGCTCTGCTTGATATGATACATCGCCGAGTCGGCATGAAGCATCAGATCTTGCATAGTGCGGCCATGTAATGGAAAAAGAGCAATGCCGACGCTCAGCGACACCCGCAGCGAATAGCATTCCAGTTCAAAAGGCGCATCAATAGCGGCAACCAGACGTTGCGCCTGCGCGCCCGCGCTGTCGGCATCGCTACCCGGCACCAGCAAAACGAATTCGTCGCCTCCCAGCCGTGCCAGCATCGCGTCTTCATTCAGCTGCGCACGCAGGCGCTCCGCCACCGCTATCAGCAGCAGATCGCCCACATGATGTCCCCAGGTGTCGTTGACCGCCTTAAAGCCATCAAGGTCCATAAACATCAAGGCAAAAGTGCCATCGTATAGCGTACCGTGCTTGATATTGACCGACAATTGCTGCTCAAGCTGTACCCGGTTCGGTAAGGCGGTGAGGGTGTCATGCATCACCAACTGACGCAGTTCCTGGTTCGCATGCCTCAGACGCGCCGCGAGACGCGCAGCGCGCAGTTGCGCATCCAGCATAGAGGAGAGCAGCGTCAGGCCGAGGATAGTGAGGGTGACAATCGAGACCCAAACGGCGAGCCCCTCCACGCTGACGCCGTGAGGCATCATGCTGGCGGGTGCCGTAAATTGTGCTGCCGCCATGCCAACATAATGCATACCGGCAATAGCGATCCCCATCACCAGCGCCGCGAGGGCCCGCATCAGCAGAGAGCCTTTTTCGCCCTGATGCAGGTGAAAGGCCAGCCAGAGCGCGGTGCCGGAAGCGGCAAAGGCGATGACCACAGAGAGCGCAACCAGCGACAAATCCCACAGAATGGATGGCGTAATCAGCAGCGCTTCCATGCCGGTAAAATGCATACAAACCACACCAGTGCCGAGAATAAAGGTGCCCAACAGCAGGCGTCGGGGAGAAAGCCAGGCCCCCTTCACCACCTGACCGAGTGCCAGCACCGAGGCCACAATAGCGATGATCAGCGACAGGCAGGTCAGTTTAATATCGTAGCGCATGCCCACGGGCAATCTCATCGCCAGCATGCCAATAAAGTGCATGGCCCAGATACCAATGCCCATTGCACTACCGCCGCCCAGCAGCCACAGGCGAGCGAGCCAGCCCCGGGAACTGACAACGCGTCCGGCGGTATCCAGGGCGGTAAAGGACGCAATAGAAGCAACAATCAGGGAAACGCTAACCAGAACGTTGTCCCAGGTAACCAGCAACATGTACAACTCCTCACCTGCCCACCAGTGAACAGGGCTGTGTTGGCAATAGGCCTGATAAAGCGTACCCGGGGCATACGGCCGTCAGGTTGAAAACGCTTTCACAATGCTTTTCGGGGTCAGAGAAAAGTCCGTGGCACTGGTGGGGGTTTTATTTTCATGCTTATGCTCAGCACAGTAATTTATAACCAGAACTAATTAATACAGGAACATATCATTGAACCTGAGCTGGCGATAGAGGACGAAAACTTTCTCCCGGCGTTTTTTTTAACTGCAGCAACGCATTGAAGAAATTAGGTTATCGGCGCGGGTTGCCCATTGATTAGCGATTTTTTTAGTCGCAGGGCTACGCTTTCTTTTTTCCTGCTCTATAGTAAAGAAAGCTAACAGGAAGCCCCGCCAGCAGGCTTAGGAATTTTCTTACTATTATTAGATGTTAGCCCTGACTCAGGGATGAAACCTCAAGGTTTTGGTTTGCCCTTTCAAAGTGTCACCTGGCGAAAAAGCACTGAATACCAATAATCGTTAAGGATTGATTATGAAACTCAAGCTTTTTCTGCTGGCCGCAAGCCTGAGCGCGGGCACCTCTGTTGTTAGCTTTGCGGCGACCACCACCGGCACCATCAACGCGACCCTGACGCTCACCACCGGTTGCCTGGTAAATGGCCAGCCAGCAACAATCGCTGGGGAGCTACGGGCAGCGAACGGTGGAGCAGCACAACCTCAACCAGCCTTAGCAGTGATGGATTAACGCGCGGCTACAACTACACCGTGCGCATTCTGACCAGCCAGAGCACGCCGCCGCCGGGAAACTACCGCGACAGCGTGGTAGTGGATGTGACCTTTTAAGCGTTGACCTCCGCGCTGCTGTACCGCGCCCGCTACTGCTTTACCATGCATCCAGTCAGTAAATTGCCCGTCGGACACAGAGCGCCGCTGCGCCGTCCCCGGCAGCGCAGAGAAAATCATGGCGTTCTGCTGACGATCTGACTGCCAACTGACATAACAGCCCTTACGCCCGGTGGGTGCCACCTCCGCCAGATAGACTGAGACACCGTCCAGTTCCATCCCGACAGAGAAGCCCTGCAGCAGACGGCCCGATGGTCAATATACGTGCCCGACACAATCGCTCCCGGCGGACGCATCAGAAAGCCTGCGCCAGACAACATCAGCGTCAGCATCAATGAGGCAATCGTCTGACAGTGTACAGAATCTGTCCATGATGACCCTCATTACGGAGAAAGCGCAGGAATAAACTGGACAGCAGCCTCTCGTCACCTAGCCTTAAACCTGTAGAACGACGCTAACTGACAAGGAGGAAACATGAGTGATCAATACAAGATGCAGAATCCGCTTACTCAGTATTATCACGGTGAATATGATAAGCAGCAGCAGCCGACGCCAGGTATTCAGGCCGATATGACCCCCGTGCCGGACTGCGGTGAAAAAACTTACCGTGGTACCGGCCGTCTGGAAGGACGTAAAGCGCTGGTCACCGGTGCAGACTCCGGTATTGGCCGCGCTGCCGCCATCGCCTATGCGCGTGAAGGCGCAGATGTTGCGCTTTCCTACCTGCCAGAAGAGCAGCGCGATGCCGATGAAGTAGCGCAGCTGGTGCGCGAAGCGGGACGCAAAGTGGTATTGCTGCCAGGGGATGTGCGGGATGAGGCGTTCTGTGAAAAACTGGTGAAAGAGGCGCGCGAACAGCTGGGCGGACTCGATATTCTGGCGCTGGTGGCGGGTAAACAGACGGCGGTCAGCGATATTACTGAGCTGAGCACCGAGCAGTTTCGCGCGACCTATGAAACCAACGTATTCTCTCTGTTCTGGATCACCAAAGCCGCTATCCCGCATTTGCCAGCGGGCAGCTCAATTATCACCACCTCCTCGATTCAGGCCTACCAGCCGAGTCCGACGCTGCTGGATTACGCCTCAACAAAAGCGGCAATCCTCAACTTTACCCGGGGGCTGGCCAAACAGGTGGCTGAGAAAGGTATTCGCGTAAACTCAGTGGCCCCGGGTCCCATCTGGACCGCGCTGCAGGTGACTGGCGGTCAGCCGCAGGAAAAACTGCCGACCTTTGGTCAGCAGACGCCGATGAAACGTGCAGGTCAGCCAGCTGAACTGGCAGGTGTGTATGTCTATCTCGCCTCGCAGGAATCGAGTTACGTAACAGCCGAAGTGCATGGCGTGACCGGCGGCGAGCACCTGAGTTAATTCGCCGCTCTGCGGGCACTGCAGCCATAAAAAAGGGCGACCCCTGGGTCGCCCTGCTGTTTTGCTGCGACAGCGCTATTTACGCACGCTTTCCATCCCCATCAGACCGATCTTGAGATAACCGGCACTGCGCAGTTCGTCCATCACTGCCATCAGGGTTTCATAATCAACCGATTTGTCCGCCTGGAAAAAGATGGTGGTCTCTTTGTTGCCTTCCGTCTGCTGCGTCAGCACCTGCACCAGATTCTCTTTGGCGACGGCATCATTACCGACATAGAGTTGCTTATCCGCTTTGATTGACAGGTAGACCGGTTTTTCCGGGCGCGGCTGAGGCGCACTGGTGGACGCGGGCAGATTAACGCGCACATCGACCGTTGCCAGCGGCGCCGCGACCATAAAGATAATCAGCAGCACTAACATCACGTCGATAAACGGCGTCACGTTAATTTCATGCATTTCGCCGTCGCTTTCCAGATCGTCTTTTAATCGCATCGCCATAATCTTAACCTACGCGTAATTTTTGTGCGGCTACGCGCGGCGTTTCTTTACCGCTGACAGCGTTTCCCAGGTCGAGATCGCGGCTTTGCAGCAGCAGGATCTGTGCGGCGACATCGCCCAGCGAGGCTTTATAGCTGGCGATCATGCGGGCAAAGACGTTGTAGATCACCACGGCAGGAATAGCCGCGACCAGGCCGATGGCGGTCGCCAGCAGCGCTTCGGCAATTCCCGGCGCCACGACGGCCAGGTTGGTGGTCTGCGTTTTTGCGATACCAATAAAGCTGTTCATAATGCCCCATACGGTGCCGAACAGGCCGATAAAGGGCGCAACGGAACCGATAGTGGCGAGGAAGCCGTTACCCCGTCCGGCATGACGGCTGAAGGCGGCGACGCGACGTTCCAGACGGAAGCTGGTGCGTTCTTTAATGCCGTCGGTATCTTCTACGCCAGCGGAGAGTTCCAGTTCGTTCTGTGCATCTTTCAGCAGTACGCCGCTGTGGCTGTTGGCGCTGAAGCTTTCGGCAGTTTGCGCCGCGTCCTGCAGGGAACGCGCTTCGCCCAGCGCCAGCTGTTCGCGTTTCAGGCGGCGTCTGGCAGCGCTGAGTTCAGCATATTTGCCAAAGAAAATCGCCCAGGTGACAACAGAGGCGAGGAGCAGCCCAATCATCACCACTTTTACCACGATATCGGCATGCTGATACATGCCCCAGACGGAGAGATCCGTTTGCATCAAATCACTGGCTACCACGCTGCGTCTCCAACTTCATCTTGCACAGTTTCGGAATAAGCGCGGATCATATCAAATCAACAGCGAATTGATAGTAGTTCTCATTACTATTTACAAACTCACCGGCTATATTTTGACCTGCTGCGGTACATTTTTCTTTCAGGTTAACGCCCTTTTCAAAAATGTGACGCTGAATATAAAATTATTAAAACGTCGTTTCAAAATGTGATGCATTTCATTCAATCACAACGGCACACATTTTCACCCGCCGCTTTTTCTTTATGCTGGGGCAGCCAGTCTGGCACGCGGCCGCTCTCTTCTCACTCTCATTACAACCCGCGCCGCACCGTACCCGCCCTTTCTACGCTGGAGAAAACAGAATGATACTGAAAAAACGACTACTCGCAGTTTCGTTATCCTCCGCTGCGGCGCTCTTTTCCGCAGCCGTCTCCGCCAAAGTGCTTAAGGTGGCTGAAGTACAGCCAGCCGGCTATCCCACGGTGGTGGCGCTGGAACATATGGGGGAAAAACTGAAACAGGCTACCGATGGTCGTCTGGAGATGAAAGTGTATGCCGGTGGCGTGCTGGGCGATGAGGATCAAACGCTACAACAGGTACAGCTCGGCGCCATCGATATGATCCGCGTTTCGCTGGCGCCGGTGACCACCATCGCGCCGGAAACCGGGGTGCTGACGCTGCCCTATATTTTCCGTGACGAAAATCATATGCATAAGGTGCTGGATGGCGAAGTGGGCAAACAGATCGTCGATAAATTTAATAACGATGCCAATGCGCGCATGGTGTTTCTTGGCTGGACCGATGCCGGTGTGCGCAACATGATCACCAAAAAGCCGCTGACCAGACCGGAAGATATCAAAGGGATGAAGATCCGCGTGCAGAACAGCGCCATTTCCCTTGCCACGCTGAAGGCGATGGGAGCCAACCCGGTAGCGATGGGCGTGAGTGAAGTGTTCAGCGCCATGCAGACCGGTGTGGTTGACGGAACGGAAAATAACCCGCCGACCTTTGTTGCCCATAACTATATGCCGGTAGCGAAGTATTACACCCTGAGCGGCCACTTTATTCAGCCGGAAATGATCCTGTTCTCAAAAACAGCCTGGAGCCGCCTCTCGCCGGAGGATCAGACGCTGCTGAAAAAGCTGGGCACCGAGGCGCAGAATGAAGAGCGTGAACTGTGGGCGCAATACACCCGCGCCTCTCTCGATAAGATGAAAGCGGGCGGCGTGACCTTTCAGGAGATCGATCGTGACGCCTTTGTAAAGGCTACCCAGCCGGTACGCGATCAATTCGGCAGCAACTATCAGGATCTGATGAAGCAGATTGCCGACGTACAATAATCCCTCCCGCGCCACGTTGCGGCGTGGTGCCTGAATCAGGTACATCACTATGACTGCTTATTGTCGTCTGATGGATAAACTCTATCTGCTGTGTATGGGAATAGCGGCCGTGGCGCTATTGATCATGGTGACAGTGATCCCCATCGGTATCTTTGCGCGTTATGTGCTGAACGGCGCGCTCGCCTGGCCGGAGCCGGTAGCCATTATCTGCATGATCATCTTCACATTTGTCGGCGCTCCGGTTGGTATGCGGGCCGGGACGCATATCTGCGTTTCCATGGTGACCGATCGCCTGTCGCCGCGTCATCAACGCGTGGCGCTGCTGATTTGCAATCTGCTGCTGATCGTCACCTGTCTTATCCTGTTTCGGGCCAGCTACAGCCTGTGTGAGGCGATGTGGATGCAGTCACTGGCCTCGCTGCCCGCCGTCACCTACGGCGAAATCTATCTGCCGATCCCGATTGGCATTCTGTTTACCCTGCTGTTTGTTGTTGAGCGGCTGGTTTGTGGCGAGCAAACCCAGCGTCCGGTCGTTATTCTCGGTGGTACGCACTAGCGCGGAGCAAAGCCATGGATGCCTTAATTCTTATTGGTAGTTTGATCGTCCTGCTGTTGATTGGTTTTCCCGTCGCGTTCGCTGTTGGCCTGAGCGCGCTGATCGGCGCATGGTGGATCGATCTGCCACTGGAAGCGGTGGTAATTCAGATCACCAACGGTATTAATAAATTTTCCCTGCTGACCATTCCCTTCTTTATTCTGGCAGGTGCCATTATGGCCGAAGGGGGCATTGCGCGGCGTCTGGTCAACTTCGCCTACATTTTTGTCGGCTTTATTCGCGGCGGCCTCTCGCTGGTGAATATCGTCGCCTCTACCTTTTTTGGTGCTATTTCCGGCTCTTCGGTCGCAGATACCGCTTCCATCGGCTCGGTGATGATCCCGCAGATGGAACAGAAAGGCTATCCGCGCGACTTTGCCGCCGCGGTCACCGCCAGCGGTTCGGTACAGGCGGTGCTGACGCCGCCCAGTCATAATTCAGTGATCTATTCGCTGGCGACCGGCGGCGTGGTCACTATCTCGTCGCTGTTTGTGGCAGGTATTGTGCCCGGCCTGCTGCTCGGCCTCTGCCTGATGATTATGTGCCTCGGCTTTGCCCGTAAGCGCGGCTATCCGAGAGGGGAACGCATTCCGTTTCGCCAGGCGCTAAACATCTTCTTTGATGCTTTCTGGGGGCTGTTTACCGTTGTGATTATCCTCGGCGGCATTTTGTCGGGGATTTTTACCGCCTCGGAGTCGGCTGCTATCGCCTGTGTCTGGGCCTTTTTTGTCACCATGTTCATCTACCGTGACTTCAAATGGAGCCAGCTGCATATTCTGCTGTTCCGCACCATTAAAACGGTCACCATAGTGATGGTGCTGATCGCCTTTGCCGCAGGTTTTGGTGCTGTCATGACTTTTATGCAGTTGCCGACGCTGATCACCGAATTCTTCACCGGCATCTCGGATAACAAATATGTCATCCTGATGTGCATTAACCTGCTGCTGATGGTGATCGGCACCCTGATGGATATGGCACCGATCATTCTGATCCTGACGCCGGTGCTGCTGCCGGTCGCGACCACACTGGGTATCGATCCGGTGCATTTTGGCATGATCATGATGACCAACCTCGGGATCGGTCTGATCACGCCGCCGGTGGGCACCGTGCTGTTTGTTGCCAGCGCGGTCAGTAAACAGAAGATTGAAGAGGTGGTCAGCGCAATGCTGCCCTTTTATGTCATGCTGTTTCTGGTGTTGATGCTGATTACCTATGTGCCAGCGGTATCACTCTGGTTACCGCACCTGATGGACGTGATGTAGCGCCCCTGCCAGCCAACAGGCAAAACGGGTGCCGCCTGGTGCCCGTTTTTTCTCGTCTCGCCCCCCCGGTTAAGCACAATTCATGGTCAACCCTGTTGCGCAATTCATGGTAACGTGGGGACTTTGTTGGAAGCGGCAGGAACGCGATAATGGCAACCCAAAAAATTGATACTACCCTGGTGAATGCGGGACGCAGCAAACGTTATACCCAGGGCGCGGTGAACAGCGTTATCCAGCGCGCTTCTTCGCTGGTGTTTGAGAGCGTGGCGGATAAGCAGCGCGCCACCGCAGGACGGGCAAAGGGCGAGCTGTTCTATGGTCGACGCGGCACGCTGACCCACTTTGCCCTGCAGGATGCGCTCACCGAGCTGGAAAACGGTGCCGGTTGCGTGCTTTATCCCTGTGGCGCAGCGGCGGTTTCCAATGCGATCCTGGCCTTTGTGGAAGCGGGCGACCATCTGTTGATGAGCGGCGCAGTCTACGAGCCGACCCAGGATTTCTGCAATAAAATTCTCGGCAAGCTGAATGTCACCACCACCTGGTTTGATCACACCATTGGCAGCGAAATCGCAGAACTGGTGCAGCCGAATACCCGTGTTGTGTTTCTTGAATCCCCCGCCTCGATCACCATGGAAGTACAGGATGTGCCGGCGATTGTGCAGGCCGTGCGGGCTAAAGCGCCGCACGCGGTGATCATGATCGACAATACCTGGGGCGCAGGCGTATTATTTAACGCGCTGGAGCACGGCGTCGATATCTCCATTCAGGCGGGCACCAAATACCTGATTGGCCACAGCGATGCGATGATCGGTACCGCGGTCGCCAATGCGCGCTGCTGGGATCAGTTACGTGAGAATTCTTATCTGATGGGCCAGATGGTCGATGCCGACACGGCCTATATGGCCAGCCGCGGTCTGCGCACGCTGGGCATCCGCCTGCGTCAGCATGAAGAGAGCGCATTACAGGTGGCTGAGTGGCTGGCGCAGCACCCTGCCGTGGCGCGCGTGAACCATCCGGCACTGGCACAATGTAAAGGCCATGAATACTGGCGTCGCGATTTCTCCGGCAGCAGCGGTCTCTTCTCTTTTATTCTGAAAGAGAAGCTCAGCAAGACACAGCTGGCCAACTATCTCGATCATTTCCACCACTTCAGTATGGCTTACTCCTGGGGCGGCTATGAATCTCTGATTCTGGCGAATCAGCCAGAAGAGCTGGCAGCGATCCGGCCCGCCGGTGGGATCGATTTTACCGGTACGCTGGTGCGTCTGCATATTGGCCTGGAGCACGTAGATGATTTGATCGCCGACCTTGCCGCGGGTTTTGACCGACTGGCGAGTGGAAACTAAACAAAACCTCAATCAGGCGGCCATAACCTGCACAGTTCCGGCGTGACTGCCTGTTAACCGCTAAAATAGAATCCTTGTGACTCGATGGGATAACCGATGGGTGTTTTACATGAGATTGTCTATGCGCTCTGGCATCAGGATTTTGCCGCGCTGGCCAATCCGGATGTGGTATGGATCGTCTATGGCGTGATGTTTCTGACGCTGTTTCTGGAAAATGGTCTGTTGCCCGCCTCTTTTCTGCCCGGCGACAGTCTGCTGCTGCTGGCGGGCGCCATGGTGGCTAAAGGCGTAATGGACTTTGTACCCACCATGCTGATTCTCACCACCGCCGCCAGTCTTGGCTGCTGGCTGAGCTATCTGCAGGGGCGCTGGCTCGGCAATACCCGACTGGTGAAGAGCTGGCTGATGCATTTGCCCGCGCATTATCATCAGCGCGCCTGGAATCTGTTTAACCGTCATGGTCTGGTGGCGCTGCTGGCAGGCCGTTTTCTGGCTTTTGTCCGCACCATTCTGCCTACCATGGCTGGCATTTCCGGCCTGCAAAATGGCCGCTTTCAGTTTTTTAACTGGCTAAGCGGCTTTCTCTGGGTAAGTCTTGTGGTCGCCTTCGGCTATGGCATCAGCCAGGTGCCCTTTATCAAGCGGCATGAAGACCAGGTGATGGCGATCCTGATGGTGCTACCTGTCGTGTTGCTGTTTCTCGGTCTCACCGGCACCTTTGTGGTGATCTGGAAAAAGAGAAAGCAGAAACAGGCCTGATACGCTGCGTCAGATAAGCGGTTCTGTGACCGTCTGGCGCATGCGGTTAATCTCCTCCCCCGGCGTCACGCCGAAGTAGCGCTTGAACTCGCGCGAGAACTGCGAGGCGCTCTCATAGCCGACGCGCACCGCTGCCGTACTGGCCTTCATCCCGTCATGGATCATCAGCAAACGCGCCTGATGCAAACGGTAGCGTTTCAGATACTGTAACGGCGAGGTTTGCGTGACCGCCTTAAAGTTATGGTGAAACGCCGACACGCTCATATTGACTTCCGCCGCCAGCGCATCCACGCTCAGGTTATCGGCGTAATGATTTTCGATGCGCCGCAGCGCACGCGCGATCTGGCTGAACTGCGTCTGGCGGCTCACCAGTGACAGCAGTGCCCCACCGCAGGGCCCGGTCAGCACATAGTAAATAATTTCACGTACGATTTGAGGTCCAAGTACACGGGCATCACGCGGTTGTTTCATCACATCCAGCAGACGCTCTGCCGCACACAGCATCTCTTCACTCAGGTAAGCAGAATGGATTCCGGATGTTTGCGGCTGGGGCTGGAAAGTATCGTCGTCACCGATGTCCATCAGCAAATCCTGCAGGCCGGCCGCATCCACGTTCAGACAGATGCCCGCCAGCGGCTGTTCCGGCGTTGCCCAGGTCACACACTCGACCGGTAACGGCACGGCGAGCATAAGATATTTGGTAGCATCATAGTGAAAGACCGTGCTGCCAAGATAGCCGGTTTTGCGGCCCTGAAACAGAATCACAATGCCCGGCTGATACATGATGGGCGTGCGCGGAATGGGCTGGTTGGCATAGATCAGCGAGACGTTATCTACCGCGCACAGGCTGCTGCGTTGCGTGGTCATCAGCGCGATCACCTGCTGCGCCAGGCGGCGGCAAAGCGCGTCATGAGGCATAGCATCATCTCCAGGGTGACAAAAGAATGATTGTGCCGCGTCGTTGTCTGAATCTCCAGTAGTCTGGAGAATCAGACAACGAACGGGCAGGAATAAGCAGGGCGGGCAGCCAGATCACCAGCTACATTTAACCTGGCGCAAACATTTATTGTCCTGGCTTAAGTACTCACCACTTACGACTCAGGCTCAATGCGAACAAAGGAGAAATCATGGCAGATCAACCCATTATCAAACTGCACGATGGCAATATGATGCCGCAACTGGGATTAGGCGTATGGCAGGCCAGCATTGATGAGGCGCGTACAGCGGTGCTCAAGGCGCTGGAAGTCGGTTACCGCTCTATCGATACCGCCGCCGCCTATAAAAATGAAGAGGCGATTGGCCAGGCGCTGCAGGAAACCGACGTGCCGCGCGAGGAAATTTTTGTTACCACCAAATTGTGGAATGACGATCAGCAGAACTGGCAGCAGGCGCTGGAAACCAGCCTGGAAAAACTGCAGCTGGATCAGGTTGATCTCTATCTGATGCACTGGCCTTGCCCGGCTAACGATCATTACGTCGAGGCGTGGAAAGGCATGATTTCGCTGCAGCAGCAGGGACTGACGAAAAGTATTGGCGTCTGTAACTTCAACGAAGCGCATCTGAAGCGCCTGATGGATGAAACCGGTGTGACCCCGGTGATCAATCAGATCGAACTGCATCCGATGCTGCAACAACGCACCCTGCATGCCTGGAATGCGATGCATCAAATCCAGACTGAGTCCTGGAGTCCGCTGGCGCAGGGTGGCGAGGGCGTCTTCGATCAGGCCGTGATCAAAGAACTGGCGAAGAAATATGGCAAAAGCCCGGCTCAGATAGTGATTCGCTGGCATCTCGACAGCGGTCTGGTGGTGATCCCGAAATCAGTGACGCCAGCTCGTATCGAAGAGAACTTTGCGGTATTCGATTTCCGTCTGGAAAAGAGCGAAATCAGCGAGATCGCCAAACTGGATCAGGGGAAACGTCTGGGACCCAATCCGGAAGAGTTTAACTGATCACCGCGTGTATTCTGCGCGGCCCCCTCCCCCGGTCCGGGAGAGAGGGCCGCGCTGTTCCTTCCCGCGCGGTTTAGCCTACCGGTTGCACCACCAGCTGCCCCGCCGTGCCGCGATCGGCCATCTCCAGGCTCTGGCTGTAGTAGACAAAGGGAAAATGATCTGAGGAACTTTGCGGGAAGTTCACCAGCAGTTCCACATCGCCATCTACCCATACCGTATCTTTCCAGCCGCGATCTTCGCCCATCGGTTGCGCGCCGTTCACGCTTTTGATCAGGAACATCACGCCCTGAATATGCAGCGCCTGCGGACGGTCAGCATGCAGGATCCAGCGCTCAAAGCTGCCCTGCTGCGCCATGGTATCTATCCGGTTCATATCCCAGAGTGCGCCGTTAATCCCCGGCAGGCTGTCACCGAGCCGGAACTCGCGCGTCCGCACGGCGGTGCCATCGAGAATCTGATCCGCCAGCAGTCGCATCGGCAGGTTATCGGTCACTAACGGTAAAAGGCCCGTCGGACGCAGCGTCAGCACCAGCGTGGAGGTCAGAATGGACGAAGGCTGAAACAGCCCGCGCAGACGATCCATAATCCCCGCCGCGGTACCGGCCGTGACAGAGACTTCATCGCCCTGCGACATATCAATCAGCACTTCACGTCGTTCCCCTGGTGCCAGGGAAAGCTGCTGCACCGCCACCGGCGCGGGTAAAAACCCCTGGTCACTGGCGATCACGGTAAAAGGCCGGTTATCCGTCAGGGTCAAATGGTAGTGACGCGCGTTGGAGGCGTTCAGCAGACGCAGACGCACCCAGCCGCGGGAGACTTCAACAAAGGGATTGCGGACGCCATTCACCAGCAGCACGTCACCCAGAAATCCTCCATCCTGCGGCGGATCGTAGACCGGCGTGGCAAAGTTATCGAGCCGTTTATCCTGAATAATCAGCGGGAAGTCATCCACGCCATAATGCTTTGGCAAAGGTAAGGACTTACTAACCTCATCCTCAATCAGCCACATGCCCGCCAGACCGTTATAGATATGCGGTGCCATGCGGTTCGGGGTATTCGCATGATACCAGCAGGTGGCTGCGCCCTGACGCACCGGCAGCACCGGCGCCCAGTCAGCGCCCGGTGACATCATACGCGGCGCGCCGCCCATCAGCGCTCCCGGCACCTGCAGGCCGCTGATGGTCATGGAAACCGGTTCGTTCAGACGGTTGGTATAGATCAGTTTGACATCGTCGCCGCTGTAAACGCGTACGGTCGGGCCAAGGTATAAACCATTCACTCCCCACACCGGCACCTTACTGCTGCTGGCGTTGAACGACCAGTGGCTGCGCTGGAGCGTTAAAAACAGAGGCTGGCCGCGACGGGATTCCAGCAGCGGCGGCACGGGTAGCGCGGTATCACCGCTCCCTTCGGCGGCACGTGCTGCTGAAGGTGCCACGCTGGCGCTAAGCGCCACACCGGCTGAAAGCTGGATAAACTGACGTCTGCTGAAAGACATAGAACTTCTGACCCTATGAGCGTGGCGAGCGAGCGCCGTCCATTTTTATTCTGTTATGCGATTGCTGTGCAATAAGGCGGGCGCTGGCGCGCCCGCCCGTAATGACCACCGGGGGTCAGATATTACCGTTTTTTTCGCGCTCGGCGACTTCAGCATTCAGCGCTTCCAGCTTTGCCGCCATTAATTCCCGGCAGTGAGTCGCCAGCTTGCGTACCGATGCATTTTCAAACTCTTTGATGTCTACGGGCGGCAACATTTCTACAATCACTAACCCGTTTTTCCAGCGGTTAAGATTGATTTTACCGTGCGTATTAGAAACCACCACCGGAATAATCGGCACCCCGGCCGCTACGGCCGCATGAAACGCACCCGTTTTAAACGGCAGCAGACCCCGCCCACGACTGCGCGTGCCTTCCGGAAACATCCAGAAAGAGATTTGCTTCTTTTTAAACTGCTCAACCACGTCACCGATAGTGCCATGCGCTTTGGCACGATTGTCGCGGTCGATCAGCAGATTGCCCGTCAGCCAGTAGAGCGGGCCGAAGAACGGGACCCACAGCAGGCTTTTTTTCCCGACCGTCACCGTAGGCGGCTGAACAATTTTCGCCGCTGTGATCATGTCGTAATTGTTCTGGTGGTTGGCAATATAAATCGCATTGCCATAGTTTTCCGCTCCGGCGGGCTTACGTAACTCCACCCGGACGCCACATACCGACGACAGGCTGCCAAACAGGTGGCCAAAGGTCGCGACGTGACGCGGATTGCGTGGCGAAAACAGACACCACAGCGATCCAAAAATACAGACCAAAATTGAAAAGATAACAATGTAAATTGTACGCAGAATTAATAACATAACTTCCTCATTGTGGCATCTCCTGATCAGTCCAGCGTACGGGGGCCTTTACTCTGCATCGCTCACAGTCTCAGCGCGGGTCGGGGCATCCAGCTCCACGCGATCGATACGCTGCAAACCGCGCGGCAGCAGGGTGCCACGACGGCCACGTTCGGCGCGGAATTTCTGCAACTCCTCGCTGCGCAGCGTCATCTTGCGCTTACCGGCATGCAGGGTAATCGCACTGCCCGGCGGCATAATCAGCAGCCACGCCAGTTTATCCTGGCCCGCCGCCGCTTCTGCGGCAGGAATAGAGATAATCTTGTTGCCTTTGCCTTTTGACATCTGCGGCAGATCGCCAACCGGGAACATCAGCATACGTCCGGCAGCGGTAATCGCCAGCAACATGTCATTTTCACCATGGACAGCCGCTGGCGTCATCACTCTGGCGTTATCCGGCAGCGTCAGCAGCGCCTTACCGGCGCGGTTGCGCGATATCAGATCGTTAAAGGTACAGATAAAGCCATAACCGGCGTCAGAGGCCATCAGCAGACGCTGCTCTTCCGCCTCCATCAGCACCTGTTCCATTACCGCACCCGGCGGCAGCGTCAGTTTACCGGTCAGCGGCTCACCCTGTCCGCGTGCTGAAGGCAGCGAGGTAGGATCCAGCGTATAGCTGCGGCCGGTGGAGTCGATAAAGGCCACCGGCTGGTTGCTCTTACCGCGCGCCGCGGCCAGATAGCTGTCGCCCGCCTTGTAGCTCAGCCCGGCAGGATCGATATCATGCCCTTTGGCGCTGCGTACCCAACCCATCTGCGACAAGACAATGGTAACCGGCTCGGAAGGCACCAGCTCGTTCTCGCTCAGCGCTTTCGCCTCTTCACGTTCACGCAGCGGTGAACGACGATCGTCACCATAGCTATTGCTGTCTGCCTGCAGTTCTTTCTTCAGCAGGGTGTTCATTTTGCGCTCAGAAGCGAGCAGCGCCTGAATCTGGTCGCGCTCTTTCTCCAGCTCGCTCTGCTCACCGCGAATTTTCATCTCTTCCAGCTTAGCGAGATGACGCAGTTTCAGCTCAAGGATCGCCTCGGCCTGGGTTTCGCTGATACCAAAACGCGCCACCAGTACCGGTTTCGGTTCATCCTCGCTGCGGATGATATGAATCACTTCATCAATATTCAGAAACGCGACCAGCAAGCCTTCCAGAATATGCAGACGACGCAGTACTTTCTCAAGACGATAGTTAAGGCGGCGACGTACGGTATCACGACGGAACACCAGCCATTCGGAGAGGATCTCCAGCAGGTTTTTCACTGCCGGGCGATTATCCAGACCGATCATATTCAGGTTAACGCGATAGCTCTTTTCCAGATCGGTGGTGGCAAACAGATGATTCATCACCTGTTCCAGATCGACACGGTTTGAGCGCGGCACGATCACCAGACGCGTCGGGTTTTCATGGTCGGACTCGTCACGCAGATCTTCTACCATCGGCAGCTTTTTATTGCGCATTTGCGTCGCAATCTGCTCCAGCACGCGCGCACCGGAAACCTGATGCGGCAGCGCCGTAATCACCACTTCGCCATCCTCTTTTTTCCAGACGGCGCGCTGGCGGATCGAGCCGCGGCCGTTCTGGTAGATTTTGCGAATCTCTTCGCGCGGCGTAATGATCTCCGCTTCGGTTGGAAAGTCAGGGCCCTGAACGATATCCAGTAGCGTTTCCAGCGACGTTTTCGGATCGTCGATCAGCGCAATGGCCGCCTGCGCCACTTCACGCAGGTTATGCGGCGGGATATCGGTCGCCATCCCTACGGCGATACCGGTGGTGCCGTTGAGCAGAATATTGGGCAGGCGCGCAGGCAGCATCTTTGGCTCCTGCAGGGTGCCGTCAAAGTTAGGCACAAAATCTACCGTGCCCTGCCCCA
This sequence comes from [Erwinia] mediterraneensis, assembly GCF_900604315.1. Taxonomy (GTDB): domain Bacteria; phylum Pseudomonadota; class Gammaproteobacteria; order Enterobacterales; family Enterobacteriaceae; genus Pantoea; species Pantoea mediterraneensis_A. The sequence continues at coordinate 874,427 of NZ_LR026978.1, forward strand.
GCTCGCTCAGCAGCAGTTCCGCATATTTTGACAGACGTGATTCGGTGTAACGCATCGCGGCGAAAGATTTTGGATCGTCCGGTGCGCCCCAGTTACCCTGTCCGTCAACCAGCGGATAACGGTAGGAGAAAGGTTGCGCCATCAATACCATCGCTTCGTAACAGGCGCTGTCGCCGTGCGGATGGTATTTACCCAGCACGTCACCCACGGTACGCGCTGACTTTTTAAATTTGGCGCTGGCGTTCAGTCCCAGCTCAGACATCGCATAGACGATTCGCCGTTGTACCGGCTTCAGGCCATCGCCAATGTAAGGCAATGCCCTGTCCATGATTACGTACATGGAATAGTTCAGGTACGCATTTTCCGTAAACTTGTGCAGGGCAAGACGCTCTGCACCATCCTGCGTCAATTCACTCATTAAACTGGTATCCTCACTTCGTGGCCCGCAACGGCAGGACATCCGGCGGTCATTTGGCGAGGATAGTACCTTATTCGTGAGACTTAGTCACAGGGAAGCCAGCGGGCAAGCATCCTGTGCAAATGGCTTGCTGTCATCAACCTGCGCCAGTGCATCATTAAGGCCACTGGGCCCTCCGCCTCTGACGACCTGCGAGACGCCTCAGGCCTGGAGGTGGCGCGCCGGTGCCCCTGAGACGCACCAGGCATGCTGCGGCCTCCGTTTATCGGTACGTGTAAGCGGGATTTTGCCTGTTACCGATCAGCGCGTAAATTCCCGCAACAATTGTGATCCGGCGCAGAAATAAAAACGGAGTGTGAACAAGGTCACGGGAAATATACCATTTTTACTGTGATCATCCTCTCAGTTAATCAGATCACTCGCGCTGTGTATTAATTATGTCCGGAGTGAAGGACAACATTTAGTATTGTTGCTTATACCCGCCTTTCCTAAATTCATACTCCATAAGAGACAGGTTGTTTGTTCTGATTTCTGGCACAGAAATAAAAAACGAGGAATAGTTTGAAAAACGTTTTGCCAAAATAAAAGGTGACCGAATGCAAATACTGACTTCGCGACAACACCGGTTAGTGAAATTGTTATTGCAACAAGCGGCACCGCAGCCGATCGGGCAGCTGGCGTTACAGCTCGGCGTCTCCGGAAAAACCATTCAGCGTGATTTGCAGTGGCTGGAGAGTTGGCTCAGCAACTGGGCGCTGGCGCTGGAAAAAACGCCGGGGCTGGGCGTACGGTTACGGGCTGATGATATCCAGCAGCGTTTACAGCTGGAAAAACAGCTCAACGGCGACGAAAACGGATCTGAAGCGCTGAGTCATAATCGTCGTCGGGTGAAGATCGCCTCGCAGCTGTTGAGCGATGCGCCACGTGCCACTTCGATCAGCAAGCTGTCAGAACGCTATTTTATCAGCCATGCCTCGATTGTTAACGATCTGAAAGTGATTGAAGAGTGGCTGCAGCCGCTGGGGCTGACGCTGCAGCGCGGTCCGGGCGGCACGCACATCGAGGGCCCTGAACAGGCGTTGCGCCAGGCAATGGTATCGCTGATCAACGATGTGATGCAGCAAAACGTGGCGGGCACGCCAGTCCTGCCGCGGCTCGATCCCGGTAGTCAACAGGCGCTGGTGCACTATTTTGGCGATGAGGATGTGGCTTTTGTACAGTCATTGCTACAGCAGATGGAGCAGCAGCTGAGCTATCCGCTGGGCGATGCCTGGTATCTCAATCTCTGCACGCATATCCTCATCATGATGCACCGTATGGCGCAGGGTAACGCGCTGGCGCTGGAAACGCTCACTACCGCGCAGGATCTCGATAAGCGTATTCTCGCCATCGCCCGGCAGATGGTCGCGCAGATAGAACAGCGTATGGGCTGCACACTACCGGCGGATGAAGTCGGGTTTATTTACCAATATATCGTCTCGTCCGGCATTGTGGTGGAAGAGCGCGGCGACAACCTGCCGCTGCATAATCAATTTTCCACTGCTGAGTCGGTAAAAATAACCTGTGAATTAATCGATCGTTTCTCGACATTTATTCAGCGGGATCTGGCACAGGACCGGTTATTATTTGACGGTTTATTAGTACACATAAAGCCATTATTAAACCGGCTTAAATATCACATCAATATTCGCAATCCGTTACTGGATGATATTCGCCTGGAAATGAAAGAGATATTTTCTCTGACGCAACAGGCGATGCAATTAACCGCACGTACTTTTTCGCTCTCGCCAGTGGCAGATGATGAAATCGGTTATCTGTGCGTACATTTCCAGGCCGCGCTGGAGCGGCAAATTGCCCATAAGCGCATTCTGGTAGTGTGTTCCAGCGGAGTTGGCACATCGCATCTGCTGAAAAGTCGCATTCTGCGCGCCTTTCCGGACTGGGAAATTGCCGGAGTGATCTCCGCCAGCAATTACGCTGCTTTTTGCCAGAACCAGACGGTGGATTTGGTGATTACCACTATTCACCTCGACGCCGGATCCGTTCCGGCAGTGTATGTCAGCGCATTTTTTAACGATGACGATATCCGGCGGGTAACTGACGCCATGATTGGCAGCCAGCTGCCCAACGGCGCGCACTGCGCGATGGCCGCACATTAACTGAATGAGGATTAACAATGGATATTTCCCGCATTCTGACGCCACGCCGCGTTAACCTGGCGCTGACCGCCACCACGAAAGAAGAAGTGATTAACGAGCTGACCGATCTGCTGTATCAGGACGGCGCGATTACCGACCGTGCCGCTTTTATCAGGGACGTATGGCTGCGGGAAGGCGAAGGATCAACCGGCTTCGAAAATCATATCGCTATTCCGCACGGCAAATCTTCCGCCGTCAAACAGACCACGCTCGCCATTGGTCGTACCCGACACGACATTCCGTGGGAGACGCTGGATGGCAGCCAGGTGCGCTGTATCATCCTGTTCGCGGTGCGGCTGGAAGATCAGAACACCACCCATATTCGCCTGTTATCGCAGGTAGCCAGCGCGCTGGCCGATGACGAGGTGATAGCCCAACTGCTGGTGGAAAACGACCCCGGCAATATCATTCAACTGTTCAGTCAATACGCCGAAACCGACCTCTGTTAACCCCCGACCACTCTGAGGTGACATATGAATATTGTCTGTGTAGCGGCCTGCACCGCAGGCATCGCCCATACCTATATCGCGCGCGAAAAATTGATTAAAGGGGCTCATGCGCTGGGCCACACTATCCACGTTGAAACCCAGGGCACCATCGGCACTGAGACGCCGCTGACGCGCGAAGCGATCGACGCTGCTGACGTGGTGATCCTCGCCGTCGATGTGAAGATCAAAGGTGAAGAACGTTTCCAGGGCAAACCCATTGTGCGAGTGAAAACCGAAGTGGTGATCAAGTCACCGGTGAAATTCCTCGAAAAAGTGGCGGATTCACTGGCGGGCGCCTGAGGAGACCCATCATGAGTGATCACAAACGTCAGTATGGTCAGGAGATTAAAGGGCATCTGCTTACCGGCATCTCCTGGATGATTCCGCTGATCGTCGCCGCCGGTATCTGTATCGCGCTCGGCCAGCTACTTGGCGGGCCAGATGTCGGCAAACACCCGGGTACCTTTGCCTGGATGCTGAACCAGATTGGTGGCTGGGGGATGGGGCTGATTGTGCCGCTGATCAGCGCGGCGATTGCTTACTCCATTGCCGATCGCCCCGGCTTCGCACCCGGCCTGATTGTCGGCTTTATTTGCGGCCAGATCGGCACCGGTTTTATTGGCGGCATGCTTGGCGGCTTCCTGGTGGGTTACACCCTGCTGCTGCTGCGGCGCATTATTAAGCTGCCGCAGTCGATGCAGGGATTGATGCCAATTATGGTACTGCCGGTGTTGAGCACCATTATCGCCGGACTCCTGATGATGACCTTTATTGGACAGCCGATTGTCTGGCTGCAGAAAGCGCTGATTCATCTGCTGCAATCGATGCAGGGCGGCTCAAAATTCATGATGGGCGCGATCCTGGGTGCCATGGCAACGTTCGATTTCGGCGGCCCCATCAATAAAACCATGTCGCTGTTCGCTGACGGCATGTTGGTCGACGGTATCTACGGACCGGAAGCCGTAAAGTTTGTCGGCTCGATGATTCCCCCCTTCGGTATCACGCTGTCATTCCTGCTGACACGCCATAAATACACCAAAGCCGAGAAAGAGGCGCTGAAAGCCGCTTTCCCGATGGGCATCTGCATGATTACCGAAGGGGTGATACCCATTGCGGCGCGTGACCTGCTGCGCGTAGTCGCCAGTTGCGTGGTCGCCTCGGCGATTGCCGGTGGGCTGATTATGGTTTGGGGGGTAGAAGCGCCGGTGCCGCACGGCGGGATGTTCGTAGTGCCCCTGTTCACTAAACCGCTGATGTTCTGCCTGGCACTGGCTATCGGCACTGTGGTGTGCGGCGTGATGCTGTCGGTGATGAAAAAGCCGGTCACGCAAGCGGATGAAGAGTTCGATGATGTGGAAGCCCCTGGCGTCCGCGATGAAGAGATCAAATTCACTCTGGAATAAGGAGCCACCATGTTTGCCATGATGAAGGACCTGATTCAGGCCGCCGCCCGTCAACAGTATGCGGTACTGGCGATCAACTGCTTCAACCTTGAAACTGCGCGCGCCGCCATTCAGGCCGCCGAACAGCAGCGTGCGCCACTGATTCTTAACGTTTATCAGGGGCATAGCATACATTTCCCGCCTGCGGTGGCGGTGCCGCTGGTGAAAGCGCTGGCCGACGCGGCAACTGTGCCCGTGGCGCTGGCGCTCGATCACGGCAAGGCCTTTCCACTGATTGGTCAGGCGTTTCGCGCGGGTTTTACCGGACTGATGATCGACGCCTCTTCCGAGCCGCTGGCAGAGAATATCCGCCAGACCGCGGCGGTAGTGAAGCTGGCGCACACCGCCGGAGTGTGCGTGGAAGGTGAGCTTGGGCATATCGCCGATGCGCCGACTTATCAGCTGGCCGATGCTTCGGTGAAAATGACGCAGGTGCATGATGTTTTACCTTTCATTGAGCAAACCGATATCGATTTGCTGGCGATTTCGGTCGGTACCGCACACGGGCTCTATCCGGCAGGCGTGAAGCCGAAGATTGATTTTCAGCGCTTGCAGGCACTGTATGACGTCTCGACGCGTCCGCTGGCGCTGCATGGTGGGTCTGGTACCCCCGCCGAGGATATTCGTCGCGTCAGTCAGTATGGCGTAGCCAAAATCAATGTGGGCGCAGCCGTATTTGAGGCTGGCCAAAAAGCGCTGGGACAGGCGCTGAAACAGCATCCGCAGGCCGAACTGGCCGATCTGCTCGCGCTGATGGAAACCGCCTGCCGTGAAGTCGTGGTGGAATACCTGAGCTGGTCGGGATCGGTGCATCAGGTTTGATCGGTCGCATTCCGTTGCCGGAATGCCAGGGTTTTCCCTTTTATTGTCATCGGGTCGGCGTGCGCGTCGGCTCTGGTAAAACTCACGCTAAGGAAATATTAACATGTTGATTTCAATGAAAGAAATGTTGGCGCCGACCCGTGAACATCGCTTTGCGATTGGCGCATTTAACGTGGCGGACAGCTGCTTTATCCGCGCGGTAGTAGAAGAAGCCGAAGCCACCCACACGCCCGCCATCATCTCCATCCACCCAAGCGAGCTGGAGTTTGTTACCGATGCGTTTTTTGGCTATGTGCGCGAACGCACCCTGAACAGTAAAGTGCCCTTCACCCTGCACCTTGATCACGGCGCGTCAATTGCGCAGGTGCTGCGTGCTATCCAGTGTGGTTTCACATCAGTGATGATTGATGGCTCGCTGCTGCCATATGAAGAGAATGTCGCGCTGACCAGGGAAGTGGTGGAGCTGGCGCACGCCGTAGGCGTTTCGGTGGAAGGCGAGCTCGGCACTATTGGCGATACCGGCACCACGGTAGAAGGCGGCGTAAGCAAAGTCATCTACACTGAACCGGCGCAGGCGGAAGATTTTGTGCAGCGCACCGGCGTCGATACGCTGGCGGTGGCGATTGGTACTGCGCATGGCATCTATCCAAAAGATATGAAGCCGGAACTGCAAATGCATATATTGAAAGAGATTTCGCAGCGTGTGACCATTCCGCTGGTGCTGCACGGCGGTTCAGCCAATCCCGATGCAGAGATTGCCGAAGCCGTGACGTTGGGTGTCGGTAAGATCAATATTTCCAGCGATATGAAGTACGCCTATTTTGCGAAAGTACGTGAGATTCTGGCGCGCGAAAGCTGGTGGGATCCAAATGTGATTTATCCGGAGGCGATTAACGCAGCCAAAGCGGTGATCCGTTACAAAATGAATCTGTTTGGCGGTCTGGGAAAAGCGAGTTTGTATCGTTGATAGCCTCGCAGGATACAAAGTGCTCCGTACAAGGAGGTCATGAGTCGCCTTGTGACGATCGCTATCAGCTGAAACTTTTGCCACCCGACAAAAAAATAAGCTGTCGTCATAACGCCGACTAAGCTGCAGCAGATATTTCAGAGATCGCAATTTTTATCTTTGTTTATCGGCAAATTGATATCAACCCACCCGGAAAAAGAGCGGGTGGGTTGATTCACGGCATTATTATTTCCATTCTATTATTTCAATTTTTCCACCTGGCGTTTGTCGGTAACTGCCTTCAAATAAGGTGTAATAAATTGTTCCATCGAAACCCGTGTCGACCAGTAAAACCGGATCTTTCGCAATACAATTTTTCTCTGTTTTCATCTCGGCGAAACAGAGATACTGCAGAGTATTGACACTAAACCAGGATTCATGAGTGGGTAACTTTTTGTAACCCTCGCCGAACCGCCAGAACCATATGATAAACCGCCCGTTCTGCCTGAACTCCGGCACACCATATTTCTCCTTCAGCCAGACATGATTGTTTTTCCACCAGTCCAGCTTTCCTCTGTCGGTAACCGGAAAGTTTTTTACTAACACATTGCTGACAACCTTGTTTTTATGAACTGCCACGATCTCTACCGGTTCGAAGTCCTGCCAGATGCTGTAACAGAAGTGGGCAGCCATCAGCATAATACCCAGCAACAGCAAATATCTCAGATAACGCATTTTTCATCCTTGTCTGTAGCCTGTCTGGTATCAACCCAGTCGGAGCATCTCCAGCTGGGTTGATACCGTCAGCGAAGCTATTTCCACTCTCTGATTTCAATTTTCCCGTTTGGCCTTTGGATATAACTTCCTTCAAACAGCAAAAAAGTGATATTTTTATCAAAGCTGGCGACCCTGAGAACCGCATCTTTCTCAATACAGTTCTTTTTTGTTTTCATCTCATCAAAACAGAGTAAGTCTGATGTCTGGCGACTTAACCGCAAATCATGGGTGGGCAACGCCTTATAGCCATCACCGAAATTCCAGAACCAGACAGAAAAGCTCCCGTCCTGCGCAAACTCCGGCACGCCATATTTCTCCTTCAGCCAGGCATGATTCTTTTGCCACCAGTCCAGCTTGCCCCGGTCGGTAACCGGGAAGTTTTTTACTAATACATCACTGGAAACATCATCTTTATGCACTGCCACGATCTCTACCGGTTCGAAGTCCTGCCAGATGCTGTAACAGAAGTGGGCAGCCATCAGCATAATACCCAGCAACAGCAGATATCTCAGATATTTCATTCCTCATCCTTGTCTGTCGTCAATCCTATACCCATCCCCCGGAAAAGGGCGGATGGGTTTATTCATAGCATTATTATTCCCATTCTATTATTTCAATTTTTCCGCCAGGTCGTTGTCGGTAACTCCCTTCAAAAAGGGTGTAATAGATTGATCCATCAGATCCCGTGTCTACTGTTAATAATGGATCTTTCTCAATACAGTTTTTTTCTGTTTTCATCTCGGCGAAACAGAGATACTGTGGGGTATTTACGCTTAAGCGAAAATCATGAGTTGGCAATTTTTTATAACCCTCGCCGAACCGCCAGAACCAGACAGAAAAGCTCCCGTCCTGCGCAAAATCCGGCACGCCATATTTCTCCTTCAGCCAGGCATGATTCTTTTGCCACCAGTCCAGCTTGCCCCGGTCGGTAACCGGGAAGTTTTTTACTAATACATCACTGGAAACATCATCTTTATGCACTGCCACGATCTCTACCGGTTCGAAGTCCTGCCAGATGCTGTAACAGAAGTGGGCAGCCATCAGCATAATACCCAGCAACAGCAAATATCTCAGATAACGCATTTTTCATCCTTGTCTGTAGCCTGTCTGATATCAACCCAGCCGGAGCATCTCCGGGTGGGTTGATACCGTCAGCGAAGCTATTTCCACTCTCTGATTTCAATTTTCCCGTTTGGACTTTGGATATAACTTCCTTCAAAAAGAAGAAAATAGATATTTTTGTCAAAGGTGGAACCTACATGGAGAACAGCATCTTTCTCAATACAGTTCTTTTTTGTTTTCATTTTATCGAAACAGAGTAAGTCTGATGTCTGGCGACTTAACCGCAAATCATGGGTGGGCAACGCCTTATAGCCATCACCGAAATTCCAGAACCAGACAGAAAAGCTCCCGTCCTGCGCAAACTCCGGCACGCCATATTTCTCCTTCAGCCAGGCATGATTCTTTTGCCACCAGTCCAGCTTGCCCCGGTCGGTAACCGGGAAGTTTTTTACTAATACATCACTGGAAACATCAT
>NZ_LR026978.1:883062-1108687 GCF_900604315.1 [Erwinia] mediterraneensis
TCCCGTCCTGCGCAAACTCCGGCACGCCATATTTCTCCTTCAGCCAGGCATGATTCTTTTTCCACCAGTCCAGCTTGCCCCGGTCGGTAACCGGGAAGTTTTTTACTAATACATCACTGGAAACATCATTTTTATGCACTGCCACGATCTCTACCGGTTCGAAGTCCTGCCAGCTGGCACAGATGAAATAAGCTGTTGCCATTACGCCGCTAAGCTGCAGCAGGTATTTCAGATATTTCATTCCTCATCCTTGTCTGTCATCAATCCTATACCCACCCCCCGGAAAAGGGCGGATGGGTTTATTCATAGAATTATTATTCCCATTCTATTATTTCAATTTTTCCGCCAGGTCGTTGTCGGTAACTCCCTTCAAAAAGGGTGTAATAGATTGATCCATCAGAGCCCGTGTCTACTGTTAATAATGGATCTTTCTCAATACAGTTTTTTTCTGTTTTCATCTCTCTGAAACAGAGAAACTGTGGGGTATTTACGCTTAAGCGAAAATCATGAGTTGGCAATTTTTTATAGCCGTCGCCGAACCGCCAGAACCAGACAGAAAAGCTCCCGTCCTGCGCAAACTCCGGCACGCCATATTTTTCCTTCAGCCAGGCATGATTCTTTTGCCACCAGTCCAGCTTGCCCCGGTCGGTAACCGGGAAGTTCTTTACTAACACATTGCTGACAACCTTGTTTTTATGAACTGCCACGATCTCTACCGGTTCGAAGTCCTGCCAGATACTGTAAATCTCATAACCAGTGAGGGTAATAAAAGATAGCCGGATAACAAGAAAGAATATTTTTATTTTCACTTTTTCTCTCCGGTAATCTCTATTGTAGCTTCCATATTAGTCATAAAAGGTTGATAGCCAAATCTCTCCCAGTGTTGCAATACAAACCAGATGCGAAAAACAGCAAACTGGAAGTAAAAGGAATTGCCAATATCATTGTCATCCAGTCCAAAATGATCTTGGGCACGATAGTGGATTACAGCTCTGTATTGATTTCCTGCTATCTGCAATGAATTAATTGTAATATGCGTAGCATAAATATCATGCACAGAAATCCCTAACGCATTAAAGCGATCCCGGCACCGATCAAATCTTGGTAAAGATGATTGATAAATAGAGGTTATGATATCCTCTTTTTTACTTGCAGGAAGATATTTCCTATCCCAGTCAATATTTCTATCAAGTGCTTTTTTTATCAATAAAAGCGAGCTTTCCTCAGTATAGTCTCCCATTATCAACGCACGATAAGCCATATTCAGCCCGCCATGACTAAAAGGTTTCCCTTTCCCCGTCTGAAAATGATCAACCAGCTTTAAAAACAGGTCACGCTGCCCTAATACTGACATCAGATATGAGCTGCTTTTCATCTCCTGAAACAGCCGCTCCGCCATCTGCTCATGCGTCAGTTTTACCGTCTGTAATACTGGTGCCGCCTGAGGATGAAGAGAGGTGTAAATCAGCTCTTCACAGGTCCAGGGGTTAAGCCTTTCTGATACCTTTTCCAGGCCATAACGGGTCTTGAGTGCATTTTCCGTCAGATCACCACAGCGCATATCGTCAGCGCGATAATCCTCCATCTGATGTACAGAACGGAAAAGCGTGCAGGGGAAGGTGACTGGCTGCGCTAATGCGCCGGATAAAACGGTCATATGAAAACTCCTTTTTCAATTTTTTGGGCGGTAAGAACGCAGGATTGTTGCTTAGTAAGCAAAAGTCTTGTGATCAAACACGCATTTTTCCCGCGTTCCGTCGTCAGGTAAAATGACGCCCTATTTTATACTGGAGCCGAATAAATGAGCAAAATTTTAATTATCGATGGCGGCAAAACGTTCGCGCACTCTAAAGGTGAGCTAAACCATACGCTGACTGATGTGGCAGCCAGCCAGCTGCGCGATCTTGGCCACGAAGTACAGGTTACCGTCGCTGATAGCGACTACAACATCGCAGAAGAAGTTCAGAAATACCTCGACAGCGACGTGGTAATTTATCAGATGCCGGGCTGGTGGATGGGTGAGCCCTGGACAGTGAAAAAATATATCGATGAGATCTTTACCGAAGGTCATGGCTCGCTCTACGCCAGCGATGGTCGTACACGCGCTGACGCCAGCAAAAAATATGGTTCAGGCGGCCTGCTGCAGGGCAAAAAATATATGCTTTCCCTGACCTGGAACGCCCCGCTGGAAGCCTTTACCGACCCGGATCAGTTCTTTGAGGGCGCAGGCGTTGACGGGCTTTACCTGCACTTTCATAAAGCGAACCAGTTCCTGGGCATGGAAGGCTTGCCGACCTTTATCTGTAACGATGTGATCAAAGCGCCTGATGTTCCACGCGATGTTGCCCGTTATCGGACACATCTCAACCAGATCTTTGCTTAACTGTAAGCACACCGGCAAAAAAGAGGGAAAGGGTATGTTGACCGTAGTGGCAGAGATCTGCATTAAACCAGGCCGTCGCAACAGGGTTCTGGCGGAGGTTCAAAAGCTGATTCCTGCCGTGCTGCAGGAAGCGGGATGCCATCAGTATGATCTGCTGGTCGATCATCAGGCGCAGATCCCCTGGAAACATAACTCACCCGATTCCATTTTTATGCTGGAGCAGTGGGAATCGCTGCGTCATCTGGAACAGCATCAGCAGATGCCGCATATGGAAGCCCATCGTGCGGCGATTAAAGATGATGTGATGGATGTGAAAATCTTGGTGCTGGAACCGGCTCAGGTATAACCCATACCGGCTCTTTCCCGCGCAACGGGTAAGAGCCCCCTTCTCTCTCCCTGCCACAGAGTGGCCTCAGAACAGTTTCTGTTCTTCAATCTTTTCGCGCAGGAAATCGAGAAAGCAGGTAATGCGTGCCGCCAGAGTGGAATTGCTGTAATAGACCGCATGCACCGGCAAGCGAATATCACGCGTGACGCTTTCCAGTACCTGAACCAGCCTGCCACAGGCGATATCTTCCCGGCTGTTAAAATCAGAAAGACGGGCAATACCCTGACCGGCCAGCGCCAGCTGACGAATCGTTTCGCCGCTGGACGCACCGATGGTGGGTTTAATCTGCAACAGCTCCCCTTCCTTTTCCCATACCGGCCAGCGGTTATGCACTTCGGAATTGCTGAAGCCAATCAGACGATGTTGCGCCAGCTCCGCCACGCTCTGCGGCTCGCCATATTGCGCGAGATAAGCCGGGCTGGCCAGCAGACGCAACCGGCTGTTACCCAGCATGCGCGCCCGGATAGTGGAGTCGCGTAACAGACCGATACGAATAGCGATATCAGTCTGCTGCTCCAGCAGATCGATAAAAATATCGTCGGTATTGAGTTCAAGCTGCACCAGGGGATAACGGTGGCTGAACTCCTCCACCAGCGGCACAATGACATGCAGCATAAAAGGAGTAGCCGCGTTCACGCGCAGGCGACCCGCAGGGGTTTCGCGCCGCTGAGCAATCTGTTCTTCCGCCTGCTCAACGGAGGCGAGGATCTGGCGCGCATGCGTCAGGAAGATACGTCCCTCTTCCGTGAGCGCCAGACGACGCGTCGTACGATGCAACAGGGTCGTTTGCAGCTTGCTTTCCAGACGGCTTAACGCCCGGCTGATACCGGAACTGGTCTGTTCTAACTGCTCCGCTGCTGCCGTAATGGATCCGGTATCCACCACCACCACCCAGGCACGCAGCTCTTCCAGCGTAATTTTCACCCGTCTCTTTCCTGTGACAAAAAGGACGCCGCAGCGTCCTTTTTATTACACTTCAATATCGGCCATATCGCCTTTTTCCTGCAGCCAGTTGCGGCGATCTTCCGAGCGCTTTTTGGCCAGCAGCATATCCATAATACGCAGCGTCTGCTCAACATCGTCATCTTCGACCGTGAGCTGTACCAGACGACGCGTATTGGGATCGAGAGTCGTTTCGCGCAGCTGCATCGGGTTCATTTCACCTAACCCTTTAAAACGCTGTACGTTCGGCTTGCCTTTCTTGCGCTTCAGCTGTTCCAGCACGCCCTCTTTCTCATCCTCATCCAGCGCATACCAGACCTCTTTGCCGAGATCGATACGATAGAGCGGCGGCATAGCGACATACACATGACCGCCCTGCACCAGGGCACGGAAATGTTTTACAAACAGCGCGCACAGCAGGGTAGCGATATGCAGGCCATCGGAGTCGGCGTCCGCCAGAATACAGATCTTGCCGTAACGCAGCTGGCTGAGATCCTCACTGTCGGGATCGATGCCGATCGCCACAGAGATATCGTGTACTTCCTGCGAGGCCAGCACTTCATCAGACGACACTTCCCAGGTATTCAGGATCTTACCTTTCAGCGGCATGATCGCCTGATATTCACGATCGCGCGCCTGCTTGGCGGATCCGCCTGCCGAATCCCCTTCCACCAGAAACAGCTCGGTTTTACTCAGATCCTGGGCAGTACAGTCCGCCAGCTTGCCCGGTAACGCCGGTCCGCTGGTCAGCTTTTTACGCACCACTTTTTTCGCCGCACGCATACGCCGTTGCGCGCTGGCGATTGCCAGCTCCGCCAGCTGTTCTGCGGCCTGGACGTTCTGGTTAAGCCAGAGGCTGAACGCATCTTTCACTACGCCAGAAACAAAAGCGGCGCTCTGACGCGACGACAAACGCTCTTTGGTCTGTCCGGCAAATTGCGGATCCTGCATTTTCACCGAAAGCACATAGGCGCAGCGGTCCCAGATATCCTCTGCGGAGAGCTTCACGCCGCGCGGCAGAATATTGCGGTATTCGCAAAACTCGCGCATGGCATCCAGCAGCCCCTGACGCAGACCGTTCACATGGGTACCGCCCTGCATAGTGGGAATCAGGTTAACGTAGCTCTCCGTCAACAACTCGCCGCCTTCCGGCAGCCACAGCAGCGCCCAGTCCACCGCTTCCACGTCACCGGCAAAGCTGCCGACAAAGGGTTTTTCCGGCAGCGTCGGCAGACCGTTTACCGCCTCGGCAAGATAGTCGGTCAGACCATCTTCATAGAACCAGCGCTGTTCGGTGTTATTGACTTTGTCTTTGAACAGGATTTCAACGCCCGGGCAGAGCACTGCCTTGGCTTTCAACAGGTGCGTCAGACGGGATACCGAGAAGCGCGGGCTGTCAAAGAACGAACCATCCGGCCAGAAATGCACGCGCGTACCGGTATTGCGTTTGCTGACGCTGCCGGTTACCGTCAGATCCTGCACCTTCTCGCCATTTTCAAAGGCGATGTCATACACTTCGCCATTGCGACGTACCGTGACTTCCACGCGTGTCGATAAGGCATTAACCACCGAAATCCCCACGCCGTGCAGGCCGCCGGAGAACTGATAGTTTTTATTGGAAAATTTGCCGCCGGCATGCAGTCGGCAGAGGATCAGTTCAACCGCAGGCACACCCTCTTCCGGGTGGATATCCACCGGCATGCCGCGTCCGTCATCGATTACTTCCAGCGACTGATCCGCGTGCAGGATCACTTCCACACGTTTTGCGTGTCCGGCCAGCGCTTCATCGACGCTGTTATCAATCACTTCCTGACCCAGATGATTGGGACGAGAAGTGTCCGTATACATGCCCGGACGACGACGTACGGGCTCGAGGCCAGTAAGAACCTCAATGGCATCCGCGTTATAGCTTGATTGAGTCATCGTAACTGTCTGATTTGAGGTTTGAAAATAGTCGCGACTTCCGCCGCGCTCAGTCGTGATTCAGACCGAGGAAGTCAAGAATCGGCGGAAAATAGCGTTCGAATCCGATAAAGGCATGATTGCCGCCCTCTTCTACCGTCTGGCGACAGGAACTGTAGTAATCGAGCGCCTGACGGTAATCGAGCACTTCATCGCCGGTTTGTTGCAGCAGCCAGATCAAATCAGGTGCTTCCAGCGGGTCAATCTGCATCACTTTCAGATCGTAAATGTGGCGAGACTCTAACACATATTGTTGACCGGTGTACGGATTCTGATTCGCGCCGAGAAAATCTGTCAGCAGCTCAAAAGGACGCACCGCGGGATTCACCACCACCGCGGGTATCATAAAGCATTGTGAAAGCCAGGTGGCGTAATAGCCGCCTAAAGATGACCCCACCAGCCCCAGCGGCTCGCCGGCATGTTGCAATACCAGCGTCTCCAGCAGCATGGCCGCATCGGCCGGAAAAGTGGGCAGTTGCGGCACGATCATTTCAATGTGCGGATGCGTTTCCGCCAGCCAGCGTTGCAGCAGCGTCGCCTTGGCCGATAACGGTGAACTGTTGAAACCATGCAGATAGAGCAGCGCGGCCATAATTTAATAGCCTTCCGCATCGAGATCGGGACGGAAATCCTCGCTTTGCAGGCGATTCACCTCGGTAAAGAGGGTGCCATCCTCTGTTAATTCGAGCCAGCGCCAGCCGGGAGCGACATTATCAATGGTAAAGCTGGTGCAGTGGGGCTTGAACTGAACACAGGTGGAGGGCGTGGCCAGCACCCGACGTCCGTGCCACATCACATCCATCTCCTGATGAATGTGGCCGCAAATCAGCGTTTTTGCCAGCGGATAGTGCTGCAGAATATCGTCCAGCTGATGCGGATTACGCAGGCTGTGCTGATCGAGCCAGGTGCAGCCCGACGCCTGCGGATGATGATGCAACAGCACCAGCGTATGACGCTCCGGCGCCAGCGCCAGCGTTTTTTCCAGCCACTCCAGCTGGTAATCGCTCAGCATGCCGTGCGGCACGCCAAAGACCTGGCTATCCAGCAGGACCAGTTGCCAGCGATCGCCCAACAACACATGCCGGGCATCGGCAATGTCCGCTTTCGCCAGGGTATCCACCATGGCAGGCTGAAAATCGTGATTGCCCGGTAGCCAGACGCAGGGCGCAAGCAGACGCGAGATACCTTCAGCGAAATGCTGATAAGCCTCAGTCGAGTGATCCTGCGCTAAATCGCCGGTCGCAATAATCAGGTCATAATCACGCTGCTGGGCAGTAATGGCATCCAGTACCGCGTCGTAACTCGCCCAGGTATTTACCCCGAGCAGGGTTTCATCTTTGCCAGCGAAAAGATGGGTATCCGTGATTTGTAAAATCCTGATTCGGGACCCATTCGCTACAGGAAGATTTAGCAAGCTCTCCAAAGCGTTTCCTTAATCTCCACGCCATTTTCTACATTTGTACGCCATCAGCAGACCGGCACTGCCATAGCGCCATGGGCCAGGCAGTAGCGCAACCAGTCAGCGAGAAACTGATTAATCTGATGTTTCTCATCACGCTGATGCAATTTTTTATTGGGGTAATCATAGCGCGCTTTAAAGCGATAGATCTGCTGCGTTGAACACACTTCAGCGACCATAGCATCATGATATAACCTGACCGACATGGCAGGCAGGCTCCAGTAACTGACGGCAGGCGCAATCTGACGGATCTCCACCAGGGTGGTGTAACGGGTCGATTCCTCAATCGTCAATTGATAGCTGGCACCATTCACCTGATAGGTCACCGATGCGCCCGCCTCATCGCTGCGCGGCAGCAGACGACGCAGCTGGGCAAAATTGGTTTCGCACAGCCGCATCATTTCGGGGAAATCAGGGGTATAGCGCTGTCTCATTTTATCTTCCACTCTTCACGTAATGTCGTATGGTGCAACGCCAGCCATTGCAGGGCGATGACGGTCGCTGCGTTATCTATTATCCCCTCTTCCACCCAGCGGTATGCCTGCTCCCGGCTCACCACATGGACAAGAATGTCCTCATTCTCTTCCTCCAGCCCGTGGTATCCCTCTGCCAGGCTGGCATCCACTTCTCCTACTAACACGGACAGCCGTTCGGTGGTTCCACCGGGGCTGGCCAGATAATTCAGCACCGGCCTGACGCGCCCGACGGTTAAGCCCGCCTCTTCGACGGCTTCGCGCCGTACAACCTGTTCCACGCTCTCTCCCGGCTCGATAATGCCCGCGACCATCTCCAGTAGCCAGGGTGAATGACTGGTGTCGTAGGCCGGGATGCGGATCTGTTCGATCAGCACCACTTCATCTCGCAGGGGATCATAGGGTAACAGCACGGCAGCATGTCCGCGCTCAAAAACTTCGCGCTGAATTTCACCACTCATTTCACCATTGAAAAGACGGTGGCGAAAGCGATAGCGAACAAGCGAAAAAAAACCGTCATACAATGTTTCGCGTGCAATAATTTCTACATCGTTTTTTGTGAAAGTCACAGGGGATTTTTTTTCGCCCGTCATCGTCTGGCTCCTTACGCAGATGGGGATGGAGCTAAGAAAAGCCAAGCCTTGTACTCCATCCGAGTGGTTCTTGATGAATTATTTACGTAAATTAGGGGTAGAAGGCACGTTCAGCCAACTTATCTGGCAGACCAGGTCTGTTAGAATCGGCGATTATTTTTGGCTTATCGGCAGCGCTACCATAGCTATTTTGCTGCAACTCAAGGAATGCAAATGAAAAAACTGCTCCCATACGTTATTGGACTAAGCCTGGGCGCTTTCAGCTTCGCCAGCCAGGCAGAAAATCTACTCCAGGTTTATCAACAGGCGCGGCAGAGCAACCCGGATCTGCGTAGCGCTGCTGCCGATCGCGACGCTGCATTCGAAAAGATCAATGAAGCGCGTAGTCCTTTACTGCCACAGCTGGGCTTGGGTGCAGATTACACATATACCAACGGCTATCGTGACAGCAGTGGTCTCCACTCCAACACTACCAGCGCCTCATTGCAACTGACGCAAACCATTTTTGATATGTCAAGATGGCGCGCGCTGACGCTGCAGGAGAAAGCGGCGGGGATTCAGGATGTCTCCTATCAGGCTGCCCAGCAGAATCTGATCCTCAATACCGCTACCGCTTATTTTAACGTACTGAACGCCATCGATACGCTTTCTTTTTATGAAGCGCAGAAACAATCTATCTATCGTCAGCTTGATCAGACCACCCAGCGTTTTAACGTCGGCCTGGTAGCGATTACTGACGTGCAGAACGCCCGCGCACAGTATGACAGCGTGCTGGCCAATGAAGTGAACGCGCGTAACAACCTCGATAATATGGTGGAAACGCTGCGCCAGATCACCGGTAACGCTTACCTGTCACTGGCCTCGCTGGATATCGATCGCTTTAAAACCACTAAAACGGCACCGGTGAGCGCGCTGCTGAAAGAAGCGGAAAGCCGTAACCTGAACCTGCTCTCTGCACGCCTGTCACAGGACCTGGCGCGCGAACAGATTCGTTCTGCGGAAACCGGCCATATGCCAACGCTGGATCTGACCGCTTCAACCGGTCTCTCCAACACCAAATATGGCGGCAGCCGCGCCAATCAGGCCACAAACAATGACTCGATTTCCGGCACCAATCAGGTGGGCCTGAGCTTCTCGCTGCCGCTCTACAGCGGCGGCGCGGTTTCTTCGCAGGTGAAACAGGCACAGTACAACTTTGTCAGCGCCAGTGAGCAGCTGGAAAGCGCACACCGTTCTGCCGTGCAAACCGTGCGCTCCTCGTATAATAACGTGAACGCCTCAGTCAGCAGTATCGAAGCCTACAAACAGGCAGTGATTTCTGCCCAGAGCTCCCTGGATGCGATGGAAGCAGGCTATCAGGTGGGAACCCGTACCATCGTTGACGTGCTGGATGCGACCACCACTCTGTATAACGCGAAACAGCAGTTGTCCGATGCGCGTTATAACTACCTGATTAACCAGCTTAATATCAAATATGCGCTGGGTACGCTGAACGAGCAGGATCTGATGGCGCTGAACAGCCAGCTGGGCAAAGAGATCCCGACCTCGCCGGAAAGCGTAGCGCCGGAGAACCCGCAGCAGGATGCCAGCGTGGATAACGGTCCGAGCGTAAATGGCGAGATGTCAGCCGCAGCCGCACGTCCAGCCGCCGCGCGCAGCAGTAATCCCTTCAGCAATTGATCTTTCAGGGGCCCTGTTTGCGGCCCCTTTCCCAATCAAACGTATAGCAACGTAAATATCCCCACTCTGTCAGGCCTGCCGCTTCATTTTTCACCACTCATCCCCTATTCTAAGCGCTATATTCAGGCACAGGATAATGACCATGAAACGGACTAAAAATATTCGCCATGCCGCCTTTCGTAAAAGCTGGCAGGCACGCCATTTAACGCCAGTCGCATTTGCCGTTTCGGCGGTATTTATGCTGGCTGGCTGTGAACAAAATGATGAAACCGTCTCGCTCTACCAGAATGCAGATGATTGCGCCCAGGCCAATCCCGATAAGAGCGCGCAGTGTACGACCGCTTACAACAATGCGCTGAAAGAAGCGGAACGTACCGCCCCCAAATATGCCAGCAAAGAAGATTGCATCGCGGAGTTTGGCGAAAATCAGTGCCAGCAGGTGCCGGCGCAGGCGGGCACTCAGGCAGAAGCGCAGCATAGCGGCAGCTTCTGGATGCCATTAATGGCGGGCTATATGATGGGCCGGATGATGGGCGGCGGCGCAGGCTTTGCTCAGCAGCCGTTGTTCTCTCCCAAAACGCCTAACAGCCCGGCCAATGGCCAGTTTGTGGATGCTTCTGGCCGCAGCTACGGCAATGCCACTTCCGGACGCACCATGACGGTGCCGAAAACAGCGCTGGCGCCTAAACCTGCTACCACTTCAACGGTCACCCGTGGCGGCTTCGGCGAAACGGTAGCCAAACAGAATACCATGCAGCGCAGCAGTGCAACCGGCACCAGCAACCGTTCGCTGGGGGGCTAATCAACGCCTATGCAACGTATTGCGATTACCGAGCGTCCGGACTGGCGCGAAAAGGCGACTGAATATGGCTTCCGCTTTCATACCATGCATGGCGAGCCCTACTGGTGTGAAGATGCGTATTACCAGTTTACGCTGGCGCAAATTGACAAGCTGGAAGCCACCACCGCCGAGCTGCATCAGATGTGCCTTGATGTCGTCGAGAAAGTGGTCCACAGCGAAGAGCTGCTGACAAAATTTCGTATTCCCAAACACACCTGGGATTTTGTGCGCGACTCATGGAAACTGCGCCAGCCTTCGCTTTACTCCCGGCTTGACCTTGCCTGGGATGGCAAAGGCGATGCCAAACTGCTGGAAAATAATGCCGATACGCCGACCTCCCTGTACGAAGCGGCCTTTTTCCAGTGGATCTGGCTGGAAGATCAGCTGAATGCGGGGCAGTTGCCCGCAGGCAGCGATCAGTTTAACAGCCTGCAGGAGAAGCTGATTGAGCGCTTTGCCGCGCTGCATCAACAACACGGCTTTACGTGGCTCCATTTCTCCTGCTGTCGGGATACAGAAGAAGATCGCGGCACGGTGCAGTATCTGCAGGATTGCGCCACCGAAGCGGGCCTGCCGAGCGAATTTCTTTACATGGATGAAATCGGTCTGGGAGAAAAGGGCCAGTTTACCGATATTCACGATCAGGTTATCAGCAATCTCTTCAAGCTCTATCCCTGGGAGTTTATGCTGCGCGAGATGTTTTCCACCAAGCTGGCCGATGCTGGCGTTCGCTGGCTGGAACCGGCCTGGAAGAGCATCATCTCGAATAAAGCCTTGCTGCCGATGTTGTGGAAAATGTTCCCTAATCACCCTAACCTGCTGCCCGCCTGGTTCGCAGAGGATGAGGTTCCGCCACTGGATAAGTACGTGGTGAAGCCGCTCTTTTCACGCGAAGGCGCTAACATTCGCATTATCGAAAACGGTAAAGAAATTGCGCGCGTGGATGGCCCCTATGGTGAAGAAGGCATGATTGTGCAGCAGTTCCATCCGCTGCCTAAATTTGGCGACAGCTACACGCTGATTGGCAGCTGGCTGATTGACGATCAACCCGCCGGAATCGGCATTCGAGAGGATCGTGACCTGATCACCCAGGATCTCTCCCGTTTTTACCCCCACACCTTTCTTGAATAAATTTTGAGGCCGCTTCAGCGGCCTTGTTTATGTCACGGCGTTAACCCACCTGCACCGACAGCATACTCACTGCGCCCATCTCAATACCATCGACAGGAAAGGTCACCGCTTCATCCGGCTGACGCGAGCCCAGCACATACAGTAACGGCAGATAATGTTCTGGCGTCGGGTTAGCGAGGCTGGCATGCTCATGCTGCATAAAATTGACAAGCGGATGCTGGCGGTTTGCGCCCTTGAAGGCTGCCTGGGCACGGACAAATTCATTGAAAGAATCTGCCCAGGGCCAGGCTTCAGCCTCTTGCTGCCAGCGTAGCATGCGTAAGTTATGCACCACATTGCCGCTGGCCACTATCATTACGCCGCGTTCACGCAACGCTGCCAGCTGGCTGCCCAGCTCATAATGCCAGCTCGCCGGTTTAGTGGCGTCAATGCTCAGCTGTACCACCGGAATCGCTGCATCAGGATACATCTTAATCAACACGCCCCAGGCACCGTGATCCAGTCCCCATGCCTGATCAAACTGCACAGCAACCGGTGCCAGCAGATCGGCAATCTCCTGCGCCAGTTCAGGAGAACCTGGTGCCGGATAGCGCGTGGCATACAGCGCCTCAGGAAACCCGCCAAAATCATGAATAGTACGTGGCCTGCTCATCGCCGTAACGGCTGTACCCTGCGTATACCAGTGCGCGGAAACTGCGACGATGGCACGCGGACGCGGCAGAGTTTTACCCAGCTCACGCCAGACGGCGGTATAGCGGTTTTCCTCCAGCACGTTCATTGGGCTGCCGTGGCCCAGGAACAGTGCAGGCATGCGGTTGTTACTCATCAGGCATCCTCAGGTTAATCTGTCATCGCAATGAGCGTTACCATACCCCCTTTCCTGACGGGAGAAACCCGCATAAGCATGATGATGATCATCAGATAATTTGAAAAAACCGCCCGACAGTTCTTTACATGAAGTAACTTTATTTTTTATAGGGTTAAAGGTAATTTAACTGCGAATCATTATCATTAAGGATGTTAATATGTCAGTGCCGTTGCTTCTGACTATTCTGGCGGGCGGTGCCACATTCGCGGGCGCTCTCTTTGGCGTGATGGGGCAAAAGCCCTCTAATCGTGTACTGGCGTTCGCGTTGGGCTTCGCTGCCGGCATTATGCTGCTGATCTCGCTGATGGAGATGTTACCCACCGCGCTGCATACGCCGGAGATGTCACCCGTATTAGGGTACGGTATGTTCTTGCTGGGCCTGCTGGGTTACTTTGCGCTGGATCGCCTGTTGCCACATCAGCATCCGCAGGATCTGGTTGCGGTTAATTGCCGCCCCGCCAACCTCCGGCGTACGGCGATTCTGCTGACGCTGGGTATCAGCCTGCATAACTTTCCTGAAGGAGTCGCTACTTTTGTCACCGCCAGCAGCGATATGGAGCTGGGGTTGGGTATTGCCCTCGCCGTAGCTATCCATAATATTCCTGAAGGACTGGCGGTAGCGGGCCCGATGTTTGCCGCTACCGGCTCAAAAACAAAGGCGCTTTTCTGGGCCTGCCTCTCTGGCCTGGCAGAAATTTTGGGCGGTATTGCCGCTTTCTGGCTGTTTGGTCCGACCATGTCGCCGGTAGCGATCGCGGCGGTAATGGCGGCGGTGGCGGGTATTATGGTGGCGTTGTCAGTGGACGAACTGATGCCGCTGGCGCGTGAAATCGACCCACACAATAACCCCAGCTATGGCGTGCTGTGCGGCATGACAGTTATGGGCCTGAGCCTGACGCTGCTGCAGAGTAGCGGTATCAGTTAACGCTGGCGAAAATTAAGCAGTAAAAATCCGCCTTCATAGAAGGCGGCTTTGTTTGCATCCCACAGGGGTGTACCAAAAACCTTAAAAAGCAGTCTCTGCCTGTTCCGTAAGATTCAAAGCCAGAGACGATAAGGCAGAGCCAAAACGTATTGATGACCACGCCCGCAGGACGTGGTTTTAAGTTGGTAATAAAATGGCCGGAATATCCGGCCATTTTTTATAACTCGCAGCAAGCATCAGCTTGCCTGGCGCGTCTCACGCTGACGGCGATAGGCAACCAGATCTTCAATGGTCACTACCGGCATATCGTGCTGTTTCGCAAAGGCGATAGCTTCCGGCGCGTGGGCCATAGAGCCGTCATCATTGGTCAGTTCACAAAGAACGCCAGCCGGTTTAAATCCTGCCAGGGTCACCAGATCAATCGTGGCTTCCGTATGGCCGCCACGCGTCAGTACGCCGCCATCCTGCGCACGCAGCGGGAATACATGCCCCGGACGATTGAGATCGCTCGGTTTAGCATTATCCGCAATGGCGGTACGAATGGTGGTAATACGGTCTTTCGCCGACACGCCGGTGGTCACACCCTGCGCCGCTTCAATGGTCACGGTAAAACCGGTGCCGTAAGCGCTGGTGTTGTTCTCCACCATCATCGGCAGCTCAAGCTGCTGGCGACGCTCTTCGGTCAGGCACAGGCAGACAATGCCGCTGCCGTGACGAATTGTCAGTGCCATCTGTTCAACGGTCATGGTTTCGGCGGCGAAAATCATATCGCCTTCATTTTCACGATTTTCATCGTCCAGCACCATCACGCCACGGCCATCCCGTAGCGCCGCAATGGCGCGTTCTACGCGCTGTTCCGGCGTGCCAAATTCAGAAAGAAGCGTCTGATTCATGGTAATAAACCTTTATGTAAGTATGTGAGTTACCAGAATCAGGGCGAGCTTAGGAGTATGTCATAAAGACATGGCAATAACGTGAAGCGGGCATAGCCCGGCTGAAATCGTTACCCTCTCCCATCCGGACTTTAACCGTCGGCCCCGGAATTACACCGGATCTGCTGACCTTCAAACCTGTCGGTTTGAAGCGCTCGCGGGCTTTCAGCTACGCTGATTTACCGCCGGTGGGGAATTTCGCCCCGCCCTGAGAATAAGCGAAATCACTATAACGCCAAAAAAACTGTCGGGCAATCGACAAAAGCGCAAAAGCTTTTGCATTTCCTGCGCTGACGATTTGAGGTTTAACCTTTTCGTTTCTGGCATTACACTTAAAGCATATTGTGACAACAGAGACGCTGCCATCGGCAACCCGCAACCAGGAAATCACCATGATCGACACGAAAAAAATTGAACAACTTGCGCGTCAGGTGCATGAGGCCATGCCAAAAGGGATTCGTGAATTTGGCGATGACGTAGAAAAGAAAATTCGTCAGGTGCTGCAGGCGCAGCTTACCCGTATGGATCTGGTCAACCGCGAAGAGTTTGACGTGCAGACACAGGTTCTGCTGCGCACGCGGGAAAAACTGGCGGCGCTTGAACAGCGTCTGGCACAGTTAGAAAATCGTGCGCCGGAAGCTACCCCGGCAGCAACTACCACTAATGCGCCAGCCAGCAGCGCCAGCGCGCCAGCCAGCGCCCCCGGCGCGACGCCCGAAATTTTAAAAACGGAAGATCCGCAGTAACGTTCTGCTGACACTGCTGCGGGAGCCTGTCTGGCTCCCGCATCGTCTTTAGCTGTTTGCGTCGCGAATGGTTTTGATGATATTGGTGGTTGAAATCCCGTCTTCAAAGTTCAGTACCATCACCTCGCCGCCAT
This sequence comes from [Erwinia] mediterraneensis, assembly GCF_900604315.1. GTDB lineage: Bacteria > Pseudomonadota > Gammaproteobacteria > Enterobacterales > Enterobacteriaceae > Pantoea > Pantoea mediterraneensis_A. The sequence continues at coordinate 898,520 of NZ_LR026978.1, forward strand.
TTGCCCACACCTCTTTACTGCCAGCGATATCTTCCGCGCGATAGTCGCCGCCTTTAACCAGCAGATCGGGCAGGATCTCTCCGATCAGACGCTGAGGCGTATCCTCTTCGAAGGAAACCACCCAGTCGACCGATTCCAGCGCCCCGAGCACAATCATGCGGTTAACCAGCGGGTTTACCGGCCGGGTTTCTCCTTTCAGGCGCTTCGTGGAAGCATCGCTGTTCACCGCCACGATCAGGCGATCGCCCAGTTTACGCGCATTTGCCAGATAGGAAACATGACCCGCATGCAGAATATCAAAGACGCCGTTGGTCATGACCACTTTCTCGCCACGCTTGCGCGCCAGCGCGACGGCTTCTTTCAGTTGCGCTTCGTTCATCACGCCAAAGCCGCTTTCCGGCCGCGCATGGATGGCATTTTCCAGCTCTACCGGGCTGACGGTTGAGGTCCCCAGTTTGCCAACCACAACGCCTGCGGCAGCATTGGCGAGGAAACAAGCGTCTTCCAGCGAGTTGCCTGCCGCCAGCGATGCCGCCAGCACGCCGATCACCGTATCGCCAGCACCGGTCACATCATAGACTTCCTGCGCCTGCGTCGGCAGGTGCAACGGCGCTTTGCCCGGCTGCAGCAGCGTCATACCATTCTCTGAACGGGTCACCAGCAGCGCAGAAAGCTCATAATCGGCCACCAGCTGCATACCGCGACGCACGATCTCCTCTTCGCTTTTGCACTTGCCCACCACTGCCTCAAACTCTGAGAGGTTGGGGGTCAGCAGCGTAGCGCCGCGATAGCGGGAGAAGTCTGTGCCTTTGGGATCGATCAGCACCGGCACTCCAGCCTGACGCGCCAGCTGAATCATCATCTGCACGCTGGCCAGCGCGCCTTTACCGTAGTCGGAGAGTACCAGCGCGCCTGCCTGTGATACCTTCTGGCGAATACGCTGATGAATCGGCTCCGGATCAACGTTATCAAAGCCCTCTTCAAAATCGAGGCGGATCAACTGCTGATTACGGGAGAGGATACGCAGCTTGGTAATGGTGGGGTGCGTTTTGATGGTCACAAAATCGCACTCAACGTTAACGCCATTCAGTGTGGAACTCAGCACGCGCGCGGCATCATCCTCGCCGGTCAACCCGATCAACCGGGAAGCCGCCCCAAGCGCCGCAATGTTCATCGCCACGTTGGCTGCGCCGCCGGGCCGCTCCTCCACGGTATCCACTTTCACCACCGGCACCGGGGCTTCAGGGGAGATACGGCTGGTCGGGCCATACCAGTAGCGATCCAACATGACGTCACCGACAACCAGCACTGCGGCACGGTCGAATTCGGGCAGGGTTACTTTCATTCCTGAGACTCCAGACTGCAGTAAAAATAGTGCGCGGATAATAGCACAGAAGCCAGTAGTGCCACCTGTTCCGCATCCGGGACGGTATTATGTCAGCCAGCGCTGCCAGCTGGCGCGCACCGTTTCACGCTCCGTCAGGAACGCATCTGGCTCAACGTGGCCAGGCAATTCCTGGAGCGCCAGATGGTGCAGCGCGTCGCGCAAAGTCACATAAGCCCGGGTAAGCGCCTGAGCCTCTTCTTCCGGCATTTTCTGGTGCCTCGCCATCAACTCGAAGATGCGCACATTATCGGACCAGCGCGTCAGTGCGGGCTGTTCAGCTGCGTAGCGTAAGACCAGATATTGCGCGATGAATTCAATATCGGTGATGCCGCCCTCGTCGGTTTTAATCTCCCAGCGCCCTTTGTGTTTGTTGCTGAGATGAGCGCGCATCTTTTCGCGCATATCACGGACTTCCGTACGTAGTCCCACAGGCTCGCGCGTCAGGCAGAGCACGCCCCGACGGATAGCGGCAAAGCGTTCGCCCAGTTCAGCTTCTCCGAACACGATACGCGCACGCACCAGCGCCTGATGCTCCCAGGTCCAGGCCTCATTGCGCTGATAGTCGTCAAACGCCTCAAAGGTGCTGACCAGCATCCCTGCCGCACCCGAAGGCCGCAGTCGCGCATCAACTTCATAAAGAATGCCGGATGAGGTCCGGGTGCTGAACAGATGCATCACGCGTTGTGCCAGCCGCAGATAGAACTGGCGGCCATCAATGCTGCGCTCGCCCTGGGTCACCGCCTCAACCGGGCAATCGTGCAGGAACACCAGGTCGAGATCGGAGTTGTAGCCCAGTTCCCAGCCGCCCAGCTTGCCATAGCCCACCACAGCAAAACCGCGCTCATGCTCGTTTTGCAGATGGGAGGGGCGGCCATAACGCTGCACCATCATATTCCAGGCCTGTTGCACCACCGACTCGATAATCGCCTCGGCCAGCCAGGTTAAGTGATCGCTCACTTTCATTACCGGCAAGGTTTTGGCGATATCCGCCGCCGCAATACGCAGATGCTGCGCCTGTTTGAACTGACGCAGCGCCTCAAGCTGTTGCTCTTCATCATCGGCAGGAATACGCATCAGATACTGGCGCAGCTCGTCGCGATACGCATCGGTCGCGGTGGGCTGATAGAGCGTGGCGGGATCCAGCAACTCATCCAGCAGAAGGGGATGGCGTGCCAGCTGGCTGGCGAGCATTGGTGAGGCGGCACAGAGATGAATCAGATGGCGCAGCGCACCGCCCGATTCCGTTAACAGCTCCAGATAGGTACTGCGCGTCAGCACCCCGACCAGCAGCGGCGTCAGACGGCGTAGCGTTACCGCCGCATCGGGCAGCGGACAGACCTCGCTTAACAGACGCGGCATCAGCTGATCCAGCGCCTGACGGCCGCGCGGACCAATGGTGCGTTTGCTGATATCCTGATGAAAATCGTTCAGCGTGGTCAGCAGCTGCTGGCGTTGCGCCTCCTCCAGCTGTGGCAGCAGTGGTACAAGATCGCTCTCTTCAAGCCGGTCCTGCCACAGGGCGGCATACTCTGCCAGCGCCGGGTTATCTCCCGCTTCCGGCGCATCTTCGCCAATCAGCTCGTCAAAAATAGCGCGCACCGCAGCCATATGGCTGTCCAGCTGCGTTTTCAGGCTCTCCCAGCAGGTAAACCCCATGCCCCATGCCAGACGCGCCCGATTCAGTGGGTCAGCCGGCAGGGTTTGCGTCTGCTCATCGGCGATACTTTGCAGCAGGTTTTCCAGACGACGTAAAAACAGATAGGCTTCCCGCAGCTGCTCAATCTGGCCGGGCGGCAACAGATCAAGCTGCGCGATCGCCGTGAGTGAAGGCAGCAGCGAGCGTGACTGAAGTGAGCGCTCACGCCCACCCCGAATCAGCTGGAACACCTGCACGATAAACTCGACTTCGCGGATGCCGCCCGCCCCCAGCTTGATATTGTCCGTCAGGCCACGCCGCCGTACTTCACGGGCAATCATGCTCTTCATATTTCGCAGCGACTGAATCACGCTGAAATCGATATAGCGGCGGAAGATGAACGGACGCAGCATCTGACGCAGCTCCTGGCTCCAGCGATCTTCGTCACCGCCCATAATGCGCGCTTTGACCATAGCGTAGCGTTCCCAGTCGCGTCCCTGTTCCTGATAATAATCTTCCAGCGCCGCAAAGCTCAGCACCAGCGGCCCGCTGTCGCCAAAAGGCCGCAGGCGCATATCTACGCGGTAAACAAATCCATCTACGGTGGGCTGATCGAGCACTTTGATCAGCCTCTGCCCCATACGGGTAAAAAATTGCGCGTTATCCAGCTCGCGCCGTCCGCCGCGCGTGACGCCATTTTCGGGCCAGGAAAAAATCAAATCGATATCAGAGGAGAAATTCAGCTCGCCGCCGCCCAGCTTGCCCATGCCCAGAATCAGCATCGGCTGCGCTTCCCCCTCAGCGTTACAGGGCGTACCAAAATCTCGACAGCACTCCTGCCAGACCCAGTCGCGCGCAGCGACAATCAGGGTTTCCGCCAGCACGCTCAGTTGCTGCAAACTCTGCGTAGTGGTGGCCTGATGCAGACACTGCATCCAGGCGATACGGACCAGCATCTGGCGGCGGAACAGGCGCAGCGTGCGCATCAGTGTCGCTTCATCGCTCACCGCCTGTAATTCGTCGCTCAGCCAGCAGGCATAATGCTGCCACTCATCAGGCTGTGGCGGCTGCTGTTGTAGCGCCTGCCACCAGTCAGGATACTGTTGCAGGTTTTCCACGATAAAATCGCTAAAGGCCAGCGCCTCTGCCTGCTCTGCGCTGAGCGCACTCAGCGCCAGACCCAGCTTTTCAGCTGCCTTCTCTTGTTGCGTTTTCAGTATCGGTAATAGCTCAGACAACATGAATCTCCCTGATGAGATGTTTCGAATGGCTTAGCGCGCGACGCTGCCGTTGCGCCAGAAAGCGGGCTGCTTCAGCGCCTGGCTGGTGTGCGCATTCAGCCAGCTCGCCTGCTGCTGGTGAATGGCCTGCAGCAACTGCTGCCAGGGAGCCAGCCAGCTTTCTACTTTACTGGTGTCATAGGCGCCCGCCAGCAGATGAACTGCCAGCAACTGATGCGATAGCCGTATGGCTTTATCATGATATTCACTCACCTGATGGACCTTGCTGAATGTCTCTTTCAGGTCAGCGGCGATGCGTCCCAGCATAATGTCGCAGAAGCGTTTAAAGGATCCCTGCATTTTGCTGTGGTTTTTCTCATTCAGCCAGGGCTGCCATTGCGCTTCCACCAGCCAGCGCGTCAGGGTCAGCTGAGTATCTACCCACAGGGTAGAAAAACAGGTTTCCTGCGCATCGGGTACGCCTGCTGCCAGCGTCTCTTCCAGCGTCAGCAACTTCTGGCGCAGCGCGCTGCTCGCCTTACGCGGCACCAGGGTGCCGAACAGGGAAAAGGCCTGATGCAGCGTTTCCAGCGCCTCACGTACCGGTTTCAGCGCCTCGGGATTGCCGCTCAGCCAGACTTCTTCATGATATTGCCAGTGGCTGAGCGCCAGCGACAGCGCCGCGACCATGCCCTCTTCCACCGTGGCTTTAGGGGCGATGCGCAGTACAGGCAGCGCACGTAATGGCCGGGCGGGGTTGCCCTGCGCCAGCTGATAGCCACGCGCCGCTTTGCTCAGGCTGCCGAGACGCAGCCCACCGCCAGCGAGCAACTCATGGGCGAACGCCATCAGGTCGCTGCGCTGACCCGTTTTCAGCTCCAGCTCGATTTCATACAGCGGTTCATGCAGATCGCCTGCCGCGATCTCCCCCTGATCAAACGCCACTTCAATTTCGCTCTGCTGATAGCGCACCAGCCACTTTTCGCGCTGGAAATGGGTGCTGAACAGAGGTTGCAGACGTGACTGCAGCGCGGCAAGATCGGTGCCCTGCGGCCAGATCTCTGCAGGCAGCTGCGCGATATCCAGCACCGGCTCGCTTAACGCAACATTATATTCCGGGCGCTGATGCAGCCCGCCGAGGGTATTGCCCGCGGTTTTCAGGGTCATCTCATAGCGCTGATTAACGCCGCGAATGCGCAGGCCCATATCCCAGCGGCGCAGCTGGCTATCTTCCGTTTCGTAATAGATGTTGGTCAGTTCCTGTGCCGCTTCGTGATCGTGCGGCCAGGCAGAGAGCGCCCGGGAAAGTTTCCCGGCGGCATGGGGTGTGGCAATGAACTTTAATTCGATTTCGATGGTCATAATTTTTTATTCAATACGCTGCTGGCATCAGAGAGGTTATTCTGGCGAAGAGTAAAACACTGCTGAGTCGCTGTCTCGGCTTTCTTGCGCTTTCGCGACCCATTTCGCACGAGATTGAGACCAGGATAGTTCCCATTTCGATCTGTGTGAAGCCTCTCCAGACTGTGCCGGTAATTTTACCGACCTCAAGCAAAAAACGATATCGAATGAAGAAAATCACCTTAGTTGGACTCACTTTACTGGCTTTTAGCGCCATCATGCCTGCTCATGCTGAAGAAAAACGCTATATTTCCGACGAATTATCCACCTGGGTACGCAGCGGCCCCGGCGAGCAGTATCGCCTGGTAGGCAAACTCAATGCAGGCGAAGAAGTCGCCCTGCTGCAGACCAATAATGACACGCAATATGCGCAGATTCGCGATTCAGAAGGCCGCACCAACTGGATCCCGCTTTCTCAACTCAGCACCGCGCCCAGCCTGCGCACCCGTGTACCGCAGCTGGAACAGCAGGTGAAAGACCTGACCACCAAGCTGGCGACCATCGATGAAAGCTGGAATCAGCGCACGGCCGAAATGCAGAATAAAGTGGCGAACAGCGACAGCGTGATCAATGGCCTGAAAAATGAGAATCAGAAGCTGAAAAACGAACTCATTGTGGCGCAGAAAAAAGTCAATGCGGCGAACGTTCAGCTGGATGACAAACAGCGCACCATTATCATGCAGTGGTTTATGTATGGCGGCGGCGTGCTCGGTGTTGGTCTGCTGCTTGGTCTGCTGTTGCCGCATATGATCCCGCGTCGTAAAAAGAACGATCGCTGGATGAACTGAGGCCACTTTTTCCTGCAGTCCCCCGGGGGGTATCGCAAGATGCCCCCGTTGTCATGCCTGCAATCCGGCAATTGTGTGTAACAATAAAGCAACGTGTGTGCTCTTGTACGGGTGCCGGACGCCCCGGGCATGCGACATTTTTTACCTTTGGAGTGGTTGAGTGAAGACGTTTCTTGTCGGTGGCGCGGTGCGCGATGCGCTGCTGAATCTGCCCGTTAAAGACAAAGACTGGGTCGTGGTAGGCGCAACGCCTGAGATGATGCTGGCAAAAGGTTTTCAGCAGGTTGGCCGCGATTTTCCCGTTTTTTTACACCCTGACAGCCGTGAAGAGTATGCGCTGGCGCGTACTGAGCGTAAATCGGGCAACGGCTATACCGGTTTTGTCACCTGGTCAGCACCGGACGTTACTTTAGAGCAGGATCTGCAGCGTCGTGATCTGACCATTAATGCCATTGCCCGCAGCACCAGCGGCGAATTAATCGATCCCTGTCAGGGACAAAACGATATCCGTGCACGCCTGCTGCGGCATGTTTCCGCGGCGTTTGTGGAAGATCCGCTGCGCGTGCTGCGCGTGGCGCGTTTTGCCGCCCGTTTTGCGCACCTCAACTTTCGCGTGGCAGATGAAACCCAGGCGCTGATGCGCGATATGGCACAGGGCGGCGAACTGGCCCACCTGACGCCGGAACGGGTATGGAAAGAGACCGAAAAGGCGCTGGAAACGCGCAATCCGCAGGTCTATTTTCAGGTGCTGCGCGACTGTGGCGCGTTAAAGGTGCTTTTTCCGGAGCTGGATAACCTGTATGGCGTCCCGGCACCGATCAAATGGCACCCGGAGATCGATACCGGCCTGCATACCCTGATGACACTCACCATTGCGGCGGCGCTAACTGACCGCGTCGATGTGCGTTTCGCCACCCTGTTTCATGATGTGGGCAAAGCGCTGACGCCCCCCGAAAAATGGCCCAGTCACCATGGTCATGGACCGGCGGGTGTTCCTCTGGTGGAAGCGCTGTGCCAGCGTCTGCGCGTGCCTGGCGCCGTCCGCGACTTAGCGCTGCTGGTGACAGAGTTTCATGATGTGGTGCATACCATTGAGCGTCAGCCACCGGAAGCGCTGGTTGCGCTGTTTGATCGTATCGATGCCTGGCGTAAACCGCAGCGCGTGGAGCAGATTGCGCTGACCAGCGAAGCCGACGTACGCGGTCGGGCGGGTCTGGAAAACTGTGCCTATCCGCAAGGGGATTATTTGCGGCGCGCCTTTGCGCTGGCGCAGGCAGTACCAACCAAAGCAGTGGTAGAGGCCGGGTTTAAAGGGGCTGCAGTGCGGGAAGAGTTAACACGGCGACGCATTGCGGCCATCGCCGGAGGCATGAAGCGGTCAGAATAACTGACCGCCAGGGACTTACATAAAGACCATGTAAACGGCACCCGCCACAATAAAGCGGTAAATGGCAAAAGAGACAAACGAGATACGTTTGATCAGTTGCAGGAAAGCTTTGATCGCAATAAGCGCCACGATAAAGGCAGTGACAAACCCGACGGCAAACATCGGCAGATCGTCCATCGACAGGAAGTGCATGCTTTTATAGAGGTCATAGCCGGTTGCGCCCATCATCATCGGCACGGCCAGGATAAAAGAGAACTCGGAGGCTGCATAACGGCTGACGCCCATTAACATGCCGCCTGAGATGGTCGCGCCGGAGCGGGAAAAACCGGGCCAGAGCGCCAGGCACTGAAAGCAGCCAATCATAAACGCCTGACGGTAGGTGATATCATCAATGCCCGCCGCCTTTGGCACTTTGGGTTTCAGGTATTCCGCCGCCAGCAGCAGCACGCCGCCAATCACCAGCGCGTACATGACGTTTACCGGGTTAAACAGCGATTTGATCTGATCGTGTAACACCAGGCCAATGATCACCGCCGGAATCATCCCCAGCAGGATATGAATCAGTGTCAGATGGCCGCTACCCACCCCTTCATGCTTTACTTCCCCGAAATGGATGCCGATCAGGCCAAACAGACGACGCCAGAACATCACCACTACCGCCAGAATTGATCCCAGCTGGATCACCACCTCAAACGTCTTAGCGGTATCGCCTTCAAAGCCTAACAGATGACCCACAATAATCATGTGGCCCGTGGAGGAGACCGGCAGGAACTCAGTCAAGCCCTCTACCAACCCCAGGATTGCGGCCACCCAAAGGTGATGAATATCTGCCATCAAATTTTCCTCTATCCGTTTGAAACATTAAAAAGGCGGTAGCGAATCGCTCCCGCCTGAAATTACGCCTGCGTCATGGTGAGCGAACCTGACTGGTTTCTCGTGTAACAGTCCGTTTAACCGTAACGGCAACTGCTATGACACACAGTAATTTGGTTTGGTTTCATTGTGATGGCAATCACGGAAGATTTATTTAGGAAAACTCCCGCGTTCGATACGCACGCCGACCTGAGCTGCCTGAGCCACAGCTCCCGGCTTGCTGACCTTAATACGCACGCCCGGCGTGTTGAAGCGCGCCATCAGCAGAGAAGCCACTTCTTCTGCCACGCGCTCCACCAGCGCGAAGCGCTGACCGGTAAGATGTTGCAGAATGGTTTCGGCTACGTCGGCATAGCTCAGACAATCATTCACATCATCGCTGGCTGCCGCCTGACGATTGTCCCACGCCATTTCGACATCGAGCACCAGCTTCTGCTGAATCCCCTGTTCCCAGTCATAAACGCCAATGGTGGTAAACACCGTGAGTTGCTCAATAAATACGATATCCATGATGACAGTCTCTGTTTTTGGCCATGCCGGATACCACTTCCGGCGGATTATGCGTATTATCCACGGTTAAAGAGAACAAAACGACCCTAAAGGAACGGAACGTCATTATGGTTGCTATCGCGCTTGGTATGATTATTTTCGCGTATCTTTGCGGCTCAGTTTCCAGCGCGATTCTGGTCTGCAAAATCGCCGGGCTGCCCGATCCACGCACTCAGGGTTCCGGCAATCCGGGCGCGACCAATGTGTTGCGCATCGGCGGTAAGGCCGCTGCCGCTGCCGTGCTGATTTTCGATATTCTGAAGGGTATGGCCCCTGTCTGGCTGGCCTATCTGCTGCATCTCTCCCCGCTCTATCTCGGCCTGACGGCGATTGCTGCCTGTCTGGGGCATATCTATCCGGTATTTTTCGACTTCCGTGGCGGTAAAGGCGTGGCGACGGCGTTCGGCGCGATTGCCCCGGTGGGCTGGGATTTAACCGGACTGATGGCGGGCACCTGGCTGCTGACCGTGCTGCTCAGCGGCTACTCCTCGCTGGGGGCTATTGTCAGCGCTCTGATCGCCCCTTTCTATATCTGGTGGTTTAAACCTCAGTTTACCTTTCCGGTATCGATGCTTTCCTGCCTGGTTTTGCTGCGTCACCATGACAATATTCAGCGTCTGTGGCGGGGTCAGGAAGGAAAAATCTGGAAACGGAAGAAGAAGAACAAACCATAAAACCCACACCTTTGCTGTCCTTGTCCTGATGGCTACGATGCCCGTCCATCAGGACAAAAGCGTTCAGCTCATTCAGGATAGTAAGGCGAATATTGTTCAAGACCTAAAATAACAGACTTGTCCTCCTGGTTCAGGGTCAGGAAAATTGTGCTTTTTGTTGCCTCCTGTTGCCATTTCTCCACAAAGGACTGGCTACTCACCTTTTTATAACCTTCAGCTATCAGCCAGGGATGTAACGCTGTGATGTCGTTTACGCCTGAGTAAACGATAGCACTTACCCCTGGATCGTTTCCATCTGGCTGGCTAAAGCAAAAATGATATTAACCATTAAGACGCGGCGCCCCTTTTATTTCATCAGCCGTATACAGCCGATAGTAAATAAAATCCGCCTCAAAATAACAAACACTGTCCCGAAGTACATATCTGGCGGTCGCACCGCATATCAGAATAAGAGTGGTAATAAAGAAGAGAAGTAGCCGCTTCACCTTGCTTATACCTTATCTGGATATTAATTTATATTAACGCCATAGCCATTACGCTGAATTATTTTTAATTTATCTGTGGAAAAATCATCCCAGGGTAATACAGATGTCATAAATTTCGTCAATTCTGCGTTATAAGGTGTTTTTTTGCCGTAAATTTTATCAGGATCCGGAAAAAGGAGAGGTTTAAAGGTTTCGTTTTTATAATTCCCTACGGGCCATAATAATCCCAGCGCTTCAGTGCAGCAGCTTTGCTTACGGGTTGCAAAGAAGACGTAAGATCTATTGGTCGTATGACGCGATAAAACCCTGACAAGTCAGGCACTAAATCTCCCGCACTAAAGCCACTATCGGCATACCAACTAAATATCCATTTACTTTGCCATTTTTCAAAAGCAATAGCAGTTCTTATCATCATTGCCAGAGCAATCCTGTGCCTGTCTTGCAATGGTTGCCCTTTTTGAATTCGCCATTTTGTCCACTTCGATGTTTCATAAGGACCACCGGGTATCCGGGTTAACTGCATAGATTGCTGATAAATAATTTCGTAATAATTTGCAACCCCTCTTTCACCCTCCTCTGTTTTATTTAAAACAGCGCGAATATCTGTTCCCCTGGCATGGCCTGAATAATCTACCCAGGTACCTCAGTATATATCAGCCCATGAGTGGACAATGAAATGATACTTCCGTCAAGAATATCACTCTTGTTACTCATATAACCTCCTGTCATTAAAATCATCCTGCTAACTTCGGGTCTAAGCGAGTCATTTTATCTGTCTTTCGCTATAAAAAATCTGTTCATCATCATGATCTATGAAAATATAAACATTCAAGAGAACACAAAGATATATGTTATCTATTATTAATTAGGCTATTAAAACAAACCACTATGTCTGGCGTGTGAACGCTAGCGGGCTATAAAAAGAAAAGCCTGATAAATCTATCAGGCTTTTTTTGTTATGACAGGGCGGGTAATTCCGCTAGTGGCCAGCGTGGTCGTACGCTGATGCCCAGATCGCTGGTGCCGCCGCCTTTCAATCGCACCATACCGGCATAGGCGATCATGGCGCCGTTATCGGTACAGAGTGATGGACGGGCATAAAACACCTCGCCGCCACGCGCCTGCATCACTTCCGCCATACGCGCCCGCAATGTCTGGTTAGCGCTGACGCCGCCGGCGATCACCAGACGTTTAAAACCGGTCTGGTCGAGCGCACGCTTACATTTAATTGAAAGTGTATCCACGACCGCATCTTCAAAGGCGCGTGCAATGTCCGCACGGGTTTGATCATCGTTATCGTGTTCACGGATCGTGTTGGCAGCAAAGGTCTTCAGGCCGGAAAAGCTGAAATCGAGGCCAGGACGATCGGTCATCGGCCGCGGGAAAGTAAAGCGCCCTGCCGTGCCCTGCTGCGCCATTTTCGACAGCATCGGCCCGCCGGGATAATCGAGTCCCAGCAGCTTGGCGGTTTTATCAAAGGCTTCACCGGCCGCATCGTCAATCGATTCGCCCAGCAGCTGATATTCGCCAATAGCAGTGACAGCGATCAGTTGGGTGTGACCACCCGAGACCAGTAACGCCACAAAAGGAAAGCCCGGTGGATTATTTTCCAGCATCGGCGCCAGCAGATGCCCTTCCATATGATGTACCGGCACCGCCGGCACGCCCCAGGCAAAGGCCAGCGAACGCCCGATAGTGGCGCCGACCAGCAGCGCGCCGACCAGACCGGGTCCGGCAGTATAGGCGACAGCATCAATCTGGTTCGCCTGCAGGCCAGCTTCTTTCAGCGCGGCCTGAATCAGCGGGACGGTTTTGCGCACATGATCGCGCGATGCCAGTTCCGGTACCACACCGCCATAATCGGCATGCAGTTTCACCTGACTGTAAAGTTGATTGGCCAGCAGACCGGCCTCATCGTCATAAATTGCGATACCGGTTTCATCGCAGGACGTTTCAATACCCAGAACACGCATAGCAGTTACCCCTTCTTACGGCGCGCAGTGTATCACAGCTGATATGCGTGGGAGCCCGTATTGCGTGGAAAAAGTGTTTTTCCGTCGCGCAAAGAGTGCGCTATACTCAGCGCCCTGAAAAAAACCGGCAGCCGCAGGCAAAGGCGCCTGTTGGTTTCAAATTGTTCATGGTGCTTTACAAACCGGCGTGAGTTGGAGTAAAATGCTGCACCATTTTGAAATGTGCTGGCGCCGCAGCCAGCAGCAAAAACCGAATTTTATCGAGGTGAGAGTTACATGCCGGTAATTAAAGTACGTGAAAACGAGCCGTTCGACGTAGCACTGCGTCGCTTTAAGCGTTCCTGCGAGAAAGCAGGTGTTCTGGCTGAAGTTCGTCGTCGTGAGTTTTATGAAAAACCGACCACAGAACGTAAGCGCGCTAAAGCGTCTGCCGTTAAACGTCACGCCAAAAAACTGGCTCGTGAAAACGCACGCCGCACTCGTCTGTACTAATCTCTTTGGGAGGTTCGCCTCCATCGCGTGTTAAACGCAGAGCGAGTCAAGTAAAAGGCCGTGCTTTCCGAAAGGAAGCGCGGCTTGTTGTCGTTTATGAGCTGAAAAATCGGGGCCTATGGCTGGACGAATCCCACGCGTATTTATAAATGATTTACTTGCCCGCACGGATATCGTGGATCTGATCGATGTCCGCGTTAAGCTGAAAAAGCAGGGTAAGAACTATCATGCGTGCTGTCCTTTCCATAATGAAAAAACCCCCTCTTTCACCGTAAACGGCGAGAAACAGTTCTACCATTGCTTCGGCTGTGGTGCGCATGGCAATGCCATCGACTTCCTGATGAATTATGATCGTCTGGAGTTTGTGGAGAGCATCGAGGAGCTGGCCACTCAGCATGGCCTGGAAGTGCCTTACGAAGCGGGCAGCGGTCCGAGCCCCCTCGAACGTCACCAGCGCCAGACGCTTTATCAATTGATGGATGGCCTGAACGGTTTTTACCAGCAGGCGCTGCGACAAAATGACGCCCAGCGTGCGCGCGACTATATCAGCGCCCGCGGCCTGAGCCAGGCTATCATCGATCATTTCGCCATTGGCTATGCCCCGCCCGGCTGGGATAACGTGCTCAAACGTTTCGGTACGCATCAGGAGGATCGAGAGTCTCTGATGGAAGCCGGGATGCTGGTCAAAAATGATAAAGGACGTACCTATGATCGTTTTCGCGATCGGGTCATGTTCCCCATCCGCGACAAGCGTGGGCGGGTAATTGGTTTTGGCGGACGCGTACTGGGCAACGATACGCCCAAATATCTTAACTCGCCGGAAACCACCATTTTTCATAAAGGCCGTCAGCTGTATGGCCTGTTCGAAGCGCAGAAGAGCCATCCGCAACCGGCACGCCTGCTGGTGGTGGAAGGTTATATGGATGTCGTGGCGCTGGCGCAGTTCGGTATTGATTATGCGGTTGCGTCACTGGGCACCTCAACCACCGCCGAACATATCCAACTTCTGTTCCGTACGACAGACACTGTTATTTGCTGTTATGACGGCGACCGTGCCGGTCGCGAGGCGGCCTGGCGTGCGCTGGAAACCGCCCTGCCTTACATGAATGACGGTCGTCAGCTACGCTTTATGTTTCTGCCTGACGGCGAAGACCCGGATACGCTGGTGCGTAAAGAGGGGAAAGAAGCGTTTGAAGCGCGTATGGAGCAGGCGATGCCGCTCTCGACGTTTCTGTTTGACTCGCTGCTGCCGCAGGTGGATCTCAGCACCCGGGATGGTAAAGCGCGCCTGAGCACGCTGGCGCTGCCATTAATCAGCCAGATTCCGGGAGAGACGCTGCGTATTTATCTGCGTCAGGAATTGGGTAACAAACTGGGAATTCTGGATGACAATCAGCTTGAAAAGCTGATGCCGAAACAGGCAGTAAGCGGTGCGTTACCGGTCGCGCCTCAGCTGAAGCGCACGACCATGCGCGTGCTGGTAGCTTTACTGGTGCAGAACCCGCATCTGGCGACGCTGGTCCCTTCATTACAGGGACTTGAGCAGTCAAAGATGGCCGGTTTACCGTTGTTTGTCGAGTTAGTGACCCGATGCGTCGAGAACCCTGGCCTGACGACCGGCCAGCTACTAGAGTTATATCGCGGGACAAATTTTAGCCAGACCCTTGAAACCCTCGCCATCTGGAACCACATGATAGTGGATGAAGAGGTAGAAGCGGTATTTCAGGACTCCCTGGCAAGCGTTTACGACTCGGCGCTTGAACAGCGTCTCGAAGCATTGATTGCGCGCGATCGCACTCAGGGCTTAAGCGCTGAAGAGCGTCGTGAGCTGCAATCATTACTCACTGCTCTGGCAAAGAAATAAAGTTATAACTGGATCGAGGGATGACGGATTAGCCAGCCCCAACAGCGCACGATCCGGTGGGAGGATGGCGAGTAAGCCAGCCCCGACCTGCTTTTCAGGGGCGTGTGCGGCGCCGCCAGTTTTGTGACCGCCAGCGCGCAGCAACCGGAGCGTACCCGAGGTACGTGAGGATTGCGAGCACTGCCGGGGACAAAAATGGCCAGTAAGCCAGCCCGACAACTGATTTAAGGGCGTGTGCGTCGCAGCCAGTTTTGTGACCGCCAGCGCGCAGCAACCGGAGCGTACCCGAGGTACGTGAGGATTGCGAGCACTGCCGGGGACAAAAATGGCAAGTAAGCCAGCCCGACAACTGATTTAAGGGCGTGTGCGTCGCAGCCAGTTTTGTGACCGCCAGCGCGCAGCAACCGGAGCGTACCCGAGGTACGTGAGGATTGCGAGCACTGCCGGGGACAAAAATGGCAAGTAAGCCAGCCCGATAAGTTAACACAAGCGGCTTGAGTGCCGATAAACATGGGCAAAGCCCTGGCCGCGACGAAGGCAGCGGCGATAATATCAAACGCCTTCATTGTTATTGTTGGCTCGCTGCCGACCAACACCAATCAAATTAACAGAAGTGTGGATACCGTCTTATGGAGCAAAACCCGCAGTCACAGCTTAAGCTACTTGTCACCCGTGGTAAGGAGCAAGGCTATCTGACCTATGCTGAGGTCAATGACCATCTGCCGGAAGATATCGTCGACTCCGATCAGATCGAAGACATCATCCAGATGATTAACGACATGGGTATTCAGGTGGTGGAAGAAGCCCCTGATGCTGATGATCTGATGTTGAATGAGAACAGTACCGATACTGACGAAGATGCCGCGGAAGCCGCCGCCCAGGTGTTATCCAGCGTAGAATCTGAAATTGGCCGCACCACTGACCCGGTACGTATGTACATGCGTGAAATGGGTACCGTTGAACTGCTGACGCGTGAAGGCGAAATCGACATCGCTAAGCGTATCGAAGATGGTATCAACCAGGTCCAGTGTTCCGTTGCGGAATATCCGGAAGCGATCACTTATCTGCTGGATCAGTACGATAAAGTAGAAGCGGGTGAATCTCGCCTTTCCGATCTGATTACTGGCTTTGTGGATCCGAACGCTGAAGAAGATCTGGCCCCGACTGCCACGCACGTCGGTTCTGAGCTTTCAGAAGAAGATCGCGACGACGAAGATGATGAAGACGAAGAGAGCGACGACGACAGCGCTGATGACGATAACTCTATCGATCCTGAACTGGCACGCGAGAAGTTTGTTGAACTGCGTAACCAGTATGAGGTGACCCGTAACGTCATCAAGAGCAAAGGGCGTAGTCACGCCGATGCCATCGCTGAGATTCAGAATCTTTCCGACGTTTTCAAACAGTTCCGCCTGGTACCGAAGCAGTTCGACTACCTGGTGAATAACATGCGTGAAATGATGGAGCGTGTCCGTACTCAGGAACGCATCATCATGAAACTCTGCGTCGAGCTGAGTAAGATGCCGAAGAAAAACTTCATCACCTTATTCACCGGCAACGAGACCAGCGAAAGCTGGTTCAAAGCTGCACTGGCGATGAACAAGCCCTGGTCGGAAAAGCTGAAAGACGTGGAAGAAGACGTTCAGCGTTGCCTGCAGAAACTCACGCAGATTGAAGAAGAGACCGGCCTGACCATCGAGCAGGTCAAAGATATTAACCGTCGTATGTCGATTGGTGAAGCCAAGGCTCGTCGCGCCAAGAAAGAGATGGTGGAAGCGAACTTACGTCTGGTGATCTCCATCGCCAAAAAATACACCAACCGTGGCCTGCAGTTCCTTGATCTGATCCAGGAAGGCAACATCGGTCTGATGAAGGCGGTTGATAAATTTGAATACCGTCGTGGCTATAAATTCTCAACTTATGCCACCTGGTGGATCCGTCAGGCGATTACCCGCTCTATTGCCGACCAGGCGCGTACCATCCGTATTCCGGTGCATATGATTGAGACCATTAACAAGCTCAACCGTATTTCGCGCCAGATGCTGCAGGAGATGGGCCGCGAGCCGACGCCGGAAGAGCTGGCTGAACGCATGCTGATGCCGGAAGATAAAATCCGCAAGGTGCTGAAAATCGCTAAAGAGCCAATCTCTATGGAGACGCCGATTGGTGATGATGAAGATTCGCATCTGGGCGATTTTATCGAAGATACCACGCTGGAGCTGCCGCTCGACTCCGCCACCTCAGAAAGTCTGCGTTCTGCAACGCACGACGTGCTGGCTGGCCTGACTGCGCGTGAAGCGAAGGTGCTGCGTATGCGTTTTGGTATCGATATGAACACCGACCATACGCTGGAAGAAGTAGGCAAACAGTTTGACGTTACGCGTGAGCGTATCCGTCAGATTGAAGCGAAAGCGCTGCGTAAGTTACGCCATCCGAGCCGTTCGGAAGTGCTGCGTAGCTTCCTTGACGACTAAGCCATCAGCGTTAAAAACCCCGGCTTGCCGGGGTTTTTTTTGCCTGTCAGCAGGCTAATTGTCCTGATGATGTAGCGCCAGATAGAGCTGGCGATAGGCAGCGACCAGCTCTTCCAGCGAGGCGCGATTCAGGCCGCTGGGATTGGGTAATACCCAGATTTGTGTTTCACCGGCAAGGTGCGGCTGTCTCCCCCACTCCGCTTTGCGCTGACCAAAGGCGCGTTTATAGGCATCTTTGCCCAACACCGCCAGCGCCCGTGGCCGGTAATGCATCACCTTATCCTGCAGCCGGGCTCCGCCTTCGCGCAGTTCCTGTGCCGCCAGTTCGGTCGCCTGTACTGTGGGGCGCTCAACCAGCATGGTAATGCCGCAGCCGGTTTCCAGCAGTTGCTGCTCCTCTTCAGGCTTCAGCTGTGTGCGGGTAAATCCCGCCAGATGAATTACCTTCCAGAAACGGTTTCCCGGATGGGCAAAATGAAAGCCGGAATGGGCAGATGACTTGCCGGGATTAATGCCGCAGAACAGAACGTTCAGATCCGGCGCAAGGATATCGCTTATTGCGTGTTCGCTCATGCGGCTTCGCTCTCCAGACCGGCGCGGGCTTTCAGGGCTTGTCGACTGACCGCCAGCATCTGGCTGGCACGCGCGTCATCCGGACATGCACGCGCCAGCGCCAGCGCACCGCTCATTTCTGCCAGCATGGTCATCGCCAGATCGTCCGCCTGCGCATAACCCAGCTTACGTAGCGGCGTAGCCAGCCGCTTGCGCACCGCCTCCATACCGGCGGTAAAACGCGTACGCGTCTCAACCGGCAGATGTGCCGCTTCGCTCATCAGTGCCGGCAGCGGGCAGCCCTCTGCCGGATGATTACGATGCTCCTCAGAAAGATAGAGATCGATAAACTGGCTCAGCTGTTCAGCGGGATCGGTCGCGGTAATGGCCGCATCGGTACGCTGAGCCGAATCGGCAAACATCTGCTCTAATACCGCCTGCACCAGTTCCTCACGTGAGGAAAAGTGCGCATAGAACCCGCCGTGGGTCAGTCCTGCTCGTTTCATCAGGGCCGCAACGCCAATGCCTTCAGTGCCGACCTCACGCATGATACGCGCCGCCTCGTCCAGAATACGCTGACGCGTACGCGCTTTGTGACTCATTTTTTCCATGCGTTTTCTCTCTCCACCAGAAACAGATCAAGGTTAGCAATGATAGTAATTATTACGACCATCATCTTCCAGCTTGACGTTAAATATTATGATCGTCATATTTGGTGGGTAAATATGATAACCATCATCTGAGGAATCCACCATGTCAACACAACAACACCCCGGCGTTGCCCTGATTACCGGTGCATCCAGTGGCATTGGCGCTACTTATGCAAAACAGCTTGCCGCCCGCGGCTATGATTTGATTCTGGTGGCGCGTGATAAAGCGCGTCTGATCGCCCTGGCTGAGACACTGACGCAGCGTTATCACACGCAAGCGCAGGTCTTTCCGGCCGATTTAACGCAGGAAAGCGACCTGCAACGCGTCGAGGCTCTGCTGCAGCATAATGCTGACATTACCCTGCTGTTAAACAACGCTGGTATGAGCGTGGAAGGCAGTTTTTTGTCGACTGATACTGCGCAGGTGCAAAACATGCTGGCATTAAATGTGGTGGCACCCACCCGCCTGGCGCAGGCGGCAGGGAGGGCGTTTCAGGCGCGCGACAACGGCACTATTATTAATATCGCCTCGGTGGTCGCCCTGATGCATGAGCGGTTTAACGGGGCCTATAACGCCACAAAATCCTTTCTCCTGATGCTTACGCGCGCCATGCAGACGGAACTGGCCGGGAGCAAGGTACGTATTCAGGCGGTGTTGCCCGGCCTGACGCGTACAGAAATCTTTGACCGTGCCGGTATGTCGGTCACCGCGATTCCGGCGGAGATGCTGATGGAGGTCGATACCCTGGTAGAGGCCGCGCTGGCCGGATTAGCGCAAGGCGAGTTGGTGACAATACCAACCCTGGAAAATTACGGGCTGTGGCAGGAGTATGATCAGGCACGTAGTGCGATGCTGCCCTTTTTATCGCTCAGTCAGTCTGCGTCGCGCTATCGCCAGCAATGAATCGGTATCTGACAAGAGGAAAGGCAGATCAGTATGATTCAGCTACCTGCCTCCCCCGCCTGCCAGAGCCGAATCACAAAAGCCAGATTTTGCGTCCTTTCTTATGGAAGTGCCGGAATTTACAAGAATTATTACTGATTTTTTTGCTGTGTAAAATTCAGGCAACCAGCCGGAGATAGCTGGATCGCCTCGCACAGATACTTTATAATCCCCGCTCCGCTGGCCCCTTAGCTCAGTGGTTAGAGCAGGCGACTCATAATCGCTTGGTCGTTGGTTCAAACCCAACAGGGGCCACCAAATAAAACAAGGAGTTAGATGAGAAATCGTCTGACTCCTTTTTCTTTTCCTGCGATTTGGGTCAGGTAATGGGTCAGGTAAGGAATTGCCTCCTTGCTCTCTTCATCTCGCTGCAAGCATCCCCGGATAGTGATGAAAGCCAGTAGCACTGCCCGTATTATTCACCGTACCAAATTTTTACGGCTTTGCTGTAACAGACCAGTTGCCTGCCGCGCTCGCAGAATATCGACAGCCCGAATATAAGAAGATTGCTCCTGCCAGCTAAATCCCTTCCTGTCGATACGGACCAGCTCGTATTTTTCCACCAGAAAATTCACGGCATCAGCCAGGGTGATACCGGCATTGATGTGTTCCTGAATCACAGTTTCATCACTGAACGGCGTGTCGTTTAGCATCAGGCCATAGTGCTGTTTCAGTAGGCGTGTCAGTAACATTTGCCAGACTGCAACGGGCGACAGACAGGGCTTCGCCGCCCGCGAAATTGTAGCAGGTAGAGTTTTCATGTTTGCTCTCGTGAAATTTGTTAGCGTTGAGTGGGATAAATGGCGATGTATACGTAGCCACAACTACCAAGGGTATCGGCTTCGCAGGTGAAACCGTTGCGGTAAAGGGTGACGCAGTGGGCATGGCGAGGATTCATTTCACCAGTGGTCAGCATTGATTCCATCTGACTGATAAAATGCGGAAATGCGACATCCAGCTTCAGGCATTCGGCATCACTAAACTTACCGGTGATATTTGCCCGGTCAGCCAGATAGTGCAGCCGGTTGCCCTCCTGCACCAGACGGGTTCCCAGACGCGGCGTGATATCCCGTTGCAGTCCCCATGTGGCGTTACTCCTCATCAGCTTCTCCTTTATTGTCAGTTCAGGGTGATACTCATCAGACAGGCATAAGGGCCGTTGCGGTCCTGGCGGCGTTCGGCGTATACCGCCAGCACGCCGGGAATGTCAGGAACTACCTGGCCGGTATAATGACAGACACTGCCGTGCCACTGGTATCTGCCGGTGCAGTAGCGAAAAATGCGGGAGGCCGGATGTTGGCGGTAAATCGTCATCGCCCGGCGTTTACTGATAATTTTCATGTAATATCTCAAAGCAGACCGTGTTCAGCGAACGACAATATCTGCGTGCCACCGACGATAAGGTGGTCAGGCACACGGATATCAACGAGCTGGAGCGCCTGCACCAGACGCTGCGTGACAGCTTTATCGGCCTGACTGGGTGTGGTGTCACCGGAAGGGTGGTTGTGCGCCAGTATCACCGCCGCCGCATTAAAGTACAGGGCCCGCTTGACCACCTCGCGAGGATGTACCTCGGTACTGTTAATGGTGCCGGTGAAAAGGGTTTCATAGGCAATCAACTGGTTCTGCTGATTGAGATAAAGCACTATAAACTCCTCTCGCTCAAGCCCGGCCATTTTCAACCGCAGCCAGTCGCGGGCGGACTGTGTGGAGGTGAACGCCACGCCAGTTTCGCGCAGGTGGCGGTCAAGCAGGGCCAGGGCATGTTGCACAGTGCGTTGTACGCTTAGTGGGAGTACCGGAGCCAGTGGGGTAATGGCAGAAATAGCAGGATAAACTTGGATCATCCAAAAAAATAAATGCAAAAAACACCTGATGTTAACGCTCACTGATCCAATAGAGCAGGTCACTTAACAGCCACCCGCAGGATTTCAGACCAATAGACTTACGCAGTGGAAACTTGCCAACCTGTTCCAGTTTCCACGCTGTAGAGCGGGAAATAGAGGTAATATATTGCCGTTCTTTCTCACGAACTAATCGGTCACAGGTTTCACCATAATCTCGTAAGACTTTGATACGTTGTTCATTAGTTAACTTAAATAGCATCATTTGAGTTTCCTTGTTGATAGCGTGAAATTATCATGCTTGAGCCAGGACACATGCACAACACTCGCGATTCTCATTAAGGAACAGGGAATTCAAAATCAAATAAAATACATTAATATCAACTGGTTACGCGATGTGCGGACTTTCCCTTATTAAGGGAGGTTATGATATGGCAGAGGAAAATGTGTACTCAGAAAGAAAATATTACAGAAGAGATATTTGAAGGATTCATGCTGGAGAAGAGTTGAATAGTGATTACAGAAACGGCTCTCCATAAAGTTAAATTTTCGTATTATCTGAGAATTACAAGCGTATTAAGAAGTAACTCTCAGATTAAAACAGGCTACTATTTAGCGCCCATTTTTTTGAATTCTGTACACCAGGCCTCAACAGTCTTTAACTCGAAAGAGTAATCAATTTTATATAGCGATACGAGGGAATCTAATTTTTTAAGTAAATCTTTTGCAACAAACTTATCAAGTTGATAATGTTCTTTGCTGAGAAGATAAATTGCATTTACTGCTGGAGGTCTTATTTTTGTTTCACCACGATTAACTTTTGATTTTTTTTCATCATTTGATAATTCTTTTTTCAGTTCATTATTTTCACCTCTGAGCATTTCAAGATCTTTGAGAAAATTTTCTTTATCCGCAAGAAAACCTTCCGCATCTTTACGATAGTTTTTTATATCATCTAAAAGATCGTTATTTTTTCTTCTTAAATCATTATTTATTCTAAGAAGTTCCTCAAAATTCTCTCTTGTAAAATCAGGATTTTCAACCATTTTCAACCCTTATAAAATCAATAAATAGTTTACAACTGCAATAAATTAAGATAAGTCATTACTGCGTACATTCAAGAAGTAACATATCGATTAGATTAAATCTGCACAATTGCGAATTAGCTCACAAATCCCTTTGCACACCCGGATGAGGACTTTACTGGACTGACCTACCCTCTCACACCTAAAATCCTGGCAGCAACTATAAGGAAATTTTTCATGAGCAAACATACATCATCTCTAGTGAGCAAAGCAAAAATCTACCGCGCCGTTGCCAGCTCGACCGCGATAGAAACCGGTGCTTCTGTACAAAAAATTGAGCAACAACTTGAACGTAACCAAGCGCAGGCAAAAGCCGTCGGTCTCGCCCGTTAATCTGGCAACATATCGCCCACCAGTTGCATCGTAAAGCAGTAGTTCCCTGACACACCTGCCAGCATGTATTGCCTCGAAGTAAAAGACCTTGAGTTCATCCCATAAGCTGTAATCCAGCAAATCTTTCCCCACCAGAACTGACAATACATCGCAAATTAACTGTAACAAGCATCCATCATCTTCCATGAACGGACGGTCCAAAATAAACGCCACACTGCATTCAACCAGATAGCTAGCCTCTGACAAGCCAGAGATTTCAGTTCACCAAAACGAGAGAGAAACGGCTTCTCATAGCCAGTAGTTGACGATTTCATGCACTCACATGTTCAAAAAATAGCGCCGCTGACGGATGACTTTCACAACCAACTGCTCGTTAGCAGCAGAACGCAACAAGCAGCGCTGACTGTGCACTGACTGCGGTGTTACATTTTCCGAAATTTTTTTACTAAAGTGACCAAGCCACAGGCCGATAACACCTAAAGTTATATTTCACATGATTATCAATATGATAATTTTTCAGGGACAACACAGCCCTGGTTTAACGGAACTTAAACATCTCTCTATGAATGACGATCTTAGGTCAACGCACAGTAACAATTCAGCACCGTTTAGGCAGCCATTATCTCCACAAGATGACGACGAAAATGGTAAAAAAAATATATCGACAGACCCGAGATTTACTCTCGATAAAGATGTCATCTTATCCCTGTCTACCCGCTCCTCTCTTGATGAATGTATGGCTCGTCTGCGTTTTCATAAAACGATCTACCAGGAATGGAATTTTTCAGCCGTTGATCCTATGGGGTCGACGGCGATACTAAATTTTTATGGCCCTCCCGGCACCGGGAAAACGCTTTGCGCCGAGGCACTGGCTGGACAGTTACGGATGCCCTTTATTGCTCTTGGTATTGCAGAACTGGAAAGCAAGTTTATGGGAGAAACGGCTAAAAATATCCAGGCTGCTTTCGCGCAGGCTAAGGAAACCGGAGCGCTGCTCTTTTTCGATGAAGCCGACACATTACTGGGGAAACGACTCTCCTCTGTCACACAAGGCGTTGATAATGAAGTTAATGCGATGCGCTCTACGTTACTGATCGAGCTGGAGCGTTTTGACGGCATTGTAGTTTTCGCGACTAATTTCGCACGTAACTATGATGAGGCGTTCCGCAGCCGTATTGGCTATCACGTTGAATTTACGCTTCCTGATCTTACAGCCCGCCATCAACTCTGGAACAAATTCCTGGTTGCTGAAATTCCACTCGCAGAAGAAAGAGAAAGTCTTCTCACCGCCGCAAGCGAACTATCCGAAGGCCTGGCAGGACGTGAGATCCGTACCTGTATGCGTCTGGCACTGCCTAAAGTGCTGCTGGAAGCAGAACGCACCGGAGAGGCTGCACAACTTAACATCGCTCATTTACGGAGTGCGATAGAACAGGTTTTGGCCTCCCATCAGGCGATAGCCAATCATTCGGGACGTACAGCCAGTGAAGTCAACACAGCAAAAAAATTATTAGGTATCCAATAAAAACAACAGGAGAAGATTATGGGTTTCTGGTCAAGTGTCGGCAGTTTTTGCAGCAGCGTAGCAAGTGCAGTGACAAGCACTGCTAGCCGGGTATGGAATGGTATTAAAGAAACCGCAGCTAAAACCGTTTCTTGGATGGCAGAGAAAGCTGAGACCTTTGTGGGAAGCGTAAAGAGTGTCTGGGAAAAGGTGAAACCATTTATCAGTAATGTGATCCGCCCTATCGTGCAAAACGCAGCAAAATTAGCTGAAAAGATGTTGCCACAATTCCCGTGGGTGGGTGGCGCTTTGAAAGCGCTGGATAAGGCGTTGGGGCTGCTGGTCGAATGGGATAAGAGTGATCTGGCGAAACGTATTGGTAAGGCCATTGAGTGGGCAATTAATAAAGCCAAACAACTTAAAGATTTGTTTCTTACACCGGAAGAAATGGATGAGGCCAGTGAGCATGAGCAAGCACTACGCGAAGCGCGTAATCAGATGCGCGGGGAAGCAGCAAGTGCTGTTGATCTGGCGAGCCTGATTACCTTATATGCCCAACTCTCAACGCGTATTAAGGACGTCTTGGATAACATTCAGATCAACGATTTCGAGCATTATCTGCGGTTACGCGCTTCGCAGAAGTTACTGAAAGATACTGAGCAGCATCTTACGCGTGCGCAGGACATTGATACGATAACCGATGACGACCTGTTTCTTATTGAAACTGGCAACGAATTTCTAAAACCCAACCCTCAGTTGAACGATGACGCAACGCAACGCTTGGATCGTGTTGTGATGGCGCGTTTTGGCAAGAAGCTTATCCCCTTCGTGTTCGAAGAGATGATAATGGCTTGGGGGTATAACCTGCAGGATATGGAAAATGAATGGAAATCGCTGAATGACGGTCTGTCCAAAGAACAAGTACTTCTGCGACGTCTACAGATTGGCCAGCGCCTTGGTGATCTTCAGGAAGATGAAGTACCAATGCTCAACGAGCTAGAAGCTCGTTTACCAGTGCAACAGGCTGAGATGGAAGCAAAACGCAAACGAACCAATGAAATGCGTAATTATGTTTTTGCAGCAGAAGGATTTCTGCAAATGCTCGAAAAAGAGCCTGAAGAATTTGCTGACCAAGAATATTTGATGGAAGACAGCAGCACGGTTGGGATGATTATTATTGAGTGTGCTCAGTTTGGTAAGCGTTGGGAAGAACTTAATACCGAGCAACAAAGTTTAATTATCGATTTTGCCAATATCTTTGAAAAAGCCAGCCGCGCACGTGCAAGCAAGCTTGTCGAGGTGGCTGCATGACGTTTCATGAGTTTTTTGCCTTTATATTGCCGGAATTCGACGTCATTCAGATGCTGTTTGGCGGCACAATGCTTTTTTTGGTTTTACTGACGATTGGTTTATTGCTCTGGCAGGCAAATCAGCGCTTTTGGGACAGAAAATGGCAAGGTGATGCACTGAATAATGGGGCAGACCATCTCGATGTTGAGCATGGTTCAGTCAACGAAATCAGCGCAGCAGTTGCCAGTCCCGCAGAAAAAATGGCCGACATTATGCCGGGCATTTTGTTAATTTTAGGGTTGCTAGGCACCTTTCTCGGTCTGGGAATTGCGCTTAATAAAGCATCGGATATTTTGATTGATGCTAACTCCGCAGGCATGGATAACGCCATGTCGAATTTGATGGGGATGATGGAAGGGCTGGGGACGAAATTTAAAACATCGACATGGGGGATCATGGCGTATCTGATCCTTAAAGTCTGTGCTGCTGGGTTAAGATATGACGAGAAGCGTTTGCGCTGGTGCGCTCAGCAGATGAAACAAGTGTTCGACCAGTCACGAGAGCAAAAGCGTGCTGAACATAAAGAGACCCAGTTGCAGTATCTGGCAGCATTACAGGGTTTGAACGATAGAATGCAGGTGGAAAGCGAAGCCACACGGCAGTTGCTGAGCAAGTTCTCTTCAGGTATGGAGTCGTTTTTACAACCCCTGATTGACCAAGGCCATGCTGCCGCACAACAACGCAAAATACAGGAAACATATCTGGAACAATTGACAGATATATCCCGTAGTACTCAGCAGCAACATATCGATGGATTGCAGCACGTATGCAACAGTATTCACGAGGCAAGTGAAAATTCCCGTCAGGCTAACCATTCACACCATTCCGAGGTAGCCGCGATCTATATGAGGATCGCCGGTCAGGGTGATAACGCTGAACAACAGCGTATTAACCAGAATGAGCAATTGGTAAAACTGCAAGACCTCTTGCATGAAATTCAAAACGATATCGTTAAGGGTACCAAAGATCAGTATGTGCAAAGGGAACAACAGATAACAGAGTTAACGACAACCCGAGAATCGTTACAGCACTTCATTAACACCAACAGTAGTAACCTGTCCGCAATTCAACATTCAGCCGAAAAAATGTCATCCGCAGCACAAGAAATGGGTAATTCCGCAGGTGATTTGCAACAGGTTATCGGCGATTTCCGTATGGGCATTACCGATATGTTAGGCACGGTTAAAACCGACCTTGGTTCCACCATCTCCCAAATGGGAGAAAGTTTTAGCCAGAATATGGAATCAATATCCACCAGTATGGCAAATGCAACAGATGGCATTTCCAGTGCAGTTACCGACCTTTCTCAAAACGTTGGCACCACAATGAGTGAAGTTCGAATTTCCATCGATCAGTCGATGAAAACTCAGCGTGATGCGCAGCGTGAATTTATGATCACTAGTGAAACTTTAAATGAAAAAGTGATCGCTATGACAAAACTGGTTGATGATTTGCGTGAGCAAATAGTTAACGGGCTAGCGGCGGTATCCAGCAGCAATCGGCAAGTAGCAAGCCTGAACAACCGTTATGCGGAGATGACGACATCAGGCGAAAGAAATGCAGATGCGATTGAAACGCTGGTGAATCAACTTCAGCTCATGCAGAAAGAGAGCCCTCTTCAGCCGGGAATGGACAGGGTCACTGCAGGTGTCGGTAAACTGGTGCACAGCATTGAATCATTACGTGATGAAATGCTGAGTAATACTGATACATCTGCCGCACTTTCTTCGCTCAATGACAAATTGATCCGTTCTCTGGAAGAGCTGGGGGGGATTCGTAAAATGCTGTCACCACCAGAACGGAACCACCTGGTTCAACAAATTGAAAAAAGCCTGACGCCACTTGCCATTACATTGCAACATATCGACCAAACGTTATCGACAATGAACATCGTTAATGATGCAGTCTGAGGTACTCACTTATGAAAGATAAACCTAATGAGTGGGTCTCGATCTCCGACCTGATGTCAGGAGTAATGGCTGTAGTTATGTTGCTGCTGGTGATGTCTGTACTACAGAAAACATGGTCAGATATTAAGCATAAGCAGGAAATGGAACATGGAATCAATGCCCAGCGAGCACGGGTAGGGGAAATGTTGGGAAGTATTAAAACCACGCTTGATGGAACGGCAAATGAAGGCTTAGTTGCACTGGATGTCAACTCGCAAAAAATTACGTTGCGCGATGGGATTTTCAACCGTGGCAGTGCCTGTATTGCATCTCGGGCAAGCCAGGCATTAACGACGATTGAAACGCAGGTTGTCAGATTTCTTAACGAATTTAAAAGCGGACAAGTTTATATTGAAGGGTATACGGATAATCTTCCGGTTACCCGTCCGGTGACTAATTTTGAAAGTTTTTGCACTGTCTATGACGATAATTTTACCTTATCGGCAGCTCGTGCAAGAGAAGCGCGTAAATTTATAGTTGGCGATCTTGCTCAGGCTTTTGCACGTCGGGTGATTGTTGCCGGATATGGTGACTCGCAGCCTATTCCCGGTATTGCACCGGAAGATGCACGTCAGCGTCGCATTGAAGTTCGGTTCGTGTTGCCAGAAAAGTAGTATTACCTGGCGTGATATTAATCGGAGTGTTTACGTGCTAAAGGTGAGAGCCTGTGCCGCCTTCAATGTACTGCCATTTATCAGAGGTGACCGCTCAGGTGGTCACCGAAATAAAGAAGAAAGTCCCCTATAACCCTTCGCCAGTATCTCGGCGGCATCGCAATTTTTTGATGCCGCAGAGAACCCCAGCCACATAACTTTCTTACCTAGTAGCCTTGTTCAGATAAATGCTACTTCCGCCCAAACAGGTTCACAACATTGTTTTCCTGCTGCCGCTGATAGTTGTTAACCCGATCCTCCCAGACTTCAAGCGCCCTGCGCTTTTCAGGCAGATAATCATAACGGTCATAGTGTTTCGAGCTAACGTCATTCAAAGCGTGATTCTGAATACGGTCGCGAATCTCTTTGCTGATCCCCGCCTCCCCCATCAGCGTTTTACAGGTGCGGCGTAAATCTCGTGCGGTGAAAACTTTAAACTCAGGATTAAAGGCCCGGAAATACATGATGGAACGCGCCAGGCTATCAGTACGTACCGGACGCTCACCGTTAGTTGATAGCGGGAAAATATAGGGACTGTTACTTTCCTTAGTCAGTTCTTTCACTGAGGCTAATTCCTGTAGCGCCGACTCAGTCAGCGGGATCAGATGCTCACGCTTGTTTTTCGATACATCGGCTATGACGAGTAATGTCTTTTGCTGCCAGTCAATCGCACTCCATTGGCTGGCAATTATTTCAAATGGACGCTGCCCGCCAGCATAAACACAGAAGCGGATCAGGTGCTGCATCAACGGCCCAACGTTGGTTGCCTGAGCGAACTGTTCCATGACAAAACGCAGCTCTTCCAGCGTTAACCATGTATCACCCACTTTTTCCGCTGAGGACTGCTTCGGTATGGCCGATACCGGATTAACTTCAAGCCCAAACGTAATGCCCACGCTGGTATTCATCGGATCGTTATCGGCTTTCAGACCGTAGTTAAATGCCGCCATCAGGTAGGAACGAATTCGGTTCGCATGGACCACCGCGTCACGCTGGATAATGCCTGAGAGGATGGTTTTGATCTGCAGAGGTGTTACATCCTTCGCTTTGGTTTCACGAGGGATAACCGTATAGCACTCTTTTTCAAGGCGCTTCAGGACATCGGCCCAGGTCCGCTTGTTGTCGAGCTTCATCTTGTTAACGTAACCATGCACCAGCTCTTCAAACGACCCCTGAGAACGATGAATCTGCATAATGTGCTGCTCGGCCAGGAGCTGTTGCTCAAGCTCTTGCTGGGGTTCTTTTCCTTCAACAAGCCAGGCACCATATTTTTTCGCCAGCTCATTTGCCGTCACCAGTTTCATCTCGGGCCAGATGCCCAACTGGATGAACTTCTCTTTCTTCCCTTTCTCAACGTAGTAACGGAAATAAAAAACTTTGCTGCCTGAAGGCTGAACCTTAACGCCAAGCCTGCCAGTACCACGCTGAGCGCTGTTG
This sequence comes from [Erwinia] mediterraneensis, assembly GCF_900604315.1. GTDB lineage: Bacteria > Pseudomonadota > Gammaproteobacteria > Enterobacterales > Enterobacteriaceae > Pantoea > Pantoea mediterraneensis_A. The sequence continues at coordinate 928,023 of NZ_LR026978.1, forward strand.
CTCCACACGTAGTACGCCGTACTTTTAGTCTTCAATCCACGTATAGCAGTCTCGGTGAGATTAGCGGCCATGAGGTTACCTTTATGAAAATAAGCGTTACCTGACCCGATGCCCATTTCGGGTCAGGTAACGGGTCAGGTAAGGATAGTACAATGGGAAAATGAGAGAACCAATCAGAAACAAAAATATCTTCATAACCGATTGATTATAGACAATTAAAAATACAAATTGGGACAATGACGAACAATTAAAAACATGCCGTATTTATGACTCACAATCGCTTGGTCGTTGGTTCAAACCCAACAGGGGTCACCAAATTATTCATTTGTTATCAACAACATAGACCCAAACACTCCTTGCCATACTAACTATTTTCTTTCGGTGTGTCGCAAAAGTGTCGCAGGAATTAGCTAATGCGAACCAGCGCGCCAACCTTTAAAACGACGAGTTAGAGGAAAATGGAAAGAAAAATTCCGCAGCCTTTAGTGTCAGTTGTAGCCGATCACATATCATCTACAGAAACCCATGCTGGTTTAAATAGTCTTTTTTTCTATGCCGATGCTCCGGGAGATGCCCCCGAGGGTTCGAAGCCTGTAAAAGCATTAGAATGGTTGCGTAGAATAAATAAAGAATGCGAAGACCCTCTATCTATACTTGGCAAGTTGATCGAGGGGTACATGGGGTGATGCTGCCAACTTACTGATTTAGTGTATGATGGTGTTTTTGAGGTGCTCCAGTGGCTTCTGTTTCTATCAGCTGTCCCTCCTGTTCAGCTACAGACGGGGTGGTGCGTAACGGTAAAAGTACTGCCGGACATCAGCGCTATCTCTGCTCTCACTGCCGTAAAACATGGCAGTTACAGTTCACATACACAGCCTCTCAACCCGGTACGCACCAGAAAATCATTGATATGGCCATGAATGGCGTTGGATGCCGGGCAACCGCCCGCATTATGGGCGTTGGCCTCAACACGATTTTACGTCACTTAAAAAACTCAGGCCGCAGTCGGTAACCTCGCGCATACAGCCGGGCAGTGACGTCATCGTCTGCGCGGAAATGGACGAACAGTGGGGCTACGTCGGGGCTAAATCGCGCCAGCGCTGGCTGTTTTACGCGTATGACAGGCTCCGGAAGACGGTTGTTGCGCACGTATTCGGTGAACGCACTATGGCGACGCTGGGGCGTCTTATGAGCCTGCTGTCACCCTTTGACGTGGTGATATGGATGACGGATGGCTGGCCGCTGTATGAATCCCGCCTGAAGGGAAAGCTGCACGTAATCAGCAAGCGATATACGCAGCGAATTGAGCGGCATAACCTGAATCTGAGGCAGCATCTGGCAAGGCTGGGACGGAAGTCGCTGTCGTTCTCAAAATCGGTGGAGCTGCATGATAAAGTCATCGGGCATTATCTGAACATAAAACACTATCAATAAGTTGGGACCATTACCTATCATTCTGAGCTTTTTTATTTACATACCTATACATATAGCTCATATGACGATAGCAAAAAATTAATATTGATGTTAGGGTGCGTGACTTGGATCACATTCCCCCACTATCTGGTTTACGCAAGAAAAATCCATGAATCTAAAAATCGAACCCGACGTAATTTTTTCGCCTAAAAATGGAACCGGTTCCACACGAAGGGAATTTCTGCTGGCAACGGCCAGGCTGACTCTGGCTGGCGCATTCGCTTCACTGTCAGGTAATGCGTTCGCGGCCAGCGTGGCGCGCGCCAGCGATCCCGTCACGGCTTTTATCGCTCTTTCCCGCACCATCACCGAGCATAAGCAGATCGACAGCGTACTGGCAGCACGGTTTTTTGACGCTTTTGCCGCGCGGGATAAACACTTCGCTGCCCGTCTGTCGCATCTTGCGCAACTGCAAAGCCCGGACGACAGCGCGCAGCAACTGCTGAATAAAGCGACGCAGGCAGGCCTGCATGATTTTCTCTACCAGATCGTGGTCGCCTGGTATACCGGCACGGTGGGCGACGATTATCACGGCACCTTAGTTGCGTATAAGCAGGCGCTGATGTACCAGACCGTGAGCGATGGTTTGATCGTGCCGACATACTGCGGCAATGGCCCCATCTGGTGGACCGCGCCCGTTCCCGCTGAAAATCCCAGCCTGATTGAAAATCTCTGATTCATTTAAAAGTACTAAAAATCATGAAAAAACCAGTGTTTACTGCGCAAGGCGATGCTTCGGCAGATATTGTGATCGTGGGTTCCGGTATTGTTGGCGGTATGATGGCCAACGAACTGGTCAGTCAGGGATATTCGGTACTGGTGCTGGAAGCCGGCCTGCGTATCGATCGCGCGCAGGCCGTGGAAAACTGGCGCAATATGCCGTTCGCAAACCGCGCAGGCTCCGACTTTCAGGGATTATATCCTCAGTCAAAATTTGCTCCGGCACCGCTCTATTTCCCGCGTAACAACTATGTCAACGTGACGGGTCCCAATGCTGACAGTTTTCAACAAGGCTACCTGCGCACGGTAGGCGGCACGACCTGGCACTGGGCAGCCTCCTGCTGGCGACATCATCCAAGCGATTTTGTCATGCAGTCGAAATACGGCGTGGGCCGCGACTGGCCGATAGGCTATGACGAGCTGGAACCCTGGTATTGCAAGGCTGAAAACGAGATTGGCGTCGCAGGGCCAAACGATCCCGCCAGACAATCACCCACGGAGCGCAGCCAGCCTTATCCGATGGATATGGTGCCTTTTGCCCACGGCGATAATTATTTTGCCAGCGTGGTAAACCCGCATGGCTATAACCTGGTACCGATTCCGCAAGGGCGAAGCACTCGCCCGTGGGAAGGACGCCCTACCTGTTGCGGCAATAACAATTGTCAGCCCATTTGCCCGATCGGTGCGATGTATAACGGCATCCATCATGTTGAACGCGCCGAACGCAATGGCGCGGTGGTGCTGGCGGAGGCGGTGGTTTATAAAATGGACACCGACAGCAATAACCGTATCACCGCGGTTCACTGGCTGGATACCTCTGGCGCTTCGCATAAAGCCACGGCGAAAGCCTTCGCGCTGGCCTGCAATGGCATCGAGACGCCGCGTCTGTTGCTGATGGCGGCGAATGACGCTAATCCCAACGGTATCGCCAACGCTTCCGATATGGTTGGCCGTAACATGATGGACCACTCCGGCTTCCACTGTTCGTTTCTGACGAAAGAACCGGTCTGGCTGGGCAGAGGTCCGGCGCAGAGCAGCTGTATGGTCGGCTACCGTGACGGCGACTTCCGACGCGACTACTCCGCGAACAAAGTGATCCTCAACAATATTTCCCGTGTGGTCACCGCAACGCAACAGGCGATGAAAAAAGGCCTGGTCGGCAAAGCACTGGATGAGGAGATTCGCTACCGCGCAGTCCATAGCGTGGATCTCTCCATCAGTCTGGAACCGCTGCCCGATCCGGAAAACCGTCTGACGCTGAGCAAAACCCGTAAAGATCCGCATGGCTTGCCCTGCCCCGATATTTATTACGACGTGGGTGATTATGTCCGTAAGGGCGCGGAAGCTTCTCACGCGCAGCTGGAGCATATCGGGCAGCTGTTTGACGCCAAAGAATTCACTATCAGTCAAGGCCTGAATGCCAATAACCACATTATGGGTGGGGTTATCATGGGGAAAAATGCAAAAGAGGCGGTTGTGGACGGCAATTGTCGGGCATTTGACCATGAAAATCTCTGGCTGCCCGGGGGAGGCGCCATCCCCTCCGCCAGCGTGGTGAACAGTACGCTGACCATGGCGGCGCTGGGGCTGAAGGCCGCTCATGACATCAGCCTGCGCATGAAGGGGGACGCATGAAACAGCTGTTGATGGCAACGTCACTCATGGCAGCGTTGACGTTAAGCGCTCCGGCAGAGCAGACCGATCTGACATTGTTGCGCCAGGGGGAACAGGTCGCCATTGCTTCGGATTGTCAGGCATGCCACACCGCTCCGGGCAGTGCAACCGCCTTCAGCGGCGGTTATGCGATCGCCTCGCCGATGGGTGTGATCTATTCCACCAATATCACCCCTTCTGCCGACGGCATCGGGCCTTACAGCGAAGCTGAATTTTCGCAGGCGGTACGCCATGGCGTACGCGCTGACGGCGCGCAGCTCTATCCCGCGATGCCTTACACCTCTTACAGCAAGATCACGGATGAAGATTTGCATGCGCTCTATTACTACTTTATGCATGGCGTGAAGCCGGTTGAGCAGAAAAACCGACAAACCAGCCTGCCTTTCCCCTTTAACCTGCGCTTCAGCATGTTCTTCTGGAACCTGATGTTTGCGGACGATAAGCCTTACCTGAGCGATGACAGCCAGAGTGCTGAGTGGAATCGGGGTAACTATCTGGTTAACGGCCTTGCGCACTGTAACACCTGTCATACGCCGCGCGGAGTATTGATGCAGGAGGCAGGCAACCGGCCGCTGGCTGGTGCGCCGATCGGCAGCTGGTACGCGCCTAACATCACATCCGATGCGATAAGCGGAATCGGTGGCTGGCGTAACGATGAGCTGGTTCAATACCTTAAGACCGGCCGGGCTGAGGGCAAAAACCAGGCGGCGGGCGGCATGGCCGAAGCGGTGGAGCATAGCCTGCAGTATCTGTCCGACAGCGATTTGAAAGCGATAGCGGTTTATCTTAAAAGCACGACGCCAATCCGTGACGAAGGCGACACGCAACCCGCCTACAGCTTTGGCAAACCAGCGGATGTGGAGAACAGCATACGCGGACGTAACGCCAATAACGCCAATCACTCACTGACGAATGGCGCGGCACTGTTCAGCGGCAACTGCGCCAGCTGTCATCAGCCAGACGGAGCCGGCAGCGCTAATCAGGCTTACCCTTCGCTGTTCCACAATACCGCGACGGGCATGCATAACCCAGCCAATCTGATTGCCGCTATTCTGTTTGGCGTGCAGCGCAACACCGCCGCGGGTCAGGTACTGATGCCGGGCTTCAGCTCACCCTCTTATGTTGACAAGCTGAGCGATGCGCAGGTCGCTGATATCAGTAATTTCGTGCTGGCGCATTACGGTAATCCAGAGGTCACCGTGAGTGCAGATGACGTTGCCTGGGTGCGTCAGGGCGGCCACCCGCCGCTGCTGGCCAGGGCGCAACCGTGGATTATGCCGGGCATAGTGGCGTTGATCGTCATTCTGCTTGCGGTATGCGCAGGATTAACCTGGCGGCGCCGACGTCGGATAGCCCGAGACAATGGATGATTGCAGGCGTCAATCCGCTCTGTGCATCGGCACAGAGCGGATGATGGCATTGCGGGAAGCGGGCGGAACGCGGATGCGATGCGCCCGTATAAAAACAGGCAATCAGGACGCGACTTTTGTCATCTGCGCTGGCGCGGCGCTGACCAGGCTGATGCAGTGTGAAACGATATGGGAAAGAGCAGGTGAAATATCGACCGGGATAACATCGCCTTCCTCTTCGCCAGGGACTTCCAGCGTAGCAAACTGGCTTTGCAGAAGCGCCTCCGGCATAAAATGGCCCTGTCGTTGCCGCATGCGGTTCAATACAAACTGATAATCACCCTGCAACCAGATAAAACGCACATGCGCATTGCCCGCGCGCAGCGTATCGCGATAGCGTTTCTTCAGTGCGGAACAGACCAGAACACCCGCTTCGTTTTTCTGGCCCAGGCTAAAAATCACGTCGGAAATACGCGTGAGCCAGGGCAGACGATCCTCATCGTTCAGCGCCTGTCCGGCAGCCATTTTCAGGATATTTTCACGCGGATGAAGGTCGTCGCCGTCAAGGAATTTCGCATTCAGCGCCCTGGCGAGCGCCATGCCTACGGAGGTTTTTCCGGTGCCGGATACGCCCATTAAAATGATACATGGTACTGCCATAGCCAGATCCTCCCTGTTATACCGCCGCCAGCATGCCGCCATCGACGAACAACAGATGCCCGTTAACGAAATCGGACGCTTTTGACGAAAGAAACACCGCCGCACCCACCAGTTCTTCAGGATTGCCCCAACGCGCGGCAGGGGTACGCTTGCATAACCAGTCGGTGAATTCTTTATTGTCTGCTAACGCCTGGGTCATCGGCGTGCGGAAATAGCCCGGGGCGATACCGTTAACCTGGATATTATGACGCGCCAGCTCCACGCACATGCCGCGCGTCAGCATTTTTACCGCACCTTTTGCCGCCGCGTAAGGCGTAATGGTATCCCGACCCAGTTCGCTTTGCATTGAACAGATATTGACAATTTTGCCCTTTTTGCGCGCAACCATTTTTTTTGCCACGCATTGCGAGACGATGAATACGCCGGTCTGGTTGGTTGCAATAATATCGTTCCACTCATCAAGCGGAAATTCGGTAAAAGGATGGCGGCGTTGAATGCCGGCATTGTTAAATAACACATCAATCGGGCCTATGTTATTTTCAATATCCGCAACCGCCTGTTCCACCGCACGGGCATCGGCAACGTCAAACAGAGAAGTATGGGCTTTGAAACCTTCATCGCGTAATCGCATGGCAGCCTTTTCTGCCCGCTCTGCATGCGTGCCGTTGATGATGATTTCTGCCCCCTGTTGCGCCAGACCACGGGCCATAATGAAACCAATGCCCTGGGCGGCGCCGGTTATCAATATCCGTTTGTTGTTTAAGCTGAAAAGATCGTTCATCAACAAACCTGCCTTGTTTTGCCATTCATAACGCCTATATCACGGTTTTATGGCGTATAAAACTGTGACGGACGTCACTCTAATCCGTGTTACAAAACCCGGTTACCTTTGTTGTGAACTGTGGCAGGTCAGGCAGCCGAAATGGGCGGATCCGGTATCGGCGAATAATTCCTTTTCCCTCTGCCGGCAGGCATAATAATGTGATGGAATCGCCGTCTGACGGACATGAATAATGAAAATGCAACGCATAACGTTACATGATATCGCTACGCTGGCGGGCGTAACAAAAATGACGGTTAGTCGCTATTTACGCACGCCGGAAAAAGTAAAGGCGGAAACGGCGGAACATATCGCGAAAGTGATTGCGGAGGTTGGCTACCAGCCTGACGCCGATAATTCCGCCATGATCGGCAATACCCTGCCCCGCATCGGCGTGCTTATTCCTTCCTTTCATAATCAGATTTTTGCCGATTTGCTGGCAGGTGTGGAATCCGTTACCCGCGTACAGGGTTATCAGACGCTGGTGGTAAATTACGATTACGATCGCCAGCGCGAAGAAGAAAAGATCGCTACGGTATTGGCTTTTAATATTAAGGCATTGCTTCTGACTGAATCCGTGCATACGGTGCGCGCAGAAAAATATCTGAAAGCTGCAGGCATCCCGATTGCGGAAGTGATGGGCCTGACTCAGACGCCCGGACGCATCAGCGTAGGCTTCAATAATCACCGCGCCGGTCTGGATATGACGAATATGCTGCTGGCCAGCGGTAAAAAACACATTATCTATTTTGGTTCGATGTCCGATACGCGTGATGAACAACGCTATGCAGGCTATTGCGAAGCCATGACGGCGGCCGGACTCCCAGCGGGGCGCATAGCGCCGAATAAAATTTCTTCGGTTTCCATCGGTACAGGCATGATGACTCTGGCGCGGCAGATCTATCCCAATATGGATGGCATTCTCTGTACCAATGATGATCTGGCCGTTGGCGTATTGCAGGAGTGTCGCGCCGCAGGCATTCTTGTCCCCGATCAAATGGCGATCGCAGGTTTTCACGGGCTGGAAATCGGGCAGGTAACAACGCCGCAATTGGCCAGCGTGGTCACGCCGCGCTTCGAAATGGGCAAGGTCGCCACAGAAATTCTCATTAAAAAGATCCATCAACAACCCACCATCGAGCAGGTCGATTTGCATTATCGTCTGTCGATGGGCGCTACCATCTGAAATGTGTCACCCGATATAGCCGAATCGCCGTCACGATCACGCCATCAGTAACAGAGTTTCTTAACACTTTTTCATGTGATATTTATCACAAAAAAATACGTCAGAACGCCTTTAATAGTATCCATCTCAGGTAACGGAATGATTAAAGGAACGCTCATGACGCAACAAGCCCGCCCGAATATTTTACTGATTGCCCCGGTGCTCGATTCTCTGCTTGACCGTCTCAGCTCCGCCTTTGAGGTGCATCGTCTGTATGAACAGGATGAACCGCTGGCCTGGCTTGCCGCCGAGGGGACGCGCGTTCAGGCCGTTGTCACGCGTGGCGATGTCGGTATCAGCAATGCCGTACTGGAACAATTACCGCAGATCGGGCTGATTGCGATCTTCGGCGTAGGTACTGACGCCGTTGACCTTGATTATGCTCGCAAAGCGAATATTGCCGTCACCATCACTTCCGGCGTGCTGACTAACGATGTTGCTGACATGGCGATGGGACTGCTGCTGAGCGGCGCACGGCGCCTGTGTCTCGGCGATCGCTTCGTACGTGAAGGCCAGTGGCTCAGGCAAGCTCCCGCGCTCGGCACCCAGGTCAGCGGCAAGCGAGTCGGCATCGTGGGCATGGGCAATATCGGCCGCGCGATCGCTCAACGCGCGACGGCGTTTGATATGTCGGTATCCTATATCAGTTGTACGCCGAAACCGGAGCTTCCCTATACCCGGTGCGGGGACATTTACACCCTGGCGCGGGAAAATGATTTCCTGATCGTCGCCGCCTCCGGCGGCGCGGCAAACCGTGGACTGATCGATGCCTCGGTTCTTGAGGCGATGCCGGCGCACGCCTGGTTGGTCAATATCGCTCGCGGAACGCTGGTAGATGAAAACGCCCTGATTCAGGCGTTGCAGCGTAAAGCCATTGCTGGCGCCGCGTTAGACGTCTTCGAAGAAGAACCTCATGTCCCTGAAGCGCTTATCGCGCTGGATAATGTGATATTGCAACCACACGTCGGCAGCGCGACAGCGGAAACACGTCAAAAAATGAGCGATGTCGTTTTTGCTAATGTCGACGCGTTTTTTAAAGGGCGCCCCTTACCCAACGCTGTTTAATCCCGCATTCATTTTTATTCAGGCACTCACGATGTTGTTACCAACATCGTTAGCGCCGTACGTTCCGTAAATTCACAGAGGGCGCTGTATGGATAATAAAATACCGGGGACTCGGTGGTTACGTGTCATTGCCCCCATTCTGATTACCTGTATTGTTTCTTTTATGGATCGGGTAAATATCAGTTTCGCTTTGCCCGGAGGAATGGAACAGGATTTGGCGATAAGCAGCCAGATGGCGGGTATCGCCAGCGGCATCTTCTTTATCGGTTATCTGTTTTTGCAGGTGCCCGGCGGCCGGATTGCGGTAAACGGCAGTGGTAAACGTTTTATCGCCTGGTCGCTTGCCGCCTGGATGGCGGTCTCGATTGCGACCGGCTTCGTCACTAATCATTATCAACTGCTGGCGCTGCGCTTTATTCTTGGCGTGTCTGAAGGCGGCATGCTGCCCGTGGTGCTGACCATGGTCAGCAACTGGTTTCCGGAAAAAGAGCTGGGCCGTGCCAACGCGTTTGTCATGATGTTTGCGCCGCTGGGTGGCATGTTTACTGCGCCGATATCCGGCTGGATTATCAACGCCTTCGACTGGCGCTGGCTATTTATTATCGAGGGATTGCTTTCTGCCGCGGTGCTGCTGGTGTGGTGGCTGGTCATCAGCGATCGGCCTGAAGAGGCACGCTGGCTCCCGGAGCGCGAGCGCGAATACCTGATTCGCGAACTGCAACGCGAGCGCGAAGCGCGGCGCGATCAGCAACCGGTAAGCCGTGCGCCGCTGAAAGATGTATTCCGTAACAAAGGCCTGATGAAGCTGGTAGCGCTAAACTTTTTTTACCAGACGGGCGATTATGGCTACACCCTGTGGCTCCCGAGTATCTTAAAAAATCTGACTGGCGCCAATATGGCGGGGGTCGGTGTGCTGGCTGTGCTGCCTTTCGTGGCGACGATTGCCGGTATCTGGCTGATTTCCTTGTTCAGCGATCGTAGCGGGAAGCGGCGTGTATGGATAATGGCGTCGTTATTCTGCTTCGCCGCAGCCTTGCTGGCCTCCGTTATACTGCGCAACCATATTATCGCAGCTTATATTGCTCTGGTGATTTGCGGCTTTTTCCTCAAGGCGGCAACCAGTCCGTTCTGGTCCATTCCGGGAAGGATTGCGACTCCCGAAGTGGCTGGTAGCGCACGCGGCGTAATCAACGGTCTCGGCAACCTCGGCGGATTCTGCGGCCCTTATCTGGTGGGCATAATGCTCTATCTCTATGGTCAAAATGTGGCAATCTGCGCGCTTGCCGCTTCGCTGATCATTGCCGGGATACTCGCCATTTCTCTGCCGAAAGCATGTGACCTGACAGAAACGCAGCGACGCGAACGCCTTCAGCAATCAGGGATGCGACAGCAGACACGCCATAGCGGATGACCTTGAGGTCTCGCTTATCAAGCGAACGCAGCTGGCCATCCCGCACGCTGATTCGGCAATGTCCCGACGCATAATTTTATAACATGATCAAAGTCATTACCCAGGCCTCATTTTTTCATGAAGCCTGAGTTTTTATTGGACTTTCACTTTAACAACCAAATAAGGGGGACGTCTCAGATCCTTGCCATCATTAAGCTCTGCCAGTCGATTCCATTGCCCTAAGGTCGCATAAAGAAAACCGTTTTTGTAAGCCAGCCCGTCAGGCCATACATAGTTTTTTTCATCATGAGAAAGCAAACTATAGTTTCCCTTTGCATCTCTTTTAATCAGGGACTGCTGTTCATAAGCGCCAAAGTAAAGATTACCGGCGGAATCTTCCGCCAATCCATCATTAGCAGGATGCTGGCCTTCGAAATGAACAGCAGCCTCAATAGCCTTTTCATTTTTAGAAAAATCACTCAACACCGCGGTATCAATACTGTAAAGGTTGCGCCCGTTTAATACTGTCCAGTACAGTTTTTTACTGTCAGGACTCAAACTTACGCCATCTGCGCCTCCCAAAGGAAAGCTTTGGTGGTTAAAATCATATTGGTGGGGCTGACCTTCAAGAAAAGCGATATATCCCGGCTCAGGAGAGGTCGAATAGTGGTTTGTCAGGACTTCCCTCTGCTTTCCTGAAGCGATATCAATAATCACCAGTGAATAATGTTGTTCAAACCCTGAATTTGCAATATAGATTTCCCCCTGATCGCCATGTGTTAAATCCACACGCAAATCATTATAATGAGAACCTGAATTCAGGACCGGCTTATGAATGACAATATTATGAATAACCTTATTGCTTTTTGTGTCGATAGCGACAACTTTAGCCGCTCCCTCAGGTATCTCTTTATTTCCGGCAATCTTGCCGTCATCAAGCACCCAGAGCACGTCATTTTTATCCATATACATGCCATGAGGTGAAACAAGCCAGTGGTCATAATCCTGTTTATTTTTCAGACCTAACGTATTATCAGGATAAGGCACCAGCTTATTGCCTTTGACTTCTGCCAATGAATACCAGTTATGGTTATCCGCATGTCGGGGAAAACCTAAAAACACTCGATTACTGGAGCTAACCGCAATGCCGGATGGATCCGGATAGGGAGGGTTAATACTGGCGACAACTTCTGGTTTGGTATTAGCCGTTGCTGGCTGTATTAAAAACAGGGAAGCAGATACCGCACAAAAAAATAATTTTTTCCTCATCAGACTGATTCCTGTGTTGTAAATGATTTTATTAAAAGTCTAGTTTGAAAAAATAAATTTGCGCGCAGGGCTTCTCGTCAGGGAATAATTCCGATCAGATTTCAGGGTGTTATTTAGTTTTACGTTTTGGTAATGGTCCCAACTTATTGATAGTGTTTTATGTTCAGATAATGCCCGATGACTTTATCATGCAGCTCCACCGATTTTGAGAACGACAGCGACTTCCGTCCCAGCCTTGCCAGATGCTGCCTCAGATTCAGGTTATGCCGCTCAATTCGCTGCGTATATCGCTTGCTGATTACGTGCAGCTTTCCCTTCAGGCGGGATTCATACAGCGGCCAGCCATCCGTCATCCATATCACCACGTCAAAGGGTGACAGCAGGCTCATAAGACGCCCCAGCGTCGCCATAGTGCGTTCACCGAATACGTGCGCAACAACCGTCTTCCGGAGCCTGTCATACGCGTAAAACAGCCAGCGCTGGCGCGATTTAGCCCCGACGTAGCCCCACTGTTCGTCCATTTCCGCGCAGACGATGACGTCACTGCCCGGCTGTATGCGCGAGGTTACCGACTGCGGCCTGAGTTTTTTAAGTGACGTAAAATCGTGTTGAGGCCAACGCCCATAATGCGGGCGATTGCCCGGCATCCAACGCCATTCATGGCCATATCAATGATTTTCTGGTGCGTACCGGGTTGAGAGGCGGTGTATGTGAACTGTAACTGCCATGTTTTACGGCAGTGAGAGCAGAGATAGCGCTGATGTCCGGCAGTACTTTTACCGTTACGCACCACCCCGTCAGTAGCTGAACAGGAGGGACAGCTGATAGAAACAGAAGCCACTGGAGCACCTCAAAAACACCATCATACACTAAATCAGTAAGTTGGCAGCATCACCCTTTGCCTGATAAGCCACTTTCGCTTCCGCCTCTGCCAGCGTCGAGGCGGTCACACTGACGTTCTGCGCCAGGCTGTTAAACGCAACCAGGCCAATAAACACAACCGCAAACTTTACGTGTTTCATCTTAATTCCTTTATCATCGTTTTCTGCCAGCTATTTTCAGCTGCAGAAGACAATTCAGATTGTTTATTTCTGCTCGCGGCGTAGAACCATTCCGGCGTGATAGAGCACATCCTCAATAAAGTCGCCGTCCGCAGTAAATCCGGTATCGTCCAGGTAGTCGATATGGTTTCCGCTAAGGGTATAACGTCCCTGATAAGCGCTTTTTCTTGCGCCGCGCGCTTCGTCATAGCGACCATCCGGCAGCAGCTCATGGCGGATATAGCCGTCATCGGTGACCCATATGCCAATATAAGGATGTAATTCCATTCCGCTTCTCCAGGGTTGATTAACCATTATCCCGCGATCGCTTAAAACGGACTGGCTGTCGGGCGTACAATCAGTTCACTGACATCAACGTCATCCGGCTGCTCAATGGCAAAGGCCACTGCCCGGGCAATCGCATCAGGCTGAATCGCAATACGGCGGAACGTCTTCATGGCATCACGCGCGCTGTCATCAGAGATGGTGTCAGCCAGTTCCGATTCCACCACTCCGGGGCTGACCACGGTGACACGAATCTGATCTGTCTCCTGACGCAGACCTTCCGAAATCGCCCGTACGGCAAACTTGGTGGCGCAATAAACCGCCGCCGTTGGCGAGACGCTATGACCGCCGATGGAAGAGAGGTTAATAATCTGCCCCTGTTTGCGCGCCTCCATGCCCGGCAACACCGCCGCGATACCATTAAGCACACCGCGAATATTTACGTCGATCATGGTGTTCCATTCCGCCACCTTCAGGGATTTCAGGGGTGAGAGCGGCATGACGCCTGCATTGTTCACTATCACATCCACCGGTCCCCAGGTCTCCTCAGCAAAAGCGACAAAATTCTGCATATCTTCAAGACAGGTAACATCCAGCGTCCGGAAAGCCGACTGTAAACCCTGCTTCTGCAGCGCACTGTTCAGCGCCTGCAGGCGCTCTGTACGTCGCGCGCCAAGTACCACGCGGTGTCCGCTGGCCGCCAGGCGCCGGGCGATCGCTTCACCAATACCGCTGCTGGCGCCGGTAATCAGGATGACTTTACTCTGAGTTTGCGTATTCATAGGTTTTCTCCAAAGGAATCAACAATGATCTGCCTGTTTCACGCTTAACTGCGCCAGAAACCCGGTGTTGTTCTGACAGGCATCGGGTGTGGGAGTCATGGTAGAGAAAAGGCGGGCCACTGCTAATACCCTATCTTCGCCTGTTCTTGCCTAATCCTATTAATTGCAGATATCAGGGGTGGAAAAAGCGTGTTAACATTGTTTAATCCTCATCTGTCAGGAGCTGAACCATGCATCAGGCGACAACGCGCCAGGCACGTATGATTGCGCTGCTCAGGCAGTTGGCACCCTCTGAGGGATATACCCGGTCTGCGCTGGAGGGGGTAACTTTCATGCGCTCTGACCGCCCGCTCTCCAGCACGCCGGCGCTGTACGAACCGAGTATTGTGATTGTGCTGCAGGGCAGGAAGCGCGGCTTTCATGGCGGCAACCTGTATATCTACGATGCGCAGCACTATCTGGTTCTGACCGTCCCGTTACCCTTCAGTATTGAAACGGAAGCCAGTGAGGCAGAGCCCATGCTGGGCCTGGCGTTGCGTATCGATCCGACGCTGACAGCGGAGCTGGCACTCAACGTCAATGAGGTTCAACCGCCGCAGCCTGCCGAACCGGCCACGCTGTACGCCACGCAACTGGATGAAAAAATGGCCGACGCCACTTTGCGCCTGCTGGAAGCCCTCAGCTCGCCAGGCGAAACCCGCCTGTTGGGGCCCTCTATTGTGCGGGAAATCACTTATCGGGTACTGACCGGGGATCAGGGAGGCCGCCTGCGTGCCGCGCTGCTGCAGGGCGGAAATTTTGGTCGTATCGCCAGGGTGCTGCACCATATTCATATGCAATATCAATGTCACCTGAGCGTAGCAACCCTGGCCAGCGAAGCGAATATGAGCGTTCCGGCATTCCATGCGCATTTTAAAGCGATTACCACCACCTCGCCGATTCAGTACATCAAAGCGATCCGCCTGCACCAGGCGCGTCTGATGATGATCCGGCATGGCATCAACGCCTCGACCGCCTCGGAGAAGGTGGGCTATGAAAGCCCTTCGCAGTTTAGCCGTGAATTCAAGCGGCTCTTCGGACGCAGCCCGGTGGAAGAAACCCGCCATCTGAAAGATGTGCTGGCGCTGACTCTGCCTGCGGTAAATGCGGCCCAGGATTCGCTGCGTTCGGCGTCATAATGTCGTTATTCCCGCTGCCCTGAAATCGGCCAAAACGCAGGTTTGCCGACACGCCCGCTGCGTCACTCATCACTGAGCGGTGCCCGCATACCAGCGCAGGCAAAGGCCGTGATACTTCTGAGCAAATCCTCATTATTCAGCGAGGTGTAATGATCAGAAGCGAGTTGCTCAAGGCGGTGGGTATCCGAGAAGGAGTACATATAGGCACCAATTACCATGGTCATGCGCCAGTATACTTCTCCCTCGGAGAGATGGGGCAATTGTTTCTGTAGGGCCTGTACAAAGGCTTTGGTAGAGTTATCGTAGGCGCTGTTGCGTAATTCATAGGAGATTTCCGGCGGCTCGGTATGCAGGCGCGCCTGCAGACGAATAAAAGCACGTCCCTGCTTTGTTTCGCGCAGCGTCAGCGTGGGCTTGAGAAACGCCTGGATAATCTTCTCCAGCGTCAGGGTGTTCAGCTGCTCCAGCATCTGCAAACGCATCATGCGCTCTTCAGAGATACGCCGACTGCGGCGCAAAAACACCGCCTCAAATAAGCCGAATTTCGAAGTGAAATAGTAGATAATCAGCGCCTGGGTGACTTCCGCTGCCTCGGCGACTTCACGCAGCGTGGTTCCGGCATAACCGAGATCGGCAAATAAAATTTCTGCGGCATCAAGGATATTTTCTTTTACCGTGCCCTGGGTTCCTTCAGGTCTGCCGGGACGGTTCTTGTTAGCCGGTCGGGCATGTCTTACCGAGACGCCCTTACGCCCCCTGATCGCTTTGCTGTCCATAGATTCCCATTCGTCAGCTTATCAATACTCATTATTCTAACGTGTTGCCGATCGAAGGGGAAACGCTGCTGCATGTTTCCCCGGCTCGCATCCGGTCAGATCTGCCGGAGAAAATCGGCGAAACTTATGACATCCGCATTCTTTTGCGCCATATCAAACAGGTTTGCCTCGTGTGGTCCCAGCGCTCTGTCGCCCACGCAATCGCGTAACACCAGCGGACGAAATCCGTACGACATGGCGTCTACCACACTGGCCCGCACGCAGCCGCTGGTGGTACAGCCCGCCACCAGCAGCGTCTGAACGCCGCGCTGCGTCAGCCAGGGGGCCAGACCGGTGGCAAAAAAGGCGGACGGCACCTGTTTGCGTACTACCAGTTCGCCAGCGACCGGCGTGAGCGCTTCCACGATCGCGCTGGCCGGGCTCTGCTCTTTTAATGCCAGCAAACCAGGAACTTTTAAGGCAAAAATATTCGCATCGCTGTCATCATCAGCATAGACAATGCGGCTGTGTGCCACGGCCCAGCCCCGTGCCCGGGCAGTCTGCAAGACGGGAAGCGTGGCGGCTATCGCCTGCGCAATATTACCGCCGCCAAATTGCTGCGCATCGGCAAAACCATTGACAAAATCAACGATCAACAAGCCAATCGCGCCCTGTACCCCTAACTGCTGACCAAACCCCTGCTGCTGGTAAATATGATGTTCGCTGTTCATCTCTTCCCCTGTGCTTAAATTACGCCTCACCCGTTATCGCAGGCGAGGCGTGTCCGGTTCAGTGCCCCACGACCTTGCCGTTATCCACCACGGTCAGTCCATCCAGCGTCACCGTGCAGTGGCGCATCGGGATATCAATATGACAGGCGGTTGTGCGGTCGCCGCCCACTTCATTATTGGGCCCCAGCGACCAGAGGAAATTGCCCTCAAAGGCGCGCGCATCCATACCGATGGTGGCTTCGCGATCGTACAGCGATAGCGTGGACCAGCGGGCGCGCGGCTGCAGCCCCCAGCCGATGTGGGACAAAGCGTAAGCTTCAGGATCGTCGAAGGCCTCGATATAGTCTTGCAGCAGCTCAGCGTCCAGTCCGCCCTCAATACGGGTGACGTAGCCATTCTCGACCCGTAGTTCGATCGGTGACTGCACATAGCTTTTTTGCGGCAGCAGAATATCGCCTTTATCCAGCACCACGCGCCCGCTGGAAGCGCCTTCATCGGGCCAGGTGAGAATAAAACCGCTTGGCCAGTGGTCCCAGCGCCCCGGCTGATCGACGTAGCCATACTCTTTCACTACCGGATACTGCCCAAGCCGACAGCGCAAATCGGTGCCCGCTGCGGAGGTGACATGCATCTCTTTTTTCCCCTCCAGCAACTGCGCCGCCTGCAACACCCGGCGGCGATCGGCCTCGGTCGGCACCATACGCGCCAGGATCTCCGGCGGCTCGACCGCCAGCAGAATCCGCGTGCCCGATTTCAGAATATCCAGCTGCTCCGGCGAAAACAGCAGAGTCATTAAATCGAGCACCAGGTCGCTCTCTTTCAGCGCCGCAATGGCCGCGCGATTGCCGGTCAGCGGCGTGGTGCCCAGATAGGCCAGGCTGTCACGGCTGTGCGACTTTTCACCATTGACAGCGGGCAGATCAAGGCGGTTAACGCGTGCGCCCAGCGCAGCGGCAGCGATGCACGCGGTACGCAGCGTTTGCGGATGGGTGGTGTCACTGGTCAACAGCGTGACAATCTGGTCAGCCTGTAAACCGGAAAGCGTCAGAACCTGATGCCAGGCCTGGATCATCTCATTATCACTGATAGCCACAGTCAGCTCCTCGTCATCAAACAGATGTACCTAAGAAATCACCAAAAGCGGCATAAAAGCCCGCTTCATCATCCCACGGGATCATATGCCCCGCGTCTGCCACGCGCGCTACGCTCAGCTGCGGCAGTTGCGCACGTAGCTCTTGCTCTTCGGACGGCAGAATCACCTCCGCCCCACCCGCGATAATCAGATGCACCGGCACTCTGATACGCGGCAGATCCTGATGAATATCATCCTGCTGGAAACCGGCAAAACTGGTGCGCACGGCGCGTTCATCGCAGGTATGCAACCACTCGGCACGCAAGCGGCGTTGCTCCAGGCTCCAGGAGGGACAGAAAGCGCGCATCGCCTCCGCGTCCATGCCCTGCGTCGCCTGACGGATCGAGTCGATATACCAGCTCAGCTGCGCCGGATAGGGGCGTCGACCGGGGCCGGAGACCGGCGGATCCACCAGCACCAGGCGTTCCAGCGCTGCGGGCTGATGCCGACTCGCCATGCGCAGCGCAATACGTCCGCCCATGGAGTGGCCGATCACCGCGAAGCGCTCCAGTTGCAGCGCCACAGCAAATGCGGCAATGTCGTCCGCCTGCGCATCCAGACTGTAATCCAGCGTCTCGCCCGCGCTGGAGAGCCCGCGCCCGCGCACATCCAGCAGATAAACGTCAAAGTTTTCGCCCAGCCGCTCGCCCACAAAACCCCAGGTAATCGCCGGGCTGGTGATACCGGGGATCAGCAGCAGCGGCAACCCCTTGCCGCCATAGCGCAGATAGTGCTGGCGAATACCGTTGGCCTGAATATGTGCACCATATAAAAACTGACTCATGTCGCTCTCCTTCAGTAAGCGCCGGACAGCAATGCCCCTGCGCCCGGCACTATGGGTTCCAGCTCCAGCGCCTTTAACAGGGCGTAGGTGGTGGCGACAGCGGCAGTGACGACCGGCTTGCCGGTCAGGGCTTCCACCTGTGCCACCACCGGCAGCGACGGCATCTGCACGCAGGCGGAGAGCACGATGACATCGATCCCTTCGAGGTTCATCTCCGTGACAATGCCCGGCAACAGACGGGGATCGTGACGGCCTACCGCCAGGTTGTCGGGGATCTCCAGCGCCCGCCATGTCACCACCTCAATCCCCTCAGCGGCGATATAATCCACCACCAGTTGCGTCAGCGGTTTCATGTAGGGTGCCACCAGGGCGATACGGCGGGCGTTTAACACTTTTAAGGCGTCTACCAGCGCGCCGGCGCTGGTGATCACGGGTGCTGGCGCCTGATTACTGGCGGTTTGCTGTTGCAGGCGCTGTTCCGACTGGCGGTGATAGCCTTTGCCCATCGACATAATGGCCACCAGGCAGGCATAGCCCAGCACGTCGACCCGGGCGTCGGATAGCTCCAGCGCGCAGCGGTCCGACTCCGCATCCATGGCGGCCAGCTCCTCTTTCTGCACTGTTTTCATGCGCATCCGGCTGGAGTGAAAGGTGAATCTCTCCGGACGAATCTGTTGTCGCGCCAGCAACATCGCCGGCACTTCCGTTTCCATGGTGGTGTTGGAGCTGGGAACAATTTGTCCGATACGAAAGGTCTTTTTCATGGTGATTCCCGTCGCAGTAATAAAGGTCTTGCCTGACCACCCGGCCAGGCCCGGTTGCGGTTAAGCAGAGATCGCTTCGGCATCAAAGCGTTCGCGGCAGCGGGTGGCGTCATATTCATAAATCCACTCGGCACGAATCCCTACCGCATTGGGGTTTTTCGCCTGTTCCTGTTGGTAGGCCAGATCGCGCTGCCGCAGCTCTTCGGGGGAAGAAAGGTGATAGGTGCGGCCGCGTTCACGGGCCTGCAGCTGCACCTGAGACGTGCGCGGACGCCGCTCGGCCTCATAGGCGGCCAGCGCGGTGCTGAGATCGCCCTTGTAGTGCGCCAGGGCCTGCGCCAGTACGTAGCCATCCTCGATGGCCATCGCCGCTCCCTGGGAGAGAAAAGGCAGCATCGGATGCGCGGCATCGCCCAACAGCGTGGCGTGATTCACGGACCACTGCGCCATCGGATCATGGTCAAACAGCCCCCATTTAAAGGTCTGGGCAGGATCGGTGCGTTCAAACAGCTGAATCAGGTTTGGATGCCAGCCCTGGTAGGCATCAAGTAACTCTGCGGTGGAACTGGCTTCCGTCCATGACTCTTTGACCCACTCCGCCGCTTCCGCCACCGCCACGATATTCACCGCCTTGCCTCCTTTGACGTAGTAAGTCACCACATGCGCGGAGGGGCCCATCCAGAAAGAGGCCCAGGGACCGACAAACGGCAGCGGATGCTCTTCAACCGGCACCAGCGCACGCCAGCACATATGGCCGGTGAACTGCGGCTTTTCATTGCCCCATAGCGCGTTACGCACCACCGAATGGATACCGTCTGCCCCGACAATCAGGTCGGCTTCATAAGTGCTGCCATCGGCAAAGTACGCCGTTGCCGACCCGGCGTTTTGCTGTAAATCCGTGCACTGCGCATTGAAGGTCACCTTTTCCGTCGGAATATCCGCCACTAACATGGTGTGCAGATCGGCGCGGTGGACATGGTAGAACTCGGCACCATAAAGATCGGGACAGGTGGATTTCAGCGGCGTACGGAAGAGTTCATGCGCGCTTTCCCAGTTAAGCCCTACCATCGCCTCCGGCAGAAAACCTACCTGCTGCAAGCTCTCCGCCAGCCCCAGCGCTTTCAGCACCTTTACCGCATTCGGCGTCATCTGCACTCCGGCTCCCACTTCGCCAAATGCCGCCGCCCGCTCAAACAGGTGAAAATCGATGCCCTGCTGTTGCAGGCTGCGCGCCAAGGCCACGCCGCCAATTCCTCCACCAATAATGCCAACACGTAATTTCTGGCTCATCATCTTCCATCCTATTAAATAAGCAGTTAATTAATTAAGACCCTTTTTTGTCAGGCTGACGCCTTACCCGCCCAGATAGGCGTTGAGTAACTCTTTATCCGCCAGCAGCGTGGCTGAATCGGCATGGGCCACAATACGCCCGGTTTCCAGCACATAAGCCCGGGAGGCGATGGAAAGCGCGTTATACACGTTCTGCTCTACAATCAGCGCCGTCACGCCATGCTGGTTGATTTCGCGTATCACATCAAACACCTCATCAGCCATTTTTGGCGACAGGCCAAGGCTCGGCTCGTCCAGCAGCAGCAGTTTCGGCTCCGACATCAGCGCGCGGGCAATCGCCAGCATCTGCTGTTCGCCGCCGCTCAGGGTGCCCGCCAGTTGCTTGCGTCTTTCACGCAGACGCGGAAAACGATGAAACGCCATGCCGACCCGCTCCTCTACCTCTTTGCCTGAGCGGCAGAGGTAAGCGCCCATCATCAGATTTTCATGCACGCTCATGGTGGGCCAGACATGCCGCTCTTCGGGACAATGCGCGATACCGGCGGCGACAATGCGTTCGCTCGCCCAGCCGCCAATGGCCTTTTCCTGCCAGTGAATGCTGCCGCTTTTCGGCTTCAGCAAGCCGGAAATCGCCCGCAACGTGGTGCTTTTCCCCGCCCCGTTCGCACCGATAAGCGCAATAATTTCGCCGCGCTGGATGGTCATATCGATACCGTGCAGCGCCGTGGCGTTACCGTAAGCCGCCTGCATCCCGCTGATTTTTAACAGGCTTGTCTCGTTCATCGTCATGCGCTCGCCTTCCCCAGATAAGCTTCGATCACCTGCGGATGGCGCTGCACCTCGGCAGGCGTCCCCTCAGTTAACTTCTGTCCAAAGTTCATCACCACCAGCCGGTGACAGATCTCCATCATCAGATGCATGTTGTGTTCAACAATGACGATCGAAGCCACCTGCGCGCCCAGCAGACGCTGTAAGATATGACCAAACAGACGCGCCTCCTGACTGTTGAGACCCGCCGCCGGTTCATCCAGCATCAACAAACGCGGTTTGGCCGCCACCGCCACGGCCACCTCCAGCAGACGTAGCTCGCCGCAGGAGAGCACGCTGGCGGGGGTATTCATGCGTTGCCCCAGCCCCATAAGCTCAAGAATGCTGGCGGCGCTCGCACGTACCTCCTGTTCGGTGCGACGCACATGCGCGCGCGGAAAGAAAGTGTCCATCAGCGACTGTCTGGCCGCCAGATAGTGCCCCGCCAGCACATTTTCAAAGGCGGTTAATGACTTCAGTACGTTGGTTTTTTGAAAGCTGCGCACCAGCCCGTGCCGGGCGATCACATGAGGCGCATTGCCGGTAATCGTTTTGTCGGCAAACAGCACCCTGCCACTGTCGGGCTTGTAAAAGCCGGTAATCAGGTTAAAACAGGTGGTCTTGCCCGCACCGTTCGGGCCAATCAGCCCCACCAGCTCACCGGCGTGAACATCAAAGCTGATATCCTGTACCGCTTTCAGCCCGCCAAAGGTTTTGCACAGCCCCTGCACCGACAGTAAAGGTTGGGAAGAAGTGGTCATATGGTTTTCTCCTGCTGCACCGGCGTTGCGGGGATAGCTGCCGCGCGGCGATGTTGTTCCCGGCGCTGCGTCAGGAAGCCCATCAGCCCTTTGGGCAGGAACAGCACCACCGCCATCACAATCAGGCCGAAGATGGACATGCGCAGCTCCTGCATTTCGCGCAGATACTCACTGAGCAGCGTGACCACCAGTGCGCCAATCACCGGCCCCACCAGGGTACTTTTCCCGCCCAGCAGCACCATAATGATCATTGTCACCATAAAGCTGAACTGGAAGACGTCGACGCCGACAAAGGTGATGTAGTGGGCATATAAACCGCCCGCCAGACCGGCCAGAAAGGCGCCCAACACAAAGGCTTTCAGCGCATAAGCGAAGGGCCAGATGCCAACCGACTGTGCCACATAGCGGTTTTCCCGTACGGTGACGGCCGCACGTCCCTGGCTGGAATAAACAAAACGGTAGATCAGATAGAGCGCGATGGCGGCCATCAGCAGCGCCAGATAGTAATAGCTGCGCTTAATGTCCAGTGCCGACAGACTCGCCATCACCGCGGGCTGCGCGATACCGGCGATGCCCATCGGGCCATTGGTCACTTCTATCCAGTTATTCGCCACAATACGCAGCGCTTCCGCAAAGGCCAGGGTGATAATCACAAAATAGGGACCGCGCAGACGCAGCGTAATTGCGCCAATCAGGGCCCCGGAGAGCGCGGCGACCAGTCCTGCCGCAGGCAGCGTCAGCCACAGCGGCCAGTGAAAGTGAGTCGCCAGCAACGCTGATGAATAAGCCCCCAGCCCCAGAAAAGCGGTATGACCAAGGGAGAACTCGCCGATATACCCCAGGGTCAGGTTCAGGCTGCTGGCGAGGATGACGTAAAACAGCACCATCACGCCGATGTGCAGCAGGTATTGATCGCGCACCAGTAACGGAAAGAGTGCGGCCAACAGCCCCAGCAGCAACAGCGTGTTACGTTCAAATTTCATGTTATGCCCTCTCTGCGCGCGCTGAAAACAGACCATAGGGTCTGAAGATCAGCATCAGGATCACTATCAGGAAGCCAATGATGTCCACCATGCCGCTGGAGATATAGCCGCCCCACATCGCCTCGGCGATGCCCAGCAGCAGCCCGCCGATGATCGCTCCGGCAAAACTGCCCATCCCGCCAAGGATCACCACCACAAAGGCTTTCAGACTTACCAGCCCGCCGACAGAAACCTGCGTCGAGTAAATCGCCCCCAGCAGCATACCGGCGCTGGCGGCCAGCACAGTACCCATGGCAAAAGTGCTGGCATAGATATGCGAAATTTTGATGCCAACCAGCTGTGCCGCCATGGGATCCTGGAAAGTGGCGCGCATCGCCCGCCCGGTGCGGGTCTTTTTGATAATCAGATGGGCGCCCAGGATCAACAGGGCGCAGACCGCTACCGCAAACAGCCGCATTTCGGTCAGCACCACCGGCCCGATAAACACTGGTGCGTCCGGCACCGGCCCGGTGATTTTTTGTGGCGTGGTGCCCGCCAGCAGCAGCGCGGTATTGGTCAGGAAAATGGAGAGCCCGATGGTCAACAGAATCCCCGGCTCCTCAGACTGACCGCGTACCCGCTCGATCAACAAGCGATCCACCAGCCAGCCAAACGCTGCCATCGTGGCGGCGACCACCAGCAGACCGGTGAAAAAGTTGAGTCCGAGCGTGTGCGTGACAAACCAGCCCAGCATGCCCCCCATCATATAAAACTCGCCATGCGCGAAGTTAACCACGCGCATCAGGCCAAATATCAGCGTCAGCCCCAGTGCCGATAAGGCATAAAAGGTGCCGCTCACCAGGCCATTCGCGAGGAATTGTAAAAAGAGATCCATGCTTACTCCTCCGGCTTCTCGACAGCGGTGCTGCTGACCACCTCAGGCACCTTATTGCGGATCTGCACCAGAGCGGCATCAAAGCCCCAGGCCTGACCTTTCGCGTTAAAGCGATAGTGGCCGTTCGGCGCCTGATAATCGGTCTCTTTCAGGCCGGCGATAATCTTCGCGGCGTCGCTGCTGCCTGCGCGCTGTACCGCATCCAGCATAATATGAGTGGCGTTATAGCCCGCCGCGCCATACTTGCTCGGCATCTGCTGATATTTCGCCTGATAAGCCTTCACAAATTGCTGGTTGCTTTCACCCGGCAGGGTATAGACATAGGGCACGGCCGCGTAGATTCCTTCGGAAGCCTCACCCACCAGATTAATAAAATCGGTAGTGGCCCATGAGCCAACACCAAACACATTGATATTGATGCCAAACTCTTTTAACTGTTTCACCAGAATAGAGCCGTCCTGGGTTTCGGCGGCGATAAAGACGCCATCCGCTTTGGCATTGCGCAGCTTCGCCATCAGCGTGTAGAAATCGGTGGCGCCGTGGTCGAAATACTCGGTCATGGCGCTCTGCACACCGTGCGCTTCCAGGTCGCGGGAAAACTCTTTAATGCTGCCCCGCCCCCAGTCATCATTCACACCAATATACGCCACACGCTTGAGCTGCAGCTTTTCCGCCAGGATTTTGGCGAAGGCTTTGGCCAGCAGTGCATCGGTTTCCGCAGAGCGGAAGAAGTAGGGATTATTTTTTTCGGTCAGATCGGCCTGCGAGGAGACACCGGTCAGGAACGGGATTTTGTACTGCTGCGCCAGCGGCATCACGGCGGCCGTGGCGGAGCTGCAGAAGGCGCCCATCAGCGCCACCACTTTATCTTTCTGGATTAACTTTTCTGCCGCATTAACCGAGTTGGCGGGGCTGCACTGTCCGTCTTCAATAATCAGCTGCGCCGGTGTGACGCCCGCGCGCTGGTTATACTCCTCCAGCGCCAGCCTGGCGCCTTTGACATACTCGGTACCGTTGTACGCCACGGAGCCGGTAAGGGGTTCGATCACGCCCAGCCGGATGCCCTCCTGCGCGCATACAGACACAGAAAAGGAAACGGCCATCACAGCCAGGCCCAGCTTGGTAAGTTTTGATGCACGCATTGCGACGCTCCTGTGTTTATTTCCTTTTTACAAAGGATCATTACCGCTCAATTAATTAACCACTTATTTAATTAAAGGAGACGCGAAGATAAGACAACACAATCAATAAGCACTTTTCATGCCAATCTGGTTGAATAAAAAAACGCTTTGATTTAAAACGGGAAAAACAAGAATGCGCTGAATGGTAAATATTTTGTTAACACTGTGTGGGTGAATATGGTGCAAAAAGCAGCGGCATGCAATCACGGTTGTACTTATTTTGTGCACTGGATCGCAGCCATCCTGAAAATAGTGCAGCACGGATCAGCATGATAAAAGGGCAAAACCCAGGCTTCATCCATACGCATTCTGCCCGGAACAAGCGTAACGCGTGCTGTTTTATCGCGAACCATTACCGGTTGATGAACCGATAACACTCTGAGTACGCCTTGTTCCGGCAAACCTTTGCTTATAAATTGTCCGTGCGGCCTGGAAGAGACAAGAAGATGGAAAAGACCAACAGTAGTCAGATTGAATTTCTTAAGGCGTGCTTACGCCGTGAAGTGATGATGAGCGACAAACCCTTTTCATGGCTGCGCGTCATACATAAAGCGATAAAATGTCCGGAAAGACGATTTTATTTCTGGTGGCGTATCGCTGCTTACTTGTACCGTATGGACAGCCGTTTCCTGCAAAAACGCGCCCTGAGGATCAACAGAAGGCTCAGCCTGAAATATGGCACCGAAATTCAGCTCCCTGCCCAAATTGGGCCAGGCCTGGTTATCTCACATCATCAGAGCATTGTCATCAACGGCGCGGCCGTGATTGGCCACTCGTTTAAAATCCGGCAAAACACCACGATTGGCATCAGCGGTCACAATCCGGACAAAGCGCCAATAGCTATCGTTATCGGCGATAACGTTACTGTCGGCGCTCACTCCTGCATCATCGCCAACCAGATACGCATTGGTAATAATGTTACTATTGGCGCCATGTCTTTTATTAATAAAGATATTCCTGATAACTACATCGTTTATACCGAGAAAACTAATAAGCTGGTAATGCGAGATGCCTGACGCGGAGCTTGCCCGTATCCCTGACTATGACCCGCTTTTACAGCGTTCCCTGTCTTACACATATCCCATCATGCGCAGCAGCGACTGCGCCTGATTCATGGCGTCGGCGCGATGGGATACGCCCAGTTTCTGGTAGAGATTTCGAATATGGGTTTTGATAGTGGTGGCCGCTACCGCCAGCTCGCCGGCGATCTGGTCGTTGCTGTAGCCGGAGTAGATCAGCCCCAGCACCTGCCATTCACGCTGGGTCAGCGGACTGGTGCGGATCAGCTCCGGCACCTCAGGATGGTGCAGCAGGCGACTGACAAAACTTTCGTCAAAATGGGCAAACTTATGGCGATGGTGCTTGTTAATGTCGCGCAAAATGCGCTGGGCGCGATGGTTGTCGAGATCGGAAAGGGTGTTCAGCTGGATAAGCTGTCGCAGCTGCTGCGCCATCATCTCCCCTTCAATGACAAAATGGCTGATAAAGCCGGTACTGCGCGCCAGCTTCAGCGCCTCAATCAGAACCCGCTGCGCATCCGCCTTACGGTCGCTGTGCCAGTAAACCTGGTTCAGCAGCAGCTGATTACGATTCAGATCGCTCATCAGGCGCAGCGCACGCGCGTTATCGTTCAGCTCTTCCAGCACCACTTCGGCCTGATCTATCTCTCCCAGCAGAATCTGTGCGCGCGCGATATTGCGCCACTGCCCCTGTAAAAAATGGTTATTGGCGAAGGCCGGTTTAGGCGTCTGACGCAGCCAGGTGGTTGCGCTGGTATGGTCTCCGGTCATCTGCCAGTAGATTACGCGCACCTCATCCGCATTGGCGATCCAGTCGCTGTGCCAGCTGCCATTATTTAACAGGTTTTCCAGCCGGTTAAGATGACCGCGGGCATTGTCCAGATTACCACGCGCCAGGGAACACTGTACCAGCAGGGCGAGACACTGAATCTGCTGCTGGGGCTGATAGCGTGCCAGTACCTTAATGCCGTCGCGCGCTGCGGTTTCCGCCTCCTCCAGCCGTCCCCAGGCCCAGAGCAACTGAGCGCGGATGCGCAGTAGAAATTCATGCAGCGGAAACTGCGCCAGATGCTGTTCGTCCACCAGACAGAACGCCCGCTCCTGCGCTTCAAACGCCGACTGTAAAAAGCCCTGAGCAAACAGAATTTCACTTTGCTGAATCAGACTCCAGAGCGCGTAATGCCAGGCTTCATCCCGGCGCGCCATCTGCTCAGTCTGCTGCATCAGCCGCAGGGAATTAGTCAGATCACCCTTACAGTGCATCACTTCGCCATGTACTGAGGTAGCGACAATACGACTGTAAGAGCTGGCCAGCGGCAGTTCTTCCAGCGCCACTTTAGCCAGTCGCTCCGCCTCGTCGGTATCGCCGTCGTTAATCGCTACCTGCGCCCGCAAGGCATTAAACTCGCCCCGCAAGCCATTGCAGATCTCGCTACGGCTCTCCTGCTCGAAACGTGCCAGCAGGTTGTTGACCTCGGAATAGCGATGCTGGCTCTGCATCAGCCAGGCCTGCAGCAGCACCAGCCGAGGATTTTCCAGCAGGCAACTCCACGGCAGCGCCGTTAACGACGCTTCCAGCAGCGTCAGCTCGCTGCGATTGAACAGCGTCCAGCCATGATTCACCAGCACATCACGCAGCATAGCGGCATCGCCCGAGGCGAGCGCATGATGCATCGCTTCACCGGGATACCCCTGCGCCATCCAGCTCTCGGCGGCAGCACGATGAATAGCGGGCAGCTCGCCCGCCAGCTCCCACTGGCAACGCTGGCGCAGGAAGTTGCCGAACAGGGGATGATAACTGAACCAGCGCCCGGAATCGTCCATACGCTGCAGAAACAGCCCCTGACGTTCAATCTCTTCCAGCCGCAGCTGACCATTCTCTTCGCGCGTAACGCAGGCGATCAGCTCATCGTTCATCGAACGCAGCAGCGCGCTTTTCAGCAGGAAATGACGTGTCGGTACATCCACATTATCGAGCACCTCCTCCACCAGATAATCGGCGAGATGGCTGGCATTGATGCCGGAAAGACGCCGCGCCGAATGCTGCGCCGAGCCGCTGCCCTGACGGGCAGAAAGCGCAATCAGCTGCAGCGCCGTCACCCATCCGGCGACATCGTCACACAGACGGCTGCTCTCTTCGGATTCCAGCGGTGAGTCCAGACGGTGATCGAAGAACTGCTTCGCTTCCTGATGGGTGAACGCCAGCTGCTGGCTGCCGATTTCCAGCAGCTGTTCCCGTACCCGCAGATTGGCGATCCCCAGCTGCGGCAAATTGCGCGACAGCAGGATAAGGGTGAGATTTTCCGGCTGATGACGCAGAAAAAAGCGCATCGCCTCGTGGATCACCGGATTGTTGATCAGATGATAATCGTCAATAACCAGCCACAGCGGTTGCTGCCACTCGGCCAGTTCAATAAAGAGCTCGGAAAAGAGCGTGTTAAGACTGACGTACTGGCGCTTCTCCGCCAGCGTCTCACTGCGCGGACAGTGCCCGTCACTTGCCTGCTGCAGAGCGGTAATCAGGTATTCGGCAAAACGTTCCGGCTGATTATCCCCCTCATCCAGCGAGTACCAGCCCAGATCGCGCTTGCCTGCTGCCCATTGCGATATCAGCGTGGTTTTACCATAGCCTGCCGGGCTGGTGACCAGTACCAGCCGGTAGTTACCGGCGGCGGCCAGGCTTTTTAATAAACGATCACGTGCCACTGTGCTATCAAGACGAACGGGCCGACTGAGTTTGGACGGTATCAACATAGGCGCGCTCCATTCTTAACCATTAGCGCATTATTATTTTACGCTTCGTAATTAAATTTCACATAACTTCGGCTATCTGCACGCTTTATGCAAGTAAAGCCCCTGAGCAAACTTTACAAAGGTGCACATAATCACACTCCAGAACCACTTTCAGACAAGCCTCACAGCTTCTCCACCCTTTTCCTCCTCCTGGCGGAATTCCAGTGGGGAGGAGGAGGCGGCTTCCTGAGACAGGCAAACTGGCGCAAAACCCGTTTTTCTGCTGTTACAGGACACCCGATAACGATGGCCCAGTCTGCATTTGATCATGCCCATTTCATTCATGCCCTGACGCGTCAGTGGCAACGTTTTGGCCTGAAAGGCGCTACGGAAATGACCCGCTCTCAGTGGTGGCAAGCTATCAGTGGCGCGCTGAGCGATCTGCTGGCGGCACAGCCTGCTGTACCACCAGCCACGTCACTGCGTCACGTCAACTATCTCTCCATGGAGTTTCTGATTGGCCGTCTTACCGGCAATAACCTGCTGAACCTGGGCTGGTATGAGGCGGTGAATGCCGCTCTGGCGCCTTACCACATCGCGCTGAGCGACGTGCTGGAAGAAGAGGTTGATCCGGCGCTGGGTAATGGCGGGCTGGGTCGTCTGGCGGCCTGCTTCCTCGATTCCATGGCCACCGTCGGGCAGCCCGCGACAGGTTACGGTCTCAATTATCAGTACGGCCTGTTCCGCCAGAGCTTTGTCGATGGCGCGCAGCATGAAGCGCCAGACGACTGGCAGCGCGATCGCTACCCCTGGTTCAGCCATAATGCCGCCCTGAATGTCCAGGTCGGTTTTGGAGGCAAAGTGACCGGGGAGGCGGGTAACCTGCGCTGGCAGCCCGCGGTTCTGTTACTGGGCGAGGCCTGGGATCTGCCGGTGGTGGGCTATCAGAATGGCATCACGCAGCCGCTGCGCCTCTGGCAGGCGAAACATACACATCCGTTTGATCTGACGCGTTTTAATAACGGTGATTTTCTGAAGGCGGAGCAGCAGGGCATCGATGCGGAAAAGCTCACCAAAGTGCTCTACCCCAATGACAACCACCAGGCCGGGAAAAAGCTGCGCCTGATGCAGCAATACTTTCAGTGCGCCTGTGCAGTGGCTGATATTTTGCGGCGTCATCAACAGGCGGGACGTCCGCTGGCCGCCCTGCCCGACTATGAAGTGATCCAGCTCAATGATACCCATCCCGCCATCGCTATTCCGGAACTGCTGCGCGTGCTGCTGGATGAGCACCAGCTCAGCTGGGATGAGGCCTGGCATATCACCAGCCGCACCTTTGCATACACCAACCATACGCTGATGCCGGAGGCGCTGGAGCGCTGGGATGCGCGTCTGCTGCGCGGCCTGCTGCCACGCCATATGATGCTTATCAAGCAGATTGACGCCTGGCTGAAGAAACAGGTGGTCCGTCAGTGGCCCGGCGATGAAGCGAAGTGGGCAAAACTGGCAGTGGTGCACAATCAGCAGGTGCGCATGGCCAACCTCTGCGTGGTAGGAGGCTTTGCGGTCAATGGCGTGGCGGCCCTGCACTCACAGCTGGTGCAGACGGATCTCTTCCCGGAATATCGTCAGCTCTGGCCGCAGAAGTTTCATAACGTCACCAATGGCATCACGCCGCGCCGCTGGATTCATCAGTGCAACCCGGCACTGGCGGCGCTGATCGATAGCCAGCTGGACAAACCCTGGCTGAACGATCTCGATGCCCTGATCGACCTTGAGCGCTATGCGGATGAGGCACAGTTCCGTGCGGCATTTCAGGCGATCAAACAGCAGAACAAAGTCGCGCTGGCGCACTGGATCGCCGCGCGTACCGGCATCGCGATCGATCCCAGCGCCATGTTTGACGTGCAGATCAAACGCCTGCACGAATACAAGCGCCAGCATCTGACGCTGCTGCATATCATCGCCCTCTGGCAGCGGCTGGTCAGCGACCCGCAGGCCAGCCAGGTTCCGCGTGTGGTGCTGTTTGGCGCCAAAGCCGCACCGGGTTACTACCTGGCAAAAAACATCATTTACGCCATCAACAAGGTAGCGGAAACCATCAACCAGGATCCGCGCGTTGGCGATCGCCTGAAGGTGGTATTTGTGCCGGATTACAACGTCTCGGTAGCAGAAAAGCTGATCCCGGCAGCGGATCTCTCTGAGCAGACCTCAACGGCAGGCAAAGAGGCCTCCGGCACCGGCAATATGAAACTGGCGTTGAACGGAGCCTTAACTATTGGCACCCTGGATGGTGCCAACGTAGAAATCGCTGAACAGGTCGGCAGTGACAATATCTTTATTTTTGGCCATACGGTTGAGCAGGTGAATGCGCTGAAGGCGAAAGGTTATGCCCCACAGAAGTGGCGCAAGAAGAACAAGACGCTGGATCGTGCCTTACGCGCGCTGGAGGATGGCACCTTCAGCCAGGGTGACAAGCACGCCTTTGAAGCCTTGCTGCACAGTCTCGGCCCGGAAGGCGGCGATCCTTATCTGGTGCTGGCCGATTTTGCCTCCTATCTGGAGGCGCAGGCGCGCGTTGAAGCGCTATGGCAGGACCAGGAGGCCTGGACGCGGGCAGCGATTCTGAACACCGCGCGCTGCGGCATGTTCAGTTCCGATCGCGCCATTCGCGATTATCAGCAACGCATCTGGCAGGCATCGCGCTGAGGCTGACCCATGAAATCGAACTTATCACTGGAACAGGCGCAGGCTGCGGGCATCGCCAGCAACTATATCAACGCCCACGGCCAGCCACAGCGCACTCCGCCGGAGACCCGATTGCGTCTGCTGGCCGCGATGCATCCCGTCGCCAGCAGCGCAAAGCCTTTGCCGCCAGTAGCGATCTTCCGTCAGGGACAGCCTCTGAGCGTGACGCCCGCTGGCCTGGGCCGCTACCGCTGGCAGCTTGTCAGCGAGGCGGGCGTATGCTGGAGCGGCGAGGTGACCGGCAGCCAGCGGCTGCACCTGCCCAGCCTGCCGACGGGCTACCATCAGCTGACGCTGTGGCAGCGCAATACCCCGTGGCAGTGCCGCCTGATCGTGGCGCCGCCGCGCTGCTATGAGCCGCCAGCGTTACAGGCAGGCGAAAAACTCTGGGGCGCCTGCGTGCAGCTCTATACGCTGCGATCGGCCAGTAACTGGGGCATCGGCGATTTCGGCGATCTGCGCCAGATGCTGCAGGAAATCGCCCGCCGCGGCGGTGCTTTTATCGGCCTCAACCCGATTCATGCCCTCTACCCGGCGATGCCGGAGAGCGCCAGTCCCTACAGTCCCTCTTCCCGTCGCTGGCTGAACGTAATTTATATCGATGTCAGCACCGTGGAAGACTTTCAGCGCAGTCCCGCCGCGCAGGCCTGGTGGCACACTCCCGCTACGCAGCAGGCCTTGCAGGCCGTACGCGCCACTGATGAAGTGGACTATGCTGGCGTCACCCGCCTGAAACTCACGGCGCTGCGACTGGCGTGGCAGCAGTTCAGCCAACGCGATGCGCAAGAGAGCCAGGTTCGCGCCTTCGACGCGTTTATTCGCGCGGGCGGCGAAAGCCTGCGGCATCAGGCGCTGTTTGATGCCGTGCATGCCCGCCTGAGCACGGAGGATGCACAGCGCTGGGGTTGGCCGGTCTGGCCAGAGGCCTGGCAGCATCCCGACGCCCCGGAGGTGATGCGCTTTTATCAGCAACATCCGGATGAGGTGCGCTTTTATCTCTGGCTGCAGTGGCTGGCGGACAGCCAGTTCGCCGCCTGCTGGCAGTTCTGCCAGCAGCAGGCAATGCCCATCGGCTTGTATCGCGATCTGGCTGTTGGCGTGGCGCAGGGTGGTGCCGAAACCTGGAGCGAGCGCTCGCTGTACTGCCTGCAGGCCAGTATCGGCGCGCCACCCGATATCCTTGGGCCGCTCGGTCAGAACTGGGGCCTGCCGCCGCTGGATCCCGCAGTAATGCGTGCACACGCCTACGATCCCTGGATTGCGCTGCTGCGCGCCAATATGCGTCATTGCGGCGCGTTGCGTATCGATCATGTGATGGCGCTGCTGCGCCTGTGGTGGATCCCGCAGGGCGAAAGCGCCGCCCGGGGCGCTTATGTGCACTATCCCCTCGACGATCTGCTGGCGATCCTGGCGCTGGAGAGTCAGCGCCAGCAGTGCATGGTGATCGGCGAGGATCTGGGCACGGTGCCTGAGGCTATTGTCGATAAACTGCAGGAGGCTGGCGTTTACTCTTACAAGGTGCTGTGGTTTGAACAGAGCGCGGGCGCTTTTCGCGCCCCGGCACTCTGGGCCGTACAGGCGATGGCGGTGGCGACCACCCACGATATGCCGACGCTGCGCGGCTGGTGGCAGAGCGGCGATCTGACGCTGGGCAGCCGTCTGGGCCTCTACCCGGATAAAGTGATATTGCAGGGACTGTATCAGCAGCGCCGGGCGGCAAAGCAGGCGTTGCTGACCAGCTTGCACCAGACGGACAACCTGCCAAAGCGTAGCGGACAGCAGGCGAACCGTACGCCGATGAGCCAGGCCCTGAACCAGGGCTTACACCGTTATCTGGCCGATACCCGCAGCGCGTTGCTCGGCCTGCAGCCGGAAGACTGGCTGGATATGGCCTCCCCGGTCAATGTGCCGGGCACCAGCGACGAATATCCCAACTGGCGGCGCAAACTCTCTACACCGCTGGAGGCGATGTTTGCCGATGCGCATATCAATCAGCTGCTGCGCACGGTTAACCGGCAACGTCAGGGGGTAATGGAACCAACGGAAAGCGCAGCAGCGCAGTGAAGGCGTCGCGGCGACAGGGAGGTCGCAAACCGCTTCAGGCCCCGGTGCGTCGGGATGGAGATATCCCGGAATCGCACCGGAAGAGAACGCAGAAAAAGGGTGCGCCGTAGCGCACCAGGTCTTACAAGATCAGCAATGTCGAGGGGTCACCCCTTGCCTTTTACACTGCTGATAAACGTCGCGCGTGCCGATGTGGAACCAAGACGTTCCGCCTCGTTCATCAGTTTCAGCGCTTTATCGATATCACCCGCTTTCGCGGCTTTCCGGATGCCGTCGTTAAAATATTTCTCGGTGTCGTTCAGCATCGGCTCAGATTTCGCGGCTGGTGCCGCCGCCGGTGCCGGCGTGCTGAGGGTCGGCTGTGCCGATGCCATGGCATCGCTGGTGCTGCCCACGACTACCGGCTTCGACTCATCATTACCGAACAGCTTGCCGATCATAATGTTGCCACTGTTCTGCTCGCTCTTCACTTTCAGCGACAGCGTGCCGGTATTGACATGTTGCACCACCGGATCCGGCACGTCAGGAATAGCGTTACTGGCCCCTTCCGCGTAGAGTTTCGCCGGATTTATCATGGTGGAGGTTTGCGCCAGATCGCGCGTAGTGGTGTAGATCAGCAGATAAATCTGTCTTTGTCCCATCACCGGCGTCAGCTTCAGGGTGCCTTCCAGCCGGTTAGTGGCGGCGAGGCCCGGCTTCTGGTAGGTGAAATAGCGGCTGGGGAAATAAGCCGCTGGCTGCAGCTGGCTGTCCAGCACCAGCACGTTCGGCGCATAGACGCGTTGATCTTTCATGATGCTGGCCAGGGTAACTTCCAGCGAGCCCTGATCGGCGGGCAGCGCAATGGCAGCTACCGGGCCGCTGATGTCACCTTCGTTCAGGCTGACCGAACTCTTGTTCAGCACAATCTCCTGGCTCACCGGCGGCACCAGCGGCAGCCACGAGAGACGCTGCAGTTTTTCCGGAGCGATCGATGGCGCGGTGGCGACATTCTGCGGATTAAGCGTGGTGCTGGCGGCGAAGGCGGGCAGCACAGTAAAGCTCAGGGCCGGAAACAGGCAGAGTGCGAGTAGATGTTTTTTCATTTTTTTATCCTCAAGAGAAACCCGCCTCTCTCAGGCAATAGAGAGACGGGCTAAGGCAGGACTCAGGGCTGGCTATGCCCTGTCAGGTTGTTGTATTACCACCAGGCTTCCATCTGAATACCGAAGGAAATTTCGTCATTGTCGCCACGGCTGAAGGTGTGCGCGGCGTTATCGCTATAGGCAACACCAGCGACGGTGCCCGGCAGGTTGCCAACGTAGTTCTGATCGCTTGTCTCAGAAGAAGCGTAGCCCCATTTTTCATCCCACTTGGCATAGGTGGCGAACAAGCGGATGGCCGGACGCGACCAGATACTGTTGCCTGCCTGCCACTGCTGGGCCAGGGTGATTTTATACTGGCTGTTGCGGTCGCCGGTGCGCTGCGATTTAACGTTGTCGTAGCCCGCTTCCAGCAGGGTGCTCATAATCGGCGTCCATTTGTACATCGGGCGCACGCCCACGGTATACCAGGTGGTGCCGTTGTTGTTATCGCGATCCACGTCCTGATACATACCTACATACATCAGGCTCCAGGTGTCGTTGAAGTCGATCGCGCCGTGATCGATCACCCGGATCATCGAGCCGTTGTTATTTTCTGCTGTGCCCGGACGGCCGTTGCGGTTCTGGGTCATCGCATCGGTGGCGTACTGTACAACGAATTTGTTCAGGCTGGTGCCGTAGAAAGTCTGGGTATGCTCCAGTGTGGCCAACCAGCCATCATCCGAGGCATCTTCAATATTGGGGCTGTAGCCTTCGGTATCGTTCGCGCTGCCGTAGTCAAAGCCCAGCTCCAGCGAGCCACCGGGGTTCACTTCCATGCCGCCTAAACGCACGTCGAAGATGTCGTTGGCGCGATCTTTCGCCGCGCCGCGCGTATTGCCGGTCACAAAGGCCGAAGAACCGCCTGCTTCGCTGCTACGGGTCGCAGCCAGCGACAGCTTACCAAAGCCGAGATCGATATCTTCAATACCGCCGCCAGGACCAGAAATATCCCAGTAGTAGAAGTCGATCATATGCACATCATGGCGCTTGTAGTAGCGCTTACCGGCCCAGATATTGGCGCCCGGCAGAGCATCAAACAGGTTTTTACCCACCACGTTCATCTGACGTACCGCAGGGGAGTCTTCTTCATAGTCGTTCTGCTGCGATACGCTGTAGCCGATCATGGTATCGACGTAGAAGCTTTTCTCGCCCTCTTTCCACACTTCCTGGCCCAGCTCAATTTCCGCATAGGTTTCACATTCGTTGCCAAGACGGTACTTAGAGCTCGCGCCAGTTGCCTGGAAGCATTGTTGCTCACCGCCGCTGCCGGTCCAGCCGATGCCAGAACGGGCATAACCTTTGAAATCCACCGCACTGGCGTGCGGTGCTACAACTGCAAGGGCCACTGCCACGGCCAGAGGGTACTTAGAGCGCGTTACCATCGCTGTTCTCCTGTTATGATTTTACTGTTATGTGTGCTTCTACGCCGGGTTCGCGGTGTAACCGACGGCAGGCGCGTCCATCTTCACGAAACAGATGGCAGCGTTCTGGCGGCAGTCCGATGGCGTATTGGGCACCTTCTTCAACCAGCACCACGTCGTTCTGGCGGTAAACCAGGTTCTGACGCAGCGCAGGGATTCGGATATGGATTTGTGTTTCATTGCCCAGCTGCTCCACGACCTGCACTTCGCCTTCGAGCGTGACGTCGGCAATATCGCTGGTAAGCAGATGTTCGGGGCGGATACCCAGTGACATATTGCTGCCGACCTGAACGTCGGCGCTGTCGACCGGCAGCCAGACGTGCTGACGGTTAGGCAGTTCGACCTGCACCTGATCGATGGCGGTCGCGGTCACTTTAACGGGCAGAAAATTCATCTTTGGCGAGCCAATAAAGCCCGCGACAAAACGGTTGGCAGGATAGTGGTAGAGCTCCAGCGGCTTACCGATCTGGGCGACGCGCCCGGCGTCCAGCACCACTATCTTGTCCGCCAGCGTCATCGCCTCCACCTGATCGTGAGTAACGTAAATCATGGTGCGCTTCAGACGCTTGTGCAGACGCGAAATCTCAATGCGCATCTGTACGCGCAGCGCCGCATCCAGGTTAGAGAGCGGTTCATCCAGCAGAAACACACGCGGCTCCGCCACCAGCGTGCGCCCGATGGCCACACGCTGACGTTGTCCGCCGGAAAGCGCTTTGGGCCGCCGATCGAGCAGATGCCCCAGCTGCAAGGTTTCCGCCACCTGGGTGACACGCTGCGTAATCTCTTCCTTTTTCACGCCGGCCAGCTTCAGGCCAAAGGACATATTCTCCGCCACGTTCAGGTGCGGATAGAGCGCATAGGACTGAAACACCATGCCGACGCCGCGCTCTGCGGGCGGCACCTCATTCATCCGGTGACTGCCGATCAACAAATCGCCGCTGGTAATGGTTTCCAGACCGGCGATCATGCGCAGCAATGTCGACTTCCCACAGCCAGACGGGCCAACAAAGACCACAAATTCACCTTCGCCGATAGCGAGATCGACATTTTTCGATACTACCGTCTCGCCCCAGGCTTTAGTGACATTGCGCAACTCAACGCTCGCCATGACCCTCTTCCTCATTGCTGACATACTTTTATCTGCTCTGCGGCAGACAGATCCCGGCATCACTATGGGCAATAGAGCCAGGGGCGGCATCCTCCACCGGCACGCGATTTCATGGGGGAGGAGACGGGAGGAGGAGGAAACGCGGAAGGCGCAGCAGCAGCAGCTCACCAGGCCATTTTCGTGATCGCTGACGCATCCTGAGTGCGGTTTTTCTGTGCGCCAGTCCGTTGAAATCCCGGTAAATTGCCAGGTCGATCACAATCATCGCGCGCAGGGCGTAGAGCCGGGGAGGATGAGTTGCAAAAGCAGATCCGCACAATGAGGCGAGTACAGTGACCACCGCTTCCGCGTGTGACAGCAAAAAGGATCAGATTTATGACAAAGAAAACCGGCGCACCTATTCTGGCCCTCTCCGCCCTGACCGCCGTGCTGTTTTCGGCCTCTGCGGTAGCAAAAATCGAAGAGGGAAAACTGGTTATCTGGATTAACGGCGACAAGGGCTACAACGGCCTCGCCGAAGTCGGCAAGAAATTTGAGCAGGATACCGGCATCAAAGTGACAGTAGAGCATCCGGATAAAATGGAAGAGAAGTATCCGCAGGTGGCTGCCACCGGCGATGGCCCCGATATTATTTTCTGGGCGCATGACCGTTTTGGCGGTTATGCCCAGTCGGGCCTGCTGGCAGAGATCACGCCGGATAACGCCTTCCAGGAGAAAATTTTCCCCTTTACCTGGGATGCCGTGCGCTACAACGGCAAGCTGATTGGCTATCCCATCTCTGTTGAAGCGCTCTCGCTGATCTATAACAAAGACCTGGTGCCCAACCCGCCGAAAAGCTGGGAGGAGCTGGCGGCGCTCGACAAGCAGATGCGCGAAAAAGGCAAGAGCGCCATTATGTTTAACCTGCAGGAGCCCTACTTTACCTGGCCTCTGATGGCGGCGGGCGGCGGCTACGCCTATAAACTCACTGACGGACGCTACGACGTGAAAGATATCGGCGTGGCTAACGCTGGTGCCAAAGCGGGCCTGCAGTTCCTGGTCGATCAGGTCAAGGCGAAAACGTTAAATGCAGATACCGACTACTCCATCGCCGAAGCGGCCTTTAATAAAGGCGAAACCGCGATGACCATCAATGGTCCCTGGGCATGGAGCAACATCGATCAAAGCGGCATCAATTATGGCGTCACGCTGCTGCCGACGCTGAACAACAAGCCGTCGAAACCTTTCGTCGGGGTACTCAGCGCGGGTATTAACGCCGCCAGCCCGAACAAAGAGCTGGCGAAAGAGTTCCTGGAAAACTATCTGCTGACCGATAATGGCCTGGATGCGGTAAACAAAGATAAACCGCTGGGTGCCGTGGCGCTGAAGTCGTTCCAGCAAACCCTGGAGAAAGATCCGCGTATCGCCGCCACCATGGAAAACGCCCGTCACGGTGAAATCATGCCGAATATCCCGCAGATGGCGGCCTTCTGGTATGCGATGCGTACCGCCACCCTGAACGCTCTGGGCGGACGTCAGACCGTCGATGCCGCTCTGGACGATGCCCAGTCGCGCCTCAATAAATAATCCCACTTCCGACCGAGCCGGGATTTCCCGGCTCACCTTGTCAGACACGTTGTAAAGGGAAACCACATCATGTCAGGAAAACCGAAAGCGAGATGGCACAGCGCGCTGCTGAAAGGCTGTCTTATCGGGATCTGTTGTCTGCTGGTCGGCTATCTGGTGGTGCTGATGTATGCGCAGGGCGAGTACCTGTTCGCGATTCTGACGCTGATCCTGAGTTCGCTGGGCATCTGGGTATTTGCTAACCGCCGGGCTTATGCCTGGCGTTATGTTTACCCCGGCGTGGCGGGCATGGCGCTGTTTGTGCTGTTTCCGCTCGCCTGCACCGTCGCTATCGCTTTTACCAACTACAGCAGTACCAATCAGCTGACCTTTGAGCGTGCCCAACAGGTGCTGCTGAGTCGCCAGTATCAGGCCGGCAAAGCGTTTAACTTCACCCTCCTCTCTGCCGGTGAACGCTGGCGGCTGTTACTGAGCGAGGGGCAGAACAGGCAAAGCTGGATTTCGGAACCCTTCACCTTTGGCGGCCAGCAACAGCTGAAAATGAACAGCGTGACCACGCTGCCCGCCGGTGAGCGCGCCACGCTGCGGGTGATTACCAGTAACCGGCAGGCGCTGAGCCAGATTACCGCTGCAATGCCAGATGGCAGCCAGCTGGTGATGAGTTCGCTGCGCCAGTTTTCCGGTACCCGTCCGCTCTATATTCTGGCCGATGACGGCACTCTGACGAACCAGCAGAGCGGCATCCGGTATCGACCTAATGGGGAAAGCGGCTTCTATCAGGCGATCGATGCACAGGGCAACTGGGAGAGCGAAAAGCTGAGTCCCGGTTATACCGTGACCACCGGCTGGCAAAACTTTCTGCGGGTCTTCACCGATCAGGGGATCCAGAAGCCTTTCCTGGCGATCTTCGCCTGGACGGTGATCTTCTCGCTGCTGACGGTGGTGCTGAGCGTGGCGGTGGGGATGGTGCTGGCCTGTCTGGTGCAGTGGGATGCGCTGCGCGGCAGAGCGGTTTATCGCGTTCTGCTGATCATGCCTTATGCGGTGCCCGCGTTTATCTCTATCCTGATCTTTAAAGGCTTGTTTAACCAGAGCTTTGGCGAGATCAACCTGATGCTGAGCGCGCTGTTTGGGCTGAAGCCCGCCTGGTTCAGCGATCCTCTGCTTGCGCGCACCATGCTGGTGATCGTCAATACCTGGCTGGGCTACCCCTACATGATGATCCTCTGCATGGGACTGCTGAAAGCGATCCCGGACGATCTCTATGAAGCCTCGGCGATGGATGGCGCAGGACCGTTGCAAAACTTTTTCCTCATCACCCTGCCGCTGCTGATCAAACCGCTGTTGCCGCTGATGATCGCCAGCTTCGCCTTTAACTTTAATAACTTTGTCCTGATCCAGCTGTTGACCAACGGCGGTCCCGATCGCATCGGCACTACCACGCCGGCAGGCTATACCGACCTGCTGGTGAACTACACCTGGCGCATCGCCTTTGAAGGCGGCGGCGGCCAGGACTTTGGTCTGGCGGCGGCGATCGCCACGCTGATCTTCCTGCTGGTGGGCGTGCTGGCGGTGATCAATCTGAAAGTGACGCGCATGAAATTTGATTAAGGAGGCTGTTATGGCCATGGTGCAACCCAAATCGCAAAAGCTGCGCCTGCTGCTGACGCATCTGCTGCTGCTGGCGTTTCTCGCCGCGATTCTTTTTCCACTGCTGATGGTGGTGGCGATCTCGCTGCGTGCCGGTAATTTTGCCACCGGCAGCCTGA
Source organism: [Erwinia] mediterraneensis (assembly GCF_900604315.1). Classification (GTDB taxonomy): domain Bacteria; phylum Pseudomonadota; class Gammaproteobacteria; order Enterobacterales; family Enterobacteriaceae; genus Pantoea; species Pantoea mediterraneensis_A. The sequence goes on from NZ_LR026978.1 coordinate 968,567, forward strand.
TCCCGGAGCAGGTATCCTGGGAGCACTGGCGGCTGGCACTGGGCTTCAGTGTGGAGCAGGCGGATGGCCGTATTATTCCGCCCCCCTTTCCGGTTCTGCTCTGGCTGTGGAACTCGGTAAAGATTGCGGCCATCAGCGCCATCGGCATTGTGGCGCTTTCCACAACTTGTGCCTATGCTTTTGCGCGTATGCGCTTTAGCGGGCGAGCCCCCCTGCTGAGAGGGATGTTGATTTTCCAGATGTTCCCGGCGGTGCTGTCACTGGTGGCGCTCTATGCGCTGTTTGATCGTCTGGGCCAGTATCTGCCGTTTATTGGCCTGAATACCCACGGTGGCGTGATTTTTGCCTATCTTGGCGGCATCGCGCTGCATGTCTGGACCATCAAAGGTTACTTTGAAACCATTGACGGCTCGCTGGAAGAGGCTGCCGCACTGGACGGTGCCACGCCCTGGCAGGCGTTCCGGCTGGTGCTGCTGCCGCTTTCAGTGCCTATCCTGGCGGTGGTGTTTATTCTGGCGTTTATCGCCGCCATTACCGAGGTGCCGGTCGCCTCGCTGCTGTTACGCGATGTCAACAGCTATACGCTGGCGGTGGGTATGCAGCAGTATCTGAACCCCCAGAACTATCTGTGGGGGGATTTTGCCGCGGCGGCTGTCTTGTCCGCGATACCCATTACCCTGGTATTTTTACTGGCGCAGCGCTGGCTGGTGAGTGGGCTGACCGCCGGCAGCGTGAAGGGCTGACGCCGCCCATAAGTCTTCATCATTGTATGTTGCCACTGCTTCCTCAACGCGCCTTATAGTTGAGGTTATTTAGCGGCCTGCGGGCCGCTTTTTTTCTTCCCGCCTCTTCCTCTCGTGTCGCCGCATCGCCTGCGTGCTATCTTATTTTTCCTTTGCATCATCTGGCGGATATGAATCAATGACGAAACTGCGTGTAGGGATTGTGTTTGGTGGCAAGTCGGCCGAGCATGAAGTGTCATTACAATCAGCAAAAAATATTATTGAGGCTATCGATAAAACGAAGTTTGAGGTCTCACTGCTGGGAATTGATAAACAGGGACAGTGGCACCTGAATGAAGCGTCCGATTTTCTGCTGAATGCGGAGAATCCAGCGCTGATCGCCCTGAACCGCTCCGGCAGAAGCGTGGCGCTGATCCCCGGCGAGGCTCAGCAGCAGCTTATCGAATCCGGTAATGCACAGCCGCTGTCGCAGGTGGATGTTATTTTCCCCATCGTGCACGGTACGCTGGGAGAAGATGGATCGCTGCAGGGCATGCTGCGTATGGCCAACCTGCCTTTTGTCGGCTCAGGCGTGCTGGGCTCGGCGGTGAGTATGGATAAAGATATCACCAAACGGCTGCTGCGGGACGCCGGACTGACGGTTGCGCCCTGGATTAGCGTCAGCGCCAGCCAGCGGGCACAGCTGCGTGCGGATGAGGTGATCGCCCACTTCGGTCTGCCGCTGTTTATCAAACCAGCTAACCAGGGCTCATCTGTGGGCGTCAGCAAGGTCAGCAGCGCGGAGGAGTTTGCTGCGGCGCTGGATCTCGCCTTTAGCTTCGATCGCAAAGTGCTGATTGAACAGGGGATTCAGGGACGGGAGATCGAATGTGCCGTGTTGGGCAACGATCATCCGCAAGCCAGCCTCTGTGGTGAGGTGGTGGTACATGACGCCTTCTACTCTTATCAGACCAAGTATATCGATGCCGATGGCGCTGAGGTGGTAGTGCCCGCCGCGATCCCTGACGCCAGCAGCGAGGCGATTCGCCAGGTGGCGCTGCAGGCGTTCAGCGCACTGGAATGCAGCGGAATGGCGCGGGTGGATGTCTTCCTTACCCCTGACGACCAGATCATCGTTAACGAAGTGAATACCCTGCCTGGCTTCACCAATATCAGCATGTATCCCAAGTTGTGGCAGGCGAGCGGGCTGAGCTATACGGACCTGATCACCCGCCTGATTGAACTGGCGCTGGCGCGCCATCAGCAGGAGAGCGCGCTGAACAGCAGCATAGTGTAAACCGCAAATAAACCGGATATCGAAGATATCCGGTTTTGCACTTATTTCATTTCACCGCCACCGGCCACTGGCTGAGACGAATGCCGCGCTTGTCGGCATTTTCACCAAACGCCTGCAGCAGCGCTTTGACGTCGGGATCCATATAGGCCACGTTATCGTGCTCTGCGATCACCACACTGTTCTCCGGGATCGTCTCCAGCAGCCCCTGCAAATGCGGGTTGTGCATAAAGGTCAGGTTCTGCTGAATACGCAATACATAGTGATCGTCATAACGGGTGAGCTGCAGCGCGTTACGATGACTTTTCCAGATGCTGAACAGAACCTGCATGGCGATCCCCAGCGCGATTCCGGACAGCATGCCGAACACCACAATGGCACCAATGGTGGTAAGAAAGGGAACGTACTGCTGAGCGCCCATGCGAAACTGTTCAATAAACAGACGCGGCGTCGCCAGCTTATAACCGGTATGCAGTAACACGGCCGCCAGGCTGGCAAGCGGGATGCTGTTCAGCAGATCGCTGAACCACAGGCCACAGAGCAACAGCAACACGCCATGCAACAGAATTGAAAATTTACTCTGCGCTCCCGCGCTGACGTTAACCGAACTGCGCACGATCACCGCGGTCACCGGCATCGCTCCCAGCAGACCCGCCGTCAGGTTGCCGATGCCCTGCGCTACCATCTCTTTATTGGGCGAAGGCGGCGGATTCTGCGGACGCAACTTTTTTAACGCCTCCTGGCTGAGCAACGTCTCGAGACTGGCCACCAGCGCCAGGGTTACGGCGACGCCCCAGACGGCAGGATTGCGCCACGCCATCCAGTCCGGCGTTTCCAGTTCGCTCATCAGCGCCGCCAGGCTATCAAAAGCTGGCAGGCTGATGCGCGGCAACGTGCCAGCCAGCTCCGGGAACAGGCGGTTTCCCGCCAGCGTCGCCAGGCAGCCCACTACCACCACCACCAGGGGTCCCGGAATCCAGCGCAGCAGGCTGACTTTTTTAATCAGCGGAGTACCCCAGAGCCAGAGCAGCGCCAGGCCAACGCCCGCTACTGTCAGCGCCGTCGGAGAGAGTTGCGCCTCGCCCTGTAGCAGCGCGCCCCACGCCTGCTCATCGACGATGCCGAGCGCAACCGGAATTTGTTGCATAATCAGGAGAATACCAATGGCTGCCAGCATCCCTTTAATCACGCTGCCAGGCACCAGGCTGATAAAGCGCCCGGCACGCAGCACACCCAGCAGACACTGCAACAGGCCAGCCAGCACCAGCGCGGTAAGGAAAGCGGAGAAACTGCCCAGCGTCGCCATCGCGGCCACCACAATAGTCACCAGCCCGGCAGCCGGTCCGCTGACGGCGAAGCGTGAAGGACTGAAGGCGGTCACCAGCAGGCCACCAATCACGCCGGTCAGCAGACCGACAAAGGGAGGCAGACCGCTGGCCTGCGCAATGCCAAGGCAGAGCGGCAACGCTACCAGAAAAACCACCAGCCCGGCGGGAATATCCTGCCGAAGAGTATGCAGGCTCATGCTTGCGGCTCCTCTGCTGACTGATGGATCAACTCTTTCAGATGGCCGGACTGCAGGTCATAGACACAGCCGAACAGATGAAGCGTCTGGCCCCTCTGCCAGGCGCTACGCACTGGTTCGCTCGCCACCAGCTGCGCAAACTGGGCCAGCAGATTAACTTCCACCAGCTGGTTAAGTTTGTCGCCCTCCGTGGCGTCGGAGGCGTGATAATCCTCTAATCCCTGCTGCAGTACCCGGCGCAGTTCATGCATACGCCGCGTCAGGGGAGAGTCTTCATCGGCGAGCGCGCTTTCAGGCAGGCTGAGCGCCGCCTGGACGCCACCGCAGCCATAATGACCGCATAATACGATCTGGCTGACTTTGAGGTAGACCAGCGCATACTGCAACACGCTCATCACGTTGTCATCCTGCGTCACTACCATATTGGCAATATTACGATGAACAAACAGTTCTCCCGGATGCGCCCCGGTTAATACCTCTGCAGGCACCCGGCTGTCGGAACAGCCGATCCATAATGAATGTGGTTTTTGCTGATAACGATATTTTTCAAAGTAATCTGGATTACGCGCACGGCGCTGTAATGCCCAACTGCGATTTTTCGCCAATAAGGGTTTAAGGGTCGTCATAATTATCTTCTCTCTACTATCGGAAAAAGGGCTTCCGGGCTGACTACAAAGAGAAATAGCGCTGCGAAAGTTACAGGCCATCACCGCCAACAAAAATTACTCGCTATAAAAGACAGAAGTTTTAAAGAATAATTATGGATTGACGATATCGCCATATTCTACGGACAAAATTATCGGGTAAATTTTTATTAAGCTTATGTCTGTTTTGCGTAAATTTTCTTTATCCGCACATAATATTAATAAAAATAAAATAATATAATAATCAAAAAATTAAGAGAAACTTGCCGATAAAAAGGCTACGCGCAATTGACAAAGCGAGTGTACCAGGCAACAGTCGCGCAAAATAACCCGAAAAGCAGAAAGGTTTCTTTCCATTATTTTCCGTGTGAAATAATAAAAAATAAAAATAATCCACATGAACTATTTTGAATTTAATAATGAGCACCCTAATAAGGTAAGGCATTGCGCACTCTCTGTTATTAACATGGAAAAGCGAATATCAGACGACGCCTGTTTTTTCATCTTCCCGGCTATGCTGCTGAAGCCGCTCAGGTGAGCACCCTAAACAGCGGTCCGGGAACAGAGGCATCGCCGCTAAAAATGTAATAGTCTGGATGCAGCAATTTGCTGCGTCTGATAAAAGGAGAGTCCCGTGAGTTCACCTGTTTTGCCGCCGCGCCGCTCCCCCCTGCTAGAGTCCCTCGGCTGGATCGATCACGCTTTTCAGGCTGCCGGAGAATCGCCGCCAGCGGATGCCGCTTATGGTCATCAACGTCACAGTTCAACGGTGGTGCTGGAGAGTGAGAACGTGCCGCCCAAAAGCTGCGTCTCAGACGGCATTATTGGCGTGACCACGCGGCCGGTAGCGGTGTATACCGCAGACTGTCTGCCGGTGCTGATCGCCGATGCACGTCAGCGCCATGTCGCGGCGGTCCATGCTGGCTTACAAGGGGCGCTGGCTGGCGTCCTGTTCAGTGCTGTGGAGCGGTTAAAGGCGCTGGGTGCGCGTAACGACACGTTGTTTGTCGCCATCGGACCCGCGATCCTGCCCTGCTGTTATGAGCTGGGGGAAGAGGTACTCGCTGACATTCAGCAGAATCGCCTGTTGCAGCAGCCGGTCAGCTGGTCAGCAGAGCAGCCGCAGAACGTGCGCGCGGTGCGACCACAGGCGCAGCCCCGGCAGCAGGGGATCTGGTTTGATCTGCCGGAGCTGGGGCGTCAGATGCTGCTGCAGATGGGGATTCCCGCCGCGCACATCGACCTGCTCAACGTCTGTACTTATTGCATGGCGGAGGCGGGATCGAGCTACCGACGCAATACCCATTTCGCCAGTGGCTACCAGTCGCGTTACTCCTGGATACGCCGCCTCGCCGGGCGTTAATGCAGCAGCATATCCAGGATCAGCACACCCGCGAGGCCAAGAATCGAGATCAGGGTTTCCATCACCGTCCAGGTTTTCAGCGTTTCCACCACGCTGAGGTTGAAGTAGCCTTTAAACAGCCAGAAACCGGGATCGTTAACGTGCGAGGCGATAACGCTGCCAGCGCCCACCGCCAGTACCATCAGCGCCGGATCAGCGTGCGTGGCGGCGATGATTGGCATAACGATACCGGCGGTGGGGATGGCCGCTACCGTGGCCGATCCCAGCGCAATGCGCAGCATCGCCGCCACGGTCCAGCACATCAGCAACGGTGACAAAGAGGAGTTTTTCATCATATCGGCAATGTAGTTACCGACGCCGCTATCCACCAGCACCTGCTTAAAGGCACCGCCGCCGGCGATAATAAAGACAATCATGGCGATGGCCGCAATGGAATCGCCACACATGTCCATGACCTCCTCCATCTTGCGTCCGTTCCGCAGGCCAAGGGTAAAGACGGCGATCACCACGGCAATAAATAACGCCACGGCCGGGTTGCCGATAAATTCAAAAAACTGTCGCACCGGATTCTCTTTCGGCATGGTCAGTTCACAGACTGCCGCGAAAGCCATCAGCACCACCGGAATCACCGCCGCAAAGATGCTGGTCCAGAAGCCCGGCATTTCATTTTCCGGAAAAATTTTCGGGTTGTAGAGGCCTTCCGGCGGCGACTTTTCGAAGCCTTTCAGAAAGCGGGAAAAAATCGGCCCGGCCACGATAACAGTGGGCAGCGTAATGATGAAGCCATAGAGCAGCGTGGTGCCCAGGTTAGCGCCGAAAATGGTCGCTATCGCCGTGGGGCCGGGATGCGGCGGCAGGAAGCAGTGGGTTACCGACAGCGCGGCCACCATCGGCACGCCAACATAGAGCAACGGCAGACCCGCTGCGGCCACAATGGTAAACACCAGCGGCAGCAGTAACACAAAGCCCACCTCATAAAACATCGCCAGACCAACTATCAGCCCGGTAATCACCAGCGCCCACTGCAGGCGCTCTTTGCCAAAAGCGTGAATCAGCGTGCTGGCAACCCGCTGCGCAGCGCCGGTATCAGAGACCAGCCGGCCTAACATCGCCCCCAGGCCGAGGATCAGCGCCAGGCTGCCCAGCGTCGATCCCACGCCTTTCTGAATCGAGGTCACGACCTCCAGCGGTGCCATGCCTTCAGCAATCCCTACAACCGCCGAGACAAATATCAGCGCGATAAAACCGTTGACCTTAAAAATAATCATTAATATCAACAGCAGAATGACACCAAGCACAATGATCGTAATGGGCATTTTGTTTTCCTTATTTTTGTCCGGAAGAGAGGTAAGGTTCAGGTGCTGCACCGGTAACAACCAGGGTAATGATGCACCAGGTATAACGCTCGCTTTGTGACGTGGCAAAAATGACCATCAAACAGGCGACAGAAAGTGAAAACAGTTAAGTTGATCACTTAAACGGGAGGAAGCGCCGGGTGTTACGCATAACGTGGTGACGCGCAGCCAGAAAAAGAGCGACAGGCAGCAAGGCCCCTGTCGCGTCAGCGCGTTACATCAGATCGTGGCTGTATTTGAAAAGTTCGGAGTCAGAGCGCAAGCCCAGCTTTTTCAGCGCCGACTGCTTTTGTCCGCTGACCGTTTTCCGGCTGCGCTTAAATTTCAGGGCAATTTGCGACACGCTCAGGCCGTCGAGAAAGCAGCGCACCACTTCCACTTCACGCGGGCTGAGCAGCTTCACTTTTTCATACATATGGCTTCTGGCGTCAATGTCAGTCCCTTCTGCCGGGGATGCCTCATACATGGTATACAGGTTTTCCACTTCGTAAGCGACGGCAGGCGAGAGATAGATATGTCCCTGGGCAACCTGACGGATAGCATGAAAAATTTCCTCCATGTACTGGCTCTTACCGATGAATCCTCTGACGCCAGCGGTTAATACCATTTTCACGATCGCCGGGCTTTCCATCGACGATGAGACAAGGATCTTGAGACAGGGATAGTGGTTACGCAGCTGTTTAACCAGTGCCAGTCCGTCCAGCTCGCGATCCCCCAGCAGAAAATCGAGCACCAGAACATCAACAGATACCGACTTCAGCCGGGTAAAAAGTTCGCTGCTGGTTCCCCAGGTGCCCACCAGTTGCATATCCTGCTCTTGCCGGAAACATAGTTCGAACACTGTACGAATCATCGGGTGGTCGTCAAGCAAAGCAACATGCAGTGGGTTATTAGGTGCTTTCATCATAATTAATTCCTTTTAAATCATTTTTTATCTTTATCCATGCCCGTGAAAGAGGTTGCTCCGAAGTGGAATAAAAGGCGGCTTGTCATATTTAATCATCCTCTGGTGCTAAATATAATTAATAACCCGGCAACGCATCACCCTTCTCTCATCTTCTCAGGTCAACATCCTTTTACGGATTTAACTAATGGAAGCAGAGCGCCTGTATTATAACGACAGCTTGCATGGCGATCATACGGAAATAAATGCCTCTCTTCACCCTGAATTATCATTATTTGTCACTTTCTTTCTCTCCCCACCAGCAGGCTCCCCGGGGTGCTAACAAATACCCCTTTATGTTTAGGCAGTTGCGTATTAATCTATAATATCTGCGTTGCTTGTACGAAAATTCTGACGCAACCTGCATCAGGACCACACAAGAATTGTCTTGAAATACCTGTACCGTAACTTTCGTATCGTCTGTTACTTAGGGAGGGAATTATTTTGCCAGCAAGGAAAATATCAGCTTGTTTCAGGGAATCAGGAAAATTTGCGCCACATCCCTTTATCCTGCCAGCGCGTATTTACCGCTGCGATTATAAAGTAAGAAAGGTCGTAAAATCATCTTTCGCTCTGGAAATATATGCGCTTTATCCCGGATTGTAACGGCAACCTGCGTAATGAAACGCAGTTCTCAATGGAAAGATATGTATGTTCCCGGCCATAAAGGATCTTATTTTGGTCAAACCGATACGACGCTTCACCTTTCGCAGCCTGTTTTGCGCGGCGGTTTTACTCTGTCCCATACCGGCGGCGTTGACGCCTCAGCCGCTGAAAGCCTTCACCCTGCCCGCACAGCCAGTGCCGGTGCGGCAGAAAAAAAATATGCCCCTGACGGGGAAAGTTAACTTGCCCGATCGCTGGCAACGAGCGCAGCACAACGGACCCTCAGGCTTTGGGGCGGGATTGAAACCGCCTGTACGTTTCCGGCTGCGGACAGCGCTGTCAGGGCTGCCGCTTATGTGGCGCCACTACCACCCTCTTCTGCTTACTGTCAGCGCATTCTCCGTCGCGCTGCTGCTGCTCGGCTGCGGGTGGTTCATTCATCTGCGTTATGTCATTCAACGCAGCAAACGGGCTGAGCAGGCGCTGGCAAATCAGCTGCGTCTGGCGCAGGCGCGCTGCGATGAGGCGGAAACGGCGAACCGCTGTAAAAGCGAGTTTCTGGCCAGAATGAGCCATGAGATTCGTACCCCTCTGCATGCGATTATCGGTCTGCTGGAAATGGAGATGCGTCAGCAACCGGCCAACGCGCCCTCAGAGAACCTCAATGTCGCCTTTGAATCGGCCCGCGCGCTGCGCGCGCTGATTGGCGATATTCTCGACCTGAATAAAATTGAGTCGGGGCGCTGGTTGCCGATGCCGGAAAGCACAGAGTTACCCGCGCTGGTAGAGCGGACAGTGGCGCTGTTCCGTAATCAGGCGGCGGACAAAGGGATTGCGATCAACTGCCACATCGCACTGAATGCGCCCTGTGTCCATATCGATCCTGTCATGGTGACGCAGATTCTCACCAACCTGCTGTGTAACGCCATTAAATTTACCGGGCAGGGAGAAGTGAATGTCACGCTGACGCAGCGCCAGCAGGGTGACTACTGCCTGGAAGTCAGCGACAGCGGTTGCGGTATGACGCGACAGCAGCAACAGACGATTTTTGAACCCTTTGTGCAGGTGTGCGAGCGTCAACAACAGCAGGCGGGATGCGGGCTTGGGCTGAATATTTGTCGTCGGCTGGCTCGTCTGCTGGGAGGAGAACTCCAGGTCATCAGCTCACCCGGTACAGGATCGGTTTTTTCATTTACCTTTCATGCCGCGCCTGCGGAGCGTCAGCATCCCCCCGCTTCTCTGATCGATACATCCGATCCATGCGCGACCCTGCAGATACTGGTTGCCGAGGATCATGCGCCGAATCGTTTGCTGATCGCCCGCCAGCTGGAACATGCCGGCCACCAGGCCGTGGTGCTGGAGAGCGCGACGGCAGCGCTTGACTTATGGGAGCAGGATCCACAACGCTTCGATTTGATTATCACCGATTGCAATATGCCGGGAATGAATGGTTTCCAGTTTGCTCAGGCGGTGCGTCAACGCGAGAAAATGTGGCATCTTCCGCCCGTCGCCATTTATGGCCTGACAGCATCGGCGGAGACGCATACCGTTCAGCGCTGTCTTACAGCAGGGATGAATCACTGTTTGTGTAAACCTATCGATCTGGACACGCTACTCGGCTATGTCGCTCGCTGCTCACGACGCACGCCGCAGAGCGAGCGCTCAGCCAACGCGCCGTCAGGCGCGACAGAGAGAGCGGCTTTCTCGCCGCTGCTGATGCAGTTTGCAGAGCAGGATCCCGCAGGGTGCCGCGCGCTGATCCAGAGTGCGATCGCCACGAACCGGGAGCTTCTGGCCGCGATGCAGCGTACCACCTCAGGTAAGAAGCTGGCTCAGCTGGGACACAAGCTGAAAGGCGGCGCCACTATTCTGAACGCAACGCGTCTGGCCGCGCTGGGGCTGGCGCTGGAAAAGCATCAGCAAAAAAAATGCGATATCAGTGAATTAATCGCCGATATTGCTCAAGAAATTGTCGTTATTGAAAAAAAATTGCATCATTTTCAACATTGCCTTAACGAAAATAAATGCGGAAATAAGCAGAACCCATTTATCGAGACGTTTCTCGATTAATCCGGCAAACGTGAGGGATATAATTAGCGTCAAGGCTGGCTGAGAATTATGAATTCGTTCATGGAAGCAGAAAAGGGATAAAATGTATAACGCACAGATACTGATCGTCGATGAGCACCGTCTGGTCTCCGCAGGCTTACAAAGCTTATTATTAATGAATGGCTTTAACCATGTTTCGATCGCAAACACCATTAACGAAGGCATCAATGCAGTCACGCATCAGCGTATCGATATTCTTATCCTTGACCCGGAATTTAATGAAAATAACGGCATCGCTTTTTTAAGAGATATCGTCAAATCCAGACCGCGCATCAAAACCATCCTGTTGAGCCAGAGCAAAAATGAACACTTAATCATGCAATCGGTTATTCAGGGCACCAATGGTTTTGTCTCCAAACACGATAATATTAAGTCGCTGATTGCCGCCATCAGCTGCGTTTACAACAGCGTCAATTATCTGCCGGAGGAGATCCTTAAGCGCACCAATTACTATCTGGAAGAGCAGCGCCGTCTGACTCGCCTTACTGCGCGTGAAGCGCTTATTTTACGTCAACTGGCGCAGGGGAAAACCAACAAAATTATTGCAAATGAAATGGGCCTCAGCAATAAAACCATCAGTACCTATAAAACCAAAATATTTCAGAAGCTGGAAACGCGCAATCTGGTGAATGTAATAGAAATAGCCAAACGCAATGGGGCCTGTTAGCCAGACGCAAGGTTGCGGGCTGGCAAATGACCTTGCAACAATGTCAGCAGGCAGCAAATAACGCTCTGGTCGTGTGCTCTTTCAGCCATTAGCCATCTGGCTAACTCCGTGAAAATGAGAAGAGCTAAGTGAATTAGCCCATCAGTGTGGTTTCAGCAGGGGTATAAGCGCTTTATCCTGTCTGAGCGAAAGATGTTATTCTTTCGTCTGCGTCTTATACGCCCTGCTGTTTTTTTTGATGTTTCTCACAGCTTGCTTTTGTTCTTCTGCTTTACGCCGCTGAACCAGGTTACAGTCCACTCATCCGACCACCTGAGACAGCGAGTAACTATGACGCCGCAGAATACCGCTTTCCCTTCCCTCTTTGCTCCGCTCGATCTCGGCTTTACCCGGCTAAAGAACCGTTTTCTGATGGGGTCCATGCATACCGGCCTGGAAGAACATCCTGAAGGGAGCGCACGTCTCGCGGCCTTTTATGCCGAGCGGGCGCGTGCGGGGGTCGCGCTGATCGTAACCGGCGGCATTGCCCCCTGTGCAGAAGGCGTGGTGGCGCAGGGTGGCGCGCAGCTGACTGAAGAAGCGCAGTGCGCCTGGCATCGTCCGATCACCGGGGCCGTTCATGCGGCGGGCGGCAAAATCGCCCTGCAGATCCTGCACGCCGGACGCTACAGCTATCAGCGTCAGCTGGTCGCGCCCTCGGCCATTCAGGCCCCCATTAATCCTTTCCTGCCCCAGGTGCTGAGTGAAGCGGCGATTGAACAGACTATTGCTGATTTTGCCCGCTGTGCCGCGCTGGCAAAAGCAGCAGGCTATGATGGCGTGGAGATTATGGGATCCGAGGGCTATCTGATTAACCAGTTTCTGGTCGCCCGCACCAACCAGCGGAATGACGGCTGGGGCGGTGATTTAGCCCGCCGCATGCGTTTTCCCCTCGCCATCACCCGGGCGGTGCGTGCCGCCGCCGGTGACGACTTCATCATTATTTTTCGCCTCTCAATGCTGGATCTGGTGCCGGATGGCAGCACGCTGGAAGAGACGCTGACGCTGGCTGGTGAACTGGAAAAATGTGGCGTGACCTTGTTTAACACCGGCATCGGCTGGCATGAGGCGCGCATCCCGACCATTGCCACCTGTGTACCGCGCGCGGCCTTTGGCTGGGTCACCCGACGACTGCGCGAACATGTTTCAGTGCCGGTGATCGCCACCAACCGCATCAACCATCCCGCCGTGGCGCAGCAGCTGCTGGATGAGGGCTGCGCAGATATGGTTTCGATGGCGCGCCCGTTTCTGGCTGATGCGGAATTCGTCAGCAAAACGCGGCAGGGAAAACCGGAAGCGATTAATACCTGCATCGCCTGTAATCAGGCCTGCCTCGATCAGATTTTCCAGGGCCAGATCACCTCCTGTCTGGTGAATCCGCGCGCCTGTCATGAAACGCTGATGCCGGTTGAACCAGCAAAAGTACGCAAAAAGCTGGCAGTGGTAGGCGCCGGTCCCGCTGGCATGGCGTTTGCGCTGCAGGCGGCGCAGCGCGGTCATCAGGTGACGTTGTGGGAAGCCGAGGATGACATTGGCGGCCAGTTTACCCTGGCCTGTCAGATTCCGGGTAAAGCGGAGTTTGCCGAAACCTTGCGGTATTTCCGCTATCAGCTGGCGGCAGCACAGGTCACGATCAACACCGGCTGCCGGGTCAGCGCACAGATGCTGGAAGAAGCGGATGAAGTGATCCTGGCATCCGGTATCGTACCGCGCATCCCTGCTATTCCCGGCATCGATCACCCCTGCGTGCTGAGTTACCTTGAGGTGCTGCGCGACAAGAAACCGGTCGGCGCACGGGTTGCCATTATTGGTGCTGGCGGCATCGGCTTCGACACGGCGGAATATTTAACCCAGCCGCCAGGCGGCCAGGAGCGGGAGGCTTTTTATCAGGAATGGGGCATCGACAGCACATTAAGCCAGCGCGGCGGGTTGCGCACGCCCCGCCCCCACGCCGCACCGCGTGAAGTCTGGCTGCTGCAGCGCAAGGCGGGCAAACCCGGCGCCGGGCTGGGGAAAACCACCGGCTGGATCCACCGTACCAGCCTGCTTGCCCGTGGCGTCCATATGTGGGGCGGCGTAGAGTATCTGAGCATTGACGATCAGGGATTGCATCTGCGCCATGACGGCCAGACATTAACGCTGGCGGTAGATAATGTGGTGATCTGCGCCGGTCAGGAGCCGCAGCGCGCACTGGAGGCGGCACTGCGTACCAGCGGGAAGCCGCTGCATCTGATCGGCGGTGCGGACGTCGCGCTGGAGCTGGATGCCCGTCGGGCAATCGCCCAGGCCACCGCCCTGGCGTTGCGCCTTTAATCAGCGCACTTTTACTGCACGCAGCACGACAAACTTCGCGCTGGAGGCCACCAGCGAGCAGTTACCAAACAGCTTTTTCAGCTTGTGATGGTAGTCGAGGTGGCGGTTGCCGACGATACGCAGTTCGCCGCCATACTGCAGGCAGCGTCTGGCATCGCGAAACATCTGCCAGGCGATATGGTCGGTCAGCGCATGCTGCTGATGAAACGGCGGGTTGCAAAGCACGGCATGCAGCCGATCGGCAGGGAAGCCACTCAGCGCGTTGTTCACGGTAAAGTGGCAACGCGCCTTATCCTGCGGGCGGTTGGTTTCCACGTTCAACGCGCTGGACGCCACGGCCATCCAGGACTCATCGACAAAATGCACTTCCGCCTGAGGGTTTTTCTCCAGCGCCATCAGGCCGATCACGCCGTTGCCGCAACCAAGATCGACAATCTCACCCTCAATATTTTCCGGCAGATGCGCCATAAACAGACGCGCGCCGACATCCAGCGACATACGTGCAAAGACGTTGGCGTGGTTGTGGATGTGGTAAGGGGTGCCTTCCAGCGGCCAGACGCGCGTTACGGGCTGCTCCGCCAGCGCCGGACGCGTAAAACGCGTGTAGACCAGGCGCGCTTTTTTCCAGGCCAGCGAGGTTTTGGTTTCACCGAGAATACGCTCAAACAGCTGCAGCGTTGAACTGTGGATCTCTTTCGCCCTGGCGCCGGCAATGATCACCGTCTCATCGCTGATCACCGTGCGCAAGGCGCGCAACTGATGTTCCAGCAGCGCCAGGGTTTTGGGAATTTTAATCAGCACGCAGGCGGGTGCCGCTGGCAACGGGGCCAGGCTGTCGAGGAAGGTAACCCCGGAATCATCAAGATTGTTCAGGCGTAAATTTTGTCGCGTCGCCTGCTGACTGATCCAGGAGTCGCTGACATGCCACAACGGACGCGGGCTTAATGCACAGGTCAGCGCGCCAAAACTGTCATTCAACAGCAGCACCGGCCCTGCCGGCAGGCTCTGCTGCAACAGATATTCGTCGGCTGCGTCCCAGGCCTGTAACGGACTCTCTTCGCTCATTTGTGGAAAACGATGCAGGATCAGTGTGCGATCGTTCAGTTCAAGTTGGCTCATGGATTCTCCGGCATGGTACACTTTGCGCAATTTTCGCCCTGAAAAGGGGGCGGCAGTATACTGTCTTTCGTCGGGAATCACTAATGTCATCACTGATCTATCTGCAAGGCTATCCTGAACCTGTGCTGGAGCAGGTAAAAACGCTGATTGAACACCAGCGTCTGGGGGCTTTTTTACAGCAGCGCTATCCCGATACCCATAACATCATTAGCGACCGGGCGCTGTATGACTACACCCAGGCGCTGAAAAATCGCTATATGCGTAACGCCGCCCCCCTCAGCAAAGTAGTGTATGACAACAAGATCAAAGTGATGAAACATGCTCTGGGCTTGCATACCGCCATCTCACGTGTACAGGGCAGTAACCTGAAGGCCAAAGCGGAGATCCGCATTTCCACCTTCTTCCGCCTGGCGCCGGAACCCTTTCTGCGCATGATAGTGGTGCATGAACTGGCACATCTGAAAGAGAAAGAGCATGACAAAGCGTTTTATCAGCTCTGCTGTCATATGGAACCGCTGTATCATCAGCTCGAATTTGACGCCCGCCTGTGGATGACCGATCAGGCGATGCGCGGTAACGCCGCTTAAAGAAACTCTTGCGCTTTTTGTATCAGGCTGGTTTTGGTCAGGGCACCGAGGAAAAGACGTTCCTGCGGATTATTCAGCACCGGCAACCGTTCCAGCGTGACGCGGGCAAACGCCTCCCATCCTTCACGCATGCTCTGATTCTGATAGGCCACCGGAAACTGATCGTCCATCACCGCGCTGACCGGCGAATCCAGAGTGATCTCCTGTGCCAGCACCTTGCGCGCGATCTCATGGATCGACACCACGCCGAGGAACTGGCCGCCTGCGCTAACCACATAGACGTAGCGCTCCCGTTTCATTGAACTCACCGCCAGCGCCTGGCCGACCGACTCTTCCGGCTGTAGCGCCGCGCCGGGAATAATCAGCTCTGCCACGCGCATATTGTCAAAATCGAATTTAGCTTCCGAGCGACTAAAGTGAGTAGTCACTAACGGATAAGTACTGACCGCCTGCAGGCGATAAACCACCATAGCAGCGAGCACCGAGGCAATCATCAGCGGAAACAGCAGGCTGCTGTTGAGGGTCATCTCCAGCACCATCAGCATCGCCATCAGCGGCGCCTGGCTGACCGCGGCCAGTACCGCCGCCATGCCTATCGCTGCATAGAGTAAAGTGTCCCCCAGCGGCAGGTGGAACGCCACGCCGAGCTGCGCCACAATAATGCCCAGCAGCGCCCCGATCAGTAAGGCTGGCGTAAACAGCCCGCCCACCGCGCTGGATCCCACCGACAGCGCGGTCGCCAGCATCTTCAGGACCAGCAGCAACAGCAGCGCGGGCAGCAGATAATCTCCCGCCATCACCCGCAGGATCACTTCATAGCCGTTACCCAGAATGTCCGTGGAGATCAGCGCCAGCAACCCGACGGCAAAGCCGCCCACGCCCAGACGCAGCGGCAACGAGCGGATGCGATTAAAGCTTTTTTTACTGCGGGCAATCAGCCTGATGAACAGCCAGCCGGTAATACCCGCCAACAGCCCCAGCGTGACTGTAACCGCCAGACTGCTGAGATCCATCTGAAAGGCGACATCGGCCAGCGGATAAAGCGCGGTGCGAAAGCCGAGCGACCACATGGTCATCACCGCCACCGCAGCGGAAATAATCAGGGGAATCAGCCGCTGCAATGCCGAGATACCAAACGCGATTTCAGCCACAAAGATGGCGGAGGCCAGCGGCGCATGATAGACCGACGCCAGTCCTGCCGCTGCCGCCATAGCCACCACATCACTGTTTTTCAGGCCCAGGGAGGCAGGGAGCAGGCGGCCGAATATACTGCCGCACAGCGCGGCGAGCTGTACCATCGGCCCCTCTTTCCCGATGGAGGCCCCGCTACCGATACTGGCTACCGAAGAGAGCGCGCGGTAGAGCGAGGTGCGGGTGGGCACTGCATCCAGCCGGGCGTTGATCACTTCCATATAATCGGTTTTCACCGTCTGCTGCCGCTCGATGGCAATGGCAAAACGCAGAAAATAGCCTGCGATAACGCCGCCTGCTCCCACCAGCAACGGCCAGGTGAACCACGGCCAGACATGCATCGCCGTCGTGATTTCCGCATCGCTGCCAAACAATAACTGGTTAATCAGTTCAATAATGCCGCGAAACGCCAGCGTTATCAGCGAGGCGACGCAGCCCACCGGAATAGCGATAAACAGTGTCGTCCAGTTTAATGCATGTTTACTTCCGCTCACCCACAATCCTTTTCTCTTCAGCCAACGTTCGTTGCCTTGTCATCATATTGGAATGGCGATCGCAGGATCAACGAACAATGTGCGTTGCGCATTGCGCCGCGCCTCCCTCATGCTACTCTGCCGTTTTAGCATCCCGCAGGAGAGCCCCGTGATTCGTTTCGCTATTGTCGGCACCAACTGGATTACCCGGCAGTTTATCGATGCCGCGCATGAGAATGGCAATATGCAGCTCAGCGCCATCTACTCCCGCAGCCTGCAACAGGCACAACAGTTTGCCGCCGATTACCCCTGTGATGCCCTGTTCACCTCGCTCCAGGCGCTGGCGGAGTCAGACCAGATTGATGCCGTTTACCTCGCCAGCCCCAATGCGCTGCATTGTGAACAGGCGCTGCTGTTTCTTTCTCACGGCAAACATGTGATTTGTGAGAAACCGCTGGCCTCAAACCTGCACGAGGCAGAAAAGATGATTGCCTGCGCGCACGCGCATGATCGCATTCTGTTTGAAGCCTATAAAACCGCCAGTCTGCCCAACTTCCAGCGTTTGCAGCACGCGCTGCCGCGCGTGGGTACCTTACGTAAAGCGCTGTTCAGCTACTGTCAGTACTCCTCACGCTATCAGCGTTATCTCGACGGGGAAAACCCCAATACCTTTAACCCGCGCTGGTCTAACGGTTCGATCATGGATATCGGCTACTATTGCCTCGCCGCCGCCGTGACGCTGTGGGGCGAGCCGGCAGGCGTGAAAGCGCAGGCTACGCTGCTGGCGAGCGGCGTGGACGCGCACGGCGTCGTGGTGCTGGATTACGGCAATTTTGACGTCACGCTGCTGCACTCCAAAGTGAGCGATTCGCTGATCCCCAGTGAAATTCAGGGGGAAGCCGGTTCGCTGCTGATCACCAGACTGGCCGAGTGCCAGCAGCTGACGTTCACCCCACGCGGCGGTGACAGCCAACTGCTCAGCCAGCCCCAGCACACCAATACCATGCGTTATGAGGCGGACACCTTCGTGCGGCTGGTAAAAAATAATGAGGTTGCTCATCCGGGGCTGGCCGTCTCGTTAACCACCGCCGCGCTGCTGACTGAAATCCGGCATCAGACCGGGGTGGTTTTCCCGGCGGACAATCCGCCTGCGACTGGATTTGTGTAAATATTTCTAAATATTACTATGCAGCATTGATTAATGTTGTTCTTCCCGATACTTTAGCTTCAGCAAAGGGGAGTAACTTGTAAGCTGCACGATCGTCATTACGTTGCGTTATGCATCCGGTCGTCAGGCAACCCGGAATCATATTCTGCGTTGTAAGTGAGACCTTGCCGGAAGGCGAGGTTTGCTTACTTGAAATATAAGCGGCTGGCGTCTTCTGACTTCAGCCGTTTTTTATTTCAGACAGGATACGATTATGCAAACCGTTGGCACGCCTTTACTCTGGGGCAGCTTTGCCGCCGTGGTGCTTATTATGCTGGCGATTGATCTCTTCTTACAGGGACGACGCGGCGCACACACTATGTCGTTCAAACAGGCCGCCGTCTGGTCGCTTATCTGGATCACCCTCTCTTTACTGTTCAGCGCCGCCTTCTGGTGGTATCTCGAGGGCAGTGCCGGGCGGGAAGTGGCAACCAGCCAAACCCTGGCTTTCCTGACCGGTTACGTGCTGGAAAAAGCGCTGGCGGTCGATAACGTCTTTGTCTGGCTGATGCTGTTCAGCTACTTTTCCATCCCTGCCGCCCTGCAGCGTCGCGTGCTGATTTACGGGGTACTGGGGGCGATCGTGTTGCGTACCATCATGATCTTTGCCGGTAGCTGGCTGGTGACCCAGTTCAGCTGGATCCTCTATATTTTCGGTGCCTTCCTGCTGTTTACTGGTCTGAAGATGGCGTTCAGTAAAGAAGAAGATGCAAGTGCGATCGGCGATAAGCCGGTAGTGCGCTGGCTGCGTAAGCACCTGCGCATGACCGATACGCTGGAAGGGGAAAAGTTTTTCACGCGCAAAAACGGTCTGCTGTTTGCCACGCCGCTGATGCTGGTGCTGATCATGGTGGAACTGAGCGATGTGATTTTTGCCGTGGACAGCATTCCGGCTATTTTCGCTGTCACCACCGATCCTTTTATCGTGCTGACCTCCAACCTGTTCGCCATCCTGGGCCTGCGCGCCATGTACTTCCTGCTGGCCAACGTGGCTGAGCGCTTCGCGCTGTTGAAATATGGCCTGGCGATTGTGCTGATGTTTATCGGCGTGAAGATGCTGATTGTCGAGTTCTGGCACATTCCGGTGTCGCTGTCGCTGACGGTGGTCGGCTCGATACTGGGCATTACCTTGCTGATTAACGCCTGGGTCAACCGTCGGAATGACCAGAGGAAGATGTCACAATAATTCACTACAGGGGGGCATATTGCCCCCTGATTATTTTATCGCTCGGCTGATTTCTGTTTCATAAAACTGTGAAATCGGTTAAATCCAGCAGAGTTAAATAGTGATCCCGCCTACAAGGCCAGAATTAACGCTTTTCTCATCAGATCTTTTCCTTATACTCGCCAGGCAAACACAATCAGCCTCCAACGGTATCCGTCGCTGGCGCAGCGCAACGAGAAAAGAGAACGGTCAAAATGAAAACTACGGAATCTTCATTAGTGCGGCAATTTACGCACGGTAGTCTGGTAAAACAGATACTGGTGGGGTTAGTGGCGGGCATCGTGCTGGCCTGGATTTCACAGGATTATGCCAACGCAGTGGGTATTCTCGGTTCGCTGTTCGTCAGCGCCCTGAAAGCCGTAGCGCCGTTACTGGTCCTGATGCTGGTGATGTCGTCGGTAGCCAGCCACAAGCAGGGGCAAAAAACCAATATTCGTCCTATCCTGGTGCTTTATCTGGTTGGCACCTTCAGCGCGGCATTAACTGCCGTAGTGGTCAGCTTCCTCATGCCATCCAGCCTGGCGCTGGTGACCGGTACCGATCAAATCGTTCCGCCTTCCGGCATCCTGGAAGTACTGCGCGGCCTGCTGATGAGCATGGTATCTAACCCGATTGATGCGCTGATGAACGCCAACTACATTGGCATTCTGGTGTGGGCCGTGGGTCTGGGCTTCGCGCTGCGCCACAGCAGTGCATCAACAAAAGCCTTACTGAATGATGCCGCTGATGCAGTGACCTTTATGGTGCGCGTGGTGATTCGCTTTGCGCCTGTCGGTATCTTTGGTCTGGTGGCATCGACGCTGGCTTCCACCGGCTTCGACACCCTCTGGC
This sequence comes from [Erwinia] mediterraneensis, assembly GCF_900604315.1. Taxonomy (GTDB): domain Bacteria; phylum Pseudomonadota; class Gammaproteobacteria; order Enterobacterales; family Enterobacteriaceae; genus Pantoea; species Pantoea mediterraneensis_A. Next base: position 988,780 of record NZ_LR026978.1, read on the forward strand.
AGTATGCGCATCTGCTGGCCGTTCTGATTGGCTGTATGCTGCTGGTCGCGCTGGTGATTAACCCGCTGCTGGTGTTCTGGAAAATTCGTCGCAATCCCTATCCGCTGGTGTTTACCTGCCTGCGCGAAAGTGGCGTAACCGCCTTCTTTACCCGCAGTTCTGCTGCCAATATTCCGGTCAACATGGAATTGTCGCAGAAACTGGGACTGGATGAAGACACCTATTCCGTGTCTATCCCTCTGGGTGCCACCATTAACATGGCCGGTGCCGCTATCACCGTAACCGTACTGACGTTGGCTGCGGTGCATACGCTGAATATTTCAGTCGACCTGCCGACCGCCTTACTGCTGAGCGTGGTTGCCGCGCTTTGTGCCTGTGGCGCTTCCGGCGTAGCGGGTGGCTCACTGCTGCTGATTCCGCTGGCCTGTAATATGTTCGGCATCCCCAACGAAATCGCCATGCAGGTGGTAGCAGTAGGCTTCATTATCGGCGTTCTGCAGGATTCCGCCGAGACGGCCCTTAACTCCTCGACCGATGTGCTGTTCACCGCTGCTGCCTGCCAGGCGGCAGAGCAACGCGTCACCAGCCGGGTGTAAAAATCGGGGCGGCCACGGGCCGCCCTGCTTGTTTACAGCGTAACCCCGCTTTTGAAAATCGCCAGCTCGCGAAAATCATTCACCTCATTGCACGCAGGCTTGCCATTCACAATCTCCACAATGGTATCCACGAAGCTGACCAGCAATGCATCCATGCTGGTGCCATCAATCAACTTCCCGGCATCAAAATCGATCCAGTGAGGTTTCTTCGCCACCAGCGGAGAGTTAGTGGCAATTTTTACCGTGGGCACAAAACCGCCATAAGGGGTGCCGCGTCCGGTGCTGAACAGCACCATATGACATCCCGCACCCGCCAGGGCGCTGGTGGCGACAGCATCATTTCCCGGCGCGCTGAGCAGGTTCAGCCCAGGCGTCTTCAGGCGTTCGCCATATTTCAGCACATCCACCACCTGACTCTGCCCCGCCTTTTGCGTACAGCCCAGCGATTTCTCCTCCAGGGTAGTAATGCCTCCCGCCTTGTTTCCCGGCGACGGGTTTTCGTAGATGGGTTGCTGATGATCGATAAAGTAGCGTTTGAAGTCATTAATCATCACCACGGTTTTTTCAAAGGTCGCTTCATCACGGCAGCGACTCATCAGGATACGCTCTGCGCCAAACATCTCCGGCACTTCCGTCAATACCGTGGTGCCGCCATTGGCGATCATCTGGTCAGAAAAACGGCCCAGCAGCGGATTCGCCGTAATGCCCGACAAGCCGTCTGACCCCCCACATTCCAGACCAAACCTGACTTCACTCAGCTTACCCGGCTGACGTGTGTCGTGACGCATCACCTCATAGAGCGCATGCAGCCGCTCCAGTCCCGCCTCCACTTCATCATCCTGCTGCTGGCAGATCATAAACTGCACGCGGTCGCTTTCATACGCGCCCAGGGTTTCACGAAACACATCCACCTGATTGTTTTCACAGCCGAGGCCAATCACCAGCACCGCGCCCGCGTTGGGATGACGCACCATATTTTGCAGCATGGTACGGGTATTTTCGTGATCCTGACCGAGCTGCGAACAGCCAAAAGGGTGGCTGAACAGGTAAGCCCCGTCGATATCTGCCGCATTGTCGGTTTCCTTCAGAAAGCGTTGCAGGATCTGGCGCGCGATGCCGTTTACACAGCCGACGGTAGGCAGGATCCAGAGTTCATTGCGAATCCCCACCTCGCCACTGGCGCGACGATAAAGCATGACGTCGCGATCGCCAGCCTGCGGCGGCAACGGAGTAAAGTCCGGCTGATAGTCATACTCATCCAGATCGCTCAGGTTAGTACGGGCATTCTGCGCATGGATCACCTCGCCTGATGCTATCGCCCGGGTAGCGTGCGCGATGGGCAGCCCATATTTCACCACCTGCTCTCCGGGTGCGAGGGAACGCAGCGCAAATTTGTGGCCACGTTCAACCGCCTGACGCAGAACCAGGTGCGCTTCTGGCAAGGTAACGGTCTCGCCCGCCGCCAGATCGCGTAACGCCACGGCGACATTATCGTGGGAATGAATTTTAATCGCGTCTTGCATAGCGTTATCTCAGTTGACTCAGCGCTGCACGCATACCGTGAGCGATGATGTTTTGCAGATGGTGAGTGACCGCAGCAACCAGCCCCGGTCGTGCGGTTAAATCTTCGCCCCAGTGTGGCGCATGGCTCAGCACGGCGCGTACCAGTTGCTCCGGGGTCTGGCGTCGGTCGTCAACCGCTGCCCACAGTTCGCTGAACTGCTGCAGCCAGTGCGCCTCATCCTGCAGCGGCCAGTGTTTGCCGTGCCATTCAGCGCGACAGAAAACCAGCAGCGCGGCCAGCGCAAAGGTAATACGTAGCGGCCATGCGCCCTGTTGCTGCTGCGCTTTCAGCAGCTGTGGCAACAGACGGGTGCGGAATTTAGTCATACCGTTAAGCGCAATGGACAGCAGCGCATGGTGGATATAGGGATTGCGGAAGCGACGCTCTACCGCATCTGCAAAGCGATGCAGCTCTTCAGGCGGTAGATCAAGGGTGGGGATAATCTCATCGCGCAGCAGGCGATCGATAAATTGTGCGATTTGCGCATCCTGCATCGCCTCACCCACGCTCTCCAGCCCTGCCAGAAAGGCGACCGGCACCATAGCGCTGTGCGCTCCGTTAAGGATGGCGACCTTCTGTTCCTTCCAGGGCTTAATGTTATCCACTCGCCGTACCTGCGGTGCCAGAGCCTGCAACTGCAGCGTCTGCATCAGCGCCGGCGGGCCCTGGAGAACAAACTGGTAGTACACCTCGCCCGCCACCAGAAAATCATCGCGGTAGCCCAGCTGCGCCTCAAGCTCTGCACTTTCACGCGGATAGCCGGTGACAATGCGATCCACCAGCGTGTTGTAGAAGTGGCAGTGCGCTTTAACCCAGGCGCTGAAATTTTCAGGCAGCTGCCATAGCTGAGCATAACGCAGCACCAGCTCCCGCAGCGTGTCGCCATTGTTATCGATAAGCTCGCAGGGCACGATTAACCAGCCTTTGTCGCTGGCGCCCCTGAAATGGCGGAAGCGTGCCCACAGCAGCTGCGTCAGCTTGCCGGGAAAGGCGCTGGCTGGCACCGCCTCCAGCCGATCGTCCGCTGCGAAAGCGATGCCCGCTTCCGTGGTATTGGAAAACACAAAACGGATATCGGCGTTCTGCGCCAGCGCCAGAAACGCGTCGGGCTGTTGATAAGGCTGGATTTCGCGATTCACGCTGCGGATCAGGCGCGGCTGGCTTACCGGCGCGCCCTGCTCATCCAGCCCGCGAATCAGCGCGGTATAGAGGCCATCCTGCTGATTCAGGCTGTTGTCGACAACACGATTGCGCGGCCGCACCACCACCACGCCGGCATCGGTGCCCTGATGTTCGTTCAGCCAGTCAATCTGCCAGTCGATAAAGGCGCGCAGAAAGTTTCCTTCGCCAAACTGGATAATGCGATCGGTATAGCGTGCCCCTGGAAAATCTTGCCGGTTGAGTCGTTTCATGTCGGATTCCCCAGCTCAATGCCAAAGTAGTCGCGGGCATTGTTGAAACAGATGTTTTCTACCATCTGCCCCAGCAGCGCCTCATCCGCGGGCGCTTCGCCGCGGGCAACCCATTGCCCAATCATCTGGCACAGCAGACGACGGAAATATTCGTGACGGGTATAGGAGAGGAAACTGCGACTGTCGGTGAGCATGCCGACAAAGCGGCTGAGCAGGCCGATTTGCGCCAGCTGCGTCATCTGACGCTGCATACCGTCGAGCTGGTCGTTAAACCACCAGGCGGAACCAAACTGCATTTTGCCGGGTTCGCCCTCGCCCTGAAAGTTACCAGCCATGGTCGCCAGCACTTCGTTGTCGCGCGGATTCAGGCAGTAGAGAATAGTTTTCGGCAGCGCATTGTTCTGATTCTGCGCATCCAGCAGACGTGCCAGCGGCTCCGCCAGCGGACGATCGTTAATGGAGTCGAAGCCCACATCCGGGCCCAGCCGCTGATACTGAAGACGGTTGTTATTGCGCAGTGCGCCAATATGATATTGCTGCACCCAGCCGCGGCGGGCATATTCACTGCCGAGCCAGACCAGTACCGCGCTCTTAAACTGCGCAATCTCCTGCTCAGTGGGCAGTTGGCCCTGCAAACGGCGCGCCAGAATAGTATCCAGCGTGGTTTCATCCGCCCCGGCATAGCACACCACATCCAGCGCATGGTCGGAGACTTTACAGCCATGGGCCGCAAAATAGTCGAGACGTTTCGTCAGCGCCTGTTGCAGATCGGCAAAGCGCTGCACGCTGACATCCGCGACGCGTTCCAGCTGCTGCAACCACGGCAGGAAGGTTTCCGCCTCGATATTAAAGGCTTTATCCGGTCGCCAGCTGGGTAAGACTTTGATGTTAAAACTATGATCTTCGGCCAGCTTACGATGATGCTGCAGATCGTCGGTGGGGTCATCCGTGGTGCCTGCCATTCTGACATTCATCTGCTGCATGATACCGCGTGCGCTGAACGCCTCCTGCGCCAGCAGTTCATTGCAACGCTGCCAGATCGTCTCTGCCGTTTTTTCTGACAGCAGGATGTCGGTGATGCCGAACGGGCGGCGCAGCTCCAGATGCGTCCAGTGATAAAGCGGGTTGCCGATGGTGTGCGGCACAGTGCGCGCCCAGGCAGCAAACTTCTCACGATCGCTGGCCTCGCCGGTACAAAAGGCTTCTGCGACGCCATTGGCGCGCATGGCGCGCCACTTGTAGTGATCACCCTTCAGCCAGATGTCATACAGGTTTTGAAAACGGTAGTTATCCGCGATCTGTTGCGGCGGCAGATGACAGTGATAATCGAAAATAGGCTGTGCTTGTGCATAGTCATGATACAAACGGCGGGCAAACTCACTATCCAGCAAAAAATCTTCGGTCATAAAAAGCGACATAGCTGCTTCCTCGTGATCGGGAGCCCTGAAGTTATCGCCTGAAGTTATCATACCAATTCATCACAGCGATAAATTTATACGTGACAAAAATCACAGAAATGAGTCCCCCTCAGCATGACAAAAATAAACATCAGCGTGATATATCAATAAGTAGTTGTTATTACGACGCTTTTTATTCTTTCATATCCTGTATGTCGGGTTTGTGATGGTTCTCAACTTGCAAAGATGTATAACAGCTTTATTCCAGGCTGCGTGCGCCGCTGCACCACGCAGCCTCCGGGCACCACCTGGTCATGACAGGCGCAGGCCGTTCCCTGTCTGCGTACAAGGTGGTATAACAACTTTACTGTTTTGTTTCTGGATTGCGCTTATGGAAGTCATTGAATCCCGTCGTCTCTACCAACAGCTGGCTGCTGAGCTGAAGCAGCGTATTGAAGCGGGTCGCTACCCGGTTGGCGATAAACTTCCTGCTGAACGCCTGATTGCAGAAGAGATGCAGGTGAGCCGTACCGTGGTACGTGAAGCCATCATTATGCTGGAAGTGGAAGGTTACGTAGAGGTGCGCAAAGGATCGGGCATCCATGTGATTGCCAGCCAGCAGCAAAATCGCGTGCTGGTTTCCAGTGAATTAACCTTTGCCAGCTTCGGTCCGTTTGAACTGCTGCAGGCGCGTCAGCTAATTGAGAGTAACGTTGCAGAATTTGCTGCCACGCAGGTGACGCGCCAGGATATTATGGCGCTGATGACAATTCAGGAGAAAGCGCGACAGGAAGATCATTCCCGTGACTCCGAATGGGATATGCATTTTCATGTCCGCATTGCACAGTCGACGCAAAACAGCGCGCTGGCCGCCATCGTGGAAAATATGTGGCGGCACCGTCTGCATAACCCATACTGGTTAAAACTGCACGAGCATATCGATCAGCGTAACATTCTGAGCTGGTGCGATGATCACGATAAAATACTTCAGGCGCTGATCCGTAAAGATCCGGCGGCCAGCAAGCTGGCGATGTGGCAACATCTGGAAAATACCCGACAAATGCTATTCAACGCCACGGCTGATGATTTTGAATTTAACGTGGACCGTTACATGTTTGCGGAAAACCCGGTTATTCTGCCTGAGAGAGCCATTTTGCCGCGTTAAACATGGCAAAACATGAAGTAAAAAAAGTCAGTTAAACTGGAATTATGTCAGCCTGTGTAAAACTCCTTTGGACAATATGCACAACAGGGTAAAACTCCGAATGGCTGATACATTCTCCTGTCTCCTTTCTATGATTTTTGTTACAGTTATGGCCCTTTTTTTACCCTTTACGAACGGGTTTTAAACAGGCGATAGTTTGATGATCTATTCCAGAAGGATGCGGAAAATCCTGCTCAGACCATACTCCTAAAATTGATAATGAAATACCGGTCTGTGCTTCAGTCCACCGAGTGGGCATGGTTAACAATGATGTTCAGGAACCATTGATGGATATTTTGCAAGCATTGCTGCACGCCCTGTGGCAACAGGATTATGAAACCCTGGCCGATCCGACGCTGGTCTGGGCAATTTATGGTGTGTTGTTTATGATTCTGTTCCTGGAGAACGGATTACTTCCCGCCGCCTTTCTGCCGGGCGACAGTTTGCTGATTCTGGTCGGCGTGCTGATTGCCAAAGGCACCATGAATTTTCCTCTCACTATTTTCATCCTTACCACTGGCGCCAGTCTGGGCTGTTGGGTCAGTTATATTCAGGGACGCTGGCTTGGCAATACACCTACGGTACAGAAATGGCTGTCTCATCTGCCCGCGCAGTATCATCAGCGCGCGCACAGCCTGTTTCATCGTCACGGACTCTCCGCCCTGTTGATTGGCCGTTTCATTGCCTTTGTGCGCACGCTGCTGCCCACTATCGCCGGTCTTTCCGGTTTGAGCAGTACCCGTTTTCAGATTTTCAACTGGGTCAGCGCCTTTCTCTGGGTTGTGATCCTGACCGTTCTCGGCTTTGCGTTGGGCAAAACGCCGATCTTCCGGCGCTACGAAGATGAACTGATGTTTTGTCTGATGTTGCTGCCGCTGGTGTTACTGGTGTTCGGGCTGGCAGGATCGCTGCTGGTACTGTGGCGTAAACGCCAGGCGAATCAGAGCGGGAAAGCGGAGTGATGAAATTACCTCAATGGCTACCCAAACGGCTGCTGACCTGGCTACTGGGGGGAGTGCTGCTGTTGCTGACCCTCGTTCTCACCCCCAGTTGGTTGAGGCACGATACAGCGGTACAAATCCGTGTCGCTCACGGAAGTACGCCGCTGCCTGATGGTTTTTACCTTTATCAGCAGCTGACGGCACAAGGTATCCGTATCAAGAGCATCACGCCAGCCGGTAATACGCTGGTGATCCATTTCGACTCCGAAGAACAAAGCCTGGCAGCGCAAAAAGTATTGCGCCGTTTGCTGACGGAGGGGTATGTGGTCGCGCAAATGGATTCGGCCGGGCGTCAGGACTGGCAGCACAGTACCGATCCTTCTCATCAATCCTTCAGTTAGCCTTTTCGCGTCGTTTAGCTGGATCTGAACGACGCGATAATTTCTTCTATCCCCGCGTCTTCTTTGGTCTTTTTACCAGCGCTGTCTATGCTTTAATTATGGCGATAAGGCAAATCAGGCTGGAGTTGCTCTCTGCCGGATTGCGATAACCAGCCACTAAGGAAAGGTAGACGCCTGATGAAGCATTACCTGTTACTGAGTTATCTTCTGGTTTCTTTCCCGGGTTCGTCGCTGGCTGCAGAGTCTCTGTGCCAGCAAAAAGAGCATGAGATACAACGTGAAATTGAGCTGGCGCGTCAGCATGATAATTCGCGACGCGTCACCGGACTGGAACGGGCATTAACGGAAGCGCGCGCAGACTGTACCGATGAGAAACTCAAAGCCGCGCATCAGGAAAAAATTAAGAACCGACAGCAGGAGATCGCTGAGCGTGAGCAGGAACTACAGGAAGCGCGGCAGGAAGGCGCTGACCAGGACAAGATCGCAAAACGTGAACGGAAGCTGGAAGAAGCTCGTCAGGCGCTGCAGCAGCTGCAGGCGCCCCCCTGGTAATTCAGATTCAACTTACTGATGCAAAAGGAGTATTTCATGTCAAAAGACACATCATCAGAACATTTGCGTGCTGAGCTAAAAAATCTGTCAGATACGCTGGAAGAGGTGCTCAGCAGCTCTACAGCCAAATCGAAAAGCGAACTGGATAAAATTCGTCATAAGGCCCGTGAAGCGCTGGAAAGCTCGCGCGAACATCTGGGTGAATCGGGCGAACGGCTGGCGCAGAGCACCCGCGAAGCGGCGGCAAAAGCGGAAGATTATGTCCGTGAAAATCCCTGGCATGGCGTGGGCATCGGTGCAGCTATCGGTGTCGTTCTCGGTATTCTGATTTCGCGACGTTAATTATGGCCGATACTCAGCAAAGCCAGGGCCCGGGCAAAGGGGTCATAAACATTGGTCAGCGTGTATTAACTACGCTGGTCAAAATGGTTGAGACACGCGTGCGTCTGGCCGTAGTTGAACTGGAAGAGGAAAAAGCCAATCTGATTCAGATGCTGATTATGATTGGCCTGACTATGCTTTTTACCGCGTTTGGCCTGATGAGCCTGATGGTTCTGATTATCTGGGCTGTGGATGCGCAATATCGCCTGATGGCGATTGGTATCACTACCGTGGTGCTGTTTATTCTGGCGCTTATATTCGGGCTCTGGACATTGAAAAAATCGCGCCAGTCCACGCTGTTACACCATACGCGCAAAGAGCTGGCGACCGATCGTCAGCTGATGGAGGATCATCATTCATGACCCGACTGGAGCGTGAAGCGCGGAAACATGAGCTGCTGAATCAGGTACAGCAGCAGCGTCTGGATATGAGCGCAGCTAAACGCGACTGGTTACTGGGCACGGCGCAGTACGATCGTGGCTGGTTGACCCTGGTGAGCATGCGCCGTTATTTTGCCATTGGCAGCAGCGCCCTTGCTATCTGGTCGGTACGCAACCCTAACTTTCTGCTGCGTTGGGCGAAAAGGGGTCTTGGCCTCTGGAGTACCTGGCGGCTGGTGAAGGCCTCCCTCCCCTCCAGACATTGATTTCCGCTGATGAGAAGCCGGTTTATTTGACCCGGCTTTTTATTTTCAAATTTTCTGAAAAACTTCGACAGTTAATCTTACTTACAACCTTTTCCTGTCGCGACTATCATCGCCAGTTATCGACCCATTGAACGGCTAACACGCCATTTGACGGGAAACAGCGACAGCGGGCGCGAGCGCCATACAGAGGTAAAGGTTGGAGATCATGATGAAAAAATTCGAAGATACAGGGTTGCTGCTGGCACGTCTTTTAATGCCGTTGCTGTTTATCAGCGCCGGCTGGGGCAAGATCAGCGGTTACAGTGGTGTGCAGCAATATATGGAAGCGATGGGCGTACCGGGCTTTTTACTGCCGCTGGTGATCCTGCTTGAGCTTGGCGGCGGTCTGGCTATTCTGTTCGGTTTTCTGACCCGCTTTACCGCTCTGTTTACGGCAGCTTTTACCGTGCTGACCGCTTTTCTGTTCCACAGCAACTTTGCTGAGGGTGCCAACGAATTGATGTTTATGAAGAACCTCTCTATTGCCGGCGGCTTTCTGGTGCTGGGCCTGGTGGGACCGGGAGCCTGGAGTATCGATCGTCTGCTGCGTAAGAAATTCCTGGCGGCCAGCGTAGCACGTTAAGCGCAGGGTGCGATGTGCCACCCAGCGTGCAGCACAATCAGCGATATACTCATCAGGGCGAGGATTTCCTCGCCTCATTTTCTGGAGGCCCCATGGGACAATTAATTGACGGTGTCTGGCATGACACCTGGTATGACACCACATCCACGGGTGGCCGCTTTAAACGCTCGGAATCAGCCTGGCGTAACTGGATTACCCCTGATGGCAGTGCGGGCCCCAGCGGACAAGCCGGTTTTGCCGCAGAGCGCGATCGCTATCATCTTTATGTTTCGCTGGCATGTCCCTGGGCGCACCGCACGCTGCTGATGCGTCAGTTGAAAGGTCTGGAGGAGATAATCCCGGTATCGGTGGTGCATCCGCTGATGCTGGAAAATGGCTGGACCTTTGACGACAGCTTCCCCGCCGCAACCGGTGACAGCCTTTATCAGAATGAATTTCTGTATCAGCTTTATCTGCATGCCGATGAGCACTACAGCGGGCGCGTTACTGTTCCGGTGCTGTGGGATAAAAAGCAGAATACCATCGTCAGTAATGAGTCAGCGGACATTATGCGCATGTTTAACAGCGCTTTCGACGCGCTGGGCGCAAAAGCGGGGGATTATTATCCGCTGGCGCTGCGTGAAAATATCGATGAGCTGAACAGCTGGATTTACGACACGGTGAATAACGGCGTATATAAAGCGGGATTTGCCACGTCGCAGGCGGCTTACGATGAAGCGGTCACCGCCCTGTTCCGCTCTCTGTCACGTCTGGAGCAGATTCTGGGTCAGCACCGTTATCTGACTGGTGCTCAACTGACGGAAGCGGACTTACGTCTCTGGACCACGCTGGTGCGTTTTGATCCGGTCTATGTCACTCATTTTAAATGCGACCGCCATCGTATCAGCAACTATCTGAACCTGAACGGGTTCCTGCGGGATATTTATCAGATGCCAGGCATCGCCGACACCGTGAATCTGGCGCACATCCGCCACCACTATTATTGCAGTCATAAGACCATTAACCCGCATGGCGTGATCTCCACCGGACCCGCCTTTGACTGGGATGAGCCTCATGGCCGTGATGAGCGTTTTCGTTGAAACGGCGTCAGCTTTGCGCTGAATTACGTTGAAGCTGACCGTTAAGCCGCGTTCTTTCCATAGACAGCGTCGTGGACAGTCATTCATCTTGTTTTTCGTTTCAGCCGCTGAGCAAAGCAAAACGCCCCGTACAGATTTTACTGTACAGGGCGTTGAATGAGTTGAAGCTGACCGTTAAGCCGCGTTCTTTCCATAGACAGCGTCGTGGACAGTCATTCATCTTGCTTTTCATTCCAGCCGCTGAGCAAAGCAAAACGCCCCGTACAGATTTTACTGTACAGGGCGTTGAATGAGTTGAAGCTGACCGTTAAGCCGCGTTCTTTCCATAGACAGCGTCGTGGACAGTCATTCATCTTGTTTTTCATTCCAGCCGCTGAGCAAAGCAAAACGCCCCGTACAGATTTTACTGTACAGGGCGTTGAATGAGTTGAAGCTGACCGTTAAGCCGGGTTCTGTCGTGGACAGTCATTCATCTAGGCCAGCAATCGCTCACTGGCTCAAGCAGCCTACCCGGGTTCAGTACGGGCCGTACCTTGTGAACCCCTATTTGGCCTTGCTCCGGGTGGAGTTTACCGTGCCACGAACTGTTACCAGCCGCGCGGTGCGCTCTTACCGCACCCTTTCACCCTTACCTGATCCCATTGCTGGGCCATCGGCGGTTTGCTCTCTGTTGCACTGGTCGTAGGCTTGCGCCCCCCAGGCGTTACCTGGCACCCTGCCCTATGGAGCCCGGACTTTCCTCCCCTCTGCCCGTCTCCCCCCGAAAGAGGACGACGACAAAGCGGCGACTGTCTGGTCAGCTTCGGCGCAGGATGATAGGGCATTCAGCGTCTTTTGTCACTCTTCTTGCTGATCAAGAGCAAAACGATAGAGAGCATTTTTCTTCACGCCGTGGATTTCCGCGGTCAGGGCTGCCGCTTTTTTTAACGGCAGCTCTTTCTGCAGCAGTGCCAGCGTACGCAGCGCCTCGGGGGGCAACGCTTCTTCGTCTGCCTTATGCCCCTCGACAATCAGCACCATCTCCCCTTTGCGCCGGTTTTCATCTTCCTTTACCCACGCCAGCAGTTCAGCCACAGGCGCGCCCTGAATCGACTCCCAGGTTTTGGTGATTTCACGCGCCAGCACCACATAGCGCTCGCTGCCCAGCTCGCTCACCATATCCTGCAGGCTATCGAGCAGACGATGAGTGGATTCATAAAAAATCAGCGTCCGCGGCTCGCTGGCGAGGGCACGCAGCGTATCGCAACGCGCTTTGCTTTTGGCAGGAAGAAACCCCTCGTAACAAAAGCGATCGGAAGGCAAGCCAGCGGCGCTTAAGGCAGCAATGGCGGCGCAGGCACCTGGCAACGGCACCACACGCACGCCCGCTTCCCGGCAGCGGCGTACCAGATGGTAACCCGGATCGTTAATGAGCGGCGTGCCAGCATCGGAGACCAGCGCAACGCTCTGCCCTTCCTGTAATCGGGTTAACAGTTGCTCTGCCTTTTGCTGCTCATTGTGATCGTGAAGTGCGAAGAGTCGCGCATTGATGGCGAAATGTTGTAGCAACAGTCCGGTATGACGTGTATCTTCCGCAGCCACCAGATCGACGCTCGAGAGCACCGTCAGGGCCCGCTGGGTAATATCCCCCAGGTTACCGATCGGCGTGGGTACGATATAGAGCGTGCTGGCAGAAATCTCTGCCCGATCGAGTTGTTTCATTGTTTCATCCGCATTGCCGATTTAATATTGAGCATCTTGAAAAAAACATCACTGGATACAGTATGCTTCCTTCAAAAATTGTTCGTCATAAAGCAGGACGTTTTGTACCTGTTCTTCTCGCCGGGCTGATTTTAGCCGCCTGTACCAGTCAGGAACCACAAACTTCAACGGTGAACATTCAGGGGCCAGCTACCGGCTCGTCCGATTACTATCTGCAGCAGGTGCAGCAAAGCAGCGATGATAGCAAGACCGACTGGCAATTACTTGCTATCCGCGCCCTGATGAAAGAAGGAAAGTATCCTCAGGCCAGCCAGCAGCTAAGTCTGCTGCCACAAAAACTCTCCGCCACGCAGCAGCAGGAGCGCCAGTTGCTGGACGCCCAGCTACGTCTCAGTAATCAGGATCGCAACGGCGCTCAGCAACTGCTGAGTCAGCTTGACGCCAGCGCTCTGTCGAAAGATCAACAGGCGCGTTACTACGCCCTGCAGATTGCTGCGCTGCAGGGACAGCCCTCGCTGCCGCTGTTGCGTGCCTATATCGCGCAGGAACCCCTGCTGCAGGGCGATGAGCATCAGCAAAATATTGATGCCACCTGGCAGACGCTGCTGCAGATGCCGCAGGAGCAGGCGAACAATCTGGTGATCAACGCGGATGAGAATACGCTGCAGGGCTGGCTTGACCTGTTAAATGTCTGGCGCGCCAGCAGCCACGATGCTGAGATGCTGAAAAGCGCCATCAAAGAATGGCAGACGCGCTATCCGCAGAATCCCGCCGCGAAAACTCTGCCGACACCACTCAGCCAGATGCAGAACTTTACCCAGGCGTCCACCAGTACTATTGCCCTGTTGCTGCCCCTTAACGGTCAGGCGCAGGTGTTTTCCAACGCCATTCAGCAGGGCTTCAACGATGCGAAAAATGGCGTGCTGAGCGCGCCGCCGCCTTCTGCCGCGCCGGCAGAAACGGGCGAGCCTGCGGCGGATCAGCCCGCGGCCATCCCGGGAGAAGCCAATACGGTAGTGAGTCCGGCCGCTGCAGCCATTACGCCGCCTGACCAGCCCGCCACGCAACCGGCAATGGCAGATAGCGCCTCCGCCGCCCCGGCTGACAACACAGCGCAGGTCAAAGTCTACGACACCAGCGCGCAGTCAATTCAGCAGGTTATGCAACAGGCACAGCAGGATGGCGCTACTCTGGTGGTTGGCCCGCTGTTAAAAAGCAGCGTGGAGCAGGTCGCGAACAGCCAGACAACGCTGAACGTGCTGGCGCTCAACGAGCCGGAACAGATCCAGAACCATCCGAATCTTTGTTATTTTGCGCTTTCTCCTGAAGACGAAGCGCGTGATGCCGCGCACCATATCTGGGAGCAGGGCAAACGGCAGCCGCTGCTGCTGGTGCCGCGCAGTGCGCTGGGAGACCGCGTCAGCAAAGCCTTTGCCCGTGAGTGGCAGACCCTGGGCGGCGCGGATGTGCTGCAGCAGCAGTTTGGCTCGGAAGCGGAGCTGAAACAGGGTATCAACAGCGGTGCCGGCATTGCACTGAGCGGCACGCCGCTGTCAGTAGCGCCGCCAGCGGCGCAAAGCATTAGCATTGCGGGCCTGAGTATTCCGGCGCCGCAGGAGCGCGCGCCGGCGGAGGCCACCAGCGGTGGCGCTGTGGATGCGGTGTATATCGTATCCACGCAGGATGAACTGCAGTTGATTAAACCGATGATCGCTATGCGCACCGGCAGCCGTAGTAACATTGCGCTGTATGCCAGCTCGCGTAGCTTCAAGGCGGGCGCGGGCCCTGATTTCCGTCTGGAGATGGAAGGCCTGCAGTTCAGCGATATCCCTCTGCTGTCTGGCGCTAATCCGGCGCTGATGCAGCAGGCGGCACGGTCGTTTAACAATGACTATTCGCTGGTGCGTCTCTATGCCATGGGGATGGACGCCTGGATCCTGGCCAACAATTTCAACCAGATGCGCCAGATGCCGGGCTTTGCGATTGATGGCAATACCGGCAAGCTGAGCGCCAGTCAGGACTGCGTGATCAACAGGAAGTTGACATGGAACCAGTATCGTCAGGGACAGATCGTTCAGGTTCCCTGATCGCCCGTCGCATCGGTGCTGAACAGGAACGGCGGGCCCGTGGTTATCTGGAGCGGGCGGGCCTGAGATGGGTAGCCAGTAACGTGCGCTTTCGGGGTGGTGAGATTGACCTTATCATGCGCGACGCCGATTGCTGGGTTTTTGTGGAGGTGCGTTACCGCCGCGATGCGCGCTTTGGCGGCGCGCTCGCCAGCATCACGCGCCAGAAGCAACAAAAGTTACTGCGCACCGCTGCGCTCTGGCTGGCGGCGCGTGGAACAAGTTTCGATACGGTGAATTGCCGTTTTGACATCATCGCCATCACCGGTGCCCAACTGGAGTGGTTACCCGATGCCTTTAATGCTGACGTTTAAAACCAGGTGGTAGTGTGCAGGACAGAATCAAAGCATGGTTTACAGAGAGTATTCAGACGCAGATTGCGGCAGCAGAAGCGTTGCCCGATGCCATTTCTCGCGCCGCAATGACGCTGGTGCAATCGCTGCTGAATGGCAACAAAATCCTCAGCTGCGGTAACGGCGCATCCGCCGCCAACGCGCAGCATTTCGCTGCCAGCATGATTAACCGCTTCGAGACGGAGCGACCCAGTCTGCCTGCGCTGTCGCTCAGCGCGGATAACGTGATGCTGACAGCCATCAGCAACGATCGTCTGCATGATGAAATTTACGCCAAGCAGGTACGTGCGCTGGGACAGGCGGGCGACGTGCTGCTGGCGATTTCTACCCGCGGCAATACGCGCGATATCGTTAAGGCAGTTGAAGCTGCCGTGACGCGCGATATGACCATCGTTGCCCTCACTGGCCATGACGGCGGCGAGCTTGCCGGTTTGTTAGGCCCCCATGATGTGGAGATTAGGATCCCGTCGCACCGCAGCGCGCGCATTCACGAGATGCATATGCTGACGCTGAATTGCCTGTGCGATTTGATCGATAACACCTTATTTCCTCACCAGGAATAAAACTGAAGGAGCATAAATGAAAGCATTGAATGCTGTAGCCTGTCTGCTGGCTGTACTGATGTTACAGGGCTGTGCCGCTGTGGTTGTGGGCAGTGCCGCTGTCGCCACCAAAAGCGCCACCGATCCCCGTACGGTGGGCACCCAGGTGGATGATGGCACCCTGGAACTGCGCGTCTCGAACGCTCTGGCGAAAGATGAACAGATCAAAAATGAGGCGCGGATTATCGCAACGGCGTATCAGGGCAAAGTGCTGCTGACGGGTCAGGCTCCGTCTAACGACGTTGCCAGCCGGGCCAGACAGATCGCGGCTGGCGTAGAGGGTGCCAACGAAATTTATAACGAAGTGCGTATCGGGCCGAAAGTGACCCTGGGCACCTCCTCGTCAGATACCTGGATTACCACCAAAATCCGCTCCCAGCTGCTGGGCAGCGATCAGGTCAAATCCTCTAACGTGAAGGTGACGACGGAAAATGGCGAGGTGTTTCTGTTAGGCCTGGTGACACAACAGGAAGCGCAGGCCGCTGCTGATATCGCCAGCCGGGTAAGCGGCGTCAAACACGTCACGACTGCCTTTACCATTCTGCAATAACACGCCGGGGCGGCGCTAAGCCGCCCTTTTTATACCGGAATATCCACCACCAGTGCACGCAGCGGCGTTTTTGCCGTGAGCTGTATCTGCTGTTCATCCTGCAAAAATGCGCCATCCCCGCAGCCCAGCATTCTCTGCTGCTTGCTGCTGGTCAACACCTCAAGCGATCCATGGATCGATTGCAGATAAGCGCGTGGGCCTTTGATATCCAGCATAGTGATTTCACCCGGCGTCAGTCTGAGGTGATGAATCCAGACCTGCTGACGCAGTTGCAGACTCCCCTGCGCGCCATCCGGTGAAGCAAGCAACAAGCTGCCTGGCTTATCGGGCAGGGCAATTTTCTGCACCTGCGGATTTTCCTGCGTCGGGCAGGCGGCCAGCCACAGCTGCATGCGGGTCAGCGCGCGCATTTTACTGAGATTGAATTCGCTGTAACTGACGTTCTGACGGGTAGACAGCAACACTGACTCCCCTTCGCGGGCCGTTACATAGTTGCCTTCGCTGTCACGATACTCCGCTTCGCCCTGCAGGATGAGATTCAGGACATCGACATTGGGATAGGTACGCGGTTGCAACGAGGCGCCCGGTGCCAGCACCTCCTGATTGAGGACGCGTAGCGAGGCATAACCCAGTAAGTGAGGATCGAAATAGTGGCCAAAAGAGAAGCTGTAGCGCGCCTGCAGCCAGCCAAAATCGGCCTGACCACACGCTTCTGCGCTGCGCGTCATAATCATTATCTTACCTCCGGACCGCTGACGGCTTACTTCAGCCGCAAGCTGATTATGGGTAATGGTAAAGAGCTGGACGCCGGATTGTTAGCCAGTTAATCTGCCTGGCATGTTCAAATTTCCTGAAAGAGAAATCGCATGGCTAAAGAGCGCGCCCTGACCCTGGAAGCCTTACGTGTAATGGACGCTATCGATCGTCGTGGCAGCTTTGCTGCGGCGGCGGATGAGCTGGGACGTGTTCCTTCCGCGCTCAGCTATACAATGCAAAAACTGGAAGAGGAGCTGGACGTTGTTTTGTTCGATCGTTCCGGTCATCGGACTAAGTTTACTAACGTCGGGCGTATGCTGCTGGAGCGTGGTCGCGTGTTGCTGGAGGCGGCGGATAAACTCACTACCGATGCCGAAGCGCTGGCGCGTGGCTGGGAAACCCATTTAACCATTGTCACCGAAGCGCTGGTACCCGCCCGGCAGCTGTTTCCTCTGGTAGATAAGCTGGCGGAGAAAGCCAGTACGCAGATCTCGCTGATGACCGAGGTGCTGGCAGGTGCCTGGGAGCGGCTGGAGCAAGGCCGGGCCGATATTGTGATCGCACCGGATATGCATTTTCGCGCCTCTACAGAGATTAATAGCCGCAAGCTGTACACCATGATGAGCGTCTATGTAGCCAGCCCGGATCACCCTATTCATAACGAGCCGGAACCGCTGTCGGAAGTGACGCGCGTGAAGTACCGGGGCATCGCCGTTGCCGATACGGCGCGTGAACGCCCGGTGTTGACGGTTCAGCTGCTGGACAAACAGCAGCGTCTGACGGTGAGTTCGATGGAGGATAAACGCCGGGCGCTGCTGGCGGGTCTGGGTGTCGCCACCATGCCCTATCCGATGGTGGAAAAAGATATCGCTGAAGGCCGCTTACGAGTGGTCAGCGCCGAGTATACGCGCGAAGTGGATATTATTATGGCCTGGCGCCGGGACAGCATGGGCGAAGCCAAAGCCTGGTGCCTGCGGGAAATCCCGCGTTTACTGAGTAAACGCGGCTGACCCCGGGAACGAAACGCGGCATCAGCCACGGACGACCGACAAGGGATCGCCTCAGGCCCCCGCCGCACCGCCAGAAATGGTTCCTGCAACAGCGCCACATCTGAAGGACAGGCTGGGTAGCTGGACTGTTCCGTGCGGCCTTCCCCCTCACCCTGACCCTCTCCCGGAGGGAGAGGGGAATAGACCGTGCGGTCTTCCCCCTCGCTCTGACCCTCTCCCGGGGGGAGAGGGAACTGTCCCGTGCGGTCTTCCCCCCTCGCCCTGACCCTCTCCCGGAGGGAGTGGGAACTGTACCGTGCGGCCTTCCCCCCTCGCCCTGACCCTCTCCCGGGAGAGAGGGAACTGTCCCGTGCGGTCTTCCCCCCTCGCCCTGACCCTCTCCCGGAGGGAGAGGGGAATAGACCGTGCGGTCTTCCCCCTCGCTCTGACCCTCTCCCGGGGGAGAGGGAACTGTCCCGTGCGGTCTTCCCCCTCGCCCTGACCCTCTCCCGGGGGGAGAGGGAACTGTACATGTCTGTGCACAGTGTTAGTGCGCGGAACTGCTGTTTTCTCTTTTTCCCGTTCTCCCACTTCCGGACTGGCACGATTTTCCCCCTCTCCATTATTCCAGACTTGCACTGTTTCCCCCTCTCCCTTTGGGAGAGGGCCGGGGTGAGGGGAACAAACGCACTGATTCAGCGCATTAACAGCCTTTCAGACCACACCACATGCAAAGAAAAAAGCGAGGACCTGCAGACGGCTCCCCGGTTCCGGCTTCCGGGGCGCTGAGGAGGGAACGACGGCCAGGACGAGCCGACAAGACGTCGGCGAGAGCGCGGGCCGCGCCAGGGAGGGCGCGTCCCGGGCGATCCGTGGGGCGGCGTGAGTGACGAGGGGACAGCGCGCAGCGCTGCGCCACGGCAGCCGGTCGCGGGGATTGTTAAGGGGCCGGCGAAACGGCCCCTTAACCCGGCCGCGTGTGGCGCAGCCGCTGGAACTGCCGCTCGCCTGGCGGGCGGAACTGTGCGGCCTTCCCCTCACCCTGACCCTCTCCCGGAGGGAGAGGGAACTGTCCCGTGCGATCTTCCCCCTCACCCTGACCCTCTCCCGGAGGGAGAGGGGACGGCTCCGTGCGGCCTTCCCCTCACCCTGACCCTCTCCCGGAGGGAGAGGGAACTGCTCCGTGCGGCTTTCCCCCTCACCCTGACCCTCTCCCGGAGGGAGAGGGAACTGTCCCGTGCGGCCTTCCCCCTCACCCTGACCCTCTCCCGGAGGGAGAGGGAACTGTTTCGTGCGACTTTCCCCCGCAGGAGGGGGACAGCTACAGCCTGCTCAGGCAATCCATGGCCACGGCTTTAAAGCTGGCGAAATCTGTGCTGCTACGCAGACGGGACATTGCTCGTTCGCGCATAAAGGTAACGAACAGGTCATAAATCGCCATCGCCTCCTCATATTCGCTTTTGCTGATAGCCAGCAGGAAAATCACATAGGCCGTATCTTCACCCCAGCAGATCCCCTGTGGGGCCAGCACGGTGTAAACCACGGTCTTCTGCGCCAGCAAACCCAGCGAGTGTGGCAAAGCAATGCCCTCCCCCAGCATGGTGCTGACAATCGCCTCGCGCTCCTCTACCGAAGGGTAAAAGGCGGCATCCACATACCCTTCCCGCTCAAGCTGATCGCAGAGCTGACGAAACAGCGCCGATTGTGATATCGGCTGGTCGACAATCAGAAAATGCTCCTCGTCAAAATACTTCTCCAGCATATAAGGGCGCGTACGATCCACCAGCACCAGCTTGCCAATCTGCTCCAGCTGGAAATCGGTGGGGAAAGGTGACATCACCACCACCGGTTTCTCTTTCTCCGTCAGGCGGATGGTGGAGATCACGAAATCTTCATCGATACGCGTGCGCGTCTCATAGTCGCGCTGCGACAGGCGCGCCGTGACCTGCAGCTGCGGATATTTACGTAACAGCATCGCTTCAATCATGCGCAGCGTGGAATTGCCGCTGTCGCACACCAGCAACACCCGGGGATGCCGCTGATAGCCCACGTCATAGTGACGCTCCAGCCCCACGCCGATATGCAACACCAGAAAGCCGATCTCATTTTCACTGATTACGTAAGGCGTATATTTTCCCCAGCTGGTCACAGCGGCCAGCGTCACGTCATACGCCATCGGATAATGCTGCTTGATGTTTGCCAGCAGCGGATTGGGAATATGGATCTGATAACGCACGCGGGTGATCATCGTCTTAATGTGCGTCAGCAGATCGGCGCGCAGTTGAACGTCATCCTGCAGGTTATAGTTGTAGTGGGTATTGATATAGCTCAGCAGATAATCCACCAGCGTATCCGCGTCATCCGCATTAATGGCGCTGGGGGCCACCTCCTGAATACGTCGCGCAGCAATATTCACCCGCAGCCAGTGCTCCTCCGCCATGGAGATCGGTTTGCCCACCAGCGGGCGCATCAGGCTGACCAGCTGACGCGCCGCCTCACGCACCTCATCATCCACCTCACCCTCGCCCGGGTCGTTGAGCGGATAGCCTTCGCTTATTCGTCGCACGGCAACTGCACAGTAAAGACGTAAATAGCGTTCCCCCTCATCGCTCAGACGAATATTGTGACGGGCAAAGCACTGGTGCAGCAGCGGCTGCAGGGTCTGCAGAATGCCGCTGTTCAGAGCTTCAATGGTCAGCAGCGGGCTGTCGGGGTTCTCCTGGTCGATCTGCCAGAGTAAATCGGTCAGACAGGTGCGGATTGCGACCTCGCTGCCAAACAGCTTCATACCGTAACGCGGCTTGGTTTCGATAGTGAGATGATAGCGCCCCAGCCATTCACGCACATCCGCCATATCGTTTTGCAGCGTGGCCCGACTGACGAACCACTCCCCGGCCAGATCTTCCAGCTTAAGTGAGAAGGCCGAGGTGAGAAAACGCGTCAGCAGATAGCGCACCCGATCCGGCGAGTTACGGGGAACGCGCAGCGTGGCAGGCGACTGCGCGCGCAAGCGCTGGAAGCGCGCTTCGTCATCAATCCGTAGCTGGTAGCCTTCTCCCCGGTTCAGGATGAACTGCGCCCCGTGCTCCGCCAGTAACGCATTCAGCGCCGTGATATCAGTACGTACGGTGCGAGTCGAAACGTCAAAGCGACGCGCCAGTTCATCCTGTGGCAGGGTTTCGTTTTGCAGCGCTTCAAAAAGTTGCGCAAGGCGTTGATTGGGTAATCTCACGGTGCGTTACCTGTTACTGCGGTTAGTGACATCCCAATAGCGCAGCGGGTTGTTCGCTACTATCAGAAAACGACCTTTGCGGTCATGTAAGCGCCGTCAGCCCGGCCCGCCTTTCCCTGGTTTCAGCGCCTTATTGCGGCCAACGGCTCCTGTAGTTATGCCAGTAACCTTTTGCTGATGTCCAGCAGCTGACGCACATCTTCCACACGCGTGTCGCCGCTCGACTTATCGATAATTGAGCTGTAGATATGCGGGATGATTTTGCTCACCCCGGCCTCCAGCGCGATCTGCACGATCGTCGCGTAGTTATCCGGATCAATACCGCCGGTCGGCTCCAGCCAGAAATCGTGTCTGGCACAGGCTTCCGCCACGGCACGATACTCCTCGATCGCTTGCAGGCCGCCCATCGGGAAATATTTGATCGAGCTGCCGCCCATGTCTTTTAACAGGGCTATGGCGCTGTCGACAGAAATGATGGCGTCCGGCCCCTGCGAACTGAGCGGGCCGGTGGAGATTTTCACTTTGCCTGGCGTACCGGTGGGCGACACCAGACCGTTCACCACGGTCTGCGTCTGTCCCAGCAGAGCGCGGCTGGTGGCGACGCCGGTAAATACCTGGTTTACGTGCTGCGGCTGGAGCACGGCGGCGATAGCACTCACCATCGCCGACTGGTTGGGGTCCCCGGCCCCCAGCCCCACTGAAATCGCATTATCGATCAGCTGCGCATACTCGCGCATATCAGTAATCGCCGCTTCGGTGCTGGCGTAGTTTTTCGACAGTACCCCCACCAGCACATGGCCTTCTGCCGCCTCCCAGATGGCGCGGGCATTCGCTTTTGATCCCGCCAGAACATTCAGGCAGAGACGATCCTTATAAAAATCAGGCGTCAGCTTCATGCGCTTTTCTCTCCGTTTAACAGCGTCTGCACAGACGTAAAAATGGTGTTGAGCTGTTCGGGCGTGACGCTACGTACGTCCACCTCAATAATGCCCTCATTGGCTTTGTAGCCGCGGAAGTAAATGGCGATAGCGCCGTTCTTCAGCGCCTGCACCAGATCGCCGGTGCGCTGACCGATCGCCGCCTCATCAAAAGCGATCTCGGTGCGGGCGATGTCGCGTCCGGCCGCATCCCATACCACACGTGCCGTAACGCCGTGCAGGGTGTTCAGGCTGGCGATAAAGGGCGTCATCTTTTCCACCATCTCAGCACCGGTGGTTTTTTGCTGCGTCAGATAGTTTTCAATCGCATGCGTCAGGCCGAGGATGCCCTCTTTGCCCACCTTCATGGCGCGGCCGATGCCGTTGGTCTGGCGTTTTACCCACTCAACATACTGCTGACGGCCGATCACCAGACCGCTGGTTGGCCCCTCGATCGCTTTCGCCCCGCTGTAGATCACCAGATCTGCGCCCGCCTGGTAGTAGCACTGCAGATCTTCTTCTGCCGCTGCATCCACAATCAGAGGGACGCCATGCTGGCGCGCCACGGCTGCCGCCTGCTCCACGTTAAGATGGCTTTTCTGTACGCAGTGATGAGACTTCACATAGAGAATAGCTGCGGTTTGCGGCGTAATGGCCGCCGCCAGCTGCGCTGGTGAACATTCATTGCTGTAACCCGCTTCGACGACGCGACCACCGCCCAGCGTGACCATTGTCCCCACCGGCGCGCCGAAATTCACATTATGCCCTTTGGGCACCACAATATCGTGCGGCACCTGCAGCGGCGCAGCGTGCAGATTTTCCAGCAGCCAGGCATCATCTTTCACAATGGTGGCGGCCACGCATTGCGCGATACCTGCCGAGGCGCAGGAGACCACCACCGCATTTTCTACATTAAGCAGACCCGCAATATAGGTGCCGGTTTTATCCACCAGGTCTTTCATTTCAAAGTAGTGGTTAAGACCATATTTCACCGTATCCACTACGTCAGCCGCAGGCGTTGAGACGCCCAGCGCCGTCATGCGGCCAGAAGCGTTGATGACCTGCTTCAGGCCATATTTCTCATAAATCGAAGACATGATTGCTTTTCCCTTGATTGGTCAGATGCCATTGACCTGCCACCACGGCGGCCAGCGGCACCAGCTGTTTCTCACCCGTCACCTGCTCACCCTCTGCATCGACAAAGGCACAGGGCTCCTGAGTCACGGTAAACACGGTCAGATCGGCGTCGTAACCCGGCGCCAGACGACCTTTGTGCGCTAATCCGAGCCCTTCCGCCGCCTTCCTGGTGACGCAGTCGATCACCTGCGGCAACGTCATTCCCACACTGAAAAATTTCGACATCACATGCGCCAGGTGATGGACCGGGCCGTTGATACGGTTGCGGCAGTAGATATCGGAGCTGATGGTGTCGGGCAGAATACCCTGGGCGATGGCGATGCGTGCCACCTCAAAGCTGAAGCTGGCACTGCCATGCCCGACATCGAGCCGTACGCCGCGCTGCAGCGCATTTTTGACTGCGGCGCGCAGTTCACCCTGCGACGTCAGAATGCGGTTAGGCTTGCCGTTATAGCAGTGAGTAATGATGTCGCCGCTGCTGAGCAGATCGGCAATCTCATCGAGGTTCGGCGGGTTGTTGCCGATATGCACCATCAGCGGTAATCCCCCGGCCGCCTGCTGAATCGCCTTCGCTTTGATCAGCGGCTGAATACCGTTTTGTCCGACCACGCTGCTGCTCATACGCGCTTTCAGCCCCACGATAAAATCGGGTCGGCGTTTGACCGCCGCGATCACAGCATCAGCATCGATCTGCGTCATGTCCGCCAGTTCGTTCTGGGTGACAATGCCGGTGCGCGCAATATTGATCAACGCATAGACCCGGGTGGTCGCCTGCCGCGTCAGCTGATAAAAGTCATCAATGTCCTGCGCGCCGGTGCTGCCCGCATCGATCACCGTGGTTACACCGGTGCTGACGCCGATGCGATCCGCTTCGTCGTGGTAGATGGGGGATTTGGGATAACAGTGCACATGGGAATCAATCCAGCCGGCGCTGACATAGTAGCGCCCGGCCAGATCGCGCTCCTGTGTCGCCTTGCCTGCGACCTGACCGATGGCAGCGATTTTGCCGTCGCGCAAAGCAATATCCACCAGCTGCTCATCGAGCATGCGCGCGCGTCGGATAATCAAATCAAACATACAAACTCCTTAACCACGGCCCGCCAGCGCGCGGGCCGTCTGTCAGAGCGCTACCGGGAAGATAGCGCCGAGTAACATCGCACCCAGAATCGCGCCGCCGGTGATCGGCTTATTCCACAGATAGAACAGCAGTGCGCCCGCCAGCGAGCCCAGACCAATCGGAATAGAGGCGCCCATGGCAGAGAGAATAATCAGCGGCCCGAGGAAGCGGCCCGAGGCGTTACCCGCGCCCATCATCACATCCGCGCCATAGGTGGAGTCGCTCTGGTTAATGGTAAATTTGCGCGCCAGGATAATCACATAGCCAATGGCGAGACCAATCACCAGTCCGGTTACCAACGAGGCAGCAAAGTTAGCCACCGGGAAAACAATGCCCGCCCCCAGCAGCAGCGCGGGCACGCCAAGACCGACCCCGGTCTGAATGGCGCCGCCGATATCGAGAATCCCCACCAGCGAACCTTCGATAATGCGTGCAAACAGGAAGCTGGCGCCGAAGGCGGCTACCGCGCCATAGACGCCGGTTTCCATCCCGGCCCGCAGCATGGAGACAAAAGCGACTTCGTTAAAAGCGCCGATGCTATAGAGGTAATACATGTGGGTACCCGCAAACACGCCGGATGAAAGCAGGCCGACAAAAATCGGGAATGACCAGTCGGCATACCAGAAGCTTTTATTTTCATTCATGACGATCGCCTCTTATTTACCGCTCAGGGAGTTATGGATCATATCGAGCCAGCCGGGAATGCCGAGCTGGAAGGACTCCAGCAACTTCATATCAAAGCCGCGGAAGAAGCCGCTCAGCACAAACAGCAGCACAATGGCGGTCATCATCACTTTGGTGACTTTGTTCCAGCCGCTCTCCTCAACCCCTTTGCCGATCAAAATACCCAGTACCAGACCCGGGACGGCGTTGCCCATAATCAGCTGTGCCAGCCCGCCAAAAATGGTGGCCCAGAAGCCCGATTTTTTACCGGCGTCGATAGCGGCCAGCCAGAAAATAACCGGCATCACGGTATTGACCAGCAGGTTTGCCGCTGGCACCAGCACTTTTACCGCCGTCACCTGTAGCGCGGCGGGTACCGCCGAGGCAGTGGTGTTCAGGAAGGTTACGACGATCATGCCGATCAGACCGCAGGCGATGGCCATCTTTTTCGGATCATGCAGCGTTTCCGCCACGTTGCGGTTTTTCACCATCAACGCAGCCGCGCCCCAGTTAGGGATGATGCGATGATCAACATCCTGTGTGAAAGAACCCGCCGCAACGGAAGAAGCCCAGGCGTTAAAGAAAAAGCCGAGACCAAAGGAGAAGTGTGAAGCAGGATCGCCTTCACAGGAGTTGAGCTCGCCCAGCGTACGAAACGCGCCCATCCCCTGCGTGGTCGGTGCGTGGAACATGCGCGCCGCGCCAGCACCCACGCCCACACCGACCAAACCTCCGATGATTAACGACTTAAACAAAATGATTAAAAACATATTTTTACCTTTGTTTTTCGTCTGTTGTAGTTAAGTCGCCGCCGTAAAGGTGACTTTTTCACAGTCGATTACGGTGACGTTGACGGTAATCTCCAGCTCAACGCTGTAGTTCCGTCGCTGGCGCGCCAGGAAGAAAAAGAGAAACTTTTCCGTCCGGACGCTCTCCTGCGCGCGCAGCACTCGCACATCCTGCGGCTCGATGCGCAACAGAATCTTTTGCGTCGATTGCAATACCTGGCTTTGTACCCGGCTCAGGGCATCCGCAAAGGCTTTGGCCTTGCTGTCTCCTTTGCCCTGAACCTTCACCTGAGTGATGTATTGCTCTTTCATACTCAACTGCCGTACTTCTTGTTCCAGGCCTGTACCAGCCTTTCGCCCAGCTCTTCCTTATCCATAAAGCCAAAACCCAGCACGGTGGCCCCTTCATTGATGGCCGTAACGCCTTCGTCAATGGAGCGCATACCGTGTTTGGCTTTATAGCCATGCTTGTTCTGGGCAGTAATGGCGCCTGCGCCGCCGCTGCCGCAGAAAGAGATGCCAAAATCGGCGTTTTCTGCCTTCATGACGTCGCCCAGCTTCATATCTGCCGCTACGCCCGGCACCACCACGGCACGGCCACCCGCTTTTTCCACGCCTGCCGCGACTTTCTGCCCTTTACCTAAACGATCGCCAATCACTACAGTTACCATCTGCGTTTCCTCTCTGTTCTGATAAATTACTGACGCACGGCGGAGTGCCGCCGCACTGTCTCAGCCTTCGCGCGCCACTTCGATATGTATGGAAAGCAACCACGCCTCCTCTTTCGGCAGGTTGCCAAACAGATCCACCACCTGCTGCGCCAGCTGCATGGTTTCCGGGGAGATGTCCTCAAACAAGGATTCATCAACCTCGGGCAAGGCTTCACCGGTTAACGAGCGCGACGCCATCGCGCGCACGTGCGAAGCCAGCATTTGCTGCTGAACCGGGTTGGGGTGAATATCATGGCATGTATAAATAGCCTGAATTTGCGCCATCACTTTTTCTGTCAGCGCTT
The DNA here is from genome assembly GCF_900604315.1 of [Erwinia] mediterraneensis. GTDB lineage: Bacteria > Pseudomonadota > Gammaproteobacteria > Enterobacterales > Enterobacteriaceae > Pantoea > Pantoea mediterraneensis_A. The sequence goes on from NZ_LR026978.1 coordinate 1,015,521, forward strand.
CTGTTTCATCCGTCAGGGTCTGGCTAACCGGAACTGCATCACTACTCACCTTGCTACTCCTGTTTCGCACCGCACTTTTGCGCTTAATTTGCATTGCAAATAAATTACGCGGTTAGCCGTACGCTGTGGAGACGCAACATTTCCGCATGAAAGTGGAAATCGGGAAGGGGTTTGTGCGCCAGATCGCATAATGCACAGATCGGGCGCTTCGCTGTCTCTGAGGAAGATTCAGTGCGCCTAAGCCCGACAGAACGCGTGATCTGCGCACGGGATGGTCAGCTATCAGGAGGAATGCAGGGCTGATGCCGTCAGGTGATAAGCAAAAAGTATGACTGGCCCTGACGGAAGAAGGGTAAACAGAGGTCAGAACCGGAAAAAAGGGTAAAAAAGGCAGTCATGCAGGCTGCCTTTTCGTGATGAAGAAGTTTACTGACCGGCGATCTTCATTTCCGGCAGCAGTACCGATCCACACTGGATGTTGCTGCGCGTTTCGATATCGTCGCCGACGGTAACGATATTGCGCCACATCTCTTTCAGGTTACCAGCAATGGTAATCTCACTGACCGGATACTGGATTTCACCGTTTTCCACCCAGAAGCCTGCTGCACCGCGCGAGTAGTCGCCGGTAATGGCGCTGACGCCCTGGCCCATCAGTTCAGTGACCACCAGGCCGGTGCCCATCTGCTTCAGCAGATCGGCAAAGCTGTGTCCCTGCCCGGCGATGCGCCAGTTATGGATGCCGCCCGCGTGCCCCGTGCTCTGCAGGCCCAGCTTGCGCGCCGCATAGCTGGTTAACAGCCAGGTTTGTAACACACCGTTCTGCACAATGGCGCGATCCTGAGTACGTACGCCCTCGCTGTCGAACGGCGTAGAGGCCAGGCCTTTCAGCAGGTGCGGCTTCTCTTCAATCGTCAGCCACGACGGCAGAATCTGCTGCCCCAGCGCATCCAGCAGGAAGGTAGATTTGCGGTAAACGCTGCTGCCACTGATCGCGCCCACCAGATGACCAAACAGGCCGGTGGCGACTTCCGGAGCAAAGATAACCGGTGCTTTCATGGTGGAGAGTTTACGGGGCGACAGCCGTGACAAGGTACGACGCGCGCACTCCGCGCCCACCCATTCCGGGCTCTGCAGATCGTCAATGGCGCGACCGATGGTGTAGGCGTAGTCGCGCTCCATATTGCCATCCTGCCCGGCGATAACACAGCTGGAGATAGAGTGGCGGCTCGAGCAATAGCTCTGCAACATGCCGTGCGTATTACCAAAAACTTTGATACCGACATGGCTGTTAAAGCTGCCGCCTTCAGTATTAATAATACGCTTGTCCGCCTGCAGCGACGCCTGCTCGGCGCGCGCGGCCAACTCAATGGCGCGATCGGCATCGATCTCCCACGGATGATAGAGATCGAGATCGGGCGCTTCATACGCCAGCAGCTGCTCATCAGCCATCCCGGCAAAGGGATCCGGCGAAGTATAACGGGCGATATCGATCGCGGCCTGCACGGTGCGCCGGATCGCTTCGGGAGAAAGATCGGTAGAAGACGCGCTGCCTTTACGGTTCTGGTGATAAACGGTGATGCCCAGCGCCCCATCGCTGTTGAACTCCACGTTTTCCACTTCACCGTAACGGGTGCTGACGCCAATGCCGGTGGTTTTACTGACCGCGACTTCTGCGCCATCGGTACTGGCTTTGGCCAACTCGAGCGCCTGCGCGACTGCCTGTTCCAGGACTTTTCGTTGTTCTGCAACCTGAGAAGATACGTTCATCGACCTGCCGTCTAATCTTAAGGGTGAATGCTCTGAGTCTATCAGAGTCAGAGAACAATTTCGCAGTCAGCCGATAAACTGGTAGGATTAGCCTCTTTTTTTGGGAGCCAACAGATGACCAAACAGCCCGAAGACTGGCTCGACGATGTGCCAGATAATCAGGAAGAAGAAGACGAAGAGATTATCTGGGTCAGTAAGAGCGAAATCAAACGTGACGCTGAAGAGTTGAAACGCCTTGGCGCAGAGCTGGTCGAGTTGGGAAAAAACTCACTGGATCGTATTCCGCTGGATGAGCAGTTGCGCGCAGAGATTGAACTGGCGCAGCGTATTAAGAAGGAAGGCCGCCGCCGTCAGTTACAGCTGATCGGTAAACTTCTGCGCTCACGCGACGTTGAACCGATCCGCCTCGCACTCGACAAACTGAAAAACCGCCACAACCAGCAGGTCGCGCTGTTCCATAAACTGGAGTCGCTGCGTGACCGCCTGATTGAGAAAGGAGATGATGCGATGACAGAAGTTATCGCCTTATACCCGCAAGCGGATCGTCAGCAGCTGCGCAGCATGATCCGTAATGCGCAGAAAGAGAAAGCGGCTAACAAGCCGGCAAAATCTTCCCGCCAGATTTTCCAGTACCTGCGGGAGCTGGCGGAAGCCTGAGCCCGCACGGAGCAGTCCCCTCTCCCTCCGGGAGAGGGTCAGGGTGAGGGCGAAGACCGCACGGAGCAGTCCCTCTCCCCCCGGAGAGGGTCAGGGTCAGAGCGAAGACCGCACGGAGCAGTCCCCTCTCCCTCCGGGAGAGGGCCAGGGTGAAGGCAAAGACCGCACGGACTATTCCCCTCTCCCCCCGGGAGAGGGTCAGGGTGAAGGCAAAGACCGCACGGAGCAGTCCCTCTCCCCCCGGAGAGGGTCAGGGTCAGAGCGAAGACCGCACGGGGCAGTCCCCTCTCCCCCCGGGAGAGGGTCAGGGTGAGGGCAAAGACCGCACGGACTATTCCCCTCTCCCCCCGGGAGAGGGTCAGGGTGAGGGCGAAGACCGCACGGAGCAGTTCCCTCTCCCCCCGGGAGAGGGTCAGGGTGAGGGCAAGACCGCACGGAGCAGTCCCCTCTCCCTCCGGGAGAGGGTCAGGGTGAGGGCGAAGACCGCACGGAGCAGTCCCCTCTCCCTCCGGGAGAGGGTCAGGGTGAGGGCGAAGACCGCACGGAGCAGTCCCTCTCCCCCCGGAGAGGGTCAGGGTCAGAGCGAAGACCGCACGGAGCAGTCCCCTCTCCCTCCGGGAGAGGCTCAGGGTGAGGGCAAAGACCGCACGGAGCAGTCCCTCTCCCCCCAGAGAGGGCCAGGGTGAGGGGAAGGCCGCACAGTTCCGCCCGCCAGGCGTGCGGCAGTTTCAGTGGCTGCGCCACACGCGGCCGGGTTAAGGGGCCTTTTCGCCGGCCTCTTAACAATCCCCGCGACCGGCTGCCGTGGCGCAGCGCTGCGCGCTGTCCCTTCGTCACTCACGCCGTCCCACGGACCGCTCGGGACGCGTTCCCGACGCGGCCCTTCGCTCTCGCCGCATCCCTGCGGCTCGTCCTGGCCGTCGTTCCCTCCTCAGCGCCCCGGAAGCCGGAACCGGGGAGCCGTCTGTAAGTCCTCGTTATTTTCTTTGCGTATGGGATCGTCTGGAAGTTTTTAACAGGCTGATTCAGTGCGGTTTTCCCCACTCCGGAGAAATAAAGAAGGAGAACGCAGTGCGAACCCGGAAGTAACAGAACAGCCTCCCTTCAATCTTTCAGCTATGACGCAGTCGAAAGAACGGCTGCTGGCCGTACAGCGGGGCCGTGGTGCGGCCTTTTCATCGCTGAGCGGAGGAAGGATTTCAGGACGCGCCGACAGGACGTCGGCGAGAGCGACGGGTCGCGCCAGGGAGGGCGCGTCCCGGGCGGTCCGGTTGAAATCCTGAAGACGCGAAGGGACCGCGCAGCGGCGATGAAGGGGGCCGCAAGCCCGGGGTCAAGGGGGCGCGGCGACTGGCGCCCCCTTGTCGGTCGTCCGCAGCAGGCGGGGCTGAAACTGCCGGTTCGCTCTGGCGAACGAAATCTTCTCCGCAGCCAGCCCGCAGGCTGCGGTAACCTCCGCCGACAGGCTCCCTCTTACCCCAGTCGTTCCAGCAGCTTCTGATGGATCCCGCCAAAACTGCCGTTACTCATCACCAGAATCGAGTCTCCTGGCTGTGCCGCTTTAACCACCATCGCCACCAGCGCATCGATATCAGCGCTCCAGTGGGCGGGCTGCATGCAGGCTTCCGCCACATCTGAAACCTGCCATGGAATATGGTGCGGCTGGAAGAGAAAAACCTCATCCGCGCGCGCCAGCGAAGGCGCCAGCTCGTTTTTATTCACGCCCATCTTCATAGTGTTAGAACGCGGCTCCAGCACGGCAAGAATACGCGCGGTGCCGCCAACCTTGCTGCGTAAAGCGGAAAGCGTTGCGAGAATGGCCGTTGGATGATGAGCAAAGTCGTCATATACCTTGATATCATTGACCGTACCGCGCAGCTCCAGACGGCGTCTGGCGTTGATAAAATCATTCAGCGCCCTGCCCGCATCTTCCGGCTTCACGCCCACGTGGCGCGCCGCTGCCATCGCCATCAGGCCGTTATGCATATTATGCTCGCCCACCAGCGCCCAACTCACTTCAGCCACTTTGACGCCATCCAGCCAGGCTTCCCAGTGTGAGGCGTCCGGCGTCAGCTTCTTCGCCTGCCAGTGACCACCGTCACCCACGCTCTCCTGCTCGCTCCAGCAGCCCATCGCCATCACCTGCTTCAGGTTGCTGTCATGCTCCGGCAGCAGGATTTTGCCCTGCCCCGGCACGATACGCACCAGATGGTGGAACTGCTTCTGAATTGCCCGCAGGTCGTCAAAAATATCCGCGTGGTCAAACTCCAGGTTGTTAAGAATCAGGGTGCGCGGCGCGTAATGAACAAACTTGGAGCGCTTGTCGAAAAAGGCGCAGTCATACTCATCCGCCTCAATCACGAAAAACGGGCTGTTGCCGAGCCTGGCCGAAACGTCAAAGTTGCCCGGCACACCGCCAATAATAAAACCGGGCTCCAGCCCACAGGCTTCCAGAATCCATGCGGCCATGCCCGCCGTGGTGGTTTTGCCATGCGTACCGGCCACTGCCAGCACCCAGCGATCGCGCAACACATAATCATGCAGCCACTGCGGACCGGAAAGATAAGGAATATTGCGTTCCAGCACCGCTTCCACACAGGGATTGCCGCGCGTCATGGCGTTGCCGATAATCACCAGATCCGGCATCGGCTCAAGCTGACTGGCATCATAACCTTCGGTTAATACAATGCCCTGCTGCTCAAGCAGTGTGCTCATCGGCGGATATACATTAGCATCCGAGCCCGTCACCTCATGACCCAGTGAACGCGCCAGCATCGCCAGCCCGCCCATAAAAGTGCCGCAAATCCCAAGGATGTGAATACGCATAAAGAGATCCATTACTCAAAAGTTCGGCGCACAGTGTAACCCCGAGCGCAAACGGAAGAAACGGATTAGGACTATGGTTTTTGAAGTTCAATCGGCTAAACTGCGTGGGCATACGTTGGCAGTTTGTTAACTGTGCTGCCACTTCATTGAAGATTCAGGAAATGTGTTATGAAAACGTTAGGCGAATTTATCGTCGAAAAGCAGCACGACTTTCCACATGCCACCGGTGAGCTGACGGCGCTGATTTCCGCCATCAAACTGGGCGCAAAAATTATCCACCGCGATATTAACAAAGCGGGTCTGGTGGATATTCTCGGCACCAGCGGTGTGGAAAATGTTCAGGGTGAACAGCAGATGAAGCTGGATTTGTTTGCTAACGAAAAGCTGAAAGCAGCGCTGAAAGCGCGCGGCATCGTGGCAGGCATCGCCTCTGAAGAAGAAGATGAATTCGTTATCTTCGAAGGCGTAGAAAATGGCAAATATGTGGTGCTGATGGATCCGCTGGATGGCTCCTCTAACATCGATGTCAACGTGTCTGTGGGTACGATTTTCTCTATCTACCGTCGTGTGACGCCGCCGGGCACGCCCGTCACCGAAGCGGACTTTATGCAACCCGGTAATAAACAGGTTGCCGCCGGTTACGTGGTTTACGGTTCGTCTACCATGCTGGTTTATACCACCGGTTGTGGCGTACATGCGTTTACCTACGATCCTTCACTCGGCGTTTTCTGTCTCAGCCAGGAACGTATGACTTACCCGGAAAAAGGGTATACCTACTCAATTAACGAAGGTAACTACATCCGTTTTCCGCAGGGCGTGAAGAAATATATTAAGTTCTGTCAGGAAGAGGATAAAGCGACGCAGCGTCCTTACACCTCGCGTTATATCGGTTCTCTGGTTGCTGATTTCCATCGCAACCTGCTGAAAGGCGGTATTTATCTTTACCCGAGCACCGCCAGCCATCCGCAAGGCAAGCTGCGTCTGCTGTATGAATGCAATCCGATGGCATTTCTTGCTGAGCAGGCAGGTGGTAAAGCGAGCGACGGTAAAACCCGTATTCTCGATCTCCAGCCAGAAACCCTGCACCAGCGCTGCCCGTTCTTTGTGGGCAACCGGGATATGATGGAAGACGTAGAACGTTTTCTGCGTGAATATCCTGACGAGCAACAGGCATAATCACCAGCATAAGGGCGCGGGCAACCGCGCCCTTATTTGATCAGGCGGCGCTTACGCGAAACAGCGCCATGGTTTCCTGCAGCTGGCGCGACTGCGCTTCCAGCGACCGGGTTGCCGCGTTTGCCTGCTCCACCAGCGCCGCGTTCTGCTGCGCCGCCTCATCCATCTGGATTACGGCCTGATTCACCTGCTCAATGCCGCGACTCTGCTCGCTGGACGCCGTCGAGATCTCCTTCATCAGCGCCGTTACGCGCATCACCTCACTGGAGATTTCATCCATCGTCTCACCGGCTTGCGTCGCCATATCGCTACCCTCTTTCACCCGCGACTGCGATTCCGCAATCAGGGTACGGATCTCCTTCGCCGCATTGGCGCTGCGTTGCGCCAGGTTACGCACCTCGCTGGCGACTACCGCGAAGCCGCGGCCCTGCTCACCGGCACGCGCCGCTTCCACCGACGCGTTCAGCGCCAGAATATTGGTCTGGAAGGCGATGCTGTCGATCACCCCAAGAATATCGCCGATGCGATTTGCGCTCTGGGTAATCTCCTGCATTTTTTCCATCACGTAACAGACCACTTCCGCCCCGCGATCGGCGGTGTCCGACACCTGGCTGGCAAGCTGATGCGCCTGCTGCGCATTGGTGGCATTCTGGCGCACCGTGGCGGTCAGCTGCTCCATACTGGCAGCGGTCTGCTCCAGGGAGGCGGCGGACTCTTCGGTGCGCTGTGACAGATGGCTGTTGCCTGCGGCCAGCTCGCGGCTGCCAACATCAATCTGCAGACTCGCCTCGCGTACCTGGCTGACCGAGGCGCGTAATGCCTGCTGCATCGCGCCCAGCGCCCGGTTCAGGCGACCAAACTCATTGTTGCTGACAGGCGGCAGCGGCTGCGACAGATCCCCTTCAGCGACCTGCTCCAGATGCAGAATGGCGCGGTCGAGCGGCTTCAGCATCATGCTGCGCAGGATTTGCCAGGCGATGGCCATTAACAGCAGCGTCAGCACGCCAGCAACCGCAAACAGGATTTTCATCATCCTTTCGTTGTGCGCCGCCTGCTGCAGCTGTGCCTCGGTTACCTGACCGGCATAGACACTGAAATCATCAACGGCTTTGGCATAGTCGGTGGCGAGCCGGGAGAGGCCACCCTCCAGCACGGTGTAATACTCATCGGTGTACTGTTTCTGCAATGCCGTCATCATCGGCGTAATGCCCTGTTGCAGATAGGCGTTGAAGCTGGACGCCACAGCATTTGCCAGCGTTTTACCGTGTGCGGTAACGGTACCGGCTGCAATAAAACGCTTCATTTGCTGTTGTGAGGCGGCGACATCGGCGCTGGCCTGTTGCGCCGTACTCGCCCCTTCATCCAGCAGACCAATTTCAATTTTTCGTACCGCCAGCGCCGCCGTGGCTCTGGCGCGTAGCAAATCGCTGTTGCTCTGATGCAGACTGTTAAGCTCAATACCCTCAATACGGTTAACGACCTCCAGTGAACGATTTCCTGCGTTAATCGCCACTATCCCCATATAACTCACCGCCAGCAGCAGCAGCGTCATACATCCAAGCAGTAACAGTAAACCCGTGCGTAGTGAAATTTGTCTTAACATAAAAGTTTTCCCTTAACGTCAGCAAGGCAGAATCCAGTACCCCTAAAACGGTATGAATATCGGCGCTTGCCGGAAAAACTTTAACTTTATTAATTGTTAGCAGGGTAATAAATTAACAGTACGGGCGCGTTACGCATTGCGCCTGATCAAAAGCGTATTGATAACCACAAACAAGCGCTGTTACGACACGGCTGTTCACCGCGTAGTCTCGCGGTTGACCAATATTTTATTCCTGCAGGGAGATATTATGGCTGCCTACGCCTCCACACTGATACTGGTGTGCCTCGCTATTCTGAGCTATTTCGTACATAACAATGCCGTCACTATTTCCATCGTGGTGCTGTTACTGATCAAGATCACGCCGCTGGCGCAGTTTTTTCCCTATATAGAAAAGCAGGGCATTATGCTGGGGATCATTCTGTTGACCATTGCGGTAATGGCACCGCTGGCCAGCGGTAGCATGCCCGCCTCCGCCTTGCTGAAATCCTTTACTGACTGGAAATCGCTGCTGGCTATCGCGGTGGGGATTTTTGTCACCTGGCTTGGCGGCCGTGGGGTGAATCTGATGAGCAGCCAGCCGTCGGTGATCGGGGGTTTGCTGGTTGGCACTATTATTGGCGTTGCGCTGTTCCGCGGCGTACCGGTCGGGCCGCTGATTGCCGCCGGCATTGTCTCCCTGTTCGTGACGCAAAAATGAGTGCCGGGGAGCATTCCGAAAGGCCAAAAAGAGGGCATACTTTCAGAGTCAGTTGGCTATAATAGCCGTCACTCAACTTACGACTAGTGAAGGAATAACAGATGAGTTTGAACCAGGTGCCTGCAGGTAAAGAGCTGCCAGAAGATATTTACGTCATCATTGAGATCCCGGCCAACGCCGATCCGATCAAATATGAAGTCGATAAAGAGTCTGGCGCCCTGTTTGTAGACCGCTTTATGTCTACCGCCATGTTCTACCCGTGCAACTACGGCTACGTTAACAACACCCTTTCTCTGGATGGGGATCCGGTTGACGTGCTGGTTCCAACCCCGTATCCGCTGCAGCCCGGCTCCGTTATTCGTTGCCGTCCGGTTGGCGTACTGAAAATGACCGATGAGTCTGGTGAAGACGCCAAAGTCGTTGCCGTACCGCACACCAAACTCTCCAAAGAGTACGATCACGTGAAAGACGTGAACGATTTGCCAGAGCTGCTGCGCGCCCAGATCACCCATTTCTTTGAGCACTATAAAGATCTGGAAAAAGGCAAGTGGGTTAAAGTGGATGGCTGGGATAATGCTGAAGCTGCTAAAGCGGAAATCATTTCCTCTTTCGAGCGCGCTCAAAAGAAATAATTTTTTCGCCGCCGCATAAAAAAACACCGTCCACTGGACGGTGTTTTTATTTATGCTTCGTCACGCCGCACCCAGTCGCCGTTCACAATGCGCTGACAACCTGCCACAGAGCGTTGATAAACATACAGCCAGGCGCTGCCGTAAGGCGTGGGTATCAGCTGCCGCTTATACTCATCCCCCCGGGTACGTAGCGCATCGAGTTCGGCCAGGGTGGAGGCATCGATACGATATACCTCACAGTAAACCTGACCATCCCCCGCGATCACGCCGGGATAGAGCCCCAGATTGTAAAGCTCATAGCCCTCAATCTGATGGTCCCCTAACCATTGCGCGTTGGTCATCCAGTGACTGTTTCCCTGCTTGCGCCGTAAAGTGCCATAAACGATTATTCGCATTGCTAAAACTCAAACTGATAAAGCAAGTCAAGAGCCTGATCCACGCCGGATACGGCTTCCAAATAGAGTTTGGGCATCAGGCGATAACGCAAGGTTAAGGTCGCCAGTGAATCAAATATGCCAACACCATATTTTACTTGTAGACCCGGCAGCACATAGCCACTGACCTGCACCTGCTGACTGTCGCCAACGCCGGTGGTATCCAGGGCCAGATTACTGACGCCAAAAGTCTCCCCGATTTTACCCACAACCTGACCACTTTGTGCAACCCCCAGACCCACCAATGCTGAAGTCAGGGCGTTACTGTCGCCGTCGGTATTCAGTCCCTGGCCGCGCAGCAGGTAGGAAAGCGCTTCCTGCTGCGACATCGCCGGATCGGAGAAGACCTCGACCTTCGGCTCATCCGCCAGCCCGGTGACGCGCAGCCCGGCGGTGACGCCATCCTCGGTGGCATCCGGGTTACGAATCGCCTCCAGGTTAACATAAGGCTGGTCCGGCGGCCCGGCAAATTGCAGCTCGCCTTTGCGCACGAGCAGATCCTGACCATAAGCTTTAAAGCTGCCCGACGGAATATTGATTTGTCCGTTCAGGCCCAGACCGGTTTTATCCTGCACCAGCTTCAGGTCGCCATTCAGGCGCGCTTTCAACCCAAAGGCCGAGAGACGCACATTATTACCCACATGGATCACCAGATTGCTGTTGATCGGAATGCCCGCGGTTTTCGGCGCAACCGGCTTCAGATTTTTATCCAGCATCACCTCATCGGACGAAACGCCCACCGCGCTCTCCGGCACCTCCTGGACAATAATACGGCCCCAGGGAATGTCGACGCTGCCGTCGAGGTTAAAAGCGGCTGGCGAGGCTTCAAACACCAGATCGGGCGACACATCCATGCGCACCATCGGCGGCACGGTCACCCGTACCCGACTGCCCTGCGCCGCAATACGCGCCCGCCAGTTATCGAGCTGGCTCCAGTCGGCATTGCCGTTCAGATTGATACTGCCCTGGGCCGTTTGGATCGCGCCGTTAAGCGTGGAGCTCATGCCGTTAAAGGCCACATTAAGGTTAGCGGCGGTCAGCTCGACCGGCATAAAGCTGCCCTCAACATCCACATCCCGTAATCCCAGTTGACCAAACACCTGCGGCTGCTTCAGGTTGCCGCCAAGACGCAGCGTGCTGTTCAGGTTGCCCTGAATGCTTTCCCCCTGCATCAGCGCCGGGTTAAGCAGCGCCAGCGAAATATTGCGGATATTAACGTTCCCTCCCAGCGTACGCCGGTTAGCAGGATCGTTAATCTGTACGTTGCCATCCAGCTGCCCGTTATTGACGAGGCGAATCAGCCAGTTCAGCTGCGCGCGGCCATTATCCAGCGCGGCATTCAGATTCAGGGTGCTGAAGGCGATCGGCAGCGGGTTGCCCTGCACATCCTGCGTCACCTTCACCCCATTACCTTTCAGCGCCACTTTACCGGTGGGCAGCTTGCCGTCGGCGGTCCAGTTGACATTAGCATCTCCGCTGAAGACGCCGCTCAGCTGCGTGGCGTCAGTCAGGAAGGGCTTCAGCATGGCCAGATCAAAACGGTTCAGCACCACACGGGCATGGCCGCTTGGGCCTGCTTCAATGGGCTGCGGCACGCACAGCTCAGCGTCTGGATTACGCCAGCAGTGCGTGCCGATGGTTGCGGTCTGTCTGGCATTGAGATAATCAATCGACATGGCCCGCGTCAGGCGCCATTCGCCTACTGGCGTGTCGAAACGCGTATCGCGCAGCGCGCCCTGCCAGTGCTGAGTGGCGCGATCGAAACTGCCGTTCAGCGTCAGCTGACCAGAGACCGGATCGCCCTGCACGTTCAGATTCAGCTGATGCTGTTTTTCATTGCCGTCGGCGTTAAGGGTCAGCAGCCCGACGCTCAGCGCATCCTGCTTCAGCTGCTCAATACGCAACGCCAGCTTGCCGGCGATCGTCTCGCCCGAGCTGACATCCCCCTTCAGCGAGACCCGGCGAATGCGCAACTGCTGCCAGCGCAGCGCCCTGGCAGTGACATCCGCCAGCAGCTGCGGTGCCTGCAGCGTGCCGCGCGCCCTGATGGTGCCTTGCGCCACGCCGCCCAGTCCGGGCAAGGCGTTGTCGAGATGAGGCGCGTCAATAGTGGCGTCCAGGTTCAGTTTGTCGCCCAGCGCCCCTTTGACATCAATGTTGTTACGTCCCAGCACCAGGCGAATGCCCGGGATATCCCACTGGTTGTAGCTGTTGCCATACAGCGAACCCTGGGCGCTGACCGCATTCTGCTTCACGTTGCCCTTCAGCTGCAGCTCCGGCACCCGCATCTGCCAGCTGCCGCCATACAGGCTGCCGCGCGTGGTGATCTTGCCGTCCAGCTTTGCCGGCCAGTCAGGGTACTGTTTTGCGGTATTGATCCCCGCCAGCGTCAGCTCGCTGTGCCAGCTGATCGCCTTGCTCCAGTCCAGCAGCGCCGTCAGATCAATATTGCCCTGCAGCGTGCCGACGCGCAGCTTATCGAGATTAAACTGTTCAACGTTTCCTTTACCGTCCAGCGTAATGGCCGCAGGCGGCACCGACTCCCCTTTCACCGCCGTGCGCAACGACATCGCGTAATCGGTCGCTTTGCCGCTGAAGCGGAAATCGAGATTATCCGCCTGATACGCCACCGGGCCGCTGAGCGGCCAGCGCAGCTGCGGACTGGTCAGCGTGAGGTCGAGCGGCAGCCCGGCTACGGCAGGCTGCGCCGCTGCTGCCAGCTGCGCCTGCACCGGTCCGGAGAGATTAAGCGCCAGCGTCATCTCATCGCGCATCGCCCCGCCCAGCGTCATTTTGATCTTCTCCCCTTTAATGGGGTCAACATTCAGCGCGCCATTCAGGGTAAAGTTCAGCGGCCAGTTGTCCGCCAACCTCGCCTCGCCGCTGGCATTTAACAGGCCTTGCGCCGCGTCGATATCCAGCGTTTGCAGCTGCAGCAGACGATCCCGGGTTCTGGCCTTCAGCAGCAGGCGATTGATAGCAATATCGGTATCGCCGGTAATACGCAGTTGCTCACCCAGTATCTCCTGCACCTCGATATCCAGCGGCAGGCGAAAATCGGGCAGTTCAGGCAGCAGCGGTCTGGCGAACATCGCCTGCAGAGTTTCACCCAGCGGCTTCTCCTCCGGTTGTGGCTGCTGCACCTTCGGCTGCACCACCTCTTCATTCGCCACCTCCGCCGCTTTCGGCAACGCGACCAGCAGGCTCTGAATATGCGTTGGCGTCAGCTGCAGCGCGCGATCCTGCCATTGCAGGCCGCTGGTGAAATCCAGCAGCGAGATCGCCGTATCGTCCACTTTGACGTTGATGTTGTGCAGCGCAATACGACGCAGCGTGATGGGATAAGGGGTGCTGAGATCGCCAGCGCTTTCTTCTTCTTCCGGCGCGGCTTCGCTGGCAGGTGCCATTTTGCTGCTGTCCACCACCACGCTGACATCACGTAAGCTGATATCGTTGACACAGACGGCGGAGTGCAGCAGGCAGCCGGTATCCAGCGCCAGGCGGAACTCCCCGGCGTTGACGCTGACGCCCGCCATATCGTAGCGCAATCCGCCCAGTTTCAGATTACGCCAGCCCCCTTCAACCTGAGCGATAGAGAGCCCGGGCACCCAGCGCGACGCTCCGTTCAGCAACAGATGCAGACCCGGCGTGGTACCCACCAGAAAGAGGATGCCGCCCAGCAGCAGCACGAAAAAAATCAGAATCCCGATCAGGACCTTTTTCCACAGCTTCATAGTTCAGGCCCCAGTCCAACATAAAATTGCAACCCGTGCTCCTTGTCATCGCCAATGGGGCGGGCAATATCCAGCTTAATCGGGCCAACCGGCGACGCCCAGCGTACGCCGACACCAGCCCCGGTCTTGAAATTGCTCTGTTTGATATCATTCACCGCTTCACCCGAATCGACAAACACTGCGCCCCACCATTTGCCGCTCACGTTGTACTGATACTCCAGCGAGCCGGTCGCCAGTTTGGAGGCGCCGGTGAGTTTGCCCTCTTCGTCGCGTGGCGAGACCTCTTTGTAGCCATAACCGCGAATGCTGCGGTCGCCACCGGCAAAGAAGCGCAGATCCGGTGGCACCCGCTCGAAATCGTTGGTTTCGATCCAGCCGAGATTGCCGCGCGCCACAAAACGGTGCTTATCCGCAAGGGTACGGATCCAGACGTTTTGCGCCTGCAGGATCATAAAGTCGACATCGGAGCCCCAGGTGGTATCAGATACATCAATGGAGTAGCGTTGCGAATCGCCCCAGGTTGGCATCAGGCCACCGCGTGAACGGGTACGGTTTACGCTGACGCCCGGGTAGAGCAGCATGGTGGTGTTGGTCACGCTGCCCTGGGTAAAGTGATCGAGACTCCAGCGCAGGTTGATCGCTTTCTGCCAGCCGCTGCTGTTATCCCAGTAACGCGACACCGCCAGGGTGGTGGAATCCGATTTGGTATCGTTAAGATCAGTGCGTTTCAGGCCGCCCTGCAGCAGATAATATTGCTCCAGCGGGCTTTTCAGCAGCGGTACTTTGTAGCTGAGATCGAGCTGCTGCTCCGGCGCGGAAATATAGGCGCTGGCAGCCAGGCTATGGCCGCGATCGTTCACCCACGGTTTTTTCCAGGTAGTTTTCAGACGCGGGCCGACATCGGTCGAATAGCCCACCCCGGTTTCAATGGTGTTTTCAGTTCGCGGGGAGACCACCGCGCTGAGCGGTAGCACTTTGGTTTGCCGCCCCTGCTCAAATTCCGGCGCCACCACCACGGAATTAAACCAGCCAGTGGCGGAGAGCCGCCGGTTGAGTTCCGCCAGCTCACGCGAGCTGTATTTTTCGCCCTTCTCAAACGGCACCAGATTCTGCAAATACTCTTCGCGAATCTGTGATCCCTGAAAGCTGACGTCGCCAAAGCGGTAGCGCGGCCCGCTGTCATAATCAATGTCCCAGAACGCTTCGCGCCGCTCCACCGACACGCCAAGCTGGCTGGTTTTAAAATCACCGTCAAAGTAGCCGTTACGCAGCGCCAGGTTTGAGAAGCCATTTTTAAATTTGCTGTAGTCACCATGGTTAAGCTGGCTCCCCACCGCGGGTCGTCCCTGCTTAACCCACTCCTGATAGTCAGGATCGTCCCGCGCCTCGCCGCGTACCACAATGGTGCTGCCGCCAATTTTCACCGGCGGTCCGGGAGTGACGCGGGCGATCAGCACCGGACGGCCGCCAGCAGCAGGGGCCGGACGCGATTCAAAATCGATATCAGGCTCATAGTAGCCCAGCGCACGTAATCCCTCTTTTATCGCCTCCGACACCCGGGCACGGAAACGCCCATCGTTCGAAACCTCATCGCTGCCAATGGTGGACAGACGTGCCCTGACATTTTTCTGTACGTCCCCGGTCAGGCCTTCCAGCTGCAATCGCACGGTTGCGGCCTGCACAACAGGCGCGGCGACAAGAAGGCTGACCATGCAATAGAGATGAAATCGTGGCACACTTACTCCCGTTAATCATATCTGCCTCTGTTCCCCAGGGCGTGAATCTTCTGTCAGTGCCCAGCCTCTCTCTGACGTCACCAACAGCATAGCCGCACTTGCGCCCCGCAGGAGAGGTAATCGCAGGGCGACGGCCAAATCGTGACCCATTGTCAATAAATGCGGCGAGCGATACAACAACGGAGCGGTTTTAGCGGAGGTGGATGTGTCGCACTCAGATTAATCCTGGCGTAGCGGTGGCTATGAAGTGCAATTTTTCAGCAATTCAGGCGCGGTTGCCCTCTGGCGGTGACAGGATGGCTGCTGCTATAATCAGCCACCACAGGCCTTGCGCCTGGCTTCATTTCTGCCCCGACATCAATCAACCTTGTCGAATTGGCGCAGACATTTTTGGCACGGATAGCCTGTTCGACTGGTGAGCACAGATATGTGCACTCTTTCCCGCGCTGCCCAGGCCAAAAATGACAAGTGTATAAACCTACGGATGTTTTATGTTAGATAGCTTGCTTGTCATTATATTGCTGATCGTAATCAGCGCCTTTTTCTCTCTTTCGGAAATTTCGCTTGCTGCTGCACGCAAAATCAAACTGAAGCTGCTGGCTGACCAGGGCAATATTAACGCGCAGCGCGTGCTGAAGATGCAGGAAACTCCCGGCACCTTCTTTACCGTGGTGCAGATTGGTCTCAATGCCGTAGCGATTCTTGGCGGTATCGTAGGCGATGCGGCCTTTTCGCCCGCTTTCAGCCGCCTGTTTCAACGCTTTATGGAGCCGGAACTGGCTGACCAGCTCAGTTTCATCTGCTCATTTACCATCGTCACCAGCCTGTTTATTCTTTTTGCCGATCTGACGCCCAAACGTATCGGTATGATCGCGCCAGAAACCATTGCGCTACGCATCATCAACCCGATGCGCTTTTGCCTGCTGGTTTTCCGTCCGCTGGTCTGGCTGTTCAACGGCATGGCGAACAACTTCTTCCGCATCTTCAATATCCCGATGGTGCGCAAAGATGATATCACCTCAGACGATATTTATGCGGTGGTGGAAGCGGGCGCGCTGGCGGGCGTGTTGCGTAAGCAGGAACATGAGCTGATCGAGAACGTGTTTGAGCTGGAATCCCGTACCGTCCCCTCTTCCATGACCTCGCGTGAAAATATTATCTGGTTTGATCTGCACGAAGATGAGCTCAGCCTGAAAACCAAAATCGCTGAACATCCGCACTCCAAATTCCTGGTTTGCGACGGCGATATTGACCATATTGTGGGCTATGTCGACTCGAAAGAGTTACTGCTGCGCGTGCTGGGCAATCAGAGCATGGCGCTGAACAGCGGCGTGCAGATCCGTTCGGCGCTGATCGTGCCTGATACCCTGACATTGTCAGAGGCGCTGGAAAGTTTCAAAACCGCGGGCGAAGACTTTGCAGTGATCATGAACGAATATGCGCTGGTGGTAGGGATTATCACCCTGAACGATGTGATGACGACCCTGATGGGCGATCTGGTCGGCCAGGGGCTGGAAGAGCAGATCGTCGCGCGTGATGAGAACTCCTGGCTGGTGGAAGGCGGCACGCCGATTGATGACGTGATGCGCGTACTGGATATTGACGACTTCCCTCAGTCCGGCAACTACGAGACTATCGGCGGCTTTATGATGTATATGCTGCGCAAAATTCCGAAGCGTACCGACTTCGTGAAGTTTTCCGGCTACAAGTTTGAGGTGGTCGATATTGACAGTTATCGCATCGACCAGTTGCTGGTGACGCGTATTGATGAACGTCCGCCGGTGCTGAACGTAACCAAAACCCCGGAAGAGTAACGTTCAAGGGCGCCGTCGGCGCCCTTTTTCTTAACGATATTCCATTTGCAAACGCAACACCTGGCGGTTGATTTCTGACATTACGCTCAGATGCTGTTTGTCCTTCACGCGCGGGATCAGCACTTTACCTTTATCAAATTCAAATGCACCCACATCCTTGATATACAACCTTCCTCGAAACAGCGTTTTTACATATTTCGCAATTTGCAGCGGATTATAGCGCTGGAAGATTTTCATTGTTCTAACTCCTGTACAGTTTCAGTACGCTCCGCCGTGGCCAAAAGGGTACGGACTGCTGAAGCGCAAAGTGCGGATAAAACTATAGAACATCCTTTTCTGGCAATGTTCCGAAAAATGAATTTTTTTACTGAATTGACACTTCGTTACCGGAGACTGTGTTAACCGGCTCACATAATGCAGTATAAACCTTTGCTCGTTACAGAATTGTGTCAGTAGTAACAAAAGCTTCACATCGTCCGGACAGGGTGATTATTTCTGTTTTATATTGCAGAAACATGACCATCTGGTCTGATCACTTCAGAGGAGCTGTTATGCGGGGACATCATTTTCTTGCTGCGCTGGTCATGCTGGTGCCAGCCATCGCTTTCTCTCACGCGTTTATACCCGGAGAGCGGGTGCCAGCCATCGGTGTGGCGGATAAAGGTGAATTACTCTATCAACAGGATAAATTCAGCTATCAGAGCTGGAACAGCGCTCAGCTGCCCGGCAAGGTGCGGGTCATCCAGCATATTGCCGGGCGTTCTTCAGCGAAAGAACAAAACGCGGCGCTGATTGAAGCGATTAAAGCGGCGGACCTGCCGCGCGAACGCTACCAGACCACCACCCTTGTTAACACCGACGATGCGCTTCCCGGCACCGGCATGTTTGTACGCAGCAGTATTGAAAATAACAAGCGCCAGTATCCCTGGTCACAATTTATCGTCGACAGCAAAGGCAATGCGAAACACGCCTGGCAACTCGCTGACGGCGGCTCAGCCATCGTTGTGCTGGATAACACCGGGCGCGTGCGGTTTGCCAAAGATGGCGCTCTGACGCAGCAGGAAGTGGCACAGGTCATCAGCTTACTGAAACAGCTGCTGCAACAGTAATGGAGAGAGGCGCGGCGGGCGGAAAAAATTCCCGCCCGCCTGATAATCAGAAGATGGAGACGCGAAAGCCGGGGTTCAGGAAAGATTCACGCGGCGCGTAGTCCAGCGTTTTTCCCTTCCAGTCGGTGACATGGGCACCGGCAGCCAGCGCTACGGCGTGTCCGGCACCGGTATCCCAGATGTTGGTCGGCCCGAAGCGTGGGTAGAGTTGCGCTTTGCCCTCAGCCACCAGGCAGAACTTCAGGGAGGAGCCAATCGCCGTGGTCTGATGCTCACCCAGCTGATTAAGATACTCTTTTAATTCTTCATCAGATGCCGCATGGGAACGGCTAATCACCACCAGCAGCGGACGCGCGTCTGCGGCATGAATCCGCGCTTTCTGCCCGCCCTCCTCTTTCCAGGCTTTCCCTTCTGCAGCGGAGTACATTACGTCCAGTGCCGGGGCATACACCACACCCAGTACCGGCTTGCCATGCTCGATCAGAGCGATATTGACGGTAAACTCGCCGTTACGCTTGAGAAACTCTTTGGTGCCGTCCAGCGGATCCACCAGCCAGTAACGCTGCCAGTGCTGACGCACTTCCCAGGCAGGCGGATCCTCTTCTGATAACAGCGGCACATCGGGCGTCAGCTGCTTCAGTCCCTGCAGAATAATCTGGTGCGCCGCCAGATCGGCTGCGGTCACCGGTGAATCATCCGTTTTGTGAGAAACGTCAAGCGGAACCTCGCCATCATACACTTTCATAATGGCGTCGCCCGCCGCGCGTGCCAGTTGGCAAATTTGCTCTAACATTTTTCACCTCTTTCTATGCCGATTCTGCGCACATTTGCGGCTGCATCAGCTCTATAAATTCTAGCAGCTTCATCGCTGCTGCCGGGAGACCGCTACTACACCGCGTATTCTTTTAATTATCAATACCATAGTTCTTGACCGGCCGCCATCTTTGCAGTTGTTGCCCTTGCGGCCAGCCACAGAGGCTGCCGCCAGGATATGATTTTTCCGATACGTATCACGTTTTCATCTGAGAAAACGTAACCCTTTTACATTATTTTGAGAGGCCAACCAGAAACAGATTCAGGAGAAAGGCATGTTTAAGCCCGGCATGATGCTACTGGCGCTCTGTATCAGCACCGCCGTGCAGGCTGCGGAGATCGATCTGCGCGTTCTTGAGACGACCGATCTGCACAGCAATATGATGGATTTTGATTATTATAAGGATACGCCCAGTGAGAAATTCGGTCTGGTACGCACTGCGTCGCTGATCCATGCCGCCCGCCAGGAAGTAAAAAACAGCGTGCTGGTGGATAACGGCGATCTTATTCAGGGCAGCCCGCTGGGCGACTATATGGCGGCAAAAGGGCTGCAGCCGGGAGATATTCATCCGGTCTACAAGGCGTTAAACAGCCTGGATTACAGCGTGGGCAGCCCGGGCAATCATGAATTTAATTATGGTCTGTCTTATCTGAAGAAAGCGCTGGCCGGTTCCCGCTTTCCTTACGTTAACGCCAATATCATTGATGAAACCACCGGCAAGCCGCTGCTGACGCCTTATCTGATTAAAGAGACGCCAGTGGTGGATCGGGACGGCAAGACGCATCAGCTGAAAATCGGTTATATCGGCTTTGTACCGCCGCAAATTATGATCTGGGATAAAGCGAACCTGCAGGGCAAGGTACGGGTAAACGATATTACCGAAACCGCACGCCACTACGTGCCGGAGATGCGCGCCAGAGGCGCAGACGTGGTGATTGCCGTCGCCCATTCCGGTCTGAGCAGCGCGCCTTATCAGGCGCTGGCGGAAAACTCCGTTTACTACCTCAGCCAGGTGCCGGGTATTGATGCCATTATGTTTGGTCATGCCCATGCGGTTTTCCCGGGCGAAGATTTTGCCGCCATTCCGGGCGCTGATATTGTGAAAGGCACGCTGAACGGCATAGCTGCCGTGATGCCCGGCATGTGGGGTGACCATCTTGGGGTGGTGGATCTGATGCTGAGCAATGCGCAGGGCAGCTGGCAGGTAGTTTCTGCGCAGGCGCAGGCGCGGCCGGTTTACGATGCGCAGGCGAAAAAAGCGCTGGCAGCGGAAGATCCGGCGCTGGTGCAACTGCTGGCGGAAGATCATCGTGCAACGCGCGCCTTTGTTGCCAAACCCATTGGCCGATCCGCTGACGTGATGTACAGCTATCTGGCGCTGATCCAGGATGATCCCACCGTGCAGATCGTCAATAACGCCCAGCGCGATTATGTTGAGCGCTTTATTCAGGGCGATCCCGATCTCGGTAAGCTGCCGGTGCTCTCCGCCGCTGCGCCCTTTAAAGTGGGCGGGCGTAAAAACGATCCCGCCAGCTATGTGGAAGTGGAGAAAGGCCCGCTCACCTTTCGCAACGCCTCGGATCTTTATCTCTACCCCAACACGCTGGTGGTGCTGAAGATCAGCGGTGCGCAGGTAAAAGAGTGGCTGGAATGCTCAGCGGCGCAGTTTAACCAGATCGATCCCCACAATCCGGCACCGCAGTCGCTGATTAACTGGGATTTTCGTACCTATAACTTTGATGTGATTGACGGGGTCAATTATCAGATCGATGTCACCCAGCCCGCCCGCTACGATGGCGAATGCCAGCGCATCAACGATAACGCCAGGCGTATTAAGGATCTGACCTGGCAGGGTAAAGCGATCGATCCGCAGGCGATGTTTCTGGTAGCAACCAATAACTATCGCGCTTACGGCGGCAAGTTTGCCGGCACCGGCGAGCGCTATGTCGCCTTCGCCTCTCCGGATGAGAACCGTTCCGTGGTGGCCGCTTACATCAGTGCGCAAACCCGGACGCAGGGGGAAGTACAGCCGCAGGCGGACAATAACTGGCGACTGGCGCCGGTGCAGAGCGATACGCCGCTGGATATCCGGTTTGAAACCGCGCCAGGGGAAAAGGCGACCCGCTTTATTCGCCAGCATGGGCAGTATCCGCTCAGCCCGCAGGGCAGTGACGCTATCGGGTTCGCGATCTGGCAGGTTAATTTACAGCAGGAGCTATAACGGCAGGAAAGCAGGGTGGCATGCACGCCACCCTGCCCGAACTTACAGGATTTCCAGCAGCTCGACTTCGAAAATCAGCGTGCTGAACGGCGGGATGGAAGCGCCGGCGCCACGCTCACCGTAAGCCAGGTGCTGCGGGATCACCAGTTCCCATTTGGAGCCCACCGGCATCAGGGTCAGCGCCTCAATCCAGCCCGGAATCACGCCGCTCACCGGGAATTCCGCCGGTTCGCCGCGAGCGACAGAGCTGTCAAACACCGTGCCGTCGATCAGCTTGCCGGTATAATGGACGCGTACGCGATCCTGACGCGCGGGAATCGGGCCGTCGCCCTGTTTAATCACGCTGAACTGCAGGCCGCTCTCGGTGCTGCTCACGCCTTCACGCTGGCTGTTCTGCTGAAGGAATTTCTCGCCTTCCGCCGCCATCGCTTTGGTGCGCTCATGACGCACGCCTTCAGCGCGCTCATGCACTTCACGCAGCGCGCGATGAACCACATCAACCGGCACTGCAGGAGAGTTCCCTTCCAGCGCGTCGCGCAGGCCCGCCAGCAGCGCTTCCGGCTGCAGCCCCTGCAGACCGGACTCCTGTAATTGCTGACCAACCTGTAAACCAATACCGTAACTTGCTTGTGCTTCGACGCTGTCAAAAGAAGGGGTCGTCATCTCAGTTCCTTTCATCTCGGATAAATTCGAACGGGCAGCATAACAGCGCCAGCCGCCGTCGTAAAATCCCGTGCATCGCGGGTGACTTTTTCCAGGGAAAGAGAAACAATAGGCAGGTCAAATTTATCAATGCCTGCAACCACTTCGCCGCTGCATTGCCATACTATGAAAGAGGGGTAACATTTGGTTACCCTGCCGCACTGAATCTGAACTGAGAGAGTAACTATGGGCCAGATTGCCCCCAGACGGCGCAGGATGCGCACATCACCTGTTTCGACATGGCTGCAACGCTGGCTGCCAGCCCGCAGGAAGCGCGACGCAACCGGCAAAGAGGAATCCCGCATGGCTTCAGGCATCACACTTCGCCTTTCTTACTGGCTGCAACAGATCTGGCATCTGCCCGATAACCTGCGCTGGATGGATCCGCTGCCGCCCTTCCACCGACGCGGCATTATTCTGGCGCTGCTGGTAATGCTGATCGGTTTTCTCTGGCCCGGCTCAACACCACAGTACCCTGTGGAGCGTCCGCAGCCCGGCACGCCCAAAGAGGTGCCGATGCAGGCGGAGATTTATGATAGCGCCCGACCACCAGCAGAGGCGCCAGCTGATGCGCAGGGCACCTGGCGCAGCTATGTCGTGGCATCTGGCCAGACGCTGGCCCAGCTGTTTCGTGATAACAATTTACCGGTCAATGATGTGTTTGCCATGGCGCGCGTCGAGGGGAACGACCAACCACTGAGTTCGCTGCAGAGCGGACAGCAGGTGCGAATTCGTCAGAATACGCAAGGAGTAGTAACGGGGTTAACAGTGGAAAGCGATAACGGGCAGGTGCTGTTTACGCGCCAGCCGGATGGCAGCTTTATTCGCGCGCAATAAACAAAAACGCCGGCACAAGGCCGGCGCTTTTGCGATCGTTGCAGAAGTGATTACTCAGCAACTACGGTCACGATCAGTTTTGCGAATACTTCGCTGTGAACCTGGAAGCTCACTTCGTGCTCACCGGTGGTGCGCAGAACGCCGTTCGGCAGACGAACTTCGCTCTTCGCCACGTCAACGCCAGCTGCAGTTACAGCGTCAGCGATGTCGCGCGTACCGATAGAACCGAACAGTTTACCTTCGTCGCCTGCTTTAGACGCGATGGTCACGCTGCCCAGCGCATTGATTTTCTCAGCGCGTGCATTGGCCGCAGCCAGAACGTCAGCCAGTTTGGCTTCCAGTTCAGCACGACGTGCTTCGAAGAACTCAACGTTTTTCCTGGTAGCAGGAACAGCTTTGCCCTGCGGAACCAGGAAGTTACGAGCGTAGCCCGCTTTAACGTTAACCTGATCACCCAGGCTGCCCAGGTTTGCTACTTTATCAAGCAGAATAACTTGCATTACCTTATCCTCTTAAAGTCGTTAATGGACAACAGCCGTTACTGATGACGATCAGTGTACGGCAGCAGAGAGAGGTAACGCGCGCGCTTGATAGCACGAGCCAGCTGACGCTGGTATTTTGCGCGAGTACCGGTGATACGGCTCGGTACGATCTTACCGCTTTCAGTGATGTAGTTTTTCAGCGTAGCGATATCTTTGTAGTCGATCTCTTGAACGCCTTCCGCGGTGAAACGGCAGAACTTGCGACGACGGAAATAACGTGCCATTTGGCTAGTCTCCAGAATCTATCAATTCAATCTGCTCGGCATGTAACACCATTTTGCTCTGGCCATTGCGCGCCTGATGGCAGCTAATGAAACCTTCGAGTGTGAGTTGCGTGCCGACCGTTATATGTTGAGTAATCACCTGATGGATAGTGCCGCTGATAATCACCGGCATGCGACACCAGGCTTGCCGGTTAAATCCGGCTTCCTCCTGCACAGAGCGGTGCTCAAGCACAAACTGGCAGTGTGGAATTCCTGACGGGCTGATTTTTCGAACTGGTGTCTTACACACAGTGCCAGACAGACGCAGACGATTTGCCGTCACGATTGATTACTCTTCAGAATCCCCAGCATCTGAGTCATCAGAGGTTTCATTAGCGAAGTCTTCGCGGCGCTCACGACGCTCGTCTTTCGCTTTAACCATCGGAGATGCTTCGGTTACCGCGTGCTTAACGCGCATAACCATGCTACGGATAACGGCGTCGTTGAAGCGGAAGTTCGTTTCCAGCTCATCGATAACTTCCTGCGGCGCTTCAACGTTCATCAGAACGTAGTGTGCTTTGTGCAGTTTGTTGATCGGGTAAGCCAGCTGACGGCGGCCCCAGTCTTCCAGACGATGGATCGTGCCCTGTGCACCGGTGATAGCACCCGTGTAACGCTCGATCATGCCCGGAACCTGTTCGCTCTGGTCAGGATGGACCATAAATACGATTTCGTAATGACGCATCGATTGCTCCTTACGGATTATTCAGCCTCCTGTCAGGGTCAACCGCGGCCCATGGAAGCAAGGAACGTTTTAGTGTGCGGCTGAAAAATTGACGCGTAATCATACTGGCGTGACGGGAGAAACTCAAGCGCACATTTCATCAAATTGCCCGTACCGTGCCAGCTGAGGTGGCCTTTTGTGCTAAAGAGGTGAATTCAGCAGGTTACGTGCAAAGGCGTAAACAGGTTGCCCGTCAGGGCCAGCTGTTGACCTGGCAGGGCACGCTTTACGCACTACACTTTGTTACAGGGGTGATGGTTTTTTAACCACCCCCTGAGGGTGAATTGCCGTAGTGGGGAGTCGATAATGAAAACGTTCATCATCGCCACTTTACTGGGTCTCTTCCTGTCTCCACCCGCTCTTGCCAGCCTCGCTGACTGTGCGCAGCAGATGAGAAGTAACAGCAGCAATGCGGCGTCAGGCTATGTATATGTCAATCGCCTGGATGCGCCCGGCGAAAACCATTCTGGTCCCAACACCAGCGCTGCAGCACGCTTGTCGCAAAATCTGTAAGGCGCTGTGATCGGTCGGGCTGGCCTGCCAGTCAGCCCGCTTTCATGTCAGAGCTGCTGCTGAAAAAATTCGATCAGCGCGTTCAGCGCCAGCGGCGTGATTTTGTGGCCGATCTGTTTTTCTGACAGAAAGCGCACATGACTATCCAGTCCCTGCTCCTGCAACGCTGTTACCAGCCGCCGGGTCTCCGCAAAAGGCACCACCTCATCTGCCTCGCCATGCCAGAGCAGCAACGGCCGGTTAGCCAGCGCGGCGAGGTGTTCGCAAGGATCATAGCTCGCCAGCGGCGCCATACGTTGTGCAAATATCTGCTGCTCCTCCGGCGTCTGCGCCACCAGCGGCGGAAACAGCTGATGGCTGAGCTGCATAAAATAGGCGGATCCCATCAGGCAGGCGACGCTCCTGATATGCGGATAGCGTGCCATGGCGCCCAGCACGGTCATCCCGCCCATGGATGCCCCCGCCAGCGCCAGACGATCACCGTCGATCAGATCCTTTTCACGCAGCGCCGCTTCAAGCGCCGGCATTTCATCGATATTGCTTTTGAGGATCTGCCAGAAATGGCTCAGGCGTCCGGCCGCATCGCCATTGTCGCGTGCGCCGTGCATATCCGCGTCGGGCAGCAGCGCGCGAAACCCCGCCTGCGCCAGCGCTACGGCAAAATAGGCATATACCTCTTTCGAAGAGAGAAAGCCGTGATAAAAGATCACGGTGGGCAAGCGGGTATGGCGCAGCCCTGCCGGTGCGGCGTGAATACATTCGATTCCCGCCAGCGATTCCGTGGTGAGTTCAATCATGCTGTCTCCTGAATTATCTCAAACGTTTACTGTCGAATTTCCGCTTGCCTCGGCAAGATTATGTTACGAAGTACCGGGTGTTCCCTTCTATTTCTCTGCTAAATCTTTCCCGTGCCATGCCGTTAACCATCTACTCTGTCTGTTATTCTGAAGGTTAAGCATGAAGCGTCTCTCTCTCAGCGCAATGAGTCTTGGTATTAAGCTGTCTGTAATGACGTCATTCAGCGTAGCGATTCTCCTGTTAATTTTAACTCTGACGTTAAGCCATAACGCCGCTCGCCAGCTGGAGCAGCTGGCTGTCAACGATATAGAGAATCAGGTCGAGGGCATCGGCGAAATCGCCACGGTATTTAACGCAACCCTCTCAGAAGAAGTGTCAAACTACACATCACTTTTTCAAAATTTTTTGCCGCAGCATTTTAGTCGCGACGAACAGTCACGTGTGCAGGTCGGCGAGATTTCCACGCCCACGCTGCGCGCCGATCAGCAAGTGCTCAATCTTGATCAGCAGATCGTAGACGATTTCCTGCAACGCACCGGGGCTGTCGCCACTATTTTTGTGCGCGACGGTGATGATTATATCCGTATCTCAACGTCGCTGAAAAAACAGGATGGCAGCCGCGCGCTGGGCACCCGGCTGGATCAGCGCAGCCTCGCCTGGCAGCAGGTAAGCCAGGGCGAGATTTATCGCGGGCTGGCGACGCTGTTCGGCCATCGCTATATCACGCAATATCAGCCGGTGAAAGATGAGCATGGCACAGTGATTGCCGTGCTGTTTATTGGGGTAGAGATCGATAAACAATACGCGCTGATGCGTGACAAAGTGCTGGCGCGTCATCTTGGCGACAGCGGCTATTTCTATGTGCTTGATGGCGCTGCCGGTGAAAATCAGGGTCAGTATCTGTTTCACACCGATCGTGAAGGCCAGCTGCCACGCTGGGACGCCGCGCTACAACAACAGTTACTGAGTGAGCCCCAGGGAATCAGGGAAGTGCAGCTGGAAGGCAAAAGCACCCTGCTTGCCTGGCGGCAGTTGCCGGGATGGGACTGGGTAATTATCGGCGAGATGAGCCGCGCCAGCCTGCTGGCAACCATCCATCACAGCCGTAACCTGTTTATGCTGATTGGCCTGCTGCTGGTGGTGGTGTTTGCGGTTGGCTTTGTCTGGTACAGCCGTCGCGCCATCAGCAAGCCGCTGCAGCAGGTGATCTACCTGGCCGAGCAGTATGCCGCGGGCAATCTGCAGGCGCAGCTGAATACCCGACGTCAGGATGAAATTGGTCAGCTGATCAGCGCCATTAACGGCATCGGCAACGGGCTGGAGGACGTTGTCGCCCAGGTACGTGGCGCCGCGCAGGAGATCAGTGACGGTACGGATGCAATCGCTGCCGGCAGTCTTGATATCAGCGAGCAGATCGGCCGCCAGGCGAGCAGCATCGAAGAGACCTCGGCCAGCATGGAGCAGTTTGGCGCAACGGTCGAGCAGAATGCCGATAACGTTCGTCAGGCGCTGGTGCTGGTAGCCGAAGCGGCCTCGACGGTTAATCAGGGCGAAGAGACGGTAACGCGCTCGGCGAACACCATGTCTGCCATTCAGGAAGCATCACGCAGCATTGCCGATATTACCCATGTTATCGAGTCGATCGCTTTCCAGACCAATATTCTGGCGCTTAACGCGGCGGTCGAAGCGGCGCGTGCCGGTGAGCATGGCAAAGGCTTTGCGGTCGTTGCCGCCGAGGTTCGTGCTCTTGCCCAGCGCAGCGCGCAGGCGGCGAAGGAGATCGATACCCTGATTGACAACACCATCAGCAAGGTGACGGAGGGGCATCAGCTTTCCGGCCAGACGCGCGATGCCATGGAAAATATCGTACAGCGCATCGAGCAGGTGAAAGATTTAATGGGCGAGATTAACGTGGCCTCGCAGGAACAGGCCGCCGGTATCGGACAGGTCAATATCGCCATGAACCAGATCAGCCAGGCGACACACCATAACAGCAGTCTGGTCACCCAGGCGGAGACCACGGCGCAGGCGCTCAGCCAGAAAGGCCATCATCTCACCGACCTGGTGAGTATTTTCCGGCTGAAAAACTAACGCCAGAGCGGGGATAGGTTAAACTTTAAGCTTATTTATCCCCGCAAAGGAAAGATGATGCGTTATCTGATGATTGCATGTTTACTCTTGCTGAGCGGCTGTTCAGCCCTGAAAACCACGCCGGAAGCGCCACCACCCCCGACATCACAGGCGCAGGAGATCAGCCGGGCACAGAGCGCAAATCTGCCGAAACTGGGCAATATCAGCGTGAGTGTGCGCGGTTCGCCGGATGATGCGGAGCGCGAACTGGCGGCAAAAGCCAATCAGGCGGGTGCCATTTATTACCAGATCGTAATGGTTGATGAAACCGTGATGCCGGGTATCTGGTATGCCACCGCGATCCTGTATGGCGCTTCAACGACCACAGGCGCGCAGCAGTAAACGCTCCACCACCGGCTCCAGCGTTTCGCTGCCAGTGTGACTCAGCCACTGCCGACACCAGGCGTCGGCCAGTGGCGGCTCCGCATATTTCAGCAGCTGCGCGGCAGTGGCCAGCAGCAGCAGGCTGTGGGTCAGATGCCGCGCCTGCGCCTCTTCAGGGCTCCGCAGTCCTATGCGCAGCGCGTGCCAGCAGGCATCAAAGTCACGGTTACAGCCGCGTACCGCCTCAAACTCATGGTTCAGCATCTCCAGCACGCCAGGCTGTTTGTTCAGCACTCGCAACACATCCAGGCACATCACATTGCCCGACCCCTCCCAGATACTGTTAACCGGCATTTCACGATAGAGTCGCGGCAGTTCGCTCTCTTCGCAATAGCCGGTTCCTCCCAGCACCTCCATCGCCTCGGCAACAAAAGGCATTCCCGCTTTGCAGATGACATATTTCGCGGCCGGGGTGAAAAGCCGGGCGAAGGCCTGCTCCGCCTCCCGCTGCGGCGTGGACCAGGCGCGCGCCAGACGCAGCAGCAGCGCCGTCTGCCCCTCCAACTGTAGCGCCTGGCTACCCAATACCTGACGCATCAGCGACTGCTCAATCAAATTTTTCCCCAGCACCTGACGATGATGGGCATGCCAGAGCGCAAGGGAGAACGCGCGTCGCATCTGACCATGACTGCCCAGCGCGCAGTCGAAGCGCGTCATACTGCCCATCTTCAGGATCAGCCGTATGCCCTCGCCCTCTTCGCCCAGCAACCAGCCGGTGGCATCGGTAAATTCGGCTTCGCTGCTGGCATTGGAGCGGTTGCCCAGTTTCTCTTTCAGTCTCTCAAGCCGAATGGCGTTGCGGCTACCGTCAGGCAACAGGCGCGGTAAAAAGAAGCAGCTCAGCCCCCCTTTCGCCTGCGCAAGAATCAGGTGCGCATCGCTTTGCGGCACGGAGAAGAACCATTTATGACCAGTGATACGATAAGCTTCGCCGGGACCTGAGCGGCCGAGAGGTTCGGCACGGGTAGTATTACTGAGAAGATCGGTGCCGCCCTGCTTTTCTGTCATCCCCATGCCAATCAGCAATCCCCGTTTCTGGTCGCCAGGCTGAAGATGAGGATCATAACGGTCGGACAGCAGAGGCTCGCGCCACGCTTTAAAGCTGGCAGGCAGCAACGTCTGCAACAGCGGAATCGCACCATGGGTCATGGTGACCGGACAAAGGGTGCCCGCTTCCACCTGCGCATGCAGGATAAAGCGCGCCGCACGCGCCACCATAGCATTTTCGCGCACGTCGGGTTGCCAGCTGAGATTATGGAGGCGGTTAGCGCAGACGCCCTGCATCAGCAGATGCCAGGCCGGATGGAAGCGCACCTCATCAAGCCGTTCGCCCCGGCTGTCGTAACGCAGCAGTTCAGGCGGCGCGGCATTGGCCAGACGGCCCAGCTCCAGGGATTCGGCGCTGCCGAGCTGTAACCCTACAGAGGCGAGCAGCTCGCGATCCCACCCGGCCCCTTCACGCGCCACGGCTTCACACAGCGGCGTATCAGACAGGAACAGGTTGCTGTTGCTGAGCGGATAAGGTTGATTAAAAACGGTGTGGGTTGTCCAGGTCATATCCACTCCTCGGTTTGCTCACTTAATTATGTGAGCGACGAGCAGATATGCCTGGCACAGCGGCAGTTTTGTGCTGACGATCACGTCAGCCCGCGCGTCAGGCGTTGCGCTGACGTACCGCTTCAAACAGACAGATGCCGGTTGCCACCGACACGTTGAGCGAGGAGACGCTGCCCGCCATGGGGATGCTGATTAACTCATCGCAATGTTCGCGCGTCAGACGGCGCATACCTTCTCCTTCAGCGCCCATCACCAGCGCCATGGCGCCGCGCATCTGGCTCTGATAGAGCGTATGGTCCGCTTCGCCTGCAGTACCTACGATCCAGATATTATATTCCTGCAGCAGACGCATGGTACGCGCCAGATTGGTCACGCGAATCAGCGGCACGTTTTCCGCTGCGCCGCTGGCCACTTTTTTGGCCGTGGCGTTGAGCGCAGCCGAGCGATCTTTCGGTACAATTACCGCATGCACGCCAGCGGCGTCGGCGCTACGCAGGCAGGCGCCCAGGTTATGCGGGTCAGTGACGCCATCGAGGATCAGCAGGAAAGGTTGTTCCAGCGCCGCGAGCAGATCCGGCAGATCGCCTTCCTGATATTGCCGTCCCGGCTTCACGCGCGCCACAATGCCCTGATGTACCGCGCCTTCTGAGGTGCTATCCAGCCACTGACGGGTAGCCAGCTGAATGACAATGCCCTGCGCTTCCAGTGCGGCAACCAGCGGTTGCAGACGACGGTCGTCACGTCCTTTTAAAATAAAGACTTCCTGAAAACGTTGGGGATCGCGTTCCAGCAGCGCCTGCACGGCGTGGATACCAAAAATTATTTCACTCATCGATCTGCTCAGTGTTTGGGAATGTAAAAAGTTCGGCTTGCTCCCCCGCTCACGCGGAGCGAGGGAGCATGCGGCACGTCAGAGATCAGGCCGTGCCGCTTTTCTTCGCGGCGCGTTTCGCTCTGGTGGCGGCGGCGATTTTACGGGTTTTTTCCGATGGGGTTTTACTTTTTTTCTTGCTCTGCGCATTGTCGGCGCTTTTCTTGCCGCCGCGGAAGGCAGCGTCTGGCTCAAAGTTAACGCTTTTCCCCATTTCACGCCGACGTTTAGGCGGCGCTTTTTTGCCATCACCACGCTTCGCTTTGTCGCGCGCGGTTTTCCCCTCGCCACGCGGTTTGCGCTGGCTGGAGATCAGGGCAAAGTCGATTTTGCGCTCGTCCATATGCACTGCTTCAACCCGCACCTCTACCGCATCGCCCAGACGATAGGTACGTCCGCCCGATTCGCCAATCAGACGTTGCCCTACCGCATCAAAGCGATAGTAGTCGTTATCCAGGGTCGCCACATGCACCAGACCATCAATAAACAGGTCGTTGAGGCGCACAAAGAAACCGAAGCCGGTGACGCTGGAGATCACGCCGTTAAAGACGTTACCCACCTGATCCTGCATAAAGTCACACTTCAGCCAGTCCGCCACATCACGCGTCGCCTCATCAGCGCGGCGCTCGGTCATGGAGCAGTGCTGACCCAGCTGCAGCATTTGCGGCATCTCGTAGTGATAGCCGCCGGTCGGCGTGGTATTGCCTTTTACCTCGCCCTGCTCTTTCGCCAGCAGATATTTGATGGCGCGATGCAGCAGCAAATCGGGATAACGACGAATCGGCGAGGTAAAGTGCGCATAGGAGGCGAGCGCCAGGCCAAAGTGCCCGCGGTTCTCCGGATCATAGACAGCCTGCTTCATTGAGCGCAGCAGCATAGTTTGCAGCATCTCTGCATCGGGACGATCGGCAATCTGCGTCAACAGCTCAGCGTAATCCACCGGCTGCGGCTTAACGCCGCCGGAGAGGCTCAGCCCCAGCTCATTCAGCACGGTGCGGAAGCTGGTAATGCTGTCATCCCCGGGACGATCGTGATCGCGGAACAATGCCGGCTCCTCATTCTTCTCGACAAAGCGGGCTGAGGCGATATTCGCCAGGATCATGCACTCTTCAATCAGCTTGTGCGCATCATTACGTACCGTACGCTCCACGCGCTCAATACGACGTTCCGCGTTAAAAATAAATTTCGCTTCTTCCGTTTCAAAAGAGATGCCGCCGCGCTGTTCACGCGCCTCTTCCAGCGCTTTGTACATACGATGCAGCTCTTCGAGCGGCTTTACCAGCGGCGCATACTGCTCACGCAGCTCGGCGTTGCCCTGCAGAATGTTCCACACTTTGGTGTAGGTCAGACGCGCATGGGAGTTCATCACCGCTTCGTAATGTTTAAAGCCAGTCAGCTTGCCTTTGGACGACACCGTCATTTCGCACACCATACAGAGGCGGTCCACCTGCGGATTCAGTGAACAGAGACCATTGGAGAGCACTTCCGGCAGCATCGGCACCACCTGCGACGGGAAATAGACCGAGGTGCCACGCTGATGCGCTTCATTATCCAGCGGCGTGCCGGGACGCACATAGTAGCTGACATCCGCGATGGCTACCCATAAACGCCAGCCGCCGCCCCGTTTTTTCTCGCAGTACACCGCATCATCAAAGTCACGTGCATCTTCGCCATCGATGGTGACCAGCGGCAGCTCGCGCAGATCGATGCGCCCCTGTTTCGCCTCCTCTGGCACCTCTTCGCTCAGCGAAGCGACCTGTTGCTCCACTTCCGGCGGCCAGCTATGTGGGATTTCATGCGTGCGCAGCGCCATATCCACCGCCATGCTGGTGCCCATGTTGTCACCCAGCACTTCCGTTACCTTACCGATCGCTTTGGTACGACGCGTGGGCCGCTGCGTCAGCTCCACCACCACGACAAAGCCCATGCGTGCATTCATCGTCTCTTCGGGGGGGATAAGAATATCGAAGCTTAAGCGGCTGTCGTCCGGGACGACAAAACCGACGCCCGCATCGGTAAAGTAACGGCCTACGATCTGGCTGTTACGCGGCTCCAGCACGCGCACCACGCGCGCTTCGCGGCGGCCTTTGCGATCCGCGCCCAATGGTTGCGCCAGAATTACATCGCCGTGCATGCACATTTTCATCTGCTCAGCAGAGAGGTAGAGGTCATCTTTCTGACCTTCCACGCGCAGGAAGCCGTAACCGTCACGGTGGCCAATCACCCGGCCACGCAGCAGATCCAGTCGCTCCGGCAGCGCGTAGCACTGACGACGGGTGAAGACCAGCTGTCCGTCGCGCTCCATCGCGCGCAGACGACGACGCAGCGCTTCCAGCTGCTCTTCATCGCTGAGATTCATCTCCTGCGCCAGATCTTCCCGGCTGGCGGGCTTTTCGCGTTTTTCTAAGTGAGCAAGGATAAACTCACGGCTCGGAATGGGATTTTCGTATTTTTCAGCTTCTCGTTCCTGAAAAGGATCATTTGACATAGCGGTTCCTCCGATGTCATTCATGTGTCATTGTCACCGGCGGTTCAGACAATAAAAGGTGATACAAAGGCTCGTTGCCTTTCACTAAGTCTGCCAGCGTGTATTTGTCCAGCTCCTGCAAGAAAAGCTGCACAGCATCATTCAATACTTTTCGTAAGCGACAGGCTGGCGTGATATGGCAACCTGCGCAATCAACTAATTGTAGCGGCTCCATTTTACGTACGACGTCGCCGATGACGATTTTGTCTGCATCCATCCCTAAACGGATGCCGCCGTTTTTGCCGCGCGTTGCCGCTACAAAGCCCGCCCGGCTCAGTTGGTTAATGATTTTCACCATATGGTTACGCGAAATGCCGTACTTTGCGCTTACTTCAGTAATATTGGTCTGGCGCCCCGGTGGCAGGGTCGCCATAAAAATCAACGCGCGTAAGCCGTAATCGGTAAAACTTGTCAGCTGCACACATACCTCAGTGAATCAGTAAAAAGGATTTTCAACGGATCCTTCGCGTTGCGTTAACAGATGATAAACCAGTGCATTGCTGCGGGTCTGTTTTTTTCAGGTAAGTCGTGAAGTTGAAACAGAAAGGCGGGATAAATGAAGCCAGCGGGCAAAAAAACAGAGGCCGGACAGTGTCCGGCCTGGGTCGATTACGCGTCGAACGGATCGCGCAGAATCATAGTCTCGCTACGGTCCGGACCGGTAGAGATGATATCAATCGGTACACCGGTTACTTCTTCTACACGTTTAATATAATCACGTGCCGCCTGCGGCAGACCTTCCAGCGTTTTCACGCCAAAAGTCGACTCGCTCCAGCCCGGCATGGTTTCATAAATCGGCTCAATGCCTTCCCAGCCTTCCGCCGCCAGCGGGGTGGTGGTCACTTCAGTGCCATCCGGCATACGGTAAGCCACACAGATTTTGACCTCTTCCAGGCCATCCAGCACGTCCAGTTTGGTCATGCAGAAGCCAGAAAGGGAGTTGATCTGCACGGCACGTCGTACGGCAACCGCATCCAGCCAGCCGGTACGACGACGACGACCGGTGGTAGCACCGAACTCGTTGCCTTTCTTACACAGATACTCGCCGATGTCATCGAACAGCTCGGTCGGGAACGGACCTGCACCCACGCGGGTGGAGTAGGCTTTCACGATGCCCAGCACATAGTCCACATAACGCGGACCCAGGCCGGAACCCGTAGCCACGCCACCGGCGGTGGTGTTGGAAGAGGTGACGTAAGGATAGGTACCGTGGTCGATATCCAGCAGCGTGCCCTGCGCGCCTTCGAACATGATCAGATCGCCACGCTTGCGCGCGTTGTCCAGCAGCTCAGAGACATCAACGACCATGCCGGTGAGCACATCGGCGATCGCCAGCACATCCTGCAGGACTTTGTCGTAATCCACCGCATCGGTTTTGTAGTAGTGCACCAGCTGGAAGTTGTAATACTCCACCACTTCTTTCAGCTTGGCGGCAAAGGACTCTTTGTTAAAGAGATCGCCGACGCGCAGACCGCGACGTGCCACTTTGTCTTCATAGGCGGGACCGATGCCGCGACCGGTAGTACCGATCGCTTTCGCGCCGCGCGCTTTTTCACGCGCCAGGTCCATCGCCACATGGTATTGCAGAATCAACGGGCAGGCTTCAGACAACAGCAGACGTTCACGTACCGGCACACCGCGTTCTTCCAGTCCCTTCATCTCTTTCATCAGCGCTTCTGGCGACAGCACCACACCGTTACCGATAATGCTGGTCACGTTTTCACGCAAAATGCCTGATGGGATCAAGTGGAGAACGGTTTTTTCACCGTTGATGACAAGCGTATGGCCCGCGTTGTGGCCGCCTTGATAGCGTACAACATAGTTTGCACGCTCAGTCAGAAGGTCTACGATCTTTCCTTTACCTTCGTCACCCCATTGGGTGCCCAGTACGACGACGTTCTTACCCATTTTTTCAAAATCACCGATTGCTTAAAAATGGATTCTACCATCTGACTTTTACACTTTCAGCACTTTTAGCATACGATTGCGCGCTTTTTTGCCTGGGTTTTGATCAATACAACATATGGGGGAAAGCGCACTGCCCAGACACAATTTGTTACGTCAGCCCTGACGTCGTTTACTGCCCGTGTACGCTCAGCATGTAATAGATCACGACTCCGGCAACGACCAGGCCGCCGCCAAAGCGATGCAACAGGCGATCGGGGAGTTGCGCCATCGACAGGATCATGCGCCGCCAGAGACGGGGTAAAAACATCGGTCCAAGCCCTTCCAGCACCAGTACCAACGCCAGTGCCATCCAGATGGTGTTATTCATTCTGTTATTCCAAAAAAAACGGGCCAACATCATTGTCGGCCCGTAGTTTATAGCACTTTCTTAGCGTGTTGCGTTAGAAGGCGTCTTCATGTAACGGAAGAAATCGCTGTCCGGGCTCAATACCATCACATCCTGGTTGTTATTGAAGCTAGTTTCATAAGCACGCAGGCTACGGATAAAGGCGTAGAAGTCAGGATCCTGGCTGAATGCATCGGCAAACAGTTTCGCCGCGCCTGCATCACCGTCACCACGCGTAATCAGTGCCTGACGCTGAGCTTCAGCCAGCGTGCGGGTGACCTGATAATCCGCCTGCGCACGCAGTTTTTCCGCCTCTTCCTGACCCTGTGAACGCTGGCTACGCGCAACCGCTTCACGCTCAGCGCGCATACGGTTGTAGATAGCATCGGAGACTTCCGCTGGCAGGTTGATCTGCTTGATACGCACATCCACCACCTGAATGCCTAACGCCGCCATACTGTTCGGATTGATAGCCGGCTCGTTGCTGTTGGTCTCACGCTCAACACGTGCGGCCGCACTGGCAATGGCATCATCTGCAGCAGGCGTCTGCACTTCATCGTCGCTGCCTGCGCTACCAGTATTCAGCGCATCGCGCACATCGGTAGTCAGACGGCCGCGGGAATCGGTAACAATATCCTTCACGTCAAGACGCCCCATCTCAGAACGCAGACGGTCGCTGAACTTACGTTTCAGCAGCACTTCTGCCTGCGAGATATCACCGCCGCCGGTTGCCAGGTAGTAACGGCTGAAATCGCTGATACGCCACTTGATATACGAGTCGACAATCAGGTCTTTCTTCTCTTTGGTTACAAAGCGATCCGCCTGGTTATCCATAGTCTGGATACGCGCATCAAGGCTTTTCACTGTTTCAATAAAGGGCACCTTAAAATGCAGGCCCGGCGCATAAATCTGCGGCTTGTTGTCGTTATCACGCAGTACTTTGCCAAAGCGCAGCACAATGCCGCGTTGACCTTCCTGTACCACAAACAGTGATGCATACAGTGCTACCAGCACGAACACGCCTGATACTATGATTGACTTACGCATCGATTACTCTCTCCCTTCGCGCTGGGTATCGTTGCGTAGCGCATTCGCACGACGCTGATCCATGATGCTGGCTGGATTGTATGATGAGCTGCTGTTACGGCTGGCGCTGTTACCGCTCTCCGTCGGCAGCTTCAGCAGACCAGCGCCCTGCTGATCGTTGCTGCTGCCCGTTGACTGCGCGCTACGCATCAGTTGATCCAACGGCAGCACCATCAGGTTATTGCCACGATCGTTGACCAGCACTTTACGGGTATTACTGAGCACACGCTCCATGGTTTCGATATAGAGACGCTCTTTGGTGATTTCCGGTGCGGCTTTATATTCCGGCAGAAGTTTGGCAAAACGCGCCACTTCACCCTGCGCTTCCAGTACGGTGCGCTCTTTATAAGCACGCGCCTCTTCCAGAATACGCTGCGCCTGACCATTCGCGCGCGGCTGCACTTCGTTCGCATAGGCTTCCGCCTCACGCACATACTGCTCACGGTTTTCCCGTGCGGCAATCGCATCGTCAAACGCCGCTTTTACCTCTTCCGGAGGCCGCGCCGCCTGGAAGTTGACGTCCAGTACGGTAATCCCCATGTTGTAAGGACGAATGGTCTCTTCGATCTCACGCTGGGTTTCACTACGTACCACAGTACGCCCTTCGGTCAGGATACGATCCATAGTGGAACGCCCGATAACACCACGCAGGGCGCTGTCAGTGGCCTGACGCAGGCTATCGTCCGCGCTGGTAACCGCATAGAGATAATGTTCAGGATCAGTCACGCGATACTGCACGTTCATTTCAACGCGCACGACGTTTTCGTCAGAAGTGAGCATGACGCCGGACGCAGCAAGCTCGCGCACCGCTTCCACGTTCACCGCTCGCACCTGATCAATAAAGGTGGGTTTCCAGTTCAGACCGGGTTCAACCAGATGGCTGAACTTGCCGAAACGGGTAACTACGCCGCGCTCAGCTTCCTTAATGGTGTAGAAACCGCTGGCAGCCCAGATCACCACAGCAGCGACCGCCACGATGCCAATCAGTTTGCCACCGTTACCAGGTCCGCGCGGGTTATTATTATCGCTCTGTTTGCCACCGCCCAGTCCACCAAGCTTTTTGCTCAGCTTACGGAAGATATCATCCAGATCAGGAGGTCCCTGGTCACGCCCCCCTTTATTTCCCCCAGAGTTGCTGCCTTGATTATTGCTGCTTCCCCACGGGTCGCGGTCCTGTCCGTTATTACCGGGCTGATTCCACGCCATGTTTATACTCCATTTATTGTATGTGCGGTGATACCCTTCGGATTCCCGCTGGCAGCTGTGTTGGCGGTATTCACTGCCAGCGGAAAGTCCTTCAGGTAAATGCGTTCGGGCAACAAATTAAACAATATAATCAATCAATGATGGCTCCTGCTTGCACAGACGTCGCCAGTCAACCATCGGCATACGCACCTGCAAGCACAGCTTACCGTCGTCTTCATTCCACTCTTTTTCAATCGCCTGTAACTGATAAAAACGGCTACGCAAACGGCCTGCTTCCGGCGGCAGGCTGAGTTCAAACTGGGCAATTTCCCCTGCCAGGCGCTCAGAAAGAGCCTGCCAGAGTAAAGGAATACCCGCACCGGTCTGCGCAGAAAGCCAGACGCGAATCGGGAGATTCTCTTCATTACGATCGATACGCGGCTCAAAGCCTTCCAGCATATCGATTTTGTTCATCACCAGCAGCGTCGGGATCTCATCCGCTTCAATCTCCTCCAGCACGCTGTTAACCGCCTCGATATTATCATTGGCACGCACATCCGCGGCATCGATAATATGCAGTAGCAAGGCCGCCTGACGCGTCTCCTGCAAGGTTGCTTTAAACGCCGCCACCAGATCGTGTGGCAGATGACGGATAAAACCTACAGTATCCGCCAGCACTACCTCGCCCACATCAGCTACGTTCAGACGACGCAACGTGGGATCCAGGGTCGCAAAAAGCTGATCCGCCGCATAGACGTTAGCGGAAGTAATGGTATTAAACAGGGTGGATTTACCGGCGTTGGTATAGCCCACCAGCGAAACTGTTGGCACATCCGCTTTGGCGCGCGCTTGTCTGCCCTGCTCGCGCTGTTTTTCAACGCGCTCAAGCCGGGAGAGAATCTGGCTGATTCGGTTACGTAACAAACGACGGTCAGTTTCCAGCTGCGTTTCACCCGGGCCGCGCAGGCCGATACCGCCTTTCTGACGTTCAAGGTGAGTCCATCCGCGTACCAGGCGGGTCGCAAGATGGCGCAACTGTGCCAGCTCGACCTGCAGTTTACCCTCATGGGTACGGGCGCGCTGGGCAAAGATATCAAGAATTAAGCCCGTGCGGTCGATGACACGACATTCGCACAGACGCTCGAGATTGCGTTCCTGAGCAGGGGTTAAGGCATGATCGAATAAAACGACCGATGCACCACTCGACTTTACCGCATCGGCAATTTCAGCTGCCTTTCCTTCACCGACAAAATATTTGGGATGGGGCGCTTTACGGCTGCCCGTAATCACTTGCAGCGCTTCAACGCCTGCGGAAGAAACCAGCGTTTCAAATTCCTGCAGGTCTTCCATCTCTTTGTCTTGGGAGAACCAGATGTGTACCAGTACGGCCTGCTCACCGGCATCATAACGGTCAAACAAGCTATAACCTCGCTAAAATAAAATACCAGGACAGGAAAACGTTCGCGCCTCCCGGCCCTGGATTTACGGCAACGCCTTACTCTGCGCTATCACCGTCTTGTTGTGGCTGCGACTGCGCGGCCTGATTACTACCACCATGGTGGTAATTGCTTCCGCCGCCACCTGCATTATTGCTGTGGTGTGACACCGGGCGGGACGGGACCACGGTTGAGATAGCATGCTTATATACCATCTGGCTGACCGTGTTTTTCAACAAAATCACGAACTGATCAAAAGATTCAATCTGACCTTGCAGCTTAATACCATTCACCAAATAAATCGAAACCGGAACACGTTCACGACGCAATGCGTTCAAAAACGGGTCTTGTAATGATTGCCCCTTAGCCATTCTATCTTTTCCTTATATGCTTGTTGTTTGTTACTGAGAACCGATGGTTCTGAAAAACTGCGTAAAAATTTGCGCACGATAACGGATCAATTGTACACAATCACCCATGCTTCGCACTAAGAACCTGTAACACTGCATCACGCGCTGCTTCTGGCTTGTCACTGTCTAACCAGTGGACATTTTGCCAGCCGCGTAACCAGGTTAACTGGCGCTTGGCGAGCTGTCGCGTCGCGCAAATTCCCCGATAAACCATATCGTCATAATCGGTTTCGCCAGCCAGATAAGACCACATCTGGCGATACCCTACACAACGAATGGAAGGCATATCCGTATGCAAATCACCTCGTGCAAACAGGGCCCGAGCCTCCGCTTCAAATCCTGACGCCAGCATCTGTTCATACCGTAAAGCAATGCGCTGATGTAACAGCTCACGACTCGCCGGTGCAATAGCAAATTGATACACATTGTAGGGTAACGCTTCGCCAGACGTTTTTGTCAGTTCCGTTAAAGTTTTACCCGAAATAAAAAAAACTTCCAGTGCTCGCGAAAGTCTCTGCGGATCATTCGGATGAATACGACTGCCCGCAATCGGATCGATATCGCACAACTGGCGGTGTAAGGCTTCCCATCCTTTCTCACGCGCCATTTGCTCTATACGCTGGCGTACTTCAGGATCGGCCGAGGGCAACGGCGATAATCCTTCCAGTAGCGCCTTGAAATAGAGCATGGTTCCACCAACAAGCAACGGAATTCGCCCGCTTCGGGTGATTTCCGCCATTTCTGCCAGCGCATCGCGACGAAACTCTGCAGCGGAATAAGCTTCCGCCGGGTCGCGAATGTCCAGCAAACGATGGGGCGCCTGTGCTAACTCTTCAGCCGACGGTTTCGCCGTACCAATATCCATCCCGCGATAGATTAAGGCAGAGTCAACACTGATAAGTTCAACCGGAAGAGAGCGACGCAGCGAAATTGCCAGCGCGGTCTTACCGGAAGCTGTAGGCCCCATCAAAAAAATAGCCTTTGGCCGGCCAGTCTGGTTCATTTCACTCATGCTTCAGGGCGTTTAACGCGTTCTCAATCGCTACGGCTTGCAATAAGCCAGAAGGCGGCGATTTCACCAGCTGGGGACAGAGTCGTTCCAGTTCCGCCAGTAGGGCGATCGCCTGTGAGTGATTCCAGTTCGGAGATTCCGTGTCGCTGTGACGTGCCAGCCATTGAGCGAGCTGCGACTCGGACATTTCCTGCTGCCGGGCCAAATAGCCTAACAGTTCCGGAATCAAGTTTTGTAAATTTTGTGTTCGTAATGGTAAAGGCACCGCGCGCAGCGTCACATGCTGTCCTTCGCTCTGCAATTCCATGCCCATGGCGGCAAGCAGGTTCGCCCAGGTCTGGATCGCCTGTCGCTCAGGTTTATCGACTTTCAGGCGGATCGGAATCAGCAGCGGCTGAGGTTTCAGCCCCGCTTCACCAGGTTGCAGCTGCGCCTGCTTCAGCCAGCGTGCCGCGACCCGCAGCGAAATCAGCGCCAACCCTTGTTCCTGCTCCAGCAACGCATACTGTGCCTGCAGCACCGTCAGCACGCGGCCAAAGCTTTGCGCGTGCGCCGCCAGCGGCGCCTCGCTGACAGCCGGTGCCTGACGGCCTTGCGGCGCGGCGGCGGGCGGTTCTGCCGCCGGACGCGCCGGTGCTGCTGGCGTTTTCAGCAGCTGCTGATAAACCGCACCTTCCCGCTTGCGGTAACCGCTCTCCTTGTGCTGCCAGGGCGCTGCCGCACCCGCTGTCTCCGGGTGCGCAGGCGCAGGCCGGGAAAAATGATTGCTCCCTGCCGCCTGGCGGTTCTCCGGCTGCCAGCGCGGCGGCGGTTCTTCCGCCTGCCCTGCCTGGCTCAGCGCCAGAGCGGGCGCTGCGCTGGCCTGCAGGGCGCTCAGGACCCCCTGGAAAATAAAGTCATGCACCAGGCGCGACTGATGAAAACGCACCTCATGCTTGGCCGGATGCACATTGACATCCACCTGATGCGGGTCAACTTCCAGATAGAGCACATAGGCGGGTTGTTGATCCTCAGCCAGCTGAGTCTGAAACGCCTGGCGAATCGCATGGTTGATCAGCTTGTCGCGCATCATCCGCCCGTTGACGTAGCAGTACTGCAGGTCAGTGACCTGACGCGAACCCGTCGGATCAGCCACCCAGCCATGCAGACGGAGGTCGCCATGCTGCCAGTCGATACGTAGCGCATGGGTCATAAAGGTGGTGCCGCAAATGGTGCCCAGGCGCCGTTCGCGTTGCGACTCTTGCGTGACAGCGCGATATTGCCGCACCAGCTTGCCGTTATGCGTCAGCGAGATCGACACATCAAAGCGCGCCAGTGCGATACGCCGAATCACCTCATCAATATGGGCGAACTCGGTCTTTTCGGTGCGTAAAAACTTACGTCGCGCCGGCGTGTTATAAAACAGGTCGAGAACTTCCAGCGTGGTACCGCAGGGATGGGCGGCAGGCTTGACCGTAACCGTCATATCCCGGCCCTCGGCATAAGCCTGCCAGGCTTCGCTCTGTTCCGCGGTGCGCGAGGTCAGAGTCAGGCGCGAGACCGAGCTGATACTCGCCAGCGCTTCGCCGCGAAACCCCAGGCTCATGATCGCTTCCAGATCGTCCAGCGAGGCGATTTTACTGGTGGCATGACGCGCCAGCGCCATCGCCAGTTCATCTTTGACGATACCGCAGCCATTGTCCCGGATACGGATAAGCTTCGCGCCGCCTTTTTCGATATCCACATCAATGCGCGTGGCCCCGGCATCCAGGCTGTTTTCGACCAGCTCTTTCACTACCGACGCAGGACGTTCAACCACTTCACCCGCCGCAATCTGGTTAGCCAGCTGCGGCGGCAATATCTGTATTGGCATGATGTTTATCCTTTTGCGGGCTTATCCGGCACAGGTACACTCATCAGGAAGCGGGGATTTTCAACGCCTGGCCCAGCATGACATTGGTCGACTTCATATTATTCTCCTGCATGATCGCTTGCGGGCTGACGCCATAATGCGCCGCAATCGCCGTCAGGGAATCCCCCCGTACCACTTTATGGCGTAGCGGTTTGCGTGCTGTGGTGCTGCTGCCCTGCGCCGGCACTTTCAGACGCTGGCCCACCCAGACGCTCTCTTTTTTCAGGCGATTCAGCTCGCTCAACGTCGCCATACTGACGCCATATTTAGCGGCGATCCCCGACAGCGTTTCACCGCGCTGGACCACATGCAGCCGGGTCGCCCCGCTGTAGCGCGCTTTGCCCGTTGCCGCGTTTGATGCCACGCTAACCGCCGCTGCTGAGCTGAACGGTTGCTTTTCCTCCTTTGGGAGCGTCTGTAGCGGATGCGCCAGAAAATAGTTGCGCAAGCCCTGATAAATAGACTGAGCAATCTTTTCCTGATGTGCGCTACTGCCGAGCAGCCGCTCCTCCGAGGCATTACTGATAAACCCGGTCTCCACCAGCAGTGAAGG
This sequence comes from [Erwinia] mediterraneensis, assembly GCF_900604315.1. Classification (GTDB taxonomy): domain Bacteria; phylum Pseudomonadota; class Gammaproteobacteria; order Enterobacterales; family Enterobacteriaceae; genus Pantoea; species Pantoea mediterraneensis_A. The sequence continues at coordinate 1,058,455 of NZ_LR026978.1, forward strand.
AATATCGGGCGAACGCAACACACCGAGACTGGCGTGTTCCGGTAAGCGTTTGTGCAGCGGCGATACGCTACGCAGCTGCTGTAATACCTTCACGGCCACATCGTAACCAACGCGTTGCGAGTGACCAAACTGCAGATCGAGTACTGCCTGGCTGAGGTAAGGATCGGCCTGGCTGTTCGCCAGCAGATCCCCTGCGCCGCCGAGCAGCTCCGACTGTTTCTCGCGCTGCTCCAGCCAGTTCGCCATTTCGCTGTTGGCGCGGCGGTTGGAGAGTACCCAGACCGAGGCGCCGCTGGCGGTGTGATTGGGCGCTGAGTCGGCATGAATCGACACCAGCAGATTGGCGTTCGCTTTACGCGCAACGTCAGAACGTCCCATCACGGAAATAAAGTAATCGCTCTCGCGCGTCAGAACCCCTTTGAACATCGGATCCTGATTCAGCAGCGTTTTCAGCTTACGTGCGATGCCAAGCGTCACATTCTTCTCTTTCAGCCCGTGCTGACCAATCGCGCCCGGATCCTGACCGCCATGCCCGGCGTCAATGGCGACAATAATGGTTTCGCTGCGGCTGCTGGCGGCGCGCGTGCGCACCTGGCTGGTGCTGGTCACCGAGGTCACCCGGTTGCCGTCAAAAGGATTGCGCGCCGGCGCGCTATTCTGCACCTGACGCGGCGCGCTGCTGGCGGCGTTTGCACTGGGCACCCGGGCCGTCTGCTGCGTGCCTTTAATCGTAAACACCACGTTGTAGTTGCTGCCATTACGTTGGGTCACGGCGCGCGTTTTCCCTGGCTGCGTTAACTCAAAGACCAGGCGGATGCTTTGCGCATCTTTTGGCGTGCTGCTGCGGATGCGCTTTACAATATTTTCACCGCTGAAGTTTAGCGGCAAACCCTGAATGGTTCCGCTCTGACGGATATCCAGTACGACGCGATCGGGATTGCGCAACGGAAAATAGCCGTAAACCGGCTGGCCGGCAAAGCTCAGCGTCACCGTTGCCTGGCTGTCGCCGTTTGATACCTTGATATCTGACAGGCTGGCCGCCAGGGCTGAGCCTGAAACCAGGCTCAACAGCGCCAGCAGCCCGATTTTTATCCATGACATCATGTCAGATCCCTGTGGTGGCTGAATTGCGCAACGATGGCTTCCCCGGCTGGCGATTGCGCAACGATTTCCGCCTGACGCGCAGCCCCCATATAGCTCAGGGTGAGCGACACATCAGGTTCAGGCAATACGCCCTGTCCCTGCTGCGGCCACTCCACCAGACAGATGGCGTCACCGCTGAAGTAGTCGCGGATCCCCATAAACTCCAACTCTTCCGCATCGGCCAGCCGGTAGAGATCAAAATGATACAGCGCACGCGTACCGATCTGATAAGGCTCAACCAGCGTGTACGTCGGGCTTTTTACATTACCCTGATGGCCTAATGCCTGTAAAAATCCGCGGCTAAAGGTGGTTTTTCCCGCCCCCAGATCGCCATACAGATAAAGAATGGTCGCGCCGTGACAGACGCGGGCCAGTTGTGCGCCCAGTTCGAGCGTTGCTGCCTCATCGGGCAAAGAAATAACACAGGTTTTCATGCTTTCTTATGAAATCATCTCTGGATTAACGAACTGCCACAGCCGTTCGAATAAATCTGTTGCCAACATACCACGCGTACCGCGCTGTCGGGCCACGGCATCTGCCGCCGCGCCATGCACTACGCATCCGGCACAGGCGGCCTCAAACAGTGCCAGCTTCTGGCCCAGCAACGAGGCGATAATACCGCTTAATACATCCCCCATGCCGCCGGATGCCATGCCCGCATTGCCGACATCCGCAAACGCCATCTGTCCTGCTTCACTGGCGATGATGGTGCCAGCCCCTTTCAGTACCACCACACCGCCGTAGCGCTTTGCCAGGGTCTCCGCTGCATGTAAGCGGTCACTCTCAATTTCGCTGGTCTTGATACCGAGCAAACGCGCGGCCTCGCCAGGGTGCGGCGTGATGATGCGATTTTGACGTTTCTGCGCACTGAATGCCAGCAGGTTAAGTGCATCAGCATCCCAAAGCATCGGCTTTTCACTTTTTTCAACGCTTTTCAACGCCTTCTGACCCCAGTCACGCTGTCCGAGCCCAGGACCAATGGCGATCACATCCGCCCACTCTACCCCCTGCGCCAGGCTTTGATCGCTCAGCGCGTCCACCATCAGTTCCGGACGCGCAGCCAGAATCGGCGCGATATTATGGGGGTGAGTAAGCACTCGCACCAGCCCTGAACCGGTACGCAGCGCGGCCTCTGCCGCCATGCGAATGGCGCCGGCCGTACCGTCATCGCCGCCAACCACCAGTAGTCGCCCGTGATCCCCTTTATGCGAGGTGGGTCGGCGCGGCGGCAGCCAGTGCCTGAGGTAACCGGCATCAAAACGCGCCATCGGCGCTGACTGAACGGCCAGCCAGTTTTCCAGACCCAGCGCATGAAAATGCAGCTGCCCGATATAATCACGGGCTTTGCCGGTCAGCTGACCCGGCTTCAGGGCAATCACACTCAGGGTATGCGCAGCCTCTATTACCGCGCCAGGGGCGGTGCCGTTAGCAGCCACTAACCCTGATGGCATATCAATTGCCAGCACCGGCGCCGCATGCGCGTTGGCTTTCTCGATCAACGCCGCATAAGGGGCTGACGGGGGACGGTTCAGACCGGTGCCAAGCAGCGCATCCACAATGACATCAACCTTCTCCGGCCAGGGGGCATCCGCCGCATGGATCTCGCCGCCCGCTTCCAGCCAGCTGTTGCGCGCGCTCTCCGCCTCTTCCGGTAAGTCGCTGCTTCCCTCACAGGCCAGCAGCGTGACCTGATACCCCGCCGCCTGCGCCAGACGCGCTACCACATAGCCATCGCCACCATTATTACCGTGCCCGCACAGGATCAGCCAGTGCTGCGCGTCGGGCCACAGCTGTCGGATTTTCTCATACACCGCCTGCCCGGCACGCTGCATCAGTTCATACAGCGCAATGCCGTAGCTGTCCGCAGCATCTGTTTCCAGCTGACGCAGGGCCTGCGCAGGCCAGACAGAATATGGTAAGCTGTGCGCGTTTGCTTCCGATAGTTGGTCTCTCATGTCATACCCTTTCGATCTTCATCAGCTTGCCCAACGCATTAAACAGTGGGGTCTGGAACTCGGCTTTCAGCAGGTCGGTATTTGCGATACCGATCTCAGCGCGGAGGAGCCGCGCCTGCAAGCGTGGCTGGAGAAACAATATCATGGCGAGATGGCGTGGATGGCGCGACACGGCATGATGCGTGCGCGCCCGCATGAGCTTCTGCCCGGCACGCTACGCGTGATCAGCGTGCGCATGAATTATCTCCCGGCCAAAGCGGCCTTTGCCTCGACGCTGAAAAATCCCCATGCCGGTTACGTCAGCCGTTATGCACTGGGTCGTGATTACCACAAAGTATTGCGCAATCGCCTGAAAAAGCTTGGGGAAATGATTAAAGAGTATTGCAGCGAACTCAATTTCCGTCCCTTTGTCGATTCGGCGCCGCTGCTGGAAAGGCCGCTGGCGGAGAAAGCGGGACTCGGCTGGACCGGCAAGCATTCACTGATTCTGAACCGGGAAGCGGGCTCGTGGTTTTTCCTTGGCGAGCTGTTGATCGATCTGCCTTTGCCGGTGGATAAACCGCAGTCGGAGCAGTGCGGGCGCTGCGTGGCCTGCATGACTATCTGCCCCACCGGCGCCATTGTTGAACCTTATGTGGTCGATGCGCGCCGCTGTATTTCCTACCTGACGATAGAGCTGGAGGGCGCAATTCCGGCAGAGCTGCGTCCGCTGATTGGCAACCGCATTTACGGCTGCGACGACTGTCAGCTGATTTGTCCGTGGAACCGTTACAGCCAGCTGAGCGATGAAGAAGATTTTTCGCCGCGCGCCGTGCTGCACGCGCCGCGCTTACTCGACCTGTTTCAGTGGGATGAAGCCACATTTTTGCGGGTAACGGAAGGATCGGCGATACGCCGCATCGGGCATCTGCGCTGGTTACGTAATGTTGCGGTCGCGCTGGGCAATGCGCCCTGGTCAGCCGGGATTATTCCGGCGTTGCAGCAGCGGCTGGGAGAACATCCTCTGCTGGATGAACATATTCACTGGGCGATTGCTCAGCAACAGGCCAGGCAGGAGAGCTGGGTTATTGATGTCGAACCGGCGCAGAAAAAGCGGCTTATACGCGCCGTGGAAAAGGGGCTGCCGAGAGATGCATAACAGCGTTTTGCCCTGGCAAAAGGATTTTTCCACAAGCTGTGAATAAAAATAAAAACCCGTTGCCATTCAACTGGCCGGAATTTCGCAATACGCCTCAATAACAAATTGAAATATCTTCATCTTCTTTAAAAACAATAATTTATCATCAAGATGTAAAACTTTGCGATCACCCTTGCGTAAGCGAAGCCGAATCGTATCTGTGGATAACTCTGTTTAAAAGGCTTTAGCAGAGGCGGGAAAACCGCGGTAAAACTCACAAGTCGCGCTGTGGATAACAGGACCGTGCGCCTGGCGCGCAAGAAGAAAGAACAAGTAAGAAAACTGGAGCGGGAAACGAGACTCGAACTCGCGACCCCGACCTTGGCAAGGTCGTGCTCTACCAACTGAGCTATTCCCGCTAAGAAGGGCAATACTGACAAGAAATCTGGAGCGGGAAACGAGACTCGAACTCGCGACCCCGACCTTGGCAAGGTCGTGCTCTACCAACTGAGCTATTCCCGCAATAGAGATGTCTTTTACTTACTGTTTGAACTGGAGCGGGAAACGAGACTCGAACTCGCGACCCCGACCTTGGCAAGGTCGTGCTCTACCAACTGAGCTATTCCCGCGCCTTGTACCGAGATAAAATTCTTCATCGGTACGGGGTGCGCATTATACGAGAATTCCTTTTTGCCGCAAGAGCCTGAAAGCAAATTTTTTCGTTTTCGCTGCGTTTGCTGATTAAATCAGCAAAATGCTGTTTTCCTGCGCACCCTTCCCATCTACAGTTGCAAAAAATGCTCGCGATAGTAGGCCAGCTCAGCCACCGACTCGCGGATATCATCCAGCGCCTGATGCGTGCCTGCTTTCTTGAAGCCTGGCAGAATATCGGGCTTCCAGCGACGCGCCAGCTCTTTCAGCGTGCTGACATCAAGGTAACGATAGTGGAACCAGGCTTCCAGCTCCGGCATATATTTAAACAGAAAACGGCGATCCTGGCCGATGCTGTTGCCGCAAATCGGCGAGCAGTTGGCGGGCACCCACTGTTTTAAAAACTCCAGCGTCGCCAGTTCCGCCGCGCGATCGTCATATTCGCTGGCCTTCACGCGCGTGACCAGACCGCTGTTGGTGTGCGTACGCACATTCCATTCATCCATCAGCGCCAGCTGCGCATCCGACTGATGCACAGCAATCACCGGCCCTTCCGCCAGGATATTAAGATGGGCATCGGTTACCAGGGTGGCGATCTCAATAATGCGATCCCGTTCAGGATCGAGTCCGGTCATCTCCAGATCAATCCAGATTAAATTATTTTCATTTCCCGTCGTCATGCTGTTTCCTGCGGTTGGCTGGTCGTCATTACCATGAAATAGGGTGTATCATAGACGTTTTGCCCCGCAGGGCGAAGCCTGACAAAACCAAGTGAGAGGATGAGTGAGCAAAAATAAACTGTCAAAAGGCCAACAGCGTCGCGTAAGCGCTAACCATGAGCGCCGTCTGAAGCAACGCAGCGAAAAGCCGGAACCGGATGACAGCCAGTTTGGTGAAGCGCAGGAGGGCATCGTCATCAGCCGTTTCGGCATGCACGCCGACGTGGAAGATAGCGCGGGCGATGTTCATCGTTGCAATATTCGCCGCACCATTCGCTCGCTGGTTACCGGCGACCGCGTCGTCTGGCGCGCCGCCAATGAAAGTACAGGTAAAGGTATTGTTGAAGCGGTGCATGAACGCAGCAGCGTGTTAACCCGCCCCGATTTTTATGATGGCGTTAAACCCATTGCCGCCAATATCGATCAGATTCTGATTGTTTCCGCGATCCTGCCGGAACTGTCGCTCAATATCATTGATCGTTATCTGGTCGCCAGCGAAACGCTGGGGATTGAACCGCTGCTGGTGTTGAATAAAATTGACCTGCTGGATGACAAAGCGCGCGCCTTTGTCGATGAGCAGATGGATATTTACCGTCGTATCGGCTATCACGTGCTGATGGTCTCCAGTCAGGCAAAAGATGGTCTGGCGGACCTGGAAGCAGCGCTTAATGGCCATATCAGTATTTTTGCCGGTCAGTCCGGCGTAGGGAAATCGAGCCTGCTGAACGCGATCCTGGATCTCGAGCAGAGCGGCGAAGCAGCGATCCTGACCAACGACGTCTCGGATAACTCCGGCCTGGGCCAGCACACCACTACTGCCTCGCGTCTCTATCACGCTCCCCACGGCGGTGATGTGATTGATTCTCCCGGCGTGCGCGAATTTGGTTTATGGCATCTCGAACCGGAACAAATTACCCGTGGATTTGTCGAATTCCGGGAATTTCTCGGCAGCTGTAAGTTCCGTGACTGCAAACACGATACTGATCCCGGCTGCGCCATCCGCGCAGCGGTGGAGGATGGCTTGATCGATGCTTCGCGTTTTGCAAATTACCATCGCATTCTGGAGAGTATGGCGCAGGTGAAAACGCGTAAGAATTTCTCCGCCGGGGAAGATTAACCCTCCTCACAGCGGATTCGCCAACTTACCAGGGCGCTGCTACAATGCGCGCCCCTTTTCGTTAACGTCTTGAATTAAGCCAGGAGGCTAAGGTGTTTGATCGTTTAAAGCTCGGCCTGAATCATTTTCTGCCAAAAAAATGGCTGACCGAACTGGCTGGCTGGGGCGCAAGTCGCCGTGCGGGCTGGCTGACCAAAGCGGTCATCGATATCTTCGTCTGGTTCTATAAAGTCGATATGTCTGAGGCGCGCAAGGCCGATACGGCCAGCTACCGCACCTTTAACGACTTTTTTGTGCGCCCGCTGAAAGATGAGGCGCGCCCGATCGAAGCTGACCCGAATCTGGTTGTCTTACCCGCCGATGGCGCTATCAGCCAGCTGGGGCGTATTGACGACAATCAAATTTTTCAGGCTAAAGGGCACTATTATTCTCTGGAAGCGTTGCTGGCCGGTAATGAAGAGATGGCCGCCCAGTTCCGCGACGGCGACTTTGTGACCCTTTATCTGGCGCCGCGCGACTATCATCGCGTACATATGCCCTGCAACGGCATCCTGCGGGAAATGATCTACGTGCCGGGCGATCTCTATTCCGTGAATCCCCTGACGGCGCGCAATATCCCGAACCTGTTTGCCCGTAACGAACGCGTTATCTGCTATTTCGATACCGATCTCGGACCGATGGTGCAGATTCTGGTGGGCGCCACCATTGTCGGCAGCATCGAAACCGTCTGGGCGGGCACTATTACGCCGCCGCGTGAAGGAGTGATCAAACGCTGGCACTACCCTGCTGCCGATGCGGAAGGTGCCGTGGTGCTGCTGAAAGGGCAGGAAATGGGCCGCTTTAAGCTGGGCTCTACCGTGATTAACCTGTTTGCACCTGGCCGCCTGAAGCTGGCGGAAAGTCTGGAAGCGGAAAGCAAAACCCGTGTAGGCCAGCCGCTGGCCATGATCTTGCCTCAACCCGGTGAAAACCTCACCACTGTTGAATAACCCCGAGTCACTTCCGTGCGTTCACTTATGATTCTGCTGCTGAGCCTCTGGCTCAGCGCTTCCACCTTCGCCGCCGGCGTGCCGGAAGCGAACCAACTCCGTCAGGAACTGGAAACGGCCAAAGCCGCGAAAAGCTCCCCCGCTCAGACTGAGCAGATCCAGTCGCTGGAAACAGCACTGAGTTACCTCGACGAACGCGATGCATCGCTGGAACGGGCAAAGCAGTATCAGCAGGTGATTGATGATTTCCCGCGCCTCGCCCGGGAACTGCGCCAGCAAATTGCCGCCTTTAAAAACAGCAGCAAAACCGTGCGCAGCACCATGAGCAGCGCCGAGCTGGATCAGGAGATCCTGCAGGTCAGCAGCCAGCTGCTGGAGGAGAGCCGACAGGCGCAGCAGGAGCAGGATCGGGCGCGCGAGATCAGCGACTCCCTGACGTTACTGCCACAGCAGCAAACCGAAGCGCGGCGCGCCATGACGGAGAGTGAACGGCGTTTACAGAGCACCACGGCAGGTAGTACGCCGCTGACGCTGGCGCAGCAGGCAGCGCGCCAGGCGGAAAATGCGGCCAGCAAAGCGCGCGTGGATGAACTCGAACTGGCGCAACTCTCGGCCAATAATCGTCAGGAGCTGGCGCGTATGCGCGCCGAAGTGCATCAGCACAAAGCCTCGCAGCTCGACAACTATCTGCAGGAATTGCGCAACCAGCTGAATAATCAGCGGCAGCGGGAAGCGGAACTGGCGCTGGCGCGCACCGAACAGCTGGCAGAGAACAGCGGCGATTTGCCTCCCGCCATCCGCGATCAGTTTCGTGTCAACCGTGAACTTTCTGCGGCGCTGAATCAGCAGGCGCAGCGCATGGATCTGGTGGCCTCGCAGCAGCGCCTGGCAACCAATCAGACGCTTCAGGTGCGCCAGGCGTTAACTACCCTGCGTGAGCAATCGCAATGGCTGGGCGCCTCTAACCTGTTAGGAGAAGCGCTGCGTGCGCAGGTCGCCCGCCTGCCTGAGATGCCCAAATCGCAGCAGATTGACAATGAAATGGCTCAGCTGCGCGTACAGCGTCTGCATTACGAAGGGCTGTTTGCCCGTCAGGATGAGCTGCGCAAAGAGAAACAGGCCAACGGTGCTCCTCTGAGCAGCGAACAAAACCGTATTCTCGACGCCCAGTTAAAAACCCAGCGTGAGCTGCTTAATTCCCTGATTTCCGGTATCGACACGCTGATACTGGAAATCACTAAGCTGAAGGTGGCCAACACCCAGCTGCAGGAGGCGCTGACCGAGGTCAAAGAAGCGACCCACCGTTACCTGTTCTGGACCGCAGACGTCAGCCCGGTGAGCCTGAGCTTTCCGCTGGATGTGGTACACGATCTCTACCGTCTGCTGTCATTTGATACTCTCAGTCAGATGGGCAAGGCGCTGGCGATGGTATTTACCAGCCAGGAGACGGTATTTCCGGTGCTGGGTGCCATGCTGCTGCTCGGCTTCAGCATCAGCTCCCGCCGCCACTATCATGCATTTCTGGATCGCGCCGCCAGCAAAGTGGGCAAGGTTACCCTGGATCGCTTTCAGCTGACCCTACGTACCGTATTCTGGTCGATTTTGCTGGCCTTACCGCTGCCTCTGCTCTGGGGCGCGCTGGGCTATGGCCTGCAACACGCATGGCCTTATCCTTTTGCGGTCGCTATCGGCCATGGTATTACCGACACCTTCCCTCTGATGTGGACCTTAATGATCGGTGCCGCTTTTGCCCGCCCGCACGGTTTGTTTATTACCCATTTCCGCTGGCCGCAAACGCGCGTGGCGCGCGCCATGCGCTACTATCCGCTCTCTGTCGGGCTGATTGTGCCGCTGACGATGCTGCTTATCGCCTTCGCCAATCAGGAGGATCGGCAATTTTCTGCCAGCCTCGGCCGCTTCTGCTTTATTTTAATTTGCGGCGCGCTGAGTATTGTCACCGTCAGCCTTAAACGTGCCGGTATCCCGCTGCATCTCGATAAAGAGGGCAACGGCGACAATATGGTCAACCGCATTTTGTGGAACCTGATGGTCGCTATTCCGCTGATTGCGGCTTTCGCCTCCTGCATCGGTTATCTGGCGACGGCGCAGGCGTTACTGGCGCGTCTGGAAACCTCGGCGGCGATCTGGTTCCTGCTGCTGGTGATTTATCACATTATTCGCCGCTGGATGTTGATTCAGCGCCGACGCATCGCCTTCGATCGCGCCCGTCAGCGTCGCGCGGAGCGGCTGGCTAACCGTGCCCGTAATGAAGATGAGAAAGAACCGGTGCTGCAATATGCCGATGGCGTGGAGCTTGATGAGCCGGTTATCGATCTTGATGCTATCAGCGCCCAGTCGCTGCGCCTGGTGCGTTCTATTCTGACATTAATTGCGCTGGTTTCCGTGATTGTGCTCTGGTCGGAAATCCACTCCGCCTTTAGCTTCCTGGAAAATATTCGCCTGTGGGATGCCAGTACCACGGTACAGGGCGTAGAAAGCCTGCAGCCGATTACCCTGGGCTCCGTACTGATTGCTATTCTGGTGCTGATAATCACCACGCAGCTGGTGCGCCATATGCCGGCGCTACTGGAGCTGGCCCTGCTGCAACATCTCAGCCTGACGCCGGGCACAGGCTACGCCATCACCACGCTGACCAAATATCTGTTGATGCTGATTGGCGGCCTGCTGGGCTTTTCGCTGATTGGTATCGAGTGGTCCAAACTGCAATGGCTGGTGGCGGCGCTCGGTGTCGGACTCGGTTTTGGTCTGCAGGAGATTTTCGCCAACTTTATTTCGGGTCTGATTATTCTGTTTGAAAAACCGATCCGCATCGGCGATACGGTCACCATTCGCGATCTTACCGGCAGTATTACGCGGATCAATACGCGTGCGACCACCATTACCGACTGGGACCGCAAAGAGATCATTGTGCCCAACAAAGCCTTTATCACTGAGCAGTTTGTCAACTGGTCACTCTCAGACACCGTGACGCGCGTCGTGCTGACCATTCCCGCCCCGGCGAAGGTTAACAGCGAAGAGGTTACGACCCTGCTGAAGCAGGCCGCCGCGCGCTGCCACTACGTGCTGGATACCCCACCGCCGGAAGTTTATCTGGTGGATCTGCAGCAGGGCATTCAGCTGTTTGAACTGCGTATCCATGCCGCGGAAATGGGGCATCGTATGCCGCTGCGCCATGAACTGCATCAGCTGATACTGCGCGGCTTTGAAGAGCATGGTATTGAATTGCCGTTCCCACCTTTCCAGGTACGCATGGAAACCATCGGCAAGAAAACACCGGCCAGCAACGGCACGCCGCCCGCCAGAGCCTTCCGTTCCGGCGGCCTTTAAGGCATAAAAAAGCCCGCCGCGACGGATCGCAACGGGCATGTCATGAAGATTTATGCGCGGCGCCAGATGGAACCCCGAACGCGCTACTGCTGCATAAACGCTTCGCCCTGAGCGATATCTTTTTTCAGCGTTTCCAGCATGCCCTTTAAAGCCTGCTGTTCAAATGCACTCAGCTCGCCGACAGGTCTGCGCTCTGCGATGCCATTTTTGCCTAACAGCAGTGGCTGAGAGAAGAAGCGGGCATATTCCCCCTCCCCCTCAACATAAGCGCACTCGACAACGTTGCTTTCTCCCTGTAGCGCGCGCACCAGTGACAGGCCAAAACGTGCCGCGGCTTGTCCCATCGAGAGTGTGGCGGAGCCGCCACCCGCTTTTGCTTCAACCACTTCAGTACCGGCGTTCTGAATACGTTTGGTAAGATCACTCACTTCCTGCTCGCTAAAGCTGACGCCTTTGACCTGCGACAGCAAGGGCAGAATGGTAACGCCCGAGTGACCGCCGATCACCGGGACTTCAATCTCGTCCGGCGATTTGCCTTTCAGTTCCGCCACAAAAGTATTCGCCCGGATAATATCCAGCGTGGTCACACCAAACAGGCGGTTCTTATCGTAAACCCCCGCTTTTTTCAGCACCTCGGCAGCAATGGCGACCGTGGTATTAACCGGGTTGGTAATTATACCAATCAGCGCCTGGGGTGCCGTTTTTGCCACCTGCTCCAGCAGATTACGTACGATGCCGGCATTAACGTTAAAAAGATCGGAGCGATCCATGCCAGGCTTACGCGCAACGCCAGCGGAAATCAGTACCACATCCGCCCCCTCCAGAGCCGGGGTTGCATCCTCACCACTAAAACCGTTAATTTTTACGGCGGTTGGAATGTGACTGAGATCAACCGCAACACCAGGTGTAACCGGTGCAATATCGTAGAGAGAGAGTTCTGAACCCGCAGGCAATTGGGTTTTCAGAAGAAGTGCAAGCGCCTGACCAATACCGCCAGCGGCGCCGAGTACTGCAACTTTCATCCTATACTCCTTATTAGGGTGGGACAGAGAAGTGCCGGGAATCCATGTGCTTACGACATTAATTTACTTCTCCGGTGATGGCGAGTGCTCTCTGTTCAATTTGCGTACTACCGCAATAATTTGAGCGGGAAAGCGTCGTATAAAGCCGTTATCCCGGAGATTGATGACGTTAACGCATGCAGATAATGACCCGACGGTTATCCTGTGGCTCGAATAACACCGTCAATAATATAACAAGTTTGCAACCTTCGCCCTGTGCGCTCACCCGGGCTTTTTTTGGCCTGCCGGAAAAATTTTGCTAAAATCGTCGCCCGCTCGCCTTTTCCGCCATCCCGTCGGGATGCACATTGCATAAAAATTCATTTATATGCATAATAATTTATCTGCCTGCGGCGGATTCTCGCTTTTTTCCCTTTATTACTGGTAGCCTATGCGTAATCCAACAAAACAAGACGATCTGATTAAGGCATTTAAAGCCTTATTAAAAGAAGAAAAATTCAGCTCCCAGGGCGAAATTGTTCAGGCGCTGCAGGAAGATGGCTTCGAGAATATTAACCAGTCGAAGGTTTCCCGCATGCTGACCAAGTTTGGCGCTGTACGTACGCGTAATGCCAAAATGGAAATGGTTTACTGCCTGCCGGCGGAGCTGGGCGTTCCTACCACCTCCAGCCCGCTGAAAAATCTGGTGCTGGATGTTGATTACAACGATGCGTTAGTCGTGATCCATACCAGTCCCGGTGCGGCCCAGTTGATTGCGCGCCTGCTCGACTCGCTGGGTAAAGCGGAAGGAATTCTTGGCACCATCGCCGGTGATGACACGATTTTCATTACTCCGGCTCGCACTTTTACCGTCAGGCAGTTGTATGACGCCATTCTGATGCTGTTCGAACAGGAACTCTGATCCACATCTGCTACCGGCAGCCTTGCCTGCCGGTTCCCTTTCAGTTTTTCCCTCTGTGCCCCCCTGCCTGCTGCCCTTTATTAGCGCCCGTCTTATGCCTGTGGAACCTTTACGCATCAGGACTATTGGTCGGTCCTTTTCATCTAACCGTTGCACGCTGTTATTTTCCACTGGTGTGAGCCACACATCCAGTTGAAATCACCAGGATATTTTTTTGACCCAGACCGATCGTCCATAACTTTTCGCACAAAAAGACAAATTGACCTAGATCACTGTTTTACAAGATTTTTGATGAGCTTTGGGTGAAAAATGAACGTTTTTTATAACCAAAGGATATTAAAAAATGACACATAGCTAAAGTGTAACAACAAAACATTATTAGGCAGGTATTAATTTCATGCGTTACTAGATCTATACTTGTTTTCGTGATGAACATCACACTAACAACAAAGAAAAAACAGAAGACGAGGAAATATCTATGAACATGAAAACGACTGTCGCTGCGCTGAGCGTGCTATCTGTCCTGTCATTTGGCGCTTGCGCCGCAGAATCTATTAATGCACAGCAGGCTAAAGATCTGCAGCCTGCAGGCACTATCAGCGTCAGCGGTATTGCTGGCTCCCCGATGGTTATCCAGGAGCAGCTGAACGCTAAAGCCGAACAGCAGGGCGCTAAAGCCTACCGGGTGATTGAGGCCTATAACAACGGCAACTATCACGCTACCGCTGAGCTCTACAAATAATCATCTGCGGATACCAGGACAATGTTTCAGATTGCCCGGTCACGAATTTCAGGAGCATCAACCATGAAAACCAAACATCTTATCGCCGCGTTAAGTCTGGCTTCACTGGTCTCTTTTGGCACCAGCGCCGCCAGCCTGGTAAGTAACCAGGACGCACAAAATATGAATCTGCAGTCAATGAACCAGACGATCTCTGTCAGCGGTCGCAATGGTGACCAGACAGATATCCGTCAGGCGCTGTCCCGCAAAGCGGAAGCGCAGGGTGCAGGTCACTACCGTATTATTGAGAATCACCTGGATAACACGTATCACGTGACCGCCGAACTTTATAAATAATCGACCCGGCGCTGCCGAGGCGCCCGGAAATGACATCGACGACCCGCTACCGCTGTACCATGCTGCAGGTTGTTGATTGTAATGAGGAGACGAATTATGAAAATCAAAACAGCCATCGCAACAGTCAGCCTGCTTTCCGCCATGACCTTTGGTGCTTCTGCCGCACAACTGGTCACTGCTGAAGGCGCGCGTAACCTGCAGCCTGCAGGCACCGTCACTATCAGTGGCGTCGCGGGCGCGCCGATGGATTACCGTGCTCAGCTCTCACAGAAAGCTGATGCGCAAGGTGCCAGCGCCTATCGCGTCATCGAAGCGCGTACCGGCGACAACTACCACTTTACTGCGGAAGTTTATAAATAATTCCTCGTCGCTCCTGACGAATTTCTGGCCCCGTTTCATGGGGCCTTTTTTATATCTGCCTATTGCACATTAAAGCGGAGCTGTCCTTCCAGCTCCTCTTCTGCTTCTTCAAACAGCAGGAGTAGCGCACCGTAGCGTCGTCTCTGCCCTCTTCCCAGATTCACAAATTCAATTTGCAGTGGTAAAGGCAACGCCGAACCAGCCACCACCTCCCATAAGCTATCCAGATCGTTAATTACCCTATCAAACAAGGCAAAACGCTCGCTGAACTGGCGGTAGAAATGGCCCTGGTCAACGATCTCGTTAAAGTCAAAACGCTCTGTTCTCATGCCGGGGCCTCCATAACGTCGCGTTGGGCGACCGCAGCCGCCCAAAGATGTGCTGTTTAGCGCGCTGCCTGTACTCAGTCAAGCCCGCCCAGATGCAGGGTTTTGACCTCAAGATACTCCTCAAGCCCCAGCACCGAGCCTTCGCGCCCCAGGCCAGACGCTTTTACACCACCAAAAGGCGCTACCTCGGTAGAAACCGCACATTCATTAATGCCGATCATGCCGCTTTCCAGCGCCGCCGCCACGCGGAAGACGCGCTGCAAATTCTGCGTATAAAAATAGGCGGCCAGGCCGAACTCGGTCGCGTTGGCGCGCTGGATCACCTCATCTTCATCATCAAAACGGAAACAGGCCGCTACCGGTCCAAAGGTCTCTTCCTGCGCCAGCTTCATGCCTTCATGGGCATCGGCAATCACCGTGGGCTGCCAGAAGTTGCCGCCCAGCGCGTGGCGTTCCCCCCCGGTCACTAATTTGCCGCCCTGCGCCATCGCATCCTGCACATGCTCTTCAACCTTTTCTATCGCGGCCGCATTGATCAAGGGGCCAACCACCACCCCCTCTTCCATACCGTTACCCACTTTGAGTTTTTTCACCGCTTCCGCCAATTGATTCACGAAGCGGTCGTAAATGGCGTTGTGGATAAAGAAGCGGTTCACGCTGACACAGACCTGCCCGGCGTTGCGAAACTTATTGGCGATGGCCCCCTGCACCGCCGCATCGATATCGGCATCTTCAAATACGATATAGGGCGCATTGCCTCCCAGCTCCATCGAAACTTTTTTCATGGTGTCGGCGGCATTACGCACCAGCAGTTTGCCCACCTCGGTTGAACCGGTGAAAGAGATTTTACGGACCGCCTTGTTCGCCATAATGGCATCACTGATGGCATGAGTATCGCCAGCCACCGCATTCAGCACCCCATCCGGCACTCCGGCTTTTTTCGCCAGCGCCAGCAGGGCAAAGGCACAGAGCGGCGTATTATTGGCCGGCTTGATAATGCCGGTGCAGCCTGCCGCCAGCGCTGGCCCCAGTTTGCGCGTCAGCATCGCCATCGGAAAATTCCATGGCGTGATCGCGGCGACCACGCCAATCGGCTCGCGGGTAGCCAGAATGCGCGACCCCGCTTTGGCTGGCGGAATAATTTCGCCATTGGCGCGCCTGGCCTGCTCGGCAAACCATTGAATAAAGCTGGCAGCGTAATCGACTTCGCCCTCCGCCTCTTTCAGGGGTTTGCCCTGCTCTGCAGTCATTAGCTGCGCCAGCCAGCGTTTGTTCTCGATCATCAACTGATACCAGCGGTAGAGAATTTCACTACGTGCTTTCGCTGTTTGCGCGCGCCAGGCGGGAAAAGCGCGCCGGGCGGCGGCTATGGCCTGCTCGGTTTCCGCTTTGCCTGCTTTCGCGACTTTTGCCAGCACTTCGCCCGTGGCGGGATTGAGGACATCAAAGGTGGTGGGCAAAGTCTGCCACTTGCCATCGACCAGATAACCGGTCTGGAAAAGATCGCTTTCGTGTAAAAGAGTGGACATGGGCTCTCTCCTGTCTGGTTGCCTTCCTGTTGAGCAAAGTATAGATGGCAATACCGACAGGTTTTGTGATGGCGCGGAAATGCGCCATCCGGAAGGCAGCAGCTACCCGGGTAGCGGCAAAATTCAGATTTTAAGCAGGGTGTTCTGATATTTAGCCAGCATATCCGCCAGGCGTTTTACTGGCTCGGTAACGCTGTCGGGTGCCGCATAGTGGCGCAGCTTTTGCTGATAAATATCAAACTCCCGCAGCAGCTGCTGAAAGTGCTGGCGGCGTTTTTCGTCACTGCCTGCGGCAATCACCTGATCGGCGGTGTAGCGCAGCTGGCGGTGAAACGCCGAGAGGTCGGCATTGACGGGAATTTCTGCGTTGCGCAGACGCTGGTGACCAATAATCATTGTCAGGGCCACGCGGTATTTGTCGATATCCCCCGGAAAGAGGTTAAGCAGCAAAAACAGCTGTTGATACAGGGCTGGCAGATGATTTTCGCGCCGACGCGCCTGATTGGTGGTCAGCGCCGCGACCGCAGCATACATCAGGCGGTTAAGCAGCTTACGGCCGGTGCGCGCTTTTGACTTATCGCGAATCAACAAAATCACCAGCAGCGCGACAAAACAGCCAATCACCTGGCCCAGCAGGTTATCGAGGAAGAAAAAGATATCAAACGGCATCGGGTTCTCAAGCACCAGTACATTGAGCGTCCCGGCCAGCGCGCCCAGCGTCCCGATCTGACGGCGCTGGATAAAGATGCCGGCAACAAACCCCAGCACACCAAGAGCGATGCAGAGCAACAACGCACTTTGCTGCGTCGCGGGCATAATATACATAAAGTAGAGCGAGCCAAGTGGCACCGCGACCACCATACCGTAGAGAAAATCTTTCGCTACCATCAGCGGATTCGGCATGCGCATCGCCAGCGCCGTGATCACCGCCAGCATCACCATACAGCCGCTGCCGGAAGTCCAGCCGGAGTAGAGCCAGAAAAGCGATCCCAGCGCGGTGGCGACAAAAGTACGAATCCCGTTAATCATGGCATGATGCGTTTCTGCGGAGCGCGCCTGGATCACTACTTCGCGCTGCAGAATATTCTCTTCAATCGCGGTAATTCTGCTGTTGGTTTTAATGCCTTTCAGCAACAGCAAATACTCGGTCGCGGCCCCCACCCAAATCGCCAGCGTCAGCGGCATGTTTTTACTGCTGTGGGCAGTAATCACGCGGCGCATAATTTTCATTCGTTTATGCACCTCGCTGACCGTGCCCGCCTCTTTCTCCACCAGCAGACGATACTGAGGCGGAATATAGTCAGCGCGCGAGTTCTGGATCAAAAAGGTTTCTGCGGCCTGAGTAATCAGCGTCAGCGAGAGGGTATTCAGCATCGCCATCCGGCGGCTGGCGTTCTGCCAGTGCGAAGACTCCAGCATCAGCTGATTGCGCATGGTGTTCAGCGCAGCAGTGCGGCGCACCAGCGCGCTCCAGGCTTTATCCACTTCCTCTTTATTCTCGTGGGCCACGCACAACTGCAACAGCTTATAGTGTGCCACCAGCAACGACTCCACTTCCTGGTCGATGACTTTTTTAATCGAGCGCGGCGAGAAGATCATATCAGCGAGAATGGCGCAGAGAATACCCAGCACAATTTCGCTGCAGCGCTCTACCGCAAACTGCGGCGCCAGCGTCAGCGAACCGTAAGCATCGGTAGTCACAACAATAATCAGCGCGGTATAGCCCGCCAGCCCCAGCGCATAGGCGTTTTCCACCTTAATCAGTGATGAAAGCCAGACGCAGAGACCCGCCCAGATACAGCAGAGCAACATCATCACCACCGGCGCGCGTACTGTCGCGATCATAATGGTCAGGGCGGCAATACAGCCGAGAAAGGTGCCGATAATACGCAGTACGCCACGATGGCGCAGCGCCCCCGCATAGGGATCGCCACCGGCGGCAAAGGCGGTGCCGCCCGCCACGATCCCGGCAGTCATCACCGCCCAGCGCGGCGTTTCCAGATTAAAATGGAAGCCAAGCATCAGCGCGGTGATCAACGCGAAGGTCAGCTTGGTGGGAAAACGCAGAAACTCGATCATATCGTCTCCGCTTAACCAAACTCACGCAGACGATTAAACAACTTCATCACGGGAGAGGTCGTCATATGCGGGGGATCCTCTTTACCGGTAATCACGACGGTGGCCGTAGTGCCCGCCGGGAAGCGGTTGCCAGGCTGCTCATCCAGACGAATACGCACCGGTACGCGCTGCGCCAGGCGCACCCACTCCAGATTGGAGTCAACGGTAGCCATTCCTTTACTGTCGACCGAACTGTTGTTGTTATTCACCCCTGCGGCAATGCTTTCCACCGTACCGGTCAGAATGATATTGCTGCCCAGCGGTGTCACTTGCGCCCGGTAGCCCGGGACAACGCCGTGCAGTTTGGTCTCTTCCAGATAGGCCATCACATAAAACGAATTCTGTTGCACCAGCGCCACCGCCACTGAACCACGGGTAATAAATTCGCCTTCGTAGACGTTGAGGTTGGTGACCCAGCCTGAAGCGGGCGCTTTGATAGTGGTGCGCGCCATATCAATCTGCGCCAGATCACGGGTGGCGATCGCCTTCGCCAGCTGATGTTCGCTGGTCTGCAGATCATTGTTCGCCTGTTCAATCGCCTCGCGGGACATGGCAACCGTACCGAGTTTGTTGCGCCGCGCGGCTTCCCGGCGCTTCTCGTTCACCAGCGCCTGATAATACGCCACATCCGCCTGCGCCTGCTCGAGCGCCTTCTGATAGCGCGGACGGTCGACGACAAACAACGTGTCGCCCTTTTTTACCTGCTGGTTATCATGCACCGGCACCTCGGTGATCAGACCCGTAACATCCGGGGAGATAGCCACGACATCAGCAGCAAATCTGGCATCACGTGTCCAGGGCGATTCGGTGTAGAACACCCAGGCACGAAAGATGATCACGATAGCCACAATGACTAACAGAAGGGTAATCGCGTAACGCGCGATTTTTCTTATTAGCGTATTCACTTAAACCTCAAATTAATAAACGGGAAACAAGGTAAAACACACAGCAATAGAGCGCCGTGTTAAAAAGTGATGGGTGCCAGACGAGATCATAGATACCGCTGGGCGTCAGCACGCGCTTTACCAGCCAGAACAGCGCCAGCGAAACAATCAGTTCAACAAAAACAGGGGGGAATGAAAGCCCAAATACAACAAAAACCGGAAGCACACTCATCAGAAATCCTTAGTTCGACCATGCCGGGTTAATCCTTCGCATTCCCGACTGCAGGCAGCTCGCAACGGGTTGATGGTGGCGGGATGCGAAGTAACCTAACGGCAACATCCGAACCACAGCTAAATAAATAATAGCGTATCATCAGGCTGACTCTGGCTCCGCGCTATGATGGCTGCGCGGTATAACACCAGACACACGGAAATCACCGCGTGATGACCCGGCGTGCGTATAGTAACGCGCCTGACTATACGTTTTCTACCTATTGTGAGCTAAATCACTTTTTAGTCAGAGTAAACAATGGAACGACTCAAAGGCATGTCAGTTTTCGCCAAAGTGGTTGAATTAGGTTCATTTACTGCCGCGGCACGCCAGTTGCAACTCAGCGTCTCTTCCATCAGTCAGATGGTGGCAAAACTGGAAGATGAGCTACAGATAAAGCTACTGAATCGCAGCACTCGCAGCATTGGGCTCACCGAAGCGGGCAGAATCTATTATCAGGGTTGCCGCCGGATGCTGGCCGAAGCCTCTCAGGTGCACGAACAGCTCTATGCGTTTAACAATACCCCTACCGGTACGCTCCGCATCGGCAGCTCCTCCACTATGGCGCAAAATGTACTCGCCGACATGACAGCCGATATGCTGCGTGAGTATCCGGGCCTGAGCGTTAATATTGTTACCGGCATTCCAGCGCCAGATCTGATCACCAATGGCCTTGATCTGGTGGTGCGTGTAGGGAAACTGCAGGACTCCAGCCTGTTTTCCCGCCGTCTCGGCGCGATGCCGATGGTGGTGTGCGCTGCAAGGCGTTATCTGGCGCAGCATGGCACGCCGCAAAAACCGGGCGATCTGAGTAATTTTTCCTGGCTGGAATATAGCGTACGGCCGGAAAACAGCTTTGAACTGAGCGCGCCCGAGGGGCTGGTCAGCTGTCTGGCGCCTCAGGGACGTTTTGTCACCAACGACTCGCTGACGCTGATCCGCTGGTTAAAAGCGGGGCTCGGCATCGCTTACGTGCCGCTGATGTGGGTAATTGATGAGATTAACAGCGGAAAAATCGACATCCTGTTTTCGCAGTATCATTCTGAACCGCGGCCGGTGTACGCCCTGTATACGGAGAAAGATATGCTGCCGCTGAAGGTGCAGGTCTGCATCGATTATCTGACCGAATATTTTAACCAGGTGGCGGTGCAGTATCAGCAGCACCGTAAAAGCTGACAACCCGCCAGCGGGCGGGTTGTCTCTGTGAATCAGGCGGTGCCGCCCACGGTGAGTTTATCCAGCTTCAGCGTGGGCTGGCCGACGCCCACCGGCACGCTTTGTCCTTCTTTACCGCAAACGCCGACCCCTTTATCCAGCGCCAGGTCATTACCGACCATGGAGATCTGCTGCATCGCCTCAATGCCGGAGCCGATCAGCGTCGCGCCCTTCACCGGTTTGGTCACTTTGCCCTTCTCAATCAGATAAGCCTCTGAAGTAGAGAACACAAACTTACCGGAGGTGATATCCACCTGACCACCGCCGAAGTTCGGCGCATACAGGCCAAACTCCACGCTTTCGATAATTTCCTGCGGTGTCGATTTACCGGCCAGCATATAGGTGTTGGTCATACGCGGCATCGGCAGATGCGCATAAGACTCACGGCGACCATTGCCGGTTGGCTTCATGCCCATCAGACGCGCATTCAGCTTATCCTGCATGTAGCCCTTCAGGATGCCGTTTTCAATCAGGATGTTATATTGCCCCGGCACCCCTTCATCATCCACTGCCAGCGAGCCGCGCAGACCAGACAGAGTGCCGTCATCCACCACAGTACAGAGTTCAGACGCCACCAGCTTGCCCATCTGGCCGCTGAATACCGAGGTTCCGCGACGATTAAAGTCGCCTTCCAGGCCATGTCCTACCGCTTCATGCAGCAGCACGCCTGGCCAGCCTGCGCCCAGTACCACCGGGATAGTTCCGGCTGGTGCCGCCACCGCAGAGAGATTCACCAGCGCCATGCGTACGGCCTCTTTGGCCCAGGCGTCCGCCCGAACCTCGCCGTTTTCATCCTCAAGGAAAAATTCGTAGCCGATACGCGCGCCACCGCCGCTGGAGCCGCGTTCACGCTTGCCATTCTCTTCGACCAGCACGCTGACAGAGAGACGCACCAGCGGACGCACATCTGCCGCCAGGGTGCCATCGGTCGCCGCCACTAATACCTGCTCATAGACGCCGCTCAGGCTGGCGTTCACTTCCTGTACGCGTCGGTCGGCGGCACGCGCCACTTTATCGACCCGTTGCAACAGCGCGATTTTGTCTTCACGCGTCAGGCTGTTCAGCGGATCGACGGCCGCATAAAGCGCCGGATAACTGACGGCCGACAGGGTATGTGCCTTGCCATCGCCCTGTTCACGCACAATGCTGCGCGCCGCTTCGGCGCTCAGGCGCAGCGCGTTAAGGCTAATCTGGTCGGCATAGGCGAAACCGGTTTTCTCGCCGCTGATGGCGCGTACGCCGACGCCCTGGTCGATATGGTAAGAGCCATCTTTAATAATTTTGTCTTCCAGTACCCAGGACTCATGGAAGCTGGACTGAAAATAGAGATCGGCATAATCCAGACGACGTTCTGAAAGCTGCCCTAACAGGGAAAATAGGTCCTGCTGATTAATGCTGTTAGCAGTTAGCAACTGCTCACTTACCAGATTCAGAGTCATCGTTTCTCACTCATTATGTGCTCGTATAGTCATAGCCTGCGGCAATTCCCGGACGGCGTCAAATTCACTTATTGCCGTTTTCACGCGGCTCACTCAGAACGTTACTGATTTCCGGCTTATCCAGCGGCCCGCTGATGTGATAACGCAGCAGAGAAATTTTGTTCCAGAGCGGGCCCAGCACTTTGCTGGCGGCAAATACCGCCGCCCCGACCACCGGGTTAACGACAAAAGCGGTCGCAACCCCTACCGATGCGGAGATCTCCGGCGCTACCACCGCCTCCATATCCAGTTGACGCTTCACAAAGTCGACCTTGCCGCGCATCGCAATATCCGCTTCCAGCCCATCCACCAGCAGGTTATCGGTGCGCATTACGCCATTTTCAATCCAGGCGATGCCGTTGATCGAATCAAAATAGAAACCATCATGGAAGGTGTCATTAAAGTCAAAGCGCAGCTTACGTAGCAGCGCATCAAAGCTGAACAGACGCAGCAGCTGCCCGGCCCGCCCCGTATCCACATCCGCCACCATGCCCTTGCCAAAATGGCTTTTCACCACGCCGCTCAGCGTCTCTTCGGCAGGCTCCCAGGGCGCTGAGCGCCAGTGCAGGTCATAGTTGATGTTAAAGGGGGCATCGCGCAGCGGCGTATTCACGCCAAACCAGTTGATGGCGTAATTGATGTTTTTACCGCTCAGCTCGCCCTTCAGCGAGGTACGGGTTTCGCCGGGGCGGTTGACCCACTCGCCAGCTACCTTCAGCGTTGAACTGCCAGTATCCACCATCCCGTTAGTAAGTACCAACGTATCGCCCTGCGGCTGTAAGCTGGCACTCAGGCGGCCAAATTTCTGCCCGCGCAACCAGCACTCCGCACAGCTGAACTGTACGGCTGGCCAGCCACTGAAATCGATATCAGCGCTGTCACGTGACAGCGGCGAACGGCTTTTCTGCTGCGTATCCCACTCGGGATTGTAATACAGGTAGTCCAGCGCCGCCTGCCAGGGGGCATAGGTCGCCATGTTCAGATTGCCGCGAATTTCGCGTCCCGCCACTGCCAGCTGACGGTTCCCTGTCGGCCCCTGACTCAGGGTCGCCTGCAGGTCATGCCATTGCTGTCCGGCCAGCCACAGCGCCGGGGTGCGTAAAATAATATCGCCAGGTATAGCCGGCACTGCGGGTTTTGAGGCGCCGCGCGTCGAACCTTCTCCCGTAGCCGACAGCAAACCCAGCCAGGCTTCGCCATCCATCGCTGGCAGGTTGAGCACCATGCCAGCTTTCGCGGGCAATGGCGGCGTGCTTTGCGCCGCGTTCAGCCAGATACCTCTGTCAATGCGCAACTGGGGTTCCAGCAGCCAGCGACTGTTAAAACGATGCTGCCCCGCTACGCTGCCGCTGAGATCAAAACGGTTCAGGTTACCCGTGGCTTTGATCGCTATCGGCATCGCCTGCCCGCCGCGCTTGTCCAGCGGTGAGGGTAAGCGACTGCTTACCTCTTTCGCATCGCCCGTCAGTGCAACCTCATAGCGCGCACCGCCCTTGTGCGGCAGGGTGATATCCACATCACTCTGCCAGGCGAGATGGCCTGTGAGCGCTTTCGCCAGCGCGGGCGGAATATGTGTCAGTTTGCCCGGTTGCCAGTTTCCCTCTAATTTCACCTTAACGGCGAAATCCTCCGGGTTCTCCCGGGTAGTAAAACGTACGCCCACTGGCTGCCCGAACCAGCTGGCCTGCATGCCTTCGCTGTCGAGATTGCCGTTATCGTAGTGAAAACGCCCGCTCAGGTTTTTCAGGGTGGTATCTAATGGCTTGATATGCAACTCATTGTTCTGCATCGTCACGTCACCGCGGGCATGCACCAGTTCGCCATCCAGCGGAATATCGAGATTCAGTTGGCCGCGGGTTTCGCCTTTGATCTGCAACTGCTGCAGTGCCGCTCCCAGTGAGGATTTCAGCGGCGTTTGCTGGAAATAGTCGGCAATGTCCGCGCCCTCGCCGCTGATGTCGCCAGCAATTAACAGCTTCTCTTTGACATAGTCCGGAATAACCGCGCTGACATTTTTCGCGCTGACGTTGCCCAGCTTCGCTTCCGGAGCCAGCATCCACAGCCCGTCATTGATGAAATCGAGATCGATATCCAGCTTTTCCAGGGCAGGCCAGCCCGGCTGGAAGGCGTAAGTGGCGTTACGCAGCGGCACCTGTACCTCAAACATCCCCTCATTGCGGCGGAAGGGAAAGCGCTGCGGATTACCGGCAAACAGCAGGGTGGCATTCTCTACCTGCCCGCCCTGCACCGCCTGGCTGAGATAGCGCGTCAGGCTATATCCCATCAGCTGCTGCGGAAAATAGCGCCACGCATCACTGGCATCTGTGAGCTGAATGCCGGCGAGAATATCGAGCCGTGGCTCCTTGCCCAGGTTCTGTTGATAGCGAAAATCGCCCCGCGCCCGCAGCGAGCGCGCCTGTAGATCAAGGTCGCGTCCTTCCAGCGTCAGGCCGCTGGCGTCACGCTGCCAGTTCAGCGTCGCCTGCGTCTGATGAATCTCCAGCGGCGCCTGAAACATCTCGCCGTAAGGGACGCTGGCCCGGCCCATGGCGATGTTCAACTGACCATTCGTCAGGCTGCCGCTCGCCTCACCCTGCAGATGACTGATACCCGGCAAGATCTGCCAGTGTTGCCAGCTCAGGTTATGCCACTTCAGCTGCAATCGCGTGTTTTCCGGCTGCTGCAGCGGGATATCCAGCGCCAGCGCCTGCACTTCTCCCTGCGGCTGCAGAGAGCGCCAGTTTTCAATCAGCGTCGGCGATAAGGGGGCGATCAACGGCACCAGCGGAGCGATGCGCTGTAAATCGAGCCGGGTGGCGCGTACGCGTATTTCTGCCTGTTGATCCGCTCCCAGTAACTGTTTGTTTTCCGGTTGCCACAGCAGGGAAAAATGGCCCGCAGGCCAGGGAATATCATCCGTGCTGAGACGGGTTTGCGGCACATTGATCACCCAACCGCTCTGGAAACGTGACAGATGGGCGGTCAGGCCATCCACGTTAAGCTGATGCGTTTCGTTATCTCCGCGCCAGCTGGCCCCCCCTTTGCGCAGCAACAGATCGCCGGCGTAGAGTTCCCCTTCATGCAGGTTTACCCAGGCGGCAAGACTGAAGCGGGCGCTGTCGAGACTGGTGTTATCGCGCATCCAGCGCCCCAGCCACGGCTTCACATCCACGTCATCCGCCTGCATCCAGATACGCCCGTCATTGAGCAGGCCGTCGCGATCCTGCAAATCGAGACGCACCTGCACCACGCCATGCTGACCGGTAAAGCTGGAGAGGCTCACTTCCCCTTCCGCCCGGTGGCGCGTTTGCTCATTGAGCCAGGTCAGTCTCGGGATCGCCAGTTCGGCGTGCTGACCGGAGGGGGTCAGAAAACGGATGCTGCTGTCACGCAGATCGAAATGGTCAAACTGACGTAAAAAGAGCTGGTTGATCTGGGCCGGTTTGAAACTGTTTCTCTGTTTATCGCTGCTAATCAGCGGCCGGTTGGTTTCCAGACGCAGTTGCCAGAAGGTGAGATCGCGAAACTGCCAGCGCCAGTGCAGCAGGGATTGCCAGACATCCAGCGCCAGATTAATGCGGCCAATGGCCAGTTTGCCATCAGCCTGTAAGTCGAGAGAGAGATCGCGAATTTGTAGCGTGGGGCCAAAGGTTTCCCACTTTCCCTGCAGCGCGCTCGCTTCCACCGCTACGCCGCTGACCCTGGTGATGGTCTGCAAAACCTCGCTGCGGTAGCTGTTGAGATGCGGCATAACAAGACGCAGCCCGCTGATCAGCAGCGCCACGATCACGATGATCGCGGCGAGCAGCAGTAACAAGATCCTGGGCAACTGCCTCACACACCTCTCCTTGTCTTCCGCTCAGTGACGGATGGTTAACTCTTCACGCCGTAACTATCGCCAGAGAAGAACGGTGGGCATGATGTGGCATTTTAACGCAAACAAGGCGCTATATTTAGCGCGATTCGCTGATAAAAGCGTCACCGGGCCACTCTGTACGCGAAAATTACATCATCACCACGTCAAACTGCTCCTGGGTATACAGGGGCTCAACCTGAACTTTTACCTGTTTCCCGACAAAAATCTCTACTTCCGCCAGCGCATGGGACTCATCGGTTTTGAGTGCCTCGCCTACCGTGGGTGAGACATAGACCAGAAAACGGTCAGAATCATAGGCGTGATGGACGCGCACAATTTCACGCATGATTTCATAGCAGACGGTTTCCACCGTTTTCAGCGTGCCGCGCCCTTTACATACCGGACAATCCTCGCACAGCACATGCTCGATACTTTCCCGCGTACGCTTGCGCGTCATCTCCACCAGCCCCAGCGCGGAGAAACCGTTGATGCCGGTTTTGACCCGATCTTTGCTCAGCGCGCTCTCCAGCGAATGCAGCACACGGCGGCGATGCTCCTCATTACTCATATCAATAAAGTCGATAATAATAATGCCGCCCAGATTGCGCAGCCGCAGCTGGCGTGCAATCGCCTGCGTCGCTTCGATATTGGTATTGAAAATGGTTTCGTCGAGATTACGGTGCCCGACAAAGGCGCCGGTATTAATATCGATGGTGGTCATCGCTTCGGTCTGATCGATAATCAGATAGCCGCCTGACTTAAGCTCGACCTTGCGATCCAGCGAACGCTGAATCTCATTTTCCACATCGTAGAGATCGAAAATTGGCTGCTTGCCGCTGTAATGCTCCAGCTTGCTGGCCATCTCCGGAATATACTCGCGGGTAAACTCCAGCAGCAGATCGAAAGTTAGCCGTGAGTCGACGCGTATGCGATCCAGCGCCGCGCCGGCAAAGTCGCGCAGTACGCGCTGCGCCAGCGCCAGTTCGCCATACAGCAGGCAGCGCGTCTGGTTACGTTTTTTGCGTTCGCTGACTTTGGTCCAGAGCCGCTTGAGAAAAGCGGCATCCTGCGCCAGCTCCTCTTCACCTATCCCTTCCGCCGCTGTCCGAATAATAAAACCGCCCAGTTCGTCGCAATAGGCAGATACCACCGCCTTCAGGCGATCGCGCTCAGCTTCACTTTCAATGCGCTGTGAGACGCCCACATGGGAAGCGCCAGGCATAAACACCAGATAGCGCGAGGGTAAGGTGATATCGGTGGTCAGACGCGCGCCCTTGGTGCCCAGCGGATCTTTTACCACCTGCACCATCAGATCCTGTCCCTGACGCACCAGCTCAGCGATGTTGCGTACGCTGAACTTTTTTTGCTCTTCGCCCGCCACGCATTCGGTATGGGGCATAATGTCCGAGGCATGCAGAAAGGCGGCTTTATCCAGGCCTATATCGACAAAAGCGGCCTGCATCCCCGGAAGTACCCGGCTGACGCGCCCCTTGTAGATGTTGCCGACAATGCCGCGTCGGGCTTCGCGTTCAATGTGGATTTCCTGCAGGATCCCGCCGTCGATATAAGCGACGCGCGTTTCGGAAGGGGTGACATTTACCAGTAACTCAGCCGTCATGTTGTCCTCTCAAGTCACGCAGCGCCTGGAAGTGGCTGAGCAGTTCATCTGTCTCCACCAGGGGCAATCCAACCACTGCGTAATAGCTTCCATTAATTTTGCGGACAAATCTTCCGCCTGAGCCCTGAATCGCATAGGCGCCTGCTTTATCCACGGGTTCGCCGCTGGCGATATAGTCGCGGATATCTGCCGGGGTTAAGGTGCGGAAGGTCACATCGGTAATCACCAGGCACTCCAGCGTCCGCTGACGGTCGGCCAGCGCCACGGCGGTCATCACCTGGTGCGTCTGCCCGGAGAGTTTCGTCAGCATTTCCGCCGCATGCGCCTCACTGGCGGGTTTCTCCAACACCTCGCCATTTAATACCACGATGGTATCAGCGCCCAGCACCGGCAAATCTTGCGGCGCAACCGCAACGCCAGCCTGCGCCTTTTCCACGGCCAGACGGCGTACATAAGCATCTGCGCTTTCGCCAGGCTGACGACGCTCTTCCACCTCCGTGATCACACGTTCAAACTGCAGTCCAAGCTGCGTCAACAGTTCACGCCGACGCGGTGAACCGGAAGCCAGATAGAGGGTTAGCATAAAATTCCTTACTGAACGGCGAACTGACGGCGTATTTTTCTCATAAGTAAGAATAGCCAGGGCCAGAGAATGCCGTCGATAACGCTACTCCAGAAAATCTCCGGACGGAACGAGACGTCTATTACCAAAAATTCCGCCCAGAAAACAATAACATCCATCGCCAGCGACAGCACCATCACCATTAACGCCTGTTGCCATAACGCCAGGTTACGGAACAGCTGGAATTTAAAGGCGACGAGGTAGGCGATGATGCTCAGTCCCAGCGCGCGTACCCCCAGCGTGGAACCGGCAATAAGATCCATCAGCGCACCCAGCACAAAGCCAGTGCCGACGTTCACACGGTGCGGCAGCGCCAGAACCCAGTAGATGAGGATTAACAGCAGCCAGGAGGGCCGAAACATATAAAACTGTTCCGGCCAGGGCATAATTTGCAGGATAAGGGCAACAAGGAAGGACAGCCAGATAACCCAACGGCCCTGGCTGCGATAACTACTCAAGGCTGGCCTCCGTGCGCGCTGGGAGGAGCCTGCTCCCGGGGAGCGCTCGTCGCTGGCCCGGCCGGGGCTTTCTGCGCCCCTGAAGGTATCATCGACGGCGCCGGCGGCCCCATCTCGCCCGCAGGCGGTAATACTTGCGGCATCATCTGCATCAGACGCTCGTTCGCAACACGATGCACTTCATCAGGCTGCATCGGCATAGCGCCATTGCGATCGGCACCCCAGAGCAGCAGTAAATAGCGCAGACGCTGCAGCCCTGCGGTTGGCCGTGCCTGAATCACCGTGTAGGCGCGCTGCGTATCTACTTTCACTGAAGAGACCACTGCCACCGGATAGCCTTCCGGGAAACGCCCGCCAAGACCGGAGGTAACCAGCACGTCGCCCACGCGAATGTCGGTATTGCCCGGCAGATGTTCCAGCTGCAGCTCTTCAGCGCAGCCGTTACCGGCGGCAATCACGCGAATGTCGTTACGTAACACCTGAATCGGCAGCGCATGGGACGCATCACAAATCAGCAGCACACGACTGGAGATTTTACCGACAGCAATCACCTGCCCCACCACGCCTTTATCACTGATCACCGGCTGGCCTTCGTAGACGCCATTTACGCTGCCTTTGTCGATGACAACCTGATCGGTATAGGGGTCGGCGCCGGTAGAGATCACCTGCGTCACCATTTTCTGCTCATCCTGACGCAGCGGTGAACCTAACAGCTCACGCAGACGTGCGTTTTCCTGCTTATACTGCCCCAGCATCAGCACTTCACTGTTTTTCAGGAAAAGTTCACGGCGTAACGCTTTGTTTTCCAGCTCCAGCTGCTGGCGTGACGCCAGCGTTTCTGAAACGCTGTCAAGAATCTCCCGTGGCCCATTCGCCAGGAAGTAAAACGGACTTACCGACGTGTCCAGATAGTTGCGGATCTGGGTAAAGGACCCGACGCGACTATCGGCGATGATGATGGCAATCGCCACGATCACCGCCAGAGAAAGGCGCAATTGCAGGGAAGGCCCCCTGCTAAATATCGGCTTCATAAATTCTGCGTGTTCCTCGACAACAGGTAAGGGAGAGCGGGCTGAGCCAGACACTCCCCTGAGCTGGACGCATCATACCGACGCGATATGCGTCAGTTTCCCGCTCATTCCGTGCGTAGTCTGACAGCGATCACAGCTGATTGAGGCGATTATTCTTCGCTGAACAAATCACCGCCATGCATGTCGATCATTTCCAACGCTTTCCCGCCGCCGCGCGCCACGCAGGTTAACGGATCTTCGGCGACCACTACAGGAATACCGGTCTCTTCCATCAGCAAGCGATCCAGGTTACGCAGCAGTGCACCACCGCCGGTTAACACCATACCGCGCTCAGAGATATCAGAAGCCAGTTCCGGCGGACATTGCTCCAGCGCGACCATCACGGCGCTGACAATACCGGTTAATGGCTCCTGCAGGGCTTCCAGGATTTCATTGGAGTTCAGCGTAAAGCCGCGCGGCACCCCTTCAGCCAGATTACGGCCGCGCACTTCGATTTCGCGTACTTCATCACCCGGATACGCCGAACCGATCTCATGCTTGATACGTTCCGCCGTCGCTTCACCAATCAGTGAACCGTAGTTGCGACGCACATAATTAATAATAGCTTCATCGAAGCGGTCGCCGCCGATACGTACGGAAGAAGAGTAAACGACACCGTTCAGGGAGATCACCGCCACTTCGGTAGTACCGCCACCGATATCCACTACCATGGAACCTGTGGCTTCCGATACCGGCAGACCGGCACCAATTGCAGCAGCCATCGGCTCTTCAATCAGAAAAACTTCACGCGCGCCGGCACCTTGTGCGGACTCGCGAATGGCGCGGCGTTCAACCTGAGTTGCGCCTACCGGGACACACACCAGCACACGCGGGCTGGGGCGCATAAAACTGTTGCTGTGCACTTGTTTGATAAAGTGCTGAAGCATTTTTTCGGTGACGAAAAAGTCCGCAATTACCCCGTCCTTCATCGGACGGATAGCGGCGATATTACCGGGCGTACGACCAAGCATCTGTTTGGCTTCGTGACCGACAGCCGCTACGCTCTTTGGGGAGCCGGCGCGATCCTGACGGATAGCCACTACGGAAGGCTCGTTCAGCACGATGCCTTGTCCTTTTACATAAATCAGGGTATTCGCAGTACCCAGGTCAATGGACAAGTCATTGGAAAACATGCCACGAAATTTTTTAAACATACTAAAGGATAATCCTGCAAGCTGGGGGCGGAAAATAAAATCCGCTTACTTTACCAACCACACGAAGCTGCCACAAGGCGCAAAAACGTTCTGCTTCGGTGAAAAAATAGGCTGAGTTGCCTTCAAATCATAAGAATGTTCATCAGATCGTAAGGGGACGCCCTGATTCCGCCCTTCCTTACGCTTCTTATCTGACGGTGTCCGCCACAGCAGACATAAAATTTAACATTTCCGCCCGGACGCCGTGCCTATATGCGCGCCAGCGAGCAGTTCAGGTTAAGTGTACGGCAAATGAACGCTTTTAATCCGCTAAATAGAATAGCGTTGTGAGTACTTTTTTACGTTGCTATTCACCGGTTGCGAAGCGGAGAAAAAATCCCCTTGCCCGCCAGCGACACCTAAACCTGCCAGCACCTGCCACTCTTCACGGCTCCGCACCCCGGTGGCAAACACCTGAGTCGCGGTCGGTTTACAGACTTCCAACAGGCTCTGGACAAACAGCTGATTCTCGGTACGACGCTCAATATTACGCACCAGCCCCGGATCCAGCTTGATCAATTCCAGCGGCAGCAGCCGGATATAGGCGCTGCTGACCACGGTCAGCCCGGCCTGATTCACCGCGATACGGCAGCCAAACGCCCGCAGCATCCGGAAAACCGGCATTAACCGGCTGGTGTGTTGACAGACATCAGACTCTGCAAGTTCAAATAAAAATCGTTTTCTTTGCGCTTTTGGACATTGCAGCAGCACTTTCTGCAGCCAGCGGACAAAAGGACGCTGTAACAGCGAGTCAATAGTCACCGGCAGCCCCAGGGTTTGATCCGGCCAGACCTCAGAAAGCGCCAGAATACGCAGCACCAGCTGGCGATCCCAGGCATCCGCCATACCTAACTGTACTACCAGCGGCATATATTCGGCTGACAGCACCTCTTTATCGCCATCAAAAATACGCGTCTGCAGTTCGCGATGATGCACCTTGCCGGTTAACGTTACCGCGGGCTTTTGATACAGCCGGGGACCGCCGCGATTAAGAGTATTTTCCAGCAGCGTGCGCCATTTTACGCTACCGCGCCCCATATCCACCAGATTACCCTCGCCCACGGCCCAGTTATTTCCCCCCAGCAAGGTGGCACGACGTGTTGCCAGCTCAACATTATCCATTACCTGCTGTACGCTTTGTCCGCTACGCCAGGCGCTGATGCCAATATGAATCAGGTCGTCACGATTGACCATACGCATGGGTGGCAGGGAATCCACGGCGTTGATCAACTGCGCAGCAATACCATCTGCCTCTTTTAAACTGCGATGTGGCAGCAGCACGGCAAAATCACTGCGGAAATAGCGCGCCAGCAACGCCCCCGGATAACGTAAGACAAAAGTCGACAGCATATTGACCAGATCAAACAGGTATTCATCGACCAGCGTCGCACCCAGGGTTTCACTGAGGGTGTCCAGATCGGGCAGACGTACCATCATCACCACGCCATGCGTCCCCACTGCCTCTTGATCTTCCAGCAGGGTTGCCAGCTGGTTGTCGAAGAACAGGCGATTGTTCAGCCCGGTACGCGCATCCTGAGCGGCAAAAGCGCGGATCAGCCGGTCAATACGCAGGCGCTGCTCCCCCGCTTCATTAAGATCGGAAAGCAGCAGGTCGATGGCGCGGCTCGCTTTCGGCGGCCACTCATCCTTTTTTCCCGGCCCTGTGCTGCTGCGCTCGCCAGCCAGAATTTTCTGCGCACGCGCTTCAAGACATTCCATTCCCTCCCACTGGCGGTTAAGCCAGCGATGCGTCATCGTCAGCAGGATACCCATCACCAATACCACCGTGAAAATCGCCAGCAGGGTATAGGTGCCGATAAATGAGCTGAACCAGGTTTTTGCCGGATCCAGCAGCACGACGCGCAGCGCCATGCCTGGTTGCTGCACCAGGGGAATATCAAACTGGATGTAACGGTTAGGCTCGTCATCCAGCATAGGGTGTTCGTGCCGCGAGAGTTTCAGTAGCGTATCAGCATCATGATGGAGTTCCACCTGCCTGGCATGGATCACAGGCATTATGCGTGACAGCCAGGGGGTCAGCGTCTCCGGCGTCTGGCTCAGTAACGCCTGATCCACTTCCGTGGCCAGTGTCTGTACCCGATGTTCGACGTGCTGGCTGTTAAGCCAGAAAAAGCTGATAGCGCAGCTGACCAGCATCAACAGCATTGCCAGCACGCTTAAAAATGTAATAAACGCAGAAAATTTTGTGGTTAATCGCATCCCTGTGCCTGTTTTACTGCAACCTTAAAGCCTTTCACGTGCGCTCTGGTCAGTGCGCCTGACGTAAACCTGAGCAAAATAGCATAAATCTTCACCGGGGGCAGTGGCTGGTGCCGTCGCTGTGCGCAGCCTGAAGTCTGAAGTCTGACACTGACGGTCCCGGCAACCGCGCTGTCTTTCAGAGACATTTCCGTAGCCAGGAAATTTCATATTTTTGCAGAATAATTCGTCAGGCGGACAGCTTTTGCGCATGCTGAAAACAGAATCTTTTCCCGGAGAGAGCCACATGAAGCCCGTTAACCGTCTGAGCGAAACTGACGTCACCCCTGAAAGCGTATTTAACATGCAGCGACGTCAGGTTCTGAAAACGCTGGGTCTGGGTGCCGCTGCGCTCGGCATGCCAGCCATCGCGCAAGCCAATGTGCTTGACTGGTTTAAAGGCAATAACCGTCCTCCGGCACCCGCAGGCCGGGCGCTCGACTTTACCCGCCCGGAAAAATATCAGGCAGATCTACCACTGACGCCCTTTGATAAAGTCGCTGGCTACAATAATTTTTATGAGTTTGGTCTGGATAAAGCCGATCCCGCCGCCAATGCCGGCTCGCTAAAAACCGACAACTGGACGCTGAAAATTGACGGTGAAGTGGCAAAGCCGCTGACTCTGGATAT
This sequence comes from [Erwinia] mediterraneensis, assembly GCF_900604315.1. Taxonomy (GTDB): domain Bacteria; phylum Pseudomonadota; class Gammaproteobacteria; order Enterobacterales; family Enterobacteriaceae; genus Pantoea; species Pantoea mediterraneensis_A. Next base: position 1,092,385 of record NZ_LR026978.1, read on the forward strand.
GGACGATATTTTCAAACGTTTTGCCATGGAGCAGCGCATTTACCGAATGCGCTGCGTAGAAGCCTGGTCAATGGTGATCCCCTGGGTCGGCTTTGAACTGGGTAAATTGTTAAAAGCAGCCGAGCCCAACAGCCATGCGCGCTTTGTCGCTTTTCAGACGATCTATGCTCCCGACCAGATGCCAGGACAAAAAGATCGCTTTATCGGCGGAGGCATCGATTATCCCTATGTAGAGGGGCTGCGCCTGGACGAGGCGATGCACCCGCTGACACTGCTGAGCACCGGCGTCTATGGCAAGGCGCTGCCGCCACAAAACGGCGCGCCCATTCGACTCACGGTTCCCTGGAAATATGGTTTCAAAGGCATTAAATCGATTGTCAAAATTACCCTGACGCGCAACCAGCCGCCCACCACCTGGAATCAGATCGCCGACAATGAGTATGGCTTTTATGCCAACGTGAATCCCCACGTGGATCATCCCCGCTGGTCGCAGGCCACCGAGCGCTTTATCGGGCCGGGCGGTCTGTTAAAGGTCGAACGGCAGCCCACTCTGCTGTTCAATGGCTATGGCACGGAAGTCGCCGCGCTCTATCGCGGACTCGATTTACGGAGGAATTACTGAGTGCGTCTGACCCTCAAACAGGTGACGGGCCTGAAGGTATTACTGCATCTGGCGGCGTTTTTGCCGCTGGTGTGGCTCTTTTTCGCCCTGCAACACGGTTGGCTGAGCGCCGATCCGGCGAAAGATATTCAGCACTTTACAGGCCGCATGGCTCTGAAGCTGCTGCTGGCGACACTGGTGGTCTCGCCGCTATCGCGCTACAGCAAACAGCCGTTGCTGATCCGTACGCGCCGCCTGCTCGGACTCTGGTGTTTCGCCTGGGCCTGTCTGCACCTGCTGAGCTATTACCTGCTGGAGCTGGGGGCCGATAACCTGCGCCTGCTGGGCAGCGAATTGATTTCCCGCCCTTATCTGCTGCTGGGGATTAGCAGTTGGATCATATTACTGGCGCTGGCGCTCACCTCGTTTCAGCGCGCCCAGCGTAAGCTGGGCCGGCGCTGGCAAACGCTGCACAATCTGGTTTATCTGGTGGCGATCCTCGCGCCTGTCCACTATATCTGGTCAGTAAAAGTTATTTCGCCGCAGCCGCTGATTTATGCCGCGATGGCGGCGTTGTTACTGGCCTGGCGTTATAAAAAATTCCGTAAATGGTGGCCAGCCTCAGCGCAACGGCTTTCTCCGGGCAATAAAGCTGAAAAGTGAGGCCAGCGTTGCCTCCCGAATCAAGTTCGCAGATAAGATCAGTAATTTGCTGCGAATTGCCCTGAAAGAGATATAATGCCCGGCTTTATTGCAAGCTGGCTCTTCTTTTTCACTGCGAAGGGTGACAAATGAAGAGTGGCAAGGTATTTTACGCGATGCCTCAATGATTGCCGGAGATAGCCGCAAGATGGCGCATAAATTCCACATTCTGCTTTTGAATGGGCCCAACCTGAATTTACTGGGGACCCGCGAGCCTGAGAAATATGGTCATACCACACTGCACGATATTGTCAGCGACCTTACGCGTCAGGCCGAACAACTGCAGGTGAAACTGAGCCATCTGCAATCCAATGCGGAATACCAGCTTATCGATCGCATTCATGAGGCAAAAGGCCAGGTGGATTATATTATTATTAATCCAGCCGCGTTTACGCATACCAGCGTAGCCTTGCGTGATGCCCTGCTGGCGGTCAGCATTCCTTTTATCGAAGTGCATCTCTCCAACGTGCATGCACGCGAGCCTTTCCGCCATCACTCCTATCTTTCTGATGTTTCCGCTGGCGTTATCTGTGGCCTTGGCGCTGACGGTTACTCATGGGCTTTACAAACGGCAGTTAAACGCCTGTCACATTCAAATTAAACAGAGTACGGAACCACACTCATGGATATTCGTAAAATTAAAAAACTGATCGAACTGGTTGAAGAGTCCGGCATCGCTGAGCTGGAAATTTCTGAAGGGGAAGAGTCAGTTCGTATCAGCCGTTCACCTGCAAATGTCGGTTATCCTGTGATGCAACAGGCTTACGCGGCCCCTGCCCCGCAGCCTGCTCTGGCAGCCGCCGTGGCGCCCGTGAGCGCGCCGGTGATTGAAGCCTCTGCGCCGGAAGTCAGCGGTCACATCGTGCGTTCCCCGATGGTCGGCACCTTCTATCGCACGCCGAGCCCGGAAGCGAAAGCCTTCATTGAAGTGGGTCAGAAAGTGAACGCGGGTGATACCCTGTGCATCGTTGAAGCCATGAAAATGATGAACCAGATCGAAGCGGATAAGTCTGGTGTGGTTAAAGCGATTCTGGTCGAAAGCGGCCAACCGGTAGAATTTGACGAGCCGCTGGTCGTCATCGAATAACGAGGCGAACCATGCTGGATAAAATTGTTATTGCTAACCGTGGGGAAATTGCGCTGCGCATTCTGCGTGCCTGTAAAGAGTTGGGCATCAAGACTGTAGCGGTACATTCCAGCGCGGATCGCGATTTAAAACACGTACTGCTGGCTGACGAAACGGTCTGTATCGGCCCGGCACAGTCAGTAAAAAGCTACCTCAATATTCCGGCCATTATTTCTGCTGCAGAAATTACCGGTGCGGTAGCGATTCACCCTGGCTACGGGTTCCTGTCTGAGAACGCCGATTTTGCCGAGCAGGTTGAACGCTCCGGCTTTATCTTTATCGGCCCGAAAGCGGATACCATCCGGTTAATGGGTGATAAAGTCTCCGCGATCAACGCGATGAAAAAAGCGGGCGTGCCCTGCGTACCGGGTTCTGATGGCCCGTTGGGTGATGACATGGATAAAAACCGTGCTATCGCGCAACGTATCGGCTATCCGGTAATCATCAAAGCGTCCGGCGGCGGCGGCGGTCGCGGCATGCGCGTTGTACGTGCGGATAAAGATCTGGAACAATCCATTGGTATGACCCGTGCTGAAGCCAAAGCGGCATTCAACAACGATATGGTCTACATGGAGAAGTATCTGGAGAACCCGCGCCATATCGAGATTCAGGTACTGGCTGACGGTCAGGGCAACGCCATTTATCTGGCGGAGCGCGACTGCTCAATGCAGCGTCGCCACCAGAAAGTGGTGGAAGAAGCGCCAGCACCAGGTATCACGCCCGAAATGCGCCATTTCATTGGTGAACGCTGTACGCAAGCCTGTCTGGAAATTGGCTATCGCGGCGCGGGCACCTTTGAGTTCCTGTATGAAAACGGTGAATTCTACTTTATTGAGATGAACACCCGTATTCAGGTAGAGCATCCGGTGACCGAAATGATCACTGGCGTGGATCTGATCAAAGAGCAGCTGCGTATTGCTGCTGGTCAGCCGCTCACCATCAAACAGGAAGATGTGGTCATTCGCGGCCATGCCGTTGAGTGCCGTATTAATGCGGAAGATCCCAACACCTTCCTGCCGAGCCCGGGTAAAGTGACCCGTTTTCATGCACCGGGTGGTTTTGGTGTGCGCTGGGAATCACATCTCTATGCGGGTTACAGCGTGCCGCCTTATTACGACTCCATGATTGGCAAGCTGATCGCTTACGGTGAAAGCCGTGACGTCGCTATCGCCCGCATGAAGAATGCGCTGGCGGAGCTGATCATCGATGGCATCAAAACCAACGTCGAACTGCAGATGAAAATCATGTCCGACGAAAACTTCCAGCATGGTGGCACCAATATCCACTATCTGGAGAAAAAACTGGGCCTGCAGGAGAAATAATTTTCCGCTAATTCAGTTTAAGGCCGGTTAATCCGGCCTTTTTATTTTTTGTCGGCTTTGGGATGAAATGATGGATGCTCGTTTTCTGCAAGCGCATAAAGAAGCACGCTGGTCGTTTTTTCTGACGCTGGCCTATCTGGCCGTCTGGGGCATCAGCGCCTGGCTGGGCGGTAGCGACAGCGGATTAACAGGCCTGCCACGCTGGTTCGAACTCTCTTGCCTCTTTGCGCCCCTGCTCTTCATTTTTTTATGCTGGCTGATGATACGGCTGCTGTTCCGCGATATGTCACTGGAGGATAAGCATGGAAGCTGAAATTATTCTTCCCCTGCTCGGTTATCTAATCCTGATTGCCGGACTTTCGGTTTTTGCGGTACGCAAACAGCGCCAGGGCAGCTTTCTCAACGAATATTTTCTCGGTAATCGCTCCATGGGCGGCTTCGTGCTGGCCATGACCTTAACCACCACCTATATCAGTGCCAGCTCGTTTATTGGCGGCCCGGGAGCCGCCTATAAATATGGCCTCGGCTGGGTGCTGCTGGCGATGATCCAGCTCCCCGCCGTCTGGCTGTCGCTGGGGGTGCTGGGGAAGAAGTTCGCTATTCTGGCGCGGCGTTATAACGCGGTTACGCTGAACGATATGTTGTACGCGCGCTATCGCAGCCCGCTGCTAATCTGGCTGAGCAGCCTGAGCTTGCTGATCGCCTTTATCGGTGCGATGACCGTCCAGTTTATTGGCGGCGCGCGCCTGCTGGAAACCGCCGCCGGCATTCCCTATACCACCGGCCTGCTGATCTTTGGCGGCACCATTGCGCTCTATACCGCTTTTGGCGGCTTCCGCGCCAGCGTTCTGAACGATGCGATGCAGGGCCTGGTGATGCTGATCGGCACCTTTTTGCTGCTGTTCGCCGTGATCCACGCTGCCGGGGGACTTGATGTCGCCGTCAGCAAGCTGCGCACCATCGATCCTCAGTTAGTCGAGCCCCAGGGGCCCGGCAATATTATTACGCCCACTTTTTTAAGCTCTTTCGCTGTGCTGGTCTGTTTCGGGGTGATCGGTTTACCCCACACCGCCGTACGCTGTATCTCTTATAAAGACAGTAAGGCGCTGCATCGCGGCATTATTATCGGCACCATTGTCGTGGCGCTGCTGATGTTAGGCATGCATCTGGCGGGAGCGCTGGGACGGGCGATTATCCCGGATATGGCGGTGCCGGATCGGGTGATCCCGACATTGATGATCACCGTGCTGCCACCCATTGCGGCCGGGATCTTTCTTGCTGCGCCCATGGCGGCCATTATGTCCACCATTAATGCCCAGCTACTGCAATCCTCCGCTACCCTGATCAAGGATCTCTATCTGCGCATTGCACCGCAGCAGATGGAAAATGAGCGGCTGCTGCGTACCTTATCCGCCGGTATCACTTTTGTTCTCGGTGCGCTGCTGCTGCTGGCCGCCTGGAACCCGCCAGATATGATTATCTGGCTGAACCTGCTGGCCTTCGGTGGTCTGGAAGCGGTATTTCTCTGGCCGCTGGTGCTGGGGTTGTACTGGGAAAAAGCCAACGCCGCCGGTGCCATTAGCGGAATGGTGTGCGGTGCTGCCTGTTATACCCTGCTCGCCAGTCTGGACCTGCAGGTCTGGGGCTTTCACCCTATCGTGCCTGCACTGACAGTCAGCCTGCTGGCTTTTCTGGCAGGGAATCTGTTTGGTCGCCAGTCTGCTCTTTCTGACGCGACCATAACGTTGAAATAAAGAGATATGCTATGCCATGGATTCAAATCAAGATTAATACCGAAGGTCGCCACGCTGAAGAGCTGGGCGATGCGCTGATAGAAACCGGCGCGGTTTCTGTGACCTTCCAGGATACCCACGATACGCCGGTCTATGAGCCGTTGCCGGGCGAAACACGCCTGTGGGGCGATACTGACGTTATCGGCCTGTTTGATGCGGAAGTGGAGATGAATCAGGTGGTGGCCGCGCTGACGCAGCATCCGCTACTGGGTGCCGGTTTCCGTCATAAGATCGAGCAGATCGAAGATAAAGACTGGGAACGTGAGTGGATGGATAATTTCCACCCCATGCGCTTCGGTGAACGCCTGTGGATCTGTCCGAGCTGGCGCGACGTGCCAGATCCGGATGCGGTGAATGTAATGCTGGATCCCGGCCTGGCCTTTGGCACCGGTACGCACCCGACCACCTCGCTTTGCCTCACCTGGCTTGACGGCCTCGATCTACAGGGCAAAACCGTGATCGACTTTGGTTGCGGATCCGGGATCCTGGCGATCGCTGCGCTGAAGCTGGGCGCCGCGCAGGCTATCGGTATTGATATCGATCCGCAGGCGATTCAGGCCAGTCGCAGTAATGCCGAACGTAACGGCGTCGCCGATCGCTTATCACTCTATTTGCCCCACCAGCAGCCGGAGAATCTGAGCGCTGATGTGGTGGTCGCCAATATTCTCGCCGGTCCGCTGCGTGAGCTGGCGCCGCTTATCAGCGTGCTGCCAAAGTCTGGCGGTCATCTGGGCCTCTCAGGCGTGCTGGCGACGCAGGCTGACAGCGTATGTGAAGCCTACGCTGACGCCTTCGAGCTTGATCCGGTCGCGGAAAAAGAGGAGTGGTGCCGCATCACCGGCATCCGTCGTTGAGGCTTTCCGCGCGTGTCACAGCGAACCACCCGGCAATAGCTTGCGAGCTCAGATAATAAACAAGGTTAATTATCAACACTCCGTCACATGTATCGCTAATTGCGTCATGTGACGTTTTTTATGTGGCGCATTTTCGGGCTCTGGCAGAAAAATGTTTGTTCACAATTTCAGCTTTAAACTTTTAACCATATGAAAAAGAAGGTTTATTTTCTTTAAGCCTGGCGTGGCGGGCATATTGTTTGATTGTTAGCGGCTGATTGTTCAAAGTTTGGCCTTTCATCTTCGTAAAAAAATGCGTAATATACGCCGCCTTGCGAACAGATAGGGTCACTTCTTTTCATGCGCATCGGACAATACCAGCTTCGTAATCGATTGATAGCTGCGCCTATGGCCGGAGTTACAGACAGGCCGTTTCGCACGCTCTGTTTCGAGAACGGCGCCGGGATGACTGTCTCCGAGATGATGTCGTCGAACCCTGAAGTGTGGGCAAGCGACAAATCCCGTTTGCGTATGGTTCATAGTGATGAGCCCGGGATTCGCGCCGTGCAGATTGCCGGTTGCGATCCTGATGAGATGGCTGCGGCGGCCAGAATTAATGTAGATTCCGGCGCGCAGGTTATCGATATCAACATGGGCTGCCCGGCCAAAAAAGTGAATCGTAAGATGGCAGGCTCGGCGTTACTGCAGTATCCGCAGCTGGTAGAGTCGATTCTTACCGCCGTGGTTAATGCTGTGGATGTGCCTGTTACGCTGAAGATTCGCACCGGCTGGGATACTGAACATCGTAATTGTGTAGAAATTGCCCAATTGGCTGAACGTTGTGGGATTCAGGCTCTGACCATTCATGGACGCACCCGCGCCTGCTTGTTTCAGGGAGAAGCTGAGTACGACAGCATTCGGACAGTTAAGCAGAACGTTTCCATTCCGATTATCGCGAACGGAGACATTACTGACCCGCACAAAGCCAGGGCAGTGCTCGACTATACGGGGGCTGATGCTCTGATGATAGGTCGCGCTGCTCAGGGAAGACCGTGGATCTTCCGGGAAATCCAGCATTATCTGGACACAGGGGAGCTGCTGGCGCCAAAGCCTCTGGCTGAGGTTAAGCACATGCTGATCGGACATATACGGGAACTGCATGACTTTTACGGTCAGCGCAAGGGATACCGTATTGCCCGAAAACACGTTTCCTGGTATTTGCAGGAAAATGCCCCTGACGACCAGTTTCGGCGCACATTCAACGCCATTGAGGATGCCAGCGAACAGCTGGAGGCGTTGGAGGCATACTTCGAAAATCTTGCGTAAACGAAATAAAGAGCTGAAAGAACTATGTTCGAACAACGCGTAAATTCTGACGTACTGACCGTATCTACCGTTAACTCACAGGATCAGGTGACCCAAAAGCCACTGCGTGATTCGGTTAAACAGGCACTGAAGAACTATTTTGCTCAACTGAACGGTCAGGATGTCAATGACCTGTATGAGCTGGTACTGGCTGAAGTCGAGCAGCCTTTGTTGGACATGGTGATGCAGTATACCCGTGGCAACCAGACCCGTGCGGCGCTGATGATGGGCATTAACCGCGGTACGCTGCGTAAAAAACTGAAAAAATATGGCATGAACTGATTCTGGTTCAGGCCGCTAATGACGCCAGCCTCCGGGCTGGCGTTTTTTTTGTTAAATTATTCTTTTCAACCCGAACGGGTGCCTCATCGCTCTTTCCCGGCATAACGCTACCGGCACCGGCTTTTTTTGCCGTTATATGCTTCTCAATTCGCCTGCTCTGTAACGCCTCTCACCGCTTTCCGCGCATCTCCGCCTGTTAACGGCACTCCTCTTCTGTCGCGAGCGGAACAGCGCTTACACGCCATTTCATGGACGCTCGCTCACACCCCTTTCTGATAATAGAAGTTTTTGCACTATTTGTGATCGGGTCGACTCGCCTTGCGTGCTTTTGGTGCGCGATAGTAAGCATGATTGCTAGTTACGTCAGTGTATTAAGAGATATTTTTAACCTATTCAGGATGATTTGCACCTGGCATTGTTTTTGCAATGTCGTAGCTGGCTTACGCCAAAGACAGAAAAAATGCTTATCAAAAGCGCATAACACAACATCACAACACGATTTCGTCACACAGGATGCTTTATGAAAAAGATGATGCTTTCTACTCTGGTCGCGGCAGCTGCTCTGCTGGCGGTTGCACAGCAGGCGCATGCCGGCACAACCCTGGATGCCATTAAAAAGAAAGGTTTCGTACAGTGTGGTATCAGTGATGGGCTGCCGGGCTTCTCTTATGCCGATGCCAGCGGTAAGTTTACCGGCCTTGACGTTGATGTCTGCCGGGCAACCGCTGCCGCCCTTTTTGGCGATGCGACCAAAGTAAAATATACCCCGCTGACCGCGAAAGAGCGCTTTACGGCTCTGCAGTCAGGTGAAGTCGATATCCTCTCTCGTAACACGACCTGGACCTCTTCACGCGATGGCGGCATGGGTTTCCTGTTTGCAGGCGTTAACTATTATGACGGCATTGGCTTTCTGACCCATCAGAAAGCGGGACTGAAAAGCGCTAAAGAACTGGATGGCGCAACGGTCTGTATTCAGGCTGGCACCGATACCGAACTGAACGTGGCGGATTTTTTTAAAGCCAACAAAATGCAATATACGCCGGTGACCTTCGACCGTTCTGACGAATCCGCCAAGGCGCTGGATAGCGGCCGCTGTGATACTCTGGCTTCTGACCAGTCCCAGCTCTATGCGCTGCGTATCAAGCTGGGTAAACCCGATGAGTTTATCGTCCTGCCTGAAGTGATTTCAAAAGAGCCGCTGGGGCCAGTGGTACGTCGTGGCGATGATGACTGGTTCACCGTGGTGAAATGGTCCTTCTATGCCATGCTGAACGCCGAAGAGATGGGTATCAACTCGAAGAATGTTGATGAGATGACGGCTAAACCCACCACGCCCGATATGGCTCACCTGCTGGGCGCAGAAGGCGACTTTGGTAAAGATCTCAAGCTTGATAACAAATGGGCTTACAACATCATCAAACAGGTCGGTAACTACCAGGAAAGCTTTGATCGCAACGTCGGTAAAGACAGTCCGCTGAAAATTGCCCGTGGCCAGAACGCCCTGTGGAAAGATGGCGGTATCCAGTACGCCCCGCCGGTACGCTAATCACCCTCCAGACCGGACACCGCATCAGGCGGTGTCCGACCAGCGTTTTCGTCATTGAGGTTCCATCATGTCCCAACGCCCAACCGTAAAAAGGGATTTTTCATTTGGTAATCCTACGGTTCGCGCCTGGCTTTACCAGATCATGGCCATCATCGCGGTGCTCGCTGTGGTGGGTTATCTTATCCATAATACAGTAATCAATCTGGCCAACCGTGGCATCACCTCCGGTTTCGCTTTCCTTGAGCGCGGCGCCGGTTTCGGTATCGTTCAGCACCTGATTGATTACACGGAAGGCGATACCTATGCGCGCGTTTTTCTGGTGGGATTGACCAATACTCTGCTGGTGTCCGCACTCTGTATCATTTTTGCCTCCGTTCTCGGTTTTTTTATTGGCCTGGCCCGTCTCTCCGATAACTGGCTGCTGCGCAAAATCTCCACCGTTTATATCGAGATTTTTCGTAATATTCCGCCGCTGCTCCAGATCTTCTTCTGGTATTTTGCTGTGCTGCGTAATCTGCCGGGTCCGCGTCAGGCGTTAAACGCTTTCGATCTGGCCTTTGTCAGTAATCGCGGCCTTTATATCCCCTGGCCACAATATGCCCCTGGTACCTGGCCTTTTATTATCGCCCTGGTGCTTGCGGTGCTGGGCACGGTTGCGCTGTTTCGTTATAACCGCAACCATCAGCTGAAAACCGGTCAGCTGCGCCGTACCTGGCCCGCCGCCCTGGCGATGCTGATAGTTTTCCCGCTGGTGGCCCATCTGACCGCGGGCGCGGCTATGCACTGGGATGTACCGACTCTGCGCGGATTTAACTTTCGCGGCGGCTTTGTCATGATCCCTGAACTGGCGGCCTTAACCCTGGCGCTCTCTGTTTATACCTCTTCATTTATTGCTGAGGTTATCCGTGCCGGTATTCAGTCGGTTCCCCACGGACAACATGAAGCGGCTCGCTCACTCGGCTTGCCTCACGCGATCGCGCTCCGTCAGGTGATTATTCCCCAGGCCATGCGCGTCATTATTCCGCCGCTGACCAGCCAGTACCTCAATATCGTTAAAAACTCCTCGCTCGCAGCAGCTATCGGTTATCCCGATATGGTGTCGCTGTTTGCCGGAACGGTGCTGAATCAGACCGGACAGGCCATTGAAACTATCGCGATTACCATGGGCGTCTACCTGGTGATCAGCCTGATAATTTCCCTGTTGATGAATATCTATAACCGCAAAATTGCGCTGGTTGAACGTTAAGAGAACTCTATCCCTATGACTGTTACTACTCATGAAACGTCACCCGTCCCCAGGTCACCGCTGACCAAAGCGGTCGTCTGGGCACAAAAGAATCTGTTCTCCAGCTGGTTCAACGCGTTACTGACGCTGTTCTGTCTGTGGATCATCTGGACACTGATACCGCCCGCGCTCAACTGGTTGCTGTTTCAGGCAAACTGGGTGGGCACCACACGTGCAGACTGCACCAGAGAAGGCGCCTGCTGGGTTTTTATCCATCAACGCTTCGGGCAGTTTATGTATGGCCTTTATCCCCATGAACAGCGCTGGCGTATCAATCTTGCTCTGGTTATTGGGCTGCTGTCGATCATCCCGATGTTTATCAGGCAGCTGCCGCGGCGGGGACGCTATATCGCCTGCTGGGCGATTACTTACCCGTTCGTCGTCTGGCTGCTGCTCTATGGTTCTATGTTTGGCCTTGAGCATGTTGAAACCCGGCAGTGGGGCGGACTGACGCTGACGCTGATTATCGCCTCTGTGGGTATAGCCGGTGCGCTGCCGCTGGGCATTTTGCTGGCGCTGGGGCGGCGTTCCCGTATGCCGGTAGTCCGGACTCTGTCGATTATCTTTATTGAGTTCTGGCGTGGCGTCCCGCTCATCACCGTGCTGTTTATGTCCTCGGTTATGCTGCCGCTGTTTATGGCCGAAGGCACCACTATCGATAAGCTGGTACGGGCGCTGGTCGGCGTCATTTTGTTCCAGTCCGCCTATGTCGCTGAAGTGGTGCGCGGCGGCCTGCAGGCATTGCCGAAAGGGCAGTACGAAGCAGCTGAATCACTGGCGTTGGGCTACTGGAAAACCCAGGGCCTGGTAATTTTGCCGCAGGCGCTGAAGATGACCATTCCTGGTCTGGTTAATACCATTATCGCCCTGTTCAAAGATACCAGCCTGGTGATCATTATTGGTCTGTTTGATCTGTTCAGTAGCGTGCAACAGGCAACGGTTGATCCGGCCTGGCTGGGGATGTCGACCGAGGGGTATGTCTTCGCTGCGCTGATCTACTGGATCTTCTGTTTCAGCATGTCGCGCTACAGTCAGTATCTGGAAAAGCGCTTTCATACCGGGCGTAAATCGCATTGAGGCTTAACATGACACACACTTCTCACTCTTCTTCTGACGCTATGATGATTACGCTCGAAAACGTGAACAAATGGTACGGGCAATTTCATGTGCTGAAAGACATTAATCTGCAGGTGAAGGCGCGTGAGCGCATTGTTCTCTGTGGCCCCTCCGGTTCTGGCAAATCCACGACGATTCGCTGTATTAACCATCTGGAAGAGCATCAGCAGGGCCGGATTATCGTTGATGGCATTCCGCTGAATGATGATGTGCGTAATATCGAACGGGTAAGAACCGAAGTCGGCATGGTATTCCAGCACTTCAACCTGTTCCCCCATCTGACCGTGCTGCAGAACTGCACGCTGGCACCGTCATGGGTGCGGAAAATGCCAAAAAAGGCAGCGGAAGAACTGGCAATGCACTATCTGCAGCGGGTGCGTATTGCTGAGCATGCGCATAAATTTCCTGGCCAGCTTTCTGGCGGGCAGCAGCAGCGCGTGGCTATCGCCCGCTCACTCTGTATGAAGCCTAAAATTATGCTGTTTGATGAGCCCACTTCTGCCCTCGACCCAGAAATGGTCAAAGAAGTGCTGGATACCATGATTGGTCTGGCAGAAGACGGCATGACCATGTTGTGTGTGACGCATGAAATGGGTTTTGCCCGTACGGTCGCGGACCGGGTGATCTTTATGGATCGCGGCGAGATTGTGGAGATGGCACCACCTCAGGAGTTTTTTGCTAATCCCAAATCAGAACGTACGCGCGCTTTCCTCTCCCAGGTTATTCACTGATACCTGTTATCTCCCCCCGGTTTGATGCCGGGGCTACCGTTTAGCCTCGTTGTACCAGATGCGGTGTGATTAGCCTGGCAGGGGATCCATACGGACAGAAACGGGTGCAGCCGGAGTAAGCAAAGGCACAAAATCAGAGGATACAGCGCGCCAGTATCAGAAAACAAAGACGAAAAAGCCCCGTACTTGCGTACGGGGCTCTGTCGGTTTGGTTGCCTGGCAGTTCCCTACTCTCGCATGGGGAGACCCCACACTACCATCGGCGCTACGGCGTTTCACTTCTGAGTTCGGCATGGGGTCAGGTGGGACCACCGCGCTCTGGCCGCCAGGCAAATTCTTTATTTGCCGAACTCATGCCATACTACTGGTGCTGATACCCAGAGTCGAACTGGGGACCTCACCCTTACCAAGGGTGCGCTCTACCAACTGAGCCATATCAGCACACTAAATTGGATGCCTGGCAGTTCCCTACTCTCGCATGGGGAGACCCCACACTACCATCGGCGCTACGGCGTTTCACTTCTGAGTTCGGCATGGGTTCAGGTGGGACCACCGCGCTCTGGCCGCCAGGCAAATTCTGTTGTCGCGCCGCCCGCAGGCCGCACAACATATCCGGGTAACAAACTGAAAATCGCGTCTCTCATAAAACGCCTCTGGCGTTGTAAGGTTAAGCCTCACGGGTCATTAGTACCGGTCAGCTCAATGCATCGCTGCACTTACACATCCGGCCTATCAACGTCGTCGTCTTCAACGTCCCTTCAGGACCCTTAAAGGGTCAGGGAGAACTCATCTCGGGGCAAGTTTCGTGCTTAGATGCTTTCAGCACTTATCTCTTCCGCACTTAGCTACCGGGCAATGCCACTGGCGTGACAACCCGGACACCAGCGGTGCGTCCACTCCGGTCCTCTCGTACTAGGAGCAGCCCCCCTCAGTTCTCCAGCGCCCACGGCAGATAGGGACCGAACTGTCTCACGACGTTCTAAACCCAGCTCGCGTACCACTTTAAATGGCGAACAGCCATACCCTTGGGACCTACTTCAGCCCCAGGATGTGATGAGCCGACATCGAGGTGCCAAACACCGCCGTCGATATGAACTCTTGGGCGGTATCAGCCTGTTATCCCCGGAGTACCTTTTATCCGTTGAGCGATGGCCCTTCCATACAGAACCACCGGATCACTAAGACCTGCTTTCGCACCTGCTCGCGCCGTCACGCTCGCAGTCAAGCGGGCTTATGCCTTTGCACTAACCTCACGATGTCCGACCGTGATTAGCCCACCTTCGTGCTCCTCCGTTACGCTTTGGGAGGAGACCGCCCCAGTCAAACTACCCACCAGACACTGTCCCCGCGCCGGATCACGGCGCCAGGTTAGAACATCAAACATTAAAGGGTGGTATTTCAAGGATGGCTCCACGCAGACTGGCGTCCGCGCTTCAAAGCCTCCCACCTATCCTGCACATCAAGGCTCAATGTTCAGTGTCAAGCTGTAGTAAAGGTTCACGGGGTCTTTCCGTCTTGCCGCGGGTACACTGCATCTTCACAGCGAGTTCAATTTCACTGAGTCCCGGGTGGAGACAGCCTGGCCATCATTACGCCATTCGTGCAGGTCGGAACTTACCCGACAAGGAATTTCGCTACCTTAGGACCGTTATAGTTACGGCCGCCGTTTACCGGGGCTTCGATCAGGAGCTTCGCCTTGCGGCTGACCCCATCAATTAACCTTCCGGCACCGGGCAGGCGTCACACCGTATACGTCCACTTTCGTGTTTGCACAGTGCTGTGTTTTTAATAAACAGTTGCAGCCAGCTGGTATCTTCGACTGGCTTCGGCTCCGGGAGCAAGTCCCCTCACCTACATGCCAGCGTGCCTTCTCCCGAAGTTACGGCACCATTTTGCCTAGTTCCTTCACCCGGGTTCTCTCAAGCGCCTTGGTATTCTCTACCTGACCACCTGTGTCGGTTTGGGGTACGATTTCGTGTTACCTGGAGCTTAGAGGCTTTTCCTGGAAGCAGGGTATCAGTTACTTCAGCACCGTAGTGCCTCGTCATCACGCCTCAGCCTTGATTTTCCGGATTTGCCTGGAAAACCAGCCTACACGCTTAAACCGGGACAACCGTCGCCCGGCTAACCTGACCTTCTCCGTCCCCCCTTCGCAGTAACACCAAGTACAGGAATATTAACCTGTTTCCCATCGACTACGCCTTTCGGCCTCGCCTTAGGGGTCGACTCACCCTGCCCCGATTAACGTTGGACAGGAACCCTTGGTCTTCCGGCGAGCGGGCTTTTCACCCGCTTTATCGTTACTTATGTCAGCATTCGCACTTCTGATACCTCCAGCATGCCTCACAGCACACCTTCAGCGGCTTACAGAACGCTCCCCTACCCAGCAACACACAGTGTCACTGCCGCAGCTTCGGTGCATGGTTTAGCCCCGTTACATCTTCCGCGCAGGCCGACTCGACCAGTGAGCTATTACGCTTTCTTTAAATGATGGCTGCTTCTAAGCCAACATCCTGGCTGTCTGGGCCTTCCCACATCGTTTCCCACTTAACCATGACTTTGGGACCTTAGCTGGCGGTCTGGGTTGTTTCCCTCTTCACGACGGACGTTAGCACCCGCCGTGTGTCTCCCGTGATAACATTCTCCGGTATTCGCAGTTTGCATCGGGTTGGTAAGCCGGGATGGCCCCCTAGCCGAAACAGTGCTCTACCCCCGGAGATGAATTCACGAGGCGCTACCTAAATAGCTTTCGGGGAGAACCAGCTATCTCCCGGTTTGATTGGCCTTTCACCCCCAGCCACAGGTCATCCGCTAATTTTTCAACATTAGTCGGTTCGGTCCTCCAGTTAGTGTTACCCAACCTTCAACCTGCCCATGGCTAGATCACCGGGTTTCGGGTCTATACCCTGCAACTTAACGCCCGGTTAAGACTCGGTTTCCCTGCGGCTCCCCTATACGGTTAACCTTGCTACAGAATATAAGTCGCTGACCCATTATACAAAAGGTACGCAGTCACCCCATAAAGAGGCTCCCACTGCTTGTACGTACACGGTTTCAGGTTCTGTTTCACTCCCCTCGCCGGGGTTCTTTTCGCCTTTCCCTCACGGTACTGGTTCACTATCGGTCAGTCAGGAGTATTTAGCCTTGGAGGATGGTCCCCCCGTATTCAGACAGGATATCACGTGTCCCGCCCTACTCATCGAGCTCACAGCATCTGCGCCTTCGTGTACGGGACTGTCACCCTGTACCGTGCGCCTTTCCAGACGCTTCCACTGACACACATGCTGATTCAGGCTCTGGGCTGCTCCCCGTTCGCTCGCCGCTACTGGGGGAATCTCGGTTGATTTCTTTTCCTCGGGGTACTTAGATGTTTCAGTTCCCCCGGTTCGCCTCGCAACACTATGTATTCATGTTGCGATGATGCACTGAGTGCACCGGGTTTCCCCATTCGGACATCGCCGGGTCAAAGGTTCATATCACCTCACCGGCGCTTTTCGCAGATTAGCACGTCCTTCATCGCCTCTGACTGCCAGGGCATCCACCGTGTACGCTTGTTCGCTTAACCTCACAACCCACAGACGTTTCGCTGTCGCGACCCGTA
>NZ_LR026978.1:1108694-1137519 GCF_900604315.1 [Erwinia] mediterraneensis
ATCGTTCAGGTAAGGAGGTGATCCAACCGCAGGTTCCCCTACGGTTACCTTGTTACGACTTCACCCCAGTCATGAATCACAAAGTGGTAAGCGCCCTCCCGAGGGTTAAGCTACCTACTTCTTTTGCAACCCACTCCCATGGTGTGACGGGCGGTGTGTACAAGGCCCGGGAACGTATTCACCGTGGCGTTCTGATCCACGATTACTAGCGATTCCGACTTCACGGAGTCGAGTTGCAGACTCCGATCCGGACTACGACGCACTTTATGAGGTCCGCTTGCTCTCGCGAGGTCGCTTCTCTTTGTATGCGCCATTGTAGCACGTGTGTAGCCCTGGCCGTAAGGGCCATGATGACTTGACGTCATCCCCACCTTCCTCCGGTTTATCACCGGCAGTCTCCTTTGAGTTCCCGACCGAATCGCTGGCAACAAAGGATAAGGGTTGCGCTCGTTGCGGGACTTAACCCAACATTTCACAACACGAGCTGACGACAGCCATGCAGCACCTGTCTCACGGTTCCCGAAGGCACTTCCGCATCTCTGCAGAATTCCGTGGATGTCAAGGCCAGGTAAGGTTCTTCGCGTTGCATCGAATTAAACCACATGCTCCACCGCTTGTGCGGGCCCCCGTCAATTCATTTGAGTTTTAACCTTGCGGCCGTACTCCCCAGGCGGTCGACTTAACGCGTTAGCTCCGGAAGCCACGCCTCAAGGGCACAACCTCCAAGTCGACATCGTTTACGGCGTGGACTACCAGGGTATCTAATCCTGTTTGCTCCCCACGCTTTCGCACCTGAGCGTCAGTCTTCGTCCAGGGGGCCGCCTTCGCCACCGGTATTCCTCCAGATCTCTACGCATTTCACCGCTACACCTGGAATTCTACCCCCCTCTACGAGACTCAAGCCTGCCAGTTTCAAATGCAGTTCCCGGGTTGAGCCCGGGGATTTCACATCTGACTTAACAGACCGCCTGCGTGCGCTTTACGCCCAGTAATTCCGATTAACGCTTGCACCCTCCGTATTACCGCGGCTGCTGGCACGGAGTTAGCCGGTGCTTCTTCTGCGGGTAACGTCAATGACGAAGCGTATTAAGCTTCATCCCTTCCTCCCCGCTGAAAGTACTTTACAACCCGAAGGCCTTCTTCATACACGCGGCATGGCTGCATCAGGCTTGCGCCCATTGTGCAATATTCCCCACTGCTGCCTCCCGTAGGAGTCTGGACCGTGTCTCAGTTCCAGTGTGGCTGGTCATCCTCTCAGACCAGCTAGGGATCGTCGCCCAGGTAGGCCGTTACCCTGCCTGCTAGCTAATCCCATCTGGGTTCATCCGATGGTGTGAGGCCCGAAGGTCCCCCACTTTGGTCTTGCGACATTATGCGGTATTAGCCACCGTTTCCAGTGGTTATCCCCCTCCATCGGGCAGATCCCCAGACATTACTCACCCGTCCGCCACTCGCCACCCGGAAAGCAAGCTTTCCTGTGCTGCCGTTCGACTTGCATGTGTTAGGCCTGCCGCCAGCGTTCAATCTGAGCCATGATCAAACTCTTCAATTAAAAGCTTGATTTGCTTCAACTCGTGAAGCGATGCTCAAGGAAAAACGTCGTAATGAATTACGTGTTCACTCTTGAGACTTGATATTTTTTAAGCCCGGAGGCTCCGATATCAATCCTGCGAGTGCCCACACAGATTGTCTGATAAATTGTTAAAGAGCGTTGCGACGCGGCTCAGCCGTCTGTCGCGAGGTGGCGTATATTACGCTTTCCTCATCGAGAGTCAATCTTTTTTTTCGATTTTCTCTCTGTCGAGACCTTAACTTCCGGTCCTCACAGCACTCAGCGTTTTCTCGCTGTGCCCTGTCGACGGAGGCGCATTATAGGGATCCGAATTAATTGCACAAGCCTTTTTTAGATCTTTTATTTCATGTGGCGAGTTTTCGCGCATTTCGCTGAGATCACGAGCGATCCGGGGCAAAATTGGCTTGCCTGCAGGATGAAATCGCCGCAGGCTGGATAAATGACAGTAAAAGGAGAAACGATCATGACTGCCGCATTACGTTCATTTAAACAGGCAACCCCGCAATTAGGGCAACGGGTTATGGTAGATGTTACCAGCGTCGTAATTGGTGACGTTCTGTTGGGTGATGACGTCAGCATCTGGCCACTGGTTGCGATCCGGGGTGATGTAAACCGCGTGGTGATAGGAGCTCGCACAAATATTCAGGATGGTTGTGTACTACATGTCACTCACAAATCATCCGCTAACCCGACCGGTTATCCTCTTATCATTGGTGAAGAGGTTACGGTTGGGCATAAAGCAATGTTACATGGCTGCACTATTGGAAACCGCGTACTGGTTGGGATGAGTACTATTGTGCTGGATGGGGTCTGCATAGAAGATGAAGTACTGATTGGCGCAGGCAGTCTGGTGCCACCGGGGAAACGCCTGGAAAGCGGCTATCTTTATCTTGGTAGCCCGGTTAAGCAGGTACGGCCTCTGACGGAGCAAGAAATCGAAGGGTTACGCTACTCCGCCACCAATTATGTCGGCTGGAAAGATGAATATCTTGCTCAGGAAAGCCAGACCCAGCCCTGAGCATCTTCCTGTTGCTGACGGATACGCGCTTCCGCTTCTTCTTCCAGATCCCAGCGATGATGCCTGAACAGCACCATCGCCTCCCCTTCGCCAAACCGGGCTTGTAAAGTGGCAGCGTGAATCGCGCAGGTCAGATTCAGGCCGTTTGCCAGCGCAGGAAAACAGATCGCCTGCTCTGTTTCATGCCACTCCTCACGATCGGGAAAATGGATGGACTGGTTCATAGCTGCATCGCCTGCTTCAACTGAGCGATGACTGGCGTAATCGCCGGCATGACGCCATGCCACAGCTGAAACGAATGCGCTGCCTGCCCCACCAGCATTCCCAGCCCGTCTGCCAGCTGTCGGGCACCCTGCTGCTGGCACCATGACAAAAAGGAAGTCAGCTGCGCCTGATAGAACATGTCATAACAGCGCGTCTCCGGCTGAATAAGCGATTCAGGTAAGGCAGGCACATCCCCGGTAACACCACTGGAGGTGGCATTGATAATCAGATCGAAATGCTCATGGGCCAGCTCATTCAGTGCACGCGCCTGGATCGTTCCGCTCTGCCGAAAGATCTGCACCAGCTCGTCGGCCCGTGCCCGCGTACGATTCGTTAACGTTAAATGGCATCCCAGCGACAGCAGCGGCAGGATCACCCCGCGTGCCGCGCCACCCGCGCCAACCAGCAATATGCGTTCGCCAGGATTGATCATTGCAAGGCGCTGCAGATCGCTCAGCAGCCCAATGCCATCGGTATTGTCGCCAGTGATGCGCCCGTCTGATTCTTTCTTCAGGGTGTTCACCGCCCCCGCCAGCGCGGCCCGTTCGCTTAATTCATCGGCAAATTCCCAGGCCTGTTGCTTAAACGGTAACGTTACGTTCGCACCTTGCCCTCCACGGGCAAAGAAATCCCCCATCGCCTGCGTAAATCCATCAAGCGGCACACAGACACGCCCATAGCGATGGGCGATGCCGGTCTGCTCAGCAAAATAGTGGTGAATCAATGGCGACTTACTGTGTGCAATGGGATTACCAAACACTGCAAAGTTTTCCATTTATTACCCTTGTCGAATCTGTGCGCCTGTCACCACATCGCGAATTTCAGAAGGATTTAACCGGCCGCCGGTTTCACCATACAGCACAGGAAAACCCTCACCAAACTGCTGATAGACTTCCTCAACCGAACGGCAAGGCGGCTCACCGGACAGATTCGCACTGGTTGACACCAGAGGTTTACCAAAAGCCCGGCAGAGCGCCTGCACATCAGGATGATCGCTGACACGTACCGCCAGCGAATCAAAACGCCCCGTTAACCAGCGTGGTGTATGTGATGGCGCGGGCACAACAAACGTCACCGGACCCGGCCAGCAGGCGAACATCCGCTCGCGCTGAGCGACCGACAGCTCTCTGTCAGAGACGTAGGGCTCCAGCTGCGTATAATCAGCAGCAATCAGAATCAGCCCTTTTTCCACCGGCCTTTTTTTCAACGCCAGTAACGCCATAACGGCGTTTTCACTATCGGGATCGCATCCCAGCCCAAATACGGCTTCTGTGGGATAGGCGATAACAGCCTGCTGTTGCAGTTGTGCTACACAATATTCCAGCGAGCCAGGCAGAGGTTGATTTTGCATGACGTTATCTATTTCTCCAGCGCGACAGCTTTGCCGCAGCTTTTACTGGCGCAGAAGCGTTTGACGCCCTGCGCGGTTTTCTTTTCAACAAGCAGAGGGAAATGACACTGGGGACACTCCCCTTCAACCGGTGTGGCATTGACGACAAACTGACAGTCGGGATAGCGATCACAGGAATGAAAGGTTTTGCCGTAGCGGGAACGCCGCTGCACCAGCTTACCCTGGCGGCATTGCGGGCAAACCAGCGCCGTTTCATCCGGTTTATCGATCGTTTCACTGTATTCGCAGGCGGGGTACTGCTCGCAGCCGATAAACATGCCATAGCGTCCCTGACGCAACACTTTATTCGCGCCACAGGCAGGACAGGGGTGTCCTTCCAGAACTTTAACGATGTGTCCATCCGCCTGGTTTTTCAGCGGGCGAATATAGTCACATTCGGGGTAGTTTGTGCAGCCAAGAAAAGGCCCATGTTTGCCGGATCGTATCACCATGTCTGCCCCGCAAGCGGGGCAGACTTCTGGTTTACGTACAGCGAAAAGTGCTGTTTTGCTCATATAGACAGGTGCATGAAGAGAAATTTAATGCAGCATACCTTCATTGACGTCGAAAAGGAGTTCTTCCATTTGCTGATAGGCGTTTTCACATCCGGGAATGTTAAACAATACCATCAGCACCACCCATTTGAGATCTTCCAGATCGAATTCAAGAGTATCGAGCGCCATAACCCGTTCGATAACCATCTCGCGGGTTTCCAGACTCAGTACCTGAATTTGCTCCAGGAAGAGCAGGAAACCACGACACTCGGCATCTAAACGTTGCGCCTCTTCCTCGGTATAGATACGCATTGAGAGCGGATCGTTAGCCAGCAGAATCGGTGCGACGAGGCCATCCTGATAGTCAGCCAGTCTTTCTAACCAGTTCAACGCATTGTAAATATCTTCACGATGGAAACCGGCATCGGTCAAGTCATCAGTCAGTTTATCCTGATCAACGCGCATTTCAGCTTCGTTGTGGATGTAAGTTTCAAACAAGTACATAAGTACGTCGAACATGGCATGCCCTCCTCAATCGGACATAGCCGCCGGGTACAGCTGCGATCCATCCTGCTAACTCCAGCTCCAGCAGTTGGGCTGAGATAACTGGCACAGGTTGGCCGGCACGTTCAGCGACGACGTCAACAGGTGTAACCTCATCACCTACGTTAGCCAACACATCAGAAAATGGCAATGGAACATCGTCACTGTCTGGAGAATATATTGCTTCTGACGGTGTAAAAGGTAGCCAGTTAAGGTCGCTACGCAGGTCTTCCAGGATATTGTCAGGGTGCATGACCAGCATAGCTCCCTGCTGGATAAGCCAGTGCCCTCCCTCGCTGCCGCTGTTTCCTAACGCCCCGGGCAGCGCGTAAACATTGCGATTCTGCTCCAGTGCATAACGCGCCGTGACCAGCGAACCGCTTTTCAGAGAGGCTTCGACCACCAGTACGCCCTGGCTTAACCCGCTGATAATACGGTTACGCCGGGGGAAATTTGTCGCATGGGGCGTCGTCAGCAGCGGAAATTCAGAGACGATGGCACCCCCTTGTTCCACGATCGCCCGGGCAAGTTGCCGGTGCTGTCTGGGATAAAGCTGCGCTAAGCCACTGCCCAGTACGGCAATGGTCTTGCCATCGGCATCCAGCGCTGCCCGATGCGCTACGCCATCAATGCCGCGCGCCAGGCCGCTGGTAATAGTGAGTCCACAGCGGGCCAGCGCCCGCGTAAAATATTCGCCCCACTGGCGTCCATAGTGGGAAGCGTGACGACTGCCAACCACTGCCAGCTGGGGCGACGACAGCAGAGCGGGATCGCCCGCCACATAGAGCAGCAGGGGAAAACGCGCAATTTCTCTGAGTGCCAACGGATAGTGTGTGTCCAGTGCGCTGATTAAATGATGCTGTTTATTGTCCAGCCAGCAATTGACCTGCTCAATCTTGTGTGGCGCGAGCTGCCAGAACTGCTGGCGCTGCAGATCATCAAAACCGGACTGCACCAGCAGCTCATCCGTTATCTCACCAGCAGCGCATAACTTTTCAGCTTTGCGAATCAGTACTTTACTACTGATCCCTCTCACGGCTGACAGCCGCAGCCAAAACTCCACCTTTTCCATACCGCATTCCCTGTGCCTGACCGCGCTATAGTACCTGGCAATG
This sequence comes from [Erwinia] mediterraneensis, assembly GCF_900604315.1. Lineage (GTDB taxonomy): Bacteria > Pseudomonadota > Gammaproteobacteria > Enterobacterales > Enterobacteriaceae > Pantoea > Pantoea mediterraneensis_A. The sequence continues at coordinate 1,115,092 of NZ_LR026978.1, forward strand.
CTGTCAATCGAGGCTCGAAAAGTCTACAATATGAGGCAGTAATCTTTTTTTTAACGAACACAGATCCGGGAATTTATGTCAGTTTTGCAGGTATTACATTATCCTGACGAGCGCCTTCGTAAAATTGCTACGCCAGTAAAAGAAGTTAATGCGGATATTCAGCGTATCGTCGATGATATGTTTGAAACTATGTATGCTGAAGAAGGTATTGGCCTCGCGGCAACGCAGGTTGATATCCATCAGCGAATCATTGTTATTGATGTTTCGGAGAACCGGGACGAACGCCTGGTACTGATTAATCCAGAGCTGCTGGATAAAAGCGGCGAAACCGGTATTGAAGAAGGTTGCCTTTCTATTCCGGAGCAGCGTGCCTTCGTGCCGCGCGCCGAGCGTGTTAAGGTGCGGGCGTTGGATCGGGACGGAAACAGTTTTGAACTGGAAACCGACGGCTTGCTGGCAATTTGTATTCAGCATGAGATTGACCACCTGGACGGTAAACTATTCATTGATTACCTGTCGCCTCTCAAGCGCCAGCGTATCAGGCAGAAACTGGAAAAACTGGCCCGCCTGAACGCGCGTGAATCCTGATCAACCTTGTGAGGGATAACTTTGTCTGATTCTTTAAAAATTATTTTTGCCGGTACACCGGACTTTGCAGCGCGTCATCTTGACGCGCTGTTTGCTTCCGATCATCAGGTGGTTGCCGTATTTACCCAACCCGATCGCCCGGCAGGCCGCGGCAATAAATTAACCGCCAGCCCGGTCAAAGTGCTCGCGCAAGCCCATAATATTCCGGTTTTCCAGCCAGGATCCCTGCGGCCAGAAGAGAACCAACGTCTTATCGCCGATCTGCAGGCTGACGTTATGGTAGTGGTCGCTTATGGGCTGATTCTGCCTGCCGCGGTGCTGGCTATGCCACGTCTGGGCTGTATTAACGTACACGGTTCCTTGCTGCCGCGCTGGCGTGGGGCTGCGCCTATTCAGCGCGCGCTCTGGGCCGGCGACAGTGAAACCGGTGTGACTATCATGCAGATGGATGTCGGTCTGGATACAGGCGACATGCTTTATAAACTGGCCTGCCCGATCACGGCTGAAGATACCAGCGCTTCACTTTACGCTAAGCTGGCTGAACTTGGTCCTCAGGGTATGTTAACAACCCTGCAGCAGCTGGCCAGTGGGCAGGCGCAGGCGGTAAAACAGGATGAGACGCAGGTGACCTATGCTGAAAAACTCAGCAAGGAAGAAGCGCGTCTTGACTGGACCCTTTCTGCCGGGCAACTCGAACGCTGTATTCGCGCCTTTAACCCCTGGCCGGTCAGTTATTTCCTGATTGAAGATCAGCCGGTAAAAGTGTGGCAAGCCAGCGTGCTGCCACACCATGACGCTCAGCCGGGCGAGATTCTGCGTGCAGATAAGCAAGGCATTCAGGTTGCCACCCATGAAGGGGTACTAAACCTTGAACTGGTGCAGCCGGCGGGTAAAAAAGCGATGGCTGTTCAGGACCTGCTGAATTCCCGGCGTGAATGGTTCGCCCCCGGCACCATTCTGGCCTGATTCTCCAGCCCGGACACTGTGCCGGGCTTTTTCGTTTGATGACAAGACACCATGAAAAAACAGACTAACCTTCGTAGCCTGGCCGCACAGCTGATCGAACGGGTTGTGGATAAGGGCGAGTCATTGAGTGCTGTGCTGCCTGGCGCGCAAAAAAAGCTTACTGATAAAGACAGCGCTCTGCTTCAGGAGATCTGTTTCGGCGTATTGCGTACGCTGCCGCAGCTGGAAGCGCTGATTAGTAAACTGATGGCGCGCCCAATGACAGGCAAGCAGCGCGTATTGCACTATCTGATAATGGTGGGACTTTATCAATTGCTGCATACCCGTATCCCCCCCCATGCTGCCCTGGCAGAAACGGTAGAAGGCGCGGAGGTTCTGAAACGCGGCAATCTGAAGGGGTTGATTAACGGCGTATTGCGTCAGTTCCAGCGCCAGCAGGAGGCATTAATAGCCGGGCTGGATCAGGGAGCGCAGCGTTATCTCCACCCCGGCTGGCTGTTGCAGCGACTGCAACACGCCTGGCCCACGCAGTGGCAGCAGATCGTGGAAGCGAATAATCACCGCCCACCGATGTGGCTACGCGTCAACCGCCAGCATCACAGTCGTGACGCCTGGCTGGCGCTGTTGCAGGAACAGGGTAAAACCGCGTTTGCGGCTGATGATGCCGCTGATGCATTACGCCTCGATACGCCTGCGGCAGTCGGTCAGCTTCCCGGTTTTGATCAGGGATGGGTGACCGTGCAGGATCTTTCCGCTCAACGCTGCGCGCTGTTCCTGGAACCGCAGAATGGGGAATCCATTCTTGATCTTTGCGCCGCGCCGGGCGGCAAAACCACCCATATCCTTGAAATTGCGCCTGAAGCCCGGGTGATGGCAGTAGATCTCGACGCACAACGCCTGAAACGCGTTAACGAGAACCTGCAGCGCCTCGGTATGCAGGCTGAGGTTTTACAGGGGGACGGACGTTATCCCGGTCAGTGGTGTGGCAATCAGCTGTTTGACCGCATCTTGCTTGATGCGCCCTGCTCCGCTACCGGCGTGATTCGCCGTCATCCCGATATTAAGTGGCTGCGCCGCGACCGTGACATTGCGGATCTTGCTGCCATGCAGCGTGAAATTCTCGATGCCATCTGGCCACGGTTAAAACGCGGCGGCACGCTGGTCTATGCTACCTGCTCGGTCTTGCCGGAAGAGAATCAGCAACAGATTAGCAGTTTTCTGCTTCGCCATGATGATGCTGTGGCTGTGGCGCTGGCCGGTGCGCCAGAACATGGCTGGCAGGTCTTCCCCCAGGTTGAGGGTGGCGATGGCTTCTTTTATGCGAAGCTGCTAAAAAAATAGAGCGACCCAACAATTTAAGAGCGATGTAAGTAATGAAAATCATCATTCTGGGTGCGGGCCAGGTAGGCGGAACGCTGGCGGAAAACCTGGTGGGAGAAAATAACGATATCACGGTGGTGGACACTGATGATTCCCGCCTGCGTCAGCTGCAGGACAAATTCGATCTGCGTGTGGTCCAGGGACATGGATCGCACCCGCGCGTGCTGCGGGAAGCGGGCGCTGAGGATGCCGATATGCTGGTTGCGGTGACCAATTCAGATGAAACGAATATGATAGCCTGCCAGATCGCTTATTCATTATTTAACACGCCCAATCGTATTGCCCGTATTCGCGCTGCTGATTACCTGCGTGATGCGGATAAATTATTTATACCGGAAGCGGTGCCGATTGATCATCTCATCTCTCCCGAACAGCTGGTCATTGAAAGTATTCACCGCCTTATTCAGTATCCCGGTGCGCTACAGGTGGTGAATTTCGCTGAAGGTAAAGTCAGCCTTGCCGCCGTAAAAGCCTATTATGGCGGCCCGCTGATCGGTAACCCGCTCTCGATTCTGCGTGAACATATGCCGCATATAGATACCCGGGTCGCCGCCATCTTTCGCCAGGATCGTCCGATTCGTCCCCAGGGCTCAACCATTGTCGAAGCAGGCGATGAAGTCTTCTTTATTGCTGCCACCCAGCATATCCGTGCCGTTATGAGCGAGATGCAGCGTCTGGAAAAACCCTATAAGCGCATCATGCTGGTAGGCGGCGGCAATATCGGTTTTGGCCTGGCCCAGCGTCTGGAAAAACATTACAGCGTTAAGCTCATCGAACGTAATCCTCAGCGCGCTGCCGAACTGGCTGAGCAGCTACAGGATACCATTGTCTTTTTTGGCGACGCTTCGGATCAGGAACTGCTGGCTGAAGAGCATGTGGATCAAACCGATCTTTTTATTGCTGTGACCAACGATGACGAAGCCAATATCATGTCGGCCATGCTGGCGAAAAAGATGGGCGCTAAAAAAGTGATGGTATTGATCCAGCGCCGGGCTTATGTGGATCTGGTGCAGGGCAGTGTGATCGACATTGCCATTTCGCCTCAGCAGGCCACAATTTCCGCGCTGCTAAGTCACGTGCGTAAAGCGGATATTGTCGGGGTTTCTTCATTGCGCCGTGGCATTGCCGAGGCGATTGAAGCGATTGCTCATGGGGATGAGACGACTTCAAGGGTGGTGGGACGTCAGATCGAGGATATTAAATTACCCCCCGGCACTATTATCGGTGCGGTAGTGCGTGGTGATGAAGTTATGATTGCTAATGACAACCTGCGCATTGAGCAAGGCGACCATGTCATTATGTTTCTGACGGACAAAAAATTCGTGCCAGACGTTGAGCGTCTGTTCCAACCCAGCCCCTTCTTCCTGTAAAACAAGGGGCCGGAGCGTCGCAGGCAGCAAAATCAGTCCGTTGCATGGTAATTCACTGAGGGTTTGTTAGAATTTAACCATTCACAGAGGCAAGGAGACCACAATGAGTTTTTTCAAAGAGTTCCGTGATTTTGCGATGCGCGGCAATGTTGTCGACCTTGCGGTAGGTGTGATTATTGGTGCCGCCTTCGGTAAGATCGTCTCTTCACTGGTCGCCAATATTATTATGCCGCCGCTGGGGCTATTGATTGGTGGGATAGATTTCAAACAGTTCAAATGGGTGCTGAAACAAGGTGCAGGCGATACACCGCCTGTTGTGATGGAGTATGGCGCCTTTATTCAGTCTGTTTTTGATTTCGTGATTGTCGCTTTCGCGATTTTTGTCGCAATCAAATTACTGAACAAGTTGCATAAAAAGAAAGAAGTCGAAAAAGCGGCTCCGACGCCTTCTGCAGAAGAGACGCTGCTGACTGAAATCCGTGACCTTTTAAAACAACGCAACGGCCAGGTATAAAGTTTAAAAACCGCCCGTTCTGAGGCGGTTTTTCTCTGGCTGATAAAGGAGAAGGCCAGGGGTAAGATGTATTTCTTACCGCTGGCCTCCTGATAGCCCGCCCTGGCATGTTTCTCTTTACGTCGATAGCTTCCTTTTCCTTTCTGACTGGTTTCAACCCGCTGCCGGAACAGAGGATCATGCAATAACGCCTCGATGGCATTATCCCGTATCTGACCTTTTTTGTGTTGATAGCGACTCATTGTTCTCTCCTGTGAATAAGAACGGAATTATAGTATGAACGCTACAGGCTGCAATCAAATCATTGTCGTTGCAGAGACGAACCCATCTTCACAGGGATTTCACGATCTATCATCTGCTGCTTTTGATAAAAGTAAATCGTATCGGGTGTAACTCCCGTCAGCTTCGTCAGTTGTCCCGATAAGGTACTACATAGCTACTTCTCCTGACTGAAGCGCTGTTTAATCGCATCCGTATAGGGGCTGCGTAAAAAGTCGGTATTCACACCGGCCTGATGCAAACTTAATTCCATCAGCGCCAGCCGTTTGCTCTGCTCGGTATAACGCTTATCGTCAGGCTCAAGATGACGTAACAGGTTGTTCAGTTCTATCGCCTCGCGCCGCATTTCCAGCTCCGGAGGCAAGAAACCGCTGTTTTTCAACAGGCGAAAAGCGGTGCGCAGTTCTGGCGGAACCTGACTGTCATCATCCAGATGCAAAGGTGCGCCCTCTCCGGGCAAATTACTGAGTTCCCCCTTTTCCAGGGCAGCCTGAATCTGTTGCTCAGCGAGTTTATCAATTAACCACATAAGGGCCTCCTGAAGCGGGCTATCAGTATCAGCATAGCGAAGGCGAAGAGGAAGTGAAGGGGAAAACCGAGGCAATAAAAAACCCGCCGAAGCGGGTTTTTCATGATGCTACAAATTACTCTGCAGCAGCTTCTGCTTGAGCTTCTGGACGATCAACCAGCTCGATGTATGCCATCGGAGCGTTGTCACCAGCGCGGAAGCCACACTTCAGAATACGAGTGTAACCACCAGCACGGCTCGCGAAACGCGGGCCCAGCTCATTAAACAGTTTTGCCACGATCTCGTTATCACGAGTGCGGGCGAATGCCAGACGACGATTAGCTACGCTGTCGGTCTTGGCAAGAGTAATCAGCGGCTCAACTACGCGACGCAGCTCTTTGGCTTTCGGCAGAGTCGTCTTGATGATCTCATGACGAACCAGAGAGCCAGCCATGTTACGGAACATAGCCTGACGATGGCTGCTGTTGCGGTTCAGTTGACGACCACTCTTACGATGGCGCATGACCTTATCCTTCTCAGTGAAACCTTAACCTGTGATCCGGTTATTCATCAGCAATGCTTGCTGGCGGCCAGTTCTCAAGGCGCATGCCCAGAGAAAGACCACGTGAGGCAAGCACATCTTTAATCTCAGTAAGAGATTTTTTACCAAGGTTAGGCGTTTTCAGCAACTCAACCTCGGTACGCTGTACCAGATCACCGATGTAGTGGATAGCTTCTGCCTTGAGGCAGTTAGCAGAGCGGACAGTCAATTCCAGATCGTCAACAGGGCGCAGCAGGATCGGATCGAATTCTGGTTTCTCTTCTTTAACTTCTGGCTGACGTACATCACGTAAGTCAACGAAAGCTTCCAGTTGTTCTGCCAGGATGGTTGCCGCACGACGAATCGCCTCTTCAGGATCGATTGTGCCGTTGGTTTCCATTTCGATGACCAGCTTATCCAGGTCGGTGCGCTGTTCTACACGCGCTGCTTCAACATTGTAGGCAATACGGTCTACAGGGCTGTAGCAAGCGTCAACCAACAGACGGCCGATTGGGCGCTCATCTTCTTCCGAATGAATTCGGGCAGAAGCCGGCACATAACCACGACCACGCTGAACTTTGATACGCATGCTAATAGATGCATTGTCATCGGTCAGATGGCAGATCACGTGCTGCGGCTTGACGATTTCGACATCACCATCATGGGTGATATCGGCTGCAGTCACAGGGCCAATGCCAGATTTATTCAGCGTTAAGATGACTTCATCTTTACCCTGAACTCTTACCGCCAGCCCTTTCAGGTTGAGCAGGATCTCCAGGATATCCTCCTGAACACCCTCTTTGGTGCTGTACTCATGAAGTACACCATCAATTTCAACCTCGGTCACCGCGCAACCCGGCATGGAAGAAAGCAGAATACGGCGCAGTGCGTTACCAAGAGTATGGCCAAAGCCACGCTCTAAAGGCTCAAGGGTCACCTTGGCGTGCGTCGAACTCACTTGCTCGATATCTACCAGGCGCGGTTTTAGAAACTCTGTCACAGAACCCTGCATTGTGTCCTCTCTTTGGTACTAAGCTTTACTTGGAGTAAAGCTCGACGATCAGGTGTTCGTTAATGTCCGCAGACAGATCAGTACGTTCAGGTTTACGCTTGAACACACCTTCCATCTTAGTCGCATCAACTTCCAGCCAGGTTGGCTTTTCACGCTGCTCAGCCAGCTCCAGAGCGGCCTTCACGCGAGATTGCTTTTTGGCTTTCTCACGGATGCTTACGACATCATTCGGAGATACCTGATAAGAAGCGATGTTAACAACGCGGCCGTTTACCATGATAGATTTATGGCTAACCAGCTGACGTGCTTCTGCACGCGTAGCGCCAAAGCCCATACGATAAACTACGTTATCCAGACGGCCTTCCAGCAGAGTTAACAGGTTTTCACCCGTGTTGCCTTTCAGACGTGCTGCTTCTTTATAATAGTTACGGAACTGACGCTCCAGCACACCGTAGATACGACGAACTTTCTGCTTTTCACGTAACTGACCGCCGTAATCAGACAGACGCGGTTTACGCGCACCATGCTGACCAGGGGCTTGTTCAATTTTACACTTGGTATCGATCGCGCGAACGCCAGACTTAAGGAATAAGTCAGTGCCCTCACGACGGCTCAGCTTGAGCTTAGGACCCAAATATCTTGCCATTTTCTTTCTCCAACTATCCTAAAAAACGGGCGTTATACGCGACGTTTTTTCGGCGGACGACAACCGTTGTGAGGGATCGGAGTCACATCAGTAATATTAGTGATGCGGAAACCTGCGGCGTTCAGAGCACGAATGGTAGATTCGCGACCCGGACCCGGACCCTTAACCATAACTTCCAGGTTCTTAATACCGTAATCTTTCACGGCTTCTGCACAGCGCTCTGCAGCGACCTGAGCAGCAAACGGCGTAGATTTACGTGAACCGCGGAAACCGGAACCACCGGCGGTTGCCCAACCCAATGCGTTACCCTGACGATCAGTAATGGTAACGATAGTGTTGTTAAAAGAAGCATGGACATGAGCCACGCCATCTGAGACTTGTTTTCTTACACGCTTACGTGCACGAACTGGTGCCTTTGCCATTATTTACTCACCCCGATTATTTCTTGATCGGTTTGCGCGGACCCTTACGGGTACGTGCGTTGGTCTTGGTACGCTGACCGCGAACCGGCAGACCACGACGATGGCGCAAACCACGATAGCAACCAAGGTCCATCAGACGCTTGATGCTCAGGGTGATTTCACGGCGCAGATCACCTTCAACAACGAACTTAGCAACTGCATCACGCAGCTGATCAATTTGTTCTTCAGACAGCTCACTGATCTTAACATTTTCAGCAATGCCCGTTTCAGCACAAATGGCTTTCGAACGAGTTTTGCCGATACCGTAGATCGAAGTTAATGCGATAACGGTGTGTTTATGATCAGGAATGTTAATGCCTGCTATACGGGCCACTATGCACTCCTATGATTTAATAAATGCGTGTCCCATGCTGAAAAGCCCGTTTTCAGGATACTCAAATGGAAACGCACTAACATACAAAAGATTGGCTGGCTAATCTAGCCAGCTCAACCCAACTTTGCAAGAAAAATATGTGAGAAAATCAGCCCTGGCGCTGTTTATGCTTAGGCTCGGCGCTGCAGATCACACGTACGACACCGTCGCGGCGAATGATTTTACAGTTACGACATAATTTCTTGACGGAAGCACGAACTTTCATTTTTACTCTCCGTAACTTCTCAAGCGCCTGAATTAACGGCCATAGCCTTTCAGGTTAGCTTTCTTCAATGCAGACTCATATTGACTGGACATCATCAGAGTTTGCACTTGAGCCATAAAGTCCATGATGACGACCACTACGATCAGCAGTGAGGTACCGCCAAAGTAGAAAGGTACTTTCATCGCATCACGCATGAACTCCGGGATCAGGCAGATAAAGGTAATATACAGCGCACCGATTAAGGTCAGACGCGTCATTACTTTATCGATATACTTCGCCGTTTGCTCTCCCGGACGAATTCCCGGTACGAATGCACCAGACTTCTTCAGGTTATCTGCTGTTTCACGCGGGTTGAACACCAACGCCGTATAGAAGAAACAGAAGAAGATGATTGCAGTCGCATAGAGTAGCACATAAAGCGGCTGTCCTGGCTGCAAATACAGCGAAATTGTTGTCAGCCAGTTCCAACCGGTACCGCCCCCGAACCAGGATGCTATCGTCGCCGGGAACAGGATAATGCTGGAAGCAAAAATAGCCGGGATAACACCCGCCATATTCACTTTCAACGGTAAATGTGTGCTCTGTGCAGCGTAAACACGACGACCTTGCTGACGTTTCGCGTAGTTCACCACAATGCGGCGTTGACCACGCTCAACGAAAACAACGAAGAAGGTTACTGCAAATACGAGAACTGCAACCAACAGCAACAGGAGGAAGTGTAGGTCGCCTTGCCGCGCTTGCTCGATGGTATGGCCAATGGCCGGCGGAAGCCCCGCAACAATACCGGCGAAGATTATGATAGAGATACCGTTACCGATACCTCGTTCAGTAATCTGTTCGCCCAGCCACATCAGGAACATGGTCCCGGTGACGAGGCTTACAACAGCGGTAAAGTAGAATGCAAAGCTCGGATTAATCACCAGGCCTTGCATTCCCGGCATATTCGGCAGACCGGTAGCAATACCGATCGACTGAAAAATTGCCAATACCAGGGTGCCGTAACGGGTGTACTGGCTAATCTTACGACGGCCAGCCTCCCCTTCTTTCTTAATCTCTGCTAACGCGGGATGAACCACCGTCAGCAACTGGATAATAATCGATGCCGAAATATATGGCATGATACCCAGTGCGAAGATTGAAGCACGGCTGAGAGCACCACCAGAGAACATGTTGAACATTTCAATGATGGTGCCACGCTGTTGCTCAAGCAGTTTAGCAAGTACAGTGGCATCGATACCAGGGATCGGAATAAAAGAGCCAATGCGGAAGACAATCAGCGCACCGATTACAAACAACAGTCTGCGTTTCAGTTCACCGAATCCACCTTTGGCGCTTTGAAAATCTAATCCCGGTTGCTTAGCCATCTGCTACTTATTCCTCAATTTTACCGCCAGCAGCTTCGATTGCAGCACGAGCACCTTTGGTGACACGCAGACCGCGAACCGTTACCGGTGCAGAAACTTCACCAGACAGAATCACTTTCGCGAATTCAATCTGAACACCGATAATGTTGGCCGCTTTCAGCGTGTTCAGGTCAACGATACCGCCTTCCACTTTCGCCAGGTCCGACAGACGAACTTCTGCCGTAACCATTGCTTTGCGAGAAGTGAAACCGAATTTCGGCAGACGACGGTACAGAGGCATCTGACCACCCTCGAAACCGCGACGTACGCCACCACCAGAACGTGAGTTCTGACCTTTGTGACCACGACCACCGGTTTTACCGAGGCCAGAACCGATACCACGACCCAGACGCTTAGGTGCGTGTTTAGACCCTTCGGCCGGAGACAGAGTATTTAAACGCATCTGTTACTCCTCCACTTTAACCATGTAGGAAACCGCGTTAACCATACCGCGCACTGCAGGCGTATCTTCACGCTCAACGGTATGACCAATACGACGCAGACCCAGGCCAACCAGAGTGGCTTTATGCTTAGGCAAACGGCCGATTGCACTGCGGGTTTGAGTAATTTTAATAGTTTTTGCCATCGTGATTACCCCAGAATTTCTTCAACGGATTTACCACGCTTGGCAGCGACCATTTCCGGAGATTTCATATTGCCCAGGCCATCGATAGTTGCACGAACCACGTTGATCGGGTTAGTAGAACCATAGGCTTTAGCCAGAACGTTATGAACTCCAGCGACTTCCAGGACGGCGCGCATTGCACCACCGGCGATGATACCGGTACCCTGTGAAGCGGGCTGCATGAATACACGGGAACCTGTGTGAGCACCTTTAACCGGGTGCTGCAGGGTACCGTCAGTCAGCGCGACGTTAATCATATTGCGACGGGCTTTTTCCATCGCTTTCTGGATCGCTGCCGGAACTTCACGCGCTTTACCGTAACCAAAACCTACGCGGCCGTTACCATCACCCACTACAGTCAGTGCGGTGAAGGAGAAAATACGACCACCTTTAACAGTTTTAGATACACGGTTTACCGCGATCAGTTTTTCCTGCAGTTCGCCAGCTTGTTTCTCGATGTGTGCCATCTTAGACCTCTACCTTAGAACTGAAGGCCAGCTTCACGGGCAGCATCTGCCAGTGCCTGGACGCGACCATGATATTGGAAACCGGAACGGTCGAAAGAAACATTGCTAATGCCTTTTTCGATAGCGCGCTCAGCGAGTGCTTTACCCACAGCAGCGGCGGCTTCTTTATTACCGGTATACTTCAGTTGTTCAGTGATAGCTTTTTCTACAGTAGAAGCAGCAACCAGAACTTCGGAACCGTTCGGGGCGATTACCTGTGCGTAAATGTGACGCGGGGTACGATGTACCACCAGGCGAGTAGCACCCAGCTCTTTGAGCTTGCGACGTGCACGGGTCGCACGACGGATACGAGCAGATTTCTTATCCATAGTGTTACCTTACTTCTTCTTAGCCTCTTTGGTACGCACGACTTCGTCGGCGTAACGGACACCCTTGCCTTTGTAGGGCTCAGGACGACGGTAGGCGCGCAAGTCAGCTGCAACCTGGCCGATCACCTGCTTATCAGCGCCTTTCAGCACGATCTCAGTCTGAGTCGGACATTCTGCAGTGATACCCGCGGGCAGCTGATGGTCAACCGGGTGAGAAAAACCCAGAGACAGGTTGATCACGTTGCCTTTAACGGCTGCACGATAACCTACACCAACCAGCTGCAGCTTCTTAGTGAAGCCTTCGGTAACACCGATAACCATTGCGTTCAGCAGCGCGCGAGTGGTACCCGCCTGCGCCCAACCGTCAACATAGCCTTCGCGCGGAGCGAAAGTCAGTACGTTGTCAGCTTGCTTCACTTCAACGGCATCATTGATAGTACGAGTCAGCTCGCCGTTTTTACCTTTAATCGAAATTACCTGACCGTTGAGTTTTACCTCTACGCCGGCAGGAATAACGACAGGTGCTTTAGCAACACGAGACATGTTTTCCTCCGATTACGCTACGTAGCAGATAATTTCGCCGCCAAGACCAGCCTGGCGTGCTGCACGATCAGTCATGACACCTTTAGAAGTAGAAACTACAGCGATGCCCAGACCAGCCATTACTTTTGGCAGCTCATCTTTTTTCTTATAGATGCGCAGGCCCGGACGGCTTACTCGCTGAATGCTTTCTACAACAGCTTTGCCCTGGAAATACTTAAGAGTCAGTTCCAGTTCAGGCTTGATGTCGCCTTCGATTTTAAAATCTTCAATATAACCTTCTTCCTTCAGCACGTTGGCAATTGCCACTTTCAGCTTGGAGGAAGGCATGGTGACCGCAACTTTGTTCGCGGCCTGACCGTTACGGATACGGGTCAGCATATCCGCGATCGGATCTTGCATGCTCATCAGTCTTTACTCCCGTGATTCAATTGGTGACAATTACCAGCTAGCCTTTTTCAGACCCGGAATTTCACCGCGCATGGCGGCTTCACGGACCTTAATACGGCTCAACCCGAACTTCCGCAGGAAACCGTGCGGACGACCTGTTTGACGGCAGCGGTTACGCTGACGTGACGGGCTGGAATCACGCGGCAGAGTCTGCAGCTTCAGAACAGCATTCCAACGATCTTCGTCAGAAGCGTTCACATCAGAAATGATCGCTTTCAGTTCAGCGCGTTTTGCGAAGAATTTGTCTGCTAATTTCGCACGCTTAACTTCGCGTGCTTTCATAGATTGCTTAGCCATGAAGTAACCCTACCTTACTTACGGAACGGGAAGTCAAAGGCAGCCAGCAGAGCACGGCCTTCATCATCAGATTTCGCAGTAGTGGTAATGGTGATATCCAAACCACGAACGCGATCGACTTTGTCGTAGTCGATTTCTGGGAAGATGATCTGCTCACGTACACCCATGCTGTAGTTACCACGACCGTCGAAAGACTTCGCGGACAGGCCACGGAAGTCACGGATACGCGGTACAGCAATGGTGATCAGACGCTCAAAGAACTCCCACATGCGTTCGCCACGCAGAGTTACTTTACAGCCGATCGGATAGCCCTGACGGATTTTGAAGCCTGCAACTGATTTGCGTGCTTTGGTGACCAGCGGTTTTTGACCGGAGATTGCTGCCAGGTCAGCTGCTGCGTTATCCAGCAGTTTCTTGTCAGCGATCGCTTCACCAACACCCATGTTCAGGGTGATCTTCTCGACCCGAGGGACTTGCATGACAGAATTGTAGCCAAACTCTTTCATGAGTTTCTGGACTACTTCGTCTTTGTAGTAATCATGCAGTTTCGCCATCGTACTACTCCAAATTACTTGATAGTTTCGCTGTTAGACTTAAAGAAACGGACTTTTTTGCCGTCTTCAAATCTAAAGCCTACACGGTCAGCCTTGCCGGTTGCCGCATTGAAGATTGCAACGTTAGAGACTTGAATAGCTGCTTCTTTCTCTACGATGCCGCCCGGTTGGTTCAGAGCCGGTACAGGCTTCTGATGTTTTTTAACCAGGTTGACGCCTTCAACGATGACCTTACCAGAAGACAGGACATTTTTTACTTTACCACGCTTACCTTTATCTTTGCCGGTAAGCACGATAACTTCGTCATTACGACGGATCTTCGCTGCCATTGCTCGCTCCTTAGAGTACTTCAGGTGCCAGAGAGATAATTTTCATGAACTTTTCAGTACGAAGCTCACGAGTTACCGGCCCAAAAATACGCGTTCCGATAGGTTGCTCGCTGTTATTGTTCAGAATAACGCACGCATTACCATCGAAGCGAATGACAGAACCGTCCGGGCGACGAACACCCTTCCTGGTGCGCACCACTACCGCCTTCAGCACATCGCCTTTCTTAACCTTACCACGCGGAATTGCTTCCTTGATGGTAACTTTAATGATGTCGCCGACGCCTGCGTAGCGACGGTGCGAGCCACCCAGAACCTTGATACACATTACGCGACGTGCACCGGAGTTGTCGGCGACGTTCAGCATAGTCTGTTCTTGGATCATTTTAGTGCTCCGCTAATGTCAACTACTACTTCGGGACCTAAACCTCAGGTCGTTAAAAAGCCCCATATTGAGGGCGCGGCATTATAACACCGGTTCTCAAAGATGGGTAGAAAAAATGAACGGCTCTTGCGAGCCGTTCATCGTTTTAAAGAGGGCAGATTCTATTACAGAACTGCTTTCTCTACAACGCGAACCAGCGTCCAGGATTTAGTCTTGGACAGCGGACGGCATTCGCGGATTTCCACCACGTCACCAATACCGCATTCGTTGTTCTCGTCATGGATGTGCAGCTTAGTCGTACGCTTAATGAATTTACCGTAAATCGGGTGTTTCACGAAGCGCTCGATAGCAACAACAGCAGATTTCTGCATTTTGTCACTAACAACACGACCTTGCAGAGTACGGTTATTATCGGCCATTACGCACCCGCCTTCTCAGTCAGTAAAGTCTTAACGCGTGCAACATCACGACGCACTTGCTTCAGCAGATGGGTCTGCTGCAGCTGGCCGGATGCTGCCTGCATGCGCAGGTTAAACTGTTCACGCAGCAGATTAAGCAGCTCAGTGTTCAGCTCTTCAACGCTTTTTTCACGCAGCTCAGTTGCTTTCATTACATCACCGTCTTAGTTACAAAGGTGGTTTTGATAGGCAGTTTTGCTGCTGCCAGCTTGAATGCTTCACGGGCCAGCTCTTCTGGTACGCCGTCCATTTCATACAGGACTTTACCAGGCTGGATCAGGGCAACCCAATACTCCACGTTACCCTTACCTTTACCCATACGCACTTCCAGCGGCTTCTCGGTGATCGGTTTGTCCGGGAATACACGGATCCAGATCTTACCTTGACGCTTAACTGCACGGGTCATAGCACGACGTGCTGCTTCGATCTGACGAGCAGTCAGACGACCACGGCCAACAGCTTTCAGACCGAAAGTACCGAAGCTGACATCCGTACCGGCAGCCAGACCGCGGTTACGGCCTTTATGCACTTTACGGAATTTCGTACGCTTTGGTTGTAACATCAGCGACTCTCCTTACTTACGGCCTTTACGCTGCTGCTTTTTCGGTTGAGCAGCCGGTTTTTCCGGTTGTTCAACAGCAGCCATACCACCCAGGATCTCACCTTTGAAGATCCATACCTTAACGCCGATGACACCATAAGTGGTGTGCGCTTCTGAGGTATTGTAATCAATGTCAGCACGCAGCGTATGCAACGGCACGCGACCTTCACGGTACCATTCGGTACGTGCGATCTCAGCACCGCCCAGACGGCCACTAACTTCAACTTTAATACCTTTCGCGCCCAGACGCATAGCGTTCTGCACAGCACGCTTCATCGCACGGCGGAACATCACACGACGCTCCAGCTGTGAAGTGATGCTGTCAGCCACCAGTTTGGCGTCCAGTTCCGGCTTACGGACTTCGGCGATATTGATCTGTGCAGGAACGCCCGCGATATTCGCGACGACCGTGCGCAGTTTTTCTACGTCTTCACCTTTTTTACCGATAACGATGCCCGGGCGAGCAGTGTGAATAGTCACACGGATGCTTTTAGCCGGACGCTCGATAACGATGCGTGATACAGACGCTTTAGCCAGTTCTTTAGTCAGGAACTGACGTACTTTAAAGTCGCTGTCCAGGTTGTCAGCGAATTCTTTGGTGTTCGCGAACCAGGTAGAGTTCCAGGGTTTTACAATACCCAGGCGAATACCATTAGGATGTACTTTCTGACCCATTGCTAGTCTCCAGAGTCTCAGCGATCGGACACAACCACAGTAATGTGGCTGGTGCGCTTCAGAATGCGATCTGCACGACCTTTAGCACGCGGCATAATGCGTTTCATGCTTGGGCCTTCGTCAACGAAAATTTTCGTGACTTTCAGATCATCGATATCAGCGCCATCGTTGTGTTCGGCGTTAGCAATGGCAGATTCCAGGACCTTCTTGACCAGTACAGCCGCTTTCTTGTTGGTGTAGGTCAGGATGTCCAGAGCCTGCGACACTTTCTTACCGCGAATCAGGTCAGCCACCAGGCGAACCTTCTGTGCAGAAGAACGAGCATGGCGATGTTTAGCGATAGTTTCCATCTCTTCCTCCTGTCTTATTTCTTCTTGGCTTTTTTATCAGCCGCGTGGCCGCGATAAGTACGAGTCGGCGCGAATTCACCCAGCTTGTGACCAACCATTTCGTCGGTTACAAAAACGGGAACGTGCTGACGACCATTATGGACAGCGATGGTCAAACCGATCATATTTGGAAAGATCGTTGAACGACGGGACCAAGTGCGCAGGGGCTTCTTGTCACCGCTTTCCACCGCTTTCTCTACCTTCTTCAGCAAGTGCAGGTCAATAAAAGGACCTTTCTTGAGAGAACGTGGCATGGCTTATCCTCTAATATTATTTGCTACGGCGACGTACGATAAACTTATCGGTACGCTTGTTGCTACGGGTCTTCTTACCTTTGGTCTGAACGCCCCACGGAGTTACCGGGTGCTTACCAAAGTTACGACCTTCACCACCACCGTGCGGGTGATCAACGGGGTTCATCGCGGTACCACGAACGGTCGGACGAACACCACGCCAGCGAGTTGCACCAGCTTTACCCAGAACGCGCAGCATATGCTCAGCGTTACCGACTTCGCCCAGCGTTGCGCGGCAGTCAGATTCGACTTTACGCATTTCGCCAGAACGCAGACGCAGGGTAACGTAGGAACCTTCACGCGCAACGATCTGCACGTAAGCACCAGCTGAGCGAGCAATCTGACCGCCTTTGCCTGGTTTCATTTCTACGTTATGCACGGTTGAACCCACCGGGATGTTACGCATCGGCAGTGTGTTACCTGCTTTGATCGCAGCATCAACGCCAGACTGAATCTGGTCGCCAGCTTTCAGGCCTTTCGGGGCCAGGATATAACGGCGCTCGCCATCCTTGTACAGAACCAGTGCGATATTCGCAGAGCGGTTCGGATCGTACTCAAGACGTTCAACAACTGCCGGGATACCATCTTTGTTGCGTTTGAAGTCAACCAGACGGTAAGCCTGTTTGTGACCACCACCAATATGACGGGTAGTGATACGACCGTTGTTGTTGCGGCCACCCGATTTGCTGTTTTTTTCCAGCAGCGGGGCAAAAGGTTTGCCCTTGTGCAGCTCAGGGTTTACCACTTTAACTACGTGGCGACGACCCGGAGATGTCGGTTTACATTTAACAACTGCCATTGTCTTTCTCCTCCGACTTACTCAGCGCCGCCAACGAAGTCCAGGTTCTGGCCTTCTTTCAGGGTGACGTAAGCTTTTTTCCAGTCGTTACGACGACCGATACGCTGTCCGTGACGTTTCACTTTGCCCTTAACGACCAGAGTGTTAACGTCTTTTACTTCTACTTCGAACAGTTTTTCAACAGCAGCAACGATCTCTGCTTTGGTCGCGTCTTTTGCAACTTTGAGAACGATGGTATTGGTTTTTTCCATCGCGGTAGACGCTTTTTCAGATACGTGCGGCGCGCGCAGCACTTTCAGCAGACGTTCTTCACGGATCATGCCAGCATCTCCTCAACTTGCTTAACTGCATCAGCAGTCATAACGACTTTGTCGAAGGCGATCAGGCTAACTGGGTCGATACCCGCTGCATCACGCACGTCAACCTTGTACAGGTTACGCGCAGCCAGGAACAGATTCTCATCCAGTTCACCGGTGATGATCAGCACATCTTCCAGCGCCATGTCTTTCAGTTTCTGTACCAGCAGCTTGGTTTTCGGCGCTTCAACAGAGAACTGCTCGACAATGATCAGACGATCTTGACGTACCAGCTCGGACAGAATGCTTTTCAGCGCGCCGCGGTACATCTTTTTGTTTACTTTTTGACTGTGGTCCTGCGGCTTCGCTGCGAAGGTCACGCCACCTGAACGCCAGATCGGGCTCTTAACAGAACCTGAACGCGCACGGCCGGTGCCTTTCTGACGCCACGGTTTTTTACCGGAACCGGTCACTTCTGCGCGCGTTTTCTGCGCACGAGTGCCCTGGCGGGCGCCTGCTGCGTAAGCAACAACAACCTGGTGAACCAGCGCTTCGTTAAAATCACGACCGAAGGTGGTTTCGGAAACAGTCAGCGCGCTCTGCGCGTCTTTCACTACTAATTCCATTACCTGGCTCCTCACGCTTTAACAGCTGGTTTAACGATCAGGTTGCTACCGGTCGCACCCGGGACAGCACCTTTAACCAGCAGCAGGTTGCGCTCAGCGTCAACACGTACTACGTCCAGGCTCTGAACGGTTACGCGCTCATTACCCAGCTGACCTGCCATTTTCTTGCCTTTGAACACTTTGCCCGGAGTCTGGTTCTGACCGATAGAACCCGGAACGCGGTGAGACAAGGAGTTACCGTGAGTTGCGTCCTGGGTACGGAAGTTCCAGCGCTTAACAGTACCGGCAAAGCCTTTACCTTTAGAGGTACCAGTAACATCAACTTTTTTAACGTCAGCGAAAATTTCAACACTGATGCTCTGGCCAACAGAATATTCTTCACCTTCAACGGTGCGGAATTCCCACAGACCACGGCCAGCTTCAACGCCAGCTTTAGCAAAATGACCTGCTTCAGGTTTGGTTACACGGTTCGCTTTTTTTGCACCGGTAGTAACCTGAATAGCCTGGTAACCATCGTTCTCCAGGCCTTTGACCTGAGTCACGCGGTTTGCTTCAACTTCGATTACGGTGACGGGGATAGAAACGCCATCTTCAGTGAAGATGCGGGTCATGCCCACTTTTTTACCGACTAAACCAATCATTGTTTCAACCTCTCAATCGCTCGATGACCTGATTAACCCAGGCTGATCTGCACGTCAACACCGGCAGCCAGATCCAGACGCATCAGAGCATCAACGGTTTTTTCAGTCGGCTCAACGATGTCTACCAGACGCTTATGAGTGCGGATTTCGTACTGATCACGCGCATCTTTGTTAACGTGCGGAGAGATCAGAACGGTAAAACGCTCTTTGCGGGTCGGCAGCGGGATCGGACCACGCACCTGCGCACCAGTGCGCTTAGCGGTCTCAACGATTTCCGCGGTTGATTGATCGATCAGACGATGATCAAACGCTTTAAGACGGATACGGATTCTTTGGTTCTGCATGAGACCAGAGCTCCAAACATTTTATAAACGAAAAAAATTACTCCTCACACCCATTACGATTGATGGGGGAGTGTAATCGTTCAGCATATAACTCCCCAATCGGGAGTATTGTCAGGCGACCCAACAGACTGTCACCTGCGATTCTGCTCGAATCGCGCCGGCCAATATCGGCAGGCCCGCGCATTATACGCAACTGCGCTCAGGAAGCAACCCGTGATGTGTTTTTAACCGCTATCTTTTCAAATGAACCGGAAGCGAAGCCGCACTTTTTTGTCGTTGCACATTAACGGGAAAGATTATTCGGAATCCCGCTTCCGGACAGGCGAAACGGCGACTGCAACGCGAACTGCTTTACAGCAGACTACAGGGATGTACCGCAACGGAATGCCATTATGCTATCTGCCCTTGTATCGCTGACCGCTCTTGCCATGGCTGGCGCTATTACCGGGAGCTTCCTGGCGCTGATCAGCCAGCGCTACTCCCCTCCCCTTTCCACTACGCAGTGGCTGCGATCGCTGTGTCACCCCGCATCACGCTGCAGCGGCTGTAGGCAGAGACTCGCCTGGCGCGACCTGATACCTGTAATCAGCTGGCTCGCCCTGGGTGGACGCTGCCGTTATTGTCACTGTGCCATTACTGCGCAGCCGCTCATCTTTGAACTTATCTGCGCGCTTATCTTTATCAGCAGCGGCACGCTGTTTTCATCGCGGGTTATGCAGCTGTGCGTCGCGCTTTGCGGCTGCCTGCTTTTATTGCTGGCAGATATCGACCGGCGTTATCAGCGCCTTCCGGATCCCCTGACCTCTCTCCTGCTCTGGTCAGGCCTGGGGAGTTCACTCTGTCAATCAGAACTCACCGCCTCAGCGGCCATTCTGGGGGCACTTTCCGGCTACCTTGCCTTCTGGTTGCTGGCGCTGCTGTACCGTTTGTTACGTAAGCGGGAAGGATTAGGGCGCGGTGATATGAAGCTGTTTGCGGCTCTGGGGGCATGGGGAGGCTGGCAGGCGCTGCCGCTGATCGCCACTATTGCGGCCTCGCTGGCTTTTGGCCTGTTGATGATTTTTTATCTGGCGGGCAAAACATGGGATAAAGAAGCCCCGCTACCGTTTGGTCCTTTCCTGGCAGCAGCAGGGTGGTATGTTGTGATTGCGCAATCACCGCTCAGTCAGAATCTTCTTCTCTGAGTTGCGCCTGGAGATAGTTTTGAATACCCAGTTTCTGGATCAGCTCAAGCTCTGTTTCAATCCAGTCAATATGGTGCTCCTCATCAGCCAGAATCTCAATCATCATGTCACGGCTGACGTAGTCATGGATTTTATCGGCGTAAGAGATCGCCTCGCGCAAATCTTTCGCCCCCTCCATCTCCAGCAACAGATCGGAGCGCAACATTTCTTCCACATCTTCACCGATGCGCAGCCGCCCCAGATCCTGCAAATTTGGGATCCCTTCGAGAAACAAAATGCGTTCAATGTACTTATCCGCATGCTTCATTTCGTCGATGGACTCATGATACTCAGTATCGTTGAGACGCATCAGGCCCCAGTTTTTGAACATCCGTGCATGAAGAAAATATTGGTTAATGGCAACCAGCTCATTTCCCAGCAATTTATTAAGGTGACTTATGATTTTAGGATCGCCCTTCATTTTGCTTCCTCCGCTTCCAGTTAATTAGAGCGTAGATGCGGATAAAAAGAAGTCAAAGTAATGAGGCACTCTTTATAAGGATTTCAGGCGATCTCTTTATACAGCGGGGCATTCTGCAGCTCTTCATCCATGATTTCGCGTGCCGCGCGGATGCATTTACCGCACTGTTTGCCGACCGGAACCAGCTGGCGCAGCTGCTGTATTGATTTCGGTTGATAGCGGCGTACCGCTTCCCGAATCGTCTTATCGCTTACTGCATTACACAAGCAGACGTACATTGTGGTACTCCAGGACACATTCTGATCCCAGTGTAAATGCGAATGGTTTTTATTTCAAACGTGCAAACTGTGTGGGTAAAGAGACAAGGAGGTTCTGGAAGGAATAAAAAAAGAGCACCGAAGTGCTCTTTTTTCATGCTGTGGCCAGCGAACTGGCCACTTCAGGTTAACGCAATTAAGCGATAACTTTAGCAACAACGCCCGCACCAACGGTACGGCCGCCTTCGCGGATTGCGAAACGCAGACCGTCGTCCATTGCGATCGGGTGGATCAGGGTAACAACCATTTTGATGTTGTCGCCCGGCATTACCATCTCAACGCCTTCCGGCAGTTCGATGGTTCCGGTCACGTCAGTGGTACGGAAGTAGAACTGCGGACGGTAGCCTTTGAAGAACGGAGTATGACGGCCGCCTTCGTCTTTGGACAGGATGTACACTTCAGATTCGAACTGGGTGTGCGGCTTGATGGTGCCCGGCTTAGCCAGTACCTGACCACGTTCGATCTCTTCGCGTTTGATACCACGCAGCAGAACGCCCACGTTCTCACCTGCCTGACCCTGGTCCAGCAGTTTACGGAACATTTCAACGCCGGTACAGGTTGATTTCGCGGTGTCTTTGATACCCACGATTTCAACTTCTTCACCTACCTTGATGATGCCGCGCTCAACACGACCGGTCACAACGGTACCACGACCAGAGATGGAGAATACGTCTTCGATCGGCAGCAGGAACGGCTTGTCAATTGCGCGCTCCGGATCCGGGATGTAGCTGTCCAGGTGACCGGCCAGCTCAACGATTTTCGCTTCCCACTCAGCGTCGCCTTCCAGCGCTTTCAGCGCAGAACCGCGAACGATCGGGGTGTCGTCGCCCGGGAAGTCGTACTGTGACAGCAGGTCACGTACTTCCATTTCCACCAGTTCCAGCAGCTCTTCGTCATCAACCATGTCACATTTGTTCAGGAACACGATGATGTAAGGAACGCCTACCTGACGACCCAGCAGGATGTGCTCACGGGTCTGCGGCATCGGGCCGTCAGTCGCAGCAACAACCAGGATAGCGCCGTCCATCTGTGCAGCACCGGTGATCATGTTTTTCACGTAGTCGGC
>NZ_LR026978.1:1137526-1321669 GCF_900604315.1 [Erwinia] mediterraneensis
GAACGCCTACCTGACGACCCAGCAGGATGTGCTCACGGGTCTGCGGCATCGGGCCGTCAGTCGCAGCAACAACCAGGATAGCGCCGTCCATCTGTGCAGCACCGGTGATCATGTTTTTCACGTAGTCGGCGTGGCCCGGGCAGTCAACGTGCGCGTAGTGACGGGTCGGGGTTTCATACTCAACGTGAGAGGTGTTGATGGTGATACCACGAGCCTTCTCTTCCGGCGCGTTATCGATCTGATCGAATGCACGAGCCTGGCCGCCGAAGGTTTTCGCCAGAACGGTGGTGATTGCTGCAGTCAGGGTGGTTTTACCGTGGTCAACGTGACCGATGGTGCCCACGTTTACGTGTAATTTGTTACGTTGAAATTGCTCTTTCGCCATGGCGATATTCCTTACGTTATGCCTTCATCCCGCAGGATGAAGGCATCAGTTCAAATTTAAACCGTAGCCTTATTTGCTACGAGCTTCAATAACGGCCTGCGCGACGTTGTTCGGCGCGTCGTCATACTTCAGGAACTCCATGGAGTAAGAAGCACGACCTTTGGTCAGAGAACGCAACTGAGTCGCATATCCGAACATTTCAGACAGCGGAACTTCAGCGTGAATCTGAACGCCAGTAGCGTTGGACTCCTGTCCTTTCAGCATACCACGACGTCTGCTCAGGTCACCGATGACGTCACCGGTGTTCTCTTCTGGCGTTTCTACCTCAACCTTCATGATAGGCTCAAGCAGAACAGGGTTCGCTTGTTTAAAGCCTTGTTTAAAGGCGATAGAAGCGGCCAGTTTAAACGCCAGCTCTGAGGAGTCGACATCATGGTAAGAACCGAAGTGCAGACGAACACCCAGGTCTACTACCGGATAACCGGCCAGCGGACCAGACTTCAGCTGCTCCTGGATACCTTTATCAACCGCAGGGATGTATTCGCCAGGAATCACACCGCCTTTGATATCGTTGATAAATTCGTAACCTTTCGGGTTTGAGCCCGGCTCCAGCGGGTACATGTCGATAACAACATGACCATACTGACCACGACCACCAGACTGCTTGGCGTGTTTACCTTCAATGCCGGTAACTTTCGAGCGAATCGCTTCGCGGTAAGCAACCTGAGGTTTGCCCACGTTCGCTTCAACGTTGAATTCGCGTTTCATACGGTCAACGATGATGTCGAGGTGCAGCTCACCCATACCAGCGATGATGGTCTGGTTAGACTCTTCGTCAGTCCATACGCGGAATGACGGGTCTTCTTTCGCCAGACGACCCAGCGCCAGACCCATTTTTTCCTGGTCAGCTTTGGTTTTCGGCTCAACGGCGATAGAAATTACCGGCTCCGGGAATTCCATACGCTCAAGGATAATCGGGCTGTTTGGATCACACAGGGTATCACCGGTGATCACATCTTTCAGACCGATTGCCGCCGCGATGTCGCCTGCACGAACTTCGCTGATCTCTTCACGTTTGTTGGCGTGCATCTGAACGATACGGCCAAAACGCTCGCGCTGAGATTTCACAGAGTTCAGTACGGTATCACCTGAGTTAACCACGCCAGAATAAACGCGGAAGAAGGTCAGGTTACCCACGAACGGGTCGTTGGCGATTTTAAATGCCAGCGCTGCAAAAGGTTCTTTATCGTCAGCATGACGCTCAGCTGGGGTATCTTTACCGTCGTCCAGAATACCTTTAATAGCAGGTACGTCGGTCGGTGCCGGCAGATACTCAACAACCGCATCCAGCATGGCCTGAACACCTTTGTTCTTAAATGCAGAACCACAGGTAACCAGGATAATTTCGTTGCGCAGTACGCGCTGACGCAGCGCGTCTTTGATCTCTTCTTCGCTCAGCTCTTCGCCGCTGAAGAATTTCTCCATCAGCTCTTCAGAGGCTTCAGCAGCAGCTTCGACCAGTTTGCCACGCCATTCTTCAGCCAGTTCCTGCATGTTGGCCGGGATGTCTTCGTAAACGAAGGTCACGCCCTGGTCAGCATCGTTCCAGTTGATGGCTTTCATTTTCACCAGGTCAACAACACCGGTGAAGTTCTCTTCTGCGCCGATAGCCAGCTGCAGCGGAACCGGAGTAGCGCCCAGACGAGATTCGATCTGGCCAACTACTTTCAGGAAGTTAGCGCCCATGCGGTCCATTTTGTTAACGAACGCGATGCGCGGAACTTTATATTTGTTAGCCTGACGCCATACGGTTTCAGACTGAGGCTGAACGCCACCTACTGCACAGTAAACCATTACTGCGCCATCAAGCACACGCATGGAACGTTCTACTTCGATGGTGAAGTCAACGTGTCCCGGGGTGTCGATGATGTTGATGCGATGCGGCTCAAACTGTTTGGCCATGCCAGACCAGAATGCCGTTGTCGCAGCGGAGGTGATGGTAATACCACGTTCCTGCTCCTGAGCCATCCAGTCCATGGTCGCGGCGCCATCGTGAACTTCACCGATTTTATGGTTAACGCCGGTGTAGAACAGGATACGCTCAGTGGTAGTGGTCTTACCGGCGTCGATGTGTGCACTGATACCGATGTTACGGTAACGTGTAATGGGTGTTGTACGAGCCATTTGATTCCTCTGATTCTCGGACGTTCAAAGTTAGTCGACCCCAGCGGGTTGGCTGTTTGAGCGCCCGCTGGTTTAACAACTACTACGTGGCTATTACCAGCGGTAGTGAGCGAACGCCTTGTTGGCTTCTGCCATACGGTGAACGTCTTCACGTTTCTTCACTGCTGTACCTTTGTTTTCAGCAGCATCAGAAAGTTCGTTCGCCAGGCGCAGAGCCATAGATTTATCACCGCGTTTACGAGCAGCTTCTACGATCCAACGCATTGCCAGCGCATTACGACGGACCGGACGGACTTCAACTGGCACCTGATAAGTAGAACCACCAACACGGCGAGACTTAACTTCGACAGTCGGACGCACGTTATCGAGGGCTACTTCGAAAGCTTCCAGTTCATTTTTACCAGAACGCTGAGCCAGGGTCTCCAGCGCGGTATATACGATTGCTTCAGCAGTAGATTTTTTACCATCTACCATCAGGATATTTACAAATTTGGCCAGCAGCTCAGATCCGAACTTAGGATCCGGCAGGATTTTACGTTGACCAATGACGCGACGACGTGGCATGGAAATACTCCGTTGATAATTCAGGATTGTCCAAAACTCTACGAGTTTATTTTGACATTTAAGTTAAAACGTTTGGCCTTACTTAACGGAGAACCATTAAGCCTTGGGCTTCTTCACGCCGTATTTGGAGCGGGCTTGCTTACGGTCTTTAACACCAGAGCAGTCCAGCGCGCCACGAACGGTGTGGTAACGCACACCTGGCAGGTCTTTAACACGACCGCCACGGATCAGGATCACGGAGTGTTCCTGCAGGTTATGACCTTCACCACCGATATAGGAGGTAACTTCAAAACCGTTAGTCAAACGCACACGGCAAACTTTACGCAGTGCTGAGTTTGGTTTTTTCGGAGTGGTGGTGTACACACGAGTACAAACACCACGTTTTTGCGGGCAGGCTTCCAGCGCAGGCACGTTGCTCTTTGCAACTTTGCGTACGCGTGGTTTGCGAACCAGCTGGTTAACTGTTGCCATTAAATAGCTCCTGGTTTTGCTTTAGCTTTTGCTTCGTAAACACGTAATAAATCGCCTCGTATTACTACGAGGACGCAGAATTTTAGGGCTGTGCTAAAAAGGTGTCAAGAAATAACCAGGCTTTACGCAATTACCAGGCCATTTGCTGCTGATGTTTTGCGGTTAAGTCAACAAAATCAGTATAGTCTACCAGACGCACTTTGGATGAAATTTGTGCAGATAATCCCCGGGCTTCCACATCTTCCTGTAATACCCAGAGCGTAGCGGGTGCCGCCAGCAGTTTTTCCAGCATGTTGCTGTCTGTCAGGGCACCCAGCACCCCATCCTGCAACAGCAGCAGATCGTCCCCGGTACTCAGCATTCTGAGCAGGGTGTCCGTATCGCATTGCCAGGGTGACTGCATCAGGGTATGTAACATCTGTCGCTCTCAGAAAGTGATAATGCGGTCGAAGTCAGCCAGCCGCTGGCGCAGCACATCCGCATCCAGCAGTTCAACATCCAGCACGCGCGCGGCATCAACCGCCAGCCCACGCGCTTTTAGCGAGTCGCGGCAAAGATAGCATTGCTCAATGTCATACAGCGGCAGTACGCCAAAGGTGGCGATATAATTCCGCGCCAGGATCCGCTCCGGCTGTTGCTGACTGGTCAACTGCAGCACGCCGTCGCCGATAAAAAACAGCCCGATAGTGTCGCTGAGCGCGGCTGTCGCCAGCGCAGCATCCAGCCCTTCACGTCCGGCGCTGCTGCCATGAGGGGCGCGGGTAAAAACAAAAGCAACGCGATTCATCAAAACTGTACCAGTCGATCGCAGCTGAGCGCCGCTTCCGCCAGGGCGCCCAGTCCGCTGAGGGTAAAGCCAGGCTGCAAATTACTACCAGCCAGCTGTAACCTTGCGGCTTCCTGCTCATCCGTGACGCCACGCCGCAGCGCCGCGGCCACGCAAATATTCAACGCTACCCCCTGCTCCTGCTGCAGTGCCTGCCATGCGCGCACCAGATCAAATTCATCACTGGCGGGCGCGGTCAGCTGATTGGCGTTCAGTACGCCCTCCCGATAAAAAAAGACGCTCTCCAGCTGATGCCCCGTCGCCAGTAATGCACGCGCAAACAGCAGCGCGCTGCTGGCCTGCTGCGTACCGTAGGGAGCGCCGGTCACCAACAGGGTATAACGCATCAGCGCTCCTGCCCCTGAAAATCACCGTTCTTAAACTGGCGGATATAGAGATAAACCGTATGCTTGGAGATATTCAGACGGTCAGCCACCTGATTAATGGCGTCTTTGATATCGAAAATCCCCTTCTCATACAGATTGAGCACCACCTGACGATTTTTGGCGTTATTGGAAACGTTTCGGTCAGCGCCCACCTCTTCAATAGTAAATTCCAGCGTCTGAGTCACCAGATCTTCGACCGAACTGGCGAAGTTCACGCTGGAGTCCACCTGATGCATTTCCGGCGGCATAAACGTCGACATAATCTGCGAGAACGGCACATCAAGGTTCATGTTGATGCACAGCAGACCAATGACCCGCTGCTGGCGGTTACGAATAGCGATCGTCACTGACTTCATCAGCACGCCGCTTTTCGCGCGGGTAAAATAAGCCTTCGACACGTTGCTGTCTGCGCCCTGCATATCATGCAGCATACGCAGCGCCAGATCGGTAATGGGTGAGCCCACTTTACGCCCGGTATGCTCGCCGTTGGCAATACGCACCGCAGAACATTTCAGATCTTCCAGAGAATGCAGAACGATTTCACAGTGCGAGCCGATCAGCATCGCCAGCCCATCCACGACCGCCTCGTAGGATTTCAAAATATCGTAATCGGTTTGTTCAAACGCACGCTGCTCGAGTAAATCGTAGTCAGTCAGTTCACCGGGATTGAATGGATTAGACATCGAAGAGATCACCCTAAATGGCTGGAGCCTGTCATAGCGCTGCAGGGCAGACTCAATACCTGGATAGTTTTACAGCCGCTAGTCTGGCAAATGTCGTTCGCTTATGCCAGAGCTTTGTCAGGAGAGAGAAAACGAAACCGCCGCAGTGAACGCGGCGGCTGAAAATTTACTGCGCTTTTTTGTCGGCTGCGGCAGGTGCCTGCGTCTTCTCGTCCGCTTTAGGCGCTGACTTGATGTCCAGTAACTCAACGTCAAACACCAGCGTAGAGTTGGCAGGGATACCCGGCACGCCATTTTTGCCGTAGGCAAGCTGTGGTGGGATCACCAGCTTGATTTTACCGCCTTTCTTCACGTGCTTCAGGCCTTCCGTCCAGCCAGGAATAACGCCGTCCAGACGGAAAGAGAGTGGCTCACCGCGTGTATAGGAGTTATCGAACTCCGTACCGTCAATCAGCGTGCCCTTGTAGTTTACGACCACAGTGTCGCTCTCTTTTGGTGCGTTACCGCTACCCTCTTTCTCAACTTTGTACAGCAGACCGCTGTCGCTTTTCTTCACGCCGCTCTCTTTGGCGAATTTCGCTGCGTATGCGTCACCCTTCTCCGCGTTCTCTTTGGCGTCCTTCTCCATTTTCGCCTGAGCAGCGCCTTTTACACGGCCTTCAAAAGCCTGCAGCGTCTGCTCGATTTCTTCATCAGAGAGTTTGCTCTTACCGGCAAAGGCGTCCTGCACACCAGCGATCAACTGCTGTTTATCCAGTTTGATGCCCAGTTTTTCCTGTTCCTTCAGGGAGTTGTCCATGTAGCGACCCAGCGAAGCGCCCAGCGCATAAGCAGACTGCTGATCCTCATTATTGAAGGCCGCGTTTTTCGGTGCCTGAGGCGCAGCTGGTGCAGTGGTTGCCTCTGCTGCCAGCGTAAGCGGTGCGTGCAGCGCAACGGCCATAGTGGTAGCTAACAATGTGACTTTTAACAGTGATTTCATCCTTTCTCCAAAACCGAAGCGTCTCACCTCGGGAATTATTGCGGACCTTAAGCCCCACACTATAACTGTACGTGGGCGTGGCGAACACTCCCACAATGTAATTACCCGGTTAACCTCCGACCTTTTTTGCATCAGGAAGTTTCATCAGAGATAATGTCATTCGGCCCGTTTTCAAGCACGCCGGTCACACAGCGTATAATATCAGATCATTCTCCTGCGACCGGCCATAACACTACGCACATACGCCAACGGGCGTCGCACCGTAACATGAGGAGGGGCTATGCAACAATCAGAGTGGGAAAAACGGCTGGAGGCACTGGAAAGCAAGGTGGCTTTTCAGGAGTTGACGATTGATCAGCTGAATCAGACCGTGATCCAGCATGAGCTGGAGGTAAGTAAGATGCGCGAGCGGCTGCGTCTGATGGCAGATAAGCTCAAGGAAGCGGCACCGTCAATGGTTGCATCGCAGGCGGAGGAGACGCCACCACCCCATTATTGATCGTGCGCCCAACGGCATGCGTGACAGCAGTTGCGCGTATCAGGTGACCCTGTGCGCACCCGATGTCAGACAGAAGAAAGGCCACCGCACGGGTGGCCTTTCTTATTTACTGCTGGCTTAGTGACTGCAGCCGCAGCCACCAGTGCCACAACCGCCCTGACCATGATCATGACCGTGGTCGTGATCGTGGTCATGATGATGACCATGCTCGCCATGAACGTGGCCATGAGCCAGTTCTTCCGGCGTTGCTTCGCGCAGCGCAACCACTTCAACGCTGAAGTTCAGGTTCTGACCTGCCAGCATATGGTTGCCGTCAACCACAACGTGTTCATCTTCCACTTCGGTAATTTCTACCGGCACCGGGCCCTGATCGGTTTCCGCCAGGAAGCGCATGCCGACCTGCAATTCATCCACGCCCATAAAGACATCTTTAGGTACACGCTGCACCAGATTATCATCGTACTGGCCGTAGGCTTCGTTTGCCGGAATATGAACCTCAAACTTGTCACCCACAACGTGATTTTCCAGCGCTTTTTCCAGACCAGAAATCAGGGAACCATGACCGTGCAGATAGTCCAACGGTGCACTCACCGGTGACTCATCAACCAACACACCGTCTTCTGTACGTACCTGATAGGCCAGGCTAACCACCAGGTCTTTAGCTACTTTCATGATATCTCCTAACCGTTGAGAACTGCGATCCCGTCTCATTGGTCTATTTTAGCGTGCAATAACACCAACCAGAAAGGTTCCAGACTGAGGGTAAAATCGCAAATGCATCTTTCATTGCCTCAGCGTTAATTGCGCCGATTGTAACGGAATTCTATCCCGCTGTACGTTTAAGCTTAAAAAAAGCTGCGCCATTACGCTACTCAGGATGAAAAATTCCAATCACTTGCTCCTGAGTGCGAACCTGATCGCGTACCTGCTTATCAGCCTCACGCATCTGATGGCCGCACTTCACGCACTCCACCACATCCACATTATTTTCACGCCACATCGCCAGCGTGTCTTTTTCCTGACAGTGCGGGCAGACCGCACCGGCAATAAAACGTTTACGCATTATGTTTCCGCCTGTTCAGGCTCAGCTTGAACAAATAAGTTTAGTCGAGGGTAGACCGGTCCGGGGGAGGAGATCCCCGGACCGTACAATTCATAACGGATCGTCCCAGCCATCAAACTGCCGCTTCTCCTGCTGCATCTCGCGCTGGAAAATATCCTCCAGTTCCCGTCGCGCTTCCCGGGCGCGCGAGATCTGCGCGCTGTCGGTGTGATTCGGCATCAGCTCACGTAGCATGCGCATATCGAGACGGCGGAAATGCAACTGAGCCCGCTGGGCCTGGTGCGGATGCATCCCCAGCGACATCAGGGTCTTACGCCCCAGCTCCAGCGCGCTGGAGAAGGTTTCACGCGAGAATTGCGTAACGCCCGCCTGCAGCAGTTCGTGCGCTTCTACACGTCCGCGCGCCCGCGCCAGAATTTGCAGCTGCGGGAAATGCTGCTGACAGAGGCGCACAATCGTCATCGAATCTTCCGGATCGTTACAGGTGATAACGATCGACTGCGCGCTGGACGCACCGGCGGCACGCAGCAGTTCCAGTTCGGTGGCATCGCCATAATAAACCTTGTAGCCATATTTACGCATCAGGCTAACGGCGCTGATATCGCGCTCCAGCACGGTAATGCGCTTATTGTTGGCCATCAGCAGGCGCCCAATCACCTGGCCAAAGCGGCCAAATCCGACCACGATCACCTGCGGCTGATCGTCATCCACAAAGGGCTTCTCCGCCTGATCGTCCGGTTCATTAAAGCGCCGCGCCAGGATGCTGTCCACCCCCTGCATCAGCAGCGGCGTGGTCATCATCGACAGCGTGACGGTAACCAAAAGCAGCGGCAGCTGATCGCCGGAAAACAGGTTTGCCGAGGAGGCCGCGGAAAAGAGTACGAAGGCGAACTCGCCGCCCTGGCTCAGCACGCAGGCAAACTGCAGCCGTTCCGAGCTGCGCAGGCCGTAAATACGCGCCAGCAGGTAGAGCACCAGACTTTTTACCGCCACCAGTACCAGCACGCCGATCAGGATGGCGACAATATGGGTGTAGAGCACACCAAGGTTGAGCGCCATGCCCACCGAAATAAAGAACAGACCGAGCAGCAGCCCTTTAAAGGGCTCGATAGCTACTTCCAGTTCATGACGATATTCACTTTCCGCCAGCAGAATACCGGCGATAAAGGTACCCAGCGCCATCGACAGTCCCAGCGCATCCATAAACAGCGCGGCGCCCAGCACCAACAGCAGCGCGGCGGCGGTAAACACTTCGCGTACGCCGGAGGCGGCGATATAACGAAAGATCGGCCGCAGCAGATAACGTCCACCAATCAGCATGCCGGTAAAAGCCAGTACCTTAAGCCCAACTTTCATCCAGTCGATATGGCCGCTGTCGCTGCCCGCCAGCAGCGGCACCAACGCCAGCGCCGGAATCACAGCCAGATCCTGAAACAGCAGTACGGAGAACCCGAGCTGACCCGCTTCATTGCGGTTCATGCCTTTATCGCGCATCAGCTGCAGTGCCATCGCGGTCGAGGACATCGCCAGACCGATACCGCCAATCACCGCCGCCTGCCAGTCAAAGTCGGTGAACCAGAGCAAGCCGCCCAGAATGGCCGCCGAGAAACAGACCTGCGCTGCGCCAACGCCGAAAATCGAACGCCGCAGCGACCAGAGTTTAGAGGGATTCAGTTCCAGCCCGATAATAAACATCAGAAACACGACGCCAAGCTCAGAGAAGTGCAGAATCTCTTCAACGTCGCTGATAAAACCCAGTCCCCAGGGGCCGATAGCGATACCGGCCAGTAAATACCCCAAAACAGCGCCAATCCCTAACCGCGCTGCTACTGGCACCACCAGGACCGCGGCAAACAGGTAAATCACACCTGCGGTAAGCAGGGTCTGTCCTTCCATTACACTCCTCCGTTGGGCAGCGGCGCTGCCAGCCAGTCGCCATAGGCGCGGGCAAATTTCTTCATGGTTTCCGGCGTCTGGCGACGCGCCCAGTAAATGATCATCGGCGTCATCCAGTGCATACGACACATCTGTGCCGTCAGTTCAAAGGGGCGCATGATGTCGCTCATGGGATAGCGGTTCAGGCCATTGCCATGGTAAGCCGCTTCGGGCTCGCCGGTGGTGATGACGCTGCGCCAGTACTTACCTTCCAGCGCATTGCCGCCGGTGCCGCTGGCAAAGCCGCGCGACAGCACGCGGTCCAGCCACTCTTTCAACAGGGCCGGGCAGCTCCAGGTATAAAGAGGGTGTTGAAACACGACAACCTGATGTTCCCGCAGCAGCTGCTGCTCATAATGGATATCGATAAAGAAGTCAGGATAGTGTGCATAAAGATCATGCACAGTGACATGTTCCAGTTGTTGAGCCGGCTGTAACAAAACCCGATTAACGATCGAATCCTGTGCTTCCGGATGGGCGTACAGCAGCAAAATTTTCGGTGGCTGCGACATCGTTCCCTCCAGGGCGTCGTCACGGGGCAGGATTTCCGCTACCATGCACCACGCAACTTACGTTCATTTCATTATGTTCCCGGTAAATTAACATACTCTGACGATACGGCGCTTATGATTGTCTTTTCCTCCTTACAAATTCGACGCGGCACCCGGGTTCTGCTGGACAACGCGACGGCCACGGTTAACCCAGGCCAGAAAGTGGGCCTGGTGGGTAAAAACGGCTGCGGCAAATCAACGCTGCTGGCCCTGTTAAAGGGCGAAATCACCAGCGATGCTGGCAGCGTTACCTTTCCCGGCAACTGGGCGCTGGCGTGGGTCAATCAGGAAACGCCTGCGCTGGATAAAGCCGCGCTTGAATATGTTATTGATGGCGACCGTGAATTTCGTCAGCTTGAATCCGAATTAGCCCAGGCCAATGCCGATAATAACGGCAACGCCATTGCATTACTTCATGGCAAACTTGACGCTATTCAGGCCTGGAGTATCCAGGCGCGTGCTTCCAGCCTGCTGCACGGACTCGGCTTCAGCCAGGAACAGCTGCTGCGTCCGGTCAGTGATTTCTCGGGCGGCTGGCGGATGCGTCTCAATCTGGCGCAGGCGCTGATCTGCCGTTCCGACCTACTGTTGCTTGATGAACCTACTAACCACCTCGATCTCGATGCCGTGATCTGGCTGGAGCGCTGGTTAAAAAACTATACCGGCACGCTGATTCTGATCTCCCACGATCGTGATTTTCTCGACCCGGTGGTGGATAAGATTTTACATATCGAACAACAAACGATGTTTGAATACACCGGTAACTACAGCGCATTTGAGCGCCAGCGCGTGGCCAAACTGGCGCAGCAGCAGGCGTTATACGAACATCAGCAAGAGAAAGTGGCGCACCTGCAGAGTTATATCGACCGTTTTCGCGCCAAAGCCACCAAAGCGAAACAGGCACAAAGCCGTATCAAGATGCTGGAACGCATGGAGCTGATCGCGCCGGCGCATGTTGATAACCCGTTCAGCTTTAGCTTCCGCCCGCCGGAAAGCCTGCCTAATCCGTTGCTGAAGATGGAGAAGGTCACGGCAGGCTATGGCGAGCGTGTGATTCTGGATGCTATCAAACTGAACCTGGTGCCGGGTTCACGAATCGGGCTATTGGGTCGAAACGGCGCCGGTAAATCTACCCTGATCAAGCTGCTGGCGGGCGAACTGACGCCGCTGGATGGCGAAGTAGGGCTGGCGAAAGGGGTCAAACTCGGTTACTTCGCGCAGCATCAGCTGGAGTTTTTGCGCGCTGACGAGTCGCCGTTACAGCACCTGGCCCGCCTGGCGCCGAAAGTGCTGGAGCAGCAGCTGCGCGACTATCTTGGCGGCTTCGGTTTTCAGGGCGATAAAGTCAGTGAGCCTACCGCACGCTTCTCCGGTGGTGAAAAGGCGCGTCTGGTGCTGGCGCTGATTGTCTGGCAGCGTCCTAACCTGCTGCTGCTTGATGAACCCACTAACCACCTCGATCTCGACATGCGCCAGGCGCTTACCGAAGCGTTAATCGACTTCGAGGGCGCGCTGGTGGTGGTATCGCACGATCGCCATCTGCTGCGTGCCACCACTGACGATCTTTATCTGGTGCATGACGGCAAAGTGGATGTCTTTGAGGGCGACCTGGAAGATTATCAGCAGTGGCTGAGCGATCTGCAAAAACAGGCCGCGCAGCAGGATGCCGTGCCGAAAGCGGATAACAGCAACAGCGCCCAGGCACGTAAAGATCAGAAGCGCCGCGATGCTGAACTGCGAGCCCAGACCCAGCCGCTGCGCAAACAGATCGAAAAGCTGGAAAAGCAGATGGAGAAATGGCAAGCCCAGCTGCAGGAGGCAGAAACGCTGCTGGCTGACAGCGCCATTTACGATCAGGCGCGTAAAGCGGATCTGACCGTTGCGCTTCAGCGTCAGGCGGAAAGCAAATCGGCGCTGGAAGAGGTAGAAATGGCCTGGCTTGATGCCCAGGAGCAGCTGGAAAATATGCTCGCCTCCTGAGCAAACGCGGCCCGTTGCAGCGGGCCGCAGCATCGCATTAAAAAGGCACATCCCCCAGCACGGTGGCGCGATGCATCACGCGCCGCGCCGGGTAATAGTCAGCACAGGCATAATGTTGCGTTACCCGATTGTCCCAGATCGCCACATCATTCTCCCGCCAGCGCCAGCGCACCTGAAACTCCGGCTTAGTGATATGCGCAAACAGGAAGCTCAGCAGCGCCTCACTCTCCTTTTCGCTCACACCCAGGATGCGCGTGGTGAAGCCTTCATTGACAAACAACGCTTTTTTGCCGCTCACCGGGTGGGTACGAACCACCGGATGCTGTACCGGCGGGTGTTTCGCCACCGCCTGCTGCCAGCGCTGATGCTCTTCTTCGCTTTTACGATATTTGTACTCCTGGAATGACTTTTTGAAATCGTGTTCAGCCTGCAACTCGCTGAGCAGGTTCTGAAAAGGCGTGGAGAGCGCTTCCCAGGCCGCAATACCGCTCGCCCACAGGGTATCGCCGCCGCTTTCCGGCAACAGTTTCGCCGTCAGGATGGCAATCGCCGGAGGCGTATCGATAAAGGTAACATCGGTATGCCAGTTATCGTTATCGGGCGGATTGTCCAGATGGGTGTCCAGCACAATAATCTCATCGACCCCTTCCGCATGGGGATAGACCGGATGAATATGCAGATCGCCAAAGCGGCCTGCCAGCGCCCGCTGCTGCTGCGGCGTAATTGCCTGATCGCGCAGAAACAGCACCTGATGGCGCAGCAGCGCGTGATAAAGCTGTTCAAATTGGCCGTCACTCAGCGGCCGGGTCAGGTCAAGATGCTCCACCTGCGCGCCGATCCTGGGTCCCAGCGCGGTAATTGTTAAACGTTCGTTCATTTACTGTTCTCCATTCCAGGGCGTCAGGCGGCGCTGTAACGCACGCAAACCCAGTTCTAAACTAAAGGCGATGAGGGCGATCACGGCGATGCCCGCCAGCACCACATCGGTAGCAAGGAATTCCCCTGCGGACTGCACCATAAATCCCAGCCCGCGGGTGGCGGCGATCAGCTCTGCGGCCACCAGCGTTGACCAGCCTACCCCGAGGCCAATGCGTAAACCGGTAAGGATCTCCGGCAGCGCGCCGGGCAGGATCACCCAGCGCAGCAGCTGCCAGCGACTGGCACCCAGTGCCTGTGCCGCACGAATCCGCACCTGGCGGCTGTTTTTGACCCCGGCCAGTGTCGACAAGGTAACCGGCGCAAAAATAGCCAGATAAATCAGCAGAATTTTCGAGGTCTCGCCAATACCAAACCAGATCACCATCAGCGGCAGATAAGCGAGCGGCGGCACCGGACGATAAAGTTCAATCAGCGGGTCGAGCAGACCACGCACCAGCGGGCTTAGCCCCATGGCGATCCCCACCGGGATACCAATCAGTGCCGCGGCCGCCAGGGCGATTAACATGCGCGCCAGGCTGGCCCCGAGATGTTGCCAGAGCGTCGCGTCCATAAAGCCCTGCGCACTGGCGATCAGCAGCAGTTTTTGCAGCACCTGCTGGGGTGACGGCAGAAACAGCGGGCCAATCAGCCCCAGCGCGGTCACGCTCCACCACACCAGCAACAGCAGCAGCAAACTGAACAGACTCAGCGTTATCCGGGGTGACAGCGGCCAGCGCAGAGCGCGTCGCGTTACCTGCACTTTATCGGTTATCAACGCGCTCATACGAAAGCCTCCCGTTGCTCAAATACCCGTTGCAGTACATATTCACGACGCTCGATAAATGCGGGGTCAGACTTGATCTGGCGGCAGGGTTCACCTGCGGCGAAGCGGCGGCCAAAATCGAGCGTCAGACGCTCCATCACGCGGCCTGGTCCCGGCGAGAGCAGCACCAGCTCGCTGGCGAGAAAAATCGCTTCTTCGATATCGTGGGTAATCAGCAGAATCTGTTTGCCGCTGTCGCGCCACAGCGTCAGCAGCAGCGTCTGCATCTGTTCACGGGTAAAGGCGTCCAGCGCGCCAAAGGGCTCATCCAGCAGTAGCAGTTGCGGATCCGTCGCCAGCGCACGGGCGATGCCGACACGCTGACGTTGTCCGCCAGAGAGCTGCCAGATAAAGCGCTTTTCCGCCCCTTCCAACCCCACCTGCCGCAACAGGCGTGCGGCAATGGCATGGCGTTGGGGGCGTGCCATACCGGCCAGCTGCAGGCCAAAAGCGATGTTATCGAT
Source organism: [Erwinia] mediterraneensis (assembly GCF_900604315.1). Lineage (GTDB taxonomy): Bacteria > Pseudomonadota > Gammaproteobacteria > Enterobacterales > Enterobacteriaceae > Pantoea > Pantoea mediterraneensis_A. The sequence goes on from NZ_LR026978.1 coordinate 1,152,241, forward strand.
CACGTTGCGCCAGGGCAGCAGCCCTTCGTTCTGGAATACCACGCCACGTTCCGCACCCGGCCCGCTGATCTCTTTGCCATTCAGCGTGATACTGCCTGACTCGTGCGGTAAAAAACCGGCAATCAAATTCAGTAGCGTGGTTTTACCGCAGCCGGAGGGGCCCAGGACCACCAGCAGTTCGCCGTTCTCCAGCTGCAGGTTGATATCCTGTAAGGCGGGTTGGCCGGCATAACGGGCGTTAAGATGTGAAATACGCAGCATGGCGATCTCCTCAGGGTTTCACCAGGGGTTCAACAAAGCGGCTGGTGACGTAGTCGCTGTAATCTGTTGCCGCCTGCGGCACTTTGCCCTGCTCCTGCAGAAAACGCGCAGTATCGACAATCGCCTGATTGACCGGCTGCCCTAACTGGGCGATCTGCTGCTGCGCAGTCAGGTAGGTATTGCCTTTCACCAGCCCCGGCACCTGCGCTTCCGGCACCCCGCTCAGGCGCGACAGCTTGCTGAGGTTATCGGGCTGCGTCAGCCACTGTTGCGGGTTGTCCAGATAGGCTTGCTGCGCCGCCAGCGTGCTGCGCACAAAAGCGGTCACCACCTCCGGATGCTGGCGGGCAAAGTCTTTGCGCACCACCCAGACATCCAGGGTCGGCGCCCCCCAGCTTGCCACCTGCGACGAATCAGTCAGTACCTTGCCCTCTTTCTCCAGTTCGTTGACGGCAGGTGCCCAGACATAGGCGCCGTCGATATCACCGCGCTGCCAGGCGGCGATGATGGCGGGCGGTTGTAAATTCACCAGCTGAACCTGATTCGCTTTAATGCCCCAGTGTTTGAGCGCGGCGAGCAGGCTGTAATGGGTGGTGGAGATAAAAGGCACCGCGATGCGCTTGCCTACCAGATCCTGCGGTAACTGAATGGTTTTTTTCACCACCAGCGCTTCGGAATTACCCAGCTGTGACGCCAGCAGAAAAGCTTCGATCGGCAGCTGCTGGGCGGCGGCCACCGCCAGCGGACTGGAACCGATATTGCCAATCTGCACATCACCCGAAGCAAGCGCCCGTAACACGCCCGATCCGCTGTCAAACTTGCGCCAGTCCACCGTCGCGCCACTTTCGCTGGCGAAGGTATTATCCGCCTGCGCCACTTTGGCCGGCTCGGCAGAGGTCTGATAAGCCACGGTGACGTTAACGGCGTCGGCCTGAAAGGCCAGCAACGCCAGCGCCGCAGCGATAACTGAGAAACGCCCTTTAATTGCCATGATGCACCCCAACATTTTTATGATGCTGGCAGTCTCTCCGGCACACCGGTTTTCACCAAGGAATTTAAAATTATCCCTAATAAAAAGAAGTTCTTAGATAAAAAACGGATGAAAACATGCAAAAAAGGCAAATGCTTGTTGGTCAGGATGATGCACGCAAAAGAGAGGTAGCGGGCGGCGGCGTGCCGCCCGGCAGGAGAGTCATGGAGGGGGTTAATCCGGCCTCAGTGCCAGATCAGCAGTACGCAGGCGGCAGTTAAAATACCCATGGCGAGGTTGAAGATTTTCCAGGCACGTCGGCTGCGCAGCAGGCGGCCAATCAGGGTGCCAAAGCCCAGCCAGATAACGCCTGACACCAGGTTAACTGTCACCAGGCCCAGGCTTATCGCCATCACCGAAGCGCGATAGGCATCGCCAGCCAGACTAAAACTGGCTACCGCGCCGAGCGCCATCAGCCAGGCTTTCGGATTAATCAGCTGCAGCAGCCCACCCTGCCAGAACGGCATCGGCGTTTGCGGCCCCGCGCCGGTTTCCAGCTCCTCATAAGCTGCGGTCGCAATTTTCCACGCCAGCCACAGCAGATAGAGGCTACCCGCAATTTTCAGCAAGAGATGTAAAGAGGGATAGAGCAGAATCAGTCCGCCAACGCCAAAGGCCACCATCAGCAGCATCAGCTGCATTCCCAGCATGATGCCGATCATCAACGGCAGAGAGCGCAGGAAGCCAAAATTCGCGCCAGAGGCGGTGAGTAACATATTATTAGGGCCTGGCGTGATGGCCGCGACCCAGAGAAAGCCCAGCATTGAGAAAAACAGACTCAGTTCCATGTAATACGGGTGCTCCCCACCCCGGAATAAACAATCAGCCAACGAAGCTAACAGTGAGATATGGATCAAACAAGCCTTTACGACATGAATTTTAGTCACGCATCGCTGGAAACGTTTACGCCGATGCCGGGCATGCGCAATCCACATCTGCAAACTGTCCTGCCGCGTCTGATTCGTCGCCATATCAGGTTACAACCGCACTGGCAGCGGCTCGATCTGCCCGACAGCGATTTTGTCGATCTCGCCTGGAGTGAAGATCCGCAGCAGGCACGCCACAAACCGCGCGTGGTACTGTTTCATGGTCTGGAAGGGAGCTTTTACAGTCCTTACGCCCATGGTTTGCTGCAGGCCTGCCAGCAGCGCGGCTGGTTGGGCGTGGTGATGCATTTTCGCGGCTGTAGCGGCGTACCTAACCGTCTCGGGCGTATTTATCACTCCGGCGAAACGGAAGATGCCGCTTACTTTCTGCGCTGGCTGCAGGAGACGTGGGGCAAGGTGCCGACAGCGGCGGTCGGGGTCTCACTGGGCGGCAATATGCTGGCCTGTCTGATGGGCAAGCAGGGAGAAGCGGTGCTGCTGGAGGCGGGTGTGGTGATTTCCGCCCCGCTGCTGCTGGAACCCTGCAGTATGCGGCTGGAAAGCGGCTTTTCCCGCCTCTATCAGCGCTATCTGCTGGCGCAGCTGAAGAAAAATGCCAGACGCAAACTGCTCGCCTGGCCCGGCAGTTTGCCGGTGGATCTGCCTGAGCTCAACGCGCTGCGCAAACTGCGCGAGTTTGATGATGCCATTACGGCACGCGCTCATGGCTTCACCGATGCCACTGACTACTATCGCCGCGCCAGCGCCATGCCGCTGCTGCCCGGCGTACGCAAGCCGCTGCTGATCATCCAGGCGAAAGACGATCCTTTTATGACTGAGGCGGTGATCCCGGATCCCACGCGATTACCTGCTAACATTAGCTGTCAACTGACGCCATATGGCGGTCACGTTGGCTTTGTTGGCGGCACGCTGCGCAAACCACAAATGTGGCTGGAGCAGCGCGTGCCGCACTGGCTTTCACCCTGGCTGGAAAAGTAAATTGTGATTATTCCCTGGCAACAAGTCGATCCGGAAACTCTGGCGAACCTGATAGAGGCCTTTGTCCTGCGCGAAGGCACCGACTATGGCGAAGAAGAGCGTAGCCTGGCGGAAAAGGTGGAAGATGTGCGCCGTCAGCTGGAGCGCGGCGACGTGGTGCTCGTCTGGTCGGAACTGCATGAATCGGTCAATATCATGCCGCGCCGCGAGTTTCGCGGCTGATGTCCAGCAGATGATCTGAAACGGCAATCGTGTTAACAATGCTCATCGCCCGATCTTAACAGGGAGTTTTATCATGTCAGCCAGGCATCCGATTATTGCCGTTACCGGCTCCAGCGGCGCAGGCACCACCACCACCAGCCTCGCCTTTCGCAAAATCTTTCAACAGCTAAACCTGCATGCGGCCGAACTGGAGGGAGACAGCTTTCATCGTTATACGCGGCCGGAAATGGACATGGCGATCCGCAAAGCGCGTGATGCAGGACGCCATATCAGCTATTTTGGTCCGGAAGCGAATGACTTTGGTCTGCTGGAGCAGACCTTTGTCGAATATGGTCGCAGCGGTCACGGTCAGTCGCGTAAATATCTGCATACCTATGATGAAGCGGTGCCCTGGAATCAGGTGCCCGGCACCTTTACGCCCTGGCAGCCGCTGCCGGAAAATACCGATGTGCTGTTTTATGAAGGCCTGCATGGCGGCGTGGTGACGCAACAGCATAATGTGGCGGAGAAGGTCGATCTGCTGGTAGGGGTCGTGCCTATCGTCAACCTGGAGTGGATCCAGAAACTGGTGCGTGACACCAGCGAGCGCGGCCATTCGCGCGAAGCGGTGATGGACTCGGTAGTGCGCTCGATGGAAGATTACATCAATTACATTACGCCGCAGTTTTCGCGTACCCATATCAACTTTCAGCGCGTCCCCACCGTGGACACCTCAAACCCCTTTGCCGCGCGCGGCATTCCATCGCTGGATGAGAGTTTTGTGGTGATTCATTTTCGCGGTCTGGAAGGGATCGACTTCCCTTACCTGCTGGCGATGCTACAGGGCTCATTTATCTCCCACATCAACACGCTGGTGGTGCCGGGCGGGAAAATGGGGCTGGCGATGGAGCTGATTATGGCGCCGCTGGTGCAGCGGCTGATGGAAGGCAAACGCATCGGGTAACGCAGCGAGGCCGGGCAGCCCGGCCTGCAGGAAAATTACTGCGCCACGACTTCATAGCTGTGGGTGATTTCCACCCCTTTGCCCAGCATAATCGCCACAGAACAATATTTTTCAGCGGAAAGGTCCACCGCGCGCGCCACCGCCTTATCGCTCAGATCTTTTCCGCTGACGATAAAGTGCAGATTAATATGAGTAAAAATGCGCGGCGCTTCTTCACGGCGCTCGGAGGTCAGCTTTACCTCGCAATCGGCGACGTGGTTACGCCCTTTTTGCAGGATCGAAACCACGTCAATGGCGCTGCAACCGCCCGCAGCCATCAGCACCATTTCCATCGGACTCGGCGCTTTATCCCCGGAGTTGCCATCCATTAACAGCTGATGGCCGGATGAGGATTCTCCCAAAAATGTCAGCCCTTCTACCCATTTAACACGTGCCTGCATAATAAATACTCCCGATTCATTGAGTTATCATCAGATTACGCTCTTAGAGAGGTAACAGCAATCGGGCGTATTCCGCCTTTGCTGAAGCGAGACAACAGGAGACAGTCGTAAAAAGCTGTGCTACAAACAGAGCTGAAAATATTTTCGTCGTTAACAGACGAATGCGGGCAAATCACGAGCACAGCTCACGACGGGTACCCGAAATAATTTCCTGAATGGAAAAACGCTTGAAGATTTCACCGCCTGACAGGGAAAACTGCCCCCTGTGTTTTGGGCACGATTACAACAGAGGATAACAGAGAATGGTTCTCGGCAAACCGCAAACAGACCCTACACTCGAATGGTTCCTGTCCCATTGTCATATTCACAAATATCCATCAAAGAGTACGTTGATTCACCAGGGTGAGAAGGCTGAGACCCTCTACTACATCGTGAAAGGTTCCGTTGCGGTACTGATCAAAGATGAAGAGGGTAAAGAGATGATCCTCTCTTATCTGAATCAGGGCGATTTTATTGGCGAGCTTGGCCTGTTTGAAGAAGGTCAGGAGCGCAGCGCCTGGGTACGTGCAAAAACCGCGTGCGAAGTGGCTGAAATTTCATATAAAAAATTCCGCCAGTTGATTCAGGTGAATCCGGATATCCTGATGCGTCTTTCGGCTCAGATGGCACGTCGTCTGCAGGTTACGTCAGAAAAAGTAGGCAATCTCGCTTTCCTTGATGTGACGGGCCGTATCGCCCAGACGCTGCTGAACCTGGCAAAACAGCCTGACGCCATGACCCACCCCGACGGTATGCAGATCAAGATTACGCGTCAGGAAATCGGTCAGATTGTTGGCTGCTCACGCGAAACCGTGGGACGTATCCTGAAAATGCTGGAAGATCAAAGCCTGATCTCCGCACACGGCAAAACTATCGTCGTCTACGGCACCCGCTAATTTCTTCTCACTCACGGCGTGATAGCAGTCGTATCGCGCCGTTTCTGCTTGCGATGAGCTGATGTGGCGTCGAATCATCTATCATCCCGAAGTTAATTATGCCCTGCGGCAAACGCTGGTGCTGTGCCTGCCTGTGGCGCTCGGCTGGCTGCTGGGCGATCTGCAAAAAGGCCTGCTTTTCTCTCTGGTGCCCGCCTGTTGCAACATTGCCGGTCTGGATACCCCGCATAAACGCTTTTTTAAACGACTTATCATTGGCGGCAGCCTGTTCGCCACCAGCAGCCTGCTGATTCAGTGGCTGTCGCTGGAGGGCATGGCGCTACCCCTTATTCTGCTGTTGATGCCGCTGCTGCTGGGGATCACCGGTGAGATCAGCCCGCTCCATGGTCGCCTGCTTCCCGCCTCGCTGATTGCTGCAATCTTCACCCTCAGCCTGGAAGGACGCATGCCAGTCTGGGTGCCGCCGCTGCTCTATATTGGCGGTACACTCTGGTACGGGTTGTTTAACTGGTTCTGGTTCTGGTTATGGAAAGAACAGCCGATGCGCGAAACCCTCAGCCTGCTCTACCGGGAACTGGCGGATTATTGCGACGATAAATATCAGTTGCTGACCCGACTGACCGATCCGGAGAAAACGCTGCCACCACTGCTGACACATCAGCAAAAAGCGGTCGATCTGATTAATACCTGCTATCAGCAGATGCATATGCTCTCTGCCAGCCGCGACAACAGCCACAAGCGTCTGACACGCGCTTTCCAGATGGCGCTCGATCTGCAGGAACATATTTCCGTCAGTCTGCATCAGCCTGAAGAAGTGCAGAAGCTGGTTGAGCAAAGCCATGCCGAAGCGGTCATCCGCTGGAATGCTGCCGCCATTTCAGCGCGCCTGCGCGAGCTGGCGGACGACATTCTGTATCATCAACTGCCGCACCGCTTTAGCATGGAAAAACAGCTGGGGGCGCTGGAGAAGATCGCCCGTCAGCATCCTGACAATCCGGTCGGCAATTTTTGCCTCTATCACTTCAGTCGCATTGCCCGCGTGTTACGCGAGCAAAAGCCGCTCTGGCAACGCGACCTGATGGCCGATCGTCAACGCCGCCTGCCGCTGTTACCCGCGCTGCGCAGTTACCTGTCGCTGAAATCCGCCGCGCTGCGCACTGCCGCCCGCTTTGCGGTGATGCTGATGTTGGGCAGCACACTGGCGCTCTCTTTCAATATCCCCAAGCCGTTCTGGATCCTGATGACCATTATGTTCGTGAGTCAGAACGGCTATAACGCGACGCGCGTCAGGATTCAGCACCGGGCGCTCGGCACCTTTGCCGGGCTGGTGATCGCCGCCGCGACGCTGCGCTTTGCCGTGCCGGAATCGATTATTTTGCTGATCATGCTGGCAATTACCCTGATTGGCTATCTGATTATCCGTAAGTCTTACGGCTGGGCCACAGTGGGGTTTACTGTCACTGCCGTTTATTCGCTGCAGCTGCTGTCGCTGAATGGCGAAGAATTTCTGCTGCCACGTCTGATGGATACTTTAATGGGTTGTCTGATCGCCTTTGCTGGCATGGTCTGGCTCTGGCCGCAATGGCAAAGCGGCCTGCTGCGTCAGAATGCGCACGACGCGCTGGAAACCTATCAGGAGGCGCTGCGCATGTTGCTGTCACCAGAACAGGCGGCAGATAAGCTGGCGTATCAGCGGGTGCGCGTAAATCAGGCCCACAACGCGCTGTATAACTCGCTGAATCAGGCAATGCAGGAGCCCGCCTTTAACGCGCAATACCTGAAAGATATGCGCCTGTGGGTGACCCACAGCCAGTTTATCGTAGAACATATTAACGCCATGACTATCCTGGCGCGCGAGCACACTATGCTCCCGCCGGATCTGGCGCAGCGCTATCTGCAATCCTGTGAAATTGCGCTGCAGCGTTGTCAGCAGCGGCTGGAGTACGATGGCGCTTCAGACAGTAACGCGCTGGAGGAGCCGGAAAATGTGAATGAAGGGCCGATCACTATCCTGGAGCGGCATCTGAAGCAGATTGTGGCGCATCTCAGCGTGATGCATACCCTCTCTTCTCTTGCCTGGCGCCAGCGACCACAACATGGCCGCTGGCTGGTGCGGCGTTTACGTAAAAGCTAAAATGCGTTAACGGGCCAGCACGTTTTCCGCCGCACGGGCGAAGCGTGCCATCCCCTCTTCAATGTCGGTGGGTTCAATCACCAGCGACGGAGCCAGACGGATCACATCAGTGCCAGCATTCAGGATCATCACTCCTTCCGCCGCTGCGGCATTCAGTAACTCGCGCGCCTTGCCCGCGTGTTGCGGCTTCAGCGCCGCACCAATCAGCAGTCCTTTGCCACGGATGGCGCTGAAGAGATCCAGTTTGCTGTCCAGCGCCTGCAACGCAGCCACAAACTGCTGACGCCGTTGCTCTACGCCGTTCAGCACTTCCGGCGTATTGATAATATCCAGCGCCGTCTCCGCAATGGCGCAGGCCAGCGGGTTGCCGCCATAGGTGGTGCCATGCACGCCGGGTGCCATCACGGAGGCGATCTCTTCCGTGGTCAGCATCGCACTCACCGGAAAGCCGCCACCCAGCGCCTTGGCGGTGGTCAGAATATCGGGCTGTACGCTATAGTGTTCATAAGCAAACAGCTTGCCGCTGCGTCCCATGCCGCTCTGCACTTCATCCAGCACCAGCAGCGCCTGATGCTGGTCACAAAGTTCGCGCAGACCCTGCATAAATTCCTGCGTGGCAGGCATCACGCCCCCCTCCCCCTGGATCGGCTCTACCACCACTGCGCAGGTATGATCGTCCATCACCGCCTTCACCGCCGCGAGGTCGTTAAAGGGCACATGAATAATATCTGCCGGTTTCGGGCCAAACCCGTCGGAATATTTCGGCTGCCCGCCCACCGAGACGGTAAACAGCGTACGACCGTGAAAGGCGTTGTGGAAGGCGATAATTTTGCTTTTATAGGGGCTGTGACGCTGCGAAGCGTAATAACGCGCCAGTTTAAAAGCGGCCTCATTGGCTTCGCCGCCGGAGTTGGCAAAGAACACCCGATCCGCAAAGGTGGCGCTGATCAGCTTACTGGCGAGGCGTAACGCCGGTTCGTTGGTAAAGACATTGCTGGTGTGCCACAGGGTTTCGCCCTGATTTTTCAGCGTCTCCACCAGCGCCGGATGGCAGTGGCCTAACGCGGTAACGGCGATGCCGCCGGAAAAGTCGATATACTCTTTGCCCTGCTGATCCCAGACACGACTGCCTTTACCTTTAACCGGCACAAACTGCGCAGGTGCATAAACAGGCAGGATAACGTTATCGAAAGTGTTCCGGGTTACCGCCAGTTTTTCCGCTGCCATTGCCAACCTCGCTTGATTATCTGTTGAGCCATTATGAAATAATAATCACAAAATATGCATAATAAATCACAGGAAGGCAAACATAACTTTACTGGCGGAGAAAATTGTCGAGGAGCTGAAGCCCCTGCTCGCTGAGAATGCTCTCCGGATGGAACTGCACCCCTTCCAGCGCCAGGGTTTTATGACGGAACCCCATAATCTCGTCAGGCTCACCGTTACGCATGCTCCACGCCGTCACCTCGAAGCAGTCCGGCAGTGAATCACGCGCGACAATCAGTGAGTGGTAGCGCGTCACGGTCAAGGGATTATTCAGACCGTGAAAAACGCCTTTACCGTTGTGCTGAATGGCCGAGGTCTTGCCATGCATCACCTGGCGCGCCCGTACCACGCGTGCGCCCCAGGCCTGGGCAATCGCCTGATGGCCGAGGCAGACGCCGAGAATCGGCAGCCGACCGGCAAAATGCGCAATCGCCGCCAGCGAAATGCCCGACTCATCGGGTGTACAGGGACCGGGCGAGATCACCAGATGGGTCAGTGGCAGCGCATCCATGTCGTGCAGCGCGAGGGCATCATTACGCACCACGCGCACTGTGACCCCCAGCTGGCAAAAATACTGGTAGAGATTCCAGGTGAAGGAGTCGTAGTTGTCGATCAGCAGCAGCATTATCGCTCCTCAGCGTTAAAACCGCCGCTATTCTACGCATTTTAACTGGCGACGCTTACCACTTTCGTAAAGAGGTCGATAAGCGGCTGCAGATCGCCTTTGACGCCGGCGCGGTTTGCCTCCAGCCAGCTTTCACGCTCAATCTTATCCCAGTCCAGCAGATAGCCAGCATGCAGGGCCAGTTGCTCAAAGAAAATACGCTGTGCCCGGCCATTACCATCACGAAACGGATGCAGCACATTAATTTCGCAATAATAGTGCGCCAGACGGGCAATAAACGCCTCAGGCGCCAGGTTGCCCAGTCCATCTTCTTCCTCCAGCGCACTCATCAGCGCATTGCCTTCGTTTTCGATATATTCGAAATGGCAGAATGGCGTCTCATCAAGCCAGATATCGATGGTACGGATCTCCCCCGCCCAGCTGTAGACATCCTGAAACAGCACGCGGTGGATATGGCAGAGGTAAGGCAATCCGATATTGCGCGGACCGAGCTCCAGGGTGGCTACACGCGCGCTGCTGAAGGCCAGTTCCGCTTTACGCAACTGCGCGGCATCATGGATGTCGAGCAGGTTTTTCAGCACGTCATCGTTTTGCCACAGGTAGGGATCGCGTGAAGGCATGAGATTATCGGCCATACTGCCTCCTCAGCGAAGCCAGACGCTCTGCTGCCTGTTCGCTGCTACTGAGTACAGGCTCTGCCAGCATCAGGCCTTCCAGCCGACAGCTGGCCTGATAGCTGGCGCTGCGTCGTTGCTGCCAGAGCGTGGATTTCTGTTTTTCGGTCAGTTTGCCGGTCATGAAGCCTCCTGCTGAATGATTTGCCCTAAGTATAAGCAGCAAACTTTTTCTTTGCCGGAGGCGGAAGCGGACATCGCCATCCATTGATGGCGATGTAATGGGTCAGGGAAGCACTTTTGCGGACAGGATCACCACCGGTTTGGCCGGGACATTCTGATAAGGCCCGACATTTTTGGTGGGCACCTGGGCAATCTTATCCGCCACATCCATGCCTTTTACCACCTTACCAAATACCGCATAGCCAAAGTCGCGCTGGCCGTGATCGAGGAACGCATTATCCGCCACGTTGATAAAGAACTGGCTGGTAGCGCTGTCTTTCTCGGCGGTACGCGCCATCGCCAGGGTGCCGCGCAGGTTACGCAAGCCGTTATCCGCTTCGTTTTTAATCGCTGCGTTGGGCTGTTTTTGCTGCATATCAGGCGTGAAACCGCCGCCCTGGATCATAAAGCCGGGAATAACGCGATGAAACGTGGTGTTGTTATAGAAGCCGCTGTTGACGTAGTCGACAAAATTTTTCACGGAAACCGGGGCTTTCTGATTGTTCAGTTCAATTTCTATATTGCCCGCGGACGTTGTCAGTAATACATGGGTGTCGCCTTTAGCGGCAAGCGCCGTAGCGGAAACAGAGGAGAGCGCGAACAGGGCAACGGCCGTTGTCAAAGTACGTTTAAACATGAATGATTCCTTACCTGGGAAAGCGAGCTCAAAAACGACATTGATTGTAAAGAGCCTGTTATGCAAGAGCCAGCGTTTTACCTTTATTTACGCTGCCATCCTTTGGAGTGGACAACGCGGCAAAAGCTCCTTTTCGTGACAAAAATCACAATAATTATGAAATATGAATATCAGGTTTCACTGGTTGTTTATTAAGATCACAGTTACGTTTACACTTTCTGACAGTTTTCCGCCCCCTATCCGCCTTTTTACAGGTTATGACAATGACTAATCGTAATCGCATCGGCCTTACCTGGATCAGCTTTTTTTCTTATGCGCTGACCGGTGCCCTGGTGATCGTTACCGGCATGGTAATGGACAATATTGCCCAGTACTTCCAGCTGCCGATCTCCAGTATGAGCAACACCTTTACCTTTCTGAACGCCGGTATTCTGGTCGCTATCTTTCTGAATGCCTGGCTGATGGAAATCGTACCGCTGAAGCGTCAGCTGATCTTTGGCTTTGTGCTGATGATTCTGGCAATTATTGGCCTGATGAATACTCACAGCCTGAGCGTCTTCTCGCTCTGCATGTTTGTGCTGGGCGTAGTGAGCGGCATTACCATGTCGATTGGCACCTTCCTGATTACGCATATTTATGAAGGCCGCCAGCGCGGTTCGCGTCTGCTGTTTACCGACTCCTTTTTCAGCATGGCAGGCACACTATTCCCGGTACTTGCCGGTATCATCCTGGCGCGCTCCCTGCCCTGGTACTGGGTTTACTGCTGTATTGGCCTGATTTACGTCGCCATCTTTGTTCTGACGTTGTGCGTGGAGTTCCCGGTGCTGCGCAAAACGGAAAAAGCACAAACCGTAGAGAAAGAGAAATGGGGCATTGGCGTGCTGTTTCTCTCCATTGCGGCGCTCTGCTATATCCTCGGTCAGCTTGGCTTTATCTCCTGGGTGCCGGAATATGCCACCAAAACGATGGGGATGGATATCGCCGCGGCCGGTCAGCTGGTAGGGAATTTCTGGACCGCATATATGGTCGGCATGTGGGTATTCAGCTTTCTGCTGCGCTTCTTTGATCTGCAACGCATCCTGATGGTGCTGGCCGGTCTGGCAACCCTGCTGATGTACTGGTTTGTCAGCAGCGGCGATGCGGCGATGTTACGCTGGATTATTATGATACTTGGTTTCAGCTCCAGCGCCATCTACACCACCATCATTACCCTCGGCTCGCTGCAGACCAGAGTGGCCTCGCCCAAACTGGTCAACTTTATTCTGACCTGCGGCACCGTGGGCACCATGCTGACCTTTGTGGTCACCGGCCCGATTGTGGCGAAATCCGGCACCCACGCCGCGCTGCTCACCGCAAACGGCCTCTATGCCGTGGTGTTTGTGATGTGTGTGCTGCTCGGTTTTGTTACCAGGCACCGCCAGCACGGTCATATCACCCACTAATCTCTGCGGGCGGATTTTTCCGCCCGTTTTTTATTGTTCTTTTTTTTAAAAGCACTTCTGCTTTCCCACCCCATCGCCCGTTTCAGCCTCTTTTCCCGCCAGTCAGCGCGTACAGTGGCGACAGATCCGTCGTCATTTGATGTATATCAATAAGCCTGTTAAGCGGTGCGTTATCGTAGCCACAATACTTCTGTTTTTGAGGCAAACATGAGCAAGCATAACGTCGCCATTATCGGTAACGGCATGGTGGGACACCGCTTTATTGAAGAGCTCATCGACAAAGCCGCCCCCGGCCAGTTTGCGATAACCGTATTTTGTGAAGAACCCCGCGTTGCCTACGACCGTGTTCATCTCTCCGCTTACTTCTCTCACCACACCGCTGAAGAGCTCTCGCTGGTGCGGGACGGCTATTATGAAAAACACAACGTTCAGCTGCTGTTGGGTGAGCGCGCCATTACCATCAACCGCCAGGAGAAAGTGATTCATTCCAGCAGCGGCCGCAGCGTCCGTTACGACACGCTGGTGCTGGCGACTGGCTCTTACCCCTGGATACCGCCAGTTAAAGGCGCTGAAGGGCCGGACTGCTTTGTCTACCGTACCATTGAAGATCTGAATGCCATCGAAGCCTGCGCCCGACGCAGCCAGCGCGGCGCGGTCATTGGCGGTGGTCTGCTCGGCCTGGAAGCTGCGGGCGCCCTGAAAAATCTCGGCATTGAAACGCATGTGGTGGAATTTGCCCCGGTGCTGATGGCGGAACAGCTGGATACCCCTGGCGGCGAACAGCTGCGGCGCAAGATTGAGCAGATGGGCGTCCGGGTCCATACCGGCAAAAATACGCAGCAGATCCTGCATCATGACAAGGCGGGAAAAACCCTGCACTTTGCCGATGGCAGCAGCCTCGATGTCGACTTCATCGTCTTCTCGACCGGCATTCGTCCGCAGGACAAACTGGCGAAACAGTGTGGTCTGGCGCTGGGCGAACGCGGCGGCGTAGCGATTGATGCGCGCTGCCAGACCAGCGATCCGGCAATTTACGCCATTGGCGAGTGCGCCGCCTGGCAAAACCGCACTTACGGCCTGGTAGCGCCGGGCTACAAGATGGCGCAGGTGGTCAGCGACGTGCTGGTCGGACGCGATAACGCCTTCTGCGGCGCGGATATGAGCGCCAAACTCAAGCTGCTGGGGGTTGATGTCGGCGGCATTGGCGATGCCCATGGCCGTACGCCGGGCGCGCGCAGCTACCTCTGGCTGGATGAGCATAAAGCGGTTTACAAACGGCTGGTGGTAAGCGCCGACAACAAAACGCTGCTGGGGGCCGTGCTGGTGGGCGATACCCGCGATTACGGTAACTTGCTGCAGCTGACGCTGAACCAGGTTCCGCTGCCGGAAAATCCTGAAGCGCTGATTCTGCCGGCAGGCTGTGGCGAGAAACCCACCCTGGGCGTGGATGCCCTGCCCGACAGCGCGCAGATCTGTTCCTGCTTCGACGTCAGCAAAGGCGATATTGTACAGGCGGTGATGAAGGGCTGCCACACAGTGGCAGCCATCAAGTCAGAGACGCGGGCAGGTACTGGCTGCGGCGGTTGCGTGCCGCTGATAACCCAGGTACTTAACGCGGAGCTCAGCCGCCAGGGCGTTGAGGTGAATAACCATCTGTGTGAGCATTTCGCTTACTCGCGCCAGGAGCTGTTTCACCTGATCCGGGTGGAAGGAATTAAAAGTTTTGACGCGCTGCTGGCGAAATATGGTCAGGGCTACGGTTGTGAAATTTGCAAACCCACGGTCGCCTCGCTGCTCGCCTCCTGATGGAATGACTACATTCTGCAGCCGCAGCATACGCCGTTGCAGGACAGCAACGATCTCTATCTCGGCAATATTCAGAAAGATGGCACCTATTCGGTGATCCCGCGCTCACCGGGCGGAGAAATTACGCCGGAAGGGCTAATGGCGATAGGAAAGGTGGCGCGTGAGTATAACCTGTATACCAAAATCACCGGTTCTCAGCGTATCGGTCTGTTTGGCGCGCACAAAGACGATCTGCCTGCCATCTGGACACAGCTGATTGAGGCGGGATTTGAGACCGGGCAGGCCTATGCCAAAGCGCTGCGCATGGCGAAAACCTGCGTCGGCAACAGCTGGTGCCGCTTTGGTGTGGGCGACAGCCTGGGCCTCGGCATCGAACTGGAGAATCGTTACAAAGGTATCCGCACGCCGCACAAAATGAAGTTTGGCGTCTCTGGCTGCACTCGTGAGTGCGCGGAAGCTCAGGGGAAAGATGTTGGTATTATCGCGACGGAAAAAGGCTGGAATCTCTATCTGTGCGGCAACGGTGGCATGAAACCCCGCCATGCCGATCTGCTGGCCGCCGATCTCGACCGCGAGACGCTGATTCGCTATCTGGACCGCTTTATGATGTTTTATATCCGCACCGCGGACCGCCTGCAGCGCACCTCGCTCTGGCTTGAGAGCCTGGATGGCGGCATCGACTACCTGCGCAAGGTAATTATTGATGACAGGCTGGGCCTGAATGCTGAGCTGGAAAGCGAACTGGCACGCCTGCGCGCCAGCGTTACCTGCGAGTGGCAAGCGACGCTGGCGGATCCGCAACAGCTGCCGCGTTTCGCCCACTTTGTAAACTCCTCCCGGCGCGATCCCGGCGTACAGCGGGTCGCTGAGCGTAACCAGCATCGCCCGGCGCGTCCGACGGAGCGAATCCCCGTTACCCTGATTGAGGAAGTGGCATCATGAGTCAGTGGACCGCCGTTTGCCCGCTTACGCAAATCCTGCCAGCCACCGGCGTTTGCGCGCTGGTTAACGGCCAGCAGATCGCCATATTCCGCCCGTATGCGGATGAGCAACTCTGGGCACTCAGTAATATCGATCCCTTTGCCGACGCCAGCGTCCTGTCGCGTGGTATTATCGCCGAGCATCAACAGGCGCTGTGGGTTGCCAGTCCGCTTAAAAAACAGCGTTTCAGGCTCAGCGACGGAGTTTGCATGGAAGACGCAAGCCGCTCCGTTGCGACATTTCCGGTACGTGTTACTGCGGGTCAGGTTGAGGTTTGCGCCTGAACACCGCTTTCCTGCCCGCCTGCTTACTCTCATCTCTGGCCTTCGCCTGACGCGAAGGCTTTTCAGGACGTAATATGGATTACCTTCCGCTGTTTTGTCGTTTACAGGGCAAACGCTGCCTGCTGGTGGGCGGCGGCGACGTCGCCGAACGTAAGGCGCGCCTGCTGCTGGATGCTGGTGCCGATCTGCTGGTGGGCGCGCCCGACTTTACCCCGGCGTTTCACCACTGGGCACAGCAGGAGAAGCTGACGCTGATTCAGGATTCCTTCAGAGCCATCTGGCTGACGGAGTGCTGGCTGGCGATCGCCGCCACCGATGATGATAGCGTCAACCAGCAGGTCGCGGCAGCAGCTGAAGCGCGCCGGATTTTCTGTCATGTTGTGGACGCTCCCGCGCAGGCCAGCGCCATTATGCCGTCCATTATTGACCGCTCACCGCTGATGGTCGCGGTCTCTTCCGGCGGTTGCGCGCCGGTGCTTGCCCGTCTGCTGCGTGAGAAGCTGGAAGCGCTGCTGCCGCAGCATCTTGGCCTGCTGGCACGCTATGCCGGCTCTTTGCGCCGCCGGGTGAAAGCAACATTCGCCTCAATGGGGGAACGTCGCCGTTTCTGGGAAAAGCTGTTGGTGCACGATCGTCTCGCGCAGTCGCTGGCGCAACAGGATCAGGCAGGTGTCGAACACATCACCGATACGCTGTTTAACACGCCGCTGGATAACCGTGGCGAAGTGGTGCTGGTCGGCGCGGGTCCCGGCGATCCGGGGCTGTTGACGTTGACAGGTTTGCAGCAGATTCAGCAGGCCGATGTGGTGATTTACGATCGTCTGGTTTCCGCTGAAATTATGGCGCTGGTGCGCCGCGATGCGGAGCGGATATTTGTCGGCAAACGCGCCGGTCATCACTGCGTGCCGCAGGCGGAGATTAACCAGCTTCTGCTGCGCGAAGCGCGACTCGGCAGGCGCGTGGTGCGTCTGAAAGGTGGCGATCCCTTTGTGTTCGGACGCGGCGGCGAGGAGCTGGAAAGCCTGTGCCAGGCCGGTATTCCTTTTTCAGTGGTGCCCGGCATTACGGCCGCCTCTGGCTGTTCCGCTTATGCAGGCATTCCGCTCACCCATCGCGATTACGCCCAGAGCGTGCGGCTGGTCACCGGTCATCTGCAACGCGACAGCCAGCTGGACTGGTCAAAGCTGGCGGCTGAACAGCAGACGCTGGTGTTTTATATGGGTCTGTCACAGGCAGCGGAAATTCAGCAACGTTTGCTGAACCACGGCATGGCGGCGGATATGCCGGTGGCGCTGGTTGAGAACGGCACCCAGCCAAACCAGCGGGTGGTCAGCGGACTCCTGACGCAGCTTGATGAACTGGCGCAGCAGGTCAGCAGCCCCAGCCTGATCATCATCGGACGGGTCGTCAGCCTGCGGGAGAAACTGCGCTGGTTTTAAAGCGCCCGTCAGGCGCAGGCAAAAAAAACGGCGGAACCTGTCCGCCGTGTTCGTTTATCCGCTGCCTCTGCCTTACGGCTGCGCCACAAAGCCTACCGCTGCGTAGACTTTCTTCAGCGTCTCCTGCGCCTGCGCACGCGCCTTGCTGGCGCCGTCACGCATCACCTGCTCAAGGTAAGCTTCATTATTACGGTAACGGTGATAACGCTCCTGCAGCTCAGAAAGCATGCCGGAAACCGCATCAGCGACCGCGCCTTTCAGGTGACCATACATTTTGCCTTCAAATTCCTGTTCCAGCTCAGTAATGGTCTTGCCGGTTACGCCGGAAAGAATATCCAGCAGGTTAGAAACGCCCGCTTTATTCTGCACATCGTAGCGCACCACCGGCGGCTCATCGGAGTCGGTGACCGCGCGCTTGATTTTTTTCACCACCGATTTGGGATCTTCCAGCAGTCCGATGACGTTATTGCGGTTGTCATCCGATTTGGACATCTTTTTGGTCGGCTCCAGCAGCGACATAACGCGTGCGCCCGATTTCGGGATAAAAGGCTCCGGCACTTTGAAGGTGTCGCCATAGATGGCATTGAAACGCTGCGCCACATCGCGGCTCAGTTCCAGATGCTGTTTCTGATCTTCGCCTACCGGCACCTGGTTGGTCTGATAGAGCAGAATATCGGCGGCCATCAGCACCGGATAATCGAACAGCCCGGCGTTGATGTTTTCGGCATAACGCGCCGATTTATCCTTGAACTGCGTCATGCGGCTCAACTCGCCAAAATAGGTGTAGCAGTTCAGCACCCAGCTCAGCTGGGTATGCTCCGGCACGTGCGACTGAACAAAAATGGTGCTTTTTTCCGGATCGATACCGCAGGCCAGGTAGAGTGCCAGCGTATCCAGCGTCGCTTTACGCAGCGCAGCCGGATCCTGACGTACGGTAATGGCGTGCAGGTCAACGATGCAGTAAATGCAGTGGAAGTCGTCCTGCATTTGCACCCACTGACGCAACGCACCCATATAGTTGCCAATGGTCAGTTCACCGGAAGGCTGTGCGCCGCTGAAAACGATGGGTTTGATCATGCTCTGGTCCTGATAATCACAGCCCGATAACGGGCAAAAGTTCGTCGAAAGCGTTGAGTGTTACATCGGGCTGGCTGGTGGCGATAGGCTCGCCATAGTTATAGCCAAAGGTCATTCCTACATTGGGGACGCCAGCCGCCCGGGCAGCGAGAATATCATTGCGTGAATCGCCCACAAACAGCAGTTCTTGCGGTAGCAGGCCAAATTTGCCCAGCACAAGGAAAATGGCCGCCGGATGCGGTTTTTTTACCACAACATCATCACCGCCAATGATCAGCGAAAAATAATCAGCGATACCCAGCGAAGACAGCAGCGGCGCGACAAAAGCGCTCGGCTTATTGGTAACGATCGCCAGCGGCAGCCCTCTGGCGTGAAGCGCCTGTAGCGTGGCGGTCACCTGTGGAAATAGTGTACTGCCCGCCTCCACCGTGTCGGCATAATGTTTATCAAACAGCGCGCGCGCGTCACGCTGCTCTTCCGGCTGCGGCTCACGGTTCAGCGCCCAGCTCAGCGCCCGCGTCATCATCACATCGGCGCCATTACCTATCCAGGTAGAGACGCGCGCCACGCCAGCGGCAGGCAGCTGGAGATCGGCCAGCGTACGGTCAATGGCGTCAGCCAGACCCGGTGCGCTGTCAACCAGCGTGCCGTCGAGGTCAAAGGCCAGCGCCCGAATATCAGTGAAAGGCGCCATTGGCTTTCTCCAGCTCATTACGCATATCGTCGATCACTTTTTTGTAATCAGGGTGCCCAAAAATCGCGGAACCGGCGACAAACATGTCCGCACCGGCCGCTGCAATCTGCCCGATATTATCGATTTTGACGCCGCCGTCCACTTCCAGGCGGATGTCATAACCGCTTTCATCGATGCGCTTACGCGCCTCGCGCAATTTATCCAGCGTAGCGGGAATAAAAGACTGGCCACCAAAACCCGGATTCACGGACATCAGCAGAATGATATCCAGCTTATCCATCACGTAATCGAGGTAGCTGAGGGGAGTAGCGGGATTGAATACCAGCCCGGCTTTACAGCCATGCTCTTTAATCAGCTGTAGCGTACGATCGACATGTTCAGTCGCTTCCGGATGAAAAGTAATGTAGCTGGCACCCGCACGGGCAAACTCGGGGATCAGGCTGTCCACCGGTTTCACCATCAGATGCACATCAATCGGCGCCGTAATACCGTAGTCACGCAGGGCTTTTAATACCATGGGGCCCATGGTCAGGTTGGGCACGTAGTGATTATCCATCACATCGAAATGCACCACATCACCACCGGCAGCCAGCGCTTTGGCCGTATCCTCGCCGAGGCGGGCAAAGTCCGCCGACAAAATTGAAGGGGCCAGTAAATATTGTTTCATCCGATTCTCCCAATGTTGGCATCCGCCCACAGGCGGATGTAGTGCGTTGGTCGCGAACGAAACAGACTAGCAGTAAAGTGCCAGCAGTTCATCAACCTGAGTGCGACCACTAATGCTTCGGCTGATGGAACGCCGGGCTTTAACCACATGCAGCACGGCATCCTGATACCAGAAGCGGGTCAGTGCCGTGTCGTGATTCGATATCAGTACCGGAATGCGGCTTTCCAGCGCCAGCTTCGCTGCCAGCGCTGCCAGATGCTCCTGCTCGCGCAGGCTGAAACTGTTGGTGTGATACGCCGTAAAATTGGCGGTGGCTGACAAAGGTGCATAAGGCGGATCGCAATACACCACGCTGCCCGCCCGGGCGTTGGTCAGGGTAACATCGTACGATTCGCAGACAAAAGTCGCTTTTTGCGCCCGCTCAGCAAACCAGAGCAGCTCCGCTTCCGGAAAGTAGGGCTTGCGGTAACGGCCAAAAGGCACGTTAAACTCGCCGCGTAAATTGTAACGACAGAGACCGTTGTAACCGTGACGATTCAGATAGAGAAACAGTAGCGCGCGCTGATAAGAATCGCTGCTGCTGTTGAATTCTGTGCGCCGACCATAGTAGACCTCGGCACTGTTAGACGCGGCAGTAAACAACGCGCCCGCATCCTGAATAAATTCGGCGGTCCGGGTTTTAACGATGTTATAGAGGTTAATCAGGTCGTTGTTGATGTCCGCCAGATGATAACGATCGTAATCGGTATTCAGGAATACGGAGCCGGCACCAACAAAAGGCTCAACCAGGCAGTCGCCCTGCGGCAAATGACGACGGATATCGTCAAGTAAAGGGTACTTACCTCCTGCCCATTTCAGGAAAGCGCGATTTTTCTTCATGCTGTCGTGGTTAATACATCTTCGTTATAGGCTGTGGCTGAACCGACAGCAGTTCTGCGCTTCAAACGGGGCCATCCTGGATGGCCCCACAAACATCAGTGACTGGCTTCTTTCTTGACCTGGTTCAACGGTTTTACCCAGGGCTTCTGCGCACGGACTTCCGCGGGTAAAGAGGCCACGGCGCGTTTCGCCTCGGCTGAGGTGGCATAAGAGCCGCTAATCAGCACATACCAGGGCTCGCCATTACGCGTCGTTTTATAGACGTGATACCCGCTCAGGTTTTGCTTTTTCGCCCAGGCATTCAGCGTATCAGAGCGTGAGGCACTGCTGAGCTGCAGCGTATAACTGCCCGCAGGCAGCGTTTTGCTGGCCGTGGCGCTGCTGCTGGCCGACGTGCTGTTACGCGCACTGGCACTTGCCTGAGGCTTGCTCTCTTTCACCACCGGCGCGCTCTGCGTTTTATGAGGCGCCGCAGGCTTCACGGCAGGACGGGTCGGCGCCGTGTGAGTCTGCGGCTTACTGACCGGCGTGGCGCTGCTGGTCGTAGTGCTACTGCCTCCGCCGCTCACCGTCGCCGGTGCGGTTGGCAAAGAACTGCCGCCCTGCGCCTGGCCTGCCGCTTCGCTCACTTCGCCCTGCTGATTGCTCAACGCACTGTTGAGATCGCCTGACAAGGTTACGCGCTGCTGGTTGTCCGGAGCCTCAAGCGGAGCGGCCTGCGTGGGTGTCGGGGAAACCGGGGGCATAGAGATATCGCGCGGTGTAGTGTTGTTCGCGTTCTCAATCTCTGGCGCGCCGCTGTCGTCCGGAGACGCGCTGCTCTGTTGTCCGGTCATGGAGGCGGAACCGCTAAGATCGATATTTTTTTCGCTGCCGGAGGAAGCCGTGCCCTTGTTGGCTGACGGAGAAGCTGGCGTGCTACTGTCTGGTCCTTTTAACGCGGAGCCAATACCTAATACCAGCAGCAAAAGCACTAAAATACCGATACCCATCATCATATGCTGACGGGAAACCGGTAATTTGGGGGCAGAAGACGACTTACGGGACCGCGTGGGACGGCGGTCACTGGCGTCAGGTTTTAGCTCGTCTTCCGGTTTAAACTCATCCATTTAGCCTCCTCCGTTAAGCGGCTTGCTGTGCAGCGCTTCCCTGAGCCACATTCACCACTTACTACTTGTAATCAGAATGCCTGGCAATCGTTGATCGCTGCCAGAACAGTATTATGGGCGACGCCTGCACGCACCTCAGCGCGGCCAATCGCCTGCGGCAGAACCAGACGCAGCTCTCCCGCCAGCACTTTTTTGTCGCGCAGCATATGCGGCAGATAATCTTCTGCCGCCATGCTCTGCGGGCCGTGCACCGGCAGGCCAGCGCGCTGCAGTAATCTGATGATGCGATCGGTATCCTGCGCGCTGAATTGTCCCAGCCGTTCCGCCGTGCGTGCCGCCATGACCATACCCGCCGCCACCGCTTCACCATGCAGCCAGTTGCCATAGCCCATGTGCGCTTCAATCGCGTGACCGAAGGTATGCCCCAGGTTCAGCAGGGCACGCAGCCCCATTTCACGCTCATCGGCGGCTACCACCTCAGCTTTGATTTCGCAGCAGCGCCGAATGCAGTACGCCATCGCTTTTTCATCCAGCGTCAGCAGTGCATCAAGGTTGCGTTCAAGCCACTGGAAAAACTCAGCGTCGAGGATAATGCCGTATTTGATCACTTCCGCCATGCCGGACGCAAGTTCACGTGGCGGCAAAGAGGCAAGACATTCGATATCGATCACAACCGAGGCGGGCTGATAGAACGCGCCGATCATGTTTTTACCCAGCGGATGATTGACCGCCGTTTTGCCACCCACAGACGAATCAACCTGCGACAGCAGCGTGGTGGGCACCTGAATAAAGCGTACGCCACGCTGATAGCTGGCTGCGGCAAAACCGGTTAAATCACCAATAACACCCCCGCCCAGCGCAATCAGGGTGGTATCACGCCCGTGCGGTTTTTCCAGCAGGGCGGTAAAGACCTGATCCATAACCGTCAACGTTTTGTACTGTTCACCATCAGGCAGAATCACCTGATCAACTTTCACCCCCGCGGCCGTTAACCGCTGCTTCAGCGCATCCAGCCAGAGCGGTGCCAGCGTCTCGTTAGTGACCAGCATGGCGCTATCACCTGCCTTCAGAGGCCAAAAAGAAGCCGGATCGTTAAACAGTCCGGCAGCGATGGTGATGGGGTAACTGCGTTCCCCCAGTGAAACAGTGATCTTCTCCACGATGACGAGTACCCGTTGCTAAGCCCGCAGGCGATGGATCAATTTTTTTCCAACATGTGGATAATTTGATTTGCTACCACTTTAGCACTTTGATCGTCAGTGCGAATGGTGACATCTGCAATCTCTTCATACAGCGGATTGCGTTCATTGGCCAGCGCCTCAAGCACTTCACGCGGCGGCGCATCGACCTGCAGCAGCGGGCGCTTTTTATCACGTTGCGTACGTGCCAGTTGTTTTTCAATAGTGGTTTCGAGATAGACCACTACACCACGGGCGGAGAGACGATTACGTGTTTCACGGGATTTGACAGATCCGCCGCCAGTCGCAAGGACGATGCCCTGCTTTTCGGTCAGCTCGTTAATGATCTTTTCTTCACGATCGCGAAAACCTGCTTCGCCTTCGACGTCAAATACCCAGCCCACATCCGCTCCGGTACGTCGCTCAATTTCCTGATCGGAATCATAAAATTCCATATTGAGTTGCTGAGCTAACTGACGACCAATAGTGCTTTTGCCGGCACCCATCGGCCCAACCAGAAAGATATTGCGTTTCTCTGCCATTTTTATCGGTATTACTAAGAAATTCGTTGATGATACCCCGCGTTCAGCTTTCCAGCTGGCGGGACAGGAACTGAAACCTCATGAGCATTAGCAAGAGTCAGACGAAAAATTATCTCAACACTCAAGGCCATTTGGCAACCGAATAAATTGCTACCGGCATTCCCTTTACAGGGTTAGTCTGTCGTTCGCGAAACTGTAACGAGTCCTGGCGCCGCTTTAACCGCCCTGTTTAACAAGGACAATGTTCTCTGCGTTGCGCATTAATATCTGGATCGCCACACCGTTTAAAAATCGCTAAACCTTGTATGCTAATTCCAGCCCTGCGTCAATGTAGTTGGCTCCAGACAATGAATTTTCCGTTTTATCCCTCCGAAACTGCTGCTTCCCTGACCAGTCGCGGTGTAATAAAAATAACCAGCTCCCGTTTTTTCCGCTCCGCCACATCCTTGCGAAACAGCCTGCCGAGCCAGGGCAAATCGCCAAGAAATGGCACTTTGTTTTCCCCCTTCGCACGCTGTTGCTGAAAAATCCCGCCCAGTGCCAGCGTTTGCCCGTCACGCAGCGTGACCTGCGTTTCGATCTCCTGTTTGTCGATGGTCAGGATCTCCGTTTCGCCGCTGTTGATATTTCTGCCGGGCACATTCTGACTGAGGCGTAATTTCAGATGAATACGCCCGTTGCCCAGCACGCTGGGTGTCACCTCCATCCCGAGTACCGCTTCTTTGAACTCAATGGTAGTCGCGCCGTTGCTGCCGGAGGCGACTTCATAGGGGATCTCACTGCCCTGCTTGATAGTCGCGGTCTGCTGATGCGAGGTGAAAAGGCGCGGGCTGGCAATAATTTCCACCTGATTTTCCTGCTCCAGCGCGCTGAGTTCCAGATCCAGCAATTCGCCCCCCAGGCGTGCCAGCGTCAGCCCGGCACTGAAGCTGGGGTTAGTCACCGTCAGTGGCACAGCGAGCGAGGGATGATGTAAAGTATCGGTGATGGTGGCTTCAGGTTGCGTGTGCCAGCTGACTCCCAGCTCACGCAGGTGATCTTCACTGATAGTAACGATATGGGCCGACAGTTCCACCTGTTCCAGCGGCACATCCAGCGCGCGCAACCAGCGTTCGGTCTCTTTCAGCGCCGCTTCGGTATCCCGCAGCAATAATGCATTGGTACGCACATCAGGGGTGGCGCT
Organism: [Erwinia] mediterraneensis; assembly: GCF_900604315.1. Taxonomy (GTDB): domain Bacteria; phylum Pseudomonadota; class Gammaproteobacteria; order Enterobacterales; family Enterobacteriaceae; genus Pantoea; species Pantoea mediterraneensis_A. The sequence goes on from NZ_LR026978.1 coordinate 1,176,716, forward strand.
GCCCCGGGGCGTCATCAGGGTGAGCCGTTCAGCCTGCAAACTGCGGTATACCTCGCTGACATCCGCATAATGCAGCACCACCGTCCGCTGCTTCAGCGGTTGCTGTTGCTGTTGCTCCGCTTGCTGCTGCGCAAGTTTTTGCTGCTGCAGCTGCTGCCAGCTCTCCGGATAGACCAGTAATACATTATCTTCCGTGACCACTGTCAGACGGGCCATCCGCGCCACCAGACTCAACGCCTGCTGCCAGGGCACATTGTCCAGCCGCAGCGACAGCGTTCCCTCCACGCCAGGGGCAATTAACAGGTTCAGCTGCTGGAACTCCGCCAGCGCGTTCAGAATACGTTCTACCGGTGCGTCATCAAATGCCAGCGTCAGGCGATCATCACTGGCGCGTGTGGCCGGCATCAGCGTGATCAGCATCAGCAGCAGGACGCTCCGTACCGACAGGACTCTCCGTGTCACGATATTTTCCTTTTAACTGAAAAGAGAAGAACTGTGGCGTACAGCTTTTTTCCGCGACCACCACCAGCTTGCGGGCCGACAGGGAGGCGATACGCCACGGAGGTAAGGGAAAGGGGCGATCGGGTCGTACCCGCAAACTGGCTCCCCGGGCGTGTACCAGCCAGGCATAAAAAATGTCGCGATTGCCGATTACTCCCTGCAAGCGCCACGCGTTAAGAGGCGTCACCTCGCGTACACAGGGGGCTTCGACGGGAGGTTGGAAGGGATCCCGCGCCAGTAGCGCCCCCGGCCAGCTTAACAGCAGCAGCAGCACCCTACTCTTCATCGGTTATCTCCAGCCAGAGCTGCGCCAGCAGTCGCCCGTTGTCGGCCTGTAGCAGAAAACGGGCCGCCTGAGGCGTCGGATGTAGTCTGTTAAGCTGTGAGAAAAGCGGCTGAAACTCGCTCCAGCGCAGCTGTAATGCAAGTTGTTGCGGTGCCGTGTCAGGCTGCCAGCTTGCCAGCTGCTGGCCCCGCTCGGCCAGCAGCGTCTCCAGCGTGAGCGGGGCTGATACTGGCGTGGTTAACCGTGTCTGTAATTGCTGCAGCTGCTGTTGCAGCGTCGACAGCATAGGATACTGCGCCAGCTGATGCTGACGCAGTTGTGCCTGCTGCTGGAGCGCATCCTGGCGCTGTTTCAGCTGCTGTTGCGCTTGCTGCCGGGGCCGGATCAGCAATACGCTGATCAGCAGGATCAGCAACAGGGTGCAGCCAGCCAGCGTGCCGACTTTTGCCAGCAGAGGCAGCTGCAGCCAGCGCGTGATGGCGTCATTCATCATGCCTCCTGCAACCTGGCGCGCAGCACAAAGCGGTAATTGCCCTCCGGCTCGCGGCGCAGCGGGCCTTGCCGCACCGAGCTGAACAGGGGCAGCGCGGCCAGCTGTAAACGAAAGTCGCGTACCGCCTGTACAGTATGCGCGCGTCCTTCCAGCTCCAGCAGCCCGTCGCGTTTTTCCAGCCGGGTCAGCCAGAGCGTTGCAGGCAACAAGTCAGGCAGACGCATCCAGAACTGATGCCAGGCCTGAAGCTGCTGCTTAACGTGCTGCCGCTGTTGCCAGCGCGCTTCGAGCTGCTCAATCTGCTGATGTACCGCTTTCTGCTGCGCCAGCAGCGCATCCATTCCTTTGATTTGTAACGTCAATCCTGCATTCTGGCTTGCCAGGGTCTCGCATTGCACCCGGTAAATTTTGACCAGAAGCGCGGCCGCCATAAGCAACAGCAGCAGCAGCGCCAGGGTGATTTGCAGCCAGAGACGGCGCTGACGGCGCAGTTGCCATGCACGCCACGGCAGTAAATTAACCGCAACCATCAGCGATCGTCCCTGCGCATCGCCAGCCCGAGGGCCAGCGTGAAGGCATGCCCGGATGAAGGTAACGGCGGCTGTACATGTTGCAGTAAGGCAAAAGGCGAGAACAGCAGTGTCCCTGCTGGTGCAGGCGTTGCGCTGGCGGCACTGAACCAGACCTGGCGGGCAGCGGGAAAATGACGCTGTTGTAACTGCGAAAAGTCGGCAATGTCGTCACAGAAACCGCTGCTGCAGGCGGCGGTATCGTCGTCGTGAATATACCAGAGCCAGTGATCGGAGAGTTGATGCACCAGAACGCTGCCCGACGGCAAACGCGCCTCACGCGCCACGATCGCCAGCGCCATTGGCGTGAGTTCAAACACCTCGGGCAGCAACCCCGCCTGACGCAGCGGCTCCAGCCAGCGGGCAATCGCTGCGCGGCGGGCGGCGGTCACATACAGCTGTTTCGTATCATGGTCAAGCGGACGGTAATCAAGCGCCAGCGCTTCCGGTTCAATGGGAAAGAGGCGTTTCGCTGCCGCGTGCACATAGCGGCTAAGCTCCGGTTCACGCAGGCTCTGCTCAGGTAATGCCAGCGGGCGTTGCAACACCAGTTGCGGTCCGAGGCCGACACGCAATGAGATACGCTGGGGCAACTGTTTGCGCCACTGCTGCAACTGCTCCAGCAGCCAGGCCGATGACTGCAACACGCCGTTTCTTAACGTATCCTGCGCCAGCGGTTGCTGCCACCAGTGGCGCAGCTGCCAGCCCTCGCGGCGGCGCTGGATGCCAAGCGCACAAAGTTGTCCATTCTGGATATCCAGTCCGATTTGCCACATCTGAAAAGCCATGCGCGATCTCCCTGTCGTCAGGAAAAAGTACGTATCAAAGCGTCTGGCTTGCCTTTATACTACCGCGCGGTTGTTTATAAACTGCCCAAACGACATTAAATGGGAAATCTCAGGTGAAGTTCGTAAAGTATTTATTGATTCTTGCAGTGTGTTGCATCTTGTTGGGTGCGGGCTCGATTTACGGTCTGTACAAATATATCGAGCCACAGCTGCCCGATGTGAATACGCTGAAAGATATCCGTTTGCAAACCCCAATGCAGATCTACAGTGCTGATGGCGAACTGATCGCTCAGTACGGTGAAAAACGTCGCATTCCGCTGACATTAGAGCAGATGCCGCCCGAGCTGATACAGGCGTTTGTCGCCACTGAAGACAGCCGTTTTTATGAGCATCACGGCGTTGACCCGTTGGGCATCTTCCGTGCGGTGAGCGTGGCGCTGGTATCCGGTCATGCGTCGCAGGGTGCAAGTACCATTACTCAGCAGCTGGCGCGTAACTTCTTCCTCAGCCCTGAGCGCACGCTGTTACGTAAAATCAAAGAGGCTTTTCTCGCTATTCGTATTGAGCAACTGCTGACGAAAGATGAAATTCTGGAACTTTATCTCAACAAAATTTATCTCGGCTATCGCGCTTACGGTGTGGGTGCGGCGGCACAGGTCTATTTTGGTAAGTCCGTTGACCAGCTGTCACTGAGCGAAATCGCGTTGATTGCGGGCCTGCCGAAAGCGCCTTCAACATTTAACCCGCTCTACTCGCCTGAGCGCGCCCTGTCGCGGCGCAATGTGGTGCTGGGCCGTATGCTTGATCAGCACTACATCACGCAGCAGGAGTACGATGAGACGCGTGCGATGCCGCTGGAAGCGCACTATCACGGTCCGGAGATTGCCTTTTCTGCGCCCTATCTGAGCGAAATGGTGCGTCAGGAGATGGTGAAGCGTTACGGTGAAAACGCCTATACCGATGGCTATAAGGTTTACACCACTGTGTCCCGTAAGCTGCAGCAGGCGGCGCAGGATGCCGTGCGTAACAATGTTATCGCTTACGACATGCGTCACGGCTATCGTGGCCCGACCCAGGTGCTGTGGCGGGTAGGTGAGCCTGCGCTGGGCACCACAGAAATCCTGAAGGCGCTGAAAGATCTGCCTGTTTATGGTCCGCTTTTCCCCGCCGTGGTAACCAGCGCAAACAGCAACGAAGCCACCGCCATTATGAAAGATGGCAGCAGCGTGGCGCTGACGCTGAACAGCGTACGCTGGGCGCGCGCCTATAAGTCCGACACCCTGCAGGGCCCGACGCCAAAAAGCGTGACTCAGGTGCTGCAGCCTGGCCAGCAGATCTGGGTACGCAAGGTTGACAACAACTGGTGGCTGGCTCAGGTACCTGACGTGAACTCGGCGCTGGTCTCGCTTAATCCTGAAGATGGTGCCGTGCGGGCGCTGGTCGGTGGTTTCGATTTCAGTCAGAGCATGTTTAACCGCGCCACCCAGGCGTTGCGTCAGGTGGGCTCAAACATCAAGCCGTTCCTCTATACCGCCGCTATGGATCGCGGCCTGACGCTGGCCTCCATTCTGAACGATGTGCCTATTTCGCGCTGGGATGCAGGTGCCGGTGCCGACTGGCGGCCAAAAAACTCACCCGCGGTATATGATGGCCCGATTCGTCTGCGCCAGGGGCTGGGACAGTCGAAGAACGTGGTGATGGTACGTGCGATGCGCGCCATGGGCGTCGATTACGCAGCGCAGTATCTGCAACGCTTCGGCTTCCCGGCGGCCAATATTGTTCGTACCGAATCGCTGGCGCTGGGCGCAGCTTCGTTTACCCCGATGCAGGTGGCGCGCGGCTATGCGGTCATGGCTAACGGCGGTTTCCTGATCGACCCTTACTTCATCAAAAGGATCGAGAATGAACAGGGTGACGTGGTATTCGAAGCGAAACCGAAAATTGCCTGTCCACAGTGCAATCTGCCAGTGGTCTATGGCGAGACACAAAAAGCGCTCTCTTTGAATGAAGAGAGTGTGGAGAACGTGGCGGTATCGGGCCAGGCGCCGAATCCGGCGGTTCCGCAGCCCGGACTGGCGCAGGTCAGCGCACAGCCAGAGCAGGAATATGCGCCGCACGTGATTAATACCCCGCTGGCGTTCCTGATTAAGAGCGCTCTGAACACCAATATTTTTGGCGAACCAGGCTGGCAGGGAACCGGCTGGCGTGCCGCGCGCGATTTAAAACGCAATGACATCGGCGGTAAAACCGGGACCACCAACAGTTCGCGCGATGCCTGGTTTTCTGGCTACGGCCCGGAAACTGTGACCTCGGTGTGGATTGGTTTTGACGATGCGCGACGTAATTTGGGCCGTAGCAGCGCCTCGGGCGCGATTAAAGATCAGATTTCCGGTTATGAGGGCGGCGCGAAAAGTGCCCAGCCTGCCTGGGATGATTACATGAAGGTGGCGCTGGATGGGATCCCTGAGCAGCCGCTCACACCGCCGGAAGGTGTTGTTACGGTCAATATCGATCGTCGTACCGGCAAACTGGCTAACGGCAGCGGCAATACCCGTCAGGAATATTTTATCGATGGCACGCAGCCGAAAGAGTATTCCGTACAGGATGTGGGCACCACCATTATGGATACCGGTGGCGAAAGTCAGGAGCTGTTCTGATATCACTGACCGGCATGAACCCTTTCCTGCCGGTCAGTCACGTGAAAAAAGCGATAGCGTAATATGGGATCTTCCTGAACACGCTATCGCTTTTTTATTTGTGGCTCGGTGGGTCAGCGGCAGGCGTTCCGATACGTCCTTTCGTTTGCTAAGCGCTGCGCTTCACACTTTTTTTCTGCAGCAGTTTAAACGGCAAAGAGATTCAAAATCTGTAATGTAAATAATAAAAGTGTTTTTCCCTGTAACCCATGGCCATACATTGATAATAATATGTCCAGTATGCATAAGATTCTTCAGTAAAATCAGTGGACTCCATAGCGCATTTCTCTAAGAGGTAATTTTCCCACTTATGCTTTTCTACAGGGGCAATGCGTTCAAAAAGTGACAACTGGCTGATTTCGGACTCTCTGGCATTGTCGACAAAAACTGTCCATGCTTCTTCATAACGCTTCTTTTCTTCATGCATCTTTTCATTCATGCATTCGCGGATTTCTGCGGAAATTCCCATATCGTAACATTCGGGATATGGACTTACCGTATTATCATCAGCAAATAAAGAAACAGGTAAAAAAGATAAAATTAAAATATTTATTTTCACTTTTATATCTCCAGCAGGAAGCCTATCCTGTCTCTAACTCGCTCATAACCCATGAATAATGGGTCGTTATTTATATAAATTATAACTTCCCTTCTTTTATTATTACTGCACGCCCCGGCGAATCCTAAATGCATTAATCCCTGAAACTGTACATCAATAAAGACCTCTTTGATTTTCACATCAACATCTTTCCATCGGACTTTATTTTTATTTTTTACTCTTCTTCTGTAATAAGATTCTGCAATCAAAACCTATTTTTGTTAACTATTTTCGCACAACCTGAGCTGATTTTCTTTACTGATAACCCCCATTTCCTTCCGATTATTCTTAGCAAACTTCAGCGCCGCACAATGTTTGAGCATCGTGCCATCCGCAATGTATCTCCTGTTCAGCCAGAATGCCATCCCGGATATAAAAACCCGCCGGATATAACTCACATAACTTCACGGGAAATTGTAATTACTGTAGTATTCTCCTTTCGCTTTATATTCCAGCGCCTGGCATTGATAGAACGTCAGCCAGTAACCATAGGAGTCAGGTAAATAACTCGAAGATTGCATTTCACATTTATTAAGCACATATTTTTCCCATAATCTTTTTTCTTTTTCTGCAGCCATTTTAAAACGGTGGGGTTGAAGGACTCCTGCATCACGGGAATTTTTTAAAAATGCCCTCCTGGCCTCTTCGTAACTTTTTTTCTCATCTGCATACTTCTGCGCTATACACCCCTGAGTTTCACCTGAAAGTTCCAACGCATAACAATCCCGGTAAGGCAAAGAAGTGACATCAATTTTCTGAGCATGTAATTCTGATGAAACCACTATAAAAACCAAATATAAAACAGCAATCCTCCTCATTCCTGCCCCCTGATTAAGTGAGGTATTCTTTTCCGGTGACTTTCATAACTAATAATTTTTTCATCATTTTCTATATAGCGGATAACCGCCAGCGGGTCATTACCACTGACCGTTTCTGCAAACTTTATCGACATTAACCCCTGATAGTAAACATCAATGAAAACATCCTTAATTCTTTCATTAAGATCTTCCCAACGGGTTTTATTTTTGTTTTTTACTCTGCGTCTGTAGAAATATTCTGCACGCAGAGCATATTCCCTGTAACTATTTTCGAATAATTTAAGCTGACTCTCTTTACTGATAACGCCAATTTCCTCCCGATTATTCTTAACAAACTTCATCGCCTCGCAATATCTTAGCGTCGCGCCATCGGCTATCTTTTTTGCCTGTTCGACCGGGATACCGGCGCGGATAAGGTCATTTAATACCTGAGGCCGGGTGCGGTTACCCATATCGTAGCCCCGGCCGATGGTGACGCCTGAACCGTCAGAAGCACACTGGCCTGCATTACCTGGGTAATGAATTTTCCGTGAGAAATGTCTGCTGTTAACGCGATCGTTACCTTCAGCTCTGAACGTCAGCAATCCTGCTTTGGGTTCCATATTTCAATTATCCCTGATTGAAATAACATAAAGACTGAATACGCTGCCATTATTCCCTGCACAGGAAACAAGACAGCAGAATGATATAATTATCTTTCCCGCACGAGAACAAATAACCAGGAATAAGAAATTATTTTTTATACGCAGTAAGCCAGCTAACTTTTAAAAAGAGAATTATTATTTAATAACTAAATAGCTTTATTTCGATTTAAAAGGGCGGCATGTGCGTCAGGAAGTCTCAGGGTAAAGCGCTAACCTGTTATACCGCCCGCACAAAAGCGGGCCTGGGGGCTTTTCATTTCTTAACAGCACGTCAGTGTGCCGTGCTGTTGTCAGCTCAGTAAGCGATCCTGCCCTGCTTCACCAGCCATTCGCGTACCAGAAACAGGGCGCTGACATTACGCGCTTCACGAAAATCGGGCTCTTCCAGCAACGCCAGCAGGTTATTCAGCGGCCAGCGGTGCACGATCAGCGGCTCAGGTTCATCCCCTTCCAGCTTCTCTTCATAAAGCCCTTCCGCTACCACAATATTCATTTTGCTGGAGAAATAAGACGGGGCCATGGTCAGTTTGCCCAGCGCCTCAAGCTCACGGGCACCGAAGCCCACCTCTTCCTTAAGTTCCCGCTCGGCAGCCTCAAAAACGCTCTCACCCGGATCAATGAGCCCCTTCGGGAAACCGAGTTCATAGGTCTCCAGCCCAACGGCATACTCCTGAATCAGCAGCAGATGATCGTCAATCACCGGGACAATCATTACCGCTTCGCGCTCCGAAGGTTTCATGCGCTCATAAACGCGACGCGCACCGTTGCTGAAAGCCAGATCGACCGCTTCAATAGTAAACAACCGGGAGCGAGCCACCGCTTCCACGTTGAGGATGTCGGGTTTTTTCAGAGTCGTTTTCATATCAGCCTCAAACTTAGCACAATCCTGTGATGCGATGACGCGCGGGGTAAACAGCATACAGAAGCATGCCTCATTGTACGACAGCCAGCGCGCTCTGCTAATACTGGCATAACTTTGCCTGTCAGCTCACAACTTCTTGTATTTCCAGGTATAAAAACAGTACAGTGTCAATAAAAAATGGCAAAATTAAGAATAGACCGATATTTAATTGAGAGATCGACAGGTAACCTTTCAACAAGGCTTGTTATGTTGCATTATAAAATTATGATTTTGCGCGCTATTTCATCCTTCGGCCAGCTTGCCAGGATTATTTGTCCCCGCCAAAATTGACCTCAACAAGTGGCGTCATCTGGAGTATGCGGTTAACGTGAAGGCGGTATTTTGGCTGGATTGAACAAAGCATGAGCACAATATTGATGATTCTGGCAGTTGTGCTGGCCGGTTCAATTCTGGCAGGCATCGGGTTCTGGTACGCTATGCGGCATCGTCCGCCGTTGGCGAAACCGCTGCCGTTTATCAGTCCTCCCCATCGCAAACTCACCAGCGAAGAGCGCAGCGCGGTAGAAAAATATGTCGCCACGCTCGGTAACAGCAGTAAAGTGCGTCGCGGCAAGGTCGCCGCACCCGGCGAAGCACAGCTCACCACGGAAAGTCTCGCGCTCACCTCCCAGAGTAATAATGTTTATCCCGTCACGCGTGCGATTACCCGCTATGGCCTTTCTACCGACGATCCACGTACCTGGCGCTACTATCTCGATGCGGTTGAAGTGCATTTGCCCCCTCTCTGGGAGCAGTACATCGCCGACGAAAACTATGTTGAGCTGATAAAAACGCAATCCATGCCGCTGGTGATCTCTCTGAATGGTCACTCGCTGGTGAACTATGCGGTGGAACAGCCGGCGCTGCCGCCACTGGTGCGTCCGCTGTCGACTAATGCCTCGATACGCAAAGAAGAGAGTGAAAACGTCGAGCTGCTACAGGTGCGCAAAGAGACGCCGGAAGAGTATGCCCTTTCCCGTCCTGACGGCACGCGTGAAGCGCTGACCATCAGTTTCGCATTCCTGCTGTTTTTTATCAGCCTGCTGGTGCCGGGTTCCATGATGGGCTGGCTGATGATGCTGGGTGCCGCCATGATTGGCGTCAGCCTGTGGTTTCTGTTCCGGTTTCCTGGCGAGAAAGGCCTGCGCGAGATCCATTGCCTGCGCGGCGCGCCGAAACGCTGGGGGCTGTTTGGCGAATCGAATCAGGGACAAAGCAATATTTCGCTCGGCATTATCGACCTGATCTACCCTCCGCACTGGCAACCTTACGTCGCCCATGACCTGGGCCAGGTGACCGATGTGGAGATCTACCTGAATCGGCAGGTTGTCCGTCAGGGACGTTTTCTGTCGTTGCAGGATGAAGTGCGTAATTTCCCGCTACAGCGCTGGCGTAAAAATGTGGTGCTGGCCTGTGGTTCGCTGCTGGTGCTGGCGCTGCTGATCAGCTGGATCCCCCTCAGCATGCCGCTCAAGCTGAGTCTCGCCTGGATAAAAGGCACTGAGAGCATTGAGGTAAACAGCGTCGAACAGCTGGCGGCGATGCCGTTAAATATTGGCGACAACCTGAAAGTAAACGGCACCGGCATGTGCTCAGTACCAGGCAACTACCAGAGCAACCGTAGCTATGCTTATATGCCTTTCGACTGCTCCGCCATCTACTGGAATAACGCGGCTCCCCTGCCCCAGCCGCAATCCGATATTATCGATAAAGCCTCAGCGCTGCTGTCGATCACCAATAAGCAACTGCACCCGGAAACCAATACCGATCCCAAGCTGAATCCGCAGCTGGCGTCGGCAATCCAGAAGTCAGGCATGATTCTGCTGGATGATTTCTCTGATCTGGTGCTGAAAACGCAGGATCTCTGTAATCAGCAGCAGGATTGCGTTCGCCTGAAAAACGCTCTGGTGAATCTCGGGAATGCCAAAGATTGGGATACGCTGGTCCAGCGCGCCGAATCGGGCCAGCTCAACGGGATGAATGTACTGCTGCGGCCGGTGAGCGCTGAGGCGCTGGAAAACCTGGTCAATACCGCTACATCGACCTTCTTCTTCCGGGAAACGCGCCGCGCGGCGGAAAATCTTAACAGTCCCCCACCTGGCGGCTTCCTGGTGATGAGCGATGAAGGTCATCAGCTGGTCAGTCAGCCGCAGCCAACGGTGTCGCTGTTTGATCTCGACGCGCCTGCGCAATGGAACGAACTTCAACGTATGGCCGGTATGTTGCTGCATACGCCCTTTGCAGCCCACGGCATCATTACCGGCCTTTCTACCGATGCCAATGGCACTCTGCATATTGCTCTGCATAATGAGCCTGATGCGCTGGCGCTGTGGCGTTATCTCGCCACCTCGCTGCTGCTGTTTGCGCTGATTGTCTGCACCCTGGCAAACGCGCTGCTGGCGCTGCGCCGTATCCATCGTAACCGCCTGCGTATGGCGGATATCCAGCAATATTACGACAAATGCTTTAACCATCATCTCGGCACTATGCAGAGCGTGCGCTCGTTATTCTGACCCTCAGGCATCTGTGCTACCCTGTCGCCCTCTTTTTGCCTGGGGGTTAACATGGCCGTGACGCTGAACTGGTCAGACATTGATACCGTGCTGCTCGATATGGACGGCACTCTGCTGGATCTCGCCTTTGACCGCCACTTCTGGCTGGAACATGTTCCCGAATCGCTGAGCCGCGCACGCGCCATTACGTTGGCGGAAGCGCACCAGCTGATTGCACAAAAGTATCAGGCCGTGGCGCATACGCTAAACTGGTATTGTCTGGACTATTGGTCGCAGGAACTGGCGCTGGACATTCGCGCCATGACGCGGGAAAAAGGCAGCCTTGCCGCATTGCGTGACGATACGCTGCCCTTTTTACAGGCACTGCGGCGCGCCGGTAAGCGCACCATCCTGCTGACCAATGCGCATCCTTATAACCTGGAAATCAAGCTGGCCGAGACCGGATTAGCGGCACACCTTGATTTATTGCTTTCTACCCATACCTTTGGCTATCCGAAAGAAGACCAACGTTTATGGCAGGCAGTGCAACAGCATACGGGTTTCGACAGCGCGCGTACCTTGTTTATCGATGACAGCGAACCAATTCTGGATGCCGCCCGACAGTGGGGTATCCGCTGGTGCCTGGGCGTCAGCAATCCCGACTCCGGTCGGCCTGATCAATCCTTTCTGCGCCATCAGGCTGTGCGGGATTATCGGCAGCTGAGCCATTCGTTGTCGTGAGTCAGGAGTAACCATGAAAGAGAAAATCAGCGAAGGCGTACGGCTCGACAAATGGCTCTGGGCCGCGCGCTTTTACAAAACCCGCGCCATCGCACGGGAAATGATTGAAGGCGGTAAGGTTCACTACAATGGCCAGCGCAGCAAACCCAGTAAACTGGTAGAGCTGGAGGCAGAGCTGACCTTACGCCAGGGTAATGACGAACGTACCGTCACCGTTATTGGCATCAGCGATCAGCGTCGTCCCGCCAGTGAAGCACAGCAGCTTTACAGCGAAACGGCAGCCAGTATCGAGAAACGGGAGAAGCTGGCGCAGGCGCGTAAGATGAATGCGCTTACCATGCCGCATCCCGATCGCCGCCCGGACAAAAAGGAGCGTCGCGACCTGATGAAATTTAAATTTTCGGGTGATGAATAACGCTTCGCCCCAACGAGAGAAACCTTATGTCTGTTCAAGATCAACTGCATCGTTACCTGTTTGAAAATGCCGCGGTTCGTGGTGAGCTGGTGAATGTGACCCAGACCTGGCGTGAAGTGATGAAAAATCACGACTATCCCGCCCCGGTACAACAGCTACTGGGCGAACTGCTGGTCGCCACCAGCCTGCTGACCGCCACCCTGAAGTTTGATGGTGATATTACCGTTCAGCTGCAGGGTGACGGCCCGCTGTCACTGGCGGTGATTAACGGCAATAACCGTCAGGAACTGCGCGGCGTCGCACGTGTTCAGGGCGAGATCGCGCCGGAAGCCAGCCTGAAAAATATGGTGGGCAACGGTTATCTGGTGATTACCATCTCTCCGGAGAAGGGTGAGCGCTATCAGGGCGTGGTAGGTCTGGAAGGCGAAACCCTGGCCGAATGCCTGGAAGATTATTTCATGCGCTCCGAACAGCTGCCTACCCGCCTGTTTATTCGCACCAGCGATAAAGGCGCGGCAGGCATTCTGCTGCAGGTATTGCCTGCGCAGGACACCAGCAAAGAAGATTTCAACCATCTGGCGACCCTGACCGACACCATCAAGACGGAAGAGCTGATCGAGCTGCCGGCAAACGATGTGCTGTGGCGTCTCTACCATCAGGAAGAGGCCACGGTTTACGATCCTCAGCCCGTCAGCTTTAAATGCACCTGTTCACGCGAGCGCTGCGGCGAAGTGCTGAAAACGCTGCCGCAGGAAGAGGTGGATGAAATCATTGCCGAAGATGGCGAAGTTGACATGCACTGTGACTACTGCGGTACGCACTACGTTTATGACGCGGTCGATATTGCGGCCATCCGTAACGACTCCGTCAATAACAGCGATCGTCTGCACTGATCCCTCCGGGCGGTTTCTGCCGCCCCTTTTGCCTTTCCTGGCACATATCAATAATTTCAATAGCAATTAACGTTTTTTGCACTGGCTCTCAGACCGTTTCTGGCGAAAATTGCGGCTTAGCGCGCCCGAGCTCGCATTTCCGGGGATGAATCCTTTCCCTGTCTGCTGAGAGGTGTACACTGCGCGCGATCGTGCTTCCGTTCAGGAATAAACGGGAATAATTATCACGATCGCTAATACTCATCGTCAGTGCAGCACAGATACCGATTAAAGGAGCAGTCACATGCGTGTTAACGGCCTGACTTCGCAAGACCTCGCCGCCCTGGGGATTATGGACACCACGGAAGTGGTCTATAACCCTGACTATGACACCCTGTTTCAGGAGGAAATCCGTCCTGAACTCGAGGGTTATGAGCGTGGCACCCTGACACAAAGCGGCGCGATAGCTGTCGATACCGGGATTTTTACCGGGCGCTCGCCAAAGGATAAATATATTGTTCGCGATGACACCACACGCGACACCCTGTGGTGGAACGATCAGGGAAAAGGGAAGAATGACAACCAGCCGCTGTCGCAGGAGACCTGGCAAGCGTTAAAGCAGTGCGTCACTCAGCAGCTTTCCGCTAAGCGCTTGTTTGTGGTCGATGCTTTCTGCGGCGCCAATCCGGATTCGCGCCTTAGCGTGCGCTTTATTACTGAAGTCGCCTGGCAGGCGCATTTCGTGAAGAATATGTTTATCCGCCCCGATGAGGCGGAACTGGCCAATTTTACGCCCGATTTTGTGGTGATGAACGCGGCGAAGTGCACCAATCCCCACTGGCAGGCGCAGGGGCTCCACTCAGAGAACTTTATCGCTTTTAACCTGACGGAACGTATCCAGCTGATTGGCGGCACCTGGTACGGTGGCGAAATGAAAAAAGGACTGTTCTCGGTGATGAACTACCTGCTGCCGCTGAAGGGTATCGCGTCTATGCACTGTTCGGCGAACGTGGGGAAAAAGGGCGATGTGGCGGTCTTTTTCGGCCTTTCCGGCACCGGCAAAACCACCCTCTCTACCGATCCCGAACGCCAGTTGATTGGTGACGATGAACACGGCTGGGATGATGACGGCGTGTTTAATTTTGAAGGTGGCTGCTACGCCAAAACTATCAAACTTTCCGCCCAGGCTGAGCCGGAAATTTACCGGGCGATCCGGCGTAATGCGTTGCTGGAAAACGTGGTGGTACGCGCCGATGGCAGCGTCGATTACGATGATGCCAGCAAAACGGAAAACACCCGCGTCTCCTATCCGATCGATCATATTGATAATATCGTCAGACCAGTTTCAAAGGCGGGCCACGCACAAAAAGTTATCTTCCTGACCGCCGATGCCTTTGGCGTCCTGCCGCCGGTTTCCCGCCTGACGCCGGAACAGACCCAGTATCACTTCCTGTCCGGCTTTACCGCTAAGCTGGCGGGCACCGAGCGCGGCATCACCGCCCCGACCCCGACCTTCTCCGCCTGTTTTGGCGCCGCTTTCCTGATGCTTCATCCGACACAGTACGCCGAAGTGCTGGTGAAACGCATGCAGGCGGCCGGGACGCAGGCTTATCTGGTGAACACCGGCTGGAACGGCAGCGGCAAGCGCATCTCGATCAAAGATACGCGCGCGATTATCAATGCCATTCTGGCCGGGGAACTGGACGAGGCGGAGGTTGAGACGCTACCCATTTTTGGTCTGCAATTCCCGCGCGTGCTGAATCAGGTGGATGCGGCCATACTCGACCCGCGCAACAGCTGGGAGAATGGCGAGCAATGGCAGGCAAAAGCGCGCGAGCTGGCGCAGCTTTTTATTGCTAACTTTGACAAGTACACCGATAACGCGGCAGGCGCCGCGCTGGTCAAAGCGGGCCCGCAGCTTTAAGCCTGCAGGCGTCATCCATCACCGGCACAGCGGCCGGTGATGGTGACGGCTTAAACCGCCGGGTTATGGCTGAGGGCGTGCGGGTGACCACTTTCCGGCACTGGCAGCCAGGCACGAATGCGCAGTCCGCCACGCTCACTCTCTCCTACCTCAAGCGAACCATGATGGGCATCAATAATGCGCTGCACAATTGCCAGCCCCAGACCGGTGCCGCTGGTACTGCGTGCGCTGTCGCCACGCACAAAGGGCTGAAACAGATGCTGCAGCTGATCCGGCCTGATACCGGGACCGTCATCCTCAACCTGGAACCAGGCGCGCTGCAGCTCAATCCCGCTGCTGACCTTGATCCAGCCGTTGCCGTAACGTGCCGCGTTTACCACCATATTGGCTGCGGCGCGTTTGATAGAGAGCGGATTGATATCGAGAAGAACCTCTTCCGGCATTATCGCGTTTTCGATTTCGCGTTCGTAACCGCTTTCGGCCGCCACCACTTCGCCCAGAATGCCGTTCAAGTCGGCGCGTTCGGTCTGTATCTCCTGACCGGTGCGCAGATAATCAATGAACTGTTCAATAATGGCGTTGCACTCTTCAATATCCTTATTGATCGACTCCGCGAGGTAACCGTCCTGCTCGCTCATCATTTCTGTGGCGAGTCGGATGCGCGTCAGTGGGGTGCGCAGATCGTGGCTGACGCCCGCCATCAGCAAGGTGCGGTCGTCCGCCAGCTGCTTCACGCCCGACGCCATCTGGTTAAAGGCGCGCGTCACTGAGCGGACTTCCGATGCGCCATACTCACGCAGCGGCGGCGGAATAATCCCCTTACCCACCTGCAGCGCAGCGTGCTCCAGATCCACCAGCGGTCGGTTCTGAATACGAATAAACAGCCA
Source organism: [Erwinia] mediterraneensis (assembly GCF_900604315.1). Taxonomy (GTDB): domain Bacteria; phylum Pseudomonadota; class Gammaproteobacteria; order Enterobacterales; family Enterobacteriaceae; genus Pantoea; species Pantoea mediterraneensis_A. Next base: position 1,192,341 of record NZ_LR026978.1, read on the forward strand.
GGCGCCGCCAATCGCCAGCAGCATGATCGCCAGGGTATAGCGGAACAGCGGCGAAAAGTCGCCCTGATGGATTTCGGTCAGCGGTACGCGCACCCAGATATCGGGCGACAGCCAGGTTTTTAGCCAGACCACCGGCGAGTTCTTGTTAACCTCGACCCGGACATCGGTTGGCCCGCCCAGTTGTTGCGCCATCTGTTCACTGAGAAACTCATAATGTTGCGCCCAGCGCAGTCCGCTCTCCTCCGCCGCAGCGTTGGTATAGAGCGAAATGCCTAACTCCCGGTAAATCTCACGACGAAAAGCAGGCGGCACTTCCAGCTGCGTACCATCCTCCAGCTGCAGCCGATCGGTCATCAACATACGCACTTCATACGCCAGCACTTTATTGAACTGCTGCAGGCTGGGAAGAATGGCAAAGTTGAGCACCACCAGATAGGTCGTTACCAGGCTGACGAACAGCAAGGTAACGATCAGCAGCAAGGTGCGGGCAAAGGAACTACGCGGAGAGAAGCGCAGCCGCCTCATGCTTTACTGCCGTCCGGGACAAAGACATAACCCAGACCCCAGACGGTCTGAATGTAGCGCGGATGCGCGGGATCTTCTTCGACCATGCGACGCAGACGCGAAATCTGCACGTCGATCGAACGCTCCATCGCGCTGTACTCACGGCCACGCGCCAGGTTCATCAGTTTGTCACGGGAGAGCGGTTCGCGCGGATGGCTGACCAGCGCTTTCAGCACGGCGAATTCACCACTGGTCAGCGGCATCGGCTCATCTTCGCGGAACATTTCACGCGTGCCGAGATTCAGCTTAAATTTGCCAAACGCGATGACCGCCTCTTCCTGCGAGGGGGCGCCGGGCAGCTCATTGGCCTGACGGCGCAGCACGGCACGAATACGCGCCAGCAGTTCACGCGGGTTAAAAGGTTTCGGAATATAGTCATCGGCACCAATTTCCAGCCCAACGATGCGATCGACCTCTTCGCCTTTCGCTGTAACCATAATAATCGGCATAGGATTGCTCTGGCTGCGCAGACGACGGCAAATTGACAGACCATCTTCACCCGGCAACATCAGATCAAGCACCATCAGATGAAAGGATTCCCGGGTTAACAGACGATCCATTTGCTCGGCGTTGGCGACGCTACGCACCTGAAAGCCCTGTTCGGTCAGATAGCGTTCGAGCAGTGCACGCAAACGCATATCATCATCCACGACCAGGATTTTATAGTTCTCTTGCATTGTTAAACTCCCAAAGGCGCCATTGCCTGAGCCGCTATTGTTAAAAAAAGATGCTCTACAGTGACAGTCATTATTGGTTTATATTCTAGCCGAAATTGTTACAAAGCATATTAAACAGCAGCTTATCTTTTATTTTCAATGCGCCGCGCCGCCCTGCTGCTCCTTTTTTATACCACCACTTACCGTTACGGCTTATCTGAAATTCATCCCCTTTTTCTGCCGTTTTGTGGTGTGGTAATCGCACCAGCCAATAATAAGGCTGGAATTACAAAGGGTTATTATTACGCCCGCGCATGGGTACCAGAAGCGTTGCGCGCTACAGGCAGAATATCGCTTTTGTTGTGGTTAAATCAGGAGAAAAATCCCCTTTTCGACCTCTGCGCCTGCGTTGTCTCTCGGATTATACCCGGCCAGGCAATAATTGAGGCCAGATAAAAATAAAGCGTTAAAAATCAGCCGCTCACAGCCCCTTCCGCTACCAGCGGAAATCGCTCACACTGCAATCCATAGCCAATATTAATCAGCCGGGATGAGTGAAAAATGAAAAAAACGCTTTTGCTGTTGAGCGCTCTGGCGCTGATCAGCCTTAACCCTGTGCAGGCTGCCGACGTCACCGGTGAAGCTGCGGGCGCGCAGGCCGTCACTACGGCGCAGGGTAATTCACACGCTGTTGGCGTTGCCGCTGTTGGTGCGCTGCTGGGTATTGCGCTGGCCACCGCCAGTGGTGGTGGCAGCGGCACCTCCACGACCACAGCCACCATGCCGACAAAATAATATCTGACTGTTCTATCCCTGTTCCCTCTGTTGTTTGGTATGTCTGAATACCTTAATGTGATTGCCAGTTTCGCCACCGGGGAATAATGGATTCGGTTTTTAACTTTTTAAAAACCGGTTCCCCGACTTTTTTTCCACATTGAACTCCCCGGATTAATCCCCTTACACTAGCCCGCATCGCAATCTTCTGGTAACAGCAGAATGAAAACCAAACTCATTACCCGTGAAGGCTTTAATCAGCTGAAGGCGGAACTTGACCACCTCTGGCGCACAGAGCGTCCGGAAGTCACCAAAAAAGTCACCTGGGCGGCCAGCCTCGGCGACCGCAGCGAAAATGCCGACTACCAGTACAACAAAAAGCGTCTGCGTGAAATTGACCGTCGGGTGCGTTATCTGACCAAAAGTCTGGAAGAGCTGCGCATCGTCGATTATTCACCCCAGCAGGATGGCAAAATCTTTTTTGGCGCCTGGGTAGAGGTGGAGAACGAGGCAGGCGATATCAAGCGTTTCCGCATCGTGGGGTATGACGAGATTTTCGGTCGCAAAGATTACATCTCTATCGACTCGCCGATGGCGCGCGCACTGCTGAAAAAAGAGCCTGGCGATGCCGCCACGGTGCAAACGCCTGCAGGTCCGGCGCTCTGGTATGTGAATAAAATCAGCTATCAGGAATAGCCGTTCAGAATATCGCCTAAAGCCGCCCGCGCTGCTGGCATTTAGCGTCGCCAGTCCGTATAACTGTCCCCTGTTTCTTAACCCTGGGTAAGCCAAACAGTTACTGATATGAAAGTTCTGAGCCAGATTATTGCAAGTGAGCTTCAGGCGCGGGCAGAGCAAGTGGAAGCAGCCGTACGCCTGTTGGATGAAGGAAATACCGTCCCTTTTATCGCCCGTTACCGTAAAGAGGTCACAGGTGGACTGGATGATACCCAACTGCGCCAGCTGGAAAGCCGCCTCGGCTATCTGCGCGAACTGGAAGAGCGCCGACAGTCGATACTGAAATCTATCGCTGAACAGGGCAAACTCACCGACGATCTCGCCAGCGCCATTAACAACACCCTCAGTAAGACCGAACTCGAAGATCTCTATCTCCCTTACAAGCCCAAACGCCGTACCCGTGGTCAGATCGCAATTGAAGCGGGGCTGGCACCCCTGGCAGATACGCTGTGGCAGGACCCGTCGCAGGATCCGGAACAGCTTGCCGCCGCGTATGTTGATGCCGACAAAGGGGTGGCGGACGTACGCGCCGCACTGGACGGGGCGCGCTATATTCTGATGGAACGTTTCGCCGAAGATGCCGCGCTGCTGGCGAAAGTGCGCGATTACCTGTGGAAAAACGCCCATCTGGTGTCGCGCGTAGTAGAAGGCAAAGAGGAAGAAGGGGCGAAGTTCCGCGACTACTTTGATCACCATGAACCGCTCTCCAGCGTACCTTCACACCGCGCGCTGGCGATGTTTCGCGGCCGCAACGAAGGTATTTTGCAGCTTTCCCTGAATCCCGATCCGCAGTATGACGAAGCCCCGCGGGAAAGTTATGGCGAAACCCTGATCGCCGATCACCTGAATCTGCGCCTGAATAACGCCCCGGCAGACAGCTGGCGCAAGGCGGTAGTGAGCTGGACCTGGCGCATTAAAGTGCTGCTGCACCTGGAAACCGAGCTGATGGGTACGCTGCGTGAGCGCGCCGAAGATGAAGCGATTAACGTCTTTGCCCGCAACCTGCACGACCTGCTGATGGCGGCTCCGGCAGGCATGCGTGCCACCATGGGCCTCGATCCCGGCTTGCGTACCGGCGTTAAAGTGGCGGTGGTTGATGCCACCGGCAAGCTGGTCGCCACCGATACCATCTATCCTCATACCGGCCAGGCGGCGAAAGCAGCCACGGTCATCGCCGCGCTGTGCGCGAAGTATCAGGTGGAACTGGTCGCCATCGGTAACGGTACCGCTTCGCGCGAGACCGAACGCTTCTTCCTGGAAGTGCAAAAGCAGTATCCGCAGATTAGCGCGCAGAAAGTGATCGTCAGCGAAGCGGGGGCATCAGTCTATTCCGCGTCAGAACTGGCGGCGCAGGAGTTCCCCGATCTTGATGTATCGCTGCGCGGGGCGGTCTCTATCGCGCGTCGTCTGCAGGATCCACTGGCGGAACTGGTGAAAATCGATCCGAAATCGATCGGCGTAGGCCAGTACCAGCACGATGTCAGTCAGAGTCAGCTGGCGAAGAAGCTGGACGCGGTCGTTGAAGACTGTGTGAACGCCGTTGGCGTTGATCTGAATACCGCTTCTGTTGCCCTGCTGACACGCGTAGCGGGCCTGACGCGCATGATGGCGCAGAATATTGTCAGCTGGCGTGATGAAAATGGCCGCTTCCGCAGCCGCCAGCAGCTGCTGAAAGTCAGCCGCCTCGGGCCGAAAGCCTTTGAGCAGTGCGCCGGCTTCCTGCGTATCAACCACGGCGATAATCCGCTGGATGCCTCAACGGTGCACCCGGAAGCCTATCCGGTGGTGGAGCGTATTCTGGCCGCCACCGAACAGGCGCTGGAGGCGCTGATGGGTAACCCCGCCAGTCTGCGCAACCTGAAAGCTGTCGATTTCACTGACGAACGCTTTGGTCTGCCGACCGTCACTGACATCCTGAAAGAGCTGGAGAAGCCGGGTCGCGATCCGCGTCCGGAATTCAAAACCGCCCGCTTTGCCGAAGGGGTGGAAACCCTGAACGATCTGCAGCCCGGCATGGTGCTGGAAGGCGCGGTCACCAACGTGACCAACTTTGGCGCCTTTGTTGATATCGGCGTACATCAGGATGGTCTGGTGCATATTTCCTCGCTGTCCGACAAATTCGTCGAAGATGCACATCAGGTCGTGAAAGCGGGCGATATCGTGCAGGTGAAAGTACTGGAGGTGGATCTGCAGCGCAAGCGTATCGCACTGACCATGCGTCTGGATGAGCAGCCTGGCGACACCGCTTCCCGTGCAGGCGGCAGCAAACCGGCTACACGTGATAAGGCCCGTCCCGCCCCTGGCAAAGGCCGTGCGCGTGGCAACAGCCCGCAGCCAGGCAACAGCGCCATGGGCGATGCGCTGGCTGCCGCCTTTGGCAAGAAAAACTAAGTCTGTCTGACCACGCCCTTCCCGCTTTTGGGAAGGGCGTAAAGTTGCTATTTCCCAACGGGAGGCTACGCTGAGAATCAGCCTGTATAAAAAATAACACCTGCCGTGGCCCATCAGAAATATGGAAATTATCAATGCATTAATCGATAAGATTTACGCGGGTTCGTTTCCTCTCGCCGCGCGCGAAAGATTGCTCTCTCATATCCGCGCCGCGCGCGATACGGTAAAAATGCCGCGCAAGCCGCACTGGGATGAGAAGGATGTGGTGCTTATCACCTATGCCGATCAGTTTCGCGAAAGTGAAGCCCCTACCCTGAAAACCTTCTCACGCTTTTATCAGCAGCATCTGCAGTCGACCTTTAACATTGTCCACCTGCTACCTTTTTTTCCCTGGTCATCCGACGATGGCTTCTCAGTTATTGATTACCATCAGGTCAACCCGATCTGCGGCGACTGGCAGGATATTGCCGAGCTCCACACCCATACGCGCCTGATGTTTGATTTCGTCTGTAATCACATCTCTGCCAGCAGCCTCTGGTTCCGCCATTTTCTCGCCCAGGATGCGGGCTGGGACGACTTTTTTATCAGCATGCCGCCCGCCACCGATCTCAGCCAGGTTACCCGACCACGCACTTCTCCGCTACTGACGCCCCGGGAGCTGGCAAACGGCGAAACGCGGTTTATCTGGACCACCTTCAGTGCCGATCAGATCGACCTCAATTTCGCCAGTCCCGATGTGCTGATTGCGATGGTTAATGTACTGCTCGATTATCTGAAGAAAGGGGCGGACTATGTGCGGCTTGATGCCGTGGGTTATATGTGGAAAATCCCTGGCACCAGCTGCATCCATCTGGAACAAACGCATCAGCTGGTGAAACTGTTCCGCGCTATTGCCGATGTGGTGGCGCCGGGTACGGTGATCATTACCGAGACCAATGTGCCCCATAAGGACAATATCAGCTACTTCGGCAACGGTCAGGATGAAGCCCAGATGGTTTATCAGTTTTCACTGCCGCCGCTGGTGTTACATGCCATCCATTCCGGTTCGGGGCGTGCACTGCGCCAGTGGGCAGCCTCGCTGGAGCACGGTAACGGCTCGACCACCTTTTTCAATTTCCTCGCCTCCCATGATGGCATCGGGCTGAACCCGGTACGCGGCATTCTGTCGGAGCCAGAGATTGTGGCGCTGGTGCGCAACCTGGCACTGGAGGGGGCGCTGGTTTCCTATAAAAAGAATCCCGACGGCACCACCAGCCCGTATGAGGTGAATGTCACTTACCTGGACGCCCTGAGTAAACAGGAAGATGATGATGAGACGCGCCTGCGCCGTTTCCTGCTGGCGCACGCCATTCTGCTCGCCTTTCCCGGCGTCCCGGCGGTCTACATTCAGAGCATCCTGGGCGGGCGGAATGATCGTGAGGGGGTGCGCGCTGCGGGTCATAACCGGGCCATCAACCGGGAAAAATATGCCCTGCGCACCATCGAACAGGCGCTGGCGGGAGGAGACTGGCTGCGTCAGCAGATCTTTAACCGTTTGAGCGCGCTGATCCAGCTGCGTACGCGTCAGCCTGCCTTTCATCCGGACAATCTGATGACGCTGTTTGACAGCGACAATGCGCTGCTGATTTTCCGACGTCACCCGTCAGGTAGCGAGGAGGGGCTGCTCTGCGTCTTTAATCTCAGTCACCGTCAGATTGAAGCCTCTCTGCCGGAAGCTGCTCTGTTTTATGATGTGGTAAGCGGCGCGCGGGTAGATGGCACCCAGCCGGTCAGACTGGATGCCTGGCAATTTATGTGGCTGCGCCGCTGACTATTTGTAGACATCTGCCGTCGCGCTGAAGCGGCCATGCTCACGACCGGCGATCACCAGAAAGTAGCGTCCCCCCTTCTCATCCGCCAGCTTCGACAGCTCTTGCTTCGCATCCATCGGCGAAGTGGTCTCCGCCGTGGTGTTTACACTGCCGATTTTTTCCAGATTCATTTTCTGCACATCTTCTTTGGTCACTTCCTGGGCGGCCAGGGCAGAAAAAGAGACGGCGCAAAGCAGCGACGCGATAACGCGTTTCGTTACATTCATACAGAACCCCTCATTCATTATTGGTATGCAAAAGGCAAGCAGCCGCAACAACGCCATCAGGCGATACTGCAGTGAATGTCACGCTCCGGCGTCAATCAGCGGCCCTGCTCACCTGCAAAAGTATTGCTGCATCACAATATATTGCCAGCCGCCCGGCGAAATTTTACCCGGTCAGATCCGCGCTAAAGTCGAGAATATGCTGACAAAACGCCTCAGGATGGGAAATAAAAGGCGCATGTGCCGCTTTTTCCATCACACGCGACACGCTGGCAGGCCAGCATTCATCCAGCAGGTCTGCCACGCGGCGGGGCACCAGTCCGTCGAGATAGCCGTAAATGCGCAGAAAGGGCACGGGTAAATCGCGTAACGCTTCGCGCAGATCGGCCTGGCCCAGAATCGCCAGTCCCCCTTCCAGTACCGGCACAGACGGCATCGGCTGCGACAGCACCACCTCTTTCAGCGCGCGGGCGTCCTGACGCGCACTCTCGGTGCCCAGGGTTTGCAGCGCCAGAAAACGCTCCACCGTGCGCTGATAATCCTGACTGAGCTGCTGCTGAAACCCCTGCAGCGTGTCTGGCTTAATGCCGGGCCAGGTGTCGCAGGCGGTAAAACAGGGAGAAGAGGCCACGGTAATCAGACCGCTGACCCGTTGTGGCAGTGTCAGCGCCAACTGGCTCGCCACCAGGCCCCCGAGCGACCAGCCCAGCAGGATGGCCTTTTCCGGCAGTGACGGTACCAGTTCCTGCGCCATTTCCGTCAGCGTCAACGCAGGATAGCCCTGGCTGCGGCCAAAGCCGGGCAAATCGACCTGATGCAGGCGAAAATGCGGGCTGAGACGCGGCGTAATGCTGTTCCATACCTCCGCGTTCAATCCCCATCCGTGCAGCAGCACAAGATCCACATTTCCTTCCCCGCTGGTGTGCCAGTAGAGCGAATTCATCAGTTACTATCCCGTCATTAAAAAAGGAGGCTGCTATGCTACCAATGCCAGGCGTCTGTTGGCTATGCCACCTGCCGTTGCGTTTGTCGCAACACGGCATGTGCAGCGTCTGTCTGCGCCAGCTGCCTGCCCTGCCGCCGCTTTGCCCGTGCTGCGCCCTGCCATCGCCACATCCCCGCCAGCCTTGCGGCCGCTGCCTGCAGCGCCCACCGCCCTGGCAGGCGCTGGTGTGTGTCAGCGATTATGCGCCGCCGCTCAGTGAGTTGGTCCATCGCCTGAAATTTTCCGGGGTCACCGCACTCAGAGTGATGCTGGCAAGATTACTTTTGCTAAGCTGGTTACAGGCGCGCAGGATGCGCCTCGTGCCGCGTCCCGATCTGCTGCTGTGCGTTCCGCTGCACAAAAGGCGTTTATGGCGACGCGGCTTTAATCAGTCGGCTTTGCTGGCAACGCCGCTGGCACACTGGCTGCAGTGCGAATTTTGGCCCCATGGCATCCGCCGCCCGCGTGCGGCCTTGCCGCAGCATCAGCTGAACGCACGCCAGCGGCAACGTAACCTGCGTGGGGCGTTTCGCCTTGAAATGGATGTCACAGCACGCCATATTGCGCTGATTGACGACGTAGTCACGACCGGCAGTACGGTGGCAGAAATCAGCCATCTTTTGCAGGCCCGGGGGGCGGCCAGCGTACAGGTCTGGTGCCTGTGCCGTACCTTGTAGAGCGCCGTTGATGGGCGTATTATAACCAACTAAATTAGTCAACTATTGAGCAATCGCCATGATCCGTATTACCGATGCTGCCCAGGAGCATTTTGCAAAACTGCTGTCAAAACAGGAAGATGGCACCCAAATCCGTGTGTTCGTGATTAATCCCGGCACGCCGACGGCGGAGTGCGGTGTTTCTTACTGCCCGCCGGATGCTGTGGAAGCAACCGACACTGAGCTCAAGTTTGAAAAGCTCTCCGCTTATGTGGATGAGCTGAGCGCGCCCTATCTGGAAGATGCCGAGATCGACTTTGTGACCGATAATCTCGGTTCTCAGCTGACACTGAAAGCGCCGAACGCCAAAATGCGCAAAGTTTCTGACGATGCGCCGCTGATTGAACGCGTTGAGTATCTGCTGCAGGCGCAGATCAACCCGCAGCTGGCAGGCCACGGTGGTCGTGTGACCCTGATGGAGATCACCGAAGAAGGCTATGCGATTCTGCAGTTTGGCGGCGGCTGTAACGGCTGTTCGATGGTCGACGTGACGCTGAAAGAAGGTATCGAGAAAGAGTTACTGAACGCTTTCCCGGAACTGAAAGGCGTGCGCGATCTCACCGAGCACCAGCGCGGCGAGCACTCTTACTACTGATTCTGTGGTTGACCGACAGGATGCCGCGCCGGGCATCCTGTCGCAGTGCGTTTACCCTTTCCGCCGCTGTCGAGTGACCTCCTTCAGCAGCTTGTTCACTTCCGGGTCGGCAAACATCTCCTCCAGCGTCAGGGTTAACCGTCGTCGCCAGTTAGGATACTCATCCACTGTACCCGGCACGTTGACCGGCGTGGGCAGTCCCAGCCAGTCCTCCGGCTGCAGACCCAGCAGAGCGCTCCCGGTCGAGGCCAGATAACGGTGTATCGCCCGATTCAGCTGTGGCGTCATCGCCAGCTTATCCGCCCGTTTCGCGCTCCTTGCTGGCAGCACGCCCGCCAGGTGCAATGCCTCCAGCAACGCCTGCTTCTGCTGCGCCCGCTGCTGGTAGAGCTTTTGTAATCCGGCGGCATCAGGATAAAGCCCCAGCTTTTCCCCCAGCGCAAAATCGCCCCCTTCCCAGAAACCGTACAGGGTGGGCAGATCGTGCGTGCTGGCGCTGGCGATCGACTGCCGCGGCCAGCGTGCCGGCTGACGATAAGTCCCGTCGCGCTCCTCTTCAAACCACAGCACTTTCCATGAGAAGATGCCGCTGTTACGCAGCTTGCTGATGATCTCTTTCGGCACGATACCCAAATCTTCACCGATCACCATACAGCGATGGCGCTGGCTCTCCAGCGCCATGATCGCCAGCAGATCGTCCACCGGGTAGAAAACATAGGCCCCCTTATCCGCCGTTTCGCCATAGGGGATCCACCACAACCGCAGCAGCGCCATCACATGATCGATACGCAAGGCGCCGCAGTCGCGCATATTGGCGCGCAGCAGATCGATAAATGGCTGGTAACCGCGTGCCATCAGGACGTTAGGATCCATCGGCGGCAGCCCCCAGTTTTGTCCCAGCGGCCCGAGACGATCCGGCGGGGCGCCCACCGAGGCTTTCATGCGATAAAGCTCCGGATCTTGCCAGGTTTCGGCGCTGCCTTCCGCCACGCCAACCGCCAGATCGCGGTACAGCCCCACGGCCATGCCCAACTGCTGGCAGCGCTGCCAGCAACGGGCAAACTGACTGTGCGCCAGCCACTGCAGCCACATCCAGAAGCGGATCTCATCGCCGTGTGCGTCGCACCAGCGCTGGACCGCAGGCAGGCGGGCGTTGTGCCATGCTTCAGGCCAGGCGGGCCAGCCTGCCGCCTTTTTTTCCCGCTGCAGCGCATCATAGGCCGCCTGATACCAGAGATGTTCGCCGCCTTGCGCCACAAAGGCATCAAACGCCTGTACCGCTGGCTGCTGTGCGTCGCGCTGGCTGAAGGTTTGCCATGCCAGGCGCAGCGCCTCCAGCTTCAGCTGCGCCACACCGCTGTAATCGACCCATTCGCTGCGGCGTACTTTTTCCAGCGCCTGCTGCGTTTCAGCCGCCAGCCACCAGCGCTGCGCCGCCGCACTCTGCTGAAAATCTTCGACCTGCGCAACATCGATATACAGGATATTCAGCCAGCGACGCGATGACGGGCTGTAGGGGCTGGCGCTCTCCGGATCCGCCGGATAGAGCGCATGCAGCGGATTGAGACCAATAAAATCGCCGCCGCGTTGCGCAATTTCCACCAGCATGTTTTCCAGATCGCCAAAATCGCCGATGCCCCAGTTCCGTTCTGAGCGCAGCGTATAAAGCTGCACCAGCGCCCCCCAGCACTTTCCACCGGCCCGCAGCACTGCCGGCTGATAACAGCGACGCGGCGTAATAATAATACGCGTCGCCCACTGCTGTTCGCCCTGGCTGAGGGTCAGCTGATGATAGCCCTGCGGCAGACGCGGCGGCAGTGTCAGCGTTTCACCGCTCCCGACCTCGCCGCTATAGGTTTTGCCCTGCTCGCTCAGCAGCTGCCAGTGAAAGCGTCCGCTGCCGCTCAGCTGCAGCGTGCGTGCTGCCGTGCCGCTGAAGACCCTGACGGGCGGCAGCGGGGCGTCTGCCGTCCCGGTATACGCCATCACCGCCAGTAACTGGCGGCGAGTTTCATCGCTAATCGCCTGCTCTTCGCCTTTGATATTGATAAAATTCGGGGCGATACCGGCAGCGCTCGCTGCTTGTTCCAGTTGATTCTCTTTCATTACCGCTCCTTAACGCTATGCCTGCCAGACAGGTTGCTGGTATCAGCGCAAGCTGATGCAGCCTGTTATCAACGCGGACACATCAGCAACGCCTTAAGTTAAGACGGCATTGAGAAAAAAAGCGACAGTACCAGTACAGGAAAAAGGGAAAGGCATAAGCAGGCCAGATGAACTGGCCTGCGGGAGTCAGCAGAGTTCGAGGTGAACCTCATGCTGTTCGATCACTTTCATCACGCTGGGGGGCGGCAGTTGATCGGTATAGAGATAATCCAGCAGGCTCATGTTGCCCAGGTTGACCATCGCGTTACGGCCAAACTTAGAATGGTCGACAACCAGCATCACGCAGCGCGAATTATCAATAATGGCGCGTTTGGTGCGCACTTCGTGATAATCGAACTCCAGCAGCGAGCCATCCATATCGATACCGCTGATGCCGATAATGCCGTAATCGAGACGAAATTGAGAGATGAAATCGAGCGTGGCTTCACCCATTACACCGCCGTCGCGCGTGCGTACTTCACCGCCTGCGATAATCAGATGAAAATCGGGTTTCGACATCAACAGCATGGCCACGTTGAGATTGTTGGTCACCACCCGCAGATTGCTGTGGTTCAACAAGGCATGGGCAACCGCTTCCGGAGTGGTGCCGATATCAATAAACAGCGTAGCGCCATCAGGGATCTGGCTGGCCACACGCTGGGCAATGCGCGCCTTTTCCGCCGACCACATCATTTTGCGATCCTGCCAGGCGGTATTTTCGGAGCTGGAAGGTAACGCGGCGCCACCGTGATGACGCTGAATTTTATTCTGTTCCGCGAGATCGTTGAGATCACGTCGGATAGTTTGCGGGCTGACCTCAAAGTGCTCAACTAACTCTTCGGTACTGACATACCCCTGACGCCGAACCAGATCGATAATGGCGTCATGACGCTGCGTCTGCTTCACTTCACTCTCCTGTCTATGGCCTGTAGCCTGTTTTTATCGTGGTGACGGCATTAACGGCGCGCGACCTTACGGGTATCCACCAGCGCCATCGCCAGCCCCACCAGCAAACCGGTCACGTGAGCGGCATTGGCAATGGATAAGCCAAACGCGTCAAACCAGCCAATCACCAGCCACAGGATAGCGAATGCGATGAGCCCACGCTCCAGAAAAATGCCGCTTTGCGGATCGCGTTCGCCGCGTAACCAGCAATAGCCCATCAATGCATATACCACGCCGGACAGACCGCCAAACCAGATACCACTGAACTTCGCCTGCATCCAGCCGCTCAACAGCGCGGAAATCAGCATAATAACAAACAGTTTGCCTTTGCCGAGGCGCTTTTCTACCGCTCCCCCAAGATACCACCACCAGAGCAGGTTAAAGAGGATATGTAGCAGAGAAAAGTGCAACAACGCATGGCTGAACCAACGCCAGAGCTGGAGATATTGCGCTTGCCCGGATGGCCAGGCGAGCCAGGCCATCACCGTGCGATCCCCTGCCACCTGCATCAGCAGAAAAACGGCTACACAAGCCACCATGATGCTCATAGTCAGCGCTCCCGCGCGTGCGCGGATATTTCCCCACAGGTTGCCCGACTGATAACGCAGACCGCTGCCGGTATGACCGGCCTGCCAGCTGGCCGCCTGATAACGCGCATGGTTTGGATCGCGTATAAAGCGCTGAAGTTCGTTTTCGACCATTTCTACCTGGGTTTCATCATCCAGTACGATGTAGTAGTGGTCATCCTGCTCAATACGCAGACGTACGCCTTGTGTTGCCATATAGTCGACAAAGGCTTGCGCCATACGCGGATGATTCAATTGAGTAATACGCATCTTACGCCGTTCTCCTTGCTCTGGACGCGCTGACGCGGCTCAGGCGATATCTGAGGCGACCTGTTCCGGAAAGGCTGCGCGCCAGGCGTCAAAACCGCCATCAATGCTGTAAGCAGCCTTGAATCCCTGATCAAGCAGATACTGTGCGGCCCCTTTGCTGCTGTTGCCGTGATAACACATCACCAGCACCGGCTGCGTCATGTCCGCCTGAGACAGGAAGCTGTTCAGGTTTTCATTGGATAAGTGCAGCGCATCCGTGGCATGCGCCGCCTGGAAGCTTTGCGGATCGCGGATATCGACCAGCAGTGCGCCCTGAGTCAGATAATCCTGCGCCTGTCGGACAGAAATACATTCGAAAGTTTCCATGGTGTCTCTCATTTTTCGGTCATTAACAGCCCCCATTGTACCCTGAGTTGGCAGTGCTATAACCTGACAAAGATTGTGGTCTTGTGATTTTTTCAGCGCAGGAATGTTAGCTCTATCACGCAAAATTGTTTTTCCTGGGTTAAGGACTGGCATCAATGTTGGTTTGCGATTATTATTGTGCTCGAAAACGAACATTAGCGAACGATTCCGAACATCGGAGGAGATGACGTGGAAACCAAAGACCTGATCGTGATCGGCGGCGGCATCAACGGTGCCGGCATTGCGGCTGACGCCGCAGGACGCGGACTGTCTGTGCTGATGCTGGAGGCGCGGGATTTGGCCTGTGCAACCTCCTCTGCCAGCTCGAAACTGATCCATGGTGGCCTGCGCTACCTTGAACATTATGAATTCCGTCTGGTGAGCGAAGCGCTGGCCGAACGTGAAGTATTACTGAAGATGGCACCGCATATCGCTTTCCCGATGCGCTTCCGTCTGCCGCACCGTCCGCATCTGCGTCCGGCCTGGATGATCCGTACCGGTCTGTTTATGTATGACCACCTGGGTAAACGCACCAGCCTGCCGGGCAGTAAGAGTTTGCGTTTTGGCGCGGATTCCGCTCTGAAACCGGAAATTACGCGCGGTTTCGAATATTCTGACTGCTGGGTTGACGATGCGCGTCTGGTGGTGCTGAACGCGCAGGAAGTGGTGAAACGCGGCGGTGAAGTGCGTACCCGCACCCGCGTGACCCGCGCCTGGCGTGAAGAAGGCATGTGGATGGTGGAAGCCGAAGATACCGACAGCGGCGAACACTTCACCTTCCGTGCCAAAGGTCTGGTGAATGCTGCCGGCCCCTGGGTGAAAGAGTTCTTTGACGACGGGCTACAGCTGAAATCCCCGTATGGCATCCGCCTGATCAAGGGCAGCCATATTGTGGTGCCGCGCGTGCACAATGAAAAGCAGGCGTACATTCTGCAGAACGAAGATAATCGTATCGTGTTTGTTATCCCGTGGATGGATGAGTTTTCCATCATCGGCACCACCGATGTGGAGTACAAAGGCGATCCGCGTAACGTCAAAATTGACGATAACGAAATCGATTACCTGCTGAAAGTGTATAACGGCCACTTTAAACGTACTTTGGTACGCGATGATATCGTCTGGACATACTCTGGCGTGCGTCCGCTGTGTGATGATGAGTCCGATTCACCGCAGGCAATTACCCGTGACTATACGCTGGATGTACGTGACGATAACGGTCAGGCCCCGCTGCTCTCTGTGTTTGGCGGCAAGCTGACCACCTATCGCAAACTGGCCGAGCATGCGCTGGAGAAATTGGCGAAATACTATACCAATATCGGGCCAGCCTGGACCAAAAACTGCGTATTGCCGGGCGGCAACATTTCCGGTACCCGCGAAGATTATGCGGCCAGCCTGCGTCGACGTTATCCGTTCATCAGTGAAGGTATGGCACGTCACTATGCCCGCACTTACGGCAGCAATAGCGAGAAGCTGCTTGAAGGCGCACAGAGCCTGCAGGATCTGGGTGAGAACTTCGGCCACGAATTCTACGAGGCGGAATTGCGTTATCTGGTGCAAAACGAATGGGTGCGCGAGCTGGATGATGCTATCTGGCGCCGCACCAAACAGGGCATGTGGCTGAGCGAAGCGGAACAGGCGCGTATCAGGGAGTGGCTGGCAAATCATAGCCGGAAACCGGTGATGTCGCTGGCGTCGTAACTATCTCTGGTGCTGCCAGCATCGCGATATCTGGCGCTGGTATGTAAATAAGCAAATATAAATTTTACCAATCAAAGCCAAAATCTACGCATCCCGGCCTTCGCGGCCAGGATGCGTAGATGCATCGGTCATTACCGCCTTTTCCGCATATAAGTTCCCGGGGAGAGTTTAGTATACCTTTCACGGGTGACACTATCAGGAGCATTAGCATTAACGTTGCCCTGAGCGGCACAGATGTCATCGCTGACGGCTATGGCCCTGAATACAACGTCATTCTCTTTAATACTAATTACTTATTTAACAGCGCCCCCTATCTCTAAAATCAATGTTAAAATTTAAGTGCCTTTCTTTATGAACATAATTTCCATCTTTAACGCATAAAGTTAATGCAGTTCTGTCTTCAATAGTTACCTGAAGAATACCACCCTTTTTCTGAAAATATTCTTGTACAGCTCGCGCCTTACCTTCTCTGCTATAAACAACAGGTAAACATATTGTGTGAGTTAATCACAAAACTGCAGCCATCCCCCATCAACTGTCGTTGAGCGTTCAGCTTCCTCCTGTGAAGCAAAAAATCATGCAATAGCGTTCCGGTGCCTGCGGGTTGAAAATGCCGGTAACGATCGCCTCTGCGCTAATGCCATTCTGCCTGCGCTGCAAAATAGTATACATTCTGCTGCCGTTGCGTTAACGCCGCCGTCCCTGGCGTGTAAATAAAATTTTTCCATCTGATTATCTTTTCAGATACGCGCTATGCCAGCGCTGGCGTTAGTGACGTGGAGCATTGAAATTGAATTTATCCTGAAAGGGACCCCAAACCATAATGTTATCTGAATTTCTTATTGCTCTGTTATATTGCACCTCAATAGTTTCCGCATTATTTCCAGCCACTCCCACACTGCCTTTTTTTACTATTACTGTAAACGCATGACCATCACCTTCGCCAAACTTATGTTTACCACTATTAACAGCAAAATACCTCCCGTCCGGCATAGTTTTTAATTTTCTGTGAACGTAACCCCACTGTTGATTATCAAAAGCTTTTTTCATCCCTAATTTTTCCATAATGATTAAAATAATGCTTTCGTTCTCTAAATCACGTCCACTCTTGATCCAGCCATTTTCCATTAATTTTGCAATAGCATCATTAACACCGGTTTTGAATATTTTAGATAACGTCATTGCCACGCAATTTTTCTCATATTTAAGACTACTATCCTCACCAACCTTTTTGGGTAGCGCTCTGCGTACTCTGGTTTTTAACAGGCATACACCTGAAGTTTCAGTAAAAGGAATTAAACTATTAAACTTAGTGAGAGTGTACTTTTTCCCGAATAGTCTTTCCGTGTCCGGGTTCACCAGAACATATATCTCTTCTTGATCAAACTGATCGATCTTCCTGACCACCACAGGGGATTCTTCTTCTCCTGCGAAATGTGCTACAGCATAGGAATTTTCTTCCAGCTCTGCGTTTTTCTGATTTACATATAAACGAAGCTTTTCCTCATAACTTTTACTCAGCGGTAACCGACTTTCAATCAGGGCCTCATTATGATGAATAAAACTATCTGCCGACTTCTCGAATTCTGTTAACTTATCCCAATCAGTTCCTCCTGTTTTTTTTATTATTTTAACGGCAGATTTTACGTCAGGGATTTTTTTAATTTGTTTTATTAAAGTTCGGCTGAGTCTGTAAGAGCCTTTAACCCCACTTTTTATTCCCGGGAAAACTCCTGCTATTTCCAGAAGAAACTCACTTACAGCCTCACTCTTATCACCTTTCATTACCGCTTCCACAAAACGGTAAAAAGGAACGAGATCCTTTCCCAGCTCAATTAAATGCTGTAAATCGGATTTGCTTTCTCCAAGCTTATAAAAATAATCATATACTTTTTCCCTGAAAAAAACTCTTAATCTCTCGTCAACAGCAAGGCTATCTTCATTCTGGCCTGTCAAATATTCTTCAACAGCATAGTCTACCGTAACGCCATTGAGCTTTCCGTCTCTTAACCAGTTGTTCACTATATTTTTATCGCCACCCAGAAGATCAAGCTTAACGTACTCTTCACCTGCCCTGTCAGTACGGTGCAGTTGGAACGTATTATCATCCTGATGAGATAAGGCATAGATACGTTCTTCTCCCTCAGGTGTTTTTACCGAAAAAGCGACAACAAACTGATTAAGACCTACCTTTTCATTCATTATTATCGGATAAAGTAGACCCTCTGGCGTTGCAACTGGTTTTTCATACTCAATATTAATAGTGATTTCTACAGAACGTATCTTATTGCCTTTGTTAAAAATAAACTCTGCGTCCGGACTATTACCCAGGGCAGATTTGATAGCGCCTTCAAGCAGCAAAGAATAATCTTCAGCCAACATGAAAGTCCTTCTTTTATATTCCTCGTCCAGACTGTCTGCCGCAGTCGCGCAGGGTTTATTCACACCATCAATATAGTTTTGCTTTTGAAAATATTTATAGTCTGGCAAAAAAGCGTCAACAAACCGTGGCCTCCTGGCAGATTTGTTTTTCTCGCAGGATGCCACATATTCAGCAGCCAGCGCAGACTTAGGGAGCCACGCCTGGCGCGAACGTGAATAATTTTCAAATTTTCGGGCCACCTCTTCTTTTTGCGCAGCAATCTCTCTCCATAATTTAATATAAGAAGAAACAATCTCAATTTTTTCTTCAAAACCTGTATCGCCGTTTTCAGTACGTAAGATAGCCGGCGCAACGTATTGCCGGTAAAAAAGCGCTGGCATAAAAAAGAAGTCAATCGCGTCGTTATTAACCGCACTGCCAGTAGCTCTGTCCAGTAATTTAACACCCAGCTCAAATATCTGTTCTTTACTGTGCAGCCTGACATTCCCCCCCGTTTTAATGATATAACGGAGGCCGGCGTGTAAAATAAAAAAATCGATACTGTGTAGTGGCAGCTTCAGGATTTCTGAATCATTTTCAAACTGATAAAGAAAAGTGAGTTCTTTCCCGGACACGTCCTGCCAGAATTTTTCTAGTGACGCGCGCTGCTTCGCAGTCAGCAGCTTAAAATCAATTTTACCGTTTGATTTTACTCCTTCAAGTGAAAGCGCGTCGAGCAGGTTTGCAACCGTTAATTCAGTATTAAACGCTCTGGCCTTTTCCAGGGGCTGCGCCATGTAAATTGCTGGCGTGCCGCCAAGGATCTCCCTGATTAACCAGTCCCGTACATACTCTTTTGCCATCGCTGTTTTTAAGGTTTCCTCCACATAGCCTCTTTCATTCTGCATAATTACGCTTGCTATACCCCTGAGATGCGAACGCCGATCCAGGTGTATTGCCTTCTGCTGTCCGGTAAGCAACAGTTCAGCTATTTCTGCTAATAGTGCTTCTTTCCCTTTAATCTGCTCACCACTGTTTCTTGCAGACAGATACTCCTCTAACCGGTTAACAATATTTTTATTTTTGTTCTTCGGTTGTTCTGAACCAGAGATTGCGCCAGGCGGAGGCGGAACAGCCGTTATCGTACCGTTAGCCGGCGTTTCGGCTACGCCTGGTTTAGTGTGCGCGGTCACTTCTGCACCAGATGTTCTGCTCTTTTCGCCATTTTCTGTCAGGGCAGTTGTTAATGGTTTAGTCGTTTCAGTAGAGGATGCCGTTTCTCTTTCATCCTGGCTGCGTTTTACTCTTGACTTATTTATTCCGGAGGCGCGCTTTTGAGAATTATTGCCAGGTTTTTTGAAGCTTTTAATTGTGATACCAGCGTTGCTTTTCTTAACGCGAGATGCGCGCTGCGCAGCAGTTGAAAACAAATTTCCATCAGCAGCCAGCAGTGCGCTAATAGCGGGGGTTGATACGGATTGTATAAATTCACCATCTGCGTTCGTACGGTTTTTTATATTATTTACGGGCAAGCCGGCCCCGTTTTTTTTTAACGCTGCGCCTGTGGCCATATTGTTGCTTTCATCCATACCCGAGCTGTCAATTCTTTTTTCCCCCGTATTATTCGGGATGGGGCTGCTGTTGACATAAATATTTGCAGCCGTGAAAACTTCGACAAGACCTAACACGGCATTGGCTGTCATCTGTTGATTCTCATTTCCCGGGTGTTTCGCCAGATTACGTACCCATCGGTTAACCTTTAGCTCTCTGGCTTTAAAATCCTGTTCCCCGATATAGTCCCCGGTTCTTTTAATATGTGCGCTAAGGCTGTGTATAGGCATAAGCATTATTCCTTTCTATCGTTATTACAGGCAGTAAAAATTCACTCCAGGCACATCAGGGCTGATAAAAACGCCCCCCTGGAGAAAACCTTAATCAGCTTAAAATAAAAATTAAATTTTATTCTGCGTTATAAATATCATTCTTACTTAGCTACTTTTTTACCAGACCAGCAAATCATAAATATGATATTAATTATCCGTGGCCTTTTAATATAAGACTGAAACTCAGACTGGATATGAACACTCTGATTACAGCGGTTTAAAAACACAATTTCTTATTATTAATTAACTCTTTATGATTACCTTATATTTGTTATCTTAAAAATCACGGACAGATAACTGAATTCACCGATGCGTCGCGTTAACCTGAATGATTTATTCACAATCTGATTAAGGCCTGGTCAGTTATCTGTTAAAAACAGGCTGGCAAAACATCAATAGTTAAGTCAGCAGTTTTTACCTCAGCTTATGCTATGGCATTCTTATCATTAATTAGTTAATTATTAATTTGTTATTAC
Organism: [Erwinia] mediterraneensis; assembly: GCF_900604315.1. Taxonomy (GTDB): domain Bacteria; phylum Pseudomonadota; class Gammaproteobacteria; order Enterobacterales; family Enterobacteriaceae; genus Pantoea; species Pantoea mediterraneensis_A. The sequence continues at coordinate 1,212,584 of NZ_LR026978.1, forward strand.
TGCTATGCTTCCAAAAAAGCACTTTCTGACAGGAAAGAACAGGTGGGTTTATAGGGGGGATAAATCCCACCCCTGTGCCGGGGTGGGCCTGCAGGCGACCGTTTTACAACCTCACCGGCGAGATATTCCAGATCTCATCGGCATATTCCTGAATAGTACGGTCAGAAGAGAAGTAGCCCATATTGGCGATGTTCATCGCCGCACGGCGCTGCCACTCCTCCGGCTGACGGTAGAGCGCATCCACTTTATCCTGCGTATCCACATAACTGCGATAATCGGCCAGCAGCTGATAATGATCGCCCAGGTTAACCAGCGAGTCGAAAATATTGCGATAGCGTTCCGGCTCCTGCGGACTGAAAACGCCGGTGGCGATCTGCGTCAATACCTGATGCAGTTCCGCATCCTCTTCGAAATATTTACGTGGGCTGTAGCCGTTGCGGCGCAGCGCCTCCACTTCCGGTGTGGTATTGCCGAAGATAAAGATATTTTCGTCACCGACGTGCTCACGTATTTCGACATTGGCACCATCCAGCGTCCCGATAGTGAGCGCGCCATTCAGGGCAAACTTCATATTGCTGGTGCCGGAAGCTTCGGTGCCCGCCGTGGAGATCTGTTCCGAGAGATCCGCTGCCGGAATAATGATCTGGGCGAGACTTACGCTGTAGTTGGGAATAAATACCACCTTCAGCTTGTTCTTCACCTGCGGATCGTTATTGATCACCTTCGCCACATCGTTGATCAGATGAATGATATGCTTCGCCATGTAGTAGGCCGAAGCGGCCTTACCGGCAAAAATATTCACCCGTGGCACCCAGTCGGCTTCCGGCTCCGCTTTGATGCGGTTATAGCGCGTGATCACATGCAGTACATTCAGCAGCTGCCGTTTGTACTCGTGGATACGCTTGATCTGCACATCAAACAAAGCGTGCGGATCGAGCACGATATCCAGGTTTCTCGCCACCCACTCCGCCAGACGCTGCTTATTGGTAAACTTCGCCTCGGCGATACGCTCAATAAACGCAGGATAATCGATTTGCGGCGTCAGCTCAGAGAGCATGCTGAGGTCGGTACGCCAGTTACGGCCAATGTTTTCATCCAGTACCTCTGAGAGCGCCGGATTTGCCAGCGCCAGCCAGCGGCGTGGCGTAATGCCGTTGGTTTTATTACAGAAGCGACCGGGAAACAGGCGGGCAAAGTCGGCAAACAGCGACTTCACCATCAGATTCGAGTGCAGTTCCGAGACGCCATTGACCTTATGACTGACCACCACCGCCAGCCAGGCCATACGCACCTGACGGCCATTGTTTTCGTCGATAATCGAGATACGCGACAGCAAATCCCAGTCATCCGGGTAATAGTCCTGAATGGTTTTCAGGAAATAGTCATTGATCTCAAAAATAATGCCGAGATGGCGCGGCAGAATGCGGCCGAACATATCCACCGGCCAGGTTTCCAGCGCCTCGCTCATCAGCGTATGGTTGGTGTAGGAGAAGACCTGGCAGGTCACCTCAAACGCATCGTCCCAGCTGAATTTGTACTCATCGATCAGCAAGCGCATCAGCTCCGGGATTGCCAGCACCGGGTGGGTATCATTCAGGTGAATAGCAACCTTATCGGCAAGGTTGTCCCAGGTCTGGTGCATGCGCCAGTGGCGGTGCAGGATATCTTGCACCGTGGCGGAGACAAGGAAATACTCCTGACGCAGACGCAGCTCGCGGCCTGACGAAGTGGAATCATCGGGATAGAGCACGCGCGACACATTCTCCGAGTGGTTTTTATCTTCCACTGCCGCGAAGTAGTCGCCCTGATTAAATTTCCCCAGATTGATTTCGTTACTGGCCTGCGCGCCCCATAAGCGTAGCGTGTTGGTGGCATCGGTATCGTAGCCGGGGATAATCTGATCGTAGGCCATCGCCAGGATCTCTTCGGTCTCCAGCCAGCGTACCTTGTTGCCTTCATGCTGGATGCGCCCGCCAAAACGCACTTTATAACGGGTATTGAAGCGCTGAAACTCCCAGGGGTTGCCATACTCCAGCCAGTAGTCAGGAGATTCTTTCTGCTCGCCATCGACGATGTTCTGCTTGAACATGCCGTAATCGTAGCGAATACCGTAACCGCGTCCAGGCAGGCCGAGCGTGGCAAGGGAGTCGAGAAAGCAGGCGGCAAGACGGCCCAGGCCGCCATTGCCTAAGCCGGGATCATTCTCCTCCTCCAGCAGCTCCGCCAGATCCAGCCCCATTTCTTCCAGTGCCTGGTTAAGATCGTCATAGATCCCCATCGCCAGTAACGCATTGGAGAGGGTGCGTCCCATCAGGAACTCCATCGACAGATAGTAAACCTGCCGCACATCCTGTGACAGCTGCGCACGGCTGGAACGCAGCCAGCGTTCCACCATACGATCGCGTACCGCCAGCAACGCCGCGTTCAGCCACTCATGCTTATTGGCGATTGAGGGATCTTTGCCAATGGTAAACATCAGTTTATAGGCAATGGAGTGCTTTAAAGCTTCCGCTGTCAGTGTGGGTGAGGCATAGGTGAAAGGTGCTTTCATATCCGGTATCCCAATCTCTCATTACAGCAAACGTTGATAAAGATCGCGGTAGGATTGTGCTGCCACTTGCCAACTGAAATCCATCCCCATCGCCTGACGCTGGACATAACGCCAGAGCGAAGGTCGAGACCATAAGACAAAAGCCCGGCGGATCGCGCGCAGCAAGGACCAGGCGTTGCTGTCTTCAAAACTGAAGCCGCTGGCGATACCATCCGCCAGGTTCTCCAGCGAGCTGTCATTCACGGTATCCGCCAGTCCGCCAGTCCGACGTACCAGGGGTAGCGTGCCATATTTCAGGCCGTAGAGTTGCGTCAGACCGCACGGTTCAAAGCGGCTCGGCACCATAATGACATCCGCGCCACCCATAATGCGGTGCGAAAAGGCCTCATGGTAACCAATCTGTACGCCCACCTGGCCCGGATGTTCCGCCGCCGCGGCGAGGAAACCTTGCTGTAGCTCGGCATCGCCTTGCCCCAGCAGCACCAGTTGCCCGCCCTGCGCCAGCAGCCCCGGCAAAGCTTCCAGTACCAGATCGAGCCCCTTCTGACGGGTTAACCGGCTGACCACGGCAAACACCGGCACGCTGTCGTCAACTTTCAGGCCCATGGCAATCTGCAGCTGACGCTTGTTCTCCGCTTTGGCATCCAGCGTATCGCGGTTATAGCGCGCTGTCAGCAACAGGTCGTGTGTCGGATCCCAGATCGCCGGATCGACCCCGTTGAGAATCCCGCTGAGCCGTCCTTCCAGCAGACGCTGCGCCAGCAGTGCCTCCATGCCGTAGCCAAACTCCGGTCGGGTTATCTCATGCGCATAGGTGGGACTCACCGCCGTAATGTGGTCGGCATAATAGAGTCCCGCCTTCAGATAGGAGATCTGGCCATGGAATTCCAGCCCGTGCATATTGAAAAACGCAGGCGGCAGCTGGATCTCCTCCATATGATGCGCGTAGAACAGGCCCTGATAAGCCAGGTTGTGTACGGTAAAGACCGATTTTGCCGGCCGGCCGCGCGCCTCCAGATAAGCGCAGGTCAGCCCCGCATGCCAGTCATGCGCATGCACAATATCAGGACGCCAGTAGGTATCCAGTCCGCAGGCCAGCTCGCAGCCCATCCATCCCAGCAGCGCAAAGCGCAAATAGTTATCGGTATAGGCAAATTGTGACTCATCATGATAGGGACTGCCGGGACGGTCATACAGCCCCGGCGCTTCAATCAGATAGATGCCAACGCCATTGTAATGGCCAAAATGTAAGCGCACAAAACCTGCAAATGTCTGCAGTTCAGCGACCACTTCCGTGCTTGTGATTCCCTTGCGCAGGTCAGGAAAAGCGGGCAGCAGCACCCGCGTATCCGTGCCACCGGCAATTTGCGCCTGTGGTAATGCCCCTACTACATCAGCCAGCCCGCCGGTTTTCAGCAGCGGGAAAAGTTCTGAACAGACATGTAAAACCTGCATCCTCAACCCCTATTATGCTAATCAGGCGCGATCCTCGCGTCGATTGTATGTGTACCTTTTCGTCACTCAGTGACCCTAACCCGCCAGTTTGGCCAGCATGCCGCGAGTCACCAGCACGATGCCCTCTTCGGAACGGTAAAACCGGCGGCTGTCTTCATCGGGGTTTTCACCGATCACCATCCCTTCCGGCAACACGCAGGCGCGATCAATCACGCAGCGGCGCAGGCGGCAGGATCGGCCAACGACCACATCCGGGAGCAGCACGCTGGAGTCAATATTGCAAAAAGAATTCACACGCACGCGCGGGAACAGTACCGAGTTCACCACCACCGACCCGGAGATAATGCAGCCGCCGGAGACCAGCGAATTCATGGTCATCCCGTGGCTGCCGGAGCGGTCCTGCACAAACTTGGCAGGCGGCAACTGTTCCATATGCGTGCGTATCGGCCACTCATGGTCATACATATCCAGCTCAGGCGTGACCGACGCCAGGTCGAGGTTGGCACGCCAGTAGGCTTCCAGCGTCCCGACGTCGCGCCAGTAAGGCATCGCCTCGCTGTCATTCTGCACGCAGGAGAGCGTGAAAGAGTGCGCAAAGGCTTCGCCACTGGCGACGATTTTCGGCAGCAGGTCTTTACCGAAATCATGATTTGAGTTGGGCTCGAGCAGATCTTCTTCCAGCAACTGATAAAGATAGTCTGCATTGAAGACATAGATACCCATACTTGCCAGTGCCTGAGTATCATCGCCGGGCATTGCTGGCGGCTGAGGCGGTTTTTCGACAAAATCGATCACCTTGTTCTCTTCATCTACCGCCATCACGCCGAACGCGGTCGCCTCATGGATCGGCACCGGCAGGCAGGCGATGGTGCATTTCGCCTCGTTGCCAACGTGATCCAGCAGCATGCGTGAGTAGTCCATTTTGTAGATATGATCCCCGGCGAGGATCACGATGTACTGCGCGTTATAGCGGCGAATAATGTCGAGGTTTTGGGTAACCGCATCCGCCGTACCGCGATACCAGTGCTCGGTGGAGAAGCGCTGTTGGGCTGGCAGCAGGTCGACAAACTCATTCATCTCTTCGTTGAACAGAAACCAGCCGCGCTGAATATGCTGCACCAGCGAGTGGGATTGATATTGTGTAATCACACCAATACGGCGGATACCGGAGTTAATGCAGTTAGAAAGTGCGAAGTCGATGATGCGGAATTTCCCACCGAAGTGGACGGCGGGTTTGGCACGCTCGGCAGTCAAATCTTTCAACCGCGTGCCGCGTCCGCCTGCGAGTATGAGGGCGACGGTCTGTGCTGGCAGCTGGCGCGCCAGCATCATTTCGTCAGTTCTATCGAATTTGACCATGTCTGACTCCTTATCATTGCTTTTGGAACACACACACACCGTGCGCGGATCCATGCCAGACAGTTAACAGGATCGGGTTTTCATCCCCGGCGAAAGGAGGAATGGCACGCCATTCTCCGTCTGGTAAGGTGATATCACTCACGGCGTCCGTGGCGTTTATTGTTATTAACCAGCGGCTGGAAAGCAGGATCTGCAATCTGTGCGTCCCCTGCTCCCATTCCTCTTTCTTCAGTGGCTTGCCGCTGGCATTCAGCCACTGCACGTTGCCGTCGTCCTCTTGCCACCAGCGATCCATGGTCAGCGCCGGAATACGCTGACGCAGATGAATCAAGGCAGCCGTGAAGTCGACCAGTCCGCTATCGCCCCCTTGCCAGTCAATCCAGCTCAGGATGTTGTCCTGACAGTAGGCGTTGTTATTCCCGTGCTGCGTTTGTCCCCGCTCATCACCCGCCAGCAGCATTGGCGTGCCCTGCGCCAGCAGCAGCGTCGTCAGCAGACCATGCACGCTCTGACGGCGGGCAAACGCGATATCCCGCGATACCTGTAGCCCTTCCACACCATGGTTATGGCTGTAGTTACTGTTGCTGCCATCGCGGTTATCTTCGCCGTTGGCTTCATTATGTTTACGGTTAAAACTCACCAGGTCGCGCAAGGTAAAACCGTCATGCGCGGTAATCAGATTAATGCTGGCGGAGGGCGGACGCCCCGTGTGCTGGAAAAGTGAACTGGAGGCAGCAAAGCAACGGGCGAAGTCGCCGTTGCTCAGGTCGCCATGCAGCCAGTAACGGCGCGCCGCGTCGCGGAAATGATCGTTCCACTCAGCGAAAGGCGACGGAAAATGGCCTGGCTGGTAGCCGCCGGGACCAATATCCCAGGGTTCTGCAATCAGTTTCACTTGTGACAGCACCGGACACGCCTGAATTGCCGTAAAAAACCCGGCATCCTGGCGATAATCCGGCGTACGGCCCAGTACGGTCGCCAGATCAAAGCGAAAGCCATCTACATGACAGACGTTGACCCAGTAACGCAGACACTCCAGCAACTCATGCAACACCTGAGGATGGCTGAGGTTCAGGGTGTTGCCGCAGCCGGTCCAGTTTTTACAGGTGCCCGGTTCGTCCAGCCAGTAATAGCTGGCATTATCCACGCCGCGCAGAGAGAGTGTGGGGCCAGTCTCCTCCAGCTCGGCGGTGTGGTTGAACACCACATCCAGCAAGACCTCAATGCCTGCGGCATGGAGGTCTTTTACCGCCTGTTGAAACTCCTGCAGCGGCGTCTTTCCTTCCTGCCCACTGGCGTAACCGGGATGGACGGCCCAGAACGCCAGCGGGTTATAGCCCCAGTAGTTGCTCAGGCCGAGGCGCATCAGACGGGGCTCGGTAGCAAAACAGGCGATCGGCAGGAGCTCAATCGCGGTAATGCCAAGACGACGCAGGTAATCCACCATAACAGGATGGCCCAGCGCGGCGTAAGTCCCCCGCAGCGTTTCCGGAATTTCCGGATGTTGCTGCGTCAGCCCACGCACGTGCGCTTCATAGATCACTGTGTTTCCCCAGGAGATGCGCGGCGGCTTGTCCTCGTCCCAGTCAAAGTCTTCGGCGACCACCAGGCTGCGCGGTGCCAGCGCTGCGCTATCCCGGGGGTCTGGACTCTCCAGACCGCACTGAAAACAGGGATCGTCGACCACATCCCCCTCTACCGCGCGAGCGCAGGGATCAAGCAACAGTTTCGCCGGGTTAAAGCGATGACCCTGGTGCGGAGCCCAGGGGCCATGCACCCGATAGCCATAACGCTGTCCCGGCTTTAACGACGGGAAATAGCCGTGCCAGATATTTCCTTCACGTCCCGGCAAGTCAAAGCGGCGCTCCGCGCCATACTCGTCAAACAGGCAGAGTTCAACGCGCTCAGCATGCTGCGAAAAGAGCGTAAAGTTCACGCCCCTGCCGTCATAACTGGCGCCTGGCGGTTCTGGCCTGCCGGGATACAACGTCATCAAGCCTCCCGTACCAGCCAGAGGGTTGACAGCGGCGGAAGTGTCAGGCTCAACGACTGATCACGTCCGTGACTCGGCACCGCGTCGGTATACACCACCTGCGGATTGCGCATATTGCTGCCGTGATAATCATGCTGGTCGGTATTCAACACCTCGCGCCAGCCGCCCGCCTGATTCACGCCGAAGCGGTAATGCTCACGCGGCACCGGCGTAAAGTTGCTGGCCACGATGATTTCATTACCGTCACGGTCGCGACGGGCAAATACAAACACGGAGTTGTCGTAATCATCCACTACCAGCCAGTCAAAGCCCTGCGGGTCGTAGTCGAGCTGATAGAGGGCCGGATAATGGCGATAGGTGTGGTTAAGATCGCGTACCAGACGCTGTACGCCGTGATGCCAGTTGTCGTCACCCTCCAGCAGATGCCAGTCGAGGCTGGTGTCATGGTTCCATTCGCGCCCCTGAGCAAATTCACCGCCCATAAACAGCAGTTTTTTCCCCGGGAAGGCCCACATCCAGCCGTAATAGGCACGCAGGTTGGCGAATTTCTGCCAGGCATCGCCCGGCATACGATCCAGAATCGAGCGTTTGCCATGCACTACTTCATCGTGCGACAGCGGCAGCACGAAATTCTCCGTGTAGTTATAGACCATGCCAAAGGTCATCAGATTGTGGTGATGGCGACGATAGATGGGATCGAGCTTCATGTAATCAAGCGTGTCGTGCATCCAGCCCAGGTTCCACTTGAACCAGAAACCCAGACCGCCGCCTTCCGGCGGTCGGGTGACGCCAGGGAAATCGGTAGACTCTTCCGCCACGGTGATGGTGCCCGGCGCGGCACGTCCCAGCGTCCGGTTGGTGTAACGCAAAAACGTCATCGCCTCGAGGTTTTCGCGCCCGCCATAGTGATTGGGGATCCACTCTCCTTCAGCACGGCTGTAGTCACGATAAATCATGGACGCCACGGCATCGACGCGCAGGCCATCTATCCCGAAGCGCTCCAGCCAGTAGAGGGCGTTTCCGGAGAGATAATTACTGACTTCGCGCCGGCCAAAGTTATAGATCAGCGTTTTCCAGTCCTGATGGAACCCTTCGCGCGGATCGCTGTGCTCATAGAGCTCGGTGCCATCAAATTTCGCCAGGCCGAAATCATCCATCGGAAAATGTCCCGGCACCCAGTCGAGCAGGACGTTCAGCCCCGCCTCATGAGCGGCGGCAACAAAATCACGGAACTCGTCGCGCGTACCGAAGCGGCGCGTTGGCGCATACATGCCCAGCGGCTGATAACCCCAGCTGCCGTCGAACGGATGCTCATTGATGGGCAGCAGCTCAATATGAGTGAACCCCATATCTTTAACGTAGGGGATAAGCTGCTCCGCCAGCTCTTTATAGCTGAGCCAGAAGTTGTTATCGGTATGGCGACGCCAGGAACCCAGGTGCACTTCATAAATAGAGATCGGCTTATCAAAGGCGTTGGCCGCCTTACGCGTCTCGCTCATCTCTACCTTATTTGGCAAGCCGCAAATCATGGATGCCGTTTCCGGACGCATTTGAGCCTCAAAGGCAAAGGGGTCGGCCTTGATGCGCAGCTGGCCATTGGCATCGAGAATTTCATATTTATAGAGCTGACCATTGTGCGCGCCGGGCACAAACAGCTCCCAGATCCCCAGTTCACGCCGCAAACGCATCGGATGGCGGCGGCCATCCCAAAAGTTAAAATCGCCTACCACCGAGACGCGCTGAGCGTTCGGCGCCCAGACGCAGAAACGCGTACCGTTAACGCCATCGATCACTGCGCTGTGCGCGCCCAGGGTCTCATAGGGGCGCAGATGCGTGCCTTCGGCTAACAGCCAGGCATCCATCTCTTCCAGCAGCGGGCCGAAGCGGTAAGCATCGTCAATTAAATTTTGTTGCCCGTGCCACTCGACGGCCAGCTGATAACGAAAAGGATTTTTGCGTCTCGGGATAACGCCGCTAAAGAAGCCGCGTGAATCGAGACATTTCAGTTGAGCACATTTACGCCCGGTTTTGGTTTCTATCACCCATACTTCGGAGGCTTCGGGCAGCAGGGCGCGTACTTCCAGCCCTTGTTCCGTCCGGTGCATCCCCAGCAGTGAAAAGGGGTCGGCGTAATTGCCCGTAAACAGGGCGTTGATCGCCTGGCGATCGGGAAATTCTGACATGACTTTCTTCCTGTGTTATAGGGCAGGCCAATGAGCGAGACGGTCTTGTCCTCGTCACGTGCGCTGCGTTTTATTGAGCCATGAGTACACCGGCAGAGAAGCTATCCATCCATGTGAAAATTCTCTGCCGTGTACAACAACTATTCAGTTCGGAAAGCAAAAACAGTTAACTACCGGCACATCATGGTTAAATCATAGCTTGGGGTTGGCAGATGCCAGGAAAGAAAGCAAAAAATTATTTTTCCCCTGTCAAAAAGGGGAAGCGGATCACCTGATGAGGAAAATTTGCGTTATGTTCACCCTCCTCTGTGACGCAAAAAAAAGCCGGGAAACACCCGGCCTCAGTAAAACAGGTTGCGTCAGTCGACCAGCAGTCGCAGCATGCGGCGCAGCGGTTCAGCCGCACCCCATAACAGCTGGTCGCCCACGGTAAAGGCGGAGAGATACTCTGGTCCCATGTTCAGCTTACGCAGTCGTCCTACCGGCGTGGTCAGCGTACCCGTGACTGCCGCAGGCGTCAGTTCGCGCATCGTCAGCTCACGGTCATTGGGCACCACTTTCACCCACGGGTTATGGGACGCCAGCATCTGCTCAATCTCGGCCAGCGGCACATCTTTTTTCAGCTTCAGAGTAAAAGCCTGGCTATGGCAGCGCAGCGCGCCTACGCGCACGCAAAGGCCATCAACCGGAATGGTCTGTTGGGTGGCGAGGATTTTGTTGGTCTCCGCCTGCCCTTTCCACTCTTCGCGGCTCTGTCCGTTCTCGAGTTGCTTATCGATCCAGGGGATCAGGCTGCCCGCCAGCGGCACACCAAAGTTATCAACTGGCAACGTGCCGGAGCGCGTCAGGTCGGTGACGTTACGCTCAATATCCAGAATAGCGGAGGCAGGATCCTGCAGTGCCTGCGCCACCTGACCGTGCAGCAGCCCCATTTGCGTCAGCAGTTCACGCATATGGCGGGCACCGCCGCCAGAAGCTGCCTGGTAGGTCGCCACCGAAGCCCACTCCACCAGATCCTGCGCAAACAGGCCGCCCAGCGACATCAGCATCAGGCTGACGGTACAGTTACCGCCAACAAAGGTTTTGACGCCGTTTTCCAGACCGCGACGGATCACCTGATGGTTAACCGGGTCGAGAACAATAATGGCATCATCCTGCATGCGCAGCGTCGAGGCCGCATCAATCCAGTAGCCCTGCCAGCCGCTGGCACGCAGCTTCGGATAAACTTCGCTGGTATAATCGCCGCCCTGGCAGGTAATGATGATATCCAGCGCTTTCAGTGCCTCGATATCCCAGGCATCCTGGAGCGTACTTTTTTTGCCGCCAAACTCAGGCGCAGCCTGACCATGCTGAGAAGTAGAGAAGAAGACCGGATTGATCAGGTCGAAATCACGCTCTTCACTCATGCGGGACATCAGCACGGAACCCACCATGCCGCGCCAGCCAATTAAACCTGTATTTTTCATTTGTTGTCCGCTTCAGATGGCCCCACAGACGCACCTGACTAAAATGTCAAAACCCGTAACAGCCCAGGCCATTACCCGGAGATCTACAATACGATTTACTAATGGTCATTAACTCTACAAAATGCAGCCCGTCTGGCAAGTGAATTAATTCGATTACCCAAACTTTTTCAGCAGCGCAACTAATAACGCGCACCCGACCACAGGGAAAAGGTAAAATAAATGACTGAAATGATTTCTGCGACCATCTTACTGCTGCTGATCATGGATCCGCTGGGCAATCTGCCGATATTTATGTCGGTGTTGAAGCATCTGGAGCCGAAACGGCGACGCAAGGTGCTGATACGCGAAATGTTGATTGCGCTGGTGCTGATGCTGCTGTTCTTGTTTGCTGGCGAACGCATCCTGAGTTTCCTTAACCTGCGCGCGGAGACTGTCTCTATTTCCGGCGGTGTGATTCTGTTTCTTATCGCCATCAAAATGATTTTTCCTTCCCCCGAGAGCAACAGCAGCGGTCTGCCGGTGGGTGAAGAGCCGTTTCTGGTGCCGCTGGCAATTCCTCTGGTGGCCGGACCCTCACTGCTGGCGACGCTGATGCTGCTTTCCCACCAGTATCCCCATCAGATGAGCCATCTGGTGGGGGCGTTGCTGCTGGCCTGGGGGGCGACGGTGGTGATTCTGCTGCTCTCCGGCCTGTTTTTACGCCTGCTGGGCGATAAAGGCGTCAACGCGCTGGAGCGGCTGATGGGGTTAATCCTGATTATGCTGGCAACGCAGATGTTCCTGGACGGCATCCGCGCTTATCTACAATTGTGATATCGCCGGTCAGATACGCTTGCGTACTGGGCTCACGCATGGTTACGCACAGGGAACTGCGAATGCATCGGCTGATAATATAAATAGTTGGTCAGATCATTCCTGTGCCTGCATGTTGTGCCAGGCAGGCGAAGACAGCAGCGCGACCTGCTGTCTGGCGGAGAAGGTCTGGTGCGGGTTCAGGTGTATTATTCAATGCTCTGAATCCGGCCAGAAGATTGAAATAGACCATTCGCTGCTTACCACCACTGACCGTTTTCAGAGCATTAAAATGAACTATTCTTGAACCAATTTTTGTTGACTACTGTCTAATATATATCTCACTTTTGCCGCAGAATTAAACAGCTCAGGATACAGAGAAACCAGTTTATTTATGTAATTTTCATTTATAGTCCCGTGCAATTTTTTGCGCAATCCTTCCTTAACCTTACTGGCGAAATGGGCAATAATAAATTTTTCACCGCCTTCGACTTGATTATGTAAATTATGGAAAACAGAAAAATAGCTTTTTATATTCTCTTCAGTTATCTCGTGGAAATTTAATTTCAATTCATACTTCCAGAAAAGCTCTTTTTTACTCTCGACAGGGCCGCCTTCCAGTTCATCATTCATGGGCTCATCTATTAATGCATCTCTCATCCGGTTAAAAACCTTACAATTATCTTTATTAAAATCATTTACACTCACCCTTGTCTTTATATAAAAATTCTCAGCTACATAATATAGTGTTGTGTTTTTCAAAATATCAAGGGTGAAGTCGGTCACCTCTGTAAAAGCAAATAACTTATCCAGGTGTGTTTTACGTACAAACTTACAATTTCCCGCACACTTTTCACGGTTGTCTTTTTCAGGCCCGTGTTTTTCACGCACGTGTTTTTCACGCTCATATTTTTGACGTTCGTAATCTCCATGCAACTTTTCTAAACTGGCAAGATCACCATAAATTTTTTTACAAGTCTGTGAGAAGTGTGCGTAATCTCTAACGTCTTTAATATTTTCCGCGATTTTCTTTATAATTTCTGGCGGCAGATGTTCAATACGTACTGCAGGAGTTTTTTTAATAATTTTACCACTAAAAAAATCTTTAAATCTTTTCAGGAACCCAGGTTGCTGCGTTGTATTTTTTGCGTTAAAAATGAAGGATTTTTTAAATTTTCTGCATTTTTTTCCCGTTTTCTTACTGGGTTTTATATTACCCGGTTCTGGTGTTACGGAAGAGGTGTCAACCCTCATCTTCGGCCTCTCACTATCCATAAAAAGAAAAAACAACATAAATTTATATTTTTTTCTTTAAAAAACTTCTGGAATTCGCCTTTCCAGAAAGAGGTTTAAAAATAGACATTAAAAAAAAGACGTTAAGATAGCGGAGAAAGCACATGCCCTGCTCCGCTAAACTCTGATCCACTGCGAATAATTATTGTTGCAGCGCTCTGGCCGGGTTATAACCAGCGCACTGATGAACGCTTATTGAGCCTTGCCTTTTTGCTTAAGATAATCCGACAGAAAATTTTGCGCATCGCCCTCGGCTGACAGATATTCGCTGTAACGGACCGGATGATTGCTGTCCTCATCCGGAAGATAGAGCTCGCCATAATTATATTTATCCAGAATCAACACGGTAAAGGGTTTGCCCTCCAGCGTAATGCTATAATCCGTGCGCCCGTTTTTCTTTTCAACATTCATCACCTGGATTTTCTTATTCCATTCATGATCAACATTGGTGATCTGCACCAGGGCTTTATGTTCGCTCAGCTTTCCGTAGCGCAGCGTCCAGACCTGAATGCCGTCGTTGCTTTCCCATGCTTTAACATTTTCTGCAACTTCCGGACGCGTGGTTTCTGCAGAGAAACCGGTCAGGGAAATGAAAAACAGAAAAGTAGAAATAACCATTTTTTTTAACATGATGTCATCCTTTTCAAAAAGAAGGGTTCTCCCGATGAAGACAGACTGTCCAGCCTGCCGCCTGCGCTAAAATAGCATAAATTATCGTGATAAACAGCCCGCAGGGAAATAAAGCGCCACAAAAGATATTACACAAATTTAATATCATATTTAATTTAATTATTATTGGGATTATCTTTAGTAAGTTATTTATTATAAAACTTAAATTAAGTCCGAAGCTCCAGACGGTTAGCAACTTGAAGGAAGTAAAAATCCGCCTTCATAGAAGGCGGCTTTGATTTCACCCCATAGGGGTGTACCAAAAACCTTAAAAAGCAGTCTCTGCCTGTTCCGTAAGATTCAAATCCAGAGACGATAAGGCAGAGCCAAAACGTATTGATGACCACGCCCGCAGGACGTGGTTTTAAGCTGGCAATAAAAAGCCGCCGGATAGCAGGCGGCTCGCAAACTATTTTCTACTTTCTCTGAGGCGAATCGCGCCCCCGACATCCTTCCCTGATGATCAATGAGATATCTATTGCCGTTCGCTATCGTTATCCTTTATTGATAGTGTCCTGGATAGCGGTAATTGTGGCGGCAACAACCTCATCCAGCGAATGATCAATGTCCACCACCAGGACATCATCTTCCTCGTTGCCAGGCTCTTCCAGCGTAGCGAACTGCGTCACCAGCATCTGTGGTTTGAAGAAATGACCTTTGCGTGCCTTAAGACGCGCTTCAATGGTGGCAAAATCACCTTTCAGATAGATGAACTTCAGGTTGCTGTTGCCCTTACGCAGCAGGTCGCGATAGCTTTTTTTCAGCGCTGAGCAGACCACAATAGAGACCGCCTGGGTACGCTGCATCGCAAAAGCCGCATCATTCAGGGCCTGCAGCCAGGGTTGACGATCGTTATCATCCAGCGGATGCCCTTCAGCCATTTTCATGATGTTCGCGCGTGGATGCAGAAAATCGCCGTCAAGAAAGGCGGTGTTCAGTTCACAGGCTACGCGATTGGCCACGGCAGACTTACCGCTGCCAGAAACGCCCATCAGGATAAAAACGTGATGCGACGGGGATTGCGTTGTCATTTTTTTCGCTCCGGCAGATGAATGAGCCCAGTGTTACGGATAACAGTTACCAGTAACATTGTCGGGACCGCGCTATCGCCTGGCAACCTTTTTACCGGGAAAAGCATCAAAGTGTGAACTGACTCAAATAATCGTCTGCATCAGATGCTGTCCCCTTCTGCAATGTCGAACCCGACATCCAGCGCAGCCGTGGCGCTATGGTCGCCGCCAATACGCGCCAGCAGCATCGCGGCAGACTCACGCCCTACGCGCTCGCGCGGTGTCAGAACGGTTGCCAGACGCGGCGTGACCACCTGCGTAATATCATGGCCGTGAAAACCGGCAATGGCTATCTGCTGCGGCACTTTCAGACCCTGACGCTGGCACTCAAACATGGCACCCACAGCCAGGTCATCATTGGTACAAAACAGGCTATCGGTTTCCGGGTAGCGACGCTGCGCTTCACACAACAGCATAGCGCCTGCGCTGAAGGAAGAGGCGTCCTCCATCATCACGCTGCGCGGTTCCAGCCCCGCCTCGCGCATCGCTTTTTCATAACCTTGCTGCTTTTGCAGGGTACGCTCATCCAGACGCGCGCCCAGATAGACAGTATGCCGGTGTCCTTTTTTCAGAATAGCATGGGTCATCTGACGTGCCGCTTCCACATTGTCGAACCCCACCGCCATATCCAGACAGGGCGAAACGCTGTCCATAATTTCAACTACCGGGATGCCCGCCACCTCCAGCATACGTAAGGTTCCCGGCGTATGGGTACGTTCAGTCAGGATCACGCCATCAATATTCCAGCCCAGCAATGAACGCAGCTGGCGCTCCTCTTTTTCCGGGTTGTAACCAAAGTGGGCGACCAGCGTCTGATAACCTGCCTCATCTGTCACCATCTCAATGCCGCGCAGCACGTCGGCAAACACCTGGTTGGTAAGCGAAGGGAGCAGTACGCCGATGGCGCGGCTGGTGGCGTTAGAGAGCATATCGGGAGCGCGATTCGGAATGTAGCCCAGTTCATCAAGAGCTACGGCAATTTTTTCCCGCAGCGCCACAGAGACCTGCCCGGGATTGCGCAGGTAACGACTGACAGTCATTTTTGTGATGCCGACGCGATCGGCAACGTCCTGTAATACCGGTCTTTTTTTCTTCATCGTAATCGCTCAAGGTCAGAGTTACGCTGAGTCTATCATTAAACCGGCATTGACATGTAAACAGGGCGCGCTGAATGCGCGCCCCCTTCACTGATCAGACCGGCGGCAGATCAAACAGCAGAATTTCCGCTGCGCTGTCCGCTTCAATACGCAGCTGAGACTCATCGCGTATCGCCAGTGCGTCGCTGGTTGTCGCCGCCTGGCCGTTCACGCTGACCTCCCCTTTCACGACCTGAATCCAGACCAGGCGGCCTGCCCCGATCGCCACGCTCGCATTATCGCCTGAGTTGAATACCCAGCGCGACAGGGTCATATCCTGAAAGACGCGCAGTGAGCCCTCACGCGCATCCGGCGTCAGGATAAACTGACGGCCCTGGACCTCATCAAAACGCCGCTGATCGTAACGGGGTTCGAGGCCAGCCTGCTGCGGGATGATCCAGATTTGATAAAGATGCAGCGCTTCGCTGTTGCTGGCGTTGTACTCAGAATGACGTACCCCTGTACCGGCACTCATAATCTGAAACTCCCCTGCCGGGATCTGCGCTTTATTGCCCATACTGTCCTGATGCTCCACCGTACCGGCAAGCACATAGGTCAGGATCTCCATATCTTTATGCGGATGCATACCAAAGCCCTGGCCCGGCGCAATGATATCTTCGTTAATCACCCGCAGGGCCGAAAAGCCCATAAAGCTGGCATCGTAATAGCTGGCAAAAGAGAAGGTGTGCCAGCTGTCGAGCCAGCCATGGTTAGCGTGACCACGCTCTTGTGCTTTACGTAAGTAGATCATGTTCAATTCTCCTCAATGTTTTTTATAGTCTGTCCCTGAGACCGTGAGATTGATAGCTGAAAAACTTCACTTCTCTGTTCAAAAAAAATGAAGGTATAAGGCAGGCTTTATCAGGCAGATTAAAACAGGAAAGGCCGCGGTCGCTGGCAAAACGCAGGCAAAAAAAAGCCAGCACCTGGGCTGGCTAAAAAATACTGGAAGCAATGTGAGCAATGTCGTGCTTTCACGGGTTACCTGCAGGCCTACCGGTGAATGCATGACAATAATAATCATTATCATTCGCGTCTGTAAAGGGCTTTTGCGATTAATTTTCATTTCGCTATGGCGTAAATTCCTTGATGTTCAAAGGGATTTGCGCAAGCGCCTCAGCCACTGACGCACGCCAGCTTAATAGCCCGCCGTTAACGCGCCTGGCGAACGCGGATCGGATGCGCCATACAGCGTTCCGTCTGGTGCGATCATAATGCTTTGTGTACTGCCCATTGCGGCCTCGACCTGCACATGCTGGCCGCGGCTCTCCAGCAGACGCAAGGTATCGGGACTAAAGCCTTTTTCCACCCGTAGCTGATCCGGCAACCACTGATGATGGAAGCGTGGCGCGTTGGTGGCTTCCGCCACGTTCATCCCGAAATCGATGCTGTTCACTACCATTTGCAGCACCGTGGTGATAATCCGGCTGCCGCCCGGGCTGCCGGTAACCAGCCAGGCTTTGCCCTCTTTTACCACAATGGTGGGCGACATCGAGGAGAGCGGTCGTTTTGCCGGCTGAATGGCGTTAGCGTCGCCGCCTACCAGACCATAAACATTGGGGGTGCCCGGTTTGGCGGAGAAGTCATCCATCTGGTTGTTCATCAGAATGCCGCTGTTGCCCGCAACAATGCCGCTGCCGAAGTTGGTATTCAGGGTATAAGTGACGGCCACCGCGTTACCCCGCTGATCCACCACCGAAAAATGGGTGGTCTGGTTACTTTCATAGGGTGCCAGGTTGCCGGGTTTGATCGCCGAAGAGGGACGCGCTTGCTGCAGATCGATCTGCTGCGCCAGCGATTTGGCGTAGGCTTTGCTGGTCAGCGCCTGCCAGGGCACTTTCACGAAGTCAGGATCGCCAAGATATTCCGAGCGGTCGGCATAAGCATACTTCTCCGCCTCGGCCATCACCTGTATCGCATCCGCGCTGCCGAAGCCCATTTTTGCCAGGTCGAAATTTTCGAGGATATTCAGGATCTGAACGATATGGATACCGCCAGAGGAAGGCGGAGGCATAGAAAAGAGCTCATAACCGTGATAAGTGCCGCTGACCGGCTGACGCTCCACGGCACGATAGGCCGTCAGATCCGCTTTGCTGATCAGTCCGCCATGAGCAGCCATTTCCGCCGCTATCTCATCGGCGATTTTTCCCTGATAAAAGGCAGCGGCCCCCTGCTCAGCAATCAGTTGCAGGCTGCGCGCGAGGTTCTTCTGTACCAGCCGCTCCCCTTTCTGATAGGGCGTGCCGTCCGCCTTAAAGAAAATCGCCTTACTGGCCGGATGGCTGAGCAGCACCTCTTTACCGTAGGTCTTGAGATCGTTCGCCAGCGCATCATTAATGACGAAGCCGTCACGCGCCAGACGAATGGCGGGTTCCAGCAGACGAGCCAGGGGCAGCGTGCCATATTTCTGCACCGCAAGGGCAAAACCGGCGACCGTACCCGGCGTACCGGAGGCGAGATGGGAGGTCAGAGAGAGTTTGCTGTCAGCATTGCCTTGCTTATCGAGAAACATATCACGCGAGGCGCCAGCCGGGGCCATTTCACGGAAATCGATGGTGGTGGTGCGGCCCGCAGCAGTACGCAGCAGCATAAAGCCACCGCCGCCAAGGTTACCCGCCTGCGGATGGGTCACCGCGAGGGCAAATCCCACGGCCACGGCAGCATCCACCGCATTGCCGCCCTGCTTCAGAATATCGACCCCTACACGGGTAGCGAGCGCATCCACCGATGACACCATGCCATGCTGCTCTTTCACCGGATGAAAGGTATCCGCCTCTACGCCGTACGACACCGGCGGCACGCTGGCTGGCGCAGCACTGGCGCCGCCGCACAGGAGACAACCTGTTACCAACAGCCAGCCTAACTGGCACCCTCTGCTTATTATTTTCATGCCCCCACCCTTTGCATTTGTTTACATTTCATATCAGCCTGGCAAGTGTTTACAAATACAGCAAAAAAAGTTGTCTGTAGATTAATTCAACAAATGTCTGGATCACAAAAATGAGAAATTGCATAGACTTAACAAGATGAGCGAGCATCTGGCTCAGATATTTCTGAAGTCAGGCTGTTTCGCCTGAAAATGGAGGAAGTCACATGAAGAGATGGTTGATCGTTCTTGCCGCGCTACTGCCCTTAAGCAGTATGGCGAATATGCTGAACAGCACTAATGATCCGAACCGGCCAGGCTATAACCCCAGCCAGCAGCGGATGCAGACCCAGATGCAAGTCCAGCAGCAGCAACAGAAGCTGAAATTACAGCAGGATCAGCAACTTCAGCGCCAGGACACCCAGCGTAAAATGCAGGAGCAGCGTAACAGTGCGCAACAGCGCATTATCGAGTCCCAGCCCGGTCAGCCTGGCGTGGTTTCTCCCAATACCCGGTAAGCGCCGCTTAATAAAAGTCGGGGCCAATGATGTCGATGCGATCGGTGCAGATGGCATCCACGCCCCAGGCTAACAGCTCGCGCGCCCGTGCCGGGCTGTTCACGGTATAGACCAAAATATGCAGTCCGGCGGCTTTCAGCGCAGCGGTACGTGCCGCATTCAGCACCCGGTGATTCAGGTGAATCGAAACGCAGCCAAGCGCGCCGGTCAGTTCACGCCAGTTTTCCTGCCAGCTATCCAGCAACAGTCCGCGCGGCAGTTCAGGCGCAGCGCTCATTGCCGCCTCCAGCGCCGGGTAAGAGAAAGAGGAGAGCAGCGGCGCGCTCTGGTCCTGCCACAACTCACGCGCTGCCAGCGCCACCCGCTCTCCGGTTAACCTCTCCAGTCCGCGGGTCGGCTTAATCTCAATGTTCGCCATCAGCTGGTGTTGCGCGCAGCGCGCCGCCACGTCACGCAGCAGCGCCAGCGGTTCTCCGTTAAAGGCGGCGCTAAACCAGCCGCCAGCATCCAGCTGCGCCAGCTTTTCCCAGGGCAACTCTCCGGCGTTTCCCCAGCCGTTACTGGTCCGATCCAGGGTGTCATCGTGCAACAGGAAAATTTCATTATCCTGTGAAAGTTTGACATCAAATTCGATCATCCTGTGCCCATAACGCACGCCAGCGTCAATCGCCGCCAGGGTATTTTCCGGTGCCAGTTTGCCGCCGCCGCGATGGGCAACGATATGAGGATAGGACCACTGTGTATTACGCATTACTGATACATTTCGCAGAAGAAAACATCTCAGTGTAATGCATTCCGGGCAGGAAAAAATGACAGAAGAGTGTCAAAGCGTAAAGCCCTGCTGCGGGCAGGCCCGCGCGCAGCAGGAGACAGCAGACGGAACTAAGCGCCCAGGTAGGCGCTGCGTACCGCTTCGTTGGAGAGTAAAGCCTCGCCGGTATCTTCCAGCACCACATGACCGTTCTCCAGCACGTAGCCGCGATCCGCCAGCTTCAGCGCCTGGTTCGCGTTCTGCTCCACGAGGAAAATGGTCATGCCTTCACTGCGCAGCTGCTCGATGGTGTCAAAGATCTGCTGAATGATAATCGGCGCCAGGCCAAGCGAAGGTTCATCCAGCAACAGCAGGCGCGGCTGACTCATCAGGGCACGGCCAATGGCCAGCATCTGCTGTTCGCCGCCCGACATGGTGCCTGCGCGCTGGCTTTTACGCTCGGCCAGACGTGGAAAGAGCGTATACACCCGCTCAATGCGCTGCTGATACGCCTGACGGCTGGCAAAAAAGCCGCCCATCGCCAGGTTCTCTTCTACCGTCATGCGCGCAAAGACGCGTCGTCCTTCCGGCACGATAGCGATAGCTTCACGCATGATGCGCGCCGTCTGCCAGTCGGTGATCTCTTTGCCATCAAAGGTAATGGATCCCTGCGAAGCACGCGGCTCGCCGCACAGGGTTCCCAGCAGCGTGGTTTTACCCGCGCCGTTAGCCCCGATCAGCGTAACAATTTCGCCCTGGCTGATGTGCAGGCTGACGTTGTGCAGTGCCTGGATTTTCCCGTAGTGGGCGCTCACATTATTCAGGGTTAACATCGGGTTTGCCATTTTACGCCTCTCCCAAATAAGCACGGATCACATCCGGATTATGACGAATCTCTTCCGGTGTGCCGTTAGCCAGCGGCGTGCCCTGGTTTACCACATAAATCCGATCGGAAATGCCCATCACCAGCTTCATATCATGTTCAATTAACAGTACCGACACCTTGTGTTCCGTACGCAGTTCCGCAATCAGCTCATCCAGCTCATGAGTTTCACGCGGGTTCAGACCGGCGGCCGGTTCATCCAGCATCAGGATTTCCGGACGCGTAACCATGCAGCGCGCAATCTCCAGCCGCCGCTGCTGACCGTAGGCGAGATTGCCCGCCTGACGGTTTGCCAGATCGAGCAAGCCGACGCGCTTCAGCCAGGTCGCGCCCCGCTCCAGCGCCTCACTCTCGCTTTTGCGAAACGCGGGCGTTTTCAGCAGGCCTGAGAAGAGGCCGCTTTTCAGGTGTTGATGCTGCGCGACCAGCAGGTTCTCAATCACCGTCATTTCCCGGAACAGGCGGACATGCTGAAAGGTGCGCACAATACCCATACGGGCGATCTGCTGCCCGGGCAGCCCTTCCAGATGACGATCGCGCAGTTTGATGGTGCCGCCGGTCGGCTTATAGAAACCGGTCAGGCAGTTAAACACCGTGGTTTTGCCGGCGCCGTTCGGCCCGATCAGCGAAACGATCTCTTGCGGTCGCAGCTCCAGCGCCACGTTATTCACCGCCAGCAGGCCGCCGAAGCGCATCATCAGGCCTTCAACGGCTAATAAAGGCTGACTCATACCTGCTCTCCTTGTTGACCCGGCTTCAGTTTCATCTGGGGACGCTTCATCGGCAGCAGCCCCTGTGGCCGCCAGATCATCATCAGCACCATTAAGCCCCCCAGCACCAGCATGCTGTATTCGTTCAGGTCGCGCATCAGTTCACGGGAGACCACCAGCAGAATAGCGGCGAGGATCACCGCAAACTGCGAGCCCATGCCGCCCAGCACCACGATCGCCAGCACAAAGGCGGATTCCACAAAGGTAAAGGATTCCGGGCTGACAAAGCCCTGGCGCGCGGCGAACAAACTGCCCGCGAAACCGGCAAACGCGGCGCTGATGGTAAAGGCGGTCAGCTTGATACGCGTCGGGCTCAGGCCCAGAGAGCGACAGGCGATCTCATCTTCACGCAGCGCTTCCCAGGCGCGGCCCAGCGGCATACGCAGCAGGCGGTTAATCACAAACAGCGTCAGCACCACCAGCAGCAGCGCCACCATGTAGAGGAAAATGATGCGATCGCTGGGGTCATACTTCAGACCAAAAAAGTTATGGAAGGTATCCCAGCCGCCATCGCGCACGCTGCGGTTGAACTCCAGACCAAACAGGGTCGGTTTGGGAATCTGGCTGATGCCGTTCGGGCCGCCGGTCAGTTCAGTGTTGTTCAGCAGCAGAATACGCACGATCTCGCCAAAGCCCAGCGTCACAATCGCCAGATAGTCGCCGCGCAAGCGTAGTACCGGGAAGCCGAGCAACAGGCCAAACAGCGCCGCCATCAGCCCCGCCAGCGGCAGGCACTGCCAGAAGCCGAGACCATAGTAGTGATTCAGCAGGGCAAAGGTATAGGCGCCGATGGCATAAAAGCCGCTGTAACCCAGCACCAGCAACCCGGAAAGCCCCACCACCACATTCAGGCCGAGGCCGAGCATCACGTAGATCAGCGTCAGCGTGGCGATATCCACGGTGCCGCGCGTGACCAGAAACGGCCAGGCCACCGCTGCTACCACCAGCAGCAGCATAAACAGCTTCTGCTTTGGCGTAGAGCCATCAATCCCCGGCAACACCAGTGAGGGGCCAGAGAATGACTTCATGCTTTTCTGCCAGAAGGGGCGCAGCAGCTGGAATAAAAACACTACCGCACAGCCAACGGCAATCCAGTTCCAGCGTACGCTGCCCGCGTTGTTCACAACCAGATGCGTACCGTCCAGCTCAAGGCGCATGCCCATAAAAAAGGTGGCCAGCACCAGCAGCATCAGAGAAGAGAAGACAGCATTAACCAGGGACGATTTCATACTTTTTCCACCTCCGGACGGCCCAGGATCCCGGTAGGCATAACCAGCAGCACCACAATAAGCAGAGCAAAAGAGACCACATCTTTATATTCGGTACTGAGATAGGCGGAGGTCAGCGCCTCGGCGATACCCAGCACCAGTCCGCCGATCATCGCGCCAGGGATACTGCCGATGCCGCCAAGAACCGCTGCGGTAAAGGCTTTCATCCCCGCCATAAAGCCGATAAAGGGACTGATAACGCCATAGAACTGTCCCAGCAGCACGCCCGCGACCGCTGCCATCGCCGCGCCGATAACAAAGGTCAGGGAGATCACCCGGTCGGTGTTGATGCCGAGCAGGCTGGCCATTTTCAAATCTTCGGCACAGGCGCGACAGGCGCGTCCCATACGGGAATAACGAATAAACAGTGTCAGCGCCAGCATGGCGAGGAAGGTCACAACCCAAATCACAATCTGCATGGCGGAAAGCGTGGCGGCAAAGCCGTTGCTTTCACCCAGCGTCCACTGGCCGCTGATCAGGCTCGGCAGCGCCAGATCGCGCGAGCCCTGCGTCAGGCTGACGTAGTTTTGCAGGAAAATTGACATCCCGATGGCGGAGATCAGCGCAATCAGACGCTTAGACGAGCGCACCGGCTTATAGGCGACACGTTCGATACTCCAGCCGTAGGCGCTGGCAATAACCATCGCCATCACAAAGGCCGCGCCGATCAGCAACCAGCCCGCGTCGATGCCCATCATCATCAGGGCCGCAATCACAATAAAGGAGACATAGCTACCGATCATGTAAACCTCGCCATGGGCGAAGTTAATCATGCCGATAATGCCGTAAACCATGGTGTAACCGATGGCGATCAGTGCATAGGTGCTCCCCAGCGTAACGCCGTTGAACATCTGCTGCAGGAAATAGAGAAACTGCTCGGACATAAATGAGGGCCTGATCAGGTGCTGAATAACTCCCCTTCCTGAACGGAAGGGGATCTGTCGGTAATTCCGTTGCGCTTATTTCACGGCCGTAGACGATCCGTCTTTATGCCACGTGAAGACACCAAACTCGAAACCTTTCAGGTCACCCTTCTCATCCCAGCTCAGGTCGCCCATAACGGTCGGCACCGGCGCGCCGCTTCTCAGGTTTTTAGCGATCTCTTCAGGCTCGTCGCTCTTGCTGCGCTCCATGCCGGTCACCAGTGACTGCAGTGCGGCATAGGTCGTCCAGACGAACGGCCCGGTCGGATCTTTGCGGTTAGCTGCCGTGTTGGTTTTAATCGCATCCACAATTGCCTTGTTCGCTGGCAACTGATCGTAGCGTTTCGGCAGTGTCACCAGCATGCCTTCTGAAGCGTCACCGGCGATGTTTGACAGGGAAGCGTTACCCACGCCTTCCGGCCCCATAAAGCCCGCTTTCATCCCCGCCGCGCGTGCCTGGCGCAGGATCTGTCCCATTTCCGGGTAGTAGCCGCCAAAGTAGACAAAATCGACGTTTTCTTTCTTCAGACGCGCCACCAGGGTGGAGAAGTCTTTATCGCCCGCGGTAACGCCTTCAAACAGCACCACATTAGCGCCCGCTTTTTTCAGGCTGTCCTGCACTGAACGTGCCAGGCCTTCGCCATACTGCTGCTTGTCATGTACCACGGCAATGCGCTGCGGTTTGACTTCGTCGAGAATATATTTCGCCGCTGTCGGACCCTGGTCGGAATCCAGACCGGTGGTGCGCATAATCAGCTCATAACCGCGTGCGGTAAGTTCCGGCGCCGTCGCGGCCGGGGTGATCATCAGCACGCCTTCATCGCTGTAGATGTCAGACGCGGGCTGGGTTGAGGAAGAGCACAGATGGCCGATAACATATTTAATGCCGTCGTTAATCACCTTGTTGGCCACGGCGACCGCTTGTTTCGGGTCGCAGGCGTCGTCATATTCCACGCCAACCAGTTTGTTGCCGTTAACGCCGCCCTTCGCATTAATGTCCTTAATCGCCTGCGCCGCACCGGTGAACTGCATATCACCGTACTGCGCAACCGGGCCGGTAACCGCACCGACAATGGCGACTTTGATATCTTCTGCCAGCGCAACATGGCTCATCGCCAGGGCAATACAACCCGCCAGTAAGGCGCGACCTTTACTCATTTTCATCCGAACTTCCCCATCGTTGTGTCTGTTGTGGTGTGTTGTGCGTTTATTTTCTGCCAGATCATGAGCGAAAAACGATTTCACAATAACGAGTTAGCGCTCTTCACTGGCATTTATTAATGATAAGGCTATATTTTTCAGGTTATTAAACAGGAATTTTCTTCTGTAAATCAACTGACATATTAAGTAAATAGTAGGCCGCGCAGCATAATTCTCTGGCAGCAAACCGAGGTATTTTGGCATTTATCCAGCGCGTTATGCTGGATTTTCAGTCAGCCAGCGCGGCTTTCACCAGCATAAGACGCCCGCGACTGGTGTTTCCCCTGTTTTACCTGGCAAAAGCATCCGCGCTCTGGTGGTATGAATTCGCTACAATGTCCTTTTGTACTGGTACAGGTGTCTGAGATGAAACTTACCATTGTGCGCGTGCAGCAGATGAGCGCGCAGGATCGTATCGATTTGGCGAAAATCTGGTCTGAACAGGCGCTGGCAACGCTGACGCAACAGCTTGATGAAAACCACCGTCTTTATGCGGCGCGTTTTAACGATCGCCTGCTGGCCGCCTTGCAGCTTGAGATCAGGGGAACCCAGGGTAAGATCCAGGCGCTACAGGTGCGTGATGCGACGCGGCGACGTGGGGTTGGGAAATATCTGCTTGAGGAGACAATGGCGCAAAATCCGTCGCTGGCGCACTGGTGGGTGGCGGATGATGGCAGTGCCGATCAGGGCGTGCGCGCGGCCTTTATGCAGGCCTGCGGTTTTCACGCCCAGAGCGACGGCTGGGTCAGATAGCGGACAGTAAAAATCCGCCTTCATAGAAGGCGGCTTTGATTGCACCCCATAGGGGTGTACCAAAAACCTTAAAAAGCAGTCTCTGCCTGTTCCGTAAGATTCAAATCCAGAGAGGATAAGGCAGAGCCAAAACGTATTGATGACCACGCCCGCAGGACGTGGTTTTAAGCTGGCAATAAAAAAGGGCGACCTGAGGTCGCCCTTTCCACACGCGTTACTGTTATGCTTCAATCGCCATGCGCAGTTTTTTCATGGCGTTCTTTTCCAGCTGCCGGACGCGTTCGGCAGAGACGCCATAACGGTCGGCCAGCTCCTGCAACGTGGTTTTGTTCTCTTCGTCGAGCCAGCGTGCGCGGATAATATGCTGGCTGCGCTCATCCAGGCCCTGCATCGCATCACTGAGTTTATCCGCCGCATGGGCGTCCCAGTTATCTTCTTCGATACCGTCTGCGAAGTCGGAATTTTTATCCTGCAGATAGAGCACCGGCGCCATGGCTTTGCCTTCGCTGCTGTCATCATCTGATGACATATCAAAGGTCATGTCCTGCGCTGCCATACGCGATTCCATTTCACGCACATCTTTGCTGCTCACGCCCAGCTCACGCGCCACCATCTCGACTTCATCCTGATTAAACCAGCCCAGACGCTGCTTGGTTTTTCGCAGATTAAAGAACAGCTTGCGCTGCGCTTTTGTGGTCGCAACCTTCACGATACGCCAGTTACGCAGAACGTATTCGTGAATTTCAGCTTTAATCCAGTGTACGGCGAAAGAAACCAGACGTACCCCAACCTCAGGATTGAAGCGACGCACCGCCTTCATCAGGCCGATGTTGCCTTCCTGAATCAGGTCTGCCTGCGGCAGGCCGTAACCGGAATAATTACGAGCGATATGAACAACAAAGCGCAGGTGAGACAGGATCAGCGTCTTAGCTGCATCCAGATCGCCCTGGTAATGCAGCCGTTCAGCCAGCGCTTTTTCCTCTTCTGCCGACAGCATCGGCCAGACGTTGGCGGCCCGAATATAAGATTCCAGGTTGCCGAGAGGAGCAATAGCTAAGGTTTGCATTTCTTTGGTCATTCAAATCCTCACATCTTTTATGGAGTTGCCGTACAGATCCCTGAGCAAGCGTTACATTATGTCAACGCTGCGCAAAAATCGAAAGCAATCTGTGCTGCTCAGACGACAAAGTTATCCACAAGTTCAATTATAGCAGTGAATATTTTACACACAGAGGGACAAAAAGAGAATCAGGCAGGGGCTTCCTCTGCGTCCTTATCGTCAGCGTTGTCGGCAGCAGAGGAATATTATAACAAAAAAATGTTGCTCCAGGTTACTGGGGCGTAAAACGACGTAAATGTTGTGCCGTCGCCAGCCAGGCCGCTATCCAGCCGATCATCGCCGCAATCAACAGCAGCAGCAGTCCTTCATCCCAGGAGAAGCCCTCCAGCGCAAAAGTGGTACCAAACACCGTCGCGACCTGCGCCACCACGCTCTGCAGACGCAAGACCAGCACTTCAGACAGGATCAGCGACAGAAGCGCACCGCTCAGGCCCAGCAGCGCACCGCCGTAGAGGAAAGGCCGCAGAATAAAGCCGTCGGTTGCGCCAATCAGTTTCTGCACGTTGATGGTATCGCGCCGGGCAAAGATGCTGAGACGCACGCTGTTGCCAATCACCAGGAAGACCGCCACCA
Organism: [Erwinia] mediterraneensis; assembly: GCF_900604315.1. Lineage (GTDB taxonomy): Bacteria > Pseudomonadota > Gammaproteobacteria > Enterobacterales > Enterobacteriaceae > Pantoea > Pantoea mediterraneensis_A. The sequence goes on from NZ_LR026978.1 coordinate 1,240,176, forward strand.
CCATCAGAATGCCGATCATCGCCGCCACCTGCCCCACCAGACCGGTCAGCGCCGCCAGACGGGCAAACCAGCTGTCATCCATGCGCACTTCATCCACCCCTTCCACCTGGGCCACCCGATCGCGCAGGCTGTTCAGGGTATCGGAACGCTGGAAAGTGAGTTTCGGCGTAATGATCGCTACCGCGGGCAGCGGATTCTGCTCCAGCATATCCATCGCCCCGCCAAAGCCGGACCAGTTACGGAACTCGCTGAGCGCCTCTTCGCGCGTCAGATAGTTCACCTTATCCACGCCATCCAGCTGCTTCAGCTGCGTCGCGACGTTTTCCGCCGCGTTGTCATCCAGAGTTTTTGCCAGATAAACGGTGAGCTGCGGCGCCGGATACCACTGGCTGGCCGCCTGGCTGACGTTTTTCCACACCATATAGCAGACGCTGGGCAGGGTCAGCGAGATGGCAATCACCATCACGGTAAGCAGGGTCGCCAGCGGCTGACGCCACATATCCGATAAGGTGCCGCGTAAGGCGTAGCGCCATTGTTCCTGCCAGCCGCCTTTCAGCGCCTTGCTTTTTGCGGGCTGCTTCGTGTTTTTTGGCAGCGCGGTACGTTTGTTGCGTTTATTGACCATCGTGGCCTCCGTGCAGACGTCCCTGGTTAAGCGTCATCACCCGATAGCTGCGGCGCGTAATCAGCCCGATATCGTGGGTCGCCATCATCACCGTTACGCCCACGCGATTAAACTCTTCAAACAGACGCAGAATATCTTCGGATAATGCATTGTCGAGGTTACCGGTGGGCTCATCCGCCAGCAGCACCGATGGCTTATTCACCACCGCACGCGCGATGCCGACACGCTGCTGCTCGCCGCCAGAAAGTTGAATCGGATAGCTTTTCGCTTTATCGAGCAGGCCCACTTTATCCAGCGCGGCTGACACGCGGCGACGGATATCTTCGCCGCTGGCGCCGGAGATAATCAACGGGATCGCCACGTTGTCGTAGACCGAACGATCCATCAACAGGTGATGATCCTGGAAGATCATGCCAATCTGTCGACGCAGAAAAGGCACTTCGCTGTTACGCAACCGGGTGATGTCGTGACCGCCGAACCAGATCTGGCCGGCGCTGGGGCGTTCGATACCACAAATCAACTTCAGCAAGGTGCTTTTCCCTGCGCCGGAATGGCCGGTCAGGAACGCCATTTCGCCGGGGCGCAGATGAAAATCGACTCCCTGCAACGCCTGACGTCCACCGAGATAAGCCTTACTGACCTCTTCAAAGCGAATCATCCAAATTAGTCCTCTCGGGCAAACAGTGCCTCAATAAAATCTTCGGCCTTAAAGGGCCGTAAATCTTCGATGCCTTCCCCGACACCGATATAGCGAATCGGAATGCCAAACTGATCGGCTACCGAGAAAATCACGCCGCCTTTCGCCGTGCCGTCCAGTTTGGTCAGCGTAATACCGGTAAGGCCAACCGCTTCATGGAACAATTTGGTCTGGCTGATGGCGTTCTGTCCGGTGCTGGCATCGATGGTCAGCATCACTTCGTGCGGCGCATCTTCGTCCAGCTTCTTCATCACGCGGGTGATTTTCTTCAGCTCTTCCATCAGGTGCGATTTATTCTGCAGACGACCGGCGGTATCCGCAATCAACACGTCCACATTACGCGCTTTGGCCGCCTGAATAGCATCAAAGATCACCGAGGCGGAGTCAGCACCGGTATGCTGGGCGATCACCGGAATCGCGTTACGCTCGCCCCACACCTGCAACTGTTCAACCGCAGCGGCACGGAAAGTATCGCCCGCGGCCAGCATCACCGTTTTGCCCTGCGCCTGGTACTGACGCGCCAGCTTACCGATAGTGGTGGTTTTACCGACGCCGTTGACGCCGACCATCAGAATCACAAACGGCGTTTTTCCGGCAACCTCAAGCGGCGCATCCACTTTATGCAGAATGTCGGCCATCTCGGTTTTCAGCAGGCCATAGAGCGCTTCGGCATCGCGCAACTGTTTGCGACTCGCCTGCTGAGTCAGGCTGTTAATAATGCGCCGCGTGGTTTCTACGCCAACGTCGGCGATCAGCAGCTGCTCTTCCAGCTCTTCAAACAGCTCGTCATCGATTTTTTTGCCGCGGAACAGGCTGATAAAGCCCGATCCCAGGTTTTGACGCGTTTTTACCAGGCTGCGTTTCAGACGGGCAAAGAAGCCCTCTTTCGTCGGACGCTCCTGCTCCTGCGCCAGAATGGGCGCAGCAGCAAGAGGCAGATCGCTGACGGTGTCGGCTGGCGCGCTCTGTTCCTCTTCCGGCGCGGGTTCCGCCAGCGCCAGCGCTTCCAGCTCTTCGTCGGTGAGTGGCGCTTCCGCCTCTTCTTCCGCGATCTCTTCCGCCTGCGGTTCTTCCTCAACAGGCGAGATCTCAGGATGAGCGATCTCTTCCGGCAGCACCTCTTCTTCGACGGCAACAATAACGTCCTGCTCTGCCGTCTCTGCTGGTTCTTGCGTCTCTTCCGACTGCTCACGCTGCGCGTGCGCCACCGCTTCGGTGATGGCCACCGTCTCTTCGGCGCGTGCTGCCGCGTCCGCCTGCGGCTCCGCTGCCAGCTCTTCAGGCTGCGCTACGCGCTCTTGCTCTTCTGCGGGCTGCGTTGACTCTTCCTCTTTGCCAAAGCCCAGCCAGGAAAAAAAGCCGCGTTTTTTCTCTTTTGCCATTGTGTGACCGCACTCCTCGATGGCTCAAACCGGGTTGCTCAGAGCGCCCTGGCTGCCAATAAAGTGATTAAATTGAAGGTGAATTCTTTAACTGGCGTGGAATATCCTGATACCACCGCCGTTCAGAAACACGGTCTGCTAGTCTAACACTTTCCAGCCAGCGCACCACAGCACCCTTTTTTAACGTTTCTTCTCGCCTCTGTGCCCGTTAAACTACGCAACAAATTATGACGAGTTGTGAGTAAGATGAATAAAAGACCCCGCAACAATGGCGGTGCCGGGCAGATCCGTATTATTGGCGGACAGTGGCGCGGGCGCAAACTGCCGGTGCCTGACAGCGCTGGTCTGCGCCCGACCACCGATCGGGTGCGCGAAACCCTGTTTAACTGGCTGGCACCGGATATTCAGCAGGCGCGTTGTCTCGATTGCTTTGCCGGTAGCGGCGCGCTGGGAGTGGAGGCGCTGTCGCGCTACGCCGCCTCGGCAACCCTGCTGGAGCTGGAGCGTCCGGTGGCGCAGCAACTGGCGAAAAATCTGCAAACCCTGGGCGCCGCGCAGGGCAAAGTGATTCAGACCAACACTCTGAGCTGGCTGGCGCAGGCGGGTGAGCCTTACGATCTGGTGTTTATCGATCCGCCGTTTCGCAAAGGCTTATTGCAGGAGACGCTGAATCTGCTGGAGCAGAACGGCTGGCTGGCCCCAGAAGCGTTGATTTATGTCGAGAGCGAGGCGGAGCACGGCGCGCTGGAGACCCCTGCTCACTGGCACCTGCACCGCGAGAAAATCGCCGGTCAGGTGGCGTATCGGTTATATCGTCGTCAACAGGAGAAGCATCATGTTGATTAATCTGGGCCGGCTGCTGATGCTGTGCGTCTGGGCCTTTCTGTTACTGAACCTGGTCCAGCCCTTTCCCAAACCGTTGACCTATTTTGTGAACGTCGCGCTGTTTTTTATGCTGATTATGCATGGCCTGCAGCTGGTGCTGCTGCGTGCGACCCAGCCGAAAGATGCGGCAAAACTCAGCCGCATGACGCAGCTGAAAATCTTTGTCTTTGGCGTCTTTGAACTGCTGGCGTGGCAGAAAAAGCACTATCCCAAACAGTAAGGAATAAGCGTAAAGCCCACCGGGCTTTACGCTTACTGCGCAGGCGTGAAACTCACAAAACGCGACCCCTGCACTCTCAGCTCCCCTTTCTCGCCTTTATCCATCTGGTGATAATCGCTGCTGTTCAGCAACAGTTTAAAGTCGCCCGCACCGTTCAGCGGATGGAACCAGGCTTCATAGCGCATCTCTTCGCCAGCAATCACCTCACGCTGACGCGACCGCCGATTCGACACCGGGTATTCGCGTTTGGTTTTGACTTCAACCGGTAGTGTCCGCACAGGCGACGCGTCATTCACGGCCACTTCTCGCCGCTGCCTGATAAACTGACGGGTCGCCAGAATGGCAATAATGGCCAGGACGATAAAAAAGAGTAGCGGTGGCTTGCTCATATTTTCTCTCGTGCTTTGGTTTCACAGTAGCGTGGCGGCAAAGGATACAACCAGAGAAGCCTGATTGTCACACTGACAACCCTTAACCTAAACTGAGATCGACTTTTTGGGATTTTTCGTTGACTGGCGGACAATTTGTCTGCAAAGGGAGAAAACATGCTTTGGTCTTTCCTGGCGGTACTCTTTTCCGGCTGGCTCTACGTTGATGCCTCCTATCGCGGGCCACAATGGCAGCGCTGGGTCTTTAAACCGGTGACGCTGCTGCTGCTTGTCGCCTGGGCATGGCAGTCGCCGCGGTTTCATGCCACCGATTATCTGATTCTGGCGGGCCTGGTAGCGACGCTGATCGGCGACGCGCTAACGCTGCTGCCGCGCCAGCGCCTGCTCTATGCCCTGGGCGCTTTTTTCCTGTCGCACCTGCTTTATACCATCAGCTTTGCCAGCAACATGACCCTGAGCTTTTTCTGGCCGATTCCGCTGGTATTGCTGCTGGCCGGGGCGGTGGTGATCGCGGCGATCTGGTCCCGCCTGGAAGAGCTGCGCTGGCCGGTCTCCACCTTTATCGGCATGACGCTGGTGATGGTATGGCTGGCGGCGGAGAACTATTTTTTCCGCCCCACCGACTTCAGTTTCTCGCTGCTGGCAGGGGCGGCTCTGTTATTGCTGGCGTATAGCGTCTGGTTTATCACTCATTTTCGCCGTCGCTTCCGCGCCGACAGCGCTGTTGTTGCCGCCAGCTATTTTGCCGGTCACTTTATGATTGTGCGCTCCCTTTGGCTCTATTGATCGCTGCCGCTTGACTCTGGGCTTGACTCCAGAATGCAGGATAATCTGCGGGCAAACCCGCCCGCAGATTATCGGGCGGCTATATGCAGCATCCACAGCAAAAGAAGCCGGGTGAGAATCTCATCATGCTTTATCCGGCGTGGTCAGGTAATTTCCGCTTAATGTCAGCTGGTGCGCCACAGGGATACCGTGATGATAAACAGGAAATTACCCCCGCTTGCTCTGGCAGCGTTGATGCTGTCGCTGGTGGCTTGTGCAGAGACCCCGCCTGATTTGAACTATACCGCGCCCCCTGATCCCTTTGCCCCGCCAGCGACCTGGTCCCACCAAAAGCCGACCTTTGATTTTCCGCCCGTGGAGCCGCGTATTAAAATCGGCACGCAGTGCGACAGCGAATATTGCACGCGCAACGGTGCCATGCCGGATTTGCTGAACCCCCGCCCTGTGCACCGCACCGATCGTCGACGTCAGTCAGATGATTTTTCTACTAATCAGGAAAGCGACAGCGGCCTGTTTATCTCGGGCCACTGGTAAGGTCTGTTACGCCAGGCCCTTTTTAATCAGGTATTTATAAGGAAGCGCGTCGGTCTCCTGCGCCAGCAGCGTATGTTCCATAAAGCGGCAAAAGCCGGGGATATCGCGCGTGGTGGCAGGATCGTCGGCGATAATCAATAAGGTCTCTCCTTCCTGCATCTGCCGCACCGTTTTACGCACCATCATCACGGGTTCCGGGCAGCGTAAGCCCAGGGCATCCAGGGTTTGATCGGGATTAGCGAAACGATCTTGCATGATTTTCTCTGTGTTCTGTGGCAGGCGGCCATTCTAACGCACAGAATCAGCGATGCAAGGCGGTAACGATTGCGTTAAAATTAACCGTTGCATAAAAAGTGTAAAACGGTAATATGCCGCCGCTTTTTCTTTTAAGTTTAACCGCAATGTGCTCCGGCGTGTCAGCGATTCGCGCGCCTGCCGCATGGCAATGGGTTCCCTCACCCCAACATTAAAAAGGCTGATTATGATCGATTTTTCTCCGCGCCAGCGTATGCACGCGCTGTTCTGGCTGTCGCTGTTTCATCTGCTGGTGATCACCTCCAGTAACTATCTGGTGCAGCTGCCCATCTCCATTCTGGGCTTTCATACCACCTGGGGCGCCTTTAGCTTCCCCTTTATCTTTCTGGCCACTGACCTCACGGTACGCATTTTTGGCGCGCCCCTCGCCCGCCGCATTATTCTGGCGGTGATGTTGCCAGCGCTGGTGATCTCTTACGTCATCTCCTGCGTCTTCTATCAGGGGGAGTGGCAGGGCTGGGCTGCGCTGAACAACTTCAATCTGTTTGTGGCGCGTATCGCCTGCGCCAGCTTTATGGCCTATGCACTGGGACAGATCCTTGATGTGCACGTATTTAACCGGCTGCGTCTGCTGCCCCAGTGGTGGATTGCGCCCGCGGCCGCGATGTTCCTCGGCAATATCAGCGACACGCTGGCTTTCTTTTTTATCGCCTTCTATAAAAGCCCGGATCCCTTTATGGCGCAGAACTGGGTCGAGATTGCATTGGTGGATTACAGCTTCAAAGTGCTGATCTGCATGGCGTTCTTTTTACCCGCCTACGGTATGCTGCTGAACGCTGCGCTGAAGCGTCTTGCCGTGCGCTCCCGTCAACGCCAGTTAAATTTCGGTTAACCGGCTCTGGAGCAAAGCCCGGCAGCCCGCTAAGATCTGCTGACAATCCTCAGGTTGCTTTTGCCGCCTGTTTCAGATTGTATGACTGGCTCACTGGAAACAGAAAAAGGGATTCGGATGCGTAATATAGTGAAATATGTCGGTATTGCCTTGCTGGTGCTGGGCGCTGCTGCCTGCGATCAGAAAAAAGAGAATGCGGCACAGGATGATAATGGCGTCAGCGCCAGTCAGTCGGCACAGACCGTGTCGCTGATGGACGGCAAACTGAGCTTCGCGCTGCCTGCCGGTATGTCTGACAAGAGTGGCAAAATCGGCACACAGTCAACCAACATGCATGTCTATGCCGATGAAAGCGGACAGAGCGCCATTATCGTGATTGCCGGTGATACCACCAGTGAAGCGCTGGATGTGCTCGCTCAGCGTCTGGAGCAGCAGCAGCGCAACCGCGACCCGCAGCTGCAGGTCGTGGCGAATAAAGCCGTTACGCTGCAGGATCAGCCTGCACAGCGTCTGGATACGATCATGTCCGCCAATAACCAGAGCGCCTGGTCGTCGGTGATCCTGGCGAAAGTGGAAGGTAAACTGGTTACACTGCAAATCTCGCTGCCTGCTGATAATCAGCAGCAGGCGCAAAAGAAAGCGGATGAGATCGTCAACACCATCACGCTGAAATAACTCCCGCAGGCGGTCTGCGTCGCGCAGACCGCTGTGACCCGACCATGATGTCCGCCAGGGCTGCGCTGTGCTTACAACCCGGCGTGCTCGCGAATATACTGGCGCGCTTTTACCGCATACTCAAAGGGATTGGCCAGCGCCGGATCCTGCTCCGCTTCGACCACCATCCAGCCGCGATAGCCATACTCATCCAGCACTCTGAATACCGGATCAAAGTTGATGACCCCGTCGCCCGGCACGGTAAAGGTGCCTTTTTTCACCCCGTCGAGGAACGACAGTTTTTGCGCCCGCACCTCAGCCACTACCTCGTCACGCACATCTTTCAGATGCACATGGAAAATGCGCGGCAGATGTTTCTGCAGAATCACCAGCATTGCTTCCTGTGAACCTTCGGAATAATAGGCGTGTCCGGTGTCATACAGCAGGCCGACCTGCTCATCCGTCAGCGCCATAAAGCGATCGATCTCTTCGCTGGTCTGAATTCCGGTACCCATATGATGGTGCAGGCAGACGCGCATCCCCTTCTCTGCAGCGATACGCGCCAGCTCGTTATAACCTTCTGCCGTCAGCCGCCACTCTTCGTCGTTAAATACCGGCTTCTCTTCCAGCACCGCCCGCGTTGTACCCTGAATACTTTTGCTCTGTTCAGAACAGCCGATCACCCGCGCGCCCATGGCATGCAGAAAGTTCATATGGTTGATAAAGCCGTCGATGGTTTTGCCTTTTTCGCCGCTGGCAAAAAAGGTGCTGAACCAGGCGTTACAGATTTCGATGCCACGCATCTCCAGCATCGGTTTCAGTACCGCCGGATCACGCGGGTATTTGCTGCCCACCTCGCTGCCGCGAAAACCCGCCAGCGCCATTTCGCTGACGGTCTGCTGAAAGGTGTTTTCGCTGCCCAGCTCAGGCATATCGTCATTGGTCCAGCCGATCGGCGCGATCGCCAGTTTTACGTTGTCTTTGTTCATCGTTTTATCCTGACAGCTCAGAAGGAGAGTTATTTACCCGACAGCTCGCGCTCGATCAGCTCACGGGTTTCCACAGCCTGATATTTCATTTTTTCCGGATAGCCAAACAGTGAGGAGGCGATAATCGATTCACCGCCCACTTTGAATTGCCGGTTGGCAAAATCCATTTCGCGCAGCGTTCTGAACAGCGTATCGAAATCGACCTCCCCCTCCCCAACGCCCACATGCTGATGAATAGTGGCATCGACTCCCGGCGGGTTGACGATGTAGCGACAGTGTTTGGTATGGTTCATGGTATCGGCGATCAGCACATGCGACAGATCGTCACCGGCATACTCCAGCATGCTTTTCACGTCGCCTTGCCCTTTGTCATAGAAAAAGGTGTGCGGCACGCTGTAGAGATATTTCACATTCTCGCTGCGGAAAGATTTCACCAGATCGGCGGTTTCGTTACTCTCTTCGCAGAAATCCCAGGGATGCGACTGGATTTCAATCCGGATACCTTCACGTTCGATGATCGGCAGCAGCTCCTCCATCGAGCGATAAAACATCTCTTCACAGATTTCCGGCTCGTTTGGCGTACCGGAAAGTTCGGTATTGATCACCTGTACGCCCATCTCCACCGCGATTTCAATCATGCGCTTCCAGTTTTTCACAGCGGCCTGACGGCGCATCTCGTCCGGTCCCGACCAGCGATACACCACGATAAAAGAGGAGATCTCCAGCCCGGTCGCGCGCAGCGCATTTTTGTATTCCGTCATCACTTCGCGGCTGGCTTTCGGATGCTTGTAAAAGGGATTGATCTGCGGATGGGGTGACTGTTCGATATATTTGTATCCCCATTCAGCCACCTGATGCACCATACGGGTGATACCCAGCTCTTTGATGACATCCACATCGAACGCGATTTTCATTGTTGTCTCCCGGCAGGAACGTTGCGTCAGCCGCCCTGCAGGAGCAGAGCGGCCTCTGGCTTATTTCGTATAGAAATCGGGACGAGGCGGCATCTCAACTTTTTCGATGGTGCCACTGTTCTGCGCTTTCAGGCAGGCGTCGGCAGCCACAGAGGCGGCAAAACCGTCCCAGGCTGATGGCCCGGTCAGTGCGCCCGCCTTCACGTCATTGATAAAAGCCTGCAGCTCAACGTCATAGGCGTCGATAAAGCGATCTTTCCAGTCAGTCAGAATGGCGGTCGCCAGCTTCGCCTCTTTACGCATCTGGATGGCAGAGGGCTCAGGCAGTCTGGCGATGCCGTGTTCACCCACCACTTCACACTGAATGTCATAGCCATAGGCGCAGTTCACGAAGATTTCGACGTCGATGCGGATCCCTTTCTGCGTTTCGAACAGCACGATCTGCGGATCTTTCAGACGCGCATGGGATTTGGACGTGACGCGCGGGAAGACCACCTGCACCGTTTTATAATCGTCATCGGTAAGCCAGCGCAGCACGTCCAGCTCGTGGATCAGCGTGTTGGTGATCGCCATATCGGTGGTGTAATTCTCGCCCACGCTCTGGTTGCGGTGCGCGCAGTGCAGCATCAGCGGCTCGCCGATTTCGCCGTCAACGATCACTTTTTTCAGCGCGCGATAACCGGCATCGTACGGGCGCATAAAGCCCACCTGTACCAGGCGCTTGCCATGTTTGATCTCAGCATCAACAATGCGACGACAGCCTTCGGCGCTCATAGCCAGCGGCTTTTCACAGAACACCGGTTTGCCCGCAGCAATGGCCGCCAGGGTAAACTCTTCGTGGGTCGGATCCCAGGAAGTGACCAGCACCGCATCTACGTCCGGAGAGTTCACCACCTGATGGCCGTCCTGATAAATTTCCGCCTCAATATTCAGACGCTGCAACGCAGCACGCGCCCCTTCGACATTGATATCGGAAACTGCCATTACTTTCGCGCCCTGTAATACGTTGTTGCAGCGGCGAATATGTTCCTGACCTATTGCACCGGCACCGATAACGCCAAGTTTAAGAGTCATAGCTATACCTGTAGGGATTCGGGTAAGAGAAAGTCGGGCCGGTCATTAACGGCCCGGAGGCCATTAATATTTACGCGCCTCATCAAGATGCGCGTTAAGCTTCTCCGCAACCGCCTGAACGCGTGCGGAGGTGGAGGTCTGCGCGGCACCTACGTGCCACCAGCTGAAGTATTTATGCACCATGGTCTTGGGCAGCACTTTCACATCGATCAAGGTACTAACCGTCTCCCGGCGCGCCTCTTCCAGCGCCGCTTTGAGCTGCTCCAGGGTGGTTACGCGATACGTTTTGCAGCCATACCCGGCGGCGATGGCGGCGAAATCCACCGGTACAAATCCGCCGTCCAGCTTGCCGCTTTCGGCATCACGGAAACGGAACTCGGTGGTAAAACTGTCCATGCCATGCTCCATCTGCAGGTTGTTGATGCAGCCGTTGGTCATGTTGTCGAGCAGCACCACATTAATTTTGGCCCCCTCCTGAATGGAGGTGATCAGCTCGGAATGCAGCATCATAAAGGAGCCATCGCCCAGCAGCGCATAGACCTCGCGCTGCGGCTGCGCCAGCTTCGCACCCAGCGCGGCATTCACCTCATAACCCATGCAGGAGTAGCCATACTCAACGTGATAGCTGTTGTAATCGCGGGTACGCCAGACACGCTGCAGATCCCCCGGCAGGCTTCCCGCCGCCGCCACAATCACCGCATCCTCTGGCAGGTGGTTGTTCAGGACACCCAGCACACTGCTCTGAGTGAGAAAGGATTGGGTCAGGCGGTTGAATTCCGCATAGACCGCCTCGCGATCCAGATGATCGTCAATCTCCGGAATAAATTCTGCGCCGCTGTATTCCGCCTGCCAGACGCGCTGCGTCTCTTTCAGCAGCTTGCTCTGCGCCTGCTCAATCTGCTGGTCCCAGTCGCTGTTATACCTTTGCGCGGCCAGGCGGCCATCCAGCGCGGTCAGCGCTTCGCGCGCATCGGCCAGCAACTGCACGCCATCCAGCTTGTAACAGTCGAAATTGCTGACGTTGATATTGAGGTAGCTGACCTCGGAATGCTGGAAAATCCACTTCGATGCGGTGGTAAAGTCGGTATAACGGGTGCCAACGCCGATCACCAGATCGGCCTCTTTTGCCAGCAAATTCGCCGCCAGTGAGCCGGTTTCGCCGACGCCGCCGACGTTCAGCGGATGATCAGAGGGAATAGTGCCTTTCCCTGCCTGAGTTTCGGCAAAGGGAATATTGTAGCGCTCGGCAAAAGCGCACAGCGCCTGACCCGCTTCAGAATATTTCACCCCGCCGCCGCAGATAATCAGTGGTTTACGCTTTGTGGCGATCAGCCGGAGCGCATCTTCCAGCTGAGGCAGCGTCGGCAGACGACGATCAAGACGATGCACGCGCTTCTGGAAGAAATAGTCCGGGAAATCCCAAGCCTCGCCTTGCACATCCTGCGGCAGCGCCAGGGTCACGGCGCCGGTCTCTGCCGGATCGGTCAGCACGCGCATGGCGTTGATGCAGGCCGTCATCAGTTGTTCCGGCCGGCTGACGCGATCCCAGTACTTGCTGACCGCGCGAAAAGCGTCGTTGGTGCTGATGCTGAGGTCGTAGCTCTGTTCGATCTGCTGCAGCACCGGATCGGGCTGACGGGTAGCGAATACGTCGGCAGGCAGCAGCAGCAAAGGAATACGGTTGGCGGTGGCGGTGGCCGCGGCGGTAAGCATATTCGCCGCCCCCGGTCCGACTGATGAAGTACAGGCGATAATCTGGCGGCGCAGCATCTGCCGGGCAAAACCGGTCGCGGCATGAGCCATGCCCTGTTCGTTGCGCCCCTGATAAACGATCAGCTCGCCACTGTCCTGCTCCAGCGCCTGGCCGAGCCCCAGCACATTGCCGTGGCCAAAAATAGCAAAGATCCCTTTCACAAATTTCGTTTCAACACCGTCAACGTTCAGATACTGGTTATCAAGGAATTTCACCAGCGCCTGCGCCGTGGTTAATCTGATTGAGCCCATATGCTTATCCTTTACATGCGGGTACCTGATAAGCAGGTACGACGCGGTTGGCAGGTACAGCGCGTATCGTCAGAGGAGACCGCCATAAGTGAAACGTGAAGCGATTATAAACAAATAGTTTTTCCATAAAATACAATTACAGAAGAAACATTTCATTTTGCGAGAGAGATCAAATTTAACGCCAGACCGCCCTCTGCTGCGCAACCAGCCAGGCGCTACAGGTCGCTATGCCTGACCTTATGTGCTGTTCAGAAAAAAGCGTTTCCTCTTCAATAAATTCGTTTATTTAACCCTGCCGGAATGAGAAGCGGCTCACAGCCTTGCTAAGCAAAGAAATTCAGCGTGTTGCGCAGGCTTTTTTGTCCTGTGACAAGTTTTTTACCTGGTTCACAAAATCGAGTTGGATATTTCATTTAATATTGAATGTGGAATTTTTATTCCTCATACTGATGACAAAGCCAACCAGGCAGCTGAAGCATCGGGAGCCATGTGCCCTCCCTTGTCGGCCGATCCGCCTGCCATCTCTGCTTATCACAGAAGGAAACTACAGGTATGAGTACACAACAGAAGCGGCTTGATGTGATTTGTATCGGGCGCATCGCCGTTGATTTCTATGGCCAGCAAATCGGTGCGCGCCTGGAGGACACCACGACGTTCGCGAAATACCTCGGCGGCTCGTCAGGTAACGTTGCTTACGGCACGGCCATTCAGGGTCTGAAGTCAGCCATGCTGGCGCGTGTCGGTGATGAGCATAATGGCCGTTTTTTGCGTGAAGAGCTGCAACGTGTCGGCTGCAATACGGAAGGATTGATCACCGATACACAGCGTCTTACCGGCCTGGTGATTCTGGGCATTAAAGATGAAGATACCTTCCCGTTGATTTTCTATCGTGATAACTGTGCCGATATGGGCCTGGTGCCGGAAGATATCGACGAAGATTTTATCGCCTCCGCGCGTGCGCTGGCGGTCACCGGCACCCATCTCTCCCATCCAAATACCCGGGCAGCGGTGCTGAAAGCTCTCGCTATCGCCAGAAAACAGGGGCTGCGCACCGCACTGGATATCGACTATCGACCAGTATTATGGGGTTTAACCTCGCTGGGCGATGGTGAAACGCGTTTCATTGAGTCGCAAAAAGTGACGCAGCAGCTACAGGAAGTGGTGCACTATTTCGATCTTATCGTCGGAACAGAAGAAGAGTTTCATATCGCCGGCGGCAGCACCGATACGCTGACTGCATTGAGAAACGTACGCCAGACCAGCCAGGCGACGCTGGTGTGCAAACGTGGTCCAATGGGTTGCGTGGTGTTTGAAGGAGAGATTCCGCAAAGCTGGGAAGAGACCAAACTTCACAGTGGCGTACGCGTAGAAGTTCTGAACGTACTGGGGGCAGGTGATGCCTTTATGTCTGGCTTACTGCGCGGCTGGCTGAATGATGAAGGCTGGGATCAGGCCTGCCGTTATGCCAACGCCTGTGGCGCGCTGGTGGTATCACGCCACGGCTGTGCTCCGGCCATGCCGACCCGGCAGGAGCTGGATGATTACCTCAGCCGCGAGCAGGAGGTAAAACGGCCCGATCGGGATGAGCGTCTCAATCATCTGCATCGGGTGACCACACGTAAGCAGCAGTGGCCGGAGCTGTGCGTTTTCGCTTTTGATCACCGCAGACAGCTGGCAGAGATGGCACGCGAAGCGGGAGCAGATGAAAGCGGTATTCCGCAGCTGAAACTGCTGCTGCTCAGGGCCGCAGAGGTGGCGGCGAAAGAGGCGGGTCTGGAGCAGAAAAGCGGCATTCTGGCCGATACCACCTACGGACAGAAGACACTGAACGCCATTACCGGTAAAGGCTGGTGGATAGGCCGCCCGATTGAGCTGCCCGGCTCACGCCCGCTGCGTCTTGAACATGGCAACATCGGTTCGCAGCTTATCGACTGGCCGCAGGAGCATGTGGTGAAGTGCCTGGTTTTTTACCATCCGCACGACAGTGCCGCGCTGCGTAAAGCGCAGGATGAGCAAGTGCTGGATGTCTGGCGCGGCTGTAATAAATCGGGCCATGAGTTGCTGCTGGAAGTGATTCTGCCAGAGAGCAATCCGGATCGTCAGGAGTCTTATTATCTGGAGGTGTTGAGCCACTTTTACAGTCTCGGCATCCGGCCAGACTGGTGGAAGCTGCCGCCTTTATCCGCCGGAACCTGGCAGGCCATCAGCGGTCTGATCGAGCAACAGGACGCCCACTGCCGCGGTATTTTGCTGCTCGGCCTGGATGCGCCGGAAGAGAAGCTGAAAGCGGGCTTCGCCGCCGCCGCGCAGGCCCCCTGGGTGAAGGGCTTTGCCGTTGGCCGCACCATTTTCGGTCAGCCGTCACGCCTCTGGCTGCAGGGCGAACTGAACGATGAAGCACTGATTCAACAGGTGAAAGAGAACTACCTGCGGTTGATTACATACTGGCACGAAGCCAGAAATTCAGGCGGCGCGCTGAGCAGCTGACAGACCCGCAGGAAGTTGATCTGCGCTTTTCCCCTCACCCTGACCCTCTCCCGGAGGGAGAGGGGAACAGACCCTGCGGTCTTCCCCCTCGCTCTGACCCTCTCCTGGGGGGATAGGGGAACAGACCGTGCGGCCTTCCCCCTCACCCTGGCCCTCTCCCGCAGGGAGAGGGGAACAGACCCTGCGGTCTTCCCCCTCACCCTGACCCTCTCCCGGAGGGAGAGGGGAACAGACCCTGCGGTCTTCCCCCTCACCCTGGCCCTCTCCCGCAGGGAGAGGGGAATAGACCGTGCGGTCTTCCCCCTCACCCTGACCCTCTCCCGGGGGGAGAGGGGAACAGACCGTGCGGTCTTCCCCCTCGCTCTGACCCTCTCCCGGGGGGAGAGGGGAACAGACCGTGCGGTCTTCCCCCTCGCTCTGACCCTCTCCCGGGGGGATAGGGGAATAGACCGTGCGGTCTTCATCCTCACCCAAAGAAAGAAACGAGGACCTGCAGACGGCTCCCCAGTTCCGGCTTCCGGGGCGCTGAGGAGGGAACGACGGCCAGGACGAGCCGACAGGACGTCGGCGAGAGCGCGGGCCGCGCCAGGGAGGGCGCGTCCCGGGCGGTCCGTAGGGCGGCGTGAGTGACGAGGGGACAGCGCGCAGCGCTGCGCCACGGCAGCCGGTCGCGGGGATTGTTAAGGGGCCCGCGAAACGGCCCCTTAACCCGGCCGCGTGTGGCGCAGCCGCTGGAACTGCCGTGCGCCTGGCGGGCGGAACTGTGCGGTCTTCCCCCTCACCCTGGCCCTCTCCCGGAGGGAGAGGGAACTGTCCCGTGCGATCTTCCCCCTCACCCTGACCCTCTCCCGGAGGGAGAGGGGACGGCTCCGTGCGGCCTTCCCCTCACCCTGGCCCTCTCCCGCAGGGAGAGGGGAACAGACCCTGCGGCCTTCCCCCTCACCCTGGCCCTCTCCCGCAGGGAGAGGGGAACGTCCCCTACTCCGGCAGGTAAATTGTGAAGCATTTCATAAACCCATGAAATAAACCCCGCGATATACGCAAACAAATGAAATTTTCCATCCGTCTGGTACTATAGCGTTCATGATCCAGCCATAATGATTTTTAATGAGCCGAAGTAATGACCAACAACCCAACCCAACTCTCTTTGTTGCAGGACGATATCCGTCGCCGCTATGAAACACTGAGTAAACGCCTGAAACAGGTGGCGCGTTATATTCTTGATAACAGTAACAGCATTGCTTTCGATACCGTTGCGTCCATTGCTCAGCAGGCTGAAGTGCCTCCCTCCACGTTGATCCGTTTCGCCAATGCTTTCGGTTTCAGCGGCTTCAATGAAATGAAACAGGTTTTTCGTCAGCACCTGATGGAGGAGACGGTTAACTATACCGAGCGCGCGCGCCTGTTCCGCCAGACAGCCACTGATGACAGCACCACGCCTCCGGAAAGTCCGGCGGAAATTCTGAACGTCTTTACTATGGTCAACAGCCAGGCGCTGCAGCAACTGGCGATGCAGGTGAATCCCGACCAGCTGAATAAGGCGGTCAGACTGCTCAGCGAAGCGGAAAACATCTACGTTATCGGCCTGCGCCGCTCCTTCAGCGTCGCCTCCTATCTGGTCTATGCCCTGCGGCACCTTGAGCGGCGGGCGTTCCTGATTGATGGTCTGGGCGGGATGTTTACCGAACAGCTCAGCATGGTAAACCCGAAAGATGTGGTGATCGCCATCAGCTACTCGCCCTATGCACGCGAAGCGGTCGAGCTGGTAGAACTGGGAGCAAAACGCGGCGCACATCAGATTGCCATTACTGACAGCCAGGTCAGCCCGCTGGCGGCGTTCAGCGATGTCTGCTTTGTGGTACGCGAAGCACAGGTCGATGGTTTCCGCTCGCAGGTGGCGTCGCTCTGTCTGGCGCAAACATTAGCGGTATCGCTGGCGCTGAATAATGTGCAGTCATAAACGCTGACGCCACACCGCTTTTACAGCAGACAGTAAAAATCCGCCTTCATAGAAGACGGATTTGATTGCATCCCATAGGGGGGTACCAAAACCTTAAAAAGCAGTCTCTGCCTGTTCCGTAAAATTCAAATCCAGAGACGATAAGGCAGAGCCAAAACGTATTGATGACCACGCCCGCAGGACGTGGTTTTAAGCTGGCAGTAAAAATCCGCCTTCATAGAAGACGGATTTGATTGCGCCCCATAGGGGGGTACCAAAAACCTTAAAAAGCAGTCTCTGCCTGTTCCGTAAGATTCAAATCCAGAGACGATAAGGCAGAGCCAAAACGTATTATTGATGACCACGCCCGCAGGACGTGGTGTTAAGCTGGCAATAAAAAAGGCAGCCAGGCTGCCTTTTTTCATGGCCGGATATCAGGTCACGCGCGGATAGTTGTCGCTGTTCACCCAGGCATGATCCTTCTCCCAGGTAAATTTCCACAGGCGTACCGGGCCCGCCATCACGTTGAGATAGTAGTTGTCATAGCCAGCCAGCGTGGCGACCGGATGATAACCGCGCGGCACGGTGACCACATCGCGATTGTAAGGCGCCATACAGGCATCGAGCGAGCGATCGTCGGTATAAACGCGTTGCATGGCGAAACCTTGTTCCGGATTGAAACGGTGATAGTAAGTCTCTTCCAGATAGGTTTCGTTTTCCGCGTTCTCCTGGTCATGCTTGTGACTGGGATAAGAGCTGGTGTCGCCTTCGTTGGTATACACTTCTACCACCAGCAGGCTGTCCGCAGGCTGACTGTCCGGCAGAATATTGTGCACCAGGCGCTGATTACGTCCTTTGCCGCGATGTTCCACACCCACATCTTCTGGTGTGATTAATCGCGCCGGGAGATTTCCCTGACCGGGCGCGTTGCAGACCGCCAGCTCAAGGTCGCTTTCTGCATAAACCTCCACCTCATCATGATGCGGAACATACACAGAATAGGGCGGTATGCGCTCAAAAGGCGACATACGCTTGCCAATATGGGCAAACGCCGCCTGCGAGGTTTTTACCGAGGCCAGCCCCGCCACCAGCACCAGGCAAAGCTCTTTATCCCCACTCGCCAGGTTAAGGGTCTGCCCCTTTTTCAGCAGGTAAGCGTCAAAACCCACATAGCGCCAGCCAGCGCTTTCCGGCGTCACATGCTGAATACGACCGTTGCTGTCTGGCTGCTGCGCTTTCGCTAATAAAGACATCCTGATCCTCCACTGTTCACCTGTTAACCCAGGGTCGGCATACTGAACTCAGAGACGGTGTGCTGCCCGCTCGGCCAGCGCGCCGTGGCAGTTTTCATCCGGGTGTAGAAGCGTACGCCATCCGGGCCATGCACGTTTAAGGCACCGAAGACCGAACGTTTCCAGCCGCCGAAACTGTGAAATGCCATGGGCACCGGCACCGGCACGTTAATCCCCACCATGCCCGCCTGCACCTCCTGCACAAAATCACGGGCGATATGGCCGTTGCTGGTAAAGATGGCGCTGCCGTTACCGAACTCGTGACTGTTGACGATCGCCAGCGCGCTCGCATAGTCGGGAGCACGCATAATGCTCAGCACCGGGCCAAAAATCTCTTCACGCCAGATCACCATGTCAGGCGTTACGTTATCGAACAACGTGCCGCCAATGTAGTAGCCTTCCGCATATCCCTCGACCTGGAAGTTGCGGCCATCCACCACCAGCTTCGCGCCCTCTTTCTCGCCCTGATCGATATAGCCCAGCACTTTTTTCTGATGGGCGACAGAAACCACCGGGCCCATTTCATTCTCTTCCGCGCCCTGGTTGATCCCGGGACCGATGCGCAGTGCTTTGACCAGCGGCGTAAGACGTGCAATCAGGGTATCCGCCGTCTCGTCACCCACCGCCACCACTACAGGCAGCGCCATGCAACGTTCGCCTGCTGAGCCGTACGCGCCGCCCATAATGGCGTTCACAGTGGCGTCCAGATCGGCATCCGGCATCACAATGGCGTGGTTTTTCGCGGCGCCAAAGGCCTGTACACGTTTACCGTGGGCGCTGGCGGTTTTATAAATATGTTCCGCCACGCCTGAGGAGCCGACAAAACTCACCGCCTGAACGCGCGGATCGGTATAGAGCTGTTCCGCATCTTCATTGGAACAGTGAATGACGTTAAACACGCCGTCCGGCAGACCCGCTTCTTTCAGCAGTTCCGCCATGCGCACCGAGGCGGAGGGATCGAGCGCCGGCGGTTTCAGCACAAAGGTATTACCGCACGCCAGCGCGACAGGGAACATCCACATCGGCACCATCGCCGGGAAGTTAAACGGTGTAATGCCCGCTACCACCCCCAGCGGCTGCATCAGCGAGTAGCTGTCAACGCCGCTGCCCACGTTAGGGGAGTATTCCCCTTTCAGCAGATGCGGAATACCACAGGCGAACTCCACCACTTCCATACCGCGCGTCAGTTCCCCCAGCGCATCGGACCAGACTTTGCCATGTTCAGTGACAATCAGCTCCGCCAGTTCGTCACGATGCTGTTCCAGCAGCGCTTTGAAATTAAACATCACGCGGGCGCGACGCAGCGGTGAGGTTTTTGACCATTCCGGAAAGGCGTTATGCGCCACTTCAATCGCCGCAGCGACTTCTTCCGCACTGCTTTGCGTCAGTTCGCGCACCACTTTACCGGTCGCCGGATCGTAAACCGGGATAGTTTCGTTGCTGGCCCCGAAGGTGATTTGTCCGCCAATAAAGTTTCCCGTGATATTCATGCTGTTGCCTCTGTGAGTGTGTGAGTTCCCTGCAGGCGACCGCGATGCCGCAGCGCAACCTGCCCAGGCAAGACCAAACGCTTACAATGACGCTATTACAATGAAACAAATTTTTCAAATGGTAATTTTTGGAAGATTCTTTTTTAGCGGCATGGATCGCATTTTTTCGGCAACAGGGATGAGAGAGTCACAGCGCCCGGTGGTAAGCGTGCAACCCCCGCTCAGCCTGGGCTGCCTGATGCCCGCCAGCAGAGAGAAAAAGACTCTCTTCGCCGCTTATCAACGCAGTCAACAGCACGCAAAAATGAAATTTTTGCGAGTCAGATCCAATAATCTGCATTTCATAATTCACTATTAATGAAATAAATGTTCTTTTTATGCCCATCTCAATCCCGTTATGACAGGAGCAGCAGCATGGCCATCGATCCCACCCGTTTCTGCATCAATCGTAAAATTGCTCCAACACTTTCTCTTGACGCTTTTTTTCAGCTGGTGCAGCGGCTTGGCCTGAACAAAGTGGAACTGCGCAACGATATGCCTGGCGGCAAGGTAACGGACGATCTCAGCGCTGAGCAGCTGATAGCGCTGAAAGAGAAATACCATATTGAGATTGTCACCATTAACGCGCTCTATCCGTTTAACCGCCCGGATGACGCGCTGCTGGCAAAAGCAGAGGCGCTGCTGCAGGAGGCACAGCGCATTGGCGCGCAGGCGCTGGTGATGTGTCCGCTCAACGAGGGCGTGGAGATTACGCCGCAGGAAACGCTGACGGCGTTACAAAAGCTGGCGCCACTGTTTACCCGCTATAATATCCGGGGACTGGTCGAGCCGCTGGGATTCCCGGTCAGCTCGCTGCGTTCGCCTGTTCAGACGCAGCAGCTTATCCGCGATGCCGGCGTCCCCTTTCAGCTGCTGCTGGACACCTTTCACTATCATCTGTATGAAAACATCGGGCAGCCGCTGGCTGCATATCCTGACGTAAACCAGATTGGCCTGGTGCATCTTTCCGGCGTGGAGGATATGCGTCCCACGACTGAGCTGACGGATGAAGAACGCATTATGCTGAACAACCGCGACGTGCTGAACAGCATAGCCCAGGTAAAACGGCTGGAGCGGCAGGGCTATAAAGGGCTCTATGCTTTTGAACCTTTCTCTTCACAGCTGACGGCGTGGACGGAGGCGGATATCGAACGTGAAATTCGCCATAGCATTGCGCTGTTACAGGAATAAGCTGTTCTGTGCGGGCGTACCCGCCTGCATGTTCGTTTTCTTATCTGTTTTGTTCCGCTTCGGGCCTCGGTCGGAGGCCCTCTTTTCGCTTACTGCCGGCTCGCTGCGACGGAACCTTTACTCAGCCTCAGGGTACAGGCCAGCGCCAGGCAAACCAGCAACGCGGTAAGCAGATAGACCAGCGGAATGCCCGCGAAGCTCATGATAAAACCGGCAATCGGCCCGGTAATTCCCAGCGAGAGATCCATAAAGGCGGTATAGGTCGCCAGCGCGCTGCCCTGATTCTGCGGCGGCACTTTTTTGACGGCCTCGACGCCGATAGCCGGAAACACCAGCGAGAAACCAGCACCGGTAAGCAGCGCGCCCGCTTTCGCCATCCAGGGAGTCACCGCACCCCAGACCAGAAACAAGCCAATGGCTTCAACCAGCAGGCAGAGGCTGGCGACGCGCAGCCCACCATAGCGGTTGATGGCGTTGGGAAACAGCAGACGTGCGCCGACAAAGGCCACGCTGAACAGCGTGAGAGCAAAGGCTGCGCCATCCCAGCCTTTGTCGCGATAAAACAGCGTAATAAAGGTGGCGATAACACCAAAACCGGCTGAGCCCATGGCGAGGATCAGGCCAGGGCCATACACCTTGCCAAGCACGGCGCGAAACGGTAGCGGATCCGTTTTGCTGGCTTTAACAGAGGGGCGTGGCCAGGCAAACGCAATCGCCAGCAGGCAGATCACGATAATAATGACGGACAGCAGCAGCAGACCGCCGCTGCGGAAGATCATTACACCCAGCGGAGCACCAATCGCCATGGCCCCATAGGTGACGATACCGTTCCAGGAGATGACGCGTCCGATGTGCAGCGAACCCACACGTCCGACGCCCCAGAGCGTGGAACCGGTGCCTGCGAAGCTCTGTCCTACTCCCAGCACCAGACGCCCGACACAGAGCAGCGTCAGGCTCAGCACTGGCGTCGCCAGGGTTAACGCCGCCAGCACCGTACAGATGCCGCTGATCAGGCAACCAAACAGGCCGAATATCACCACTTTTTTCGCTCCCCAGAGGTCGGCATAACGACCCGCATGCGGTCGGCTGAGCAGCGTGGAAAGGTATTGCAGACTGATCACCAGCCCGGCCCAGAAGGCGCTGTAACCGAGCGTGTCGTGTACAAAGCCAGGCAGTACCGCCAGCGGTAAGCCAATGGTCAGGTAGCTGGCAAAATTAAACATCACAATGGAAAGAATAAGCAGATTTAACCGTAAACCGCGCTGGGCCGGTTCCACTGCTGGTTGATCAGGCATGAGAAAGCACGCTCGTATTGAGAAAAGATTACCGGAAATGTTCAATTTACACCATTTCCCGCCCCCCGCATTGTGCCGCGCTTGCGCCCCGCGTGGCCTGCTTTGTGGTACACGCGGTCTGATTAAGCCCGGCAAAACGCGGAAACCGGCTTTTTTTCATGCCGCAAATCAGTTGGTTAACGGGTTATCAGCTACACTTTTGCTGCCGGTACATTTTCAGGAGTGGGCATGAGCGAACCCTTTCAACAAAAAATGGGTCAAAATATGTTGGTTAAGATGGCGATGCTGGTGATTATCCTGGCCGGTATACGCGCAGCCTCCGATATTCTGGTGCCCTTTCTTCTCGCCATCTTTCTGGCAATTATCCTTAATCCGCTGGTGACGATACTGCGCCGGCGTGGTTTGCGCCGCGGCGTGGCGATTACGCTGGTTATTACGGTGATCCTGATTGTTCTTCTGATGCTGGTGGCGGTGCTGGCCAGTTCGGTAAGCGAGTTCTCTGTTATCTATCCCCAGTTGCGCACCCTGCTGGAGCAAAAGCTGCTGGTGGTGCAGCATCTGGCGGCGGGCTTTAATCTCAATATTTCCACCACCTCTCTGGCGGAGCATTTTGATCCCAACGTCATGATGAATATGGCGACGCTGGTGCTGACCCAGTTTTCCGGGGCGATGACCAACATCGTGCTGCTGATCCTCACCGTGGTGTTTATGCTGTTTGAGGTGCACCATCTGCCCTATAAGCTGCGCAACGCCCTGATGAATCCGCAAATTCATATCGCCGGGCTGCACCGGGCGCTGAAAGGCGTGACGCACTATCTGGCGCTGAAAACCCTGATCAGCCTGATCACCGGTGTCGCCGTCTGGCTGACGCTGCTGCTGCTGGACGTGAAGTTTGCGCTGTTCTGGGGAGTGGTGGCGTTTATTCTTAATTTTATCCCTAATATCGGCCCAATTATCGCGGGTATCCCGCCGTTTGTGCAGGCGCTGGTGCTTAACAGCCTCACCGACGCGCTACTGGTAGCCGCCCTGTTTACTGCTATCCATATGGTGTTTGGCAATATGCTCGAGCCACGCCTGATGGGACGCGGCCTCGGCCTCTCCACACTGGTGGTCTTCCTGTCGTTGATTTTCTGGGGCTGGCTGTTGGGACCAGTGGGGATGCTGCTCTCGGTGCCGCTGACCAGCGTCTGCAAAATCCTGATGGAGACCACGCCGGGCGGCAGTCGCCTGGCGATTATGCTTGGCAACGGGCGTCCACCGCCGCGTAAAATATAAAGGGGATACAGCCTGTTAGCGCCACACAATCATGCCAGCAGCGGCAGCTGTGAGATCCGGCTCACGGCAAAGCGCCGCACAACCCCCTACTCTGGTGAGCGGTCCATTCTGCGGGCCGCTAACCGGTTAAGGAGAAAAAATGGAACATACATGGCGCTGGTATGGCCCTGCCGATCCCGTCTCTTTAGATGATGCACGCCAGGCGGGTGCAACCGGCATCGTGACCGCCCTGCATCATATCCCCAATGGTGAGGTCTGGCCGCTGGAGGAGATCAAAGCGCGTCAGGCACTGCTGGCGCAAAAGGGATTGGTCTGGTCGGTGGTGGAAAGCATCCCGGTACATGAAGCGATCAAAACCCGGCGCGGCGATTATCAGCGTTACATCGCTAACTATCAGCAATCGCTGCGCAACCTGGCGGTCTGCGGCATCGATACGGTGTGCTACAACTTTATGCCGATCCTCGACTGGACGCGTACCGACCTCGCCTGGGAACTCCCCGATGGCGCGCGGGCGCTGCGTTTTGATGCGGTCGCCTTTGCCGCTTTTGAACTGCATATCCTGCAACGTCCGGGGGCGGAAGAGACCTATAACGCCCAGGAGCGTCAGGCGGCCGCTGACTGTTTCCATGCCATGAGCGAAGAGGAGAAAGCCACCCTGACGCGCAATATTATTGCCGGCCTGCCCGGTGCCGAAGAGGGCTATACCCTGGAGCAATTCCGTGCCCAGCTGGCACAGTATGACGGCATCGATAAAGCCCGGCTGCGTGAACATATGGCCACCTTCCTGCACGCCATCGTGCCGGTAGCGGAAGCTGTGGGGATTAAGCTGGCGGTGCACCCGGACGATCCGCCGCGCCCGATTCTTGGCCTGCCGCGTATTATTTCCACCCGGGAAGATATGCAGTGGCTGAAAGAGACCATGGATAGCCTGCACAACGGCTTCTGTTTCTGCACCGGCTCTTATGGCGTGCGCGCCGACAACAACCTGGTAGAAATGGCGCAAGCCTATGCGGATCGTATTAACTTTATTCATCTGCGCGCGACGCGCCGGGAAGAGAACCCCGCCAGCTTCCACGAAGCAAGCCACCTGGACGGCGATGTCGATATGGTGGCAGTGATCAAAGTCATTCTGGCGGAAGAGCAGCGCCGCCGCCAGGCAGGCAACAGACGCGCCATTCCGATGCGTCCCGATCACGGTCATCAGATGCTGGATGATTTACAGAAAAAGACCAATCCGGGTTACTCCGCCATTGGCCGTCTGAAAGGATTAGCTGAACTACGCGGCGTTGAGCTGGCATTACGCCAGACATTTTTCAGCGACTAACTCGCGCTGTAAATGCTCATGACAGCTAACGGCGATGTAGAGAAAATAACCTTTTCCCTGCTCCGCCGTTAAGGTCAAACATTATTACGCCAGTTTTTCCATGCGTTTCGCTTTGGCTGACTGTCATTGCATCGCAATAAGTAACAATACCACCAACGCCCCTGTCAGCATTAATAACAGCGAGTAAAACCCATCCCACTGATAGCCTTCAATAATTTCTGACAGCGGATAACGCGCCGCTGACGCACCGATACAGGCAAATAAGCTGACAAAACCGGTTGATGCGCCTGAGGCATATTTGTGTGAATTTTCAGCAGCCGCCATGGCAATCAGGAACTGCGGGTCAAAAATAAAGAAGTCGGTCATAGAGAAGAGGACGGAGAAAAGATACTTATTGTCAATCAGAACTGCCCATAAACAGAGTGCGGAAGCCACCATCCCGAGAGTATAAATAACGTTCATTTGTGAACGGTTGCCTTTGAAAATTAATCTGATCCCCATCCGGCAATAATCGCACCAAAGAATCCGCCCATTTCGAAAATTATAGCGGTCGCATTTGCCTTTTATCCTGCGTCTCAGAAAATATAGCCACTGTATACTCCTGCTATAACTGCTAATAATAATTTTTCTATGCTCTTAATTGTAAATTAACGAAATGATAACAGGCTGGTAATGCTGGCTTTGAATTTTTTCCTCACAAGTAATCACATAATCATTATTATTCTGGAGTGCTTATCGCGTTTTTATGATAAGAAAAATGGGCTACCTGATGCCGCTGTTTAAAACAATATCGCATGCGCTCTTCATCCTCAGGTTAACCGGTTCATCGCTGGCTTCGTCCGGAATCATCTGCAGCCTTAGCCTGTATGTCAGCGGAAGTAATAAAAAAACGCAAAATCCTGTTAATAAATCTCAAAACCTGTCGATAATTGACCTGCATCAGTTCATTTCATCAGCAATACTTTATCCTGCACGGCTCCGAGAGATGCTATGCTGCCCGGCAAAAGCGCCTCTTTTACTACCAGCACATAACGATTCAGAGGATTTCCGTAGT
Organism: [Erwinia] mediterraneensis; assembly: GCF_900604315.1. GTDB lineage: Bacteria > Pseudomonadota > Gammaproteobacteria > Enterobacterales > Enterobacteriaceae > Pantoea > Pantoea mediterraneensis_A. Next base: position 1,265,862 of record NZ_LR026978.1, read on the forward strand.
GCCGCCACATCATCAAAAACGCGATTATGGCTGGCTGCTGATCATTTGTGCCGGTTTACTGCCGTTGATTCTGGGTATGATCTGTACCACTCTGGAGGCGCGCTACAGTGTGCGTCAGCAACAGATCAACGCGGCCAGGGTGTTGTTGACTCAGGCGGAACAGATGAGTGACAGCGCATGGAATATGATCGCCTCTCTGCGTCAGTTTGGTCACCAACCCTGTGCGGCGATTGAAGATAAACTGCAGCGTATCGGAACGCTTAACGCCTACTTCCGCTCGATCGGGATGCTGAAGGGCAACGACATCACCTGCTCTTCCGCCTATGGCAAATATCCCAATGCGACACTGGCGCAGATGATGCTGCGCCCGCTCCCGGTGACCGACAAAACCTGGTGGAGCCTCTCTCTTGCCGGCACTTCCGCCGTCCCTAATCGCCCGGCGGTGATTTTTGTCCAGTATCTGCCCGATGGCGAAGGCCTCTGGGTACTTATTGATGGCCAGTATCTGCTGGATTTTATGCATGCCATGAGCGCATCACGGGGTTACCAGCTGACGATACACTTCAGCCAGGGCGCCGCCCTGAGCGTCAACGCGGCAGAGCCTGAACCTTCGCGCTTGTTTTCCAGCCTGCCGTACCATGCACAATCGAGCCGTTATCCGATTACGCTGAACCTGGTGACATCGTCGACCGAGATGATGTATGCCTGGCGTCAGAGCTTTTTTATTTTTCTGCCCATAGCGGCTATTTTCGCTATCCTGCTGATGGTGCTCACCGCTAACTGGCTGCAACGGCGGGTGTCATGGCGCGATGAGATACGGCGCGCCATTGCCGCGCAACAGTTCTCGGTGAACTATCAGCCGGTTTATAACACCCTGAAACAGCGCTGTACCGGCGTAGAAGCCCTGCTGCGCTGGCAGCGGCCCGACGGGGAATGGATCCGTCCGGACCTTTTTATCAGCGCGGCGGAGGCTGAAGGCATGATTGTGCCGCTGACCCGCCATCTGCTGGCGCTGATCGCTGAAGATATGCAGCAGTGGGAGGTCGAGCAAGGCTTTCATCTCGGCATTAACGTGGCTGCGGAGCATCTGCAGCATCCCCGTTTCGTCAACGATATTCTTGCCTTTCACGCCCGGGTAGAGCATCTCCAGCCGTCAGTTACCCTTGAACTCACTGAACGCAGCCTGATTCACGACGGCGAGGCGGTAGCAGACAAGCTGGCGCTGCTGCAGCGTCACGGGATCAAGGTGGCGATTGACGATTTCGGCACCGGCCATTGCTCCCTTTCCTACCTGCAACAGTTTCCGCTCGACTACCTGAAAATCGATCGGGGTTTTATTCGGGCGATTGAATGTCTCGATGGCGAAACGCCGGTGCTGGATGCCATTATCAACCTTAGTCATAAGCTGGCGCTGGAGGTGGTAGGCGAAGGGGTGGAAACAGCCCTCCAGTTCAACTATCTGACCCGCCGGGGCACCCACTTTATCCAGGGCTATTTGTATGCGCATCCGATGGATAACAGGGCGCTGCTACACTGGATGCGTGAGAAGGGCTGTCTGGCTCTGAAAATGTGAACAATCCCCCGTCCGGGGCTTTCCCACTACCCGGGCGCGATTTCTATGCCAACCCTCTGCTAAAGCCGCATTTTACTGCTGCGCAGCGTGCCTTTTTATTCCTTTCCTCTCCCTACCGCACCCGCATTTAATCGGCAAAACCATTCAATAAAAGGCAAAAGCTGCCAGAATTTCATTAAAAACGGTATACTCTCTGGCGAGAAGCAATGATTTCAATACGAATTGTTGCTATGCGTAGCCATTTGCAAAGCTAAGATCAGGCTATGCTTTAATTTTCTCAACGCTGCGGACTGACGCATTGCCATCGGTTCGCACCGTTGAGGACTTTCATTTCCAGATACAGGGTAACCATATGAAAATGCGTAGGAAGCGTGTAAGACCTATCGGGCTGGATGATGTCACCATTATCGATGATGCCCGTTTACGTAAAGCAATTACTGCGGCGTCACTGGGCAACGCGATGGAGTGGTTCGATTTTGGTGTGTATGGCTTTGTGGCCTACGCACTGGGGAAAGTCTTTTTCCCGGATGCCACTCCGGGCGTGCAGATGATCGCCGCACTGGCCACTTTCTCCGTGCCTTTTCTGATCCGTCCGCTGGGAGGCTTGTTCTTCGGTATGCTGGGCGATAAATATGGTCGCCAGAAAATTCTCTCCATCACCATTGTGATCATGTCTATCAGTACTTTCTGTATCGGGCTGATCCCCTCTTACGCCTCCATCGGAGTCTGGGCACCGGTGCTGTTGCTGATCGCCAAGATGGCGCAGGGCTTCTCCGTGGGCGGCGAGTACACCGGGGCCTCGATCTTCGTGGCGGAATATTCTCCCGACCGTAAGCGTGGCTTTATGGGTAGCTGGCTCGATTTTGGCTCGATTGCCGGTTTCGTGCTGGGTGCTGGCCTGGTGGTGTTGATTTCCACCATCATGGGCGAAGAGCGCTTTATGGACTGGGGCTGGCGTCTGCCGTTTTTCCTGGCGCTGCCGCTGGGCGTGATCGGCCTCTATCTGCGTAATGCGCTGGAAGAAACCCCGGCCTTTCAACAGCATGTAGATAAGCTGGAACAGGGCGACCGCGAAGGCTTACGTGACGGCCCGAAAATCTCCTTTAAAGAGATTGCCAGCAAACACTGGAAAAGCCTGCTGGCCTGTATTGGCCTGGTGATCGCCACCAACGTTACCTATTACATGCTGCTCACTTATATGCCGAGCTACCTCTCCCATAACCTGCACTACTCCGAAGATCATGGCGTACTGATTATTATCGCTATCATGATCGGTATGCTGTTTGTGCAGCCGGTGATGGGGATGCTCAGCGACCGCTTTGGCCGCCGTCCCTTTGTCATTATCGGCAGTATCGCCCTGCTGTTCTTTGCTATTCCGGCATTTATGCTGATCAACAGCGGCGTGATGGTACTTATTTTTGCCGGTCTGCTGGGACTGGCGGTGATCCTGAACGCTTTTACCGGCGTGATGGCCTCCTCCCTGCCCGCCATGTTCCCGACGCATATTCGCTACAGTGCGCTGGCGAGCGCCTTTAACATTTCAGTACTGATCGCTGGTCTGACGCCAACAGTCGCGGCATGGCTGGTGGAATCCACCAGTAATCTCTACATGCCCGCTTACTATCTGATGGTGATTGCACTGATTGGCCTGGTAACCGGTATCTATATGAAGGAAACTGCGAACAAGCCGCTGTCGGGAGCGACCCCGGCGGCCTCCGATCTCGCCGAGGCGCGTGAAATCCTGCAGGAGCATCACGACAATATCGAGCAGAAGATCGAAGATATCGATGAAGAGATCGCGAAGCTGGAAGCGAAGCGTAAAAATCTGGTGCAGCAGCACCCGGACATTAACGAATAAAAAAATACTCCTCTCCCGTTACCTGGCGGGAGAGGGATTTTAAACTTAAGAAAAATCCAGGCGCAGCACACAAACCTTCATCACTGCGCACCAAAAAGAGTAAACTAACGGTACTTTTTTATACTACCGGGTTAACCTGTTATGTCTGATTTTTCCCTTATTCAGCGCCCGAGAAGGCTGCGTAAAAGCGCCTCAATGCGCGCCATGTTCCAGGAAACCTCACTCAGCCTGAACGATCTGGCTCTGCCCATCTTCGTTGAAGAAGGGGTGGATGATTACAAAGCGATCGAGGCGATGCCGGGCGTGATGCGTATCCCGGAAAAACGCCTGGCGTACGAAATTGAGCGTATCGCTAAAGCGGGGATTCGTTCGGTGATGACCTTTGGTATCTCTCACCACACCGATGCCACCGGCAGCGACGCCTGGAATGAAAATGGCCTGGTGGCGCGTATGTCACGCATCTGTAAAGAGACGGTGCCGGAGATGATCGTGATGTCCGATACCTGTTTCTGCGAATATACTTCACACGGCCATTGCGGCGTGCTGTGCGATCACGGTGTGGACAACGATGCGACGCTGATTAACCTCGGCAAGCAGGCCGTGGTAGCGGCGCAGGCGGGTGCGGACTTTATTGCGCCGTCAGCCGCTATGGATGGACAGGTTCAGGCGATCCGTCAGGCGCTGGATGCGGCGGGCTTTACCGATACCGCCATCATGTCCTACTCCACCAAGTTTGCCTCTTCGTTCTACGGCCCGTTCCGTGAAGCGGCAGGCACCGCGCTGAAAGGCGATCGCAAAACCTATCAGATGAACCCGATGAACCGCCGTGAAGCGATTCGTGAGTCGCTGCTCGATGCGGCTGAAGGTGCGGATTCGCTGATGGTGAAACCAGCTGGTGCCTATCTGGACGTACTGCGTGATATCCGCGAACGTACGGAGCTGCCGCTGGCGGCGTATCAGGTCAGTGGTGAATATGCGATGATCAAATTCGCAGCCCAGGCGGGTGCCATTGATGAGCGCAACGTGGTGCTGGAAAGTTTAGGCGCCATTAAACGCGCCGGTGCGGATCTGATTTTCAGCTATTTTGCCCTTGATTTAGCAGAACAAAAAGTGCTCTGATTGTACCACTGCCCTGCAGCAATCCATCGCTAAAGCTGCAGGGTTTTTTGCCGCGCTGGCAATATCGACCCCTTTCCCGTCCACTTTTAGCAAAAGGCGCGCGATGAAAGCACCCGTCCCTCACAATGAACCCCAGCGTTTAAGCCAGTTACGCGCGCTCAATATCATTAATACCCCTACCGAAGAGCGGTTTGATCGCCTGACGCGTCTGGCGCGCCGTTTGTTTGAGTCCCCATTGCGCTGGTCAGCCTGGTGGAGCAGGATTATCAATGGTTTAAATCGGCGGAAGGCTATCAGGAAAAATGCTCGCCGCGTAATATCTCCTTTTGCGCCCATACCATTTTGCAGGATGAGGTTCTGGTGGTAGAGGATGCGCTGCAGGATGCGCGTTTTCACAACAATCCGCTGGTGCTTGGCGAACCCCATATCCGCTTTTATGCGGGCTGTCCGCTGCGCTCGCCCGGCGGCTCGCACGTAGGTTCACTCTGTCTGATTGACCATCAGCCACGTAGTTTCAACGCGGAAGACAGACGCGCCCTGTGTGATCTGGCGGAAATGGCCGAAGCGGAGCTGGTGGCCTTTCAGGCGGCGACCTCGGACGAGCTGACTCAGATCACCAACCGGCGCGGGTTTATGGCGCTGGGCCAGCTGGTGCTGAATGATTGCCTGTTAAAGCAGCGAACCGCCAGCCTCGCCTTTCTCGATCTCGATAAGTTCAAGCAGATCAACGATACCCTTGGCCATCGTGAAGGGGACCGCGCGCTGATGGACTTTGCCGATGCGATGAAGGTGACCTTTCGTCATTCCGATCTGTTTGCCCGGCTGGGCGGCGATGAGTTTGTGGTGTTATTTAATGGCCTGCAGCCTGATGAAGCGCAGCGGCAGTTGCAGGCGTTCAGAGAGTATCTGCAACAACAGATCCGGCATCTGGAGCGTCACTACCCGCTCGACTTTTCTTCGGGCATAGTGGTCTTCGATCCCCACCATCCCTGCTCGCTGGAGCAGTTGCTGGCCAGCAGTGACGCGACCATGTACGAAAGCAAGAAAGCGAAAAAAGCGCGTAAGTGAGCCGGTTGTGCCCTCAGCGTGTGCTCAGGTCCTCCAGCAGGCGCTGATTAAACATCTCCGGCGCTTCCATTTGCGGCGCGTGCCCCATACCGGGGAAGGTAATCAGTCGTGAATCCGGGATCAGTTGTGCGACCTGTTTACCCAGCACCTGGTAATGGCCCAGCTGTGCTTTCACCTCCGGCGGCGCAATATCGCTGCCGATGGCGGTGGTGTCTGCCGTCCCGATCATCAGCGTGGCTGGCACCCTGAGATCCTTAAACTCGTAATACACCGGCTGGGTAAAGATCATGTCGTAGATGAGCGCTGAGTTCCAGGCGACTTTTTTCTTGCCCGGGCCGTTATTCAGCCCCGCCAGCATGTCGACCCACTGGTCATACTCGGGTTTCCAGCGCCCGGCATAATAGGTGTTCAGCTCATATTTTTTGATCCCTTCGGCGCTGGTTTTCAGCTCACGCTCATACCATTGATCCACACTGCGCCAGGGCGCACCTTTGGCCTTCCAGTCCTCAAGGCCGATGGGGTTGACCATCACCAGCCTCTCGGTTTCCGCCGGAAACATCAGCGCATAGCGCGTAGCCAGCATACCGCCGGTGGAGTGACCGATAATCACCGCTTTTTTCACCCCCAGTTGCTGTAACAGCTGATGGGTATTACTGGCCAGTTGCTGGAAACTGTACTGGTAGCTGTCCGGTTTGGTCGACGTACAGAAACCGATCTGATCCGGCACAATCACCCGATAGCCCTGGCGGCTCAGCGCCCTGATGGTGCTCTCCCAGGTGGCGCCGCAGAAATTCTTGCCGTGCATCAGCACGACGCTACGCCCGTTCGCGTTGCCGCCTGGCCTGACATCCATATAGCCCATGCTCAGCGACTGCTGCTGAGAGGTGAAGCTAAAGCGCTGCAGCGGCCAGGGGTAACGAAATCCCTCCAGTTGCTCGCCGTAGCTCGCCGCCAGGGTCGGGACGCTGCTGAGTAACGCGACCGAGGTCAGCAAAACGGCAAGCGGTTTTTTTAGCGTATCGTTCAGTCCCATGCGGGATGCTCCTAGCTGATAAAAGAGAACTCAATATGGCATGGCGCAGACGGGCATGCAGATGCCCGGCACCATGAGTGATGGCATTCCTTCCTCAGCGTAGACAGGAAACAGAACGAAAGCCGCTAAAACAGCAACGAAACGTGCACAATGGCACGCTTCGTTCAGAGAAAGGATTTCAGGGCATAGCCAGACGGAAGGTGGAAACTGAGTGCGTCAGATGATGCACCTGATCTTCCAGCGACGCGGCCGCAGCGGCGGACTCCTGTACCAACGCCGCATTCTGCTGTGTCACGCTGTCCATCTCGTTCACCGCCTGTTCGATTTGTCGGATGCCGCGACTCTGCTCATCAGATGCGACAGAGATCTGCTCCATCAGGGTGTTGACCTGGGTTACCGACGTGATAATCGCCGCAATCGCCTCACCGGTACGCGACACCTGATTTGAGCCAGTCTGAATATTATTAACAGACTCGCTAATCAGGGTTTCGATCTCTTTTGCCGCTACCGCGCTGCGCTGCGCCAGATTGCGCACTTCGCCTGCCACAACCGCGAAGCCGCGTCCCTGTTCGCCAGCGCGGGCAGCTTCGACCGCCGCGTTCAGCGCCAGGATATTGGTCTGGAAGGCGATGCTGTTAATCACGCTGGTAATATCTTCGATCTGCTTCGAACTGGAGATGATACGGCTCATGGTGGTGATCACCTCCTGCGCGACCTGCTCGCCAGCGCGGGCATTCTCTACCGCTTCACGCGTCAGACGGCTGGCCTGCAGCACATTGCCGGTATTTTGCTGTACCGTAGCGCCCAGCTCTTCCATGCTGGCCGCCGTTTCCGTCAACGCAGCAGCCTGCTGTTCCGTACGCGACGCCAGGTCGACGTTACCGGCCGCGATCTGCTGTGAGGCTGCGGCAACTGTATGGCTGGAGTCGCGCACCTGGCCGATAATGTCGGTCAGCGCCAGGCGCATCTGCTCCATGGAGCGCAGGACATCATCAATCTCACTGCGTGATTGTGCCCTGACCGGTACCGGCGTATCCAGCGCCCCTTCAGCGATTTCACGGCAGCGCTCGCGTGCGCTGTTCAGCGGCGTCAACACGTAGCGCCGCAGGAACATCAGAACCGCAACGATGACCAGCAGGAACAACAGCGCAAACGCCGTAATCAGGCCGATACCAAAGTTGAAGTGGCTTTGCGCCTGGCTGTTCAGATCGCGGGCATAGGCTTCATGCAGCGCCAGCACCTTATCCAGCACGATTTCATACTGTTGATCCAGCTGCGCTACTTTGCTGATTTGCGCCTCAAACGCCGGTTGATTGTGCGCTTCAGCTGCATCGATCAAGGGCTGTAACCCCTGTTGACGATAGGCCAGCCAGGCGTTGCGGTAATCATTCGCCAGGCTTGCCTCCTCCGACTGTTTTGGCGCCTTCAGATAGCTCTGGAAAGCGCTATCCGCTTTCGCCGCCGCCTCCTTCACTCCTGCCAGCGTCGGCGTCGCTTCCTGCGTGTTACCGCTGGCGACAGCCTTCATATATTCCATGGCTCGTACCCGCAGCGTACGGCTATGGTTAATCGGGTCGATGATAGAGAGCACCACCCGAATTTCGGCATTAACGTTATCCAGAGAATGATTACTGCGAGTTAACAACCAGAGATTTGACAGCGTGCTGGCCATGAAGATGACAAACAGCAATGCCAGCGCAAAGAGCGATGATTTTTTCAGCGACATGGTGACTTCCTGATGAAATTATTATTTCTCTTATATCGGCACAATCACCAAAGCTTTCAGAAAATTCTCAGCATAATTTATTGTGAAAACAGGGATACATTAGTAAACATGTGGTTTAAGGATAAAATAAGCGCCTGTACAAATGGCGAATCCTGACCATCTGATTGAGTTTTCATCGCTTTTTTATTAACCGCCCTGGCAGTCACGCTGGCAATTCATAATAAAAAAAATCCTTCGTTCGCACGCCCGAAAGTCTATCTTTACATAATCTTTACAAAAATGAAGCGCATTGACTTTAAGGAGAGCGTGAATGAATGCCAGCACCCCATCCGGAAAACACCAAAATCGCTTTACCTGGTTTGTCTGCTGTATGGCTGCGCTCTCTGGTCTGCTGTTTGGACTGGATATCGGCGTGATTGCGGGCGCACTGCCCTTTCTGGCGGACGAGTTGCATATCAGTAACCATGAACAGGAGTGGGTAGTCAGCGCCATGATGTTCGGTGCCGCGCTCGGTGCGCTGGGAGCGGGCTGGATCTCTTCGCGGCTGGGCAGGAAAAAAAGCATGCTGATTGGCGCAACGCTGTTTGTCATCGGCTCCATCTGGTCAGCGCTCTCGCCCAGCGTGGAATCGCTGACAGGGGCGCGTATTGTGCTGGGGCTGGCGGTAGGTATCGCCTCCTATACCGCCCCGCTTTATCTGGCTGAAATTGCGCCGGAGCGTATTCGCGGCTCGATGATCTCCCTCTACCAGCTGATGCTTACCACCGGCATCGTGCTGGCCTATCTTTCGGATACCGCTTTCAGTTACAGCGGTAACTGGCGCGCCATGCTGGGTATTATCGCCATCCCGGCGCTGGTCCTGTTTGCCGGCGTTCTGTTTCTGCCGAACAGTCCGCGCTGGCTCGCCGCCCACGGTCGCTTTAATGAGGCGCAGCGCGTGCTGGATCGCCTGCGCAGCACCAGCGCCCAGGCGAAACAGGAGCTGGACGAGATACGTGAGAGCCTGCAGGTGAAGCAGAGCGGCTGGGCGCTGTTTAAAAACAATACCCACTTTCGCCGCACCGTCTGGCTGGGAATGCTGTTGCAGCTGATGCAGCAATTTACCGGCATGAACGTGGTGATGTATTACGCGCCGAAAATTTTCAGTATCGCGGGCTTTTCCAGCACCAGTGACCAGATGTGGGGCACGGTGATTGTCGGCCTGGTGAATATGCTGTCGACCCTGATCGCCATTGGTCTGGTGGATCGCTGGGGACGCAAGCCGATGCTGACCACCAGTTTTCTGGTGATGGCGGTGGGCATGGGGGCGCTGGCGTTGTTACTGCACCTCGGCGTGGAAACAGATTTCCACAAATATTTCGCTATCGCCATGCTGCTGATGTTTATCGTCGGCTTCGCCATGGCGGCCGGGCCGGTGGTATGGCTGCTTTGCTCGGAGATTCAGCCGTTGAAAGGACGCGACTTTGGCATTACCGCATCCACCACCACAAACTGGGTAGGTAATATGATTGTCGGTGCCACCTTTCTCACCATGCTGGATAAGTTCGGCAACGCGAACACCTTCTGGTTCTACGCGGCGCTTAATCTGCTGTTTATTCTGTTTACCTGGCGGCTGGTGCCGGAAACCCGGCATGTCACGCTGGAGCATATTGAGCGCAACCTGATGCAGGGTAAACCGCTGCGCGAAATCGGATCCTGAAACGAAAAAGCCCTCGCAAGAGGGCTTCTGGCAAGCAGAAAGCTGGGGCAGCCAGTAAATTTGCGGTCAGCTTTCCTGTGCCGCTTCTGATCGCCAGAGATAGGCGTACGGACCGGTGCTCAGGGATATTTTCACACTGCCTGCGCACAGGCCCAGGCGGAGCTCCAGGCCCACTGGAAGTTATAGCCGCCCAGCCAGCCGGTGACATCGACCACTTCGCCAATAAAGTAAAGCCCCGGCACCTTACGCGCTTCCATGGTTTTTGACGACAACTGCGTGGTATCCACGCCGCCCAGCGTCACTTCCGCGGTGCGATAACCTTCGGTGCCGTTGGGCTGGATGCGCCAGCGGTGCAGATTATCCACCAGCTCCGCCTGCTGCTTGCTGTTAAGCTGCTTCAGGCTGATATCCGGCACCAGGCCCAGCGACTGCAACACTTCCACCAGACGTTTGGGCAGCAACTTCGCCAGACTGTTTTTCAGGCTCAGGTTAGGATGCGCCTGACGTTGTGCATCAAGAAAGGCATCGAGCGCAGTCGCAGGCGAGAGATTAACGGTAATAAACTCCCCGGGCTGCCAGTAGCTGGAGATTTGCAACACCGCCGGGCCGGAGAGGCCACGATGGGTAAACAGCATCGCTTCTTTAAACAACGTGCCGTCTTGTGCTTCAATCGTCGTCGGCAGCGCCACGCCGGAGAGGGTTTGCAGCTGCTCCAGCAGCGGCTTATGCAGGGTGAACGGCACCAGCGCGGCCCGCGTCGGATAAACCTGCAGGCCAAACTGTTCCGCCATTTTATAACCAAAGGGAGAGGCGCCCAGCCCCGGCATCGACAGACCGCCGCTGGCGATCACCAGCTTTTCCGCCCACACTTCGCTGCCGTTCAGCTGCAGGTTGTAACCCGCCTCATCGCGCACGACGCAGAGCACTTCAGAGCGCAAACGCAGGGTAACGTTGCCTTTCTCACACTCCGCCAGCAGCAGATCGACAATCTGCTGCGCCGAGTCGTCGCAAAACAGCTGACCGAGAGTCTTCTCGTGCCAGGCGATGTTATGGCGGTTAACCAGATCGATAAAATCCCACTGGGTATAGCGTGCCAGCGCAGATTTACAGAAGTGCGGATTGTGCGAGAGGTAAGCCGCAGGCTCGGTATAGAGGTTGGTGAAGTTGCAGCGTCCCCCGCCCGACATCAGGATCTTGCGGCCCGGCTTCTTGCCGTTATCCAGCAGCAATACGCGCCGCCCACGCTGCCCCGCCTGTGCGGCACAAAACAGCCCGGCTGCGCCCGCGCCAATAATGATAACGTCAAACTTTTCCACTGCTCTACCCGTGTTGCCTGAAAGGCGCTGATTGTAGTGTTCTGTCCTGGCAGACGCCAGCGCCAAAAAAATGATGGAAATGTGTCATATTGTAACCGATTCATTTTTCAACATTTTTATCCTTATCTGCCAGACAATACGCGCGCATAAGGCAAAAAAAGACTATATTTTCCTTTCCTATACAGCACGTTGTCGCGGATAATGCGCCGCGTTCATGTCCTCCATAATGGCGTAACGTTTATGCTACATCTGTTTGCTGGTCTTGACCTCAGTACCGGCCTGTTATTGGTTCTTGCCCTGCTGTTTGTATTGTTTTACGAAGCAATCAACGGCTTCCATGATACGGCCAATGCGGTTGCTACCGTCATCTATACGCGTGCGATGCGCGCGCAGCTGGCGGTCGTGATGGCTGGTGTCTTCAACTTCTTTGGCGTTATGCTCGGTGGTTTGAGCGTGGCCTACGCCATTGTTCATATGCTTCCCACCGACCTGCTGTTAAACGTCGGTTCAGCGCACGGCCTCGCCATGGTCTTTTCCATGCTGCTGGCGGCGATTATCTGGAATCTCGGTACCTGGTATCTGGGTTTGCCGGCTTCCAGTTCCCACACCCTGATTGGCGCCATTATCGGGATTGGTCTTACCAATGCCCTGATGACCGGCTCATCGGTGGTGGATGCGCTGAATATCCCGAAAGTGATTAACATTTTCCTGTCGTTAATCCTGTCCCCGATTGTTGGTCTCGTCATGGCGGGCGGGCTGATTTTTCTCTTGCGGCGTTACTGGAGCGGCACGAAAAAACGTGCGCGCGTCCATATGACGCCAGCGGATCGCGAGAAGATTGACGGCAAGAAAAAGCCGCCGTTCTGGACGCGTATCGCGCTGATCGTCTCCGCAATTGGCGTCAGCTATTCCCATGGCGCGAATGATGGACAGAAAGGGATCGGCCTGATAATGCTGGTGCTGATCGGTGTAGCACCCGCAGGCTTTGTGGTTAACATGGGTGCTTCCGGCTATGACATCACGCGTACGCGCGACGCAGTGAATCATCTGGAACAGTATTATCAGCAGCATCAGGGCGCGCTGACGCACATCGTGCAGATGGTGCCGCCTGCGCTGCCGACGCCGGAAGAAGTGCCCACCGGCCCGCAAGAGTTCCACTGCGACAGCGCGCGCGCTTTGCAGGCGGTACAACAGGCGCAGGGCCTGCTGAATAATCTGCAGAGCTATGATCAGCTGTCAGTAGAGCAGCGCGGTCAGATGCGCCGTCTGCTGCTGTGTATCTCCGATACGGCTGATAAAACGGCCAAGCTGCCGGAAACCAGCGCCGACGATCAGCGCTTCCTGAGCAAGCTGAAGGGTGACATGCTGGTTACCGTCGAGTATGCCCCGGTGTGGATTATTGTTGCCGTGGCGCTGGCGTTAGGCATCGGCACCATGATCGGCTGGCGTCGTGTGGCAACCACCATCGGTGAGAAGATTGGTAAAAAAGGCATGACATATGCACAGGGCATGTCTGCGCAGGTTACTGCCGCCCTCTCTATCGGTGTGGCCAGCTACACCGGGATGCCGGTATCGACCACGCATATCCTCTCCTCTTCTGTTGCCGGGACCATGCTGGTGGATGGTGGCGGATTGCAGAAGCGGACCATCAAGAACATCGCCATGGCCTGGGTCTTCACCCTGCCGGTATGTATAGTTCTCTCGGGTTCACTGTACTGGATTGCGCTCCAGATTATCTGACCACGCGTAAACCCGTTTCCTGAAGGCGGCGCAAGCCGCCTTTTTTAATGCCAGATCGCCATCGCTACCAGACTGATCACCACCAGGCCGCACAGTGCGCTGGTCAGGACAAACTGCCCACGCACGCGCTCACAGCGGCGAATAAACTCCTCGTCATGATGATCAAGATAGCGTTTCGCCCAGATATAACGCACCAGTCGCACCTGTTTGCTGGGCTGGCCATGGGAGGTAAAGAACCCGGCACCGTCAACATATTGATAAAGCAAGGGATCGCAGCCACGCAACACAGCCAGCAGAGAGCGCAGAGAAGAGAAATAACGCACCATATTCACTAAACAAACAATACAAAGAGCCCAGAAAAGCGCGATAGTACTTATCATGTTCCCCTCCTGGCTGGAATCGCAGAGACAGGCGCAACAGGGAGTCACTGACCAGGTCCCACGATAAATAGCCAACCACTTAATGAACGGAATTGCGTTGTTGTTCTGAAGTTGTGGGCATTCAGGTCCCACCTTTTTCAGTGTAGGAGATCTGGTTAATTTTTTTCCAGCGATGATCAGGGTTTAGAACGGGAGAAAATTTAACCCACGCTTGATCTGCCTCACAGCCAGGGCGTGCTCTGCAGCATTTGTTAACAAATACGACTATAATCAAAGTATAACAACAAGCTACCTGCACGCGGTATCAGGCAGGAAACATCGGTGGCGCTCGTCGCCCACCCGCAAGGGTATTCACCATGTTGTGAGGTGACGAAAGCAGGGGTTGCCATCCACTATCTTGTGAAAGGAGTTTTACCATGGCTTATAAACATATCCTGATTGCAGTAGACCTTTCTCCCGAAAGCCAGTTGCTGGTCAATAAAGCCGTTTCGCTGGCACGCCCTTACGATGCCAGAATCTCCCTGATTCACGTGGATGTAAATTACTCCGATCTCTACACTGGCCTGATTGACGTTAACCTGGGCGATATGCAAAAGCGCATCTCCGAAGAAACCCACCACGCCTTAAGCGAACTGTCGCAGGGGGCCGGTTATCCGATCAGTGAAACCCTGAGCGGCAGCGGTGACCTCGGTCAGGTGCTGGTGGATGCGATTAAGCAATATGATGTGGACCTGGTAGTTTGTGGGCATCACCAGGATTTCTGGAGCAAGCTGATGTCCTCTGCCCGCCAGCTGATCAACACCGTCCATATCGACATGCTGATTGTGCCGTTGCGCGATGAAGAGGAAGCCTGATTTCGCCCTCGCAGGCGGCAGCGTACAGCGCAAAAGGGCCGCCGGTGCGGCCCTTTTCTGTTAACTCTGCGCCGCAGGCAGCGGCGGATAGATATCAAAACGGTGGTTTTTGGTGACTACCGCTGATTGCGTCGCCACCGCCGCCAGCGGCGGGGCATAATCGGGACGCTTTACCACAATGCGCTTTTTCGCCAGCCTTCGCGCCGGCTCCAGCAGCGCATCGGCATCCTCATCCGCTCCGACCAGCGACTGAAACACGCGCATCTCTTTTTTCACCATGGCGCTTTTCTGGCGATGGGGATACATCGGATCGAGATAGACCACATCGGGACGCGGTGTAATCTCACTTAGCGCCGTCAGGCTGGAGACATGCAGCAGCGTCAGCCGCTCGCGCAACCAGCCACCAATCTCCGCATCCTGATAACCGCGCTGCAGACCATCCTCCAACAGCGCCGCCACCACCGGATGACGCTCCAGCATGCGCACACGACAGCCAATAGCCGCCAGCACAAAGGCGTCCCGACCGAGGCCCGCGGTGGCGTCCACCACGTCCGGCAGATAATCGCCTTTAATGCCGACCGCTTTCGCCACCGCTTCGCCGCGTCCACCGCCAAAGCGCCGCCGGTGCGCCATGGCACCAGAAACGAAATCGACGTAAATGCCGCCCAGCTTTGGCTCGTCACGCTTGCGCAACTCCAGATGGTCAGGCGTCATCACCAGCGCCATGGTAGCGTTTTCGTCGTGCTGCAGCTGCCAGCGATCGGCTAAAAGAGATAAGGCGCCGTTACCGGCGCCCGATTCATCAAGCAAACAGATATTCACGCCTGTGCTTATCCCTTGATGCCGTAGTGTTCCAGCATCGCATCCAGCTGCGGCTCACGACCACGGAAGCGTTTGAACAGCTCCATAGGCTCTTCGGAACCGCCGCGCGTCAGGATGTTGTCGAGGAAGGACTGACCGGTTTCACGGTTGAAAATGCCCTCTTCTTCGAAACGTGACCAGGCATCGGCCGCCAGCACGTCAGCCCACAGATAGCTGTAGTAACCCGCCGCATAGCCACCGGCAAAGACATGGCTGAAAGCGTGCGGGAAACGGCCCCACTCCGGACTCGGCACCACGGCGACGCGTTTTTTCACTTCGCGCAGCGTTTCCAGAATTTGCGCCCCTTTTGCCGGGTCAAATTCGGTATGCAACCGGAAATCAAACAGGCCGAACTCCAGCTGACGCAGGATAAACAGCGCTGCCTGATAGTTTTTCGCCGCCAGCATTTTATCCAGCAGCGCTTTGGGTAACGGCTCACCCGTTTCATAGTGGCCGGAGATAAACGCCAGCGCATCCGGCTCCCAGCACCAGTTTTCCATAAACTGGCTCGGCAGTTCGACTGCATCCCACGGCACACCGCTGATACCGGACACGCCCGGCGTTTCAATGCGGGTCAGCATATGGTGCAGGCCATGACCAAACTCGTGGAACAGCGTGGTCACTTCATCATGGGTAAACAGCGCCGGTTTACCCTGCACCGGACGGTTAAAGTTACAGGTCAGATAAGCGACCGGTTTCTGCAGGCTGCCGTCCGCTTTACGCATCATGCCGACGCAATCATCCATCCAGGCGCCGCCGCGTTTGTGTTCACGTGCATAGAGGTCGAGATAGAAGCTGCCGCGCAGTTCGCCGTTCTCATCAAACAGGTCAAAGAAGCGGACTTCAGGATGCCAGACATCCACGTCGGTGCGCTCCTGCGCCGTGATACCATAGATTCGCTTTACCACCTCGAACAGGCCATTGACCACACGCGGCTCCGGGAAGTAAGGACGCAGCTGTTCGTCACTGATGGTATACAGGTGCTGCTTCTGCTTCTCCCCGTAATAGGTCAGATCCCAGGGCTGTAGCTCCTCAATACCGTAATGCTCTTTAGCGAAAGCGCGCAGCTGCGCCAGCTCTTTTTCTCCCTGCGGACGGGCACGGTTAGCCAGATCGGTGAGGAAATCAATCACCTGATCGGGGCTTTGCGCCATTTTCGTGGCGAGCGATTTATGGGAATAAGAATCGAAACCAAGCAGCTGCGCCAGTTCATGACGCAACGCCAGCGTTTCCGCCATCAGCGGGCCATTGTCCCATTTACCGGCGTTCGGACCCTGGTCAGAAGCGCGGGTCGAGTAAGCGCGATACATCTCTTCGCGCAGCGCCTGGTTATCGCAATAGGTCATCACCGGCAGGTAGCTGGGGATATCCAGCGTCAGCAGCCAGCCTTCCTGCTCTTTGGCTTCCGCCTGAGCTTTTGCCGCCGCCAGCGCACTCTCTGGCATTCCGGCCAGTTCGCTCTCATCGACAATCAGCTTGCTCCAGCCCATAGTGGCATCAAGCACGTTGTTGCTGTAGGCAGAGCCCAGCTCTGAAAGGCGTGCGGCGATCTCGCCATAACGTTTCTGTTTTTCTGGCGGCAGACCAATACCGGAAAGCTCAAAATCACGCAGCGCGTTATCAACCGCTTTCTTCTGCGCCACATCCAGCGCGGCGTAGTTTTCACCCTCTTTCAGGTTGCGGTATGCCTGGTACAGCCCTTCATGCTGGCCTACCCAGGTGCTGTATTCTGACAGCAGCGGTAGCGTCTGCTCATAGGCCTGACGCAGTTCCGGGCTGTTTTTTACCGAGTTCAGATGGCTCACCGGCGAAAAGATGCGGCCAAGCCGATCATCCACTTCTGCCAGCGGCTGACAAAGATTATCCCAGGTGTAAGGTGCGCCTTGAGCCACCACCTTTTCTACCATCGCACGACAGTCATTCAACGCGTCAGTGACAGCGGGAACCACATGTTCAGGCTGGATGGCGGAAAAGGGCGGTAACGTAAAGGAAGTCAGTAAGGGATTGGTCATAGCGCAGTCCTTTTATCATCGTATAGGGCGCGAATGAACGCGCAGAGCAAAACAGGCGATACCCAACATTATTTTATCAGCAGTTCATGCGGTCAATTGGCATTTTCAGCTGCCAGCGTGTCGACACGTACCGCCTGCTATGTGGGCGTAGCATCCAGCCTGATAAAGCTGATTCTGCACTCTACTTTGCGCGCGGGGACGAAATCAAATCCAACCCGACAAAAGCGCACCCGATGCGCAGATGGCGTGGCGTCACCGGGTGCGGGGGAAAGTCACTCTGACCGGGCGGGGGCGAAGCTATCTGACCGTCAGCTGATAGTGAATGATGTCATAAGGAACCACCCATTCTGGCAGGGCCTCACGATCGAAAATATCCTGTGCCAGCGCCCACCCCTCCACTTCACCTTTCGGCCCGGTGAGGGATAACCCCTCATACAGCAGGGGCGGCAGATCGCGATCGAAAGTCAGCTGCTCTTGGGAAAAGTCATTGATCACCTCACCGTTCAGTGTGGTCATTTTTACCTTTGCCGTCACCACGGCTTTCGCCTTAAGCCGGCTTTTCGCCGGTTTTACCGTGAACCAGTGCATGCCCTCACTCTGCTTCAGCGCTTTACGCTTACCGATTTTCTCCTGCAGCGTTTTGTAGCTGCGCGCAATCAGGCTGCCCATTCCCTGACTGACTTTTTCATCGAGCTTTCTGTAACGCGCCTCCATCTCTTTATTATCCAGCGCCGATTTCTCCTGACTCAGGCGGGTCGTCAGACCGGCATTTAACGCTCTGGTCACCAGCGGAATGCCTGCGTCTCTGATGATACGCACCTGGGTACTCAGATGCGTCGCCAGGAACTGGCCAAGCGCATAGCTGTCACGTTCGGCATCGGAGTGCGGGGTCACGGGCGCCGGTGCCGTGTCTGTTTTCACCATCTGGCTGACATCCTGCGCAAAGGCTTTGCCGGTCGCCACCAGCTGATTGAGTTGCTGTAACGCTTTATCGAGCTTATCCGCTCTGGCGCGCTGTTTATCCGCCTCCTGCTGCGCCGTCTGGTATTGCTGCTGTAAGGTGCTCAGGCGGGTCTGCAGCGGATGGTTCGCCTCCGCCTGTTGTAATGCCCGACTGGCATGCTGTTTCTCCTGCTGGCGCTGCTGTTCGCTGCGTTCCAGTCGGGCCTGCAACGCCTGTAGCTGCTGCTGACGCTCCGCCAGTTGCTGCTGCAAGTGCTCGCTGCTGCTCTGCGCGGCGGCTCGCTGTTGCGCCAGCTGCTTTTCTGCGCTTTGCAACTGCTGAGTCAGGTTCGCGATCTGTGCCGACGTCGGCGAACTCTCCGCAGCCGCCGCTTTCAGTGCGCGCTCCTGACGCACAAGGGTCTGCTGCTGTCTTCTCACCTCCTCTTCCAGCGTTTTTATGCGCTGCGCAGCGGCTTCAGTGGGTCGGCAGGTCGATATCTGCGCCTCCAGCCGGGCAATACGTTTCAACAGCTGTTTTTTCTCTGCTTGCCAGGCTTGCTGCCCGGTCGTTAACGCGTTTTCTTTGCGCTGGCGAGGTTCTGGCGCATCAGCGGTTAAACCCTGCGCCGCTTCATTAAACATATTTAATATTTCTTCATCATTATTTGCCCGCGAAGAAAAACAGCAGCAGGCAAATAACATCAGCAAGGAGAGCAGAATTCCCCTGCCCCTGCGATTTCTTTCCATGAAATTTCACCCGAATCAGTTACACATTCCCGTACCACCCATAAGCGCTATCGCTTAATCATTATTTATTCAATAACGGGAAAGGTGAATTACAGGATTAGCTTTTTCACCCTGTTATTTCTCCTGATTAATCATCAGTCGCGCCAGATGTGTTTTCACCCGAAAACAGAGTTCGCGGATCTGAAATTGATAGTGCGGCATGGCGAGATTGTTAATATCTGCACCCAGCGTGTCCTTGACCGCCAGATATTTTTTCGTCTCCTGTCCCGTCTGCTGAAATTCGTTCAGATAGCGCTGATATAAACCTTCATTGTATAAACGAATAGC
Organism: [Erwinia] mediterraneensis; assembly: GCF_900604315.1. Classification (GTDB taxonomy): domain Bacteria; phylum Pseudomonadota; class Gammaproteobacteria; order Enterobacterales; family Enterobacteriaceae; genus Pantoea; species Pantoea mediterraneensis_A. Next base: position 1,285,120 of record NZ_LR026978.1, read on the forward strand.
ATCCAGCTCTTTGCGACACTGCTGAACAGAACCGCTGTTGCCGTTGAGCACCCTGGGCTCTTCACTGCTGTGGCCCGCCGTCGCTTCTTCTATCGCGCTTTCAATGCTCGCCTGTGCCTGAGTGCGCTGGCTGGCCGCATATTGCGACGACTTTTTCGGTACGCATCCTGTAAGGGCCAAAAATGAAATAACGATAACACCAGAAATTTTAAGCATGCGACTTCTCCATTTTCACGATTAACGCGTTCTTTCCATGTGCCTGGACTCTCCACAGCAGAACTAACCCGGCATATTATTACCTGTTCAGGTTAAATACTTTCCCCTGCGGCTGATAATACAGAGCAATGCAAACTATTTTCTTAACGACACCCTGCTCCCGGGAAATATGTCGGCAGGCAGGAGTGTAACGAATAACAATGCAAAGTGCATTAGTAAGCGTCACAACATCGTGCTTTTTCTTTGCCTCATGCGCAAGGGTAAAACAGCATATATTACCGCTGGAACAGCGGCGTTATTTATCAGGCTACGCTTCCTCCTCTACAAATAATTAAAAATAAAATAATTACTACAAATAAAATTAAAAGAACCGTGCCGGTTACCCCTCAGACAGAGGCGCGACCCGCGCTGCAGAGAAGCGCAGCAATTTCCCCGCTCCCCATGTATAATGAACCTGACATTCTGTTGGACTTCCGAACGCAGCGCCGCGTAAAAAACGATTTTATTATGCTCAGTTATCGCCACAGCTTTCATGCTGGCAACCATGCCGATGTTCTCAAACACACCGTTCAGAGTCTGATTCTGACCGCCCTGAAAGAGAAAGAGAAACCCTTTCTTTACCTTGATACCCACGCGGGTGCAGGACGCTATCAGCTCAATAGCGCGCATGCCGAACGCACCGGAGAATACCAGGAAGGCATCGCGCGCATCTGGCAGCAGCCTGATGCGCCTGCGCTGCTGCAACCCTATTTTGAGGCGATCAAGGCGCTCAATCCGGGCGGTGCGCTGCGCTACTATCCCGGTTCGCCTCTGATTGCACGCCATCTGTTGCGTGAAGTGGATAAGCTGCAACTTACCGAACTGCATTCCAGCGATTTTCCGCTGCTGCGCGCTGAATTTTTGAAAGACAGCCGCGCACGCGTCGAGCGCAGCGACGGTTACCAGCAACTTAAAGCCAAACTGCCGCCGCCCTCGCGTCGTGGCCTGATCCTTATCGATCCCCCGTATGAGCTGAAAAGCGATTATCAGGCGGTGGTACAGGGTATCCAGGAGGGCTATAAACGCTTTAATACCGGCATCTTTGCACTCTGGTATCCGGTGGTGCTGCGTCAGCAAATCAAACGTCTGCGTCATGAACTGGAAGCCACCGGCATTCGCCGCATCCTGCAAATTGAGCTGGCAGTACGCCCGGACAGCGATCAGCGGGGCATGACCGCATCCGGTATGATCGTGATTAATCCGCCGTGGAAACTGGAGCAGCAGATGAACGAGCTGCTGCCGTGGCTGCATAAAAAACTGGTGCCCACCGGTACCGGCCATACGCGAGTGGAGTGGATCGTGCCGGAATAAGGGGTTTACACCTCAAATACCGCAAAATCTCTTGCCAGTTCGGTGTTGGGAAATACCGACTGGCACTCCGCCAGCAGTCTGGCCATATCCGGCCAGCCATAACGCGCGCTGAAATGGGTTGCGATCAGCCGTTTTGCTCCGGCCTGACGCGCCACCTCTGCCGCCTGCAGGGTGGTGGAGTGTCCCCGTCCATTGGCCTTTTCTGCCATCGCCGCTTCCAGCGTGGTTTCATGCACCATCACATCGGCATTCGCCGCCAGGCTGTATGCCATGTCGCAGGGTGCAGTATCGCCAAAAATCGCCAGCACCTTGCCTTTAGTCGCCGGGCCGAGATAGTCCGCCCCGTTGATGACCCGCCCATCTTCCAGCGTAATGCTCTCGCCCCGTTTCAGTTGCTGATACCAGGGACCGCGCGGCACGCCCTCTGCTTTCAGGCGCGGTGCATCCAGGAAGCCGGGCTTATCATGCTCTTCAATGCGATAGCCATAACACTCCACCAGATGATTCAGCGGCCAGGCGCTCACCTTCAGATTGCCGTCGTCATATACCAGACCGGCGCTGATCTCGATAATCTCCAGCGGGAAGGTCACAAAAGAGCCGCTCAGAGAGAGCGCGTTCTCAACAAAGGCTTTGATTCCCTTTGGCCCGTAGATAGTGAGCGGCTGCAGAATGCCGCCCATAGAGCGGCTGGTCAGGAGCCCCGGCAAACCAAAGATATGGTCGCCATGCAGATGGGTAATAAAGATTTTTTCCAGCTTGCCCGGCTTGAGCGGGCAGCGCATATACTGATGCTGCGTCGCTTCACCACAGTCGAACAGCCAGGTTTCACCACGATGAGAGAGCGTCAACGCAATTGCCGTCACGTTACGTTGCAGGCTGGGCGCGCCAGCACTGGTGCCGAGAAAAGTAAGCTGCATGCCAGACTTCCCTGAAAAGAGAGGAAAGTTCAATAGTACGCTAACCTGCCGTGGTTGTTGACGCCCGACCCGTGTTTTCCTCTCCCTGATCACCCTCCCCCTACTGGCCTTACAGGCACTGTCTGGTTGTGTGTGGTTTGCCGTTACATCACCAGGGTGCCGGGGAGTCGAAATCCAGGCCACTGGCAATATCGCGGATAAAGATTTCCAGGTGTTCAGCACTGTTCATCAGAATATAGCTGCCAAAAACCGGATAAGCCTCGAGAAAATCCATAATATTATCTGGATAAGGCAGGTTTCTCTCACGGATAAAGGACAATATTGCCGCCTGCAGATCAGCTTCCGTGTCCATATTTTCCAGCGCGAGACGGATATTACGGTAAGCGTCCCGGGCATTAGTGGATCGACCGGTTGCCGTCCTGGGCAGATAGAAATAGTCGCGCGTGCCGGCAAAATGAGTAGCCTCATGCCTCAGCGTATCTCCCAGGTCATGCGTCAGTGTTCTTCTGTAACTTAAATCATGCTCCGGATTTAATAAATAGGAGCTGTCAGTAAAAATCGCGATAGAAGGTTCAGTGGAAAAAAAACTTATCGCGTTAGGCACCCCTTTCAACTCTTCTTCTGACAGCAGTGAGTTATATTCACCCGCGAAAGAGGTTGGGGCTTGTCGGGTCGAGACAATAAAAATATTGCTGTATTTCTGTCGCAGAGAACGATTAAAAAATCCTCTTGCCCGCTCAACGATCTCTTTAAAGCGGGTTATGGCCATATCGATAATCTGTTCGTTGTCCGTGTTTAACGCACCACGAAAATAGCGCCGCAGGTAAGCCATATAATCTTCATCGCTGGCGCGCATTCTGAGTGTTCGCCACAGGTTATTGATCATTTCCGATGTATGATCGACATGCGTACGTAAAATGGCCTGGGCCTGCCGGATATATTCAGGCACCTCACCGGAAACATCACTGGTTAGCCCTCTGACGATAATAAAATCCTTGCCTTTAAACTCCCTTCTGGCAACCGGGTTTAACAACAGCAGCTCATCGGTTTCTCCCGGGGGAGGCACAGGGATTTCGGGGAAGCGCACCAGATCACCCCCCGGCGGCCCGTCGCTGACGCTGCTCTGCGCGTTGGCATTACTGCTGCCAGTTACCTCGTCAATTGCCGCCGCTTCGGTATTTGCCAACGGGTTTGCCACTGCGCCTGAGCCCGGGTGGCTGTTCGTCACTCTTGCTTCGGGCTCCTGAATAGCTCCCACAGGATGCCCCATGATCCCGGCTCCCACCACGAAGCCAAGGCCCGAAGCACCTGCAGCAGCACCATAAAACGGGACAGGCAGCGACAGATAGTTATCTAACGCCTCTTCCGGCGCAGCGCTATTCTGCACCGCGCCCCCGGTGTTATTGCTGTTCTCAGGGGCCATGCTGAACAATGTTTGATTTTCACAGTAAAGCAGATTTGCAGAACCTGCAAAGGCGCAGATGACTTTATCAATCAGCCTGAACTCTCTGTTTTCCAGGGTGATATGCGCAGCGTTAAGGATCTCTTTCAGTCGCGGAATAAAAACCGTATCCGCAAGTAAAATTGCCGCGACTTTACGATATTTCCTTTGCTTATATTTAAACAACGAAATCCCTAACTCAGGATAAAGCGTACATATCTTTCCGATACAGCGGTTCGGAGTTTTCCTCTGACAGGCGTCCTGATCAAGATTAAAAAAGAACGCGGCAAGATAATCAGTGATATACCCTCCATCGTCTATAGCTGTTAATTTTGTAATAGCTTGCCTGAATAAAAGGATGATATGGTTTATTATTATCTGTAATCTGCCACTCATATAGGCTTCGGTGTAAATATTTTCGGGATCGCTATAAAACTGAGTAAGCTCGGCGCACTCTTTCTGCAGCGCGTCAAGTTCCGCAGCAGTAACAATGGTATTGAGTTTTTTAATCATCCGGTTCGCATTGATAACCTGGGTATTGGCCTGCAATGTAATTTCATTATCTGTTTCTCTGCCAATCTCTCTGACCAGCAACACCAGGCGGTTATAGAGGGGATCAATTCTTAACGCATGCGCAAGGTTTATTTTCTCCAGTTTTCCCAGCATGTCAGAAATAACATTTATTGCCTCCTTCATCAGGGTGGACTCAGTGATAATAATGCTTTTCTTTTTCAGCTTGTCACTGGCCTTTATCAGCAACGGATAAAAATGACGATTATAAAAATCTCTTCTTAATTGTTTGGTTATGATCAAATTTTGCAGCGTTTTCGGTGCCTGAGGCTCTCTTTCAATTTTACTGTAATCACTCAGCATCGCTAAATCGATAAGCGTTTCCTCCCGCTTTGCGCTGGTCGCGGCTCCGTCATTCTCCTCGGGCGGGCAAATACAGCGTCTTTGTCCTGTGGAGAGCGTTAATGATGTTGCGGGGTCCAGGCCTGCCTCTTTTCTGAACCTGTAAGCGTCATTACAGCCTTTAATATCTTCCTCAAACTCACAGAGCGGAAGCTGAGGAGCGGATTCTGCCGGTTTACCCCTTCTCCAGTATGTCGTCCCCCCGGATGCGACAGCAGTACGAGCGTCTTGCGTTTTTTCTGGCGGGCAAACACAACGCGTGTTGCCGGTAGTAATGGTCAGTTTCGCTGACACTCCCAGGTCCGCCTCTTTCCTGAACCTGTAGGCGTCTTTACAGGCATCAAGGTCCGCTGCTGAATCGCAGCTCGCTTCCTGAACAGATGGGCTCGCCGATGCAGGCTGGCTGCTCTGCTGCAGCTTTTCAGCACGCGCCGCGAAACTGTGTTGCAGGAAGCGCGTAGCATCAAAGTCCGGGTGAATACTCTTCTCCAGGGCGTAAGGGCTTACTGGCGCATCGTTTTTCTCTCTTCTGTTGCTCTGCCATTGCCCACCGATATAAGCCATAGAACCGATGCCGATCAGGGCGCCGGCGCCCAGCAACCAGCCCTTCCACTCTTTCAGCCGCAATTCTGGCTGCCTGACAAAGCTCTCTGCTTCCCGGATTTGCAATAGCCTCTCTTTTTCCAGATAGAGTCGTCTGCCCATACGTCTGCTTTCCTGACTGACAGGATCTTCCTCCTCTACAGATTTATTCCGCCACTGGAAAAGCTCGCGGCACCAGTCCCACCATTTGCCGGGAGCGCTACGAGGCTGTTTAGCGGTTGCAGAGAATGAAATAGCGACAAGCGTTTCCCCCGCCTGGGCGACAGCCGCGATAGTTTTTCCGAAACGCTCCAGATTCAGCGGCTGATCAGCGCTTTTATCTGAATCCGATATATTCAGGGTGTGGATAATACCCGATGTAGCCTGTTCCTTTATTTCTGGCATCGTTATTTCTCCTTCAGAAAGGCTGTCTGGTTTTTTCTTTAATTAGCGTGAAAACCCTGCCTGCTTTTTCAGGGATAAAAAATCTGATTATTTATTGAGGCGGTGCTGCATCATAAGGCACCCCGCGGCCAATATCCCCGGCATAGGTAGCGAGATTTTCCGCATTATTCACCAGGATATAGCCGCGGAACTTAGGAAATTCTCTGAGCAATGCCATAATGCGATTAGCGTCAACGGAGCTTTCAGAATTAATCGAAATTTCTGAGCTAAAGGGAGTGGGAATACCATTTTCCTGAGTAAATTTCAGGATGGCTTCCTTTAGATCTTTTTGTATACCCATATCCTGCAGGGAGGATTTTAAACTTCGGTAAGCCTCTTTGGCATTGACCAATCTTCCTTGCGGAGTTCTGGGTGGATAGTAATAATCCATGGTTTGTACTGCGGCATGTGACGCTTCATGCCTCAGCATGTCGGGAATATTGTTTTTTATCTCTATTTTGACAAGATCATCATGCCCGGAGCTAGCCTGATAGGTTTGATCGCAAACCACAGCAATAGTCGGGTTGCTGCTGCGCGAGGTCATGGCATCAGGAACCGTAGCCAGTTCGTCTTCCGATAACAGTGAAACATACTTTCCGTTAATCGCAGTTTCCCGCTGTCGCGTTGAAATAATAAAGATATTCCTGTAATTCTGCTCCTGAGTTTTCTTAAAGAATTCATCCATAGCGTCAATGGCTTCCCGGAATCGGGTAATACACATCTCGATAACCTCCGCATCCTCAGTATCTATCGCTTTGCTAAAATACTCGGTAATATAACGGCGATATTCGGGGTTGGGATTTTTTGCGCCCAGTTCAGACTGAAGTTTGATCCGCAGATTTTTGATCATTTCAGCGGTTTCTGCAAAACCAGCCTGCAAACGCACCTGGGTCTGCGAGATATATTCCGGCACCTCACCTGAAACTTCCCGGGTAATCCCCCGGGTAACGATATAATCTTTTCCTTTTAATTCCGCTCTGGCCCGGGTATTCCAGAACAGCATATGATCGCGATGTTCCAGCGGCGGAAAAGGAATCGGCGGAAAAGCATCCAGATCTTTGCCTCGCTTTGTATTAATGGCGATATTCTCCGACGCCACACTGCTTTCTGCATCACTGTTGACAATGGCCGGAAAAATATCTGTCCTGACGCTACCCGAGTCGCCGACATCAAGGTTTTCTATCGCTTTCAACCCCTTCTCGTTCTGCCAGACAGCCACCGAAATTCCACCCGCGCCGACAATGGTTCCGGCTGCAGCGCCGATACCCGCACCCACCTCGGCCAGCAACTGAGGCATTTCACCATCAAAAGGAATGGGTTTTATCACATAGCTCTCTATTTCTTTTCCTGTGGCGTTATGTTCTCTGTTAGTTATCGCGGGCGATGGCCGGATCATTTTTCCTGCCAGGGTAGAATCAGGAGCGTAATTATCTGAGCAGTAAAGAATATCCCGCTGACTGGAAATGTCGCATAATATCAGCTCAATAAACCTGTGTTCTTTACTGCCAATACGCAAATGTGCGGAGTTGATTATCTGTTTAAGCCGTGGAAATAATAATTTATACGCAATTAATAAAGATGCCGAATTAATGCTAGCATTATCTTTATTTCTGAATAAGGCGAAACCTATTCCCTCAAACAGCCTGCACTCGTCCGGATGCAAATTATTTTCCCGAATATCGTTACACACGTTCTTATCTAAATTTAACAGCCAGCCAGAAAAATAGTCAGTCAAATATTTATCAACGCCACTGTACGTGAGTTTTTTCATCAATTGATAGAGTGCGTAGTTTATTTTATCTGTAATGGCGCGCAGTTTATTGCCATAGTGATAACTGGCGTTCAGATTATTCGCTCTGCTGTAATATTTAATCAGGGTTTTTGACTCTTGCTGAAGCTCATCGAGCTCGCTCACGGTAATCGCGTCTCTTAATTTCCTGGTCAGCCACTTAGCATTCACCATTTGCATCGGCCGTGCCGTGGCCTCGGGCAGCTTTTCCTGCCTGCTAAGCTCACGATGTAGCACGATAAGCTCGTCATAAAAAGGATCTATTCTTAACGCCTGAGCGAGATTAAACTCCTCAAGACGTCTGGTGGCGGCGGAAAGAATGGTGATTAATTCAGCCATCAGATTTTTGCCCGTCACTGGCTGCGCTTTTGTGCGCAGGCTGGCAGCCGCGTCCAGTAACATAGGATAGAGGTAACGGTTGTAGGCATCCCGGTTAATCAACCCCGCTTCGCGCAGGTAACGGAGTGAATCAGGGATACGTTTATCCTCTTTGATCCTGTCGTAATTATTCAACAGGTCGACTTTTAATAACGCTGCGCTGTTATACTCAGGTTGTGCTGTGCTGGCCGTTGGGGTGGTATAATTCAGACGGCTATTCATCTGCCATTTTTCCGCGAGAGGGCGATCAAAGGTATACCCCTCCAGCGTTTCCGCCTCTGGATCGGATGTAAAAGATTGCAGCGTGTCAGCTGGCATCGCCTCTCTTCCGCTCCCCCGACCGTTAAAATAAGCCGCCGTCCCCCCGGCGATGGTTAACACACCGGCGCCAAATCCCAGCAGAAAATTTTTCCAGCCGATACGTTTTCTGCCGGGTGGTTGCATAACAATAATGCGTTGTCTGGCCTGTCTGGCCTGATCGCAGACAAATTCGATCTGCTGCCCGGTGCTAAACACATTTTTTATTTCTTCATCCTCCCAGTTTTCTGTGGAGATAGACTTTACCCCTCGGCTAAACCATTTTGTTATACGGGTATCAGCCCCTTTTTCCTGCTCCGGTTGCTCACTGCCTGCTTGCGGGAAAACAATCACCGTTTCCTGTGAAGAGGAGACGGAACTGAGCTGTCGCGCCAGCTTTATCGCGGGCTTTTCCTGCGCGTTTTCGTCGGTTACAGAGGCATTGTCTCCCACCACTACAGGCATCAGAGGTAAAGACAGTGAAGGTATATCTGGCATCGTCTTTTTTATCCCTTAATAATTAAACTCCCTTTATTTAATTAGTATAAATTCATAAGAAATATATTTTTGCAGAAAAAAAGCATTCACAAAGCCAGCTATGAAAATTAATTTCACCTTTTACTCAGAAGGGCAAGAAATACTGGCTCACCACCTCAACTTATATCTCTGCGGCTGTGGTAACATGCTATTTTCCCGTTTGAGAAAAATGATTTTTTCCTGCAAGAAAAACTGGCTGAGTGGGCGCTGTTGATTAGAATAGCTAACTAAGCATAAATTACTCCTGTAATCGTTTTGGAATAATTTAATGAGTCACTATTACACCTATTGGTTTAATCTTTGCGGCAAATTGCCTAACGGCGTTACACTCTAGGACAGTTTACCTTTAACCTGATGGACAGAACCGATGACCAGACACTATGACTATCTTGCTATTGGCGGCGGCAGCGGCGGCATCGCCTCAATTAACCGTGCGGCGATGTATGGCCAGAAATGCGCCTTGATCGAAGCGAAAGCGCTGGGCGGCACCTGTGTAAACGTGGGATGTGTACCCAAGAAAGTCATGTGGCATGCGGCGCAGATTGCCGAAGCTATTCATCACTACGGCCCCGATTACGGTTTCGATACCACAGTCAATCATTTCGATTGGGCGACGCTGGTAAAAAACCGTAGCGCCTATATTGATCGCATCCACACTTCGTATGACAACGTGCTGGGTAAAAACCAGGTTGACGTGATCAGGGGCTATGCCCGCTTTGTTGACGCCCGTACGGTTGAAGTGAATGGCGAACAGATTACCGCTGACCATATTCTGATCGCGACCGGCGGTCGGCCAAGCCATCCGCGCATTCCCGGTGCCGAATATGGCATCGATTCTGACGGCTTTTTCGAGCTGGACGCTCTGCCCAGGCGCACCGCAGTAGTGGGCGCAGGCTATATCGCCGTTGAGCTGGCCGGCGTGGTCAATGCGCTGGGATCGGAGACGCACCTGTTTGTGCGTAAGCACGCTCCGCTACGCACTTTCGATCCGCTCCTGTCAGAATCGCTGGTAGAAGTGATGAATCTGGAAGGCCCGACGCTGCATACCGAAGCGATTCCCAAAGCGGTAGTAAAAAACAGTGACGGCAGCCTGACGCTGAAGCTGGAAGATGGTCGCGAGCAGACGGTGGACTGTCTGGTATGGGCGATTGGACGCGAACCGGCCACCGATAACCTGAACCTCGGCGTTACCGGCGTCGCGCTGACGGAGAAAGGACACATCAGAGTCGATAAATACCAGAATACTAATGTCCCCGGTATTTATGCGGTAGGTGATAATACCGGCGCTGTGGAGCTGACTCCCGTCGCCATCGCGGCTGGCCGTCGTCTCTCTGAACGCCTGTTTAATAACAAACCGGACGAGCATCTGGATTACGCCAATATCCCTACCGTAGTGTTCAGTCATCCCCCCATCGGCACTGTGGGCCTGACCGAGCCACAGGCACGTGAGCAGTTTGGCGATGAGCAGGTCAAAATCTACACCTCCTCTTTTACCGCCATGTATACCGCAGTAACTCAGCGCCGTCAGCCGTGCCGTATGAAGCTGGTCTGTGTTGGCGCCGAAGAGAAAATTGTCGGCATCCACGGTATCGGCTTCGGTATGGATGAGATGCTGCAGGGCTTCGCAGTGGCGCTGAAAATGGGCGCCACCAAGAAAGATTTCGATAATACGGTCGCCATTCACCCCACCGCCGCGGAAGAGTTTGTCACCATGCGCTAATCGCGCCGCTGAATCCGGGATTAATGACCAGCCGCTGCTGGTCATTTTTTCAGGGCGTGGTGTCCTGTGTTTTCCCCTCTTCTGCCAGCGCTCTGGCGGCACAGATCAGCGACAGATGGCTCAGCCCCTGCGGCATATTGCCGCGCCAGGTGTTGCTGCGAATATCAAACATCTCATTGAATATCTGAATATTCCCGGTCAGACACAGCGTGTCCAGAATCTCCTGCATCGCTTCGCTCGCTGCCGTCTGGTGCCCCATATTGGCCAGCGCCTCTACCAGCCAGAAAGCGCAGGCGACAAATGTCCCCTCTTCCTGCGGCACACCGGTATAGCGATAAACCAGCGGTCGCCCTTCGCCCAGTTCCTGCTGAATAGCGCGTAAGGTACACAGCATACGCTCCGGGTTCACCTTGCTGCCGTAGTGGTGCGTCAGTGCAATGGCCGCATCCAGCCTGTCGCTTCCCACATAGAAAGTGTATGTCTGGCGTGATTCAGACCAGCAGTGTTGCTCAATCCAGTCGCTGATTCGATCCCGCTCCCGCTCCCAGCGCGCTTTCCATGTTGGCTCGATATGCCCCGCCTCTGACAGCGCTACTGCCTGATCCAGCGCCAGCCAGCAGGCCATTTTTGAATGAGTATAGTGCTGCTTTTCCGGCAGCTCCCAGATACCGCAATCCTGTTCGCGCCAGGTATCGGCGCAGCGGTTGGCCAGCTGCCCCAGCAGACGCGAAGAGGCGATATCGAGGATATGTCCGGCGTCGATAAACAGACGCGCGGTCGCCAGCATATCGCCATACATACTGAGCTGAATCTGACGGCTGGCATTGTTGCCCGAGCGTACCGGCTGGGTTCCACGATAGCCCTCCAGCGGCAAATAGCGCTCTTCCGGCACCAGGTTACCCTCCAGGGTATAGCAGGCGCGCAGATCGCCGTCATGGCGCAGAATGGTATTGGTCAACCAGGAGTAGGCAGCTTTACAATCCTCCAGCGAACCCAGGTAAACAAAGGCTTTGATAATCAGACAGGCATCGCGCACCCAGGCGTAGCGGTAATCATAATTTTTTTCTTTCCCTATCCCTTCCGGCAGCGAAGTTGTGGCCGCCGCCGCCAGAGCGCCGGTCGGAGAATACCAGAGAAACTTCAGCGCCAGCGCCGAGCGCTTTACGTGTTCAGTAAAAGGACCGTCCCAGGTGAGATCCTTCACCCAGTCGCGCCAGGCGTAATCGCTGGTTTCGATGCGCTGGTCGATTTTCTCCAGCGGCGGCACCGCCAGCGGTTCCCGCTCCGTGGCGACCAGCGCCACCAGCGAACGGGAATCGGGCCGGGTAATAAAATAGCCGTTGACGCCCTCATCGCTGCGCCCGGTGATCACCACGTCGTCGGAAAAACGCAGCATCGTCATCAGATCGCCAATGTGAAAAACCGGCTGTTTCTGCGCATCATCAAACCAGGGGGATTGCGTCTCCGCACGGGTGCCGAGCTTGAGTCGCAACAGCATGCGCACCGAGCCTTTCAGCCCCTCCACGCGTCGCGCCAGCTCATTCCAGGGCAACCGCCCCGCCAGCGTACTGTTCATGGATTCCGTAATACGCACGCTGCCGCTGGCTGTTTCATAACAGGTTTCCAGCACATTGCTGTCCGGACGGTATTTACGCTTCATTTGCCAGGGTTCTTCCGGCACCAACTGAAAATAGCCGCCCACGCCAGCATCAAGGATGCGATCAAACAGCGGGGGGGAGTCCATATCAGGTGCGCACCACCAGTCGATCGCCCCATCGGGCGCGATCAGCGCGACTGAGCGCCCTTCGCCGATCGCTGCATAATCGCCCAGCTCCGCGTAGCCCTGCTCGCGTGCCGGTGATGCAAAGGTTTTGTTCTTCACAAGTCGCTGATTCCTTTTAGACCTATGGCCGACAGCGGCCGGTTAACGGAATAGCTTTAAGCGTAGTACAGCCAGTGGGTCGTTACCCTGCTTCGCCTTTGCGCAACGCACGGCTTAGCCGTTTTATCTGTAGCTGACAAGGCGCGGCAGGGAAACACTCTGTGGTTCAGCTCAGATGATCCAGCCAGTTGACATAAGCCTGATCCCACAACGCGGCAGGTGTTCCCGCTTTGCCAAGGCCAAAACCGTGTCCACCTTTGGCCAGCTGCATCAGCTCTACCGGCACCCCCTTCTGACGACAGGTATTACGCAACAACTCGGAATTGATCGGGTTTGAAACGTGATCGTCCTCCGCCTGGGCGAGAAAGGCTGGGGGAAAACGACGCGTGACGTAATTTTGCACTGACCATTGCGCCTCCTCTGCGGGCGTAGCGCGGTTGCCCACCAGCATCTGGTGGGTGGTGGTATGTTGCCAGGGCGCTTCGAGGGTAATTACCGGGTAAATCAGCCCGACGCTGTCTGCGGCAGGCACCAACTGATCCAATGTATCCTGAGGCGTATAAGAGGCAAAATCGGTGCGCGCTGCCGCCATCGCCAGCAAATGACCACCCGCCGAGAACCCCAGCAGGTGAACTTTGCGGGCGAATGAACGTACCAGACGAATAGCGCGTTGAGCATCCTGCAAAGGGGCCAGCGCACCCGCGCGCCACTTTTCATGGGGCAAGCGGTAACTCAGCACATACGCCGTATAACCTTTGTCATTCAGCCAGCGCGCTACAGGCCAGGCCTCACGTCCCATACCAATCCAGCGATAGCCGCCGCCTGCGGCGATCAGCACCGCCTCACCATTGGGCTCCCCGGGGCGAAAACAGTGAATCGCCGGGCTGACAATATTTGACCAGGAACCATGAGGGCTGATGCGCAACTCGCCAGAAGGCCCGCCGCCGCCAGGGGGATCATCCGGCCAGAGGGGAATGATTTCGTTGCGGGCAAAAAGGTTGCCAGTGGACATAGAAAGCAGCGTGGCGGTAGTGCCAAGCAATAAACGACGACGCGTAATCATGATACCCGTAAGCGATTCTACTAAACGGCATAACTTTCATGCTGATAATGCAAGTAAAGTGCCAGAGGTACGTTATTATGCGCGCAGCGATCACAAAAAAGCGATAAAAAACGCGCACCACTTCTGCGCGTTTCGGGTAAAAGCGGTGAGCTTACGCAGCCGATCAATCTTCCTGCCGGAACTGGGTCATTACCGCCTGCTGGCACTGCTGCTCATTACTGCGCAACCTGTTACGTTCTCCATCGTCCAGCTCCTGCCATGCGCTGACCACTTCGCGCGCCAGATCCTCATCAAATGACTGCTTGTTCATCGCGTACGAGGGCTGGCTGCGTGAGAGTGCGTCTTTCATTTGCGCAATGTACTGATCATCTGACATATCAGCAGATGCGCCGCCAGCAATATGACACAGCTGGCTGGCATAAATATTTTCTGGCGTGTCCTCAGCGGCCAGCGCGCTGGACGAGAGGGTGATTCCTAACAGTAATAACAGGGAAAATTTCATTTCAGGCTCCTGTTTGTTCCGACCAGGCTAAAGCTTAGCTCATCATTTATCTTGTTGCTGCGCACTCAGCCGTGCAGTACGCCAGTTAAGCAGCGGCGTGACCGTTGCGCCATGCAGTACAATGCTGACCACCACCAGCGTCAGCGCCATATCGACCATCAGCGTGGGCGCCTCTCCGTCCATGCCGTGTACCCAGGCAAAAGCAATATAGTTAATACTGCCGATGCCGCGAATACCCAGCCAGCCAATCAGTATACGGCGCGCCAGAGGAATTCCCGCCCCCAGCGTCGCCAGCCAGACCGCCAGCGGCCGCACCACTACAAACAGCAGCATACCGAGTAACACCCCGGTCAGATTCCAGTGAACCGCCAGCGTCACGCCCAGCACCACCATCAGCCCGGCCGCCGTCAGACGTTCAATAGTGTCGCCAAAAGAGAGCGAATCGCCGACCACCAGGCCGATCGATTTCGCGATATTGTCGCCGTCGAATGACATACGCTGACTGGGATTGATCAGTTCTTCCGCAGGCAGGAAGCGATCATCTTCGGGCAAATGTTCCTGCGGGTTACGTTTAATTACCCGCACTTCAGCGCGGCGCAGCCCTACCCCTGCGGCAAAGGTCGCCAGAAAGCCCGAGGCATCCAGCGCCTGGGCTAACGCATAGCTCAGGGCGATCAACGCCAGCGCCAGAAAATCATTGGGCGCCACATCGCTGCGCGCATGGCGCAAACGCGTGACCAATAAGCCGATCAGCCGGCCTAAAAGAAAACCGATGGCGAGACCGCCTGGTACCGCCCAGATGACATCCTTCAGCGCCCACTGCGTGAAAAACCCCTCGCCCGTCGACTCGCCGTTAAACAACAACACCGCCAGCATCAGCAACGGCAGCGCCGAGCCATCATTCATGCCTGCTTCGCTGGAAAGCGCGACCCGTAGCGCATCGTCATCACGTGCATCATTCACTGAAATCAGGCTGGCCAGTACCGGATCGGTCGGTGCCACAATGGCGGCAAAGGCCAGCGACAGCGACCAGTTGAAGCCGGTGATCCAGTGCACCAGCAGCGTCATACCGGCCACGGTCAGCAGCATGGCCGGAAACGCCAGTCGTGCCCCGACCCGCCAGCCGGTATGACGAAACGGCAGACGCAGCTTCAGCCCGGTAATAAACAGCGAGGCGGCCATGGTGATTTCCGTGACATGCACAACCAGCGTCGAATGGCCAAGAATGTCGATATGAAGAAGATCAAATCCCCAGGGACCGCATAAAATACCAGCCAGCAGAAAGAGGCCAAAGGAGGTCACGGGTCCACGATGAATCCAGCCGGAAACCAGTGACATTAACAGCAACAATCCCCCCGTTGCCGCAGTCCAGGCAAGAAAGCTCATAGCGCACCATGTCAGAAAAATAATTTTCTTAATCCTGGCACACTATTTTATTGAATGAGGCGAGCGCACGTTGAAAGGAGAAAGTTCAGTGCTGGCGCCGCCTGAAAAGGATTCAGGCTAACCACGACGCCAGCTCAGCGATGTCGTCAGTGGTCGTGGCGCGACATGCGATCAAGAAAGCCCATCACAAAGGCGGAGAGCACAAAAGTCAGGTGGATAATGACATACCACATCAGCTTGTCGTTCTCGACGTTACGCGCCTCCATAAATACGCGCAGCAGATGGATAGAGGAGATTGCCACAATCGAGGCCGCCACCTTGTTCTTCAGCGATCCGGAATCCATTTTGCCCAGCCAGCTTAGCTTCTCTTTGTGCTCATCAATATCGAGTTTAGAGACGAAGTTTTCATAGCCGGATAGCATCACCATCACCAGCAGACCACCTACCAGCGTCATATCTACCAGCGACAGCAACAGCAGGATCAAATCGTTCTCGCTAATGGTGAGAATATGGGGCAGCAGATGAAAAATTTCCTGAAAAAACTTGATAGTCAGCGCCAGTAAACCCAGCGAAAGGCCAACGTACACCGGCGCCAGCAGCCAGCGCGACGCATACATCAGGTTTTCGGTAAAACGTTCCATAAATTCCCATTCTTTGTCAGACAGGACTGGAAGTATAACCGATGCATTGTGAAGTTATTTCAGGCTGTTTTCATAAATTTAAGGCGCAGCGCACAGCGCATTAGCAGCTAAGGATTTCTCCCCCATGGCAGAGAGATAAGGGTAATGCCGAAGAGGGGTGTGCCCCCAGATATCCTGTCAGCATTTTTTCCTTTTTTCCGGAAAGGCGTCACAATGCATCATCAAATGAAATTTTTATTCAAAAATAAATTGTGAGCGCTATTCCGTTAATTTCAGCGGACTGTTGTGCGTTAACGGCGGGTTTCTTAGTCTTATTCAGGCACCAGCCGCAATGTCCTTTGCTTAACATGAAATAAAAATTCCATTATGCCGCTGCCTCCGGAGACATGGTAATGAAAACGATCCCTGCCCTGCTGATGTTGCTCTCCCTCTGCTGTTCCGCCCCGGTTCTGGCGGAAAAGCTGGGGGTTTCTATGGCCTATTTTGACCAGAACTTCCTGACCATTATCCGTCACGCCATTGATCAGGAAGCAAAGGCGCGCGGGCTTGACGTGCAGTTTGAAGATGCGCGCGGCGATGTGGGTCGGCAAACCGATCAGGTACAAAGTTTTATCAGCGCGGGGGTCGATGCGATCATTGTCGATCCGGTCGACTCCGCCAGCACGCCAGCACTGACGAAACTGGCTCAGCAGGCAAAAATTCCGCTGGTGTATGTCAATCGCACCCCGGGCGATCGCAGCCTGCCGCCCGGGGTGGTGTTTGTCGGCTCTGATGAACGCGAATCGGGCACCATGCAGATGGAAGCGCTGGCAAAACTGGCCAATTACAAAGGCAACGTCGCCATTATGATTGGCAACCTGAGCGACGCCGGGGCGCTGCAGCGCACCAAAGATGTGGAGCAGGTGGTGGCGAAATATCCCGGGATGAAAATCACCCTGAAGCAAACCGCCAACTATTCTCGTAACGAAGGGATGGATCTGATGCTCAACTGGCTGACCAACGGAGAAGAAATTGACATAGTGGCCGCCAATAATGACGAAATGGCGATCGGGGCGATTATGGCGATCGATCAGTCCGGTAAGGGTCAGAAAAATATTCTGGTGGGCGGCATTGATGCCACGCCGGATGGCCTGAAGGCGCTTGCGTCCGGCAAAATGCAGGTGACCGTCTTTCAGGATGCTGTGGGCCAGGGGAAAACCTCGGTGGATGCGGCACAACGCCTGATGAGAGGCGAAAAAGTGCCCGCAAACTTGTGGATTCCCTTTGAGCTGGTTACCCGCGAAAACATGCAGACCTATGCCGAAAAAAGTCACTGATAAGCGAAGCGAAGCCCGCTATCACACGGCTTCGGCAAATTGACAGAGTAACGGCAAAGCGGCGGAAGTGAATCCATTCTTGCACTAAGCTAAATTTTTCAGGCAAAGGCAGGAAACGATTATGCTTTACCGCCGCTTCGAACGTTTTATTAATATTTTTCAGGACGCGCCATCAGATACGCCACCGTCTCGCGTCCGGCCATTTTATATCTATTACCTGCGTCAGGTATGGACCAGCTTTGCTGCGCTGCTGGTGATAAGTCTGGTTTCCGCGTTGATTGAAGTCGCCCTTTTCAGCTATCTGAGCCGTATTATTGACCTGGTGAATCACTCGACGCCCGGCACGCTGTTCGAAGAAAACTGGCCGACCCTGCTCTGGATGGGCTTTGTCGCTCTGATGCTGCGTCCGTTATGTACCTGGCTGCACGATTTACTGGTACATCTCAACATCAATCCGGGGATGCCCAATCTGATCCTCTGGCAACAGCACAATTACATGCTGCGCCAGAGCCTGAGCTTTTTTCACAACGATTTTGCCGGACGTATTGCCCAGCGCATTATGCAAACCGGTAACGCCTTGCGTACCTCGGCGGTGCAGCTGGTGGAAGCGATCTGGCATGTGCTGATTTATGCCATCACCTCGCTGGTACTGTTTGCCGACACCGACTGGCGACTGATGATCCCGCTGATCATCTGGATCCTGGCCTACAGTTACGCAATGCGCTTTTTTGTGCCACGGGTGAAAAAGCGCACGGTCAAAGCAGTGGAAGCGCACTCAAAACTGATGGGCCATATTGTCGACAGTTATACCAATATCGCCACCATCAAGCTCTTCGCGCACAGCGCTCTGGAGAAGCGTTTTGCGCGCGAGGCGATTCAGGAACAGACCGATAAAGCCCGCGTCGTCAGCCGTATGGTGATCAGCATGGATGTCACGCTGGCGATCCTGAATGGTCTGCTGATCGTCACTACCTCGGGTCTTGCGCTCTGGCTCTGGAGCCAGTCACTGATCAGCGTAGGCGCGATTGCGCTGGCGACCGGCCTGGTAATCCGTCTGGTCAATATGTCCGGCTGGATCATGTGGGTGGTCAACGGCATTTTTGAAAATATCGGGATGGTGCAGGACGGGCTGAACACCATTGCGCAGCCGCTTAAAGTCCAGGATGTGCCGCAGGCGAAAGACTTGCAGGTTACGCGCGGCGGTATTCGCTTTGTCGATGTCTATTTTAACTATGGCGCTGACCGTCCGGTGATAAACCAGCTGAATCTGGAGATCAAACCCGGCGAAAAAATCGGTCTGGTGGGCCCTTCCGGAGCTGGTAAGTCAACGCTGGTCAACCTGCTGCTGCGCCTTTACGACCTCAACGGCGGCCGCATCCTGATTGACG
The DNA here is from genome assembly GCF_900604315.1 of [Erwinia] mediterraneensis. Taxonomy (GTDB): domain Bacteria; phylum Pseudomonadota; class Gammaproteobacteria; order Enterobacterales; family Enterobacteriaceae; genus Pantoea; species Pantoea mediterraneensis_A. The sequence goes on from NZ_LR026978.1 coordinate 1,303,881, forward strand.
ACCAGAATATTGCTGATGTCAGCCAGCAGAGCCTGCGCGGGCAGATCGGCATGATTACCCAGGATACCTCGTTGCTGCATCGCTCGATTCGCGAAAATCTGTTATATGGCCGGCCTGATGCCACGGATGATGAGCTGAACGAAGCCATTTATCGCGCCCGGGCCGATGAATTTATTCCACTGCTCACCGATTCGCAGGGTCGTACCGGGCTGGATGCCCATGTTGGCGAACGCGGCGTGAAACTTTCCGGTGGTCAGCGTCAGCGTATCGCCATTGCCCGCGTCCTGCTGAAAGATGCGCCCATTCTGATTATGGATGAAGCCACTTCAGCGCTCGATTCTGAAGTGGAGGCGGCGATCCAGGAGAGTCTGGAAACCCTGATGGAGGGCAAAACGGTGATTGCCATTGCTCACCGCCTCTCAACCATCGCCAAAATGGATCGGCTGGTGGTGCTGAAAAAAGGTCAGATTGCGGAAATCGGCAGCCACCAGGAGTTGCTGGCCCTTAACGGACTCTATGCACGGCTCTGGCGCCATCAGACCGGTGGTTTTGTCGGCATGAAATGATGGTCCCGCCGCCAGGGTAAGGCATTGCGCGCCTCTTCTGCCCAGGCGCGCACGCCTTCCCGCTCCTGCTGCAGAAAGTCATCGACCGCCTCACGCAAACCTGGATGGCAGAGATAGTGCCAGGAGCGGGTAATTTGTGGTTCGAATCCCCGTACCAGCTTGTGCTCGCCCTGAGCACCGGCATCGAAACGCTGTAAGCCTGCGGCGATAACAAAGTCCATGCCCTGATAAAAACAGGTTTCAAAATGCAGGCGGTTAAACTCCGCCAGGCAGCCCCAGTAGCGGCCATACAGCGTCTGGTTATCCACCAGACAGAATGCCATCGCAACGGGCTGTTTTTGCAGCGTGACGATATTCACGCGAATAGCGCCAGGCATACGCTGCGCCAGCAGGCTGAAAAAATCACGGTTGAGATAGGGACGCTGACCGCGCACCGCATAGGTATTGGCGTAACAGGTGTAGACAAAATCCCACTGGCTTTCACTCAGTTCATCGCCACAATACCAGTGGAAGGCAAAACCATTGGCCCGGATCTGCTCGCGCTCTTTACGCAACTGTTTGCGCTTACGCGACATCAGAGTGTCGAGAAAGTCCTGAAAGTCCCGGTAACCGGGGTTATGCCAGTGATACTGACAGCCAAAGCGCAACAGCCAGTCCGGGGACGACTGCAACAACGCATCGGCGCGCGTATCGGTAAAATTAATATGCGCACCGCTCAGCTGGTGCTGATGCAGCGCATCCGGCAGCGCCGCCAGCAGTTGCGCCAGCGCCGTAGAGTCGCCCAGCAGACGTGCGCCGCTCACCGGGCTGAACGGAATTGCTCCCAGCCATTTGGAATAGTAGCGGATACCGGCGCGGTGACAGGCATCGGCCCAGGCGTGGTCGAACACATACTCGCCGCGTGAATGCCGCTTACGGTAGCCCGGAATCGCCGCGTGCACGGTTCCCTGCTCACGCCACAGCAGATGCTCCGGCTGCCAGCCGCTCGCTGCGCTGACGCTGCCGCTCTCTTCCAGCGTCAGCAGAAAAGCGTGACGCAAAAAGGGCTGACCATCCGGCAGAAGCGCATCCCAGTCAGCTGCAGGCAGTTCCGCTATCGCGGGAAGATGAATCAGGGACATAAACAACTCCGTTCCAGGGACATCGAAGGGCCAGTCAACCAGCTTTTACCGTCGGGGGGAAGCGCCGCCGCACTTGAGGTCAAACCCCAGCGCCTGCGCTGGTGCCTCTTAACCCAGCAGATTCACCAGGGCAAAACCGGCAAAGGTCATCAGCAACGATCCGGTGACATGGATTACCACGCTGCCCATCGCCCAGAGATATTTACCCGTCTGCAACAGCTGCATAATTTCAGCAGAAAAAGTGGAAAAGGTGGTCAGCCCGCCACACAGACCCGTGACAATAAATAGTTTCCAGCTGGGGTCGAGATGAGGATTTTTCATAAACCAGGCGAGCGCCGCACCGATAATAAATCCCCCCAGCAGATTCACCAGCAGGGTGCCTGGCGGCAGGACAGGAAACAGCGCATTAAAACGCAACGAAAAAAGCCAGCGTAGCGAGCAGCCCACAGCACCACCCAGCATCACAGCCAGCAACGATTTCAACATGATCCAGCTCCCGAAAACAGAGAATGCGCAGCTCAGAGGTGAGGGAAAAGGTACACCTGCACCCTGAGGGCGTGAGAATATCCCGCTTTATGTTTTCACGCCAGCCCGCGGCCATGCGCCCGCCGCGGGTTCACACGCATCGCTTTTCGCGCGGAGTTGATCATGCGAACCCTGATTTTTGACACCGATATCGGCGTTGATGACGCCTTTGCCCTGGCGTATGCCGCCCGCACGCAGCAGCTGCTGGGCATCACAACAGTATTTGGCAACGTTGAGGTGGGACAGGCGGTGAAAAATGCCCGGCTGTTCTGCGAGAAGATGGCGATTGACGCGCCCGTTTATCGCGGTTGTTCACGCCCGCTGGCGCTGCCCACCACGCCACCCGCCAGGTTGCATGGTCAGGATGGGCTTGGCGATGCCTTTACGAATCCCTGGAGCGACAGCGCGCCGGGTGCCGTGCAGTTTATTATCGACAGCGTACGCGCGCAGCCGCACCGCATCACTCTGGTAGCCATCGGTCCACTGACCAACATCGCCAGCGCCATTAACCAGGCACCCGATATTGTTCCGCTTATCAAAGAGCTGGTGGTGATGGGGGGCGCTTTCGGCACCGGAGGGCATACCGGCAATGTCACGCCCTTCAGCGAGTTCAATATCTGGAAGGATCCGCATGCGGCCGATCAGGTGTTTACCTCCGCCCTGCCGCTGGTGATCCTGCCGCTGGACGTGACACACAAGGTGCTGATCACCGGCAAAGAGGTAGAGCGGCTGAACCAGCCGGTGCTGAGCGCCATCTGTCAGCCCTACCTGGCCTGGAGTCGCCAGAAAGAGGGGTTTGACGGCATGGCGCTGCATGACACCCTGACCCTCTCTTATCTCTGCCTGCCGGATGCGTTTCAGACGGTCAGGTCGCCGGTGCGCGTGGTGACCGAAGGCATTAGTCGTGGTCAGACGGTGCGGCGTCTCTCCCTGCTTGCTTCACGGGAAGATCCCTTCGCTGGCTGCCCGGCACAGACGCTCTGCCTCGGCGTCGATGCAGAGGCAGTACGCGCTCATTTTTTTGCCACATTGCAGGCTTAGCGGCTGAAGTCGATCACCCCTTTGATCAGCTGTGGGTTATTAATCACCTGCGGCTCAAAGGTTTCCGCGAGCGTAGAGAAGGCGAAGCGTTGATTAAGCATCATATCCGCGCGCAGCTGGCCACTGCTCATCAGGGCGCGCACATGGTCAAAATCCTCGCGCGTGGCATTGCGGCTGCCCATCAGCGTGGTCTCTTTCTTATGAAATTCACTGTCCGGGATCACCAGGTCGCCCTTATGCAGGCCAACAAACACAATACTGCCGCCGTGGCGTAACAGGTTTACCGCATTGTTCATCGCCTGTGGATTGCCGGTGGCATCGATCACCTTCGCCGCCAGCTGACCATTGAACTGCTGACGCAGCGCGGTCGTAAACTGCGCATCAGCCGGATCCAGCGCGGTAAGCGCCAGTTTTTCTGCCACCTGTGCCCGGCGCACGGCGCTGGTATCCGCCACCACCACCTGCGCGCCGGCAGCGGCAGCGATGGCGGCCACCCCCAGCCCAATCGGTCCCGCGCCCACCACCAGCACCGCATCATCGGCGCTGACAGCGGCACGTCGCACGGCATGCGCGCTGATGGCAAAAGGCTCTGTCAATGCAGCCGTTTCCGGTTCAAGGTCATCTACCGCCAGCAAATTGGCGACCGGCACGCTGAGGAAGTTGCAAAAGCCGCCATCCTGATGCACGCCCACCACGGAGATATGTTCACAACAGTTAGTTTTACCGCTCTGGCAGGCGTCGCACTGTTGACAGGAAAGATAGGGAATCAGCGCCACGCGCTGGCCCGGCTGGAAGCCGCTGGCGGCGCTGCCCAGCGCCACCACTTCACCGCACAGTTCATGGCCGAGTACGCGGGGATAGCTGAAAAAAGGCTGATTGCCCGCCCAGGCATGAATATCGGTGCCGCAAATCCCGGCGGTAAGAAGTTTAATTAATGCTTCGTTAGCTGCCGGCACCGGTTGGCTGCGCGTCTGCCAGACCATATTACGGGGTTCGGCAATCACAAGGGCTTGCATGGTTGTCATGGTTATTCTCCTGTTTTCTTTCCATCTTTATGGCGAAAAGGCGGCAAGCCGCGGAAACCGGCATAAGGAAGTGTGAAGCATCGCGATTTTTTTGGGCTCTTTATGGTTTTTAATGCATAAAAAACCGGAGACGTCATGAGTCGTAGCCAGAACCTGCGCCAGAATGTGATTAATCAGATGCTGGACGCCATCACGCAACGCCATATCTGTTCGCCGCTGCCCCCCCAGGCCGCGCTGGCAGAGATGTTTAATATCAGCCGCACCACGGTACGTCATACGCTACACCACCTGCATCAGCGTGGCGTCCTGGAGAAAGTGGATGATATTTATGTGATTGCGCGAGAGCCGGGCGCAGAAGATGGTTTTTCCACCCTGATGCCCGCGATTGAACAGCAGGCGCTACAGTTTGAAGCCGCTTTTTTTCACCTGATCAATCAGCGGCAATTGACGCCCGGCGATACCTTCAGCGAACTGCAGCTGGCGCAGCGGGTCAACGTCAGCCCGATGGTAGTGCGTGAATTTCTGCTGCGCTTTATGCGCTATAACCTGCTGGAACCGGTCAGGCGTGGCCACTGGCGCATGAAGACATTTACCCAGGATTATGCGGAGAAGCTGTTCGAGCTGCGTGAAATGCTGGAGACCCATGCTCTGAATCGTTTTCTTAACCTGCCGGGCGAGGATGAGCGCTGGATCCAGGCGCGTGACCTGCTGGAGCGCCATCGTAAGTTCCGCGATACCATTGCCAGCGACTACCGGCGCTTCGCCGAACTGGATAAAGAGATGCATTCGCTGATCCTCTCCGCCGCCAGGAATCCCTTTTTCAATCAGTCGCTGGAGATTATCTCCGTAATTTTTCACTCTCACTATCAGTGGGATGAAAGCGATCTGAAGCAGCGTAATATTGTGGCGCTGGAAGAGCATATGGCGATCCTTACCGCGCTGATTGGCCGTCAGGATATCGAAGCGCTTTGCGCGCTGCATAATCATCTGACAACGGCCAAATCCTCCATGACGCGCTCGCTGGGCCAGTACAATTAAAAACCGATTAAAAACCGCAAAGCATTAGCTTCCGCACGCTTCAGACATATCTTTACATCATTCTGCGCCCGATGCTTTTAGATTTCATGACACCTGTACGCGTGACTTCCGTGGTTACGCGTCATCACAAAACGCTGGATAACAATAACGACCCAGTTTCGGGAGGTTGCAATGCAAGACACGACGGTGACCGGTCGCGACAAATCAGCGACCGCACCCGCGGGCAGCGACACGATGATTCCCGCTCGCGGCAACCTGGTGCGTTCGCCGCGCATCAGAAAGGTTCAGGTAACAGCCATGCTGTTGCTGCTGTTCGCTGCCATCATCAACTATCTCGACCGCAGTTCGCTGTCGGTCGCCAATATGACCATTCGTGAAGAGCTGGGGCTGAGCGCCACAGAGATTGGCGTGCTGCTTTCCGCTTTTTCGCTCGCTTACGGTCTGGCGCAGCTGCCATGCGGCGCGCTGCTGGATCGTAAAGGTCCACGCCTGATGCTGGGTATCGGCATGTTTTTCTGGTCGCTGTTTCAGGCGCTCTCTGGCCTGGTGCATAACTTTACCCAGTTTATTCTGGTGCGCATCGGTCTTGGCGTGGGCGAAGCGCCGATGAACCCCTGTGGGGTTAAAGTGATTAACGACTGGTTTAATATCAAAGATCGCGGCATGCCGATGGGCATGTTTAATGCCGCCTCGATGATCGGCCTCTCCATCAGCCCGCCAATCCTGGCTGCGATGATGCTGGTGATGGGCTGGCGCGGGATGTTCGTTACCATCGGCGTGCTGGGCATGTTCCTCGCCATCGGCTGGTACATGATCTATCGCGATCGCGATAACAACACGCTGAGCGCCGAAGAGGTCCACTATCTGCAGGCGGGCAGCGTGGCCTCACGCCGCGAACCGATCAGCTTCGCGGAATGGCGCGGCCTGTTTAAGCAACGCACCATGTGGGGCATGATGATCGGCTTCAGCGGTATTAACTATACCGCCTGGCTGTATATCGCCTGGCTGCCGGGTTATCTGCAATCCACCTATCACCTTGACCTGAAAAGCACCGGCCTGCTGACCGCCATTCCGTTTCTGTTTGGCGCGGCGGGGATGCTGCTGAACGGCTATGTGGTGGATGCGCTGGTGCGTCGCGGCCGCGATGCGGTGAAAACGCGTAAGGTCTGTATCGTGACCGGCATGGTATTATCAGCCGCCTTTACCGCTGTCGTGTCGCGCGTGGATGACACCGTCAGCGCAGTGACGCTGACTGGACTGGCGCTGTTCTGCATTCACTTCGCAGGCACCTCCTGCTGGGGCCTGATCCACGCTAACGTCAGCGCGCGGATGACCGCGTCAGTGGGCAGTATCCAGAACTTTGCCAGCTTCGTGTTCGCTTCTTTTGCACCGGTAATCACCGGCTGGGTGCTGGATACCACGCAAAGTTTCAGCCTGGCGCTGATGATTTGCGCAGGTGTCACCCTGGCTGGCGCGCTGGCCTACCTGCTGCTGGTGCGCGATCCCATCGCCGATACGCAGTAACCATCCCGGGCGGCGTCAGGCCGCCCGTCTCTTTTCCATGCGACAGATGGCCGGTTTTCAACTAAGAGTAAAAGAAACCCCACTGGAGAGATGCGTATGTATTCCCATATCACTCTCGGCGTGAACGATTTTGAGCGCGCCTTCTCGTTCTACAGCGCCATTCTGGCACCGTTAAATCTGACGCTCCGTTTTTGCGAGCGCGATGTTCCCTGGGCAGGCTGGCAGCAGCGCGAAGCGCCCCTGCCGGAGTTTATTATTACCCTCCCTTTTGACAGCCAGCCCGCCTCCGCAGGCAACGGTCAGATGACCGCCTTTCTCGCGCAAACCCGGGAGCAGGTGGATGAAGTTTACCGGCTGGCGCTGGCAATGGGGGCCCGCAGCGAAGGCGAGCCCGGCCTGCGTCCGCACTATCATCCCGATTATTATGGCGCTTACTTTCGCGATCCTGACGGCAACAAACTGCATGTTTGCTGCCGGAAAGCGGAATAGCCTTATCCCGCCTCCACCAGGGTTACGCCATATTTTGCCCCGTAGCGCTGGATGCCGGCGATCGCCTTTTCCACGCTGAGGGGCGGCGGTGGTGGCAACAGGGGCGCACGCTCGCGCAGCGCTTTGTCATATTCGCTGAAGGTGGCGAAATCACGCGGGAAACGTTTGCTGTCGACCCCCACCAGCGCGCCCTCCTCGCTGGCGTATTTCAGCAATTGCTGCCAGCGCTCAATGGATGCCAGGCCAATACTCTCCGTCCCGTGAGAGAACAACATCAAATCGATATGACGGAAACGCGGCTGCTTTTCGAGAAAGCGTTCCAGCACCGCGGCGGAAGGCTCGGTACAAAACAGCAGCCAGAACGGGATAGCGTGCTGACGTATCGTGGTCCAGGGATCCATCAGCAGGAAATTGTCGACAATCAGCCGTGTCGGCAATATTCCTGCCGACAGATACCAGTCGCGGTAAATCTCCGCCACCACATAGCTTAGCGCCTCTGGCTCCTCATAGCGCAGCTCCAGTAGCCGCCATTGCTGGCTCTGTGCCAGTTTCCTTAACGGCGCCAGCAGATAGCCGTCAAACCCCCACTCCGCTTCCGGCACCCGATCAGTGACCGCAGGCGGATCCCAGTGTTCCCGCTCAATGCCGTAACGCGCCAGATACTCCGCGACGCGCGGGCCGCCCTGCAGATACTCCTGTTCGCTGGCCCCGCCGGGCGCGCCAAACTGAAAAAAGGAGCGGTTAGTGGTTCGGGTCACCGGCCACTGGCGCGTACAGTTATTCACGATCAGCGTCGCCCCGGCAGGCAACGAGCGCATCAGGAATTCATTAAAGGCCAGCGGCAGAGCGCGCAGCTTCAGACGAAAATAGCTCATCTGCGCCAGCATCAGCCGGTCCTGGTTGGGATCCTGCATATGATGCACCGCTACCGAGGGCGAGGTTGCCAGCAGCGCATCGGCCACCGCCTTCCCCTTCTCAAACCCGCTCTGCGCATCGTCAGGATCGTTATGCAGCGCGCGCACCGGGCACAGAAAAGTTTGTGGCAGCCAGGGGGTGCCCATCGCGGCCGCCAGATGCGTTAGCGCGCCATTCGAGGATCCGATAAACGCCGCCGGGTAGTTCTGCTGCGGCCAGGCATTAACCATCCATTCGGCAATGCCTTCCAGATCCAGATCGCCGGCATGATTCTCACCAACCCCTTCGGCCATCCCACCCACCGCATAGCCCCACTCGCGCAGGCGGGCAGGTAACTTATTTAACGCTGGCAGCAGCCGATCGAGGGTGGGTGAATGGCTCGGACTGCTGAAAGGGCGATCGTGCAGCGCGGCAGCGAGCGCAACCAGCATACCGGCGGCAGAGTCAAAACGGGCAATGCCTTTTGGCGGTTTACTCATGGGCGTTCTCCTGTTGGATACGTTCCAGGAACGGGCGGATCGCCCGGCAGAAGCTCCATGGATAAACATAGTTCAGTGTATGGGTGCCGTTGGCTAAAGTGATTAATTCTCCGCGCGGCAACAGCGACGCCAGTTCTTCCACCCAGCGCGCGGGCGAAACCACATCCCGCGAGCCGTGCAGAATTAAAGTGGGGGCAGAGATATGAGGCAGACGGCGTTCTATGGCGTCGTTCATCATGATGCGCATAGTGCCACAGGCGCGCCACAGGCCCGCTTTCGCGTAATCAATGCGGGAGATAGAGCCTGGCGAACGTAGTTTCTCCTGACGCCCGTTGCACCAGTCACGCCAGATCTGGCGCGGCAGCGAACGGGCATAGCGATCCACCGTCGGCCCCTGCAACACCAGACCGGCCACCGCCTGCGGCTGACGTACGGCCAGCGCCGCCAGAATCTGGCAGCCAAAGGAGTTGGCCACCCAGATCGCACGCGTCAGGTTATTCTGCTGCAGCCACATCCAGAGCGCATCCGCCAGTTGTTCAACATTCAGCAGCGGCGCGCTGTTGGGCAGCGCACTGGCGCCAAATCCCGGCAGGTCCGGCACCAGCACGCTGTAATCACGCGCCAGCGCCAGCGCCAGATCCTCCATGGAGCGTCCTGACAGCACCAGGCCGTGTACCAGCACCACCGGCAGCCCCGTTTTCGTTTCCGGCGTGATGCGCGTAAACATGCGCCACGGCCCCACCTGCTGATAGAAGCCCGCCAACCCGGCGTGATGGCTGTGCGGCGAGACTGGAGGTGTCTGCTTCAGCTGCTGCCATCGTTTCGCTGCCCAGATTGCGCCGCCTAATCCCAGGGCAACGCCCGCAACAATCGCACCTTTACTGCCGTGACGCCTTGTCGATCGCTTCATTCGCCGCTCCTCTCTCCGTCTGTTTCGATCAGTGTAGGTGTGACGGCGCAACTGCGCCTCGGTTGCAGAGTGACCGGGCGCACGAAGCGGAGCAGAGAGCGAGAGCGTCAGCCAATCACATGACGCAGTCGGCCAATCTTCTCAATTTCCACTTCAATGACATCGCCAGGAAACATAAACAGCGGCGGCACGCGTTTTTTTCCTGTGCCGCCGGGAGAGCCGGTAATAATGACATCGCCCGGCGACAAGGCGCTGAATGCAGAAATATATTCAATGATTGCCGCGACGGAGTGCACCATATTGCGTGTGTTATCGCGCTGTACTTCGCGCTGATTCAGAAAGGTAGCGATGGTCAACTGCTGCGGATCGCCGATCTCGTCGGCGGTGGTCATCCAGGGACCAAAACCGCCGGTCTGCGGCCAGTTTTTCCCGGCGGTAAACCAGGTAAACTGCATGTCGCGCACCGTGGCATCCATAAAGCAGCTATAGCCCGCAACATAATTCAGCGCATCGGCCGCCGCGACGCGATACGCGGCTTTACCGATGATCACCGCCATTTCGCCTTCATAATCAAATTCTTCGCTGCTCTCCGGCTTTTTCAGCGGGCTGTCATGTGCGACCAGAGTGTCAGCAAAACGGATAAACAGCGTGGGAGCATCTGACGTCTGGTCAAACTCTTTACGTTTCTCGCCATAGTTCATGCCCACGCAAAAGATTTTGCCGGGCGCTTCGATCACCGGCAGCAAGCGGATGGCGCTGAAAGGATAGTCTATGGCACAGTCACGAAACACCGCCAGATCGGCCAGCGTGGAGCTTTGTAGGAAACTTTTCAGATCGGGTGTATGGGGCGACAAGCGCTGCCCCAGATCGGTGACGCCTGTCGCACGCACAATGCCGAAACTGTTTCGTTGCTGGCCCGGATGATAAAAACTGCAAAGCTGCATAACGCCTCGTTATGATTAAAAAAATTGGCGCGCAGAGTAGCAAAAACGGACGTGATAATCGGCAGGATTTTTTTTCAGAATTTTTCAGAGGGGTGTGCTGTCAGCGCGGCAACGGGCAACAGCGTGCGCGAGTGATAATCACCGGTCGATCCCTGACCGCGATTATCGAGGGTTTGAAAGCGATGCTTAGTTGAGCGCACCTGGCGGTACGTGTTTAAAAGTCTCGACATAGCTGCGAAACACGTAACGAAAGAACTTTTTCATGGTAACCTGATGCAAAATTTGTTGAAAAAATACATTAAAAGTATAGCTTCAGCCGTTTTTTCAGGCAACAAATTTTGAAGCGGATCACAAAACAGTCGTTCAATGCTTAACTGAAAGGTGCCAGGTGGTCTGACAATATCTTGCAGCCAATAGCGATCAGTACCACACCGCCGGTCACTTCCGCCCACTTGCCCAGTACCGGCCCAATAAAGCGGCCAATCAGAACGCCGGCGGTCGCCATCACGGTGGTCGCCGCGCCGATAGTAAGCGCGGTAACAATGATATTTACCTGCAGAAACGCCAGGCCAACCCCCACTGCCAGCGCATCCAGGCTGGTGGCGACGGCGGTGGTCGCCAGCACCAGAAAACTATGCTGCTGCGGTGGTTCACATGGCTCTGCGGCAGTCTGGCGGAAACCTTCCAGCACCATACGTCCGCCAAGAAAGACGAGCAGGAAAAAAGCGACCCAGTGATCCCACGCCATAATGTAGCGACTGGCCGCCAGGCCAATTGCCCAGCCTACCAGCGGCGTTACCATTTCAATGCCGCCAAAAATCAGGCCGGTGCGCAGCGCTTCCCTGAAGCCGGGCCGCTGCAACGCCGCGCCTTTGCCAAGCGCAGCAGCAAAGGCATCCATCGACATGCCTAAGGCCAGAATCAGGGTTGCTACAAAGGTCATGGTTTTCTACCGCCGGCGGAGTTTGCGCTGACTGAATCCCGCTCTTGCCGGGTTTTTACATCAGTAATAAAAAAGTGCGCGCAGTCTAGCACGCATTACCCTTGATAAAAAGACAGTAAAATCATGGATTTAAGTATAGCAAAGGCTATATTAGATAACGTTGGCTATTTTCATGTTCTAAGTAGATGGAATAAAAGAGAAAAGCTGGCGAACTTTCGCCTCTCTTAACGCGCGTTTCGCGAGCAGCAAGCCCTTCAGGATTGAACCTGACGAACGTTTGCCGGAGAATGCAGGCCCTGATATTGCGGAAGTTTTAATAATGAAAAATCCTTTTGAAAGCCTGGTTATCCCCGGCGGCATTCTACTGCTGAGCTTTTTATCCGCCCTGCTGCTGCCCGCGCCAGCGTTCAGCCTGACGCTGACCAAAGCGCTGATGGCCGCCCTGCACTTACAGGATCTCAATCAGCTCTACACCATTATTTTCTGCCTCTGGTTTTTGTTGCTGGGCACCCTGGAATTCTTTGTTATCCGCTTTATCTGGCGACGCTGGTTCCGCGTCTGACCCCTCACAAAAGCGTCAGCTGTGCCAGGCTTACCCATTCTATGGGGAGAAGGAGAAGCGAAATGCGAAAAAGTATCGTGGCACTGATGCTGGCACTGTTCTGCGCCCCGCTGCTGGCAGAGGATAACGGCGGCTTTAAGCAAGAGGGTCAGGCTCCGGCACCGGAGGATCAAACTGCAGGTTACCGCGCCGTAACCGATTTACAGGACACCACCGCCATTAATCAGCTGGCTGACCTGCCGGACGGCGCGCCCGTGTCGCTGCTGGGCAATATTCTGCGTCAGACAGGCGATCAACACTATCTGCTGCGTGATAAAACCGGTACGGTGCACCTGCAGATCAATAATTCGGTCTGGCAGGGCCAGGAAGTGAAACCGGACGAACTGGTTGCGGTACGGGGTCGCCTGGTCAAGGCCCAGGGTAAACTGAGCGTCAGGGTCAACAAGCTGAACCAGATGTAACTTTTTTGCCCGGGTGACGACCATGCGTCACCCTATTTTCCCGTTACACCAATGTAACAACAATTTTACATAACCCGATGAAACATTGCGCAACATAAAAAACAGTCAGGCTTTTTCTGTCTTTTTAATCGCCATTTTTCAGTGAGTTATAAATTTCCCGCCCTTTTCGCCTTGCAGCCTGCCCACATAATGCCCCTGGCTCATACCAGGGCCATCCTTAGCTAACCCGCTGAGTTAGCATAAAAATTTGCTTATATAGCACACGGACAGATGATTAATTCTTATGCTGAATCATTTCGGCATTTAAAAAATAAACAAATGTTTAAATCCAGCATGAGAATGTTATATTCATTAGCCAAAGCATAACGTGCAGTTAACCCGTCCATACCGCGTGGTTTAACCTCACTTCCTTAACCTTTGAGAAATAGCGCAACGCGCTCAGCAGAAGCGCGACTATTTCGCCTGCAAACCTGTTGGCTCTGTTCAACAGAAGAGGAGATGTCGCCTCATGTGCAAATCAGCTGTAAATCTTACGCTCGCGATGAGTGCCGTTGGCATGGTAAAAGCGAACGTTCAGGAGAGAAAAGAGGTCGATGTATTGCTCATCGGCGCCGGGGTAATGAGTGCGACGTTGGGCACTTACCTGCAGGAGCTGGAACCGGACTGGACTATTGAGATGGTAGAGCGGCTTGATGCGGTCGCCGAAGAGTCATCCAATGGCTGGAACAATGCCGGTACCGGCCATTCGGCTCTGGCCGAATTAAACTATACGCCGCAAAAAGCGGACGGTAGCATCGATATCACTAAAGCGGTGACGATCAACGAATCCTTTCAGATTTCCCGCCAGTTCTGGGCTTATCAGGTCCAGAAAGGCAACCTGCATCACCCGAAAAGCTTTATCAGCAGTACACCGCACATGAGCTTCGTCTGGGGCGACGAGAATGTCGACTTCCTGCGCAAACGTTATCAGGCGCTGCAAAAAAGCACCCTGTTCCGCGGTATGGAATATTCAGAAGATCCCCGGCAGATTACTGAGTGGATCCCGCTGGTGATGAAGGGCCGCGACGCGAAACAAAAAGTGGCGGCGACGCGCACCGAAATCGGCACCGATGTTAACTTTGGCGAAGTGACACGCCAGCTGATCGCCTCGCTGGAGAAAAAGCCCAACTTCCGCCTGCGTACCCGTCAGGAAGTGCGCGACATTAAGCGCGCCGCCGACGGCCGCTGGCAGGTGACGCTGGCATGTCTGGATGAGGGCACAACCCGTACCCTGACCGTGCAAACTCTGTTTATTGGCGCGGGCGGCGCAGCGCTGACGCTGCTGCAGAAAGCAGGGATCCCGGAAGCGAAAAACTACGCCGGTTTCCCGGTAGGCGGCTCTTTCCTGGTGACCGAGAATCCAGATGTGGTGAAAAACCACATGGCGAAGGTGTATGGCAAAGCCACCGTCGGCGCGCCGCCCATGTCCGTTCCGCACATCGATACCCGCGTGCTGGATGGCAAACAGGTGCTGCTGTTCGGCCCCTTCGCGACCTTCTCGACCCGTTTCCTGAAACAGGGATCGCTGCTGGATATGTTCGGCTCGATCACCTCTTCAAATATTGTGCCCATGATGCAGGTTGGCCTGAAAAACTTCGATCTGGTCAAATATCTGGTGGATCAGGTGCTGCAAAATGAGGGCGACCGGATGGAAGCGTTGCGCAACTATGTTCCGCAGGCGAAGGCGGAAGACTGGCGGCTGGTGACAGCAGGTCAGCGCGTCCAGATCATTAAGAAAGATGAAAACGAAGGCGGCGTGCTGCGTCTCGGCACCGAAGTAGTGACTTCGGAAGATGGCACCATCGCTGCGCTGCTTGGCGCTTCGCCGGGTGCATCAACCGCGGCGCCGATTATGCTGGAGCTGATGAAGAAAGTCTTCCCTGAGCAGATGGCTTCGCCGGAGTGGCAAACGAAGATTAAAGCGATTATCCCATCCTGGGGACGTAAGCTGAACGGCGACGTTGCCGCCACCGAGAAGGTGCTGGCGGAAACCAGCCGTATCCTGCAGCTTGATTACACCCCGGTTACACCGATGGCGGCCAACGACGAAGCGCGTGAAACGGCGCAGGTGGTAGGCAAGTAAGGCGCTGGCTTTTGTCACAAGGCTCCGCAATGCGGGGCCTTTTTTTTCTGCGCCGGGAAGAGGGGTAGCCTGGTTGACTACGCGTTTCTCTATTAGGGTTAGTAGGACGATATGAGCGCGCGGCAGTCTGACTGACGTGCCCATCTCACTGCAGCCACAGGAGGAGCCTTATGACCCAGCCCATGTCCACAGACGAACTGCACTTGCTCGACCGCTACTGGCGCGCAGCTAACTACCTGTCAGTTGGACAGATCTACCTGATGGATAATCCCCTGCTGCGCGAACCGCTGAAGCCGGAGCACATCAAACCGCGTCTGCTGGGTCACTGGGGCACCACACCCGGCCTCAATTTTATCTATGCTCATCTGAACCGGATTATCCGTCAGCGCGATCTCAACCTGCTTTACGTTTGCGGGCCTGGTCACGGTGGGCCCGGTATGGTGGCGAATACCTGGCTGGAGGGAAGTTACAGCGAAATTTATCCCCATATCAGCGCAGATGTGCAGGGAATGCAGCGCCTGTTTAAACAGTTCTCTTTTCCTGGCGGCATACCCAGCCATGCCGCGCCGGAAACGCCAGGATCAATCAACGAAGGCGGTGAACTGGGCTATGCGCTTTCCCACGCTTTTGGCGCTGCCTTTGATTATCCGGATCTGATTGTACCCTGTGTGATCGGCGATGGCGAAGCGGAAACCGGCCCGCTGGCGGCCAGCTGGCACGGGATCAAATTTCTGAATCCGCAACGCGACGGCGCTGTCCTGCCCATTCTGCATCTGAACGGCTACAAGATTGCCAACCCGACGCTGCTGGGCCGCACCAGCGATGAGGATCTGCAACAGTTGTTCAGCGGCTATGGCTACGAGCCGCTGTTTGTCAGTGGAGAGGAACCGGAGGCGATGCATGCGCAAATGGCGCAGGCGCTGGATAACGCCTTCGATAAGATTGCCGCCTTTCAGCAGCGTGCACGCCAGGGCGGCAAACCCGAAGGGATTCCACGCTGGCCGATGATTATCCTGCGCAGCCCAAAAGGCTGGACCGGACCGCAATCGGTGGATGGCAAAAAGGTAGAAGGTTTCTGGCGCGCGCATCAGGTGCCGGTCTCCGCCTGCCGCGAAGATGAAGGCCATCGCCAGATCCTGGAACAGTGGATGCGCAGTTACCGCCCGGATGAACTTTTTGATGAACAGGGTCAGCTGCTGCCGGAGCTGCGCGCGCTGGTGCCGGAAGGTGATAAGCGCATGGGCGCCAGCCCCTATGCCAACGGGGGGTGTCTGCGGCGTGAGTTAAATACTCCGGATATTCGCGATTTTGCGCTGCCGGTAACGGCCCCGGGCAGTGAGCAGGCGCAGGCCACTGAGCAGTTTGGACACTATCTCAGCGCGATTTTCCAGCTTAATGAAGATAACTTCCGCGTGTTTGGTCCCGACGAAACCGCCTCAAACCGCCTCAGCCCGGTATTCGACGTGACCAACCGCACCTGGCTCGGCCCGGTGGAAGACTACGATCAACAGCTGTCACCCGACGGGCGGGTGATGGAGATCCTCAGTGAACATCAGTGCCAGGGCTGGCTGGAGGGATATCTGCTTACCGGTCGTCATGGCCTGTTTAACTGCTATGAGGCCTTTATTCATATTGTCGACTCGATGTTTAACCAGCACGCGAAATGGCTGAAAGTGTCGCGTGCCCTGGGCTGGCGTAAACCGGTGTCCTCGCTGAATTATTTGCTGTCATCACACGTCTGGCGCCAGGACCATAACGGCTACAGTCATCAGGATCCCGGTTTTATGGATCACGTCGCCAATAAAAAAGCGGATATTGTGCGCATCTACCTGCCGCCGGATGCCAACACCCTGCTCTGGGTCGGCGACCACTGTCTGCGTACCTGGGATCGCATCAATGTGATTATTGCCGGTAAGCAGCCCGCCCCTCAGTGGCTGGATATGGAAAGCGCCATTGCCCACTGCGAAGCAGGCATGGGAGAATGGTCGTGGGCAGGCACCTGTCGCGGCGACGAAACGCCTGATGTGGTGCTGGCCTGTGCAGGCGATGTTCCGACTATGGAGACGCTGGCCGCCGTGGATCTGCTGCGCAATTATCTGCCCGAGCTGCGCATTCGTGTCGTAAACGTGGTGGATTTAATGGCATTGCAGGCGCAGGATCAGCATCCTCATGGCAAATCTGACGAGGAATTTGATGCGCTTTTTACCCGGGATAAACCGGTGATTTTCGCTTTTCATGGTTATCCCACGCTGATTCACCGTCTGACCTACCGGCGTCATAACCATGATAATTTCCATGTGCGTGGTTTCAATGAGGAAGGCACCACGACGACCCCCTTTGATATGACCGTACTGAATGAGCTGGATCGTTATCATCTGGCGCAGGAAGCGATTTTGCGTGTGCCAGGGCTGGCGGATAAACAGGGCGAGGTGCTTGAGGATCTGCAACAGCGCATCGCTGAGCATCACCGCTATGTGCGCGAATATGGCGAGGATTTGCCCGAGGTAGTCGGCTGGAAATGGCCTTCACAGTCCGCATCCGGCGCGCCGGAGTGAGTATTTTCGACAGGTGAGGCGGCACCTGATCCACAAGCCTGCGCCATTTCCCCTCTCCCGCCTGCGGGAGAGGGCCGGAGTGAGGGTAAACTGAGGACTGTGCGGCCATTTTCCCTCACCCTAACCCTCTCCCGGAGGGAGAGGGGATCGTCCGCGCCGGACGCGCCGCCTGAGCCACAGGCCTGCACCATTCCCCCCTCTCCCGCCTGCGGGAGAGGGGATCGCCCGCGCCGGACGTGGCACCTGATCCACAAGCCTGCACCATTCCCCCTCTCCCGCCTGCGGGAGAGGGCCGGGGTGAGGGTAAACTGAGGACTGGGCGGCCATTTCCCTAGCCCTGACCCTCTCCCGGAAGGAGGGGGATCGCCTGTGCCGGACGCGCCGCCTGAGCCACAGGCCTGCACCATTTCCCTTCTCCCGCCTGCGGGAGAGGGGATCGCCCGCGCCGGACGTGGCACCTGATCCACAAGCCTGCACCATTCCCCCTCTCCCGCCTGCGGGAGAGGGCCGGGGTGAGGGTAAACTGAGGACTGGGCGGCCATTTCCCTAGCCCTGACCCTCTCCCGGAG
>NZ_LR026978.1:1321676-1347892 GCF_900604315.1 [Erwinia] mediterraneensis
GCTCCCCCTCTCCCGCCTGCGGGAGAGGGCCGGGGTGAGGGTAAACTGAGGACTGGGCGGCCATTTCCCTAGCCCTGACCCTCTCCCGGAAGGAGGGGGATCGCCTGTGCCGGACGCGCCGCCTGAGCCACAGGCCTGCACCATTCCCCCTCTCCCGCCTGCGGGAGAGGGCCGGGGTGAGGGTAAACTGAGGACTGTGCGGCCATTTCCCCTCACCCTAACCCTCTCCCGGAGGGAGAGGGGATGGCCCGTGCCGGACGTGGCACCTGAGCCACAGGCCTGCACCATTCCCCCTCTCCCGGAGGGAGAGGGGATCGCCCGGTGCCGGGACCTTACCCTGCCACGGCGTCATACAACATCCAGAGCGTGGTGATGGCCAGCGCCAGCGCCATAATGCTGTTGAACAGCTGTCGTTTCCATGCCACCTGCAGATGGCGGCCAAGCCGATCGCCCAGCACGGCCCACAGCAAAATACAGGGCAGGTTCATTGCCATAAAGCTGAACATCAACACCATCACGCTGCTGTGCGCGCTGTAGAGCAGCGCCACGTTGATAGCCGTCAGCCAGGTTTTAGGGTTGATCGCCTGAAAGCAAATGCCACCCACCAGCGTCATTGGCTGCGCTTTCCCGCGCAGCGCTGGCGCGTCTGCGCGGAACAACTTCCAGCAGAGCCAGAACAGGTAGGCACCGCCCAACAGCGTCAGCGGGACTCTGATCGCCCCCATCCAGCTCAGCATCAGCTCCAGCGTCAGGCTCGCCAGTACCGTCTGCATCCCGCAGCCCAGCATAATGCCAAACACCATCGGCAATGTGCGCCTTAAGCCGAAGTTCACGCCGGAGGTCGCCAGCAGCAAATTATTCGGCCCTGGCGTAATGGACATTACGGTTACGTAGCTGAAAAATGAGGGATCGAGCATTACGCCTTTCCTGCATGTGAAACATAGGTCGCATGGTAAGGTGACCCACATCATGGTAACAGAGACACAAAAGCACTATTGTCATGGGTACAGATCGCTCAAAACGCAATTGTGCTCATCGGCACAGGAGGTTTTTGTGTCCATTAGTGCTACAGCGGAACAGACGCTCTATCAACAGCTGGCCGACAGCTTTGCCGCCGCTATTCATCAGGGAACGCTGAAACCAGGTAAGCGTCTGCCCGCCATTCGGCGTGTGGCACAATCGCACCGGGTCAGCGTCAATACCGTACTGAATGCCTGGCAGTTGCTGGAAGACCGCGGCCTGATTGAGGCCCGGCCACAGTCCGGCTATTACGTGCGCAGCGTGTTGCCTGCAGTGACCGGCACAGCGCGGCATCGTACCCGCGTCAAGGTTCCGAGCGGCGAAAAGCTCGACCTTATCGACACGGTATTTGCCGCCCAGAATCATCCCGACTACATTAATATTTCTCTGGCCTGCCCGCAGGAGGGGGAGTTCTATCCGTCGGCAAAGCTCAGCCGCATTACCGCCTCGCTGTTACGTCGTCATCCGCACACCATAGGGCGTTATGCGCTTCCGCCTGGTAGTGAGCGCTTACGGGAGGAAATTGCGCGGCGGGCATTACATGCCGGAATGTCGCTCACGTCAGAAGATATCACCCTGACCCATGGCTGCATGGAGGCCCTGCAGCTGGCGTTGCGCGCCGTTACCCGTCCGGGTGACTGTGTCGGGCTGGAGTCGCCTACCTACTTCTTTCTGTTTCCCCTGCTCGCCTCGCTGGGGCTTAAGGCGGTTGAGATCCCAACCGATGCTCAAAACGGCTTGTCGCTGGATGCACTGGAGCTGCTGTTGCAGGAGCAACGTATCCAGGCGCTGGTCGCTATGCCGGGAGTGCAAAATCCGATGGGATCCAGTATGCCGCTGGCGAACAAACAGCGACTGGCAAAGCTAGTAAATACTTACGGTATTCCGCTACTGGAAGATGGCCTGTATGACGAACTGCAGTTTGACTGGCCCCTGTCGCCGCCGGTGAAAGCCTTCGATACTCAGGGCTGGGTAATCTACTGCACCAGCTTCACCAAAACTGTCGCCCCCGATTTTCGCGTCGGCTGGACAGCGGCAGGACGCTTCCATGCCGCCATCGCCCGCCTGAAAGCGGTATCCTCGATGGCGGAATCGATGCTGCTGTCTGAAACTCTGGCGGAATTCCTTGCCAGCGGCGGTTACGATCATCATCTGCGCAGCCTGCGCCGCCGCTACGCCGCCAATCTTGATGAAGCACGCGGCCTGATTGCCCGCGACTTTCCGCAGGGTACGCGCGCGACTCGCCCCAGAGGCGGCTTCGTGTTTTGGGTCGAGCTGCCTGCCGGGGTGGATACGGTAGAGATGTTTCACCGCCTGCTGCAGGAGCAGATTTGCGTGACGCCGGGCGCGCTCTATTCGCTGAGCAACCGCTACAACCATGCGCTGCGCCTCTCCTGCTGCTATCCCTTTAATGAACGCTACAGCTATGCGCTGAGGCGTGCCGGCGCGCTGGCCTGTGAAATGAGCGGCCTGCCGCCGGGCATCGGGCAACAGGATCAGGGGGTGCCATTGCGTCCCCAAAGGGTATAGCCATGACGTTCCGTAAGCCGCTCATAATAGGTCCGGACAGCCGGGTAATCGGGGTGATCCAGCGGCGTTTCGTACCAGCGGTTGACCGCCAGGCCAACAGGAATATCGGCGAGCGTAAAGTTGCGCCCGGCGACGTAGCGTCCGGTTTTTGCCAGCTGCTGATTCAGGATACCCATGGTATGCGACCAGCCTTTGCAGGCGGCGGCCAGCAGTCGCGGATCCTGATGGGCAGGCGAATTGCGCACCAGCGACATAAACGCATAACGCCACGAGGTGTTCAGCTCGGTGGACTGCCAGTCCATCCACTGGTCGATAAGCGCCCGCGCACGGGCATTCTGCGGATAAAGCCAGTCGCCCTCCCACGCGCTGGCGAGATAGCGCAGAATGGCATTCGATTCCCACAGCACAAAGTCCCCCTCGATAATCACGGGTATCTGCGCATTCGGATTGAGCGCCATAAATGCCGGCGAGTGGGTCGATGTAAAACCTTCGCCCCAGTCCTCACGCCGGAATGGGATAGCCAGCTCTTCGCACAGCCACAACACTTTGCGCACATTAACAGAAGAAGCACGTCCAAGGATTTTCAACATTATTGGCTCCTGCAGCGGGGTCCCTGAGCTATTCATAGTCCTGTTGCTGGAGACATGCAATCGCTGACCTGATAAACCCTTTTCCTGATCTGAGAGAACACCATGACCCATACTGTCGCCTTTAAACAAGTGGATGTTTTTACGAGCGCCCCCTTCAACGGCAATCCACTGGCCGTGATTATGGATGCCCGGGGACTGAGTGATGCGCAACTGGCCGCTATCGCCCGCTGGACCAATCTGTCGGAAACCACCTTTGTGCTGCCACCGGAACATTCTCAGGCCGATTACCGGGTACGCATTTTTACCGTGGATGGCGAGCTACCCTTCGCCGGTCACCCTACGCTCGGGACTGCACATGCGTTACTGGAGGCAGGATGGCCGCTGAAAACGCCGGGACAGATCGTTCAGCAGTGCGAGGTAGGTCTGGTTACCGTGAAGATTGCCGCCAGTGGCACGCTGGCCTTCGCCGCCCCGCCCGCAACTCTCACGCCATTCAGCGACGCCCTGCTGCACAGTGCGCTGAACAGCGATGCGCTTGATGACACGCAAACGGCCACCATTGCAGATATGGGGATTCGCTGGTTACTGATACCGATGCAGAGTGCCGCCGCCGTGCTGGCCATTACGCCCAACGTCAGCGATCTGGCGCGGCTGATGAAACATGCGGGCGTCACCGGCGTGATGCCCTTTGGACCGCAGCCCGCCGGGTCGGCAGAACAGTATGAGGTGCGCGGCCTGCTGGTTGAACAAGGCAGCCTGACGGAAGATCCGGTCACTGGCAGCGCTAACGCCTGCCTGGCCCGTTACCTGGCCGCTCGCGGGCAGCAGCAGAACTACCGCGTTCGCCAGGGCACGATACTGCAGCGTAACGGTCGCGTGCAGGTGACCTTTGAGGATGAAACTATCTGGATTGGCGGCAATACCGTGACGGTGATTGATGGCACCATCGCCCTGTAAAAAACGGGGCGTTAACGCCCCGTTGCGCATTAAATTGACTGGCCGCCTGAAGCCTCAATACGCTGACCATTGATCCAGCCGGTCTCGTCACTGAGCAGCGCTGCAATCGCATTGCCGATATCATTGGGCTGCCCCGCCCGTCCCAGCGCCGTTTGCGCCGCCACCCAGGCATTGATTTCGGCATTGTCACGTACGCGTCCGCCACCAAAATCGGTAGCAATTGCCCCTGGCGCCAGAATATTCACGCGAATGCCGCGTTCCCCCAGCTCCTTCGCCTGATAGCGCGTCAGCACTTCCATAGCCCCTTTCATCGCCGCGTAGGCGCTGGCGCCCGGATAGGTGAAGCGAGCCAGACCGGTGGAGATATTCAGGATAGCGCCGCCATCGGCGATCACCGGTAGCAGTTTTTGCGTCAGGAAAAACGGCCCTTTCAGATGAATATTCATCAGGTTATCGAATTCCGCCTCGCTGGTCTCTGCAAAGGGCTTATGTAAGCCTACGCCCGCATTGTTCACTAAACAGTCAAAGCGGTCGCGCTGCCAGCGGGTTTGCAGCAGCGTTTTCACCTCGCCAACAAAAGCATCAAACTGACTGATGTCACCAACATCCAACGCTAAGGCGCTGGCTCGCCCGCCCGCCGCCTCAATTTCCTGCACCACTTTTTGCGCCTCTTTAGACTGACTACGATAGGTGATAATGATATCGCACCCTTTTTTCGCCAGTTTCAACGCAGCATTGCGACCCAGGCCACGGCTACCGCCAGTGATCAACGCTATTTTACCGTTCATGTTTCTCTCCTGTTGCAAAAATGTACAGGGATAAGGTTATTCCAGAAAAAATGATCTATAAACTGAGTTAAATGCGCCGGACTGTTCCATTTATAACAACAAAAGGTGAATAACATGGATAAAATTCACGCAATGCGTGTTTTTGTCAGAGTCGCTGAAATGGGCAGTTTTACCCGGGCAGCGGAAAGTCTCGGTTTGCCAAAAGGCAGTGTGTCACGCCAGTTGCAGGCGCTGGAAAATCAGATGGGCGCACGTTTACTGCACCGCACGACGCGGCGTGTGCAGCTCACTCAGGATGGTCTGGTCTATTACGATCGTTGCCTCGATCTGCTGTCGATGCTGGAGGAGATGGACGGCTTGTTTCAGCATGAACCTGCCACCCTCAGCGGTAAGCTGCGGGTCGATATGCCGGTCGCCATGGCCACCGGCTTTGTCCTGCCTCGGCTGTCGGAATTTCTGCAGCACTATCCCGGCGTAGAACTTGAACTGAGCAGCAGCGATCGTCAGGTAGATGTCATTCGCGAAGGCTTTGACTGCGTCATTCGCGTAGGTGAGCTGCAAGATTCCGGCCTGATCGCGCGTAAATTAGGCCACCTCTCCTTGATCAACTGTGCCAGCCCTGGCTACCTTTCCCGCTTCGGCAGGCCAGTCCGCCTGGAGGAGCTGGCGCAACATGCCATGGTGCATTACAGCCAGCAGCTGGGTCAGCCCTCGCCCGGCTTCGAATATTATGATGGCAGGCAGTGCCATTACGTGCAGACCGGCGGCGTGGTGACGGTAAACAGCAGCGAAACCTATCGTGCCGCCTGCGTTGCCGGACTGGGTCTGATCCAGGTGCCGGCGGTGGGCATTCAGCCGCTGCTGGAATCGGGCCAGCTGGTGGAAGTGCTGCATCACTTTCCTGCTCAGCCGATGCCGGTATCGTTGCTCTATCCGCACCGGCGTAACGTGGCACGCCGCGTGCGCGTGTTTATGGAGTGGTTGAGTCAGGTGATGAAGGAATATGTCAGCTGAGCGGGGCTATACTCAACATTTCAGATTAACGGGATCAACAAGGTCAATGACGGACAAACACCCCCAGACGGCTGAAGAAAAGCAGAAGCCGCTGATTGATATTAAAACCGGGAATGTCACAGTAGATCGTTCCATTACCCGCGTCTCTCGCTTTATTGCCTGGTTTCAGGCGATTCCGGCGGTGGCGCATTTTTTGCGCGCGCTGGAGCGTTTTAACGATCGCCTTGGCAGCCAGTTTGGCGCGGCGATTACCTATTTCTCCTTTCTTTCTCTGATACCCATTCTGATGGTCTCCTTTGCGGGCGTCGGGTTTGTGCTGGCGTCAAACCCCGATTTGCTCACCGGGTTGATCAACAAAATTGTCGACAGTATCAGCGATCCGACGCTGGCGACCACGCTGAAGAACAGCGTGAATACCGCGATTGAGCAGCGCGCTACCGTGGGTATCACCGGTTTGCTGCTGGCGCTCTATTCCGGCATTAACTGGATGGGGAACCTGCGTGAGGCGGTGCGCGCCCAGTCACGCGATGTCTGGGAGCGCAAACCGGATGATAAGGAGAAGGTCTGGCTGAAGTATTTGCGCGATCTGGTGTCGCTGATTGGCCTGATGCTGGCGTTGATTATTACCCTGTCGCTGACGTCGATTGCCGGCGCGGCGCAGGCGGCAATTGTGAACGCGCTCGGCCTGAATGACATTGAGTGGCTGCGCCCGGTGCTGACGATTATTGCCACCTCGATCTCCATCGCCGCAAACTATCTGCTGTTCCTGTGGATTTTCTGGATCCTGCCGCGCCATAAGCCCCACAAGCGCGCATTGCTGCGCGGTACGCTGCTGGCGGCGATCGGTTTTGAAGTGATTAAATTTATCATGACGCTGACGCTGCCCAAGCTGGCCAGCTCGCCTTCCGGGGCCGTCTTTGGTTCCGTGCTGGGCCTGATGGCCTTCTTCTATTTTTTCGCCCGTCTGACGCTGTTCTGCGCCGCCTGGATCGCCACGGCAAAATATAAAGACGATGAGCGCATGCCGGAACCGGGACGTGCGCGCCGCCACTGAGATCGTCTGAAAAGGTAACCGGGGCGGAAAATAGCGGAAAATTTTCCTTTATGATTAATTTTTATCCTGATGTCAGTACGAAACCCTGAGGGGTAACTTTTATTTGGCCCTTTCTTAGTGAATCACGCCAGAAAAGGGCCACATCACCCTGCCATCCCCCGGTAAAGTAATGCCGGCAAAAATTATCCTCTTTTTGCTGCATTAAGCCGCTTCTGGCGCGGCTTTTCGCCATTGAATGGCGCTTTCCAGGTGCGTAAGATTCTTTGTCTCAATTTATAAATAAGAAACAGTTATGCAAGCCTCCATCACAGAATCCATCGACAAAGAGCACGACAACCCCCCCGTCAATTCGCGTGGCAAAGTGATCGTGGCATCGCTTGTAGGTACCGCGATTGAGTTCTTCGATTTTTATATCTATGCCACCGCTGCGGTGATTGTTTTCCCGCATATTTTCTTCCCGCAGGGTGATGCCACCGTCGCCACGCTTCAGTCGCTGGCAACCTTTGCCATCGCCTTTGTGGCGCGTCCCATCGGCTCCGCCCTGTTTGGTCACTTCGGCGATCGCATCGGCCGTAAAGCCACGCTGGTCGCCTCGCTGCTGACCATGGGGATCTCCACTGTGATTATCGGCCTGTTGCCGGGCTACGCCTCTATCGGTGTGTTTGCTCCGCTGCTGCTGGCGCTTGCGCGCTTCGGCCAGGGCCTGGGTCTGGGCGGTGAATGGGGCGGCGCAGCGCTGCTGGCGACGGAAAACGCGCCGGCAAAAAAACGTGCCCTGTATGGCTCCTTCCCGCAGCTGGGCGCCCCTATCGGCTTCTTCTTTGCCAACGGCACTTTCCTGCTGCTCTCCTGGCTGTTGACCGATGAGCAGTTTATGGACTGGGGCTGACGTGTGCCTTTCATTCTCTCTGCCGTGCTGGTGCTGATAGGCCTGTATGTGCGCGTGAGCCTGCATGAAAGCCCGGTCTTTGCCAAAGTACAGAAAGAGAATAAGCAGGTGCGCATGCCTATCGGCACACTGTTAAGCAAGCATCTGCTCGCTACCGTGCTGGGCACCTTTATTATGCTGGCGACCTACACCCTGTTTTACATCATGACCGTCTATTCGATGAGTTATGGTACCGCTGCCGCGCCTGACGGACTGGGTTATTCCCGTAACAGCTTCCTGTGGATGCTGATGGTGGCGGTGATTGGTTTTGGCGTGATGGTCCCGATTGCCGGGGTGCTGGCGGACCGATTTGGTCGTCGTAAGACCATGATTGTGATTACACTGCTGATTATCCTGTTCTCCTTTGTGTTCCCGGCGATGCTCGGTTCCGGCTCACAATGGCTGGTTATGGCCTTCCTGCTGCTTGGTCTGAGTATTATGGGTCTGACATTCGGCCCGATGGGCGCACTGCTGCCGGAGTTGTTCCCGACTGAAGTGCGTTATACCGGAGCTTCGTTCTCCTACAACCTGTCGTCGATTCTGGGTGCTTCGGTTGCGCCTTATATCGCGACCTGGCTGAACAGCCACTACGGCCTCTATGCGGTCGGGCTCTATCTGGCGGCCATGGCGGGCCTGACGCTGATAGCCCTGATCGCCTGCAAAGAAACGCGTCATCAGACGCTGTACGAAGCCTGATCGTGCATTAAGCCTCTCTGGCTGTCCGCTGACAGCCAGAGAGAAAGCGCAACTCTGCTGTTAGCGGGGAAGCTTAACCGAATCCCGTCTGATTAATAATCGCCGTTGAAAACCGCTTTTTTTCGCCATCTGCGCGTGTGGCGCTGAGCATGCTTTCTCGCCTGCCGCCCTGGACAGCACAACGTCAATGGCCTTTTCCGTGCTTTTTATCAGCTCAGAAGACGGAATACCGAAAACGGTGTAACAGAGATCGGCAGCAATATCGTTAACCACCTTCTCTTTTATTTCGTTCTCTTTCTGCAGCCTTAAAGTCGCAGGCGTGATGCCTTTCAGTTCCGGATAAAGCACAGCGATGATGTTATCTGTTTCACGCCAGCCATACAGGATCTGTTTGATAGAGGACTGCGCGCATACCGGATCAAGCTTTTCTTTTATTTTTAATTCTCTTCTTACATAACCAAAAACTTCCCTTTTGCGTGCTGCATCTAAATGTTTTGCTTTATCAGGCTGGCCGTCTATTGTCTTATTTATTATCGTGGACAGAAACGTTCTACGCTCCTGCCTGAACCATTCCCCCTCTGTTTTATTAGTTTTCCTCACGCTGGATTTGATACGTGACATTATGATTTTTCTGCCTATTTCTGCTTTCCTGCCCTTGTACTCCAGCGTAATAGTACTGTTTTTCACCCCCGATAGTTTTCCAATCAGCCTGGTGATTTTTTTTGTTAAGCCATACAGGCACCCCTGCTTAATGGGGGGCATATCGGTCACAGAAGTTGCACGATAATGCAGCATAAACACCCATCCGGATAGTAAACATTTAACAGGGCGTCTTAATCGTCTGTAAAGAAGCGCCCGGGGGTAATGGTCCCAACTTATTGATAGTGTTTTATGTTCAGATAATGCCCGATGACTTTATCATGCAGCTCCACCGATTTTGAGAACGACAGCGACTTCCTTCCCAGCCTTGCCAGATGCTGCCTCAGATTCAGGTTATGCCGCTCAATTCGCTGCGTATATCGCTTGCTGATTACGTGCAGCTTTCCCTTCAGGCGGGATTCATACAGCGGCCAGCCATCCGTCATCCATATCACCACGTCAAAGGGTGACAGCAGGCTCATAAGACGCCCCAGCGTCGCCATAGTGCGTTCACCGAATACGTGCGCAACAACCGTCTTCCGGAGCCTGTCATACGCGTAAAACAGCCAGCGCTGGCGCGATTTAGCCCCGACGTAGCCCCACTGTTCGTCCATTTCCGCGCAGACGATGACGTCACTGCCCGGCTGTATGCGCGAGGTTACCGACTGCGGCCTGAGTTTTTTAAGTGACGTAAAATCGTGTTGAGGCCAACGCCCATAATGCGGGCGGTTGCCCGGCATCCAACGCCATTCATGGCCATATCAATGATTTTCTGGTGCGTACCGGGTTGAGAGGCTGTGTATGTGAACTGTAACTGCCATGTTTTACGGCAGTGAGAGCAGAGATAGCGCTGATGTCCGGCAGTACTTTTACCGTTACGCACCACCCCGTCTGTAGCTGAACAGGAGGGACAGCTGATAGAAACAGAAGCCACTGGAGCACCTCAAAAACACCATCATACACTAAATCAGTAAGTTGGCAGCATCACCGCGCCCGGGTTAAAAATGGGTAAACTACCACAAGGTGCGCAATGCTCCTTCAATAAAGCGCTTATGATTAATTATATTCAAATAATTAATTTCGATATTATATAGAAGCTAAACCATTAATGGGAAATGGCGGGATAACGGACGGCGCTATCAAAGGTGTGGCGGTGTTGTCTACAGAGATAAAAATACCCTGTAAGCCGTGCTTACAGGGTATTGAAGAGGCTCAGCCGTCAGGCCGGAACAGAAAGAGGATTAGCCCGCCACCGCGATACGTTTCATATCAGTCATGTAGCCACGCAGTTTACGCCCCACCGCTTCGATCGGGTGGTTGCGAATGGCCTCATTTACGTCACGCAGCTGCGCATTGTCTACGGCAGTACCGGTAACCGGTTTACCCAGATCGCCCGGCTGTAACTGGGACATAAACTCTTTCAGCAGCGGTACGGCAGCAAAAGAGAACAGGTAGTTACCATATTCGGCGGTATCGGAAATCACCACGTTCATTTCATACAGACGCTTACGCGCGATAGTGTTGGCAATCAGCGGCAATTCATGCAGTGATTCGTAGTAAGCAGACTCTTCAATAATGCCCGCATCGACCATGGTTTCAAACGCCAGCTCAACGCCCGCTTTCACCATCGCTACCATCAGCACGCCCTGGTCATAGTATTCCTGCTCTTCGATTTTACCTTCATACTGCGGAGCAGTTTCGAACGCCGTTTTACCGGTTTCTTCACGCCAGGTCAGCAGTTTCTTATCGTCGTTTGCCCAGTCAGCCATCATGCCGGCAGAGAAGTCACCAGAGATGATGTCATCCATATGCTTCTGGAACAGCGGCGCCATGATGGTTTTCAACTGCTCGGAAAGGGCATAAGCACGCAGTTTCGCCGGGTTAGAGAGACGATCCATCATCAGCGTGATACCGCCAAACTTCAGGGATTCGGTGATGGTTTCCCAGCCGAACTGAATCAGTTTTTCCGCATAGGCGGGATCGGTACCTTCCGCCACCAGCTTATCGAAGCAGAGCAGCGAACCCGCCTGCAGCATGCCGCACAGAATGGTCTGCTCACCCATCAGGTCAGATTTCACTTCTGCTACGAAGGAGGACTCCAGCACGCCCGCACGATGACCACCGGTAGCCGCTGCCCAGGCTTTCGCAATCGCCATGCCTTCGCCTTTCGGATCGTTTTCCGGGTGTACCGCAATCAGGGTCGGTACGCCGAAGCCACGTTTATACTCTTCACGCACTTCGGTGCCCGGGCATTTCGGCGCAACCATCACGACAGTGATGTCTTTACGAATGGTTTCGCCCACTTCAACGATGTTAAAGCCGTGTGAGTAACCCAGCGCAGCGCCATCTTTCATCAGCGGCTGAACAGCCTGCACAACGGCAGAGTGCTGCTTGTCCGGCGTCAGGTTGACCACCAGATCCGCCTGCGGGATCAGCTCTTCATAGGTGCCCACTTTGAAACCGTTATCGGTTGCCTTACGCCATGATGCACGCTTCTCAGCAATCGCTTCAGCACGCAGCGCATAGGCAACATCCAGGCCAGAGTCACGCATGTTCAGCCCCTGGTTCAGACCCTGAGCACCGCAGCCCACGATGACCACTTTTTTACCTTTCAGAAAGCTGGCACCGTCAGCAAACTCTTCGCGCCCCATAAAGCGACATTTACCCAGTTGCGCCAGCTGATTGCGCAGATTCAAAGTGTTGAAATAGTTAGCCATGCGGTACTCCGTTCGGATGTTGTGTTGTGCTGTTGTTCCTGTTCAGCGCCGGTTACCAGCGCTGCGAATGAACCCATCATATGCCAGGAAATCTGTTGCTTAAATTGATATATTAACAACGTCACATTGCAATAGTTGCAATACCAGATTGAGGCCCCTGTTATGGATTTACGCGATCTGAAACTTTTTCTGCATCTGGCGCACAGCTGTCATTTCGGGCGTACCGCACGCGCCATGCATGTCAGCCCGTCAACGCTTTCGCGCCAGATCCAGCGCCTTGAAGAGGATGTCGGTCATACGCTGTTCCTGCGTGATAACCGCACCGTTACCCTGACGGAAGCCGGTGAGCGGCTGCGCCAGTTTGCCCAGCAGACACTACTGCAATATCAGCAGCTGCGTCATGCGATGGATTTGAACAGCCCTTCCCTGAGCGGCGAGCTGCGCCTCTTCTGCTCGGTGACGGCTGCTTACAGTCATCTGCCGCCGATTCTCGATCGCTTTCGTGCTGAACATCCGCAGGTGGAGATTAAACTGACCACCGGCGATGCGGCGGATGCGGTAGAAAAAGTGCAGTCAGGCGAGGCTGACCTGGCGATTGCGGGACGACCGGAAACATTGCCGGCCAGCATTGGTTTTACGTCACTGGGGCTGATCCCGCTGATCCTGATCGCCCCGTCGCTGCCCTGCGCGGTACGCACCCAGGCGACGCAGGATCTGCCGGACTGGTCGGCGATCCCTTTTATTTTGCCGGATCAGGGACCGGCGCGCCGCCGCATCGATCTGTGGTTTCGTCAGCAACATATTCCTAACCCGTTGATCTATGCCACGGTGTCAGGTCATGAGGCGATTGTCTCCATGGTGGCGCTCGGCTGCGGCATCGCGCTGCTGCCCGATGTGGTGCTGGAGAACAGCCCGGAGCCGGTGCGCAATCGCGTATTGATTCTGGATCAGATGGCGTCGGTCACGCCGCTGGAGCTGGGCGTTTGCGTACAAAAAAAGCGGCTCGGGGAGCCGCTGATGAATGCGTTCTGGAACCTGCTGTAATTAATTGCCGGTCAGGAAGAAGCGGAAGGCCGGGTTGCGGGTTTCGTCATGAAAATCGTAGCCCAGCGCCGTGAGATGCTCTGCAAAACGCGATTCGTCGTCGCCCAGCTCAAAGGCCGCCAGCACACGACCATAATCAGTGCCATGGCTGCGGTAGTGGAACAACGAGATATTCCAGTGGGTGCCCAGTGTCTGCAGGAATTTTAGCAGTGCGCCAGGCGCTTCCGGGAATTCAAAGCTGAAAAGGCGTTCCCGCAGCGGCCTGGAGGGGCGTCCGCCCACCATGTAACGAACATGCAGCTTCGCCATCTCATCATCGGAGAGGTCGATCACCTTGTATCCGCCCGCGGTGAGCTGCGCGATAATTTCACTCCGCTCTTCCAGGCCACGCGCTAAACGCACGCCAACAAAAATGCAGGCGTTATCCGCATCGGCGTAACGGTAGTTGAACTCGGTGACCACGCGACCGCCCAGCGTCTGGCAGAACTTCAGGAAGCTGCCCTGCTGTTCCGGAATGGTTACCGCCAGCAGCGCTTCTCGCTGCTCACCCAGCTCGCAGCGTTCAGAGACATAACGCAGCCCGTGAAAGTTGACGTTCGCGCCAGACAGGATATGCGCCAGGCGCTCGCCTTTGATGTCGTGCTGCTGGATATACTTCTTCATCCCGGCCAGCGCCAGCGCACCCGAAGGCTCTGCCACCGCACGGACATCCTCAAACAGATCTTTCATCGCCGCGCAGATAGCGTCACTGTCGACAGTGATGATGTCATCAAGGTAAGCCTGGCAGAGACGGAAAGTCTCGCTGCCGATGCGTTTTACCGCCACCCCTTCAGCAAAGAGACCCACACGCGGCAGATCCACTGGCTGTCCCGCCTCAAGCGCCGCCTTAAGACAGGCGGAATCTTCCGCTTCTACGGCGATCACTTTGATTTGCGGCATCAGCTGTTTGATCAGCACCGCCACGCCTGCCGCCAGACCGCCGCCGCCGACCGGGACAAACACCCGATCGATATGGGCGTCCTGCTGCAGCAGCTCCATCGCCAGCGTACCCTGCCCGGCAATCACCGCCGGATGGTCGAAAGGCGGCACAAAGGTGTAACCCTGCTGTTCAGCAAGCTCAATGGCTTTGGCTTTGGCTTCGTCAAAGTTGGCACCAAACAGGTAAGCTTCTCCGCCAAAAGCGCGCACCGCATCGACCTTGATATCCGCCGTACTGACCGGCATGACGATCAGCGATCGAATTCCCAGCTTACTGGCGGACAAGGCGACGCCCTGAGCATGGTTACCGGCCGAGGCGGTGACCACGCCCCGCGCCTTCTGCTCTTCGTTCAGTCCGGCAATCATCGCGTAGGCGCCACGCAGCTTGAAGCTGTGCACCGGCTGGCGATCTTCCCGCTTCACCAGAATGGTATTATCGAGACGTGCTGACAGTTTTTCCATCTTCTGCAGCGGCGTCACCTGGGCTACTTCATAAACCGGTGAGCGCAGCACGGCGCGCAGATATTCCGCGCCGCAGGGCGCGGCGGGAAGAGGTTGCGGCTCAGCCATCGGTTAGCCTCCCAGCTTGCTCTTATCGCGCACCGCGCCTTTATCGGCACTGGTGGCG
Organism: [Erwinia] mediterraneensis; assembly: GCF_900604315.1. Classification (GTDB taxonomy): domain Bacteria; phylum Pseudomonadota; class Gammaproteobacteria; order Enterobacterales; family Enterobacteriaceae; genus Pantoea; species Pantoea mediterraneensis_A. The sequence goes on from NZ_LR026978.1 coordinate 1,336,260, forward strand.
AGAGAAGCGTAAGCACGCAGGGCAAAAGAGACCTCGCGCTGGCGCGTGTGCGGGGTATAGGCGGCCGCGCCACGCGCTTCCTCCATTTCACGACGCGCATGCAGTTCGCTATCCGGCACGGCCAGCTTTATGCCGCGGTTCGGGATATCGATCTCAATGATATCGCCATCCTGCACCAGGGCGATGGTACCGCCGCTGGCCGCTTCCGGAGAGGCGTGACCAATGGAGAGCCCGGAGGTGCCGCCTGAGAAGCGACCATCGGTGATCAGCGCACAGCTTTTGCCGAGGCCCATAGATTTCAGGTAAGTGGTGGGATAGAGCATCTCCTGCATGCCCGGCCCGCCTTTCGGCCCTTCATAACGGATCACCACGACATCGCCCGCGACCACTTTACCGCCGAGGATCGCTTCAACTGCATCATCCTGGCTTTCATACACTTTGGCCGGGCCACGGAAGGTGAGGATCTCTTTATCCACGCCCGCGGTCTTCACAATACAGCCATCTTCTGCCAGGTTGCCGTAAAGCACCGCCAGACCGCCATCCTGCGAGAAGGCATATTCACGCGAACGGATACAGCCTTCCTGACGATCGTCATCCAGCGTGTCCCAGCGACACTCCTGTGAAAACGCCTGAGTGGTGCGAATGCCCGCCGGGCCGGCACGGAACATGGTTTTCACCGCTTCGTCCTGTGTCAGCATGATGTCGTACTTATCGAGGGTTTCGCGCAGGCTCAGGCCGAGTACGTTGCGTACGCTGTTGTCCAGCAGTCCTGCCCGATCCAGCTCGCCCAGAATGCCCAGTACGCCGCCAGCACGGTGCACATCTTCCATATGATATTTCTGCGTGCTCGGCGCCACCTTGCAGAGATGCGGTACTTTGCGCGACAGACGGTCGATATCGGAGATGTTGAAGTCCACTTCCCCTTCCTGCGCCGCCGCCAGCAGGTGCAGCACGGTATTGGTGGAGCCGCCCATCGCGATATCGAGCGTCATGGCATTTTCAAAGGCCGCTTTGTTGGCAATGTTGCGCGGCAGTACGCTGGCATCATCCTGCTCGTACCAGCGTTTCGCCAGTCCGACAATACGTTTACCGGCGTTGATAAACAGCGATTTGCGATCGGCGTGGGTCGCCAGCAGCGAGCCGTTGCCCGGTTGTGACAAGCCCAGCGCTTCCGTCAGGCAGTTCATGGAGTTGGCGGTAAACATGCCGGAGCAGGAGCCGCAGGTCGGACAGGCGGAGCGTTCAATCTGATCGCTTTCCGCATCGCTGACGTTCGGGTTGGCTCCCTGAATCATGGCGTCGACCAGATCCAGCTTGATGATTTTATCGGAGAGTTTGGTTTTCCCCGCTTCCATCGGGCCGCCGGACACAAAAATGACCGGGATGTTCAGGCGCAGTGAGGCCATCAGCATACCGGGGGTGATTTTGTCGCAGTTCGAGATGCAGACCATGGCATCCGCGCAGTGCGCATTGACCATATACTCGACGGAGTCGGCGATCAGCTCGCGCGACGGGAGTGAATACAGCATGCCGCCATGACCCATGGCGATACCGTCATCTACCGCAATCGTGTTGAATTCTTTCGCCACGCCGCCTGCGGCTTCAATCTGCTCCGCCACCAGCTTGCCGAGATCGCGCAGGTGCACATGTCCTGGTACGAATTGAGTGAATGAGTTGACCACTGCGATAATCGGTTTGCCGAAATCGGCATCGGTCATTCCTGTGGCGCGCCACAAGGCACGGGCACCCGCCATATTACGGCCGTGGGTGGTAGTGGCGGAACGGTACTTAGGCATGCTCTGTTTACTCCAGTCTGAATAAGTACGCGGACGCCGTTGCGTCCGCGAAAAGGGTGTTATGGGTTAACCGGATCCAGCCAGCCCCATTTATCTTCGGTTTCACCGTTGAACAGACCAAAGAAGGCCTGCTGAATGCGTTTGGTTACCGGGCCACATTTGCCTGCGCCAACCTGGATGCGGTCAACGCTGCGTACCGGCGTGATTTCCGCTGCGGTACCTGACATAAAGATTTCGTCCGCCAGGTAGAGAGATTCGCGCGACAGCACCTGCTCACGCACTTCAAGGCCCATATCTTTCGCCAGGGTGATAATGGCGTCACGGGTAATGCCCGGCAGCGCTGAAGAGGTAAATGGCGGGGTAAACAGAATGCCATCTTTCACTTCAAACAGGTTCTCGCCTGCACCTTCCGAGATATAGCCGTTGGTGTCGAGGGCGATGCCTTCCTGATAGCCGTGGCGACGCGCTTCGCTACCCACCAGCAGAGAAGAGAGATAGTTACCGCCCGCTTTAGCGGCGGTCGGCAGGGTGTTCGGCGCAACGCGGTTCCAGGAAGAGACCATGGCGTCGATACCCTGCTCCAGCGCTTCAGCACCCAGATAAGCACCCCACGGGAAAGCTGCGATAATCACATCGGTGCTGTAGCCATCTGGCGGATTCACGCCCAGACCTACGTCGCCCACGAATGCCAGCGGACGGATATAGGCGCTTTTCAGATTGTTAACGCGCAGAACTTCGCGGCAAGCTTCCATCAGCTCATCCACGCTCTGCTTCAGCGGAAAACGGTAGATTTTGGCTGAGTCGTGCAGACGTTGCATATGTTCGCGATGGCGGAAAACCACAGGACCTTTGTGTGAGTCGTAGCAGCGTACGCCTTCAAACACAGAGGTGCCGTAGTGCAGTGCATGGGACATCACGCTGACTTTTGCCTCTTCCCATTTCACCATCTCGCCATTGAACCAAATAAAGTCTGCTTTCTTCGTACTCATTCTTATTTCCTTTCGCGACTAAGCGCGGATTTGTTGTGTTGTCTGTTGTTGTATCTGGACGCAGGCGACATCCATCAGTTTGTTCAATTGTGTTGACAGTAAATCGACAGAGCGCTGACTGGCAACGGTCATTTCAATATTTATACTCTCTGCGTTATTCCCGGAAGCCATATTCATGGCGCAAACCTGAAAGCCCCGGTGGCGGACAACGCGTAAAATCCTTTCCAATATTTCAGGACGGAAGCGCGCCTCGATAGACAATTGATGCTGATTCATGCGGTTTTCTCCATCATTTGTGCATTGCTGGCACCCGGTGGTACCAGTGGCCAGACGTTTTCATTCTCATCAATGGATACATGCAGGAAGTAAGGACCTTCACTGTTCAGCAGCGCATCCAGGGCGGCGTCGACCTGATCTTTACGGGTAATACGCTGGCCCGGGATATCAAAGGCACTGGCCAGCGTCAGGAAATCGGGGTTATCAGAAAGGTTGGTCTCACTGTAGCGACCGTCGAAGAACAGCTGCTGCCACTGGCGTACCATCCCCAGACGCTGGTTATCCAGCAGCACAATTTTCACCGGCAGCTTCTTGCGCTTGATGGTGCCCAACTCCTGAATATTCATCATGATGGAGCCGTCGCCAGAAACGCAGATAACAGTATCCTGCGGACGTGCGACCTGGGCGCCAACGGCGGCTGGCAGGCCAAAGCCCATGGTGCCGAGACCGCTGGAGGTAATGAAGTTTTCCGGCGCGCTAAAGAACATATGCTGGGCAGCCCACATCTGATGCTGACCAACATCGGTAGTGATGACCGTGCTGGCGGACGTGCGCTCAGAGAGTTGCTTCAGCAGCAGCGGCGCATAAATCGCCTCGCCCGGATGGTCGTAACGCCAGCAGTGTTCCGCTTTCAGCGCTTTCACTTCCTCGCGCCAGGCGGCGATAGACAGCGGCTGGCTCAGAGCCGGCAGCAGCTGTTTAACATCACCCTGCAGAGAAATATGGGCGCGGCGCAGCTTGTTCAGTTCGGCAGGGTCGATATCAATATGGATAACGCTGGCATTGGGAGCAAAGGTATCCAGTTTGCCGGTAACGCGATCATCAAAACGAGCGCCTACGGCAATCAACAGGTCGCAGGCCTGCACCGCCAGATTGGCAGCTTTGGTGCCATGCATACCCAGCATCCCGAGATAGCTGTCACTGGTTGCATCAACGCTTCCCAGCCCTTTCAGCGTACAGACCACCGGAATACCGGTCCCGGCCGCCAGCGCACGTAATTCCGGTACCGCCTGCGCCATACCGACGCCGCCGCCGACATAGAGAATGGGTTTCTGTGCCTGTTGCATCATGGCACGCGCGGCAAGAATCGCCTGTTGCGGTTGCGCCAGCTCCTCTTCAACCGGCAGCAGGTGCGGCATCAGTTCCCCTTTGGCGATCTGAATATCCTTTGGAATATCAATCAGCACCGGACCCGGACGACCTGAGCGCGCCATGGCAAAAGCTTCAGCCATTACCACAGGTAAATCATCCAGTGACTCCACCAGGAAGCTGTGTTTGGTGCAGGCCAGCGACAGGCCCAGCACGTCGATCTCCTGGAAGGCATCGGTGCCGATAAAGGCAGAAGAGACCTGGCCCGTGATGGCAACCACCGGTACGGAATCCATCATCGCATCCGCCAGGCCGGTGATCAGGTTGGTCGCACCCGGACCAGAAGTGGCAAGGCAAACCCCGGTTTTACCGGTGGCGCGGGCATAACCAATTGCCGCCATCACCGCGCCCTGCTCATGCCGACACAGTAGGTGCTCCACGCCGCCGTCATAGAGCGCATCATAGACCGGCATAATTGCGCCGCCCGGATAGCCGAATACGGTATCAACCCCCTGCGCGCGTAAAGCCTGAACCACCCACTGTGCACCTGTCATAGTTATTCTCCCGTCTCACGACCGGAACAACAGAATTTTATGCTACTGTTCATTGTTTGTTCCTTGATTAATCACTGATATTCCGCCAGGTCAAAAAAAAACCCCGGACCTTTCGGTGCGGGGTTTTTTCGAATTCCAGGCCTTGATTTTTAAGCCTTTCTTTCTCCATGCGTAGCCCCGCACAGTGGTTTAATAATCACCACCACGCTAATCACAACCAGGCTAATCACTCGTAGAAGGGCTTTCATTTTCTGTTCGATATTTTCGTTCGTTCGAAGTAATGCCTACAGAGTTACCATAGTTATTGGTCTTATGACAATCTCTTTTGCCATATTTTTTTCAGCGCCTGCGCCGTGAGGCTTATTATCATCTTGTTATTAAAAGGTTATTTTAGATTGTGATAAATATTCATTATTCGCGCTTCGTTATGAATATTCGTGCAGACAGGAGCTATATCGCAGCAATTTAGTAACACGGTGCAAAAATGAAATGATCGCCCGATCTGATACGCAATCCAGTCTTTCGGCTGTCGCATAACAATGCGAGTTCGATCATCATCGACATAACAAGGAGCGGTTATGTCATTGTCAACAGTATTAACCCGCGCGGCACTGGGGGTGGAGGCGCCCCTGGTCACAATAGAAGCGCATTTGAGCAACGGGCTTCCGGCTTTAATCCTGGTCGGGCTACCGGAAACCACGGTAAAGGAAGCGCGCGAGCGGGTGCGCAGCGCCATTATCAACAGTGGGTTTAGCTTTCCCGCTAAACGTATCACCATCAATCTGGCCCCGGCTGATTTGCCGAAAGAAGGTGGGCGCTACGATCTCCCTATCGCCATTGCGGTTCTCGCTGCCTCAGAACAGCTCCCTGCGGATAAGCTGGCACAGTATGAGTTTCTGGGTGAGCTGACCCTTAATGGCGCGCTGAGAGGGGTTCAGGGCGCGATTCCGGCTGCGCTGGCGGCTCAGCAGGCGGGACGCCAGCTGATACTTCCCGCAGATAACCAGCAGGATGTGGGACTGATACAACAGGGCACATCCCTGGTGGGTCACCATCTGCTGGAGATCTGCGCCTTCCTGCATCATAAACGGGAGTTGCCCGTTGCGGTCTGCGCTCCTCAAGAATCGCAGGCAAACGAGGCCGACCTCAGCGATATCATTGGTCAGGAACAGGGGCGGCGTGCACTGGAGATTACCGCGGCGGGAGGACATAACCTGTTGCTGATCGGGCCACCGGGCACCGGAAAGACCATGCTGGCAACGCGCTTGCCCGGTATTATGCCGCCTCTGACCACCCGGGAAGCGCTGGAGTGCGCCGCCATCGCCAGTCTGGTAGATCGGGAGAGCCTGCACAAACAGTGGCGCAAAAGGCCGTTTCGCGCGCCGCATCACAGCTCTACGCTCTACGCCCTGGTGGGAGGCGGCTCTCTGCCCAGGCCCGGTGAGATTTCACTGGCCCATAATGGATTGCTGTTTCTGGATGAGCTGCCGGAGTTCGATCGCAAGGTGCTGGACTCGCTGCGTGAACCGATCGAGTCCGGTGAGATAACCCTCTCACGCGCCCGTGCTAAGGTAACCTATCCGGCACGCTTCCAGCTGATTGCCGCCATGAATCCCAGCCCAACCGGACATTATCAGGGCAATCACCACCGCTGCTCGCCGGCTCAGGTTTTACGCTATCTGAGCCGACTCTCCGGCCCGTTTCTGGATCGGTTCGATTTGTCGCTCGAGGTCCCGCTGCTGCCTGGCGGTATGTTGAGCCGGGAACGGCAGGCCAGCGAAACCTCCGAAGTTGTACGGGAACGTGTACTGAGGGCACGTAACAGACAGCTGAAGCGTGCTGGCAAGATCAACGCCCATCTCAGTAACCCTGAGATTCAGCAGTGGTGTAAGCTTCTGCCGGAGGATGCCGTATGGCTGGAAAGCATTCTGCATTCGCTGGAGCTTTCAGTGCGAGCCTGGCAGCGTATCTTAAAGGTGGCGAGGACAATTGCCGATTTGGCTGAGGAAGGACAGATTAAACGTGAGCATTTGCAGGAAGCGGTGAGTTATCGCAGCATTGAGCGCCTGCTGATCTTTCTACATAAAAGCCTGGAGTAAAAAATGGGGCAAAGCCCCATTTTTTTAATCTTCACTTTCACTGTAGTCTTCCACACTGTCCATCTGCGGCTTACCGCCAGACAAGGTATGGAAACGCTTAGGACGCTTGATGCGAGTCATGTATTTTGACCAGACACGTTCAGCTTCCGTTTGCGGCTCTCGCAGACCACGACATACTTCAATAAACAAGCGTTCTTCTTCTGTAACAGGTTCACGTTTTGCCAGATCCAATTCGTTAAAGGCATAACCGTGGCGTTCCAGAAGTTGAGCTTCCTTAATGGTGAAATCACCGTGACGCGAAAACCCACGTGGGTAATGTTTGTTATCAAAGAAACGATTTGCAGTTGCGAAGCTCTCCGCCATCTTACACGCTCCTGATTCTCTTATGGCCGTGCTATTTATGGCGCGGAGTATTAGATAGGCTTGACAGAGTGTAAAACAAAAGATTTAAATCATTACGACAAATAAATTTTTGGAGAAAGCTGTGGATACGGAATTACTGAAAACTTTCCTGGAAGTGAGCAGAACCCGACATTTCGGGCGCGCTGCAGAAGCCTTGTACCTCACTCAGTCTGCCGTCAGTTTTCGCATCCGTCAGCTGGAAAATCAGCTGGGTGTTAATCTATTTACTCGTCATCGCAATAATATACGTCTGACGTCGGCAGGCGAACGCTTACTGCCTTATGCAGAAAGCCTGATGAGTACCTGGCTGATGGCAAAGAAAGAAGTTTCTCATACGCAGCAGCATCATGAGCTCTCTATCGGTGCCAGTGCGTCTCTGTGGGAAGCTTATCTGACGCCCTGGCTACAAACGCTGTATGAGAACCGGGAAAGCCTGCATCTGGAAGCCCGCATCGCACAACGTCATCTGTTGGTAAAGCAGTTACACGAACGTCAGCTGGATCTGTTGATTACTACGGAAGCGCCTAAAATGGATGAGCTGACCAGCCAGCAGATCGGCCATATCTCGCTGGCGCTCTTTCGGGCGCGTAAAACAGAGAAGCGGGAAAAGTATGATTACATCAAGCTGGAATGGGGTGCCGACTTCCATCAGCATGAGAGCTATCTCTCCGGCGGCGACGATGTGCCGGTGTTAACGACCACCTCTGCGCATGTCACGCGGGAACTGTTGCATACCACCGGAGCCTGTGCATTTCTGCCCGACTTCTGGCACAGCCTCTATCACGATCTGATGGTGATCCCAGATACGCCGGTCGCGGTGCGTCCGTTATACGCGGTCTGGCTGCAGAACAGCGATCAACAGACGCATATTCGTCAGCTGTTAAAGGTTCCTGTGCTGCCACGTTAATATTTAACGAACAGAGAGAGACGGAACGCGGGAAAAAGCTGGGTAGTGATTAGTTGCTGCCTGGGTTTCTATCCCGACAGACTGCCAGCTAAGGAATTTTGGGCAAAAAAAATCCTTCGCCGAAGCAAAGGATTATTTTCTGGCAGGGGCGGAGGGACTCGAACCCCCAACACCCGGTTTTGGAGACCGGTGCTCTACCAATTGAACTACGCCCCTAAATAAGGGTGGCGGTGCGGACGGGACTCGAACCCGCGACCCCCGGCGTGACAGGCCGGTATTCTAACCGACTGAACTACCGCACCACCGAATACTGCATTACCAGCGGGGTCTCGCTGATAACCGGTGTTACCTTTTCAGGTAATAACCAAATTGGATGCCTGGCAGTTCCCTACTCTCGCATGGGGAGACCCCACACTACCATCGGCGCTACGGCGTTTCACTTCTGAGTTCGGCATGGGTTCAGGTGGGACCACCGCGCTCTGGCCGCCAGGCAAATTCTGTTGTCGCGCCGCCCGCAGGCCGCACAACGTATCCGGGTAACAAACTGAAAATCGCGTCTCTCATCAAAACGCCTCTGGCGTTGTAAGGTTAAGCCTCACGGGTCATTAGTACCGGTCAGCTCAATGCATCGCTGCACTTACACATCCGGCCTATCAACGTCGTCGTCTTCAACGTCCCTTCAGGACCCTTAAAGGGTCAGGGAGAACTCATCTCGGGGCAAGTTTCGTGCTTAGATGCTTTCAGCACTTATCTCTTCCGCACTTAGCTACCGGGCAATGCCACTGGCGTGACAACCCGGACACCAGCGGTGCGTCCACTCCGGTCCTCTCGTACTAGGAGCAGCCCCCCTCAGTTCTCCAGCGCCCACGGCAGATAGGGACCGAACTGTCTCACGACGTTCTAAACCCAGCTCGCGTACCACTTTAAATGGCGAACAGCCATACCCTTGGGACCTACTTCAGCCCCAGGATGTGATGAGCCGACATCGAGGTGCCAAACACCGCCGTCGATATGAACTCTTGGGCGGTATCAGCCTGTTATCCCCGGAGTACCTTTTATCCGTTGAGCGATGGCCCTTCCATACAGAACCACCGGATCACTAAGACCTGCTTTCGCACCTGCTCGCGCCGTCACGCTCGCAGTCAAGCGGGCTTATGCCTTTGCACTAACCTCACGATGTCCGACCGTGATTAGCCCACCTTCGTGCTCCTCCGTTACGCTTTGGGAGGAGACCGCCCCAGTCAAACTACCCACCAGACACTGTCCCCACGCCGGATCACGGCGCCAGGTTAGAACATCAAACATTAAAGGGTGGTATTTCAAGGATGGCTCCACGCAGACTGGCGTCCGCGCTTCAAAGCCTCCCACCTATCCTGCACATCAAGGCTCAATGTTCAGTGTCAAGCTGTAGTAAAGGTTCACGGGGTCTTTCCGTCTTGCCGCGGGTACACTGCATCTTCACAGCGAGTTCAATTTCACTGAGTCCCGGGTGGAGACAGCCTGGCCATCATTACGCCATTCGTGCAGGTCGGAACTTACCCGACAAGGAATTTCGCTACCTTAGGACCGTTATAGTTACGGCCGCCGTTTACCGGGGCTTCGATCAGGAGCTTCGCCTTGCGGCTGACCCCATCAATTAACCTTCCGGCACCGGGCAGGCGTCACACCGTATACGTCCACTTTCGTGTTTGCACAGTGCTGTGTTTTTAATAAACAGTTGCAGCCAGCTGGTATCTTCGACTGGCTTCGGCTCCGGGAGCAAGTCCCCTCACCTACATGCCAGCGTGCCTTCTCCCGAAGTTACGGCACCATTTTGCCTAGTTCCTTCACCCGGGTTCTCTCAAGCGCCTTGGTATTCTCTACCTGACCACCTGTGTCGGTTTGGGGTACGATTTCGTGTTACCTGGAGCTTAGAGGCTTTTCCTGGAAGCAGGGTATCAGTTACTTCAGCACCGTAGTGCCTCGTCATCACGCCTCAGCCTTGATTTTCCGGATTTGCCTGGAAAACCAGCCTACACGCTTAAACCGGGACAACCGTCGCCCGGCTAACCTGACCTTCTCCGTCCCCCCTTCGCAGTAACACCAAGTACAGGAATATTAACCTGTTTCCCATCGACTACGCCTTTCGGCCTCGCCTTAGGGGTCGACTCACCCTGCCCCGATTAACGTTGGACAGGAACCCTTGGTCTTCCGGCGAGCGGGCTTTTCACCCGCTTTATCGTTACTTATGTCAGCATTCGCACTTCTGATACCTCCAGCATGCCTCACAGCACACCTTCAGCGGCTTACAGAACGCTCCCCTACCCAGCAACACACAGTGTCACTGCCGCAGCTTCGGTGCATGGTTTAGCCCCGTTACATCTTCCGCGCAGGCCGACTCGACCAGTGAGCTATTACGCTTTCTTTAAATGATGGCTGCTTCTAAGCCAACATCCTGGCTGTCTGGGCCTTCCCACATCGTTTCCCACTTAACCATGACTTTGGGACCTTAGCTGGCGGTCTGGGTTGTTTCCCTCTTCACGACGGACGTTAGCACCCGCCGTGTGTCTCCCGTGATAACATTCTCCGGTATTCGCAGTTTGCATCGGGTTGGTAAGCCGGGATGGCCCCCTAGCCGAAACAGTGCTCTACCCCCGGAGATGAATTCACGAGGCGCTACCTAAATAGCTTTCGGGGAGAACCAGCTATCTCCCGGTTTGATTGGCCTTTCACCCCCAGCCACAGGTCATCCGCTAATTTTTCAACATTAGTCGGTTCGGTCCTCCAGTTAGTGTTACCCAACCTTCAACCTGCCCATGGCTAGATCACCGGGTTTCGGGTCTATACCCTGCAACTTAACGCCCGGTTAAGACTCGGTTTCCCTGCGGCTCCCCTATACGGTTAACCTTGCTACAGAATATAAGTCGCTGACCCATTATACAAAAGGTACGCAGTCACCCCATAAAGAGGCTCCCACTGCTTGTACGTACACGGTTTCAGGTTCTGTTTCACTCCCCTCGCCGGGGTTCTTTTCGCCTTTCCCTCACGGTACTGGTTCACTATCGGTCAGTCAGGAGTATTTAGCCTTGGAGGATGGTCCCCCCATCTTCAGACAGGATATCACGTGTCCCGCCCTACTCATCGAGCTCACAGCATCTGTGCCTTCGTGTACGGGACTGTCACCCTGTACCGTGCGCCTTTCCAGACGCTTCCACTGACACACATGCTGATTCAGGCTCTGGGCTGCTCCCCGTTCGCTCGCCGCTACTGGGGGAATCTCGGTTGATTTCTTTTCCTCGGGGTACTTAGATGTTTCAGTTCCCCCGGTTCGCCTCGCAACACTATGTATTCATGTTGCGATGATGCACTGAGTGCACCGGGTTTCCCCATTCGGACATCGCCGGGTCAAAGGTTCATATCACCTCGCCGGCGCTTTTCGCAGATTAGCACGTCCTTCATCGCCTCTGACTGCCAGGGCATCCACCGTGTACGCTTGTTCGCTTAACCTCACAACCCACAGACGTTTCGCTGTCGCGACCCGT
>NZ_LR026978.1:1348213-1349827 GCF_900604315.1 [Erwinia] mediterraneensis
CGTTCAGGTAAGGAGGTGATCCAACCGCAGGTTCCCCTACGGTTACCTTGTTACGACTTCACCCCAGTCATGAATCACAAAGTGGTAAGCGCCCTCCCGAGGGTTAAGCTACCTACTTCTTTTGCAACCCACTCCCATGGTGTGACGGGCGGTGTGTACAAGGCCCGGGAACGTATTCACCGTGGCGTTCTGATCCACGATTACTAGCGATTCCGACTTCACGGAGTCGAGTTGCAGACTCCGATCCGGACTACGACGCACTTTATGAGGTCCGCTTGCTCTCGCGAGGTCGCTTCTCTTTGTATGCGCCATTGTAGCACGTGTGTAGCCCTGGCCGTAAGGGCCATGATGACTTGACGTCATCCCCACCTTCCTCCGGTTTATCACCGGCAGTCTCCTTTGAGTTCCCGACCGAATCGCTGGCAACAAAGGATAAGGGTTGCGCTCGTTGCGGGACTTAACCCAACATTTCACAACACGAGCTGACGACAGCCATGCAGCACCTGTCTCACGGTTCCCGAAGGCACTTCCGCATCTCTGCAGAATTCCGTGGATGTCAAGGCCAGGTAAGGTTCTTCGCGTTGCATCGAATTAAACCACATGCTCCACCGCTTGTGCGGGCCCCCGTCAATTCATTTGAGTTTTAACCTTGCGGCCGTACTCCCCAGGCGGTCGACTTAACGCGTTAGCTCCGGAAGCCACGCCTCAAGGGCACAACCTCCAAGTCGACATCGTTTACGGCGTGGACTACCAGGGTATCTAATCCTGTTTGCTCCCCACGCTTTCGCACCTGAGCGTCAGTCTTCGTCCAGGGGGCCGCCTTCGCCACCGGTATTCCTCCAGATCTCTACGCATTTCACCGCTACACCTGGAATTCTACCCCCCTCTACGAGACTCAAGCCTGCCAGTTTCAAATGCAGTTCCCGGGTTGAGCCCGGGGATTTCACATCTGACTTAACAGACCGCCTGCGTGCGCTTTACGCCCAGTAATTCCGATTAACGCTTGCACCCTCCGTATTACCGCGGCTGCTGGCACGGAGTTAGCCGGTGCTTCTTCTGCGGGTAACGTCAATGACGAAGCGTATTAAGCTTCATCCCTTCCTCCCCGCTGAAAGTACTTTACAACCCGAAGGCCTTCTTCATACACGCGGCATGGCTGCATCAGGCTTGCGCCCATTGTGCAATATTCCCCACTGCTGCCTCCCGTAGGAGTCTGGACCGTGTCTCAGTTCCAGTGTGGCTGGTCATCCTCTCAGACCAGCTAGGGATCGTCGCCCAGGTAGGCCGTTACCCTGCCTGCTAGCTAATCCCATCTGGGTTCATCCGATGGTGTGAGGCCCGAAGGTCCCCCACTTTGGTCTTGCGACATTATGCGGTATTAGCCACCGTTTCCAGTGGTTATCCCCCTCCATCGGGCAGATCCCCAGACATTACTCACCCGTCCGCCACTCGCCACCCGGAAAGCAAGCTTTCCTGTGCTGCCGTTCGACTTGCATGTGTTAGGCCTGCCGCCAGCGTTCAATCTGAGCCATGATCAAACTCTTCAATTAAAAGCTTGATTTGCTTCAACTCGTGAAGCGATGCTCAAGGAAAAACGTCGTAATGAATTACGTG
>NZ_LR026978.1:1349838-1461338 GCF_900604315.1 [Erwinia] mediterraneensis
GACTTGCATGTGTTAGGCCTGCCGCCAGCGTTCAATCTGAGCCATGATCAAACTCTTCAATTAAAAGCTTGATTTGCTTCAACTCGTGAAGCGATGCTCAAGGAAAAACGTCGTAATGAATTACGTGCTCACTCTTGAGACTTGATATTTTTTAAGCCCGGAGGCTCCGATATCAATCCTGCGAGTGCCCACACAGATTGTCTGATAAATTGTTAAAGAGCGGTGCCACTAATCGAGTGGCGCGGGCTGCGTATATTACGCTTTCCGCTTTGCCAGTCAAGCCTTTATTTCGCTTTCCTGCGCCCTGACACATCGTTGCGTTTCGCGCTGTTCCGTGTCAGTGGAGGCGCATTATAGGGGGTTAATTCTCTCTGACAAGCGTTAATTTCAAATTAATTTCTGAGTGCTGATTTTTTACCCAAAGACGTGCTAAACCGCCACTTTTTTCAGCGTTGCGAAGCCATAACGCTGTAAAACGGCGACTAATTGCTCAGCATCGCTGTCCATTGCCGTGCAGAAAGCGACATTTTCTTCTGCTGATTTAGCATCGGGTGATTCATGTTCCAGCAACCAGACAGTTCTTCTGGCGATAGCTGCACCGGAATCAATCAGGCGCGTCCCTTCCGGCAAGACTTGCTGCAACTCTTCACGCAGTAACGGGAAGTGGGTGCAGCCGAGCACTACCGTATCGGGCGGTTCGGGCAGCCGCAACCAGGGCTGTACGATGCGCCGGACTTCTTCTTTATCTATCTTTTCCCCATGCAATTTCCTCTCTGCCAGCTCGACCAGTTCTGAAGAACCCAGCATATTGATACGACACTCGCGGGCGAACTGGGTAATCAGTTCCTGCGTATAGGAGCGACGTACGGTCGCGCGTGTCGCCAGCAAGCCGACAATGCCGTTGCGCGTCAGCCGTGCGGCGGGCTTGATTGCCGGCACGACGCCGACCACGGGAAACGCGAAACGGGCGCGTAAAGCGGGCAGAGAAACAGTGCTGGCGGTGTTACAGGCGATCACCACCAGCGCCAGCGGATGCTGTTGAGTAATAGCGTCAACCACCGCCACGACGCGCTCAACGATATACTCTTCGCTCTTTTCCCCGTAGGGGAAACCGGCATTATCGAAGGCGTAAAGATAGTGTAGCTCCGGCAACAGCTGCCGGATCTCATCATAGACGGAGAGCCCACCGACGCCGGAGTCAAATACCAGCACGGTGGGTCGCAGGTTAGAAGCTGTAGCTGCCGCTGAGGTAATATTCCCGCCCTGGAGTTTGATAGCCATAGACTGTCTCGTAATCTTTATCGAACAGGTTGGCTATTCTACCACGAACAGTAAGGTGGGAGGTGACCGGATAAGCGAGAGCAAGGTCCCATAAACTCACGCCGCCAAACTTCACGCGCCGGGCCACGCCTGTGCTGTAGTCATTATCATAGCGCTCGCCCAGATAATGCCAGCTGACAGCCCAGTCGATATCATAGAGCGTCCAGTCGAGTTGATATTTCACCTGTTGCTTTGCCCGACGCAGCAGCACCTGATCGGTTTCACCATCACGGGCGTCGACATAATCGTAAGAGAGCTGATGACTGAGCGGGCCGGTATCGAAGGATGCGGTGGCTTCCACGCCTTTAATACGCGCTTTATTAATATTGTAATAGCGCCAGGTGACAGGATCGCTGTCAATCAACCCGTCAATATCATTACGATAGCCCGAGACGCGCCAGTTAACCGGCCCGGTTAACCCTTCGAAGCCCCCTTCCCACTGCTTACTCTTTTCCGGATTGAGATTGCGGTTGCCATAATAATCGCTGTACAGCTGGCCGAGATTGGGTGCCTTGAAGGCGGTGCCATAGGAAGCGAAAACACGATAACCGGCAATAAGCTCCCAGGCTGCGCTGGTTTGCCAGGTCTGATGCCAGCCGAACTCATCATTATCGTCACCGCGCACGGCGCCTTCTAATGTCAACTGTCCCAGCTGCTGCTGCACCGTGGCATAAATACCTGTGTTACGCTGCTCGTGGCCATCGGTAACATAACCGGTGCCCGGTTCCGAGGACTGTTTTTGCCAGTCAACGCCGGCGCTTAGCGCGCCCTGCCCCAGCTGCACGGTATTACCCCACTGCAGATTGTATTGCTGCGTATCATCCAGGGTGGCGGCGCTGCCGTAACGACCAAATGCCGGACTGTAGTTGTAATCTTTGCTGTGGCTGTAGCTGGCTACCAGCTGCGTTGAGTAGATATCCTGACTGAAGCGCACGCCGCCATCCCAGGTCTGACTGTAAAGCTGGCGCGTATCAACAAAAGTATTGGGTGCTATCCAGGTGGGAGAACCATCGTAATCCGTGCGGTTTTCAAAGCCGTAGCCGCGTACGAAACCGCTGAAGCTATCGCTGAACTGATGTTCCAGCGCGCCATAGAGCGTTTTACTCATAAAGCCATCACGGTCCGGCTGTGCTGCCGCGCCATAGGCGTCAGGCAGCCCGGCGACCACATCATACGCTTTGGTATAGGTGTAATTGCCGGCCAGCGTCAGCGTTGTGGCATCGTTCAGTAACTGCCGGGTCGTTGCGTCATACGATTGATAGCTATGCGATCCTGCGCCTGCGGTCAGCGTCGTACCTGGCTGGTCACGGCCCGTAATAATATTAATCACCCCGCCCACCGCATCGGAACCGTAAACGGCAGAACGCGCACCGCGTACATACTCAATACGCTGAACCAGCGTC
Source organism: [Erwinia] mediterraneensis (assembly GCF_900604315.1). Classification (GTDB taxonomy): domain Bacteria; phylum Pseudomonadota; class Gammaproteobacteria; order Enterobacterales; family Enterobacteriaceae; genus Pantoea; species Pantoea mediterraneensis_A. The sequence goes on from NZ_LR026978.1 coordinate 1,352,562, forward strand.
AGCGGAATCTGACTGAGATCGGAAGAGCCGGTAATGCCGGCCTGATTCAGCCGCACGCCATCAATCAGAACCAACACGTGGCTGGAGTTGGTGCCGCGAATAAAGAGCGAACTCTGTTGACCGAGGCCGCCGCTTTGCGCCACATCGACGCCCGGTAAACGACGCATCACATCCGTCAGGCTTTTGGCCTGCCAGCGATCAATCTCTGCACGGGTCACAACGGTGGTGGGCGCCAGTACCGAGGAGACGGGCTGGGCAAAGCGGTTAGCGGTAACGACGAGAGGATCATGACTCTGCTGCGCGACACTGGTTTGCGCCCAGAGGGAGATCGCCGTTGCACTGAAGGCGCACAGCGAAGCTTTTGTTTTCATCATTTTTAAGCATCCAAAGGCTAAAGCAGGATGCCGCAGGCATACGATCGATAGTACGCGATGATCGTACAGATTGCGACGACACACCGGCAGGTCTTCGGGCTGGGAACCATAAGTGATGAAGACTTCCCATCCTTACGGACAGTGTCTGCATATGCAATCACCACGATGTTCGTTACCGCTGCGCGTCAGCTCCAGATTTACACTGGATTCCCTATTCACTCATGCTGAGACCGGCTGGCGCAGTCTACGGGTAAGATGGCCAGAAATCCAGACTTCCGGCCATCTTCTTACGCCGGGGCTGGACATCGCAAGACGAATGCCTACAATCGCCCGGCAAGCCCGCTTTTAACAGGATCGATAATGACACCCGAACACCTCCCGATTGAAGAGTACGACGCGCAACTGGCGGAAAAAGTCAGCCGTCTGGAAACGATGATGACGCCCTTTGCCGCGCCCGCCGTAGAGGTGTTTCGCTCACCGGTGAGCCATTACCGCATGCGGGCAGAGTTCCGTCTCTGGCACGACGGCGACGATCTCTATCACATCATTTTTGATCAGCAGACGCGTCAGCGGATACGCGTCGATCAATTTCCGGCTGCCAGTGAATTGATCAATTTGCTCATGCCGAAAATGATCGCAGCGATCCGCGACAACACTGTCCTGCGCCACAAGCTGTTTCAGATCGATTATCTCTCTACGCTCAGCAATCAAATCATTATCTCGCTGCTTTATCACCGCAAGCTGGATGCTGCCTGGCAGCAGGCGGCAAGCGTTCTGCGCGATGCGCTGCGCCAGGAAGGGATTGAGGTGCAGCTGATTGGCCGCGCGACAAAAACCAAGATATGCCTCGATCGCGACTATATTGACGAGCGCTTGCCGGTTGCGGGCCGGGAGATGATCTACCGTCAGGTGGAAAACAGTTTTACCCAGCCGAATGCTGCGATGAACATTCAGATGCTGGAGTGGGCGCTGGATGTCACCCGGGATTCCCGTGGCGATCTGCTGGAGCTTTACTGCGGCAACGGTAACTTCTCCCTCGCGCTGGCGCGTAATTTCCGCCGCGTGCTGGCCACTGAAATCGCCAAACCCTCCGTGGCGGCGGCGCAATACAATATTGTGGCCAACCAGATCGAGAACGTGCAGATAATTCGTATGGCAGCAGAAGAGTTCACCCAGGCCATTAATGGCGTGCGCACCTTTAACCGTCTGCAGGGTATCGATCTGACGGAATATGACTGCGAAACCATTTTTGTCGATCCGCCACGTAGTGGGCTGGATGAGGAGACGGTGAAGATGGTGCAGGCCTATCCGCGTATCCTGTATATCTCCTGCAACCCGCAGACGTTGTGCGACAACCTGCAGCAGCTCTCCCTTACCCATGAGGTTACCCGGCTGGCGCTGTTCGATCAGTTCCCTTACACCCATCATATGGAGTGCGGCGTGCTGCTGACGCGCAGGTCCTGAAAATGAAAAAGGGAACCCTGAGGGTTCCCTTTTTCTTGCCTGCGACGGTTCAGCCGTGGTTTTTCTTGCCACGTTTGAAGCGCGTGGCAATCCAGAACACCAGGCAAACCATCAGGATCGTCGGGATAAAGTTAGAGCCGATATCGGGATATTCAGCACGCACGATAGAGCTGTAGACCAGAATCCCCAGCAGGAAGAACGCCGCCGCCAGCGAAGGCATGCCTTCCGGCATATTGCGATTCAGGTAACGCTGATGCAGGCACCAGGCGGCCAGTCCCAGCGCAATCAGCGGAAAGATAGAAAAAGGCACAAAGGCGTTAAACAGCACGGAAAATGAGCCGTTAATGGCCAGACCGGTAATAAAAGCCAGTAACAGCGTGCCTTTATCGCGAGAGGGTTGTTCTGTCATGTCATTATCCTTATCAGTCTACTCGTCAGTTTTGTCCAGGGCCACCGCCAGACGCTCTTGCTCCCGGCGATACCAGTAATACGCGCCTTTGGCGATCATCCGCAGTTGCAGCACCAGACGATCTTCCAGCTTACGGCGTTGTTCAGCATCGACATCCAGCGCCTCGGCACCTGCGCTGAAGACGATAGTCACCATCGCTTCTGCCTGCGCCTCGGTAAAGCTGCGCGGCATACGGTTTTCCACCTCCAGATAATCCGCAAGCTCAGCGATAAAATGCTGAATTTCTCGCGCAACCGCGGCACGAAAAGCTGCCGAGGTGCCGGAACGTTCACGTAACAGGAGACGAAAAGCGTTGGGATTGTTACCAATAAACTCCATAAAGGTCGACACCGAGGTTTTGATAATGCTGCCGCCTTTAGCGATACGCTGGCGCGCCTGGCGCATCAGCTGACGCAACATCAGCCCGCTCTCATCAACCATGGTCAGGCCAAGCTCATCGACATCTTTGAAGTGGCGATAGAACGAGGTCGGCGCGATACCCGCTTCGCGTGCCACTTCACGCAGACTCAGGCTGGCGAAGCTGCGTTCTGCGCTCAGCTGGCTGAATGCCGCTTCGATCAGCGAACGTCGTGTACGTTCTTTTTGTTGCGCTCTGACGCCCATCATTTCTACCTTTTAACCATCCCGGCAGGCACTATAACAAACTTTTCAGCGTACAGATGAGCAAACTTTGTGATCGCTTGTTAACCTCACGCTTTGCCAAACCCCGGCTAAATTCGCTGTTAGAATTCAGAAGTGAGCAAGGAGATGTTAGAATCCCGTTGTTAAAATGTTTAAAAATAGGACCTACCGGTATGCAAAAGTCTTACGATTACGATGCCATTGTTATTGGCTCCGGCCCGGGCGGTGAAGGCGCAGCGATGGGGCTGGTGAAGCAGGGAGCGCGCGTCGCCGTGATCGAACGCTACCATAATGTCGGCGGCGGCTGTACCCACTGGGGTACCATTCCCTCAAAAGCCCTGCGCCACGCCGTCAGCCGTATTATCGAATTTAACCAGAACCCGCTTTACAGTGATCATACCCGTCTCCTGCGCTCCTCCTTCGCTGACATTCTGAACCATACCGAGAACGTTATCAGCACGCAGACCGCGATGCGCCAGGGCTTCTACGAGCGTAACCGTTGCGAACTGTATGAGGGGAATGCGCGTTTTGTTGATACCCATACCCTGGAGATTGAACTGCATGACGGGTCGCATGAGCGCCTGACCGCAGAAAAATTTGTCATCGCTTGCGGCTCCCGCCCTTACCACCCGGCAGACGTCGATTTTACCCATCCCCGTATCTATGACTCCGACTCCATACTCAACCTGCATCATGAGCCGGGCCACGTCATTATTTATGGCGCCGGGGTGATCGGCTGTGAGTACGCCTCCATTTTCCGTGGGCTGAACGTCAAGGTTGACCTGATTAACACCCGCGATCGCCTGCTGGCCTTCCTTGATCAAGAGATGTCAGATTCTCTCTCTTACCACTTCTGGAACAACGGCGTGGTGATCCGTCACAACGAAGAGTTTGAAAAGATTGAAGGTGTGGATGATGGCGTGATTATGCACCTGAAATCGGGCAAAAAGGTCAAGGCGGACTGTTTGCTCTATGCTAACGGCCGTACCGGTAACACCGATTCTCTGGCGCTGGAAAATGTTGGCCTGGAAGCTGACGGACGCGGCTTGTTAAAAGTGAACAGCATGTACCAGACCGCACAGCCGCATATTTACGCGGTGGGCGATGTGATCGGCTATCCGAGCCTGGCGTCAGCCGCCTACGATCAGGGACGTATTGCAGCGCAGGCCATTATGCGGGGCGAAGCGACGGCGCATCTGATCGAAGATATCCCGACGGGCATCTATACCATTCCGGAAATCAGTTCCGTGGGTAAAACCGAGCAGCAGCTGACGGCGATGAAAGTGCCGTATGAAGTGGGTCGCGCCCAGTTCAAACATCTGGCGCGGGCGCAGATTGTCGGCATGAACGTGGGTAGCCTGAAGATTCTGTTCCACCGCGAAACCAAAGAGATTCTCGGTATTCACTGCTTCGGTGAGCGTGCCGCAGAAATCATTCATATCGGTCAGGCGATCATGGAACAGAAAAACGGTGGCAACACAATCGAGTATTTTGTGAATACCACCTTTAACTATCCTACCATGGCGGAAGCCTACCGCGTGGCAGCGTTAAACGGCTTAAATCGCCTTTTTTAACGACTGGGTCATCCGGGACTGCATGTGTGAACGAATTGCCTCTGCCAGCTGTTCATAACGGCTGCGCAGCGGTGAGCCCGGACGATAAACCAGGGCGATAGTGCGCTGGGGCACGGGCTTATAACAAGGCAGATAGCAGACGCCATCGCGGACGCGCTCCTGCGGCACCGAGAGCGCCGGCAGTAACGTAATACCGCTGCCTGCCGCCACCATATTGCGCAGCGTTTCCAGACTGGTGGCACGAAAATGGGTATCTTCATCCGCCCCGGCTTCAAAGCAAAAGCCCATCGCCTGATCGCGCAGGCAGTGCCCGTCTTCCAGCATCAACAGTTTTTCACCGGCCAGATCGGACATTGGCACGCGGTCACGATCGTGCCAGGGATGATCTTCATAGACCGCCAGCATCATCGGCTCATCAAACAGCGGCACTTCAATAAAAGCCTCGCTCTCTTTCACCAGCGCCAGAATCGCACAATCCAGCTTGCCGCTGTCGAGCTGCGCCAGCAACTGCTGGGTCTGCGCTTCATGCAGATACATTTCCAGCTTGGGAAAGGTTTGATGCAGCATAGGAATAATATGCGGGAGCAGGTAAGGCCCGGTGGTGGGAATCAGGCCAATATGCAGTGGTCCTGACATCGCCTCACCCTGCTGACTCGCCATCTCTTTCAGAACTTTCACTTCACGCAACACGGTGCGCGCCTGATCGACCAGCAGCAGACCCGCCTGCGTGAAAAGTACTTTACGGCTGGTTCGCTCCAGCAACATCACGCCCAGTTCATCTTCCAGCTTGCGTATTTGTCCGCTCAGTGTGGGTTGGCTGACATGACAGGCATCGGCGGCGCGCCGAAAATGGCGATGCTCCGCTAACGAAACCAGGTACTCCAGATCACGAATGTTCATTGTTATCCTCCGTACCACGATAGCCCGTGGCGATAAATAGAATAGCAATGAACGATTAGCCCTATCAAGCGGCGCAGAGAATAATGCACGCAATGAATCATATCGGACCACCCATAAAGGAAGTGAGATGTTTGCTAGTCAGGAAGGTAACGCTGTTCCTCAGGTCACCTTTCATACCCGTCAGAACGATCGCTGGGTAGACGTAACGACTGATGAGTTGTTTAAAGATAAAACCGTCATTGTCTTTTCATTGCCGGGAGCCTTTACGCCAACCTGCTCATCCAGCCATCTGCCGCGCTATAACGAGCTGTACAATGTTTTCGTACAGCAGGGTATCGACAGCATTTTGTGCGTTTCGGTGAATGATGCATTTGTAATGAATGCCTGGAAAGCCGATCAGCGTGCTGAACATATTACTTTTATTCCTGATGGTAACGGCGACTTTACCCGCGGCATGAATATGCTGGTGGAGAACAGCCATCCGGGCCTGGGGCCGCGCTCATGGCGCTACTCCATGCTGGTGTGCAACGGCGTGATTGAAAAAATGTTTATTGAGCCCAGAAAACCGGGCGACCCGTTTGAGGTTTCCGACGCTGACACCATGTTGCGCTATCTGGCCCCCGAATTTAAGGTGCAGGAATCAGTGTCGGTATTCACCAAACCGGGTTGCCCGTTCTGTGCCCAGGCGAAACAGTTGCTGCGCGAGCGTGGAATTGCGTTCGAAGAGATTGTGCTGGGACAGGATGCGACGACAGTCAGTTTGCGCGCCGTCTCAGGCCGAGCCACTGTGCCGCAAGTCTTTATTGGTGGACGCCATATCGGCGACGCCGATGACCTGAAACAGTATCTGTTTTCAGCGTAAAAGCATCACTGTGTCAGCCGGATGCTGGCCCTTTGATAATGTGCCTATAAAAAAACCATTCTGAAGCTAGAGGTTAGCGGGCAATCATTGCCCGCTCTTTTTTTATCAGTTATCCAGACGTTGTTTTGCCGCGTCGATCGCCAGCGCGACCTGCCGGGGCGACACCCCACCTTTGGCACTGCGCTGCTGCAGACAGGATTGCAATGCCAGCATCGGATAGACATCGTCGCTAATCACACTGCTGAATTTCTGCAGATCTGCCAGCGCTAAAGCTTCCAGCGCCACGCCCTGCTTGATCGCCTCGACCACCGCTTCACCCACGATATGGTGCGCTTCGCGGAACGGTACCCCTTTCGCGACCAGATAATCGGCCAGTTCGGTGGCATTCGCATAGCCCTGTTCAGCCGCTTCCTGGCAGCGCGGGCGCTTCACCTGAATACCTTCCAGCACCAGTACGGACATATGCAGGCAGTCAAGCCAGGTATCGAGCGCGTCAAACAGCCCTTCTTTGTCTTCCTGCATATCTTTGTTATAGGCGAGCGGCAGCCCTTTCAGCGTCATCATCATGCCAGTGAGCGCACCCTGCACGCGGCCACACTTACCGCGGATCAGCTCCAGCGCATCGGGGTTTTTCTTCTGCGGCATCAGTGACGAACCGGAGGTGACTTTGTCTGACAGCTCAACAAAACCCGCTTCGCCGGTATTAAAGAAGATCAGATCTTCGGCAAAACGCGACAGATGCACCATGCCGATAGCGGCATCGGAGAGCAACTCCAGCACGTGATCGCGGTCGGAGACACTGTCCAGGCTGTTGCGGGTCGCGGAGGCGAAGCCCAGCCAGCCAGCCAGCTGCTCGCGGTCAATGGCATAGGCGGTCCCGGCCAGCGCGCCGCAGCCCAGCGGACTGACGTCCAGGCGCTTCAGGGTATCCTGCAGACGGCTCTCATCGCGCGCCAGCATCTCGACATAGGCCAGACACCAGTGAGCAAAGGTGACCGGTTGTGCACGCTGCAAATGGGTATAGCCCGGCATCACCGCATCCTGGTTCGCTTCTGCCGTGGCGACCAGCGCCTGCTGTAGCTGGCGCGTAGCGCTCAACAGCGCCTCTACCTGCATTTTGCACCAGAGTTTCAGGTCAGTTGCGACCTGATCGTTACGGCTACGACCGGTATGCAGTTTTTTACCCAGCGCACCCACTTTCTCGATCAGCTGGCTTTCCACCCAACTGTGGATATCTTCCGCATCGCTTTGCAGAATGCGGACCGGATCGGTACGCACCTCATCAAGCAACGTGTTCAGCGCCGCTTCCAGCTGCTGCTGTTCTTCGGCAGTAAGCACGTTGACCGTCACCAGCGCTTTGGACCAGGCGACTGAGCCAATAATATCCTGCTCCGCCAGACGATAATCGAAGCGCAGCGAGTCATTAAACTGTTTGAAACGCTGATCTGCAGCCTGGGTAAACCGTCCACCCCAAAGTGCCATGAGCATGCTCCCTCTAATCATTACAACTGGGGCGGCCTGGAAGCCGCCCCGACATTATTACCAGGACAAGTCGCGCTCGTCGTACAAACTATTTTTTCTGCTCGTTCAGCGCACGAATGCGTGACGAAAGCGAGAAGAGTCGAATGAAGCCGCCTGCATGGCTGTGGTCGTAGACTTCATCTTCGCCAAAGGTGGCGAACTCTTCGGAATAGAGGCTATTGGACGATTTTTTCTGAATTGCCGTTGCCTGGCCTTTATACAGCTGTACCACGACTTCGCCGTTCACCTCTTCTGCCAGAGACGCGGCTGCCGCCTGGATCGATTTACGCAGCGGCGCAAACCAGCGACCGTCGTAAACCACATAGGACATTTCCTGACCCAGCTGCTGACGCCATTTGAAGCTGTCGCGATCGAGAACCAGCTGCTCTACGGCACGCAGCGCATTCACCATGATGGTGCCGCCAGGGGTTTCATAACAGCCGCGCGATTTGATACCAACCAGACGGTTCTCAACGATATCGATACGGCCTACGCCATGTTTCGCCCCCAGGACGTTTAGTTTTTCCAGGCACTGGAACGGGCTCAGCGCTTCGCCATTCACCGCCACTACGCAGCCTTTTTCCACGGTAATGGTGACGTTTTCCGGCTGATCCGGGGCTTCCTGCGGATCCACGGTCCAGACCCAGCAATCTTTGTTCGGGGCGTTCCACGGACTTTCCAGTACGCCGCCTTCGGTAGAGATATGCCAGGCGTTCTCGTCACGGCTGTAGATTTTCTCCAGTGACGCGGTGGTCGGGATGTTGCGCTCTTTCAGATAGGCGAGCAGCGCTTCACGCGAACGCAGGTTCCACTCACGCCAGGGCGCGACCACTTTCAGCTGCGGTGCCAGCGCGGTGTAGGTGGTTTCGAAACGCACCTGATCGTTACCTTTACCGGTTGCGCCATGGCAGAGCGCGTCAGCGCCCACTTTCAGCGCCAGCTCAACCTGCGCTTTGGCGATAATCGGACGCGCCATAGAGGTGCCCAGCAAATAGGTGCCTTCATAGAGCGCACCGGTCTGCAGTACCGGGTAAACGTAATCACGGATAAACTCTTCGCGCAGATCGACAACATGGCATTCGGAGGCGCCGGACTGCAGCGCTTTTTTCTCAACGCCTTCCAGATCGCTACGCTCCTGACCGATATCCGCCACGAACGCGACCACTTCACAGCCGCCATAGTTCTCTTTCAGCCATGGAATAATGGCCGAGGTGTCGAGACCACCGGAGTAAGCCAGGACGATTTTTTTAATGCCTTGCGTTTGCATTTCGTAATCCTTGAATCAGTATCGTTAAGCGAGAATCCGGGTGCCAATGGACACACCGTTAAACAGATTGGGCAGCTGTTCCGCATGACGCCAGCTGGCGATATCCACGGGACGGCCCAGCGCGCGTGCGGCATCCAGCGCCGCATTGACCTTCACAATCATGCCGTCGGTAATAATGCCCTGCGCGATCAGCTGCTCGGCTTTCTCCGCCGTCATCTCTTCAATGCGCTGGCCTTTACCATCCAGAATACCGCTTACATCGGAAAGCAGCACCAGATCGGCCCCCAGGGTCGCGGCCAGCGCGGTCGCCGCCTGGTCGGCATTTACATTCATTAATTCACCCGCGTCGGTGATGCCGATAGAGCTGACCACCGGCATATAACCCGCCGCCAGCAGCGTATTCAGCAGCGCAGGCGAGCCCGGCGTCGCGTGGCCGACATGCCCCAGCTGCTCATCGAACTGTTCGACATTTACCATACCGCCATCAGCCAGGCAGAGACCCACCGCCTGAATACCCTGTTTTTTGGCCCATGCCAGCAGTGTCTTGTTCGCCGTGCCAGCCAGCGCACCGGTAATAATGTCAATCTGATCGGCAGGCGTCACGCGCAGACCGTTTTTTTTCTGCACCGGCAGCGCCAGCTTTTTCATCAGCTCATCCACCAGGCAGCCTCCGCCATGCACAATCACCAGCGGACGCCGATGTGCGGAACGGTAAGCCAGCAGCGCATCAAACAACCGGGCCAGCGCCTCTTCGCTGTCCAGTAACACCCCGCCCAGCTTGATAATTAATGGATTGGTCATGATCAGCACACCTGCCTGTTAAATAAGTGACTGCGTTTCGGGGAAGCCGAAACGAATATTTAAACACTGCACCGCCTGCGAAGAGGCCCCTTTCAACAGGTTATCTTCCGCAGCCACGATAATCAGATGTTCGCCCTGCACGGCAAAACCGATATCGCAAAACGGCAGGCCTACCACGCTTTTCAGCGCCGGTACGCCGTTGTCATACAGACGCACCAGCGGTTTATCCTGGTAAGCGTTGTGGAAGGCTTCGGCCACATCGTCACGGCTGACGCCCGTTTTCAGGCGACAGGTAATGGTCGCCAGGATGCCGCGGGCAAAGTTGCCAAGGTGCGGGGTAAAAATCACCGGCACGCCGAGATGACGGGCAATTTCTGGCTGATGACGATGATTAAAAATACCGTACGGCTGCAGGCTGACTTCACAGAAGCTGTTGCCGAGACTGGCTTTACGTCCCGCCCCGCTCACGCCGCTGGTGGCGTTGATCACCGGCCACTGCGCCTCATTCAGCAGGCCCGCAGCGATCAGCGGCTTCAGCGCCAGCTGCGAAGCGGTGGGATAACAGCCCGGCACGGCGATCAGCTGCGCTTCGCGGATCGCCTCATGCTGCCATTCCGCCAGGCCATACACCGCTTTATCCAGCCAGTCGCTGTGCTGGTGGGTAAAGCCGTAATACTCAGGGTAAAAATCCGCGTCGTTAACCCGGAAAGCGCCTGAGAGGTCAAACACCACGCAGCCCGCCTGCAGAAACGCTGGCGCCAGTTTGTGGCTCACTTCGTGGGCGGTAGCGAGAAACACCACATCGACTTTGTCAGCCCAGGCCGCAGCATCGCTTAACGGCTCAAGCGGCAGATCGACAATACCTTTCAGCTGCGGATGCAAATCGGAAAGTAATTTTCCCGCATCCGGGCTTTGCGCTGAAACCGCTAATGCGGTTATGTTCATATGCGGATGGCGATTCAGGTAAGTAGCAAGCTCTACACCAGCGTAACCACTGGCACCCACAATCAGCGTATTCAACATCAGGCTGTATACCTTTTTACAGTCACTCGTTCCGGGTCGCGGCCTTGCCCCGTTGCCCACAGTAGCGTTTGCACACACTTTCTGGTTTCCATGCTAACGCCGTTAATGTATTTTTATTCACTATTAATGCATGAATATTGATACATCCTAACTCAAGGACCGTCAACAGTGAAGACAAAATTACCGCCTTTTATCGAACTCTACCGCCAGCTGATCGCAGCCCCTTCCGTCAGCGCCGGTGACATCAGCCTCGATCAAAGCAATGAAACTTTAATCAGTTTACTTGCCGGCTGGTTCCGCGATCTTGGCTTTGATGTGGAAGTGCAGCCGGTACCCGGTACGCGCAATAAATACAATATGCTGGCGCGCACCGGCAGTGGTAGCGGCGGTCTGCTGTTGGCCGGGCATACCGATACCGTGCCGTTCGATGACGGGCGCTGGACGCGTGATCCCTTTACCCTGACCGAGCACGACAACAAGCTCTACGGGCTGGGCACTGCTGACATGAAAGGCTTCTTCGCCTTTATTCTCGACACCCTGCGCGATGTGGATGTCAAAACGCTGAAAAAGCCGCTCTATATCCTGGCAACCGCCGATGAAGAGACCACCATGGCGGGTGCGAAATATTTTTCTGAAACCAGCACCCTGCGCCCCGACTGCGCCATCATTGGCGAGCCGACCTCGCTGAAACCGGTGCGCGCGCATAAAGGCCACCTTTCTCACGCGATTCGTATTCAGGGCCAGTCCGGGCACTCCAGCGATCCGTCACGCGGCGTGAACGCCATTGAACTGATGCATGACGCTATTGGTCATCTGATGCAGCTGCGCAATACGCTGAAAGAGCGCTATCGCCATGACGGCTTCGCCATTCCTTATCCGACCATGAACTTCGGCCACATCCATGGCGGCGACTCCCCGAACCGCATCTGCGCCTGCTGTGAATTGCATATGGATATTCGTCCGCTGCCGGGTCTGACGCTCAGCGATCTCGACGGACTGCTGAATGAAGCCCTGGCGCCGGTCAGTGCGCGCTGGCCAGGCCGTCTGACGGTCGGCGAGCTGCATCCGCCTATCCCTGGCTACGAGTGTCCGGCGGATCATGAACTGGTACAGGTGGTAGAGAAACTGCTCGGCACGCCGACTGAAGTAGTGAACTACTGCACCGAGGCCCCTTTTATTCAGACCCTCTGCCCAACGCTGGTCCTGGGCCCGGGCTCGATTAATCAGGCGCATCAGCCAGATGAGTTTATTGATATGGCATTTATCAAGCCAACTCATGCGCTTATCACGCAGCTTGTGCGGCATTTTTGCCACTGATAAGCAATGAATGGGGCATTGCGCTGCAAAAACGGCAAAATGCCCCTTCATTGTTCGGAGTTTAGCGATAAGAATAACTTATCTCACTCCTTTGTAATTTATTTCCATAAATTCCAGCCACTTAGCGGCATGATGCCGTTATTTGATGCTAATTGACGAATGAAAGGTTACGTGGCTAGATAAAAGACGACGTTATGCCCGTGGGGTGTAAAAAAGTTACAGATACGATAAGGGTGTCAGGGTCAAATGAACGAACAATATTCCGCTATGCGAAGTAATGTCAGTATGCTCGGCAAGCTGCTCGGGGATACGATAAAGGATGCACTGGGAGAGAACATCCTTGATCGGGTGGAGACCATCCGCAAACTCTCTAAGTCATCCCGTGCTGGAAATGACGCCGATCGTAAGGAATTGCTCTCCACTCTGCAAAACCTGTCGAATGATGAACTACTGCCGGTGGCTCGTGCCTTCAGCCAGTTTCTAAACCTGACCAACGTGGCAGAACAGTATCAGACCATCTCGCACCACAGCGAGGGCGCAAACCACCCCGAACTGCTGAAAAAGACCTTTGAGCGCCTGAAACAGCAGACTGATCTGAATGAAAGTGCAATTCGTCAGGCTATTGAGTCGCTGTCGCTGGAACTGGTGCTTACGGCCCACCCGACAGAAATCACCCGCCGCACCCTGATCCACAAGCTGGTGGAAGTGAACAGCTGCCTGAAGCAGCTGGACCACAGCGATATTTCCGATTATGAGCGCAACCAGATTATGCGCCGTCTGCGCCAGCTGGTCGCGCAAGCCTGGCACACCGATGAAATTCGTAAATATCGCCCCACGCCGATCGATGAGGCCAAATGGGGCTTTGCCGTGGTCGAAAACAGCCTGTGGGAAGGCGTGCCGGCTTTCCTGCGCGAGCTGAACGAGCAGGTGGAAGAGACCTTTGGCCTCACTCTGCCCGTCGATTTTGTGCCGGTACAGTTTACGTCCTGGATGGGCGGCGACCGCGACGGCAACCCGAACGTGACCGCGAAAATTACCCGCCATGCGCTGCAGCTGAGCCGCTGGAAAGCCGCCGATCTGTTCCTGCGCGACATCAGTACGCTGATTTCTGAACTCTCTATGGCGGAGTGTAATGACGAAGTCCGCGCTCTGTGTGGCGAACCGGAAGCGCTGGAGCCCTATCGCGTTATCCTGAAACGCCTGCGCAGCCAGTTGATGAATACCCAGTCTTATCTGGAGATGCGCCTGAAGGGCGAGCGCCTGCCGCGCCCTGACGATCTGCTGATCTCGAACGATCAACTCTGGGGTCCACTGTTCGCTATCTATCAGTCCCTGCAGCAGTGCGGCATGGGCATTATCGCGAATGGTCAGCTGCTCGATACCCTGCGGCGCGTGAAATGCTTTGGCGTGCCGCTGGTACGTATCGATATCCGCCAGGAGAGCACGCGCCATACCGAGGCGATTGCGGAAGTTACCCGCTATCTGGGCCTGGGAGATTATGAAAGCTGGTCAGAAGCTGATAAGCAGGCCTTCCTGATCCGCGAACTGAATTCAAAACGCCCGCTACTGCCGCGTCAGTGGGAGCCGAGCGAAGAGACGCGGGAAGTGCTGGAAACTTGTCGCGTGGCGGCAGAAGCGCCTGTCGGCTCGATTGCCGCCTACGTTATCTCCATGGCGAAAACGCCGTCGGACGTACTGGCAGTGCATCTGCTGCTGAAAGAGGCAGGCATTCAGTATGCCATGCCGGTTGCGCCGCTGTTTGAAACCCTGGATGACCTGAACAACGCCAATGACGTGATGAGCCAGCTGCTCAACATCGACTGGTATCGCGGCTTTATTCAGGGCAAACAGATGGTGATGATTGGCTACTCCGACTCGGCGAAAGATGCCGGCGTGATGGCCGCCAGTTGGGCGCAATATCAGGCGCAGGACGCCCTGATCAAAACCTGTGAAAAAGCGGGCATTGCCCTGACCCTGTTCCATGGTCGCGGCGGCACCATTGGTCGTGGCGGCGCGCCTGCGCACGCGGCCCTGCTCTCTCAGCCGCCGGGCAGCCTGAAAGGCGGCCTGCGCGTCACCGAGCAGGGAGAGATGATTCGCTTCAAATACGGCCTGCCGGAAGTCACTATCGCCAGTCTGTCGCTCTATACCGGCGCCATTCTGGAAGCGAACCTGCTGCCGCCGCCGGAGCCGAAGAGAGAGTGGCGTAACATCATGGACCAGCTCTCGGAAGTCTCCTGCGCCATGTACCGCGGCTACGTGCGCGAAAACCCTGACTTTGTGCCCTATTTCCGTTCTGCGACTCCTGAGCAGGAGCTGGGCAAACTGCCGCTGGGTTCACGTCCGGCGAAACGCCGTCCGACCGGCGGAGTGGAATCGCTGCGCGCTATTCCCTGGATCTTTGCCTGGACGCAGAACCGTCTGATGCTGCCCGCCTGGCTGGGTGCTGGTGCCGCGCTGCAAAAAGCGATGGACGATGGTCACCGGGATCAACTGGAAGCGATGTGCCGTGACTGGCCGTTCTTCTCTACCCGTCTCGGCATGCTGGAAATGGTATTTGCCAAAGCCGATCTCTGGCTGGCGGAATATTATGATCAACGTCTGGTCGATAAGACGCTCTGGCCGTTGGGTAAAAAACTGCGTGATCAGCTGGAGAGCGACATTAAAGCGGTACTGACTATCGCCAACGATGCGCATCTGATGGCGGATCAGCCGTGGATTGCCGAATCAATCGCGCTGCGTAACGTCTATACCGATCCACTGAACGTCCTGCAGGCGGAGCTGCTGCATCGCGCCCGTGCACAGGAAGCGCGTGAAGAGTCGGTGGATGCCCGGGTAGAGCAGGCGTTGATGGTGACCATTGCGGGTGTCGCAGCGGGGATGCGTAATACCGGCTAACACGAAGACGATCAGGTCAGGCAATGCCTGACCTGATGGGCAATCGAAAGAGGAATATGGCCTGAGCGATCAGGCCGCTGCTACCGGCACCGGACGCACGCCCAGCGTATGACAAATCGCATAGCTCATTTCGGCGCGGTTCAGCGTATAGAAATGGAAATCCTTTACCCCTTCCCGCGACAGAATTTTCACCATATCCATCGCGATATTCGCTCCCACCATTTTGCGCGTTTCGGCATCATCATCCAGTCCGGCAAACATGGCGTTCATCCAGTTAGGCACACGCACATTGGTCATGGTCGCAAAGCGCTGTAGCTGCTTAAAGTTCGATACTGGCAGAATGCCCGGCACGATTTCCACATCGATGCCCGTGGCAACGCAGCGGTCACGGAAACGCAGATAGCTTTCCACATCAAAGAAAAACTGCGTAATCGCGCGGTTAGCGCCGGCGTCGATTTTGCGTTTCAGATTGATCAAATCAGCCTGGGCGCTTTTCGCTTCCGGGTGTACTTCCGGATAAGCCGCCACTGAAATATCAAAATCGCCCACTTCTTTCAGCAACGACACCAGATCCGACGCATACATCTCCGGCTTGCCGCCGCCCGGCGGCAGATCGCCACGCAACGCGACAATATGGCGGATGCCGTTGTTCCAGTAGTCTTGCGCGATGGTGCGCAGCTCGTCGCGCGTGGCGTCAACACAGGTCAGATGCGGCGCCGCTTCCAGGCCGGTGCGATCCTTAATGCCTTTGATAATGCTGTGGGTACGGTCACGCTCGCCGGAGTTGGCGCCATAGGTCACGGAAACAAACTTCGGCTTCAGGTTGCTGAGCCGATCGATGGAGTTCCACAGCGTCTCTTCCATTTCACTGGTACGGGGCGGAAAGAACTCAAAAGAGACATTAATTTGCCCGTTCAGCTCAGCCAGGCTTTGGTTCAGCGCTTCGCGCTGATTGGCATGAAAGAAACTCATCCTGTTACCTCTGTCGATCGCATCTGTGGTTTATGACTACGAACATCCATACGTTTAGACGTCCAGATGCTCAAAATGACCGATCCGCGGCGTAGCGTCAACAGAAAAATGATTTGCAGGTATGACAAATCTTCAGGAAGCTTGAAAAACATTCATGTTGCAGGGGAAGTGCAGAAGAAGGCAGGAAACCGTAGCGCCCTGCCAGAGAAAGATTACAGCAATTGCGCGAGGCGGTTAAGATCGGACTGGATAGCGCCAGCAGTCACATCGCGCCCGGCGCCTGGCCCGCGGATCACCAGCGGGTTATCCCGGTACCAGCGACTTTCAATCGCAAACACGTTATCGCACGGCAGCAGAGATGCCAGCGGATGTTCTGGCCGCACCGCCTCAACACCGACGCGCGCTTTGCCGTTGGCATCAAAACGCGCCACATAACGCAGCACCAGCCCCATTTCGCGGGCGGCCTCCAGACGTTGCAACATCTGCTCATTAAGCTCATCGCCATTTTCAAAGAAATGGTCAATGGATTCCGCTTTGCAGCTCTCGGGCACCAGAGACTCCACGCGCACCTGATCCGGCTCGATGTCGTAGCCCGCTTCACGCGCCAGAATCACCAGCTTGCGCTTCACATCCTGACCGGAGAGGTCCACGCGTGGATCCGGTTCCGTTAAGCCCTGCTGCCACGCCTGATCCACCAGTTCGGTAAAAGGCACCGTGCCGTCGAACTGCAGGAAGAGCCAGGAGAGCGTGCCGGAAAAAATGCCGCTGATGGCGAGAATAGTATCGCCGCTGTCGCGCAGATCGCGCACCGTATGGTTGATGGGCAGACCCGCGCCGACGGTGGCATTGTACAGCCAGTGACGGCCGGTTTTGGCGAACGCGTCGCGGATCTGACGCCAGAGATAGCTGGCGGAAGCGCCGGCAACTTTATTGGCGCTGATAACATGAAAGCCGTGGCTGGCAAAATCGAGATACTGATTTGCCAGCGGCTCGCTTGCCGTGACGTCGAGCACCACCAGATCGTCAAACGGATGAGCGCGCATCCAGAGAAACAGCGACTCTTCGTCGCGCTCAACCGCCTCATCATCGAAAAAGGCAAGCGTACGGCTGGCATCCAGGCCGTCATAGCTCAGCAGGCTACGCCGACTCACCGCGACGCCGGCCAGCACAAATTCAAAACCGGTACGCGCTGACAGCGTCTCCTGCTCGCGGGCAAACAGCTCCAGCCAGCGCGAGCCAATGTTGCCTTTGCCAAACAGCATCAGCCCGATGCGTTTCTCGGCGCGAAACAGCGACTGGTGCAGCCCCTGAATCAGATGCTGCGTTGGCCCGCGACGCAACACCGCCACGAGGCTGATGTGATCTTCCGACTGCCAGACAAACTCCACCGGTTGATCGTTAATCTGCTGCCAGAAACGGTGGCTGTGCAGCGGATTGCGCGTCACACCCGCGCCCACCAGCGCGACCAGCGCCAGGCCGTCACGCAGCTGCAGGTGTCCGGGCAGCCCGGCATCCTGCAGCAGGCTGAAGGCGCTGTTAACCACTTCCGAGGTATAGCAGAGCTGCAGCAACTGGCGATCAGGATGTACGCCAAGGGCGAGCGGACGCAGCTGCGCACGCTTCAGCAGCAGATCAATCTCTTTCTGCAGGCTGGCAAAATTATGGCGATCCGGTATCTGGATCTCAACCAGGCAGACGTCATCATGGCTGGTCACGATACGGGCGCCGGTGCCTGACGCCAGTACGCGCTCAATACGCGTGGATCCCTGCTCTGGCTGATAGCTGCAGCGCAGTTGCAGATCGATATCGCTGCCGGAAACCGGCTGCAGCGTACGCGCATGCAGCACCGGGGCGGCCAAACGTGCCAGCTCGCTCGCCTCATCCAGACGCAACAGCGGCAGCAGACAGGCATCGGATACTTTGCGCGGATCGGCACTGTAGACGCCCGCCACGTCGCTCCAGATGGTGACGCGCCCTACCCCCGCCAGCGCACCGATCTGCGTTGCTGAGTAGTCAGAGCCGTTACGGCCCAGCAGCACAGTTTCTCCGGCGTCGTTGCGACAGATAAACCCGGTGACCACAATGCGTTTGTGCGGATGCTGCGCCAGCAACGCCTGCAGCAGCGGCCAGGATTTCCCTTCATCCACCTGGGGCTGCGCCGCGCGTTCGGCACGCAGAAAATCGCGCGCGTCGAGCCAGCAGGCCTCAATATCACGCTGGCTCAGCAGCGCGGCCATCAGACGCGCTGACCAGACTTCGCCATGCCCCACCACTTCGGCATACACCGCATCGGTGATTTTGCCATCCAGCAGAGCGGCCAGTCTCTCCAGATCATGAATGAAAGCCGCTACCAGCGGCTCGGCAATTTCAGCAGGTAACAGTGCACCAATCAGTTCACTCTGGTAACGGCGCAAGGTCTGTTGCACCTGGTGCGCCGATAAGCGGTCGCTCTGGCTGAGCTTCAGCCAGCTGATCAGCTGGTTAGTGGTGCTGCCGGCGGCGGAAACCACCATCAAATCGCCCGGCTGGCTGTAATCCGCCATAATGCTGGCGACGCGCTGAAAACAGCGGGCGTCCGCCAGACTGCTGCCACCAAATTTATGCAACTGCTTTATGTTTGGCGTTCCTGCGCCTGCTGAAATCGTCATGCTTAACCCTCGACAGCGATCCGGAATGCGTTATCCAGATCGGCGATTAAATCTTCGTGATCTTCAATACCTACTGAGATGCGGAGTAGCGTCTCAGAAATTCCCGCGGCGGCGCGCGCTTCTGCAGACATGCCCGCATGGGTCATGGTGGCGGTGTGAGAAATTAAACTCTCAACGCCACCCAGCGATTCGGCCAGGGTGAAAAGCTCAAGCGCCTTCAGGAAACGACGCAGGCAGGTCTCATCGCCATCCAGCTCGAAGCTTAACATCGCGCCGAAGCCGCGTTGTTGACGTACCGCATGGGCGTGGCCTGCGTTTTCCGGCAGCGAGGGGTGATAAAGCTTTTTCACCAGCGGCTGCTGTTGCAGGTAATCCACAATCGCCTGAGCGTTACGCTGCGCAGCGGCCATACGCGGCGCCAGCGTGCGCAGGCCGCGCAGCAGCAGATAGCTGTCAAATGCAGCGCCGGTCACGCCGATATTATTTGCCCACCAGGCCAGATCGCTCGCCAGCGCGGCGTCTTTCGCAATCACCGCACCGGCGACTACGTCTGAGTGGCCGTTGAGATATTTGGTGCAGGAGTGAAGCACCAGATCGGCCCCCAGCGCCAGCGGATTCTGCAAGGCGGGGCTAAGGAAGGTATTATCCACGACGCTCAGCGCGCCTGCCGCGCGCGCCGCCTGACAGATGGCGGCGATATCCACTACGCGCAGCAGCGGGTTACTCGGGCTTTCGATCAGAACCACCTTCGGCTTTTCCGCCAGGGCCGCCTGTAAGGCAGCGCTGTCGCCCTGATCGACGAACTTCACGCGATAAGCGCCGCGTTTGCTCAGGCTGTCAAACAGTCGGTAGCTGCCGCCGTAGCAGTCGTGCGGTGCCACCAGCAGATCGCCGGGCTTCAGGAACACTGTTGTCACCAGATGGATTGCCGACATCCCGCTATTGGTTAATACCGCACCGGCACCACCTTCCAGTTCCGCCAGCGCACGCTGCACCACATCACGGGTGGGATTACCACGCCGGGAGTAGTCATGGGCACGCGGCTGATTAAAGTCCGGGAAGTTATAGGTGCTGGAGAGATGAATCGGAGGGACAACGCAGCCATATTGCTCGTCATCATTCAAACCGCTACGAACGGCGATAGTTGCCTGTTTACGCGTCATGATGCTTATTGTTCCTGAAGATGGAAATAAGGAAGCACAGGATAGCACCCCCATTTTAGACGTCAATACATCTGGACATCTAAATGTCTTTGCGTATAGATTGAGCAGAAAGCCAATTCCCGCTAAAATTATTCCTTATTGCCTGTTCTTTCACGTTGTTTTCGGACGTGTCGACGCACAAAAACCGGCTTCTACCGGGTCAGGCACCGAAAAATCGGGCATAATCAGCGGATCTCCCTATTTCACTTTTATTAATTAAGGTAACTCATGGCTGAATGGAACGGCGAATATATCAGCCCTTATGCTGAGCACGGTAAAAAGAGCGAGCAGGTTAAGAAAATTACGGTTTCCATTCCATTGAAAGTTTTGAAAATTTTAACGGATGAACGTACCCGCCGTCAGGTCAATAACTTGCGACACGCGACCAACAGCGAACTGCTGTGCGAAGCATTTTTGCATGCTTTCACCGGCCAGCCTCTGCCGGATGATGTGGATCTGCGCAAAGAGCGCAGTGATGAAATCCCGGAAGAAGCGAAAAAGATCATGCGCGACATGGGCATCGATCCCGACAGCTGGGAATATTGAAATGCCAGAAACAAAAAAACCCAGCCGAAGCTGGGTTTTTTCTTGCAGCCGAATCGCCAGGAGTCGACCGCGGGGTAATTCTTATTTTTTGCTGCCCGGCACGCTGAAACGCTTGTTAAAGCGGTCAACACGGCCACCGGTGGCAACTTCACGCTGCTTACCAGTGTAAAACGGGTGGCACTGACCACAAACGTCCAGGTTCATATCGCGACCCATAGTAGAACGGGTTTTGATCACGTTACCGCAAGTACAGGTGATGGTCACTGCTTCGTATTTCGGATGAATACCTTGTTTCATGGAAAACCTCACAAAAGGCCGTGTCGCTCTCCGTACCAGGCGAACCCGCACGGTACCACACGTGGTTAGACATTATGGTGGATTTTGACGAGCAGTTACTCATCAAAGGCGGCATACTATACAGAAAATGAGCGCCTTTGGCAAATATTTACCGGGATACCCGCCCACGCTTTCAGCATGTACACTACTTCTCCTTATCATTGAGCCGGATAGAGATCGCCATGCCCGTAGTTCAGGTTGCTTTACCCGTTCCGCTTCCTCGCCTGTTTGACTATCTGCCGCCTGCGGGCGTGCAGCCTGTGCCTGGCGGGCGCGTGAGCGTGCCCTTTGGCAACCGTAAAATGATCGGCATTGTGGTGGGCCTGCGCGACAGCAGTGATCTGCCAGAGGCGCAGTTGAAACAGGTCGCTGAGGTGCTGGATACCCAGTCGCTGTTTCCCCCGTCGCTGTGGCGCATTCTTAACTGGGCTGCGGGCTACTATCACTCTCCGCTGGGCGAAGTGCTGATGCATGCGCTGCCGGTGCTGCTGCGTCAGGGCAAGCCTGCGCAGGAAGCCCCGCTCTGGCAATGGATCATCACCGACCAGGGCCGGGAAACAGCCCCTGAGAGTCTGAAGCGCGCGCCCAAACAGCAGCAGGCGCTGGCGGCGCTGCGTCAGCAGCCGCTGTATCGCCATAAAGTGGCGGAGTATGACCTGACCGATGCCACACTGCAGGCACTGCGCGCCAAAGGGCTGTGCACGTTACGCGAACACACCCCTCAGGCGCAGGACTGGCGCACCAGCTACGCCGAGAAAGGTGAGCGGCTGCGGCTGAATACCGATCAGGCGATGGCAGTGGGCGCAATCCGCAGCGAGGATGAGCAGTTTGCCGCCTGGCTGCTGGCCGGGATTACCGGGTCGGGTAAAACCGAAGTCTATCTGAGCGTGCTGGAAAATGTCCTGGCGCGCGGCAAACAGGCGCTGGTGCTGGTGCCGGAAATTGGCCTGACGCCGCAAACTATCGCCCGCTTCCGGGAACGTTTCCACGCTCCTGTTGATGTGCTGCACTCCGGGCTTAACGACAGCGAGCGTCTTGCCGTCTGGCTGCGGGCGCGTAAGGGCGAAACCGCCATTATTATCGGTACCCGCTCAGCCCTGTTCACGCCGCTGGCTCGTCCCGGCGTGATTATCATCGATGAAGAGCATGACACCTCCTACAAACAGCAGGAAGGATGGCGCTATCAGGCGCGCGATCTGGCGGTATTTCGCGCGCGTGAGGAGAATATCCCCATCGTGATGGGCTCAGCGACGCCCGCGCTGGAGACGTTGCACAATGTCCAGAGCGGCAAATATCGCCAGCTCAATCTGCATAAACGCGCCGGTAACGCCAAACCGGCGCTGCAGCAGCTGATCGATCTGAAAGGCGTCCAGCTGACCGGCGGTCTGGCACCTGCGTTGATCGGTAAAATACGCCAGCATCTGCAGGCCGATAATCAGGTGCTGCTGTTTCTCAACCGCCGGGGCTATTCACCGGCACTGCTCTGCCATGACTGTGGCTGGATCGCTGAGTGTCAGCGCTGCGAACACTATTACACCCTGCATCAGCATCAGCGCCAGCTGCGTTGCCACCATTGCGACAGCCAGCGACCGGTGCCGAACCAATGCCCGCAGTGCGGCTCCACGCATCTGCTGCCGGTCGGCATTGGCACTGAGCAGCTGGAGCAGCACCTCAGCACGCTGTTCCCTGACGTGCCGATATCGCGCATCGACCGCGACACCACCAGCCGCAAAGGGGCGCTGGAAGAGCATCTGGCCGCGGTTCATCGCGGCGGCGCGCGTATTCTGGTAGGCACCCAGATGCTGGCGAAAGGCCATCATTTTCCGGATGTGACGCTGGTGGCGCTGCTGGATGTCGACGGCGCGCTGTTCTCAGCCGATTTTCGCGCGGCAGAGCGATTCGCGCAGCTCTATACCCAGGTAGCCGGGCGCGCCGGACGAGCCGGAAAACAGGGGGAAGTGCTGCTGCAAACCCACCACCCGGAGCATCCTCTGCTGCAGACTCTGCTGCATCAGGGCTATTTCGCCTTCGCGCAGCAGACCCTGCTGGAGCGTCAGTCCGTTTTCCTGCCGCCCTGGACCAGCCATGCCCTGTTCCGGGCGGAAGATAATGATAACCGTCAGGCCGCGGAGTTTTTACAGCAGTTGCGTAACTTGCTGGAAGCCAGCCCGCTGAAAGACGCTTCCCTGTGGATCATGGGGCCGGTGCCTGCGCTGCTGGCGAAGCGCAGCGGTCGCTGGCGCTGGCAGCTGCTGCTGCAGCATCCTTCCCGTAAGCGTTTGCAGCAGTTACTCAGCAGCTCATTGCCTCTGGTCACTACCCTGCCTGCCGCGCGTAAAGTGAAATGGACGCTGGATATCGATCCTGCGGAAAGCTAAGTCGCTGCGGTTCTGCGAGCCGGATCGAAAAAAGTCGCACAAGTCACAATTTTTATGCAAATTAAGTAACAACCCTACCCGCAGATCGGTTAACAATAATGCCCGATCGCGCTGATACCAGACATGAGGTCTGGACGTTATCTGAATAAGCATGCGCAAGAACGCGCCAGGAGTAGAGCGTTGGAGCAGAATCAGCAATCATCCGCCACCATGAAAGATGTGGCAGAGCAGGCTGGCGTCTCAACCGCCACCGTTTCACGTGCGTTGATGAACCCGGAAAAAGTCTCGGCCGCCACCCGTCAGCGGGTTGAACAGGCGGTGATTGCCGTTGGCTACTCTCCTCATGCCATCGCACGCAACGCAAAACGCGGTGAATCGCGCACTATCCTGGTGATAGTGCCGGATATTTGCGATCCCTTTTTCAGTGAGATTATCCGCGGTGTGGAAGTGACCGCTGCCGCCCAAGGCTATCTGGTGCTGATTGGTGACTGTGCCCATCAGAATCAGCAGGAAAAAACCTTTATGAACCTGATGCTGACGCGCCAGATCGATGGCATGGTGCTGCTGGGTTCGCAGGTGCCGTTTGATGCCGGCGTGGAAGAACAGCGCAACCTGCCGCCCATGGTGATGGCGAACGAGTTCGCGCCGGAGATGGAACTGCCGACCGTTCACATTGATAATCTCACCGCCGCCTTCGAAGCGGTGAATCATCTGATTCAGCTGGGCCACCGGCGTATCGCCTGTATTGCTGGTCCCGAAGAGATGCCGCTGTGCCAGTATCGCCTGCAGGGCTATATTCAGGCGCTGCGGCGTAGCGGTATTACGGTGGATCCCACCTGTATTGTGCGCGGCGATTTCACCTTTGAGGCGGGCGTCAGCGCCCTGAAGCAGCTGATGAGCCTGCCACAGCCGCCGCGTGCGCTGTTTTGTCACAGCGACATTATGGCGTTAGGGGCCATGAACCAGGCCAGAGCGATGGGCATGCGCATCCCCGACGATCTCTCAGTGGTGGGATTTGATGATATTGAACTGTCGCGCTATTACGATCCGCCCTTAACCACCGTCGCGCAGCCGCGCTACGCCATTGGCCGCGAGGCGATGCTGTTACTGCTGGAGCAGTTACAGGGCAAACGGGTGAATAATGGCTCCCGCCTGCTCGATTCCGAGTTGAAAGTGCGCGGCAGTACTACGGTCCCCCAGGCGCGGGGAAAATGATGCTGAATTCAGGGAATTTTCAGTAAATTCTGAATGCGAACTCTGCTGGTCAAACCTCCGGCCCTTAAGTAACATGGCGGATTCCTTGCCGGTCGTTCAGTTGTGGATTTAACCGGCCTTTGGCAGCACTTTTTGAAGGGTATCGGAACGAGAGTGGCACAAAAAGATTATGTAGGCCGCGGGCGTTCAACAGGGACGCGTCGCAAAAAAAGTAACAGCCGTGGCAAAAAAAGCAAAGGCGGATCGGGTACCTCAAAGCTGATGATTGGACTGGCCGTGGCCGTCCTGGTTACCTTTGCCGGTGGTTTATGGTTCCTCGCGCATCACAAAAAAGATGAGACGCAGGTGATTCCGAATCATAAAGCCAACGGCAATGGTCTGCCTCCCAAACCGGAAGAGCGCTGGAAGTACATTAAAGAGCTGGAGAACCGCCAGATTACCGTACCGACGCCCACCGAACCCTCTGCCGGTGGCGACATCGAGTCGCAAACCCAGCTGACCAATGAACAGCGTCAGTTGCTTGAGCAGATGCAGGCGGATATGCGTCAGCAACCCACGCAGCTGAATGAAGTGCCGTGGAACGAGCAAACCCCTGCCCAGCGCCAGCAAACGCTGCAGCGTCAGCAGGTGCAGCAGCAAAACCGTTTGCAGCAGCAGGCTCGTCAACAGCAAAACCAGACGCAGCAGCAGCAGCCGGGTCGTCAGCCTGCGCCAGTCACGCGTGAAACGCCACGTCCGGCCGCCCCGGCGCAACCCGCTAAACAGCCGGAGACAGCTAAGGCAAAACCGGTGGAAAAAGCGACCTCCCAGCGCTGGATGGTGCAGTGTGGTTCGTTTAAAGGCGCTGATCAGGCGGAGTCCATTCGCGCCGCGCTGGCGTTTGAAGGCTTTGAAAGCCGCATTACCACCGGTGGCGGCTGGAATCGTGTCGTTATCGGCCCCTATAAAGATCGCAGCAGCGCAGACAATACCCTGAAGCGTCTGCGTGGTGCCGGACACGCAAACTGTATTCCGCTCTCCATCGGGGGTTGAAACCCGTCAAACCCGCCCCATATCAGATTGCATGACGCTCCACGCTCAGGCGTGGAGCCTTTTTTCTACTGCAACAAGGGGTCTGCCCGTGACAACGATAGTAAGCGTACGACGCAACGGCCAGGTAGTTATTGGCGGTGATGGCCAGGCTACTCTCGGTAATACCGTTATGAAAGGCAACGTAAAAAAAGTGCGTCGTCTTTACAATGACAAAGTAATAGCCGGTTTCGCTGGCGGTACCGCAGATGCATTCACGCTGTTTGAACTCTTCGAACGTAAACTGGAAATGCACCAGGGACATCTGGTGAAGGCCGCCGTTGAGCTGGCCAAAGACTGGCGCACCGACCGTATGCTGCGTCGCCTGGAAGCACTGCTGGCGGTTGCTGATGAGAATGCGTCGCTCATCATTAGCGGTAACGGTGATGTGATTCAGCCGGAAAATGATCTGATTGCCATTGGTTCTGGTGGGCCCTTCGCTCAGGCGGCCGCCCGCGCTCTGCTGGAAAATACCGAGCTGGGTGCGCGTGACATCGTGGAGAAGGCGCTGAATATCGCGGGTGATATCTGCATCTACACCAACCATAATATTAATATTGAAGAATTACCCTCCAGGGCATAAGGATTCTGAACATGTCTGAGATGACTCCACGCGAGATAGTCAGTGAACTGAACCGGTTTATCATTGGACAGGATGATGCCAAGCGCGCAGTGGCGATCGCCCTGCGTAACCGCTGGCGCCGTATGCAGCTGAACGAAGAGCTGCGTCACGAAGTGACACCCAAAAATATTCTGATGATCGGTCCAACCGGTGTTGGTAAAACTGAAATTGCCCGTCGCCTGGCGAAGCTGGCTAACGCGCCCTTTATCAAGGTTGAAGCGACCAAATTCACCGAAGTGGGCTACGTGGGTAAAGAAGTCGATTCGATTATCCGCGACCTGACCGATGCCGCCGTGAAAATGGTGCGTATGCAGGCGATTGAGAAAAACAAATACCGTGCCGAAGAGATGGCGGAAGAGCGCATCCTCGACGTGCTGATCCCCCCGGCGAAAAATAACTGGGGCCAGCCGGAGCAGAACGCGGAACCGTCCGCCGCACGTCAGTCCTTCCGTAAAAAACTGCGCGAAGGCCAGCTGGATGATAAAGAGATTGAGATCAATCTGGCCGCGGCACCGATGGGCGTAGAGATCATGGCGCCACCGGGCATGGAAGAGATGACCAGCCAACTGCAGTCGATGTTCCAGAATCTGGGCGGTCAGAAGCAAAAACCACGCAAGCTGAAAATCAAAGATGCCATGAAGCTGCTGATTGAAGAGGAAGCGGCCAAGCTGATCAATCCGGAAGAGCTGAAACAGGACGCGATTGATGCGGTTGAACAGCACGGTATCGTGTTTATTGATGAGATCGACAAAATCTGTAAGCGCGGCCAGTCATCCGGCCCTGACGTCTCTCGTGAAGGCGTACAGCGCGACCTGCTGCCGCTGGTGGAAGGCTGCACCGTCTCGACCAAACACGGTATGGTGAAAACTGACCACATTCTGTTTATCGCCTCCGGTGCATTCCAGGTGGCCAGCCCGGCTGACCTGATCCCGGAACTGCAGGGCCGTCTGCCGATTCGTGTTGAGCTGCAGGCGCTGACGGTTAACGATTTTGAGCGTATCCTGACCGAGCCGAACGCTTCTGTGACCGTACAGTACAAAGCGCTGATGGCGACCGAAGGCGTTAACGTCGACTTTACCAACGACGGCATTCGCCGCATCGCGGAAGCGGCATGGCAGGTGAACGAGACCACGGAAAACATCGGTGCTCGCCGTCTGCATACCGTGCTGGAGCGCCTGATGGAAGATATCTCCTATGACGCCAGCGATCGCAGTGGTGAATCGATCACCATTGATGCCGACTACGTAGGCAAACATCTGGATCAGCTGGTCGCTGACGAAGATCTCAGCCGCTTTATTCTGTAACGGCTGTCTGAAAAAGCCCGACCTGACGGTTGGGCTTTTTTCTCTCTGTATCGCGTGGTGAACCTGCGCGCGGGTGAACATACTCACCCTTCTCTCTTGCGACAAACACGGTCGCGCGTTGCCAGTATGGCAACATAAAGAGTCACCGACGCATCACCCTTTATTCTCTGATGCTTTTGCCAACATTCTGCAGAAAGCGATATACTTACCGCTCCTGTGGCAAACAGACGAACCCCCTATGAAATACGATACATCTGAACTCTGCGACATCTACCATGAAGAAGTGAACGTTGTTGAACCGCTTTTTTCAAACTTTGGTGGTCGCACCTCGTTTGGTGGTCAGATTACCACAGTGAAATGTTTTGAAGACAACGGTCTGCTTTACGATCTGCTGGAAGAAAACGGACGCGGACGCGTGCTGGTTGTCGATGGCGGTGGCTCCGTGCGCCGTGCGCTGGTGGATGCCCAGCTGGCGCGACTGGCAGAGCAAAACGAATGGGAAGGCATTGTTGTCTACGGTTCGGTACGTCAGGTTGATGAACTGGAAGAGCTGGAAATTGGCATTCAGGCCATTGCAGCCATCCCGGCGGGTGCTGCGGGTGAAGGTATCGGCGAAAGCGACGTGCGCGTTAATTTTGGCGGCGTGACCTTTTTCTCGGGTGACCATCTCTATGCCGACAATACTGGCATTATCCTCTCTGAAGATCCGCTCGATTTAGAATAAAGCAGCAGAAGAGCAAACGGGTGTCAGCGCACCCGTCTTTACGCTGTCAGAGGATCAGACCTCTTCCATTTTTCCCAGCAGTGCTCGCAGACGCTCCTGCCACACATGCTGTTCTTCTTTCAACTGCTGGTTTTCACGTGCCAGCGATTCCTGATTTCCCGCAGCCTGCTGCGCTTCGTTTTTCAGGTGGTTATTCTGCTCTTTAAGCTCTTCGATCTCCATCTGCAACAGCGTGATGGTATCAATCGCCTGCTGTACCTTGGCTTCCAGTTTTTCGAATACTTCAAATGACATCTTTCTGACCTCTCCTAAATCTCACAGGGCGTTGATGATGCCAGCCCCAGCTCAGGACGCCCCGTTAACCTGCGGCCAGCAACGATCTCCCGATTGTATGTAGCCTCTCCACGCAAGTCCAGCAGCGCAAGGCTTCCAGGCACAGTCTTTAACACTTTTCAGTCTATGCCTGAAAGATGTCGCTTTATTTGACGATTACAGACGGTACTTTTTCATCTGGCAACCGGGTAAATGTTCGAATAATGATGTTTTATGAAAGCCAAAAAACGCGAAAACGCTCATTTATTTGACATAGTACACAGAATTTAATTTCGCTATTTCTCGTTTATGCTCGTTAACGATAGGTTAACAACAGCCCTCCCGTGAAGATGGGTATCTCAGGGAATGAGAGTACGAATTGAAAATTTTAACCTCGCTTCAGGAAAACCATTATGAGTCAGACTACAAGCACACTTAAAGGTCAGTGCATTGCCGAATTCATAGGTACCGGATTGATTATTTTTTTTGGTGCAGGCTGTGTCGCCGCGCTGAAACTGGCTGGCGCCAGCTTTGGACAGTGGGAAATTTGTATCATTTGGGGTTTAGGCGTCTCGATTGCGGCTTATATGACCGCAGGTGTTTCAGGCGCACATTTGAACCCTGCCGTAACCCTGGCGCTTTATCTGTTCGGCAATTTTGAAGGCCGTAAAATTCTTCCCTATGCGGTTGCGCAGGTGGCAGGTGCTTTCTGTGCGGCGGCACTGGTCTATGGCATGTACCATAACCTGTTTATTGATTACGAACAGAGCCATCACATGGTACGTGGCAGCATAGAAAGCCTTGATCTGGCAAGCATTTTCTCGACCTACCCTAATCCGCACATCAGTGTGGGGCAGGCTTTCCTGGTTGAGATGGTGATCACAGCCGTTCTGATTGCTGCCATTATGGCGTTGACGGATGATGGTAACGGTATTCCGCGTGGTCCGCTGGCTCCGCTGCTGATCGGCCTGCTGGTGGCGATTATTGGTGGCGCGATGGGCCCGCTGACCGGCTTCGCCCTTAACCCGGCGCGTGATTTCGGACCCAAGCTCTTCGCCTGGCTGGCAGGATGGGGTAACCTGGCATTCACCGGGGCTCGTGATATTCCTTACTTCCTCGTGCCGATTTTCGGTCCGCTGGCAGGTGCCTGTATCGGCGGCTTTGTCTACCGCGCTTTGATTGGACCGCATCTGCCGATTAATTTGCAGGCAGCTGCAAGCAAAAATCAGGATAAACCGGTTACGCGCGCTGAACAGCGTAAAGCGTAAGCCTTGTCACTTTCATCATCAGGAATTGATTATGACGACCACCAATAAAAAATATATTGTCGCACTCGATCAGGGGACTACCAGCTCGCGCGCCGTGGTGCTGGACCATGATGCCAATATCGTGGCGGTATCCCAGCGTGAATTTACTCAGATCTACCCGAAAGCGGGATGGGTAGAGCATGACCCGATGGATATCTGGGCCTCACAAAGCTCTACACTGGTGGAAGTGCTGGCCCATGCCGATATTCGCTCCGATCAGATTGCCGCGATTGGTATTACCAACCAGCGCGAAACCGCCATTGTCTGGGATAAAGAGACCGGCAAACCGGTATATAACGCCATTGTCTGGCAGGATCCGCGTACCGCTGATTACTGCGCCAGACTGAAGAAAGAGGGGCTGGAGGAATATATCCAGCACACCACCGGGCTGGTGATTAACCCTTATTTCTCCGGCACCAAAGTGAAATGGATCCTGGATCATGTCGAGGGCGCCCGCGAACGTGCCAAACGCGGCGAGCTGCTGTTTGGTACGGTAGATACCTGGCTGGTGTGGAAAATGACCCAGGGCCGCGTACATATCACCGACTACACCAACGCCTCACGTACCATGATGTTCAACATCCATAAGCTGGAGTGGGATCAGCGTATGCTGGATATTCTCGATATCCCGCGTGAAATGCTGCCGGAAGTGAAATCCTCCTCTGAAGTCTATGGTCAGACCAACATCGGCGGTAAAGGCGGCACGCGTATTCCTATCGCCGGTATTGCCGGTGACCAGCAGGCGGCGCTGTATGGTCAGCTCTGCGTACAGCCGGGCATGGCGAAAAACACCTACGGCACCGGCTGCTTTATGCTGATGAATACTGGTACCGAAGCCGTTACCTCTACCCATGGCCTGCTCACCACCATCGCCTGCGGACCGCGCGGTGAAGTGAACTATGCGCTGGAAGGGGCGGTCTTTATCGGCGGCGCCTCCATCCAGTGGCTGCGTGATGAGATGAAGCTGATCAGCGATGCCGCGGATTCCGAATACTTCGCCATGAAAGTAAAAGACAGCAACGGGGTCTACCTGGTGCCTGCTTTTACCGGTCTTGGCGCGCCTTACTGGGATCCCTATGCGCGCGGAGCGATTTTTGGTCTGACGCGCGGCGCCAACGCCAATCACATTATCCGCGCGACGCTGGAGTCGATCGCTTATCAGACGCGTGACGTGCTGGAAGCGATGCAGAATGATGCCAATACGCGTCTGCAGGCGCTGCGTGTGGATGGTGGAGCCGTAGCGAATAACTTCCTGATGCAGTTCCAGTCCGATATTCTTGGCGCGCGCGTGGAACGCCCGCAAGTGCGCGAAGTCACGGCACTCGGCTCAGCTTATCTGGCTGGTCTGGCGGTGGGCTTCTGGAAAGATCTGGAAGAGGTGCGAGCCAAATCGATTATCGAACGTGAATTCCGTCCGAGCATCGAAACCACCGAACGTAACTACCGTTATGCGGGCTGGAAAAAAGCGGTCGCACGCGCCCAGTCCTGGGAAGATCACGAAGAGTAATGCTGTTCGCCCGCAGCGAGCTGCTGCGGGCTTTCCCCCTCCCCTTCTCCCCTGTGTTACACTGCCTGCCTGTTTTTTGTCAGGTGCATGCCATGAAACGAGAACTTGCCATAGAATTTTCCCGCGTCACCGAGGCCGCCGCGCTGGCGGGCTATAACTGGTTAGGACGCGGAGATAAAAATGCGGCTGACGGCGCGGCCGTTAACGCCATGCGTATCATGCTGAATAAAGTCGATATCGACGGTCAGATTGTGATTGGCGAAGGGGAGATCGACGAAGCCCCGATGCTCTATATCGGTGAGAACGTGGGAAGCGGCCAGGGCGATGCGGTGGATATCGCGGTGGATCCCATTGAGGGAACGCGTATGACCGCCATGGGTCAGGCCAATGCGCTGGCAGTGCTGGCGGTTGGTGATAAAGGCAGCTTCCTGCATGCGCCAGACATGTACATGGAAAAGCTGATTGTCGGGCCGGGGGCGAAAGGGCATATCGATCTGAACCTGTCGCTGGAAGAAAACCTGCGCAACGTCGCCAGCGCGCTGAACAAGCCCCTCAGCCAACTCACCGTCACCATTCTGGCGAAACCGCGTCACGATGCGGTGATTGCTCAGCTTCAGCAGCTTGGCGTGCGCGTCTTTGCCGTCCCCGATGGTGATGTTGCCGCTTCTATTCTGACCTGCATGCCGGACAGCGAAGTTGACGTGCTGTACGGGACTGGCGGCGCGCCGGAAGGCGTCGTCTCTGCTGCCGTGATCCGCGCGCTGGATGGCGATATGCAGGGGCGTCTGCTGGCGCGTCACCACGTGAAAGGCGACAGCGAAGAAAACCGCCGCATTGGCGAGCAGGAATTGCAGCGTTGCGCGCAAATGGGGATTGAGGCGAATCGGGTGTTAGCGCTTGCGGAGATGGCGCGTAATGACAATGTGATTTTCGCCGCCACCGGCATTACCAGTGGCGATCTGCTGAAAGGCATCACCCGTCAGGGCAATATCGCCACCAGTGAAACCCTGCTTATTCGCGGCAAATCGCGCACCATTCGCCGCATTCAGTCGATTCACTACCTCGACCGCAAGGATCCGCAGCTACATCCGTTTATCCTGTAACCGTCTGGTTGCCGCTTTCCGGATGACGGGAGAGCGGCCACCAGCAGAGCAGCATCACCAGCGCAGTCAGGAACATCAACATGCCGAGGCTAAACTGATCGCGTTGCGGCAGCTGGGCTGACAGCCAGGCCACCAGCCCGGAGCCAAGGTTCTGCAGGCCGCCAAGCAGCGCCCCGGCACTGCCCGCCAGCCAGGCGTAAGGTTCCATCGCACCGGAGGTCGCCAGCGGAAACAGCATCCCCGCCCCAAAGAAAAACAGCGCCGCCGGCACCAGCAGCGTCCAGATATTCATCACGCCAAACCAGGCCGGTAGCCACATCAACACGCCAGCCAGCAGACAGCTGTTTACGCCATACCACATCAGGCTGTGCCAGGATTTATGATCGCGTCCGGCAAACCAGGCGCCAAAAAAGGCCGCCGGAATCGGCAAAATAAACAGGATGCTGACCGTCAGCGCATCCAGTCCCAGTACGCCGCCCAGCAGTACGCCACAGCTCGCCTCAAACACGGCGATGCCCGCCAGCGCACCAATCAGCAGCAGCAGGTAACGAAGAAAATTGCCGTCGCTCAGCAGCGTGGCGTAGCGGGATAAAAAGGGCTTCACGGTCACCGTCTGCGGGCGGGTTTCCGGCAACCAGCGCGCCATGGCGCACGTTACCGCCAGGCAGAGCAGCAACAGAAAGACGAAACAGGCGTGCCAGCCAAACAGACGTGTCAGCAACGCACCGATTACCGGTGCCAGTAGCGGACTGACCAGAATGCCCATATTCAGCAGACTATTGGCCTGGCGCAGCGCGCCGGCGGAGTAGAGATCGCGCGGCATGGTGCGCGCCATGACGCCAGCGACACCGGTTCCGGCACCCTGAATGGCGCTGCCCAGTACCAGCTGGTCAAGGGTGGTGGCGAAGATTGATATCAGCGCGCCCAGGCTGAAAATCGCCATACCGATAAGGATCACCGGGCGACGGCCCGTACTGTCCGACAGCGGCCCGTAAATCAGCTGTGAACCGCCGTAGGTGATCAGATAAGCCGCCATCACCCGTTGCATGACGCCATCGCGGACATTCAACGCTTCAGCCATGCTGGCCATAGCGGGGACATAAATGGTCTGCGCCATCTGCCCTACCGCCACCAGCACGATAAGCATTACCAGCAGATGCCGGTTTTCCAGTTTATTGATCATGAGTTATCGGAACGTTTTCAGTAAAAAGCGAAACGGCAACAGCCAGACGGCGGCAGCCCAGGATGGCGCAAAAAATATCAGGATTCGGTGACAAAGCGAGGTATCAGCACGAATGCATCAGGCCGTTGACGTCAAGTTTCTGCACCAGAAGTGTAAAGGTTGAACTACAAGCTGCTACTGTGTAAGGCGAGCCGCGTTTGTCGATAAGAGCCTTTATCCGCCGTCGCGCTGGAAAAAGCGGCCCGCTATGGCGAAGATAGCAACAAGCCTGAAAAATCAGTAATGAAGGAGAATGGCATGGCTGACTGGGTCAACGCACACGTAAAGGAAGTGATCAACTGGACCGACGCGCTGTTCAGCCTTCGGGTACAGGCGCCTGTCGCCCCTTTTACCGCAGGCCAGTTCGCCAAACTGGCGCTGGAGATTGACGGCGAACGCGTACAGCGCGCTTACTCCTACGTTAATGCGCCGCGGGATGAGAATCTGGAGTTTTATCTGGTCTATGTGCCGGAAGGCAAACTCAGCCCGCATCTGATGGCGTTACGCCCCGGCGATCAGGTGATGGTCACCCGGGACGCGTCCGGTTTCTTTGTGCTGGATGAGATCCCCGACTGTAAAACCCTGTGGATGCTGGCTACCGGTACGGCCATCGGCCCCTATCTCTCTATTCTGCAGCAGGGGGAAGGACTGGAGCGCTTCGAAAATATTGTGCTGGTACACGCTGCGCGTTATGCAGCCGATCTCAGCTACCTGCCGCTGATGCTGCAACTGCAGCAGATCTATAACGGCAAATTGCATATCCAGACAGTGGTCAGTCGGGAAGAGGCGGCGGGATCCCTGACAGGGCGCATTCCGGCGCTGATTGCCAGCGGTGAGCTGGAACAGGCGGTCGGCCTGCCGATGGAGGCGGACAGCAGCCACATTATGCTGTGCGGGAATCCACAAATGGTACGGGATACCCAGCAGCTGCTGAAAGAGACGCGAGAGATGCGTAAACATCTGAAACGTAAGCCAGGACATATTACCAGCGAACACTACTGGTAAATCGCGCCCCCGCACCGCGCCTGACGCTGCCTCGTCCCGGGGCGCGTCGCCTTAACCCCTTTATTCCGGAGAGAAAAAATTACCTGGCGGGGTTTTGACTTTGGCGGGTAAAAAACGTTCTAATTTAGCGTTAATCTTACTGGTCAGGGCCACTGTAATGAAGAATTTGCCAGGCGCGTTGTTGTTGAGTCTGCTGCTGAGCGCACCGGCACTGGCTCTCGATGCGCAGCCGCAGGAGGGTGCCGCCACTCTGCCTACCGCGCCCTACTTGCTGGCGGGGGCCCCCACTTTTGATATGACCATCGCCCAGTTTCGCGAAAAATATAATGCCGCGAATCCCGACCTGCCGTTACTGGAGTATCGCGCCATTGAGAATCGCAACGATAAAAGCCATCTCACGCGTGCCGCCAGTAAAATCAATGAAACGCTGTATGCCTCCACGGCACTCGAATATGGCACCGGGAAAATCAAGACGCTGCAGATTACCTGGCTGCCGTTGCCCGGCCCTGACGAAGCGATTACCCGCGAACGGGCGCTGGCCTATATGACGGCGCTGCTGCGCTTCTTTTCGCCTGGCCTGACGCCGGAAGAGTCGCGTGAAAAGGTAGATGAGCTGCTGAGTGCCGGTAAAGGTTCGCGCTATTACGCCCGTACGGAAGGGGCGCTGCGCTTTGTGGTGGCAGATAACGGCGAGAAAGGGCTGACCTTTGCGGTTGAACCGATTAAGCTGACGCTTGCCGCGCCCTGATAAGCACGGCAAAAGTGACGAAAAGCAAAGCCATCAATACATTTGATCTCTATACTGTCAGGCAGACAACGCTGCCTGTGGGCAGGGCTATTTTAACGAATCGCGTTACGCGGAGGATATGATGCGACATCCATTAGTTATGGGTAACTGGAAACTGAATGGCAGCAAACAAATGACCAACGACCTGATCGACGGTCTGCGCAACGCGCTGTCCGGTGTTGACGGTTGTGGCGTGGCCATTGCGCCGCCGGTGATGTATCTCGATCAGGCGAAGCATGCAGTTTCCGGAAGCCATATCGCGCTGGGCGCGCAGAACGTGGACGTCAATCTTTCGGGTGCGTTTACCGGTGAAGTCTCTGCTGAGATGCTGAAAGATGTGGGTGCGAAATACATCATTATCGGCCACTCCGAGCGCCGCACCTACCATAAAGAGAGCGACGAATTTATTGCGAAGAAGTTTGCCGTGCTGAAAGCAGCTGGCCTGGTGCCGGTACTCTGCATCGGTGAAACCGAAGCGGAAAATGAAGCGGGCAAAACCGAAGAAGTTTGCGCGCGTCAGATCGATGCGGTACTGGAAAGCCAGGGCGCAGAAGCCTTCCGTGATGCGGTCATCGCTTATGAGCCGGTCTGGGCTATTGGCACCGGCAAATCTGCCACCCCTGCGCAGGCGCAGGCTGTGCACAAGTTCATCCGTGAGCACATTGCAAAAAAAGATGCCGCTATCGCTGAACAGGTCATCATCCAGTATGGCGGTTCTGTGAATGACAAAAATGCGGCCGAGCTGTTTACCCAGCCCGATATCGACGGCGCGCTGGTTGGCGGCGCTTCGCTGAAAGCGGATGCGTTTGCCGTGATCGTGAAAGCGGCGGCGGAAGCGAAAAAAGCCTGAGTCGACGGAGACAGGCAAAAAGGCGACCTACAGGTCGCCTTTTTTATGCGCTTATGCCGCTACCTGCAACATAAGGCAAAAAAATGCCGGTCAGTATGCACCAACCGGCAAGATCTTCTCAGGCGCACACTGTATACCTGAGAGGGGACATCATCAGAAGTTGTAGCTCGCCGTCACAGAGAAGTTACGCGGCTCGCCGTAAACGATATCGCCTTCGATATTGGTATCATACTTTTTATCGAACAGGTTATTCAGGTTGCCCTGTATCGCCAGGTTTTTATTAACCTGATAGCGGCTAAACAGGTTCACCAGCGCATAGCTGCCCTGCTCCGCATACAGCGTGCCGTTGCCTTCCGGCCCACTTTGTTCACTCCAGACATGGGTCTGCCAGTTGATGCCGCCGCCCACGCTCAGCGCCTGCAGGGTCGGTACGCGGTAAGTGGTGAACAGCTTCAGCTGCGTGCGCGGCAGTTGCGGATTCACCGCCGTGCCATCACGCTCTTCAGCG
This sequence comes from [Erwinia] mediterraneensis, assembly GCF_900604315.1. GTDB lineage: Bacteria > Pseudomonadota > Gammaproteobacteria > Enterobacterales > Enterobacteriaceae > Pantoea > Pantoea mediterraneensis_A. The sequence goes on from NZ_LR026978.1 coordinate 1,389,269, forward strand.
ATATAACGCGTACCACCAAAGGTCATTTGCCAGTTATCGGTGATAGCGCCATTCAGTTCAAATTCGATACCGCGGCTGACGGTGCCGTCTTTAGCCACATAGGCATTCTCTTGCGTGCCGGGAATAATCCTTCCGGTATCTTGCCCTACATTATCCAGCTCGGTGCGGAACACCGATACCGAGGCGGTCAGGCGGCTGTTAAACCAGTCCGATTTCACCCCGGCTTCGTAGTTTTTCCCGACGACCGGTGACAGATAACTGCCGTTGATATCGCGATAGGACTGCGGCTGGAATACTGAGGTATAGCTGGCGTAGGCTGACCAGCTTTCATTGATGTCATACACCAGACCGCCATAAGGGGTGATGTTGTTCTTTTCCAGATCGTTGGTCAGGGTGTCTTTGTTCCAGCGCGTATAACGTGCGCCAAGGATCAGGTGCAGCGGATCGCTCAGCGAAATGCGCGTCGCCATATAGGCGGACTTCTGACGCGTCACATCCTGCTGCGCCAGACTACGCGGCGCCCAGTCGGTTTCCGGATACTGAGCGTTGTATTGATTGAAGTCGCCCAGCTGGGCTGGCGAGATGTTTTCCCATGCGCTGTAGTAGGTGTTGCGCTGTTTGCTGTAGCTGACGCCTGCCATCAGTTCATGGGTGCGACCAAACAGCTGATAAGGACCGCTGGCAAAGGTATCGACCGCATCCACTTTACGCTTGCCGGTGTTATAGCCAGTACCCGCAACAACCGGATAATTTGCATAAGGCGAAACGCCAATACCGGTGGTTTTATCAAAGAACCCATCCACATAAAGCATTTTACTGTCGAGGGTGGTGATGTTATGGGTGCCGTTCAGCGTCCACTGCCAGCCGTTATCAAATGACTGCTCCAGACGGGCAAAGACCTTTTTGCTCTCTTTGTTGTTATAAGCCCAGTCCGGCGCGGTGTTAAAGCCGCGACGATAATCGGTCTTGCTGCCGTCACTGTACCAGCGCGGTAAGCCGCCCCACATTGGGCTGTCGGCATTGGTCTCCTGATACTCGTAACCCACGGACAGCGTGGTATTATCCGTCAGGTCAGCATCGATCACGCCATAGAGGAATTTTTTATCGGCGCCGTAACGCTCCACAAAGCTGTTATTGTCCTGATAACCGGCCACCAGACGGCCACGCAGATTGCCCGACTCGGTCAGCGGCGACTGCACATCCGCCACATAGCGCTGCTTGTTCCAGCTGCCGTAGCTGGCAGAAAACTCACCGGCCGCTTCGCGGCTATCAGCGTGCTTGCGAATCAGGTTTACCGCCGCAGAGGGGTTACCTGCCCCGGTCAGCAGGCCGTTCGCACCGCGCACCACTTCAATACGCTCATACAACGCGCTGTCGGTTTGCGAATCGCCCAGGTTCCACTGGCTTTCAAAGACGGTGGGAATACCGTCAACCATATAGTTATCAATCAGAAAGCCGCGCGAATAGTAGGTTTTACGATCCATGTCCGCCGTGCTTTCCTGAATCCCGGTGGTGTTATTCAACACCTGCCCCAGCGACTGCAGCTGCTGATCCTTCATGCGCTGCTCACTGATGATGCTGACCGACTGCGGAACATCGCGCACCGTAGAGAGTAATTTGGTACCTGCGCGCGTCACCGGCACGCTGTAATCCGTTTTGCTGTTATCCGCTGCGCTATCATCAGCAGATGCGCTTACTGTAAGGGTCTGATTATCGCTTGCGGCAGGGGCTTCTGCTGCCCAGGCGCAGCCTTGCGCAAACGTGGCCGCGATAACACTTGCCAGAAGTGAGAAACGAAGAGGTGTGTGGTGGGCACCTGCCGCCGCCTTTATGTCTGATCCCCGGACGCGCAAACTATCAAGAGCCATTATTAAGCCTCATTTGTTTTTTGTTTTTTACTGTTCACTACGCGCGTCTCGACAGGCGCAACAGCTGCCAGCCCGAATGAGCGCCTGCGGGTAAAACGCAGTTGTAATGTTATTTATAAAGCAAATGAGAAATATACTCATTGGCATTATCGTTGCAAGCGGTGTTACCCAATATTGCGAAATTTTTCCAGCCTTTACGGCTTATAAAAAGAGGGCTTCTGCGGCGGGATAACGGAATGCGTTTTGCTGGGTGGAAATAAAAACGGCCAGCATGATAAACAGGCTGGCCGTCAGACAGAAGACAGGGTGTTTAATCAGGTTTCATGACCTTATCGTAGGTGCCGCCATCGGCAAAGTGCGCTTTCTGCGCTTGTGCCCAGCCACCAAATTTATCAGCAATGGTGAACAGCTTAACCGGCGCAAAGGTGCCTGCGAATTCCTTCATGACCTCAGCATCACGTGGACGATAAAAATTCTGTGCGGCAATGGTCTGGCCTTCCACGGAATAGAGGTACTTCAGGTAATCTTCTGCCACCTTACGCGTGCCCCGCTCATCAACCACTTTGTCTACCAGGGAGACCGTGGGTTCTGCCAGGATGGATTCGCTCGGCGTCACAATTTCGAACTGATCTTTACCCAGCTTGTTCACCGCCAGCCAGGCTTCGTTTTCCCAGGCGATTAGCACATCACCAATGCCGCGCTCCACGAAAGTGTTGGTCGCGCCGCGTGCGCCTGAGTCCTGTACCTCTACGTTTTTAAACAGCGCTTTGACAAAAGCCTGAGCTTTGGCCTGGTCGCCATTGTTCTGGTCCAGGGCATAACCCCAGGCCGCCAGATAGTTCCAGCGCGCACCACCGGAGGTTTTGGGGTTTGGGGTAATCACTGAAACCCCTGGTTTAATCAGATCGTTCCAGTCATGGATAGTTTTCGGGTTGCCTTTACGCACCAGGAACACAATGGTGGAAGTATAAGGAGCAGAATTGTCCGGCAGGCGCTTCAGCCAGTTCGGATCGATACGTCCGCGCTCAGCGATAGCATCGACATCAGATTCCAGCGCAAGGGTGACCACATCAGCACGAATACCGTTGATTACCGATGTCGCCTGTTTGCCCGATCCGCCATGCGACTGACGTACCACCACATTATCGCCTGTTTCTTTTTTGTAATGGACACTAAAGGCTTTGTTGTACTGTTCATACAGTTCACGGGTTGGATCGTAAGAGACATTCAGCAACTGGACATCTTTAGCCAGCACGCTGGTTGAAGCCAGTAACAGGGTAAAACCGATACTCCACTTATTCATTGCTTGCTCTCCCGAAGCGGTTATAGAACAAGCGTGACATAAAATTTTCCTGAAATTAAAGAATTAAAAAAAGGTTATTATAACTTTCAGGAATAAAACAGACAAAGAAAAGGCGCGAATCATTTCGCGCCTGAAAAGGATTAGTAGAGTTTTTTGGCGGTTTCGAGCCAGTCGCGTTTAAAGGGGCGCTTCATGTTCTCGATGGCGTCAATGATGTCATGGTGCACCATCTTCTCATTCTGGATGCCGACGCAGCGGCCGCCGTAGCCCTGCAGCAGCAGCTCGATCGCATAGGCGCCCATGCGGGATGCCAGAATACGGTCATAGGCGCAGGGCGCGCCGCCTCGCTGAATATGGCCCAGCACGGTAGCACGGGTTTCACGTTTGGTTTCTGCTTCGATATAGCGCGCCAGATCGTCAATATCACAGATATGCTCTGTGATCGCCACAATCGCGTGTTTTTTCCCTTTCGCAATGCCCGCTTTGATTTCAGAGACCAGCTCTTCACGCGTATAAGGAATTTCCGGCAGTACGATAAACTCACAGCCACCCGCAATCGCCGCCGCCAGGGTTAAATCGCCACAGTAACGCCCCATCACTTCAACGATAGAGATACGCTGGTGGGAAGAAGAGGTATCGCGCAGGCGGTCTATCGCCTCCACCACCGTTTCCAGCGCAGTGAAATAACCGATGGTGTAATCGGTCCCGGCAACGTCGTTATCAATGGTGCCCGGCAGGCCAATGCAGGGAAAACCCATTTCCGTCAGGCGCTTAGCCCCCATGTATGAACCATCGCCGCCGATGACCACCAGCGCATCAATACCGCGCTTTTTCATATTCTCGATAGCGATCTGGCGTATTTCCTCGTTGCGAAACTCCGGAAAACGGGCCGAGCCGAGAAAGGTGCCGCCGCGGTTAATCATATCCGAGACACTGTAGCGGTCGAGATTGATCATGCGGTCTTCATACAGTCCCAGATAGCCGTCATAAATACCAAAAACTTCCAGTCCTTCACTGAGTGCAGAGCGCACAACTCCGCGAATGGCTGCGTTCATGCCCGGGGCGTCGCCGCCGCTGGTCAGTACACCGATTTTTCTGATCATGACAACCTCTGGATTGTTCAAAACTAAGGGTTAATCCTGCCTGTCGAGCGCCGTATGAGTCAGATTTACGATAAGCGCGACATAAGATGGCAGATAGTATATCAAAGCGCTGGTGCTGAATTGATTCAGGTCAGACAAGTTTCCGCTAATTCATTTTCTACCGCTACATTTTGTTAATTTTTTAGCGCAAATTACTACCGGCACCCGTTTAAAACTGATAAAAATGTTCGCGCTCAGCCGCGACAACGGAACAGGGATCCTGGTGAATAATCACATCGGAACCTGGAAATCGCTGCCGTAATGCCTGTTCAACCTGATCGGCCACCTGATGGGCCTGTACCAGCGGCAACTGGTCATCCAGTTCCAGATGCAGCTGAATAAATTTGGTCGGACCTGACTGCCGCGTGCGTAGATCATGCGCCCCCTGCACGCCTGGCCAGTTGGCCACTATCGCCATAATGCTTTGCTGCTCCTCTTCCGGCAAGGCGCGATCCAGTAATGACTGTACCGCCTCATAACCCATGCGCAAGGCGTTATAGAGAATAAAGACGCCGATACCGAGGGCGAACAGCGCATCGGCGCGTGGAAAACCGTAACTGCTCAGTGCCAGCGCAGCCAGAATGGCACCATTCATAATGATGTCCGACTGATAATGCAGCATATCTGCCCGGACAGCCTGACTCCGGGTTTTATGCACAACCCAGCGCTGGAAGGTCACCAGCATTAAGGTGATAAACAAGGAGATCAGCGTAATGACGATACCCACTAACGGTGCCTGCAAAACATTGGGTGTCGCCAGATGTTGAAGCCCCGTCAGGAACAGAAATAAGGCGGAGCCAGAGATAAACATACTTTGCGCCAGCGCAGCGAGCGATTCGGCTTTGCCGTGACCAAAAGTATGATCGGCATCTGCTGGCTGCAGGGAATAACGTACTACCAGCAGATTTGTCAGTGAAGCGGCAATATCCACCAGTGAATCAACCAGCGCAGCCAGCAAACTCACTGACCCGGTATACCACCAGGCGAAGATTTTCACCAGTAACAGCAGAGACGCTATAAAGGTGGCAGCCAGGGCCGCGCGTTTAACCAGTTTGCCATAGGATGAGTGCATGCCACGATCCGGTAAAAGGGAGATTCACAGAGCCACAGGCTTGTGCATAACAGGGAACCAGTAAATAAAGTTTACCACCTTCAGGTGCATGACGTATAAATCCGCTGTTACGCGTTGTCCTGATTAACGATGTGCAGAAAAAACAAACCCCGGCCTCTGCAACAGAGGTCGGGGCTCAGGGCTTCCTGTTAATCAGAAGCCTTATATCATCAGATTTGCGTTAATCAGGATGACTTACGGCTGTTCTGGCCGCCTTTTTTACCCGCTTCAGAGGCTTTTTCGCGGTCATTAGCGAAGTTACCGCCACTGGCTTTGCCGCCTTTTTTGCCAGCCTCAGAAGCTTTCTGTTTATCTTCAGCGAAATTACCTGAACCACCACGATGTTCTGCCATAACTTACTCCGTTGAGTGTAAACGTACTGGATTACATGATGTGGATAATAAACCTTTCTTTCCCGGGATTTATCGCCATCCTTGCTGCGACACTTTTAATTGTAGAAAGAAAATCTTATTACGCCAGTTTTACCGGCAAACAAATAATCTTAATTAACATATTGATTTTATTTGATTTATATAATAAAAATAATATTGTAAAATACTATGAAACAAAATTACATAAATAACCGCCTCGCTTGTCAGAAGCCTGATTCTTTCCAGAGCGACATCGCCTCAATAAAAACAAATAAAACAAAAAGTTATTTCCCGCCACATTAAAACGCAACGGGAAAATTGATTTATTTAACTGTTTGTTATTTAAGACAGCAAAATTTTATTAATTGAACCTGACAATTCAGACCGTTATGGGCAAAGTGTCAGAAAAGTCGATCTGCGCACTCGCTGGCGGCCGCAGAATGATTTTCTGCCGGGTTCCCGCCGTAAAATGGGCAAAAAAAACCCCGCTATCATAGCGGGGGAAGACAGGGATGGTGTCTATGGCAAGGAAAACAGGGATACTACGTTACTGGTTACTACTGGTGCTACTCACTGCTTGCAGCGGTGATGGTGGCTGCAAATTTGCCAGCTTGCGCAATTCATTGATGCGCCGCTCGTAATTCTTCTGTAATGTCGCCTGCTGGGCGGGCGTTAACAGGTGATACATCTGGTTCCGCACACGCGACATAATGACCTGTTGTTCTATCTGCGCCTGCGCCATTTTTTCGGCCAGGTCGCGAATCGCCGCTTCATTGAAGGCGTCGGCAGTGACCAGATCATGCATCTTTTCAAAATCCTGAATATCTGTCGCGGGACGTTCATGTCGCGCCTGTTGCATCAGGTCTCGCATTTGTTGTCGCTGATGCTCAGTCAACTCAATGCCATCAAACATGTGGCTTTGCGGATTTTGCGTCATACTGCCTGTCGTCAATCCACCGTTCTGATGCATCTCGTCAATCGTCGTCGTGTCTGCTGCTCCAGCGCTGGCGTGACCAAGAACCATCGCTGAGGCAATGACGACGGCGGTTAAGTTGCGCATCGTTTACTCCCAGTTCGTTCCGTTTTGCGATTCTACAAATCCAGTGTACGGGGACAGCTGCAAACATCCGTCAGGGGGTGTAAAACTACGTAAAGCGTTGGATTGGCAATATAGGTTCACGGTATTTTGCCTGCGGAGGGCAATAAAAATGAATAAAATCCTGTTGGTTGACGATGACCGCGAATTAACGTCGCTTTTAAAAGAACTGTTAGAAATGGAAGGTTTTGAAGTAGTTGTCGCCAGCGATGGCGAACAGGCTCTGAACCTGCTGGATAACTCTATTGACCTGCTGTTACTTGACGTCATGATGCCGAAGAAAAACGGCATTGATACGCTGAAAGAGCTGCGTCAGCAGCATCAGACGCCGGTGATTATGCTGACAGCACGCGGTAGCGAGCTGGATCGCGTGCTCGGGCTGGAACTGGGTGCTGATGACTATCTGCCCAAGCCTTTTAACGATCGAGAACTGGTGGCGCGTATCCGCGCTATTTTGCGCCGCTCCAACTGGAGTGAACAGCAGCAACTGCACGATAACAGCTCACCGACTTTAGAAGTGGATTGTCTGCGGCTGAATCCGGGCCGTCAGGAAGCGAGCTTCGATAACGAGACGCTGGATTTGACCGGCACGGAATTTACGCTGCTCTATTTACTGGCGCAGCACCTGGGCCAGGTGGTTTCCCGTGAACATCTCAGCCAGGAGGTATTAGGCAAGCGTCTGACGCCTTTTGATCGCGCTATCGATATGCATATCTCCAACTTGCGCCGTAAGCTGCCTGAACGCCGTGACGGCCACCCCTGGTTTAAAACGTTACGTGGCCGTGGATACCTGATGGTTTCGGCATCATGATTGGCAGTCTGACTACCCGCATCTTCGCCATCTTCTGGTTGACGCTGGCTCTGGTGCTGATGCTGGTGTTAATGGTGCCGAAACTCGATTCACGCCAGATGACCTCGCTGCTGGAGAGTGAGCAGCGTCAGGGGGTGATGATTGAACAGCATGTCGAAGCGGAGCTGGCAGAAGATCCTCCGAATGATTTGATGTGGTGGCGCCGGCTGTTTCGCGCCATTGACAAATGGGCACCGCCGGGGCAGCGTCTGCTGCTGGTTACCAGCGAAGGGCGCGTTATCGGTGCGCAGCATAATGAAATGCAGGTGATCCGTAACTTCATCGGCCAGTCCGATAACGCCGATCATCCGCAGAAAAAGAAATATGGTCGTGTTGAGCTGGTTGGCCCCTTTGCCGTACATGACGGTGAGGATAACTATCAGCTCTATATGATTCGCCCCGCCACCAGTTCCCAGCTTGACTTTATCAACCTGCTGTTCGATCGCCCGCTGTTGCTGCTTATCGTAACCATGCTGATTAGCTCGCCGCTGCTGTTGTGGCTGGCCTGGAGCCTGGCGCGTCCGGCGCGTAAGCTCAAGCATGCTGCCGACGAGGTCGCCCGCGGCAATCTGCGTCAGCATCCGGAGCTGGAATCGGGGCCGCAGGAGTTTCTGGCGGCAGGTTCGAGCTTTAACCAAATGGTTAGCGCGCTGGAGCGGATGATGACGGCGCAACAGCGTTTGTTGTCAGATATCAGCCATGAGCTGCGCACGCCGCTGACGCGCCTGCAACTGGCGACGGCCCTGTTGCGCCGCCGTCACGGTGAAGGCAAAGAGCTGGCGCGTATTGAAACGGAGGCGCAGCGCCTGGATGGCATGATCAACGATCTGCTGGTGCTGTCACGTACGCAGCACAAAAATGCACTGGTCAGCGAAGCGATGAAGGCCAATCAGCTGTGGAGTGGCGTGCTGGAAGACGCGCGCTTCGAAGCGGAACAGATGGGGAAAAAGCTCGATATCCCCTATCCCCCTGGCCCCTGGCCCTTATATGGCAACCCGCATGCGCTGGAAAGCGCGCTGGAAAATATTGTCCGTAACGCCCTGCGCTACTCCCATTCCCATATCAGTGTCAGTTTTTCTGTCGATATCGAAGGCATTACCGTGCATGTCGATGATGATGGTCCTGGCGTCAGCGCAGAAGATCGCGAGCAAATTTTCCGTCCCTTCTATCGCACCGACGAAGCCCGCGATCGGGAATCGGGCGGCACCGGACTGGGCCTGGCCATTGTGGAAACGGCGATTCAACAGCATCGCGGCTGGGTCAAAGCGGATGACAGCCCGCTGGGCGGCCTGCGTCTGACGCTCTGGCTGCCGCTGTACTCCGCACGGTAATAATTTGCTATGCTTCGGCCCTCGCTATCGGGGGCCTTATGTTGAACATTGTTTTATTTGAACCAGAAATCCCACCCAATACCGGCAATATTATTCGTCTGTGCGCCAATACCGGTTTCCAGCTGCATCTGATTGAGCCGCTGGGCTTTGCCTGGGATGACAAGCGCCTGCGCCGGGCCGGACTGGATTATCACGAATTTACCGCGATTAAACGACATGCTGATTATGAGGCGTTTCTGTCGACAGAGCGCCCGCAGCGCCTGTTCGCCCTGACGACCAAAGGCACGCCTGCCCACAGCGCGGTAGCTTATCAATCGGGCGATTATCTGATGTTTGGTCCGGAAAGCCGCGGTTTGCCCGCCGTTATTCTCGACGCGCTGCCCGCCGGGCAGAAGATACGTATTCCGATGAGACCGGAAAGCCGCAGCATGAATCTGTCTAATGCGGTTTCGGTTGTGGTCTATGAAGCCTGGCGCCAGCTTGGCTATGCTGGCGCGCTGGTAAAAACTTAAATCCCGTCGCCAAACACGAAACCGGGAATGGTGCCGTTAAAGTGCTGATCCATATCCATTGCCGGTTTATCACTGGTGGGCTTGCCAACGATACGCGCAGGCACGCCAGCAGCCGTGGTATGCGGCGGCACCGGCTGCAGCACCACAGAGCCAGCGCCAATTTTCGCGCCACGGCCCACTTCGATATTGCCGAGGATCTTGGCACCCGCGCCAATCATCACGCCTTCACGAATTTTCGGATGACGATCGCCGCTGGTTTTGCCGGTTCCCCCCAGGGTGACCGATTGCAGGATCGACACATCGTTTTCCACCACGGCGGTTTCACCGATCACAATGCCGGTTGCATGGTCGAGCATAATGCCGCGGCCGATACGTGCTGCCGGATGAATATCGACAGCAAATGAGACGGAAATTTCATTTTGCAGATAGACCGCCAGCGCGCGGCGTCCCTCATTCCACAGCCAGTGACCGATACGGTACGCCTGCAGGGCATGGAAGCCTTTCAGATAAAGCAGCGGGGTAGAATATTTGTCGACCGCCGGGTCGCGCTGGCGCACCGCCTGAATATCGTAAGCGGCGGAGGCAATCATAGAAGGATCCTGGCGATAAGCCTCTTCCACAATCTCGCGAATGGCGATAGCGGGCATAATGGCATTCGCCAGTTTATTGGCCAGCATATAACTCAGCGCGCTGCCAAGATTTTCGTGCTTGAGCAATGTCGCATGATAAAAGCTGGCCAGCATCGGTTCACAATCTGCCAGTGCCCGCGCTTCTGCTTTGATATTACTCCAGACCAGTTCTAACTCTTCTGACGACATTGCTGTATTCTCCCGAGAAAATAGCGCCGACGATAGCGCCACAGGTAATTACGCCGAGCTTCCCGCTTCAGCTATTGCTGTTTTCGTGCTTCCTTGCACGGCCAAGCAGGGTTAATGCTGCCTCTCGCGCCGGCTTTTCGCAATATAATACCTGATAAATTTGCTCGGTTATTGGCATTTCTACGCCAAATCTTTCTGCTAACGCCCTGACTTCTTTAGTATTTTTGTACCCTTCTACAACTTGTCCGATATTGCGTTGCGCCGTCTCAACATCGGCACCTTGCCCCAACATAATGCCAAAACGGCGATTACGGGACTGATTATCGGTACAGGTCAGCACCAGATCGCCCAGCCCCGCCATGCCCATAAAGGTGGTGGGATCGGCCCCCAACGCAGCACCCAGCCGGCTCATTTCCGCCAGTCCCCGGGTAATCAGCGCAGTACGGGCATTGGCACCAAAACCGATGCCATCTGACATACCTGCGCCAATGGCGATAACGTTTTTGACCGCTCCGCCCAGCTGCACGCCAATAAAGTCCGGATTGCTGTAGACGCGGAAGCTTTTATCGCAATGCAGACGCTGCTGAAAATCATCGGCAAACTGCGCATCGGTTGATGCCAGCGAAATCGCGGTAGGCAACCCTGCTGCCAGCTCTTTCGCGAAGGTCGGTCCCGAAATCACCGCCAGCGGAATAGACTCGCCCAGAATTTCACGCGCCACATCCTGCAACAGCCGCCCCGTTTCCCGTTCCAGACCTTTCGTTGCCCAGACGATACGCGAGTCAGCACGCAAGTGAGGCTGAATCTGCTGCAGCACGTCGCCAAAGACATGGCTGGGCACCACAATCAGCACATCACGGCTGGCCGTAATCGCACGCGCCAGGTCAGGTTCAAGGATCAGGTTATCGGGAAAGGCGACATCGGGCAGAAAAGCGCGGTTGCAACGATCGGCCTGCAGCTGCGCCAGATGTTGCGGATTATGACCCCACAACAGCACCGGATGGCCGTTGCGCGCCAGGGTAATGGCCAGAGCGGTGCCGTATGAACCGGCACCGATGACGCTGATAGAAGCGTTAACTGTATTCATCAGGCATCCTGATGCGGTGCGGCACCTTCATTCTGCTGCTGCAAATAGTTCATAAACAGCGCATCAAAATTGACCGGTGCCAGGTTGAGCTGCGGGAAAGTACCGCGTGAAACCAGGCTGGTGATGCATTCACGGGCATACGGGAACAGGATGTTCGGGCAGTATGCGCCCAGGCAATGCGCCATCTGGTTTCCTTCGATACCTGCGATGGTAAAGATACCAGCCTGCTGCACTTCACACAGGAAAGCCGTCTCTTCCCCTACGCTTGCGGTAACGGTAACACGCAGGACCACTTCATACACGCCTTCAGCCAGTTGAGATGAAGCGGTATCCAGATCCAGTTTCACTTCCGGTTCCCACTCTTTCTGGAAAACCTGCGGTGCGTTAGGAGCTTCAAAGGAGATATCTTTGGTGTAAACGCGTTGAATCTGGAACGTCATTTCATTCGTGGTTTGTTCTGACATGTGTCTGAGTCCTGTAAGTTAAAAAATCCTGGTCGTAGAGTTACGCCTGTAATAAGGGGTCCAGCCCTTCACGACCATCCAGCGCAAAAAGATCGTCACAGCCGCCAATGTGCTGCGCATCAATAAAAATTTGAGGCACCGTGGTGCGACCGCTACGTTTGATCATCTCTTCACGTTTCACTGCGTCGCCATCAATGGGGATCTCCTGAAACGTAACACCTTTCTGATTCAACAATGCCTTGGCCCGGTGGCAGTAAGGACAGGTTGCTTTGGTGTAAATCTCAACGTTCGCCATGTTAGTACCTCAGATAGGGTTATTTTCCGCGTACCAGCGGCAGGTTTTCACCACTCCAGCCACTGATGCCATCCTTCAGCACTGCGACTTGCGTAAAGCCCGCAGCGCTTAATTGTGCCGCAGGTTCGCCTGCGCTTTGGCCCGTAGCACAAACTACAATTATGGGCTGCGCTTTATGCTTTTCCAGCTCGCCGAAGCTGCCTTTTTTAATGTCTGCCGCCGCCACGTTCACCGCGCCGGAGATATGGCCTTTGCGATAGTCGTCACGTGAACGCACATCCACTACCACCGCATCCTCTTTATTGATCAGACGGGTTGCTTCACCGCGACTGATGGTTTTTACTTTAGAGAACATGCTTTTAACGGTGGTTACAATCACCAGAACTAACAAAACCACCCATGCCAGACAGAGGATGGGGTGATTGCTTGCAAACTGCATAATTTCTTGCATGAGGGGTAACAACTCCAGACCGGGCTAATAAGCTAAAACAAGGGTTCTGAGTATACCTGCGCCACTTCGCATGTACAGACGCTAAGCGGTCAGAGTGACGATTTGTGTGCCATTTTTCAAAAAAAGTGAATTTACCGCAATGATGTCGTCACGGCTTCTGTCCCGTCACGGCGCGCGCACGACACGTCCGGAAACGGAAAACGCCAGCGGGAAACTGGTAAGCGGCAGTTCATCGTGGAATAATCATTGACCTATGAAGGGAAAAGCGACTGTTTCAGATACAAGGACCCGTTACAACGGTTTTAGCTCACCGTTGTCCATACGCTTGTCCACCCTCGCCCTTAGCCTGCTCTGCTCGGGGGCTCTGCTGTTGCCCTGCGCTGCACAAAGCGCAGATGACAGTAAATCGCAGCTGAAATCCATCCAGCAAGATATCGCCGAAAAAGAGAAAAGTGTCCGGGCACAAAAGCTGCAGCGCAGCAAACTGCTTGATCAGCTGCAAAGTCAGGAAAAAGTGATTGCGCAGGCGAGCCGTCAGCTGCGGCAAACCCGTAACACTCTGAATGTGCTGGACAAGGAGATGAGTCAACTCACCGCTTCCATTGCAAAGCTGGAAAAACAGCAGTCCCGGCAGGTCAATCTGCTGGCGCAGCAGTTAGACGCCGCGTTTCGCCAGGGCAAACATAGCGGCGTACAGCTCTTACTGGGCGGCGAAGAGAGCCAGCGCAGTGAGCGCATACTCGCTTACTTTGGCTATCTGAACGCGGCGCGCCAGCAAAACATTGACGATCTGAAAGAGACGCGCGCCCAGCTTGCCGGGCAAAAAAGTGCTCTGGCGCAGAAGCAACAGCAGCAAAAAGCGCTGCTGAGCCAGCAACAGGCGCAGCAGGAGAAGCTGCAACAGGCCAGCGCAGCGCGCAAAAAGACGCTGACAACACTGGAAAACGCGCTTGAGAAAGATCAGGCCGACCTGGTAGAGATGCGCCAGAACGAAAGTCGTCTGCAGGATAAAATCGCCCGCGCGGAACGTGAGGCGCGGGAACGGGCCGAGCGTGAAGCGCGCGAAGCGGAAAAAGTGCGCCAGCGTCAGGCGCAGGCGAAAGCTAAAGGATCCTCTTATCAACCCACCCAGAGCGAGCGCGAGCTGATCGCGCGTACCGGCGGCCTTGGTCGTGCCGCCTCACAGGCAATCTGGCCGGTTCGTGGGCGTATTGAACATCGCTTCGGCGAAGCGATGCAGGGCGAACTGCGCTGGAAAGGCCTGGTGATCGCGGCGCCAGAAGGCAGCGAAGTAAAGGCCATCGCCGATGGACGCGTGCTGATGGCGGACTGGCTGCAGGGTTATGGCCTGGTGGTGGTAATTGAACACGGAAAAGGGGATATGAGCCTTTACGGTTATAACCAGAGCGCGCTGGTCAGCGTTGGCGCTCAGGTGAAAGCCGGACAACCGGTGGCGCTGGTCGGTAACAGCGGCGGTCGGGGAACCCCCTCACTCTATTTTGAAATCCGGCGCCAGGGACAGGCCGTCAATCCACTCCCGTGGTTAGGAAGATAAGCATTGTTTCAACTTCGTAAAATGACCGCTGTGCTGAGCGGTCTGCTCCTCAGCTATGCCGCCCATGCCGGCAAACTCGCCATCGTGATCGATGATTTCGGCTACCGACCCGGCGAAGAGAATAAAGTGCTACAGATGCCCGCCGCCATTTCCGTGGCGGTCCTGCCCGGCGCGCCCCATGCGCGTGAAATGGCGACCAAAGCGCATCAGCGCGGTCATGAAGTACTGATTCATCTGCCGATGGCGCCGTTAAGCAAGCAGCCGCTGGAGAAAGATACTCTGACGCCCGAGATGACCAGCGACGAGATTGAGCGCATCATCCGCAACGCCGTCGCTAAAGTGCCGTATGCGATAGGTCTGAACAACCATATGGGCAGCAAAATGACCTCCAGCCTGTTTGGCATGCAAAAAGTGATGCAGGCGCTCAATCAGTACAACCTCTATTTTCTCGACAGTATGACCATTGGCAACAGCCAGTCGCTGCCCGCCGCGCAGGGGACGCGGGTCAAAGTCCTCAAGCGCCGGGTGTTCCTGGACGACAGCCAGAATGAAAACGCGATCCGTCAGCAGTTTACGCGCGCCGTGCGGCTGGCCCAGCGTGACGGCTATGCGATCGCCATCGGCCATCCCCATCCGACGACGGTGCGTGTGCTGCAACAGATGTTGCCCTCGCTGCCAGCGGATATTATCCTGGTGCGCCCGAGCCAGTTGCTGAACGAAACGCCGCATGCAGCGACGTCGCCTGCCGCACCGGTTAATAAACCCGTTAACAAGCCTGTGAATAAGCCGGTCAGCAAACCACAGCCGCATTTCCAGCCGCCGGGTGAATGTAAAGCGGATCAGCCGCTCTCTCCGGTTCCGGCTACCCGGGCTCTGGACGTGGTGAGCGAAAGCGTCACTCACAGCCAGCTGGCGAAAACCCTCGAAAGTCTGTTTTAACCGGCTGACTTCGGGTTGATGTGCAACCTATAATCCTGCATGACGCAGGTCTGGCACAGGATGAGGACAGCAGTACGGATGGCACAACAGAAACAAAATATTCTGCTGTTCGATAACGGCAGAGAATGGGGCGGCGGTACCAACAGCATGCTGGAGTTGCTGAAGCGTATCGATCGTCAGAAATTCGCTATCACCTGCTGCTTTTATCATAACTATACGCGCGGCAATGATGAAACCATTGGTGCCACTCTGGAAGGGCTGGGCATTCCGGTGGTTTTTATTCCGCAGGCCAGACAGCCCGGCTGGGCCAAAATAGCCAAAGAAGCGCTGCGTGCCGTGCTTTTTTTCAGCCGTCCGTTAAAAAAACGCGCCGTCGCCCTGGTAGACGCGCGCTGGCGCGTGGCGCCGAATGCGCGCAAAATCCAGGCGCTGCTGCAGCAGGGCCGTTACGACACGCTCTATATGAACAACCAGCCGAGCACCAATATCGAAGGCTATCTGGCAGCGCGCGGATCAGATATCGCCGTTGTCCAGCATTGCCGTATCGAACCTCTGCTGGATACGCGCCTGGTGCAGATGGTGAATCAGCACTGCCATGCGGTGATCGCGGTTTCCCACGGCGTAAACGAGACGCTGCGCCGGGGTGGGATAAAACCCGAGCTCTGCTTTACGGTCTCTAACGCCATTGATATCCACCAGCCGCTGCCCGACCGCGCTGCTGTGCGCCAGCGCCTGGGACTGTCGCCGGAAACCTTTGTGTTTGGCTCTATCGGATCCTTGATCTTACGTAAATCGAATCATCATATTCTGCAGGCGCTGGGCAAGTTCCGCGCCGCCTGCCCGGATGCGAGATGGAAAATGATGATTGTCGGCGCCGGGCCGGAACACCAACGGCTGGTACAGCTGGCCGCCGATGAAAATATCCTGGATCATGTGATTTTTACCGGCTTTCAGAACAACGCGCTGGATTATCTCGCTGCCTTTGATGCCTTTATCCTGGCCTCCCGCAGTGAAGGCCTGCCGCGTGTGGTGCTGGAAGCGATGCTGGTGAATACCGCCGTGATTGGCTCCCGGGTCGTGGGCACCGCTGAACTTATCAGCCATGATGAAACGGGGTTGCTTTTCGACTATGGCGATGTGCAGACGTTGAGCCAGCATATGACGGCACTGTGGCAGGACACTGCGCTGCGCCAGCGTCTGGTCGGAGCGGCCAGCAAGCGCGTACGCGAACACTATGCTATTGAGCATTATGTCAGTGGTGTAGAAACGATTCTTCAAAGTGTGGTCAGGGAAAAACAGCATGTTTAAATTTTTGAATCCCCGTTATCGCCATGTGCGCGCCAGGCATAACCTCGCTTACAGCCAGCCGGACGTGCAGGGCGACATTCCCGTTACTTCGGTGGTTATTCCCTGCACCGGCGCTGATTACATCGAAGAGGCCACCCTGAGCGCGCTGTTCGCCGCACGCTTTGCGCCCGACGTGCAGGAAATCGTTATTGTCAGCGATCAGCCGGTGAGCGCCTTTGGTCTTTTACCGGCAAAAACGCGCGTGGTGACGCTGGATGTTCCGCTGCGCGAAGAGAGTTATCGCTATAAGCAGATTTACCGCAGCCGGTTGATCAAACTGCAGGCTCCCCTGCAGGCCAAAGGTGAGGGGATCCTGATGATCGATTCCGATCTCAACCTGCTGCAGATGCCGCAGATCCAGATGAAAGCGGGTCATCTTTATTCAAGCTTTCGCCAGGGTAAAATGATCGCCAAGCTGGAGGGCGCGGCACCGGACAGCGTACCGGCTTATTATCAGCACAGTATTCGTCCTTACATTGTTGACCATGTGAATGGGGCCTATCTGGCGGCTACCCATGCCACCTGGAAGCGTATCTGCCCGCTCTGGCTGACGCTGTTTCAGGATACCTGGGAACTGATGAACGACAGCCAGCCCCCTACCGATCAGCTGCCGCTGGCGGCGCTGCTGGATTTACTTGATATCAAAACCATTAATCTGGGCGAATGGGCGAACTGGCCGGTTTCCAAAAAAATTGGCGGACAGTCGGCCGTGATCCCCAAAGAGGTGGTGGGTGCTCATGGCGGTTTTCCGCTGTCGGAATGGCAAAAATACCTCGCAGACCCCGATCAGCCGCTGCAGTTTAAAGGGCAGGACTATACCCGCAAGGTGCGTTACCTGACCGACGCGGAAAAACTGAAATCGTAAAGCACGGGCCGCACGCGGCGGCCTTTCTTGCTTAATCCCAGTTCAGAATCACTTTTCCGGCGCGGCCTGAACGCATCTCATCAAACCCCTGCTGGAAATCATCAATATGATAGCGATGCGTGATCACTGGCGTCAGATCGAGGCCCGACTGAATCAGAGCGGCCATCTTATACCAGGTTTCAAACATCTCGCGACCATAGATTCCTTTGATAAACAGTCCTTTGAAGATCACCTGATTCCAGTCAATGGCCATTTCACCCGGCGGAATGCCGAGCAGGGCGATACGTCCGCCGTGGTTCATCACTTCCAGCAACGTGCGGAAGGCGGCTGGTGCGCCTGACATCTCCAGACCCACATCAAACCCTTCGGTCATGCCCAGGGAAGACATCACGCCACGCAAATCTTCCTGCGCCACGTTCACCGCGCGCGTTACGCCCATCTTGCGCGCCAGATCAAGACGATAATCGTTGATATCCGTGATCACCACATGACGTGCGCCGACATGCTTACACACCGCCGCCGCCATAATGCCAATAGGTCCGGCTCCTGAAATGAGCACATCTTCGCCCACCAGGTCAAAAGAGAGGGCGGTATGTACCGCATTGCCGAAAGGATCGAAGATGGCAGCCAGCTCATCGGAAATATTGTCCGGAATTTTAAAGGCGTTAAACGCCGGAATAACCAGATACTCGGCGAAGCAGCCCTGCCGGTTCACCCCGACACCCACGGTGTTACGGCACAGATGAGTGCGTCCGGCGCGACAGTTGCGGCAGTGACCACAGGTAATATGTCCTTCGCCCGAGACGCGATCGCCGGGACGAAATCCTTTCACTTCCTGACCGACCGCTATCACTTCACCGACATATTCATGTCCCACGATCATCGGTACCGGAATGGTTTTGCTCGACCAGTCATCCCAGTTGTAAATATGCACGTCAGTGCCGCAGATAGCCGTTTTACGGATTTTAATCAGCAAATCGTTATGTCCTGGTTCAGGAATGGGCGCGTCCTGTACCATCCAGATGCCCTCTTCCGCTTTCAGTTTGGCTAATGCTTTCATGCTCTTCCCTCAGGCGATGACGCCCAGCTGTTGACCAATACGGGTAAATGCTTCTACTGCACGTTCCAGTTGCGCCTGGGTATGTCCTGCAGAGATCTGCGTACGAATACGTGCTGCCCCTTTCGGCACTACGGGATAGAAAAAGCCGGTGACATAAATGCCTTCCTGCTGTAATCGACGGGCAAATTCCTGCGCTACGTTCGCATCGCCGAGCATCACGGGAATAATGGCGTGATCGGCACCGGCCAGCGTAAAGCCTGCCTTGCTCATCGCCTCACGGAAGTAACGCACGTTCTCCCACAGGCGTTGACGCAGCCCATCACCTTCGTGCAGCAGTTCCAGCACGCGCAGCGAAGCGGCAACAATTGCCGGCGCCAGGGAGTTGGAGAAGAGATAGGGACGCGAGCGCTGACGCAGCCACTCCACCACCTCTTTTTTCGCGGCGGTGTAGCCGCCTGACGCGCCGCCCAGCGCTTTACCCAGCGTGCCGGTAATGATATCGATGCGATCCATGACGTCGCAGTATTCATGCGTGCCACGTCCGTTAGCGCCGACAAAACCCACCGCATGGGAATCATCCACCATCACCAGCGCGTCGAACTCATCTGCCAGATCGCAAATGCTTTTGAGGTCCGCAATCACCCCATCCATGGAGAAGACGCCATCGGTGGCGATCAGAATATGACGCGCTCCCTTGTCGCGCGCTTCAACCAGCCGGGTGCGCAGTTCGGCCATATCGTTATTGGCGTAGCGATAGCGCTGTGCTTTACACAGGCGTATGCCATCAATAATGGAAGCATGGTTGAGGGCATCGGAAATAATCGCATCTTCCGGCCCCAGCAGGGTTTCAAACAGTCCGCCGTTGGCATCGAAGCAGGAGGAGTAAAGAATGGCGTCTTCCATGCCAAGGAAGGCAGCCAGCTGCTGCTCCAGCTGTTTATGCGTATCCTGGGTACCGCAAATAAAGCGCACGGAGGCCATACCAAAACCGTGTGAATCCATCCCGTCTTTTGCCGCCTGGATCAGCGCCGGATGGTTGGCCAGCCCAAGGTAGTTGTTGGCACAGAAGTTAATCACCTGATCTTCGTGGTTGACCACGATGTCAGCCTGTTGCGCGGTCGTAATTACGCGCTCCTCTTTGAACAAGCCTTCGCGGCGGGCCGCGTCAAGCTGCTGTTGAACCTGTTGATAAAATGGTGCAGACATGTTTCCACTCCTCTGACGGCAGAAAATTGGCACATCTTACTGATCAACAGCCATATACTCGACTAATCGCGCAACAGAATATTAATTTTGCAGCAGAGTTCACGCCTCTGGCGCATGTAGGCCCGTAGTTACGACGTCAGCATGCTGCCTGCTCCCTCATGAAATGTTATGATGAGAGGTATTAGCGTGTGAAACCTCCTGTTTCACCCCACTACTTTAAGGTTAAGCACATGATTATCGTAACTGGCGGCGCAGGAATGATTGGCAGCAATATCGTCAAAGCGCTGAACGAACGCGGACACACCGATATTCTGGTGGTGGATAATCTGAAAGATGGCACCAAATTCGTAAATCTGGCGGATCTGGATATCAGCGATTATATGGATAAAGAAGAGTTTCTGGTCAGCCTGATGGCCGGTGACGATCTGGGTCCGATAGAAGCCATTTTCCATGAAGGGGCCTGTTCGGCCACCACCGAATGGGATGGCAAGTACATGATGGATAACAACTATCAGTACTCGAAGGAATTGCTGCACTTCTGCCTTGAGCGCGAAATTCCTTTTCTCTACGCCTCGTCTGCCGCTACCTATGGCGGTCGCAACGATAACTTTATCGAAGAGCGCCCCTATGAGCAGCCGCTGAACGTCTATGGCTATTCAAAAATGCTGTTTGATCACTATGTGCGTCAGATCCTGCCTGAAGCGAATTCACCCGTATGCGGCTTCCGCTACTTCAATGTCTATGGACCGCGCGAAGGACACAAAGGCAGCATGGCCAGCGTGGCATTTCACCTCAACACTCAGATCAGCAACGGCGAAAACCCCAAACTGTTCCAGGGCAGCGATGGCTTCAAGCGCGACTTTATCCATGTCGATGACGTGGTCGCCGTAAATCTGTGGTGCTGGGAAAACAACGTTTCAGGTATCTATAACTGCGGCACCGGACGGGCGGAATCTTTCCAGGAAGTGGCCGATGCGGTGCTGAAATTCCATCAGAAAGGCCAGATCGAGTACATCCCTTTTCCCGACAAGCTGAAAGGGCGCTATCAGGCCTTTACCCAGGCAGATCTCAGCAAATTACGCGCGGCTGGCTACGATAAGCCGTTTAAAACCGTGGCGCAGGGCGTCGCTGAGTATATGGCCTGGTTGAACCGCAACGCATAAAGGATGGCACGTCCGGCGATGAAAATTCTGGTTATTGGCCCGTCGTGGGTCGGCGATATGATGATGTCGCAAAGTCTCTATCGCACCCTGAAGGCTGAGCATCCTGATGCCGTGATTGATGTGATGGCACCGGCGTGGTGCCGTCCCCTTCTGTCGCGTATGCCGGAAGTCAATCAGGCGCTGGCGATGCCGCTGGGACATGGCGCGCTGGCGCTGGCGGAGCGTCGCCGTATCGGTAAGTCATTGCAAGCCAGCGGCTATGACCGCGCCTATGTGCTGCCCAACTCCTTTAAGTCCGCGCTGGTGCCCTTCTTTGCCGCGATTAAACGTCGCGTTGGCTGGCGCGGTGAGATGCGTTATGGGCTGCTGAACGATATTCGTGTGCTGGACAAGCCCGCCTTTCCGTTAATGGTCGAACGCTATGTGGCGCTGGCGTATGACAAAACGCGCATTACCTCTGCGCGCGATCTGCCTCAGCCGCTGCTGTGGCCGCAACTGCAGGTCAGCGATCAGGAGAAACTGGAGACCGCCGCGCTGTTTGCCCTCTCAGCGGAGCGCCCGCTGATTGGCTTCTGTCCGGGTGCAGAATTTGGCCCGGCGAAACGCTGGCCTCATTACCACTACGCGGCACTCGCCCAACAGCTGATTAACGCTGGCTACCAGATTGTGCTGTTTGGCTCGACCAAAGACCGTGAAACCGGCGAGGAGATTCTCCGCAGCCTGGATGACAACGCTCGCGCCCACTGCCGTAACCTCGCCGGGGAAACCCAGCTGGAGCAGGCGGTGATTCTGCTGGCCGCCTGTCGCGCCGTGGTCACCAACGACTCGGGTCTGATGCATATCGCCGCTGCCCTGAACCGCCCGCTGGTGGCGCTCTACGGACCCAGCAGCCCCGATTTCACCCCGCCGCTGTCAAAACAGGCGCGCGTTATCCGCCTGATTACCGGCTATCACAAAGTTCGCAAGGGCGATGCTGAACAGGGCTATCATCAAAGCCTGATCGATATCCAGCCCGCCCGCGTGCTGGAAGAACTCAATACGCTGTTACCTCTGGCACAGGAGAAGGCATGCACGTCCTGATTGTGAAAACGTCCTCCATGGGCGACGTGCTCCATACGCTGCCAGCCTTAACCGATGCGATGCAGGCGATACCGGGTATCCGCTTTGACTGGGTGGTGGAAGAAAATTTTGCCCAGATTCCGGGCTGGCATCCTGCGGTTGATCAGGTGCTACCGGTAGCGATTCGCCGCTGGCGTAAACACTGGTTTGGCAGCCAGCAGCGCGAAGAGCGCGTGCAGTTTAAGCGAGTGCTGCAGGCCCGTACCTATGATCTGGTGATTGATGCTCAGGGGCTGATAAAAAGCGCCGCGCTGGTTACCCGTCTGGCCAAAGGGATCAAACATGGGCAGGACAGCCGCAGTGCGCGCGAACCCTTCGCCAGCTGGTGGTACGATAAACGTCATGAAATCAGCAAACAGCAGCACGCGGTAGAACGCACGCGTGAGTTGTTTGCCAAAAGCCTGGGCTACCCAAAACCGGAGTCGCCGGGCGATTATGCTATCGCAGCGCATTTTCTCACTTCGCTGCCGGTGGACGTTCCCCGTTATCTGGTGTTTCTCCATGCCACTACTCGAGACAATAAACACTGGCCGGAAGCGCACTGGCGAGAACTGATCAGGTTGTTGCAGCCTGAGGGCGTGCATATCAAACTGCCCTGGGGCGCTGAGCACGAGCATCAGCGCGCGCTGCGTCTGGCGCAAGGCTTTGATAACGTAGAAGTGTTGCCGAAACTGACGCTGGAAGAGGTGGCGCGCCAGCTGGCGGGTGCCAGCGCCGTAGTGTCCGTTGACACCGGCCTGAGCCATTTAACCGCCGCGCTCAACCGCCCCAACATTACGCTCTATGGCCCCACCGATCCGGGATTGATTGGCGGCTATGGCAAGAATCAGTTTGTCTTACGCCCTGCCGAGGGTAATGAGATGTCGGCGATTACGGCCAGCGCGGTTACCGCCGCACTGTTGCCCTTAATCGGGAAAAATTAACATGGCAGCAAGCTGTACCCTGAGTGTGCTTATCACCGTCCACAATTGTGCGCCCTGGCTGGAAGAGACGTTGCGCAGCGTAGACCTTGCGCTACAGCCGATCAGCGCGCACTGTGAAGTGGTGATCATCAACGATGCCTCCAGTGATGGCTCCGGTGACATCATTACTGGTTACTGCCAACAGCGTGCTTACGCGCGTTTTTTTACCACCGAACTGCGCAATATTGGTCAGGTGCGTAACTATGCGGTCGCGCAGGCGCAGGGCGAGTATGTGTTAATGCTGGATGGTGACGATCGGCTGTTGCCGCAGGCGGTTGCACAGCACTTTCGCATTCTTTCGGAACAGGCGCCCGATATCCTTCTCAACAAAATCATTGAGCAGCGCGCGCAGGATACCCCCCCGGACTGGCAGTTTCAGCCGCCGCAAGCGCTGTCACGCGATGAGGCGATCCGCCGTTTCCTGGTGCATCGCGACTTTCAGGCGCACTTTATCGGCCAGTATTTCCGCCGCCAGCTGTTGCTGGATCACCCTTTCCCGCCCTTTATCTGTTATGAAGATGCCTGGCTTTTTCCGCAGCTGCTGACGCTGAGCCAGAACACGCTCTATTCACCGGCAGGCTTCTATCTGTACCGTAAGCATCAGAACAGCCTTTCTACTGTCATGAGCGACGAGAAAATTATCTGCCTGCTGGCAGCAACACGCCAGATGGACCAGGTGCTTCCCGACAAATTTCAGGCGCTGATCACCTGTCACTGGATCGATGTCCTGAATCGTCATCATGCGGCGCTGGCGAAGCTGGGGGAGCAGGAGAAGGTGAAAGCGCGTATCCGGCAGATCGGTCTGTTGCCGTTTCTGCTCAACAGCCAGATTCGGCTGAGCTATAAAAGAAAGATGTTAAAAGTCAGACGGTAAGCCCGGTTGATAACCGGGCTGTCGCCGGTTTACGCGCTGTGCCGCGGGAAGTCCCGGTAAAACTCTGCCAGCGTTTGTCCTTTAAAACGCGGCGCCAGCCAGGAAAACAGCTGCTCCAGATCCTCATAAAGGCGCTCTATATCGCTCTCATTTTTAAAGGTAGGGCTGCCGTCCGGCATAAACTCTGAAGAGTGCAGCATGAACTCCACGTAGGGGTGACCCGCCTGCTGAGACATCTCTACCACCCGCTTCATCGCCGTCAGATTCCCGCCGGAGGGACGTAACCAGTGCACCGCCGGGCTGCGCTGTTTGCCGCGCAGCCGGTAGACGATCTGTTTAACCTGGCGCATCAGTGGCGAGTATTTAAACTGAATACTCATCGGCACTTCCAGCAGCGGAGAGTGACCTGCGCGGGAAATATCTTTCAGATCAAGGAAATAAGCAGAATCGGGGAAATCCATGTAATTTGTGCCGCCCTGCCCCTGAGGCGCGCCGCGATTATATTGCCAGTTAACTTTCGGCGTGACCGAGCAATCAACCTGGTAGCCCAGCTCTACCAGAATCTCCGCATAGCGTTCATCAAACGCCCAGCGTCCGGCCCGATGGCTCAGCATTTTGGTCTGAAAGCGCTCTTCCAGCAGGTCGGTCATAAACCTTACTTTTTCCCGCAACACCTCATCCGGGTATTCAATCAGATAGGGCTGCCAGCGCCAGTCATCATCCGTTAAGGGTTTTTCCGGCGGGCTGTTCCAGGCGTGCAGATGCATGCCTACCTCTCCCTGACCACGGGCAATCACGTCGCGCGCAAATTCAACGTAAGCGGGATCGCTGGCCATTTCATAATTGGTCAGCCAGGTGGGCTTAAAGCCATATTTCTCGCACAGTGACTGAAAGCGCGGCAGATAACGCGTGTTGTGCGTGGTAATGGAACGATGGTTACGCCAGAGGTTGTCGCCTTCGGTGTCAATCGTGATGAGAAATGCTGCCTTATCCATGAATTTTTCCGCAACGCCTTAGTTTTACGCATTATGGTACGCAGCGCGCTTTAATACGCAACGTTATTTTATTTGACAGACAGTGTGATATAGCTGCCGTTGATAGCACTCCAGGGTCTCCTCATCTACAATGCAACGACAAGGAAGGACGCACCAGCTTCAGAAAAAACGTATTGAAATACGTGCACCGGGCTAATGTTAATGGTATTAACAAAATCAATAATGTAACAATTAAACAGGCTATCTGTCTGACCGTTTCTGTTTACAGCAATGTCGTTCCGTATAAAAAAGGTTAAAAAATTGACCAGTCGTATCTTATTAATTATTGATGGTTTACCTGGCGGTGGGGCTGAAAAAGTTGTCCTCACCCTCGCCCGGGGATTTATTGCTTGCGGCCATCAGGTTTCTCTTTTCTCACTACGCAATGTATGTGACTACACCCTTCCCCCCGGTATTGACTATCAGGTTGTGCTGGACCGCTGTAAAAAGCCCTGGCGTAAACTGACGGAATTGAACCGTCGCGCTCGCCTGCTGGATGCGGCGGTACATCAGGCGGAGCAAAGCGCGGGTAAGTTCGATCTGATTATTTCCCATCTGCACAAAACTGATCGTATCGTCAGCCGCTGCAAAAATCTGGATCCGCAGCGTACCTGGTACTGTATCCACGGCGTCTTTTCGGCCTCTTATCTGTCACGGCGCACAGGCCTCTCGCGCTGGCTGAAAATTCTTAAAACGCGTCGGACTTATCAGCAGCGTAATATCGTTGGCGTCTCCCGTTATGTCCTGGAAGATTTGAAAAAAGCCTATAATATTCAACCCTCCCGCGAGATAGTGATTCACAACCCCTTTGATATTGCGCATATCAGACAGATGGCTCAGGAACCGGTAGAGATGGCGGATCGCAGCTATCTGTTGCATATTGGTCGTTTTCATCAGACGAAGCGCCATGACCGCTTGCTGCAAGCCTATGCACAAAGCGATTTGACCTTGCCGCTGGTGCTTATCGGTCAGGGTAATCCTGAAAAAATCAAAGAATTAGAGGTGCTGGCGGAAAGCCTGCATATTCGTGAGCGGGTCATTTTTAAAGGCTTTACGCATAACCCTTATGCCTGGATTAAACATGCCGCTATGCTGGTGGCAAGTTCAGATAGTGAAGGTTTTGGCAATGTGTTGGTGGAGGCATTGATTTGTCAGACACCAGTGGTCAGTACTCGTTGTCCGGGTGGTCCGGAAGAGATTTTACAGGGCGATTTGGCCCGCTGCTTGTCTGAATTAGACCCGTCAGCGCTCGCCGCCCGCCTGGTCGAAATCTATCATCACCCACCCGACCTCGAAAATATTGACCTTTCATCCTATGATGTTCACACCATTTGCCAGCGCTACCTGTCTCTGATTGATACCACGCACGAGACGGTAAAAATGGAATAAACATTAGAGCGAAAAGAGGTTATGTTGGGTTCATTTCAGTGGGAAACCGAGGTTACAGCGTGAATTACGTTTTGTTTTTTATCCTGTTGCTGCCGGTTAAAGGAATAATGAAATTATTCCACAAAAAGACAGGACGTAACCTGGTCATCCAGACCGCTAAGATTGGCGACTTTATCAATATTACGCCTTTGCTGACCCACCTTAAGCGCAGCGATGCGTTGTTAAGCCGTACCATCGCGCCACTGGCGGCACGTGACGAGACCCTGGAGCAGATCTGGTATGTCGAAGATTACCGTGCCAGTCTGTTCAGCAGGCTGCGCCTGGCCTTTCAGTTGCTGAATCGCTACGACAATATCTATCTGTTGCACCCAAACAACCTTAACCTGTTTTACGCCGCCTTCTGTAATGGCGTGAACAAGCAGTTCCTCTCAAACTATCGCCGTAAAGGCTATCAGGCGCCATTCTATTACACCGCCAGCGGCGTTGTTGAACACAGCAAAACGTCCCTGACGGTTGAAAGTTATCTGAAACTGGCTGACCGTAGTCTGACCTGCGAGAGCTACCCCAAGCATGTCACGCAGCCGTTTTATCGTGCGCCCTTATCGGAGCCTGCGTTATTTGATGAGGAATTCATTAAAATTGGCATCAGCATCTCAGCGGGTAATACGGCAAAGACCATCCCTGCCACTGTCTGGGCTACCCTTTTCGACAGTCTGCAGCATTTGCCCTGCCGGTTTTATGTGTTCGGTACGCCGGAGGAGATCGGGCGTCTCGATGATCTCTATGCGGTAACCGGCAAGCGCGACAACATCATCTCGCTGATTGGTGAGCTGACGCTGGATGCAGTGCCTCATGCCATCAGTTTGCTCGATTTTTATATCGCTTCCGACACCGGCAATGTTTATATTGCCGATGCGCTCAATGTGCCGGTGATTTTGATTTATGGCCCCTGTGAGGTTAAAGAGCAGCGCCCGTTAGGGGATGTTCTGCTGGCCGGTCCTGACAATATTGCGCCCTCCTCCTGGGTTTTTGCCGCGCGCTATGAGTTTGATCATCCTCCAGAACAACTGTTTGCTTTAAACCCACGTCAGCTGAAAGCGATCAACACGTTTATTCAGTCGCGTATGCCTACTCGCCTGCTCAAGAAAAACCAGCCATTTTCATGAAGACAACTTTGCCTGACGCTCCCCTGCTGAGCGTGATTACCCCTATGTATAACGCCGGCAGCATGTTTGATGCTTTTATCGATTCGCTGCTGGCGCAGACCCTGACCTCGCTGGAGATCATCATTGTGGATGATGGTTCCACCGATGGCTCAGGAGAACGCGCCGATGCCCGGGCGCAGCAGCACCCTCATATCCGGGTCATTCATCAGGCCAATGGCGGAGTCTCACGCGCACGTAATGCCGGACTGGCCGTCGCGAAAGGGAAATATGTGACCTTTCCCGATGCCGATGACACCCTCAAACCTGAGATGTACCAGACGCTGGTAGAGATGGCGGAAGCGGATAACCTGGACGCCGCCCAGTGCAACGCGGAATGGTATTTTCAGCGCAATCAGCGCGTGAAACCGCTGATTCCTTACGATCGTTTGCGCAGCACCGGCGTGTTGAGCGGGCCGGACTGGTTAAGCACTGCGCTGGAAACCCGTCGCTATCTGCATGTGGTCTGGCTGGGTATTTATCGGCGCGAGCTTATCGACAGACACCAGCTGTGGTTTGAGCCGGGGCTGCATCATCAGGATATCCCGTGGACTACGGAGTTTATGCTGAATGCGCAACGCGTACGCTATACCGATAACATTCTCTATCGCTATTACATGCATGACGCGTCCATCAGTAACCGTAAGCGCACCGGTCAGCGCAACGTGGAGTATCAGCGCCATTACCTGAAAATCGCCCGCATGCTGGAAGAACTCAATGATCGCTATCGCGACCGGGTCAGGATTCCGCGCGCGCTGCATTATCAGGTAACCCATGAAGCGCTCAGCGTCTGCCACAGCGTACGGCGTGAACCCGATGCCGCAGCACGGCGCGCCATCATCGCTGACATTTTTGCCACGCAAACGCATCGCCGGATGCTGCGTAATGCACGCGGTATCCGGCAGTGGTATCAGCTGCTGTTATGGTTGAGCCGGATTTACCGCTGGCGCAACAAATAAGCGATTGTTGGCTTTCACGCCTGTTGGGTTTGCCCTACAATCGGCTCACTGAATTCTGAGAGCACATGAGTATGGCAAGCCCGATTACCGCGACTTTTTCACCTCAAAATATTCTGCTTATCAAACTCCGCCATCATGGCGACATGTTGCTCACCACACCTGCTATCAATGCCCTCCATCAGCGTTATCCCGATGCAAAGATTGATGTTTTGCTGTATCAGGAAACCCGCCCCATGCTGGAGGCCCATCCGGCGGTACGACATCTGCATGTTATCGATCGTAAGTGGAAAAAGGCCGGAAACTGGCAGCAGATGCGTCATGAACGCGATCTGATCGCAGCCATACGCACCAGTCATTACGATCTGGTGGTGAATCTGGCGGATCAGTGGCGCAGCGCCCTTATCACTCGCCTCTCCGGCGCACCGGTGCGCATTGGCTTCGCCTATAAAAAGCGCGACAGCGTCTTCTGGCGCGCGTGCCACAATGTTCTGGTGCCTACCGATAACCACAGTCGTTTGCATACTGTGGAGCAGAATATGGCGGCTCTGGCACCACTGGGTATCAGCGCAGAAGGCGCGCAGGTATCGATGCATTACGCACCGTCAGACTGGCAGCAGGTGCAACAGGTTCTTGCACAACACAACGTCTCCACCCCCTGGATTGTGGTGCAGCCTACGTCGCGTTGGGTATTTAAATGCTGGGAAGATGAAAAATTCGCGACAACTATCGACAGTCTGGCGCAGTCTGGCCGCAAAGTGCTGCTGACCGCGGCGCCCGATAAAAACGAGCTGGCGATGATTGAACACATTCAGTCGCTGTGTCGCTCTGCAGAGGTGGTTTCAGTGGCAGGAAAACTGTCACTGCCGCAGCTGGCCGCGTTAATCGATCATGCGCAGCTGTTTATCGGCGTTGATTCCGCGCCAATGCATATGGCTGCGGCGCTGAATACTCCCTGTATCGCGCTCTTCGGCCCGACCAAATTACAGCACTGGCGCCCCTGGGGTGAAAACAACCAGGTTATCTGGGCGGGTGATTATGGCCCGCTTCCGGCACCCGACTCTATTGATACCCGTACCGGACAGCGTTTCCTGTCGGCCATCCCGGTTGATGACGTCGTCAGGGCGGCGAAGGATTTCCTGCATGACTAAATTACGTCTGGCGATTGTCCGGCAGAAATACCGTCCTGATGGCGGGGCAGAACGTTTTATCTCGCGCGCGCTGGAAGCGCTCGGCAGCGAGCAGCTGGATCTCAATATTATTACCCGTAGCTGGCAGGGTACGCCGAATCCGGGCTGGCATCTGCATATCTGCAATCCGGCCAAATTTGGCCGGGTATCGCGAGAACGCGGTTTCGCTCAGGCCGCCCGTGCCTGCTGGGAGCGGGAAGACTTCGATATTGTCCAGAGCCATGAGCGTATTGCCGGATGCGATATCTTCCGTGCCGGGGATGGCGTCCATCGCGTCTGGCTTGAGCAGCGCGCGCGCATCGTCTCTCCGCTACAGCGGCTGAGCGCAGCATTAAGCCCCTATCATCGCTACGTTTTACAAGCCGAAGCGGAGATGTTTCACTCGCCTGCGCTGAAAGCGGTCATCTGTAATTCGCAGATGGTGAAACAGGATATCATTCGTCATTTTCAGCTCGATGCTGACAAGATCCACGTTATCTATAACGCCATTGACGCCACCCGCTTTCAGCCCGCCAGCGAAGCCAGCCGCCACGCAACACGGCAGCAGCTAAACCTGCCGCAGCACGCCACGGTGCTGATTTATGTGGGTTCGGGCTTCGAACGCAAAGGGCTGAAAGCGGCCATTGAAGCAATAGCGCACAGTGATCGCTACCTGATTGTGGTGGGTCAGGATAAACAGCTGAAACGCTACCAACAGCTGGCGAACCAGCTAAACTGCCTGGATCGTCTACGCTTTGTCGGGGTGCAGCAGGATGTGCAACCCTTTTATCATGCGGCGGATGCCTTGCTGCTGCCCACGCTCTACGATCCCTTCCCCAATGTTGTGCTGGAGGCGATGGCTTGTGGCCTGGCGGTGATTACCAGTACTGGCTGCGGTGGCGCAGAATTTATTGCGCAGGGCCAGCAGGGCTTTGTCTGCGACGCATTAGATATCAAAGCATTAAATGAGGCGGTTACTGCTATTTCCCCACTTTCGCAAAACTCAGCGATGGGAGAGGCCGCACGCCGCAGAATTGAGCCTTATAGCCCACAGCATCTGGCCCGGTCGCTTAACTTGCTCTATCAACAGGTATTACAGCAAGGCTGACAAAGTGAGATGAGGAGACGCAGGGATTCTGCTAACATGCCTAATCTCGATTTTTTGATGATGTTTGACGCGAACGTGTCGTAACGGTAACTATGACGACAATTTACACAGCCCTGCTCTATCTGATTCAACCGCTGATTTGGCTACGCCTGTGGCTGCGCGGTCGCAAAGCGCCTGCTTATCGCAAACGCTGGTCAGAGCGCTACGGTTTTTGTGAAGGCAAAGTTAAGCCTGACGGTATTGTCCTGCACTCCGTCTCGGTGGGCGAAACCCTGGCCGCTATTCCGCTGGTGCGTGCCTTACGTCACCGCTACCCCAGCCTGCCTATTACTGTCACTACCATGACCCCCACCGGTTCAGAGCGCGCGCAGTCCGCTTTCGGTAAAGATGTGCATCATGTTTATCTGCCTTACGATCTGCCGGGCGCCATTAACCGCTTTCTGGATACCGCCAGTCCGCGCCTGGTGATCATTATGGAAACCGAGCTGTGGCCCAACATCATTCGCATCCTGCATCAGCGCAATATCCCGCTGGTGATTGCCAATGCGCGTCTCTCTGCACGTTCGGCCAAAGGCTATAAAAAGCTGGGGAGATTTATGCGCCAGCTGTTGCAACAAATCACCCTGATTGCGGCGCAGAACGCCGAGGATGGTGACCGTTTCCTCGAACTGGGCCTCAAACGTTCGCACCTGGCCGTGACCGGCAGCCTGAAATTCGATATTTCTGTGACGCCAGAACTGGCGGCCCGGGCCGTTACGCTGCGTCGTCAGTGGGCACCACGTCGGCCAGTGTGGATCGCGACCAGTACTCATGAAGGCGAAGAGGCGATCGTCCTTGATGCGCATCAGCGTCTGCTGCAGCAGTTTCCCGATCTGTTGCTGATTCTGGTGCCGCGCCATCCCGAGCGCTTCGACGATGCGCGTCTGCTGACGCAAAAGCGCAGACTGAGTTTTACCCTGCGCAGCAGCGGCGAAATTCCTTCCGGCGGCACCCAGGTAGTGATTGGCGATACCATGGGCGAACTGATGCTGCTGTACGGCATCGCCGACCTGGCGTTTGTCGGTGGCAGCCTGGTAGAGCGTGGCGGTCATAACCCGCTGGAGCCTGCCGCTCATGCTATCCCGGTCCTGATGGGCCCGCACACCTGGAACTTCAAAGATATCTGCGGCAAGTTGCAACAGGCTGAAGGGCTGATTACGGTGACCGATGCGGTTTCGCTGGCTAACGAAATCACTAATTTACTGCAGGATGATGATTATCGCCGCTACTATGGCCGTCACGCAGTGGAAGTGCTACATCAGAATCAGGGAGCGCTGCAGCGGTTGCTGCAGTTGCTGGAACCTCATTTACCGCCACGAGCTCACTAATGAACCAGCGCCAGTCTCTTTCGGTGGTGATTATTGCTAAAAACGAAGCGGAACTGCTGCCGGACTGCCTGGCATCGGTCAACTGGGCTGATGAGATCATTGTGCTTGATGCCGACAGTGAAGACGCGACAGTCGAAATTGCCCGTCGCCAGGGCGCAAAAGTCTTTCACTCCGCAGCATGGGCAGGTTACGGGAAACAGCGCCAGCTCGCGCAAAGCTATGCCAGCAGCGAAATGATTCTGATGATCGATGCGGATGAGCGCGTTACGCCCGCGCTACGTAATGCCATCGAGCAGGTGCTGACGCAGCCCCCCTCCGCTACGGTCTACAGCATCAGCCGCAGCAACCTGTTCCTGGGGCGTTTTATGCGCCACAGCGGCTGGTATCCTGATCGGGTAATACGACTCTATCCCTGCATATTAAGCTACAACGATAATCTGGTACATGAATCGCTGGAAACCGCCGGTGCGCCAGTAGTGGCTCTGCAGGGGGATTTACAGCACCTGACCTGCCGCGATCTGATCAGCTTTCAGCGCAAACAGCTGGCCTATGCCGATGCCTGGGCGCGTGAACGCTATCAGCGCGGCAAAAGCTGCGGTCTGTTCTCGATATTCAGCCATACGCTGGGTGCCTTTGTGAAAACGCTGCTGCTGCGTGCCGGTTTCCTTGATGGCAAACAGGGGTGGATTCTGGCGGTGGTGAACGCGCAATATACCTTCAATAAATATTCAGCGCTCTGGGCGCTGAGCCACTCCACAACGAAAGGCCGCGTATGAGCACCAAAGCGATTTATCCCGGCACCTTTGATCCCATTACGCTGGGTCATCTGGATATTGTGTCCCGTGCCGCAAGCATGTTTGATCACATCATCCTGGCGATCGCCGCCAGCCCGAGTAAAAAGCCGATGTTCACCCTGGAAGAACGCGTCGAACTGGCGCGTCAGGTCACGGCACATCTGGATAATGTTGAGGTGATGGGTTTCAGCGATCTGATGGCGAATTTTGCCCAGGCGCAAAAGGCCAATGTGCTGGTTCGTGGGATACGTGCCGTCGCCGATTTTGAATATGAGCTGCAGCTGGCGCATATGAATCGCCATCTGTTGCCGACGCTGGAGAGCGTTTTCCTGATGCCGTCTGAAGGCTACTCTTTCGTCTCTTCATCGCTGGTGAAAGAAGTGGCGCGCCATGGCGGTGATGTAACGGCTTTCCTGCCGGCACCGGTTCATCAGGCGCTCATGGCAAAACTGTCACCCGCCTGAGCGCATGCCTGCCAGGTGGCGACTGGCGCGGCTATTGCTGGCAGTGCGGGCACCAGTAGGTGCTGCGCTGTCCGTGCTTACCGCTGACGACAGGAGAGCCACAGACACGACAGGGTTCCCCGGCGCGCCCATACACCTGCAACTGCTGGGCAAAATAGCCTGGCTTGCCATCGCTTTGCAGAAAGTCGCGTAGCGTTGTGCCTCCCTGCTCAATCGAGCGCAGCAACACCGCTTTGATGGTGGTCGCCAGCAGGCCTGCCTGCGCTTCGCTCAGGCTCATCGCAGGGCGATCGGGCAGGATCCCGGCCGTAAACAGCGATTCGCTGGCGTAAATATTGCCCACACCCACCACCACTTTGTTATCCATCAGCCAGGGCTTAATCGCGGTACGTTTGCCACGCGATTTTGCAAACAGGTACTCGCCGTTAAATTCCTCGCTGAGCGGTTCCGGTCCCAGATGGGCGAGCACATTGCTGCCCTGCAAATCATTGCTCCAGAGCCAGGCGCCAAAGCGGCGCGGATCGGTATAGCGCAGCACTTTGCCGTTGCTCATCACCAGATCCACATGGTCATGTTTGGCTGCCGGCAACGCTTCCGGCAGAATGCGCAGGCTACCTGACATGCCGAGATGAATGATGATCCAGCCTGTCGGCAGTTCCAGCAGCAGATATTTGGCGCGGCGCTGCACGCTGAGCACCGGCTGATCGCTCAGGGCATGGATTTCTTCAGATACGGGCCAGCGCAGACGTGAATTGCGCACCACCGCATGCAGGATGGTTTCGCCCACCAGATGCGGTTCAATGCCCCGACGACTGGTTTCCACCTCAGGTAATTCAGGCATGTCATCTCCTTAAAACGTCGCTGACAGAAACAAAAAACCCGGCCGGAGCCGGGTTTTTCGCAAGAAAACAAAATTATTTAATTTTGGCTTCTTTGTAGATCACGTGCTGACGTACAACCGGATCGAACTTTTTCAGTTCCAGTTTCTCAGGTTTAGTACGTTTGTTCTTCGTGGTGGTATAGAAGTGACCTGTACCAGCAGAGGAAACCAGCTTGATCTTCTCACGAATACCTTTAGCCATGATTCAGTTCCTTAGTACTTCTCACCACGGGCGCGCATATCGGCCAGAACCGTATCGATGCCCTTCTTGTCAATAACACGCATACCTTTAGCAGATACACGCAGAGTAACGAAGCGCTTCTCGCTCTCAACCCAGAAACGGTGTGAGTGCAGGTTCGGCAGGAAACGGCGTTTCGTCGCGTTCATTGCGTGGGAACGGTTGTTACCGGTCACCGGACGCTTTCCAGTTACCTGGCAGACTCGTGACATGTCTATTCTCCAAAAATCAAATCAGCTCGAGCTTTAAAAATTAGGTTTTGGCCGCCTCGTCAGGCTTATAGCCCAGCCAGGCGAGTTCCATGTGAACCCGCTGAGCAGGCCTAAACGCCAAACCCGAGATTCTCAAAGGTGGCGTAGTATACGCCGGTCCGCGTCAGTGCTCAAGTCCCGAACAAAAAAGATCCCGCTGGATCGGGTAAAAACGCCGCATTTACGTCGGCGCAGCGACGCGCGCTACAGCCAGCCCCGCTCCGCAAAGGATACATATTCGCCATGTCCAATCACCAGATGGTCCAGTACGCGGATATTAAGCAGCAGGCAGGCCTGACTCACTTTACAGGTGATTTCCCGATCAGCCTGGCTCGGTTCCGCAAGACCGGAAGGGTGGTTATGGGCCAGAATCAGCGCAGCCGCATTGCATTTCAGCGCTTCGCGAACGATTTCACGCGGATGTACCTCAACACTGTTAATAGAACCGGCAAACATTTGCTGCGCCCGCAGCACGCGATGCTGATTATCCAGAAACAGCACCATAAAGAGTTCGCGTTCCTGATGAGCCAGCACGCTCTGCAGGTAGTGCCGGGTGACCTGCGGATTTTCCATAACGTTTTCCTGCGCCAGCTGCGCCGCAAAAAAACGCTTTCCCAGTTCAGCAATGGCGTGCAGCTGGGCCAGTTTGGCTGCGCCTATGCCCTTTATCTCTGCCAGCTCTTGCTGACTGGCGGTCATAATGCGGTATAACGAGCCAAACTGGTTCAGCATCTGTCGTGCCAGCATCAGAACATTCACGCCCGCTACCCCGGTGCGTAAAAAAATCGCCAGCAGTTCGTCGTCACTGAGGGCCACGGCGCCCTGCTGCTGTAACTTTTCTCGCGGTGCCAGATTGTCCATTGCCTTCTTCTCCCTGAAAACCGCGTTATTTTGCCCTGCAGCCAGCCGGTGCGCCACGCTGTCTGCGCACTTTTTCGAGACGTCTCGCAAAGCCGCAGGGAGTGGAAAGGCGTACAGCGGGCTCTGTGGTAAAATCCCCCTATTGCGACGCGCCCTGCGCGGCTAACTGAATAAGTGAGGCGAACAACATGATGGGATTAGCCGGTAAAAAAGTACTTCTTGGCATCAGCGGCGGCATTGCTGCCTATAAAACCCCTGAGCTGGTACGCCGACTGCGCGATCGTGGCGCGGATGTCAGAGTGATGATGACCGAAGCCGCCAAAGCCTTTATTACGCCGCTGAGTCTGCAGGCCGTGTCAGGTTATCCGGTTTATGGTGATCTGCTCGATCCGGCGGCCGAAGCGGCCATGGGCCATATCGAACTGGCGAAATGGGCCGACCTGGTGATTCTGGCGCCAGCCACCGCTGATTTGATTGCGCGCGTCACGGCGGGCATGGCTAACGATTTGGTCACCACCACCTGCCTGGCGACTGCAGCGCCCGTTGCCGTGGTGCCCGCCATGAACCAGCAGATGTACCGCGCGCCAGTGACGCAGGAGAATCTTCAGCGCCTTGCCGCCCGTGGCATTATGATTTGGGGACCGGACAGCGGTAGTCAGGCGTGCGGCGATGTCGGCCCTGGCCGCATGCTTGATCCGCTGGCGATTGTGGAGCACGCGGTAACATGGGCAACGCCGGTCAACGATCTGCAACATCTCAATATTATGATTACCGCCGGTCCTACCCGTGAAGCGCTGGATCCGGTGCGTTACATCACGAACCACAGCTCGGGCAAAATGGGCTTTGCGATTGCCAGCGCCGCCGCGAAGCGGGGCGCAAACGTGACGTTAGTTGCAGGCCCGGTCACCTTACCGACGCCAGCCTGGGTAAAGCGTATTGACGTTACCACCGCGCTGGAAATGGAACAGACGGTAATGAGTGAGATCAGCAAACAACATATTTTCATTGCCAGCGCCGCCGTGGCAGACTACCGGGCGGCAGAAGTTGCCGCAGAAAAAATCAAAAAACAGGACGGCGATGAGAGCGTTACCCTGCAGCTGGTCAAAAACCCTGACATTGTCGCGGGTGTCGCAGCCTTAACCGCAGGTCGGCCCTTTGTGGTTGGATTTGCAGCAGAAACCCAGAATGTGGAAGAATACGCCCGACAAAAAAGGGTGCGAAAAAATCTGGACCTTATCTGCGCCAATGACGTGTCAAAAGCTGGACAGGGCTTTAACAGTGACACCAATGCTCTTCACCTTTTCTGGCAGGAGGGAGAGAAACTTTTACCACTCAGTGAAAAAGCTCTCCTTGGCCAACAATTATTAGACGAGATTGTCAGCCGTTATGATGAAAAAAATCGACGTTAAGATTCTTGACGCGCGTGTCGGCAAAGCGTTTCCGCTGCCGGCCTATGCCACTTCGGGATCTGCCGGTCTGGACCTGCGCGCCTGCCTGGATGAGGCGCTGGAACTGGCACCTGGTGCCACGACCTTAATTCCTACCGGTCTGGCGATTCATATTGCCGATCCCAGCCTTGCGGCTGTTATCCTGCCACGCTCCGGCCTGGGCCATAAGCATGGTATTGTACTGGGTAATCTGGTGGGCCTGATTGATTCTGACTATCAGGGCCAGCTGATGGTGTCTGTCTGGAACCGCGCAGAGACCGCTTTTACCATCCAGCCCGGTGACCGTATTGCTCAGCTGGTGTTCGTGCCTGTTGTTCAGGCTGAATTCAACCTGGTAGAAGAGTTTGACACCAGCGTTCGTGGTGAAGGTGGCTTTGGCCATTCCGGTCGCCAGTAAACGCAGCATATCCTTTTACGCATCTGTTGATATTTACGCTTCCTCGCCATGAGACGCTGCCTCATGGCCGAGGCGTTGATATTGCCTGCTTTTGGTGAATCTCAGGGGTTTTTAAGGTCATGGCAGAAAAAATAAGCGCGAAACGGAATCGTCGGGAAGAAATTTTGCAGTCACTGGCGCAGATGCTGGAGTCCAGCGATGGCAGTCAGCGTATTACTACCGCAAAACTGGCGGCCAATGTGGGCGTATCAGAAGCGGCGCTTTATCGTCACTTCCCCAGCAAAACGCGCATGTTTGACAGCCTGATTGAATTTATTGAAGACAGCCTGATTACGCGCATCAATCTGATCCTGAAAGATGAAAAAGAAACCATGACGCGGTTGCGTCTGATTGTGCAATTGATTCTGGGATTTGGTGAGCGTAATCCGGGGCTGACGCGTATCCTGACCGGCCATGCTTTAATGTTTGAACAGGACCGGTTGCAGGGTCGCATTAATCAACTGTTTGAGCGTATTGAAGTTCAGCTGCGTCAGGTGATGCGCGAACGCAGAATGCGTGAAGGTGAAGGCTTTCAGATTGATGAAGGTGTGCTCGCCAGTCAGCTGCTGGCCTTTTGCGAAGGGGTGCTGTCGCGCTATGTTCGTTCTGAATTTCGCTACAGTCCGACGGCGGATTTTGATGCCCGCTGGCCCTTGCTGGCCGCGCAGCTGATATAATCTGGCGGGCCAGGCCCGCCTCTTATCATCGTTAAATGCCGTACTCTTTCTGGTAAGCACGCACGGATGCCAGATGATCGGCCAACTCCGGTTTCTCTTCCAGATAAGCAATCAGGTCAGCCAGCGTAATAATGGCGGTAACATGACACTGATAGTCACGCTCCACTTCCTGAATCGCGGAAATATCACCACGGCCACGTTCCTGACGATCAAGCGAAATTAACACACCGGCTAAAGTTGCGCCGTTAGCGCTGATAATTTCCATCGACTCGCGAATGGCTGTCCCGGCGGTAATCACATCATCCACCAGCATTACGCGTCCCTGCAGCGGACTACCTACCAGCGTACCGCCTTCACCGTGATCCTTCGCCTCTTTGCGATTAAAGCAGTAAGGCACATCGCGATCGTGATGGTCCGCCAGGGCTACGGCTGTGGTGGTGGCGATAGGAATGCCTTTATAGGCCGGGCCAAACAGCAGGTCAAAAGGCACGTTAGCGTCCACCAGGGCCTGGGCATAAAAACGTCCTAACAGCGCTAAATCGCGACCGCTGTTAAACAAACCGGCATTAAAGAAATAGGGGCTTTTTCGCCCGGACTTCAGGGTAAACTCACCAAATTTCAGAACCTGCTTATTCAGGGCGAATTCAATAAACTGACGCTGCCAGGCTTTCATTTCTCACTCCTCCAGTAAAGAAAAGGCGACCCTGAGGTCGCCTGCTACTTCAATTTTCCAGCGCTGCTTTTTGCGCCAAAATTAAACTTTCAATTCCGCCCCGCGCCAGCGCCAGCAGTTCAAGCAGCTCTTCATGGCTGAACGGCTCGCCCTCTGCGGTGCCCTGCACTTCGATCATGCGGCCATCTTCCATCATTACGACGTTCATGTCCGTTTCCGCAGCGGAGTCTTCCACATATTCCAGATCGCAGCGTGCTTCTCCCTCCACAATGCCCACCGAAATAGCGGCCACCATGCCCTTCATCGGGTTGGCCTTTAGTTTGCCGCTGGCGACCAGCGCGTTAAGCGCATCGGCCAACGCTACACAGGCCCCGGTAATGGAGGCGGTACGCGTGCCGCCATCAGCCTGAATGACATCGCAGTCGAGAGTGATGGTGTATTCGCCCAGCGCTTTCAGATCAACCGCCGCACGCAGTGAACGGGCGATCAGACGCTGAATCTCCAGCGTACGGCCACCCTGTTTGCCGCGCGCCGCTTCGCGCGCCATACGACTGTGCGTTGAGCGGGGCAGCATGCCATATTCGGCAGTAACCCAGCCCTGACCCTGGCCTTTCAGAAAGCGCGGCACCCCCTCTTCAACGGTGGCGGTGCAAAGTACCTTGGTTTCGCCAAATTCAACCAGTACGGAACCCTCGGCATGTTTGGTGTAATGACGAGTCAGTGTGACGGGACGCACCTGCTGTGCGCTACGGCCTGCTGGACGCATGGTATCTCTCCGGCTTGCTAATGATTGGCTGCGCATTATACGGACTTCCGGGGACGCTGTCTTGCTGCACCGGCACCGCGCAGCGGCACAACCAGAGATGAAATTCCCGCTTAGCTGTGGCTAAATGCGCCCTTCTTTTACTTCACTGAATAACATTATGGCTGCTGTTCTTCATTTTCTTCTGGCACTGGCGGTAATCTTTGCCCTCGCGCTACTGGTCAGTCATGACCGCAAAAAAATTCGTATTCGCTTTATTGTTCAGTTAATTGCTGTCGAGGCGGCACTGGGCTGGTTCTTTCTTCACTCCGCCAGCGGCCTGGTGGTGATTACTGTTGTTGGCGGCTTTTTCGAAACGCTACTGCAATTTGCGGCGCAGGGTACGGAATTTGTTTTCGGCGGCATGAGTAAACAGGGCCTGGGCTTTATTTTTCTCGGCGTGCTGTGCCCGATTGTCTTTATTTCGGCGCTGATCGGCATTTTGCAGCACTGGCGTATTCTGCCGTTGCTGATTCGCCTGGTGGGTACGCTGCTGTCAAAAGTCAACGGCATGGGTAAGCTGGAATCTTTTAACGCCATCAGCACACTGATCCTCGGCCAGTCAGAAAACTTTATCGCCTATAAAGGGATTCTTGGTGATATCCCGCCTGCGCGCCTCTACACCATGGCCGCCACCGCCATGTCTACCGTGTCGCTTTCAATTGTGGGCGCCTATATGACCATGATTGATGCGAAATATGTAGTCGCTGCGCTGCTGCTCAATATGTTCAGCACTTTCATTATCCTCTCGATTATCAATCCCGCAGCCAGGCAGCATGATGAGCCGATTCAGCTCGGGAAGCTGCATGAAGAACAGAGCTTTTTTGAGATGCTGGGGGAATATATTCTGGCAGGCTTTAAGGTAGCGATGATTATTCTGGCGATGCTGATCGGCTTTATCGCCCTGATTGCCGCTATTAACGCACTGTTTACAGCGGTGACGGGCTACAGCTTCCAGCAGCTTCTCGGTTACTTCTTCTGGCCTTTTGCCTGGCTGGTGGGTATTCCGGCAGCGGATGCGCTGCGCGCGGGCAGCATTATGGCGACCAAGCTGGTGGCCAATGAATTCGTGGCGATGATCGAGATGAAGAAGATTGCCGCTGAACTGTCACCGCGCGGGCTGGGCATTTTGTCGGTTTTCCTGGTCTCTTTTGCCAACTTTGCTTCCATCGGCATTGTTGCGGGCGCGATAAAAGGGTTAAACGAGAAACAGGGAAATGTGGTTTCCCGCTTCGGCTGGAAACTGGTTTATGGCGCTACCCTGGTCAGCCTGCTCTCCGCCGCCTTTGCCGGTCTGTTTATTTAATCTGAAGCGGGCGGCAGAGAAGCCGCCGTGTTAAAAACTGATGCATGCAGGCGTATCAACACGCATCACCGACGCCTGGGCGAAGCGCTTTTTGTAGATGTCGCGCAGCGCTTCGATACGCGCGAAACTCTCCTCGTCAGGTTCATAGATTAACATCAGCGCTTTGCTGTTTTCGCGCGTCAGCCCACCCGCTTTCTCCAGCCACTGCCCTTTTGCCTCGTAAACAGACAGCCCCTGTTTAAAGCGCGGCGTGACGTCGGCATCAACAAAATGTTGCCAGTCGCTGGCGCTGATCTCTCCTCCCTGCGGCCGGTTCAGGCCAAACCAAAGCGTGGTCTGCATCATGACCTCGCCGCCAGCGCAAACGGGGTGCAATTTGGTGGAGACAGGCGGCGCTTTACAGCCTGTCAGCAACATCAGCAGCATGACAGAACCCCATGTTAAGCTTTTCATCAGACCCGGTTAACCTAATATTTATCTCTCTGGAATGATAAAACTCTGTCATAAAAAGGCGAATTTTTTCACCTATTCTCCGTTAACGCGGCTTACTCCTGTTATGGCGCAGACTGCCTCGCTATAATTCACACAATCTTTCTGAAAATGAGTATCGCTTATGATCCGCAGTATGACCGCTTACGCCCGCAGCGAAGTAAAAGGTGAGTGGGGTAGCGCCGCCTGGGAGCTGCGCTCTGTCAACCAACGCTATCTGGAAACCTATATCCGCCTGCCAGAGCAGTTCCGCGGCCTGGAGCCGGTGATTCGTGAGCGTATCCGTAATCGCCTGACGCGCGGTAAGGTGGAGTGCAGCCTGCGTTTCGATGCCAGTCCCGATGCCCAGGGCGAGCTGATGCTTAACGAGTCACTGGCGAAGCAGCTGGTACAGGCAGCAAACTGGGTAAAAATGCAGAGCGATGAAGGCGCGATTAATCCGCTGGATATTTTGCGCTGGCCTGGCGTGATGTCTGCGCAGGAGCAGGATCTGGACGCCATCAATGCCGAGCTGTTAAAAGCCCTGGATACGGCGCTGAACGAATTTATCACCGCCCGTGAAAGCGAAGGCGCAGCGCTGAAGACGATGATTGAGCAGCGTCTGGCTGGCGTCAGCGCAGAAGTGAGTAAAGTGCGCGCGCAAATGCCCGAGGTGCTGAAATGGCAGCGTGAGCGGCTGGTCGCCAGACTGGAAGAGGCTGAAGTTCAGCTGGAGAATGGTCGTCTGGAGCAGGAACTGGTGATGATGGCGCAGCGTATCGATGTGGCTGAAGAGCTGGATCGACTCGAGGCCCACGTAAAAGAGACATATAACATCCTGAAGAAGAAAGAAGCCGTTGGCCGCCGCCTCGACTTTATGATGCAGGAGTTTAACCGCGAGTCGAATACGCTGGGCTCGAAATCGATTAATGCCGATATTACCGCTTCCGCGATAGAGCTGAAGGTGCTGATCGAGCAGATGCGTGAGCAGATTCAGAATATTGAGTAACGACGCGATTGTGACATGTAATATGCACAAACTCTTATAGCCTGCTAATTAGCAGGCTTTGTTATGCCTGATTTACTATCACGTCCTGTGGACGTGCTTATCCGATTGCCTTAATTACCGGCAATACTCTCAGCAAATATCCCGACAGGTTTCTCAGCCTACAGACGTACGGCTCGAAAATATTGATATTCAGATACAGCCTGGCAATGCGCAGGCAAAGCACAGAAGATTTCCGGAAATCTGAAATAAACCACATAGTGTTATGTTGATAGGCTAAGAGCGTAAGACTTCTCCTGTATTCCTTGCTCCGAATTGTAAAAAAATACAAATCCAGCCTGTACGCAGTTTACATTCTCGCCAGCCACTATGTATTATGCAGGTGAGGATTTCAACGGACTATTATACAAGGAATGTATCAAGATGGCCGCATTAGAATTTCCCTGCATTATTTTTCAAACGCAAAACCGGATGGATGACTACAACGCTAAAGATATGCGTTGCGGTGACTTATCAGAAGCACAGTTAAAAACGCACTACGGGCTAGATTATATTTCTGACCAGGTCGACCCCTGGACACTGAACCGGCGTTCTGCCTTCGATAATCCACGATCTAAGTTCTGCTGCAATATGCGTCCG
This sequence comes from [Erwinia] mediterraneensis, assembly GCF_900604315.1. Classification (GTDB taxonomy): domain Bacteria; phylum Pseudomonadota; class Gammaproteobacteria; order Enterobacterales; family Enterobacteriaceae; genus Pantoea; species Pantoea mediterraneensis_A. Next base: position 1,432,226 of record NZ_LR026978.1, read on the forward strand.
GCAGGTGAGAAAATGACTCACCAGCAGTGTATCGCTATTCTTTTCGACGAATTCCGTCAGTTATCGCGTGAGTTCGCACTATATGGGCCGTATCGGCATCTGATCGAAAAGATGATAACCCATATGCAGAACGGTAACGGTACACCTTTTCGGGATATAGCACTGGATATGGCGTTGAAGAAGCATATTGTCAATGACAGTTCGCAGGATAACAGTACTCGTATTCTGTTAGCGAGAACATTTAAAGAAAAAATAGACTGGGAAAAAAAATGTTATCCTGTCGCTCAAAAAGATGGACTTCGCGCAGCCATCTCTGAGGGTAGATTACCTAAGTTTGACAGGCTCCAGGATACTGTTAATGGAATGGGCATTACCATACACGATACGTGGGCAAGCCATGTCATTGTAGAATCTCTGCAAATTGATAATCGACACTTTCAGGCAATCGTGCATTACAAAATCCAGGATCATTTTGGCCTGGATGATGAAGATATTTTTAAAGGAAAATTCCGTGTTTTTAATCTTTTTCGCATCTGGTTTGTACTCCAGAGATATAAAAAATTCGGCTTTGAACCTTTTATGACTAACATGGAAGCCACCATTGAAATTAATGGAATCCGGGATGGAAATTAAAAAAAAGAAAGCTATTTTCAAGCTATCGATTTCCGCCTGCCTGCTAACAATCTCTGTTTTCTGGCTGTTGCTGCGCCCGGTAGAAGTTATTGCCGTTCATAAAAACGATAGCCACAGTTATGTCCTGGTGAAGAATTTCCCCTTCACAGACAAAGGGAAAATCAACTGGTGGCTGAAAAACAAGGATGTACTGGCAGATAAATATAAAATCCCTTCCCCTGCTTCAGATGGATCTTTCGTAATTATATTTTGGGATTTTGGTAAAGGTTATAAAGAAACAGATGGGTATGACAACCTCTGTTTCAGTGATATGCAGCCACCGTTGAATTGTATAGAAAAAGACGCTCTCCTTATGGTGAGGTATAGTAAAAACACAGGAAATTATTTTGTATTGGCGACAGAAACGTATCGCATAAATAATGACGGAAGGATAATACAGATCAAATCCGATTAGTATTACCACTCTTGCATAGAGACAGTAATGAAACCCTATCCTTCCCGACCTGCGTCTGAAAAACGGCGTAGCTAAATATCACATAAACTATCCTGCCAGGCTTCAAATGGATAAGTTAATTCCAGAGTATAAATAAAATTTTATAACTGGAAAATATGTTTTTAACAAATAGAGAAGATTATGATTTCACATATCCCCAGCGTGTATGAATAACCTCAACGGTTGGGAAACAGTAAGAACATACAGAAAAATGTCTTCGGTGATTGTTTCTTTAATCTTAAATAAAACTGTCATTATAAATATGGCCTTTGATTCCTTTCCCTTACTGATAATTTCACCTGAAACATTGCGTCAGGAAACTAATGAATAAAATTTACAATTAGCCCGTTTATAATTCAAATTTAAGCTGACCTGATTTGTGCAATTTTCCCTGCATCGGAGTATTTTTCGTCTTTTAAAACACGATTTCTGCTTTTTATTTTATTGCAGTAAAGTTTTATAACTCCCTGTCCGATAAAGCTTATTCAGAATCACTACCGAAACCGCAAGAGTTTCTTTCCTGAAGAGAGTAACCTTTACCTTTCTTTAAGGGCACTTTCTGCTACGGTGCCGGTCTGAGTTAGTACGCTGTAACGCCTGGGAACATCAGAGAATGCTTCTTTATGCGATACATCCATTAATCACATAAAGGCATTTATGAAAAAGACGGGAAAATTTAGTCCCTCCCTGCTCCATCCTCGCTACTGGTTTACCTGGTTTGGTCTGATTATACTCTGGCTGCTGGTGCAGCTCCCTTATCCGGTATTGATTCGCCTTGGCGCTTCGGCTGGCAAGCTCTCGCGTCACTTCCTGAAGCGACGTGAAAAAATTACTCGCCGCAACATGGACCTCTGCTTTCCCCATCTCAGCGAAACGGAGAAAGAACGCATTGTTGCCGAAAACTTCGCCTCGCTGGGTATGGCGCTGGCGGAAACCGGTATCGCCTGGTTCTGGTCAGATCGCCGGGTAAAACGCCTGTTTCAGGTTAAAGGCATTGCGAATCTTCAGCACGCGCAAGATCATAAACGTGGCGTGATGGTGATTGGCGTGCACTTTATGTCGCTGGAGCTGGGCGGTCGTATCACCGGCCTGTGTCAGCCGATGATGGCGATGTATCGTCCCCACAACAATCGCGCCATGGAATGGGCGCAAACCAAAGGGCGTATGCGCTCCAATAAAGCGATGATCGACCGCAAAGACCTGCGCGGTATGGTTCATGCTCTGAAGCAGGGCGAAGCGGTCTGGTTCGCCCCGGATCAGGATTACGGCCCAAAAGGCAGTATCTTCGCCCCGCTGTTTGCCGTTGATAAGGCTGCTACCACCAATGGCACCTATGTGCTGTCGAGACTGGCTAAGCCCGCCATGCTAACCATTGTGCTGATTCGTAACCGTAACAAAGATGGCTACCAGTTGATTATCGAGCCGGAACTGGAAGGTTATCCCTATGACGATGAGTCCGCTGCGGCAGCCTATATGAACAAGGTGATCGAAACCGAAATTCTGCGTGCGCCGGAGCAATATCTCTGGCTGCATCGCCGCTTTAAAACCCGTCCGCCGGGTGAAACCTCCCTTTACGTCTGAATTCCTGAGCAGGCCCCGCGGCCTGCTTTTTTTTGCTGATCGCACCCATTGACCAGCGTTAGTCGTACAGGCGCACCGTAACGACCCTCCCCTGATTGCCTCTGACTTTTCCTTATTCTGACGCCACATCAGATAACTGCCCTCACTTTCGATTAAGATGAAAACACATGTTTTCCTGCCGTCGACAGTGAGTAATAAGATGGAACAGAGCTTTGCCGCCGGGTTGCAGCGCCCGTTTTATGATGATCGTTTAACGCCTTATATTGAAATTGATGCGCTGCGGCTGAGACGTAATCTGATACAGATGCAGCACAAAGCGCAGGCAGCTAACGTCACTCTGCGCCCACACGTGAAAACCCATAAAAGCGTGATGATTGCCCGACAGCAGCGTGAGCTGGGCGCACGGGGGATTACCGTATCCAAACCCAGCGAAGCTATCGCTTTTATTCGGGGCGGCGAGCGCGATCTGTTACTGGCTTATCCGGTGATCAAAGCGGAAACCCTGTCTGACCTGTTGCAGGTCGCTGCTACGCATCAGGCCCGCCTTACACTGATTGCAGACAGCCATGCGGGCGTCGAGGCCATTGCGGAAGCAGCACGCACCCGGCCGGAAACAAATATTGCTGTCGCGATTAAAGTGGACGTTGGGCTGCATCGTATTGGTGTTGATCCCTATTCTGATGCGGCGATTCAGCTGGCACAGGAGATAACCGACCATGGGCTACATTTTGCCGGTTTGCTTGCCCATGCCGGTCACGCTTATGGCGCAGGTCATCCAGAGGCCATCAGCGTCATTGCCGCAGAAGAAGCGCATTTAATGAAAAGCCTGCAGGCGCGTCTGATTGCGGCCGGGTTTACGCCCTGCCCGCTTTCCGTTGGCGCAACACCTACCGTGCTTGCAGCGCCCATTGCCAGCAGCATTACTGAGATCCGCCCGGGAAACTATGCGCTGTTAGACCTGACGGCCTGTCGGCTCGGCCTGAGCGCAGCGGATAACCTGGCCCTTACGGTGATGACCCGGGTAGTGGCGGTTAATACACATTACGCGATTATTGATGCTGGCTCGAAAATGCTCAGTTCAGACAAAGGGCCGCACGGCACCAGTGCCAACGGTTTTGGTATCGCAGTGGACGAACAAGGGCAATGTTACGAAGTGAGTAAGTTGTCTGAGGAGCATGGCTTTATTGCTTACCCGCCACATGCTGCACCGCAGCCAGGCAGCCTGTTACGCATCTTCCCCAATCACAGCTGTGCGGTGATGGCGCAATCCGACACCTTTGTACTGCGACGGGAAGATGGCAGCGGAGAAAGATGGCCCATTGAGGGACGGGGACAGTTTCTCTGACGCTCCGGCCCGGATGTGCTGCAACACAATACAGGTAAACGCCACTTGTTACACACTTCCGGGCACAGGCAGTTTGCCGTCCAGAACTGGCATGTTTTAATCATCTTTTCGTCTCAGGAGGTTACATGTTGTCATCCCGCACCCTCAGCCTGACCATTCCCCGCAACTGGCTGGATCTGTATGAAACTATCTGGAAGCCGGAGTATTTTCCAAAATGGGCCTCCGGTTTAAGTCACGGACCGCTGGAGCCGGAAGGCAATTACTGGAAAGCGAAAGGACCCACCGGCACGGTGAAGATCCGTTTTACACCACACAACCCCTATGGCGTCATGGATCACTGGGTTAATACTGGCACTGGCAAAGATATTTACGTGCCGATGCGCGTTATCGCCAATGAACAAGGGGCGGAAGTAATGATAACGGTTTATCGCCAGTCGTTGATGTCTGATGAGAAATTTGAACGGGACATTGCCTGGGTAAAACGTGATCTCAATAACCTCTGTCGCCTGTTAACACGGTAAAATCACGCGCTGGCCGGACGCTGACTCTATTTATTGCTGGCTTCGGCAGCAAGACAGATTATTTTTTTGCTCAGCACAACTAATCTGTTTTTTTCTCATCTTCTGCCCAGGCTGGTTTAGCCGACAGCGTTGCTAAAGCATAGCGCTCAGGAAACTCCTGGCTCAGAAAACGCACCAGGTCCGCGTAGCGCTTGATCGATCAGGCGGTTGTTTATTTTCCTGCGCGCCAGGCCGGAGAACAATGTTTGATAATAATTAACTAATTAAGAAATCATTAAACCCGCACTGACGTATAAGCATGAAAATTCTGAAACCATTTCTTTATGATAAAAAATTATCGGAGTTTTCTCATGGTGTTTATTTAAAAAAAACAGGGTATAACCTGACTGACACAGCAATGTCTATAACAATGCCAGCGGGAAAGATGAAATTGGAACGTTCAGCTTATCCATTGCTTTCTGAAAAACAGTTTGTTGAGATTGCCAGACGTATATTGACTGGAAAATATATCACTACCACAGGATTCATGGACGATCTTGTGGGTTTCCTCCTGACTGCAGGTGATACCGATAAGATAAATGCCAACCGTTACTCCAGGGATATTTATTTTCTTGCTGAGCATCATTTAATTGAAAGCATAATAACCTGGCAGTCCTGGCCCGGTATTTCAGGGTTAAGGCAGGAAAAGTTGCATTAATGACTTTCTGCATGAGTGCGAGTGTTTGCTTGCTTCATGTACCCTTACTTTTTGCACTGGTACACGTACCATAACGAGCATACTATGGCGATACGAGATAAGAGTTTTACCGCCGCGAAGTGGTCAGCATTATCGTCCATTAAAATCGTTGGAATAGGCGTTTTACAATTATCCCTTCTGGCTCAAATACTTGAAGCTAAAGAGTTACATTTACTGGCGATCGCCATCGTCCTGTTGTTGGTGATCGATACGCTGTCCGACCGCGGATTTTCTAACAGCCTTATTCGTAGCGGAAAACTTTCTGACAGAGAGCTTTCTGTACTTTACTGGGGTAATGTTTTTATCGGCCTGGTTATTTTCTCGGTTATTTTTATCGGCAGCGATATTTTTAGCCACCTGATGAACCAGCCGGAACTGGCTATCATGCTGGAAATGCTGTCGGTGATCTTTATTATTATCCCGCAAGGCCAGCACTACCGCGCAATATTGCAGCGCGAAAAAGAATATACAAAAATCGCCTTTACTGAGATTATATCCGTAGTGACCGGCCTCGGCGTAACGCTGTTTACCGTCTGGCTGACGCCATCGGTTTTATGTGCGCTCTGGGGTTATCTGGCGATGATTTCGATCAGAATGTTAATCTACTGCTATTACGGGCGTCCGTGGTTTCAGCCCGAATATCGCTTCAGCATAAAGAGCATGACTCAAATTCATGCCAGGAACGGATAAATATAACAAGTCTGTATGGTGGGCTCTGGGCATCTGAAAGGATGCGTTCGCGTGCTGCAAAACAGCACGCTTTTTTCTTTTTAGCGTTTTGCCTGCAGGCACGCTGCTGACACAGCCCCGAATTTATTCAGCCTGTTGTCGCTGTCTCTCCCCCTCCCGTTTTAGGCCGCGCTGTCCTTCTTCTCTCCCTCAACTCATCTTCTGACCAGCCGTTAAACCCACCACCGTCCGGACACGATATTGAAATAATTTATGCATTGCTTGCGACATCACGTCATCATAAGCGCAGTCGCCACGCCTCGCGCACGGCAACGGATTAGTTTTTCTTGTGTCAGATCGCCTGGCTTAGAAAAACTTAATAGCGGCAGCGGGCGTTAATCTTTAGCCTTGCCGCCAACGTTGTGGAGTTACCTATGTTATTAACCGTTCTCTATATTATTGGCATCACGGCGGAAGCCATGACCGGCGCGCTGGCGGCCGGACGACGCAAAATGGATCTATTTGGGGTGATTATTATCGCCTCGGTCACCGCGATCGGTGGTGGTTCGGTACGCGATATTTTGCTCGGCCACTACCCACTCGGCTGGGTAAAGCACCCTGAATACATCATGATCGTGGCCGCCGCCGCGGTTATCACCACCTTTCTGGCGCCGCTGATGACACATCTGCGCAAGGTGTTTCTGGTGCTTGATGCGCTGGGGCTGGTGGTGTTTTCTATTATCGGAGCCCAGGTGGCGCTGGATAGCGGACATGCTGCCGTTATTGCCGCCATCAGCGCGGTGATTACCGGCGTTTTTGGCGGCGTATTACGCGATATGTTCTGTAATCGTATTCCGCTGGTGTTTCAAAAAGAACTTTATGCAGGCATCGCTTTCGCCTCAGGATGGATGTATATCCTGTTGCTGAAAACGTCTATGTCCCCGGGCCTTGTCATCATTGTGACACTGCTGTTCGGTTTTCTTGCGCGTCTGATTGCGCTGCGCTTCCGCCTCGGCCTGCCGGTTTTCAACTACCCCCACCCCGAGCAGTGACGGCATGTGTGGAATTCCCTGTTGCTGCAGAAAAGCGATCAGTTGCTGTATCTGCGCGTCATGCAGATAGCTGACAATTTTTCCCGCCAGGACGGTGCCGACCCCGGGCAGTTGCTGCCAGTCGGCCGCCTGGCGCGACAATAAGCTCTCCCAGCGATCGTCTGCCAGCGCGTTAAGTGCCGCTTGCGGCAGCGGCAGCCCCAGCGCACTGAGCCAGCGACGTAGCGGCTGCTGGCGCGTCAGATTGAATCTGTGCCAGAGTTGCCGGGCGCGTGCCGCAGAGATGCCTGACGCCGCGGCGATCTGCTCCGGACGCAGCGTCAGCCATGAAAACAGATGGGTAAGCTCACCGGTAGCAAGCAGCCGTTGCCAGGTGCTGCGTTGTACGCCAGCAATATCCAGCACATTTTTCTGGCTCAGCCAGCTCAGGCGCGCAAGAAATTGCTCACGACATTCAGGGGTCGCGAAAAGGCAACTTAACGCATGCCGGCTTTTGCCATCTGGTGGGTGCGGATAGTGACGTTCAGCGACCCGCCAGATCACCCGTTCCAGCCGCGGAATCCCCTGCCCGGCCAGGCTGAGGGCGACCTGATCGCCGGGTAAAATATCCAGCTGCTGCCAGCGACGAACCGAACCGATGCTGACACGTTTTACCGTTTTATCGTCCAGTTGAACCGGCAGCAGATTAAGCACCACAGATATTTTCCCGGTGCGTCCAACCGCAAAATCTACTGATACTACTTCACTGCTGACCACCAGCGGCTGGTATTTCCAGGCGGCCGCCCATTCTCCCTGACCGGGCAACCAGTTTTTTCCCGCAGGACGCTGAGCCTGATGAATCACCACACCGTCGGTAGTAAAAGGCAGAGCCGTATGAAACCAGTGGTCGCGCCAGCGGGCGACATCCTCTTCATCCTGCATTCCCGGCTCCATTGTTTCGCCAGCGTAAAACCCCAGCGCCCCAGTTGCTCCAGCCGGTCAGTCATGGCTTGCGGTCCGTCAGGCCAGGCCCAGATAAAAATCCCCAGCCGGGACAATAGCGGGCTGTTGCCTTTACTCATCATGGCCCCCGCCACCTGCGCCCGGGCATTTTTACCGCCCTGCGCCGCCTGTTGATGATCGTTCATCAACAGAAAAAGCTCACCCTGTAAAACCACGTCGGGTAGTTCGGTGTCGATGCGGGGCGGAATCGCCGGGATCGCATGCGCTTTCTCAATCCATTCCTCACCCCGTAGGCCATCGCCCCGGCTGATCAGCGACACCAGCCGGCCGTGACGATAAACCAGCGTCACGGCCAGACCGTCAACTTTTGGCTGTACCCAAAGCGAGGTCTTGCCCTGCATCCAGTAAGCCACAGCCAGCTTATCCGCCAGCTTTTTTACCCCGGTATGCGCAACCGGATGCAGACGATCGCCCTGATCAGGCAGACGGGCGCTGTAGTCGCGCACATCCGGCTGGAAGCAGCGCTGCCACCCGATAAGCCGTTGCTGCAGGCTGTCGTAATCGGCGTCAGTGACCAGACTTTTCCCCTGGCTGTAGTAAGCGTCATCCCAGTGACGCAACTGCTGTTTCAGCAGCGCGATCTCTTTCCCGGCTCGCGCCGGTGTCCATGCGGGGCAGGCTGCCGTGACATCGCAAAGAAAAATTATGCCCGCCGCCATCAGCACGCTTTGCCATCCCTTCATTGTTTCGCTCCCTGCTGGTTTGTGGTTATTGAAAAACGCCACAGGTTTCACCGCCAGGGCAAGCGCGACAAAATGGAAGCTAATGCGCAGGAAGAACGTGCAAATTGCAGGTTTCTGTTTCAGTCTGGAAAACGACTCTGAAAAGAAATGACGCAGCGGCGCTGCGTGGCGGGGATAAGCCGTGTATAATGTGCAGGAAATCGACTCCGCTCTTTATTCAATTCAAGATAATCATGGTTCAAGGCACGCTTTATATTGTTTCCGCCCCCAGCGGCGCGGGTAAATCCAGCCTGATTCAGGCACTGTTAAAGACACAGCCGCTGTACGATACGCAGGTGTCTGTTTCTCACACCACCCGCGGCATACGCCCTGGTGAAGTCCATGGCGAACATTACTTTTTCGTGTCAAAAGCGGAGTTTGAGTCGATGATCGCTGAGGACGCTTTCCTGGAACATGCGGAAGTCTTCGGCAACTATTACGGGACGTCACGCAAAGCGATTGAGCAGATACTCTCTACAGGCGTAGACGTTTTCCTGGATATCGACTGGCAAGGCGCGCAGCAGATTCGCGCCAGAATGCCCGCAGCTCGCAGCATCTTTGTGCTGCCGCCCTCGAAAGATGAACTGGATCGTCGCCTGCGTGGCCGCGGTCAGGACAGCGAAGAGGTGATTGCCCGCCGGATGGCGCAGGCTGTTGCGGAAATGAGTCACTACGCCGAGTATGATTATTTAATTGTGAATGATGATTTCGACCTGGCGCTGTCGGATCTGAAAACCATCATTCGTGCGGAACGTTTGCGGATGGACCGCCAGAAAGCCCGACATGATGCTTTAATCAGCAAACTATTGGCAGTCTGAATTCAGTTTCAGTATGATGCCCAGTCATTTCTTCATCTGTGGAGTAGCACACCTATGGCCCGCGTAACCGTTCAGGACGCAGTAGAAAAAATTGGTAACCGTTTTGACCTGGTGTTGGTCGCTGCACGTCGTGCACGTCAGATGCAGGTTGGCGGTAAAGATCCGCTGGTACCGGAAGAGAACGACAAGCCTACCGTTATCGCCCTGCGCGAAATCGAAGAAGGTTTGATCACTAATCAGATTCTGGATGTGCGTGATCGTCAGGAGCAGCAAGAGCAGGAAGCCGCTGAATTACAAGCTGTCACCGCTATCGCTGAAGGTCGTCGTTAATCGTACCTTGCAGGTTAACCTTGTATCTGTTCGAAAGTCTCAATCAGCTGATTGAAAAATACTTGCCTGAGGACCAGATTAAGCGCCTCAAGCAAGCTTACCTTGTCGCGCGTGATGCTCACGAGGGACAGACACGCTCCAGCGGCGAGCCTTATATCACCCATCCGGTTGCAGTCGCCTGCATTCTGGCGGAGATGAAGCTGGATCATGAAACCCTCATGGCCGCGCTGCTGCACGACGTCATTGAAGACACCGCTGCAACCTACCAGGATATGGAACAGCTGTTCGGCAAAAGCGTTGCCGAACTGGTGGAAGGCGTTTCCAAGCTCGACAAGCTGAAATTCCGCGACAAGAAAGAGGCGCAGGCCGAAAACTTCCGCAAGATGATCATGGCGATGGTGCAGGATATCCGCGTCATTCTGATCAAGCTGGCGGACCGCACCCATAATATGCGCACGCTGGGCGCCCTGCGCCCGGACAAGCGTCGCCGCATTGCGCTGGAAACCCTGGAAATTTATAGCCCGCTGGCTCATCGCCTGGGTATTCATCACCTGAAAACTGAGCTGGAAGAGCTGGGTTTCGAAGCGCTGTATCCGAATCGCTATCGTGTCATCAAAGAGGTGGTGAAGGCGGCACGCGGCAACCGTAAGGAGATGATTCAGAAGATCCTTGCGGAAATCGATGGCCGGCTGCAGGAAGCGGGCATCGGCTGTCGCGTCAGTGGACGTGAGAAACATCTCTACTCTATCTACCGTAAAATGACGCTGAAAGAGCAGCGATTTCACTCGATCATGGACATTTATGCCTTTCGCGTGATTGTGAAGGATGTGGATACCTGTTATCGCGTGCTCGGTCAGATGCACAGCCTGTATAAGCCGCGTCCCGGACGCGTCAAAGATTATATCGCTATCCCGAAGGCCAACGGCTATCAGTCGCTGCATACTTCGATGATCGGCCCGCACGGCGTGCCGGTAGAAGTACAGATCCGTACCGAAGATATGGATCAGATGGCTGAAATGGGGGTTGCGGCGCACTGGGCCTATAAACAGGCCGGTGAAAGCGGCACCACCGCCCAGATCCGTGCTCAACGCTGGCTGCAGAGCCTGCTGGAGCTGCAGCAGAGCGCAGGCAACTCCTTTGAATTTATCGAGAGCGTAAAATCCGATCTTTTCCCTGATGAGATTTACGTTTTCACTCCGGAAGGCCGTATTGTTGAACTGCCCGCCGGTGCGACGCCCGTTGACTTCGCTTATGCCGTGCATACCGACATTGGGCATGCCTGCGTGGGCGCGCGCGTCGATCGTCAGCCCTACCCGCTTTCGCAACCGCTGGCCAGCGGTCAGACGGTGGAAATTATTACTGCGCCAGGCGCCCGTCCTAATGCCGCCTGGCTCAACTTTGTGGTCAGCTCAAAAGCGCGCGCCAAGATTCGTCAGCTGCTGAAAAACCTGAAGCGGGAAGATTCGGTTAACCTGGGTCGCCGCCTGCTCAGCCATGCACTGGGCGGCAGTCGCAAACTGGCAGAAATTCCGCCGGAGAACATTCAGCAGGAGCTGGAGCGTATGAAGCTCGCCAGCCTGGATGATCTGCTGGCGGAGATCGGGCTTGGCAACGCCATGAGCGTGGTAATCGCTAAAAATCTGCTCCAGTCGGGTACCGCGAAGCTGACCAGCAACAAACGCAGCAAGCTGCCGATCAAGGGCGCAGATGGCGTACTCATTACTTTTGCCAAGTGCTGCCGTCCTATTCCTGGTGACCCGATCGTGGCGCATGTCAGTCCGGGCAAAGGCCTGGTGGTGCATCACGAATCCTGTCGTAATATTCGTGGTTACCAGAAAGAGCCGGAGAAATTTATGCCGGTTGAATGGGATAAAGTGACCGATCAGGAATTTGTCGCCGAAATCAAAGTGGATATGTTTAACCACCAGGGCGCACTGGCTAACCTGACCGCAGCGATCAATACTGCCGGCTCCAATATTCAGAGCCTTAATACGGAAGAGCGTGATGGCCGCGTATACAGCGCTTTTATCCGCTTAACCGCTCACGATCGCGTCCATCTGGCGAACATTATGCGCAAAATACGTGTAATGCCGGATGTGATTAAAGTTCACCGAAACCGTAATTAGTGCATGAACGCTCAACGTTTTGCTCGTATACGCGAGATGCTGGCCCTGCGCCAGCACGATCTCACGGTGTGCATGGAACAGGTGCATAAGCCGCACAACGTCTCTGCCGTGATTCGTACCGCCGATGCCGTGGGTATTCATGAGGTGCATGCCGTCTGGCCCAGCCAGCGCATGCGCACCGTGGTTTCCTCTTCCGCAGGCAGTAATAGCTGGGTCAAAGTTACCACCCATCGCACCATTGGCGAGGCCGTTGGCCATCTCAAGGGACAAAAGATGCAGGTACTGGCGACTCATCTCTCCGCGAAGGCCGTTGATTTCCGCGAAATCGACTATACCCAGCCTACCTGTATCCTGATGGGACAAGAGAAAACCGGTATCACCGAAGAGGCGCTGGCGCTGGCCGATCAAGATATTATTATTCCTATGGTGGGCATGGTGCAGTCACTGAACGTCTCGGTGGCATCGGCGCTCATTCTGTATGAAGCGCAACGCCAGCGGCAAAATGCTGGTATGTATCAGCGCGATCACAGCCTGCTGGATGAGAATGAACAGCAGCGTTTGCTGTTTGAAGGCGGCTATCCGGTACTGGCGCGCGTAGCGCGGCAGAAAGGTCTTCCCTATCCGCATATCAATGCGCAGGGGGAAGTTGAAGCCGACCCCAGCTGGTGGGCGACCATGCAAGCAACGGGCAAAAAATGAAAGGCCGCCTGCTGGATGCCATTCCGCTCAGCACTCTGACCGGCGTCGGCGCCAGTCAGGCCGCCAGGCTCGCCAAACTTGGCCTGTATACCCTCCAGGATCTGCTGCTGCATCTGCCGCTGCGCTACGAAGACCGCACCCACCTTTATGCGATTAACGATCTGCTGCCGGGCATCTGGGCCACCGTCGAAGGCGAGGTGCTGCATACCGACGTGACTTTTGGCCGTCGCCGTATGATGGTTTGTCAGATTAGCGATGGCAGCGGCCTGCTCACCATGCGCTTTTTCAACTTTAACGCCGGTATGAAAAACAGCCTGGCGCCAGGCCGACGCGTCACCGCTTACGGTGAAATCAAACGCGGCCAGCGCGGGGCAGAGATGATCCATCCGGAATATCGCTTGCAGGGCGAGCATGGCGGCGTTGAGCTGCAGGAGACGCTGACGCCGGTCTACCCCACCACGGAAGGGATACGTCAGGCTACGCTGCGCAACCTCACTGACCAGGCGCTGACCCTGCTGGAAAACTGTCCGATCGCCGAGTTGCTGCCGCCTGAGCTGAGCCGTGGGCTAATCAGTCTGCCGGAGGCGTTACGTATTCTGCACCGACCACCGCCGGACCTGAAACTCAGCGAACTGGAGAGTGGGCAGCATCCGGCCCAGCGACGTCTGATTCTGGAGGAGCTGCTGGCGCATAACCTCAGCATGCTGGCGGTCCGCGCTGGCGCGCAGCGCTATCATGCCTTGTCCATGCCCTCCTGCCATACGCTGAGCGATAAACTGCTGGCGGCGCTGCCCTTTTCTCCCACTAATGCGCAGCGCCGCGTCGTGGCAGAAATCGAACGCGACCTGGCGAATGACTTCCCCATGATGCGTCTGGTACAGGGCGACGTTGGCTCAGGCAAAACGCTGGTGGCGGCGCTGGCAGCCCTGAACGTCATTGCTTATGGCAAACAGGTCGCGCTGATGGCCCCGACTGAACTGCTGGCAGAGCAGCACGCGAATAACTTCCGCCAGTGGTTTGCGCCGCTGGGGCTTGAGGTGGGCTGGCTGGCAGGCAAGCAGAAAGGGAAAGCGCGTCAGGCGCAACAGGAGGCGATCGCCAGCGGTCAGGTCGCTATGGTTGTCGGCACCCATGCGCTGTTTCAGGAGCAGGTGCAGTTTAACGGCCTCGCCCTGGTGATTATTGATGAGCAGCACCGTTTTGGCGTGCATCAGCGCCTGGCCCTGTGGGAGAAAGGGGAAGAACAGGGATTTCATCCTCACCAGCTGATCATGACGGCGACCCCCATCCCGCGTACACTGGCCATGACCGCCTATGCCGATCTCGACACCTCAACCATTGATGAACTGCCGCCAGGCCGTACGCCAGTCACTACCGTGGCCATTCCCGACAGCCGCCGCAGCGAGATTATCACCCGCGTTCAGCATGCCTGTCAGGAAGGACGTCAGGCTTACTGGGTCTGTACGCTGATTGAGGAGTCGGAGCTGCTGGAAGCCCAGGCTGCGGAAGCGACCTGGGAGGAGTTGAAGAATCTGCTGCCCGACCTGAATATCGGTCTGGTACATGGGCGCATGAAGCCCGCCGAGAAACAGCAAGTGATGCAGGCCTTCAAGCTGAATCAGTTGCAGCTGCTGGTGGCGACCACTGTGATTGAAGTCGGCGTTGACGTGCCCAACGCCAGCCTGATGATTATTGAGAATCCGGAGCGACTGGGGCTGGCGCAGCTGCATCAGCTGCGTGGCCGCGTTGGCCGCGGCGCGGTTGCATCGCATTGTGTACTGCTCTACAAAGCGCCGCTCAGCAAAACAGCGCAGAGACGTCTGCAGGTGCTACGCGACAGCAATGATGGCTTCGTTATCGCCCAGCACGATTTAGAAATCCGCGGCCCCGGCGAGCTGCTGGGTACGCGTCAGACCGGCAATGCGGAGTTTAAGGTGGCTGACCTGTTGCGCGATCAGGCCATGGTTCCTGAAGTGCAGCGCGTAGCCCGCCATATTCATCAGCACTATCCGGAACAGGCTGAAGCGCTGATTGAGCGCTGGCTGCCGGAAACCGAGCGCTACACCAACGTCTGATGACTTCTTTTACGCCTGGCTTAGCAAACGTTTGCTTTTGCCCGGCAGATGATTAAAATCGCCACTTTGTTTTTCGGGAACAGAGAAAATGTCCGTCAATCCCCAGCATGTCGCTGCCTCCGGCACCCCCGCCCAGACGAAAAGTGAACTGATTTATCGCCTTGACGATCGCCCACCGCTACCGCAGACCCTGTTTGCCGCCTGCCAGCATCTGCTGGCGATGTTCGTGGCGGTGATTACCCCGGCCCTGCTGATCTGTCAGGCGCTGGGTCTGCCCGCCCGGGATACGCAGCATATTATCAGCATGTCGCTGTTCGCTTCCGGCGTCGCCTCGCTGTTACAAATCAAAACCTGGGGACCGGTGGGTTCAGGGCTGCTCTCGATTCAGGGCACCAGCTTTAACTTTGTGACGCCGCTGATTATGGGCGGGCTGGCGCTGAAGAATGGCGGCGCGGATGTGCCTGCCATGATGGCAGCGCTGTTCGGTACGCTGATGGTCGCCTCCTGTACCGAAATGGTGCTGTCACGCGTGCTGCATCTTGCCCGCCGCATTATTACGCCGCTGGTCTCCGGCATCGTGGTGATGATTATTGGCCTGTCGCTGATTCAGGTGGGATTGACCTCTATCGGCGGCGGCTTTGCCGCGCTCAACGATCACAGCTTCGGCGCCCCGAAAAATTTACTGCTGGCCGGTATGGTACTGGCGGTAATTATCCTGCTGAACCGCCAGCGCAATCCCTGGTTGCGCGTTGCATCGCTGGTTATCGCCATGGCCGCTGGCTATCTGCTGGCCTGGCTGCTCGACATGCTGCCTGAAAGCAGCGCCACAGAGAGCGCGCCGCTGGTGGCGATCCCTACGCCGCTCTATTACGGACTCGGCTTCGACTGGAATCTGCTTATCCCGTTGATGCTGGTTTTTATGGTGACCTCACTGGAAACCATTGGCGATATTACAGCAACCTCCGATGTGTCTGAGCAACCCGTACGCGGGCCGCTTTATATGAAGCGCCTGAAAGGAGGCGTGCTGGCCAACGGGCTCAACTCCTTTGTATCCGCCCTGTTTAATACCTTTCCTAACTCCTGCTTCGGACAAAATAATGGCGTGATTCAACTTACCGGCGTGGCCAGTCGTTATGTCGGTTTTGTGGTTGCCCTGTTGCTGATCCTGCTGGGACTGTTCCCGGCGGTGAGCGGTTTTGTGCAGCATATTCCGGAACCGGTGCTGGGCGGCGCGACCATTGTAATGTTCGGCACCATTGCCGCCTCGGGCGTACGCATTGTGTCACGGGAAGCCCTGAACCGCCGCGCCATCATGATTATCGCCCTGTCGCTGGCGGTCGGACTGGGGGTTTCGCAGCAACCGCTGATCCTGCAGTTTGCGCCGGAGTGGCTGAAAACACTGCTTTCCTCCGGCATTGCCGCAGGTGGTATTACCGCTATCCTCCTGAATCTGATTTTCCCTCAGGAAAAATGATTTTACCGGCAGGCTCCGGCCTGCCTTGCCTTCCTGCCCTCTATTTATCCGACTTTACATCCAGGCTGTTGAGCTATAACGGTAATTCAGGCATAACAACCTCAGACCGGCTTAATCGGGATGGATGAGATGAAATTTATTGGAAGAGTTCTCCTTACCTTACTGCTACTGATACTGCTCTGCCTGGTGGTTATCTATGTGCTGTTGCAAACCCAATGGGGTGCAGGCTGGCTCAGCCGCTGGGTGAGCGATAAAACCGCATGGCATCTCTCTGTCAGTAAGATTGAGCATAACTTCTCCTCTCCCTCCCACGTACTGCTCAGCGATTTCAGCTTTGGTTACGATGGTCAGCCCGCCGTGGCGCTGGCTAAGCGTCTCGATCTCGGCCTGACGCTGAGACAGTTCAGCGATCCGCTGCATTTTGGCAGCATTGAGCTGCGTGACGGCATGGTGAGTCTTGCTAACCTGAAGGCAGATAAGGGCTTGCCGCTGCAGGCGAATCGCCTGCAGCTCAGCAATGTACGTATCGATAGTCCGCGCAGCCGTCTGCCGTTACAGGCGGAGCAGGTGTATGGCGGCCTGATGCCATGGAAGCCGGTAATGAACGATATGCTGGGCAGCAACAGCCAGTTCCAGATGAGCGCCAGCCGCCTGACCCTGAATGGCGTACCCGGCACCAATGTGCTGATTCAGGGCAGCGTGGATCATAACCGCCTGGTGCTCTCCAATGTGGGTGCCGACCTGGCACGCGGATCTCTGACCGGTAACGGTGAGCGCGATGCGGGCGGCAACTGGAAAATCAGCAATCTGCGCCTGAATGATATCCGGCTGCAGACAGCTCAGAGCCTGGGCGCGTTTTTACAACCGCTGCGCGATCTGCCTTCGATTGAAATTTCGCGGCTGGATATGACCAATGCCCGTCTGCAGGGGCCCGACTGGGCGGTGACTGACCTCGATCTGACGCTGAAAAATATTACCTGGCGCGCCAATGACTGGCAGAGTGAAGATGGCACCCTGGCGATGAATGCCAGCAACTTTATTAACGGCAGCTTTGAACTGATCGATCCTATTCTCAACGCCAGCTTCTCGCCACAAGGCGTTGATTTACAGCAGTTCAGTTCACGCTGGGCGGAGGGGGTACTGCGTGCTTCCGGCAGCTGGACGCGCGCCGATAAACGTCTGACACTGGACGATCTGGCTGTCGCCGGGCTGGAGTATACGCTGCCGCAGACCTGGCGCGATCGCTGGCTGGCGCCACTACCCGACTGGCTGGATAGCGTGCTGGTGAAGAAGCTGAGCGCCAATCGCAACCTGATTATTGATATCAACCCGGCTTTCCCGTTCCAGATGACGGCGCTGGATGGCAACGGCAGAAACCTGTTGCTGGCCCGCCAGCATCAGTGGGGCATCTGGGCCGGGCAGGCGAGTTTTAACGCTGCCGCCGCCACCTTTAACCGCACCGATTTGCGTCATCCGTCGCTGGCGCTGAACGCAGACGAGCAGCAAATTCACGTGACCGAACTGAGCGCTTTCAGCGCTCAGGGGCTGCTGGAAGGCTCCGCAACTGTGGGTCAGCAGCCTGAGCGTCCGCTCACGCTTAATCTCAAGGGCCAGGCCGTGCCGGTGAATATCCTGCATAACTGGGGATGGCCGACATTACCGCTGAGCGGTGACAGCAATTTGCAACTGCAATTGCAGGGCGCGCTCTCTGCGGCCTCACCGCTGCGCCCGACCGTGAACGCGACCCTTGAGGTCATCACCGAGACGCAGTCGTTGCAGCAACGCCTGCGCGCCGGAGAGGTAGAGTAACAAGAGGCTGACGCTTGTCAGCCTCTCCCCTGCGTGGCTCAGTCGATTCTGGCGCCTGAGCCGCCCTCTTCCAGCGGCTCGTCAGGGTCGGCGGGCAACACGATGTATACGCCATCAAACACCGCACCGCACTCTTCATTCCCGTACAGCTCCACTTTCAGCTGCACGCGCGCCTTACGACCGCGCGCCAGACGATCAAGATCGCCACTCAGCGAACCGAGATCGGCAATAGCGCCGGGCCGTCCGCTGATCGGTTTACTGTAACGAATATGGGCATCTGCCAGAATAATAGTACCACCCAGATGGCGCTCCCGCAGCAGCAGCCAGATCAGACCCCAGCCGGTAAGCGTGGCCAGCGAGAACAGGCTACCGGCAAAAAGGGTATGGTGAGGGTTCTGATTACCGGTTTCCGGCATCGTGGTAATAAATTTCTGCCCGGTATATTGCAGAATGCGCACCCCCATTTTTTCGCTCAGGGGGATATGATCATACCAGGCTTGCTGCAACTGTCCGCACCAGTCAGCACGATGCAATATATCATCCAGCGTCACCACCGGTTTGATCATCAGATAATGGCGTACCGGTGCAGATTGCGGCGCAGTAATTTCGCCCTGATTGACGTACCCCAGTTTGGCAAAGAACTCCACCGCATCCTCACGTGCGCTGCAGGTTACTCGTTTGGCCCCTTCCTGGCGGGCCACGGACTCCAGCGTCATCGCCACCAGCGTGCCCAGACCTTTGCCCTGTACAGAAGGGTGCACGGCAAGGAAACGAATTGCCGCCTCGTTGTCAGCATTGATATACAGGCGCCCGATGGCAACCGGATTGCCCTGTTCGTCCACCACCATCTGATGGTGCGCCAGCGCATCCCAGGCGTCACGTTCAGAACCCGGCGGCTGACGCAGCGGTTTGCGTAACATCTCCCAGCGAAACTGGTAGTAAATCTCCAGCTCCTCTGCCGTTTGCGGTACACGAAGGTGATACATATAGTGTTTCTCCCGTTCGGAGCTTGCGTGGCTGATCCCTTGCCGCTCGGCTGATAACCTCACACCTGCAACCAAAAGGTGACCGGACCATCATTGACCAGCGCCACTTTCATATCGGCGGCGAAACGGCCATTTGCCGTGATAATACCCTGCTTACGGCAGCAGTCACTGAAATAGTGATAAAGGCGCTCCGCCTCTGCGGGCTCGGCGCCGCCTGAAAAGGACGGGCGCATCCCTTTCTGCGTATCGGCGGCCAGGGTAAATTGCGAAACCACCAGTACACTGCCGCCCGCCTGCTGGACGTTGAGATTCATCTTGCCATTTTCATCGCTGAAGATGCGGTATCCCAGCACCCGTTCTGCCAGCCGTTCGGCACGTTTTTCGTCATCGCCCCGCTCGACCCCCAACAGAATCAGCAGACCGGCCCCAATTTCGCCCGTTACGCTATTGTCGACAGTAACGCTGGCGTTCAACACGCGTTGAATCAAAGCAATCATGTTTCCTCTCGTTCTTTTTCTTGTTCCTGCTGTTTTAACTGACGATAGTCATCCAGGGTTACAGTGATTTCGGCGCCCAACAAGACGATACACCAGGTCCAGTAGACCCACAGAAACAGAATCGGGATGACTGCCAGCACGCCGTAAATTAACTGATAAGAGGGAAACATCGTAACATAGAGCGCGAACGCTTTTTTTCCTGCTTCAAACAGCAGTCCGGCCACCAGCGCCCCCACCAGGGCATCTCGTGGCGGCACGCGGCGCGTGGGAACAATGCTGTAAAGCAACCAGAACGCCAGCCATGACAGCAGCAACGGAAAAACACGCAGGACCTGGTCGATCAGGCTGGTCACACCCGATTCGTTCACCCAGCGCAGCGAGAGCAGATAAGAACTGATCGCCAGGCTCGCCCCGGCCAGCAGCGGCCCGAGGGTCAAAATCATCCAGTAGACGGCAAAAGAGTAAACCAGCGGCCGCTTTTTATGGCTACGCCAGATTTCATTCAGTGCCGTATCCACGCTGTGCATCAGCAGCAGCGCCGTTACGATTAACCCTACCGCGCCGACCGCCGTCATTTTATTGACGTTGGCGACAAACTGTTCGAGATAGCGCTGCAGGATATTGCCGGCCGCGGGCATGAAGTTATTAAAAATAAAGTTTTTCAGCTGTACGCTGATTTCAGAAAAGACCGGGAAGGCGGCAAATAACGAGAAAACCACTGCCACCAACGGCACCAGCGCCAGTAACGACACAAAGGCGAGATTGCCCGCCTGCGTCGTCATACCATCGTCATTAATGCGATGCCACAGCAGTCTGAGCCAGCGCAAGAAGGCATGTGCTGAGTGGCGCAGGTGTCGTAAGCGCATAAATCAGAGGTGACCGGCAAACCAGCCCGGAACCGTTTTGTTGTCAGTTACCAGGACGCTTTCAATTCCCAGCGCTCGCGCGGCTTCGACATTGGCCTGATTATCATCGAAGAACACAGCCTGATCGGCACTGAACCCCTCCTCCTGCAGTACGTGCTGATAGATACGCGCCTCCGGCTTGCGCATGCCCAGTTCCTGCGAGAGATAGATTTTATCAACCGCCTGCTGGATTTCCGGGTATTGCGTGGGCCAGAAGGTGCAGTGGAGTTGGTTGGTATTGGAGAGAATCACCACCCGATGTCCCTGCGCGCGCAGTTGTTTTATCAGGGACAGCGTATCGTTGCGCACCCCGACAAAGAGCGCCTGCCAGCCCGCCGTAAACTGTTCATAGCTCAGCGCCACATCCAGCTGCCCACAGAGCAAGGCGGCAAACTCTTCATCACTGATCTCGCCACGCTCATGTTGTTCAAAGGCCTCATCCATCCGGAACCGGCTTTTCAACTGCGCCAGCGGCATGCGGCTCAGGTCGCTCCAGACTCCCAACACGCGGTTAAAATCGATATCAACAATGACATTGCCTAAATCAAAAATATACAGCATGACCTACTCCTTCTGTTCCCTGGATCATTCACTCTAGCGGCAAAACAAGACGCTGAACAGGCGGGTCGGGGGAGAAAAATGGAAACTGGAATATGCAGCAGAATTGTGACGTTAAGGAGAAACGGCACAGCCAGTGTCAGTCAGCGCAACGGGGATAATGGAGAGTGATCCGCTGCTCAGCGGGAAAGTGACAGGCATAAAAAAGCCCCGCCAGAGCGGGGCTTTTGCATCACGGAAACAGAAGAATTAAGCTTCTTTGCTGCCGCGTGAAGCACGCTTACGATCGTTCTCGGTCAGATGACGTTTACGGATACGCACGGAAGTCGGCGTAACTTCAACCAGTTCATCATCATCAATAAACTCAATCGCCTGCTCAAGGGTCATCTTGATCGGCGGAACCAGGGTGGTGGCTTCGTCAGTACCGGAAGCACGCATGTTGGTGAGTTTTTTACCGGTCAGACAGTTAACCGTCAGGTCGTTAGAACGGCTGTGAATACCGATGATCTGGCCTTCATACACTTCCGCACCATGACCCAGGAACAGCTTACCGCGATCCTGCAGACCAAACAGCGCAAAGGCTACCGCTTTACCCTGACCGTTAGAGATCAGTACGCCGTTCTGACGCTGGCCCACTTCGCCCGGACGCACGTCGTCGTAGTGGCTGAAGGTGGAATAAAGCAGACCCGTACCAGAGGTCATGGTCATGAACTCGTTACGGAAGCCGATCAGACCACGGCTTGGGATCACGTAGTCGAGACGTACGCGGCCTTTACCATCCGGATCCATGTTTTTCATGTCGGCTTTACGTTCGCCCATCGCCTGCATGACCGCGCCCTGATGCTGTTCTTCGATATCCAGCGTCACGTTTTCAAACGGCTCTTGTTTACGGCCATCCACTTCACGGAAGATAACTTTCGGACGGGACACGGCCAGCTCGAAACCTTCACGACGCATGTTTTCGATCAGCACAGACAAGTGCAGTTCACCACGGCCTGACACACGGAACGCATCCGCGTCTTCGGTCTCTTCAACGCGCAGCGCCACGTTGTGCACCAGCTCTTTACGCAGACGCTCAAGGATCTGACGTGAAGTTACGTACTTACCTTCTTTACCGCAGAACGGTGAGGTGTTGACGTTAAAGAACATGGTTACAGTCGGCTCATCCACGCTCAGCGCAGGCAGCGCTTCAACATTTTGCGTATCGCAAATGGTATCGGAGATGTTCAGTTCGCCCAGACCGGTAATCGCGACGATGTCGCCCGCTTCTGCCAGCTCAGTATCGATACGCTCCAGGCCCAGATGGCCCAGCACTTTACCGACTTTACCGTTACGGGTTTTCCCTTCGCTGTCGACGATGGTCACCTGCTGGTTCGGCTTGATTTTGCCGCGCTTGATGCGGCCAATGCCGATTACACCCAGATAGTTGTTGTAGTCCAGCTGAGAGATCTGCATCTGCAGCGGGCCATCCAGGTCAACGTTCGGAGCCGGCACGTGCTTAACGATCGCTTCATACAGCGGCGTCATGTCTTCGGCCATATCTGAATGGTCATTACCCGCGATACCCTGCAGCGCAGACGCATAGATAATCGGAAAGTCGAGCTGCTCATCGGTAGCGTCGAGGTTAACAAACAGGTCAAACACCTGATCGACAACCCAGTCAGGACGCGCGCCCGGACGGTCAACCTTGTTGATTACCACAATGGGCTTCAGGCCATGGGCGAAAGCTTTCTTGGTCACGAAACGCGTTTGCGGCATCGGGCCGTCCATCGCATCGACAACCAGCAGAACCGAATCCACCATGGACATTACACGCTCAACCTCACCACCGAAGTCAGCATGTCCCGGGGTATCTACGATGTTGATACGGTAGTCGTTCCATTTGATGGCGGTATTTTTTGCGAGGATGGTAATTCCACGCTCTTTCTCCAAATCGTTGGAGTCCATTACGCGCTCGGTCGCTTCGGCGCGTTCGCCGAAGGTACCAGATTGTTGCAGCAGTTTGTCAACCAGGGTGGTCTTACCATGGTCAACGTGCGCGATAATGGCGATGTTACGCAAATTTTCGATCACAGCTTTGCCTCAGGCATTAGAAATAGCGCGCTATTGTACACGGATTAAGCGAAAGACTGAACACGATCACAGTTTTCACTGAAAGTTTATCGCATCTCACCTTTTTAGCCTCCTTTATAGTGCAAAAAGTGCACAGCAGGATAAATTTGCACCAAAAAAGTGCTCAACAGTTCGCCATTGGCACCATTTTAGTGCACTGTATCCATGGTGGTGCAGCTGTTGCAGGACGCCAGCACGTCTGAAAGCGCCATTTTAGCCGCTCTGAAAAAGTTGGCACAGAATTCGCTTTATTCATCACAAGCGAAAACGACAGTTACACAACGGTTGAAACAGCTTGTCGAGATCTTTGTTCAGAAAGTGTATGCGCCTCGTTACGCATTCCAGCTAACTAAGTTCTCTAACCACGACAACAATGATATATCCAGGAGAGTTGAGTATGTCTGCTGAACACGTTCTCTCGATGATGAACGAGCATGAAGTTAAGTTTGTTGACCTGCGTTTTACCGATACCAAAGGTAAAGAACAGCACGTTACTATTCCTGCGCACCAGGTTAACGCTGACTTCTTCGAAGAAGGCAAAATGTTCGATGGCTCTTCCATCGGCGGCTGGAAAGGCATTAACGAGTCAGACATGGTGCTGATGCCGGATGCGACTACCGCAGTAATGGATCCCTTCTTCGAAGATCCGACCCTGATCATCCGCTGTGACATCCTCGAGCCGGGCACCATGCAGGGCTACGATCGCGATCCGCGTTCCATCGCTAAACGTGCAGAAGATTTCCTGCGCGCTTCCGGCATCGCGGACACCGTTCTGTTTGGACCTGAGCCGGAATTCTTCCTGTTCGATGACATCCGTTTTGGCTCTTCAACGTCCGGTTCTCACGTCGCTATCGATGATATCGAAGCGGCCTGGAACACCGGTAAAGAGTACGAAGGTGGCAACAAAGGTCACCGTCCGGGTCTGAAAGGGGGTTACTTCCCGGTACCGCCGGTTGACTCTTCACAGGACATCCGTTCTGCCATGTGTCTGACCATGGAGCAGATGGGCCTGGTAGTTGAAGCTCACCACCATGAAGTTGCGACCGCAGGTCAGAACGAAGTGGCTACCCGCTTCAACACCATGACCAAAAAAGCGGACGAAATTCAGATTTACAAATATGTCGTGCACAACGTTGCGCACGCCTACGGCAAAACTGCGACCTTCATGCCGAAGCCAATGTTTGGCGATAACGGTTCCGGTATGCACTGCCACATGTCACTGTCAAAAGGCGGCACTAACCTGTTCGCTGGCGACAAATACGGCGGCCTGTCTGAAACTGCCCTGTTCTACATTGGCGGTGTCATCAAGCACGCTAAAGCAATCAACGCCCTGGCGAACCCGACAACTAACTCTTACAAACGTCTGGTTCCGGGTTATGAAGCACCGGTTATGCTGGCTTACTCTGCCCGTAACCGTTCCGCCTCTATCCGTATCCCGGTAGTTGCCAGCCCGAAAGCACGTCGTATCGAAGCGCGCTTCCCGGATCCGGCTGCTAACCCGTACCTGGCCTTCACCGCACTGCTGATGGCTGGCCTGGATGGCATCATCAACAAGATCCACCCGGGCGATGCGATGGACAAAAACCTGTATGACCTGCCGCCGGAAGAAGAAGCTGAGATTCCAAAAGTGGCAGGCTCACTGGAAGAAGCACTGAACGCCCTGAACGAAGACCGCGAGTTCCTGACCCGTGGCGGTGTGTTCACTGACGATGCTATCGACGCCTATATTGAACTGCGTAAGTCTGAAAATGACCGCGTTCGTATGACGCCGCACCCGGTAGAGTTTGAGCTTTATTACAGCGTTTAATCTGGTTTGACGTTTTTTGTTGCCGTGGAAACTTTCAGCCCATCTTCGGATGGGCTTTTTTCTCCACGAATTCACCGGTCATATGACGAGCCGCAGGCTCAAAGACTATAATGCACCAAATTGGTGCAGAGGAACGCTGTATGGCAACTGGCACAC
Organism: [Erwinia] mediterraneensis; assembly: GCF_900604315.1. GTDB lineage: Bacteria > Pseudomonadota > Gammaproteobacteria > Enterobacterales > Enterobacteriaceae > Pantoea > Pantoea mediterraneensis_A. Next base: position 1,457,332 of record NZ_LR026978.1, read on the forward strand.
TGCCCGATGCTGGGCAGATTCTCAATTCTCTGATTAACAGTATTTTGCTGGTCGATGACGAGCTGGTGATTCATTACGCTAATCCGGCCGCACAGCAATTACTGGCGCAAAGTTCACGTAAATTATTCGGCTCGCCGCTGCCTGAGCTCATCGGCTACTTTTCGCTGAATATTGAGGTAATGCGCGAGAGTCTTGCGGCTGGCCAGGGCTTTACCGACAGCGAAGTAACCCTGGTGGTGGATGGCCGGGCGCATATTATGTCGACCACGGCACAGCGTCTGCCCGATGGCTTAATTCTGCTGGAGATGGCACCGATGGATAATCAGCGTCGCCTCAGTCAGGAACAGATTCAGCACGCGCAGCAGGTTGCCGCACGTGATTTGGTACGCGGTCTGGCACATGAAATCAAAAATCCGCTCGGCGGTTTACGCGGCGCGGCGCAGCTGCTTTCCCGCGCCTTGCCTGACCCGTCCCTGAATGAATATACCAAAGTGATTATTGAGCAGGCGGACCGGTTGCGAAACCTGGTCGACCGCTTGCTCGGCCCCCAGCAGCCGGGAATGCATGTGACACAAAGCATTCATCAGGTGGCTGAACGGGTGGTAAATCTGGTGTCGATGGAGTTGCCGGACAATGTGTCGCTGGTACGGGATTACGATCCCAGCCTGCCGGAACTGCCCCATGACCCGGATCAAATTGAGCAGGTGTTGCTGAACGTGGTGCGCAATGCGCTACAGGCGCTGGGCGAAGAAGGCGGCACCATTATTTTACGCACCCGTACGGCCTTTCAGTTAACGCTGCACGGCGTGCGCTACCGCCTGGTGGCACGCATCGATATTGAAGATGATGGTCCCGGTATTCCGGCGCAGTTACAGGATACGCTGTTCTATCCCATGGTTAGCGGGCGCGAAGGCGGTACCGGCCTCGGTTTGTCGATTGCCCGCAGTTTGATCGATCAGCATTCAGGAAAAATAGAGTTTAACAGTTGGCCTGGCCATACCGAATTCTCGGTTTATCTTCCTATTCGCCAGTGAGGTTTCTATGCAACGAGGGATAGTCTGGATCGTCGATGACGATAGCTCCATCCGCTGGGTGCTTGAACGTGCGCTCACTGGAGCCGGTTTAAGCTGCGCCACCTTTGACAGCGGTAACGAGGTGCTGGATGCGCTGGCCACCAAAACCCCGGACGTATTATTGTCAGATATTCGTATGCCGGGCATGGATGGCCTCGCGCTGTTAAAGCAGATTAAGCAACGCCATCCCATGTTACCGGTGATTATCATGACCGCACACTCCGATCTGGATGCGGCGGTCAGCGCTTATCAGCAAGGCGCGTTTGATTATCTGCCGAAGCCATTTGATATCGATGAAGCGGTGGCGCTGGTAGAACGCGCCATCAGCCATTATCAGGAACAGCAGCAGCCGCGTAATCAGCCGGTCAGCGGCCCCACCACCGACATCATCGGTGAAGCGCCAGCGATGCAGGATGTCTTCCGTATCATTGGCCGTTTGTCGCGCTCCTCCATCAGCGTGCTGATTAACGGCGAGTCAGGGACCGGGAAAGAGCTGGTGGCTCATGCGTTGCATCGCCACAGTCCGCGGGCAAAAGCGCCCTTTATTGCCCTGAATATGGCGGCGATCCCGAAAGACCTGATCGAGTCTGAGCTGTTTGGCCATGAGAAAGGGGCATTTACCGGTGCCAATCAGATTCGTCAGGGGCGCTTTGAGCAAGCCGATGGCGGCACCCTGTTCCTTGACGAAATCGGTGATATGCCGCTGGATGTGCAAACGCGCCTGCTGCGTGTGCTTGCTGATGGACAATTCTATCGCGTCGGCGGTTATGCGCCGGTGAAAGTAGACGTGCGTATTATCGCCGCAACGCACCAGAACCTGGAAATGCGGGTGCAGGAAGGGAAATTTCGTGAGGACCTGTTCCATCGTCTGAATGTGATACGTGTTCATCTTCCTCCGCTCCGGGAACGACGCGAAGATATTCCGCGTCTGGCGCGTTACTTCCTGCAGGTTGCGGCCCGTGAACTGGGCGTCGAAGCGAAAATTTTGCACCCGGAAACCGAAGCGGCGCTGACACGTCTGCACTGGTCCGGCAATGTGCGTCAGCTGGAAAACACCTGTCGCTGGCTGACGGTGATGGCTGCCGGTCAGGAAGTGCTGATTCAGGATCTTCCGGCTGAGCTGTTTGAATCCGGTACGCCGGAAAGCCCCACGCAGTCACTGCCCGATAGCTGGGCGACTCTGCTGGCGCAATGGGCCGATCGGGCGCTGCGTTCCGGTCATCAAAATTTGCTTTCAGAAGCGCAGCCGGAAATGGAACGCACGCTGTTGACAACCGCCCTGCGTCATACCCAGGGGCACAAGCAGGAAGCGGCCAGGCTGCTGGGCTGGGGACGCAATACCCTGACACGCAAGCTGAAAGAGTTAGGCATGGAGTAACACGTAACAGGCCGGATGTGATATCTGGCCTGTACGTTCCCTCCAGGCTACCGGATGCTGTCTGTTTTCGCTGCGGGCAGCATCCGGATAAATAAATATCGCCTTCCGCCGTTACCTCTGCTTTATCGCTGGCTAAAATATCGCGCCGGGCTTACCAGTCGCCATAGGGGTAGGTTTTGCCTTTGATGAATTCTTTGATAAAAGCGTCATATCCGTCCGGAATGCTGTAGGAAAAATCAATGCGCGCAGGGATACTTTTGCAGACATCCAGCGCTTCGCCGGACAGCGTCGTGATCTTCTCTGGCTCAACCGGCAGGTTGTCACCCGCATTGTTCTGTAGCCAGATACGTACCTTCCCCTGTGGTGCCAGGCCAAACAGCACCGTATCGTACCAGGTTGTATTGCCGAACCTGTCAGTACCGGCGGGCGTCAGCATCTTCTGACGCATCGCTTCCGGGAAAATGATATGCGTTTCGTAAGTTTTTCTATCAATCGTCGAATCCCAGCAGAACAGAATTTCTTCCGGCGGATGGCGCGCTTTGTTGAACTGCGTATATCTTCCTACTCGTTTACTCCAGACATTTACGCTTTCAGGGTTTTCCTGCACGCTGTCCAGCGTGTGCCAGGTATAGAGCACCTGTTTCGCATCAATCATCGCGACATAGGTCACATCAGCAGGCAATGCTCTGGGAGTAAAAAAGGCAAAGCCCCATTTTCCGTAAGGCATTGCGCCGGTATCTTCCGGGGTTACGGGCCCGCCAGCCTGACAGCCGGTCAGCAGCAGTAAACAGGCTGTAACGCCGCTTTTCAGTTTCATATTTGCTTGCCATCCATGTAGTGCAGTGACGTCTTTCCCTGCTTATCTTCTGTAACAACCGTGCCGGGCTTACCAGGTGCCATAGGGGTAGGCTTTGCCTTTGATAAATTCTTCGGTAGTTTGGGTATATTTATATCCTTGCTTATGCGCAGAGATGCCTTTGCAGACATCCAGCGCTTCGCCGGACAGTGTGGTGATCTTCTCTGGCTCAACCGGCAGGTTGTCACCCGCATTGTTCTGTAGCCAGATACGTACCTTCCCCTGTGGTGCCAGACCAAACAACACCGTATCGTACCAGGCTGTGTTGCCGAACCTGTCAGTACCGGCGGGCGTCAGCATCTTCTGACGCATCGCTTCCGGGAACACGATATGCGTTTCATAGGTTTTCATATCGATTATCGAATCCCAGCAGAACAGGATTTCTACCGGCGGATGGCGCGCTTTATTGAACTGCGTATATCTTCCTACTCGTTTACTCCAGACATTTACGCTTTCAGGGTTTTCCTGCACACTGTCCAGCGTGTGCCAGGTATAGAGCACCTGTTTTGCATCAATCATCGCGACATAGCTCACATCAGCAGGCAATGCTCTGGGAGTAAAAAAGGCAAAGCCCCATTTTCCGTAAGGCATTGCGCCGGTATCTTCCGGGGTTACGGGCCCGCCAGCCTGACAGCCGGTCAGCAGCAGTAAACAGGCTGTAACGCCGCTTTTCAGTTTCATATTTGCTTGCCATCCATGT
>NZ_LR026978.1:1461439-1461582 GCF_900604315.1 [Erwinia] mediterraneensis
CCATTTTCCGTAAGGCATTGCGCCGGTATCTTCCGGGGTTACGGGCCCGCCAGCCTGACAGCCGGTCAGCAGCAGTAAACAGGCTGTAACGCCGCTTTTCAGTTTCATATTTGCTTGCCATCCATGTTGTGCAGTGACGTCTT
>NZ_LR026978.1:1461590-1478043 GCF_900604315.1 [Erwinia] mediterraneensis
GCATTGCGCCGGTATCTTCCGGGGTTACGGGCCCGCCAGCCTGACAGCCGGTCAGCAGCAGTAAACAGGCTGTAACGCCGCTTTTCAGTTTCATATTTGCTTGCCATCCATGTTGTGCAGTGACGTCTTTTCCTGCTTATCTTCTGTAACAACCGTGCCGGGCTTACCAGTCGCCATAGGGGTAGGTTTTGCCTTTGATAAATTCTTCGGTAGTTTGGGTATATTTATATCCTTGTTTATGCGCAGAGATGCCTTTGCAGACATCCAGCGCTTCGCCGGACAGTGTGGTGATCTTCTCTGGCTCAACCGGCAGGTTGTCTCCGGGCGCGTTAGTCTGCAGCCAGATACGCACTTTTCCCTGCGGTGCCAGGCCAAACAGCACCGTATCGTACCAGGCGGTGTTGCCGGCCCAGTCCAGCCCGACGGGTACCAGCATCTTCTGGCGCATCGCTTCCGGGAAAACGATATGCGTTTCATAGGTTTTCATATCGATTATCGAATCCCAGCAGAACAGGATTTCTACCGGCGGATGGCGCGCTTTGTTGAACTGCGCATGCCTTCTTACTCTTTTCGCCCAGGATCCCACGCTTTTGGGATTCTCCTGCACACTGTCCAGCGTGCGCCAGGTATAGAGCACCTGTTTCGCATCAATCATCGCGACATAAGTTACCAGGGCTGGTAATGCCCTGGGGGTAAAAAAGGCGAAATCCCATTTTCCATAAGGCATTGCGCCGGTATCTTCCGGAGTTACGGGCCCGCCAGCCTGACAGCCGGTCAGCAGCAGTAAACAGGCTATAGCGACACTTTTCAGTTTCATATTTGCTTTCCATCCATGTTGTAACAGGTACGCGTCCACTGCTCGTCGGGGCGATGAATAAAACTGATCACGTCCGCCGGGGCTGCCCCGCCATTAAGCAAGCCTTCCTGATCTGTAATCAGCGCATTCCAGTGAGCTGAACAGTGAATATATTCTTTGGCTAACTGATCCAGTTCATCCGGGGTAAAGGCGGTTACTGGCTGACCAGTACGTACAGCTTTTCCCATTGCTAACGCTTTTTCACAGTGTGGGATAAGTTCGGCTGGTAATGATAGCTCGGGGTTATGAAAGTCAATTACGTTAAAAATTACCCCCGCTTCCTGCGCAGCATCAATCATCACCCGCAGAACTACCTTTGACCAGTCATGCTTTACGAGGCGGTTACGTAGTGTCAGAGCGGCATAGCTGCGTTTCTGAAAATCACTGTATTTGTTTTGCGGCATCCGTTCATCGTGCCAGCTTTCCACCGTTACAGGATGCGTACGTAAGAGGGAGGCAAGAGCAGGATATTCTTTTATCACCGCCAGCTGATCGCTGGCCCGACGATAGACTCTGGTTTTATCATCTGCCTGGCGGAGCGGCACCGTCTCGGTTTCCGGTCGGCTCAGAAACAGATCTTCTTTCACTACCGGGAGATAACCACCGCCGATATCAGAATGCACACCGGGTAACGCCAGTTCTGGCCAGGCTGGAGATACGCTGTTCAGGGCAAAGTTGAAGCGGCATTCATGCTGTGCCGTGATATGGAAAACTTTCTCCGCTACGCCGGGCCGCAAAATAATATTCACATCGCCCGTATCGGCATTGTGCGGGTTCAGACCATTTGTCGGAGTGCCGATGGCAGCTACCGTGTCAAAAAGGCCGATAAAGCGGATTTTGCCTGCGGGAGCGCCTCTGAATTCGTAGTCTTGCAATCCCAGCCGGATAGCGTTAATGATGGCGGAATCTTCCGACTGTACGCGATTAGCAAAATGGCGGGAAGCCGCAGCACCACGGCTGAAGCCAAAAATATCGAACTGCAAGGATTTAATTATAAATTCTGTATCAGGTTCGTCATTTTTTATATCTGATAATGTTTTATGTATGATCTGGGCTAAATGGGATACAGCTCTGTCCGTTTTAGCAATCACGCCGGTATCCGCAATGCCCATTCCCTGGCCAGGCTGGCTATCCGGCTTACCGGACTCCGTGCCGATACCTTCGATATAAAGTGATGCCTGGATATTACCGCTGGCAGGTAGCAGATCCGTTTTATACAGGGTTTTAAGCCAGTGCACATTAGTATAATAACCGATATAGCTGGTTGACCGAATACCAGACACCCCCGTCATCTCTTTGGCGCACCTTTCCAGAATGCTTTTTATATCCGGATCGCTCAGGGAATAATGCCGCGCCTTACAGACAGCCATCATATTTTCTGTATTGACCGCATTATTACCGGTGCCGTCAAAAAATATGCCTATCGTCAGGGTAATTTCCTGTCTTTTTTGTTTTACATCTTTTTCCTCATGCCCTGCACCCAGCGTCACGATTTTTCTGGCAGCCTGCGCATGCTGCGCATGCTCAGAAAAGTTATTCTGCTCCGTTGTTTCGGGATGCAGCGCATGATGCGCCCAGGTCTGAGAGGGAATCAGCGTGGCATTACAGGGACAGTTTACACGACTGTAAAGGGTACTGGCTGCATAGCGGCCTTCAATAGTTTCCCCGGGAAAACCACCGGTAATACAGTAATTTCCTGAGTATTTGCCACAAGTTGCAGTGCAGCCGACAGTGGCTACGGGCCTGCGATCCGGTCCCATAAATTTGGTTGCGCTTCCCTCCAGGACGATGCCACCACAAGACGTTCTGTCACCCGAGACGATCCAGTGTCCCGTTTTCATCGCGTTTCTCCTTAACAACAAGCCAGACAAAACAGTGCAGGAAAACGCACCACACTCTGCTTATGTGGTGCGATAAGACCTGACAAAATAAGTCTTTTTTCTGCTAAGACAAATAACGATAACACCTGGCAGGTACAGGATATTCTTTTCATACTAAATCCTTTTAGTTAATCCATTATTAGCTTATTAAGATGCAAAACTAATTATTTATGAGATTTCCACTTTTTTCTTAAGTCAGGATTTATTTTATTACCGATAATAAAATTATCGCAAGGTAATTTTTCACCTTTAAAATAATCTCATTTCTTTTTAGCCATACTTTGCATCAATAAATACGCCAGGTCTTATATCACCCGAGAAAATTGCTGCATGCGCGCTTTGTTCCTCAGATAAAGATCGAAGCACATACAAATATTACGGATCAGCAGCCGTCCACGGGGAGTAACCTGTAAACCTTTACCGGTGCGTTCCACCAGTCCATCAGCAATCAGGGGTGCCAGCAGAGCCAGGTCCTCAGCGAAATAGTCTTCGAAACGAATAGCCCATTGCCCCTCAATCACCTGAAAATCGAGTGCAAAATGACAAATCAGCGTTTTGATCACTTCACGCCGCAGGATGTCGTCCTGCGTCAGCGTTACTCCCCGCCACAGCCCATGTCCCTGCGTTTCAACACTGGCGTACCAGTCATTAAGTGCTTTTTGATTCTGGGCATAACAGTCGCCAATCATACTGATCGCCGAGACGCCCATACCAAGCAGGTCGCTGTTGCCCTGTGTGGTGTAGCCCTGAAAGTTGCGGTGCAGCTGGCCATTACGTTGCGCTACCGCCAGTTCATCCTGCGGTCGGGCGAAATGATCCATGCCGATAAACTGATAACCCTGCTGCGTCAGCGTTTCGATAGTCTGCTGTAAAATAGCCAGCTTTTGTTGCGCGCCAGGAAGCTCTTCCTCTTTGATCTTGCGTTGTGCCGCAAACAGGGTGGGCAAATGGGCGTAATTGAAAACGCTCAGGCGATCGGGATTCAGCGCCAGCACTTTTTGCAGGGTAAACGCGAAGCTTTCCGGAGTCTGCATCGGTAAACCATAAATCAGGTCCAGATTCACTGAGGCAAAGCCCTGTTCGCGGGCCCGCTGCATCAGCGCCGCAATAAGAGTTTCATCCTGCACCCGGTTAACACGCAGCTGAACCTCTTTATTGAAGTCCTGCACTCCCATGCTGAGACGGTTGAAACCCAGCAGGCGTAAATGATCCAGTACATTCAGCGCGATCTCACGAGGATCGATTTCAATCGACATTTCAGCCTCTGCGGCAAACTGAAACTCCTGCTTCAGCAAGGTGACCAGCCGGCTCATCTGCGCTTTCGTCAGAAATGTCGGGGTGCCGCCGCCCCAGTGCAGCTGTGTTACCTGGCGCTGACGAAATAAGGGCGCGCGCTGACGAATCTCCTGTTCAAGCGCGTCCAGATAGCGATCGGCTTTCTGCGGCTGCCGCGTGACGATTTTGTTGCAACCGCAGAAGTAGCAGAGACGATGACAAAAAGGGATATGGATATAGATCGACAGCGGACGGTCAGGATAACGCGCAACGGCCTGCAGAAAATCGTGATGGGTGAACTGCTCGTTGAATTCCAGCGCGGTGGGATAAGACGTGTAGCGTGGACCCGCATAATTGTACTTTTCAATCAGCGCCTGGTCCCACTCAATCTGTTGCGATGCCATGTGTGTTCCTTCCGGTGACGTCTTCGGGGAGAAGGTCGCGCAACAGAAGAGGAAACAGGCCGACGGAGAAGATTCCGCCGAATTCGCGACTTCAGACGCGACAGCCGGCGTAGTTTAATCAATAACCAGAGCAGATAACATGTCAGCAGCAGCGCTAAAATTGATCCAGGCCAAAGCATAGGCGAATACCTGTTTAGCGCGGCATGCGCAGGGCGCGCATGCCCGTCAAAATCGGCTTAATTTCCTTTCAGCAGGCGCAGCATATCTTTTTCGGCCTGCTCGTCATCAGCATCGTCATCCATTTCGATACCCAGTTCTTCCATCAGTACGTCAATCCGGTCCAGCGTTTCATCCAGCCAGGCTTGTTCCTCTGCCGACAGCGCATCGCCGTTTTCCAGACGATCCAGCAGCTGGTCCAGACGCTCATCATTTTCCAGCATGGCCAGTTCTTCCGCTGGCGTCATACGCACCTTTTCCGCTTTGGCGGGTTGTTTCTTTTTCACCTCAGGCTGCTGTACCTTTTGCCCTGCCGCCAGCAGCGGTACGGGTTTTTTGCTGCCGACACGCGGATCTTTCGCCGCCGTCCCTTTCTTCTGGTTCTGACTTTGCGCTACCGGATTTGCACGGCTGCCGGAAACATGGCCACGATGCTTCTTGTCGCGCTTACGATCGCGCGCTTCCATATTCAGATCTTCACGCGATTTGCGTTTGGCGGCAGGTTTGCCGCGCGGGGCTCGTGCAGGTTGCTTCATGGTATCCAGTCTCGGGGTTTTTTCTTCAGTATAGAATTGCGGCGAAATCTAGCAGAAAGCGCGGCAAGAAAAAAGGCGACAGCCTGTGCTGTCGCCTTTTTTAGCACCTTCCAGTGAAGGAAACGCTCTGTAACTCCTTTCCGGCGTACAACGTCCCGGTTTATCCTGCGCCTGCTCTTATCCTGAGAGTATCCCTGTCCCTGTCGACCCGTTCCGTTGATCGGCTCCTGCTCCTTCGCTCCTTATCGTCCTGACGCTCCTGAGCGCATCCTCCTGATGGGTGCTGCCGTGCACTGACAACAACTGTAGACCAACCGGCAAATCCCACAAGTCAAAGAGCAGGAAAAATCAAAAAATACTTAACTCAAATTTCGTTATCTAACTGAAATACAAGAATTAAACATCAGATCCAGCGTTAAGCAGAGTGCTTACCTTGCGCACGTATCGCTTGTTTTTTTAATCGCCGTACAAATATGAAGCTTCCGGGCACTTTAACGCCATAAAGGGTATAATCAGCACCATTGCCCGAATACAGCTTCTGGAGTTTTATCTTGTCTTTGAATTATCACGTTACCCATTTCGTCACCAGTGCCCCGGATATCCGTCACCTTCCTGCGGACAGCGGCATTGAAGTGGCTTTTGCCGGGCGCTCCAATGCAGGTAAATCCAGTGCGCTGAACGCACTGACCAACCAGAAAAACCTGGCGCGTACCAGTAAAACCCCCGGACGTACCCAGCTCATCAACCTGTTTGAAGTAGTGGAAGGTAAACGCCTTGTGGATCTGCCCGGCTATGGCTATGCCGAAGTCCCGGAAGAGATGAAACGCAAATGGCAGCGCGCGCTGGGTGAATATTTGCAGATGCGCAATGCGCTGAAAGGCCTGGTGGTGCTGATGGATATTCGCCATCCACTGAAGGATCTCGATCAGCAGATGATTCAGTGGGCGGTAGAGAGCCAGATTCCGGTACTGGTACTGTTGACAAAAGCGGACAAACTGGCATCAGGGGCGCGCAAAGCGCAGCTGAACATGGTGCGTGAAGCCTCGCTGGCTTTTATGGGGGATGTGCAGGTAGAAGTTTTTTCTTCGCTGAAAAAAATCGGTGTCGATAAACTGCGCCACAAACTCGATCTCTGGTTCAGTGAGCTGGCACCTGCCGAAGAAGAGACGCAGCCGGAAGCGTAATCTTTTGCCCGCCGCTTTTTATCGCTTCCCTCAGCAACGCCCAATAAAAAACGCCCCAGCCATATAATGACTGGGGCGGCTAATATTCAGCCAAATCCGATTACGTGAAGTAAAAGGTCTGAAAGATAGAACATCTTACCTCTGTACCCTACGCCGTAAACTTTACCTGATTTTTTCAGAGCCACAAAGGATTTTTTGTAGCTAATTTTCATCAGATAAGCTTTTTTTCTTAAGGTTCATCACAAAACTGCGCATCATCTGTAGTTTAATTACTAAAAAAGTGCTTAGCGTTGAACCAGTTAGAAATGACCTTTTGCCGGGCTCTTTCAGCGAGTGCTGAACCGATCAAGCCCGGGTATTCCTTATGGCTGATGCAGGGCACTTATCTGTCACCTGACCTGCCGGTAAACGCCCAGGCTTAGTGCGCCTGGTCCCAGTTATCGCCCACGCCCACCTCAACCTGCAAGGGGACATCCAGCTTCATGCTGTTTTCCATCAGATGACGAATCTGCTGGCTCGCCGCCTCAACCCGATCAGCACGGATTTCAAATACCAGCTCATCGTGCACCTGCATAATCATCCTGACGTCGTCGTTGCCCTGCTGCTGTATCCAGGCATCCACATCGATCATGGCGCGCTTGATGATGTCCGCCGCGGTGCCCTGCATCGGGGCGTTAATGGCGGCACGCTCTGCTGCTTTACGACGTATGGCATTGCTGGATTTGATGTCCGGCAGCCAGAGACGACGGCCATCCAGGGTTTCAACATAGCCTTTTTCTGCCGCCAGCTGACGCGTGTTTTCCATGTAGCGCAGCACGCCAGGATAGCGTTCAAAATAGAGATCCATGTACTTCTTCGCTTCGCCCGCACCGATATTCAGCTGGCGAGAAAGGCCAAAGGCACTCATCCCGTAAATCAGGCCGAAGTTAATCGCCTTGGCGCTGCGACGTTGTTCAGCGCTGACCTTGCCGAGCGCCATCCCAAATACCTCTGCCGCCGTGGCACGGTGAATATCTTCCCCATGAGCAAAGGCGTCCAGCAGTCCTTTGTCCTGAGAAAGGTGCGCCATAATGCGCAACTCGATTTGTGAGTAGTCCGCCGCGACAATGCGATTCCCTTCCGCTGCGATGAACGCCTGACGAATACGTCGGCCTTCATCATTGCGCACCGGGATATTCTGCAGGTTAGGATCGGTAGAAGAGAGACGCCCCGTTGCCGTTACCGCCTGATGGTACGAGGTATGTACGCGCCCGCTCAGCGGGTTGATCATCTGCGGTAGCTTATCCGTGTAGGTAGATTTCAGCTTGGAAAGCCCGCGATGCTCCAGAATCACTTTAGGTAACGGGTAATCCAGTGCCAGCTCGGCAAGCACTTCTTCACTGGTAGAAGGCGCGCCACCCGGCGTTTTCTTCAGCGGCTTGATACCCTGTTTTTCGAACAGGATAGTCTGCAACTGTTTGGTCGAGGAGAGGTTAAAAGGTTCGCCCGCCAGCTCATGGGCTTTTTCTTCCAGCTCAGCCAGCCGGGTGGTCAGCTCCTGAGAGTGTTGCGCAAGGATCGCCTGGTCGATCAGCACCCCGTTACGTTCCACGCGTGAGATAACGCTCAGCAACGGCATTTCGATCTCTTCGAATACCTTTTTCGGTCCGCTGGCTTTTTCCAGCTCTGGCCACATTTTCAGATGCAGCTGTAGCGTGACATCCGCATCTTCCGCTGCATAGTGAGCGGCCTGTACTACATCGATCTGGTTAAAGGTGAGCTGGTTTTTTCCTTTGCCGGCGACCTCTTCAAAGGTGACGGTTTTATGTTTCAGCCAGCGCATGGACAGGCTGTCCATGTCATGTTTTCCTGCCACGCTGTTCAGCATGTAGGATTCCAGCATGGTATCGAATTTAATACCGTCCAGCTCAATGCCGTAATTTTGCAGCACGCCGCGATCGTATTTAAGGTTTTGCCCGACCTTGGCCGCGTTACTATCTTCCAGCACCGGCTTAAGACGCTGCAATACGCTGTCGCGATCCAGTTGCGGCGGGGCATCCAGATAATCGTGCGCGAGCGGCAGGTAAGCCGCTTCGCCAGGGGCAATGGCAAAGGCGATCCCCACAATAGCGGCGCTCAGGGTATCCAGCGAGTTCGTTTCCAGATCAAAGGCGAAAAGTTCACTCTTCTGCAGCTTCTCCAGCCACTCTTCAAAGGTCTTTTCATCAAGGATAGTGACATAACCGTCCGCAGAGAGGATGCTGGACACCTCCGGCTGTTCAACTTCTGTTGCCAGTACCTTTTGCGCCTGCGGATTGCTCTTCTTGCCCTGCAGCCACTTACCTTCCTGCAGATCCGTCAGCCAGCGGCGGAATTCGTAGCGACTGAACAGCGTTTGTAAGGCTTCAATGTCCGGCTCATTAACCGTCAACTGATCGCAATGCTGCTCAAGCGGCACATCGGTTTTGATTGTCGCCAGCTGATAGGAGAGAAAAGCCACCTCTTTATTCTGCTCCAGTTTTGCCGCCATGGTTTTTGCTCCACGGAAGCCCAGATCGGCAACTTTATCCAGATTTTCATAAATGGATTTCATGCTGCCCAGCCCCTGCAGCAATGCCTGTGCCGTTTTTTCACCGACACCCGGCACGCCCGGAATGTTATCGGATGAATCCCCCATCAGCGCCAGAAAGTCGATAATCAACTCAGGCGGAACGCCAAATTTCTGCTCAACTTCTTCCGGGCCAAGGATGGTATTGTTCATGGTGTTGATCAGGGTGATATGAGGCGAAACCAGCTGGGCCATATCTTTATCACCGGTGCTGATCAACACCGGGCGCCCTTGTTTTGCCGCTTCAAGTGCCAGCGTGCCGATTACGTCATCCGCCTCCACACCGCTGATTGCCAGCAGCGGCAGTCCCATCGCCCTGACCATTTCATGTAATGGGGCGGTTTGCGATCGTAAATCATCCGGCATGGGGGGACGATGGGATTTGTAATGCTCAAATAACTCATCCCTGAACGTTTTGCCTTTAGCATCGAAAACCACAGCGACATGGCTCGGTTTGTACTGCGTCAACAGGCTTTTTAGCATGTTGAGCACGCCATACATGGCCCCGGTTGGCTCACCCGCGCTATTGGTCAGCGGCGGAAAAGCGTGATAAGCACGGTAAAGATAGGATGAGCCATCAACCAGAATCAGGGGATTGTCTGCAATTTGCGCCATAGGTCTGTGTTTTCTTCGTTAGCCATAGGTAAGTGTATAAGAATGCCACAGCCTGGCAGGAATGTTGAATTTGTGCAGGCGTTCAGGGCAAATTTTCCTGCATGCGCGGCCGGGATCGCAAGGATCAGCCTGTGGATAACTTTGTGTGTAAAAAACATAACGTATTGTTATTTACGTTAATATTATTTAATTTACAGTTAAAAATACTTTATAAACAACAGGTTATTAATTTACCGTGACCTGAAATACCTTTTTAATGACATAAAGGTCAATGTGGATATTAAATTAATGCTTAAAAAATCTATCTCTGCTGCGATTATTTTCAGCGTAAGAACAAGCAGACGTCAGCAGAGACAGAAATTAAAAACGCCGGCACGGCCGGCGTAAAATAAAACAAACGCAGCGGTTATTTTTTATCAACCAGGAATTTCACGACGTTGGCGTAATCGGCAACAAAGTTCTCCATTGAACTGGTGTCCAGTCCGCCGTTATTGACCATATATTTGCCATTAACAAACATCGCCGGCACACCGCGCAATTCAACATCGGCAGCGGCTTTTTGCTGTTGAGCAACCAGCGCTTTAACTGCAAAACTATTCCAGGCAGCATCATAGTCCGCCGGAGAAATTCCCGCGGCGTTAATGAACGCCTCTTTCAGGCTGGCAGCATCGGTGATGGTCTGCGTTTTCTGAATACCTTCAAAAAGCGCTCCCGTTACTTTGTCCTCTACTCCCAGCGCCAGCGCCACTGCCCATGCATGGGTAACTACCGGCCCAAAGTCACCGCCCAGAAAATCAACGTGGTATTTGCTGACTTTAATATTTTCCGGCAGATTTTTTCTCACCGCATCGCTAACGTGATAAACGCTTTCAAACTGATAGCAGTGCGGGCAGAAAAAAGAGAAGAACTCCATAACCCGAGGTTCTCCGGCGACAGGTTTCGGCAGACTTACATATTGTTTGCCATCGGTAAATTGTGCAGCGGAGGCGCTGAAAGCCAGCACCAGGCCAATCAGCGCAAACCAGATTTTTTTCATTGGGAAAAATTCTCCTCACTTCTTCATTAAAATTGCGGGGTCAACTGTAAAGGCGGTTCCTGTAACAGCTTATCCTGCTCGTTAAAAAGGGAAATTTGCCTGCGCCAGAAATCCTCATCCGTCATCCAGGGGAAGGCGCGGGGAAATGCGGGATCCTGCCAGCGACGTACAACCCAGGCCAGATAATAAACCATGCGCATCGCCCGTAAAGGCTCAATCAGTGACAATTCATGAATATCAAAGTCACTGAACTCGCTGTATGCCTCCAGCAAAATATCCCACTGGATGCGCCTTTCCTGCAGATCGCCATTCACCAGCATCCAGAGATCCTGTACCGCTGGTCCGTTACGCGCATCATCCAGATCAACAAAAAAAGGCCCGTCGCGCCAGAGAATATTGCCCGGATGGCAGTCACCATGCAGGCGTAAAGATTGCCAGTCGCTGTGCCACTGTTGCTGTAATGTGGCGATCAGCTTATCCAGGGCATTAAGTAAGGGAGCCTTTAGTGAAGAAGGCACAAAGGTGCTTTGCTCCAGTTGCTCGCGCGGCTGGTGAACATATTCATCCAGGCCTATTGTGGGACGCTGCTGAAACACACCTTTACGTCCGGTTTGATGAATGCGCCCGAGGAAACGGCCTACCCATTCCATCTGCTCTTCATTATCCGTTTCGTATTGGCGTCCTCCCAGGCTGGGAAAAACGGCAAACCAGAAACCGCCATGGTGATTCAGGGTTTTGCCCTGCAAGCTGAGCGGCGCGGCAATTGGCACCTCATCCGCCTGTAAATCAAGGGAGAAGCGATGTTCTTCTTCAATCTGTTCTGCACGCCAGCGCTGGGGCCGATAAAACTTCACCACGTAGCGCCTTTTATCTTCATCGCTAAACTGGTAGACGCGGTTTTCATAGCTGTTCAGCGCGGTTAAACCTGATTCGACACGCAAGCCCGACTCCCATAACGCATCGAGAATAAGATCGGGATCCAGCGTGTGGAAATTAAAGGCGGCTTCGCTCATCATTTTGCCTGTTGGTTACCTGTACTCTGAATCCGCAAGGATAGCATCACTCGCTCTGCGCGCTTAATCCTTGATCACGCCACGCGCACGCAGTAAGGCCGTTTTAAAATCTTCTTCATAATCTTTCTGCAGTCCGGGGATGGCGGCTTGCTTATCCTTATCGCGCATTTTGAGATGATAAATCAAAATATCATCCGTTAATTCAACTAATGGCCCACTGAAACCAGACTCCAGCGCCAGTTTCTGCAAAAATTGCAGTAAATTGAGGTCTGGCTCTTTTTGCCATGCTGGCTGTAGCAGATCGATCAGTTCATTCAGGCGTTGGTATTTCATTGGCACCTCGTCACTCCCTAAATAACCATTACATTAACAGGGTTATTTACCCTTATAAAGTGAGGATCTTTTTATGACGGCCATTACCGGCGTGATTCTGGCTGGCGGGCAGAGCCGCCGAATGGGTGGAGAAGATAAAGGTTTATTGCAGCTGCATGGCCAGCCCCTTTATCAGCATGTATTACAACGACTACACCCTCAGGTCGACCAGTTGTTGATCAGCGCAAACCGTAACCTCAGTCAGTATCGGTTGAGCGGTGTCGAAGTGATTAGCGATAGCTTACCCGATTTCCCCGGTCCTCTGGCAGGCATGCTCAGCGCATTGCAGGCGATGAAGACGGAGTGGGCTGCATTCTGCGCCTGTGATACACCTTTTATTCCCCGAGACTATGTGGTTCGCCTGTGCCAGCAAAAGGGCAATGCACACGCCGTCTGGGTACGCTCGGTGCAACGGGATCACCCGGCGCTGGCACTACTGCATCGCGACCTGGCCGGGCCGCTGGAGGATTACCTGCTACGCGGTGAGCGTCGGTTACTGCATTTTCTGCTGCAGGAAGGGGGCCATGCCGTGATGTTTCCGGACGATGAATCGGCATTCAGCAATATCAATACACCGGAAGAACTGACAAGCCTGGGAGCGCGATGATGACTTTGCCTTTACTGGCCTTTGTTGCCTGGAGCGGGACCGGTAAGACTACCCTGCTGAAGCAGCTGATACCCTTGCTGAAAGCTGCCGGGATAAGGCCTGGCCTGATCAAACATACTCATCATCAGATGGATATCGATACGCCGGGCAAAGACAGCTATGAGCTGCGTAAAGCCGGGGCCGGACAGGTGATTGTTGCCAGTGAACAACGCTGGGCGCTGATTAAGGAGACGCCAGAAAGCCAGGCGGTGGATCTGCAGTTTCTGGCACGTCAGATGGATGCTGCAACGCTGGATATCGTGCTGGTAGAGGGATTTAAAGGTGAGGCTGTGCCTAAAATAATTTTATGGCGTGCAGGCGTTAAGGATCGTATTGAACCCCTGATCGATCAGCATGTTATTGCCGTCGCCAGCGATACTTCCCTCAATCTCTCCTTGCCGATGCTGGATATTAACCAGCCTGCGGTGATCGCTGCGTTTATTGCTGACTGGCTGAGTACCCAGCGCCAGAATGGGAAGTGAAGCGTTATATCCGTAGCCGGCTCTGACAGGGGCACGGCTATCATGAGACAAGCGCACTCATGCAGCTGGTCATAACCGGAAGAAAAATCAGTGGGTTTTACATGGAGATCGCCCGCAGAGCGGCAGGCTCTGCGGGGCGGAAGCCGGATTCTGCGCAGACGAAAAAGCCCCGTACTCGCGTACGGGGCTCTGTCGTGTATGGATGCCTGGCAGTTCCCTACTCTCGCATGGGGAGACCCCACACTACCATCGGCGCTACGGCGTTTCACTTCTGAGTTCGGCATGGGTTCAGGTGGGACCACCGCGCTCTGGCCGCCAGGCAAATTCTGTTGTCGCGCCGCCCGCAGGCCGCACAACGTATCCGGGTAACAAACTGAAAATCGCGTCTCTCATCAAAACGCCTCTGGCGTTGTAAGGTTAAGCCTCACGGGTCATTAGTACCGGTCAGCTCAATGCATCGCTGCACTTACACATCCGGCCTATCAACGTCGTCGTCTTCAACGTCCCTTCAGGACCCTTAAAGGGTCAGGGAGAACTCATCTCGGGGCAAGTTTCGTGCTTAGATGCTTTCAGCACTTATCTCTTCCGCACTTAGCTACCGGGCAATGCCACTGGCGTGACAACCCGGACACCAGCGGTGCGTCCACTCCGGTCCTCTCGTACTAGGAGCAGCCCCCCTCAGTTCTCCAGCGCCCACGGCAGATAGGGACCGAACTGTCTCACGACGTTCTAAACCCAGCTCGCGTACCACTTTAAATGGCGAACAGCCATACCCTTGGGACCTACTTCAGCCCCAGGATGTGATGAGCCGACATCGAGGTGCCAAACACCGCCGTCGATATGAACTCTTGGGCGGTATCAGCCTGTTATCCCCGGAGTACCTTTTATCCGTTGAGCGATGGCCCTTCCATACAGAACCACCGGATCACTAAGACCTGCTTTCGCACCTGCTCGCGCCGTCACGCTCGCAGTCAAGCGGGCTTATGCCTTTGCACTAACCTCACGATGTCCGACCGTGATTAGCCCACCTTCGTGCTCCTCCGTTACGCTTTGGGAGGAGACCGCCCCAGTCAAACTACCCACCAGACACTGTCCCCACGCCGGATCACGGCGCCAGGTTAGAACATCAAACATTAAAGGGTGGTATTTCAAGGATGGCTCCACGCAGACTGGCGTCCGCGCTTCAAAGCCTCCCACCTATCCTGCACATCAAGGCTCAATGTTCAGTGTCAAGCTGTAGTAAAGGTTCACGGGGTCTTTCCGTCTTGCCGCGGGTACACTGCATCTTCACAGCGAGTTCAATTTCACTGAGTCCCGGGTGGAGACAGCCTGGCCATCATTACGCCATTCGTGCAGGTCGGAACTTACCCGACAAGGAATTTCGCTACCTTAGGACCGTTATAGTTACGGCCGCCGTTTACCGGGGCTTCGATCAGGAGCTTCGCCTTGCGGCTGACCCCATCAATTAACCTTCCGGCACCGGGCAGGCGTCACACCGTATACGTCCACTTTCGTGTTTGCACAGTGCTGTGTTTTTAATAAACAGTTGCAGCCAGCTGGTATCTTCGACTGGCTTCGGCTCCGGGAGCAAGTCCCCTCACCTACATGCCAGCGTGCCTTCTCCCGAAGTTACGGCACCATTTTGCCTAGTTCCTTCACCCGGGTTCTCTCAAGCGCCTTGGTATTCTCTACCTGACCACCTGTGTCGGTTTGGGGTACGATTTCGTGTTACCTGGAGCTTAGAGGCTTTTCCTGGAAGCAGGGTATCAGTTACTTCAGCACCGTAGTGCCTCGTCATCACGCCTCAGCCTTGATTTTCCGGATTTGCCTGGAAAACCAGCCTACACGCTTAAACCGGGACAACCGTCGCCCGGCTAACCTGACCTTCTCCGTCCCCCCTTCGCAGTAACACCAAGTACAGGAATATTAACCTGTTTCCCATCGACTACGCCTTTCGGCCTCGCCTTAGGGGTCGACTCACCCTGCCCCGATTAACGTTGGACAGGAACCCTTGGTCTTCCGGCGAGCGGGCTTTTCACCCGCTTTATCGTTACTTATGTCAGCATTCGCACTTCTGATACCTCCAGCATGCCTCACAGCACACCTTCAGCGGCTTACAGAACGCTCCCCTACCCAGCAACACACAGTGTCACTGCCGCAGCTTCGGTGCATGGTTTAGCCCCGTTACATCTTCCGCGCAGGCCGACTCGACCAGTGAGCTATTACGCTTTCTTTAAATGATGGCTGCTTCTAAGCCAACATCCTGGCTGTCTGGGCCTTCCCACATCGTTTCCCACTTAACCATGACTTTGGGACCTTAGCTGGCGGTCTGGGTTGTTTCCCTCTTCACGACGGACGTTAGCACCCGCCGTGTGTCTCCCGTGATAACATTCTCCGGTATTCGCAGTTTGCATCGGGTTGGTAAGCCGGGATGGCCCCCTAGCCGAAACAGTGCTCTACCCCCGGAGATGAATTCACGAGGCGCTACCTAAATAGCTTTCGGGGAGAACCAGCTATCTCCCGGTTTGATTGGCCTTTCACCCCCAGCCACAGGTCATCCGCTAATTTTTCAACATTAGTCGGTTCGGTCCTCCAGTTAGTGTTACCCAACCTTCAACCTGCCCATGGCTAGATCACCGGGTTTCGGGTCTATACCCTGCAACTTAACGCCCGGTTAAGACTCGGTTTCCCTGCGGCTCCCCTATACGGTTAACCTTGCTACAGAATATAAGTCGCTGACCCATTATACAAAAGGTACGCAGTCACCCCATAAAGAGGCTCCCACTGCTTGTACGTACACGGTTTCAGGTTCTGTTTCACTCCCCTCGCCGGGGTTCTTTTCGCCTTTCCCTCACGGTACTGGTTCACTATCGGTCAGTCAGGAGTATTTAGCCTTGGAGGATGGTCCCCCCATCTTCAGACAGGATATCACGTGTCCCGCCCTACTCATCGAGCTCACAGCATCTGTGCCTTCGTGTACGGGACTGTCACCCTGTACCGTGCGCCTTTCCAGACGCTTCCACTGACACACATGCTGATTCAGGCTCTGGGCTGCTCCCCGTTCGCTCGCCGCTACTGGGGGAATCTCGGTTGATTTCTTTTCCTCGGGGTACTTAGATGTTTCAGTTCCCCCGGTTCGCCTCGCAACACTATGTATTCATGTTGCGATGATGCACTGAGTGCACCGGGTTTCCCCATTCGGACATCGCCGGGTCAAAGGTTCATATCACCTCGCCGGCGCTTTTCGCAGATTAGCACGTCCTTCATCGCCTCTGACTGCCAGGGCATCCACCGTGTACGCTTGTTCGCTTAACCTCACAACCCACAGACGTTTCGCTGTCGCGACCCGTG
>NZ_LR026978.1:1478359-1589920 GCF_900604315.1 [Erwinia] mediterraneensis
GTACCGTTCAGGTAAGGAGGTGATCCAACCGCAGGTTCCCCTACGGTTACCTTGTTACGACTTCACCCCAGTCATGAATCACAAAGTGGTAAGCGCCCTCCCGAGGGTTAAGCTACCTACTTCTTTTGCAACCCACTCCCATGGTGTGACGGGCGGTGTGTACAAGGCCCGGGAACGTATTCACCGTGGCGTTCTGATCCACGATTACTAGCGATTCCGACTTCACGGAGTCGAGTTGCAGACTCCGATCCGGACTACGACGCACTTTATGAGGTCCGCTTGCTCTCGCGAGGTCGCTTCTCTTTGTATGCGCCATTGTAGCACGTGTGTAGCCCTGGCCGTAAGGGCCATGATGACTTGACGTCATCCCCACCTTCCTCCGGTTTATCACCGGCAGTCTCCTTTGAGTTCCCGACCGAATCGCTGGCAACAAAGGATAAGGGTTGCGCTCGTTGCGGGACTTAACCCAACATTTCACA
Organism: [Erwinia] mediterraneensis; assembly: GCF_900604315.1. Classification (GTDB taxonomy): domain Bacteria; phylum Pseudomonadota; class Gammaproteobacteria; order Enterobacterales; family Enterobacteriaceae; genus Pantoea; species Pantoea mediterraneensis_A. The sequence goes on from NZ_LR026978.1 coordinate 1,478,839, forward strand.
ACACGAGCTGACGACAGCCATGCAGCACCTGTCTCACGGTTCCCGAAGGCACTTCCGCATCTCTGCAGAATTCCGTGGATGTCAAGGCCAGGTAAGGTTCTTCGCGTTGCATCGAATTAAACCACATGCTCCACCGCTTGTGCGGGCCCCCGTCAATTCATTTGAGTTTTAACCTTGCGGCCGTACTCCCCAGGCGGTCGACTTAACGCGTTAGCTCCGGAAGCCACGCCTCAAGGGCACAACCTCCAAGTCGACATCGTTTACGGCGTGGACTACCAGGGTATCTAATCCTGTTTGCTCCCCACGCTTTCGCACCTGAGCGTCAGTCTTCGTCCAGGGGGCCGCCTTCGCCACCGGTATTCCTCCAGATCTCTACGCATTTCACCGCTACACCTGGAATTCTACCCCCCTCTACGAGACTCAAGCCTGCCAGTTTCAAATGCAGTTCCCGGGTTGAGCCCGGGGATTTCACATCTGACTTAACAGACCGCCTGCGTGCGCTTTACGCCCAGTAATTCCGATTAACGCTTGCACCCTCCGTATTACCGCGGCTGCTGGCACGGAGTTAGCCGGTGCTTCTTCTGCGGGTAACGTCAATGACGAAGCGTATTAAGCTTCATCCCTTCCTCCCCGCTGAAAGTACTTTACAACCCGAAGGCCTTCTTCATACACGCGGCATGGCTGCATCAGGCTTGCGCCCATTGTGCAATATTCCCCACTGCTGCCTCCCGTAGGAGTCTGGACCGTGTCTCAGTTCCAGTGTGGCTGGTCATCCTCTCAGACCAGCTAGGGATCGTCGCCCAGGTAGGCCGTTACCCTGCCTGCTAGCTAATCCCATCTGGGTTCATCCGATGGTGTGAGGCCCGAAGGTCCCCCACTTTGGTCTTGCGACATTATGCGGTATTAGCCACCGTTTCCAGTGGTTATCCCCCTCCATCGGGCAGATCCCCAGACATTACTCACCCGTCCGCCACTCGCCACCCGGAAAGCAAGCTTTCCTGTGCTGCCGTTCGACTTGCATGTGTTAGGCCTGCCGCCAGCGTTCAATCTGAGCCATGATCAAACTCTTCAATTAAAAGCTTGATTTGCTTCAACTTGTGAAGCGATGCTCAAGGAAAAACGTCGTAATGAATTACGTGTTCACTCTTGAGACTTGATATTTTTTAAGCCCGGAGGCTCCGATATCAATCCTGCGAGTGCCCACACAGATTGTCTGATAAATTGTTAAAGAGCGGTGCGACGCGGCTCAGCCGTCTGTCGCGAGGTGGCGTATATTACGCTTTCCTCCTTCAGAGTCAATCCTTTTTTCAGGATTTTTCTCCGGCGGTTCAGCGGACTGAACCTGCTGACCCGGCGGCCTGTATGCCGTTGTTCCGTGTCAGTGGAGGCGCATTATAGGCAGTTAATTCTCGCTGACAAGTCTTTATTTCAGAAAATTTTCCGAGCGCTCCTTTTTTAAACATTTGCGTTAAAAGCAGGCGTTTTATGCTGCTTAAAAGCGCAATCCGGCAGGACAACAGGTGAAAATCTCATCGGTACGCCACTGTTGCGATGCTATTCTTTTTCTCCATCCGTTTTTTCTTCCAGCTTTCTGACTGGATAGCGATAAGAAGGACTCTCGATGATTCGATCCGCGCGCAGTATGGCCGGTCTGCCATGGATAGCCGCCATGGCATTTTTTATGCAGGCGCTGGATGCCACTATTCTCAATACCGCATTACCCGCTATAGCGACCAGTCTGGAACGTTCTCCTCTTGCCATGCAATCTGCGGTGATCAGCTACACCCTGACGGTGGCGATGCTGATCCCGGTAAGCGGCTGGCTGGCAGATCGTTTTGGTACGCGTAAAGTCTTTATTATTGCCGTCTCCCTGTTCACCCTGGGTTCGCTGGCATGCGCCCTTTCGGGCTCGCTTGGCGTACTGGTTATCTCACGCGTGGTGCAAGGGGTGGGTGGCGCGATGATGATGCCGGTTGCCCGGCTGGCCCTGCTACGGGCTTATCCGCGCAGTGAACTGCTGCCGGTGCTCAACTTTGTCACTATGCCTGGACTGGTCGGCCCGATACTGGGTCCGATGCTGGGTGGCTTACTGGTGACTTACGCCACCTGGCACTGGATATTCCTGATTAATATTCCCATCGGCCTGCTCGGGATATTTTACGCGCGCAAATATATGCCCGACTTCACCACGCCTAAGCGCCGCTTTGACCTGCCCGGATTTTTACTCTTTGGTTTTGGGCTGGTGCTTATCTCTATTGGTATCGAGCTGTTTGGTGAGCGTATTGTCTCTGCCTGGCTGGCTGCTGGCGTACTGGTCGCGGGTGTCGTGCTGCTGCTTCTTTATATTGTGCATGCGCGTCGACATCCCGCTCCGCTGATCGGCCTGCCGATGTTCAGAACGCGGACGTTCTCTATCGGCATTATCGGCAACCTCGCTTCGCGCCTGGGGACCGGCTGCATACCCTTTTTAATGCCGCTGATGTTGCAGGTCGGTTTTGGTTATTCGGCCATTATTGCCGGTTGCATGATGGCGCCCACGGCCATCGGCTCTCTGCTGGCGAAGTCGACCGTGACGCAGGTACTACGCTTGTTTGGTTATCGCCGCACGCTGGTCGGTATTACCGTCATCATTGGTATTTTGATCGCCACCTTTGCGCTGCAGTCGCCAGCGGAAAGCATTGTGGTGCTGCTTATTCCGCTTTTTATATTAGGTATGGCCATGTCAACGCAGTTTACCGCCATGAATACCATTACCCTGGCGGACCTCACCGATGAAAATGCCAGCAGCGGTAACAGTATGCTGGCGGTGACACAGCAGTTATCTATCGGGATGGGGGTAGCGGTCAGTGCAGCGGTATTACGCTTTTATCAGGAGTTTGACGGTACGACCGTTGAGCATTTCCACGCCACCTTTCTGACGATGGGCGTGGTCACCGTGCTGTCAGCATTTACCTTTATGCTGCTGAAAAATGGCGATGGCCGCCATTTGATCACCAATCGCGATAAAAAGAAGAAAAGCGCTTAAACCGAACTGCGCTCTACCAGTTCCGGCGTCAGAACCAGCGTTTGCTGGCTGGCGTCGGGATCGCCAAGACGATGGATCAGCGTATCAATAGCCAGCTCGCCCAGCGCATCTTTGGGCTGATGGATAGTGCTCAACGGCGGCGTCATATAGCGCGCCAGTTCAATATCATCATACCCCATCACGGCGATATCCTGCGGAATGCGTAGCCCGGCCTGATAGATCGCATGATAGACTCCCAGCGCCATGGCATCATTACTGGTGAAAACGGCTTCGGGCAGCGGTTTCAGGCTGAGCAACTGATTCATGGCATGGTAGCCGCCGTGGAATTCAAAGTCACCGTTAACCACGTAGCCTGGCGGCACGGTTAATGCGTTACTTGCCATCGCTTTAAGATATCCTTCCAAACGCAGGCGCGCTGGCGTTTTATCCAGAGGCCCGGAAATACAGGCAATACGTTTGTAGCCGCGATCAATAAGGTGCTGCGTTGCCATCTCGCCCCCGAGCAACGCATTATCCTGGATAATATCGCCACGGCCTTCAAAAGGTGCCCAGTCCATCATCACAGTAGGTATCGAAGGATAGCGATTGAGAATTTCCGCGGAGGGAAGATGGCTTTCGGTGCACATCATCAGCAATCCGTCGACACGCTTTTGCAGCAGAGTCTCCAGGCTGCGATTCATGCGTTCTTCATCCCCTGCGGTGTTACAGAGGATCAAACTGTAACCGCGCTCATAGCAACAGTTCTCTACCCCCCGCACCACCTCTGAATAAAAGGGGTTACTGCTGGTAGTCAGCAACATGCCGATAGTACGGGTTTGATTAATTTTCAGACTGCGCGCCAGCGCAGAAGGCGCGTAGTTAAGCTCGCGAATCGCCTGTTCAACTTTCTCCCGTACCTGCTCGCTGACAAAACGGTTGTTATTGATCACATGCGAGACAGTTGAGGTCGAGACGCCCGCCAGCCGGGCGACATCTTTCATGGTTGGCACGTCATTCGCCCTGTTGTTGCAGAAACGCATCGATTTCGGCACGCCAGGGCACTGACGGTTGCGCACCGGGCCGGGTCACAGCAATGGCTGCTGCCGCATGGGCAAAGCGTACCGCATCAACAACGGGCTTCCCTTCAAGGCGGGCAGTAATAAATGCGCCATTAAAGGTATCGCCTGCGGCAATGGTATCCACCGCCTCAACGCGGAAACCGGCAATACGCTGCCCCTGACCCTGTTCGCTCAGCCAGACGCCCCGGCTTCCCAGGGTGATGAGCACCGTATCGATACCTTTCGCATGAAGCGCCCTGGCCGCACGCGCCGCGTCCTCATCATTGTTAACTGCAATACCGGTGAGAATTTCCGCTTCGGTTTCGTTAGGCGTAATAATATCGACCAGCGCCAGCAGTTCATCGGAAAGTTGCGTAGCCGGGGCCGGGTTAAGGATGACCTGCGTCTGATGCTGATGCGCGATTTTTGCCGCCGCCAGCACGCTTTCCAGCGGCGATTCCAGCTGCATTAACAGTGCGCTGGCCTCAGCAATCACCTGCTGATGGCGCACAACGCAGGCGGGCGTCAGGGCGGCATTGGCACCTGCGCTGATACCAATACTGTTTTCCCCATCAGCGTTAACGAAAATCATCGCCACGCCGGTGGTTGCCCCTGGTACGGTTTCTACCGGCGACGTGTCAATCCGATCCTGCATCAGCTGCTGACGGATTCGCTCGCCAGTATCATCATCCCCCACACAGGCAATAAAGGCGATGCTGGCACCGGCCCGGCCGGCAGCAACCGCCTGATTCGCCCCTTTACCGCCAAAGGCGATCTGATACTGTTTCCCGATCACCGTTTCGCCCGGACGCGGAAAATGCGTCAGGTTAAGGATGTGATCGGCATTAATGCTACCGAGTACCGCCAGTTTTGCGCTTTTGCTCATAGGGGAATCATCCAGAAAGTGCGCCACCGGAACGGTGGCGCGTTGCCCTGCTTTTCTTCGATTTATTTTGTTACCAGTTTCAGATCGACCGGATTAATCGCCTGCACTTTTTCGCCTTTCAGCACCTTATCGGCAGTTTGTACGCCAATCGCGCCAATTTTTTCCGGCATCTGCGCGACGGTAGCGCTGAGCTTGCCGCTTTCAACTGCTTTTACCCCATCATCCGTGCCGTCAAAGCCCACCACAACCACATCAGATTTCCCTGCGGTTTGCAATGCACGCAGCGCGCCCAGCGCCATTTCATCGTTTTGCGCGAACACAGCCTGAACATCCGGATGCGCCTGCAGCAGATTCTGCATGACGTTCAGTCCTTTGGTGCGATCGAAATCGGCAGGCTGGCTGGCCAGCACATTGAATTTATGCGCATCTGCCGCCTGTTTGAAGCCTTCACCACGTTCACGCGCAGCTGATGCGCCAGCGATCCCCTGCAGCTCAATCAGTTTTACGCCCTCGCCCAGCTTTTTGGCGATAAAGTCACCGGCCATTTTGCCGCCAAAACGGTTATCGGAGGCCACATGGCTGACCACTTCGCCTTTGGCCGCCACGCGGTCCAGGGTAATAACCGGAATGTTTGCCTGGTTAGCCATTTTCACGGCGTTGCCAACGGCATCCGAGTCAGTGGGGTTGATCAGTAACAGTCTGGCGCCACGTACCGTCAGATCCTGTACGTTCGCCAGCTCTTTTGCCGGATTGTTCTGTGAATCGAGCACCACCAGGTTATAGCCCAGCTTATCCGCTTCTTTCTGTGCGCCATCTTTCAGCGAAACAAAGAACGGGTTATTCAGGGTCGATACCACCAGTGCAAGCGTATCCTTTGCCAGTGCGCTGGTACTCAGGGTGGCGCCAAGAATGACGGCCAATGCGGTCAACTTTTTCATTAAAAATTCCTGTGTAAAGGTCAGAGTTATTTACTGCTTTTGTTATCCACCAGTACCGCCAGCAGAATAACCACTGCTTTCACGATCATCTGGTAGTAAGAAGAAACGCCTAATAAGTTCAAGCCGTTATTCAGGAAGCCGAGGATTAGCGCGCCAATCAGGGTGCCGATAATCCGTCCTTTGCCGCCCGCCAGACTGGTTCCACCCAACACTACAGCAGCAATAGCATCCAGTTCATAACCGGTACCGGCAGTGGGCTGGGCGGAAGAGAGTCGCGCCACTTCGATAGTGCCCGCCAGCGCCGCCAGCATTCCGCTCAGCGCATAAACGATTATTTTGATTCGGCTGACATTAATGCCTGACAGACGTGTAGCCGCTTCGTTGCCACCCAGCGCGTAGATATAACGCCCCAGACGCGTGTGATGCAGCATGTACCAGGCCAGCAGAAAAACGAACGCCATCAGCCAGACCGGCGTGGGGATCCCTAACGGGCGACCGATGCCAAACCAGCCAAACAGATCGGCATTGTCGCTGAAGCCGGTGTTCACCGGGCTGCCGTTGGTATACACCATGGTGACGCCGCGTAGTAACAGCATCATGACCAGCGTGGCGATAAACGCCTGAACCTTGCCTTTCGCTACAATGGTGCCGGTAATGGCGCCGATAAAGGCGCCCATCGCCAGCGCAGCTGCCACGGCGACCAGGGCGTTCACCTCCAGACCGACCAGCGAGGCGGCCACCGCACCAGTCAGTGCCAGCAGCGAGCCCACCGACAAATCAATACCGGAAGTCAGGATAACCAGCGTCATCCCTACCGCCATAATGGCGTTTACCGAGGTCTGTTGCAGGATGTTGAACAGGTTCGCCAGGGTAAAGAAATTAGGGCTCAGGCTGGCGACCACGGCGATCAGCACCAGAAGCGCAATCAGCGATTTTTGCTCCATTAGCCAGGCTTTACTGAACCAGCGCTGACTGGCCGGTAAGGTTTGCGTACTCATACAACTAACTCCTCGCTGTGTTGCTTACCGACCGCCGCTGCCATCAGGGCTTCTTGCGTGGCCTGCTCACGTGTAAATTCGCCGCTCAGACGGCCTTCATGCATCACCAGAACGCGATCGCTCATACCCAGCACTTCAGGCATCTCCGAAGACACCAGGATGATGCTCAGCCCTTCAGCTTTAAACTGATTGATCAGCTGATAAATCTCTTTTTTCGCCCCGACATCAACGCCACGAGTAGGTTCGTCGAGGATTAATACGTCCGGGCGCGTCATCAACCCGCGCGCAATCGCCACCTTCTGCTGGTTGCCTCCCGAGAGCAGACCTGTCGGCTGCAGCATGGAGGGCGTTTTCACATTAAAAAGACGGATAAAATCGCCGACCGCCAGCTGTTCTTCCGCATGTTTGAGCGTACCGCCGCGATGACTGAAATAGCGCAAGGCGGTGAGGGACATGTTTTCTTTTACCGACATGCCGAGTACCAGGCCGTCACGCTTACGATCTTCCGAGATATAGACGATGCCGTTCGCTAAGCCTTCCTGTGGTGAGCGCGTCAGCACTTCACAGCCATTCAGCCGGATGCGGCCGGCACTTTTGGGGAGCGCGCCGTACAGCAATTTCATTAATTCGGTGCGTCCGGCACCCATCAGGCCGGAAATACCCAGGATCTCCCCTTTGCGCAGGATAAAACTGACATCTTCGACACCCGGCCCGCTCAGGTTATCGACCTTTAACCTGACTTCGCCTGGCGCTTTCTCCAGCCGGGGGTATTGTTCCTCCAGCTTACGACCCACCATCATTTCAATCAGCGTCTCTTCATCCAGATCGCTGACAGCGCGTTCGGCAATAAACTGGCCGTCGCGGAATACCGTGACGTCATCGCAGATTTCAAAAATTTCTTTCATACGATGGGAGATGTAGACGATGCCGCAGCCCTGCGCCTTCAGTTCATTGATCACGCGGAACAGGGAGAGGGTTTCGGTATCCGTCAGCGCGTCAGTCGGCTCATCCATAATGATCACCTGTGACTGAAAGCTGAGTACCTTCGCAATCTCCACCATCTGCTGATCGCCAATCGACAGATCGCCAACCAGCATATGGCTGCTGAAACGCAGATTAAGCCGCTTCAACAAGGCGTCGGCTTCGGTATGCATGCGTTTCCAGTCGATGCGACCAAAGCGATTGACGTATTCGCGCCCGAGAAAGATATTTTCCGCAACCGAAAGCTGCGGGATCAGATTCAGCTCCTGATGAATAATGCCAATACCCGCATCCTGCGAAGCTTTTGGCCCGTTGAAACGGGTCTCTTTACCCAGCCAGTGCAGCGAGCCTGCATCATGGCTGTAGATGCCGGTCAGCACTTTCATCATGGTGGACTTACCGGCGCCGTTTTCTCCTACCAGCGCCATCACGCGTCCCGGCCAGACGGTCAGCGAAGCGCCTTTCAACGCTTTCACGCCAGGAAACGATTTTTCAATGCCTTTGAGTTGCAATAAAGGTTGCATGAAAACCTCAGAAGGTAACGCCCGCGCTCAGGATGACGTTCGCATACGGTGAACACTCGCCGCTGCGAACCACCGCCTTGCTGCGCTGAGTCTGTTGTTTGAACTGTTCATGGCTGGTGTAGCTGACAGCGATAGTATTTCCCTGATGTTGTTGCAAATGTTCCAGCAGCGCGATCAAAGCGCTGTGCAGCTGTGGATTGTGCTGTTTAATCTCTTCCGCAATCAGCGCGCTTTCCACCTGCATTTCATGCGTTATCGCGCTAACGACCTGCATAAAATCGGGCGTACCCGGCATCAGGGCCAGATCGATACGTTGCGGCCCTGCGGGGATCGGCAGACCGGCATCGGCGATGGTGAGCGTATCCGTATGTCCAAGACGGGCAATGACGCAGGAGAGTTCAGCGTTTAATAAGCGACCTTTTTTCATCTTTTCCACTCCACAGCGAAACGTTTCGCTGACGGCAGTGTATGAAATAACCAGGGCAACTCAATCCTCAGATGCTGAAAATGTGATCGCTATCGAAACGTTTCGCTCGCGTGGGGGGATTTGTTTAAAGCGACAGACGAAGAGACGGCAGGAGGCGCCGTCTCTGTTAAAGGATGGTACTCAGGGATAGAGTGCGTTAAATACAGTTTTTTTACGCGGTTCAGTCATCAGGCTTTCCAGCGCTTCGACACAAGCCAGGTAGTGTGGCGTTTTTTTATGTGCCAGCACCGCTTCGTTATCAACATAGGCTTCATAGATATAAAACCGTGTAGGCAACATCGTATCCTGTAATACATCAAAGCGCAGATTGCCTGGCTCATTAATCGCACCAAGATGATTAGCATGAAAAACGCGCTTAAATTCTTCGATTTTGTCTGCTTTTACGTTGATCTCAACCAGCGTGACCTCCATGAAGCCTCCTTAACCCCTTTAGCTGTCAGTTGTTGATTCGCACTTAAAAATCGTAGCGCCCAATATTCTCTTTGGTAAATACGACCCGTTCCGGCAACAGAACGATGCCGTTTCCCTTCGCCTCATACTCATACCCCTGCACTTTATTGGGCGAAACGGTCAGTTCTCCGCTATCCGGCACGGTGATCTTATCGCCCGGATTCAGCTCCCCTTTTTCCAGTAGCTGCTGCGCCACATGAATGGCAATTTTGCCCTGACTTACTACATCCCATAAGCCGAACTGTTTTACCGTGCCGCGTTCAACATAAGGGCGCATGACGTTGGGCGTACTGAATCCTACGATAGTGACCGATTTCCGCCCCAGATTCTCTGCAGCCTGAGCGGCAGCGGGTAACGCGTTCGCATCGGGCGCAATAATGACATCGAGATCTGGCCAGGATTTCAGCACGCCTTCCGCTGTTTGCAGGGATTTGGTGGCATCGTTATAGCCATACTGGGTAGTGACAATTTCCCAGCCGGGATGCTGCGTTGCGATAGTTTCTTTGGCGACTTTTACCCACTGATTTTGATCGGTAACTGTCGGACTGGAGTAGAAAAAGGCCACTTTCGCCTTCTCTTTCTTCACCTGGCTGGATGCCATTTCAACCAGCATAGTGCCCAGCTGATCGGGCGTGCCCTGATCGATATAAATGGAGCGGCATTCGGGCCGGGTATCGGAATCCCAGGTCAGCACTTTGACTCCGCGCTGCATGGCGCGTTTTAACGCCGGACACAGTCCATCCGGTGAAACGGCGGCCACCACAATGGCATTATACCCCTGGTTAACGAAGTTATTGATCATCTGCACCTGCCCGGAAACGCTGGGCTCGGAGGGCCCGTCATAAGTGACATCCACGCCAAGCGCTTTACCCGCCGCCAGCGCGCCGTTGCCACCGCTGGTAAAATAGCCAACGCCAACCAGTTTGGGGATAAAGGCGATCCGATCTGCGGCTTGTGCCTGTAACGCGAACAGCCCCAACGAGCCAGCGATAATCGCTGTTTTCCATCGCATGTTTTTCATCATTCACCTGTCTTCATTTGGATGTCAGAGAAGAAGACGCAGACCAGCGAAGACGATATCGCCGGAAAACACTGCGAAGCGCGCTCCGGTTAAGGGAAGCAGAGCGGCCAATCACCACCAGAATCAGTAACGCGCCCGACAACGCGCTGGAAACCTGGCTGGAAATACCTGCCATCTGCAAACCCTGCTGCAAATAACCGATCAAAAACGTGGCAATCGCGGTGCCGATCACTGAACCGGCGCCGCCATAGATATTGGCGCCGCCTAATACGGCGGCAGTTATCGCCGGCATTAACAACGAACCGCCGAGATCCGCGCGCGCCGAACCGAAATAAGCGGTCATTAAAATCGCCGCCAGCGCGGAGGAAAGGCCGGTCATGCCATACAAAATAAAAGTGGTGCGCCGGATCGGTAAGGCCCCGTATTGCGCGACGCGCATATTCTGCCCAATCAGGAAGATGTTGCGCCCGGTACGTGTGCGGTGCATCAGCACGGCAAAGAACAGCAGGGCCACAAAGAAAATCAGCAACGGTACCGGAAGCGCCATCACCTCGGCATTGACAAAGTCGGTCAGCGCAGGCGGAAAGCTGCTGATACCTTCAAAACCCGTAGCGCCCGCCATCCCCGAAAGCAGCAGCGCACTGCCGCCAAACAGGTAGAGTGTTCCCAGGGTAATCACCAGCGGACTGACGCCGGTAAACAGGATCAGAGCGGCATTGAACAAACCGCAGGCCAGACCCGCCAGCAACGTCAGGGGGATGGCAAACAGCAGCGGCAGCGCGTTCTGGCACAATATCCCCAGCACAATGGCGCACAGCCCTACCACCGCGCCAAAGGAGATATCGATACCGCCACTGACGATAACCAGCGTCAGCGGCAAAGCAATAATGCCCAGGGTGATAAAGTCGCTGGTGCTGTAAAGCAGGGTATCGATGTTCCACATCCGTGAGTTCACCATGCCAAACAACAGAATTTCTGCCACCAGCAAAACCAGCAGGGCGCTTTCCCAGCGCATCAACGGCGCAGCGGTTAAACGGTTCATCAGGCGACCCCGCTCTTATTATTTTTCTTCAGTGCTGGCAGCACGCTTTTAACGGTGTTGCCACTCCCGGAGGCGTTAACCCGGCCAGAGGCCGGGGTCGCGCCTGACAGAAAACGGGCATATTTTTGACGCCGTATGGTTTTGGCCAGCGCCAGACGTAAGCGACCATCCAGCACCAGTACGGTAAGCAGCACCACTCCGGCGACAAAGTCATTCCACCAGGCGGGAAGACGCAGCAGGACCAGCACCGTATCGATTTGCGTAATAAAAAAAGCGCCCAGTACGGCACCCAGCAGCGTACCGGTGCCGCCCAGCAAGCTGACGCCCCCCAGCACACAGGCAGCGATCGCTTTCATCTCCAGCCCTGTGCCGGTCTGGTTAGGAACGAAACCGATTTGTGAGGCGAAAACGATACCCGCAAAGGCAGCCATCAGGCCATTCAGGGCAAAAGCCAGCATCAGCACGAAATTTACCGGCACGCCAAGCTGACGCGCGCCCCGGTAGTTATCACCCGTGGCATAAAAGTTACGGCCGAATGCACTGTGCGCGAGCCAGAGTATCATCAGCGCCACGGTGACCAGCACCGCAAGGCCGAGCGGCGAAACGCCGATCCAGAGGGGAACAGAAAGGGCTTTGAGGCTGGCGGGTAACCCCTCAATCCATTTACCGTCGGTCAGCACCAGCATCGCGCCGCGAAACAAGCCAAGCGTCCCCAGCGTGGCCACGATGGCAGGAATACGCAGCGCCACGACCAGCAGGCCATTTATGCAACCGGCCGCCAGTCCCACCAGCAGTGTCGCGGGCAGCGCCAGCATCAGCGTCATGCCGCTGTTAAGCAGCAATCCCAGCGTTACGGCGCTCAGCCCGACAATGGAGCCTACCGACACATCAATGTTGCGTGTCAGCATCACCAGCGTGGCACCGAGTGCCAGTAAGATCAGCATTTGCGCGCTGCTGAATACCATACTCAGGGTTTGCAGGCTAAAGGCGTCGCGCTCCATCACGACCAGCAGGCTGAATAACGCAATGATGGCAACCAGCGCCGTCAGCTCCCGGTTATTCTGAATCGATTTCAGCATCGTCACTCTCCTGTCGTCACAGAGGCGGCGTGGCCAAAGGCCTGCTGCATAATATGGTTAACATTGATCGCCTCCCCGAGCAGCGCCTCTCCGCTTTCGCCCTGATGCATCACGATAACGCGATCGGCCAGCGCCACAACTTCATCCAGATCGGAAGAGATCATCAATACCGCCACCTGTTGCTGCACAATGCTGCGTAAGAGTTGATAAATGTCAGCGCGGGCAGCGACATCTACCCCACGCGTCGGTTCATCGACGATCAGAACGTTGGGATTAGCTTCGAGACATTTGGCTATCAGCAGCTTCTGCTGGTTACCGCCGGACAGCGTACGGGCAGGTTGATTGCCGTCATGAAAGGCGATCCCCAGCGCCCGTTGATAGCGTACCAGCAGTGCATTTTCGCGTGACGTCTGCAGCCATTCACCCTGACGATTAAAGGTTAACGCGGTGATATTCCAGCGTAACGGTGCATCAAGATATAAGCCCGACGCCTGACGATCTTCCGGCAGATACACCAGCCCCTGTTGCAGACGTTGCGCCGGGCTGGCGTGGGTAATGTTCTGCTGCCCCAGCCAGATTTGCCCCTGTTCAACCGGGCGTAAGCCATACAGCGTTTCTGCCAGCTCAGTTCGTCCGGCACCCACCACGCCAGCAAGAGCCGTAATTTCCCCGGCTCTGAGGGTAAAACTGATGTTACGGAACCCTTCGCCGGTCAGGTTATCAATACGCAGCCGCTCTTCACCTTGCTCCGACACGGGCCGCGCAGAAGGCAATTCCAGCCAGAGTTTTTGTGTGGCTGACAGCACGCCTGCCTGCGCAGGCGGCATCATGGCCTCGAGCAGCGTCTCATCCTTGAGTCGCTCAAGCGCGCCGGTAAGCGCAATGGCACCATCACGCAATACGCTGATGCGATGGGCCAGCTGGCGAATTTCCGGCAGTTTATGCGAGATAAAAATAATTCCTACCCCCTGAGCGGCCAGCTGCCGTACGCGCGTAAACAACCGTCCGGACTCCGCAGGCGTCAGTGAAGCCGTGGGTTCATCCAGAATAAGCAGACGCGCTTCACGCATCAGACCGCGCAGTATTTCCACCATCTGCTGATCGGCCACCTCCAGCGTGCCTGCCAGCGCATCCAGCGGTAAGTGATGGCCCAGCGCCTGCAGATGCTGTAACAGCCGCTCCTCCCGCGCCTGCTCGCCTTTCAGACGGAACAGGATATTCTCTTTTACCGTCAGACCGGGAAACAGCAGCGGCTCCTGCGGCACCAGATAGATACCAGCCTGTTGCGCTCGGGCGGGCGTAAGCGGCGGCAACAAGGCGCCGTTGAGCCAGAGAGAGCCGCTGTCTGCCATCTCCACACCCGCAATGATCTTCATCAGCGTCGATTTTCCCGCGCCATTACCGCCCAGCAAGGCATGGATTTCCCCTGCCTGCAGAGTGAAGTGAACATTCTTCAGCACCGGTACGCCAGACCAGGCTTTACACAATTCCCGTACCTCCAGTAGAGGCTGTTCTGTACGGGTTGCGGGCTGTTGCGGGCGATACCTCGTCATGCTGCGCCTCTCCGGTGTTGAACTTTTTCACTCTGTTTTCAATAGTGTTCAAAAGCTAGACTGCAGTGAATGAGAAAACTCATGGCGCGATCACACTTCAATCAATTGTTTTAGGCCAGTATGATAAAAGCCTGTAGTTGACGCGCAATTTGTCGTCCTGCTCACAATCCCTGATACAGGCGATGGAACATTTCATTCCATAACTTATAAGTGTTCAGAATGAGTGAAAAAAATCGAATGACGGCCCCGATCGCTTACGCAGAGCATGCCATGAACGAAGAAGAGTTGCTGGCACGTACGGCCTGGTTTTATTACCACGACGGCTTAACGCAGAATGAAATCGGTGATCGTCTTGGCCTGACCCGGCTGAAAGTGTGCCGCCTGCTGGAGAAAGGACGGCAGTCTGGCGTAATTCGCGTGCAGATCAACTCCCGTTATGAAGGGTGCCTCCATCTGGAAGATGCATTGCTTCAGCGTTTTGGCCTGCAACAGGTACGCGTCCTGCCACACACCGACAGCAACATAAATGAACGGCTGGGTATCGGAGCGGCGCATCTGCTGATGAACCTGCTTAAACCGGACCAGCTGTTGGGGATTGGCTTTGGCGAAGCGGCGATGAGCACGCTACAGCATTTAAGCGGGTTTATTGGTTCGCAGGGCCTCTCCCTGGTGACGCTGTCGGGCGGCGTCGGCACCTATATGCGCGGCATCGGTCAGCTGGATACGGCCTGCGGCGTCAGCATTATTCCGGCGCCGTTACGCACCTCGTCAGCCACGGTCGCGGCCATTTTTCGCCAGGAGAGCAGCGTCCGGGACGTCATGCTTACCGCCAGCGCCGCTGATGTGGCGATAGTGGGTATTGGCTCACTGAATCAGAAGCTACAAGCCACTATTCTGCGTTCTGGCTATATCAGCGAGGGAGAACAGCAGCTTTTTAGCCGTAAAGGCGCGGTCGGAGATGTCCTGGGCTATTTCATGCAACGTAATGGTGAGCCGGTTGAGCATTTACCGATTCACGACGAGCTTGTCGCGCTTTCACCGGATGAACTACGGTTAATCCCGACGGTAGTGGGTGTCGCCGGTGGCGTAGAAAAGGCAGAAGCGATTGTTGCAGCTTTACAGGGGCGACGTATTAACGCTCTGGTCACTGAAGAGAGCACAGCGCAGGCGATGCTGGCGCTGCTTGACTGACACGCAGGCGGTGAGACGTGTCAGAACCCTGACTGACAATGCACATTCATGAGGCAACACGATGAGCAGAGATCTCACCGCACCTGATAACAGGGAGTGCCTGCTGGCGCTGGATGCAGGTACCGGCAGTATTCGTGCCGTTATTTTTAACACCGAAGGCGAGCAACTCGCTGTCGGCCAGGCGGAATGGCATCATCTTGCCGTGGCCGATGTGCCGGGATCGATGGAGTTTGATCTGGAAAAAAACTGGCAGCTGACCTGTCAGTGTATTCGTCAGGCCCTGCAGCAGGCGCAGATCCCGGCGTCGGCTATTCGTGCCGTTTCTACCTGCTCCATGCGCGAAGGGATCGTACTTTACGATAAAACGGGCCATCCCATCTGGGCCTGCGCCAACGTTGATGCCCGCGCTGGTGACGAAGTCGCAGAGCTTAAAACCATTCACGACGGCCAGTTTGAACAGGAAGTGTACAGCCGTTCCGGTCAGACGCTGGCGCTGAGCGCGATTCCCCGTCTGCTGTGGCTGGCACATCATCGCCCTGATATTTATCGTCAGGCGGCAACGCTCACCATGATCAGCGACTGGCTAGCCTTTATGCTGAGTGGCGAACTCGCGGTTGATCCCTCCAACGCTGGCACTACCGGCATGCTCGATCTGGCGACACGCAACTGGAGCCCTGAACTGCTCTCTCTGGCGGGCTTGCGGTCCGATATTCTGTCGCCGGTGGTGGAAACCGGCAGCCGGCTCGGCGCAGTGACAGCGCAGGCCGCAGAGGCGTCGGGATTAAAAGCCGGAACGCCGGTTGGCATGGGCGGCGGCGATGTGCAGCTTGGCACCCTGGGGCTGGGCATTGTACGTGCCGGACAAACTGCCGTGCTGGGCGGGACCTTCTGGCAACAGGTCGTCAACCTTCCGCAGATCATTACCGACCCGGAGATGAATATTCGCATTAATCCGCACGTCATCCCCGGCATGGCGCAAGCTGAATCCATCAGCTTCTTTACCGGCCTGACCATGCGCTGGTTTCGCGATGCCTTCTGCTCAGAAGAGAAATTACTGTCACAGCGGCTGGGAGTGGATACCTACAGCTTACTGGAAGAGATGGCGGCCCGCGTACCCGCAGGTGCCTGGGGCATCATGCCTATTTTCTCTGACGCGATGCATTTCAAAAACTGGTATCACGCCGCGCCCTCGTTCATCAATTTATCCATAGATCCTGAAAAATGTAACAAGCAGACACTGTTCCGTGCGCTGGAGGAGAATGCGGCGATCGTGTCAGCCTGCAATCTCGATTTGATCGCGGAGTTTTCCGGCGTGCGCGCCGCAGCGCTGGTATTTGCGGGCGGTGGCGCAAAAGGGAAACTGTGGAGCCAGATCCTGTGTGATGTGACCGGCGTGCCGGTAAAAGTGCCGGAAGTGAAGGAGGCGACTGCTCTCGGCTGCGCCATTGCCGCGGGCGTTGCCGCCGGGATCTATCCATCACTGGCAGAAACGGGCGAGGCGCTGGTGCGCTGGGAGCGTGAATATGTCCCGGATGCACAACGCCATCAGGCCTATTTGCAACAGAAAGCGGCCTGGCAGCAGGTTTATGCCGATCAGCTTGGCCTGGTGGATCGCAAGCTGACGACATCAATGTGGAAAGCGCCCGGCCTCTGAAGCGCCCCGTTAAACCGCTGCCGGGCCGTCCCCGGTGGCCAGGCAGATTAAATTTTAACCTGCGTCCCGAGCTCGATCACGCGATTGGGTGGGATGGCAAACTGATCCGGCGCCCGCAGCGCGTTACGCTGCAGCGCCATAAACAGTTTGCCGCGCAGACGCAAATACCAGGGGCGCTGGCCCAGAATCAGCGATTCGTGCGACATAAAGAACGAGGTTTCGCTCATGCGACAGTTCAGCCCTTCCAGGCCACAGCGCTGAAAAATCTCTTCCACATTGGGCGTCTCATGCCAGCCATAGCTGGCGACCACGCGCCAGAAGGTCGGCGACAGTTGCTCTATCGCTACCCGATGCACATTATGTACATAAGGCGCGTCTTCCGTACGCAGCGTCAGCAAAACCACGCGCTCATGCAGCACTTTGTTGTGCTTGAGATTATGCAGCAGCGCAAAAGGAATCACCTTCAGCGCGCGTGACATATAAACCGCCGTGCCCGGCACCCGCACCGGCGGGGCTTTCTCCAGTGAAACGATCATCGCCTCCAGCGAGTTGCCATGTTCATTCAGGCGACGCAGCAGCCGAAAACGCTCGCTTTTCCAGGTGGTCATAACCAGGAACATTATCAGCCCCAGGCAGATAGGTAACCAGCCTCCGGAGAAGAGTTTGATCAGGTTCGCCGAGAACAGCGGCAGATCAATGCACAGCATCAGCCCTAAAATCGCCGCGACCGTTAACTTGTTCCAGTGCCAGTTTTTTCGCGCTACGGTGCAGGAAAGCAGGGAGGTCAGCACCATGGTTCCGGTCACCGCAATGCCGTACGCCGCCGCCAGATTGCTTGAGTGTTCAAAGCTGACAATCACAATCAGCACGGCAAAATAGAGCAGCCAGTTAATGAAAGGGATATAAATCTGGCCCGACTCTCTCTCTGAGGTATGAATAATGCGCATAGGCGGTAGATAGCCCAGACGTACTGCCTGACGCGTCAGGGAGAAGACACCTGAAATCACCGCCTGCGAGGCAATCACCGTTGCCAGCGTCGCCAGAATCAGCAGCGGTATCAACGCCCAGTCGGGCGCCAGCAGGAAAAAGGGGTTTTTGATAGTTTCCGGATGCGCTAACAACAGCGCGCCCTGACCAAAATAGTTCAGTACCAGCGCCGGGAGCACGACGCAAAACCAGGCCAGACGGATGGGAAATTTGCCGAAATGCCCCATATCGGCATAGAGCGCTTCCACGCCTGTAATGGCCAGCACCACCGCGCCGAGCGCGAAGAAAGAGACAGTTTTGTAGTGGAGGAAAAAGTCAGCGGCCCAGGCCGGATTCAGCGCCTGCAGCACCTGCGGATTCCTGATGATGCTGTTGATGCCCAGCAGCGCCAGAACGAGAAACCACAGCAGCATAACCGGCGCGAACAGCTTGCCGACCAGACCGGTACCCTGTTTCTGAATGGCAAACAGCAGGGTCAGCACCGCCACCGACAGCGGCACAATCCAGTGATCGAGCGCAGGCGCGGCAATTTCCAGTCCTTCCATGGCCGATAGCACCGAAATTGCCGGCGTGATCACCACTTCACCGTAGAAAAAGCTGCCCCCCGTCAGTCCCATAATCAACAATATGGCCGTCGCCCGCGCGCCGGTATTGCGTCCGGCCAGCGACATCAGCGTTAAGATGCCCCCTTCGCCTGCATTATCAGCGCGCATCACGTAGCTGATGTACTTTAGCGACACGACCAGTACCAACAGCCAAAAAATCAGCGAAAGAAAGCCATACACCGCTTCAGGTTCTACGCCAAAACCAAACTGGCCGGAAAGACATTCACGCAGCGTATAGAGTGGACTGGTACCAATATCCCCGTATACCACACCAATCGCGGCCAGCGTTACAGCACCGAGAGACTGCTTGTTATCCGAACTCATAGAATCGTCTTTTGTTGGAGCTGACGGCAAAAGAGAGCCCACCGCTCATTGCTTTTAAAAGAAGCACAGTATGCCTCTGTTTCCTGAAAAACAAATCGCTTTGCCCGCCAGAGCGGACATCAGAAATCGGTATGAAAGCGAAACAGACACAGGCTACTCAGAAAATTCTTTCAACATTCTGAGACAAAAAAGCTGACACGTATCAACCCATTCTCGTCTGAGAATCAGTAGAGTAAGCGATTGCCAAAACGCGACGGCACCAGAATCTGAGGGACGATAAAATGATTATGGCTCAACCCCACCTTTTGGCAGAAAGAATTTCTCGCCTCAGCAATGCATTAGAAAAAGGCTTGTATGAACGGCATCATGCGATTCGCCTGTGCTTACTGGCGGTTCTGTGTGGCGAGAGCGTATTCCTGCTGGGACCGCCAGGGATCGCCAAGAGTCTGATAGCCCGCCGCCTGAAATACGCCTTCCACCACGCGCGCGCTTTTGAATATCTGATGACGCGTTTCTCTACTCCGGAAGAGGTATTTGGCCCGCTCTCTATCCAGGCGCTGAAAGATGAAGGTCGCTATCTGCGCCTGACCAAAGGCTATCTGCCCGATGCGGAAATCGTTTTTCTGGATGAGATCTGGAAAGCTGGCCCGGCCATTCTCAACACCCTGTTAACTGCCGTGAATGAGCGCCGCTTTCGCAATGGCGATGACGAACAGGTGATTCCGATGCGTTTGCTAATCACTGCCTCCAATGAACTGCCCGAGGCGGAAAGTGGTCTGGAAGCGCTGTACGATCGCATGCTGATCCGTCTCTGGCTCGATAATGTGCATGACAAGCAAAATTTCCGCAGCATGCTGATCCACCAGCAGGATGAAAACAGCAATCCGGTGCCGGATGCGCTGCGTATCACTGATGAAGAATATCAGCAGTGGCAAAAAGGGATCGCCCGCATCAGCTTGCCTGATGAAGTCTTTGAGCTGATTTATCAGTTGCGTCAGCAGCTGGAAAGCTTGCCTGCCGCCCCCTACATTTCTGACCGCCGCTGGAAAAAAGCGATCCATCTGCTGCAGGCCAGCGCCTTTTACAGCGGGCGGACCGCCATTGCTCCGGTAGATCTGATCCTGCTGAAAGATTGCCTGTGGCACGATGTGGCCTCGATGCAGTTGCTCGATCGGGAAATCGATACCCTGATGACCCAACAGGCCTGGCAACAGCTGCCAATGCTGATCAGACTGCAGCAAATCAACGCGCGGCGCCTGGTATTGCAACAGCAGCAAAGCGTAACCCGGGCGATTACGCTGGAAAAGCACAGTGGAATATTCAGCCGCAAGCCCCATTTTGAACTGCCGGAAAACCTGCAGGATGAGCAGCTGACATTGATGTTGCAGCAACCTCTGGTGTTGCACGATATCCAGGTCATGCACATTGAGGTCAGCCGCGAGGCGCTCAGCCACTGGTTACAAAAAGGCAGCGAGATTCGTGGCAAGCTGAACGGCATCGGCTTTGCCCAGACGCTGGATCTGGTGGTTGATAGTCAGAACTGTCTGGCGTTGCGCGACATCAGTCTGCAGTCAACGCGTCTGGCGCTGCCGGGCGTTCCTGAGAACAGTGCGTTGCCTGATGAGATCATTGAGGCGCTGGATGCCCTGGAAAATCAGCTACATACGCAGCGTGCCCGCTTCAGCCAGCACCAGCGTTGTCTGTTTATCGGCGATGAGTGGCTGGCGCGTATTGAAAGTAGCCTGCAGGATGTCGCAGAGCAGTTGAAACAGGCGCGAAAATGATCCCGCTGGACACCCTCAGTGCCCTGCTGTCCATCAGCGGAACGGATCTGGTTGATGAGCTGATTGTTGTCCTGCTTGCTTCGCCACAGCTGGCGCTGTTCTTTGAAAAATTTCCACGCATGAAGCATGCGCTGATGCAGGAAGTGCCACGCTGGAAATCGGAGATCATCACTCAACTACACGTGACGCCGGTGCCTGCCGCGCTGCTTGAGGAGTTTACCCTTTTCCAGCGCTCGCAACTGCTCAGCGATCGGGAATTTAATCAGCAGTTGCCTGCGATCATGGCCACGCTGGAACGCCTGCCATCGCCTTTTTTAGCTGAGGCGCATAAGCTGCTGCGTTATGCCGATGCCCGCACACTCAGTCCGGCGCAACATACGTTATTTCTGCAACGCTGGCGGCTCAGCCTGACGCTGCAAACCCTGACGCTCAACCAGCAGTTACTGGAACAGCAACGCGAGCGGCTGCTGGCGGAACTCCAGCAGCGTATGGCGCTCAGCGGTCAGCTGGCACCGATTCTGTGCGAAGATGATGACACCGCTGCCGGTCGGCTGTGGGATATGAGCAAGGCACCGTTGCAATATGAGGATTATCAGCTGATGGTCCGGTACGGTGATTTTCTTGCGCAGCAGCCGGAACTGATGGCGCTGGCACAGCAGCTCGGACGCAGCCGTGAGGCAAAAGCGATCCCGTCGCAGCTGGCGCAGCCGGACGAACTACGTCAGCAAGTGCGTGATCCCGCCCGGGTACCGGAAGAGATTAATGCCATTCATCAGAGCGATGATGTGCTGCGCCTGTTGCCGCCAGAGCTGGCCGCACTCGGCATCAGTGAGCTGGAACTGGAATTTTACCGTCGGCTGGTAGAGAAACGTCTGTTGACCTACCGCTTGCAGGGGGACGCCTGGCATGAAAAAGTCACCCGGCGTCCGGCCAGCTATCAACAGCATGCCTCACAGCCACGCGGCCCTTTTATGGTCTGCGTTGATACCTCGGGTTCAATGGGCGGTTTTAACGAGCGCTGCGCGAAAGCTTTTTGCCTGGCACTGTTAAAAGTGGCGCTGACCGATCGGCGACGCTGCTATGTCATGTTATTTTCTCATAATATCGTGGGTTATGAGCTGAGCGCTGACAGCGGGCTGGAACAGGCGATCCGTTTTCTTGGACAGCGTTTCCGCGGCGGTACCGATCTGGCAGCCTGCCTGAACGCCGTGGTGGCACGCATGGAAGGAGCGATGTGGCAGGAAGCGGATGCGGTGATCATTTCTGATTTTATTGCCCAACGCCTGCCGGAAGAGACGATCAATGCCATCAGGCATCGCCAGCACCATTATCAGCACCGCTTTCATGCCGTGGCGATGTCAGCGCATGGCAAACCCGGCATCCTGCCGATCTTCGACCATATCTGGCGCTTCGATACCGGACTGAAGAGTCGTTTGCAGCGCCGCTGGCGCCACTGAGCCATGTTTTTATGTTGATCGGCATGGTCGTTTTGCTGCACACCTGCACATTGTCAATCCCGGCATTTTGCAGCACATTCACCCTATTTTTAACTCTACAGACGAAGACACGGGGATCAGCATGGCTGAGCAATTACAACTCGATAACCTTGATCGCGGCATCCTTAACGCCCTGCTGGAAAACGCGCGTACTGCCTATGCTGAACTGGCCAAGCAATTCAATGTCAGCCCCGGCACCATTCATGTGCGGGTCGAAAAGATGAAGCAGGCCGGCATTATTTTGGGGACGCGGGTAGATATCGATCCGCGTCAGCTGGGTTTTGATGTCTGCTGTTTTATTGGCATTATTTTAAAAAGCGCCCGCGATTATCCGGCAGCGCTCAGCAAGCTGGAAGCGCTGGATGAGGTGGTAGAAGCCTGGTATACCACCGGTCACTACAGCATTTTTATTAAAGTGATGTGCCGCTCTATTGATGCCCTGCAGCAGGTGTTGATCAACAAGATCCAGACCATTGACGAAATTCAGTCCACCGAAACCCTTATCTCGCTGCAGAACCCGATTATGCGCACCATCAAGCCTTAATCGTTTCACGTTGTGCACAAACTTATCCCGGACAGATCCGCTGGCCAGCTTTGCCTGGCGTGGATCTCTTCTTTTTCTTAATCGGGTTTTCCACAGGTGGATCACGGCTTGATCACAGCGTACAATGCTTGCCTTTAGCCCCGGGAGATCCTCATGGCCGACATTACATTAATCAGCGGCAGTACGCTGGGCAGCGCCGAATACGTAGCGGAACATCTGGAAGAAAAGCTACAGGAAGCGGGTTTTTCTACGCACATGCTGCACGGGCCAGAACTGGATGAGGTGCCACTGGAAGGTATCTGGCTGATTGTGAGCTCAACGCACGGAGCAGGTGAACTACCGGACAATCTGCTGCCCTTTTATGAGGCGATTCAGGCACGTCAGCCCGATCTCTCAGGGGTGCGTTTTGGGGCGATCGGTATCGGTAACCGCGAATACGATATCTTTTGCGGAGCTATCAAAGCGCTGGAAACCTTGCTGGTCGACTGTGGCGCTACGCGAATTGGCGAGCGGCTGGAAATTAATGTCCTGGAACATGAGATCCCGGAAGATCCAGCAGAGGAATGGATCATGACCTGGAAATCGTTGTTATAGGCGGATCCTTTCTGGCAGGGGATCGGGAATTTTTGCGGATCCCCAGTGAAATACCCTGTTTTATGCCGTTTCGGATGCCGCAGCCTGTGGATAAACAGGCTGAATTGATGCTGATAACCGGTAGTTATCCAGATAACAACCGCAGCTCCTTTTTTGCCCTGTGTATAACTTCCAGTTTTGATCCCAGCTTATACGGATCCGGATCACCGATCATTCACAGCAAGCGATCCTGACCAAGGCTTTGCTTTTTAGACTGATTTCGCGGTTATCCACAGGCAAGGGCGATCCTAATAAGAGATCTAACAGAAGATCATACATAAAATATAAAGATCCTTTCTTTTAAAGCGCAGGATCCCGCCGCTTTCACCGCAGACAGAATTTCAGTAGAATCCACCGCCCAGGACAACGATCCCTGACCGTCCATTAACGAGGTACCTTTCCATGTTCTATCCAGATCCTTTTGACGTCATCATTATCGGTGGTGGTCATGCGGGAACAGAAGCCGCGATGGCCGCTGCCCGAATGGGTCAGCAAACCCTGTTACTCACCCATAACATCGATACGCTGGGGCAAATGTCGTGTAACCCGGCCATTGGTGGCATTGGCAAAGGACACCTGGTCAAGGAAGTGGATGCCCTGGGCGGCCTGATGGCTGCCGCGATAGACAAAGCCGGTATTCAGTTCAGGATACTAAACGGCAGCAAAGGTCCGGCCGTCCGGGCGACCCGCGCACAGGCCGATCGCGTACTCTATCGCCAGGCGGTACGTACCGCACTGGAGAACCAGCCTAATCTGATGATCTTCCAGCAGGCCGTTGAGGATCTGATCGTTGAGAACGATCGTGTGGTGGGTGCAGTGACGCAGATGGGCCTGAAGTTCCGCGCCAAATCTGTCGTACTGACCGTCGGGACTTTCCTTGATGGCAAAATTCATATCGGTCTGGATAACTACAGCGGTGGACGCGCAGGCGATCCCCCGTCCATTCCGCTGGCTCACCGTCTGCGTGCGCTGCCGTTGCGTGTCAGCCGACTGAAAACAGGTACGCCACCGCGTATTGACGCGCGCACCATCGATTTCAGTGTTCTGACGCCTCAGCATGGCGATACGCCAGCGCCGGTCTTCTCGTTTATGAGCGATGCCTCGCAGCATCCGCAGCAGGTGCCCTGCTGGATCACCCATACCAACGAGCAAACCCATGAGGTGATCCGGAATAACCTGGATCGCAGCCCGATGTATGCCGGGATCATCGAAGGGATCGGTCCGCGCTACTGCCCTTCGATCGAAGATAAAGTGATGCGTTTTGCCGATCGCAACGCGCATCAGATCTTCCTGGAGCCGGAAGGGCTGACCAGCAACGAAATTTACCCGAACGGTATTTCAACCAGCCTGCCGTTTGATGTGCAGATGCAGATCGTGCGCTCAATGAAAGGGCTGGAAAATGCGAAGATCGTCCGTCCAGGCTACGCCATTGAGTATGACTTCTTCGATCCACGCGATCTGAAGCCGACGCTGGAAAGCAAATATATTCAGGGTCTGTTCTTTGCCGGACAAATCAACGGCACCACAGGTTATGAAGAGGCCGCTGCGCAGGGCCTGCTGGCGGGTCTGAATGCCGCCCGTCTGGCCGCCGATCAGAAAGGCTGGGCGCCGCGTCGCGATCAGGCCTATATCGGCGTACTGGTAGACGATCTTTGCACCCTGGGCACCAAAGAGCCATACCGCATGTTTACCTCGCGTGCTGAATATCGTCTGATGCTGCGTGAAGACAATGCCGATCTGCGCCTGACCGAAACGGGCCGTGCGCTGGGTCTGGTGGACGATGCTCGCTGGGCGCGCTTTAATCAGAAACTGGAAGCGATTGAACAGGAACGTCAGCGCCTGCGTGATATCTGGGTACACCCCAAATCAGAGCATGTGGCAGAGGTGAACGCCCTGCTGAGCGCCAGCCTGACCAAAGAAGCCAGCGGTGAAGATCTGCTGCGTCGTCCGGAACTGACTTATGCGCAGCTTACCACGTTGAATTCGTTCGGCCCGGGACTAGACGACGCTCAGGCAGCGGAGCAGGTAGAGATTCAGGTAAAGTATGAGGGGTACATTGCGCGTCAGCAGGAAGAGATTGATCGCCAGCAGCGCAACGAAAATACGTTACTGCCTGTGGAT
This sequence comes from [Erwinia] mediterraneensis, assembly GCF_900604315.1. GTDB lineage: Bacteria > Pseudomonadota > Gammaproteobacteria > Enterobacterales > Enterobacteriaceae > Pantoea > Pantoea mediterraneensis_A. The sequence goes on from NZ_LR026978.1 coordinate 1,504,199, forward strand.
TTGGATTATCGTCAGGTTAGCGGCCTCTCCAATGAGGTGATTGCCAAGCTGAACGATCATAAACCCAGCTCAATCGGTCAGGCGTCGCGTATTTCGGGTATCACGCCTGCCGCTATCTCTATTTTACTGATTTATCTGAAGAAACAAGGCCTGCTGCGCAAAAGTGCCTGATCTGAAACGGGGCGGGGAGACCCGCCCACGCTGACTGGAATCGCTTCGTGATTAACAAACTCTCCGCGTTGCTTAACGCCGCAAATATTTCGCTCTCCGATCAACAAAAACAACAGCTGGTAGCTTACGTTGGGCTACTGGATAAGTGGAATAAGGCCTATAACCTGACGTCGGTGCGCGATCCGCAGCAGATGTTAGTGCGCCATATCCTCGACAGTATTGTGGTGGAGCCCTATCTGAAGGGTGAGCGCTTTATCGATGTCGGCACAGGCCCCGGGCTGCCGGGTATTCCTCTGGCCATCGTACGTCCCCAGGCGCACTTTACCCTGCTGGACAGCCTCGGTAAGCGCGTGCGCTTTTTGCGTCAGGTGCAGCATGAGCTGGGGTTGAATAACGTAACGCCGGTACAGCGTCGTGTTGAAGATTTCCCGGCCGAGCCGCCTTTCGATGGCGTGATCAGCCGTGCCTTTGCTTCGCTCAACGATATGGTGAGCTGGTGCCATCATCTGCCTGCTACGGACGGTTGTTTTTATGCGCTGAAAGGGGTACGCCCTGATGATGAAATAGCGGCATTGCCAGGCGGATTTGCGCTTGAATCAGTGGTCGCGCTTCAGGTTCCTGAGCTGGAAGGGGAGAGACATCTGGTTGTCATCAGGCGGCAATAGCCTTATAAATTTTATGGTTAATGCCCTGCTGCCGGAATTTTCCTACACTGAGCCGGATAAAAAAGCAGCATTCGCACCGGATAAAATCGCATTGTTAATGCGTAACAAGTGGGGCAGGGCGGTTAAATGCGCAGGCCGAAATTATCCGAAAAGCACTGTTACATTTAACCTTTATTTCACATTTATTTATCAGCAAGATTACTTTTCCCGGGTTGTATCCGGGAAAATATAATCACGCGAGCAAATATAACCGCGCAATTACCTGGCGGACGTAATAATAAAAGGAGTTGTTTATTGCCGTCCGGGTTGTCAATAGCGCGCTTTAAATGAGAATAGGGCTTCAGCGCGAAGTGATTATTTTTAAATTATTGTAAATCTTAAATTTTTACGGGTCTGCTGATGATATAAAGTCTGGCACATAGAAAATATGTAACCGCAAAAATGCCTGTAATGTGATCTACTGCACGCTTTATAAGCGCCCATGCGGGCCGGTTCTGCTTCACGATCTTCATTTAACCTGAGGGGAATGTTTGGAAAAATAGCCCTCCGGAAAGAAATTTAAATAATTGTTCACCTTTTCGCTACTTACTGATTGAAATCGCAGGTGTGGCCCGTATAATTTGCTCGGCTTTTGCTGCTTGACTCAAAAGAGTAAAGGCAGTCTTATACGACACGCGACATACCCTAACGGGGCAGGAGAGTAACAGCGTCATGTCAGTGTCTCTTTACAGTGTGAAATTAGCCCGAACCGTGCTGCTTCTTCAGCTGGTGACCTTTGTCGTAATCGGCGCACTCTTTACTCTGAAAGATGTCACGTGGGGCGCCTCTGCTCTGGCCGGTGGAGTGGCAGCCTGGCTGCCAAACGTAATGTTTATGTTTTTAGCCTGGCGCCTGCAGGCGCAAACACCCGCAAAAGGGCGCGTTGCCTGGAGCTTTGCTCTCGGTGAAGTGTTTAAGGTGTTTGCCACTATTATTTTTCTCGTTGTGGCGTTGGGTGTGTTCGGGGCAGTGTTTTTGCCTGTCGGACTAACCTGGTTATCGGTGCTGGTGGTTCAGATTGTTGCACCGGCTGTAATTAACAACAAAGGGTAAGAGGCATCATGGCCGCAGGAGAAATCTCAACGCCGCAGGATTACATAGGTCATCACCTGAAGCATCTTCAGCTTGACCTGCGTACATTCGAGTTGGTGAATGCACACGACGCACCGGCAACGTTCTGGACGTTAAACCTGGATTCCATGTTTTTCTCTGTAGTGCTGGGATTGATTTTCCTGGTGCTGTTCCGCAAAGTGGCGAAAAGTGTCACCAGCGGTGTGCCAGGGAAATTGCAGGCGGCTATCGAGCTGGTTGTCGGCTTCGTTGATAGTAACGTGCGCGACATGTACCACGGTAAAAGCAAAGTTATCGCCCCCCTGGCTCTGACGATTTTTGTCTGGGTCTTCCTGATGAACTTCATGGATCTGCTGCCTATCGACCTGCTGCCTTACATTGGTGAGCATGTGTTGGGTCTGCCGGCGCTGCGCGTCGTGCCGTCTGCAGATGTGAACATCACGCTGTCTATGGCGCTGGGCGTATTTATTTTGATTCTGTTCTACAGCGTCAAAATGAAAGGTGTGGGTGGCTTTACTAAAGAGCTGACGCTGCAACCTTTTAATCACCCGATCTTCATTCCCATCAACCTGATTCTGGAAGGCGTTAGCCTGCTGTCCAAACCGGTTTCACTTGGTCTGCGACTGTTCGGCAACATGTATGCGGGTGAACTGATCTTTATCCTGATTGCGGGTCTGTTGCCGTGGTGGAGTCAGTGGGTGCTGAATGTGCCATGGGCCATTTTCCACATCCTGATCATTTCGCTGCAGGCTTTCATTTTCATGGTTCTCACGATTGTCTATCTGTCGATGGCGTCTGAAGAACATTGATTTTTTCTTAACACTACTGCTTTTAACTGAAACAAACTGGAGACTGTCATGGAAAACCTGAATATGGATCTGCTGTACATGGCTGCCGCTGTGATGATGGGCCTGGCGGCAATCGGTGCTGCGATCGGTATCGGCATCCTCGGGGGTAAATTTCTGGAAGGCGCTGCACGTCAGCCTGACCTGATTCCGCTGCTGCGTACGCAGTTCTTTGTTGTTATGGGTCTGGTGGATGCTATCCCGATGATCGCTGTTGGTCTGGGTCTCTATGTGATGTTTGCTGTCGCCTAGTAGCCGTTTGTTTATCCATTGCACCCGGTGTGATGATGAACGCCTTCTGCCGCTTATCACCGATAACGGCAGAGCAACTTAACTTAACAAGAGGCATTGTGCTGTGAATATTAACGCTACAATCCTCGGCCAGGCCATCGCGTTTATCCTGTTTGTCGCGTTCTGCATGAAGTACGTATGGCCGCCGATTATGGCTGCCATCGAAAAGCGCCAGAAAGAAATTGCTGAAGGCCTTGCTTCTGCTGAACGCGCGAAGAAAGATTTGGATCTCGCGCAGGCTAATGCAACCGACCAGCTGAAAAAAGCCAAAGAAGAAGCTCAGGTCATTATCGAGCAGGCTAATAAGCGTCGCGCTCAGATTCTGGATGATGCGAAAACTGAAGCTGAGCAGGAACGTAACAAGATCGTCGCACAGGCGCAGGCAGAAATCGAAGCTGAGCGTAAACGTGCACGTGAAGAGTTGCGTAAGCAAGTCGCGTTGCTGGCAATGGCTGGCGCCGAGAAGATCATCGAACGTTCCGTGGATGAAGCTGCTAACAGCGACATCGTTGATAAACTGGTCGCTGAACTGTAAGGAGGGAGGGGCTGATGTCTGATCTGATTACTGTAGCTCGCCCCTACGCCAAAGCAGCTTTTGACTTTGCTGTTGAACATCAAGGTATCGAACGCTGGCAGCAGATGCTGGCGTTTGCCGCAGAAGTGGCTCGTAATGAACAGATGGCAGATCTCCTTTCTGGTGCCCTGGCACCGGAAGCCTTATCCGCCTCTTTCATCACCGTCTGTGGTGATCAACTGGATGAACCCGCGCAGAACCTTATCAAGGTGATGGCGGAAAACGGACGTTTGACAGCGCTTCCGGCTGTACTGGAACAGTTTATTCAACTGCGTGACGCTTATGAAGCGGTTGCTGAAGTTGATGTAACTTCCGCCAGTACGCTGAGTGACGACCAGCTGAATAAAATCAGCGCCGCGATGGAAAAACGTCTGTCACGCAAAGTTAAGCTGAATTGCAAAATTGATAAGTCTGTAATGGCAGGCGTGGTCATCCGTTCGGGTGATCTGGTGATTGATGGCAGCGTGCGCGGCCGTCTTGAGCGTCTGGCAGACGCCTTGCAGTCTTAAGGGGACTGGAGCATATGCAACTGAATTCCACCGAAATCAGCGAACTGATCAAGCAGCGCATTGCTCAGTTCAATGTAGTGAGCGAAGCTCACAACGAAGGTACTATTGTTTCTGTAAGTGACGGTATCATCCGCGTACACGGCCTGGCCGATGTCATGCAGGGTGAAATGATTGCTCTGCCGGGCAACCGTTACGCTATCGCCCTGAACCTCGAGCGTGACTCGGTAGGTGCGGTAGTTATGGGTCCTTACGCTGACCTTGCCGAAGGCATGAAGGTGAAGTGTACTGGCCGTATTCTTGAAGTACCGGTTGGCCGTGGCCTGCTGGGCCGTGTGGTTAACACCCTGGGCCAGCCGATCGACGGTAAAGGCCCTGTCGAGAACGACGGCTTCTCGCCGGTTGAAGTGATCGCACCCGGCGTTATCGATCGCCAGTCCGTAGACCAGCCTGTACAGACAGGCTACAAATCTGTTGATGCGATGATTCCAATCGGTCGTGGCCAGCGTGAGCTGATCATCGGCGACCGTCAGACCGGTAAAACCGCGCTGGCGATCGATGCTGTCATCAACCAGCGTGATTCCGGTATTAAATGCGTTTACGTCGCTATCGGCCAGAAAGCCTCTACCATCGCTAACGTGGTGCGTAAGCTGGAAGATAACGGTGCGCTGGAAAACACCATTGTCGTAGTGGCTTCTGCTTCTGAATCTGCTGCGCTGCAATATCTGGCACCGTATGCCGGCTGTGCCATGGGTGAATACTTCCGTGACCGTGGTGAAGATGCGCTGATCGTATACGATGACCTCTCCAAGCAGGCTATCGCTTATCGTCAGATTTCTCTGCTGCTGCGTCGTCCGCCGGGTCGTGAAGCGTTCCCGGGTGATGTTTTCTATCTCCACTCTCGTTTGCTGGAGCGTGCTTCTCGCGTAAGCGCTGAGTATGTTGAAACCTTCACTAAGGGCGAAGTGAAAGGCAGAACCGGTTCACTGACCGCGCTGCCAATCATCGAAACTCAGGCGGGTGACGTTTCTGCGTTCGTTCCGACCAACGTAATCTCTATTACCGACGGTCAGATCTTCCTGGAATCTAACCTGTTCAACTCCGGTATTCGTCCGGCGGTGAACCCGGGTATCTCAGTATCCCGTGTGGGTGGTGCTGCTCAGACCAAGATCATCAAGAAACTGTCCGGTGGTATCCGTACTGCACTGGCGCAGTATCGTGAACTGGCTGCCTTCTCGCAGTTTGCTTCCGATCTGGACGAAGCAACCCGCAAACAGCTGAGCCATGGTCAGAAAGTGACTGAGCTGCTGAAACAGAAACAGTATGCACCGATGTCTGTTGCACAGCAGGGTCTGGTTCTGTTTGCTGCTGAACGTGGTTACCTGAACGACGTTGAACTGGCGAAAATTGGCAGCTTCGAAGCTGCGCTGCTGGCCTTTGCCGATCGCGAACACGCCGAGCTGATGCAGGAAATCAACCAAACTGGTAACTATAACAACGATATCGAAGAGAAACTGAAAAACCTCCTCGATACGTTCAAGGCAACCCAGTCCTGGTAATGTCTGGCGGCTTGTCTGAAAAGACAGGCCGCAAGGCTTTGAGGAGAAGCTAATGGCCGGCGCAAAAGAGATACGTAGTAAGATTGGAAGCGTAAAAAATACGCAGAAAATCACCAAAGCGATGGAAATGGTCGCCGCCTCCAAAATGCGTAAAACGCAGGAACGCATGGCGGCCAGCCGTCCGTATGCAGAAACCATGCGCAAAGTGATTGGTCACCTTGCGTTAGGGAATCTGGAATACAAGCACCCTTACCTGCAAGAGCGCGACGTTAAGCGCGTCGGCTATCTGGTCGTGTCTACCGACCGCGGGCTTTGTGGTGGTTTGAACATTAACCTGTTCAAAAAATTGCTGGCAGAGATGAAAACCTGGGCTGATAAAGGGGTACAGAGCGATCTGGCCATTATCGGTTCCAAAGGTCTCTCATTCTTTGGTTCTGTTGGTGGCAACATCGTGGCGCAGGTTACCGGAATGGGAGATAATCCTTCCCTCTCCGAACTGATCGGCCCGGTAAAAGTGATGTTGCAGGCTTATGATGAAGGCCGCATCGACAAGCTGTTTATCGTCAGCAATAAATTTAACAACACCATGTCTCAGACTCCGAACGTTGCTCAGCTGCTGCCGTTACCGCCAGCAGAAGGTGAAGAGGAGATGAAGAAAAAGACCTGGGACTATCTGTACGAGCCCGATCCGAAAGCGCTGCTGGATACTCTGCTGCGTCGTTATGTCGAATCGCAGGTTTATCAGGGTGTTGTGGAAAACCTGGCCAGCGAGCAGGCCGCGCGTATGGTGGCGATGAAAGCTGCGACCGATAACGGCGGTAACCTGATCAAAGAGCTGCAGTTGGTATACAACAAAGCTCGTCAGGCCAGCATCACCCAGGAACTTACCGAGATCGTCTCGGGGGCCTCCGCGGTTTAACCAGGTATACCCGGATTATCGGATGCTTAAGCCGGGCGGCATAAGAAGGGATCCTGATGTGCTGACTAAAGTTGGCGACTCAGGGGAAGAACGCAGGCTACGCCGCTGCAGCATCAAGTAAGCCGGGTAAAACGAATTAGGTAGAGGATTCAAGATGGCAACTGGAAAGATTGTCCAGATCATCGGCGCCGTTGTTGACGTCGAGTTCCCTCAGGACGCAGTACCCCAAGTGTACAACGCCCTTGAGGTTAAAAATGGTGATGCTCGTCTGGTGCTGGAAGTCCAGCAGCAGCTGGGCGGTGGCGTGGTACGTACCATCGCCATGGGTTCGTCTGATGGCCTGAAACGTGGCCTGGAAGTGGCTGACCTTAACCAGCCGATTCAGGTACCGGTAGGTAAAGCAACTCTCGGCCGTATCATGAACGTGCTGGGTGAGCCGATCGACATGAAAGGCGATCTGAAAGAAGAAGACGGCAGCGCTGTAGAGGTTTCCTCTATTCACCGCGCAGCGCCTTCTTATGAAGATCAGTCTAACTCGCAGGAACTGCTGGAAACCGGCATCAAAGTTATCGACCTGATGTGTCCGTTCGCGAAGGGCGGTAAAGTCGGTCTGTTCGGTGGTGCGGGTGTAGGTAAAACCGTAAACATGATGGAGCTGATCCGTAATATCGCGGCTGAGCACTCAGGTTACTCGGTATTTGCTGGCGTGGGTGAGCGTACCCGTGAAGGTAACGACTTCTACCATGAAATGACCGATTCCAACGTTATCGATAAAGTTGCGCTGGTGTATGGTCAGATGAACGAGCCGCCGGGGAACCGTCTGCGCGTAGCGCTGACCGGTTTGACCATGGCAGAAAAATTCCGTGACGAAGGTCGTGACGTTCTGCTGTTCATCGACAACATCTATCGTTATACCCTGGCCGGTACGGAAGTATCCGCACTGCTGGGTCGTATGCCTTCAGCGGTAGGTTATCAGCCGACGCTGGCCGAAGAGATGGGTGTCCTGCAGGAACGTATTACCTCTACCAAGACCGGTTCAATCACCTCCGTACAGGCCGTTTACGTCCCTGCGGATGACCTGACTGACCCGTCACCGGCAACCACCTTCGCCCACCTGGACTCAACCGTTACGCTGAGCCGTCAGATTGCCTCTCTGGGTATCTACCCGGCCGTTGACCCGCTGGATTCTACCAGCCGTCAGCTGGATCCGCTGGTAGTTGGTCAGGAACACTACGACACCGCGCGTGGCGTGCAGTCAGTGCTGCAGCGTTACCAGGAACTGAAAGACATCATCGCCATCCTGGGTATGGACGAGCTGTCTGAAGAAGATAAACTGCTGGTGGCACGTGCGCGTAAGATTCAGCGCTTCCTGTCTCAGCCGTTCTTCGTGGCCGAAGTCTTCACCGGTTCACCGGGTAAATATGTTCCGCTGAAAGATACCATCCGTGGCTTTAAAGGCATTATGGAAGGTGAATTCGACCATCTGCCTGAGCAGGCTTTCTACATGGTAGGTTCCATCGAAGAAGCCGTGGAAAAAGCGAAGAAACTGTAATTACAGTTTCCCGGGAGGATAGATATGGCTATGACTTATCACCTGGATGTGGTCAGCGCGGAGCAGAAAATGTTCTCCGGTACGGTGCAGCATATTCAGGTGTCCGGCAGTGAAGGCGAGCTGGGAATTTATCCTGGCCATGCCCCGCTGCTGACTGCTATCAGGCCTGGTATGATTCGTATCGTGAAGCAGCACGGTGAAGAGGAGTATATTTACCTCTCTGGCGGCGTGCTGGAAGTGCAGCCGGGCAGCACCACGGTGCTGGCAGATACCGCTATTCGCGGTACTGACCTGGACGAAGCACGCGCACTGGAAGCGAAGCGCAAAGCAGAAGAGCACATGAACAGCACCCACGGCGACGTGGACTATGCTCAGGCTTCTGCGGAGCTGGCGAAAGCCATCGCTAAACTGCGTGTGATCGAGCTGACTAAAAAAGCGATTTAATCAGGCGTTATGTATCAGAAATGCCAGCCCATGGGGCTGGCATTTTTTTTGCCCCAATGTCGTAAACCGGCACAGACCTAATTTCGGACTGAGAAAAATGTAGTAATCTCAGGCGTAAAACGTTTACCTTTCATCTGTCATAAACAGTCAGGATAGTTATGTCTAACAGCGCGATGAGTGTGGTGATCCTTGCGGCCGGTAAGGGCACCCGGATGTATTCCGATCTTCCTAAAGTTCTGCACACTCTGGCAGGCAAACCCATGGTTCAGCACGTTATTGATGCCGCAAAAGGGCTCGGTGCGCGTCATATTCATCTGGTCTATGGCCATGGCGGCGAGCGGCTGAAGAATACCCTGGCCGATAATGATCTCAACTGGGTACTGCAGGCGGAACAGCTGGGTACCGGCCACGCCATGCAGCAGGCTGCGCCCCATTTTGCCGACGACGAAGATATCCTGATGCTTTACGGTGACGTGCCGCTGATTGCGCAGGCCACCCTTGAGCGCCTGCAGGCCGTGAAGCCGCAGGGCGGCATTGGTCTCCTGACGGTAGTGCTGGATAACCCGACCGGCTACGGACGCATAGTGCGTGAAAACGGTGTCATCACCGGGATTGTAGAGCAAAAAGATGCTACCCCTGAACAGCTGACTATCCGCGAAATTAATACCGGGATCCTGATGGCTAACGGCGGTGATCTGAAACGCTGGCTTGCGCAGCTGACCAATAACAATGCGCAGGGCGAATACTACATTACCGATATTATTGCGCTCGCCCACGCGGAGGGGCGCGAAATTGTTGCGGTACAGCCGCAACGCATCAGTGAAACCGAGGGGGTTAACAACCGCCTGCAGCTGGCGACGCTGGAGCGTGCTTATCAGGCTCAGCAGGCAGAAGCGTTGCTGCTGGCCGGGGTGATGCTGCGCGATCCGACACGATTCGATCTGCGTGGGACGCTGCAGCATGGCCGGGATGTGGAAATTGATGCCAATGTCATTATCGAAGGTCAGGTTAAGCTGGGGAATCGCGTGAAGATCGGTGCCGGATGCGTGATTAAAAACAGCATTATCGGCGACGATTGTGAAATCAGTCCTTATTCGGTGATTGAGGATGCCACGCTGGCAACAGCCTGCACCGTGGGGCCCTTTGCCCGTCTGCGTCCCGGCAGCGATCTGGCGGAGCAGGCGCATGTCGGTAACTTTGTTGAGATGAAGAAAGCACGTCTTGGTAAGGGCTCCAAAGCGGGCCATCTCTCTTATCTGGGCGATGCGGAAATTGGCGCGAACGTGAATATTGGCGCCGGTACGATCACCTGCAATTACGATGGCGCGAACAAATTTAAAACGGTGATTGGCGACAATGTATTTGTCGGGTCCGATACGCAGTTAGTCGCACCAGTCAGTGTCGCCAGTGGCGCGACCATTGCTGCCGGCACCACGGTTATGAAAGATGTGACGGGTGCAGAGCTGGTTTATAACCGTAAAGAACAGAACCACAAAGCGGGCTGGCAGCGCCCGGTGAAAAAGAAATAAGTTTTTGATGGCCCGCTTCTGCGGGCCTGCAGCAGATAACATAAAAATATCCCCACTCTCTACAAGGCTCGGGGAACCGGCAATGCCGGACTATCAGGTCGTATGACAACGAAAATGGCGAAAAGCCTGGAGTCAGGAAAACATCATGTGTGGAATTGTTGGCGCAGTAGCGCAGCGCGATATCGCAGAAATTCTTCTGGAAGGTCTGCGTCGTCTGGAGTATCGCGGTTATGATTCGGCCGGTCTGGCTGTGGTGGATCGACAGGGGCACGTTACGCGCCTGCGTCGTCTCGGCAAAGTCCAAAAACTGGCAGAAGCGGCAGAAGAACATCCGCTGATTGGCGGCACCGGGATTGCCCATACCCGCTGGGCAACCCACGGTGAACCTTCGGAAGCCAATGCCCACCCGCATATCTCTGAACATATTATCATTGTTCACAACGGCATTATCGAGAACCATGAGCCGCTGCGTGAGCTGTTAAAAGATCGCGGTTACCGCTTTTCCTCAGAAACAGATACGGAAGTGGTCGCGCACCTGGTGCACTGGGAACAGAAGCAGGGCGGATCGCTGCGTGAGGTAGTGCTGCGGGTGATCCCGCAACTGCGTGGCGCTTATGGCATGGTGATCATGGACAGCCGCGATCCGTCGCTGCTGGTGGCGGCCCGCTCCGGCAGCCCGCTGGTCATTGGCCGTGGCGTAGGCGAAAACTTTATCGCTTCCGATCAGCTGGCGCTGTTGCCGGTTACCCGCCGCTTTATCTATCTGGAAGAGGGTGATATTGCGGAGATTACCCGTCGTGAAGTTACGGTAATCGATCGTGCAGGCAATCAGGTCAGGCGTGATGAGATCGAATCCAGCGTGCAATATGATGCTGGTGATAAAGGCGTTTACCGTCACTACATGCAGAAAGAGATTTATGAGCAGCCGCAGGCTATCAAGAACACCTTAACCGGGCGCTTCAGTCATGGCGAGGTGGACCTCAGTGAACTTGGCCCCCATGCAGAAACGCTGCTGAGCCAGGTTGAGCATGTGCAGATTATCGCCTGCGGTACTTCGTATAACTCCGGCATGGTAGCGCGTTACTGGTTTGAGTCGCTGGCTAACGTGCCTTGTGATGTCGAGATCGCCTCTGAGTTCCGCTATCGCAAATCTGCGGTACGTAAAAACAGCCTGCTGATTACCCTGTCGCAGTCAGGGGAAACTGCAGATACCCTGGCAGCGCTGCGTCTGTCAAAAGAGCTGGGCTATCTCGGCTCGCTGGCAATTTGTAACGTAGCCGGTTCATCGCTGGTGCGTGAGTCTGATCTGGCGCTGATGACCAAAGCGGGCACCGAAATCGGTGTTGCCTCGACCAAAGCCTTTACCACGCAGCTGACTGTACTGTTGATACTGGTGGCGAAGCTGGGTCGCCTGCGCGGGATGGCGGCAGAGCAGGAGCATGACATCGTTCATGCCCTGCAGGCGCTACCCAGCCGTATCGAACAGATGCTGGCGCAGGATAATCTGATCGAAACGCTGGCCGAAGGTTTTTCCGATAAGAGTCATGCGTTGTTCCTCGGTCGCGGCGATCAGTACCCGATCGCGATGGAAGGGGCGTTGAAGCTGAAAGAGATCTCCTATATTCATGCCGAGGCTTATGCTGCCGGAGAACTGAAGCATGGCCCGCTGGCTCTGATCGATGCGGATATGCCGGTCATTGTCGTGGCGCCGAACAACGAGCTGCTGGAGAAACTGAAATCCAATATCGAAGAGGTTCGGGCACGCGGTGGTTTGCTCTATGTCTTTGCCGATCAGGATGCCGGTTTCAGCGACAGCGATGGCATGAAAATTATTTCGCTGCCCCATGTGGAAGAGGTTATTGCACCGATTTTCTACACCGTGCCGCTGCAGCTGCTCTCTTATCATGTTGCGCTGATCAAGGGCACCGATGTCGACCAGCCGCGCAATCTCGCCAAATCCGTTACTGTTGAGTAACGTTAACGGGCCCTCAGGGGCCCGTCTCAGCTTAATCAACCCGAAGGCGGCTGGTCAGGTTAACGGCCTGCAGACTTCGCCGGATGATAAAAAGAGGGCGGCTGGCCTGTCATACGCCGAAACATGGTGGAAAACGACGAGTAATTGTCATAACCCATGCTCAATGCTATCTCATTAACAGCGGTTCCTTCGACTAACCTGGCCAGGGCCACTAATACACAGGCTCGTTGTCGCCAGACTGAAAAAGGCATGCCGGTTTGCTGGATAAAATGACGCCGGAAAGTGCTCAGGCTCATGCATAGCGTGCTTGCCCAGCGCTCTGGCGCATCATGGATGGAGGGCGCACTTAAAAAAGCCTGACACAGCGCCAGAAAGCGGGCATTTTGCGGCAGCGGAATTTTAAACTCTTTGGCTTCCATCATCGCCAGTTCCTGCAGAAGTAAGGCAATAAGCAGGCGATCCCGATCTGAGTGATATAAAGGGTCCAGCTCGACAGCCTCGATAAGCAGCTGTCTTAATAAAGGCGATACGGCTAAAATTTTACACTGCTGACTTAAGCGTAGTTTATTAGCGCTTTCAGGTTCGATATACAGACTGCGTGTTGAAACGCCAATAAATTTCACGCTATGCGCCATCTGTGCAGGTATCCACACCGCGTGTTGCGGCGGCACCATCCAGTTCCCTGTAACTGTAGTAACCTGCATCAGGCCGGTTGCACCGTAAAGCAGCTGAGCCCGACGATGATGATGTTCAGGCAGCACATAATTCTTTGAATAATCGTTGCCTACAGCCACTACCTCTCGATCAAGCCCGTCATAATCATCAATGTGAACATTACGCATAAAAACGGCGATACCCCCGGTTGACCGATTTACAAAAGTAAATGCGCGTTGCTGGCATGGGAAGCGATCCTTTAACCCGATAACCTTTTTTGCTCAACGGCGGCTGCAGGAGAGTAGCGGGTCGTCCGGATAAAAATTTATACATCAACACAGGCGGATTGAAAGGTTATTAAGTGGATATATTTATAATTATTTTCGCGGGCTTTATGACCGGTATCACGACGGTACTGTTTGGTTTTGGCGGCGGTTTTGTGGTGGTACCTTTTGTATATCACATAATGACCCATCAGCAGATACTGTCTGACCGGGCCATGCATATTGCCGTCGCCACCTCAACTGCGGTAATGATCTTTAATGCAGGCTGGGCCAGCTTTCAGAGCTGGCGAGCAGGAAAACTGACGGCCAGCCTCCTGTTTCCATTAATGTGGTTTATCGCAGTCGGGGCAGTGGTAGGTTCTCTGCTTTCAGGCGGAATAAACGATGAGATCATCAGGATATTATTTATCCTCTATCTCATGCTTACTCTGGCGGACTGCTTGTTACGTAAAGGTTTTGTCATTGCCTCTGAACGGCGCATGTTAAAGGGATTCACGGCACGTATGGGAGGGATCTTTATTGGTATCGTGGCGGCGCTGCTGGGCGTGGGGGGCAGCGTTATGACGGTGCCATTGCTCAGGCGACACGGCTATGAGATGCAAAAATGCGTAAGTGCGGCAAATCCGCTCTCCCTTCCCGTAGCGCTGTGCGGAACAGCGATGTACGGTCTCGGCGGAGTGCATTTCAGTCCGGGGGAAGTCTGGATAGGTTTTATCAACCTGAAGATACTTACGCTACTTACTGCTTCAGGTTTCATGGGCATGCTTTTTACGCGTCGCTTTATTCCCGCGGTGCCTGATGAGCTACATGCGCGTATTTATATTGCCCTGTTAGCAACGGTGCTGATAGCCATACTTATATAAAAACAGCCGGATCGGGAAACCCTCTCTGTCGATGTTAAGACAGGGAGGCAAGATATTTTGCTTTGTCACAAAACTGTCATATTTCATACATTTTACTGTCACTAAACTGTCCTATTTTCCCTCCTGCAGCAATCAATAACGTTTAATAAAAACGCTCTGAAACAGAGATAAACGCCCCTGGAGGGAACATGACACTGATGCATAACACTCTGGTCCGCATGCTTGCCGCGGCGCTTTCCGTCACTGCGGTCCCGGCCATGGCTGCCACCGATCTGACCGGCGCTGGTGGGACATTTCCGGCACCGGTTTATGCCAGATGGGCAGCCGAATATCAGCAAGCGACCGGCAGCAAAATTAACTATCAGGGAATCGGATCTTCCGGTGGCGTGAAGCAAATTATTGCTAAAACAGTTGATTTCGGTGCCTCCGATGCGCCGATGAAAGATGAAGATCTGCAGAAAAATGGCCTGTTCCAGTTTCCGACGGTCATTGGCGGGGTGGTACTGGCGGTAAACCTGCCGGGCATTAAATCAGGCGAGCTGACGCTGGATGGCAAAACCGTAGGTGATATCTACCTGGGTAACATTAAGAAGTGGAACGATCCGGCGATCGCGAAACTGAACCCAAATGTGAAACTGCCAGCCACCAACATTAACGTGGTGCGCCGTGCGGATGGCTCCGGCACCTCTTTTGTCTTCACCAGCTATCTGGCGAAAGTGAATGAGGAGTGGAGCAGCAAAATCGGGAAAGGCAACACCGTAAACTGGCCAACTGGCCTGGGCGGTAAAGGCAACGATGGCGTCGCCGCGTTTGTACAGCGTCTGCCGGGCTCCATCGGCTACGTGGAGTATGCTTACGCGAAACAGAACAACCTGAACTACACCCGACTGCTCAGCGCCGATGGCAAACCGGTTACTCCGGGCGAAGAGAGTTTCAGTAACGCCGCGAAAGGGGCTGACTGGAGCAAATCTTTTGCCCAGGATCTGACGTACCAGAAAGGCGATGACGCCTGGCCGATTACCTCCACGACCTTTGTCTTGCTGTACAAAAACCAGACCAATGCCGAAAAAGGCAGTGAAGTGCTGAAATTCTTTGACTGGGCTTATAAGAATGGTGGTCAGACGGCCATCAGCCTGGATTACGCAACGCTGCCCGATTCGGTGGTGACGCAAATCCGTGACGCCTGGAAAGCCAGTATCAAAGACAGCAGCGGCAAAGCGCTGTATCAGTAAGCGCACACCAGAGGCTGACTCCGGTTGGCCGGTTATCCCGGGCGGCAGCTATGTCGCCCAGATCTATTCTGAAGGCTGAGATCACTATGGCTGCGACAAAGCCGACGTTCAACGCGCCAGGCAAACAAGGTGACATGATTTTCGGGACACTGGTCAGAATGGCGGCGCTGATCGTGCTGCTGTTGTTAGGCGGCATTATCCTCTCCCTGATCATCTCCTCCTGGCCAAGCATCGAGAAATTTGGTTTCTCGTTTCTGTGGAACAAAACCTGGGATGCGCCCAACGAGCAGTTCGGCGCGCTGGTGCCGATTTACGGCACTCTGGTGACCTCGTTGATCGCTCTGATCATCGCCGTACCGGTGAGTTTTGGTATAGCCCTGTTTCTGACGGAACTGGCTCCGGGCTGGCTGCGTCGTCCGCTTGGCACCGCGATTGAGCTGCTGGCGGCCATCCCCAGCATTGTCTATGGGATGTGGGGGCTGTTTATCTTCGCGCCGCTGTTTGCTGAATATTTTCAGACGCCGGTGGGCGAGGTCGTGGCAAATATTCCCATTATCGGCGCGCTCTTTTCCGGCCCGGCTTTTGGCATCGGAATCCTCGCTGCGGGCATTATTCTCGCCATTATGATTATTCCTTACATCGCTTCCGTCATGCGTGATGTCTTTGAACAGACGCCGGTAATGATGAAAGAGTCAGCCTATGGCATTGGCTGCACGACCTGGGAGGTGATCTGGCGTATCGTCCTGCCGTTCACCAAAAATGGCGTCATTGGCGGCATTATGCTGGGGCTGGGGCGTGCGCTGGGAGAAACCATGGCGATAACCTTCATCATCGGCAATACCTACCAGCTCGACAGCGCCTCGCTGTTTATGCCGGGCAATAGTATCACTTCCGCGCTGGCTAACGAATTTGCGGAAGCGGAGTCAGGCGTGCATGTGGCTGCCCTGATGGAGCTGGGACTGATCCTGTTTGTCATTACCTTTATTGTGCTGGCGATCTCCCGATTGATGATTATGCGACTGGCGAAAAATGAGGGAGCGCGATCATGACCACTATCGAGAGGCAAGTTTCTGCGCAGCCCGGTCCCGGGGTGTCGCGGCGCAAAATGCAGTCCTGGCGCAGTACCAAAAATAAGATTGCGCTGACCCTGTCGCTGCTGACCATGGCGTTTGGCCTGTTCTGGTTAATCTGGATCCTCTATACCACTCTGACGCGCGGCTTTGATGGCCTGTCGCTTTCGCTGTTTACTGAATCAACCCCGCCGCCCAATACCGCTGGCGGTGGACTGGCCAATGCGCTGGCGGGCAGTGGCCTGCTGATCCTCTGGGCGACGGTGTTTGGTACGCCGCTGGGGATTATGGCGGGCATCTGGCTGGCTGAGTACGGGCGTAAATCCTGGCTGGCAGAAGCGATCCGTTTTATTAATGATATTCTGTTGTCAGCGCCTTCGATTGTGGTTGGGCTGTTCGTCTATACCCTGGTGGTTGCGCAGATGCAGCACTTCTCCGGCTGGGCAGGTGTTATCGCTCTGGCGCTGCTGCAAATCCCTATTGTCATTCGTACCACGGAAAATATGCTGTTGCTGGTGCCGGATAGCATGCGTGAAGCGGCTTATGCGCTGGGCACGCCAAAATGGAAGATGATTTCAGCCATCACTCTGAAAGCCTCAGTGTCAGGCATTATTACCGGTGTGTTACTGGCCATTGCGCGTATTGCTGGCGAGACCGCCCCTTTACTCTTTACCGCGCTCTCAAATCAGTTCTGGAGCACGGATATGATGCAACCACTGGCGAACCTGCCGGTAACGATCTTCAAGTTTGCCATGAGCCCCTTTGCCGAGTGGCAAAGCCTGGCCTGGGCGGGTGTCCTGATCATTACCCTGTGCGTACTGCTGTTAAACATCGCAGCACGCCTGATTTTTGCCAAACGCAAAAACTAATTTATGTCCGGCGCTGCCTGTGGCCGTGCCGTCAGAGAGAGATGAGTAACCAGTATGGTAAAAACAATGCCCGGCAAAATTCAGGTGCGTAATCTGAACTTCTATTACGGGAAATTCCACGCCCTGAAGAATATCAATCTGGAGATAGCGCGAAACCAGGTTACCGCTTTTATCGGTCCCTCCGGCTGTGGTAAATCGACCCTGCTGCGGACTTTCAACAAAATGTATAGCCTCTATCCCGATCAGCGTGCCGAGGGCGAGATACTGCTGGAGGGCGAAAATATCCTGCAATCGCATCAGGATATTGCGCTGCTGCGCGCGCGCGTGGGTATGGTGTTCCAGAAACCGACACCTTTCCCGATGTCTATCTATGACAATATCGCCTTCGGCGTCCGCCTGTTTGAGAAACTCTCCCGCGCGGAGATGGATGAGCGTGTACAGTGGGCGTTGACCAAAGCGGCACTCTGGAACGAGACGAAAGACAAACTGCATCAGAGCGGTTACAGCCTTTCCGGCGGCCAACAGCAGCGTCTCTGTATCGCGCGCGGCATCGCCATTCGCCCGGAGGTGCTGCTGCTTGATGAACCCTGTTCAGCGCTGGATCCTATCTCCACCGGCCGTATTGAAGAGCTGATTACCGAACTGAAGCAGGACTATACCGTGGTGATAGTGACGCACAATATGCAGCAGGCGGCGCGCTGTTCCGATTACACCGCTTTTATGTATCTGGGCGAGTTGATCGAGTTCAGCGATACTGACACGCTGTTCACCAAACCGCATCAGAAGCAGACTGAAGATTACATTACCGGCCGCTACGGCTGATTTGACAGGGGAAAGAGATGGATAACCTGAATCTGAATAAACATATCTCCGGTCAGTTCAATGCCGAGCTGGAGCATATCCGCACCCAGGTGATGATCATGGGCGGGCTGGTGGAGCAGCAGCTTACCGATGCGATTACCGCCATGCATAACAGGGACGGTGAACTGGCGCAGCGCGTTATTGATGGCGACCAGAAGGTCAATATGATGGAAGTGGAGATTGATGAAGCCTGCGTACGCATCATCGCCAAACGTCAGCCCACCGCCAGCGATCTGCGTCTGGTGATGGCGATCATCAAAACCATCTCGGAACTGGAACGCATCGGGGATGTGGCAGAGAAGATTAGCCGCACCGCGCTGGAAAAGTTTAGCCAGGCGCATCAGCCGCTGCTGGTGAGTCTGGAGTCGCTGGGCCGGCATACCGTGCAGATGCTGCACGACGTGCTGGATGCTTTTGCGCGCATGGATCTCAATCAGGCGGTCACTATTTATCGTGAAGATAAAAAGGTGGATCAGGAGTACGAAGGGATAGTGCGGCAGCTGATGACCTACATGATGGAAGATCCGCGTACCATTCCCAGCGTCCTGACCGCGCTCTTCTGTGCCCGTGCCATTGAGCGCATCGGTGACCGCTGCCAGAATATCTGTGAAATCATCTTTTATTTTGTGAAGGGGCAGGATTTCCGTCATGTAGGGGGCGATAAGCTCGATCAGCTGCTGGCTGGCGAGGAGGGCGGCAGCAAACCCGCCTGAAACCGCGCCAGTACCCGCCGGGAGCTTCGTCCCGGCATTACGCTATATCCCAGCCTCGTGCGCGCCACAGCGCAGGCAGCTGCGCCATCGCTGTAAAGCGCGTCACCAGAGGATGATCAATCTCCGGATTATGTGCATCGGTGCAGTAATAGAATACCGGAATGCCCGCCGCAATACCGGCGCGCACGCCCGCTTCGGAGTCATCCACTAAAATGCAGCGCTCGATCGGTAGCTGCATTTTTTCTGCCGCGTGGTACATCAGGGCCGGATCGGGTTTCCAGCGTTCAATATCGTAGCCGCTGAACAAGCGATCATAAAAAAAGGAGAGCATGTTCGTCAGCCCCAGCGAATGTTGCATCTTTTTCACCGTGCCGTTAGAAACCACGCACATCGGGATTTTAATCTGCGCGACTAAAGCCCTGGCGCCAGGGATCTCGCTGAGCTCAAGATCAAACAGACGTGCCACCTCGGCCCGGTAGGCGCGCTCCACCTCTTTCAACGGTAAAGCTGTATGATGCATAGTGCTGATGTCGCGAATGATGTCATACAGCTGAACCCCCTTATATTTTTCAAAAGTCTCCTGCAGCGGGAGTGTAATACCGTAGTGGGCAAAAATATTGACGTATGAGCGGGTACAGAGCATTTCGCTGTCTACCAGCGTACCGTCACAATCAAAAAATACACATTCAACTGACATCACATCATCCTTTGTTGTAGGTAAGACCACACTGTAACCCAGTGAGAGAAGAATGCGACTGCTGCAATCGTTTGCGAAAAATCAGTGTGCAGCGGTCGCAAAATCTATAGGATACGCGGCGATAATGTATTCTTTTGGACAGAGGTTATGCGTAAACAGACTCTTTTGCAGCGTGTGTTCAGGCTGGAGGAACATGGCACAACGGTACGGACCGAGGTGATAGCAGGTTTTACTACCTTCCTGACGATGGTCTATATCGTGTTTGTTAACCCGCAAATTCTGGGTGCTGCAGGCATGGATACGCAGGCTGTATTCGTTACCACCTGTCTGATTGCCGCTTTTGGCAGCATCCTGATGGGCCTGATCGCCAATCTGCCAGTGGCCCTGGCGCCAGCGATGGGGCTGAACGCCTTTTTCGCCTTTGTGGTTGTTGGTGCGATGGGATACTCATGGCAGGTAGGGATGGGGGCTATTTTCTGGGGGGCGCTCGGTCTGCTGATCCTGACGCTACTGCGCATCCGCTACTGGATGATCGCTAATATTCCGCTCAGCCTGCGTGTAGGTATTACTGCAGGTATCGGTCTGTTTATTGCCATGATGGGCCTGAAGAATGCAGGCATTATCGTGTCCAGTGCCGATACGCTGGTTACCATCGGGGATCTTACCTCGCACAGTGTAGTATTGGGGGCGCTGGGCTTTTTTATCATCGCCATTCTGGCATCACGTAATATTCATGCTGCGGTCCTGATATCTATCATGGTTACTACGGCAGCAGGCCTGCTACTGGGCGATGTCCGGTTCACCGGCATCTTTTCTGCGCCACCCCCGGTCAGTACCGTAATCGGTCAGGTGGATCTGAAAGGCGCACTGAATATTGGCATGGCCGGCATCATTTTCTCCTTTATGCTGGTCAACCTGTTTGACTCTTCCGGCACGCTGATAGGCGTCACGGATAAAGCCGGACTGACCGACGATAAAGGAACCTTCCCGCGTATGAAGCAGGCACTGTATGTTGACAGCGCCAGCTCAGTAACCGGCGCTTTCTTTGGCACCTCATCGGTCACCGCTTATATCGAAAGCTCATCCGGCGTCGCCATTGGCGGGCGTACTGGCCTGATGGCTGTGGTCACCGGTGTGCTGTTTCTGTTGGTCATCTTTCTCTCGCCGCTGGCGGCAATGGTGCCAGGCTACGCGGCAGCGGGTGCCCTGATCTATGTAGGCGTTTTGATGACCGCCAGTCTCTCCCGGGTGCGCTGGGATGATTTGACGGAAGGCGTCCCTGCGTTTGTAACGGCAGTGATGATGCCGTTCAGCTTCTCCATTACTGAAGGCATCGCGCTGGGTTTTATCGCATACTGCGTGATGAAGGCCGGAACCGGACGCTGGCGAGAAATCAGTCCCTGCGTACTCATTGTTGCGCTGCTTTTTGTCCTGAAAATCGCGTTTGTTGATACGCATTAACCCCGCCGCGGAATACGCATAGATCAACTTTTAATGTTTAACGGTGTGGTATCCGGCGTAAAGCTGTTAATGATTTTTACGTAATGTCTGCGTTGATGTTCCGTAAAATCATTAACAGTGCTCAGTGTAAAGATAATAATGCGATTATTCAGAGGATTAGATATCTCATGGCGGGGCAGCTGAATAATTGACTGTACCTGTCGGGTCATTTTGCCCTGATGCAGGTAACGGTTGGCGACCTGAATCACCGGGAGCCTGAAAGGGCCAATCTGGTGCTGCAACCTCTTTCCCTCCTCCTGAAAGGCTGAAAGCGTATTTCGCATCTTCCCTATTTCACTTTCACAAAATTGCATCAGAGACTGGTCCTGTTCCAGAAAGGCCCTGTTAATCAGAACGCTGTATTCTTTCTCTTCCGGGTCGCGGAACATTAAAATATTCACAGTTTGATCCAGATCGGGTGCCAGGGTCAGGAATTCGCCCTCATACAGGCGATAAGTCATGTTGTTTTGATTCATACCGGTTTCGTCTCAATGTTATCAGGAAGGCTCTGGCAACGGCCTGATCTCGACGCGGCGGTTTAACCGACGCCCCTCTTCCGTAAGGTTACTGGCCACTGGTCGGGTATCCGCAGCACCTTCAACCATAAACCGGGTCACGGGAAGGGCACTGTTTTCCATTATCCAGTCCCGTACCGCCAGCGCGCGTTGTAATGAAAGCGCTTTATTCATATCCGGCATCCCGGTGTTATCGGAATGACCGGTAATGACAAAACGCATTTCCGGATTCTGGCTGAGCACCGGGAGCAGGACAGCCAGCACCTGCTGCGTTTCCGTCTGTAAGACGGCGCGTCCTGCGGAAAAATGTAAAACCGTCTGCGAAAAAAGCGCGTGATAATAATCCGCAATGAGCTTATTCATGCGGATGAGCCGCTTTTTACAGGGGGAGAGTAAAAGTTTATCGACCAGGTACTCTTCCTGGCACTGTAGCAAAAGCCGCCTGTTTTTATTCAGCCGGAGAATGGTATTAATTTTCTGAGCCGCTGATGCTGAGGCAAGTTCGCTAACATCGCGCTGTTCGATGTTAACTTTTTGCAGAAATTCGCTTTGTTTTTCTGCCGCCAGTATCAGCATAAAAGAGAGCAGCAGCGTCGTAATACAGGCCGCCAGCAACCCGCGGGAATGACATGAGGGTGATGCCGTCGTAAGCGGTTTTTCTGGCTGCGGAAGTGTAAATGGTGGTAAGGGAAGCTTGCGCTGGGGAGACGCCAGGCCTGGCAAGACGCCATAGTTCTCAGCAAGCCACGCTGACCATGCACCGTGGCGGCTAAAACCATAACTGTGATCGGCGACCAGAACGCGATTTAATCGCAGCGAATCCGATGCGGTAAAAATCGACTGTAGACAAGGCGTCAGTGCCCGCTGAGTCA
Source organism: [Erwinia] mediterraneensis (assembly GCF_900604315.1). Lineage (GTDB taxonomy): Bacteria > Pseudomonadota > Gammaproteobacteria > Enterobacterales > Enterobacteriaceae > Pantoea > Pantoea mediterraneensis_A. The sequence goes on from NZ_LR026978.1 coordinate 1,526,469, forward strand.
GCCATAAAAACAGCAGGGAGGTCATAGCGCTGCGCTGCGTCCGGTAACAACAGGTGCCGCTATCTGCGGCTTCCAGCTGGCGGAGGAGGGTGTCAAAAGACGCAGGCAGGTTTTGCATTTTATCCTGCCCCAAATCAAGTTCGCCAGACCAGATGGCGCTATCGGGATCATGAGCCAGGCGTTCATGGCTGAGCCTGGCATAAATTGCCAGTGTACAGCGCAGCGGTGGTTGCTGTTTCAGGGATAAAAAAGCGTTTTTCCAGGCGGTAAGCCGGGAAAGCATTATGGCCTCATTAGCTTGACCATCCGGCAGAAAAGGGAAAAAAAGCGAAATGTGTGGTGGAGGATCTGCCGATACGCTTTCCAGACGGCGATGTAACTCAGGGACGGAGGGTGCCAGCAGCCAGGTAATATGATGATCGGCGCGATGCGCCGCAGAGGCAGATTGTCTGTCGAACCATTTTTCTGCCCAGGGACCGGTAATAAAAATGACCGCTGTGGCCACCTCAGTATGAACCGGAGGTGCGGCGTCTGATGGGATGACCTGTTCTTTCCTTCCCTGTCTGTTGTAAGCAAAAAGTCCCAACAGCGCCCCCACAGTGAGCACAGCCATTCCGTATGCGAACCCTGCCCGGTTAACGGCAAACAGGCTCGCCGCGCCAATGATGACAACACTCAGGATAAAGAAAGAGAAGCGCTTATCGTATTTGAAGTGAGTTGCCATCAACCTGACCTTTCTACGCAGATGATACTTGCTACCCAGAGCGTTATCAGAACGCCCATCAGCCAGTACAGGATTGAGATGCGCACCGGACGTCGCAGCGCAGCAGATGTTTTGTCAGCGCCTGCTGGTAAAGCCAGCTGGCGGGGAGAAGGCTGGCGCTCAGGCTGTGTTCTGTCACGCGCGACCGGGTGAACGGGAAATCGGGCCAGAGCAGCCACCAACGCCTCATCAGATGCCGGGTGGTCTGAATAAAGCTGTCCGATTTGCCGGGCATAATGCACCACGGGCTCGCTGGCCTCATGGAGCAGAGCCGTCAGTCGTACAGCGAATTCTGAGGCGTTACTGATACGCCGGAACAACGAAAACTCAAGGGAATCGTCATTCCGGCCACTGAGAGTCTGATTCCGATGCGTCAAAATTGTGCGGTCCAGCCATATGGCAATCAGCCAGATTAACTGTTCGGCTTGCGTATCAGTGACGCCCTCATTTTCTAACGCTTTGCGCAATAAATTAAGTAGCCGTAACAGGTGATTTTTCAACGCTGAATACGAAGGGATGATGCCTTCAAAAGAGATAATGGTATCTATGCTGATTAATATTTTAATCAGTTGCCTGGTTTCTACCATGGGATCTCCTTTGTTTCGCCCCATCCCTCATCAGCATAAAAAGGCGTTATGCGAATCCTAGTCGGTTGGATATTAACCAGCGTGTTAAATGTTAAAAGGACATTGAAAGCGCCATCATCTGCGCGCGCTGTTTTTTCCTGTAACGCTTTCTGTGTAAAATTTATGCTTTCGAGGATGCTGTTATTACTGTCAACGACGATAAGGCTCCAGTAGGTTATCTTTTCCTGATCAGAACTGATGTCATGAGGATTAATGACAACTTTTTTCCGGTGCGGGGAGATAAGCCTTTTTTCCCACGCTGCTGGATCTGTAGGCGGGTAAGGAAAAAAAGAAATTTTTTCTTTTGCTAAAACCTCCGGCTGGACTGCGCGGTTAATAAAATCGATACCGCAACTGTACGCAAAATCTTTTAACGAGCGGACGGGGCCAGGCATAAAAGAACCCGAACAACAGGAGGGATCCTCTTCCAGGCCGAAAAAATGCTTTATCCGCTGGCGCGATCTATGCTCTCTCTCCCACCAGGTTAGCTGAATCTTACCCTGATCCCTGGCTTCCCGATGATGGTCGTCCCAGATTCTGGCATGATGTTTACGGGTATAGTAATGCCATAATAATATCTTGTCGGGAGTATAAATATCGTAGCCATGCGTAAAAGCTCTGGCTGACTGAGTAATCTCCTCTCCCTCAAAAAAAATAGTGGGATCGTTAGGCACTTCTTTAACGAAACAGCCTTCGGCAAAAATAAAACCTGCCGCCAGAAAGCTGCTGCGTACAGGTTCTGTGCTGGTTAATATCTTCGGACAAAAAAGCGGGATGCCGGAGGTATTAAATTCACGAAAAATGACTCTGTTAACTTCTTCTCCTCTGGCCTCGTTCTCGCCGGGTTCATAACCCGGGGGGTAACAGGATAAGACTGGCCTGGCGCTCTTTCTCTTTAATGCAGTATGCAAGGCCATCATTTCTTGATCCCAGTGTCTGATAAAACGGCAATGCGAATCTATCTGCAGAAAATAGTGCTCATTATCGTAGCAACTTTCAGCAAGGCTCCTGGCCCAGCAGGCACCCTCGCTCTGATAGTAATCAACGTCGATTACTGTGATACGCGCATCGAAATAGTCATAAACGCGTTTTTCAAACATAGCGAGGGATGATTTTTCACGCAATATCATGCCGGCCATTTCAAAAACAGGCCTTTTTTCCTGTTGCTGCCAGCAAACAGCAATATGGAGATTTTCCGACGCGGCTGCGTTGTCTATCATATTTATTAACGTCGGGATAAGCTCAGGATCGCGATAACTGGCAATGCTGACAAAAAGTGTCGACATATAAAAATTATCCGCTGCAATCTGCGTCAGTTGATGTTTAAAATAATTTGCGCTTGCGCAGTAAATTTTCCGCTGGTTGGGCGGCTTCCCTGACTGACAGGAAACAGAATTGCTTTCCAGTTAAATGTGGCTCGGGTATCATCGGGATTACTGTTTTTCACTTCCGTTGATTTACCGTTCAGCAACATGTCGTTGCCATGACTGTCTTTAATTTTTATCCCGAGCGTATTCAGTGCGCCAGCTGCGTCTCTGACCTGAATATATTTCGCATCAGCGGAGGGCATGTCAGTAACAATGGCGGCGGTCGCGGAATAAGTACCATAATCTGTTCTGCAGCTAACGAAAAAGTTCAGATCACGTTCAATCCCGGATGGAGTCAGGGTGCGGCCAGTAACCTGATTAAAGTCTACGTTAAGGCTTTCGCTGACATTGCAAACGGGGGTACTGACCACTTTAATCGCCCCTATATTGAGCTTGAGCGAATAATTGCTGAAGGAAGGGCTTTCGACCCAGTTATAAACGCGATCGCCTGCCTCAAGCACGACATCTCCTTCTTTGTTATTTAAGGCGAGTCTTTCTTGTGTTTTATAAAATTCGACTTTATACAGTGACTGGGGCGGAATAACCAGTGCACATAATTCTGTTGGTTTATCAAAACCTTCATCAATGCATTTATGCACTGAAGTTGACGGGAAGTTGCCCCATGCGGCACCATTGGTATAAAGGAACTTAACGCCGATGCCGGGGATGTTCGTTTTATAAATGCGGGTTGCGGGATCTTGTCCCGTTAAACCGATAACCTCTTTGCCATATTTTGACAGGTTATGTTCGCAATTAACATATTTGATGCTTTTGCCAAGATTCGGCGTTACGTAAGTTTTCACTGGTGTTGTGGTGTCAGCCTCCCGATCGGCATCAATCCTGAAAGTATCTGCCGGCAACATCAGCATCCCTGGCGAAGCATCCTGCAAAATGCATTTAGCCTCTACGCTATGAATAAAAGAGAAAACAAGCAGAAAAATAAAAGATCTTAGTAAAATTTCCATAGCCATTACTCCTCTTTGCCTTCCAGTCTGGCGATAATTTCGCGTGGGAATTGTTTGATTATTTCCGGGAAACGCATGCCTGTTACTTTCACCGCAAACTCAAGCAACAGGATCACCGGGCTGCTGGGCTCCCATTCAGTAAACCAGGCGTGAAGTTCTTTAAGCCGGGCAAGGGCGTCAGCGCGCGTCTGTAATGGCGGTAAAAGCTGTGGCGCTGGCACCCACTGAGCCGTATCCTGAAGTTCCGTTTCTGCCTGCGGAAAAGCTGACGGATGCTTTTCTTCATCGGGCATGGGCTGAGACTTCTCTGGTTGTTGCTGCAGTTCTGAGGGCAGAAAAAGCTGCAGAATTTGTTCCAGCTCGGTGAAGAGAGGCGCATCCTTTCCCTGAATATCACATACTGCTTTTTTCAGATCCTGCAGGCGATACCAGGCTCGCTGTAATGACAGAGGCCCTGGCTCGCTACGCATTTTCCACTCTTCCATCATGGCTGCTGTCTGAGCCCCGGAAAACGCCGTTACGTTACTGGCAGGCCGCTTCGCATTTTCCAGATCTTTTATGGTGAGCTGCATTCCCAGGGCACGAGGCAGTTCTGTATCACGCAATTCAGTAAGAAAGCCCTGAATATTTACCAGCTCGCTCAGGGCATTGGTACGAAAAATCGGTTCGTATTCCCCCTCATCATAAAGCTGTGGATGAAGATCATGCGGAAACAGGGTGAGCAAGCGATACAGAGTGATTAACCCTTCCTCAACTGCCTCCACGCCAGTCTGACGTAAACGGCAACGCATTAGCGCAATAATCAGTCTGATATCTTTACTTTTGGCCAACAGCTTCAGGCAATCACGTTCAATATCGCTCCAGTTCAGGGGTTCCGGTGGTTCAATAAAATCACCATATTCCGCACCCTGCCGGGGCTGGAGTTTTGACTGTAATAAAATAAAGTCGGCATCGTAGTCCAGGGGCAAGCCGCAAGGCCTTTCTCCTGGCAGGGGCTGTAATATAGCGGTAAAATAGTCGTTGATTTGCATAGACAATTCCCTTGTCAGTCTTACTGTTACGATCCGTTAATTGCAGCTGCGTTAATGGTAATTCTCCGGTTCGAAGCTCATACCAAAAACAGGCAAACGCTTTTCATCTTTTGCCAGCCAGGTGGCATAGCCCAGCTGGTGGGTTCCGTCCAGGGTGGCCTGAGGAATCTCATCAGCCGCTAAAATAAGCTGGATATCCCAGGCATATTCAAATCCAGTAAAATTGCGTACCCACTCTCGTATGGTGGGCAAATCATTACCCCAGGGGCTGAATAACATATACTGGCGAAGGTTTAAGGGACCGAGAATCAAGCTGAACTTGTGCTGCCTGTCCTGCATGGCATTGCCTAAAATTGCCCCGTCACCCAACACCATTGCGGATGAGAATTGACCTAAAATGCTCTGATCCTTTTCATCCAGAAATAGCCACTGTTCACTGTATTCCTCCATGCTGACGGGAATATCAAAATAGTATTGTAAGGCGCCGGTAAGACCTTCAGGATTACGCGCTTCACGAATCAAGTGTGCTGTAGAGGCAAGACGAGCATGGACAGGCAGTAAATTACCGTCTAAATCCGCAGGATCGAGTCCGGCCAGGCTGCCAATATAAAAGGAGAAACGTTCATCACTTTTGCGATCGAGCGAGGCGGTATCCTGTGAGATAAACCAGGCGCGATAAAAAAGCGTCAGGGCTCGATGATGGAAGATATCCATAAAATCAGCCAATGCCCGATCATATTGCTCCGAACGCGAATAGGCTAACTCAGACAGATGCAGCGGCATAGCCCCCTGAGGTCCCCAGACGCCCAGCCCAAATAAATCGATCTTCAGTTTGTTCTGCTCCTCGCTAATCTGCGCTATCTCACTCGGAGCAAATGCCATATGCGCAACCTGTCCCAGCCGGAAAGGTTCCTGAGAAGGGCGTGTCGCTTTGCCGGGAGCGGGCATACCCGGTATCCATGCTGCCAGAGCGCGGAGCAGGCTGATAAAGCCCACCTTCCAGGGCGCATCCTTTTGATACCATGTCGGCAAGCGAACACCAGGGTTAGCTGATGTATCAGGCGGCGTGCGCATCAAAGACATCCTCTTCTCCCCGGACGGGCGGGCCAGCGACCAATTAAACCACGCTGCATCGAATGCAATTCTGTTTCAGTGAAAACATTAATCGCGGCATGGCGCGCCAGGTAATTCTCCATAATCAAACCGAACAGGTAAGGACTGATGCCGGAGAAACCCTCTTCATCGACGGTTAACGTACAGCGTACGCCTCTGCCGTAAACCAGTAAGCCATTACCCGGAAGGCGACGAATAACAGGCTCAGTTTTACAGCCAACCAGGCTATTGACCTGGGAAATTGAATCCTGATCTGAGCCGATAATGAACAGTCGCAGCATATTACGCAGCGACTCCCCGCCCTCTTTATGATCTAACTCGGATAAGGGCAAATAGTTGAAGCTGAGTTGCCGGATAAGCCGCCACGCGCTCTCACCAGGCGCGAAAGGGGGACGAGGGGCGCTAGGCTGATGGATAAAAGTGGCACCGTAAACAGGCACTGCGTCAGACATGCTTAACTCATAGCTGCCACTGTGAGCAATCACCCGTGGTAAATCACGATTAGTCACCATCGCCTCAACGGATAAATAACGAATATCTTCTCCGTAAGGTGCTTCATTCTGATCAACCAGTGAAATGAAGACTTCTGTACCCAGGTAGGGCGTACGCGTCTCATACTTCCTTTTCATGTTCTCCCTGACCCGCGCCTCTCTTTTTAAGGAAAAGTAACGGGCAAAGTTGTCTTGCTCGCTCTGCTTTGTCTGAAACAGTGGGTTAAAAACGACCTCTTCGCTTTTTTCTGCCTGTTGTCCAATGACTTTATTAACCGAAAATATTTCATAATCTAACGGTCGACTACGATCCGCTATAACATGAAAATCATTAAGGGAACGGTTAATTTCTATCTTATCAACCCTTTTGGGGAATAAATTAACAACAGGCGTGCAGTAGAGAAGAAAGCGTGATGCATCAATATGCCCAACCAGCGCTTGAGGTAAGCGATCCAGTAACAGGATAATTTCCACCTCGGCGGTTGGGTTTTTCTTCAGTGCGGTAGCCAGCTGGTTAAGCGTAAAAAAATAAAAGCGCCTGCGGCAGGAGAAATATTCATGAATCAAATTATGTCCATGAAACATGTTCCATGATAAAGGTAGCAGGGTCTGGTCAGGATGAAAGCCTTCAAAGGTCACAGCGTTCTCCCTGATAATTTCATCCGTAACTTTAGACTGATGAACAAAGCGAATAATCATAGCCGACTGGCTGGCATGCAACAGTTCAAAAATATGTGAAACTATTCCTTCATCTCCGGTGATATAGATCGGCAGTTTGTCCAGATGATTAAGCTGCGAAAATACTTGATCACTCTGCAATTTTAACCTCAGGCGTAATGCACCTTTCAAACGGGGATAAATGATGCGATATCTTTCCAGATTCGGTATATCGGGCGGAACGGAAGTGAGACGTGCCTCAGTGATGGTCAGTGGCCAGAGCGTGACTTCATGACCGTTACGAAACTCGCAACGTGTAATTTCATCAGGCAGAATACGGGAGAAAAAAGCGCTGTTACGCGGAATAGTATATCCCTGCGTGAGGTCCCCTTCATTTAATTTAGGCAGAAGCTGTACGACGCCCATCGAGGGAGTAGGCGAGTTGTAATTGGGATACACAACATCCAGCAAACGCTGCGTAAAACGTGGGAATTCTGCGTCCAGTTTTAACTGCGTACGCGCGGCCATAAAGCAAAAGGCTTCTATTAAGCGTTCGACATAGGGATCAGCGACTTCTATCCCGTGCATTCCAAGGCGTTTAGCGATTTTAGGATGTTTTTTTGCGAACTCAGCAGCCATTTCCCGCATGAAAGTGAGTTCCTGATTATAGAAATCAAGAAATTTTTGATCCACCGCTCCACCTCTGTCGTGCGATTTTTCCCTGTTTCTCGTTTATTGCCGAGCGCTTTCTTGCCCTTTGTCAACAAGACAAGATGTGTCAGTAATCCACGCCGAATAAATCCCATATTAACGATTTTTACTACCCTGAGAATTCTGAACGCTTTTGTCAGCACCAAATAAAAAACGTTATAATATTTCACTTCTTTGTTGTTTTCTTATTTTTAATTTTAAACTAATAATTATCTGGTGAAATATAATGATGAAATGTATCTGTATGCTTTCACCTTAATTAATTATGGAATCTCTTTGTGCTCTTTTTTATATCATGTGAATTTTGTTTGCACAATATGGAAATTTCTGAGCTATTCTGTAAGCGGTACTTTCTCTGATGGTTTTACTGCATTTAGTATTAGAAGGCAAGCTTTAGAGGAAGTCCTGATAAACTTAACTTTCTGATTTTATTATTACCAATAATTAGCTAATTAACCTTTGACTTCTTTTAAGGTGTTAAATAATGAAAAACAACGGGATCATGTAACTCATTTATTTAATAATAAAACATTTAGGTTGATTATTTTTATGGTCGGCTATTGCTTTTTATAAAAAATGGCTTACTATCAGCCGAAAATGGTGAGCAAGTTTAAACCAGAGGATAGCTTGCTCTGTGATGATGATAAATAACATCATTAGTTATTTAAGGATTATGCTGCTCTGTTTAAAACAGGGCAGCGATTAAAAGGATTTGGTAAAGGAATATGGCCTTTAATCGGAAAAATCTCTTTGGCAAGCTGGACGCTACCCTTTTCAGAAGCATTGAAAGTGCCACCACGCTCTGTAAATTACGGGGTAATTCTCATGTTGAATTAGCGCACTGGCTAAATCAGCTTTGGTATCAGGGTGATTGTGACTTTAAACGGATCGCACATTTCTTTGAAATAGATAAAGATATTATTGAGCATTGCCTGGCTCAGGCGCTGGAGCGTTTACCTGGCGGTGCCAGTGCCATCACTGATTTTTCTTATCTTATAGAGTTAGCGATTGAACAGGCCTGGATTTATGCCAGCCTTGAGTGCGCAGAGAACCGCATTCGCAGCGGCCATCTGTTAATGGCCATGTTAACCACAGTAGAGTTACGCAAAGCGCTTTTTTCGATTTGCTCTTCATTCGGGCGCATTTCGCTTAAACAGCTGACGCAACATTTTAAAGAAATCACCTGTGAGTCGCCCGAGGAAAATGAAGCGGCCGCAGACCGTATAACGCGGGCATCACTCTTACCCGGTGAGGTCTCCGGGGCGCTTAGCTGTAACAGCAAACGCGTGGGTCTGGCGCAATATGCTTTCGATCTTACTGCACAGGCGCGCGAAGGTAAAATTGATGCTGTTGTCGGGCGAGAAGCGGAAATCAGCGCCTTGATCGATATTTTGCTGCGTCGCCGCCAAAATAATCCATTGTTAACCGGTGAAGCGGGGGTAGGTAAAACGGCAGTGGTTGAAGGCCTGGCTCTGGAGATTGTGGCCGGTAATGTTCCGCCTGCTCTTGCCTCCGCACGTTTATTAATGCTTGATATCGTCGCGCTTGCTGCAGGCGCCAGCATGAAAGGAGAATTTGAGGCGCGTCTGAAAAGTGTACTTGAAGAAGCACTGACGTCTCCGGAGCCGGTTATCCTGTTTATTGATGAGATACATACGCTGGTAGGCGCAGGAGGCGCAGCAGGTACAGGAGATGCGGCGAACCTGCTGAAACCGATGCTGGCACGAGGCCAGCTACGTACCATTGGTGCCACAACCTGGAGTGAGTTTAAGCGTCATATTGAAAAGGATCCCGCATTAACGCGGCGTTTTCAGGTTCTCCAGATCTTTGAGCCTGATGAAGAGGCAGCGCTTTCCATGTTACGGGGCTTGGTGGCTCCTTTAGAAAAACATCATCAAATATGGATTATGGATGATGCGCTTCAGGCCGCTGTTCGTCTTTCTCATCGTTACATTTCGGGCCGACAGTTGCCGGATAAGGCAATCAGCCTGCTGGATACAGCCTGCGCGCGCGTAGCCGCTGCCCGATTTATGCCTCCGGTACAATTACAGCATCTGAAATGCCGGACAGCGTCGGTGGTTACTGAGCAGGCCCTGATTGAAAAAGCCGTTAATGTAGGCAAAACGCAACCTGAACGGCTGAATGCTTTAAAAAGCACTGTGGCTGAGTGTCAGAATCAAGAGAAGGTGTTAAGCCAACGCTGGTACGAAGAGCGTGAACTGGTGTCTGCACTGGTGACAGCTCGTGAGACGCTTAATCGGGCTATCGAACAGGGAAACGACGATGCCGAATTGATCAAAGCCCAGCGGCAACGGCTGGCTGAACTTGAAAACAGCCTGAACGCGCTACGCAGTGAGGCCTTGCTGGTACAGGCGGAAGTGAATAGTGACGTAATTGCTTCAGTTGTTGCCGACTGGACAGGCATTCCTGTCGGACAAATGCTTAAAGACGAAGCCTGTGTTGTAAAAGAATTACCTCAGCGCCTTGCTGAGCGCGTTATCGCGCAGGATACCGCTCTGCAACTTATCAGCGACAGTATACAAATCGCCCGAACCGGGCTGGCCGATCCTGATAAGCCTGGAGGGGTCTTTTTGTTGGTTGGTCCGTCTGGCGTAGGGAAAACAGAAACGGCATTAGCGATCGCAGCGCAACTCTATGGGGGTGAACAAAATCTTATCACTATTAATATGAGTGAATATCAGGAAGCGCATAGTGTTTCTACCTTAAAAGGCTCGCCGCCCGGTTATATCGGCTATGGTGACGGCGGTCTGTTAACGGAAGCGGTGCGCCGCAGACCTTATAGCGTGGTGCTGCTGGATGAAATTGAAAAAGCGCATCCGGATGTTCATGAAATATTTTATCAGGTGTTTGATAAAGGCGGGATGGAAGATAGCGAGGGACGCTATATTGACTTTAAAAATACTATCATCCTGTTAACAAGCAATGCGGGCAGTGAGGTTATCAGTAGTTTGTGCCATGATCCCGACACTATTCCGGACCCTGTAAATCTGACCAATGCGTTGCAATCAGAGTTATTGAAATTTTTCCCGGCAGCTTTTCTGGGACGCGTCAGCGTAGTGCCTTATTATCCACTTAATGACGAGGCCCTGAAAGTTATTGCCCACCTGCATCTGGATCGTATCGCGAAACGTTTAGGCCAGCATCAACTGACCATGAAATACAGCGATGAGATTGTGCAGCAAATTGTGAATCAGTATACCCTGGCTTCTCAGGGGGCAAGGGGAATTATTCGCTATATTGAACAAGCTATTTTGCCCGTTATAAGCCGTTATGTTTTAAACCATCAGCCAAGAAAAACAGAAAAGGCCATAACGTTAGCTAAAGAGGGAGAGGAGAAAATAACCTTTTTTATACGGGAGGACGATTAGCCGAAAGGAAAGATTATAAACATATTATTTTAATGAAAAGCGTTTATCTCTATGCTTGCCAAAAGCAGGTTTTACCAATTAATTTAAAGGATTGAAGATGAAAAGCAAAAAACTGGCTATGTACGTCGCTTTATTAAGCATGACAGGCGCATCGTGGGTTAATGCTGCTGACACGTTGCAGGAAGGTCAGGGAACAGTAACATTCAACGGTAAATTGCAAAATGAAACCTGCCGGGTAGCTGACGACTCTAAAGATATTATTGTTACCTTACCGACGCTGGCAACGGCTTCGCTGCCTGCGGCAGGTGCAGAAGCGGGTACGCAGAAATTCAGTATTAATGTAAATAGCTGTCCTCCTTCTATGTCACAGGTTGCTGCTCATTTCGAAGCTATTGGCTCTTCAGGCATGAACTCAGCGACAGGCAACCTGAAAAACAGCGCTGATGCCGCAACAGCTGCCAATAATGTCGAAATCCGGCTCTATGATTTTGATGCGAAACATCTCGCCTTAGGTAACTCCAGCGCTCCTCAGCCTGTAGAGGCGGGTACGCATACCGCATCTCTGGCTTTTTATGGCGGTTATTATGCAACAGGTGCCACGACCGCAGGTGATGTACTGGCGAAAGCGAAATTTACTCTCAGTTACCCCTGATTATTAACGTTCTTGCAAGAGTCGTACTGTATTTTATGACGGCTCTTGCTTTTATTTAATTTACACACGGATATTAAAATATAGCAATATCGTTTACGCTGCCGGAGTAGGTATGTATAACAGAAAAGCTTTTTTACTTATTGGGCTTTTGTCAATTTTTGATACTGCCAGTGCGGCAATGACGATAAGTGGAACACGAATTATTTTCCCTGCAAAAGAAAAAGAGCAAATTATTCGAACAAGCAATAAAGGGAAACAGCCTGCACTGATACAAGTCTGGGTTGATGATGGCAGCACCAATAAAGATATCAATCAGATGAAAGTTCCTTTTCTGGTTACGCCACCGGTGTATCGGGTTGAGCCCAACAAGGGGCAAAGTGTCAGGTTAATTTATAATGGCATGGCCTTACCAAAAGATCGTGAATCCGTTTTTTGGTTTAATATGATGGAGATCCCGCCGGTCGATAAAGAAAAGGCGAGCAGGCTTCGTCTTGAACTGGCCTTCAACACGCGGATAAAGATATTTTATCGTCCGGAAGGGTTAACCAGCAGTAGCGCCCATGAGGTGAACAAGTTGAGCTGGGAGATGATCAACAACAACAAGACTAAAGGTGTAAAAATAATAAACCCGACACCTTACTATTTTTCGTTCGACAGCGGCTATGTCACCACAGCTTCCGGTAAAAAGAATTTAAAAGTAGAAATGATACCGCCACTAGCCAGCAAGGTTTTCCCGTTTGAAAAATCGACCGGCAGCATTGAAGCTATCTCGCAGGGGCGATTAAGGCTGTTAAATGATTATGGGGCTGCGGTAGAAGTTGAATTTAAATATGATAATAAAAACAAACCAGTTATTGTAGTACCGTCAGATAATAACCAATAATTGATTTCTGGCGAGTTTAATGGAGTAACTCGCCTGCTGTAATTTTTTCTGTTTCACATCAGGAGTCCGAAAGTGCTCATTTCAGGAAGAATAAAGCGCCATGTAATAAAGAGAAAGATAATCTTTCCAGGGTTAACTAAATCAATCATCGCTGCTGTAACAGGTATCCTGTGTCTCTCCGGACCAGCCTGTGCATCACAGAATCATCAGGGAGTAAAAGAAGCCGACACAGATACTTCGAAAGCATCAAACATAGAGTTCAACGCCGATTTTATCCGGGGTATCGATGTTGATATATCACGTTTTTCGCAAGGGAACCCGGTTGAGCCCGGAACCTATCCGGTATTGATCAGGCTAAACGGTAAAAGCCGCGGCAACTTTATGATCAATTTTGTTGCTGATGGACCTGAGCGTAACGCGCGAGCCTGTTTTACAGCAGCAGAGTTGCGGAGTATCGGGATTAAACCTGACAGTGATAACGCGACTAACCCAGATAACGCTTCAGCATGTTCTTATATCGAAAATTTTGTTAAAGACGGGAACGTCAGTTATAACAGCGGCGACTATGAAATGGATATTTCTGTTCCGCAACTGAATATGATCAAATATCCGCGTGGCTATGTTGATCCGTCTCTTTGGGATAAAGGTGTCACTTCTGCTTTTTTTGATTATAACGTCAACCATTATAATTCTGCCCGGCGGGGAGGGAACCGGTACAGCAACAAAAGCACAAATATCGGCTGGCTGGCTGGATTGAATGTTGGTGGCTGGCGTATCAGGAAACGCGTTATCTCTTCCTGGACAAACGAAGGGAGAATGAAGAATGAAAGTATTTTCTCCTATGCAGAAACAGATGTCGACACGATAAAAAGCCGGTTGACAGTGGGTGATAGCAATACCCATGGCGATATCTTTGATGGTTACTCCTTGCGCGGAATCTATCTGAGATCCGAAAACCGCATGTTACCGGAAGCCTATCGCAATTTCGTCCCTGTCTTACGTGGCATCGCTGAAACAAACGCGCGAGTCAGAATTATCCAGCGTGATAAAACTATCTATGAAACGGTCGTTCCGCCCGGCACGTTCGAACTTGATGACATAGGTGCCATGGGGTACGGCGGGGATTTAAAAATGGTTATCACCGAAGCAGACGGAAGGGAGCATACACAAAATATTCCCTTTTCTGCTCCTCCTATGCTGCTGCATAAAGGTATACATCAGTATGGCTTAGCTGCAGGCCAATTCAGAGATAACCGAATAAGGAAAAAACCCGGGATATTCCAGGGAATCTATCAGTATGGGTTGTCGAATATTCTGACCCCTTACACTGGATTTCAGTTAGCCCGCCATTATCGTGCTGTCGTGGCGGGTAGTGCGGTGAATACCTCTTTAGGTGGCTTCTCTGCTGACGTAACCCATGCCAGCAGCAGCATTGGCAAGCATACAGTCTCAAAAGGCAACAGTTTCCGGATTGGCTATTCGAAATATCTGGCACCGACAGATACCGATGTCGTGCTGGCCGCATACCGATACTCTTCCAAAGGATATTACACCTTACCCGAGGCCACGCTTGCACGATACGGTAGCAATCACCTGTATGATGTTAACTACCGGGTCCGTAATCGCCTGACGATGAATATCGGGCAAAGACTCTGGAACAGTAGCTACCTCAGCCTTTCCGGGGCGACCTACAGTTACTGGGATAGCCGACCCTCGGTCAAACAGTTTGCCGTCACCTTTATGCAGCCGATGAAACATTTCACCTTCTCTGTTACGGCACAGCGTGAATTCAGCCGTTTTAAAAACGCGGTTAATACTTTCCTGCTCTCCATCAGCGTGCCGCTGGGACGCAATATGAGTGAGCACCCCCCTTTTAGCTCGCTCTATACATCGCTGATGCATGATACGACCAATTCAACCTCGTTTCAGCTGAATGCGTCCGGAAGCCAGGGCGAACAGAATGAGTTGAATTACGCTGTGGGAACCTCAACAGGAAAATATCACCATGGACAATCACTGGAAACGTTATCCGGGAATATAAGTTATCGCTCGCCGATTGGCCGCTACGGGATGACAGCATTGGCAGACAATCATGCATCCCGGCAGTTTTCACTGTCTGCCAGCGGTAGTCTGGTCGCGCATTCGGGAGGGGTAACGCTGGGCCCACAAATTGGTGAAGCGCCTTTTGCGATTGTTGAAGCGAAAGGGGCGACAGGAGCACGTATTTTAAATGGCTATGGCACACAGTTCGACTGGAATGGTTACGCCATCATGCCCTCTCTGACGCCATATCGTGAGAATAATGTGACTGTGAATAGCTATGGTGCTTTGAATGAGGTCGATATACTTGAAAACCAGCATACGGTTATTCCGCGGATGGGCTCCTCACTGTATGTTCGTATGAAAACAATCGTTGGGACACCTGTGATCTTAATTGTGCGCGATGAAAAGGGAGATTATTTACCTGTTGGCAGCGCGATTTACGATAAAAACGGTACAGAAAAAAGCCTTATTGGGCAAAGCGGGATGGCTTTTTTACGCGGCTGGCAGGCCGAAGATGAGGAACTCTATGTCGGAATGAATTCTGCTGAGCCTAAGTGTCATATACCTGCAGATAAAAAACTGGCGAGAAAAATAAAAGCGAATACGAATGATGTTATACAGCTGGAGGTAACATGCATTCACTAAAAAGGTTACTTGCGATTTTTTATATCTTTATCACGGTTTTCATAACTTATATTTTTTACAATAAGATCCTGTACGCGGCTCAGTCCTGTCAAAACTGTGCTTTAAGCGTCAATGTCAGCTTTGCCGGAAATTATCTGGAAGAAACATGCGAAATAAGCATCAACGGCGGAAGCTATAATGAAACAGTAAGACTGCCGACGCTTTTAGCTAACAGTCTGAGTAAGGATGGCAGCGAGGTTGGAATCCAGCCATTTACTGTCGGGTTGAAAGAGTGTCCTTTTAACAGAAATATTGCGTTAATCTTCAGAGGAAGCCTCTCTGGTGTAGACACTTTAACCGGAAATCTGATTAATAGTGACGGTCAGAGCTATGCTAAAAATGTTCAGGTGAGGCTGCGTAAAGAGAATGGAATTGCAATTAAAATTAATGATATAACAACAGCGCAAGATTATATCATTCCCGCTACGGGGGAAGAAGTCATTCACAATTATACAGCAAGCTATTATGCGAAAGGTAACGATTCTGTCACGGCAGGGGAGGTTGAGGCTAAAGCAATAATAGAAATTATTTACCCATAATCTATTCTGGTAAGTTCGTCTTAATATTATAACCAAGAAATTCTTTATGCTCTTATAGGTTGCAATAAAAATAATTATTGTGTCTCGATAACCAGCATTATAAAGAGTAACCATGTCAAAGAATAATAAGAGTTCACAAAAGTTTATAGCGAGAAATCGCGCGCCGCGAGTTCAGATTGAATATGATGTCGAAATCTACGGCAACGAAAAGAAAATCGAATTACCCTTTGTCATGGGGGTATTGGCTGATCTTTCTGGTAAGCCAGTGGATCCCTTACCGCCGTTGGCAGAAAGAAAGTTCCTGCATATTGATATCGATAACTTCGATGAGCGTATGAAAGCCATGAAACCCCGCGTTGCTTTTGCTGTCCCGAATACGCTCACCGGGGATGGGCAAATGATGGTGGATATGACTTTTGAGAGTATGGATGATTTTTCCCCCGACACCATTGCGAAAAAAGTTGCCCCACTATCACAGCTTTTAGAGGCTCGTACGCAGCTGGCGAACCTGCAAACTTATATGGATGGCAAATCAGGGGCAGAAAATCTTGTGATGGAGGTATTAAAAGATAAAGCGCTGCTTAATGCTCTGGCTTCTCAGCCGAAAAATGATCAAACAGCGGCAGAAGCTGCTGGTCAAAATGAATGGAATGAGTAACGCATATGACTGCACTAACAGAAACCGTAACAGAAAAAAACGTGGCGACAACGGTATTACAAGATGATTTTAATCTGTTGCTGGCGAAAGAGTTTAAGCCTAAAACGGAGCAGGCAAAGGCTGCTGTAGAAAGTGCGGTGAAAACCCTTGCAGAACAGGCATTGGCAAACGCCGTTATTATGGCAGACGACGCCTATAAAAATATCGCGTCAATCATTGCAGAAATAGACCGTAAGTTATCAGAACAGATTAATTTAATTTTGCACCATCCCGAGTTTCAGCAGCTGGAAAGTGCCTGGCGAGGCTTGTTTTACCTTGTTAACAATACGGAAACCGATGAAAAGCTCAAGCTGCGTTTTATGGACATCTCCAAAGATGAACTACGACGTAACCTGAAGCGTTTTAAAGGAGTGGGCTGGGATCAGAGTCCGCTGTTTAAGCAAGTTTATGAAGAAGAGTATGGTCAGCTGGGCGGGGAACCCTACGGTTGTATCATTGCTGATTACTATTTTGACCATACCCCACCCGATGTCGATATGCTGAGTTCGGTCAGCAAGATTGCTGCCGCCGCCCATACCCCTTTTATAACGGGCGCTGCCCCTTCGGTACTACAGATGGATTCCTGGCAGGAGCTGGCGAATCCGCGCGATCTGACGATGATATTCACGCAGAACCTTGAGTATGCTGCATGGAACTCGCTGCGTCAGTCAGAAGACGCTCGTTACATCGGTCTGGCAATGCCGCGTTTCCTGGCGCGCCTGCCCTATGGCATTAAGACCAACCCGGTGGATGCTTTTAACTTCGAAGAGACTACCGACGGTGCCGACCACGGAAAATATGTCTGGGCCAATGCTGCCTATGCGATGGCCGTGAATATTAACCGTTCTTTTAAAGAGTACGGCTGGTGCACCCTGATTCGTGGCGTGGAAAGTGGCGGCGCAGTTGAAAATCTTCCCTGTCATCTCTTTCCGACAGATGATGGTGGCATAGATATGAAGTGTCCTACCGAAATTGCTATTTCTGATCGTCGTGAAGCAGAGCTGGCCAAAAATGGCTTTATACCTTTGGTTCATCGGAAGAACACCGATTATGCTGCCTTTATTGGTGCTCAATCGCTGCAAAAGCCCGCTGAGTATTATGATGCTGATGCCACAGCAAATGCCAATTTATCTGCGCGTCTGCCTTATATGTTCGCCTGCTCTCGTTTCGCTCATTACTTAAAGTGTATCGTCCGCGACAAAATCGGAACATTCAAAGAACGTGAGGATATGCAGAACTGGTTGAATAACTGGATTATGAATTATGTCGATGCCGATCCGCATAACTCCTCGGTAGCCACAAAAGCGCGGCGGCCTCTGGCGGATGCAGAAGTCATCGTCGAAGATATTGAAGGAAATCCGGGGTATTATCAGGCGAAGTTTTTTCTGCGCCCTCATTTTCAGTTAGAAGGTCTTACCGTTTCTTTACGTATGGTCGCCAGGCTTCCATCCGTTAAAGGCAAAGCATAATTCATTCAGGTTTTGATATTTTATTCTGGTGTTCAACCGGAAGAATTTGTCGGTTGTTGTAGAGCTTATTACAATAACACTTAAGGAAAAGGAAGGGTAATTTACGGATGATTATAATTATCTTACTTCCTGCTATGGTTGTTACAGTTCCTGTAACATTAACCCTACGTGCTCAAGGAGAAACGAAATGGCACAAGATATCTTTCTGAAACTGGAAGGGATTCAGGGTGAATCTCATGATGTTGCACACAAAAATGAAATCGAAGTGAACAGCTGGAGTTGGGGCGCAAGCCAGCATTCTAATATGCATTTAGGAACAGGCGGGGGGGCAGGGAAAGCGACAGTCAAAAACTTCTGTTTTTCTCATTATATTGATAAAGCCTCTATAAATCTGATGAAGTATTGTCTGGCCGGGAAACATATTCCTAAAGCCCATTTCACTATTCGTAAAGCGGGAGGCTCGCCGCTGGAATATGTAAAAATGGTGTTTGAGGATGTTTTGATTACGGACGTCTCTATGGATGGTTCACATGTTGACGAGGCTCGCCCATCAGAGAATGTACAGTTTACTTTTGCCAGCGTTACGGCCGACTATATTGAGCAAAATGACAAAGGTGGTCAGGCAGGTGCGGTTTCGCTGACCTATAACATCAAAGGAAACGATCTGAGTTAATTAATGTGTTAAGCCTGAAACTTGCCATCACCGATGGCAAGTTTCAGGAACCTGGAGAATTCCTTTCTGCGGGCTTATGTATCATATAGCGAATTGTTTACGGCTCTGGCAGAACATTATGGCTGTCAATAGATGACAGCTATAAATTAATTTCGTTATTAATCGCTTGCGAGATTTTATTTATTATTAATATTAAAAAACTTAAACAGTAGGGAACGATGGAGTTTCTATGAGGCCTGTTATCATTTTATTAATGTTTTGGTTAGCGGCTACAGTATCAGGTTGTACGAACAATACGCTGTCTGGCACTAAAACAGAAAGGGTACTTGTTTTTAGCGCCGATAAAGATATTAATCCTAATGAATTTAACCAGCCTGCGCCATTAAATGTGTTTATCTACCAACTCAGAGCAACTGAGCAATTCATGGAGCAACAGGATGAATTTTTTTCGCCGGGTAAAAATCCGGCAGGTTTTGCAAAAGATATTATCGCTGCGAAAGAGATGATTATCAGGCCGGGCGAAAGGCAGGAAGTGCTACTGCCTGCTGCACCGGAAGAGGTGGCTGTTGGCCTTGTAGCTGCTTTTCGTAATATCAATAAGTCAGAGTGGAAACGAGTGATCCTGTTACAGGAGCAAAAAAAGCGCCCCTGGTATGATTTTTTTTCCTCACCCGAGAAGATGCAACTGAATATTCATCTTAAAAAATTATCTTTCGACGATAAAGTAATGGAATAAGCTGTGAAAACAAACAAAGTCGTATGGAATGAAGGATTATTTCTGCGTCCTCAGCTTTTTCAGCAGCAGGAACGTTATTTTGAATATTATGCGCATCAGCGCGCAGCAACCATCACTCCCTTTTTTTGGGGATTTGCCCGTTATGAGCTGGATAAAGAGGCGCTGACTTACGGCAAACTGGTGGTACGTTCCGGTAAAGGTGTATTGCCGGACGGTACGCCTTTTGATATTCCGGGACATGCTGAATTACCTGAGCCCTTAACCATTACCCCTGAACTGTTGGGAAAAGTTATCTGTCTGGCTGTGCCGCTGCGCCTTGATAACAGTGAGGAGACCATTTTTGATGTGCTGGATTCGGGCTCACTGGCGCGGTTTGAAGCCTTTGAAACCGAGCTTCATGACACTAATGCCATCCGGCAAGGGCCCAAACCAGTACAGCTCGCCAGGTTGCGCTTAAAGCTGATCGCTGAACATGAAATGACAGCCTCCTGGATTGGGCTCCCTTTAACCCGAATAAAAGCACTTCAGCCTGATGGCAGCGTGGTGTTGCATCTGGATGATTATATCCCCCCCGTTACCGGGTATGGGGCAAGCCCTTTATTAAATGAATGGTTAACGCACCTAAATGGCCTGGTAAAAATACGTGCCGAAATGTTAGCCGGGCGCCTGGCTGTGGGTAATGGAAAAGCCAGTGCCGAGATTGCCGATTATCTGTTGCTGCAACTATTTAATAAATATGAATCTGTTCTTGATCATCTGAGAAGCATCCCTGAATTGCCGCCCGTGACGCTTTACCTGGAACTGGCGAAGTTCGCGGCCGAACTTTCTACCTTCATCCGGTCAGAGACGCGCCGTCCCGTACGCATGCCCGGGTACGCTCATGCGCAGCTCTACCACTCGGTTTATCCGCTGGTTAAAGACCTTCATGAACTGCTTAATCAGGTTCTTATCCGGGCGGGTCAGCTTATTGCTCTGGAATATAAGGGAAATGGCATCTGGTCTGCAGTCGTGATGCCCGCGGAGCTGCGATCGTTCACCCATATTGTGCTGGCAGTCCATGCACAGCTGCCGATGGATTTGCTGCAACAACAGTTTATTGCGCAAACGAAAATGAGCGCGCCTCAGCAATTACAGGAGCTGGTCAGGTCTCATCTGCCCGGACTGGCTTTGCAATACCTCCCGGTCCCGCCCCGACAAATCCCTTATCACTCCGGTTATGTGTATTACGAATTACAAAAAGACGGCGCTTGCTGGGATCAGATAGTCAGTAGTGGGGCCATGGCTATGCATGTCGCCGGCGAGCTTCCCGGGTTAAAAATGGAACTCTGGGGGATCAGACATTGAACCATGAACGCACTGATTCCCGGGGCATAACATCAGCCATGGATAACGAACAGCCTAATCCGCAGGCGTCAGGGAAATTCCTCCTTGATGAACAAATACTGCCGGATGCAGCCAGCAGCCAGCAGGGCGAAGCATTATATGAAGGCACGTCAGGGCCAGCCATGCAGGTGAGAAAAGCTCCTCCTGTTCACCATGACAGTATTCAACAGCGTGTCAGTATGCTCAGACGCAGCAAGAATCCCTTACTGGAAGCGGCTCAACCTTTATTGCGTACATTAAGTGACCTGCCGGAGAGCGTTACGAATACACACTATGTGGCCATTTTAAAACAAAGCTTAATTAACGAAATAAACGCTTTTACCGTGGTTTGTGATGAGGTCGGCATCAGCTGGCAAAAAATGGCTATCGTCCGTTATTGCCTTTGTACCGCACTGGATGAGTCAGCACATGCCAAACCCTGGGGAATAGCTGCAGCCTGGTCGCAGAGTAACTTACTCAACCATTTTGAAGGCGACAATGACGGCGGGAACAAGTTCTTTTTGCTTATCGGTCGGTTGTCAATGAATGTGGATGAATATAGGGATGTGCTGGAGATACTGTTAAGAATACTGGGGTTAGGATTTGAAGGCCGTTACAGCATTATCCACGACGGCGACCGTCAGTTAACCAAAATCCGGCGACGTCTGCTGAATATTATTCAGAATAGCAGCGACTCGCTGCCTCCGGCACTTTCTCCTCATCCGCTGGCGCCGTATGAAAAGCGGGCACGCTTGAGTTTCTCTCTGCCGCTACGCGTTACGCTTATGGCCAGCCTGCTGATCCTTAGCGCTGCGTTTCTCATTTTTAAGTACAAGCTTTCCTCTCACTCTGCCAGTGTCACAAGCGGCATTGCAGCGCTGCAGCACATTAATGTTATCCCTGCTGTTAAACCAGCCGCGGAAAAGCTGCGTTTATCAGTTTTGCTGAAACCAGAAATTACGCAAAAACGGGTGCAGGTTTTTGAAAACAGTCGGGAAAGAAAAATTATATTTACGGGCGATGCGATGTTTCTTTCAGGTTCAGAAAAAGTGAAACCGGAAATCATCGCGACTCTGCAGCGTATTACGCAAGAGGTGCGGCGGGTAAATGGCAGCGTCGTGATTACGGGGCATACAGATGCTGTCCCCATCCGCACAGAGAAATATGCAAGTAACCAGGTACTTTCAGAAAAACGCGCCGGGAACGTGGCGTATTGGTTTAAACGCGCAGGAATCGACCCGGAAAAAATAATAATCAGGGGAGCCGGCGATACACAGCCTGTCAGCAGCAATGACAGCATGCAGGGACGGGCAAAAAACCGACGTGTAGAAATCTACGTAACCTATTAATGAGTTAAACCATGACTTCTTTTAATAGATCTTATGTGCTCAGGCTGACTAAATGGACACTGATGCTGGTGGGCCTGCTGATAATTATTTTGGCCATCGCTTTTCTGGGACCGTATCTGGGGCTTGGTGAGATGCGGCCGCTGACCAGCATCACCGCAAGAATGATGTTAAGTTTATTCGTATTGTTCTGGTTTTTTTTCCTGCTTTTCCGTCTTCCTCTTATTTTCCCGCTTCTTGCGACGCTGGGTATGGTTATCTGGGTTTTTGGTCCTTTCATGCGGGTGGGAGAAATCTCTCCCCTGGCCCCGGTGGCTGTAAGAGAGGGCATCATTATTGCGATATTTTTTATCGCAATGCTGTATAGCGTCTGGCGTTTAATGAAGGTCGTCAGATCCAATTCGGCATTGTTAAATCCTCTGGTAAAAAAACGGGACGTGCAGCCAGATGAAACAGCCATACGGGAGGTGCGCAACATTATTAAACATGCAGTGCATATCCTTAAAACCAAACAGAGAAAAATATCCTCATGGCGACTTTTTTTTACCTCACGTCGCGCTGCTGAAGCTCTGCCCTGGTATATCGCGATCGGTCCTGAGCAAGCGGGAAAGACTGCAGCAATCCTCTCTTCTGGCCAGGCTTTCCCGATTCCGGAACAGCTGGCATGTATGGGAAAGAGAAGCGCGCCTACGACTTGCTGTGAGTGCTGGTTCACTAACGAAGCGATTTTTATCGATACCGCGGGTAAATATGTCAGCGACGAGGAAAAAGCAAATAACGAATGGATTACCCTGTTAAAAGAGATAAGAAAACAGCGTCCCCTCAGACCAATCAATGGCGTCATGATGATGTTATCTGCTGCTGAGGTGATGACGCCCGATAAAGCAGCACGATATGCGTTATCCTCCCGACTACGTGCGCGCCTTGAGGAGATAAAAAACCACCTGGGCATGCATTTTCCCGTTTACTTATGTATTACGCAAATGGACAGGCTGGCGGGTTTTACCCCCTATTTTCGCACTTTGACACCCGAGGCGCGCGAGCAAATTTGGGGTTTCACCTTACCTTATGGCGAAGATAACAAAAGGATGGCAAGCGATCTGAAAGGGACGATAGAAGCGGAACTCGCCCTGCTTGAGGAGCGTATTGAACGCGGCATAACGCTACGCATGCAGGAGGAGTACGATACGGCTGACAGAAAACAGCTCTATTCCCTCCCACAGGATTTCAGCGTACTGGCTGCGGGCGTCGCTGAGATTGCCCATCATCTTTTTTTAATTTCCAGATATGAGGATACGCAAAAGCGGGCGCAGCTGCGCGGCATCTACTTTACGAGTGTCATACAACCCGGCAAAGAGCCCTTAATTAACCAGCAAACGTTGATCCAGAAATGGCGGAATTATGTTGCAGGCATTTCTTCATCGTTAGGGACTGTTGAAGAGACGAAAGCAGAAACGGGTTATGCAGCTGTAAACGATGCAAACTACAGCAAACATTATTTTCTGCAGCGTCTGTTTTCTGATCTGATTATAAAGGATGCTGCCCTTGCCGGATTTAACAGCCTCACCACGCTCCATTACCGCGCAGGAATGTTATCTGGTCATGCCATATGCATGGGCATCGTTATCTGGCTGCTTTATGGTTTATATCATAGTTATTCTCATAATAACGCCTATCTCGCTGAGATAAATAAACGGGCAGAAACAGTAAAAAAAGAGGTTGAGCATGGGGTTGACGCTACTCAGGAAGCGCTGTTGCCCGGTCTGTTACGTCTCAGTTATCAGTTACCTGTCAGCGAGCAGTTTGATATTCATCATCCCCCTGTTGCTTATCGTTATGGACTCTACACAGGCGATGTGATTCGCGCTGCCGCAGACCGCTTACATACTTTTTTCCTTCAGCGTTTATTACTGCCCGCGATTGAGGAGCAGGCAACGCTGGCGCTGAAGAAAGCCATTACCTCTGAAAACAGAGATGAACTTTATCGTCAGTTGAAAACCTATCTGATGGTGTTCGGACAGGGGAAAATGGAGCGCCACTGGCTGACAGACAGTCTACTCAGCCAGTGGCAATCAGCAGGCAGGGCAGAAGCATACGGTGACAGAAAAACGCTTGCGACTTTTATTGAGACGCTGTTGTCGGGAGCGGCGTGGCGAAAATATGGGCAGGCTGCCGATGCTGAGCTGGTTGCGCAAGCCAGAACGCTGTTGCAAAAAGAGAGTCCGGCCCGCCGGATATATGAACAATTAAAAGAAAAAATTCTTTCTGAGATAGCAGAGAACATTACCCTGAATAAGCTGACCGGCGAGCAGGACAGCGGGTTATTTACCCTTAACGATCCTCAGATGGCGCTCAGCGGCATCTCCGGTCTGTTTAGCTATGAAGGCTACCACCATTTTTTTAAAAAATATCTGAAAGAATTTATCAGACAATTACAGAGCGAAGAACACTGGGTTATTGGTACGCGGAAAATCAGCAATTCCTTACGGGTTTCGCTGCCTTTTGACCTGTCCGGCGACAAGCTTACGGAGAGTGAAACATTGCAGGATGCGGTGCTGAGGCTTTATCTGAAAGAATATGCGCGAAACTGGAGTACCTTTATCAGCAACATCCGGTTAAAGAGCGACGCGGAAGGAGAAAAGGTCGGCAATAACCTGACGTTTGATATCTATGCGCTGCGTATGATGATTGCGCCTGACTCGCCGTTAAAAAACCTGATCGTAAACCTTGTCAGAGAGACTACCTTAGCTGCGCCGTTGCCAGGAAAGGCGGGCGCGACGCAGAAGAGGATGGACGCGTTACTGCACAAGGTGGCGCAGGTGCAGGAGACGCTGGCATTTCATGAAACTAAACTCCTGCACGAGCAGCTCGACAATTATTTCAGCGCCTTACATGAGCTGGTCCGCCCGTACCCGCAGAAAGCCGCAGAAGAACATGATGACAGCCCCGGCCTGGAGGCTATTCTGGCTATGCTGCGGGAATATTACACTTTTCTGGTGATAACACGGGAAGCAATAAAAAATGGTGATATGCCACCCGTGACGGATAAAGCTCAGCAATTAAGGGCCGCTGCATTATCCTGGCCGGAACCCCTGGGCAACATTATCCTGTCACTGCTAAAAAAAACGACGTTAAAAATCAACGGTCAGATTGTCGACCATCTGAGCCATCATGCCCGGAGTGGCATTGGTGAAGCATGTCGGGCAGTGGTGGCTGATAAATACCCTTTCTCCGACAGCAGGCAAGAAGTGCAGCTGCGCGACTTTGAGCGACTGTTTGGTAAGGGAGGATTGATGGATCAATATTTTCAGTCTCATCTCGCTGACAAAGTTGAGATAGCCACAAAGCCCTGGCGCTATAAGCAGGCGATGCAGATTAGTGCGTCAGGAAAAGATATTCTCCCTTCTTTTGAGCAAGCTGCAGAGATACAACGGTTCTTTTTCCAGGGAGAGGATGGAAAAAAGCTGCATATCCCCTTTGTACTTTCCGTTGTTTTTATGCAGCCTGATATCAATGCCATTAAAATAAATGTTAATGAAAGCCAGTATAAATATAAGCATGGCCCGGTCGTCCCGGTGAATTTTGTCTGGGACAGTGCGACAGATACGCATATCGGTATGTCCATACAACCAGAGGACGTTGCTTTCAAATTTACCGGTCCCTGGGCGCTGTTACACTGGCTTGATCAGGCCGATCAGCTTAAGCAAACACCGGAGGGAAGATTACATTTGTCCTATAGCTTAACAGGCAACGTAACCACGACAGAAAAAGCAGCGACCCTGACCGGCATTAAACACGATACGGCTAAGAAGCGTCTGACATTAGAAATTACCGGATTAAGTAACAACGCTCTTTTACTGAATAAGATGTTGAGGCAGTTTCGCTGTCCTTCTGCAGAATAAGTGAAGTTTTTCACCATGCTGCCTTTATGCGCCACATTGCTGTTATCGTGATTTGGCGCCGGAAGCAAGGAGCGGAGAATCAGGGAGAGATATGAAAATAAAATTAATGATATCGGCAGGTGGAGAAATAATATCCGCCAGAAGGTGCTTATGGCAACCAGGTAAGCAGTTTACATCGCTTATCATGGAGATCATTAACCGGGAGTCTGATAAGAGTATGCTCTCAGCACAGGTTCCTGCGGATTATCCATGGAGCTTTGTATTGCCCGACAGATCGCGGAAAGGTGACCGCTGTTTTCTTGGTGCTGTAGTCGCGTATCAGGGCAAAGAAAAAAGGTTTTTTGCTTCCTGTGTCGCGCTAAAAATAAAACAGGCCGAACAATTGCTGTTACATCACATGAATTTCACTTTCTGGCAGGCCAGAATACTGGCGATGCTTGTAAATAATGACAATCAAAGCGTGGATGAAGAACAGTGGAGTAACTGGTTATTGTCATTAGAACGCGCGCTATTACCTGGCTGGAAATACGCCTTTTTCCGCCGGGATAATGGTTTCTCGCGCAGAAAAACATTATTACTTTCAGCCTGCTGTAAAACCGATTTTGCGTTATCCGCAGATGCAGGCGTAGAACGAATGCCCTGGACAGCGTGGCCGTTTTGTCTTCGTCATAGCCATGTCGCATGGTTATGGCGGCAAAGCCGACAGGCCAGGATCATTGATTCGCAAAAAATCACGCTTCAGTAAAAAAACAGAGCGAATGGTGCGCTCTGATTTATTCACTAAGGATCAGGTGTTGTTATGTCACGTACCGTTAGTTTTAGCTGCCCGTCGATGCCTTTGCTGCTGGGTGAGCCCGCTTTAGTTTTGACCTGCGTTCAGGGAAAAGAGGCGCTTTCGGAGCTTTACGAATACAAAATCAGTGCGAAAACGCCAGCGAACCCGGCCATTTCCTGGCAGTCTGCCGCAAACCTCAATTTAAAAGCCTTTATTGGCAAAGAGCTGACCATTGAAATTGAGCTTGAGAATGATACAGAGCTGTCAGGAGCAGCGGGCAGTAAACGTGAAATCTCCGGGCTGGTGGAGAAGGCCCGGTTTATTGGTCGCGATGCCAGTCAGGCGCAGTATGAACTGGTTATACGTCCCTGGCTCTACTTAACCAATCTGACCACTGACTATAAAATTTTCCAGCAAAAAAACGTGGTCGATATTATTGAAGAAGTATTGTCAGACTATCACTTTCCTTTTGAAAAACGTTTAACAGCCGTTTATCCCCTGCTGGATTTTCAGGTTCAGTATGGTGAGACAGATTTTAATTTTATTCAGCGCCTGATGGAGGAGTGGGGCATCTATTGGTTTTTCGAACATTCTGATCATAAGCACCGGTTGATTCTGGTTGACCATGTCGGTGCGCACCGGCGTTATTCACATCCCGCTTACCACTGCCTGGATTATCGTCCTGATGATAATCAGCATATCAGGGAATATATCAGTCAGTTCCATGTCGAGGAGTCTATTACACCTGGTAAGTGGGTCACCAGCGATTATGATTTTAAAAAATCACGTGCAGATATTGTGGCGCTGGATGTGAAACCCCGAAAAACCCGCTTTAATGAAATGGAAATTTTTCACTGGCCGGGAGGTTATGA
The DNA here is from genome assembly GCF_900604315.1 of [Erwinia] mediterraneensis. Lineage (GTDB taxonomy): Bacteria > Pseudomonadota > Gammaproteobacteria > Enterobacterales > Enterobacteriaceae > Pantoea > Pantoea mediterraneensis_A. The sequence goes on from NZ_LR026978.1 coordinate 1,554,215, forward strand.
CAATCCCGCGACAGGTGAACATCTGGCCAGGGTGCGCATGGAGGAGCGGGGGGCTGAAGGCTCTCGCGCCACAGGCGAGGCGGAAGTCAGAGCCATTGTTTGCGGTACTGATTTTACGTTGCAGGGCCATCCACTCGCAAAAGCGAACCAGGAGTATCTGGTTATCAGCGCGCACTTTACTGCTACCGAAACGGGGCAGCTAAGTGGTCAGACGCAGTTTGCATATAAATGTACCTTTACTGTTCAGCCCACCAGCAAAATTTACCGTCATCCGTTGACGGCGGTTAAACCGGAAACACGGGGCCCGCAGTCTGCCATTGTCGTTGGGCCTGCCAACAAGGAAATATGGACAGATGAATATGGCCGGGTCAAGGTGCGTTTCCTGTGGGATCGTTATGGCCAGAACCGTGAAACGGATTCCTGCTGGATTCGGGTCAGTCAGGCCTGGGCAGGAAATAATTTTGGCGGTATTTATATTCCTCGTGTCGGACAAGAGGTCATCGTCGACTTTCTTAATGGCGATCCCAACCGCCCACTGATTATCGGCAGTCTGTATAACGATGTGACCATGCCGCCCTGGGATTTACCGGCCAATGCCACCCAGAGCGGTATTATCAGCCGTTCTGTCGGAGGCGGGCGGGAAAACTTTAACGGTATCCGCTTTGAAGATAAGCCCGGTCAGGAACAATACTGGGAGCAAGCGGAGCGTAATATGACGCGACTGATTAAATATAATGAAGAACAGATGATAGGCTGCAATTCCAGCATTACCATTGGTGCTAACAGAAATATCAGCATTGCTGCGAATGAGGTTAAAAAAGTCGTTGGAGACAGTGAAAAAAGTGTCGGCGGCAACTACAACAAAAATATTTTTGGTTCAGCGACAGAAGCGGTTTCGCTGGGAAAAATCCTTTCGGTTGGCCTGAATTATAGCTGCTCCATTCTCGGTGCTGCTGTCAAAGAGATTGGCCTGTTTCGCCAGCTTTCAGTATGTGGAGCAAATACGGTCAATGTCGGGGGCATGCATGCGCTGAATGTTGGCGGCGCCAGTTTAAGCAATGTGGGGGGATATTATGGACTTTCCGCAGGCGGGGCCTGGCAAGTGACCAGCGGCGGGGCCGCGACACTGGAGAGCGGAGGAAGCGTTTCTGTAACCGCAGGTGGTGAACTCTGCCTGAAAGGGAGCGTCATCCGCATCAAGGGAGACTGTAAGGTCATTATTGATGCCCCGGAAATTCACCTTAACTCCGGCGAATGTGCAGATAAAGGAAGGGGAAAAGGAAAGGAATGCGGGGAATTAGCTGCGATTTCCAGCCTGACTGGGCTGGCACCTGTGGCCGGTCTGATGAGCTTTCTGCCCGGCTCTCTGCCTCCTCTGCCGGAACTTCCTCGTCCGGATCTTCCCCAGCCACCTGAAATACCACAACCGACGGAAACCCCGGCACCCACGGAAACGCCAGAGCCGACTGAGACCCCGGAACCTACAGAAACTCCGGAACCTACAGAAACTCCGGAACCTACAGAAACTCCAGAACCTACAGAAACGCCAGCGCCAACGATAGAAGCCAGACGCAGGCCGACACAATAACAAGCGCTCTTCCTGATCAGGGTGTCAGCGGAAGGGCACAGGAGATAACGCTTTAACGTAACAGTGAGGTGCATCATGTCTCAAAAAGCAGCCAGAGTGGGCGATGCCATCTGTCATGGCGGTGTGGTGACCACCGGCTCAGGTGATGTCTTTATCAATGGCGCTCCGGCCGCCATCGCTGGCGCATCCAGCGCTTGCTGTGGTCTCGGACATGGAACAACAGCGGTTGTCAGCGGATCGGCTTCAGTATTTATCAACGGCGCTGCGGCGGCGCGCTGCGGCGATATGCTGGGATGCGGTTCGGTGATCGTGACCGGTTCAGCAAATGTTTTCACAGGCTAAACGCCATGAATATCCTGTTAACCTGGCCGGAACAACAGCATGCATTCTTTCTTGCCGAAACCTGTAGCGCGGATAAGCCGCTGCGCTTTGATGTTGTCGACGGGATATTTACCCTGCAGGAAACAGATACCAGTGAGAGCATCCATTTTTACTGGTGCGGCATCGGTCCGGTTATTCGCAATCATTGCCGTGACTATGTTTGTATTGAGGAGGGCATTGCGCTGGCGAATGGCGAATGTCGGCTGTTGCGGGAAAACAGTAAAATACAGGCGGGTAACTTTAGTTTTATCACGCCAGGTAGCGACAACACGGAGACAGAAGCCGCGTTGTTTGATGACATCCTACATCAACATGGGAACATTGCAGAGATACTACCCGGCAGTGGCTATCATAGTATTAGTGCAGAAAGTTTGCTGATCGGCGAACCTGAAGAAAATGGCGAAGACGATATACTCAAAAAACTCGAGCGGGAATATAAAACCTGGCTGGTGACGGGTGAACACGCGACGCCCGTACAGGAGAGTGTGGTCCGGCAGACACAGATAAGCTTCTGCGACGATAAACAGTTTGCAAGGATGCAGGAACAAATGAATGCGAGAACATTAACCGAATGTCTTTTTGCCTCCCCGGCGTTAATAGGGAAAGTATTAACTGAACTGGATGAGACGCTGGCACCCGAGGATTTTACACCAGCAGAGGAGCCGTACGATCTGCTGAGTATGCTGGCGCCGGAAAATTACGTGAAGGGCAGAAAAAAAAGCCTCTCAGCGCTGGCGTATCAGCATCTTTATCAGCCTGGCCTGGACAGCCAGTTTTAATATCAAGGAGGGAATCATGCAGACCTATGCAAAACTGAAGGATTGGTTAAAACAGAGCACATTAAATGAAGTCACGAAAAATATCTGCAGTCAGGTAAAAAGCCGACCGGATAATATACCCTGGCGGCAGATATTATTCCGGCTTTATTGCATTCAGGGGTTATGGGAAAAAGCTGCTATTCAGCTCGACACGCTTTTATTACTTGATGAGCATAATAATCAACAAAATGAGCTTTATAAAAATCTTATTTTCAGTGAACTGCTGCGCGATAAAGTGCTGAAAGGAGAAAAGCAGGCAGCGACCCTGGATAATGCACCCTGTGTATGGTTGCTCCGTCTACAGCAGGCGAATCAGGCATATCAACAAGGTAAGATGGATTTATCCGATCGGTTACGGGCAGAAGCTTTCGGCGCGGCGCCGGTGAGCGCCGGTCAGGGGGAGAATACGGGTGACTTCAGCTGGCTGGCAGACAGCGATGCGCGTCTTGGCCCGGTCTGTGAATTTATCTATGCGGGCGGCTATCGCTGGATCCCTTATGCGGATATAGAATCACTGCGCGTATACGCGCCTGAAGAGATCCTGGAGCTGATCTGGGCCCGGGCACAGATCGTAGTGAAAGGGGAGACCTTTTTTGGCTTTATTCCTGCACGTTACCCGATAAACAGCGAAACGGATGAAGCGGCCCGGTTGGGACATAAAACCGAATGGAAAACATTAACCGGGATGCTGGCGGTTGGATCCGGCAGGAAAGTCTTGATCACCGATAAGAAAGAGCTCTCTCTGTTTGAAATTGAAACTGTCCATTTCGCCTGTTAACCATCATGGAGGCGAAAAAACCGTTTCTGCCGACGCTGCTGGATCGGCTGATTGACGAGGAGCCTAAGCTGCAGGAGGAGCGCTTTGATCGCTTTTTTTACAGCGGCAGAGAGATGCGCGCTATTGTACTGCGCGATCTCATCGCACTCCTGAATAATGCCAATCTGGAAGACCAGCTTGACCCTGTCCGGCATCAACATGTCACGGCATCGGTACTGAACTATGGCATTGCGCCCATGACCGGCAGCTACGCCATTCAGCATAACTGGACCACCATCGAAAAAATCTTCCGTGAGGCGATCCTGCGCTTTGAGCCACGCATTATCCCGGAATCGCTGCGGGTAACCGCACCCGGCAACCTCGATACGCCCTTTCAGAATGGCATGATGTTGTTCGAGATCCACGCTCTCATCTACTGGCAGCCTTATCCCATCGATCTGGCTGCGAAGGGGATCTACGATCGGGAAAATGACAGAGTGATGCTGAATGACTCGTGAGGGGAAAGCCATGGCGCGACGGTGCCATGGCTTGTTCTGTTTTCAATCTGTCGCCAGGCGGCAGACATTACTTGCCAATACAGAAGCTGGAAAAAATACGCCCCAGCAGATCATCAGAGGTAAACTCACCGGTGATCTCACTTAGCGCCTGCTGCGCCAGGCGCAGCTCTTCAGCCAGCAGCTCACCCGCCCAGGCTCCCAGCAGTTGCGCTTTACCCTGCTGTAAGTGAGTGGCCGCTAACTCCAGGGCCTGTAAATGCCGGCTTCGCGCCAGAAAGCCGCCTTCCATGTTACCGGCAAAGCCCATGCTCTGTTTCAGATGTTCGCGCAAGATTTCCACACCTGCGCCGGTGCGGGCAGAGAGGCGAATAAGTGAGTGACCATTTACTTCGCTCATGCCCAGAGGCTCACCTGTAACGTCAGCTTTATTACGCACCACCGTAATGGGCAGCGAATCAGGCAGACGAGCCACGAAATCGGGCCAGATCTGGGCTGCCTCGGTGGCCGCAGTGGTGGTGCCGTCTACCATAAAGAGCACACGATCGGCCTGCTCTATCTCCTGCCATGCACGCTCAATCCCGATGCGCTCCACCTCATCATGAGCCTCACGCAGGCCTGCGGTATCGATAATATGCAGCGGCATGCCGTCAATGTGGATATGCTCACGCAGCACGTCACGCGTGGTACCGGCAATGTCGGTGACGATGGCCGCCTCACGGCCCGCCAGCGCATTCAGCAGGCTCGATTTACCCGCGTTAGGACGACCGGCAATCACTACTTTCATCCCTTCGCGCAGCAGGCTGCCCTGGCGTGCTTCCGCCCGTACGCCATCAAGATCGGCGATGACGTTGTTCAGCTGCGCTTCAATTTTGCCGTCGGAGAGGAAGTCTATCTCCTCATCCGGGAAGTCGATTGCTGCTTCCACATAGATGCGCAGGTGAGTAAGTGCTTCCACCAGCTGATTAACACGGGTAGAAAAGACCCCTTGCAGTGAATTCACCGCTGAGCGGGCAGCCTGTTCCGAGCTGGCATCGATCAGATCAGCAATCGCTTCCGCCTGCGCCAGGTCAAGTTTGTCGTTAAGAAAGGCGCGTTCCGAGAATTCCCCCGGCTGGGCAATGCGTACGCCGGGCAGCGCGACGATGCGCCTCAGCAGCAGGTCGAGGATGACAGGGCCACCGTGGCCCTGCAGCTCCAGCACATCTTCACCGGTAAAGGAGTTAGGCCCCGGAAACCACAGCGCAATGCCCTGATCCAGCACACTGCCATCAGCATCTTTAAACGGCAGATAGTCCGCGTAGCGGGCCCGGGGAAGCTTACCCAGTACCTGTTGCGCTACTTCTGCTGCTCTGGCACCGGAAATACGCAGGATACCGACTCCGCCGCGTCCCGGGGGCGTCGCCTGGGCGACAATCGTATCGCTGTGGCTCATAAATGTTCTCTCACACCATAAAAAAAGAAGGCGGTCGCTTTGACCGCCTTTATACCCTTCAGCTTTCAAATTGCAACTTTGCGGGCTGCTTTCTGAAAGCGCTGCGTAACAGGGGCGTTACGCTTTTTTCTTGTCGCGGCTGTGCAGGCCCCGTTTTTCCAGCCCGCGATAGATCAGCTGCTGCTGGAGGATGGTCACCAGGTTACTCACGATATAGTAGAGCACCAGACCTGACGGGAACCACAGGAAGAAGACGGTAAAGATGACCGGCATATAAGTCATGATCTTCTGCTGCATCGGATCGGTGACAGTGGTTGGTGACATCTTCTGGATAAAGAACATGGTCACGCCCATCAGAATCGGCAGGATGTAGTAGGGATCCTGCGCTGAAAGGTCATGAATCCAGAGCGCGAACGGCGCATGACGCAGTTCAACCGAGCCCATCAGCATATAGTAAAGGGCAAGGAAGATCGGCATCTGAATCACTAACGGCAGACAGCCACCCAGCGGGTTAACTTTCTCCGATTTGTACAGCGCCATCATCTCCTGGCTCATCTTCTGCTTGTCATCACCCAGACGCTCACGCATCGCCTGAATTTTCGGCTGCAGCATACGCATCTTCGCCATCGAGGTGTATTGCGCTTTAGTCAGCGGGTACATGATGCCACGCACGATGAAGGTGATAACGATAATCGAGAAGCCCCAGTTACCGATAAAGCTGTGCAGGAACTTCAGCAGCTTAAACAGCGGCTGAGAGATAAACCACAGCCAGCCGTAATCGACGGTCAGGTCGAGATGGGGCGCAACGGCCGCCATTTTGTCCTGAATTTCCGGGCCGACCCAGAGAGTAGCGCCGAGGTTCTGCTGCGCGCCTGCGGCAATGGTCACCGGCGCAGATTTATAACCTACAGCGGCAACGCCGTTACCCAGATTGCTGGTGTAGAGCGTATTGCTGCCAGCGGTACGCGGAACCCATGCAGTCGCAAAATATTGCTGCAGCATCGCCACCCAACCATTGTTGGTGGTGGTATTCAGGTTTTCGTTATCAGCGATAGTATCGAAATTATATTTCTCATACTTTTCATCGCTGGTGGAGTAGGCCGCACCACGGAAAGTATGCAGAGCAAAGTTGCTGCTGCCGGTATCACGATGCTTGGGCAGTTCAATCGTCTGCTTCAGCTGGCCAAACATCGACACTTCCAGCGGCTGCTGAGTGGCGTTGTTGACGAGATAGTCGACATTGACCGCATATTCGCCACGCTTAAACACAAAGGTTTTGGTGTACACAGCACCATTATCAGCAGTCCAGGTCAGCGGTACGCGCAGTTCGGTCTGGCCTTCGGCCATTTCGAAGTGATCCTGATCGGTGTTATACAGCGGACGCGCGCCGTTGTTCGGGTTATCAGGACCGTTGCGACCGGTCAGGCCACTTTGCGCCTGATACAGGAACGCCGGCGTGGTTTCCAGCAGCTGGAACGGCTCGTTTGAGCCCAGCTTGTCGGGATAGGTCAGCAGTTGCGCCTGCTCAATATCGCCACCACGGGTGTTGATGTTTAAAGACAGGACATCGGTCTTAACGGTGATCGTTTTGCCCTGGCCGCTGGCCGGAACGCCCTGACTGGCGGCATCACCTGCTGCGCTGTTCGTATTTTGCGTGGTCTGGGTTTGCAGCGGCTGCGGAGCATGGTCCGTCTGCCAGGCTTGCCAGATCATAAAAGACACGAACAGAAAAGCGATGAGAAAAAGATTGCGTTGCGAATCCATCGTTAATGTTCTCTGGTATCAAAGGGTTTTGGCGGCACCGGATCGTCACCACCCGGGTTCAAAGGGTGGCATTTTAATACGCGTTTTATCGTCAACCAACTGCCTTTTATCACGCCGAAGCGGCGCAATGCTTCAATCCCATACTGCGAGCAGGTGGGCTGAAAGCGACAGTGAGGTCCCAGTAATGGGCTGATGACGCGTTGATAGACGCGTATCAGAACAATCAGGAGCCGCGAGCCAGGCGACAATGACGACGCCATAATTTCTCCAACGCTTCCGCCAGCGCACGGTTATCGAGATCCGCTACCCCTTTTTTCGCCACGACCACAAAATCCATTGCAGGCAGTTCATGCTGACGCAGACGAAAGCTTTCACGGGTCAATCGCTTGATCCGGTTGCGTTCATGCGCGCGTTTCACATGCTTTTTGGCGACGGTAAGACCGATGCGGGGATGCCCCAGCGAGTTCAGGCGGCCGAGGATGGTGATTTGCGGCGTGCCAGCCCTTTGTGGCTGCTGGAAAACGAAAGTGAAATGAGTGGGAGTTAACAAACGTAACTCCCTGGGAAATGCGAGCTTAACCACGAGGGTTAGCTTTTATTACTTAGAAACGGTCAGACGAGCACGGCCTTTAGCACGACGACGTGCCAAAACCTGACGACCATTTTTTGTAGCCATACGAGCACGGAAGCCGTGAGAACGGTTGCGCTTCAGTACGGACGGTTGAAAAGTGCGTTTCATGGCGATTTCTACCTAAACTTGAAAATTTTCACTTGGTGACGCGTTTTTGGGCCAGTAAAACGACCAACGCCTCAATGTGTCTTTAATAAAGAGGCGGGATTGTAATAATTGTACAGTCCGGAGTCAATTTACTTCGCTGGTCGCGGTACCTGGAAGCCCCGATACAGCCCGCTGAAGCCGGCATCGGGTAAATAGCGTACAACGCCGGGGGAAAGAATTATACGGCCTCCAGTTCAAAGCGCAAGGATCGCTCAGGATCTTCTTGCGATCAATTTCAAGATAGTCAGGCAGAAAACGAGAGCTAACCAGAAAAATTGCATCATTCGGCACGATCCCTGATGCCTTTTCACCCGGCTGGCGTAAACTAAACTGCTTGCTGACAGCCTGTGGATAAATTGGATCAAAACTGTGTAGAAAGGGAAGATCTCTGTCTCGCTTTGCGTTATGATCCGCCCTTCCGCTGATGATCCTGACGCGATCGCAGTGCGGAGCTACCGCTGATAGCGGTCGCAGGCGCTTTCTTACGTCTGTGTCAAATATGAACGTTTCTTTATTAGCGCCTGATATCTTATCGATTTTGTACGAGTGGAGTCCGCCGTGTCACTTACGCTTTGGCAACAGTGTCTTGCCCGTTTGCAGGATGAACTACCTGCCACCGAATTCAGCATGTGGATCCGTCCACTCCAGGCTGAGTTAAACGACAATACGCTCGCCTTATATGCACCAAATCGGTTTGTACTCGACTGGGTTCGGGATAAATACCTCAACAGTATTAATGGGCTGCTGAACGAGTTTTGCGGTACGGATGTGCCCTTGCTGCGCTTTGAAGTGGGAACGCGTCCTGTGACGCAGGCCGCTGTCAGTCAGCCGGTAATGGCCAGCGTCAACGTACCGCCGCGCCCGGAAAACCGTCCGGCTCCTGCGCAAAACCTGCGCCCGAGCTGGGATAATGTGCCCGCCCCGGCGGATGTCACCTACCGCTCCAATGTTAACAGTCGCCATAACTTCGATAACTTTGTCGAAGGTAAATCGAACCAGCTGGCACGCGCGGCGGCGCGTCAGGTGGCCGATAACCCTGGCGGCGCTTACAATCCGCTCTTTCTCTATGGCGGCACCGGCCTCGGGAAAACGCACCTGCTGCATGCGGTGGGTAACGGCATCATTGCCCGTAAGCCCAATGCGAAAGTGGTGTATATGCACTCCGAGCGCTTTGTGCAGGATATGGTGAAGGCGTTACAGAACAACGCGATTGAAGAGTTTAAGCGTTACTACCGTTCGGTGGATGCCCTGCTGATCGATGATATCCAGTTTTTTGCCAACAAGGAGCGATCGCAGGAGGAGTTCTTCCATACCTTCAATGCGCTACTGGAAGGCAATCAACAGATTATTCTGACCTCAGATCGCTACCCCAAAGAGATTAACGGCGTGGAAGATCGCCTGAAATCGCGCTTTGGCTGGGGACTGACGGTGGCGATCGAGCCGCCGGAACTGGAAACTCGCGTGGCGATCCTGATGAAAAAAGCGGATGAGAACGATATCCGCTTGCCGGGCGAGGTGGCCTTTTTTATTGCCAAGCGACTGCGATCCAACGTGCGTGAGCTGGAAGGGGCACTGAATCGCGTCATTGCCAATGCCAACTTTACCGGTCGCGCCATTACCATCGATTTTGTCCGTGAAGCGCTGCGTGATTTGCTGGCCCTGCAGGAAAAGCTGGTCACCATTGATAACATCCAGAAGACAGTCGCTGAATACTACAAAATCAAAGTGGCGGATCTGCTTTCTAAACGTCGTTCGCGTTCGGTCGCGCGCCCGCGTCAAATGGCGATGGCGATGGCAAAGGAGCTGACCAACCACAGCCTGCCGGAGATCGGCGACGCCTTCGGCGGTCGCGACCATACCACGGTGCTTCATGCCTGCCGCAAAATCGAGCAACTGCGTGAAGAGAGCCACGATATCAAAGAAGATTTCTCTAATCTCATCAGAACATTATCTTCGTGACGCTATGAAATTTATTGTTGAACGTGAACAGTTGCTTAAGCCGCTCCAGCAGGTCAGCGGCCCGCTGGGCGGTCGTCCTACTTTACCGATTCTCGGCAACCTGCTGCTGCAGGTGAATGAGGGCACGTTATTACTGACCGGTACCGATCTGGAAATGGAGATGGTTGCACGCGTTGCGCTGACGCAACCGCATGAACCCGGAGCGACCACGGTCCCGGCGCGTAAATTCCTCGATATCTGCCGGGGATTGCCGGAAGGTGCGGAAATTAACGTGACGCTGGAAGGGGACCGGATGCTGGTGCGCTCAGGGCGCAGCCGCTTCTCGCTTTCCACGCTGCCCGCCAGTGATTTCCCGAATCTGGACGACTGGCAGAGCGAAGTGGAATTTACCCTGCCGCAGGCAACGCTGAAGCGCCTGATTGAAGCCACGCAGTTCTCCATGGCGCATCAGGATGTACGTTATTACCTCAACGGCATGCTGTTTGAAACCGAGGGGGAAGAGCTGCGTACGGTGGCGACCGACGGCCACCGTCTGGCGGTTTGCTCAATGCCTGTTGGCCAGGCCCTGCCTGACCATTCGGTGATCGTGCCGCGTAAAGGGGTAGTGGAGCTGGTGCGCCTGCTGGATGGCGGTGACACGCCGCTCCAGATGCAGATCGGCAGCGGCAACATCCGTGCCCATGTAGGCGACTTTATCTTTACTTCCAAGCTGGTTGATGGCCGTTTCCCTGATTATCGCCGCGTATTACCGAAAAATCCGGACAAAACGCTGGAATCAGGCTGCGATCTGCTGAAGCAGGCATTTGCGCGCGCGGCGATTCTGTCGAACGAAAAATTCCGTGGCGTTCGTCTCTACATCACAGAAAATCAGTTAAAAATTACGGCAAATAACCCGGAACAGGAAGAAGCTGAAGAGATGCTGGATGTGGTCTACAACGGCAGCGATCTGGAGATCGGCTTTAACGTCAGTTATGTGCTGGATGTGCTTAACGCATTGAAATGTGAAAATGTGCGCTTGCTGCTGACCGATTCGGTTTCCAGCGTGCAGATTGAAGACGTTGCCAGCCAGGCGGCGGCTTATGTTGTGATGCCTATGCGGTTGTAGGATATGTCGGCCTGGTCTTCAGACCAGGCTGGTCACTACCTCTGCCGGGTATGTCTGTTTACAATGCCGACTGGTCCCCGACATTCTCCCGCTGCTGGACGTGTACATGGCTTTAACCCGCCTTCTTATAAAAGATTTCCGCAATATCGAGCAGGCCGATCTGGCGCTGGCACCAGGATTTAATTTTCTGATCGGTGCCAACGGCAGCGGCAAAACCAGCGTGCTGGAAGCGATTTATACGCTGGGTCATGGTCGTGCCTTCCGTAGCCTGCAGGCGGGACGTGTGATCCGTCATGACCAGCCCGCCTTTGTGCTGCATGGCCGCGTAGTGAACAGCGAACGTGAAATGGCGGTGGGGCTGACTAAAAACCGCGCCGGGGAAAGCAAAGTGCGGATAGACGGCAGCGATGGTCATAAAGTGGCGGAGCTGGCGCAACTGTTGCCGATGCAATTAATTACCCCGGAGGGGTTTACTTTGCTCAATGGCGGCCCCAAATACCGTAGAGCCTACATAGACTGGGGCTGTTTCCATGATGCGCCCGGCTTTTTCAATGCCTGGAGCAACCTGCGTCGGCTGCTGAAACAGCGCAACGCCGCGTTGCGTCAGGTCACGCGCTACAGCCAGATTCGCCCCTGGGACCAGGAGCTGGTGCCGCTGGCGGAACAGATCAGCCAGTGGCGCGCGGGCTACAGCGAGGCGATTGCCGCCGATATCACAGCGACCTGCGCCCAGTTTCTGCCTGAGTTTCAACTCGCTTTCTCCTTCCAGCGCGGCTGGGACAAAGAGAGCGACTATGCCGGGTTGCTGGAACGCAACTTCGAGCGCGATCGTGCGCTCACCTACACCGCCAGCGGGCCGCACAAGGCGGATTTTCGGATCCGTGCCGACGGCACGCCGGTAGAAGATTTACTCTCACGCGGGCAGCTCAAGCTGCTGATGTGTGCATTACGTCTGGCGCAGGGGGAATACCTGACGCGTCAGAGCGGACGCCGCTGCCTCTACCTTATTGATGACTTCGCATCGGAGCTGGATGAGAGCCGCCGTCGCCTGCTGGCGGCGCGGCTGAAAGCCACCCAGGCACAGGTCTTTGTCAGTGCCATTGGGACTGACCATGTTATCGACATGAGTGATGAAAAGGGCAAGATGTTCCGCGTGGAACAGGGTAAAATAGTGGTTCAACCTGAAGATTAAATGAGCGAGAAACGTTGATGTCGAATTCTTATGACTCCTCAAGTATCAAAGTTCTGAAAGGGCTTGATGCGGTACGCAAACGCCCGGGTATGTATATCGGCGATACGGATGACGGCACCGGTCTGCATCACATGGTATTCGAGGTCGTGGATAACGCCATCGACGAAGCACTCGCGGGTCACTGTAAAGAGATCGTGGTTACCATCCATGCGGATAATTCCGTCTCGGTTCAGGATGATGGCCGTGGTATTCCTACCGGTATTCATGAAGAAGAGGGCGTGTCGGCCGCAGAAGTGATCATGACCGTGCTGCATGCCGGCGGTAAGTTTGACGACAACTCCTACAAAGTTTCCGGTGGTCTGCATGGTGTGGGCGTGTCGGTGGTGAATGCGCTTTCAGAAAAGCTGGAGCTGACTATTCGCCGTGACGGTAAAGTGCATCAGCAAACCTATGTGCACGGTGTGCCGCAGGCACCGCTGGCGGTAGTAGGCGAAACCGAGCTTACCGGTACGCGCGTACGTTTCTGGCCAAGCCATGAAACCTTCACCAACGTCACCAGCTTTGAATATGAGATTCTGGCCAGGCGCCTGCGCGAACTGTCGTTCCTGAACTCTGGCGTCTCTATTCGTCTTGAAGACAAGCGCGATGACAAGAGCGATCACTACCACTATGAAGGCGGCATCAAAGCCTTTGTGGAATACCTGAATAAAAACAAAAACCCGATCCACCCGAACGTGTTCTATTTCACCACCGAAAAAGATGGTATCGGGGTAGAAGTGGCGCTGCAGTGGAACGACGGTTTCCAGGAAAATATCTACTGCTTTACCAACAACATTCCTCAGCGTGATGGCGGTACCCACCTGGCGGGCTTCCGCGCAGCGATGACCCGTACCCTGAACGCCTATATGGACAAAGAAGGCTTCAGCAAAAAAGCCAAAATCAGCGCTACCGGCGATGATGCGCGTGAAGGGCTTATTGCTGTGGTTTCCGTGAAGGTACCGGATCCGAAATTCTCCTCACAGACCAAAGATAAGCTGGTCTCCTCTGAGGTGAAATCGGCGGTGGAATCGCAGATGAATGAGCGTCTGGTAGAGTATCTGCTGGAAAACCCGAACGATGCCAAAATTGTCGTGAGCAAAATTATCGACGCGGCCCGTGCGCGTGAAGCGGCACGTCGCGCACGTGAAATGACGCGTCGTAAAGGTGCACTGGATCTGGCGGGCCTGCCGGGCAAACTGGCCGACTGTCAGGAGCGCGATCCGGCGCATTCCGAAATCTACCTGGTGGAGGGTGACTCTGCAGGCGGTTCCGCCAAGCAGGGACGTAACCGTAAAAACCAGGCGATTCTGCCGCTGAAAGGGAAAATCCTTAACGTGGAGAAGGCACGCTTCGACAAAATGCTCTCCTCTCAGGAAGTGGCTACGCTGATCACCGCGCTGGGCTGCGGCATTGGCCGTGATGAATATAACCCGGACAAACTGCGTTATCACAGCATCATCATCATGACTGATGCGGACGTCGATGGCTCGCACATCCGTACACTGTTGTTGACCTTCTTCTATCGCCAGATGCCGGAAATCATTGAGCGCGGCCACGTCTACATTGCTCAGCCGCCGCTGTATAAAGTGAAAAAAGGCAAGCAGGAACAGTACATCAAAGATGATGAAGCGATGGATCAATATCAGATCGCCATCGCGCTTGATGGCGCCACGCTGCACACCAACGCCAGTGCGCCTGCGCTGGGTGGTGAACAGCTGGAAAATCTGGTGGCTGAGTTCAACAGCACGCAGAAAATGATCAAGCGTATGGAGCGCCGTTATCCTGTCGCCCTGCTGCGCGCGCTGATTTATCATCCGACGCTGAACGACCTCGGCGATGAGAGCGCGGTGAAAAACTGGCTGGATACGCTGGTGGCTTACCTGACCGAACGGGAAGCGCACGGCAGTACCTATCTGGCGCAGGTACGCGAAAACCGTGAGCAGAAACTGTTTGAGCCGGTTCTGCGTGTGCGTACGCACGGTGTTGACACCGACTATCCGCTGGATGGTGAATTTATTCAGGGGCCGGAGTATCACAAAATCTGCGCGCTGGGTGGAAAACTGCGCGGTCTGATTGAAGAAGATGCCTTTATTGAACGCGGCGACCGTCGCCAGCCGATTGCCAGCTTCGAACAGGCGATTGAATGGCTGGTGAAAGAGTCGCGTCGCGGCCTGGCAGTTCAGCGCTACAAAGGTCTGGGTGAAATGAACCCGGAACAGCTGTGGGAGACCACCATGGATCCTGACAGCCGCCGTATGTTGCGCGTAACCATCAAAGACGCTATTGCTGCCGATCAGCTCTTTACCACGCTGATGGGTGATGCCGTTGAGCCGCGTCGTGCCTTTATCGAAGAAAACGCCCTGAAAGCGGCGAATATTGATATCTGACCCTGCAATCCCTTCCCGCCCGGGAAGGGATTTTTTTCTGTCTGTTTCCTCTGCCAGTGCTGGCATCCTTTCCGTATGGCTTCCCCGTCTCCGCTGAGTTTCCGGCTATTTCATTCTGTCGGGTAACTGGTCAACGTGAGCTGAATCGCGCTAGCATGCAGTTAACTGAATTGACCCTGAGATGACGAGGACGTAATGGCGATAAAACTGATTGCGATTGATATGGACGGTACTCTGCTTAACCCTCAACACCAGATCACCCCGGCGGTAAAAGCAGCCATTGGCCGCGCCCGGGATAAAGGGGTTTCCATCGTACTGGCAACTGGCCGGCCATTTGTTGGCGTTGAGCGTTATCTGATGGAACTGGACCTGCAGCAGGAAGGGCAATACTGCATCAGCAACAATGGTGCGCTGGTGCAGCAGGCGCAGAACGGCGACTGTGTGGCGGAAGTGACGCTCGGTTTTGATGACTATCTCTACATAGAACAGCTGGCGCGCGAGCTGGGTGTTCATTTTCAGGCGTTCGACAAAACGCATCTCTACACACCGAATAAAGATATCAGCGAATACACCATCCACGAAGCGAGCCTGACCGGCATTCCGGTGCGCTACCGAGCGGTTGAGGAGATGGATCCGCAGATGCGTTTTCCCAAGCTGATGATGCTGGATAAACCCGGCTTGCTGGATGAGGCGATTCGCCGTCTGCCTGCGCACGCACAGGAGAATTACACCATTCTGAAAAGCGCCCCTTACTATCTGGAAATCCTCAACAAACGCGTCAATAAAGGCGAGGGCGTGCGCATGCTGGCGGAAAAACTCGGACTGACGCAGGCTGAGGTAATGACGATTGGCGATCAGGAAAACGATTTGGCGATGATTGAGTATGCCGGTACCGGTGTGGCGATGGGTAATGCCATTGATGCAGTGAAGCAAGTCGCACAATTTATTACTAAAACCAATATGGAAGATGGCGTGGCGTACGCTATCGAAGAGCTGGTGCTGTAACCCTTCTTTCACGGACGGTGACCTGCCGTCCGCTTTTCCCCGGTCTCTCTGCCGCGCTTTTGCGCATAGATTGCCTGTTTTGTGATTCATATTGTAGTACAACTTACTTTGATGGTACTACAATGCGAGTCAGCAACGGAGGCAGTCGTTAGGCTTCGCGACATGAAATCAGTAAGCTGATGGCTCAATGTTTTCACGGAACGGAAAATCATGACGCACGAACAATTAAGCAAAACAGAGCGCATCATCCTGACGCTGGGTGAAGAGATTGTCGCCGGTAGGTATGTACCGGGCGCGCCACTACCGGCCGAGGCCGAGCTATGCGAACGCTTTGGCACGTCGCGCAATATTATCCGCGAAGTCTTTCGTTCGCTGATGGCCAAGCGTCTGGTGGAGATGAAGCGCTATCGCGGCGCTTTTGTGACGCTGCGCAACCAGTGGAACTACCTGGACAGCGACGTACTGCAGTGGGCGCTGGCGCACGATCACGATCCGCGTCTGATTGCGGCGATGAATGAAGTGCGTGTGCTGGTGGAGCCGCAGATTGCGCGCTGGTCGGCAGAGCGGGCTAACTCCAGCGATCTGGCAGCGATTGAGCAGGCTTATAACGATATGGTGGCCAATCACCTCGATCGTGAGGCCTTTAACGAAGCGGACATCCGCTATCACGAAGCGGTGATGTCCTCGGTACACAATCCGGTGCTGCAACAGCTTAACGTGGCGATCAGCCAGCTGCAGAAAGCGGTGTTCGCACAGACCTATATGGCGGACGAAGGCAACATGCCGCGTACTCTGGCCGAACATAAAGCGCTGTTTGATGCGATCCGGCATCAGGATGGCGATGCGGCGGAGCAGGCGGCAAAAGCGATGATCGCCAGTTCAACGGCACGACTCAAGGAGTTTATGTGACCAGCTATATCGCAATTGACTGGGGCTCCACCAACCTGCGCGCCTGGCATTATCAGCAGGAAGAATGTGTGGATGAACGTCGTTCGGAAGCGGGCGTCACGCGCCTTGAAGGCCGCACGCCTGCGCAGGTGTTTGCCAGCGTTACCGCAGGCTGGCCGGTTAATGATGTCCCGGTAGTAATGGCTGGCATGGTGGGCAGCAACGCTGGCTGGCAGTCGGTGCCCTATTTATCCTGTCCGGTCGCGCTGGGCGATATCAGCAGCCGTCTGACGCGCGTAGAAGATAAAGCGTGGATCGTGCCGGGATTGTGCGTTGAACGTGACGGGAACTACAACGTCATGCGCGGTGAAGAGACGCAATTGCTGGGTGCGCTGAGCTTACAGCCCGCGTCGTTGTATGTCATGCCGGGCACGCACGCTAAATGGGTACAGATGGCACAGGATCGCGTGCTGGACTTCCGTACCGTAATGACCGGCGAGCTGCATCATTTGCTGCTGAAGCAGTCGCTGATTGGTGCGGGGTTGCCGGAACAGGAATCGAGCAGCAGCGCGTTTCTGGATGGCGTGCAGGTGGGCAGCAACGATGCGTCGATTCTGGCGCGTTTATTTGAAGTGCGCGCCGCGCATGTGCTGGGCGCACGCGATCCGCGCCATATCAGTGATTTCCTGTCAGGATTATTGATCGGCCATGAAGTGACGCTGATGGCGCAGCAGATGATGAGCAGCCGCCAGCCGATCACCCTTATTGCAGGCAGCGCACTGGCGCAGCGTTATCAACAGGCGCTGACCTTTATTGACGTGGATTCAGTCACGCTGGAGGGCGATCGTGCCTTCCAGCAGGGAATGAGGAGTATTGCGAATGTCCTGGCAAACTAAAGTTCCGCTGATTGCCATCCTGCGCGGTATTACGCCGGATGAAGCGGAAGCGCACGTAGGCGCCTTAATCGACGCCGGTTTTGATGCGATTGAAATTCCGTTGAACTCACCGGAGTGGGCGAAAAGCATCGGCGCGATGGTCAAAACCTTTGGCGATAAAGCGCTGATTGGCGCTGGTACGGTACTGAGCCCGGCGCAGGTGGATGAACTGGCCGCGCTCAACAGCCAACTGGTGGTGACGCCAAATACCGATGCCGCCGTTATTCGTCAGGCGGTCGCCAGAGGTATGATTGTCGCCGCCGGGTGCGCCACCGCCAGCGAAGCTTTCACCGCCTTACAGGCCGGTGCGCAGGCGCTAAAAATCTTCCCCTCCTCGGCCTTTGGCCCGGGCTACATCAAAGCGCTGAAAGCTGTGCTGCCGCCTGAGGTGCCGGTGTTTGCCGTAGGTGGCGTTACGCCGGAAAACCTCCATGAATTTATGGCCGCAGGCTGCACTGGCGCCGGTCTGGGCAGCGATCTCTATCGCGCTGGCCAGCCGCTGTCGCGCACGGTAGAAAAGGCCCGCGCATTTATTGCTGCTTATAAGGATGCTGTACGATGAAAATTACCAAACTGACCACTTATCGCCTGCCGCCGCGCTGGATGTTCCTGAAAATTGAAACCGATGAAGGCATCGTTGGCTGGGGCGAGCCGGTAATTGAAGGGCGCGCGCGCAGCGTCGAAGCGGCCGTGCATGAGCTGTCGGAATACCTGATTGGCCAGGATCCGGCGCGCATTAACGACTTGTGGCAGGTAATGTACCGCGGCGGCTTCTATCGCGGCGGCCCGATTCTGATGAGCGCCATCGCCGGTATCGATCAGGCATTATGGGATATCAAAGGTAAAGCGCTTGGCGTACCAGTATATCAGCTGCTCGGCGGCCTGGTACGCGACAGCATCAAGGCGTACAGCTGGGTGGGCGGCGATCGTCCGGCGGAAGTGATTGATGGCATCGCAAAATTGCGCACTATCGGTTTTGACACTTTTAAGCTGAACGGTTGTGAAGAGATGGGTGTTATCGATAACTCGCGTAAGGTGGATGCGGCGGTCAATACTGTGGCGCAGATTCGTGAAGCCTTTGGCAGCGAAATTGAATTTGGTCTCGATTTCCACGGCCGCGTCAGTGCGCCAATGGCGAAAGTGCTGATTAAAGAGCTGGAACCTTATCGACCGCTGTTTATTGAAGAACCAGTACTGGCTGAACAGGCGGAATACTATCCTCGTCTGGCGGCGCAAACCCATATTCCTATCGCGGCGGGTGAACGTATGTTCTCGCGTTTCGAATTCAAACGCGTGCTGGAAGCGGGCGGCCTGGCGATTCTGCAGCCGGATCTGTCGCATGCAGGCGGCATCACCGAATGTTACAAAATTGCGGCAATGGCGGAATCCTTTGACGTGGCGCTGGCCCCGCACTGTCCACTTGGCCCGATTGCGCTGGCCGCCTGTCTGCATGTGGACTTCGTGTCGCGCAATGCGGTATTCCAGGAGCAGAGCATGGGAATTCACTATAACCAGGGCGCAGAGCTGCTCGATTATGTGATTAATAAAGAGGACTTCAAAATGGACGACGGCCATTTCTATCCTCTGAATAAACCAGGCCTGGGCGTGGAAATTAACGAAGAGCTGGTTATTGAGCGCAGCAAAAACGCACCTGACTGGCGTAACCCATTATGGCGCTATCCGGACGGTTCTGTCGCTGAATGGTAAGTAAGCCCCGCTAAAAATAGTGTAAATCAAAGATAAAAATGTGCCGGTGAAAAGGGCGCAGGGCGACGCTCACCCCTTTTTCACCGCATTACCGGAACACAGCAACGTCAGGCGGGGATATCTCTTTGCCGGTTGGCTGCGGACCCGCTTCACCGCTGCGGCGGTTTTACTCTCGAAAACGATGCCCTGCCAGGCAGATAACCTGCCTGCAAGATTACGGAGAAACACCATGGATCTCTCTGCTGTTAATACCAAACCGACGCGCCGGCGTTATATTACGTTACTGATGATTTTTATTACGGTGGTTATTTGCTACGTAGACCGTGCGAATTTAGCCGTGGCTTCAGCGCATATTCAGGAAGAATTTGGCATTACCAAAGCGCAAATGGGTTATGTCTTTTCTGCCTTTGCCTGGTTATATACGCTGTGCCAAATCCCGGGCGGCTGGTTTCTCGACCGCGTCGGTTCCCGCCTGACCTATTTTATTGCGATTCTCGGCTGGTCCGTAGCGACATTATTTCAGGGTTTCGCCACCGGCTTATTGTCATTGATTGGTCTGCGTGCGATTACCGGCATTTTTGAAGCCCCGGCGTTTCCAACCAATAACCGCCTGGTCACCAGCTGGTTCCCGGAGCAGGAGCGCGCTTCTGCCGTCGGTTTTTATACCTCCGGACAGTTCGTGGGACTGGCCTTCCTCACACCGCTGCTGATCTGGATTCAGGAACTGCTGAGCTGGCACTGGGTGTTTATCGTGACCGGCGGTATCGGCATCATCTGGTCGCTGGTGTGGATCAAAGTCTATCAGGCGCCGAGCCAGAGCAAAAGCATCAACCAGGCAGAGCTGAATTACATCCGTGAAGGCGGGGCGATGGTCGATGGCGACGCGCCGGCAGCGAAAAAAACGCGTACTCCTCTTACCGCTGCCGACTGGAAACTGGTGTTTCACCGCAAACTGTGCGGCGTCTATCTCGGGCAGTTTGCCGTTACGTCCACGCTGTGGTTCTTCCTGACCTGGTTCCCGAACTATCTGACCCAGGAAAAACAGATCGCGGCACTCACCGCCGGCTTTATGACCACCGTGCCGTTCCTCGCTGCCTTTGTCGGCGTGATCCTCTCCGGTATCGTGGCCGATCGCCTGGTGCGCAGCGGTCGTTCGCTCGGCTTTGCGCGTAAAACGCCGATCATTTGTGGTCTGCTGATCTCCACCTGCATCATGGGCGCGAATTACACCAATGATCCGGTATGGATTATGGCCCTCATGGCGCTGGCGTTCTTCGGCAACGGCTTCGCCTCGATTACCTGGTCTCTGGTATCGTCACTGGCACCGGTGCGCCTGATTGGTCTGACCGGCGGCGTGTTCAACTTTGTCGGCGGGCTGGGTGGTATCACCGTACCGCTGGTTGTCGGCTATCTGGCGCAGGACTACGGGTTTGCCCCGGCACTGGTCTATATCTCCGTGGTGGCGCTGATTGGTGCGCTCTCCTACATCCTGCTGGTGGGCAATGTGAAACGCGTTGGCTAACTGCTGCAAGCGCTGTAACCCCTGCCGGGCCCGTGCGGCCCGGCATCCCACACGCAGCAAAAGTGCTGCGTCGTGCCGCAGAATCGCGTAGTTTGTTCGGCAACTGTCAGATGTAAGGTTGCCTCATGTCAGAAAAACAACTCACCTTTGCCCCGCGTCATCATCAGCTGACCAACATCAATGTCTGGACTGCAGACAGCCAGTGGCTGGCGTTTGATGTGCGTCCCTCCGGCGCTGCGTTTACCGGCCTTACGATTGAGCGTGTCCATGTGGCGAGCGGCGCGCTGGAAGTGCTGTATCAGGCGTGTGACGGTGCGCATGTTGGCGTCGTTACCGTCAGTCCGGACCTGCCACCGCGCTATGTCTGCATCCACGGTCCGGAACATCCCGATGCCCGCTGGCATTACGATTTTCACCACCGGCGCGGCGTGATCATTCAGGATGGCCGCGCAGAAAATCTCGACGCCTGTGATATCACGCCGCCCTTTACGCCCGGAGCACTGCGTGGCGGCTCACACGTTCATGTATTCAGCCCGGACGGCTCACGTCTGAGCTTTACCTACAACGATCATGTGATGCATGAGAAAGATACGGCTGAAGATCTGCGTAATGTGGGTGTCGCGCTGCCGCTGCATCCGGTCTGTCCGCCGAAGCAGCATCCGCGGGAATATGATGGCAGCCACTATTGCGTGCTGGTCAGCCAGACGCAGCGCGATCCGCTGCCGGGCAGCGATCAGATCGACCGCGCTTACGAAGAGTGCTGGATTGGCGATCGTGGCTATCAGAAGCCCGATGGCCGCTGGCAGCGCTGGGCGATCGCCTTTATTGGCGATACGCGTGCTGCCAACGGTGACAAAGTGCCGGAAGTGTTTGTGGTGGACTTACCGGAAACGCTGGCCGATTACGCCAGACCAGGGACATCGCCGTTACAGGGGACGCCCGATAAGCTACCCGCGCCGCCCGCAGGCGTGCAGCAACGACGTATTACGTATACCCGGGGCCTGGCGCTGCAGCCGCGTCACTGGTTACGCGCCTCGCCAGACGGCAGTGCCATCGCTTTTTTACTGGCAGACGATAATGGCGTGGTGCAGCTGTGGACGGTCTCGCCGAACGGTGGACCTGCACGTCAGGTGACGCAGCTGAGCAGCAGCATTCAGTCTGCTTTCAGCTGGCAGCCGGCAGGCGAGGCGATTGCCTTTATCTGCGATAACAGCGTGATGCGCTGCGATGTCGCCAGCGGGCAATGCAGGCGCCTGACGGCCCGCAGCGATCTGCCCCCCAGTGGAGATGCGGTGGTCTGGTCGCCGGATGGACAGCAGATCGCCTTTATGCGTGAGGTGGACGGCTGGCGTCAGCTGTTTACGGTGACGGCCGTCTGACCGGCATTGGCGCGGCATGCGAGAGGTGATCTTGCGTGCGCGCCAGCTTTTCGCTTTGCCGGACGCGTTCGCGTGGAGAGTCGAGGGTTTTATCATCATCGGACCGCAGGTAATCCCAGGGCAACAGCAGAGTATCCATCAGCGCTGAGAAGGGCAGGTCGATCAACGCCAGCGGCTTCAACGCCCAGCTGGTATTGTCATCCACCAGCATATCGGCGCTGGCGCGCGTGCCGGAGTAGTAACCCTGACTGGCACCGGTATGAGACATGACGCTGGAGCAACCTGTGGCGGCAAAAGCGCAGCCGATTAACATCCCTGCCAGCGGAAAACGTTTCATCATCTTCATTTTCATCATCCCTTCAGTCGTGGCGATCGTCTGGCTAATATGATCGCCTGACATCACCCACATGCTGTGGTGATTCCGTCATTACCCGGTCAATTTAACCCTGAGTCTATGACATTTCACCTTATTTGCTGAAAAAATTTGTCTTTGAACGCTTGAAAAAACTGACTCTGTACCCATTTTAAAAGCACGGTCAGAAACGCTGTCGCCGACAGGGACACGAACAGGCCGGACAACCTGTCCATGGTGGAAGGTTGCCAAAACTTGCTGACTATCAGGAGTCTTTTTATGCGTAATTTTGATCTCTCTCCGCTTTATCGTTCTGCCATCGGTTTTGATCGTCTGTTCAACCTGCTTGAAGCGAATCAGAACCAGTCAAACGGCGGTTATCCTCCGTACAATGTTGAGCTGGTAGATGAAAACCACTATCGCATCACCATTGCGGTGGCCGGTTTTGCGCAGAGTGAACTGGAAATCACTTCACACGACAACATGCTGATTGTGCGTGGCGCGCATCCGGAAGAACAAACGGAGCGTAAATATCTCTATCAGGGGATTGCCGAGCGCAATTTTGAGCGCAAATTCCAGCTGGCCGACCATATCGTGGTGCGTGATGCACGTTTAGAAAATGGTCTGCTGAGCATCGATCTGGAGCGTATTCTCCCCGAAGAGATGAAACCGCGCCGGATTGAAATTCTGAGCTAATTCGCCTGTCGAAAGCTAACAAAAAACGCCGCTGCAAAGCGGTGTTTTTTTTGCCTCCGGCAGCGAGGCTTAGTGTTGCAGGCGTAGCCGCAAGCGTTGTGTCAGCCTGCCGCCAAACAGATTCACCAGCAGCCCCAGAATAACTATCGCCGCGCCCACAGCCTGCTGCACTGACAAACGCTCGCCCAGCAACAGCGCCGCACTGAAAATACCCACTACCGGCACCAGCAGCGACAGCGGCGCAATACGCCAGGTTTCATAACGACTGATCAGGCGGCCCCAGATGGCGTAGCCGATAACAGTAGCGACCAGGGCCAGATAGATCAGCGCCAGTATCGTCTGCAGTGAAATATGCATCAGGCTGCTGGCGATCGCCGCTTTACCTTCAAACCACCAGGAGCAGGCGAAAAAGGGAATGACCGGTACCAGCGCGCTCCAGACCACCAGTGACATTACCGGGACCGGATGGTTGCGCATAATGACTTTGTTGGTGATATTGCCCAGTCCCCACGACAAGGCGGCGGCCAGCGTAAGCAGCATTGTGGTCAGCGTAATGCCCGCTGTCGCCTGCCCTTGCATACCGGCGCTGGCCAGCATAAACATCCCCACGCTGGCCACCAGCGCGCCGGCGATATGGTTCCAGCTCAGTTTCTCTCCCAGCAGCAGCGCGCCAAGCAGAATGGTAAAAAACGCCTGCGCTTGCAGTACCAGCGACGCCAGCCCGGCGGGCATGCCAAGCTTAATCGCCAGAAAAAGAAAGGCGAACTGACCAAAGCTGATGGTGATGCCATAAACCAGCAACCAGCGCAGCGGGATGGACGGCCGTTGGACAAAGAAAACCGCCGGAAAAAAGACCAGGGTGAAACGCAGGCCAGCCAGCAAAAAGGGCGGCATGCCCTGTAAGCCCAGCTTGATGACCACGAAATTCACCCCCCAGGCCACCACAACGCACAGCGCTAACAGCATATCTTTTACTGACATAACCTCATCCTTTCTGCCTCGCTCAGGCAGTCGCGGTGGTCACCGGCGTTGCAATCTCAGTACAGCAGTTACCAGTGATACGAAAATAGTCGTTCGCCGCCAGCGCGACAGATTTATCCAGCACGCCGGCATTGAACCAGAGGGTGCCCACCTCACGCAGGCGGCTATCCACACAGAGCGCTAACCGATCATCAAAACTGAACGGCGGCACCGCTCCCATTTCGCACCGGGTTAAGGCGGCGGCCATGTTGGGCGGCGCAAAGCGCGATTTCTTGCCGCCGATAGCCCGTGCAGCCGCCTTGAAGTTAATTTTGCAGTCGCCGGGTACGACCGCCAGCAGGTAGCGTACGTCAGCATCCGCAGGCATCGTAACCTCAAGCACCATAGCTTTTGCCGCCTGTTGCAGCGCATTGCCGCGGATGGCGCTGATAGTCTCGGTTTGTCCGACAGCCTCATGCGCTACCAGCCGATAATCCGCCTGCTGGCGATCCAGTAGTCCGATCACTTTTTCAAATGTTGTCATACCCCAGTCCCTCCGTCACGGCACCAGCCTCAGCTCCAGGCGATGGCGTGCTTCATTTTTTTATCGGTCAGGCCAAAGAAAAAGCCCATCGTAATGCGTGTATCACCCTCTACCCGATCAATCTCGTGATAAAAAGCGGGATTAAACAGGTAGATATCACCGCTGCGCGGTGAAAACTCGCAGGTTTCGCTACCGGTGATGACCGCCCGCTGGTAGCCCAGTTCACCCGGAGTCTTGAAGCGTTCATCCTCCGGAGTCCACTTTTTGTTGTAAATGCGCAGCGCGCCGCCGGCGTTGCACTCCTGCAGGCAGACCACGCAACCCAGCTGATGCAAAATCTCACTTACCACCAGGCCCGTGCCAGCGGCATCACGCACAATATTGTCATTATGCAGGGGGTTGGCCACGCCATCGGCATGAAAGCGCACCACAGAACCGGCATAATCCCCCAGGCGCGGCTCGCTGGCGGTTTGCAGGCTCTCCAGCTTCAGCACATGTTTCACCCAGCGATAGACCTGATCACGCAGCGCATTCAGGGAGTGAGGCAGCGCAGGCTGAATATCCCGCAGTTCGGTAAAATAGTTTTCCGGCGCAGCGGTATGCTTCGCCAGATAGGGTCCCAGCGTGGTCAGCGCCCCGTTGGGGTAGTGAGAGACGCGAATCTTTTCACGACAATGCTGCAGATCCGTCACCACCGCAGTGCGCACGTCCGGATCAAGGAAATGTCGCAACACCAGCAGCGGCACGCGTGCCGTGACGATGTCGTCCAGCCAGGTTTTTTCTACAAACATCTCCGGATTGATAACGCGTATCTGATTGAAAATAGCCACAGTATTCACTCCCCAAAAGGAATCTCATGAAGTTCATGATTACGCATTCGGCGCCATGTTGACGCTTCGCCCAGTGCTGGAATCTGTTCAGACGCTATAAAAGTGCTGCCGTGTTGCTGGCAGAGCTGCATGGTGAAATAGTCGGGATAAGGGGTGTCATCGGGATACCATTGCCAGGCCCAGGCTTTTTCAGGCGTCACGATAATGGCATTGCCTGCACTGCCTCCCGGCGCCACCTGCGCCATTTTGCTGCGCAGATAGTCGCGGGTGAAATCTGCGGGTGTGATGCGATCCACCAGATAAGCCAGATACTCCTCTGAATCGAAACGCGATTCCGCCAGGCCGAGTTGTACATAAAGGGTCGGCAGAAAGCCGTTATGCATCATGTGCCACTCGGTGGCGCCGCTGGCGCGCCGTAGCGGATGGGAAAATTCAATTCCCTGGTTTTTACTCAGGGTGGCATGGCGTACATGCACCGACAGAAAATCGGTGTGAATGGCCGTCAGGTCGATATCCGGCAGGGCTGCGGCAAAAGTACCAGTGCCATGCAGCGTACGGATACGCCCCTTATCGCGCCACAGGCAGCCCCAGCCGTTGGGATGCTCCCGGATCGGCCCATCATGACAAGCAGTTTCCCCGCAGCTCATGGCGCGCGCGGCGTCCATCACGGCGGCAACCTCAAAACGGCCGTGCGCCAGAATCATTCTGCACATAACAGGTTCCTCCGCCGGATGACAGGGTGTGCCTGGATAATCTGCTGAAATACCGCCAGCACGTCATCACGCGCCGCGGCAGTCAGGTGAAAAGTGGAAAGCATAGCGGCATGGCGCGTCAGATCGTTGTTCGGGGCAGAGCGCGGCAGCAGACTGCCGCACTGATGTTGTTCGATCCAGCGTTGTGCCCGTAACAGTTGCGCAGGCTGTCGCAGACGCAACTGACCCACGGCGCGCATCTCGTGAGTAAAACGCAGCGGTGGCAAACGCAGTCCGGCCTCAACAGAAAAGGCCAGCTCTGCCCAGTTGATCCCGGTAGCCTCCTGAACCAGATTCACTACCCCCATGCCGGAAAGGCGGAAACCCATCTCAAGAAAATGGGGTACGCCATCCACCACAATAAAATCAATATGAAACGCGCCCTGATGGTAGGCGAAAGTTTCACAGCAAAACGCCATCAGGCTGGCAAAGGGGGCGGGCAGGGCATGGGCGGCAACCGCCACATGTCCCGCCTCATAAAAGCTGATGCCGCCATCGCCGTCGCTGTGCTGCTCAATCACTTTCTGACAGCAGGTCAACGCCAGCGCCCGGCCATTATGCACGATGCCCTGCAGCGAATATTCATCGCCCGGCAGCCAGCACTCGACGATAAAGCCGGAAAAGCGTCGTCCGCCATCGTTTACGGTTTCCATCAGCCTGGCGATCACCTGATCGAGCTGACTGGCGCGTTGAAGCAACCAGATCCCCCGCCCGCCGCCGCCATCGACCGGCTTGATGACACAGGGATAAAGCAGCGCGTCGCGTGCAGCAAGAATGCTGAGCGGCGAGGCAAAGAAGCGAAACTCGGGCTGCGGAAAACGTGCGCACGCTTTTTTCAACGCCATACGCTGTGCATACTTGTCCAGCGGAACGAAGTCGTGCCCGGCCGTCGGACTCGCCAGCATGGCCCGCACCCGGCCTGCGCTGGCGTTACAGGCATCAAAACCCGCCACCACTACCCGGGGAGGCTCCAGCAGACCGGCAGCCAGATAAGCCTGCATCACTTCCCAGGGTTGTTCCGGGCGATCGAGGCGCAGAATCAAATCGAACGGCAGCGACAGGTGGTCGACGACATCCGCTGTTTCCGCCAGTACGGTAAAATACCCTTCACGTTTTGCCACCGCGCTGTAAGGGTTCTGGCCATCACGCGAGGCGCCAATCTGCAGAAAAATCTTTCTCACTGGCTCGCCTTACCGGATCAACGTCCGGAGATCACTTCTGTCACGGTATCGCGCAGGTAACCATTGTTAACCTGAATCACCGCTTTATGCGGATCGAAGCGCAGTATGCGCGACAGCGGATCCTGGCTTTTCCCCTCCAGCAGCGAACTGACCTGCTTGCTGCGCCAGCAGTGACGCATCTGCGTCAGCGTCAGGCCGGAAAGGGCAGCAAGCTGTTGCGCCAGGCGCGCATTTTCGCCGTCGCCGCTCAGCAGCGCGCGAATCGCCTGTTCATCCAGCGCCAGCTGTTGCTGCGTCAGCCACAGCGCCAGCTGTTTGCCCTGTTCGACAAAAGGCGAATAGATCATGCAAATCAGCTGCTGTTCAGTCAGGCCGAACGCCTGTTGCGCAAAGTCAGCGGCGCGTTGTCGCTGGCGGCTAACAGCCTCGTCATCCTGGTAACGGGCGGCCATTGCATCTATCAGTGGCCGGGGAAAATCTTTCTGCACCATTAATCCCAGCGCAAAGCGTACATATTCACGAATGCCTTCGGCGTAGCTGCGTTGCAGCAGCGTTTCGGCACGCAGTCCGCGAATATGCGCCATCAGGGTAGGATTACCGCAGTCTGACTCAGAAAAACTGAACATCAGATCATCAAAGCGGAAATGCATAAAGTCGGTGAGCAACGCCCAGTGCGCGCCCGCTTCATAGGCGGTGTCCTGATAGATGTTGAAGAACAGCGGATCCCGCGCCAGCTGATGCATGATGCGATGCGCCGCTGTCACCTGATCGGCTCCGTAGATTTCTGCAAAATAGCGCTGCGCCACGCCATCCAGCGTTTGCAGGAACCCGCTGAAGCCGCGGGGCTTAGCGGCGGGCGCCGCGTCAAACAGGCGGGCAAGATGGCGCGCCCAGGCGAGATAGGCGGTTTGTTCCTGCGGCGAATCGCCGGTGATGATCATATCGACGCCACCTGCGTAGTCTGCCGCCAGGCCAAAGGAGTTCGCCATGCTCAGGTTGCAGGCGTTACAAAAGGTGGAGCGGGCGTCAGCGCGAAAGCGGTGCCCATTCATCAGCACATCGCTGCGGTTCTGCTGACGCACGGCGTCAGGCAGCGGCAAATCGCGTGTAAAAGGGCGGATAAGCAGGCCGTCAGTGACCAGGCACTCGACACATTCATCTTTATGGATACGCAGCGCCTGATAAACGCGATCGATATTCTCCATCACGCTGTGATTCATCGCCGCATGACGATTGGTACTGATACGCAGGCGAAAGGTATTGCCATACTGTTGCCACAATAATCCCTGAATATAGCGAACGTAAGCGACCATATAGCTGCTGTCTTTGCCGCCGCCGTAAGCGAGCAATACGCGGTTACGCTCAAGCTGATCGGGATGCGGCAAGGCGGCCAGCAGGCGACGGGAACAATGTTTAGCAGAATCGATAATTGCAGGAGAAAGGTAGCCTGCTATTTCGCGCATCATGAGGGAAAGATTATCCATTTTTCACTTTTCCTTTGGCCAGTAAAATCGTAAAAACGAAATTAACGCTCTGATTCCAATGTAAATACGCCATATAAGTGTCAGGGGGATGAATAACCCGATGCTGATAATGCTGACCTGCTGTTAAGCGCATCGGCAAAGCGCGCCGCGGTGGGTTAATAATTAAGAGATGCAGCTTAAACTACTTTGAATGTACTCTGTTGAATACGCACAGATCAGTACGATATGGGGTGTAACAGATGATCGGGGAAAGGGAAGATCAGGAGAGTCATTATAGTCGTTACCGCCAGATAGCAGAACAGATCAAGCGCGCCATTGACGCAGGCTCACTGCCGCCCGAGAGTCGTTTACCCTCGGTACGAACGCTGGCGACGCAATACAGCGTCAGCCTGACGACGGCGTTAAAAACCTTGCGCACCCTTGAAGATGAACGTTATGCCGTGGCGCGCCCAAAGTCGGGATTTTTTGTGGTGTCGCGCCAGAGAGGAGCGTCCCGCACAGTGCCGCAGGTTGAGCAACAGGCGCGTACGGTGGCGCCGCTGGATGAGCAAACCGAGCTGCATCTGGCGATGGTGGGATCCGACTGTCGCGTGCGGCTTGATCTGGCTAATGGCGACAGTTCGCTCTATCCGGTACGCAAGCTGGGCCTGCTGATGCGCCAGATGGGCTACAGCAAACCGGCACTGCTGGGCAATACGGTGAAAGGTACCGGTTATGCGCCGCTGAAGGCGGAGATTGCCCGTCGGGCGGTGGAGTATGGCTGTAATATCAACGCCGACGATATCCTGATCACCAATGGCTGCATTGAGGCGATTTCCCTGTCGCTGCGCGCTACACTGAAACCCGGTGATGTGGTCGCGGTAGAATCCCCCTGTTATTTCGTCCTGCTGCAGATGCTGCGTAACCTTAATCTGCGAGTGATTGAGATAGAGGCCGGGCCGGAAGGCTATGTGAACGTGGAAAAGCTCACCGGCCTGTTCCGGCGTCACGCGGTGCAGGCGTTTCTGACCATCAGCAATATCAATAACCCGCTGGGGAAATGCATTCCCAATGAGCAGAAAGCCTATATTGCCCGTCAGGCCGACGAACACGATGTGGTGATTGTGGAGGACGATATCTTTGGCGATACGGCGTTTGGCGAACGGCGTCCTTTTCCCATGCGCGCCTTCAGCCCGAATGCGATTTTATGCAGCGGCTTCTCCAAAACCGTTGCGCCAGGGATTCGGATCGGCTGGGTGCACAGCGTTAACTACATGCGCAAAATTGCGTCGCTGAAATACACTTCCACCATGGGCACCTCGGTACTGTCGCAGGCCGCCATTGCTGAACTGCTGCGCAACGGCGGTTATGATGCGCATTTACGTAAGCTGCGGCGCGAACTGGCGCGCCAGATCCAGCAGATGCGTCAGGCGGTGCTACGCTATTTTCCGTCCGGTACGCGGGTGTCCGATCCGGAAGGGGGCTATGTCTTGTGGGTAGAGATGCCGGACGGGGCGCTTAATGTACGCGCCCTGTTTCTGAAAGCGCGCAATGCCGGCATTGGTATTGCGCCCGGCCATATTTTTGCCACTGATCACCGCTACGATCGCTGTTTCCGGCTGAACGCCGGCTTTGGCTGGAACGACGAGGTGGAACAGGCCATCAGGCAGCTGGCGCAGTGGTGTCAGCTCTCCGTAAGCGGAGTGGCATCAGCGTAAAAGCCCGCCCGTCAGCAGGAGACGGACAGGCTCAGGCTCAGGCTTGCCAGGCGTTCTCGATCTCTTCGGCGAGAATTTGCACCGCGCGCTCAATCTGCTCAGCATCAGGCACATAGTTCATGCGCATACACTGGTGCATATGGGGCCAGGGCTGTTCCAGTCCGGGGAAGAAAAAGTGACCGGGCACCATCAGCACGCCACGCGCCTTCAGCCGCTGATACAGGGCTTCGGTGGTGATCGGCAGATCGCGGAACCAGAGCCAGAGAAAAATCGCGCCTTCCGGCTTGTGGATCAGGCAGCGATCTTCCGACAAATAGCGGCGAATCAGCGCAATAGTTTCAAGCACTTTCTGATGATAGAACGGTTTGATCACTTCTTCCGACAGGCGCAGCAGGTCGCCACGCTGAATCATTTCACAGGCGATGGCCGGGCCAATACTGCCGGGCGCCAGGCTGATAATCCCGTTCATGTTACTGATGGCGCTGATGGTTTTTTCATCCGCAATGATAATGCCGCAGCGTGATCCCGGCAGGCCGAGTTTCGACAGGCTCATGCACAGAATAATATTGGGATTCCACAGCGGACGCGCCTCGCTGAAGATAATGCCGGGGAAAGGCACCCCGTAAGCGTTATCGATCAGCAGCGGCACCTGATGCTGCTGCGCCAGCGCATCCAGCTGTACCAGCTCTTCATCGGTAATCACGTTGCCGGTGGGGTTGGTGGGCCGTGAGACGCAGATCAGCCCGATCTCCTTGCTCAGCGGCAGCCGCTCAAAATCGACGTGATATTTAAATTGTCCTTCCGGCAGCAGTTCAATATGCGGTTTGGCGGAGACAAACAGGGACTCATCAAGCCCGGCGTCGGCATAACCCAGATATTCCGGCGCGAGAGGAAAAAGCACGCGCTTTTTGCTGCCGTCGGCGCAGCGGCCAGCAAACAGGTTAAACAGATAGAAAAAAGCGCTCTGGCTGCCGTTGGTGAGGGCAATATTGCGCGCCGAAATGGACCAGCCCAGCGAGTTACGCAACTGCGTCGCCAGCGCTTCCAGCAGGGTCGCTTTGCCGCGTGGACCATCATAATTGCAGAGCGCGTCGGTCAGTTTGCCCGCGCTGTGCATCTCTTGCAGCAGCTGATGAAAATAGTCGCTCATCGCCGGGATCTGCGCCGGGTTACCACCGCCCAGCATGATGGTGCCTGGCGTACGCAGGCCTGCGCCCATATCTTCCATCAGACGTGAAATGCCGGTATGGCGGGTGAATTTATCGCCGAACTGGGAAAAGCTCATAAGGTGTAAATGATGTGTAATGACTGAGTGGGGATCCACCATAGCGCCCGGCTGACCCGGGCGCAATGGTTACAGGGAAAAGGTGATAAAGAACGGCTGGACGCTTTACTTCACAACCTGCGGATTTACGCAGTTTTTCCTGACATTGCCCTCCAGCGCGGCAATCAGATTTTCTACCGCATCCTGCATCATGCCGTAACGGGTTTCATGCGTGGCCGAGCCAATATGGGGCAGGGTCACCACATTGGGCAGCTTCAGCAGTTCTGAATCCGCTGCGACCGGCTCCTGCTCAAACACGTCCAGTCCTGCGGCGTGGAGGGTACCGGCTTTCAGGGCGGCGATCAGTGCCGACTCATCGACCACCGGGCCACGACCCGCATTGATCAGAATGGCGTCCGGCTTCATCAGCTTCAGCTGGTCTGCGCCTATCATATGGTGCGTCTGTTCGGTCAACGGCAGGCTGATGCAGACGAAATCGCTCTCTTTCAGCAAGGTCTCCAGATCGCAGCCGCGGGCAGAGAAGCGTTCTTCAGCTTCCTGATGCGCCTTGCGGGCGTTATAGAGCACTTTCATGCCAAAACCAAAATGCGCGCGCTGCGCCAGCGCCATCCCGATTCGGCCCATCCCAAGTATACCAATGGTTTTATGATGTACATCCACGCCAAACTGCTGCGGTCCGATGCTCTTTTTCCACTGGCCCGCTTTAACCCAGGCATCCAGCTCCGTTACCCGACGCGCGCTGGCGAGCACCAGTGCCATCATGGTATCGGCGACAGTTTCGGTAAGCACTGTAGGGGTATGCATCAACACAATACCGCGCTGGTTTAACGCATCCACATCAAACTGGTCGTAACCGACCGAGATGGTCGAGCAGGCGCGCAGCTTCGGCATTTTCGCCAGCAGATCGGCATCCACTTTCTGGCTGGAGCCGATCAACCCTTCCGCCGTACGGAACGCATCCGCATAGACGTCCAGATTCTCTGGCGTCAGTCCGTCGATCTCTGTGACGGTGAAGTGCTCATCAAGGCGGGCACGCAGGTCATCCGCTAATTTTTTATAGAGAATTACAGAAGGCTTCATAAAAAGTTCCCTGTCGAATGCGTGGCGGGGGACACAGAGTCCCCCGGGAAGCGTTACGCTATTTCAGCCGTTTTCAGGCATGGCGGGCATCAGGTACCGGCGGCTGTTTGGTATTGGCAGCCGGTTTCACAATCAGTGTCAGCCAGACCGAAATCAGCAGCGCGGAGCCCATAAAGATATAGGAGGCGGCCGGGCTGCCGGTAGCGCCATTCAGATAGCCGACGATCCAGGAGCCGATGAAAGAGCCCAGCGCGCCCATACTGTTAATCAGCGCCATGGCACCACCCGATACGTTGCGCGGCAGCATCTCCGGAATGATGGCGAAGAAGGGACCGTAAGGCGCGTACATCGCAGCACCGGCAATCACCAGCAGGGTATAAGAGAGCCAGAAGTTATTGGATCCCACCATATAAGAGCCGAGGAACGCCAGCGCGCCAATCAGCAGCAGCGGCCAGACGAACAGTTTACGGTTCTGGGTTTTATCGGAAGCCCAGGAGACGACAAGCATCGCAATGGTTGCAGCCAGGTAAGGCACGGAAGAGAGCCAGCCCGCTTCCACCATGCCCATGGCGGTATTGGCCTCACGCAGAATAGAAGGCAGCCACAGTACAAAACCGTACACGCCGATGCTCCAGGCGAAATACTGCATGCAGAGGATAATGACGTTACGGTTTTTAAAAGCTTCGCCGTAATTGCGTACCGCCTTGATATTCTCCTGCTCTTTCAGCAACTGGGCCTGCAGCGCGGCTTTTTCCTGATCGCTCATCCAGCGCGACTGTTCCGGTTTATCCTGCACCATAAACCACCAGGCGACCGCCCAGAGAATGGCCGGGAAACCTTCAATGATGAACATTTCACGCCAGCCAAAGGACTCAATCAGATAGCCGGACACCACCGACATCCAGAGCACCGTCACCGGGTTACCCAGGATCAGGAAAGTATTGGCGCGTGAACGTTCCGATTTGGTAAACCAGTTACTGATGTAAATCAACATGGCGGGCATCACTGCCGCTTCCACCACGCCCAGGGCAAAACGGATCGCCGCCAGCATCGGAATATTACTTACCATCCCGGTCAGTGAGGCACAGGCGCCCCATAAAATCAGGCACCAGAAAATCAGCTTCTTCACGCTGCGGCGTTCAGCATAGATAGCGCCAGGGATCTGGAAAAAGAAGTAGCCGAGGAAGAACAGGGCACCCAGCAGCGACGACATCCCCCTGGTGATATTTAAATCATCATTGATACCGGCAGCTGAGGCGAAACTGAAGTTCGCCCGGTCCAGATACGCCAGACTGTAGGTAATAAACACGATGGGCATAATATACCACCAGCGTTTCGGGGCGATTGTCTGCGTTTTCATGGTTGTATCCTCTGTTGAGGTAGTGGGCGCACGCTGATTTCCAGGGAACGGCTGCGCCTCAGGTCTTATTGCCGAACTGGCATGCAGATGATGATGGCGATCAATAATCGCCAAGCTGAGCGCGCGTGGGTAAACCTTCGCTGTCGCCGATCACCTGAATGGCCAGAGAACCGATTTTATTGCCGCGACGGATCGCCTGCGGCAGGCTTTTCCCTTCCAGTAACGCGCTGATCACGCCGACAGCAAAGCCATCACCCGCGCCGACGGTATCGACCACGTTATCCACCCGAATCGCTTCCACCTGGCCTTTTTCGCCCGAGGCGGTTTTGTACCAGGCACCTTCACAACCGGTTTTGATTACCACCGCTTTTACCCCTTTATCGAGATAAAAATCGGCAATGGCTTCCGGCTGACGGTAGCCGGTCAGGATCTCGCCCTCTTTTTCGCCGGGCAGCACCCAGTCGGCCCAGGCCGCCAGTTCGTTAAGCTGGGTACGCATCTCCTCTTCGCTGCGCCATAGCACCGGACGCAGGTTAGGGTCAAACGAGATGGTTTTGCCCATGGCGCGCATCTCTTTTGCCGTATACTTCAGCAACGCCAGCGAGCTGTCGGACAGGGCTGCCGCCACACCGCTCAGATGCAGGTGCCGCGCGGCACCAAAGTAGTCACGATTGAAATCTTCCACGGAGAGATGACTGGCTGCAGAGCCTTTACGAAAATATTCCACCACCGGATCGGAGCCATCATCCACTCTGGATTTCAACTGAAAACCGGTCGGATAACGGCTGTCCGCTGTGACCTGACGATGGTCAACGCCCTCTTTTTCTAACTGCTGGCAGGCATAGCGGCCAAAAGAGTCATTGCCGACGCGGCTGACCCAGCCCGTTTTCAAGCCAAGACGCGCCAGACCAATGGCTACGTTCAACTCGGCACCGGCAATCCGCTTCACAAAGGCTTGTGCGGATGCCAGATCGCCGGTTTCGCTGGCGACAAACATCGCCATCGCTTCGCCGATAGTCACCACATCCAGGGTGCCGTTTTCATGAGTCGTCATGATCTTTCCTCAACAATTGCGCAGCAGGTCAACATAGTGGCGGGGAACCCCCACCAAAACCTCACCCTCCCGCGGGGATTTGATACCGCGCGGCCCAGGGGCCGGCGGGGGGTTGTGGGGGGTGGGCCCGCCGGCCTCCGCGGCCTTTTGGGGTGTTTCCCCGAAAACGGCACCGGGGGGGGCGGCGGGCCTCCTTTCTCTTTTTCACATCTTACGCCGCCGACGACGTCTCGCGGGGTGGTCGCAGCGGGCGGCCCTCCGGGTGATAACAAAATCA
>NZ_LR026978.1:1589931-1739895 GCF_900604315.1 [Erwinia] mediterraneensis
CAAGCCAGGGCCCGCCACACCAAGGCCTCCGTCCACCCCGCCCCCGGCACCCCGCTCCAAAAGGGCTGGGGCGGAGGCCAGACCGCCGGTTTCGCGGGCAACAACCCCCCCCCCCGCTCCGCCGATACCCCCCACACCGGGGGTGCTTTTTTCAGGAGTCGTCATGTTCTTCCCACAACAATGGCGCAGCAGGAAAACAGGGGGGGGGGTAACCGCCACTAAATCGTCACCTTCCAGCGGGAATTCGATACCGCGCGGCACAGTGTCCGGCAGGCGTTTGAGCAGGTTGCGCCAGCTGTCATCGGCGTCATTGAGGGCTATTGCCCGAAAAGCGTCACGGTGTGGCACGGCTGCCTTAACGTGAATATAGCCGACATGCTGACTTAACTGGTGCGCTGCGTGTTCTGCTTCTTCACCAGTCCAGAGCCAGTTGGCCATATCAAAGGTCATGCCGTGGGGCATATGCATGGCGCCAAAGTCGCTAAAGAAACGCGCCAGCGGGGCAAGTTTGCCATACGCGGTCTGATCGTTTTCTACCACCAGCTTAACGCTGGGGTGGGCGAGGGCCTGACGCAGTCGCTGACTCTCGTCATGGCTAACCGCACCGGTATAGTGACCCAGCGAGAATTTCAGCAGGCGGGCATCAAGCTGCTCCGCTTCCTGCAGATAGTGTTCCAGCTGCGGGTTAAGCGCGCCGTCCGTGGTAAACAGCGCGTCCGGTACGGAGTAGAAGGCGCGCAGCTGATGTGCCGCGATCGCCTGGCGCAGTGCTGGCAGGCGGGCAAGGTCTGCCTTATCGAACAACTCACGGCGTATTTCAACGCCATCCGCTCCGGCCTGCTGGATCACCGACAGCAATGCCTGCTGGCCGCCGAGTGCAGCCACCTGCTGCTGACCATAAGCTGCGGTAACGACAATAATTTCAGGTTTCATTTCTCTCTCCAGGCGGTAAACAGTGCCCTCGACGTTGTAAAAACGTTAAATGGAACCGGTTCCAATGCAAAGGAGCAAAAGCTGAAATTATGATCAGACTCACGAAGTGAGTAAAAATGATCAGAGAAGACTCTTAAAGTGCATCAAGACGGCGGCTGGAGCCACGTTTAATCAGCTCACCGGAAAAAAGCTTTTCGGTGATCGGCAGCTCGCCGCCCGCAATGCGTGCGATCAGACGCTCCAGCGCCGCGTAGCCTATTTGCCAGGTAGGTTGTTTCAGCGTTGTAATGCCTGGTCCCGCCAGCGCTGCCCACTCCAGTTCATCAAAACCGAGCAGGCCGATATTCTCGCCCCAGCGCAGGCCGACACGCTGCATGGCGCGCGCCACTTGTAACGTTAGCGCCCCGTTAGCCGCCATTACCGCGCAGCGCTTATCTGCGTGCCGCTGATGAAAATCATGCAGCACGGCCTCCAGCTGGGCAGGCTGATTCAGCTGGACTTCATGGCTTTCCTGTATCAGATGCGGAAAGGCGCTGAGGGTATGGCGAAACGCAGCCAGTCGTTCATGACGGGTATTCACGCTGCCCAGCGGCTCGCTGAGAAACAGCAGCGCCTCATAGTCGTTCTCAATCAGATGGTGAGTGGCGACAGAGGTGGCTTCCTGATTGTTCAACCCCACCACGTCGCAGGCAAAATCGGGGATCTTACGGTCGATTAATACCATCGGCAGCAGCGACTGCTGCAGGCGGCTTAGCGCCTCTTCATGCATGCCGACAGCGTTCACTACCACGCCTTCTACCTGATAGCTGCTCAGCAACTGCAGATAGTGCTGTTCCAGGTCGATTTCATTGTTGGTATTGCACATCAACAGAGTGAAACCGTGCTCACGGCAGGCGGCTTCAATACCACACATCACGTCTACGGAGTAGGGATTGGTGATATCCGCAATAATCAGGCCAATCAGCCGTGTGCGGCCACGCTTTAAACCGCGCGCCATCTGGCTGGGCTGATAGTTCAGATCCGCAATTGCCTGTTCGATACGGGATTTTAAATCTGGCGAAAGAAGATGCTGTTCACCGTTCAGGTAACGGGAAATGCTGGTTTTACCTGTCTTTGCCGCGCGAGCGACATCACTGATGGTGGCGCGGTTCGTCCTGCTTTTCATGAAGTTACCCGGGTCAGTAGAAACAGGCAGAGACTAACACAGGCGATACCGGGGGAAAAACCCGCTATGGCCTGTCCGGCAGGCGCAATTCGGGTTGCCAGAGTTCCTGCAGTTGCCCGACGGATCTGCCAGCAAGCAGATCCAGCATCATCTGCGCCACTCTTTCACCCGGATCACGCTGGGTTGACTGGATAATGGCAGGCAGTGGTTCATTCACGATCGAATCGACCGGCAGCCCGTCATAAATAATCAGCGTAACCGCCTGTTCACCCTGCAAACGAGACGTTTGTTGCAGCGCCGTAGCTGCCCCTTCGCCCAGTTCGCTGCAGTCAGTGATAATCGCCCGTGGCGGTTGCGGGCTGGCGAGCCAGCTTAACGTTTGCTGATAACCGGCGCGGCGCGAAGGCCTCACTGCCGCTACAAAGCGGGCATCAGGCAGGATATTGCGCTGCGTCAGCGCATCCAGATAGCCCTGACGGCGATCGCGCACAAAAGTGTAGGTGTCGTTACTGCCCAGCCAGGCGATCGGGCTGATACTGCGATCCAGACAATAGTGGACCGCCAGGCGCGGCCCGGCATGATTATCGAAATCGAACCAGGCATAGGGTTGCGGCAGCTCGCTACGGCCAAGGGTAAGAAAGGGAAAACCTTTTTGCTGTACCAGCATCAGACGCGGATCCTGCGGTCGCGGACGGGTAAAGATCACCGCATCCAGCGCCCGGCTATGTAACATGCGCAGCAGCGCGCGCTGATTATCATGGGGTTTATCCGCTAACAGCAGTAGATCGATCTCCTGGCGCGCCAGTTGTTGATCGAGCGCTACCAGGGTTTTGCTGAACAGGCTGTTATTCAGGGGCGTCGTATTGACCGGGAAAACCAGACCCACCGCATTGGCCCGGCCCGTTTTCAGGCGGCGCGCTGCTGCATGAGGCCGGTAGCCGCGACGGCTCGCTTCCTCTTCGATGCGTTTACGCGTTGCGCTGGCCACATCATCGTAGCCATTGAGCGCACGGCTGACGGTTGTCACGGAGATACCCAGCGTTCTGGCAATAACTTTAAGGGACATACTGCGCTACCTGATGGGTAAATATTGGTCACACCAGCATAAAGCGTAGCGGTACTTTATGCATTATTTAGTCTCTGACAGTGGAAAACAGGATTAGACGGCGGACAGCAAAGAAAATTTTTCCCTCTTCCCTGAGGGAGCTGGCACGAAGATCAGGAAAGCGGACTCAGCGTAATCTCTACGCGACGGTTCTGCGCTTTGCCCTGTTCGGTGCTGTTGCTGGCTACCGGATTATCCGGGCCCATACCCTGCGTACGTAAGCGGTTTGCCGCGACGCCCTGAGTAATCAGTGAGCTGGCCACGCTGTCAGCACGCTGTTGCGACAGACGCATATTGAGGTCGCGCGTACCGGTGCTGTCGGTGTAGCCCACAACGTTAACGGCGGTTTTCTCATACTCTTTTAATACCATCGCCACGCCGGACAGCGTCGTCGCGCCAGCCGGTTTCAGCGTGCTGCTGCTGGAGTCGAACGTCACGTTATTGGGCATATTCAGCACAATAGCGTCACCCTGACGCGTCACGCTGACGCCGGTACCGCGCATTTTTTCGCGCAGTTTGGCTTCCTGCACATCCATGTAATAGCCCACGCCGCCGCCCAGCGCAGCACCGGAAGCGGCACCAATCAACGCGCCTTTGCCGCGATCTTTCTTCGACGATGACAACACGCCAACGCCAGCGCCAACCAGCGCACCGAGACCCGCACCTACGCCCGATTTACCCGCCTGGGATTCACCGGTGTAGGGATTGGTCGTACAGCCGGAAAGCGCCAGCGCGCCGCTCAGTAATACCGTCATCGCCAGTAACGAATTTTTCATCTCAATTCCCTCAAAACATCAAAAAAAGCGCACTCTGCACCCTGAAGTGGCACGATTATGCCGTCCGGATGCAGGAGAAGTCGTGAGGGTCAATCCGAATTTATGCCTGTTCAGCGAGAAAGATTGTCGGGATGGCAAAAACAGCTGGTCTGATGATCGTTAATCAGCCCACAGGCCTGCATAAAGGAATAACAGATAGTGCTGCCGACGAATTTAAACCCACGTTGCTTTAACGCTTTAGCGAGCGCATCGGAGCGTGCTGAAGTGGCAGGGGCGATTTTATAATCAGCGTAATAATGGATAATCGGCACGTTATCGACAAATTTCCAGACAAAGCGCGCAAAATCCTCACCTTTTGCCGCCATCGCCAGATAAGCATTTGCATTGGCGATAATCGCAGCAATTTTGGCTTTGTTGCGAATAATGCCGCTATCCTGCATTAAGCGTTCGATGTCTTGCTCATCCATCAGAGCAATCGCCTGCGGATCAAAATCTGCAAAAGCGCGGCGATAACTCTCCCGTTTTTTCAGTACCGTCAGCCAGGAGAGCCCCGCCTGTTGCCCTTCCAGGCAGAGCATTTCAAATAATGCCTTGCTGTCGGTCTGGGGGATGCCCCACTCCCGATCGTGGTAGGCAAGATAGAGAGGATCTTGTGTAACCCAGCCACAGCGTTGCATTTTTCTTTTCCTTATTGCAGAGGAGAAATTTTTTCCTCCTCCCTTGACGGCAGGAGGAATCGGTTAATAGTTATACAGCAGGTGCATCAGGAGGCCGTTAATCAGGGTGCCCATTCTTCTCTTCAGCATCGTCTGGAGTTTTTCATGTTGCAGAAAAGTGAGTGTGCAGGCCAGCAATTCTTTGCCGGGGCCTTAATCAGTACGTTTCTTTTTTGCTTGTGCCTCCCCAGGCCTGCTTACGGCTGGGACAACGTTGCGCGTCTGTGGGATAACCGGAATAGCAAGACGCAGGGGCCGCATTATGACGATATTCTTGCTGAGAAAATGGCGCATGAGCGGCTGGGTTTTGACGAAGACGCACAGCAGGGGCTGCTGAATGCCGCGCTGAATGCGCAACGTGACGCGGGATTATCGCTACGCGCTGAGCCAGGTAACGTCGGGAGTCAGGCGCTCGGTACACGCTTCTCGGCAGGCTGGAAGATGCCGCTCAACCGCCAGTGGTCCACCGGACCGGTAGCGCAATATGCGGTAGGTCAGAGCGTGCTCAATTGTCTGCAATGCGATTTCAGCGATCGCGTCTCGCCGGATGCGGTTGCCAGCGTCGGCTGGCGTGTTGACTCCAGATTCGGCTGGA
Organism: [Erwinia] mediterraneensis; assembly: GCF_900604315.1. Taxonomy (GTDB): domain Bacteria; phylum Pseudomonadota; class Gammaproteobacteria; order Enterobacterales; family Enterobacteriaceae; genus Pantoea; species Pantoea mediterraneensis_A. Next base: position 1,595,222 of record NZ_LR026978.1, read on the forward strand.
TGTCTCCATGGATACAGCTAAGCTACAGTTATCAGTTCGCTGAAAACAGCCTGACGGAAGAGAATGTGCGCTCCGCAGAGTCTGTCGGGCAGCATGAAGATAACGGACTGGATGTCAGCATCGGAGCACATATGCCAATCAACAACAGGATGGCGGCCTTTGCCTCGTTTTCACAAACCGGCACCCTGTCCAGCAACGAGCAATTTATCTATAGCCTCGGCGTCAGCGCCAGTTTCTAAGCCATAACGGGCATAAAAAGAGAAAGATTATTGCTTTAAATCCCTATAATGAGCGTGCTAAACAAATAAGTGGTAAGAAAATGCGCGAAAATCTTGTAATTATTGGCCGCGAAATAGCGGCTTTTTTCATTGTGGCGGCTTTCCTTGCTCTGATGATGGGGGTGGTTTATATCGATGTAAACTGGATCCATGCCAACCTGCGGGAAACTTCTTTGACAGAGACCAGCCAGGAGATTCTGTTGGCTATTATTGCCGTGCTGTTTTTCTGGCAGGCGGTTCAGCGTCCCGGGCAGCGTGGCGCACTCATCCTGACAGGGGGCTTTTACAGCTGTATGCTGATCCGTGAACTCGATTTTCTGTTCGATAAAATCGCTCACGGTGCCTGGATATGGCCAGCCTTAGCGACTTTTCTGATCTGTGTCGTGATGGCGCTGCGGCATCCGCAGCAAACCCTCGCCGGGCTGGTGCAGTTTCTGCGCAATACCAACTGGCAGATGATGGCAACCGGTTTGCTCATTGTGCTGGTGTTTTCCCGACTGTTCGGTATGAGCGCGCTCTGGGAAAACCTGATGCTGGATGGTTATAACCGGATGGTCAAAAACATGGCGGAAGAGGTGTGTGAGCTGCTGGGCTACGCGTTCTGTACCTTCTCTTCAGTACGCTATCTCTGGCAGACGCGCTCGCAGCCTGTGGCGATAACGGCGAAAGCTGACCGGAAAGCGAGCGCGCATCGAGCTGAGCCGGGGGCTTCTTATCCGCAAATGCGCTAAACGCTCACACCTTTTTTGCGATCCTGCACGTTAAAAAAGGTACAATAGGAACTTCTGCGCCGGGCAGTTCACCTGGCCCGGCGCAAAATGCAGGTCAACGTCAGGTTTTTTCATGTCCGTTAAAATTTTAACTTCCACGATCATTGGCCTGGATGCCTTTCGTCAGGATCCGCTCAGTGCGTTGCACCATGCGGAGAAAGGCACGTTGGCCGTATTCGATAATAACGCGCCTGTGATGTATGCCATCACCCAGGAGCGCCTGGCGCAGCTGCTGGCGATGGAAGCGGCACTGCAGCAACCCAGCGATGTCGCGCTGGATGAAAGTTTGTATGATGATCAGCCGCAGGCGATCCGCACGCCGGTCGGTAAATTTGCGATGTATGCAGACTGGCAGCCCGACGCCGATTTTCAGCGCCAGGCGGCGATTTGGGGCGTCTCTCTCAGCGAGCCTGTAACTGCGGCAGAGCTGGCGGCCTTTATCGCTTACTGGCAGGCGGAAGGACGTCTGTTTCATCATGTGCAGTGGCAGCAGAAGCTGGCACGCAGCGTCCAGATGAACCGCGCCAGCAACGGCGGTCAGCCAAAACGCGATCTGACGCAGGTGGCCAGTACCGACTACGATATTCCCGATGGTTTCCGAGGTGAGTGATGAAAACGCCTGACGATCTTTTCAGCCGCCTGAAAAGAATGATGCCGGAAAGCGTAAAGCCGAAATTTACCCGTGGCGAGGAGCTGCTGGCCTGGAATCAGGAGCAGGGACGTTTGCGTTCTGAGTCCATCGTACGCGAGAACCGCGCCATGAAAATGCAGCGTATCATGGGCCGTTCCGGCATTCGTGAACTGCATATGAACTGCTCATTTGACAATTACCGCGTCGAGAATGAAGGACAGCGTAAAGCGCTGGCGGCGGCACGCAAATATGCGGAAGAGTTTGAAGGCAGCATCGCCAGCTTCGTTTTTTCCGGACGTCCCGGCACCGGTAAGAATCACCTGGCCGCAGCGATTGGCAACCATCTGATTCTGCGTGGCAAAAGCGTGTTAATCGTGACGGTGGCCGATCTTATGTCCAATATGAAAGGGACGTTTAGCGGCGCCAGCGATATTACCGAAGAGCGACTGTTGCACGATCTCAGCAGCGTTGACCTGCTGGTGATTGACGAAATCGGCATGCAGAGCGAATCACGCTATGAAAAAGTGATTATCAACCAGATTGTCGACCGCCGTTCATCCTCCAAGCGCCCGACCGGTATGCTCTCAAACCTTGATCCCGCCGGGATGAATGCGCTGCTGGGAGAACGCGTTATGGATCGCATGCGGCTGGGTAACAGTATGTGGATACGTTTCGACTGGGAAAGCTACCGCAGCCGCGTACGCGGCGATGAATACTAATCAGCTCGCAAGGGCACAGGTGTTATTTTCCGCATCAGGGTGATGGCGGCGTTAAGCAGTATGCACAGGCGGATGTGCCTTGCTGCAGCCTGTAAGGCTGTAAATCTTCCCTTTGGATGAGCATGCCATGAACGCCACAAATAAAGGGCCAAAATTATTACGCCTGAACAATCAGAAGCAGGTGCTGTCGCTGTTGCGCAGGACCCATATCACCTCACGCCAGGATATTGCGCAGGCGCTGTCACTCAGTAAGAACACCATCTCGCTGATTATCGATGAGATGCTGGAGGCCGGGCTGATTGAGGAGCTGGGGCCGGTAAACGTGACGGCTGCCGGGCGGCCAAAAATTGAGATTCGCCTGCGGGCCGACCGGCTGAAAAGCGTCGGCATCATGGTGGAGAAACAGCGCATCCACTGGCGCGTCTGCGACTACTTTTCCCGCGTGATTGAGGAGAACAGTCAGAGTACCGAAACGGCCGATCCCGCCCCTCTGCTGGAGAGTCTCAGCGCCTGCTGCAGCGACATTACGCAAAAATATCCTGAACTGATCGGCATCGCGCTGGGCTTTCCAGGGATTGTCGATCCGGAACGCGGCTGGCTGCACTTCTCTTCCCACCTTGGCTGGCAGGATGTGGATCTGCGCACGCCGCTCAGCCAGGATCTCAATGTACCGCTGTTCCTCATGAATAACGTGAAGGCGGCGGGACTGCTCTCTGTACAGCAGCTGAAATTGGCTGCGGAAAAAAGCCATTTTTACCTGCGCGTCGCCCGCGGCATCGGCGGCGCGCTGGTTCAGCACGGCGAGGTTTTTACCGGCAACAGCTGGACCGCCGGTGAGGTGGGGCACCTTATTGTCCAGCCGGAAGGACCCGTATGTCACTGTGGACGTGGCGGTTGTCTGGAGGCGTTAATCAGCCAGCCAGCGATTGCACAGCAGCTGACGCAGCGTCAGGCGGGCCTGAGCTGGGCGCAGCGCGACCGCGCGCCGCAGATCATCGATGAAGTGATGACGCAGGCGGGACATGCGCTGGGTAAGGCGCTGAGCCAGATTATCATGCTGCTGAATCCGGCCAGTATCATTATGGATTGTCCGTGGAATGTGCATCCGCGCTTTTGCGTGGCGACGCGCGATGCGACGGAAGCCAGTACGCTGAGCTTTCCTTTCCGCCATACCGACCTCTATTTTTTGCAGGAGCGGCTCGATCCGGCAAACGGGCTGGCGCTGGCGGTGATTGAACAGTATGAACGGCGCATCGCATAAAAAAGCCGGGCCGGCACCCGGCCCGGCTCTTACACCATCACTTCCCCAAACCTGTCGCGATAGCTTTTCGGCGTGCTGCCATAGCTTTTACGAAACACGGAATAGAAATATTGCAGCGAAGGGTAGCCGCACATCTGCGAGATCTCATTGATCGACAGGGAGGTGGAAATCAGCAGACCGCGTGCGCGCTCCAGCTTTTCACTGTGGATCATGGCGTGAATGGTATCGCCGGTCTCATCTTTAAAGCGTTTTTCCAGATTAGATCGTGACATACCTACGGCGTCCAGCACCTGTTCCACTTTGATCCCCTGGCAGGCGTGAAAGCGAATAAAATGCATCGCCTGGATCACCGCCGGGTCACGCAGAGAGCGATAGTCGGTCGAGCGACGCGCGATCACTTTTACCGGTGGCACCAGGATACGCTGCAGCGGCATGGACTCATTATTCAGCAGGCGATGCAGCAGCTTCGCCGCCTGATAGCCCATCTGACGTGTGCCCTGCGCCACCGAGGAGAGGGCAGTGCGCGACAGATAGCGCGTCAGCTCTTCATTATCGATGCCAATCACACACAGCTTTTCCGGCACCGGTATTTTCAGGTGTTCGCACACCTGCAGCAGGTGACGCGCACGCGCATCGGTGACGGCAATAATCCCGGTATTTTGCGGCAGGGTTTGCAGCCAGTCAGCAAGCCGGTTCTGGGCGTGCTGCCAGTTTTCCGGCGCGGTTTCCAGCCCCTGAAAAATCACCCCCTGATAACGCTCCTGAGCCACCAGCTGGCGAAAGGCGTGCTCGCGCTCCAGCGCCCAGCGCTTGCCGCTGGAAGCCGGTAAGCCGTAGAAGGCGAAACGCTGCAGCCCTTTCTCTTTCAGATGCAGGAAGGCGCTCTCTACCAATGCGAAGTTATCGGTGGCGATATAATGCACCGTAGGGTAGTCCGCTTCCTGATGGTAGGAGCCGCCGACGCCGACAATGGGCACATTGACCTTAGCTAATAAATCCTCAATGGCCAGATCGTCATAATCCGCAATGACGCCATCACCCAGCCACTCGCGGATATTATCAATGCGGCAGCGAAAATCCTCTTCAATAAAAATATCCCAGTCCGTTTGTGATGCCTGTAAATATTCGCCCACACCTTCGACAACCTGGCGGTCATACACTTTATTGGCATTAAATAATAACGTGATGCGAAAACGTTTTTGCAACATGATTACCAGTCCTGAAAGGCGAGATGCCCACTGAATAGCATAGCGACTCAGCGGGCAGAAATCCGTTGCTACAGCTTGTGATCGCGTCGACGTTACGCGCGCCGACGCGTCGCTGAATCCATCCAGACGGCGAGCAGCAAAATGGCACCCTTCACGATGTACTGCCAGAAGGTGGGGACGTCCATCATGCTCATCCCGTTATCCAGCGAGGCCATAATAAAGGCACCCATTACGGCTCCCGCAACGCTGCCTACGCCGCCAGCCAGGCTGGTGCCGCCGATCACGCAGGCGGCAATGGCGTCCAGTTCCGCGATATTACCCGCTGACGGCGAACCTGCGCCAAGGCGGGAGCTGAGGATCAGGCCCGCAATCGCCACCATCAGACCGTTAATGGCAAATACCGCCAGCTTGGTGCGCGCAACATGTATCCCGGAGAGGCGCGCCGCATCGAGGTTGCCGCCAATAGCGTAGATGCGACGACCAAAAGCGGTGCGTGTCGCCATAAACATGCCTGCCAGCATCAGTAAGGCGAGCAGTAGCACCGGGGTGGGCACGCCACGATAATCGTTCAGCAGCCAGATGGCGCCCAGCACCAGAACGGCGGTTAACGCCTGACGCCCTACAGCGCCAGCCGGAGCCGCTTGTGGCAGCCCCAGACGCTGGCGGCGTAGCCGGATACGCCACTGCCAGGCGATAAACAGGCAGAGGCCTACCACGCCGAAGCTGAAGCCAATACCATCCGGCAGATAGCTTTGACCGATTTGCGACATCGCCGCGCTGGTCGGCGCGACCGTCGTCCCGTCAGTAATGCCGATCAGAATGCCGCGGAAGGCGAGCATGCCAGCGAGCGTTACAATAAAAGAGGGGACTTTGCGGTAGGCGACCCACCAGCCGTTCCAGGTGCCGAGCAGCAAACCGAGCAGCAGCGTCACCACAATGGTGATCGGCAGCGGCCAGCCGAGCCAGACGTCAAAGATCGCCGCGGCACCCCCCAGCAACCCCATCATCGAGCCGACAGAGAGATCGATTTCAGCCGAGATGATGACAAACACCATGCCGACCGCGAGAATGCCGGTAATGGCGGTCTGACGCAGCAGGTTGGAGATGTTACGGGCGCTGAGGTAAGCGCCATCGGTCATCCAGGTAAAAAACAGCAAAATTATTGCGATAGCGGCCAGCATCACCAGGACCTGCAGGTTCATCAGGCGCAGCTTGCCCGGCGCGCCCCCACCGCTGGCGCGTAACGGCGTTGGATTGGTGGATTGAGATTCAAGCATAATGTTCACTCCGCAAGGCGGCTTCCATAACCTGTTCCTGAGTCAGTTGGTTATTTGGCAGGTTAGCTTTAAGGTGTCCTTCGTGCATGACCAGCACACGATCGCTCAGACCCAGCACCTCCGGCAGCTCGGAAGAGATAACGATCACGGCGATACCCTGCTGCACCAGTTGATTGATTAACTTGTAGATTTCGAAGCGGGCGCCGATATCGATGCCGCGCGTCGGCTCATCAAGAATAAGAATTTGTGGATTGAGCAGCAGGCACTTCGCCAGAATAGCTTTCTGCTGGTTGCCGCCGCTCAGACGGCCAATAGCCAGTTCGGGCGACGCGGTTTTCACCCGTAAACGGGCGATGGCGTCAAGGATCGCCTTCTGCTCTGCAGGTTCATCCATCACCGAGGCGCGGCCGCTGAAATCGCCCAGTGCGGCAAGGGTGATATTTTTCCCCACCCCCATCAGCGGCACGATGCCATCTTTTTTACGATCTTCCGGCACCAGAGTAATGCCCTGCGCAATCGCTTCCCGACAGTCGCGCAGCCGGACCTTTTCGCCGCGGATAAAAATATCGCCCTGCCAGCGTCCCTGCCAGACGCCCGCCAGACACTCTACCATCTCTGTACGTCCGGCGCCCACCAGCCCGGCGATGCCGAGGATCTCTCCCTGGCGCAGCGAGAACGACACATCTTTCACCCGTTGCAGGTCACGTTTTACCGGATGCCAGGCAGTCAGATGCTCTACACGCAGCACTTCCGGACCAATCGGGTGCGGCTCACGGGGGTAGAGCGCCGTCAGCTCACGGCCGACCATCAGGGTAATGATCTCCTCCTCGGTCAGCCGGGCGGCGGAGCGCGTGGCAATATGTTTGCCATCACGGATCACGCAGACGCTGTCGGAAATGGCTTTCACTTCGTTCAGCTTATGGGAAATGTAGATGCAGGCGATGCCGTGATCGCGCAGGTTCTGGATAATGCTCAGCAGCGTCTCGGTTTCCTGCCCGGTCAGCGACGAAGTCGGTTCATCAAGGATCAGCAGCCGTACCTGCTTGTTCAGCGCCCGGGCGATTTCCACCAGCTGCTGCTGGCCCATGCCCAGTTCGCTGACGCGTGTGTCGGGCGAGACATTCAGCTTTACCTGCGCCAGCAGCGTCTGGCAGCGCAGCGCCATCGCCTCATCGTCCACCGCGCCGTAACGGGTAATTTCGCTGCCGAGAAAGATATTTTCCATCACCGTCAGCTGGCGCACCAGCGCCAGCTCCTGATGGATAATCACAATGCCTTTACGTTCAGTGTCACGCAACGTCAGCGGCCGCAGTGGCTCTCCGGCGAAGCGAATCTCACCCTGATAGTCGCCTGTGGGATAGAGACCGCACAGGATTTTCATCAGTGTCGACTTACCCGAGCCGTTTTCGCCGCACAGTGACATCACTTCACCTGCCTCAAGCTGCAGGCTGACGCCATCCAGCGCTTTGACCGCGCCGAATTGCTTGGTGATTTGGTGCATTTCCAGCAGTGCCGCCATCATAATCTCCATAACACGTCTGGTTAACCGCCTTGCCTGCTGGCAGGGCGGTGACATCATCAGAGGTCGCTTTTCTTATGGAAGCCGTCTGCCACAACGGTGCTGTCGATGTTGGATTTATCCACCGCAATAGGATCCAGCAGCCAGGCGGAAACCTCTTTCAGCCCGTTATTCAGTTTGGCGTTAGAGGCGGGCTGTTTATCATTGCCCAGATCGACGGCAATTTTGGCCGCTTCGTCTGCCAGCTTGCTGATGGGTTTATATACCGTCATGGTCTGCGTGCCGTTTTTCAGACGCTTGATGGCCGCGAGGTCGGCATCCTGGCCGGAGATGGCCACTTTGCCCGCCAGCCCCTGCGCGGAGAGCGCCTGAATCGCGCCGCCTGCTGTGGCATCATTAGAGGCTACCACCGCATTGATGTTGTTTTTATTCGCCGTCAGGGCGTTTTCCATGATCTTCAGCGCATTTTCCGGCAGCCAGGCGTCAACCCACTGATCGCCTACAATCTTGATTTTGCCTTCATCGATATAGGGTTTAAGCACTTTCATCTGGCCAGCGCGGAACAGACGGGCGTTATTATCAACCGGCGATCCGCCCATTAAGAAGTAATTACCCTGCGGTACCTGCTTCACCAGGCTTTCCGCCTGCAGTTCACCGACTTTTTCATTATCAAAAGAGACATAAAAATCGATGTCGGCATTATTTATCATGCGATCATACGCCAGGACTTTTATACCTTCGCGCTTCGCCTCTTTAATCACATTACTTAAGACTTCGCCGTTATAGGGAATAATGACCAGCACATCGACGCCGCGGTTAATCATATTTTCAATCTGCGACATCTGCGTTTCTTCATTGCCGTTCGCCGACTGGACAAATACTGACGCGCCCAGGGAATCGGCTTTTTTCACGAAAATGTCACGATCTTTCTGCCAGCGCTCGAGGCGCAGATCGTCGATGGCCATACCGATTTTGACTTCTTTAGCCAGAGCGCCCTGGCTGAACAGCGCCATCGTGACCGCCGCACAGGCGGCCAGAAGTGTGAAGCTCTTTTTCATATTGTTGCCCTGTAGGTTGAGGTAATTGTTTTACACATGTTCTCAGGCCGATGAATTGTTGACATCTGCCCGGAATAACATCAATTACCGATTTTCCTCTTGCAGTTACGATTTTTTGTTTATTGTCAAAATTATGATGGCGATCGATTTTTTTTAGCAGCGGGTAGTCGGTTTTCAATGAGTTAGAAAAAATCAGACAAAATTTAGCGCTTATTTTGCGATCCTCTCCACAATAAATAATTCTGTTAACCCTGCTGTGAAATATCGTAATTGAGCCCTGCTTATCCCGCTTCCAGAATGCCTGCACCCTTTGCAAAAACATTGCTTATCTTAAGGAGTCAGACATGCACGCTTATTTCACCGAGCTGGAGCGCGTTCGTTATGAAGGGCCGCAAAGCCGCAATCCGCTGGCCTTTCGTCATTACAACCCGGACGAAGTTCTGCTGGGGAAAACCATGGCGCAGCACCTGCGTTTCGCCGCCTGCTACTGGCATAGCTTCTGCTGGAACGGCTCCGATATGTTTGGTGTGGGCGCGTTTAACCGCCCCTGGCAACAGCCCGGCGAAGCGCTGGAGCGAGCCAAACTCAAGGCTGACGTGGCGTTTGAGTTTTTCCATAAGCTGAATGTACCCTGGTACTGCTTCCACGATGTGGATGTCTCGCCGGAAGGCGCATCACTGCGCGAGTACCGGGAAAACTTTGCCGTGATGACCGATGTCCTGCAGCAAAAGCAGCAGGAGAGCGGCGTGAAACTGCTGTGGGGCACCGCTAACTGCTTTACCAACCCGCGCTACGGCGCAGGCGCAGCCACCAACCCTGATCCGGAAGTCTTTGCCTGGGCGGCAACGCAGGTCACCACGGCGATGGAAGCGACACGCAAGCTGGGCGGCGAAAACTATGTGTTGTGGGGCGGACGTGAAGGCTATGAAACCCTGCTGAACACCGATCTGCGCCAGGAGCGTGAGCAGCTTGGCCGCTTTATGCAGATGGTGGTGGAGCATAAACACCGCATCGGCTTCCAGGGCACGCTGTTAATCGAGCCGAAACCGCAGGAGCCGACCAAACATCAGTATGATTACGATGTCGCCACGGTCTACGGCTTCCTGAAGCAGTTCGGGCTGGAAAAAGAGATCAAAGTGAACGTTGAAGCCAACCACGCCACCCTGGCGGGCCATTCGTTCCATCATGAGATCGCCACGGCTATCGCTCTGGGGATTTTTGGCTCAGTGGATGCTAACCGCGGCGACATGCAGTTGGGCTGGGATACCGATCAGTTCCCTAACAGCGTCGAAGAGAATGCGCTGGTGATGTATGAAATCATCAAAGCGGGCGGCTTCACCACTGGGGGTCTGAACTTCGATGCCAAAGTACGCCGTCAGAGCACTGATAAATATGATCTCTTCTACGGTCATATCGGTGCGATGGATACCATGGCGCTGGCGCTGAAAGTGGCGGCACGCATGATTGAGGATGGCGAGCTGGACAAGCGCGTGGCGCAGCGTTACAGCGGCTGGAACAGCGAGTTTGGTCAGCAGATTCTGCAGGGCGAATTTACCCTGGCAGCTCTGGCAGAACATGCCGCGCAGCACGATCTCAACCCGCAGCATCAGAGTGGCCGGCAGGAGCTGCTGGAGAACCTGGTGAACAGCTATCTTTTTGATCGTTAATACAACAGGAGTGGCGGATGGTTATCGGCATCGATCTCGGGACCTCCGGGGTAAAGGTAGTATTACTGGATCGGCAGGGCCAGGTGGTCGCCAGTCAGACGGAAAAACTCAGCGTGTCGCGGCCCCGGCCGTTATGGAGCGAGCAGGATCCGGAAAGTTGGTGGCAGGCGACGGACAGTGCATTACGTGCGCTGGCGGCGCAGCATGACCTGAGCGAGGTCGAAGCGATAGGCCTGAGTGGGCAGATGCACGGCGCCACGCTGCTGGATGAAGCTCACCGCGTGCTGCGCCCGGCGATTCTGTGGAACGATGGTCGCAGCGCGGCGGAGTGTCGTCAGCTGGAACAGCTGGTGCCGGATGCCCGCACGATCACCGGAAACCTGATGATGCCGGGCTTTACCGCCCCTAAACTGTTGTGGGTAAAACAGCATGAGCCCGATATCTTTAACCGTATCGCGAAGGTGCTGTTGCCCAAGGATTATCTGCGCTGGCGGCTTACCGGCGATTTTGCCAGCGATATGTCTGATGCAGCCGGGACCATGTGGCTGGATGTGGCGCAGCGTGACTGGAGCGATAAACTGCTGTCCGTCTGCGGACTGACCCGTGATCAGATGCCTGCGCTGTACGAAGGCAACGCCATCACCGGCGTGCTGAGCGCCGCTGTGGCAGCGCGCTGGGGCATGCATGCCGTACCGGTGGTTGCTGGTGGCGGGGATAACGCGGCGGGCGCCGTCGGGGTCGGTATGGTCAGGCCGGGACAGGCGATGCTGTCGCTGGGGACCTCCGGCGTGTACTTTCTGGTGAGCGACGGCTTTCTGCGCAACCCGGAAAGCGCCGTCCACAGCTTCTGTCACGCTTTGCCCGGACGCTGGCACCTGATGTCAGTGATGCTGAGCGCCGCCTCTTGTCTGGACTGGGCGGCACACCTCACCGGTTGCGACGATGTGCCGCACCTGCTGGCGGAAGCGGCGCAGGCGCAGGATGAAGCGCCGCCGCTCTGGTTTTTACCCTATCTCTCCGGCGAGCGTACACCCCATAACAATCCCGATGCGAAAGGGGTCTTTTTCGGCTTTACCCATCAGCATGGACGGCCGGAACTGGCGCGCGCGGTACTGGAAGGGGTGGGCTATGCGCTGGCGCAGGGCATTGATGCCGTGCACGCCTGCGGCGTGACGCCACAAAGCATTATGCTGACGGGCGGCGGCGCACGCAGCGCTTACTGGCGTCAGATGCTGGCGGATATCAGTGGTCAGACGCTCGATTACTGCACCGGGGGCGAAGTGGGACCTGCGCTCGGCGCGGCGCGTCTGGCACAGCTGGCGATTTACCCTGACGTCGCTGCCGAAAATTTCCTGCCTCCCTTACCGCTGGAGCAGCGTCATCAGCCGGATATGGCGCGCCACGCCTTTTACCAGGGACAACGTGAAATCTTTGCGCAACTTTATCAGCAACTGGCGGGAATTATGGTGGACACGGCTTGTCCCGCCACGACAGCGTGATGTCCCAAACTGGCCTTCTTTCTGTGTGTCGGGCGCGCCATGATAGCCCGACACCCTTACAGCGAAGAGGCTCAAAATGGCAGCGTCCGTGTTACTGGTTATTGATGTACAGCACTCTTTTTTTCATCGCGACTACTGGCAGGATGATGATTATCCGCGCTTTCAGCAGAAACTCAGCCAGCTGATCGCCGGCTGTCAGCAGCTCAGCATTCCCATCGTCGATGTCTTTCACGTGGCGCCGGAAGGCCCTTTTTCACTGGCATCGGGTCTGGTGACCCGTATGCCGTTTTTGCAGCATCATGCGACCCATACCGTGTATAAACGCGTGCATAATGCCCTGACCGAATCTGGTCTGCTCGCCTGGTTGCAGGAGCAACAGACAGAGGAGCTGATTATCAGCGGCATCCGTACCGAACAGTGCTGTGAAACCACGGCGCGCGTCGCGTCTGATTTGGGCTTTAAAGTCACTTTTGTCAGCGAAGCGACCATGACCTTTCCCATGACCCGAAATGGCATTACGCTGAGCAGCGCCGATCTGCATCATCATACCGAGACTGTTCTTGCTCACCGCTTTGCCGCTATCGCCAGCGTGGAGGCGTGTTTGCAGGCGCTGGCGGCTTCACACGCACAGGAGAGAACATGATGCAAACCGTCTGGTTTTTAACGCTGCCGGGGGTGATGACCCTGGATCTGACCGGACCCGCAGAAACATTGAAGCTGGCCGCCGATCACTTCCAGCTGCGCTATATCGGCCCGCAGGAAAGCGTGATGACTTCCACCGATATGACCATCAGCGCCATTGAGCCGCTGCCGGAAACCTTGCCTGCAGGCAGTCTGCTGGTGGTGCCGGGCGTTCACGACTCAAGCGTCTGTTACGACACGCCGCAGGCGGAAACCGCCCGCCACTGGCTGCGCCGTCTGCAACCCTTGATTCAGGCGCAGCAGCTTACGCTGGTCTGCGTCTGTTCCGGCTCGCTGCTGGCAGCCAGAGCCGGTCTGCTCAGCGGCGTGCAGTGTACGACGCATCATGAGGTGCTGGCGCGGCTCAAAGCCGCCGATCCTGCTGCGCTAGTGAAAGATAATCGTGTTTTCGTCGAAGATCGCGGCGTCTGGACCAGCGCAGGCATTACGGCCGGTATCGATCTGTCATTACATCTGATCAACCGCCTGTGTGGCGCCCGGGTTGCGCTTGAAGTGGCGCGCGAAATGGTGGTGTGGTTTCGCCGCTCCGGAGACGATCCACAGCTTTCTCCCTGGCTGCGCTATCGTAACCATCTGCATCCGGCCATTCACCGTGCGCAGGACACACTGATTGCGCAACCGGAGAAGACCTGGTCTCTGGCTGATCTGGCCGGGCAGGTGCACGTCAGTCCGCGTCATCTGGCCCGGCTGTTTCGTCAGCATCTGGGTATCAGCGTGCGTGATTACCATGAGCAGTTGCGTCTTGGTGTTGCACGGCAGCGCTTGCAGCAGGGCGAAGGAGCAGAAAAAGCCGCACTGGCGGCCGGATTTTCTTCCGCCCGCCAGCTCAGGCGCGCCCGCGAGCGCTGGGACGATCAGCTCACCAGATGATGTTTGTCCACGCGCTTCAGCAGCATCGCCAACAGCATACTGCCGCCTAAGCTCACGCCAAATACCCAGGGCAGATCGGCCAGCGGCTGTGTCATATCGTCCAGATGACGGGTGCGTAAAAAGTGGATAAACAGCGCGTGGAAACCATAAACCGGCAACGAATAGCGGGAAATGGTCGCCAGCAGCGGCAATGGACGCCGGTTAAGGCAGTTTTTGAACAGGATCAGCAGGCTGATGGCGGCGAGAAACACCAGGGGACCACAGTAAAGATACCAGGTATCGGCGAAAGCGCCGTTTATCTGCAACGCCTGCCGGGTGCCCAGCGCAATGCCGGCCACACAGGCAACAAAAGTCACGCCCGCCAGCAGGCTGACGCCGGGTTTTTCCGTCTCCATGATGCCGATAGCCCGTCCCAGTAACCCATACAGCAGGTAGTAAAAGCTGTCGCCGCTGAGATAGAGGTTGACGGGCAGCCACTGGAATGGCCCCAGTGACTGGCTGACAGTGTTGGGGTTCGCCAGCACCACCAGCACCAGCACCAGTATCGTCACATAGCCTGCCTTTACCGCCTTCACCTGAATCAGCGGCGAAAGCAAGTAGATACCAATAATGGCGAAAAAGAACCACAGATGGTAGAACACCGGTTTTTGCAGCAGTGCCAGCAGCGATCGCCCCTCGCTCACCGGCGTCAGCCAGGTGATATAGGCAAGGGAGACAGCACTGTAAAACAGCAGGCAGAGCACAATGCGCAGAAAATGGCGTCCCTGCGCGCTGCGTTCACCAAAGAAGAGGTAGCCAGAAATCATAAAGAAAAGCGGTACGCAGACGCGTGACGCCGAGTTAAGCAGGTTAGCCAGATCCCAGCGGTAGTCACTGGCCGCCTCTGGCCCGGTGATATACCAGGTCGTGGTATGAATAATAATCACCATCATGCAGGCAACCGCGCGTAAGTTATCGATCCAACAGATTTTTTGCGACATGGCTTCCTCTTTCGATCCATTCAGGGGAAAGGGTAGCAGCCAGCAGAGGGCTAACAACATTTCCATCGGAAAATCAGAAACGGATGCAGTACCCGCCGTTCAGATCCTCATACCGCAAGCTCTGCCGGGCAGACACTGAGCTGAATCTGTTAGCGGTTCCGGTAATTTTCTTTCTGTTTTAATATGTTAAGGTTTGCTGGCGCTATTTTCATATCAGGGACGATAATGAATAACAGTACTTCATCCATGCCCCATGACGGACTGTTCAAAACTTTTCTTAGCCATCCGGCTACGGCACGGGATTTCCTGACCTTTCATCTGCCACCATCACTGCTCAACTTGTGCAATCTGGACACGCTACAACTGGAGTCTGGTTCTTTTCTGGAGGAGGACCTGCGACCCTACTTTGCCGACGTGCTTTATTCACTGAAAACCGTGCGGGGCGACGGCTATGTTTATACATTAATTGAGCATCAGAGCAGCGCGGATAAACACATGGCCTTCCGGTTAATGCGGTATGCAATTGCTGCAATGCAGCGTCATCTGGACGCAGGACATGTCCATTTGCCGCTGGTTATACCGCTGCTATTCTGTCATGGGCGCGCGTCGCCGTGGACTGCGTCAATGAACTGGCTCGATTTATTCAGTGACCCCGAAAGCGCTCGTCAGATCTATACCCACGCTTTTCCGTTGATAGACGTTGGCGCTATGGCGGATGACGAAATTATGCAGCATCGTGCGACCGCATTGCTGGAACTGATGTTGAAGCATATTTATGTTCGCGATCTGTCCGAGCTGGTCGACCGACTGGTTGAGCTGTAGCAGGCGGGATATAATACCGTTGAGCAGAAAGTAACGTTGCTGAACTGGCTGATGCAAACCGGTGATACGTCCCGACCACGTGCTTTCTTACAGGAGCTGGTTTGCCGCTTACCGGAACATAAGGAGCTCTTTATGACTATTGCAGAGAGATTAAAGCTGGAAGGACAAGCAGAAGGACGAATGGAAGGCGAGCAGATAACCCGTCTGGAAATCGCCCTGGCGATGCTGAAAAAAGGTATTGAGCCGGCCATCATCCTTGAAACGACCGGCCTGACTCAGGCGGACCTGGCCAGAATCAGGCACTGATGTCATCTGCCCGCGGTAGTCAGTGCTGACGGCGGGCAGAATGCCAATCCACTGAACACTTTTTCAACGCCGGACAGGTCGTCCCGATTTCCGGCTGCACATCGCGCGGTCAAAGGGTATACTGTCGCACTCTTTTAAAAACCATCCGTATCGCGTGCGAATTCATCATGCAAAAGTTTGATACCAAGACCTTTCAGGGCCTGATCCTGACCTTGCAGGATTACTGGGCACGTCAGGGCTGCACCATTGTTCAACCGCTGGACATGGAAGTGGGCGCTGGCACTTCTCACCCTATGACCTGCCTGCGCGCCTTAGGGCCTGAGCCGATTGCGGCCGCTTATGTGCAGCCGTCGCGCCGTCCAACCGATGGTCGCTATGGCGAAAACCCGAACCGCTTACAGCACTATTACCAGTTCCAGGTGATCATCAAGCCATCGCCAGATAACATTCAGGAGCTGTATCTCGGGTCGCTGAAAGAGCTGGGTATGGATCCCACGGTGCATGATATCCGCTTCGTTGAAGATAACTGGGAAAACCCGACGCTGGGTGCCTGGGGACTCGGCTGGGAAGTCTGGCTCAACGGCATGGAAGTGACGCAGTTCACCTACTTCCAGCAGGTGGGCGGCCTCGAATGTAAGCCGGTAACCGGCGAAATTACCTATGGCCTTGAGCGCCTGGCGATGTACATTCAGGGTGTCGACAGCGTCTACGATCTGGTATGGAGCGACGGCCCGCTGGGTAAAACGACCTATGGCGATGTGTTCCATCAGAACGAAGTGGAGCAATCCACCTACAACTTTGAATACGCTGACGTCGATTTCCTTTTCACCTGCTTCGAGCAGTATGAGAAAGAAGCGCAGCAGCTGTTAGCGCTGGAGAAACCGCTGCCGCTGCCCGCTTATGAGCGCATTCTCAAAGCCGCGCACAGCTTTAACCTGCTGGACGCGCGCAAAGCGATCTCCGTGACCGAACGTCAGCGCTATATTCTGCGCATCCGCACCCTGACCAAAGCCGTGGCTGAAGCCTATTATGCCTCCCGCGAGGCGCTGGGTTTCCCGATGTGCAATAACAACAAGTAAGAGGCAGCCATGACTGAACAAACTTTTCTGGTGGAAATTGGCACCGAAGAGCTGCCACCCAAAGCACTGCGTAGCCTGGCGGAGGCGTTTGCCGCCAATCTGACTGCCGAACTGGATGGCGCAAATCTGGCGCACGGCGAGGTCAGCTGGTTTGCTGCCCCCCGGCGTCTGGCGCTGAAAGTCGCCAGCCTGAGCGCGTCACAGCCCGATCGTGAAATTGAAAAGCGCGGCCCCGCTATTGCGGCGGCGTTTGATGCCGAAGGCAAGCCGACCAAAGCGGCAGAAGGCTGGGCGCGGGGCAACGGCATTACTGTCGATCAGGCAGAACGTCTGAGCACCGACAAAGGCGAATGGCTGGTATATCGCGCCCTGACGAAAGGCGAAAGCGCTCAGGCGCTGCTGCCCGCGATGGTCAGTAACGCACTGAGCAAGCTGCCGATTCCGAAACTGATGCGCTGGGGCGACAGCGACGTACAGTTTGTGCGTCCGGTTCATACCGTTACCCTGCTGCTGGGCGAAGAGCTGATTCCCGCCACGGTGTTAGGCATCGAATCGGGTCGTACCATCCGCGGTCACCGCTTTATGGGCGAGCCGGAATTTACGCTGGAACGCGCAGATGACTATCCGGAAGTGCTGCGTCAGCGCGGTAAAGTGATCGCCGATTATTATGAGCGTAAAGCGAAAATCAAAGCAGACGCCGAAGCAGCGGCTCGTCAGCTGGGCGGCAAAGCCGATCTGAGCGACAGCCTGCTGGAAGAGGTGACCTCGCTGGTAGAGTGGCCGGTAGTGCTGACCGCGACCTTTGAAGAGAAGTTTCTGGCGGTGCCGGCAGAAGCGCTGGTATACACCATGAAGGGCGATCAGAAATATTTTCCGGTCTACGATGACAGCGGCAAGCTGCTGCCGAACTTTATCTTCGTCACCAATATTGAATCCTCCGATCCGCAGCAGATTATTGCCGGTAACGAGAAGGTCGTGCGTCCGCGTCTTGCTGATGCCGAGTTCTTCTTTAATACCGACCGTAAAAAGCGTCTGGAAGATCATCTGCCGCGTCTGGAGACCGTGCTGTTCCAGAAACAGCTGGGCACCCTGCGTGACAAAACTGACCGAATTCAGGCGCTGGCGGGCTGGGTTGCCAGCCAGATTGGCGCTGATGTCAACCATGCCACGCGCGCCGGTCTGCTCTCCAAATGCGACCTGATGACCAATATGGTGTTTGAGTTCACAGACACCCAGGGCGTGATGGGCATGCACTATGCGCGTCATGACGGCGAAGCGGAAGATGTGGCGGTCGCGCTGAATGAACAGTATCAGCCGCGCTTTGCGGGTGACGATCTGCCCTCCAACCCGGTAGCCTGCGCGCTGGCGATTGCCGATAAAATGGATACGTTGGCAGGTATTTTTGGTATCGGTCAGCATCCGAAAGGGGATAAAGACCCCTTCGCGCTGCGTCGTGCTGCGCTGGGCGTGCTGCGCATTATCGTAGAGAAAAACCTGCCGCTGGATCTGCAGACCCTGACGGAAGAAGCGGTGCGCCTCTACGGCAGCAAGCTGAGCAACGACAAGGTGGTCGATGATGTGATCGACTTTATGCTGGGTCGTTTCCGTAGCTGGTATCAGGAAGAAGGACACAGCATCGATACGCTGCAGGCCGTCCTGGCCCGTCGTCCGACCCGTCCGGCCGATTTCGATGCGCGCATGAAGGCTGTTTCCCACTTCCGTACGCTGGATGAAGCGGCGGCGCTGGCAGCAGCCAACAAACGCGTCTCCAATATTCTGGCGAAATCGAACGAGCCGCTGAACGACAGCGTGCAGGCCTC
The DNA here is from genome assembly GCF_900604315.1 of [Erwinia] mediterraneensis. Lineage (GTDB taxonomy): Bacteria > Pseudomonadota > Gammaproteobacteria > Enterobacterales > Enterobacteriaceae > Pantoea > Pantoea mediterraneensis_A. The sequence continues at coordinate 1,613,688 of NZ_LR026978.1, forward strand.
GCTGTTGAAAGAGAACGAAGAGATTAAACTGGCAACGTTCGTGACGGCGCTGACCAGCAAATTGCAGCCTTATTTCGCGGAAGGGCGTTATCAGGATGCGTTGATTGAACTGGCGCAGCTGCGCGAGGCGGTCGATAACTTCTTCGATAAGGTGATGGTTAACGCGGATGATCAGGCGGTGCGTGTTAACCGTCTGACGCTGCTGGCGAAACTGCGTGAGCTGTTCCTGCAGGTAGCAGATATTTCCCTGCTGCAGTAAGCGCGCGTTTTGCCCACCAGGCGAGCCCCCGGGTTCGCCTTTTTTATGGCGCGCAGAGGAAGCTTCCTGGCTTTAGCTGACAGGTCAGTCATCACTTATTTTAATAAAATCTCTGTTTGGCAGTTCTTGCCAGGTTCCGGCATAGAGCGAAAGATAGTTAGCCTCGCTGGCGAAGTTGGTGTAATCCATCAGCCAGTTCTTTTCAATACATCTGGCTTTTACTTTCATTTCTTCATAGCAGAGCAGGTCTGTAGTTTGGGTGCTTAATCTTAAATCATGCGTGGGCATTTCTTTATAACCGTCAGCAAAATCCCATACACTAACAAGAAAATAGCCCCGTTGATTTTTATGCGGAATGCCATATTTTTCTTTCAACATTGCACGATTTTTCTTCCACCAGGCAATTTGCCCGTAAGGCGTCACAGGAAAGTTTTTTACCAGGATATTCTCATGACTACCTGCTTGATAATGTACGGCTATAATTTCAACAGGAGAAGAGACTCTCCAGATAAAATACAGTGGAAGAAAAACAAAAAGGAAAGCAACGAGAATATGCTTACTTTTTATCATTGATCTGTACCGATATTTTCATTGTGGATTTCATGTTGACCCTAAAGGCGAGTAGTTAAAATTTTCCCGGCCGGTCTGGCTAACGCCGGACGTACCCCCGGCTTTATCTGACAGGTTAGTCATCACTTATTTTAATAAAATCCCCGTTTGGCAGTTCTTTCCAGGTCCCCGCATAGAGTGACAGATAGTTAGCCCCGCTGGCGGAGCTGGTGTAATTCATCAGCCAGTTCTTTTCGATACATCTGGCTTTAACTTTCATTTCTTTAAAACAGAGTAGATCGGAGGTTTGCGTGCTTAATCTTAAGTCATGGGTAGGCCGTTCTTTATAGCCGTCGGCAAAATCCCAGATATATACAGAGAAATAACCGCGCTGGTCAGTATGCGGAATGCCAAATTTTTCTTTCAACATTGCACGATTTTTCTTCCACCAGGCAATCTGCCCGTAGGGAGTAACAGGAAAGTTTTCTAATAAAATGTCATCATACTGATCAGGATGATAATGAACGGCGACGATTTTAACCGGCAATAATACTCTCCAGATGCAGTAAACAGGAAGGAAAAAGAATAGAAAGAAAGCCAAAATAAATTTTCTTTTTATCATTGTCTTACACCGTTAATGGTCACTGTGATTTCCATATTCGTCAGAAAGGGTTTGTAGCCAAACTTTTCCCAACGTTGTAGTAGAAACCAGATGCGAAAAAATGATAAGTCATGAAATTTTGGAGTCATGATATCTTTTTCATCAAGTCCGAAATGATCCTGGCCCTTATAGTGAATAGTAGTCAGGTATTTATTTCCGTAAAATATTATGGGCCAACAATGTTATTTTAGGCTAAGTCAGTGTTAACACTCAAAACGCGGTCAGTTCGGGACGGAACAATGCGGGCGAATCTCTCGCGCTGGAACAATTTTCCTGCCAGCCTGCTTAACGCCGGACGTAACCCCGACTTTATCTGACGGGTCAGTGATCACGTACTTTGATAAAATCCCCGTTCGGCAGCTCTTTCCAGATTCCGGCATAGAGTGAAAGATAATTAGTCCCGCTGACGGAGCTGGTGTAATCCATCAGCCAGTTCTTTTCTATACAGTTGGCTTTTACTTTCATTTCTTCATAGCAAAGCAGGTCTGTAGTTTGGGTGCTTAATCTTAAATCATGCGTGGGCATCTCTTTGTAACCGTCAGCAAAATCCCATACGCTGACAAAGAAATGACCGTACTGGTTTTTATGGGGAATGCCATATTTTTCTTTCAACATTGCACGGTTTTTCTTCCACCAGGCAATTTGTCCGTAAGGCGTCACAGGAAAGTTTTTCACCAGAATATTTTCATAGCTATCAGGTTTATAATGAATAGCGATAATCTTAACAGGAAGGAGCATTCTCCAGATAACGTAAATTGGAAGAAAGATGAACATGAAAGAAACTAAGATATTTTTGCGTTTTACCATAATTTTGTACCGCTAATAACCACTGTAGCCTCCATATTGGTCAGAAAGGGTTTGTAATTGAATCTTTCCCAATGCTGTAAAAGAAACCAGATACGGAAAAAAGAGAAATCATGAAAAAAGGGGTTCATTATATCTTTTTCATCGAGGCCGAAATGATCCTGCCCCTTATAATGAATATAAGCCTGATATTTGTTTTCGGATAATATAATTGACTGCAATGTTATATGCGTCGCATAAACATCATGTACTGCAAGGCCTAAGCCATTAAAGGCGTCATACCATCTTTTAAATTTAGGTAAAACAGTTCCTGTTATTGCAGTATGTATGCTCCTTAATTTTTCCTCGATTAATAATTTTCTTTTCCAGTCGATACTTTTTTCAATCTCTTCTTTTATTTTGAGAAGTGAGCTGTCCCTTGATTTATCAGACAAAATATTTTTTCTGTAAGCCATATTAAGGGCTTCGCTTCTGTAAGCTTCACCATTGCTGTTTTGCATGTGATTGACTAATTGTAAAAAGAGATGGCGATAACCCAGACAGCTAAAAGCATATGTCGATTTTCTTAGCTCATTAAACAACAGGCTCGCCATCTCATCATGGCTAACCTTTTCCACCTTTGAAGGCAATGGTTCAAAATAGGTTTTAACTTCTGGATAAGTGATCTTTTCGCTCCGCCAGGGGTTAAGACCGTAGCAAACCTCTTCCAGTTTAAATCTTTCTCTTAACTGTAATTCCGTTAAATCACCGTAACGCATATCATCAGCGCGATAATCATCCATAGGTTGCTGGGTACGATATAACGCGACGGGCATTGCGAGTGGGCAGGAGGCAGATGTCATGACCTGGACCATTGTTTTATTCCTTTAAACAATTATATGAAACAGCTCCCTTGCATATTCCAAGATTACTCTCTTGATTTTTAAAATCAAGTGCGCAAATCGCTTTAATATTTATGCGAATAATAAATCTATTATATATTTATTTTAAATAAAATAATTTATATATTAAATATTCAGCGTATCACGTTCTGACCAACAAGCATCCCTGACAAATAGAATAAATGCGCCGCAGGGCGGGAACGATCGGGAAAAGCGATACTCCGGAGAGGAATCGCTTTTCCCGCTCAACATGCGCTCAGGCTGTGGGCGGAACGGTGCGGGCGAAGCTCTCGCGCTGGAAGAGTTTCTCAGCCAGCTTCACTAACGCCGGGCGGTTGACGCACCAGTTCGGCATGACCCGACGAAAGTTGAGATAGCCAATGGTGCAGCCCGTGGCGATATCGGCAAGATTAAGAGTATCGCTGTTCAGCAGCTGGCCGCTGGCCGCCTCCTTTTCCAGTGCATCGAGACCCCGGCGGATTTTTTCGCGCTGCCGCAACATCACCTCTTCTGATTGTTGCTCGCCCGGACGCAGCTGCTCGCGCACGATCGTCAGTGCGGCATCGCTGATCCCATCCGCCAGTTTCTCCAGCTGACGGATCTTCAGCGCCTGCAGCGGATCGTCCGGCAGAAATGCCGGGCCTTCCGGGCGGGTATCCAGCCAGGCGGCGATGATTGCAGAGTCATACCAGATATGCTGATCATCAGCCACCAGCGCAGGCACCTGTCCCAGCGGATTGTAGTGCGGCACATGGCTTTCAGCATCCCAGGGGGACTCATTAACGAACTCAAAAACAATGCCCTTTTCCAGCATCAGGACGGAAATCTTACGTACATAAGGGCTGGTATAGCTGCCGATCAGTTTCATCATCTCTCTCCGTTGTCTGGTTTCCGTTAATGCTTGCTTGCCGGGAAAAGGGACCAGTCAGCTTACTCGCCCGGAAACATAAAGGGATTCAGGCTACTACGGGCAAATCCTTCCTGCTCCATACGGGCATCCAGTACCAGCGAGGCCAGATCGTCTGCCACCGGCTCGATGGCGGGCTCTTTCTCCTGATAGAGCATTTTCAGGTAGGTGCCACAGCCACCGCAACTCTCCGCCCTGATGGCGGTTTCCCCACTCTCCAGCGACCAGAGATGAAGATCGTGCGTCTGACCGCAATTTGAGCACTGACCTGTACCTGCATACCATTCACTTTCGCACAGGTTACAGTGCAGATAACGCAGCCCATCCTGCTGTCTGTCCATATGTACCACGCTGGATACCGGCATGCTGGCGCATACCGGACAGAACTGATGCTGCTCACCTTCAACCACCTGTGCTTTGCCCGGGATCAGCGCAGCCATCTGCGCCCAGTAAATCGACAGGGCTGCCCAGATAAAAGGAGACTTATCGCTGCTGACGCGGGCGAAATCCGCTGCGAACAGCGCACTGGCCATCGCTTCCAGCTCCTGCGACGAGGCTTTTTCCAGATTCTCCAGCACCGCCAGCGCCTGGCCGCTCATCTCCGGTTTCAGTTCCGCAATCAGCGAATGGAGCAGGCGTTGCCAGTGGTTGCTGCGTGGCAGCGTATGAATATCCAGCGGAGCCTTACCGTCGCGGGCGCTTTGCGCCAGCCGCGCGTACAAATCCATATGGAGTGAATGATCGTACAACACGATCTCCTGCGCCTGCGCGATCACAGCAGCAAAACGCAGATAGTCGCCCAGGGGGTTTCTGGGGGCCAGCTGGCGTAATCGGGCAGCACGACGGCTATAAAGATTCTTCAGCCGTGGAAAAAGAAGCGGTGGGATACTTTCCGCCGCTGTTCTGTCGCTTTTCTCCGGCTGTTCCAGCGGGATTATGCGAATACTCATCGGGGCGTGTCCTGTTGTGGTGGGCAGAGGCGCGTTCAGCGTCGCTGCGCCTGAGCGGGCGCCGCCAGCATCATGACAGCGCGACATCACTATCAGGCTGATAATAGCAGCCTGTAAGCGACACTTCCGCTCAAAATTCCTTTTTATCCGCACACAAAGCCTTTGCGGTGTGCGCTTCACAGGTTCAGAATTGCTGCCTGTTTGCGCACCAGCCGTGCGCAATCTCCTTCTATATTGAGCAAGTTTCAGGTCCGGAGTCAGTGAAAGTGAAAGATAGCGAAGCGGAATCCCGTCCGCCAGTGAATGAGACAGCAGGTCTGCATCAGGCTCAGGTCTGGCAGCGAGACAATCTGCACCATGCGCAGGCCGACTGGCTGGCCGATGAGGTGCCGGTTGCGCTGGTCTATAATGGCATTTCGCATGTTGTGATGATGGCCACCCCCAAAGATCTGGAGGCGTTTGCCCTCGGATTTTCACTTTCAGAAGGTATTATCGATCGCCCTTCTGAAATTTATGGCATGGATGTGGTCGCGACCTGTAACGGCATTGAGGTGCAGATTGAACTCTCCAGCCGCCGGTTTATGGGGCTGAAAGAGCAACGCCGGGCGATGGCAGGCCGTACCGGCTGTGGCGTATGCGGTGTAGAGCAGCTGGAGCAAATTGGTAAGCCCATCGCGCCTTTGCCCTTTACCCAGACTTTTGCGCTGGAAAACCTTGATACGGCGTTACGTCAGCTGAAAAATTATCAGCCGGTGGGACAGAAAACCGGTTGTACCCACGCCGCCGCCTGGATTGCGCCGGAAGGAATGCTCACCGGCGGCTGCGAGGATGTGGGACGGCATGTAGCGCTCGACAAGCTGCTTGGCTACCGTAGCCAGCAGGCCTGGCAGCAGGGCGCGGTGCTGGTATCCAGCCGCGCCAGCTATGAAATGGTGCAGAAATCGGCGATGTGCGGTGTTGAAATCCTGTTTGCCGTTTCCGCCGCGACGCGTCTGGCTGTTGAGGTGGCTGAACGCAGCAACCTGACGCTGGTGGGTTTCAGCAAGCCGGGCCGTGCCACCATCTACACCCATCCGCAGCGACTGATTTAAGCCAGCATCACCTGCGGCAGGGCCTGGCGCAGCGCCGTGAGAGAAGGCGTACTGGCGCTGCTGTCGGTGATCAGCATATCGATCGCCTGCGGCGGCGCATACTGGCTGCGACTGATAACGCCCAGCTTGCTGTGGTCCGCCAGCAGAATCAGCCGACTTGCCTGCTGAACCATGGCGCGGGCGATAGCGGCTTCGTGGGGATGAAAGCTGCTGGCACCATTTTTGGCTTCAATGCCGACCGGCGACAGCAGCGCGACATCGGCGCGAAAGCGGTAAATCTCCCCCACAGTAAATTCACCACGCGTTTGCTGTGCCCCGGCGCTCATGGCGCCGCCCAGCAGAATGACCTCATTATTCAGGGTTTCATGCTCTTCGGCAGCGCTCAGGGCGAGCGCGGCCTGCAGACTGTTAGTGATGATCGTCAGCCCGGAAAGGGTACGTAGCTCCTGCGCCAGCAGGGTAGTGGTACTGCCCGCATCGAGAAACAGCGTTTGCCCCGGCAGGACCAGCCGGGCAGCTGCACGGGCAATGGCGCGCTTCTCTTTTGCCATGGCGGCGCTACGCACACGCAGCGGCGGTTCCGGCGTGTTCTCACCCAGCGCCACCAGTCCGCCGTGTACGCGCCGCGCCAGCCCCTGCGCTTCCAGCTCGATGATATCGCGCCGCGCGGTTTCGCGTGAAACCCCCAGCTCGTTAATAATGCGCTCTGTGCTGACCTGTTTCATGGTCATCAGCAGTGCGCGAATGCGTTGTAAGCGAGTTTCCTGCAGCATCATCGGCTTCCCTCTTTGTACGAGCGCTCAGCTTAGCGGAGCAGACGCGCCGCGTCATGTGTATTTCGTTGCGTTTGTGTATTTTGTTGCTTTTTTCTGGAAAGGCGTCATGATGAAGCGATTCGTTTTGTCCCGTATGCCCCTTTCACTTTTGCCACCGGAGTGACCATGGCCACACGTTCAACCATCATGGATACCAATAGCTTTCGTGCAGAGCACGCCGCTGCGCTGGATGCGGATGTACGCAAACTGACCGATAAACGCAGCAAGGTACTGGGTGAATCCTATCGCCTCTTTTATCGCAAACCGGTGCATCTGGTGCGCGGGGAAGGACAATATCTGTGGGACGCGGCGGGCGAAAAGTATCTGGATGTGTATAACAACGTGGCCAGTATCGGTCATTGCCATCCGGCAGTGATCGAAGCGGTGACGCAGCAGATGAAAATGCTGAATACCCATACCCGCTATCTGCATGAGCGTATCCTTGATTACTCCGAAGCCTTACTGGCGACCACACCAGCGGCAATCGATCGTGCCATGTATATGTGCACCGGTTCGGAAGCGAACGATCTGGCGATTCGGGTTGCGCGCGCATACAGCGGCGGCACCGGTATTATCGTGACGCAGGAAGCCTATCACGGCACCAGCGATCTGACTTCGGGCGCTTCGCCTGCGCTGGGCAGCGGGCAGCCACTGGCTGCCACTACGCGTCTGGTTCCGCCGCCGGATGCGTATCGTGTCGATGCGCCCGATCTGGGCGAGTGGTTTGCGGACCAAATCCAGCAGCAGATCGATGATATGCAGGCGCACGGTATTAAATTTGCCGGCTTCCTTGCTGATTCCATCTTCTCTTCCGATGGCGTGCTGCCAAACCCGCCGGGCTTTCTGCAAAAAGCGATAGCGCGGGTGCACGCCAATGGCGGGGTTTTCATTGCTGATGAGGTCCAGCCGGGCTTCGCCCGCACCGGCGACGCGTTCTGGGGCTTTGCCCGTCATGGGGTTGTGCCCGATATCGTTACCACCGGCAAACCCATGGGGAACGGTATTCCGGTTTCCGGTCTGCTGGCAAAAAGCGAGGTGCTGGCTGCTTTCAGTGACGAGATCCCCTATTTCAATACCTTTGGTGGCAACCCGGTGGCGATGGCTGCGGCACAGGCGGTGCTACAGGTAATCCAGGAAGAGGGTCTGCAGGAGCACAGCCGCGTAACAGGCGCGAAGCTGCTGGCGGAGTTGTGTAAGCTGAAAGATCGCTATGCCTGCGTGGGGGACGTGCGCGGCGCGGGGCTGTTTATCGGCTTTGAGCTGGTCAGCGATACTGACAACAAAACGCCGGATAAAGCGCTGGCGCTTGATCTGATTGAGAAGCTGCGTGACCACCATGTACTCACCTCTGTCGCAGGTCCTTATGGCAACGTGCTGAAGCTGCGTCCGCCGCTGGCGTTTCAGGAACAGGATATTGACTGGCTGGTGGGAGCACTGGATAGCTCGCTGCGCGAGCTGGGACAGTAAAGCGATACGGCGGCCTGCGCCGCCGTAAGCCAACTGGTATTGAAGGGGGCGGCACCACCCCCGGGCTGTCAACGTCTGCAGGGGAAATGCGCAGTCAGGCCAGCGGCAGAGCCGCACTTCAAGCCGGTGATTAGCGCATCAGGCGCAAAAGGGGCAAGAACAGGCAGTCAAACGCCGCTTTAACATCCTTCATCCGTTTACCGATAATGCCTTTCAGGGTGGGCGCGATTTCTCCCCCGTCGCTTTGCCTGTCAGCACAGAGAGCAGGTAACTGGCCGGGCTGAAGTCGCCCGACACCGGCGATCGCTGACCGCCTTTTTCCGGTTACATCAAAACCTTATCTTTATTAAGGCATTGATTACGCTTTTATGGATCATGAATTTAACTATAATGATCTCACTGCTGACGCGGCACTCCAACCAGAAGTGCTGCCCAAACATTAAATGGAGAGGTTGAACATGAGTTATTCACTGCCATCCCTGCCTTACGCATACGACGCACTGGAACCGCACTTCGACAAGCAGACGATGGAAATCCATCACACTAAACATCACCAGACCTATGTCAACAACGCCAATGCGGCGCTGGAAGGGACTGAATTCGCTGATCTGCCGGTAGAAGAACTGATCACTAAACTGGATCAGGTTCCGGCAGAGAAAAAAACCGTACTGCGTAACAACGCCGGCGGCCATGCTAACCACAGCCTGTTCTGGAAAGGCCTGAAACTGGGTACCACCCTGCAGGGCGACCTGAAAGCGGCCATCGAAAAAGATTTCGGCAGCGTGGAAAAATTCCAGGAAGAGTTTGAAAAAGCGGCAGCGACCCGTTTCGGCTCTGGCTGGGCGTGGCTGGTGAAAAAAGGCGACAAGCTGGCGGTGGTTTCTACCGCAAACCAGGACAACCCGCTGATGGGCGAAGCGATCTCCGGTGCCTCTGGTTACCCGATCCTTGGCCTGGACGTCTGGGAACACGCTTACTACCTGAAGTATCAGAACAAACGCCCTGACTACATCAAAGCGTTCTGGAATGTAGTGAACTGGGATGAAGCTGCGGCACGTTTCGCTGCGGCTAAATAAGTTTTAGTCTGACTGAGAAACCGGTGAAATTTTTCACCGGTTTTTTTTATGTCTGCACGCTAACAGCGTCGCGTCTCTGGATGCGCCAAAAAAGTAATAAGCTGGAAAAATTTCTGTTAAGTAATTAAACCTGCACTCAACAAACTGAAAATATTTCCCCGCGCTTTTCTTTACCGTTACGCTATTAACCTGACGTTGATATTTCCCGCCGTACGCTGTGGCCAAACTGATTCAATAAATAATAAAGCTTATGCACCGGATAACAGCGCAACGGATGAGTCATCATTCGCCCGTATCACTCTTTTTACAATTAACCAGCGGAAAATATCTGCCTTCCAGTTTATGGAAAAGTAAACGCTTTCGTCTGAAGTTTTTGTTGCGTACGCTGGTCTGGCCCGTGACGACGCTGCGCTATCTGCAGCAGCTGTCGAGGCTGCCTGATTTGCCCCAGTTGCTGACAGTGCAGGGTCTGCTACCCGCCAAGCTACATCGTCCTTATCTGCAGGCGGGCTTCAGCGTGGCGCAACGCGCGCAGGCGATCATCAGTCACTACAGCCAGATTTCCCGTCTTGAGAATGCAACGCTGAAGCAGCTGTTGCAAAGCCCGGGAGATAATTTACTGGCAAAACTGAGCGGGAAAGAGGGCCAGGAAATTTTAATCCAGTGTTGTCCGGGGCGTTTCGATCGGGAAGGCGAAATTACTCTGGAGTTGCGTTATCAGGCACAGTTAATCGCCTCGCTCTCGTTTTCACTGTTGATTAACCATCAGCAGCGAACCTTCTTTATTGGCGGCCTGCAGGGACCCCGAAAAGATATTTCGAATGATATTATTCGGGACGCAACAAAAGCGGCGCACGGCTTATTTCCCAAGCGCCTGCTGCTGGAAACGCTGTTTAACCTGGCGGAGCTCTGTGGGGTAGAAAATATTATTGCTTCCGGGGATAACACTCACGTCTTTCGCAGCCGTCGCTATCGCCACAGTAAAGAGGGGCATTTTTTTGCCAGCTACAGTGAGTTCTGGCTGTCAGTGGGCGGCGAAGCCTGCACGGATGGTTTGTTCCGGCTGCCCTTAAGCATCCCGCGTAAGGCGCTGGAAAGCATCGCCAGTAAAAAGCGGGCAGAGTACCGCCGCCGTTATGACCTGCTGGATGCGCTGACACAACAGGTTAACCAGGCGGCCGGTCTGGCACCGCCTGAGCAGGCGGTCGCCTGACAGCTGTAATCAGAACGGCTTTCTGGCGTAGCCGGTCATCTCGCTAAGCCCCATTTCGCGACCAAGCGCGGTCATCGGATGCACAACCACCAGACCGCGCACGCTTTTTTTCAGCGCGCCCAGGTTAGCCTGTTCTTTCTTGGTAATAGTGCGGCTAAAGGGCAGCTGCTGCAGCTTTTGCGCCTCTTTACTCAGCTTCTGCTCCCGCTGATTACGCAGGCGCTCAATTTCGGCCACCAGCGTCTCTTTCTCTTTCAGTAGCTCGCCCAGCTTTTCTGCATCGCCTGCTTCCATCAGCTGGGGCTCTTTGCGGTTCAGGGCGTCGAGCTGATCGCTCAAACGTTTAATCTCGGCTTTTTCTTGTTCTTTCATGACGGCAACTCGTTAAGGAAAACAGGCAAAGGATACACGAAAACCTGCAGGAAAGGGTGGCGGGATCCTCTGTCCCGCCAGGGTTAAGGATCAGACCGAGGATTTCTTAAAGGCCTGCTTCAGGCTGATACGGGAAATCAGCTCCGTCAGCGACAGCACCATTGTTGATCGCACCATTTGTTGATAGCGCTGCTGTTGCATAGCACGAAACTCCGCATTTTCATGCGTAAATGCCGGTTGCGGCGGCCAGGCAATCACGCAATGCAATTCGCCAAACGGCCCGAGAATTTCGTCATCAGTGAAACGATACTCATGGTCGTCATGATTGAGTTCTTCGCGCAGTGCCAGCAGCAATTCGCAATCTTCATATTCATGACGATTGATAACACCCAGCCCGTAGATCAGTTTAAGACGCACTGACAGCTCGCCCAGCGGCCCATTGCCCAGTAATAGCGGTTCTACCGCATATTTAACCGCGTAATCATCCTTGCGAAACACCTGCAACACCAGCAGGTTAACGGCTTCGGCCAATAGCTCGACGGCGGCGATCAGAAAGCTTCTCACCGAGCGGCCGGCGTTCAGGCGCTCAAGCACCCGGTTTTCAAAAGCTTGCTTCTCTTCCATTTTTGTCTGCATTGTCTGACAGCGTTGCGGGCACAGATCGCCTGTGCCCGCGCGGGTCGCTGAACTGCGCCTGTTACACCATAGCGTGATAAGCGTTGACCACTGACGCTACGACTTCGCTATCGGCATCCAGACCGGAAACCTGAGCCAGCGTAGCCTGGGGACCTTTCTCTGCCAGCAGGGCGGCCAGCTCTTGCGCCTGCGGATCCTGCTCGCTGCGGTAGTGCATGGCTGCGGCAATGCCTTTAACCAGATTGTCATGCGGCAACTGATACTCGAGCGTGCCCAGCGTGGGTTTGATCAGACGATCACCAGCGCTGAGCTTACGCAGCGGCTGGCGGCCAACGCGCTCTACATCATCTTTCAGCCAGGGGTTTTCGAAACGACCAAGGATTTTCGCAATATAGGCGGCATGTTTATCGGCATCAAAACCGTAGCGCCTGATCAATACGGCGCCACTCTCTTCCATCGCGCCTTTTACCACCGCACGGATTTTCTCATCCAGAATGGCATCGCGGATAGTCTGATGACCAGCCAGTTGCCCCAGGTAGGCGGTAATGGCATGTCCGGTATTCAGGGTGAACAACTTACGTTCAACAAAGGCCATCAGGTTATCGGTCGGTTCCATACCGGCAATAACAGGCAATTCGCCTTTGAACTGGGTTTTATCGACAATCCATTCACTGAAGGTTTCGACCGTCACTTCCAGCGGATCGCTGCTGTCTGCTGCAGAAGGCGGCACAATCCGGTCTACAGCGGAATCAACAAAGCCAACATGCTGTTCAAGCCAGTCGTGATACGTTTCAGGCAGCGCTTTCAGCACATGTTGCTTTAGCTGGCTGGTGCCGCGCACCATATTTTCACAGGCAATAATATTGAGCGGGCGGGTATTGCCGTTGTCGCTGCGTCTGGCCAGCCCTTTCGCGATACCGCCGGCGATCCGCTCCAGGATTTGCGGGCCTACCGCAGTAGTCACCAGATCCACTTCAGCGATCAGCGTAACGATGTCGTCACTGGTACTGTTTACCGCACTGACGCCTTTGACCACTTCCACTTTTGCCTGCTCGCCGACAACCTGAACCGGATATTCATGACGCGCATTCAGCGCATCCAGAACCACCTGATTCACATCCGCAAATACCAGTTCAATACCTGCATCCGCCAGCAGCTTACCAATAAAACCACGGCCGATATTACCTGCGCCAAAATGTAACGCTTTCATCGTGTTGTCCCACCTCAAATAACGATGGGGCGAGCATTCCCGCCCCAGAAAAGGGGGCGGGCATACCCGCCCCAGGGAAAACGCCAGCGATCAGGCTGCTGCGGCGCTGCCAGAGAGCAGATCCAGCACTTCCTGTACACTTTTGGTATTCGCCAGCTTCTCAATCACGCTTTCGTCATCCAGCGCGTTGGTCAGACTGGTGATGACCTGGATGTGCTCGTTGTTGCGTGCAGCGATACCGATCACCAGACGGGCAACTTCATCCGCTTCCTCACCAAATTGTACCCCTTGTGGATACTGGCAGAAGACCACACCGGTTTTCAGCACGCGATCCTTCGCTTCAACCGTACCGTGCGGGACAGCAATCGATTCACCCAGGTAGGTTGGTGTCAGGGCTTCACGCGCCAGCATGGCATCCACATACTCCGGCTGCACATAGCCACCTTTCACCAGCTGCTCACCGGCGAAGCGAATCGCCTGCTCTTTATTGCTGGCACTCAGTCCGAGGAAGATATTGTCTGCGCCCAGGCGGAAGAGCTGTGCGTTGTCGCTGTTGCTCGCGCTGCTCGCCGGTGCAGGTACGGGTTCGCTGTGGGCTTCACCCTGGTTTGCTGTCACCAGACGCTCGGTGAGATTGGTATAGAGCCCACTGTCGAGGAAGTTATTCAGCGAGATATGCTGCGCATGTGGGGCCTGACGCATTGCACGTTCCGTCAGATCGCGGTGGGTAATCACCAGATCAACATCTCCGGGCAGGGCGTTAATCGCGGTATTGGTGACCGAAATGTTGGTCAGACCTGCATCCTTCACTTTCTTACGCAGCACGCCTGCGCCCATCGCACTGGAGCCCATACCGGCATCACAGGCTACGATAATTTTACGTACGTGTTGCAGATCAACGCTCATGGCATCGCTGGCCACCGGCGCACTACCTGTCTGGCCTTTAGACTGCGCTTTCATCTCGCGCATACGCTGCGTTGCGGCTTCGATATCGTCATCTTCTTTCACTTTGCTGGTTTTCAGCAGCACCGAAGCGATTACGAAGGAGACGGCAAAGGCGGCGATAATAGCGGCGATGTTGGCAAAGTAAGCGCCTCTGGGCGTCATTGCCAGCACGGCAAGGATAGAACCCGGTGAAGCGGGAGACACCAGGCCGCCATTCAGCAGCGTCAGGGTAAAGACGCCGGTCATGCCGCCCAGAATGACCGCCAGCAGCAGGCGCGGAGCCATCAGCACGTACGGGAAGTAGATTTCATGAATACCACCAAGGAAGTGGATAATTGCGGCACCACCGGCAGACTGTTTGGCGCTACCACGACCAAAGACCATGTAAGCCACCAGCACGCCCATGCCTGGCCCCGGGTTGGCTTCGATCAGGAAGAAGATCGATTTGCCCGCTTCACTGGCCTGCTGGATACCCAGCGGCGAGAAGATACCGTGGTTGATGGCGTTGTTCAGGAACAGAATTTTGGCCGGCTCAACAAAGATAGAGGTCAACGGCAGCAGGTTGTTCTGCACCATCAGGTTGACACCGGCGGCGAGCAGATGCGATAAGCCCTGAACCAGCGGACCGATAGCCAGAAATGCCAGCAGCGCCAACAGCATACCGATAATACCGGCAGAGAAGTTGTTGACCAGCATTTCGAAACCGCTTTTGATTTTACCGTCAACGGCACGGTCAAAAGACTTAATCGCCCAGCCGCCCAGCGGGCCCGCGATCATGGAGCCGAGGAACATCGGCATATCCGCGCCGACAATCACCCCCATCGTGGTAATGGCACCGACGACGCCACCACGATCACCACCCACCAGGCGGCCACCAGTAAAACCGATCAGCAGCGGCAGCAGATAAGTGATCATCGGGCCAACCAGCTTCGCCAGCGTTTCGTTGGGGATCCAGCCGGTTGGAATAAACAATGCGGTGATAATACCCCAGGCGATAAAGGCGCCGATGTTTGGCATTACCATGTTACTGAGAAAACGACCAAAGCTTTGTACTCTGACCTTGGCAGATGAAGACATAAACCCACCCCTTATTGAGACGCGCTTAAATAAGAGAGCGCGTTTGTTTTTGTTAGACATCACGGCGGGGAGCCGTCGGTATTCCTGTATGCACGCGGACTCTATCATGCGTTTATTAAGCTGCGTAGCACCGCCAGGAAAGTGTGATGCATGTCACGCATTCTTGTAGGCGTAAGGGGTGTTTTTAGTGATATTGATCACAAAAATAAGCTGTAAGAAAAGCACGGTGGACATTTTTTCGCCATTTCAGGGGTAAAAACGTGATGAATATCACTTATTTAGCGGGGGGCTTTGTTTCATAAGTGTGATCTTTATCACAATTTTTTTTGGTCGAAAATGCGCCAGTTCACACTTTATGCGCGGAAGGATCAGCGGAAGAAAAGAAGCTGTAAGTGAGTAACGAAAAGGATAAGGGGCAGCGAGAGTGCTACCCCTTAGGGAACTTACTGCAGACCACCCTGTACCGCGTTTTGCGCCTGGGTTAATGCCTGCACGTTAGTCGAAAGATTGCTCATCAGCGTATTGTACTGTGCTGCCTGATCCTGCGTCGGGAACTGTACGCCACTGTTCTCAAAACTTACCCGGTCGCCCTGTGATTGCAGGAAGTCACCAGTCTGTACCACATCCTGGCTCAACGCCTGCAGTTTGGGTAACAGCGGAATAAGTAAGTTAGCGGGTTGTGTCACCACACGAGCATAAACGTCGTCATAGACCTTTTTCAGATCGTCCGGCTGTTTCAGAGCGGCCTTGCTGGTATCTGCCTGCATTTTCGCGCTCTGGATCTGCTGGGTTAACACGCTGAGTGCGCCACTGCTCTGACGCAGCGTATCACGATGCGTCAGATAATCTTGCGGCACGCGAATCGCTGAAAGCTCATCCACCACCGGACGCATACCTTCATCTACAGCCCGGTTCACCTGCTGTGAGAAACCATAAATGATGGCGTAGTCGCTGACATAGTTACCAAAGCTCTGCTTCTGGTTTTCACTCAGACTGGGCAGATGTTCGCCGCTGCGCATAACGGTGTTCTGAAGAAAATCGATGAAGGCTTTACGCTGCTCGCCCTCTTTGTCACCGCAACCAGTCAGCTGAAATACCAACAGCGCCGCTGTCAGCAGCCACCCTGTACGCATCCAGTTGCGGGAAATTCCTGACGCCATAGGTTCAACTCCTGTCAGTGAAAATGGCCTGTCTTAAAAAAAGGAAATGGTACTAAAGGATAGAACAAGGGGGTAGGGGCGCACAATGCACAGGCGCGGAAAGGGCGTGCCTTTTATCCTGTTGAAGGCGGGTTTCTGCCCGGTCGACCGGATGGGCGGCGCAAATGCCTGTTAATAGTGCATGAAAAGGACGAAAAATGTGCAAGACAACGGACGTAAAACGCTGCTTTCAGATAAATCGGCGTCAGATCAATGGTATAACAATCTGGCATCTTTTTTGCTCAATTAATCAGCGATCCGCAACCCAGGTCATACTTAAAGACACATTTCTCCCGGACAGAAAAAATTTTTTTAGCTGTACAGATAAGTCACAAAGTCCGGCAACTCAATTGGTTAGTTCAGCTAAACAATAAATCGCATAATCATAGTAAAAAAAAGATCGTAAACAGGGCGGCAAACCCGGTGGTTTCTACTAATACTTAGGATCCCGGTAAATGTGTTGCATTGATCTGACTCTCTTTTAGCAGTGCGCAGCAGGCTGTGTCCCGTAGTGGTTTCCAGAGAACAACCATAACAAACCCTTGCGGGATGCAGCTTGAATTCACCGGTTTTCAGAATCTGAGCTTCAGATTCATGCCCTTATCCCTTTCACGTGCTTCATAGTGAGTTTTGAGGAGTACCCTATGGAAATAAAAGATCCAATGACTGAATTGCTCAGCAGCCTTGAGCAGATTGTTTTGACACGTGATGCTAAGCCTTCCGTTTCAGCGATTCAGATTAAAGAAGAGTCTATCCCGGAGCCACAGCGCTTACGAGAAATGACCGGTATGCAGGTAGACGAATTTGCCAGGGTAATGGGCGTGAGCGTTTCATCCGTTAAAAAATGGGAGGCGCGCCGTACCCGTCCTTCCGCAACGGCACAAAAGCTGATGCAATTGCTGCATACCAATCCCTATCTCGGGCGACAACTTCTGAATCAGAAATAAGTCACTATTAACCCGCCATCCGGCGGGTTTTTTTATTGCTATTCGCTCTGATATTTCGCCGCCTGTTTGATAAACCAGCTTTCCGGCACGTTGTACGGCGGTTGCGCCAGCTGCTCGATGCCGCGCTCAATAATGGTCGAAGCCTGTTGCCACAGGCGTGCGTCTCCCTGTTTTAACAGATTGACCTGGATGCGCTTTTCCACCAGATACACCCGGGCGAAATGGGGATCGAAGCGTACAATGGCGTGTGTATTATCAATGATATCTGCCAGTTTGATGGTCTGCGCGTCGGGCGAAGCATCAGCGGTATGGCGAAAGTGCGCCAGTTTGCGCGCGGCACGGTTACGGGCACCGGGTTGCGCACTGTCGGTAAGCATAGCGACCAGGCGCGCGACCGGTTCACCAAAATGAACTTCAATATCCTGGAGCGTGGTAGGGGTATCTTCTACGGTATCGTGCAGCCAGGCGGCTGCCAGCACAATTTCATCATCCGTTACGCTGCGTACCAGTTCTACGACTGCTGCCGGATGGACAATATAGGGCTCATCGGTATATTTCCGCCGTTGTCCCATTTCGGCATGAGCCCGGGTAGCATAGTGCCGGGCTTGTTCTTCCAGTGAAAATTTCATGTGTTCACCCCGTCGACAGATTGCTTGCAATTATCTGGCACACTATTTATATTTATGGTCATGAACATAAAACAAGATGACAAAAAAGTGAGCGAGGCGCCACTGTTGCTCGATCAACAGCTCTGTTTTGCGCTCTATTCGGCTAACCTGGCGATGCACAAGGTGTACCGGCAACTGCTGGCGCAGCTGGAGTTAACCTATCCGCAGTATCTGGTGATGCTGGTGCTGTGGGAAAAAGATGACGTTACCGTTTCGGAAATTGGCGAACAGCTGTTTCTCGATTCCGCGACGCTGACGCCGCTGCTGAAACGTCTGGAGAGCGCGGGCATGATCCAGCGTCAGCGCTCACGTCAGGATGAGCGCCAGGTGGTCGTAACATTGACCGAGGCGGGCAGGACATTGCGTAACAAGGCCGGTGGCATTCCCAATGCGATTCAATGCGCCACTGCCTGTGACGATGCCCAGCTGCAGAACCTGAAGCAGCAGCTGGATGACCTGCGGGATAATCTCAACCGCGCGAAATGATCTAATATTGTTGTTATGACGCTGATGTCCAGCATCAGCGTTCTCTCTTTACCCTGTCACTGCGGTGACTTCACGCATCTACTGTATGCATATACATAGCGTGCGATTAAATAGCATAAAAAGCGAGGTATTTATGTCTTTAGAAAAAGTTGTGTATCGGGCAAAAGCCAAAGCCACCGGCGGTCGTGACGGTCGCGCTACCTCTTCTGATGGTGTGCTGGATGTGAAGCTGGGCGTCCCCAAAGAGATGGGCGGCGCGGGCGGCGAAGTCACCAACCCGGAACAGCTGTTTGCTGCCGGTTATTCCGCCTGTTTCCTCGGCGCGATGAAGTTTGTCGCTTCGCGCGATAAAATTGCCATGCCCAAAGACGCATGGATTGAAGGTGAAGTTGGCATTGGGCCGCTTCCTACCGGGTTCGGGATTGAGGCGACGCTGAATATCCATTTGCCCGAGATGGACGAAGCAGAGGCGAAAAAACTGGTCGATGCTGCGCACATTGTTTGCCCTTACTCTAACGCGACGCGCAACAACATTGACGTTACCCTGAATATTATTCGCTAAGCGCTGGCGGGCTCGCCTGGCGGGCCCATTATTTTGCCATACACCTTTTCCCGTCCTGTCCCTTTTACATCAGCGCCGTGATAACCGGCCAACCCGGCAAAAGGTGCCGATTTTTTGTGCGGTAAAAATATTATTTTCTGTCTTTCCGGCTGTACAAATGTTCTACTACACAGCCTCGTCGTGACACGCTTTTACCTTGTTCCATCTCTCCCTTTCACTACCTGCGATATCTCTCTTTGTCCGGATGAAAGCGAACTCTGGCACATTCAAAGGGTCACAATAGCGTTAAAACATTTCGGTTCCAGGTCGGGAAAACCCCTTTTCATGAATTATATTAAAACGTTAACCCAGCAAAAGCTCTCCATCCTGCTGGCGTTATATATCGGCATTTTATTAAATCTGCCTGTTTTTTACCGCCGTTTTGACGGCTTTTTAACGAAATCCACCGTCACTAACTGGATCTCTGCCGTTGCTGAAGTCAGCGCTATCGTCCTGCTTACCTTTTTCCTGATGCGTCTGCTGTCGCTGGGCGGGAAGTGGTTTTATCGGGTGGTGGCCAGCATGCTGGTACTTATCTCCGTTGCTTCAGCTTACTACATGGCCTTTTTTAATGTGGTGATTGGCTATGGCATCATCGCTTCGGTGATGACCACTGATATCGATCTGTCGAAAGAGGTGGTTGGTCTCCATTTTGTCATATGGATGGTGCTGGTGAGCGCGCTGCCGCTGCTGATGATCTGGCGCAATAACCTGAGCCATACCCTGATGGAACAGTTGAAAACCCCAGGGCAGCGTCTGAAACCGGTAGCCATATTATTGCTGGCGGTAGCGTTGGTCTGGTTGCCGATTCGCTATTTTGACCGCCTGCAAAAGGCGAACGAAGAGATCACCAATATCGACCTGCCCAGCTACGGTGGGGTGGTCGCGCACTCTTATCTGCCATCAAACTGGCTGGCGGCGGTGGGTCTGTTTGCCTGGACGCGTATTGATGAAAGCGTAGACAGTCGTGAACTGGTGGATCCGGCGAAGAAATTTACATACGTGGCACCGCCAGGCATCAACGATACCTACGTTGTGTTTGTGATTGGCGAAACGACCCGCTGGGATCATATGGGGTTGCTGGGTTATCACCGTGATACCACCCCGAAACTCTCAAAAGAGAAAAACCTCGTTGCGTTTCGCGGTGAATCCTGTGATACCGCGACCAAACTCTCGCTGCGCTGCATGTTTGTGCGTGAAGGCGGCACGGAAGATAACCCTGGCCGTACGCTGAAGGAACAAAATATCTTCGCCGTGCTGAAGTCGCTGGGGTTCACCTCGGAGCTGTTCGCCATGCAGAGTGAAGTCTGGTTCTATGATAATGCCAACGTCAACAATTTCGCGTTCCGCGAACAGATCGGCTCTGAAGATCGTAACGAGGGTAAAGCAGTGGATGATATGCTGCTGGTGCCGGAACTGAAAACTTCACTGGAAAACTATCCGCACGGTAAGCATCTGGTTATATTGCATACCAAAGGGTCGCACTATCTCTACTCGCAGCGCTATCCGCGTGATTTTGCCCGTTACCAGCCGGAATGTGTGGGCGTGGACGATAAATGCAGCGAAGCGCAGCTGGTAAATGCCTTTGATAACTCGATACTTTATGTCGATACCATGCTGGATAGCGTGCTGGATCAATTACGGGATAAGAAAGCGATTGTCTTCTATGCGGCGGATCATGGCGAGTCCATCAGCGACAATATGCATCTGCACGGTACGCCGCGTGAGCTGGCGCCGCCTGAGCAGTTCCGCGTGCCGCTGATAGTCTGGGCATCGGATAAATATCTGGCCGATCCCCACAACCGCAGCAACTTTGATCGTTTGCAGGCGCAGCAGCGTGTTGGTAAAACCCATCGCCAGGTTGAGCTGTTTGATTCTGTCCTCGGTTGCCTGGGTTACACCTCGCCAGACGGCGGCATAAAAGCCGCAAATAACTGGTGTCAGGCACCGGCGGTGCAGCAGGCCAGGGCATTCTGATTGTTGTCGCAAAGGTATGGCGTCGCGGCTCTTTTCCCGCCACTGAACGCTTTTCAGCCAATCGGGCAGGGCGGGTCAAAAAGCGGTTGACGCTCTTTAACAGGCGCAGTAAGATTCGCCCCCATCGGTGAGTGGCGCAGCCTGGTAGCGCACTTCGTTCGGGACGAAGGGGTCGGAGGTTCGAATCCTCTCTCACCGACCAAATTCCCGCAGTTTTGGTCGAGGCCAAAACCTCAGAAAGCCGCATTACACACTGTGTATGCGGCTTTTTTGCGTCCACAGTCCCGATGCAGCGCCATCTAGCAGCCTGTTTCTGTTCCTGAACAGGAAACTCACGCTGCAGCGCTGTAAAAGCCCTGTCACGTTAACTGATAATGGTGAAAAAAGCAGAAGTAAACCGCCATAACCTTTATGTTCCTTACCCGGGGTGCATTTGCCTTTCCGGCCAGGGCTGTTTTACCTCCTCAGATTGATGTCCTCTGCCCGGGCGCCAGGTTGCAAATAGTTGCACCTTTCGCTAAGACCTGTTTCAACACCAGCCCTCTTAACCCGCAAATTTGCCCTTCAGAGCCGTACACGCGGGCTTAGCCGTTATTATGCAAACTTTAAAGCATGAAAGCCCGACAACGCCTGATCTGCGCGCTTATTTCGCAACACATTCTACTTATGAAGATTTTTTGCTTTTTGCCTGTTTCTTATGACAACTGACCAGCATATTTCGCTGCCTGAACGTCATAACGCACGCACAATCGTTTAGTTAATCAACATTTAGCGATAAATTTCGAACGTTTTTTAGCGGTGAGAATAACTGGTGGCCTTGCTGACTCCAGGCGGATTGATGGTAATAAGCGGCTTTAAGCGAACTTTTCCACTGGATTCGAGGTGGAATACTTTTTTTTATGTTTGCTTGCGGTTACTCACACTCTGTGTAAAAAACTGACGGTTGTATTGACCTTAGTTGCAACTGTTGACAAATTGATGCCTCAATAAAGATGCAGAAGCGGATTACTCTGACAGATTCCACGGTGTCAGGTTTTCACAAAAAGACTCTTCGCTCTTTGGGTTATCAACTGATAACCCGCCTTGACCGCATAACAAAAACAGAGGTCGGGCAGGTACACACAACAACACATCACAATGGAGCAAAAGCATGATCAACTCCCTGGCCAAATCCAGGCTGCTGAAGGTCGGTCTGAGCCTGGTTGCCATGACCGTTGCCGCCAGCGTTCAGGCGAAAACTTTGGTTTATTGTTCTGAAGGTTCTCCCGAAGGCTTTAACCCGCAACTGTTCACTTCTGGCACCACTTACGATGCCAGCTCACGTCAGATTTATAACCGTCTGGTGGAATTTACTATCGGTACTACCGAGTTCCATCCGGCGCTGGCTGAGAAGTGGGACATCAGTGATGACGGTAAAACCTACACTTTCCACTTGCGTAAGGGCGTGAAGTGGCAGACCACCAAAGATTTCAAACCGACGCGCGAATTTAACGCCGATGACGTCGTGTTCACCTTTGAACGCCAGCTGGATAAAAACAACAAGTACCATAACGTTTCTGGTGGCAGCTACGAATATTTCGAAGGCATGGATATGCCTGCGCTGATCAGCAAAATCGAGAAAGTGGACGACTATACCGTACGCTTTGTGCTGACGCGTCCGGAAGCACCGTTCCTGGCTGACCTGGGAATGGATTTCGCGTCGGTATTATCGAAAGAGTACGCAGACAATATGCTGAAAGCGGGTACGCCGGAAAAAGTTGACCTGAATCCGGTCGGTACCGGTCCGTTCCAGCTGCTGCAGTATCAGAAAGATTCACGCATTCTGTACAAAGCGAACCCGGACTACTGGGGCACCAAGCCGAAAATCGATCGTCTGGTGTTCTCTATCACCCCGGATGCGTCCGTACGTTACGCCAAACTGCAGAAAGGTGAATGCCATGTGATGCCGTATCCGAACCCGGCTGACATCGCGCGCATGAAGCAGGACAAAAACATCAATCTGTATGAGCAGGCGGGTCTGAACGTCGGTTATCTCTCTTACAACGTTGAGAAAAAACCGCTGGATAATCTGAAGGTGCGTCAGGCACTGACGCTGGCGGTAAACAAAGACGCCATCATCTCTGCCGTTTATCAGGGCGCAGGTCAGCCAGCGAAAAACCTGATCCCGCCGACCATGTGGGGCTACAACGACGCTGTGCAGGATTACCCCTATGATCCGGAAAAAGCGAAAGCGTTGCTGAAAGAAGCGGGCCTGCCTGATGGTTTCGCTATCGACCTGTGGGCAATGCCCGTTCAGCGTCCTTACAACCCGAACGCCCGTCGTATGGCGGAAATGGTGCAGGCTGACTGGGCGAAAATTGGCGTGAAAGCTAAAATCGTGACCTACGAGTGGGGCGAGTACCTGAAACGCGCCAAAGCGGGTGAGCACCAGACCGTCATGATGGGCTGGACCGGCGATAACGGGGATCCGGATAACTTCCTGGCGACCCTGTTCAGCTGCTCTGCGGCGAAAGATGGTTCCAACTACTCTCGCTGGTGTGACAAGTCATTTGAAGATCAGATTCAGCCAGCCCGTGCTACCGCTGACCAGGCGAAGCGCGAAGAGTATTACAAGCAGGCTCAGGTGATCATGCATGACCAGGCACCGGCGCTGATGGTTGCGCACTCAACGGTTTATGAACCGGTCAGCAAAAAAGTCTCCGGCTATAAAGTAGATCCCCTTGGTGGTCACTACTTTGCTCAGGTAGACATTCAGGAATAAGCATCATCACTTTCGGGGGTGACGTAAGTCGCCCCGGTTTTACCCCTGTTTTACTGGAAACGGTAGAGGCGCAGCCTGGCTGCGTCGCGGTCGGGTCTACCCGATCGTCAGATGTGAGTAATAACTAACCCTTTGGCGACTGCCAGCGGGTAACGAGAGAAACCGGATTATGTTGCAGTTCATACTCCGACGTCTGGGCCTTGTCATCCCAACGTTTATCGGTATCACCTTATTAACTTTCGCGTTTGTCCATATGATCCCGGGCGATCCGGTGCTGATCATGGCAGGCGAACGCGGGATCTCCCCCGAACGTCACGCCGAGCTGATGGCTCAGCTTGGCCTCGATCAGCCGATGTGGAAACAGTATCTCACCTATATCAACGGGGTGATGCATGGCGATCTCGGGATTTCGCTGAAGAGCCGTACTCCGGTGTGGGACGAGTTCGTACCGCGCTTTAAAGCGACGCTGGAGCTGGGTATCTGCGCAATGATTTTTGCTGTGGCAGTGGGTATTCCGGTTGGGGTACTGGCGGCAGTAAAACGCGGTTCTATCTTCGACCATACCGCGGTAGGCATCTCACTGACCGGCTACTCCATGCCGATCTTCTGGTGGGGCATCATGCTGATTATGCTGGTTTCGGTGCAGTTGAACCTGACGCCAGTATCGGGGCGTGTAGGGGATACGGTCTTCCTGGATGAAACCTATCCGCTGACCGGCTTTATGCTCATCGACACCTTTTTCTGGGGCGAACCCGGTGATTTCCACGATGCCGTGATGCATATGATTCTGCCGGCTATCGTGCTGGGCACCATTCCGCTGGCGGTTATCGTACGTATGACACGCTCGGCGATGCTGGAAGTGCTGGGTGAGGATTATATCCGCACCGCGCGCGCCAAGGGCCTGACGCGGATGCGTGTCATCGTGGTGCATGCGCTGCGTAACGCCATGCTGCCGGTAGTTACCGTGATTGGTCTGCAGGTCGGCACGTTGCTGGCGGGTGCCATTCTGACGGAAACCATCTTCTCGTGGCCGGGGCTCGGACGCTGGCTGATTGAAGCGCTGCAACGCCGTGACTATCCGGTGGTGCAGGGTGGCGTGCTGCTGGTGGCTGTCCTGATTATCCTGGTCAACCTGCTGGTTGATCTGCTGTATGGCGTGGTTAACCCACGCATTCGACATAAGAAATAAGGGGGGCATCATGTCTGTTGTTGATCCTGCAAGCGTAACCGCTGCACCCAAGCCGATGACCCCGTTTCAGGAATTCTGGCACTACTTTAAACGTAACAAAGGCGCGGTCATTGGTCTGGCTTACATCGTGATTATGCTGCTGGTGGCGCTGTTTGCTGGCGTACTGGCCCCGCATGCGCCTTCCGAACAGTTCCGTGATGCGCTGCTGCATCCGCCGGTCTGGCAGGAGGGCGGCAGCTGGCAGTTTGTTCTTGGTACCGATGACGTCGGCCGCGATGTGCTGTCACGCCTGATGTATGGCGCACGCCTGTCACTGCTGGTGGGCTGCATGGTGGTGGTGCTGTCGCTGATCCTGGGCGTTATCTTTGGTCTGATGGCGGGCTACCTTGGCGGCGTAATCGATGCCACTATCATGCGCATCGTCGATATCATGCTGGCGTTACCCAGTCTGCTGCTGGCGCTGGTGCTGGTGGCAATTTTCGGCCCCTCTATTGTTAACGCCTCGCTGGCAATCACCTTCGTGGCGCTGCCGCACTACATCCGTCTGACACGTGCAGCAGTACTGGTAGAAGTGAATCGCGATTATGTGACCGCCTCCAGCGTAGCGGGTGCCGGTACGCTGCGTCAGATGTTCGTTAACATTTTGCCTAACTGCCTGGCACCGCTGATTGTGCAGGCATCGCTGGGCTTCTCCAACGCGATCCTGGATATGGCCGCGCTGGGCTTTCTCGGTATGGGTGCGCAGCCGCCGACGCCGGAGTGGGGCACCATGCTCTCCGACGTTCTGCAGTATGCGCAAAGTGCCTGGTGGGTGGTTACCTTCCCTGGAGTGGTCATTCTGCTCACCGTGCTGGCATTTAACCTGATGGGCGATGGCTTGCGTGATGCACTCGACCCGAAACTCAAGCAGTAAAGAGGCACCGAGATGGCGTTATTGAATGTAGATAAATTATCGGTGCATTTCGGCGACGAAAAGGCACCATTCCGTGCGGTTGACCGCATCAGTTATCAGGTCGAACAGGGACAGGTGGTCGGCATTGTCGGCGAGTCGGGATCCGGTAAGTCGGTGAGCTCGCTGGCGATTATGGGCCTGATCGATTTCCCAGGCCGGGTAATGGCAGACAAGCTGGAGTTTAATCAGCGTGACCTGAAACGCATCTCCGAAAAAGAGCGCCGTCAGCTGGTAGGCGCGGAAGTGGCGATGATATTCCAGGATCCCATGACCAGCCTGAACCCCTGCTATACCGTGGGCTACCAGATTATGGAAGCGATTAAGGTGCACCAGGGCGGCAACAAGCGCACGCGTCGCCAGCGTGCTATCGATCTGTTGACGCAGGTAGGCATCCCCGATCCGGCCTCGCGTCTGGACGTTTACCCACACCAGCTGTCGGGCGGGATGAGCCAGCGCGTGATGATTGCAATGGCGATTGCCTGTAAGCCGAAGCTGCTGATTGCGGATGAGCCTACCACGGCGCTCGACGTGACCATTCAGGCCCAGATCATTGAACTGTTGCTGGATTTACAGAAGCAGGAGAACATGGCGCTGATCCTGATCACCCATGACCTGGCGCTGGTGGCCGAAGCCGCTCAGCACATCATCGTGATGTATGCCGGTCAGGTAGTGGAAACCGGCAAAGCGGTCGATATCTTTAAGGCGCCGCGCCATCCCTATACTCAGGCGCTGCTGCGTGCGCTGCCGGAGTTTGCGGCTGATAAGGCGCGTCTGGCCTCGCTGCCGGGCGTAGTACCGGGCAAATACGATCGCCCTGACGGCTGCCTGCTGAATCCGCGCTGCCCTTATGCCACCGATCGTTGCCGTGTGGATGAACCTGAATTACGCGATATTCCGGGGCGTCAGTCTAAATGTCACTATCCGCTGGATGACGCCGGGAGACCAACTTATGAATCCTGAAAACGAAAAGCAGGAATACCTGCTGCAGGCCATTGACCTGAAAAAACATTATCCGGTGAAGAAAGGCCTGTTCGGCCAGGAACGTCTGGTGAAAGCGCTGGATGGCGTCTCCTTTAACCTGGAACGTGGAAAAACGCTGGCGGTGGTAGGGGAGTCGGGCTGTGGTAAATCCACCCTGGGTCGCCTGTTAACCATGATTGAAACCCCTACCGCAGGGCAGCTCTACTGGCATGGTCAGGATCTGTTGAAGCCGGACCCGCAGGCGCAGAAGCTGCGACGTCAGAAGATTCAGATTGTGTTTCAGAATCCCTACGGGTCGCTGAACCCGCGCAAAAAGGTCAGTCAGATCCTTGAGGAGCCGCTGCTCATTAACACCAGCCTGAGCAAAGAGGAACGGCGCGAAAAGACCCTGGCGATGATGGCGAAAGTGGGCCTGAAAACTGAGCATTATGACCGCTATCCGCATATGTTTTCGGGCGGCCAGCGTCAGCGTATCGCCATTGCGCGCGGCCTGATGCTGGATCCGGACGTGCTGATTGCCGATGAGCCGGTGTCGGCGCTGGATGTGTCGGTGCGGGCGCAGGTTCTGAACCTGATGATGGATCTGCAGCAGGAGATGGGGCTTTCCTATGTTTTCATCTCGCATGATCTGTCGGTGGTGGAGCATATCGCGGATGAAGTGATGGTGATGTACCTCGGACGCTGCGTGGAAAAAGGCAGTAAAGAGGCCATCTTCAACAATCCGCGCCATCCTTATACGCAGGCGTTGCTCTCCGCCACGCCGCGTCTGAATCCGGATGACCGTCGTGAGCGCATCAAACTGACCGGTGAGCTGCCGAGCCCGCTGAATCCGCCGCAGGGATGTGCCTTTAACGCGCGCTGTCGTCGCCGTTTCGATACCTGTATGGCGGTGCAGCCGATGCTGAAACGCTATGGCGAGCAGCAAATTGCCTGCTTCGCTGTGGATCGCGATGAAGGCCAGCCCGTGCCGGAAGCGGAAAAGATCAGTCAGTAAAGAAATGAATGTTAAGGCCCCTGCCGGGCTGAGGGTTCCCCATAAATAAAGACAGGCATAGAAGGTTATGATCTACTTAGTGTTCCACCAAAAAGTAAGGTCACACCTCTATGCCTGTTTCACAAGTTTGCCATAAATTTTTTAGCCAGTCCCTGAACTCCATTCATCAGTACCGTAAAAACGCTCTGCTTGATATGACCGTGGCTCTGACGTGTGGTGCTTCGCTTTCTCTTACCAGCATCGGCAGATATCTGCCAGGCCCCGCACGTGTTAAGCACAAGATTAAGCGTGTTGACCGGCACCTCAACAGCGACCTGATGTTCAGTGATATTCCCTGTGTCTACCAGCAGCTTGTATCCCGCCTCACACACAGCCTTTCAGTTTGTGTCATTGCTGTGGACTGGAGTGGTTATCCTTCATCAGAGCTCAGTGTTTTGCGGGCAAGCTTATTGTGTGATGGCAGAGCTATCCCTCTGATGAGTAAAGTCATTTCCTCCCGCTACCAGAACAACTCTGCCGTACAAAATGCCTTTCTCGATCAGATGGCTGTCGCCATCGGCAAAGATAAGCAGGTCATTATCGTGACCGATGCAGGCTTTCGCAGCAGCTGGTTTCACCACATCCGCTCTCTGGGCTGGGATTTTGTCGGACGAGTCAGGGGCAGCCTCTATTTTCAGGTCATCGGGGATGAAGAGTGGCAGATGGCGCGGGATATTGTGTCATCAACAACGGCACGCTACCCGGGATTCGGGCGTCTGGCACGTAACGCCAGTCGTGACTGTCCGGGACATTTCTACACCGTGCATAAGCGGGCGACGGGCAGGAAAAGCAGCCAGCATTACCCCAAAACAGACAGGATGTACCGTAAAAACGCGCGTGAACCGTGGCTGCTTTTTACCAGCCTGATGGAATATAAGCCACGCGAGACAGTTAAACTTTATAGTCGCCGTATGCAGATAGAACAGAACTTCAGGGATGAAAAAAGCGAGCGCTATGGGTTGGGACTGCGGGCAAGTAAAAGCCGGGGAGAAAAACGAATATCCGTGCTTTGCCTGGTTGCAGCTCTCTACAGCATCATCCTGTGGCTGACGGGATATTACCTTGAAAGTAAGGGAATAAATCGATGGTTCCAGGCGAACAGTGAGAAATCACGCAGGGTGCTGTCGTATCTGACATTGAGTGAAAATGTCATCCGGCAGTCGCCGGAGCTCCTGTCGGGAATGAACCCCGACAGGGTGTATGCCGATATGGCCAGAGCCTACAGAAACATCATCATGGTGTACTGATAATGTTTCTGGGGATCCCTCAGCCCTGAAGGGGCCTTTTTTATTGCCAGCTTAAAACCACGTCCTGCGGGCGTGGTCATCAATACGTTTTGGCTCTGCCTTATCGTCTCTGGATTTGAATCTTACGGAACAGGCAGAGACTGCTTTTTAAGGTTTTTGGTACACCCCTATGGGGTGCAATCAAATCCGCCTTCTATGAAGGCGGATTTTTACATTTCTAACGCTTAAATCTTGAAATAAAGGGAAATTTTCTCTGCTTACAGGGGCATTTAATTTAATTGAGAGTATTTAAGGAACTAATAAAAACCTAAGCCTTTATCTGTGCGCTTTAGCAGAGCTGATTCCCCTGCCGCACGCGAATAAGGAATACCCCTTCCTTCTTTGAGACAAGCACCGGGTAAAATAGCGTTCTCATGCTGCCAGAGCAGGGCCAGACATTTTTCATTTGTCTGTCTTATGTGTATGTTTTATGGCGCTTCTTTTACTTTAAACCAGCTAATAAATTTCTGACAATAAAATCTGACTTAGTCCAGTTCTTTGCTATATTGGAATCTTAAAGATAAAACAGTTTTATTAAATAAGCTCATTTTGTAATCAGAATCTTCTCACTGTGTGCTGACAGGTATGTTATATTTCACGGCACTTTTTTCCCGTTCGCAGGCCTTGCTGATGAATAACTACGACGATTTACAGCGTTTCAAAGAGAAAACACAGACGCTCGATATCGCCTTTAAAGATATGTCGGGTCAGACCCATGAAACGTCGCGTAGTCAGTGGGCGCTTATTCGTCAGCTGGAAAACAGCGAGCAGCCTGATACGCCGCTCGGTGGAAAAGAACGTATTGATATGCCGCAGCCGCAGCCTGTTCGTCAGAGTGATCTGAGCACCCTGATACAAATGCCAACAGCTGCGGCACCAGAATCTCGTCTTTCATTACTGGATAGTATTGCAGCGAATTTACCACCTGTTAGCAGTGTGGTATCGCTCTCCCTTCCTGGGAAAGCATCGGACATGTCATCTTCTGAGGCTATTGCTCCCGCAGTTTTGCCCACGACACAGATAAAGGCGCCAGCCAGAGAAGAGAAGGCTGCTGAACCGGCGCGCTTTGGTGCCCTGTTCCGTATGCACAGCAACGAGTCGGTGAGCGTATCAAAAGAAACACTATTAAAACCGTTACTGGAGAAAATAGCGTTATGCCGTTAGTTTGTATTTGTTCACCGAAAGGCGGCGTTGGTAAAACCACGCTGGCGGCTAATCTCGCCTGGACCCTGGCCCGTACCGGCAGCAAAGTTCTGGCGATCGATTTTGACGTTCAAAATGCGCTGCGTCTGCATTTTGGAGTGCCGCTGAGCGATGGGCGCGGTTTTGTTGCCCGTTCGGAAGAGCAGGCTGACTGGAGTCAGTCCATTCTGACGACCGGCGGCAATATCTTCGTTCTGCCTTATGGCGACGTGACTGAAGCAGAACGTGAACGGTTTGAAGATAATCTGGCGAAGGATCCCTATTTTCTCAGACGCGGCCTGGATACTGTGCTGAATTATCCGGGACTGGTCATTGTGGCTGATTTTCCGCCCGGACCAGGACCTGCGCTGAAAGCGATGCGTGAGCTGGCTGACATGCACTTAGTTGTAATGCTGGCTGATACCGCCTCAGTCTCGCTGCTGCCGCAAATTGAAAAGAATCGCATGACGGGCGCGCCGCTGAATAACCAGCGCGGTCACTATTTTATTCTTAATCAAAGCGACAACCGGCGCCATATTAGTCGTGACGTGACCGACTTTGTGCAGCAGCGTCTGGGAGAGAGTCTGCTGGGCGTGGTACAGCGTGACGAAAGTGTGGTGGAAGCCAATGCCTCTCAACAGTCAGTTTATGATTTTAGCCCGGCATCAGCCGCCGCATTTGATATTGAGCTTATCGGAAAACGCGTGGCGAATATATTAAATATCAAAATCGGCAATGGTGAATTCCAGGCTCCGGCTCGTACTTCCTCTTAATTGCCTGACGTTGTCAGGCTAAAAAATCGATAGAAATCCTCAGGATAAACCATGAGTAAAATTGGCTTTTATCTTCTGTTACTGGTGCTTTCGCCTGTAGCAGCACTGATCGTCGTTACGCCAATGGATAGCCAGAAACAATATATTTTTGGCCTAATCAGCATTATGATAATGTTTTTAATGGGCTTGAGCAAAAGCCGTAAATTAACTGTTGTAATGGTGATCCTTTCTCTTTTAATGTCTACCCGCTATATGTGGTGGCGTACAACAGAGACTCTGCATTTTAATTCTGAAATCGAAGCGATTCTGGGGTTTGCATTATATATTGCAGAACTCTACGTCTGGCTGATCTTAATTCTGGGCTATTTGCAGACTACCTGGCCATTAAAGCGCACAATCGAACCTTTGCCGGATGATATTTCGCTGTGGCCAACGGTCGATATCTATGTACCGACTTACAATGAGAGCCTGGAGGTAGTGCGCGATACCGTCCTGGCGGCGCAGTGTATCGATTATCCTCGTGACAAACTGAAAATCTATGTGCTGGACGATGGCAAGCGCAGCGAGTTTGCGGTGTTCGCTGCAGATGTCGGCGTAGGCTACATCACGCGCGACGATAACCGTCATGCCAAAGCGGGCAACCTTAACCACGCATTAAAAATCACCAAAGGCGAATTGATCTGTATTTTTGACTGTGATCATGTGGCCACGCGTACCTTCCTGCAGGCCACGGTAGGGCCATTTTTGAACGATCCTAAGCTGGCGCTGCTGCAAACGCCGCACTACTTTTACTCGCCGGATCCCTTTGAGCGTAACCTGCGCGCTGCACGCAATATGCCCAATGAGGGTGCGCTGTTTTACGGGCCGATTCAGCAGGGCAATGATAACTGGAATGCGACATTTTTCTGCGGTTCCTGTGCTGTCATTCGTCGTAGCGCCCTGGAGGAAATCGGCGGCTTTGCCACCGAAACCGTCACCGAAGATGCGCATACCGCGCTGAAAATGCAGCGCCTCGGTTGGGGTTCAGCATTTCTGTCAATTCCGTTGGCAGCAGGTCTGGCCACAGAACGTCTGGGGCTGCACGTCATACAGCGTACTCGCTGGGCTCGCGGCATGACGCAGATTTTCCGTGTCGATAATCCATTACTCGGGCGTGGTTTGAAGTGGCAGCAGCGCTTGTGTTACCTCAGCGCCATGCTGCACTTCCAGTTCGGTCTGCCACGTGTGATCTTTCTGACCGCACCGCTGGCCTATCTGTTATTTGACCTGAACATTATTCACTCTTCTGCATCGCTGATTTTTGCCTATGTGTTACCGCACCTGATCATGTCGCTTTACGTTAACTCCCGAATGAATGGCCGTTTTCGCTACTCTTTTTGGGGCGAGATTTACGAAACCGTGATGTGTTTCCATCTGGTCATCCCAACCCTGATTACGTTGTTCTCGCCTAAGCACGGCAAGTTTAACGTGACGGATAAAGGCGGGCTGCTTGATCAGGGCTTCTTTGATTTCAACATTGTGCGTCCGCATGTCATCGTCGCCTCGTTGCTGACGCTGGCTATTGTCGCCGGGATTGTACGCGCGGTCGGGCATGACTATTTTGGCGTCGATCCCTGGGTTATCGCTCTGAATGTGGGCTGGGCCACGTTCAGCCTGATTATCCTGATGGCAGCCATTGCCGTGGCGCGTGAAACGCGCCAGGTACGTAAAACTATTCGTATTGAGGTTCAGCTACCGGCCGTTATCCATTACGCCAGCGGCATCGCGTCGCGCACCACAACGACCGATCTGTCGATGGGCGGCGCGCAGCTCAATGCGCCCGATTTACGCCATCAGCATGATGAAATTGAAGAGATTAATCTGGTGCTAAAATCCGGGGCCATTACGATTCCGGTCAGTCAGATCTCCAGCGATGATAAAAGTATTCGCCTGAGCTTTAAGGATATGCCGCTGTCGCGTCGCCGTGAACTGGTGCGCGTCGTGCTTGCGCGTGCTGACGCCTGGATCCTGCCGCAATATAAACAGGATAAAATATTGCTGTCGCTTGGCACCATTATCCGCACCGTATTTGAACTTTTCTGGCTGAGCTGGAAAGGACGTAAAGAGAGACGCCGTGCGCTTAACTCTGGAGCGGCAAAAAGAGATGACGCGGCATGAGGATTCTGAAGCAAAACATGCAGCTCAGCGCGCTGGCTGCGGTATTGATGCTCTCTTCCGCCTGGGCAGAAACGCCCACCCAGGCGCCAGAAGATGATCCGCTGTTTACGTTAACACCTCCTTCAGCATCGGAGGAGGCTGAGCAGCAGTTACGTGACGCAGCGGTGGCGGAACCTTATATGCCCGCCGCGCCCGTGCCAGAAGCCGATGCTGAGAGCCAGGCACCCCTTTCCCAACCGATAAGCACTGCGATTTCGGTGGCGCAAATGGGACAACAGCAGGGGATTACTCTGACCGGCGGACAGTTGCAGTCGGGGATCGTCTTTACTTTGCCAGCCGATGAAGTGATTACCAATGCGCAGCTGCACCTTGCACTGCGGGTTTCGCCAGAACTGGCTGCGCGCAACACTTCGCTGCAGCTGATGCTTAACGGTCAGCCCCTGGGGACTTTACCGCTGGGGGCCAGCGACAGTGATACCAGCGTGTATCAGCTGGATATTCCTGCAGCGATGGTGGTTTCCAGTAACAACCTGAGCTTTCAGATTAACGATGCAGATAAGCTGCTGTGTGAAAAAGAAGACGCCGCACGCTATCAGGTGACAATTCTGCCTGAAACCCGGTTGAGCCTTGAAGGTCAGCAGCTCAATATCGGTAACAGTCTGCGTAACTTCCCGCGTCCGTTTCTGGATCCGTTACGCATGGCTAATACCAGCATCACAATGGGCTTCAGCTCTGCGGTGACGCCTGAGGTGATGAGCGCGGCGGTGCAGGTCGCTTCCTGGTTCGGTATTCAGGGAGATTATCGTGGTGTTCATTTTCCTGTGGTTCGCGGTCAATTGCCGCAACAGAACGGTATCCTCTTTGGGCATCCGGGCGACAAAATTGGTGCGCTGACATTTCCGGCAGTAACAGCACCGACGTTACAGGTGGTCAATAATCCGGACAATCCGCTCTACAAACTGCTGCTGGTGATTGGCCAGGATGAAGCGCAGCTGCGCCAGGCTGCATGGCGCTTAACCAGTCAGCCTCTGACCAGCGAAGAGAGTACTCTGACTGTCAGCACGCAGAAAATCACCGATCGTAAGCCCTATGACGCGCCGCGCTGGATTAACACCAGTCGCCCGGTGCGCCTGAGTGAGCTGCTGCGCAAAGATCAGAGCCTGACCACGACCGGCATCTGGCATGATGCGCTGCACGTTAATTTCCGTGCCGCGCCAGATCTTTTTCTGTGGGATGGTGACACGATTCCGGTGGACCTGCATTATCGCTTTCCGGCAGAAAACTGGATTGATGATAAGCAGTCCTTCCTGAACCTCACCCTGAACGGTACTTTTTTACGCAATCTGTCGGTGAATAAAGAGGGTGTGCTGGAGAGTCTCTGGCATCGTCTGGGCGGCGACGCCCGTCAGGAACACTATCGGATCAAGCTGGATCCCTACCTGATCTATGGCGATAACCAGCTGGCGCTCTATTTCAACATCAAACCAAAGGCAGATGCGCCCTGTAACGTCGTGCTGAATAACAATATCAAGAGTCGTATCGAAGAAGACTCCTGGATTGACCTCAGTAATACACGCCATTTTGCACTGTTGCCGAATCTCTCCTATTTCGTCGGTGCCTCGTTTCCTTTTTCGCGTCTGGCCGATTTTAGCCAGACCCTGCTGTTGCTGCCTGCTCAGCCTGGTGATGCGGAAATCAGTACGCTGCTCGATATGGCTGCACGTTCCGGCAACGCGACTGGTGTGACGCTGGTACAAAACCACGTGCTGTTTGGGATGCCGGAGGGGGGAGCGAACCTGGCGCGTCTGCAGCAAAGCGATGTGCTGGCGGTCAGCACCACCCGGAATAGTGAATTTAATCAGCGGGTATTGGCCGGTACGGTTTATGACATTAACGGTGTAACTCTGGGAGTTAAAGAGCCAGATAGCTGGGACAAGCTGCTTAGCTGGATTAGCGGAGACTGGTATCGGCAGCAGCTGGATGCCGATCGTTACTTCTCTTCTAATGAATCCTGGCGCGGTTTTATCAGTTATCGCTCGCCCTGGAATAGCGAACGCCTGGTGGTCATGGCAGTGGCAACCAGCGACGATCAGCTTATGCGCCTGCATGACGATCTCAACCTGCCAGCCATTAACGCAGGTATACGTGGCGATACCGCCATTATTACCGATGAAAACGGCGTGCGCAGCTTCCGTGTCGGCCCCCGGTTCCCGAGTGGCGAGTTGCCCTGGTATCTGATGGTGGTGTGGTATGCCAACCAGCATTCCGTGCTGATGGCGCTGCTCGCGCTGCTGCTTTCTGGCGTAGCAGGGCTGGCAACCTGGGTGATGCTGAAACGTCATGCCCGGCAGCGCCTGCATTCGCAAGGCCAACGCGATTCGGCAAGAAGTAGGGATAATAACAATGAATAAAAAGTTGCTGAGTGCGGGTATTGGACATGCTCTGTTACTGGGCGGAACCCTGACGTTATCGCAGCCGTTGCTGGCCGCCGGGAGCAATAATCCGGCCTTACAGGCGTTATTTGATCAGGCGACGTACTGGCATCAGAAAGCCCACGACGATCTGGCGAAAGCGGCCTTGCAAAAAGTATTAACCGTCGAGGCGAATAATACAGAAGCGCTTTATCTGCTGGCGCTTTATGCCCAGCAGAGCGGTGACAATGAAGCTGCTGCGTACTGGCGTTCACGACTGAGTCAGGTTTCCCCTGATGATAGTCATCTGGCCGAACTGGATAATGCGCGCAAGATGCAGGCTGTTCCGCAGTCACAGGTCACGCTGGCTCGCCAGCAGGCAAAGAGCGGTAATATTGCGGCTGCTCTGCAGACCTGGCGCAATACTTTTAGCGGCGAAGAACCGCCAGCTAATCTGGCTGCGGAATATTACCTGACGATGGCTGGCGATCGTTCACTGCTGCCACAGGCAGTAGATAAATTGCGCCAGTTTGCCGCCGCGCATCCGCAGGATAAAAGCGCCCAGCTGGCGCTGGGTAAAGTGTTGAGCTATCAGGAGTCAACACGACGTGAAGGGATATCACTCCTGGAAAGCCTGGCGGAAACCAGTAAAGAAGCTGATAGCGCGCTGCGCCAGTCGCTGTTGTGGCTGGCTCCGCAGTCACAGGATGCTGAGCGCTATCAAACTTATCTGCAGCGCCATCCTCAGGACAGTGCGGTAATGGAGTATTACCGTAAAAATGTGGGCGGTGCGGAAAGAGGGGCTGGTTATGATGCCCTGAACAGTGGCGATGTGGCTGGCGCCGAACAGTTCTTCAGCAAGGTTCTGGCAGCCAACCCCCAGGATGCTGACGCGCTGGCTGGCATGGGTTATGTCGCACAGCGCAGCGGCCAGTTCGGTGCAGCGGCAGACTACCTGCAGCGAGCCGCGCAGCAGGGGGGCGAACAGAGTGAAACGCGTCAGCAGCAGGCGAATGATGCGCAATTTTACGCGCAACTGACCCGTGCCCGTCAGGCGCTGGAAAGTGGCAACAGCGTACAGGCTCTGGCGCTGAGCGAGCCCTTAACGCAGGCGGAAGGTGAAAAAGGCGTGGCCGCAAAATTGTTTCGCGCCGATGTTTTGCGTCGTGATAAGCAGTTCGAGCAGGCTGAACAAACCTACCGCGCCGTGCTGCAGTCTGATGCGGATAATCGTAACGCGAAAGAAGGGCTGTTTTATGTGCTGCGTCAGCAGAATCGTACCGCAGAAGCCAATGCTTTGCTCGGCGATCTGCCGGACAGCGTGCGTCAGAGTGTGGCGCCGCGCGGTAGCAGCAGCAGTGAACCGCTGCGGCAACAGGCGAAGCGTGCGCTGGAGCAGGGGAACAGTGCCAGCGCTATAACGATTTTGCAGCAGGGAATTCAGCGCTTCCCCAATGATGGCTGGTTGCGCCTCGATCTGGCGCGGATTTACCGTAGCCAGGGCAATAATGCCCAGGCTGCCGATGTGATGCAGCCCGTACTGCGCTCTAATGCCAGCGTCAATGAAGTGTATGCCGGGGCGATTAACGCCAGCGAAAGCGGAGCCTGGCAGCAGGCGAGTCAGTTGATGCAGCGTATTCCGGTGAACAGCCAGAACCAGGCGATGCGTACCCTGGCGCAGCGCGTGAATTTTAACCTGCAAATGGCAACTGCTGACCAGTATTTAGCGCAGGGTTCAACGGCCGCCGCCGCGAATACGTTAAAAGCGCTGGCGGTCAATCCACCGTCCAATCCTGTCGATGCAGGTAATCTGGCCAAAAAACTGGCGCAGGCTGGTGATCTGAACACTGCAGTCAAGGTTGTGCGCAGTAATATGCAGCGTGGCGTGCAGGGAAATGCGGGAGATTATGCAGCTCAGGTAGCAGTGCTGAATCAGGCGGGTCTGAGCAGCGAAGCGCAGAATTTCCTCAACAATCCGGTACTGCAGGCGCGCAGTACTCCCACGCAGCTGGCGGGCATTCGCAATGGCTACGTTATTAACGAGGCAGATCGGTTACGTGAGCAGAAGCAATATGCCGCTGCCTACGACAAGCTGATTGGCGCTTTACAGCATGATCCACAAAATCGTGATCTGATGTTTGCGATGGCACGCCTCTATCAGTCCGGCAAGATGAATAAAGAAGCGGGCGTCGTTTACGATTATCTGATCACCCAGGATACACCCGGTCAGGATGCCCGTGAGGGCGCGATTAATGTGGCGCTGGCACAAAATGATCTGGACAAAGCCAATGCGTTAGCGCGCGGCCTGGATAACAAACAACAGCCGGATCGTCTGCTGCTGCTGGCGCGCGTTGCGGAAGCCAACGGCAATCATGCCCAGGCGATGCGCTATTTACGCACAGCCCGCGGTCAGCTGATCGGCCTGCAGGGAGCGGAAAGCGGTGGCGTTCCCACCATTGGCGGACTGGCGCTGGCAGACAACCCTTTTATCAATCGTAATACGCCGCAGCAGCAAGGTTCACCCTCCAGTTACGGCAGCGTGCTGCCGTGGCAGAGCGTGCCAGCCAGTAGCGCAACATCTATTCTCCCGGATAGCGAGGCCGCAATGCCCACGGCACAAAGCCGTATGTTGCATCAGATCACTGACATGATGGACGATCTGGAACAGAAAACCGGCACCTGGTTGCAGGGCGGCGTGCAGGTTCGCGGCCGGGACGGTGAATCCGGGCTGAGTAAACTGACGGAAGCGAAAGCACCGCTCACCTGGTCGAGTGCGCCTTTTGGCGATGCACGCTTTGAGTTCAGCGTTACGCCAGTCACGTTAAACGCGGGTACCGCCAGTGGCGATGCCTGGCGCCGGCTTGGCAGCGGCGCGGGGGGCAATGCGGTACAAAACCTGGTTAATACCATTAATAACGAACAACGTTATATTGAGGGGCTAAATGCTGCCGAAAGGGCAAACTTCGCAGCGGCGCATCCCGAGCTGGTCAACGAAGATCGGCTCAAAAATATTACCTTCGATAAGCTCAATCCGCTGACGGCACAGGGCGCAGAGAATCTGGCGTGGCTCAATAACAACCGGGCCGTTAAAGATTATCTGCTGGCCTCGTCACGCAAGCCCAGCGTGACCCAGGCCGGTTCGGACAGCAGTAACACTCAGAATACCAGCGGTGTAGAACTGAGCCTGGCTCTGAAAGGCAGCAACTATAAGATCGACCTCGGCAGCACGCCGCTGGGCCAGGATTTAAGTACCCTGATTGGCGGCATCCAGTGGTCGCCGAAATTGACCGATTACCTGACGCTGATCCTGACGGGCGAGCGTCGTGCGGTAACGGATAGCCTGCTCTCTTATGTTGGTACGGAAGATAAGCTGTCCGGCAAGCGTTGGGGACGCGTGACAAAAAATGGCGGAAACGCCTTGCTGAGCTATGACAACGGAGATGCGGGCTTTTATGCCGGAGCTGGCCTTTACAGCTATCAGGGCGAAAACGTCGCCAGCAATGATAGCGTGCAGGCGAATGCGGGCGCTTACGTACGGCCTTTCCATTATGACGACCGGGAGTTGAAGCTGGGCATGAGCCTGTCATGGATGGATTTCTCTAAGAACCTCAGCTA
Organism: [Erwinia] mediterraneensis; assembly: GCF_900604315.1. Classification (GTDB taxonomy): domain Bacteria; phylum Pseudomonadota; class Gammaproteobacteria; order Enterobacterales; family Enterobacteriaceae; genus Pantoea; species Pantoea mediterraneensis_A. The sequence goes on from NZ_LR026978.1 coordinate 1,652,819, forward strand.
TTTCAGCTACGGTCAGGGGGGATACTTTAGCCCGCAGAACTATGTTTCTGTTTCGCTCCCGGTTGACTTTACCCGTAAGTATGACGATCTGGACGTCAAGTTGGGCGGATCGGTAGGTTATCAGTCCTACAGTCAGGATAAGAGCGCCTATTTCCCGGGCAACCCTGAATGGCAATCCTTCCTGGATGAGATGGTAAAAAGCGGTTTTGCGAAAGAGTCTTATTATTCAGGCGGCAGCAAAAATGGCATCGGCTATAACATTCATGCTGGTGCGGATTATAAAGTGAGCAAAGATATGTCCATTGGCGGCCAGCTAGGTTATGACACTTTTGGTGATTATAACGAGAGTACAGCCCAGCTATGGTTCCGCTATCTTTTCGGAGATAAATAATGAGTGAGCATATGGACGGCAGACCACAGAACCACCCCTGGCAAGCAGGCTGGTTTGATCTGCTGAGCGTGATAATTGACGGCATGATAGCTAATGCAGGTGAAGATGAAGCTGCGGCTTTTTTAAGCGTGATGGGGGAATCGCTGGCTTCACGTTACACTTTACCGGAAGCGCGCACCGTCCAGGATCTGGAGCGGGAGATAAATCTGCAGCTGGCACGTTTTAACTGGGGATTTGTCATCCTGCAGCCGCAGGATCGCGCCCTGTTAATTCAGCATCATGCGCTCCCCTCCGGGGGCAATCTTATGGAGCCCGCCCGCTGGCAAAGTGCGATAAGCGCGGTGCTGAAAGGTCTGTATGCGGGCTGGCTGCAGGGACAGGGCGGTAGCGCTGCGGTGCCTGTCGCGCTGGAAATGAGTGACGGCAATACGTTGCTGTACCGCTATCAATAAGGATGCAGAAATGAAAGAAAAGGCATTCTGGCGTCGGTGGATATTCTGTTTAATGATGCTCGTATTCAGTGCGCAAGCGGCCGCTGACAGCTGGGATATCTTTAAGAGCCGTTTCATGAATCGCGACGGTCGCATTATTGATACCGCAAATAATAATGTCAGTCATACAGAAGGACAGGGATATGGCATGTTGCTGGCGGTCGCGCATAATGATCGCACAACCTTTGATGCGCTGTGGCAATGGACACGCACCCATCTGAGCAATGAGCAAAACGATCTCTTCTACTGGCGTTATGTTCCGGATGCTGATGTGCCGGTGGCGGATAAAAATAATGCTTCCGATGGTGATGTGCTGATCGCCTGGGCTTTACAGCGCGCGGCACAACAATGGCAGGCACCTGAATATCAGCAGCAGTCCGATCGCATCCAACGCGCCATCATTAAACACAATGTGATTAACTATGCCGGGCATACGCTTATGCTGCCCGGGGCGCAGGGTTTTAATAAGACCAGTTATGTTGTGCTGAACCCTTCCTACTTTGTCTTTGCCGCCTGGCAGGCCTTTGCCACGCACAGTCATTTACAGGTATGGAATAAGTTAATTGACGACGGAATGGATCTGCTTGGCAAAATGCAGTTTGGCAAAACCGGTCTGCCTCTTGACTGGGTAGCTCTAAATGCTGACGGCTCACTGGCTCCGGCCGTGGAATGGCCGGCGCGTTTTAGTTACGACGCGATCCGCATTCCGTTGAACCTCTGGTGGTACGATCCTCAAAGCCTGCGGCTTGTTCCGTTTCAGAACGTCTGGCAGCGCTATGATCGGCAGAAAACGCCAGCGTGGTTCGATGTACTGGCCAATACACCAGCCCCTTACAATATGGAAGGCGGGCTGCTGGCGATTCGTGATTTAATCCTGGGTGAAACAGGCTATCTGAATAACAAACTGACCCCCGAACAGAACTATTTTTCTGCCAGTTTGCAGCTGTTGACATGGCTGGCGTGGCAGGAAAAACGGTGAAAAAGCGCGGTCAGGCGGCGGTCTGATCGCGTTTCATGGATCGCAATGCCAGGGAAACAGGCGGCGCTTTTTCCGCCCTGGCCCGGGGGCAGGAAACCCCTGTCTGCTGCCGGGCGCAGTGAATCGGCCAAAAATATCTCCCTCCTGAGATATACTTACAGCGCATTTTCCTGTCTGATATCCGGGACTTCGGCATGGAGAGTACCTTGCGCATCAGTCGTTCTCTTACGATAAAGCAGATGGCCGCTGTCTCAGCGGTGGCGCTGATCACGATTTGTATCTTTATCGTTATTCAGCTATTCCATTTTGTGCAGCAGCACAGGGCAGACTATGCCCGGCAGATGGAAACCATCGCGCACACCGTGCGCCAGCCTTTGTCCGAGGCGGTGCTGAAAGCGGATATCCCCGAGGCGGAAGCGATTCTCTACGGGCTGCAGCCGGCCGGTATTCTTTCCCGTGCCGACGTGGTGCTGCCCAACGCTTTTCAGGCGCTGCATGCCGATTTTGTGGCAGAGAAACCGGTGCCGCTGCTGGTGTCCCGCCTGTTTGAATTGCCGGTACAAATCACGCTGCCGCTCTACTCAGTGGAGCACCGGGGATTGCCGAAACCGCTGGCCTATCTGGTGCTGCAGGCAGACTCCTGGCGCGTTTATCAGTTCATTCTCAGCACCTTATCCACCCTGATCATCACTTATTTGTTGCTGGCCCTGGTGCTCTCCGTCGCTATCAGCTGGTGCATCAACCGGTTGATTGTGCACCCGTTGCGCGGGATTTCCCGTGAGCTGCAGGAACTGCCGCCGCAGGCGGTGCTGACCCACAAGCTGACGCTGCCGCGGGGGCATCGTGATGACGAGATTGGCATCCTGATCCGCAGCTACAACCGTAACCAGCAGGTGCTGGAAGCCGTGCACGATGAGATGAGCCGCTTAACCACGCACTACGTCGTGACCGACTTACCAAACCGCACGCTGTTTCTGGCGCTGCTGGAGCAGTACAGCGCCCATTATCCAAAAGCGTTTGGCGTGATGGTGGTGCGTATTGAAACCCTGCAGGAGGCCAATGGCGTACTCAGTAACGAGCAGCGCGATACCCTGATGCTGACGCTGGTCGAGAAAATCCGACACACCATTGATGACCAGACGCTGCTGGCGCAACTGGGGCCGAGTGATTTCGCGCTGCTGCTGAAGCGCGCCCATAACCCGTTCCGGGCCATTCGTCTGGCTCGCAACCTGATGATTCGCCTCAACCAGCCGGTCAACCTTTATCAGCTGCAGCTGCGGCCTAACGTCAGCATCGGGATTGCACTGCATGAGGGGGCGCTGTCCTCCCCCAATGAACCGCTGGAGCGGGCCATATCAGCGATGATGTCGGCGCGTCATCAGGGTAAAAACCAGATTCTGTTCTTTGATCCGCAGCTGACCGAACGGGCGCAGAAACGCCTGACGCAGGAGCACGATATCTTACAGGGCCTGCAGGAGGAGAAATTCGTCCTGTTTTTACAGCCGCAAATCAATATGAAAACCGGCGCGCTGGCAGGAGCAGAGGCGCTGCTGCGCATGCGCCAGCCTGACGGCAGCTATGGGCTTTCGGAAGAGTTTATTGCCAGCGCGGAAGAGGTAGGGGTGATCTCTGCTATTGGTCGCTGGGTGCTTGAGGAGGCGTGCCGTATCCTGGCGGGCTGGCAGAAACGCGGGATCACACTGCCGCTGAGCGTCAACATTTCCGCCGTTCAGCTACGCGACAACAGTATGGTGACGCATCTGCAGGGGCTGCTGGAGCGCCATCGTATTCTGCCGGGCAGCTTTGTGCTGGAGCTAACCGAAACCACCGAGATTGGCGATGCTGAGCAGGCGATAGCGCTGTTACGGGCATTGCAGCAGGCAGGGGTTGCGGTCGCGCTGGATGATTTCGGCATGGGCTATTCCAATCTGAACGCCCTTCATCAGTTGAAAGCGCTGCCGGTAAACAAGCTGAAGATGGATCGTAGCTTTGTGGCTGCTCTGCCGGATGATGACACTATGGTGCGCATAGTGGCGGCGATCGCGGAAATTATTGATCTGGATGTGATTGCCGAAGGGGTGGAGACCGAAGCGCAGCGTGACTGGCTGCTGGCGCGCGGCATCTCTATCGGCCAGGGCTATCTGTATGCAGAAGCGCTGCCTGCTGCAACCTTTAATGAGCGCTGGCTTCTGACCTCAGAACAAGCGCACAATTAACAGCTTTTCTGACAGCGTTTCAGCTTTTGACTGAAGCGTTTCAGTTCATATTTGCACGGAGAGAGACGCGCTAATCAGGACCAGATAGTAGGCATAAAGTTAACAGAGTGTTATTTTTTTCCCTCACCTGGAAACGTCTGATATAACCCCGACAGGGAAGGGTCATAATGATGATGTTGACATCATCACTGCTCCTGTCGTTAGTGGACACCTTTTATGAAAATCTCGCTGTTTAAAAGCCTCTATTTGCAGGTCTTGCTGGCTATTGGCATTGGCGTTCTGCTGGGCCATTTTTATCCTGAACTCGGCACGCAGATGAAGCCGCTGGGCGATGGCTTCGTCAAACTGATTAAAATGATTATTGCCCCGGTGATCTTCTGTACGGTGGTGACCGGCATTGCGGGCATGGAAAGCATGAAAGCGGTAGGGCGCACCGGTGCGGTTGCACTGCTCTATTTCGAAATTGTCAGTACCATCGCGTTGATTATTGGTCTGGTGGTGGTGAACGTAGTGCAACCGGGCGCCGGAATGAACGTAGATCCTGCCACGCTGGATGCCAGAGCAGTAGCGGTATATGCCCAGCAGGCGGAACAGCAGGGAGTGGTGGCGTTTCTACTGGATGTGATTCCCGGCAGCGTGATTGGCGCTTTCGCCAGCGGCAATATTCTGCAGGTGCTGCTGTTCGCGATTCTGTTCGGCTTTGCCCTGCATCGCCTTGGCAGTGCCGGTACCTTAATCTTTAACGTGATTGAAAGCTTCTCCCGGGTGATTTTCGGCATTATCAATATGATTATGCGTCTGGCACCGCTCGGGGCTTTCGGTGCGATGGCGTTCACCATCGGTAAATATGGGGTGGGATCGCTGGTACAGCTGGGTCAGCTGATTCTCTGCTTCTATCTCACCTGTATCCTGTTTGTGGTGGTAGTGCTGGGTCTGATCGCGCGCATTACCGGCTTCAACATCTTTAAGTTTGTTGCCTATATCAAAGAGGAACTGCTGATTGTGTTAGGCACGTCGTCTTCAGAGTCGGCGCTGCCGCGTATGCTGGATAAGATGGAGCGCCTCGGCTGCAAAAAATCGGTGGTGGGTCTGGTGATCCCGACCGGTTACTCCTTCAACCTGGATGGCACCTCAATTTATCTCACCATGGCGGCGGTGTTTATCGCGCAGGCCACCAATGCGCATATGGATATTTTCCATCAGATCACGCTGCTGGTGGTGCTGTTGCTCTCTTCCAAAGGGGCGGCAGGGGTCACTGGCAGCGGCTTTATTGTGCTGGCCGCCACCCTCTCTGCCGTGGGGCATCTGCCAGTGGCAGGTCTGGCGCTGATCCTCGGTATCGACCGTTTTATGTCGGAAGCGCGTGCGCTGACAAACCTGGTCGGTAACGGCGTGGCCACCATCGTAGTGGCAAAACGTGTTGGTCAACTGGACGAAAAACAGCTGAAGCGGACCTTATCAGGCGCTAAAAATCAGCCACAAACGTCAGAAAGTCCGCTCTGAAGCAGAAATTTTACCAATTTCCGCGCAAATGCCCGCTGTTGCTTGCCCTGACAGCGGGCATTTGGATAATAGCCCCCACTTATTTTTTACATGGTTTTTCACTTCGTTGCGCGACATCCTGGCCTTCCCGTGGTCAAAGAGTCTGTTGTTGAAAAAACGTAGCGGCCTGATGCCACGGCAACCGCACGCAACAATGGCAAGCAAGTGCCAGTGATAACGACATTTTGATCTGTTTTAGTAGGGGTTCACATGCAGGGCACCAGAATTCGGCTTTTGGTTGGCGGGTTAGTGTTAGCCGCAGCCAGTCAGGCATTGCAGGCTGAAACACTCCAACCCGATCCAGCCTGGCAACAGGGAAAACTGGATAATGGCTTCAGCTGGCAGGTGCTCACTACGCCGCAGCGTCCCAGCGATCGCATTGAATTACGTCTGATTGTCGATACCGGTTCGCTGGTGGAGACCACGCAACAAACAGGGTTCAGCCATCTGCTACCACGCATGGCGCTGGTGCATAATGTCGCGCTTAATACCAACCAACAGCGCGCGCTCTGGCAACAGGCGATGGATCCACGCCATCCGCTGCCGCCCGCCATCTCTTCCTATAATTTCACCCAATATAACCTCAGTCTGCCAAACAACCGCCCGGAACTGCTGAAAGAAGCGCTGGCCTGGCTGGCGGCTACCGCCGGTAAAATGACCATTAATGAGCAGGTGGTGAATACTGCGCTGGCGGCGTCTGATCCTATTACCACCTGGCCTGTTAATACCCAGGATGTCTGGTGGCGCTATCGCCTGCAAGGTTCTGCGCTGCTGGCGCATGACCCCGCTGAACCGCCTCAGACGCCGATTGATATCGCACAGCTCAACGCCTTCTATCGTCAGTGGTATACCCCGGATGCGATGCGACTTTATGTGGTGGGCAATGTTGAAAGCCGCAGCCTGGCAGAACAGATTAACCGCGCCTTCTCCCCGCTGGAGGGAAAGCGTGAGACGCCTGCACCGCTGCCCACGCTCTCGCCGCTGCCCCATCAGCCGGTGAACCTGGTGAACAGCGCGCTGCGCCAGGATCGCCTGTCGCTGGTATGGGATACGCCATGGCAACCCATCCGCGATTCACAAAATTTGCAGCGCTACTGGCAGAGCGATCTGGCGCGCGAAGCCCTGTTCTGGCATGTGCAGCGCGCGCTGAGCAACAATAAAGCGCAGGGCGTGCAGGTCGGCTTTGATTGTCGGGTGATTTATCAGCGCGCCCAGTGCGCCATTAACCTCGATGCCCGCAACGATTCGCTGGCGCAAAACATGAATCTGGTGGCACGCGAACTGGCCGCGGTGCGCGACAAAGGGTTGCCGCAGGAGGAGTTCGATGCGCTGATGGCGCAAAAGCTGCTGGAGCTGAACAAACTGTTTACTACCTATGCGCGCACCGATACGGACGTATTAATCAGCCAGCGTCTGCGCTCACAGCAAAACTCGGTGGTGGATATCGCGCCGGAGCAGTATCAGACCCTGCGTCGCGCTTTTCTTGCGGGCTTCACGCTGGAGCAGTTGAATCAGGAACTGCGCCAGCAACTGACGCAGGAGTTGACCATGGTGCTGCTGCAGCCGGAAGGTGAGGCGGAAACCAATGTTAAAGCGCTGCAGGCCAGCTGGGATAAAGTGATGGCGCCTCCCGCCGCGCAAGGCGGCGCTGAGGAAGCCGCGCCGGAGAGTAGCACCAGTGAGGCGTCACCGCCCGCCTCCTCATAGCGATGGGGATCAGGTTTTGGCTCGCAGCCATTCTGTGACCAGCATCGGCCAGCTGGCCAGCGGCAAATCTGCCAGGCCACGGATGCCAAATCCGTGGCCGCCTTTCTGATAAAAATGCAGCTCGGCCGGGACTTTATGTTCACGCAGGGCGCTGAAAAAAACCATGCTGTTGTTGACAGAGACCGTTTCATCATCGACGGCATGGATCAGCAGCGTGGGCGGCGTCTGGGCATGAACGCGCGTTTCCAGCGAGTAGGCCTCCAGGATTTTCTGATCGGGCCAGGCTCCCAGCAGACGGGTCCGTGAACCTTCATGCGCCAGGCCATCGCGCATGCTGATGACCGGATAGAGCAGCACCATCGCATCAGGGCGTGGCGACTGGTTATCCGCCGTATCCTGAACCGGATAAATTTTTTCCGCAAAACGCGTGCCCAGGCTGGCCGCCACATGGCCGCCAGCGGAGAAGCCCATCATCACAATGTATTTTCCGTTGAGACCTTGCTGAGCGCGTTCACGCAGGACGCGTACTGCACGTTGCGCATCCGCCAGCGGCGCATCCGGACCTTCGTGATGGCCATCGTAAGGCAGACGGTAGGTCATCACCGCCAGGGTGTAGCCCATTGCGGTAAAAAAGGTGGAGAGCGCGCTGCCTTCCCGATCGATCATCACGCGTTGATAACCGCCGCCTGGCGCCACCAGCAATGTGATGCCGTTGGACTCTTCCGGGTGCCAGATGGCCATTTCCGGACAGCGTACACCGGTCGCTGCACGATCGTAAGGTTCATACTCTTTGGCGATATCAACAATCTGCGGCTGTGCGTGTGAATCGCTGGCACCCGGTGCATCACCGTTGGGCCAGATATTAATAATTTCACTATGCATAAATGTTCCTGAAGCGAAGCGTATCGTTCTGATGGGGGGCGCGACCGTTCATTACCGGACAGCACCCTGCTGCGATTGGGTAAAACATGGTCTTTTTTTGCGCTATCGTCCAGCCAAAACAGCAGGGGAAAAGGGAGTTTCAGACTATGCCTGGGGGACGAGCAGGGAGATAAAAAGCTTTTAAATCATTCAGTAAGCGCAAAAGCCATTCAGAACTCTTTATGCGGGAGTAGTGGTGTCAGGCTTTTCTTCAGAGTAAAAGACAGTGATTAAGGTAAACGAGAGAAATATTGTGCCGCGCTAACGCAAATAAAGGGGTTTATGGCATTTGTTCGCTTCAGGAAAATTTATTCTGGCGGTGTAAATTGCCCTGTGCCGCCAGAAGAAGAGAGGGGCCCGTAACGCCGGGGCGCCCTCGCGGCAAACAGACGGTCAATGCCGGGTCAGTTTCTTAATTCTTCAAACGACACCATCACATGCTGTTGATAGGCGGGACGCTGCGTCAGGCGATCGTAATAGCGGCGCAACGCGGGCAGCTCTGCACGTTTAAAATCAAGGTTGTAGTAACGGTAAAGCAGCGAGCCCAGATGAATATCGGCCAGCGTCAGATCGTCACCCACCAGCCAGTGATGCTGACTCAGGCGATCTTCGGCAATTTTCAGCAGTCGGGTGAGCTCTGTAACAGCAGTATCCAGCGCCGCCGGATCGCGTTCCGCCGCAGGTAAACGCACCAGCGGCCAGAAAATCGGTTTCGAAAAGGCGGGGATCACCGAGACTTTGACCCATTCGGCCCACATGTCGATCAGCGTGCGCGCCTCCAGCGCTGATGGCCAGAACGGGCCTTCGGCATAGCGGTTCGCCAGATAACGCAGAATAGCGCCCGCTTCGAACAGCGCAGGGCCATTGTTGTCACGCAGGACCGGCACCAGGCCGTTTGGGTTCATGGCCAGAAACTCGGGCGTATCGTTGCCGCCATATTTATGTCCCACATCGTAACGCTCATGCGGCAGTTCCAGTTCACCAATGCACCACATGACGGCCTGCACATTGGAAGATGTTTTCCGACCCCAGACTTTTAACATAACGATGCTCCTGATTAATCACCTTGTTTGACAGCATGGAAGAGATGGAGATGCAAAAATCCCTGCGGTGCGCAGGGCATCGCAATCAGTTGGGCATCGCGCTGCGTGGAATAATGGCGCCACGATGCTGGATAACGGTACTGGCGATCAAATGTCCCTGGCGCGCCGCATCCGCTGGCGTGCCGCCGCTCAGACGCTGCGCCAGATAACCTGCGCTGAAGGCATCGCCGGCCGCCGTGGTGTCGATGATCCTCTCTGCAGGCAGCTCGCAGGCTGGCACCTCAAGCCGCGTATCCTCACCCAACGCTATCAGGCAGGATTCCGCGCCACGCTTGATAACAATCTCCTGCACGCCCGCTGCGCGCGTACGGGCAATCACCGCCTCCACAGGCTGTTCTCCCCACAGCAGATGTTCATCATCCAGGGTTAAGAACACCATATCAGTGCAGGCGAGCATCGCCTGGTAAGCCTGCTGCGCGGTGGCTTTATCAGACCACAGGCGCGCACGGTAATTATTATCGAAGATGACCTTGCCGCCGTTCGCCCGGCACGTCTGCAGCAGTTGCAGAAGTTTCTCCCGGCTGGCCGCTGGCAGTATCGCCAGACTGATACCGCTGAGGTACAGATAGTCATACTGCGCCAGCTGCTGGCAGAGAATGGCGGCTTGCGGGCCGTCGAGCCAGTAACGTGCCGCCGCATCGCTGCGCCAGTACCAGAAGCTGCGTTCGCCCTGATCATCGGTTTCAATAATATACAGGCCGGGCATTTTGTTCTCCAGCCGCTGAGTCAACCGGGTATGCACCTGCTCCTGCTGCCAGGCAGCAATCATCTGATCGCTGAAACTGTCGGTGCCCAGTGCGGTAACGTAGTCAACGCTCAGCTGCGCGGTATCCACCAGGCGGGCAAGATAGACGGCGGTATTCAGCGTATCACCACCAAAACCGCGTTTTATACTTTCGCCTTTTTCAGACAGTTCAATCATACATTCGCCGATCACAGCGATTTTTTTCTGCGTCATGGTCTTTGGCCTGTCAGAGATTGAACAGTTAGTCTCGCGTCATAACAACGCAGCGTCAATAGTTTTTAAAACGCTGTTTTAATTTTAGTTAAAGTATGAAAACATTACGTTATCAGGATGATATAGCGGCGAAACCGGGCTTATTTGTTCGATTGCTCACCCGTCACGTTGTTAAACTCAACACTCTTTTGTGGCCTGGTGGCAGATAACGTTATCCGCAGGATAACCGATACTGACTGCTGTGATGTTTTTTTTGCAGGCACTCATCTCTGTTCAGGACTAAACCCTAGTGATGCAGAATATTTGTCATCGGCTACCATCTTCAACTGACCTCAAGCAACCCCCGCTTTTCTGGCAGCAATGCCAGCGCTTTTATACCTTTCAGCCCATCTATCAGACATCAGGCCGTTTGCTGGCGATTGAGCTGCTGACAGCTGTTTCACGCCCCTGTGCGCCGGAAAAAAAACTGTCTCCTGAAACCTATTTCGCCGCGCTGGAGATCCCGCAGCGTCTCTGCTTGATCGAGGAGCAGCTGGCTTTACTGGCGCAGTGGGCAGATTTCTTTCACCACAGCGATGTCGTGGCCTCGGTCAATATTGACGGCCCGACGCTACTGGCTATTCAGCACCATCTTCCCCTGCGGAGACTGATTTCCCAACTGCCGTGGGTACGCTTTGAACTGACGGAGCATCATATCCTGCCGCAGAAGGAGATTGTGGCGCAGATGCCGGAGCTGGGGCCGCTGTGGCTGGATGATTTTGGATCCGGAATGGCGAATTTCTCTGCCCTGACCGAGCTGAAATATGACTACATCAAGATTTCACGCGATCTCTTTATTCTGCTGCGCAACAGCGCGGAAGGACGCACCCTGTTCAGCATGCTGCTGGCGTTGATCAATCGTTACTGTAACGGTGTCATTGTCGAAGGGGTAGAGACTGAAGAAGAATGGCTGCAGGTCTGCCATTCACCGGCCGTCGCGGCGCAGGGCTACTTCTTTTCCCGTCCGCTTCCCTTTTCACAACTTTCTTCACTGGCGTTACAGCTGTCCTGATGTTGTTCTGTTTCGGCTCGTCTATCTTTATCAGAGACGATATCAGGGCAAGGAGTCAGAGTGATGTCACGCACGGGAAAAGTGATTAGCTGGATTATCGGGATTTTTTTGTTGCTGGTTGTGGTGCTGGTTGTGGTGATTGCTACCTTCGACTGGAATCGCCTGAAGCCAACCATCAACCAGAAAGTCTCGGCTGAACTGAATCGACCTTTTGCTATTCGCGGCGATCTGGGCGTCGTCTGGGAGCGTCAGCGCGATGAACCCGGCTGGCGCAGCTGGGTCCCCTGGCCGCATCTGCATGCGGAAGATATCATGCTGGGCAACCCGCCCGACATTCCTGAAGTGACAATGGTGCATCTGCAGCGCGCCGAAGCGACGCTGGCCCCGCTGGCTCTGCTGCATAAAGAAGTGTTCATTCCCTGGATCAAGCTGCAGCAGCCGGATGCGCGCCTGATTCAGACGGCCGACAGGAAAAATAACTGGACATTTAACCTCGCCAACAACGACGAAAAAGATTCTGCCGCACCGCCTTCCGCCTGGTCTTTCCGCCTCGACAATATTCTGTTTGATGAAGGAAAAATCCTTTATCGCGATGCGGTCAACAAGGCTGACGTCACTGTCAGGGTGAATTCACTGGGTAAAGCGGTCTCCTTTGCGCAGATTGCGGGCGGTGATGAGAAGCAACAAGGTGCCGGTGATTTTGTCTTTGGCTGGCGGGCGAACGGTAAATATCAGAATGAGCAGTTTGATGGCGAAGGTAAAATCGGCGGCATGCTCTCACTGCGCAGCGAGGAGACGCCTTTTCCCATTCAGGCGGACGTCCGCAACGGCACAACGCGTGTGCAGGTCAGCGGGACTCTCCGGGATCCGCTGAATATGGGGGGACTGGATGTTCGCCTGCGCTTTTCCGGCGATACGCTGGCGAATCTCTACGGTCTGACCGGCGTACTGTTGCCTGATACGCCGCCGTACGCCACGGACGGGCATCTGACCGCCCGCTTTAATGACAAAAAGGGCTCCGTGTACCGCTATCAGGATTTTAACGGCCATATTGGCGACAGCGATATTCACGGCTCGCTGACTTATACCCAGAGCGAGCCGCGCCCGAAGCTGAGCGGTGAGCTGACGTCACGTCAGCTGCGTATGGCGGATCTTGGCCCGCTGATTGGCGTCGATTCCGGTAAGGGCAGTGAAAAGACAGCGCAGGCAAAAGCGCAGCGCGGCGAGAAGTCGAGCCAGCCTGCCGGCAAAGTACTGCCGCATGACAGGTTTGATACCAAAAACTGGGATGTGATGGATGCGGACGTGAAGTTCAGCGGCAAACGTATTGAACACAGCAATTCTCTGCCGCTCAGCGATCTGTATACCCATCTGGTGTTAAAAAAAGGCGATCTTCTACTCGACCCGCTGCGTTTTGGCATGGCGGGCGGCAGCATCAATTCCACTATCCGGCTGGAGGGCGACCGCACGCCGATGCGTGGTCGTGCTGATATTCATGCCCGCAGATTGCAGTTGCGTCAGCTGTTTCCCGACGTGGAAGAGATGCGGAGCAGCCTGGGGCAGCTGAATGGCGATGCGTCGCTGCGCGGCACCGGCAACAGCGTGGCCGATTTGCTGGCGACCAGCGACGGTCAGCTGAAGCTGCTGATGAATAACGGCGTGATCAGCCGTAACCTGATGGAAATCGCCGGGCTGAATGTCGGTAACTATGTGGTGGGCAAGCTGTTTGGCGACGAGCAGGTGCAGATTAACTGCGCCGCGTCCGATATCACCCTGCGTCAGGGCGTTGCCACGCCGCGCCTGTTTGTTTTTGATACGGAAAATGCGGTGATTAACATCACTGGCAACACCAACTTTGCCAGCGAACGCCTTGATCTCTCTATCAATCCGGAGAGCAAGGGGGTGCGTATTATTACGCTGCGCTCTCCACTCTACGTGCGCGGCACCTTTAAAAATCCTGATGCCGGGGTGAAAACCGGGCCATTACTGGCACGAGGCGCGGCGGCAGTGGCGTTGGGCACTGTGGTCGCTCCGGCAGCGGCGCTGCTGGCGCTGATCTCGCCAAGCGACAACGAAGAGAATCAGTGCAGCGCGGTGCTGCAACAGATGAAAAGCCAGAAATAATCAGTTGCGCCACAGCACCTTGATAATGTGGTAACCAAAGGCGGTTTTCACCGGTCCCCAGGGTTTCAGAAGCGGACAGGAGAAGACCGCCTTATCAAATGCCGGCACCATCTGTCCCCGGCGGAATTCGCCTAAATCACCGCCGTTGCGTCCCGACGGGCAGGTGGAGTGCTTCTTCGCCAGCTGCTGAAAGCTGGCTCCTTTTTCCAGCTGCGCCAGCAGCTTTTGTGCTAACGCTTCCTCTTTCACCAGGATATGTAAAGCCGCTGCGGTTTTCGCCATGTTCATCTCTCTCTCGTGTATACTGGCCGCCCATTATTTCATCCCTGCCCATTTTTACTGAGCGATTTCTGTTATGCGTTTAAACCCCAGCCAACAACGTGCCGTCGAATTTGTTACCGGTCCCTGTCTGGTGCTGGCGGGCGCAGGATCGGGTAAAACGCGCGTTATTACCAATAAAATCGCCCACCTGATCCGTGAGTGTGGCTATCAGGCGCGCCACATCGCCGCTGTGACCTTTACCAATAAAGCCTCGCGTGAGATGAAAGAGCGTGTTGCACAGACGCTGGGTCGCAAAGAGACGCGCGGCCTGATGATCTCGACCTTCCATACGCTGGGTCTGGAGATCATTAAGCGCGAATATGCCGCGCTGGGCATGAAGTCCAGTTTTTCCCTGTTCGACGATCAGGATCAGCTGGCCCTGCTGAAAGAGCTGACGAAGCAGTGGCTTGAAGAAGATAAAGCGCTGTTACAGCAGCTGATCTCTACCATTTCCAACTGGAAAAACGACCTGGTGGATCCGGCGCGCGCCGCCGCGCTGGCACGTTCGGAACGCGATAATATCTTCGCGCACTGTTATGCGCTTTATGATCAACATCTCAAGGCGTGTAACGTCCTCGACTTTGACGATTTGATTTTGTTGCCGACGCTGCTGCTGCAACGTAATCCTGAAGTGCGGGAGCGCTGGCAGCAGCGCATCCGCTATCTGCTGGTGGATGAGTATCAGGATACCAACACCAGTCAGTATGAGCTGGTCAAGCTGCTGGTGGGCACGCGCGCGCGCTTTACCGTGGTGGGTGATGACGATCAGTCTATCTATTCCTGGCGCGGCGCGCGCCCGCAGAATCTGGTGCTGCTGAAAGAGGATTTCCCGGCGCTGGAAGTAATCAAGCTGGAACAGAATTACCGCTCCTCACAGCGGATTCTGAAAGCGGCGAATATCCTGATCGCCAATAACCCGCACGTGTTTGAAAAGCGCCTGTTTTCTGAACTGGGTATGGGCAGCGAACTGAAGGTGCTGACCGCTAACCATGAGGATCATGAAGCGGAACGCGTGACGGGGGAGCTGATCGCCCATCACTTTATCAACAAGACACAGTATAAAGATTACGCCATTCTTTATCGCGGCAATCATCAGTCACGCGTCTTTGAAAAGCTGTTGATGCAGAACCGGATCCCCTACCGGATCTCCGGCGGCACCTCGTTCTTTTCTCGTCCGGAGATCAAAGATTTGCTGGCTTATCTGCGTGTCTTAACCAACCCCGACGATGACAGCGCTTTTCTGCGTATTGTGAATACGCCGCGACGCGAAATTGGCCCGGCTACCCTGCAAAAGCTGGGAGAGTGGGCGAATCAGCGTAACAAGAGCCTGTTCAGCGCCAGCTTCGATCTCGGCCTGGCGCAAACCTTAACCGGGCGGGGGCTGGAAAACCTGCAGCGTTTTACGCGCTGGCTGGAGGAGATTATCCGCTTAACCGAGCGCGAGCCGGTGGCTGCGGTACGCGACCTGATCCGCGGCATCGACTATGAGAGCTGGCTGTTTGAAACCTCCACCAGCCCCAAAGCGGCCGAAATGCGCATGAAGAACGTCAATACGCTGTTTCAGTGGATGTCCGAAATGCTGGAAGGCAGCGATATTGATGAACCGATGACGCTGGCGCAGGTGGTCACGCGCTTTACCCTGCGCGACATGATGGAGCGCGGCGAAAGCGAGGAAGATCTTGATCAGGTGCAGCTGATGACGCTGCATGCCTCAAAAGGGCTGGAGTTCCCCTATGTGTTTCTCGTCGGCATGGAAGAGGGATTGTTGCCGCATCAGAGCAGCATTGATGAGAACAATATTGAGGAAGAGCGTCGCCTGGCCTATGTTGGCATCACGCGCGCGCAGAAAGAGCTGACGTTTACCCTTTGCCGCGAGCGTCGTCAGTATGGCGAACTGGTGCGCCCCGAGCCGAGCCGTTTTCTGCTTGAGCTGCCGCAGGACGATGTGGTCTGGGAAACCGAACGCAAAGTAGTCAGCGCGGAAGAGCGCATGAAAACCGGCCAGAGCCGCGTTGCCGGTCTGCGTGCAATGCTGGATAAAGCGAAAAAAGGCTGACGACGAAGTCAGCCCGGGCGGCAGCGCCAGGCGCCGCCGGTTTGCTCAGGATATCGCCAGCAGCCAGTGGATATAGGACTGATAGCGGCTCTCCTGCTCCAGCAATTCTGCGCGCAGCGGATGCGCCTCCAGCCAGCCGGAGGGCAACGTCAGATGTAGTTCATCCTCACGCGCCTGTAGCCTGACAGCCGGTAAGGTGTCATCACGACGGCGGCTGGAAAAGATAATCGCCAGCCGCAGCAGACGACACAGACGCTCAGCCTGGCGTGGCAACACGGCGTTTTGTTGCGACAGCAAGGCGAGATCAATATTGCCGCTCTGGTTTTGTAACAGGCAGGCCAGCAGTTTTCGCTGAGCAGGGGTGAAGCCAGGGAGATCAAGATGACGAACAAGGTAAGCGGCGTGTTGCGGCGCATGACGGAAATCAACGCTCAAACCAATCTCGTGGATTGAGCAGGCGCTCATCAGCAGGTCATGACAGCGCTGATCCAGCTTCCAGGCATTATTTACCTGCCGGTAAAAGCTTTCCGCCAGCTGGCGCACGCGCCCGGCCTGTTCGATATCAATGGTAAAACGGCGTTGAACATTTACCAGGGTACGGCTACGGATATCACGATCCACCGGTAAATGCAGCATGCCGTATACCAGGCCCTCGCGCAACGCGCCGCCAGCCAGCGTCATGCTTTCGATACCCAGCTCCTGGAAAATAGCGATCAGAATGGAAAGGCCGCTGGGGAAAACCAGCGCGCGTTCCAGCGTCAGCCCTTCAATTTCCAGCTCTTCCAGCTTACCGCACTGAATGGCACGCTGCTTAAGCTGCTGTAGCTTATTCAGGGTAATGCGCTCATCCATCCCTTGCGCCACCATAATCTCCTGCAGCGCCTGTACCGTTCCCGAGGCGCCTACGCAGATCTGCCAGCCCTGTTCATGCAGCGGTGCGGCAACCGGACGAATCATGGCGCGTGCCGCCTGCTCCGCCTGGGCAAAATTCTCTTTCGCCAGGTGGCGATCGCTGAAGTAGCGCTCCAGCCAGGTCACGCAGCCCATTGACAGGCTGAAGAGGGCCGTCGCGTGCGAACCTTCGCCGGTCACCAGCTCGGTACTGCCGCCGCCAATATCCACCACCAGGCGCTTATCGGGACCGCCGGTAGTATGAGAAACACCCTGATAAATCAGGCGTGCTTCTTCTTCACCGCTGATGACGTTGATGTGGCAGCCCAGGATCTGCTCTGCCTGGTTTAAAAATTCTTGCGCGTTTTCAGCCAGGCGCAGCGTAGCGGTCGCCACGACCCGGATCTGCTCAGCGGGGATATCCTGCAGCTGTTCGGAAAAAAGTTTGAGGCATTGCCAGCCGCGCGCCATCGCTTCTGCTGAGAGTTGATTCTCTTTACCCAGTCCGGCAGCCAGCCGTACCTTGCGCTTGATGCGCGTCACGGTCTGGATCGAGCCAGAGACTTCGCGCACCACCAACATATGAAAGCTGTTAGAACCTAAATCAATCGCAGCATAAAGTGACGATGCGCTTAGCATGGTGAGCTTAACCCGAACGTTTACGGTTGTGGTTGCGTGGTGCGCCACTGCGGCGGTTGGCGTTATTACCACGGCGTGGGGCATTGCCGGAACGGCTACGCGCCAGACGTTTAGGCGGCGGCAGGTCGTCAAGCAGGGCATCACTGTTGTATTTGCTTACCGGAATGCTGTGACCAATATATTCTTCAATTGCCGGCAGGTTAAGCGCGTACTCTTCACAGGCGAGGCTGATAGAGCATCCGCTGGCACCCGCGCGACCGGTACGGCCAATGCGGTGCACGTAATCTTCGCAATCGTCTGGCAGATCGTAGTTAAAGACATGCGTCACGGCAGGAATATGCAGGCCGCGCGCCGCCACATCGGTCGCCACCAGAATATCGACGTCGCCTTTGGTAAAGTCGTCGAGAATGCGCAGGCGTTTTTTCTGCGCCACATCGCCGGTCAGCAGGCCAACGCGGTGTCCATCGGCGGCCAGATGACCCCAGATATCTTCGCAGCGGTGCTTGGTATTGGCAAAAATAATGGCGCGATCCGGCCACTCTTCTTCCAGCAGGGTTTGCAGCAGGCGCATCTTCTCTTCATTCGAAGGATAAAACAGCTCTTCTTTGATGCGATGCCCGGTTTTCTGCTCTGGCTCGACTTCCACATACTCTGCATTGTTCATGTGCTCAAACGCGAGTTCGCGCACACGGTAAGAGAGCGTCGCAGAGAAGAGCATGCTGAGCCGTTGCGTCACAGGCGGCATACGGCGGAACAGCCAGCGAATATCTTTAATAAAGCCCAGATCGAACATGCGATCGGCTTCGTCCAGTACCACGACCTGAATGGCACCCAGATTAATGTGATTTTGTTTTGCGTAATCGATCAGGCGGCCTGTGGTGCCCACCAGAATATCGACACCCTGTTCCAGCACTTTCAGCTGTTTGTCGTAGCCGTCGCCGCCATAAGCCAGGCCCAGTTTCAGGCCGGTAGCCTGCGTCAGGGGCTCAGCATCCGCGTGGATCTGCACCGCCAGTTCGCGGGTTGGCGCCATGATTAACGCGCGTGGCTGGTTAACCTGACGGCCCTCCACGGGCTTGTGAGTAAGAAGATGATGAAACGTTGACGTCAGAAACGCCATCGTTTTCCCGGTACCGGTTTGCGCCTGACCTGCAACATCACGCCCGGAAAGCGTAAAAGGTAATGCGAGCGCCTGAATCGGCGTGCAGTTATGGAAACCTTTTTTATCAAGGGCTTCCACTACCTGGGGGTGCAGGGCGAAGTCGGAAAACTTCTGTTCAGTTAAGTGTGTTTTGCTCATAGTGTGGTAGAATATCAGCTTATTATCGCTTTACGAAAGCGTATCCGATGAAATAAAGTCAAGCTACGTTGGTATATTTTACGCCAATTCGCCAGGCATAATCTTGTGGAGTAAAACATGAGCAGCGATAAAATCGTTCACCTGACCGATGACAGTTTCGACACCGACGTTCTGCAAGCAGAGGGTGTCACGCTGGTAGATTTCTGGGCTGAATGGTGTGGTCCTTGCAAAATGATCGCCCCGATTCTTGATGAAGTCGCAGAAGAGTACGACGGTAAGCTCACTATCGCCAAGCTGAACATTGACGATAACCCGGGCACTGCACCGAAGTATGGCATTCGCGGTATCCCGACGCTGCTGCTGTTCAAAAACGGTGAAGTGGCTGCAACCAAAGTGGGCGCCCTGTCCAAAGGTCAGCTCAAAGAGTTCCTGAACGCTAACCTGGGCTAAGCCCGGAGCCGGAAGGCTGCGGTGGCGAAATTTCTTTCCACCGCTATATTTAAAGACTTCCAGGCTGCCACAAGGCAGCGGCAGCCTGGGAGAGCAAGTCAAAGCGTGATACCCGATGCGTTCAGGTTGCCGCAAGGCAGACGCCGGAAACAGGAAGGGTATGGACGGCAGGGTTCAGGCGTGCTAGATTACTTTCACTGCTTTACGCACTTACCTTGTAGTTAGAATCTAAAGATTTCCTTTGTTGAACGTCGGCACACTGTATCGTAACGGCAGTTTGACAACCTGACGGTTAGCATCAATTTCGGCCTGACGTTTCTACCGTCTCTGCGCATCCTGGCGCCATCCCTGACGACCATTGTCGAGACGAGTAAAAAACTGAGCCATTAACAGGCATGGAATTTTTGCCATACCATTCACGACAAACATTTCGAGAATTACCCCGAGTTTAAGAACCCATCACTATGAATCTTACCGAATTAAAGAACACGCCGGTTTCTGAGCTGATTACTCTCGGCGAAAATATGGGACAGGAAAACCTGGCGCGCATGCGCAAACAGGACATTATTTTCGCCATTTTGAAGCAGCATGCGAAAAGTGGCGAGGACATCTTCGGTGATGGTGTGCTGGAGATACTGCAGGATGGCTTTGGTTTCCTCCGCTCCGCAGACAGCTCCTACCTCGCCGGTCCTGACGACATCTACGTTTCTCCCAGCCAAATCCGCCGCTTCAATCTCCGCACCGGTGACACCATCTCTGGCAAAATCCGTCCGCCGAAAGAGGGCGAGCGTTACTTTGCGCTGCTGAAAGTCAATGAGGTTAACTACGACAAGCCGGAAAACGCGCGTAGTAAGATTCTGTTCGAAAACCTTACGCCATTGCATGCCAACTCACGTTTGCGCATGGAAAGGGGTAATGGCTCTACAGAAGATCTCACCGCTCGCGTACTGGATCTGGCTTCGCCGATTGGTCGCGGTCAGCGTGGCCTGATTGTTGCGCCGCCGAAAGCGGGTAAGACGATGCTGCTGCAGAACATCGCGCAAAGCATTGCCTATAATCATCCTGACTGCGTGTTGATGGTTCTGCTGATCGATGAGCGTCCGGAAGAAGTGACCGAAATGCAGCGTCTGGTGAAAGGCGAAGTGGTGGCATCAACCTTTGATGAACCTGCTTCTCGTCACGTACAGGTCGCTGAAATGGTGATTGAAAAGGCGAAGCGTCTGGTTGAGCACAAAAAAGACGTCATTATTCTGCTCGACTCCATTACCCGTCTGGCGCGTGCCTACAACACCGTGGTACCGGCTTCCGGTAAAGTGTTGACCGGTGGTGTGGATGCCAACGCCCTGCATCGTCCGAAACGTTTCTTCGGTGCGGCGCGTAACGTGGAAGAGGGCGGCAGTCTGACCATTATCGCCACCGCGCTGATCGACACCGGTTCGAAGATGGACGAAGTAATTTACGAAGAGTTTAAAGGCACCGGTAACATGGAGCTGCACCTCGCCCGTAAAATCGCGGAAAAACGCGTCTTCCCGGCTATCGACTACAACCGCTCCGGTACCCGTAAAGAAGAGCTGCTCACTTCCCAGGAAGAACTGCAAAAGATGTGGATCCTGCGTAAGATTATTCATCCGATGGGTGAGATCGACGCAATGGAGTTCCTCATCAACAAACTGGCAATGACCAAAACCAATGACGAATTCTTCGACATGATGAAACGTTCCTGATTCAGATTTGACGCGAGTAGAGTTTCTGCCCGATTTCTTCTGAATCCGCCTGGAATTTGCCCCGACGCCACGTCCCGACGTGGCGTTTTTCATTTATGAGCTATAGGATTACCCCTGACGGGAGATTTATAAAGACTGTGGTAACGATGCCTGAGCGTGGTGCTGCGCATCGGATAAACAGAATTCGGAATCTGGATGAACGGCAAAACTCTTATTTTTGCTTATAGTATCCATGTTTTAGCTGAGAGCGTTTAACGTGAATTTACTCACTATAAGTACCGAGCTTGGATTAACTTTTTTATTTACTCTGGTTTTCCTTTTTTTTGCTCGCAAGGTAGCGATAAAAATCGGGTTGGTTGATACGCCCAATTTGCGTAAACGTCATCAGGGTGCGATTCCACTGGTTGGCGGTATCTCGGTATTCGCCGGTATCTGTTTCACCTTTGCCATCACGAATTACTATCTTCCGCACGGCCTGCTCTATCTGTTATGCGCCGGAGTGCTGGTGCTGGTCGGCGCACTGGACGATCGTTTCGATATCAGCGTGAAATTTCGCGCCATGGTGCAGGCGGTCGTGGCGGTGGTGATGATGGTCGGAGCCAAGCTCTATCTGCTCAGCCTGGGCTATATTATCGGTCCGGTAGAACTGGTGGTGGGCCCCTTTGGCTATGTGCTCACGCTGTTTGCCGTCTGGGCGGCGATTAACGCCTTTAATATGGTGGACGGCATTGATGGCCTGCTCGGTGGGCTTTCCTGTGTCACCTTTGGCGCGATGGGCATCATTCTCTATTTCGATGGGCAGCTAAGTCTGGCGATGTGGTGCTTCGCGCTGATTGCCGCCACGCTGCCTTATATCATGCTTAACCTCGGCTTTTTCGGGCGCCGCTATAAAGTCTTTATGGGCGATGCCGGCAGCACCATGATCGGTTTCAGCATCATCTGGATATTACTGGAAACCACGCAAGGTCTGAGTCATCCCATTACCCCCGTCACAGCGCTCTGGCTGATCGCTATCCCGCTGATGGATATGGTGGCGATCATGTATCGTCGTCTGCGCAAGGGGATGAGCCCCTTCTCTGCTGATCGTCAGCATATTCATCATCTGATTATGCGTGCCGGTTTCACCTCTCGTCAGGCCTTTATGCTGATTACCCTGGCCGCCGCCCTGCTGGCCGGTATCGGAGTGCTGGGCGAATATCTGGCGTTTATCCCTGAATGGGTCATGCTACTGCTGTTTCTGTGCGCCTTTATGCTCTATGGCTACTGCATCAAGCATGCATGGCGCATCGCGCGTTTAATCAGGCGTACCAAACGTCGTCTGCAGCACCGCAGAGAAGCCAGAAAATTACCCAGATAAGTACCCTGAAAAGGATAATGTTGTTATGACCGCTTCCGTTGTGGAGAACGAACTGGATATTCGCGGCCTCTGCTGCACCTTGTGGCGCGGCAAGCGCTGGATCATTGGCCTGGCGCTGCTCTTTGCGTTGCTGGCATGGGTAGCCTCGTTACTGATGAAGCAAGTGTGGAGTGCGACGGCGATTACCGATCGACCCACTATCAATATGCTGGGAAATTACTATGCGCAGCAGCAGTTTCTTCACGGCCTGGCGCTGCGTAACAACGCGGTAAACCTCGCCGTGCCGCAGCCTGACGTTATGGATGAGGTATATCAGGAGTTTACCATGCAGCTGGCGTCATGGGATACGCGGCGGGAGTTCTGGCTGCAAACAGACTATTACAAAAGCCGGCAAAGCGGCAACGCCCGTAACGATGCCGCGGCGCTGGATGAACTGATCACGAATATTACTTTTACGCCCGCCGACAGCGCGCATAACACCCGTGACAGTATCAGGCTGGAAGCCGAAACCGCCAACAATGCCAATAACCTGCTGCGCCAGTATATCGCTTTTGCCAGCGAACGCGCGGCACGCCATCTGAATGCGGAATTGCAGGGGGCCTGGCAGGCTTACCAGGAGCAGCTGCAGGCGCAGATAAAACGCCAGGAGAGTGTCGCCCGGGCGGTATTCGAACGCCAGCGCCACCGTCTTGAGCAGGCGTTGAAAATTGCCAGCCAGCCGGAGATCAGCGAAAATCAGACGCCGGTAACGAGCGAAACGCTGCCCGATTCGGAGCTGTTTCTGCTCGGACGCTCCCGTTTACAGGCGCAGCTGGATGCGCTGCAGGCTGGCGGACCCAGCTATGATATAAGTTATGATCAAAACAGGGCGATGCTGACGACACTGCAGGCGGGTCCGGACGTGAACCGTAAGTTCCAGACATATCGTTATCTGCGTACGCCGGAAGAGCCGGTCAGGCGTGACAGCCCACGGCGTCTGTTCTTGATGATGATGTGGGGGGCGACCGGAGCCCTGGTCGGCGCTGGCGTTGCGCTGATACGCCGCCCGCGTCTGAAATTACAGCAGCATCATTAAGAGAAGCCGTGTGAAAGTTCTGACAGTTTTTGGTACCCGACCTGAGGCGATAAAAATGGCGCCGCTGGTAAAGGCGCTGGCACAGGATGCTGATTTTGAATCGCGTCTTTGCGTGACCGCCCAGCATCGGGAAATGCTTGATCAGGTACTGCAGCTGTTTCATCTGCAGCCCGATTACGATCTCAATATTATGCGCCCGGAGCAGGGGCTGACGGAGATTACCTGCCGGATTTTGCAGGGCCTGAAAACCGTACTGTCCGATTTTAATCCCGATATGGTGCTGGTGCATGGCGACACCACCACCACGCTGGCGGCCAGTCTGGCGGCCTTTTATCATCGGGTGCCGGTAGGCCATGTTGAAGCGGGCTTACGCACCGGCGATCTCTACTCGCCCTGGCCGGAAGAGGCTAACCGTAAATTAACCGGTCATCTGGCTACCTTTCATTTTACGCCGACCGAGACCTCACGCCGCAATCTGCTGCGGGAAAACCTGCCTGACGCGCGTATTTTTGTTACCGGCAATACGGTGATCGATGCGCTGCTCTGGGTACGCGATCGGGTCGTAGGTGATACTGAGCTGAACGCGCGTCTTGCCGCGCGTTACCCCTTTCTCGACACCAGCAAGAAGCTGATTCTGGTCACCGGTCATCGCCGCGAAAGCTTTGGCGATGGCTTTGAACGTATCTGTAGCGCGCTGGCGCAGATTGCGCGTCAGCATCCACAGGTACAGATTGTCTATCCGGTACACCTCAATCCCAACGTCAGCGAGCCGGTAAAACGCATCCTCAGCGATATCGACAATATCTTCCTGATCGAGCCGCAGGAGTATCTGCCTTTTGTCTGGCTGATGAACCGTGCCTGGCTGATTCTCACCGATTCCGGCGGCATTCAGGAGGAGGCGCCCTCGCTGGGCAAACCGGTGCTGGTGATGCGTGAAACCACCGAGCGGCCGGAAGCGGTCGAAGCGGGAACGGTCAGGCTGGTAGGGACCGACGTCCATAAAATTGTGGCTGAAGTGAGCCATCTGCTGCGGGACAACGCGGCATGGCAAGCGATGAGCCATGCACATAATCCCTATGGCGACGGCCAGGCCTGCAGGCGCATCCTGCAGGCTTTAAAAAGCAACAGGGTCTATTTATGAGTTTTGAAACCATCTCCGTCATTGGACTGGGTTACATTGGGCTGCCGACCGCAGCCGTTTTTGCCTCAAAGGGAAAAAAAGTCGTGGGGGTGGATATTAATGCCCGCGCGGTGGAGATCATCAATCGTGGCGAAATCCATATTATTGAGCCGGACCTGGATGAAGTGGTACGCGCGGCGGTGAACACAGGCTGCCTGCGGGCAACCACCACGCCAGAACCCGCAGATGCGTTTGTAATCGCGGTACCCACGCCCTTTATCGGCGATCATCAGCCCGATCTCAGTTTTGTACGCGCCGCCGCAGAATCGATCGCCCCCGTGCTGAAAAAAGGCGATCTGGTTATTCTGGAATCTACCTCGCCGCCGGGCAGCACGGAACAGCTGGCAGCATGGCTGGCAGCGATGCGTCCCGATCTGCGTTTTCCACTGCAGCCAGGCGACAGCGATGTGGCTGTCGCTTACTGTCCTGAACGCGTCCTGCCCGGTCAGGTGATGGTGGAGCTGATAAAAAACGATCGTGTGATTGGCGGCCTGACGCCCGCCTGTTCAGCACGCGCCAGCGCGCTCTATCGTATTTTTCTGCAGGGCGAATGTGTGGAAACCAATGCCCGCACTGCGGAGATGTGTAAGCTGACGGAAAACAGCTTCCGCGACGTGAATATCGCTTTTGCCAATGAGCTGTCGCTGATCTGCGCCGCACAGGGCATCAACGTCTGGGAGCTGATCGCGCTGGCAAACCGTCATCCGCGCGTCAATATTCTGCAGCCGGGCCCCGGCGTTGGTGGGCACTGTATCGCAGTCGACCCCTGGTTTATCGTGGCGCAAAACCCGGAACAGGCGCGCCTGATCCGCACGGCGCGCGAAGTGAATGACAGCAAACCTGGCTGGGTGCTGGAGCAGGTGAAAAGCGCGCTGGCGGACTGCCTTACCCACAGCGGGAAACGCGCCAGCGATATTACCATCGCCTGTTTCGGCCTGGCGTTTAAAGCCAATATCGACGATCTACGTGAAAGCCCGGCGATGGAAGTGGCGCACCTGATCGCCAGCTGGCACAGCGGCAAAACCTGGGTAGTGGAACCGCACGTGCAGCAGATTCCGGCCCGGCTGGCTAACGAGGCGCAACTGGTTCCGCTGCAACAGGCGCTGCAGCAGGCTGACCTGCTGGTGATGCTGGTGGATCATCAGGCCTTCCGCGCCATCGACGCCGGAAGTGTGACCCAGCCGTGGATCGTAGATACCAAAGGGGTCTGGCGATGAAGCAGTTTTTAATTACCGGCGGCGCCGGGTTTATTGGCTCAGCGCTGGTGCGTTTTCTGATTAATGAAACGCCGCACCGCGTAGTGGTGGTCGATAAGCTCAGTTATGCCGGTAACCTGAACTCGCTCACCAGCGTGGCCGATAATTCCCGCTTTGCTTTTGAACAGATCGATATCTGTGATCGCCCGGCACTCGACCGCGTGCTGGCGCGTTATCAGCCCGACTGCATTATGCACCTGGCGGCGGAGAGCCATGTGGATCGCTCCATTGACGGTCCGCTGGCCTTTGTCGAAACCAATATTGTCGGCACTTATCATTTGCTGGAAGCGGCGCGCCACTACTGGAACGCGCTGGCCGCGGCGCGCAAAAGCGCCTTTCTTTTTCATCATATCTCCACCGATGAAGTGTTTGGCGACCTGGAGAACAGCACGGCGTTTTTTACTGAAACCACCCCTTACGCGCCAAGCAGTCCTTACGCTGCCACCAAAGCGGGAAGCGACCATCTGGTGCGCGCCTGGCTGCGTACCTACGGTCTGCCGGTGATCGTAACCAACTGTTCTAACAACTACGGTCCTTATCATTTTCCCGAAAAACTGATCCCGTTAATGATCATCAACGCCCTGAGCGGCAAGCCGTTGCCGGTCTATGGTGCAGGCGCTCAGATTCGTGACTGGCTTTTTGTCGAAGATCACGCCCGCGCGCTCTATACCGTGGTGAGTCACGGCAAAGTGGGTGAAACTTATAATATTGGCGGCCATAACGAACGTCGCAATATTGAGGTGGTAGAAACCTTGTGCGCGCTGCTGGAGGAACTGGCCCCGGAGCGTAAAGTGGTGGGCTTACGTCACTATCGCGATCTGATTACCTTTGTTACCGATCGACCCGGACACGATCAGCGTTATGCCATCGATGCCGGCAAAATTGCGCGCGAGCTGGGCTGGCGTCCGCGTGAAACCTTTGAAAGCGGCATCCGCAAAACTGTGCAGTGGTATCTCGATAATCGCGCCTGGTGGCAGGCGATCATGGACGGCAGTTACCGTGGTGAACGTCTCGGATTGTCTTCGACCACGCAACAGCCGGGGAGCGAAGCATGAAAGGTATCCTGCTGGCGGGAGGTTCCGGAACACGTCTGCACCCCATCACGCGCGGCATCTCCAAGCAGTTGTTGCCGGTGTATGACAAGCCGATGATCTACTATCCGTTATCAGTGCTGATGCTGGCCGGGATCCGTGAGGTGTTGATTATCACCACGCCAGAGGATCAACCTTACTTTGTCCGGCTGCTGGGGGACGGCAGCGAGTTTGGCCTGCAACTCTCCTGGGCGGTGCAGCCCAGCCCGGATGGACTGGCACAGGCGTTTCTTATTGGCGAATCTTTTATTGGTCAGGATCCCTGCTGTCTGGTGCTGGGCGACAATATCTACTTTGGCCAGGGATTCAGCCCGAAGCTGAAAAAAGTGGCGGCGAAAAACCAGGGCGCCACGGTGTTCGGCTATCAGGTGATGGATCCGGAGCGCTTTGGCGTGGTGGAGTTTGATGACAACTTCAATGCGCTCTCCATCGAGGAGAAACCGCGCCAGCCCAAATCGCGCTGGGCGGTCACCGGCCTCTATTTTTATGATAATCAGGTGGTTGAGTTTGCGAAACAGGTGAAACCCTCGGTGCGGGGCGAGCTGGAGATCACCTCTATCAATCAGATGTATCTTGAGCGCGGGGAGTTGTCCGTTGAGCTGCTGGGGCGCGGTTTCGCCTGGCTGGATACCGGCACTCACGACAGCCTGATTGAAGCCAGTATGTTTGTGCAAACGGTGGAAAAGCGTCAGGGCTTTAAAATCGCCTGTCTGGAGGAGATTGCCTGGCGCAACGGCTGGCTGAGCGACGAGCAGCTTTACGCGGCGGCGCAGGCCTTAACCAAAACCGGCTACGGCCAGTATCTGCTGGATTTATTACATGTCCATCCACGTCAATATTAATCCGCTCCCCTGGGAGAGTGATTTTTTTGGCCTGTGCACGGCACGCGTCGGATTTGAAGGGACGCAGCCGCTGGATACAGAAGCGATGCGCCCCTGGGCGCTGCTGCAGGCGAAAGTGCCGTCAGAGCGTGTGGAGATTATCGATGCGCTGAGCGAGCACGGTTTTCAGCTGGTAGAAGGGGAAGCGGATCTCTCCTTAAATATCAAGCGAACCGAGCGGCAGACCGGCGTCCGTATCGCGCGTGAGGCGCAGATTCCCGCTCTGCGCGCGGCGGCGGCACAGGCCTTTACCCGCAGTCGTTTTCGCGCTCCCTGGTTTCCCAGCGGCGCAAGCAGTGATTTTTATGCGCAATGGATTGAAAATGCTGTGCGCGGCACCTTTGACGATCAGTGCCTGATCGCGGTGGATGACGCCGGAACGCTGCAGGGCTTTGTCTCACTGCGCGAAACTGATGGCGATGCGCGTATCGGTTTGCTCGCCGTTCTGCCGCAGTCACAGGGCAACGGCGTAGGGCAGCGGTTAATGCTGGCCGCCGCCGACTGGGGACGCGTCAGACAGCTGAACCGGCTGCGGGTGGCGACGCAGCTCAGTAATCTTGCGGCCATGCGCCTCTATTTACGCAGCGGTGCCCGACTGGAAAGCACCGCGTACTGGTTTTACAGGAAAGGTGATGATTCCATTTAATGCTCCCCCGATCACAGGCAGCGAAATCGAGTACATGCAGTCAGCGATGAACAGCGGCAAGCTGTGCGGTGACGGCGGCTTTACCCGCCGCTGTCAGCAATGGATGGAACAGCGCTTTGGCAGTAAAAAAGTGCTGCTCACGCCCTCCTGCACCGCCTCGCTGGAGATGGCCGCCCTGCTGATTGATATCCAGCCCGGTGATGAAGTGATCATGCCGAGCTACACCTTTGTCTCCACCGCCAACGCCTTTGTGCTACGCGGGGCGACCATCGTTTTTGTCGACGTGCGGCCCGACACGCTGAATATTGATGAGACGCGTATTGAAGCGGCGATTAGCGCGAAAACCCGCGCCATTGTGCCGGTACACTATGCCGGTGTGGCCTGTGAAATGGACACCATCATGGCGCTGGCGCAGAAATATCAGCTGTATGTGATTGAAGATGCCGCGCAGGGGGTAATGGCGACCTACAAAGGACGCGCGCTGGGCAGTATTGGTCATATTGGCTGCTTCAGCTTCCATGAAACCAAAAACTACACGGCGGGGGGCGAGGGCGGCGCCACGCTAATTAATGATGACCACATGGTAGAACGTGCCGAGATCATCCGCGAAAAAGGCACAAACCGCAGTCAGTTCTTCCGTGGTCAGGTGGACAAATACACCTGGCGCGATTTAGGCTCCAGCTATCTGATGTCCGATTTGCAGGCTGCCTGGCTCTGGGCGCAGCTGGAAGCGGCGGAAAGCATCAATCAACAGCGTTTACGCCTCTGGCAGCGCTACTATGAGGCGCTGCAGCCGCTGGCGGCCAGCGGGCGCATCGAGCTGCCGTATATCCCGGCCAGCTGCCAGCACAACGCGCATATGTTTTATATCAAACTGCGGGATAATGAGGATCGCAGCGCGCTGATCGCCTGGATGAAAGAGGCGGAAATTTTAACTGTCTTCCATTACATTCCGTTGCACTCTTCACCTGCCGGTCAGCGTTTTGGCCGCTTTGAGGGCGAAGATAATTTCACCACGCGGGAAAGTGAACGCCTGCTGCGTCTGCCGCTGTTCTACAACCTGTCAGACAATAATCAAAACACCGTGATCAGTTCTCTGTTGAGCTTCTTCTCCTGATGTCACTGGCAAAAGCGTCGGTGTGGACGGCGACTTCCACACTGGTGAAAATTATTGCCGGGCTGCTGGTGGTCAAGCTGCTGGCGCTCAGCTTTGGCCCGGAAGGGGTCGGCCAGGCGGGCAACTTCCGTCAGCTGATCACCGTACTCGGCGTGCTGGCTGGCGCCGGTATTTTCAATGGTGTGACAAAATACGTTGCGCAATATCAGCATGAGCCGGCGCAGCTGCGTGCGGTGACCGGAACCGCTTCGGTCATGGTGCTCGGCTTCTCGCTGATGCTGGCACTGCTGTTTCTGCTGGCGGCAGGTCCCATAAGCGTGGCGCTGTTTGGTCACGATCGCTATCAGCATGTAATCCGTATTGTCGCCTTTTTGCAGCTGGGCATCGCCTGGGCGAATTTGCTGCTGTCACTGCTGAAAGGCTTTCGCGACGCGCGCAGCAATGCGCTGGCGCTGATTATCGGCAGTGTGCTGGGAGTGATGGGCTATCTGCTGTGCTGGCTGACTGGCGGCTATGCCGGGGCGCTGGTGGGCCTGGCGCTGGTGCCTGCGCTGGTGGTGATCCCGGCCTTCAGCCTGTTAAAGCGGCGTGTGGCGCTGCCGATCGCCTGGCTGCGACCGCAATGGCATCCGGCGCTGATGCGCCGCCTGGCTAAATTTACCCTGATGGCGCTGATCACCGCAGTCACGCTGCCGGTAGCCTGGGTGATGATGCGTAATCTGCTGGCTGAACAGTATGGCTGGCAGCAGGTGGGCTTATGGCAGGGCGTAACTACGCTTTCTGACGCCTGGCTGCAGTTTATTACCGCCACCTTTAGCGTCTGGCTGTTGCCCACGCTGGCGCGTCTGCAGAGCAAAAAAGAGATCGCGCACGAAATCTGGCGTGCGCTGCGCTTTGTTATCCCGGCGGTGGTGACCGTCAGCCTCGCTATCTGGCTGCTGCGCGATGTCGCTATCTGGCTGCTGTTCTCCGCTGAATTCCATGGGATGCGCGATCTTTTTGTCTGGCAGCTGAGCGGCGACATTTTTAAAGTGGGCGCTTATGTGTTTGGCTATCTGGTGATCGCGAAAGCCTCGCTGCGTTTCTACATTGTGGCGGAGGTCAGCCAGTTTATACTTCTGACACTTTTTTCGCGCTGGCTGATCCCCCTGCACGGCGCTACCGGCGCGGTGCAGGCGTATATGGCCACCTATATGATCTGGTTTGCGCTCTGTTGCGGTGCATTCATTTTCTATTGCTGGAAAAAATGACGTTAATTCATGTTTTGGGATCGGATATCCCCCATCACAACCAGACCGTGCTGCGCTTTTTTAATGATGTTTTAAGTCGCGAGCAGCCTGTGGCTTATCCCCGTCGCTTTATGGTGGTGGCACAGGATGCGCAGGCGTTTGCCGGTTTTGACGCGCTGGAGATTGAGCGGTTTGCCAGCAAAAAAGCGCTGGCGCAGGCGATGATGGCCCGCGCGGCCAACCATCAGCAGCGTTTTTTCTGTCATGGACAGTTCAATCCTTATCTCTGGCTGGCGCTGCTGAGCGGTAAAATCAGACGCTCCCAGATCTTTTGGCACGTCTGGGGAGCGGATCTCTATGAGGATGCGCGGGGCCTGAAATTCCGGCTATTTTATCTGCTGCGTCGCCTGGCGCAGGGGCGGGTGGCCCATCTGTTTGCTACCCGCGGCGATATCCATCACTATCAGCAACGTCATGCCAGCGTGCCCTGTTCATTGCTCTACTTTCCGACCCGTATACCGGAAAGCGCGCCGGCATCCTTATCTGGTGGAGAACCCTTTACCATTCTGCTGGGAAATTCAGGCGATGCCAGCAACCGGCATATCCAGGCACTGGAAGCGATTCATGCGCAGTTTGGCGATCAGGTGCGCATTGAGGTGCCGCTGGGTTATCCGCCAGATAACGAGGCGTACATTGCCCGGGTGGCTGAAGCCGCAGAGCGCCTGTTTCCGGCGGGCAATGTACATCTTATCCGGGAAAAACTCGCTTTCCCCGATTTTCTGCAGCTGATCGCCCGTTGCCAGTTAGGCTATTTTCTCTTTGCAAGGCAGCAGGGGATAGGTACGCTCTGTCTGCTTATCCAGGCCAATATCCCTTTTGTGCTTAACCGGAAAAATCCGTTCTGGCGCGATCTCAGCGAGCAGCAGCTGCCGGTACTGTTCAGCGATGAGCTGCTGAATGAACAGCTCATTGCTGAAGCACGTCGCCAACTGGCGCAGTGTGATAAAGCAGCCATCGCCTTTTTTGCACCGGCGTATCTGGCGGGCTGGAAAGCTGCCTTAACGCTCAGCGAAAGGGAGGCAATATGAACCTGATGCAGTTCAGCGGTCTGCTGACGGTCTATCTGCTGTCACTCGGCTTTGTGCTGACCCTGACCTGGCGCGAGTTCCGCCGGGTACGCTTCAACTTTCATCTGTTTTTTTCACTCTTGTTTTTACTGACTTTTTATTTTGGTTTTCCTCTGACCAGTATTCTGGTGTTCCGATTTGATATGGCGGTCGTGCCCGCAGGTTATTTGCTGCAGGCGCTGCTGGCGGCCACCGCCTTTTACGCCATCTATTATGTCAGTTATAAAATACGTCTGAAGCCTGCCACGGCACCGCCCGGCAGAGCGCTGTTCAGCCTGAACCGGGTAGAGACGCATCTGAGCTGGCTGCTGCTGGCGCTGGTGGCGCTGAGCACTGTAACCCTCTTCTTTTTGCATAACGGCTTTCTGCTGTTCCGCCTGAGCGCCTATAACCAGATTTTCTCCAGTGAAGTGTCTGGCGTGGCACTCAAACGCTTCTTCTACTTCTTTATTCCGGCGATGCTGGTGATCTATTTCCTGCGGCCCACGCAGCGTAACTGGATCCTGTTTTTGCTGGTCACGGTAGGATTTGGGCTGCTGACCTATGCGCTGGTGGGCGGTACGCGCGCCAATATCATTATCGCCTTTGCGCTGTTTCTGTTTATTGGCATTACGCGTGGCTGGATCACCTTGTGGATGCTGGCCGGTGCCGGGGCGATGGCGATTGTTGGCATGTTCTGGCTGGCGTTGCGGCGCTATAACCTGGACGTGGCGGGTGACGAAGCGTTTTACACCTTCCTCTATCTGACGCGCGATACCTTTTCTCCGTGGGAAAATCTGGCGCTGCTGCTGCAGCACTATGACAACATCAGGTTTCAGGGGCTGGCACCGCTGTGGCGCGATTTTTACGTGTTTATTCCCGGCTGGCTGTGGCCGGATCGGCCTTCCGCAGTGCTGAACAGCGCTAACTACTTTACCTGGGAGGTACTGGGCAACCATTCGGGGCTGGCGATCTCGCCCACGCTGATTGGTTCGCTGGTGGTGATGGGCGGCGTGTGGTTCCTGCCGCTGGGCGCGGTCGCGGTCGGTATGATTATTAAATGGTTTGACTGGCTCTATGCGCGTGGGTGCCAGGAGAGTAACCCTTATAAAGCGGCTATTCTGCAGAGCTTCTGCTTCGGGGCGGTATTTAATATGATCGTGCTGGTGCGTGAAGGGCTGGATGCGTTCGGATCGCGCGTGGTGTTCTTCTGCATTATTTTTAGCGCCTGTATCGTGATGGCAAAATTGCTTTACTGGTTACTGGATCACGCCGGGCTGATTCGTCGGCGTGAGGTTCAGACGTTACAGCGCTCAACCTGAGCCATCTGCCACAACAGGAAGATAAAAACAGCTTATGACAAGGCAACCCGATGCGCCGCAGTATCAGATTCGCGGTGTGACGCTGTACGGTTTCGATCGAATGGCATCGTTTCTTGATTTTCTTTTTGCTGACGGAAAAGTGCGTTGCGGTACGCTGGTGGCAATCAATGCGGAGAAGATGCTGACGGCCGAAACCGACAGCGATCTGCGGGTGCTGCTGCAGCAGGCAGAATTTAAATACCCTGACGGCATCAGCATTGTCCGTTCCATCCGCAAAAAATATCCCGCTGCGCAGGTAAGCCGCATTGCCGGCGCTGACCTCTGGGAAGCGCTGATGGAGCGCGCCGGGCGCGAGGGCACGCCGGTGTTTCTGATTGGCGGGCGGCAGCCGGTTCTGGATGAAACCTGCGATAAATTGCGGTGTCAGTGGAACGTCAATATTGTCGGCAGCCAGGATGGTTATTTCGCGCCGACAGAGCGCGATGCGTTGCTGGCGCGCGTGGCGGCCAGCGGCGCACAGATCGTTACCGTGGCCCTGGGCTCGCCGCGTCAGGAAATCCTGATGCGTGATTGTCGCCAGGTCTGGCCGCAGGCGCTCTATATGGGCGTCGGCGGTACCTACGACGTGTTCACCGGTCATGTCAGACGAGCGCCTGAAATCTGGCAGCAGCTGGGGCTGGAGTGGCTTTACCGGCTTATTATGCAGCCGAGTCGCTGGCGCAGGCAGCTAAAACTGCTGAGATATTTGCGCTACCACTGGCGCGGCGATCTCTGATATCGCTGATTTTTGCGGCAATTCTTACCCGGTTGTGCAGAAATAGTGAGCGGGAAGCCGGGATAACGCACAAAGCGTAATCAAACGCGTTTTTTTGTGAAAAAAGCACTGGACAGCATCACGGCAAATCCGTAGTATGCCCATCCGCAACGGCGCTACGCGCCCGTAGCTCAGCTGGATAGAGCGCTGCCCTCCGGAGGCAGAGGTCTCAGGTTCGAATCCTGTCGGGCGCGCCATTTAGTTTGTGCGCAAGAGCTGCGGTGGTTAGATTACCGCGTTAGTAAAAGAATTATGGTGGCTATAGCTCAGTTGGTAGAGCCCTGGATTGTGATTCCAGTTGTCGTGGGTTCGAGTCCCATTAGCCACCCCAGATTTTGCTGGGATACGCGAAGGTGGCGGAATTGGTAGACGCGCTAGCTTCAGGTGTTAGTGTTCTTACGGACGTGAGGGTTCAAGTCCCTCTCTTCGCACCAGGCAAAATAAGCAGTAAGAAAGATTAAAATCGGCGAGTAGCGCAGCTTGGTAGCGCAACTGGTTTGGGACCAGTGGGTCGGAGGTTCGAATCCTCTCTCGCCGACCATCTTTTCACCTCGCATTTGCGAGGTTTTTTGTTTTCTGCGTCCTGAAAATGGCGACGCTCCCCGGTATTGCCTGTCGCTGTTTTACGACATCTATCCTGCTGATTCCTTTCTGCTTTCTTTTTGCTGGTTTTATCCGTCTCTGGTTAACGACATTTTTGCCAATGACCGTGACAAAACGGCAGGGGAAATTGCCCGCTGCGTTCTTTTATTATTTGTTTAATCTCAGGATTTTTAAAGAGAGTTCAGATAACTGCCATTCTGGCATGGATTATGCAATAATTTCTGCTGTAGATGCTCATTCCACTTCTTATGTCTGCTGATGCTGCATAAACCCGGGAATGATGCAGAGCCAATTTGTGGTACCTGTTGTCCGCCCCGCCTGTATCGCTTCTGTCTTACAGGAACTACGGACACTACGTTGAGTCGGGTACCAAATCGGTTGTCTGACCGACCTGATCTTTCACCTGCCTCTGGCAGGTGTTTTTTTATCAGTCATCAGGCAAAAAAAAGCCGGGCATCAGCCCGGCGTGTACAAAAAACTGGCATCAGCTGCCGCTGTTGTTCTTCAGCGTCAGCAATAAGCCTTCACGACGCATTTTGGCAGCTTCCTCCGGGCGATGCAGGCGGTCACAGGCATCCGCCAGCCAGGCATAATCAAAGGCATCGGGACGCTGTGCCAGCGCCTGGTTAAACGCCTCTGCAGCCTGCTGCCATTCACCATGACGCATCAGCAACTGACCCAGCGTACTCTGCAACAGCGGCGTGGCGCCGTGCTGTTTAATCTGCTGGCGCAGCGCTTTTTCCAGCGCTTCCGGATTACCGCTTTTAATCCGCGGCATCAGTAACACCAGACGCTCGTCGTAGTGACGTTTTAACCCGTCCAGCACGATTTCCTGTGCGGTATCGTGATCGTCACACTCAATCAGGTGATCCGCCATGGCGACCTGCAGCGCCGTTTCCTGACGCGTTTTACGGCTCAGGTTATGCCACCAGCGCTTCAGTCCTTCGCTGCCCTGTTCGGCCATGGCCTGATTCATTAAGCCCAGCCAGGCCTGCTGCTGCAGCGCGGCGCGATGTTCTTCATCACCCACCTGCGATTTCTGCATGGCAGGAAGAATATCCAGCAGCGCTCCCCAGGCACCGGTGCGCACATAGGCCTGTTCAGCCAGACGCAGCACTTCCGGATGACGCGGCGCTACTTCCAGCAGGCGATCAATGCCGCTGCGGGCAGCGTGATCTTCATTACGCGCCAGCTGAATACGCACGCGAGTAATTTCCACCGGGATGCGATCGTTTTCTGACAGCTCCGCAGCGCGTTCCAGATGCTGATTGGCGCGAATTTCATCGCCGCGCTGCTGTGCGGCTTCCGCGGCCAGCAGATAATTGGCGACCGGTTGCTCGGCGTGGTCAGCATTTTTTGACAGTAATTTCTCGACCTGTCGGTAATCGCCTTCCGCCAGTTTCATTAACGCACTTTGCGTCTGGCGGTGGGCGCGACGACGTTTACGGCCCACAAACCAGCCGCGCGTACGTGCGCCGGTGTGAAACAGGCGACGCAGCAGCCACTCCACCACGAAAATTACGATCAGGCTAAGGATAAGGATAATCGCCAGGCCAGTGACGCTGGTTTCAATGTTCCAGTTGTCGGTCTGAATCAGCACATAGCCCTGATGTCCGGCGATCATCGGCCCAATCACGATCCCGGCAATCAGCAGCAGGAAGAGTATCAATACTTTTAACATACTTACTCTCCCTGCGGGTTAGCCGGAACCGATGGCTGTGCCAACAGGTTGCGTACGCGCGTCTGCATCAGTTTGTCCAGCAGCGGCTGGCTTTCCAGGGATTCTGGCATCTCCATCGAAACGCTCTGCTGGCTCAGCTCGTCCAGCTGGGCGAGAAACGCTTTGGTGGCCGCATCGTTGGTGTCATACCAGGCGCGGATCCAGGCCGACACGGTATCGACTGATTGTTTATAGATCTCATCCTGATGGCGCGGCACCGCCTGCGCAGCGATCAGCAGGCGCGAGCGGATGTTTTCACGCAGATAGACGTCCTGATTGGGGGCCAGCAGCGGCTGCGCTG
Source organism: [Erwinia] mediterraneensis (assembly GCF_900604315.1). Taxonomy (GTDB): domain Bacteria; phylum Pseudomonadota; class Gammaproteobacteria; order Enterobacterales; family Enterobacteriaceae; genus Pantoea; species Pantoea mediterraneensis_A. Next base: position 1,689,381 of record NZ_LR026978.1, read on the forward strand.
TATTATCGCGGCGGCGGACGGTAATAAAATCATCCATAAAGTTATGCCAGCTTTTTACCAGATTCTGTCGCCACTCCCGCAGTGAACTGGAGAGTTCGCCGCCGTCGTTATCCATCGGCGCGTCATCGCTGTCGTTGTCCGCCAGGCGCAGGTTATCAACGCCGTTCGACAGCTGATCCAGCTTGAGGATGATGCCGTCATAGTCAATCTGGCTCACTGCTGAGAGGTTGCTGATATCGGTGGTCAGCGCACGGCGCACATTGGTGACGCTGGGATCGTTCATGTCCGCCAGGCTGGCGTCTGCGCTTTTCAGCAGCGCGGCGGCAGTGGTCACATCCTGCTCGCTCCAGAGCTTGCGTCCCGCCAGCTTAACCAGATAATCCGCCTGTGCCAGCAGCCAGGTGCGGGCATCATTACCGGAAATGGTAGCGACTTTTTCACGCAGCTTTTCCAGCTCGCGTTCGGTCGCTTCCTGCTGATTGCGTGCTTCCTGCAGCGCGCCATTGGCGCTGGCTAACTGCTGGCCCAACTGCTGTTTATCGTTGCTGGCTTGTTGTTGCAGGCTGGCGAGCTGCTCACTCAGCTGTTGCGTTGTTTGCGCCTGTAAATCGGCCTGATGTTTCCCGTAGAAGTATAAGCCCGCTCCCATCGCCAGTGCGATCACAATCGCCACCGCACCCAGCACCGCACCGCTATTATTGCGATTGCGCGGCGGCTCAGACGCTGGCGTCGTGGTGTTATCTACCGCAGGGGTGGTTTCTTCAACCATGGCGGAGGACGTTTTTTGTTCCGTCATTGTGGCACATCCCGTAATGTAAGTTCAGAGTAACGCGCGCAGCAGCGCATCGTTATCGGCTCCATCGGCTACCTGAATATGTCGCCAGCCAAGTTCACTGGCCAGCGTAGCCAAACGTTCACTGACAACCAGCAGCCGACAGTGGAGTAACCATTCCTCGCGATCGATGGCGGGGAACAGCGAGAACAGCTGTTGTAACATTTCACCGCTGGTTACCACCAGCGTGGTGATCCCACGATCGCGCCAGCGACGGCCTTCTTCTGCGCCGTCATACGCTTTATTGCAGCGCTGGTAGCATTCACAGAATTCCACCTCAGCACCACGCTGGCGCAGCGTCTCCGCCAGCAGTTCACGCCCGCCATTGCCCCGCAGGATCAGCGCGCGCTTGCCCGCCACTTTCTGGAGTCGGTTGATGCGGATCAGTTCGTCGCTGGTTTCCTGGGCATGCGGGTAATCTACCTCCAGGCCGCTGACGGTATGCAGAGCTAAAGCGGTGGCGCGACCAATAGCATAATAGTCTACGTCATCCGGCCACGCCGTGCCGCTGCGTTGCAGCACCGGCTGCGCATAATGAATCGCCTGCTGCGACAGCAGGAAAACCAGATCGCCAGGGCTTAACGCGGCCAGCTTGTGCGGTAACGCATCCAGATCGCGGCCCGGCGTGAACTCAATCAGCGGCAGGCTCCACGCAAGCTGACCACGCGTCTGCAGACGCGTCACCAGTTCGCTGGCAGCGGGGTCCGGACGGGTCACCAGAATGGTCATACCGGCGGGTTTCCCTGATAAACATCACGCAGGATGTCACGGGCGCCACGATCCAGCAGCTCTTCCGCCAGCGAAATGCCCATCTGCTCCGCCTGGTCACGCGGTCCACGACGTTCGCCGCTGACCACCGTGCTGCCATCCGGTGAACCCACCAGACCACGCAGCCAGAGTTCGCCTTCTTCCAGCACCGCAAAACTGCCGATCGGCACCTGACACCCCCCTTCCAGGCGGGTATTCATGGCGCGTTCCGCCGTTACGCAGGTAGCGGTATCCTCATCATTTAACGCCTGCAGCAGTGTGATCAGCTGATGGTCATCCAGACGGCACTCAATCCCGACAGCACCCTGACCCACGGCAGGCAGGGAGAGCTCAGCGGGCAGGGCAAGACGGATGCGATCTTCCAGGCCGAGGCGCTTCAGACCGGCTGCGGCAAGAATAATGGCGTCATAATCGCCCGCGTCGAGCTTCGCCAGTCGGGTGCCGACGTTACCGCGCAGCGAGCGAATAACCAGATCCGGACGGCGCGCGTTCAGCTGGCACTGACGACGCAAGCTGGAGGTGCCGACGACCGCACCGGGCGGTAGCGCATCAATAGCGTCGTAGCGATTAGACACAAAGGCGTCACGCGGATCCTCGCGTTCACAGATGGTAACCAGACCGAGGCCGTCAGGGAAATCGACGGGCACATCTTTCATGGAATGCACGGCCATGTCGGCGCGGTTTTCCAGCATCGCCAGTTCCAGTTCCTTGACGAACAAACCTTTGCCGCCGACTTTCGCCAGCGGGGTATCGAGGATAACATCACCTTTCGTCACCATCGGTACCAGCTCTACGCGCAGGCCAGGGTGGGCTGCCATCAGGCGCTGCTGTACATATTCTGCCTGCCATAAGGCGAGCGGACTTTGTCTTGTAGCAATTCTGAAAATTTTGTCTAACATTCTGTTAACCGTTTAGATCGTTCATAGAATATCCTATCATTGATACGGGAAGGCTGTCAGTTTCAACGGATTGAAAATGGCCGGGTGAGCATACTGGCGTTGCTTCAGCGTCGGCTCATTTTGTCTGCCAGCCCAAAAAGACGGAGCGACAAGAGGAATGTGCTAAACTGTTAAGTAGCGCAACTTTCTTTACGGTCAATCTGTCAGGTGTTAGATTGATCACGTTTCCAGCAATAATCTGCCAGAAACCTTTATTATAAGCGGCAGATTTCGGAAACAGGGTGCTTAAACACTGGGACAATCAGGCGAAACGTCTTGTACCTCTACATAGAGACACTGAAACAGAGACTGGATGCCATCAACCAGCTGCGCGTTGATCGTGCGCTGGCCGCTATGGGACCTGCTTTCCAGCACGTCTACAGTCTGCTGCCGACCTTATTACATTATCATCATCCGCTGATGCCAGGTTACCTTGAGGGTAACGTTCCACATGGCATCAGCTTCTTCACGCCCGAAGAAAGCCAGCTGCAGCTGCTGGCCAATCTGGCCGGTCAACAGACCCTAACGCTGCCGCCGACGTCGCAGGGGGAGATGCCGATTACCGGTATCTACTCGATGGGTAGTACCTCCTCGGTGGGACAAAACAGCGTGTCGGATCTCGATATCTGGGTCTGTCACCAGTCGTGGCTGGATAACGAAGAACGCCTGAGCCTGCAGCGTAAATGTACGCAGTTGCAGAAATGGTGCGTGTCGATGGGCGTGGAAGTCAGCTTCTTCCTGATCGATGAAAACCGCTTCCGTCATAATGAAAGCGGCAGTCTGGGGGGAGAGGATTGCGGATCAACCCAACATATCCTGCTGCTGGATGAGTTTTACCGTACCGCTGTGCGTATGGCGGGCAAACGCATCCTGTGGAATATGGTGCCGGGCGAAGAGGAGCATCACTACGACGATTACGTGATGTCGCTCTATGCGCAGGGTGTCCTGACGCCTAACGAGTGGCTCGATCTGGGCGGGCTGGGCACGTTGTCGGCGGAGGAGTACTTCGGTGCCAGCCTGTGGCAGCTCTATAAAAGTATCGACTCACCCTATAAAGCGGTGCTGAAAACCCTGCTGCTGGAAGCCTACAGCTGGGAGTATCCCCATACCCAACTGCTGGCGATGGATATCAAGCAGCGTCTGCACGATGGCGAAATTGTCAGCTTTGGGCTGGATCCCTACTGCATGATGCTGGAGCGCGTGACGCACTATCTGACCAGCGTGGACGATCAGCCACGTCTCGATCTGGTGCGCCGCTGCTTCTACCTGAAAGTGTGTGAAAAGCTGACCAACGAGGAGCAGCATCACCGTTCTGGCTGGCGACGTGAAATCCTCTCCCAGCTGGTGAAAGAGTGGGGCTGGGACGAAGCGAAACTGGCAGTGCTGGATAACCGTGCCGAGTGGAAAATCGAGCGCGTGCGTGAAGCGCACAACGAATTGCTTGATGCCATGATGCAGAGCTATCGCAACCTGATCCGTTTTGCCCGCCGCAACAATTTAAGCGTCAGCGCCAGCCCGCAGGATATTGGCGTGCTGACCCGTAAACTGTATGCCGCCTTTGAAGCCCTGCCGGGGAAAGTCACCCTGGTGAATCCGCAGATCTCGCCCGATCTCTCGGAAGAGAACCTGACGTTTATTCATGTGCCGGCGGGCCGCGCCAACCGGGCAGGCTGGTATCTCTACAACCAGGCACCGGACATGGACTCCATCATCAGCCATCAGCCGCTGGAGTATAACCGTTACCTGAACAAGCTGGTGGCCTGGGCCTGGTTTAACGGACTGCTGACGGCGAAAACCCGGCTGCATATCAAAGGCAACGAGGTGTGCGATCTGGCGCGTCTGCAGGAGCTGGTGAATGATGTATCGCACCATTTTCCGCTGCGCCTGCCTGCGCCGACGCCAAAAGCGCTCTACAGTCCGTGTGAAATTCGCCATCTGGCGATCATTGTTAACCTGGAATATGACCCCACCGCGGCGTTTCGCAATCAGGTGGTGCACTTTGACTTCCGTAAGCTGGATGTCTTCAGCTTTGGTCAGCAGCAGCAGTGCCTGGTGGGCAGCATCGATCTGCTTTATCGCAACTCGTGGAACGAAGTGCGTACGCTGCATTTCAACGGCGAGCAGGCGATGATTGAAGCGCTGAAAACCATTCTGGGCAAAATGCATCAGGATGCCGCGCCGCCCGATAACGTCGAGGTGTTCTGCTACAGTCAGCATCTGCGCGGGCTGATCCGCACCCGTGTGCAGCAGCTGGTTTCTGAATGTATTGAGCTGCGTCTCTCCAGCACGCGTCTGGAGCCGGGCCGGTTCAAAGCGCTGCGCGTCTCGGGACAGACCTGGGGGCTGTTCTTTGAGCGCATGAGCGTCTCGGTGCAGAAGCTGGAAAATGCCGTCGAGTTTTATGGCGCCATTTCCAACAACAAGCTGCACGGGCTGTCGATCAAAGTTGAGTCAAACCAGACGCCGCTGCCGCCGGTTGTGAACGGCTACGCCAGCGAAGGCATCATCCAGTTCTTCTTTGAAGATACCCATGACGATCGCGGTTTCAATATCTATATCCTGGATGAAACCAACCGGGTTGAGATCTATCACCACTGCGAAGGCAGCAAAGAGGAGCTGGTGCGTGACGTCAGCCGTTTTTACTCCTCCTCACACGATCGCTTTACCTACGGCTCCAGCTTTATCAACTTTAACCTGCCGCAGTTCTATCAGATTGTGAACGTCGGCGATCGTTTTCAGGTTATCCCGTTCCGCAGTCAGACACTGACGCAACTGTGTACGACGCAGTCAGATAACGATAACCTCAACGGCGATTATCAGCCGCGCTACCAGATGCATTGATGGCATGACGGGTGCGTTCAGCACCCGCTTGCGCTTTCCCTTTTCTCCGGTGAGTGCCGCAGGCTTCACGCTATTTGCAGGCATTTCCTGTTGCTTTTCCAACTTCAACTGCGATGATAAGCAACCGGGTAAAGGACATTAATGAGCAGACAAAATGAAGAGAGTGATTTGCCAGCTAAGCCTTGTGCTGGTGTTAGCGAGCCTGGCAGGATGTGGATTAAAAGGACCGCTTTACTTCCCGCCCCAGGATCAGCCGCAACAGAAAAACAACCAGACCGCCGCTGAAAGCCCTGACGCCACGGCCCCGGCGTCTGATAATCACACCAGCGACACGGCCACCTCGTCTGAGGCTGATGTCGATAAGCTGATTCAGACCGAACCGACCAGACAGGCGAACTAACTTTCCATGGCGTATCATCCGGCGGAGCAAAAAATGCAGTTCTCCAAAATGCACGGTCTCGGCAACGATTTCATGGTCGTGGATGCCGTGACGCAAAACGTCTTTTTCTCGCCGGAGTTGATTCGCCGCCTGGCGGATCGGCATCTCGGCATTGGCTTCGATCAGCTGCTGATTGTAGAGCCTCCCTACGATCCCGATCTCGATTTTCACTATCGCATCTTTAATGCCGATGGCAGTGAAGTGGCCCAGTGCGGCAACGGCGCGCGCTGCTTTGCCCGCTTTGTGCGTCTGAAGGGGCTTACCAACAAAAACGATATTCGCGTCAGCACCCAGACCGGGCGCATGGTACTCAGCGTCACGCCTGATGAACAGGTGCGCGTGAATATGGGCGAGCCCAATTTTGCGCCGCAGCATGTGCCGTTTCGCGCCAACAAGGCAGAGAACCTCTACCTGATGCGGGTCAATGAGCAGACGGTGATGTTTGGCGTCGTCTCGATGGGTAATCCGCACTGCGTAATTCAGGTAGAGAGCGTGAAAACCGCGGCGGTAGAGAGCCTGGGGCCGGTACTGGAGAGTCACGAACGTTTTCCGGAGCGTGTTAACGTCGGCTTTATGGAAGTGGTGAACCCGGAACAGATTCGCCTGCGCGTCTATGAACGCGGTGCGGGCGAAACGCAGGCCTGTGGCAGCGGCGCCTGCGCCGCCGTCGCCTGCGGAATTCAGCAGGGCATTCTGGCGGAAAACGTCCAGGTCGATCTGCCCGGTGGAACGCTACATATCGCCTGGAAAGGGCCAGGGGAGCCGTTATTTATGACCGGCCCGGCCACACATGTTTATGATGGGTTTATTCATTTATGAAAAATGTCGAAGAGCAGGCCGACAGTGAGGTTATGCTGGACGATCAGGCCGTCAGTGACTATCTGCGGCAGAATCCCGATTTCTTTATCCGCAACGCTCACCAGGTAGAGCAGATGCTGGTGCCTCATCCGGTGCGCGGCAGCATTTCGCTGGTCGAGTGGCATATGGCGCGTCAGCGCAACCATATCCAGCAGCTGGAAGAGGAAATTACCCTGCTGATGGAACAGGCGACCGCCAATCATCAGCTCTTTGACCGCCTGCTGGCCCTGCAGAGCCATCTGGCGGCAGCCGATAGTCTGCAATCGATGCTGAATCGCCTGCAGCAATGGGCGCGCGATCTCGGACTGGCAGGTGCTAACGTACGGCTGTTCAGTGACAAATGGCGCATTGGCGCTCCTTCTGATTTCACCCAGCTGGCGCTGTCGCGTCAGGCCTTTGAACTGCTGCGTATTCAGCGTTTCGGCAAACAGCACCATTTTCTCGGCAGCCTGAACGGGCCGGAACTGTTACTGCTGCTGCCTCAGGCCAAAGCGATTGGTTCGGTGGCGATGTCGCTTATCGGCGAGCACGGCGACCTGGGCGTGCTGATTTTCAGCAGTCGCGACACGCAGCATTATCAGGCAGGTATGGGAACCTTACTGTTACAGCATCTGGCGCAGATGCTGCCGGATCTGCTGGTGCGCTGGGTAGAACGGACATGAGCCAGGACGCGCCGTTGCAGGCTGCCGTCGAGGGCTTTTTGCGCTACCTGAAAGTGGAGCGCCAGCTTAGCCCGTTGACGCAGAGTAACTATGCGCGTCAGCTCCAGGCGCTGGTAGCGCTGGCGCAGGAGATGAAAATTCACTACTGGGCGCAGCTCGATCCGGCGCAAGTGCGCGCGCTGGCTGCGCGCAGCCGTCGCGCCGGTTTGCAGCCTGCCAGCCTGGCGCTGCGCCTTTCTGCACTGCGCAGCTTTCTCGACTGGCAGGTCAGCCAGGGAATGCTGGCGGCTAACCCGGCCAAAGGCATTGCCACACCGCGCGCTGCGCGCCATCTGCCGAAAAATATTGATGTCGATGAGATCAACCAGCTGCTGGACATTGACCTTAACGATCCGCTGGCGGTACGCGATCGCGCTATGCTGGAAGTGATGTACGGTGCCGGGCTGCGTCTGTCGGAGCTGGTGAATATCGACTGCAGCCATCTCGATCTGGAAGCCGGAGAAGTCTGGGTAATGGGGAAAGGCAGCAAAGAGCGACGTGTGCCGGTTGGCCGCACTGCCGTTACCTGGCTACAGCACTGGCTGGCGCTGCGCGACCTCTTTGCTCCCGACGATGACGCGCTGTTTCTTTCCAGCCAGGGGTGCCGCATCTCCGCGCGCAACGTACAAAAGCGCTTCGCGGAGTGGGGTGTGAAGCAGGGCGTCGCCAGCCATATCCATCCGCATAAGCTGCGTCACTCGTTCGCCACCCATCTGCTGGAGTCGAGCGGCGATCTGCGCGCAGTGCAGGAGTTGCTGGGGCATGCCAATCTCACCACTACCCAGATCTATACCCATCTCGATTTTCAACATCTGGCATCGGTGTACGATGCCGCACATCCCCGTGCTAAACGAGGAAAAGGCTCATGAAGTTTTATCGTCCGCTACGTCCGATCAAAGCGATCACTTTCGATCTGGATGACACACTCTATGACAATCGTCCGGTCATCCGCCGAACCACGGCGGAATCACATGCCGCCCTGCAGGCATACCATCCGGCGCTCAGCGCCTTCAGCGAAGCTGATTATCAGGCGCTGCGCAATGAACTGCTGCTGCGCGAACCCGATATTTATCATGATGTAACGGAGTGGCGTCGGCGCTCAGTCGAACAGGCGATGCTCAACGTCGGCCTGTCAGCGGAGGAAGCGCGTAGCGGGGCTGATAAGGTGATGGCGGTTTTTGCCCACTGGCGGAGTCGGGTAGAGATGCCGGAAGAGACGCACCTGACGCTCGCCGCGCTGAGCGCACGCGTGCCGCTGGTCGCTATCAGCAATGGCAATGCCGACCCGGCACTGCTGGGGATTGAACGCTATTTTCAGTTTGCGTTGCGCGCCGGGCCGCATGGCCGCGCCAAGCCATGGCAGGATATGTATCATCTGACGGCGACGCGGCTCGGGATTGCGCCGGAAAATATTCTGCACGTCGGGGACGATCTCACCGCCGATGTGACCGGCGCACTGCGTTGCGGCCTGCAGGCGTGCTGGATTAACCTGCGCCAGGGAAATCTGATGCAGATGCGTGATGCGCGCCTGTTACCCCATGTTGAAATTTCGCAGTTGGCTTCACTAACCTCACTGCTATAATGGCTGTAAAAATATCCAGTGATATGATGGTTTCTCTGACTTAACGGTGCTTATGGACGTTTCTGATCTGCTCAACAGTTTGAATGACAAGCAGCGCGAGGCCGTGGCGGCACCGCGCAGCAACCTGCTGGTTCTGGCAGGCGCGGGCAGCGGCAAAACGCGCGTTCTGGTGCACCGTATCGCCTGGCTACTGTCGGTGGAGAACTGTTCGCCCTATTCGATTATGGCGGTCACCTTCACCAACAAGGCGGCGGCAGAGATGCGCCATCGTATCGAACAGCTGATCGGCACCAGCCAGGGCGGCATGTGGATCGGCACCTTCCACGGTCTGGCGCACCGGCTGTTACGTGCTCACCATCTTGATGCCCGCCTGCCGCAGGACTTCCAGATTCTCGACAGCGAAGACCAGCTGCGCCTGCTGAAGCGCCTGATTAAAGCGATGAACCTGGATGAGAAACAGTGGCCGGCGCGTCAGGGCATGTGGTACATCAACGGCAAAAAAGATGAGGGCCTGCGACCGCAGCATATCGAGAGCTACGGCAATCCGGTGGAACAGACCTGGCTGCGTATCTATCAGGCCTATCAGGAAGCCTGTGATCGCGCCGGGCTGGTCGATTTTGCCGAACTGCTGCTGCGCGCTCACGAGCTGTGGCTGAACAAGCCGCAGATTCTCAACCATTACCGGGAGCGCTTCACCAACATACTGGTGGATGAGTTCCAGGATACCAACAATATCCAGTACGCCTGGATCCGTATGCTGGCGGGTGACAGCGGGCGCGTAATCATCGTCGGCGATGACGATCAGTCTATCTACGGCTGGCGTGGCGCCCAGGTCGAGAACATTCAGCGCTTCCTGAACGATTTCCCCGGTGCGGAAACCATCCGCCTGGAGCAGAACTACCGCTCCACCAAAAATATTCTCAAAGCGGCTAACGCTCTGATTGCCAATAATAACGGGCGTCTCGGCAAAGAGCTCTGGACAGATGACAGTGACGGCGAACCTATCTCCCTGTACTGCGCCTTTAACGAGCTGGATGAAGCGCGTTTTGTGGTAAACCGCATTAAAAGCTGGCAGGAACATGGCAATGCGCTGGCCGATTGCGCCATCCTCTATCGCAGTAACGCCCAGTCGCGCGTGCTGGAAGAGGCGCTGCTGCAGAGCAGCATGCCGTACCGTATTTATGGCGGAATGCGCTTTTTCGAACGTCAGGAGATTAAAGACGCCCTTGCCTACCTGCGCCTGATTGCGAACCGTAATGACGACGCGGCGTTTGAACGTGTGGTCAACACGCCGACGCGCGGAGTGGGCGATCGTACCCTCGACGTGGTGCGTCAGACGGCGCGTGAGCGCCAGTTAACCCTGTGGCAGGCGACGCGTGAGCTGTTGCAGGCACGGGCGCTGGCGGGGCGCGCCGCATCGGCGTTGCAGCGCTTTTGTGAACTGATCGATGCACTGGCGCAGGAGACGGCGGAGCTGCCGCTGCATGTGCAGACGGATCGTGTAATCAAGGATTCCGGCCTCTGGCTGATGTATGAGCAGGAGAAAGGCGAAAAAGGCCAGGCGCGTATCGAAAACCTTGAGGAACTGGTGACGGCGACGCGTCAGTTCAGCTATCAGGATGAAGATGAAGATTTAATGCCGCTGCAGGCCTTTTTGTCGCACGCGGCGCTGGAAGCGGGCGAAGGGCAGGCGGATAAATGGCAGGATGCGGTTCAACTGATGACCATGCACGCGGCGAAAGGGCTGGAGTTTAGTCAGGTCTTTATTGTCGGCATGGAAGAGGGTATGTTCCCGAGCCAGATGTCGCTGGATGAGGGGGGACGGCTGGAAGAGGAGCGTCGTCTGGCCTATGTCGGCGTAACGCGCGCCATGCAGAAACTCACCTTAACCTGGGCCGAAACGCGGCGTTTGTACGGCAAAGAGGTGTATCACCGACCGTCCCGCTTTATTGGCGAGCTGCCGGAAGAGTGCATTGAAGAGGTACGCCTGCGCGCCAGCGTCAGTCGTCCGGTGAGCCATCAGCGCATGGGCACGCCGCTGGCAAAAAGCGACAGCGGCTTTACCCTCGGCCAGCGCGTGCGCCACGCCAAATTTGGCGAAGGCACCATTATCAACCTGGAAGGCAGTGGCGATCACAGCCGGATTCAGGTAGCGTTTCAGGGGCAGGGTATCAAGTGGCTGGTGGCGGCCTACGCACGGCTGGAAAGCGCCTGACGGGTTCTGATGCATAGCACCGAAGATGGACAGTCCGGTGCTGTCCTGTCAATGCAAAGCAACACCATGGCGGTGAAACAGCAATACTCTTTTATAGCAGAGGAATACGTTTTACCGCTGCAGAATAAACCTCTGAGCGCTCTCGCTTTCCAACCGCAATAACAAAAAAAGTCACCCTTTCATCAATCACGGTATAGGAGACGGTAACCGGATGACCGGAGTTTAATTTTGTAGCAGTCAGGCATCCCGCATAGCTTATCTGCCTCAATGCGCGGTGACTCAAGGGCTTCTGCCAGTTTCTTTTTACGTTGCTCGCGTACAGTCGGGCCCAGTTTGCGCCATTCCTTTAGTGCCCGTTGATCAAAACCCAGTAAATACGCCATCAGAGTTCATCCAGTTTTACCCGTACTGGTTTCGGGTCACGCAGTCGTTCTCTGACTATTTCCACGAGATCAGCATCCTCATCACTTAATAAGGTCTGTCTGAAAGGAAGCCGCTCATTATCAGCCACATACTCCAGCATAAGGCACAGCGCTTCTGAAGGCGTGATACCCATTTTTCCAGCGCGGCCTAAGAGCGCGCTTTAAGCTCATCATCAATACGCAAATTAATCGTACCCATTGTAGTGGCCTTTTGTAATTACAAATGTCATTACAATTATCGCATCAGCGATCTCACTTTACAGCATACCGGGTCAGATATTCATTAATTCAGACGTGGCCCTTGCGCATTCGCTGTATTCAGCGGGAGTCGTGCAGGCCGTTGCTAAGCCGGGCCGGGGCTTCCCTTGACGACTTTTTCGTCTCAGCGTAACATGCGCGCACTATTATCAAGAGAGGACAATGCCTTGGACACGCCCAGTCGATGTTGGCTCATCAACCTGATTAACAGGAATAACATCTAAGGCTACCTCTTTTTGCTGGTAGCCTTAGCGGTTATCAGCGACCTCCCTGTCTGTCGCTTGAGTCAGCACTGATTTTCCTTCGAAACGCGAGTTTCTCTGTGTTCAGGCCTTTGCCGTGCCCGTTCTGCAACTGGTGCAGTGCGGTACACAGCCTTGTCCCATTTAGTCTGCAATGGGGAGTATTGCTATGCTGAGCGCATTTAAACTGGACCGCAGCCGTCTGACGCGTCTGGAACTGGAAGATAACGCGGATAAACTCACCTCATCCATCTGGGTCGATCTGATCGAGCCGGAAGAAGGCGAACGTGACCGCGTTCAGAGCGAGCTGGGGCAGAGCCTGGCGACCCGCCCTGAACTGGAAGATATCGAAGCCTCGGCGCGTTTTTTTGAAGACGAAGACGGCTTACATATTCACTCGTTTTTCTTTTACGAAGATGCTGCCGATCATGCGGGTAACTCAACCGTCGCGTTTACCATCCGCGAAGGTCGACTCTATACCCTGCGTGAGCGCGAGCTGCCCGCTTTTCGCCTCTATCGCATGCGCGCGCGTAACCAGACGCTGATTGATGGTAACGCTTTTGAACTGCTGCTCGATCTGTTTGAAACCAAAATCGAACAACTGGCGGATGAAATCGAGAACATCTACAGCGCGCTGGAAAAACTGAGCCGTGTCATCATGGAAGGGCAGCAGGGGGAAGAATATGACCAGGCGCTCTCGCGTCTGGCGGAAATGGAAGATATCGGCTGGAAAGTACGTCTCTGTCTGATGGATACCCAGCGCGCGCTCAACTTCCTGGTGCGTAAAGCACGCCTGCCAGGCAACCAGCTGGAGCAGGCGCGCGAGATCCTGCGCGATATCGAATCGCTGCTGCCGCATAATGAATCGCTGTTTCAGCGCGTGAACTTCCTGATGCAGGCGGCGATGGGCTTTATCAATATCGAACAGAACCGCATCATCAAAATCTTCTCGGTGGTCTCGGTGGTGTTTCTGCCGCCCACGCTGGTGGCCTCCAGTTACGGCATGAACTTTGATTTTATGCCTGAGCTGAGCTGGAGCTTCGGCTATCCGGCAGCGATCGGTCTGATGATCCTCGCGGGCCTCGCCCCTTATCTCTACTTCAAGCGTAAAAACTGGCTGTGAAACGGTGGCGGGCTGATGTATATCGGCCCGTACTGCTGGCGCTTCGAGCCCAATCTGCGTAGTCTGTAAGCTCTTATTTTCTCACTGACTCTCTGTTTTATGGAACGTCTCCCTTTGCAGTTACAGTGGACGATGCTGCTGGTCGCTTCGTTGTTGTTGGGTTTTTTGCTGCAGTACTTTCATGTCCCCGCGGCATTGTTGCTGGGGCCGATGATCGTGGGCGTAGTGATGGGATTGTCTGGCGCATCGTTGCGTATTGATAAGCGACTCTTTACTCTGGCGCAGGCGGTGCTGGGATGTATGATCGCCCAGAGTCTGTCGCCCTCAATCCTTACCCCCTTGCTCAATAACTGGCCGGTAGTGCTGGCCGTGTTGCTGCTGACGCTGGCCGCCAGCGGTCTGTCCGGCTTTTTACTGGTCCGCTTCAGCGATCTGCCCGGCCCCACCGGTGCCTGGGGATCGTCTCCGGGCGGCGCCTCGGCCATGGTGGCAATGGCGGGGGATTTTGGTGCCGATCCGCGCCTGGTGGCCTTTATGCAGTATCTGCGCGTGCTGTTTGTCGCGACGGCCGCCGCCGTGGTAGCACGTATCGGCCTGGGCGATGATACACAGCATCTCAATCTGGTCTGGTTTCCCGCCCTGAACGGCGGCTTTGGCGTGACGCTGCTGGTGATGATCGGCGGTGCATGGCTGGGGCAACGGCTGCGCATTCCTGCCGGAGCGCTGCTGCTGCCGGCATTTATCGGGGCCACACTGCATACCACGGGAACCGCTACCCTGCAGGTGCCGGAGTGGCTGCTGGCGCTGGCCTATGCGCTGATTGGCTGGAGCGTGGGCGTGCGCTTTACGCGACCCATTTTTTTACTGGCGCTGCGCACGCTGCCGCAAATGCTGATTTCTATTATCGGTCTGATGCTGCTGTGCGGCCTGTTGGCCTGGATGCTGACCTGGGTGCTGCACGTTGATCTGATGACGGCTTATCTCGCCACCAGTCCAGGCGGACTGGACACGGTGGCGATTATTGCGGCCGGTAGCCGGGTGGATATTGCCTTTGTCATGGCGCTACAGACGCTGCGGCTGTTTACCATCCTGCTGACCGGCCCGGCAATGGCGCGTTTTATTTCACGCTACGCGCGCGCCAGTTAAACAACACGGCATCGCCGATAAACACCGCCAGTGCCAGCCAGATAAAGCAGAAGGTGATCAGTTTATCAGGCGTAATGCGCTCGTCGTAAAACACCACTGCCAGCAGAAACATCAGCGTCGGGCCCAGATACTGAAAGAAGCCGACGGTAGAGAGGCGTAACCGGGTGCAGGCGGCGGCGAACAGCATCAACGGAATGGTGGTGACAATGCCAGCGGCAATCAGCATCAGATTGAGGCTCATGGCGTTGGCGCTCAGATGGCTGGTGCTGCTGTCGGCAATGCCGAACAGGTAGATGGCGGCGAGCGGTAGCAGCCAGCAGGTTTCGATCAGCATACCGCTCTGCGCATCCACCTGGATTTTTTTGCGCAGCAGACCATAAAAGGCGAAGCTGAGCGCCAGGCCGAGGGCAATCACCGGCAGAGAACCAAATTGCCATAGCTGGATCAGTACGCCCAGCGTCGCCAGCAGGACCGCGACCCACTGCAGACGACGAAAGCGCTCACGCAGAAACAGCATGCCGAACACCACGTTAATCAGCGGATTAATAAAATAGCCGAGGCTGGCCTCCAGCATATGCTGGTTATTGACCGCCCAGATAAACAGCAGCCAGTTGCCGCCGATAGCAAATGCCGTCAGCGCCAGCAGCAGCATCTTCTTTGGCTGCCGCAGTACCGCCTGTACCTGAGGCCAGCTACGGCTCAGGCTGATTAGCAGCACCATAAACAGGGCTGACCAGATGACGCGATGCGTCATAATTTCGGCGGGCGCGACCTGCTTCACCAGCTTGAAATAGGCGGGGGCGATGCCCCAGATAAAATAGGCGCCCAGTGCATAAAAAATGCCCTGCCGCGTTTGTTGGGTATTCATAAGTTTCTCAGTGACAAAGAGGCCGCTTTGCGCGCCCTGCGATAAAGTTAACCAATCAAATAGGTTGCCGTGGCGGTTGCAATGTAGTCTCCCTGCTGATTGTGCAGCTCAACCCGCGCCACCGCGACCTTGTTGCCGGCACGCAGCAGGTTGCTGGTGGCGATAAAGCGCTCGCCCCGTCCCGGACGCAGGTAATCGACACGTAAATCAATGGTGCCCATGCGGGAAAGACGCTGGCGCAGCTCCTCTTCGCTGATGGTTTCCTGACGCGTCAGAGCGCTACTGACACACACCAGACCGGCAGCCACGTCGAGCACAGAGGCGATGACGCCGCCATGCAGAATATGCTGGGCGTGATTCCCTACCAGCATGGTTTTACTGGCGAAGCTCAACTCGGCGTAATCCGCTTCGAGACGTTCAAGCTGGAGACCCAGCGCCTGGTTAAAGGGCATCTGATACACAAAGATGTCACCGATCAGGTGGCGGGCATCCTGCTGAGATAAAGGCACTGCTGACATCGTCTTTCCTTTCCTGCAATTAACCTGAGAGGGTATGAAATTTTACACGGCTGGCGATTCTGTGCAGGGCAAAAAGGGCGGTCCAGTTTAGGAAAACAGCGCTGATCTTTACCTGTTTTTGCGTGTAGAATGGCCTGTTTTTCACCCCCTTCAGGCAGTACTAACGGAGAGATGTATGCGTATGCTTCGCACCATTCTGGCTGCGGCCCTGTTACTTCCTGCGCTGGCTCAGGCCCAGGAAGCGACGATTAAAGAAGTGCATGACGCACCCGCGGTGCGTGGCAGTATTATCGCGAACCTGCTGGAAAAGCACGATAACCCCTTCGTAATGTATCCTTATGAAAGCAATTATCTGCTTTATACCTTGACCAGCGATCTCAATCGCGAAGCGATTTCCAGCTACGACTGGAGTGACGATGCGAAGAAAGATGAGGTAAAATTTCAGCTGAGTCTGGCATTTCCGCTGTGGCGCGGTATTCTGGGCGACAATTCGGTGCTGGCAGCCTCCTATACGCAGCGTTCCTGGTGGCAGCTTTCCAACCGCGGCGCCTCATCGCCGTTCCGTGAAACCAATTATGAGCCACAGGTGTTTCTTGGCTGGGCCACGGATTACAGCTTCGCGGGCTGGACCTTACGGGACGTGGAGCTGGGCTTTAATCATCAGTCAAATGGCCGTAGCGATCCCACGTCACGCAGCTGGAATCGCCTTTACGCCCGACTGATGGCCCAGAACGGCAATTATATGGTCGAAGTGAAACCCTGGTATCGCCTGCCTGAAAGCAGCAGCGAGGATGATAACCCGGATATCACCAAATATATGGGCTATTACCGGCTGAAGCTGGGCTATATGCTGGGCGACAGCATCTTCAGCGTGCAGGGGCACTATAACTGGAACAGCGGCTACGGCGGCGCTGAACTCGGCTGGAGTTATCCTCTTACCGAACACGTTCGATTCTATACGCAGCTTTTCAGCGGCTACGGGGAATCCCTCATCGATTACAATCATCGTCAGACGCGTATTGGTATGGGCGTAACGCTCAACGATCTCTTCTGATTCAGTCAGTAACACAGGATTACAGTGGCAACATCGGCAGTCATCAATCAGGAAACGCTGGCGCATCAGGTATTGCAGGATACCTTTGGCTATCAGCAGTTTCGTCCCGGCCAGCAAACCATTATTGAAGCCGCCCTGGCAGGGCGCGACTGCCTGGTGGTGATGCCGACCGGCGGCGGTAAATCGCTCTGTTATCAGATCCCGGCGCTGGTGCGTGACGGGCTGACGCTGGTGGTGTCACCGCTGATCTCGTTGATGAAGGACCAGGTGGATCAGCTGCTGGCGAACGGCGTGGCGGCAGCCTGTCTGAACTCAACGCAAACGCGCGAGCAGCAGCAGAAAGTGATGGCTGACTGCCGCAGCGGTCAGGTAAAGCTGCTTTATATCGCGCCTGAACGCCTGATGATGGACAACTTTCTGGAAACCCTGGCGCACTGGCAACCGGTGATGCTGGCGGTAGATGAAGCGCACTGCATTTCTCAATGGGGTCACGATTTCCGTCCGGAATATGGCGCGCTGGGCCAGTTGCGTCAGCGTTTCCCCGATCTGCCGGTGATGGCGCTCACCGCTACGGCGGATGAGACGACGCGTAACGATATCGTGCATCTGCTACAGCTGCGCGATCCGCTGATCCAAATCAGCAGCTTTGATCGTCCCAATATTCGCTACACCCTGGTAGAAAAATTCAAGCCGACTGAGCAGCTACTGCGTTATGTGCAGGAGCAGCGCGGCAAAAGCGGCATCATTTACTGTAACAGCCGGGCAAAAGTGGAAGACACCGCGGCGCGGCTGCAGAGCCGTGGCGTGAGCGCCGGGGCCTATCATGCCGGGATCGACAGCGAACAGCGCGCCCGCGTGCAGGAAGCCTTTCAGCGTGATGATTTACAAATTGTGGTCGCCACCGTGGCCTTTGGCATGGGCATCAACAAACCCAACGTTCGTTTTGTGGTGCACTTTGACATCCCGCGCAATATCGAATCCTATTACCAGGAGACGGGGCGTGCGGGGCGTGATGGGCTGCCTGCGGAAGCGATGATGCTCTACGATCCGGCGGATATGGCCTGGCTGCGCCGCTGTCTGGAAGAGAAAGCGCCGGGACCGCTGCAGGATATTGAACGCCACAAGCTGAACGCAATGGGCGCCTTTGCCGAAGCGCAAACCTGCCGTCGTCTGGTATTGCTTAATTACTTTGGGGAAGGTCGTCAACAGCCGTGCGGCAACTGCGATATCTGCCTCGATCCCCCCAGGCGTTACGATGGCCTGGTGGAGGCGCAAAAAGCGCTGTCGGGCATTTATCGCGTCGGCCAGCGGTTTGGTATGGGCTATATTGTCGAAGTATTGCGTGGCGCCAATAACCAGCGCATTCGCGAACTGGGACACGACAAACTGCCGGTTTATGGAATCGGACGCGACCAGAGTCATGAGCACTGGGTCAGCGTGTTACGTCAGCTTATTCATCTGGGGTTGGTGACGCAAAATATCGCCATGCATTCGGCGCTACAGCTGACCGAAGCCGCCCGGCCTGTGCTGCGCGGCGAGGTGCCGCTGATGCTGGCGGTGCCGCGCCTGATCACCGCCAAAACCCGCAGCAGCAGCCCGCCGAAGTTTTATGGCGGCAATTACGATCGCAAGCTGTTCGCCAAGTTGCGCAAGCTGCGCAAAGCGATTGCCGATGAAGAGAATATTCCGCCCTATGTGGTGTTTAACGATGCCACGCTGATCGAAATGGCGGAGCAGATGCCGGTTACCGCGTCAGAGATGCTGAGCGTCAACGGGGTAGGGCATCGCAAGCTGGAACGGTTTGGTAAGCCGTTTCTGTTGATGATCAAAGAGCATCTCGACGATGAAGAGTAGAAGGACAAGCCTGTGTTGATATTATTTTTAACGGTAGCGATGGTGCATCTGGTGGCCCTGATGAGCCCGGGCCCCGATTTCTTTTTTGTTTCGCAGACGGCCGCCAGCCGTTCCCGCAAAGAGGCGCTGATGGGGGTGCTGGGAATTACCCTCGGCATCGTTATCTGGGCCGGTGTGGCGCTGATGGGCCTGCACCTGCTGCTGCAAAAAATGGCCTGGCTGCATCAGATCATCATGGTCGGCGGCGGGCTTTATCTGTTGTGGATGGGCTGGCAGCTGCTGCGTTCGGCACGTCAGCAACATAAACATCCGCAGAATCTGACGCAGCCGGTTGAGCTGCCGAAGCGCGGGATGAGCTTTCTGAAAGGCTTTCTCACTAACCTGTCGAACCCGAAAGCAGTAATCTATTTTGGCAGCGTGTTCTCGCTTTTCGTCGGCGATAATGTGGGCACCCTTGAGCGCTGGGGATTATTCCTGCTGATTGTGGGTGAAACCTTTGCCTGGTTTGCGCTGGTGGCGGCCATTTTTGCCTTGCCCTGGATACGCGAGAAGTATCAGCGCATGGCGAAATGGGTCGATGGCATGGCTGGCGTGCTGTTTGCCGGTTTCGGCATCCACCTGATCCTTTCCCGCTAAATTCCGGCGCGGCACCAGGTCACTCCTCCCGGTGCCGCGCAGGGCGTAACGTCAGCGATTAAGCGATTTTACGGGCGCTGGCGAGCAGCGCGCCAACTGCCATAAACAGCCCGCCAAAAATACGATTCAGCAGCTTCATCTGTTCAGGTCCGCGGATCCAGGCCGCAATCCGGGTTGCCAGCGCAGCATAGCCAATCATCACGATAATATCGACCAGCACCGTGGTAACGCCCAGGATCAGATACTGCATCGCCTGCGGTTGTTCGGGCAGGATAAATTGCGGGAAGAGCGCGGCCAGAAACACAATGCTTTTGGGATTGGTCAGATTCACCAGCACTGCCCGTTTAAACAGACGGCGTCGCGGCATCGCTTTGGCCACGGCCTGCAGATCGAGAGCGCCCGCAGCGCGCCATTGCAGGATACCCAGCCAGATTAAATAAGCGGCACCCACCCACTTCACAATTTCAAAGGCGAGCAGCGACTGCGAGAACAGAGCACCAAGGCCAATCCCCACCAGCATAATGTGCAGCGACAGCCCGAGCTGCAGGCCGGCAATGGAAGCGCCTGCGCCGCGATAGCCGTGGCTGATGGTAGTGCTCATGGTATTAATAGCGCCTGAGCCAGGTGAAAGGCTGAGAATTGTGGTGGTGAGCAGGTAGGCCAGCCACCATTCAAGGGTCATGAGTTACGCTCCCGGTTCGGGCGGAAATGTGACACAATACGCCAGAAATAAGCGGGACGCTACGCGGCGCAGACGCGCCTGTTACCTTTTTTGCGGCAGGAGAGCGGATGGATCAACACAGACAAAGCTGGCTGACGCGCGAGAAAGCCTTTGCCGCTTTCGCGACCGGGCCCCTGCTTGATTTCTGGCATCGCCGGGAAGAGCTTACCTTTACCGGGGTGGAAAATCTGACTATCCACTATGTTCGCTTCACCGCCCCGGAGCACAAGCGCGTGGTGCTGCTGGTGCCGGGGCGCATTGAAAGCTACGTTAAATACCCGGAACTGGCGTACGATCTGTTTCATTGTGGTTTCGACGTGGTGATCATCGACCATCGCGGGCAGGGGCGTTCCGATCGCCTGCTGGAAGATTCACACCGTGGGCATGTGCTGGAGTTCACCCACTACGTTGAGGATCTGGAAACCCTTTATCTGAAAGAGATCGTAGGTGGCCATTATCAGCAGCGTTTTGCGCTGGCCCACTCGATGGGCGGCGCGATCCTGACGCTGTTTCTGGCGCGTCAGCCGCAGGCTTTTCATGGAGTTGCGCTGGCTGCGCCGATGTTTGGTATTGCGCTGCCGATGCCCTCTTTTCTGGCGCACCGCATTCTTGACTGGGCCGAAAAACGCCCCGCTCTGCGCGATGGCTACGCGCTGGGAACCGGACGCTGGCGGCCCTATCCCTTCGGCATTAACCGTTTGACGCACAGCCGTGAGCGCTACCGGCGCAGTCTGCGCTTCTATGCTGACGATCCGGCCATTCGCGTGGGCGGGCCGACGTACCACTGGGTGCGCGAAGGCATCCACGCGGGGCGCAATATTATCCGCCAGGCGGCCAGTATCACCACGCCGATGCTGGTGCTGCAGGCCAGTGACGATCGGGTGGTGGATAACCGCTCGCAGGATCTGTTTTGTACTGCGATGGCTGAAGCGGGTCACCCTTGCGAAGGCACGAAACCCATGATTATTCAGGGCGCGCGTCATGAGATCTTGTTTGAAAAAGACGCGATGCGCGCTGAAGCGCTGAATGCCGTGGTTGACTTTTTTGACCGCCACGGCGCATAGCGATCTTACCCGCGCGGCTCCGGCCGTTGATATCATAACGACAGAGGTTTACATGTATCACATCGTTGCATCCGATCTGGATGGCACGCTGCTTTCTCCCGAACATACTCTGACGCCCTTTGCCCGTGAAACGCTGCAACAGCTTACCGCAAAGGATATTCATTTTGTTTTCGCTACCGGCCGTCACCATATCGATGTCGGACAAATGCGCGATAAGCTCGGTATCCCGGCGTATATGATCACCGCCAATGGCGCACGCGTGCATAACGCCGCAGGCGAGCTGATTTTCAGCCATAATCTCGATGAAGATATTGCCCGGGATCTGTATGCGCTGCGTTACACCGACAGCGCTATCCTGACGCATGTGTATCGCAACGATGAGTGGTTTATCAGCCGCCATCGCCCGGCAGAGCAGGACTATTTCCGCGAGTCAGAATTCAACTATCAGGTATTTGAGCCGGGCATGCTGCCGGTTGATGGCATCAGTAAGGTCTTTTTTACCAGCGACGATCCTGCCCAGCTGATCCCGCTGGAGCAGGCGATTGAGGCGCGCTGGGGCGATCGGGTAAACGTCTGCTTCTCTCTGCCTGGCTGTCTGGAAGTGATGGCGGGCGGCGTCTCCAAAGGCCATGCGCTGGAAGCCGTAGCGAAGCGGCTGCAGACTTCGCTGCAGGCGTGTATCGCCTTTGGTGACGGGATGAATGATAAAGAGATGCTGACCATGGCGGGCAAGGGCTGCATTATGGCCAATGCGCATCAGCGGCTGAAGGATCGGTTGCCGGAACTGGAGGTGATTGGCAGCAACCGCGATGATGCGGTACCCCATACGCTGCGCAAACTGTTTCTGGAGTAAAAAAGGCCGGTTAACCCGGCCTTTTTTGTCACTGATAACAGGAAGTGATTAGCTGTTCAGCACCAGCTCTTTGTGACGACGCTCGCTCATCATGGTGAGAATCAGCAGCAGCACGGCCAGCACGCAGCCGCCAATCATAATCATAAAGCCGCCGTCCCAACCGAAGTAGTCAACGGTGTAGCCCACGATAGCACTCGCGGCAACCGAACCACCCAGGTAGCCAAACAGACCGGTAAAGCCCGCTGCGGTACCGGCAGCTTTTTTCGGTGCCAGTTCCAGTGCATGCAGACCAATCAGCATAACCGGACCGTAGATCAGGAAGCCGATAACGATCATACAGGCCATATCGATGCCGGGGTTGCCCACCGGGTTCAGCCAGTACACCACGGTAGCGATAGTTACCAGCGTCATGAAGAACACGCCGGTTGCGCCACGGTTGCCTTTAAAGACTTTATCTGACATCCAGCCACAGAGCAGGGTGCCCGGGATACCCGCATATTCATACAGGAAGTAAGTCCAGGAGGATTTATCCAGCGCGAAGTGCTTCACTTCTTTCAGATAGGTCGGCGACCAGTCGAGAATGCCGTAACGCAGCAGATAAACGAACACGTTCGCCAGCGCGATGTACCACAACAGTTTGTTCGGCAGAATGTACTGCATGAAAATCTGTTTAGCGGTCAGCTCTTCTTCATGTTTCTCGTCATAGTCAGGCGGATAGTCGTTTTTATACTCTTCAACCGGGGGCAGGCCGCAGGATTGAGGAGTATCACGCATCAGCGCGAACGCGATAATTGCGATCAGGATGGCACCAAAAGCAGGCATATAGAGCGCCGCTTTCCAGTCGTTAAACCATGCCATACCCAGCAGGAACAGCAGCGGAGGGATACCGCCACCCACGTTATGGGCGCAGTTCCAGACAGAAACAACACCGCCACGTTCTTTCTGTGACCACCAGTGCACCATGGTACGACCACATGGCGGCCAACCCATACCCTGGAACCAGCCGCAGAGAAACAGCAGCACAAACATGACCGCAATGCTGGAGGTTGCCCAGGGCACAAAGCCCATAAACAGCATCACCGCAGCAGCGAGGATCAGACCAGCTGGCAGAAACACGCGCGGGTTAGAGCGGTCCGAGACTGAACCCATGATGAATTTTGAGAAGCCATAGGCGATAGAGATGCCGGACAGAGCAAAGCCGAGATCGCCACGAGAAAACCCTTGCTCGACTAAATAAGGCATCGCGAGCGCAAAGTTTTTACGTACCAGATAGTAGGCTGCGTAGCCAAAGAAAATACCAATAAAGATTTGCCAGCGCAGACGGCGATACAACGGATCAACCCGATCCGCCGCAACACGAGACTGGTGTGGTGCAGGTCTAAAAAAACTTAACATGAAACAGGCCTCCCGGCGCACTATTGTTTTTTTCCCCCAGGGGGTCGGACTCAAAATGGCAGGCGAACATAAATTGATCACGTGATGTTCCATTTCGCGCGTATCATATTTTATTTTCGGATTAATACTGTGATTTATGACTCATTGTTACAATTTTATGACAAAAAAGAACATTACGGTTCATAAAATGTTTCTTTACGCTCATTTTTCTGGCAGGGGGATCACGCTGTGTTGTGTTCAGAAAATAAACGCGCCATGAAAGAATGGTTGCCTGCCCGATGCGGCAGATTAAATAATGACCAGATGTAAACCAAAAATTTCGCCTTTTGCACACAGCTTTGTTTACACTAGCGGCTGACTGTTTTTCGGGGCCGTATACGTGATCTTATTGATTGTAACTACTATTCTCTGGGCATTCTCATTTAGCCTGATCGGCGAGTATCTTGCTGGTCAGGTGGACAGCTGGTTCTCAGTGCTGATGCGCCTGGCGCTGGCGACGCTGGTCTTCCTGCCGTTTCTGCGCTGGCGCGGTTATCGCCCCTCGACCTTACTGCTCTATATGCTGGTGGGCATGCTGCAGCTGGGCATTATGTATCTGCTGAGTTTTGAGGCCTATCTCTACCTCAGCGTCTCGGAATTCCTGTTGTTTACCGTTATGACGCCGCTCTACGTCACGCTGATTTATGATCTGATCAGTCGGCGTCCGCTACGCATCGGTTACGCATTCAGCGCGTTGCTGGCAGTGGCGGGAGCGGCGATTATTCGCTACGACAAAGTAAGCGACCACTTCTGGTTTGGCCTGCTGTTGGTGCAGCTGGCGAACCTTTGCTTCGCGGTGGGCATGGTGGGCTATAAGCGCCTGCAGGAGACACGTCCCATGCCGCAGCATACTGCCTTTTCCTGGTTCTACCTCGGCGCGGTGCTGATTGCCGTGATCGCCTGGTGCCTGTGGGGCAATGCGCAAAAACTACCGACCACTTCTCTGCAATGGGGAATTCTGATCTGGCTGGGGGTGGCGGCCTCGGGGCTGGGTTATTTCATGTGGAACTACGGAGCGACTCAGGTCGACGCCGGCACACTGGGCATTATGAACAACATGCATGTTCCGGCGGGCTTGCTGGTTAACCTGGCGATCTGGCAGCAGCAGCCGCACTGGAGCAGCTTTCTGCTCGGTGCGACGGTAATTTGCGCATCACTCTGGGTACACAAACGTTGGGTGGTGAGCCACAGTCTCTCCTGAGGCTCACCGCTGTCACGGCAGCAGGCGCTTATGACTTCTGTGCAGGCTTGCCAGACGCAGGGCGGTGAATCAGCGACAGCCCCTTGAGGAAGTTACGCAGAATCTGATCGCCACATTCGCGATAGTTCTTGTGGTCAGGTTTACGGAAGATGGCCCCGATTTCCGCCTGAGAAACGTTAAAATTAGCTTTTTTTAACACCTCAGGAATATCGGTAGTTTTCAGAGCAAAGGCGATACGCAGTTTTTTGATGAAAATATTGTTATTCATTTTGCGTTCGATAGAAGGCGCAGGCGCATCCTCGCTTTTGCCACGACGGTAAAAGATCAGTCCATTGAGAAAATAGCCCATCAGCACATCGGGGCAGGGACGATACGCGGCATCATCCTCTTTTTTTAACCACGCCTGAACGTCAGCCAGCGGTACCTCGCTCTCTGCCAGGGCAAAAATGTCCACCATTTTCGCGTCGCTCAGATCAAGCATATAGCGCACGCTGCGCAGAATATCGTTATTGGTCATGGTGAATTCTTCTTCGGCTGGTTAACAAGGCTGCACATAACAGGGCAGAGGGCGACGACGATACCAGAAAAGGGGCGGCATTTCGACCGCCAGCACTGTTCAGGGCGCCGTGTTAAGCAGGGGGGCGGGCCGCAGGGCATCACGCACCAGAGGAAGGTGGGCGCAGGCATGCTGGCGCGCAAAGCGGATAAAGGCTTCTACCACGGGCTGACGCTGTTCGCCATCGCGCACCGCTGCATAAAGCCGGCTCCAGAGCCCTGGTCCCAGGGTTTTGGTCACCACCAGCCCCTGCTGTTCAAAACTCTCCACCACCCAGTGCGGCAGCGCGGCGATGCCCATGCGGGCCGCGACCATCTGAATCAGCAACAGGGTGTTATCGACGCTTTTCAGCGCCGGGCTGACGCCTGCGGGTTGCAGAAAATGACGCCAGATATCGAGGCGCTGTCGCTGCACCGGGTAGATCATTAAAACTTCGCTTGCCAGATCTTCTGCCGCGATATGTGTCTTTAGCGCCAGCGGATGATCCGGCGCCAGCACCAGACGCACTTCAAAATCGAACATCGGAGAATAGTGCAGCCCGCTGCGTGGCAGAATATCCGAGGTCAGCACCACGTCCAGTTCACCCTGCTGCAGAGCAGGCTGAGGGTCGAAAGTCACGCCCGATTTAAAATCCATCACCACCTGCGGCCAGCTCTGACGGAAGTTATTCAGCGCTGGCGTCAGCCACTGTATGCAGCTGTGACACTCAATCGCGATGCGCAAGCTGGTCTGATGCGGCTCATGGCAGGCCTGCAGCGCCTGCTGGATTTGCGGCAGCACCTGCTCGGCCAGTTGCAGCAAAATTTCCCCCTGCGGCGTAAAGCGCAGCGGCTGACTTTTACGGACAAACAGACGAAATCCGAGGCGTTGTTCCAGATCGCTGAACTGATGCGATAACGCCGATTGCGTTTGGTGGAGTTGAGCCGCGGCCGCCGCCAGCGAACCCGTATTCCTCAGTGCCTGCAGCGTCCGCAGATGCTTGAGTTCAATCATGAGAGTCCTTCACATCGGGGTTGAACAATTTGCGCTTGAGGAACATACACTACCCGCAGATTATAGCGGTGTAAACATCTGGACGGCTAAACATCTCTGGCGCGGTTTTGATTGTCGTTTTAAACCGCAGCGACACCGCCGTCAGCACTTAAAAGAATTTCAGGAGAACATTTAATGACCATTCTGACTCATACCCTCGGCTTTCCTCGTGTTGGCCTGCATCGCGAACTGAAAAAAGCGCTGGAGAGTTACTGGGCAGGTAACAGCACCCGGGAAGCCTTGCTGGCGACAGGACGTGAACTGCGCGCCCGTCACTGGCAGCAGCAGCGCGACGCAGGGGTGGACCTGCTGCCGGTTGGCGATTTTGCCTGGTACGATCATGTGCTGACCACCAGTCTGATGCTGGGCAATGTCCCGGCGCGTCATCAGAATAAAGATGGCTCGGTGGATCTTGATACCCTGTTTCGCCTGGGACGTGGTCGTGCGCCAAACGGCGAACCGGCGGCTGCGGGTGAAATGACCAAGTGGTTCAATACCAACTATCACTATATCGTGCCGGAATTCACCAAAGGGCAGCAGTTTCGTCTGGCCTGGACCCAGCTACTGGATGAAGTTGATGAAGCGCTGGCGCTGGGCCATCGCATCAAGCCGGTGTTACTGGGCCCGGTGACCTATCTCTGGTCAGGAAAGGTGAAAGGCGAACCTTTTGATCGCCTCTCCCTGCTGCAGGATATCCTGCCAGTCTATCAGCAGGTGTTGGCTGAACTGGCGAAACGTGATGTGGAGTGGGTGCAGATTGATGAGCCGATCCTGGCGCTGGAGCTTCCGGAGGCCTGGCGTGCCGCGTTCCGGCCTGCATATGCTGCGCTGCAGGGCGCCTCTGACCTGCTGCTGACGACCTACTTTGACAGCATCGGCCAGAATCTGGACGTTATTCGTTCGCTGCCGGTACAGGGCCTGCATGTCGATCTGGTGCATGGACGTGACGATATTCAGCAGCTGCATCAGCAGATCCCTACTGACTGGCTGCTCTCTTTGGGCGTGATTAACGGGCGTAATGTCTGGCGTGCCGACCTCAGCAGCTGGTTTGAGCGTCTGCAGCCGCTGGTGAGCCAGCGCGATCGCTTATGGGTGGGCTCCTCCTGTTCGCTGCTGCACAGTCCGATCGATCTGAGCGTCGAAACCCGTCTTGATGAAGAAGTGAAAAGCTGGTTCGCCTTTGCACTGCAAAAATGCGGCGAGCTGGCGCTACTCAGCCAGGCGCTTAACCATAACGATCCCGCATCACTGGAAGCCTGGAGTGCGCCAGTCCGCGCCCGCGCGCATTCTGGCCGTGTGCATAATGCCGCAGTAGGCGCACGCCTGGCGGCGATTCGTCCTGAAGACAGCGAGCGGCGCAGCCCTTATGTACAGCGTGCCAGCGTTCAGCGTCAGCGCTTCAGGCTGCCCGCCTGGCCCACCACCACTATCGGCTCTTTCCCGCAAACCCCGGAAATCCGCGGCTTGCGCCTCGATTTCCGCCAGGGGCGTCTTGACGGTCAACACTACCACACCGCCATTGCGCAACATATCAAACAGGCGATTGTGGAGCAGGAGCGTCTGGGTCTCGACGTGCTGGTGCATGGCGAGGCGGAGCGCAACGATATGGTGGAATATTTCGGCGAGCATCTGGATGGTTTTGTTTTTACCCGTAACGGCTGGGTGCAGAGTTACGGCTCACGCTGCGTGAAGCCGCCGGTGATCATTGGCGACATCAGCCGCCCGCACCCCATCACCGTGGAGTGGGCAAAATATGCCCAGTCGCTGACCAGCAAGCCGGTAAAAGGGATGCTGACCGGTCCGGTCACTATCCTCTGCTGGTCGTTTCCGCGTGAAGATGTGTCACGGGAAACCATCGCCAGACAGATCGCGCTGGCACTGCGTGATGAAGTCGCCGATCTGGAAAAAGCCGGCATCGGTATTATCCAGATTGATGAACCGGCGCTGCGCGAAGGCCTGCCCCTGCATCAATCCGAATGGGCTGCTTATCTGGCCTGGGCGGTAGAGGCGTTTCGTCTTAATGCGGCGGTCGCGCAGGATGAGACGCAGATCCACACCCATATGTGTTACTGCGAGTTCAACGACATCATGGAGGCGATAGCCGCGCTGGATGCCGATGTCATCACTATTGAAACGTCACGTTCCGATATGGAGCTGCTGGAAGCCTTCGAAGCGTTCGATTATCCCAACGAAATCGGCCCTGGTGTTTACGATATCCACTCGCCGAATATTCCGGGTGTGGAATGGATGGAAGCGCTGCTGCGCAAGGCGGCGGAGCATATCCCACCAGCCCGTTTGTGGGTAAACCCGGACTGCGGACTGAAAACCCGTGGCTGGACAGAGACGCGTCAGGCGCTGGCAAATATGGTGCAGGCGGCGCAAAATCTGCGGGCAGCGACGCGCGGATAAGTTCTGTTAAATGTTGTGTTGGATGTTGGGGCGCCTGAGCGCCCTTTTTTTATTGCCAGCTTAAAACCACGTCCTGCGGGCGTGGTCATCAATACGTTTTGGCTCTGCCTTATCGTCTCTGGATTTGAATCTTACGGAACAGGCAGAGACTGCTTTTTAAGGTTTTTGGTACCCCCCTATGGGGTGCAATCAAAGCCGACTTCTATGAAGGCGGATTTTTACTTTCAGGCGTTGGGCGCCACGCCATACTGACGGAACCAGGCCAGCATGCGTACCCAGCCATCTTTTGCCGATTCGGCATGATAGCTGGGGCGATAGTCGGCATTAAACGCGTGTCCCGCCTCGGGATAGACCACGATTTCCGCTTTGGCATTGGCGGCACGCAGCGCCTGACGCATCTGCTCGACGCTCTCCAGGGGGATTCCGTTATCCTGACCACCATACAGACCCAGCACCGGGGCGTTCAGATCTATTGCCACATCAATGGGATGCTTTTGCTGTTTCATGGTCTTATCGCCCATCAGACGACCATACCAGGCAACGGCGGCACGCAGTTGCGGATTATGCGCCGCATAAAGCCAACTGATACGTCCTCCCCAGCAGAAGCCGGTAATGCCCAGACGGCGCATATCGCCGCCGTTGCGTGCGGCCCAGTTCGCCACATGATCGAGATCGGACAGCACCTGGGTATCGGGCACCTTGCTCACCAGCTCTTTAAACAGCGTCGGGATATCATCGTAATCATTCGGGTCGCCTTCGCGGAAATAGAGTTCCGGCGCAACCGCCAGATAGCCTTCGAGCGCCAGACGACGGCAGATATCGCGGATATGCTCATGGACGCCAAAGATCTCCTGCACAACCAGCACCACCGGCAAAGTGTCACCGGCATCTTTCGGTTTGGCAAAATAAGCGGGCATATTTTCGCCCTGGCTGGGCACAGAGGTTTCCCCACACTGAATCCCGGCGCTTTCTGTCGCAATAGTGGTCGAGGCCGTGGGCAACACGGCCGGCGCGAAGCCGCCGGTTGCGCGTTTTTGTGCCATATTTTCTTCGGTTTTCATTGTTCTCTCCGTGCAAGCAATAGCGCAATCAGGTAACTATAGCCTGGGGGATAGCCAGGCACCGGGTAGCAGAGGGGACAGAAAGTTGCCATTTCTTCATCTCTATTAACATTGCAGACCGGGGTTACACAGTGCAGCCTGTAGCATTAGTTGTGGGAAAAATGATTATATGTGACTGTTGTCGCAATAATTATCCATTGAAATGTAACTTTCATTTTTTCTGGTGATTGTAATCACATAATTATCCGGCGCAGTGACGTAGAGTGCCTGCTGAACCTCTTTTTTCAGGAGCTTGTTATGGCGCAGTCTGACGTTTTCCATCTGGGGCTTACCAAAGCCGATCTGCAGGGCGCAACGCTGGCGATTGTGCCTGGCGATCCGGAGCGCGTAAAAAAAATTGCCGGAATGATGGAAAATCCGCAACACCTGGCTTCACATCGCGAATTCACCAGCTGGCTGGCGCAGCTTGATGGTAAGGCTGTGGTGATCTGCTCTACCGGTATCGGCGGTCCTTCCACCTCCATTGCGGTAGAAGAACTGGCTCAGCTGGGTGTGCGTACCTTTTTGCGCGTCGGTACTACCGGGGCGATTCAGCCGCATATTAATGTTGGCGACGTGCTGGTCACCACCGCGTCAGTACGCCTCGACGGAGCCAGCCTCCATTTTGCACCGATGGAATTTCCGGCGGTGGCTGATTTTACCTGTACCACAGCACTGGTTGAGGCGGCCAAAGCCTGCGGTGCGACAACGCATATCGGCATCACCGCCTCGTCTGACACCTTTTATCCCGGCCAGGAGCGCTACGATACCTTCTCCGGTCGCGTGGTAAGCCGTTTTCAGGGATCGATGCAGGAATGGCAGCAAATGGGCGTGCTCAATTATGAGATGGAATCCGCAACCCTGTTGACCATGTGCGCCAGCCAGGGCCTGCGCGCCGGGATGGTGGCGGGAGTGATTGTCAACCGCACGCAGAAAGAGATTCCCGACGCGGAAACCATGAAGCAGACGGAAAGCGATGCGGTGAAAATCGTCGTGGAAGCAGCGCGTCGCCTGTTATAACCTCTTAACGCCCTCCTCTCTTTCCCGGCGGAGGAGGGGATGCGTTACCCTCGCCGGTTCAAAAACGCTCCCCTCCTGCCAGGATTCTCCGTCTCTGCACTGCGCCTGAGCAAGATGCCGCAAAATCTACGCAACCTGATGTGTCAGCACAGAAAATTGTCTGGACATTCATACAGTGCGACTCTACCTTTTCCCTGAACGACGCGATGGGTGAGAGTTAACGTGGATCAGCAATTTATTATCAGTAGTTGCCTGGCGCTGGCCGGGCTCGGCATCGGCTGGATACTGGCGCAGCTGCGTGCAGGGCATCAGCAGACCCGGTTCACCACCGAAAAACGGCTGATGGAAGAGACGCAGCGTCGGCAAGAGCAACAGCTGGCAAGTGCACAGCAGCAACTACAGCAGCGCGAGCAGGAGCTGCGCCAGCTGCATGGCGCGCTCAGCGCGGCGCAGGAAAAACTCCATCAGCTCGATTACTGGCGCAGCGAATGCGAACAGCTGAACCGCGAACTGCGTAATCAGCTGGAAGTAAACAGTGCGCAGGAGGCGGAACTACGTGAAGTCACCATTCGTCTGGAGGAGACGCGCTTCGCCGCCGAAGAGAAGCAGCGTCTGCTGACCAACAGCGAACAGCGCCTCAGCGCGCAGTTTGAAAACCTCGCTAACCGTATCTTCGAAAACAGTGGCCGCCGCGTCGATGAGCAAAATCGCCAGAGTCTGAACAGCCTGATAAATCCGTTGCGTGAGCAACTGGACGGCTTCCGGCGACAGGTGCATGAGAGCTTTGGCCTGGAAGCGCGCGAGCGTCACACTCTGGCGCATGAGATCCGCCAGTTACAGCAGCTGAATGCGCAGATGGCGCAGGAGGCGATTAACCTGACGAAAGCGCTGAAAGGCGACAATAAAATCCAGGGCAACTGGGGCGAAGTGGTGTTGAGCCGGGTACTGGAAGCCTCAGGATTGCGTGCCGGTCACGAATATGAAACTCAGGTCAGCATACAGCTGGAGCAGCAGGGCCGTATGCAACCCGACGTTATCGTGCGTCTGCCGCAGGGGAAAGATGTGGTCATCGATGCCAAGATGACGCTGGTGGCGTACGAGCGATATTTTAATGCGACGGATGAGATCACACGCGAGCAGGCGCTGCAGGAGCATGTCAGCGCCGTGCGCGGTCATATTCGCTTACTGAGCCGTAAAGATTATCAACAATTACCCGGTTTACGCTCGCTGGATTATGTGTTGATGTTTATCCCCATTGAGCCTGCCTTTTTACTGGCGATCGATCGTCAGCCTGAGCTGATCACCGAGGCGCTGCAGCAAAATATTATGCTGGTCAGCCCCACCACGCTGCTGGTGGCGCTGCGTACCATCAATAATCTCTGGCGCTATGAGCACCAGAGCCGGAATGCGCAGCGTATCGCCGATCGTGCCGCACGGCTCTATGACAAGATGCGCCTGTTTGTGGATGACATGAGCGGCATCGGCCACAACCTGGATAAAGCGCAGCAAAGTTACCGTCTGGCAATGAAAAAACTCGCAGAAGGGCGTGGCAATCTGATCGCGCAGAGCGAGGCTTTTCGTTCGCTGGGAGTAGAGGTAAAACGCTCAATTAATCCACAACTGGTAGAACAGGCGAAGCCGGATCAGGATGACGATCGCGCATGGCTTGATGAAGAGGAGGAGGCACCCGGAGAGATAACGTCGTCCACCCAGTCGTTACGTCAGATCAATGAATAACGCGGGCGTAACGTGCCTGACTTCCGGGACTCTGTTACACTTCGGGAAGTCTTGATTGTAGAGCAGGTATAACCGATGGCAGATGAATCACAGGAAACAACCCACTTTGGTTTTCAGACTGTCGCCAAAAGCGAAAAGGCTGAAAAGGTCGCGGACGTGTTTCACTCCGTAGCGGCAAAATATGACCTGATGAACGATTTGATGTCCTTTGGCATCCATCGCGTCTGGAAACGTTTTACCATCGACAGCAGCGGTGTGCGTCGCGGCCAGCGGGTACTGGACCTGGCGGGCGGAACCGGCGATTTGACGGCGAAATTTTCCCGTCTGGTGGGAGAGAATGGCCAGGTAGTGCTGGCGGATATCAACAGCTCTATGCTGAAAATGGGCCGCGAAAAGCTGCGCAATCTCGGTGTGGTCGGCAACGTCAGCTATGTGCAGGCGAATGCCGAAGCGCTGCCGTTTCCTGATAACCATTTTGACTGTATTACCATTTCATTCGGGCTGCGTAACGTCACCGAGAAAGAGAAAGCGCTGGCCTCCATGTATCGCGTGCTGAAGCCGGGTGGACGTCTGCTGGTGCTGGAGTTTTCGAAACCGCTGATCGATCCGTTAAGCAAAGCCTATGACGCTTACTCTTTCCATATCCTGCCGCGCATCGGTCAGCTGGTGGCGAAAGATGCGGAAAGCTACCGTTATCTGGCGGAATCGATCCGTATGCATCCCGATCAGGAGACGCTCAAGGCGATGATGAACGATGCCGGTTTTGAAAATACCAGCTATTACAACATGACCGGCGGCATTGTCGCGTTGCATCGTGGCTATAAGTTTTAATCCGCTATGGTGATGAGACTAACGCCCCTGATGACGGCTGCGCTGGAAACCGCGCTGAATCGTATTCTTTACCGCGATCGTAGCCTGAAAGCCGCACGCCAGCGTCTGGCTGGTAAGGTGCTGACGCTGCGCCTGAAAGAGCTGACGCAACCGCTGGTGCTGGTGTTCAGTGAACAGCAGCTGGATGTGCTGGGCGACTGGCAGGACACCAGCGACTGTGTGGTTACGATGCGCCTCGCGACCTTGCCGAAACTGCGCGATCGTCAGCAGCTTACCGGGTTGATCCGGAGCGGCGAGCTGGAAGTGGAAGGCGATCTGCAGGTGGTACAGCGGTTTTCTGCCTTGATCGACCTCGCCGAGCTCGATCCGGCGGAGTATCTGGCGCCCTGGGTCGGCGATATCGCCGCACAGAGCATCAGCCAGACGGCGCAGCATGCGTTACAGTTTTTACGCAGCGATTTTCAGCGTAAGCAGAGTTATCTTGGTCAGGCGCTCACCGAAGAGTGGCGCGTTGCGCCGGGTGCGCTGGAACTCGCCTGGTTTTGTGAAGAAGTAGACGCGATGGATCGTTCGCTTGATGCGTTAACGACGCGTTTAGCGCAGCTGGAGGCGAAATGACGCCAGGAGAAATTCGGCGATTATATTTTATTATCAAGGTTTTCCTGACGTACGGCCTTGATGAGCTTATCCCGCGCATGCGTATTACGCTGCCGTTGCGCCTCTGGCGACGCGGGGTGTTCTGGATCCCGAACCGCCATAAAGATGCGGCTATCGGTGTACGCTTGCGTATGGCGATGGAGCAGCTGGGGCCGGTGTGGATAAAACTGGGACAGATGCTTTCGACCCGCCGCGATCTCTTTCCACCGGAGA
Source organism: [Erwinia] mediterraneensis (assembly GCF_900604315.1). GTDB lineage: Bacteria > Pseudomonadota > Gammaproteobacteria > Enterobacterales > Enterobacteriaceae > Pantoea > Pantoea mediterraneensis_A. The sequence goes on from NZ_LR026978.1 coordinate 1,723,504, forward strand.
TTGCCGATGAACTGGCGATCCTGCAGGATCGCGTGGCGCCTTTTGACGGTGCTCAGGCAAAAGCGCAGATCGAACGTTCGCTGGGCGGCCCGCTGGAAACCTGGTTTGATGATTTTGATATCAATCCGCTGGCCTCCGCCTCCATTGCGCAAGTACATACCGCAACGCTGAAAGAGAACGGTAAGGCAGTCGTGATCAAAGTAATCCGTCCCGATATCTTGCCGGTGATCAAAGCGGATATGCGCCTGGTTTATCGCATTGCCCGCTGGGTGCCGCGTCTGCTGCCCGACGGTCGTCGCCTGCGTCCGGTAGAAGTGGTGCGCGATTACGAAAAAACATTGCTTGATGAGCTTAACCTGCTGCGTGAAGCAGCGAATGCCATCCAGCTACGGCGCAATTTTGACGGTGACCGCTCGCTCTATATCCCGGAAGTTTATTCTGACTATTGCAGCGAATCGATGCTGGTGATGGAGCGTATCTATGGTATTCCCATTGCCGATGTGGCGCAGCTGGAGCAGCATGGCGTAAACATGAAGCTGCTGGCTGAGCGTGGTGTGCAGGTGTTTTTTACGCAGGTATTCCGCGACAGCTTCTTTCATGCGGATATGCACCCCGGCAATATCTTTGTCAGCTATGATCATCCGGAAGACCCGCAATATATCGGCATTGACTGCGGAATCGTCGGTTCGCTGAATAAAGAAGATAAGCGCTACCTGGCAGAGAATTTTATCGCCTTCTTTAATCGTGACTACCGCCGGGTGGCTGAGCTGCATGTGGATTCCGGCTGGGTGCCGCCGGACACCAACGTGGAAGATTTTGAGTTCGCGATCCGCACGGTATGCGAACCGATTTTTGAGAAGCCGCTGGCGGAAATCTCGTTTGGCCATGTGCTGCTGAACCTGTTTAATACCGCGCGCCGTTTTAACATGGAAGTGCAGCCCCAGCTGGTGCTGCTGCAGAAAACGCTGCTCTATGTGGAAGGCATCGGTCGTCAGCTGTATCCGCAGCTCGATCTGTGGAAGACCGCCAAACCCTTCCTTGAAGAGTGGATCAAAGATCAGATTGGACTGCCTGCCATCTGGCGGGCAGTAAAAGATAAAGCGCCGTTCTGGGCGGAGAAATTGCCGGAACTGCCGGAACTTTTTTATGAAAGTATGCGTCAGCATAAAATGTTGCAACACAGTGTCGATAAACTGGTTAACGATCTGAATACGCAGCGCACCCGTCATCATCAGTCACGCTATCTGTTTGGCGTGGGGGCGGCGTTACTGTTGAGCGGAACCGCGGTGTTGCTGAACCGGCCAGACTGGGATTTCTTTCCTGCCCTGTTAATGGCTGCGGGTGTCGTGACCTGGCTGGTAGGTTGGCGCAAAACAAACTGATTGTGAGTTTCACCTGAAACGCGATAATGTCGCTGGCTTATCCCCTGTGCCGCGCGCAATGCGCCGGAAAGGGCAGTGAGCGGTGCGTTTCGCGTCAGTTTTTTACAGAATAGTTGAGGTTATATCCCATGGGCGGTATCAGTATCTGGCAATTGTTAATTATTGCCGTCATTGTTGTACTTCTGTTCGGTACCAACAAATTACGTAATCTGGGGTCAGATTTGGGTTCCTCCATTCGCGGCTTTAAAAAAGCGATGGGCGATGAGGATGAAAAAAAAGATCATCCTAAAGAGCAGGATGCTGAATTTAACGCCAAAACGCTGGCGGATAAACAGCAGCAAACTACAGCGCACAAAGAAGAAACCAAGAACGACAAGCAGGTGTAAACCGTGTTCGACATTGGTTTTAGTGAACTGGTACTGGTGTTTGTTATCGGGCTGATTGTCCTCGGTCCGCAACGGCTACCCGTTGCGGTAAAAACCGTGGTGGGCTGGATCCGCGCGATGCGTTCGCTGGCAGCGAATGTGCAACAGGAACTGGCACAGGAACTGAAGCTGCAGGAACTGCAGGACAGCCTGAAAAAAGTCGAAGAGGCGGGCAAAGGCTCGCTTTCTCCGGAGCTGAAAGAATCCATGGAAGAGCTGCGTAAAACCGCTGACGCCATGAAGCGCTCTGTTCAGCAAAGCATCGACATTGAAAAGGCCGATGACGAAGCCAATACCATTCACGCACCCCAGCAGATGTCACCGACGGCGCAACAGCCCGCTGTGATGCCCGCTGCGTCTGAACGTCAGAATGAGACCGGGGTTCAGGCGGCGCAAACTCACAGCGAGGCTGCCACGCCCGCTCACCCGCCTGAAAGCGCGGGTGCTGAACGTCGTGATGCGGCTAAGTCCTCTCCCGCCAGTGATGAACGATAACCATGGACGTTGAAGATACTCAACCGCTCATCAGCCATCTGATTGAGCTGCGCAAGCGCCTGCTGAACTGCATCATCGCCGTCTTTATTATTTTTCTGGCGCTGATCTATTTTGCTAACGATATCTATCATCTGGTCGCCGCCCCGCTGATTAGTCAGATGCCTTCTGGCGCCAGCATGATTGCGACCGATGTTGCTTCGCCCTTTTTTACGCCGATCAAGCTGACTATCATTGTCTCGGTGTTTCTCGCGGTGCCGGTGATCCTCTATCAGGTCTGGGCCTTTGTGGCGCCTGCGCTCTATCGGCATGAGCGCAGACTGGTGATGCCGCTGCTGTTCTCCAGTACGCTGCTGTTCTATGTCGGCGTCGCCTTTGCGTATTTCATTGTTTTCCCGCTGGCCTTTGGCTTTTTTGCCAAAACCGCGCCGCAGGGCGTCCAGATCGCGACCGATATCAGCAACTATCTCGATTTCGTCATGGCGCTGTTTATGGCTTTTGGCGTGGCCTTTGAAGTACCGGTCGCGATTGTGCTGCTCTGCTGGACCGGCATCACCAGCCCGGAAGATTTGAAGAAGAAGCGCCCCTATATTCTGGTCGGGGCCTTTGTAATCGGGATGCTGCTCACGCCGCCGGATGTTTTTTCGCAAACTTTGCTCGCTATTCCGATGTACTGCCTGTTTGAGGTTGGCGTATTCTTTTCCCGTTACTATGTGGGAAAAGGGCGTCAGGATAGGGATAAGGAACAGGAGACGTAATCCTGATGTCTCATCATTAAGCCTCCCGCACCGGCGGGGTCCCGATAAATTCAAACCGCCCGACAGGGCGGTTTCTGTTTTGGAAGAGCCTATGTTTGATATCGGTGTAAACCTGACCAGCACGCAATTCGCCAGAGATCGCGAACAGGTTATCGTACGTGCGCGCGAAGCGGGCGTCACCGGCATGCTGATTACCGGCACGAACGCGCTGGAAAGCTCGCAGGCGCAGCGCCTGGCCGAACGCCATCCGGGCTATTGCTGGTCAACGGCGGGCGTGCATCCCCATCATGCCAGCGAGTGGTCAACAGAAACGGCCAGTACGCTACGGCGACTGGCGGAGAGCCCGCAAGTGGTGGCGATAGGCGAATGCGGACTCGATTTTAATCGCAACTTCTCAGCCCACGATCAGCAGGAATATGCTTTCGATGCGCAGCTGGCGCTGGCGGCAGAGTTAAATATGCCGGTGTTCTTACACTGCCGCGAAGCGCATGATCGCCTGGTCGCGGTGCTGGAGCCCTGGCTGCCCCGGCTGCCGGGTGCGGTGGTTCACTGCTTTACCGGCACGCGAGAGGAACTGGAAGCGTGTCTGGCGCTGGGGTTATCGGTCGGCATTACCGGCTGGGTGTGTGATGAACGACGCGGGCTGGCGCTGCGTGAGATGCTGCCGCTGATTCCGGCCGATCGCCTGCTGCTGGAGACTGATGCCCCCTGGCTGCTGCCGCGCGATATGCGTCCCCGGCCCACCTCACGGCGCAATGAACCCTGCTTTTTGCCTCATATTGTGCAGCAGGTCGCTCACTGGCGGGGTGAAACGGTAGAGTCGCTGGCCGCCAGCGCTGACAGTAATGCCCGCAGGCTGTTTGGACTGGCTTAAAGTTTACGGAACTGTTTGTTATCGACGCTGCGCATCACCTGCTTGTTGAGCAGGTTAAGCAGCAGGATAGAGCGGGTTTCGCCATCCGGTTCGGCAAAAATAGCGCGCAGGCCTTCAAAGGTGCCTTCGGTGATAAGCACTTCATCGCCGGTCTGCGGCGTACCGGGCGCCAGCATCGCTTGCGGAGCTTCGCTTTGCAGCGCTTCAATCACTTCTGACGGCACTGTGGCAGGCATGGTGCCGAAACGCACAAAGTGACTGACGCCACGCGTCGCGCTGATGGTGGTGGTGTGGATCGCCTCGGGATCGAACTCAATAAACAGATAGTTGGGAAACAGCGGCTCACTGACCGTGGTGCGTTTACCGCGCACAATCTTTTCAAGTGCAATCATCGGGCTGAGGCAATGCACTTCCTGCCGTTCCAGATGCTCTTTAGCACGCAACAGCTGCCCACGTTTACAGTAAAGTAAGTACCAGGATTCCATAACTGCTCCCAAATATCGGACGCTAAGAATAGCAAACCTGCTGCCAGAGTTATAGCGCATCGGGGGGCGTAAAGCGGTGGTTAGCGGAAAATAACTGAGAATTTTCTTACCAGCCGGGGGCGTTGCGTGCGTGTGCCGCATAAACCTCAACACTTCATCCGAATCGGCTCTATAATGGCCGATTCACTCTGGCCGGAAAGCTAAAGCCACATGAAATATCAGGACTTACGAGATTTCCTCTCTTTGCTGGAGCAGCGCGGAGAGTTGAAGCGGATCGCTCAGCCGATCGACCCGGAACTTGAAATGACCGAAATTGCGGACCGTACGCTGCGCGCGGGCGGGCCGGCACTGCTGTTTGAGAATCCAAAAGGCTATGATATGCCGGTGCTTTGTAACCTGTTTGGCACGCCAAAACGCGTGGCTATGGGAATGGGGCAGGAGGATGTCAGCGCACTGCGTGAAGTAGGTAAGTTGCTCGCCTTTCTGAAAGAGCCGGAGCCGCCCAAAGGCTTCCGCGATCTGTTCGACAAAATGCCACAGTTCAAACAGGTGCTGAATATGCCGACCAGGCGGGTGCGCCATGCGCCCTGCCAGGAGGTGGTATTGCAGGGAGAGGAGGTCGATCTGTCACGCATTCCGGTAATGAAGTGCTGGCCTGACGATGCCGCGCCGCTGATTACCTGGGGGCTGACCGTGACCCGCGGCCCGCACAAGGAGCGCCAGAATCTGGGCATCTATCGTCAGCAGGTGATCGGCAAAAACCGCCTGATTATGCGCTGGCTCTCCCATCGCGGCGGCGCGCTCGATTTTCAGGAGTGGTGCAAGGCGCATCCCGGTGAACGCTTCCCGGTGGCGGTCGCGCTGGGCGCCGATCCCGCCACCATTCTTGGCGCGGTTACGCCCGTGCCCGATACGCTGTCTGAGTATGCCTTTGCAGGCCTGCTGCGTGGCAATAAAACCGAGGTGGTGAAGTGCCTTTCTAACGATCTCGAAGTGCCCGCCAGTGCCGAAATCGTGCTTGAAGGCTACATTGAACCGGGCGATATGGCCCCGGAAGGCCCCTATGGCGATCACACCGGCTACTATAATGAAGTGGATAGCTTCCCGGTGTTCACCGTAACGCATATTACGCAGCGGCAGCAGGCGATCTACCATTCAACTTATACCGGACGGCCGCCTGATGAACCCGCAGTGCTGGGCGTGGCGCTGAATGAAGTACTGGTGCCGATCCTGATCAAACAGTTTCCGGAGATTGTGGATTTCTATCTGCCGCCGGAGGGGTGCTCTTATCGCCTGGCAGTGGTGACGATTAAAAAACAGTATGCCGGTCATGCCAAACGCGTGATGTTTGGCGTCTGGTCATTCCTGCGTCAGTTTATGTACACCAAATTTGTTATTGTATGTGATGACGACGTTAATGCCCGTGACTGGAACGATGTGATCTGGGCGATAACCACGCGCATGGATCCGGCTCGCGATACGGTTCTGGTAGAAAACACCCCGATCGACTATCTCGATTTCGCCTCGCCAGTTTCCGGCCTGGGCTCAAAAATGGGGCTCGACGCGACCAATAAATGGCCAGGCGAGACCCAGCGCGAATGGGGCCGACCGATCGTCAAGGATCCTGCCGTGACCGCGCGCATTGACGCAATCTGGGATGAGTTAGGCATTTTTAATCAGCCGCCGCAGCGTTGATGGCGTGCTCTGATCCCAATGACGACCCGACAGAGGCAACGCATGACAACGTTAAGCTGTAAAGTAACTTCGGTGGAAGCCATTACCGATACCGTTTACCGCGTCCGGCTGGTGCCGGAAGCGGATTTTAGCTTTCGGGCAGGACAGTATCTGATGGTAGTCATGGATGAGCGGGATAAACGCCCCTTCTCCCTCGCTTCCACCCCGATGGAAAAAGATCTGATCGAACTGCACATTGGTGCGTCCGATTTAAACCTGTATGCGATGGCAGTGATGGAGCGGATTCAGAACCAGCGCCAGATTACTGTCGATATGCCCCATGGCGATGCCTGGCTGCGCGAAGAGGGCAGCCGCCCGCTGCTGCTGATCGCGGGCGGTACAGGTTTCTCTTACGTGCGCTCGATTCTGCTGACGGCGCTGGCGCAGCAGCCGGATCGTGATATCGCGATCTACTGGGGCGGACGTGAACTGAAACACCTCTACGATCTGGACGAACTGAACGCGCTGACCCGCCATCATCCGAACCTGAAAGTAATCCCGGTGGTTGAGCAACCGGAAGCGGGCTGGCAGGGCCGCAGCGGTACGGTGCTGACCGCTGTGATGCAGGATTTCACTTCGCTGAGTGAGCACGATATCTACATTGCCGGTCGCTTCGAGATGGCAAAAATCGCCCGCGATCGTTTCTGTGCGGAGCGTGGCGCGCAGGAAGCACATATGTTTGGCGACGCCTTCGCCTTTATTTAAGGCAGAAAAAACCCGCCTGTTACGGGCGGGAAAAGAGCTCAGGGACAAGCTAAAGAAGTTAAACGCGCTCAAACACCGTTGCGATGCCCTGGCCTAAGCCGATGCACATGGTCGCCAGGCCAAAGCGGGCATCGCGTCGTTGCATGATATTCAGCAGAGTGGTGCTGATACGGGCACCAGAGCAGCCCAGCGGATGGCCCAGCGCGATCGCACCGCCGTTCAGGTTCACTTTCTCATCGAGCTTATCCAGCAGGCCGAGGTCTTTGAGGCAGGGCAGAGTCTGGGCGGCAAAAGCTTCATTCAGCTCAAACACGTCGATATCATCGATGGTCAGGCCGGCACGTTTCAGAGCCAGCTGGCTGGCGGGAACCGGACCGTAACCCATAATCGACGGATCGCAGCCCACCACCGCCATACTTTTAATGCGCGCCAGAATGTTGAATTCCCGTTCACGGGCATGCGATTCATTCATCACCAGCATGGCAGCCGCGCCGTCTGAGAGCGCGGATGAGCTGCCTGCGGTAACGGTGCCGTTGACCGGGTCAAACACCGGTTTTAACGCCGCCAGCCCTTCCAGGCTGGTTTCTTCGCGGATCACCTCATCATAATCGAAGCGCTTCAGTACCCCGTCGGCATCATGGCCCCAGGTGGGCAGGATTTCCTGTTTAAAATCACCGCGTTCCGTAGCCTGGGCGGCACGCTGATGAGAACGCAGCGCAAAGGCATCCTGCTGTTCCCGGCTGATATGGTGCATGCGCGCCAGCATCTCGGCGGTCAGTCCCATCATGCCCGCCGCTTTGGCTACCGTGCGGCTCAGTCCGGGATGGAAATCGACGCCATGGTTCATCGGCACATGGCCCATATGCTCCACGCCACCCACCAGGCAGACCTGCGCATCACCCACCATAATGGCGCGCGCTGCGTCGTGCAGCGCCTGCATTGACGAACCACACAGGCGGTTGACGGTGGTGGCCGGGACGCGGTGCGGGATCTCCGCCAGCAAGGCGGCGTTGCGGGCGATGTTAAAGCCCTGCTCCAGCGTCTGCTGTACGCAGCCCCAGACGATATCATCCAGCTGGCTGGCATCCAGCGCAGGATTACGGCTCAGCAGTTCGCGCATCAGATGAGCAGACAAATCTTCCGCACGGACATGGCGAAATGCGCCGCCTTTTGAGCGCCCCATAGGCGTGCGCAGCGCATCAACAATAACGACATTTTCCACTCTCTACTCCTCACGCGCTTTTCAGCGCGGCGTCATCCATCGGTTTGGCGGCGGGATACCAGCTCTCATGCTGGTGCGCTTTTTGTTCCAGCAGGGCAGGCGCCTGATACAGTGCACCCAGTTCGCGATAGCGCTGCATCTGTGCCAGCACCCGATCATTGCCCAGCGTATCCAGGTAACGGAAGGCGCCGCCGCGGAAGGGCGGGAAGCCCAGGCCATAAATCAGCGCCATATCCGCTTCCGCTGGCGAGGCGATAATTTTTTCCTCCAGACAGCGCACCACTTCATTCAGCATCGGAATCATCATGCGCTGGATAATCTCTTCATCACTGAACACGCGTTTAGGCTCACAGATGGTCTGCAGCAGGTTGTCTACCTCAGGATCGGCGATTTTCTGCGGCTTGCCTTTTTTATCCTCTTCCCAGCGCCAGAAGCCGCGCTGATTTTTTTGTCCGTAGCGTTGGGCTTCAAACAGCACGTCAATGGCATCACGATAATCTTTCTTCATGCGCGTCGGGAAGCCGTCGGCCATCACAAGCTGCGCATGGTGCGCGGTATCAATGCCCACCACATCCAGCAGCCAGGCGGGGCCCATGGGCCAGCCGAACTGTTTTTCCATCACTTTATCGATCTGGCGGAAGTCGGCGCCGTCACGCAGCAGCAGGCTGAAACCGGCAAAATAGGGAAACAGCACGCGGTTGACGAAGAAGCCCGGGCAGTCATTCACCACGATCGGCGTTTTACCCATCTTGCTGGCCCAGGCCATCACTTTGCTCAGGGTGGCGTCGGCGGTTTTCTCGCCGCGCACCACTTCGACTAAAGGCATACGCGGCACCGGGTTGAAAAAGTGCATGCCGCAAAAATTCTCTGGCCGCTGCAGCGCCTGCGCCAGCTGGCTGATGGGGATGGTCGAGGTGTTGGAGGCGAGGATCGCCCCGTCGTGCAGATGTTTTTCTGTCTCGGCCAGTACCTGCGCTTTCACCCGGGGATTTTCGACTACCGCTTCCACCACAATATCGGCGTGTTCGAAACCGGCATAATCCAGCGTTGGCTGAATGGTGGCGATCACGCTGGCGAGGGTTTTGCCATCAATTTTGCCGCGCTCAAGCTGCTTGTTCAGCAGCTTGCTCGCTTCCTGCATGCCCAGCGTCAGCGCCTGTGCATTGATATCTTTCATTTTGACCGGCACGCCTTTTAACGCCGACTGGTAAGCAATGCCGCCGCCCATGATGCCTGCGCCTAATACGGCTGCCTGACCCGGCGTACCGGCATCCTGCGCACGCTGTTTCGCCAGGCTTTTCACATACTGTTCGTTCAGGAAAATCCCTACCAGCGCCCGGGCTTCGTCTGATTGCGCCAGCGGTACAAAGGCCGCGGTTTCCAGCTTCAGCGCCTCGTCACGTCCGAGGCCTGCTGCCGCTTCGATGGTTTTCACTGCGGTCAGAGGGGCGGGGTAATGCTTGCCGGCGGTCTGCATCACCAGTGCCCTGGCGCTGGTAAAACTCATCGCCGCTTCGATGGGGCTGAGTTTTAACGGCTCCAGCTTTGGCTGACGACGCTGACGCCAGCTGCCATCGGCAATCGCCGCTTTCAGCATAGTCAGCGCGCCGTCATGTAATTTTTCTGGCGCGACCACTGCATCCACCAGCCCCAGCTTCAGCGCCGTATAGCCATCGACATCTTTACCCGCCGCAATAATCTCCAGCGCGCTGTCTGCCCCCAGCAGGCGCGGTAAGCGCACGCTGCCGCCGAAGCCCGGCATAATGCCCAGGCGGGTTTCCGGCAGGCCGATGCGCGCCTTTGGCGTGATGATACGCAGATCGGTAGCCAGAACGCATTCACAGCCGCCGCCCAGCGCATAGCCATCTATGGCGGTCACGGTGGGCACCGGCAGATCTTCCAGACGATTAAAAATAGTATTGGCAAAGGCCAGCCACTGGCTCAGCTTTTCGCCCGGGGTATTAAACAGCGAGAGAAATTCAGTGATGTCAGCACCCACGATAAACGCAGGTTTGGCGGAGCTGATAAGGAGGCCGCGTAACGTCGGCAGCTGCTCCAGAACGGTAATCGCTTCGCCGAGGCTGGCAACGGTACGTACATCCAGCTTGTTGACCGAACCGGGAGCATCAAATACCAGCCCGGCGATGCCATCTTCAAGCCATTTGAGAGAAAGGGTAGCGCCTTGGTAGAGCATGTCCGTCTCCTGAAACTGCCAATGGGGATCTGGTCATACCAGATGACCGAGAGTGTGGGAGCCATGTTAATTTTTTGCAAACGAGATTTTGCTTATTTGCTAACAAGATCACAGCCTCCGGAACACGGCATCCGCCGTCGGGCTGTGCTACACTGCGGCCATTTCGCGATGCCGGAGAGAGAATTATGGATTCCCTTAAACGCCTTTATCACACGCATATTGCTACGCTGCAGCAGCGCGCTCAGCAGATGCTGACCCGCTGTAAACTGGATGCCATGCTGATCCATTCAGGTGAGCTGTTAACTGTTTTTCTTGATGACCATAGCTATCCGTTTAAAGTGAACCCTCAGTTCAAAGCGTGGGTGCCGGTTACCCAGGTGCCTGACTGCTGGCTATGGGTGGATGGCGTGAATAAACCAAAATTATGGTTTTACTCGCCGGTGGATTACTGGCACAACGTTGAGCCGCTGCCGAACAGCTTCTGGACGGACGATATTGACGTTATCGGGCTGAAAAAGGCGGATGAGATTGGTCAGCTGTTGCCTGTACAGCGCGAAAATGTCGCTTATATTGGCGCACATCCTGCGCGTGCCGCGCAGCTTGGCTTTAGCGCTGATAAGGTGAACCCCCAGCAGGCGATCGATTTCCTGCACTATTATCGCAGCTATAAAACCGACTATGAGTTGGCCTGTATGCGCGAGGCGCAGAAGCTGGCGGTAGCCGGTCACCGTGCGGCGAAAGAGGCGTTTCTCTCCGGGTTGAGTGAGTTCGATATCAATATTGCTTATCTCTCCGCAACCGGACATCGCGATACGGATGTCCCGTACAGCAATATCGTCGCGCTAAATGAACACGCCGCCGTGCTGCACTACACCAGACTGGATCACCAGCCGCCCGCGAAACGCCACAGCTTCCTGCTTGATGCGGGCGCAGAGTATCTCGGTTACGCCGCGGATTTGACCCGCAGCTATGCCGCGCAGAGTCACTCGCTTTATGCCCAGCTGGTTGAGGCGATGAATAAAGAGGAGCTGGCGCTGATCAATACGCTGCAGGCAGGGGTACGCTACACCGATTATCATCTGCAAATGCATCAGCGTATTGCGAAATTATTGTTGTCGTTTGGTCTGGTGAAAGGGCTGAGCGAAGAGGCGCTGGTGGCAGAAGATATTACTGCTCCCTTTATGCCTCATGGTCTTGGCCACCCGCTGGGTCTTCAGGTTCATGATGTGGCTGGCTTTATGCAGGACGATCGCGGCACCCATCTGGCGGCACCAAAACAGTATCCTTATCTGCGCTGTACACGTACGCTGGAGCCGGGAATGGTGCTGACCATTGAGCCGGGTCTGTATATTATCGACTCGCTGCTTGCCCCATGGCGTGAAGGTAAGTACGGCCAGTACTTCGACTGGCAGACCATTGATGCGCTCAGACCGTACGGCGGCGTGCGTATTGAGGATAATGTCGTGATTCATGCCAACCGGATTGAAAACATGACACGCGATCTGCATCTGGCCTGATGAACGCTTATGATATTCCTGCGCAGCCCGTGACCAGCAGCGAGGAAACCATTAAAAAGAGCCGTTTTATTACGCTGCTGGCCCATACCGAAGGAGTGGAGGCCGCGCGTGCCTTTGTGCAGCAGGTTAAAGCGGAGCATCCTGCTGCGCGTCATCACTGTTGGGCCTGGGTTGCCGGGGCGCCTGACGATTCACAGCAGCTCGGTTTTTCTGATGATGGTGAACCTTCTGGCACCGCAGGTAAACCGATGCTGGCGCAACTGATGGGCAGTCAGATGGGTGAAATCACCGCAGTGGTGGTGCGTTACTACGGTGGCATTATGCTGGGCACCGGTGGTCTGGTGAAAGCCTATGGCGGCGGCGTGCAGCAGGGACTAAAGCAGCTGGCGCGAAAGCGCAAAGTGCCCATGCAGCGTTTCCATCTGCAATGTGACTATGCACAACTGAACGATATAGAACGTATCCTGCAACGGTATGATGGTGAAGTGGTAGAGAGCCGCTTTCTGGATCGAATCGATCTCCTGCTGGCGTTGCCGTATGGCCAGGCCGACGTGGTTGCACAAAATTTGTCAGACTTTAGTCGGGGCACGTTAATGCTGATCCCGCTGAAACAGTGACTTTCTTATTTCTGTAAAGGAAACGGCTGAATGCATTTTCGTGCCATTACCCGCATTGTCGGTCTGCTGGTGATCCTGTTTTCGGTCACCATGATCGTCCCCGGCCTGGTGGCCCTGATTTACCGTGACGGCGCCGGCCGTGCGTTCAGTCAGACTTTTTTAATGGCGATTGTGATTGGTTCACTGCTCTGGTGGCCAAACCGTAAACAGAAAAGTGAGCTGAAGCCGCGCGAAGGCTTTTTAATCGTGGTGCTGTTCTGGACCGTGCTGGGCAGCGTGGGGGCAATGCCCTTTATCTTTGCGGAACAGCCGCACCTGTCCGTAACCGATGCCTTTTTTGAGTCGTTCTCTGCACTGACCACCACCGGAGCCACCACCTTAGTGGGTCTGGATACGCTGCCAAAAGCGATTCTCTTCTATCGACAAATGCTGCAGTGGCTGGGCGGTATGGGGATCATTGTGCTGGCGGTGGCGATACTGCCGATTCTTGGCGTCGGTGGCATGCAGCTTTACCGGGCAGAAATGCCGGGACCGCTGAAAGATAATAAAATGCGACCACGTATTGCCGAGACAGCAAAAACGTTATGGCTGATCTATGTGGTTTTAACCATCGTCTGCGCGGTGGCGCTCTGGCTGGCCGGGATGTCCGCCTTTGATGCTATCGGTCACAGCTTCTCCACTATTGCCATCGGCGGTTTCTCTACCCATGACGCCAGCATCGGCTATTTTAACAGTCCCACCATTAACACTATTGTGGCGATATTCTTGCTGATCTCAGGCTGTAACTACGGCCTGCATTTTTCGATGCTGAGCGGGCGTAATCTGCGTGTTTACTGGCGTGACCCGGAGTTTCGCATGTTTATTGGCGTACAGATCACGCTGGTAGTGATCTGTACGCTGATACTCTGGCTGCATCAGGTGTATGACAGCAGCTGGCAGACCCTGAATCAGGCGTTTTTTCAGGTGGTGTCGATGGCGACCACGGCGGGCTTTACTACTGACAGCATTGCGCACTGGCCGCTCTTTCTGCCGGTACTGCTGCTGTGTTCGGCGTTTATCGGCGGTTGTGCTGGCTCGACGGGCGGTGGCCTGAAGGTCATCCGTATCCTGCTGTTGTTTAAGCAGGGCTCGCGGGAACTGAAACGCCTGGTGCACCCGAATGCGGTTTATACCATCAAGCTGGGCAACCGTGCTCTGCCGGAACGCATCCTGGAGGCGGTCTGGGGATTCTTCTCCGCCTATGCGCTGGTATTTCTTGTTAGCATGCTGGCGATCATCGCTACGGGCGTGGATGATTTTTCCGCATTCGCTGCGGTGGCCGCGACACTGAATAACCTTGGTCCCGGACTGGGTGTGGTGGCAGATAACTTCACGTCGATGAATGACGTAGCGAAATGGATCCTGATTTTAACGATGCTGTTCGGTCGTCTTGAGGTCTTTACGCTGCTGGTGCTGTTTACGCCGACATTCTGGCGTGAGTAATTTTTGACAGGAAGCCGTTATGAAAGCCTTAATTCTTTTTTCCAGCCGCGATGGACAAACACGCGATATCGCTTCTTATATAGCAAAGGTGCTGGAAGGGAAGGTCGCCTGTGAGGTGCTGAACATTCTGCATGCGGATAAACTCGACTGGTCGCAGTATGACCGCGTGCTGATTGGCGCCTCGATCCGCTATGGTCATTTTCATCCCGCTGTGGGGCAATTTGTGCAGCAGCATCTACAGGCGTTGCAGCAACGTCCGGGCGGTTTCTTCTCAGTTAACCTGACCGCGCGCAAAGCTGAAAAGCGCACACCAGAAACCAACGCCTATACCCGTAAGTTTTTGCTGCAGTCTCCCTGGCAACCCGATTGCTGTGCGGTTTTTGCCGGCGCGCTGCGTTATCCGCGCTATCGCTGGTTCGATCGCATCATGATTCAGCTGATTATGCGCATGACCGGCGGGGAAACGGACGCAACGAAAGAGGTTGAGTATACCGACTGGCAGCAAGTGCAGCGTTTTGCCGAGGAATTCGCGCAATTACCAGGCAAAAAGCCCTGAATTAATACAATCTGGCGAAATTTAACCCAAACGGCAAGTTTTTTGTAATTAACGCTTGTCAGGGGAAAAGAACTCCCTATAATGCGCCTCCACTGACACGGAACAACGGCATACAGGCCGCCGGGTCAGCAGGTTCAGCCCGCTGAACCGCCGGAGAAAAATCCTGAAAAAAGGATTGACTCTGAAGGAGGAAAGCGTAATATACGCCACCTCGCGACAGACGGCTGAGCCGCGTCGCACCGCTCTTTAACAATTTATCAGACAATCTGTGTGGGCACTCGCAGGATTGATATCGGAGCCTCCGGGCTTAAAAAATATCAAGTCTCAAGAGTGAACACGTAATTCATTACGACGTTTTTCCTTGAGCATCGCTTCACGAGTTGAAGCAAATCAAGCTTTTAATTGAAGAGTTTGATCATGGCTCAGATTGAACGCTGGCGGCAGGCCTAACACATGCAAGTCGAACGGCAGCACAGGAAAGCTTGCTTTCCGGGTGGCGAGTGGCGGACGGGTGAGTAATGTCTGGGGATCTGCCCGATGGAGGGGGATAACCACTGGAAACGGTGGCTAATACCGCATAATGTCGCAAGACCAAAGTGGGGGACCTTCGGGCCTCACACCATCGGATGAACCCAGATGGGATTAGCTAGCAGGCAGGGTAACGGCCTACCTGGGCGACGATCCCTAGCTGGTCTGAGAGGATGACCAGCCACACTGGAACTGAGACACGGTCCAGACTCCTACGGGAGGCAGCAGTGGGGAATATTGCACAATGGGCGCAAGCCTGATGCAGCCATGCCGCGTGTATGAAGAAGGCCTTCGGGTTGTAAAGTACTTTCAGCGGGGAGGAAGGGATGAAGCTTAATACGCTTCGTCATTGACGTTACCCGCAGAAGAAGCACCGGCTAACTCCGTGCCAGCAGCCGCGGTAATACGGAGGGTGCAAGCGTTAATCGGAATTACTGGGCGTAAAGCGCACGCAGGCGGTCTGTTAAGTCAGATGTGAAATCCCCGGGCTCAACCCGGGAACTGCATTTGAAACTGGCAGGCTTGAGTCTCGTAGAGGGGGGTAGAATTCCAGGTGTAGCGGTGAAATGCGTAGAGATCTGGAGGAATACCGGTGGCGAAGGCGGCCCCCTGGACGAAGACTGACGCTCAGGTGCGAAAGCGTGGGGAGCAAACAGGATTAGATACCCTGGTAGTCCACGCCGTAAACGATGTCGACTTGGAGGTTGTGCCCTTGAGGCGTGGCTTCCGGAGCTAACGCGTTAAGTCGACCGCCTGGGGAGTACGGCCGCAAGGTTAAAACTCAAATGAATTGACGGGGGCCCGCACAAGCGGTGGAGCATGTGGTTTAATTCGATGCAACGCGAAGAACCTTACCTGGCCTTGACATCCACGGAATTCTGCAGAGATGCGGAAGTGCCTTCGGGAACCGTGAGACAGGTGCTGCATGGCTGTCGTCAGCTCGTGTTGTGAAATGTTGGGTTAAGTCCCGCAACGAGCGCAACCCTTATCCTTTGTTGCCAGCGATTCGGTCGGGAACTCAAAGGAGACTGCCGGTGATAAACCGGAGGAAGGTGGGGATGACGTCAAGTCATCATGGCCCTTACGGCCAGGGCTACACACGTGCTACAATGGCGCATACAAAGAGAAGCGACCTCGCGAGAGCAAGCGGACCTCATAAAGTGCGTCGTAGTCCGGATCGGAGTCTGCAACTCGACTCCGTGAAGTCGGAATCGCTAGTAATCGTGGATCAGAACGCCACGGTGAATACGTTCCCGGGCCTTGTACACACCGCCCGTCACACCATGGGAGTGGGTTGCAAAAGAAGTAGGTAGCTTAACCCTCGGGAGGGCGCTTACCACTTTGTGATTCATGACTGGGGTGAAGTCGTAACAAGGTAACCGTAGGGGAACCTGCGGTTGGATCACCTCCTTACCTGAACG
>NZ_LR026978.1:1739906-1748532 GCF_900604315.1 [Erwinia] mediterraneensis
ACGGGTCGCGACAGCGAAACGTCTGTGGGTTGTGAGGTTAAGCGAACAAGCGTACACGGTGGATGCCCTGGCAGTCAGAGGCGATGAAGGACGTGCTAATCTGCGAAAAGCGCCGGCGAGGTGATATGAACCTTTGACCCGGCGATGTCCGAATGGGGAAACCCGGTGCACTCAGTGCATCATCGCAACATGAATACATAGTGTTGCGAGGCGAACCGGGGGAACTGAAACATCTAAGTACCCCGAGGAAAAGAAATCAACCGAGATTCCCCCAGTAGCGGCGAGCGAACGGGGAGCAGCCCAGAGCCTGAATCAGCATGTGTGTCAGTGGAAGCGTCTGGAAAGGCGCACGGTACAGGGTGACAGTCCCGTACACGAAGGCACAGATGCTGTGAGCTCGATGAGTAGGGCGGGACACGTGATATCCTGTCTGAAGATGGGGGGACCATCCTCCAAGGCTAAATACTCCTGACTGACCGATAGTGAACCAGTACCGTGAGGGAAAGGCGAAAAGAACCCCGGCGAGGGGAGTGAAACAGAACCTGAAACCGTGTACGTACAAGCAGTGGGAGCCTCTTTATGGGGTGACTGCGTACCTTTTGTATAATGGGTCAGCGACTTATATTCTGTAGCAAGGTTAACCGTATAGGGGAGCCGCAGGGAAACCGAGTCTTAACCGGGCGTTAAGTTGCAGGGTATAGACCCGAAACCCGGTGATCTAGCCATGGGCAGGTTGAAGGTTGGGTAACACTAACTGGAGGACCGAACCGACTAATGTTGAAAAATTAGCGGATGACCTGTGGCTGGGGGTGAAAGGCCAATCAAACCGGGAGATAGCTGGTTCTCCCCGAAAGCTATTTAGGTAGCGCCTCGTGAATTCATCTCCGGGGGTAGAGCACTGTTTCGGCTAGGGGGCCATCCCGGCTTACCAACCCGATGCAAACTGCGAATACCGGAGAATGTTATCACGGGAGACACACGGCGGGTGCTAACGTCCGTCGTGAAGAGGGAAACAACCCAGACCGCCAGCTAAGGTCCCAAAGTCATGGTTAAGTGGGAAACGATGTGGGAAGGCCCAGACAGCCAGGATGTTGGCTTAGAAGCAGCCATCATTTAAAGAAAGCGTAATAGCTCACTGGTCGAGTCGGCCTGCGCGGAAGATGTAACGGGGCTAAACCATGCACCGAAGCTGCGGCAGTGACACTGTGTGTTGCTGGGTAGGGGAGCGTTCTGTAAGCCGCTGAAGGTGTGCTGTGAGGCATGCTGGAGGTATCAGAAGTGCGAATGCTGACATAAGTAACGATAAAGCGGGTGAAAAGCCCGCTCGCCGGAAGACCAAGGGTTCCTGTCCAACGTTAATCGGGGCAGGGTGAGTCGACCCCTAAGGCGAGGCCGAAAGGCGTAGTCGATGGGAAACAGGTTAATATTCCTGTACTTGGTGTTACTGCGAAGGGGGGACGGAGAAGGTCAGGTTAGCCGGGCGACGGTTGTCCCGGTTTAAGCGTGTAGGCTGGTTTTCCAGGCAAATCCGGAAAATCAAGGCTGAGGCGTGATGACGAGGCACTACGGTGCTGAAGTAACTGATACCCTGCTTCCAGGAAAAGCCTCTAAGCTCCAGGTAACACGAAATCGTACCCCAAACCGACACAGGTGGTCAGGTAGAGAATACCAAGGCGCTTGAGAGAACCCGGGTGAAGGAACTAGGCAAAATGGTGCCGTAACTTCGGGAGAAGGCACGCTGGCATGTAGGTGAGGGGACTTGCTCCCGGAGCCGAAGCCAGTCGAAGATACCAGCTGGCTGCAACTGTTTATTAAAAACACAGCACTGTGCAAACACGAAAGTGGACGTATACGGTGTGACGCCTGCCCGGTGCCGGAAGGTTAATTGATGGGGTCAGCCGCAAGGCGAAGCTCCTGATCGAAGCCCCGGTAAACGGCGGCCGTAACTATAACGGTCCTAAGGTAGCGAAATTCCTTGTCGGGTAAGTTCCGACCTGCACGAATGGCGTAATGATGGCCAGGCTGTCTCCACCCGGGACTCAGTGAAATTGAACTCGCTGTGAAGATGCAGTGTACCCGCGGCAAGACGGAAAGACCCCGTGAACCTTTACTACAGCTTGACACTGAACATTGAGCCTTGATGTGCAGGATAGGTGGGAGGCTTTGAAGCGCGGACGCCAGTCTGCGTGGAGCCATCCTTGAAATACCACCCTTTAATGTTTGATGTTCTAACCTGGCGCCGTGATCCGGCGTGGGGACAGTGTCTGGTGGGTAGTTTGACTGGGGCGGTCTCCTCCCAAAGCGTAACGGAGGAGCACGAAGGTGGGCTAATCACGGTCGGACATCGTGAGGTTAGTGCAAAGGCATAAGCCCGCTTGACTGCGAGCGTGACGGCGCGAGCAGGTGCGAAAGCGGGCTTAGTGATCCGGTGGTTCTGTATGGAAGGGCCATCGCTCAACGGATAAAAGGTACTTCGGGGATAACAGGCTGATACCGCCCAAGAGTTCATATCGACGGCGGTGTTTGGCACCTCGATGTCGGCTCATCACATCCTGGGGCTGAAGTAGGTCCCAAGGGTATGGCTGTTCGCCATTTAAAGTGGTACGCGAGCTGGGTTTAGAACGTCGTGAGACAGTTCGGTCCCTATCTGCCGTGGGCGCTGGAGAACTGAGGGGGGCTGCTCCTAGTACGAGAGGACCGGAGTGGACGCACCGCTGGTGTCCGGGTTGTCACGCCAGTGGCATTGCCCGGTAGCTAAGTGCGGAAGAGATAAGTGCTGAAAGCATCTAAGCACGAAACTTGCCCCGAGATGAGTTCTCCCTGACCCTTTAAGGGTCCTGAAGGGACGTTGAAGACGACGACGTTGATAGGCCGGATGTGTAAGTGCAGCGATGCATTGAGCTGACCGGTACTAATGACCCGTGAGGCTTAACCTTACAACGCCAGAGGCGTTTTGATGAGAGACGCGATTTTCAGTTTGTTACCCGGATACGTTGTGCGGCCTGCGGGCGGCGCGACAACAGAATTTGCCTGGCGGCCAGAGCGCGGTGGTCCCACCTGAACCCATGCCGAACTCAGAAGTGAAACGCCGTAGCGCCGATGGTAGTGTGGGGTCTCCCCATGCGAGAGTAGGGAACTGCCAGGCATCCATACACGACAGAGCCCCGTACGCGAGTACGGGGCTTTTTCGTCTGCACACAGGACGGCTTACTGCCTGCAGCTTCATCCGCCCCGCAGTCGCCTTACAAGGTACGAAATCATCCAACCAAGCCAGGCCCGATAGGGTAAACTACGCATAGTTTAATCCGTTAAGGCCGTGAAATGTCCAGCCCAAATCCTTCATTAAGATCGTTCAATACACTGGGTCTTGATATCGCTGCAGATGCCATTGTGCTTGCCGATACCTCTGAGGCTATTCTCCACGCCTGGCAAACCAGCCAGCAGACGCAAAAGCCTTTCTTGTTACTGGGCGAGGGCAGTAATGTGCTGTTTCTCGAAAACTTTGCCGGTACGGTCGTTATCAACCGTATTAAAGGTGTCGAAATTAGCGAGCAGCATGAAAGCTGGCATCTCCATGTCGGTGCAGGTGAAAACTGGCACCAGCTGGTTAAAACGACGCTGCAGAAAGGCCTCCCCGGGCTGGAGAATCTGGCACTGATCCCTGGTCTCGTCGGATCAGCGCCGATTCAGAACATTGGCGCCTACGGGGTTGAACTGAAAGATGTGTGCGAATATGTGGATGTCCTGCATCTCAACGATGGACGGACAGAACGCTTACACCGTGATGATTGCCAGTTCAGCTATCGCGACAGTATTTTCAAGCATCAGTATCAGCATGGTTACGCTATTGTGGCGCTGGGCCTGAAGTTATCGAAACAGTGGCAGCCCGTACTCACCTATGGGGAGCTGGCACGTCTTAATCCTGCTACTGTCACTGCGCATGAGATATTCGATACGGTTTGTCAGATGCGTCAAAGTAAGCTGCCCGATCCACGTCTGACAGGCAATGTTGGTAGCTTCTTTAAAAACCCCCTGGTCAGTACCGAAAAAGCCGATGGCCTGCTGCTGCACTGGCCTGCCATTCCCCGTTATCCGCAACATAGCGGTGAGGTAAAACTCGCGGCGGGCTGGCTGATCGATCAGTGCCAGCTGAAAGGACATCGTATCGGTGGCGCTGCTGTGCATCGCCAGCAGGCACTGGTGCTGATTAACGAGGACAACGCAACGCCACAAGATATTGTTGCGCTGGCGCATTATGTTCGTCAGTGCGTCGGGGAAAAGTTTGGCGTCTGGCTGGAGCCTGAAGTACGGTTTATTGGCGCTCAGGGTGAGCGTAATGCGGTTGAGGTAATTTCATGAAAGATCACAGCGTCCCGCTAAAACTGGTATCCATCCTGTCTGACGGTGAATTTCATTCTGGCGAGCAGTTGGGAACCCTGTTAGGGATGAGCCGGGCCGCCATAAACAAACATATCCAGACGCTAAAAAGCTGGGGTCTGGATGTTTATACCATTACGGGTAAAGGCTATAGCCTGCCAGCGCCGGTACAGCTGCTGGATGAAGCCGCAATCCTTGCACAGTTGCACCATCCTCGTCTCGCGGTTATCCCGGTAATTGACTCTACCAATCAGTACCTGCTGGAAAGAATGTCAGAGCTGGAGTCCGGCGATGCCTGTATTGCGGAATATCAGCAGGCGGGGCGGGGGCGACGTGGCCGGCAATGGTTTTCACCCTTTGGCGCTAATCTCTATATGTCCATGTACTGGCGTCTGGAGCAGGGGCCTGCGGCCGCCATGGGCCTGAGCCTGGTAATCGGTATTGTCATGGCTGAGGTACTGCAGGCGCTGGGTGCGACAGATGTCCGCGTAAAATGGCCGAATGATCTCTACCTGCACGATCGCAAGCTGGCCGGCATTCTGGTTGAATTGACCGGCAAAACAGGCGACGCGGCACATTTGGTTATCGGGGCTGGCATCAATCTCTCGATGCGCACGCCAGACGAATCTGTGGTTAATCAGGGCTGGATTAACCTGCAGGAAGCGGGCGTAAAAATTGATCGTAACCAACTGGCGGCACAGCTGATAAACCGGCTGCGTGAAGCGCTGCCTCAGTTTGAACGGGAAGGCTTTGCGCCCTTTATGACGCGCTGGCCTGCGCTGGATAACTTTATTGATCGCCCGGTGAGGTTGATCATGGGGGATCGGGAAGTACACGGCATTGCGCGCGGCGTTGATAAACAAGGCGGTTTGCTGCTGGAACAGGATGGCGACATAAAATCCTGGGTAGGCGGGGAGATCTCCCTGCGTCCGCAATAAGCGCAGAAACGGGCCCGACGATGGCGGGCCTTATTTGCGCGCAGCAGAAAAGATAATTAATTGCCGCCCGTTCAGGAAAGATAAATTTATTTAATTCATTCTGCTGCACGCAGGCGCGTTAAAAGTGGGTTACTTATCCGCTTTATTTGCGTAAGCGTACGCGTTCGACTTCATGATTCGCACTTTTGGTCATTATCAGACTGGCACGCTCCCGGGTCGGCAGAATGTTTTCCTGCAGATTCAACCAGTTAATCTCTTTCCACAAATTAGTGGCCGTCTGCACCGCTTCCTGTTCAGAAAGCCTGGCGTAATGATGGAAATAAGAGTTGGGATTGGTGAACGCGCCCTGACGGAATTTTAAAAAGCGATTGATATACCAGCTTTGCAGCATTTCCTCTGGCGCATCAACATATATAGAAAAGTCGACAAAGTCGGAAACGAAAACACGATGCGGATCGTGTGGATAATCCATCCCGCTTTGTAAAACATTTAATCCTTCAAGGATCAGAATATCGGGTTGCTGAACAACCTTATCTCCGTCCGGGATCACATCATAAATCAGATGGGAGTAGACAGGGGCAGTGACCTGTTTTGCGCCTGATTTCAGGTCAGAGACAAATTTCACCAGTCGGTGCATATCATAAGACTGCGGGAAACCCTTCTTCTTCATCAATCCACGCTCTTTCAGCACGGCATTGGGATGAAGAAAGCCATCAGTGGTAATCAACTCTACCTTGCGATGTTCCGGCCAACGGCTTAACAGCGCCTGTAACACGCGCGCCGTAGTGCTTTTACCCACCGCAACGCTACCGGCAATACTGATAATGTAAGGAATCCTCTGCCCACTGGTGCCAAGAAACTGCTCCAGCACTGCCTGACGCCGTAAATTAGAGCTGATATAGAAATTCAGCAAGCGCGACAGGGGCAAATAAATTTCTGCCACTTCTTCCAGCGAGAGATCTTCGTTAATGCCTTTCAGCTGCGCAATCTCATCTTCAGTGAGCGTCATCGGCACGGAATTACGTAGCGCGGCCCACTGCGTACGGGTGAACTGGAGATAGGGCGTGGTCAGGGGTGTATTTGATTTACTCATAAGCATGCATCTGACAGCAAGTCCTGGCTCATCGACATGTCGCAGCAGAGAGCATACAGCGATGCGTTGAACTCAGTTGCACATCATAAGAAAAATTCACAGGAAACAATGGGCAGGAGGTTAACATCAGTACAGCGTCAAAAAGAAGTAAAAAGATAAAGGCCAGTTCGCTTTCGTAACCGTGCCCACATTTGTTTGCCCTTTTAAAGGGGCGGAAGATAGTCGGGTGTAAGGGGCAGTAGCGGAAGGGGGAGAAGCAGGTCGAGCGATCAACGGAAGAAAAAATCTGCGCCAGGCAAAGAAATTACAAAGTGGCAAGATAAAAAGCGCTCCGGCTGACGGAAGAGATGCTGCAAAATTGTGCCAGAGGTGACTGTTTTTTCTACGTTGAGGCAGTAAATTGCGAACAATTGCACAAATAGTAAGCGATAGCGCGATTTAAGCAATTTTTTTGTTGCATCCTGCATCCGCTCTTCCTAGAATGCGCGTCACTTGATGCCGGCTTAGCTCAGTTGGTAGAGCAACTGACTTGTAATCAGTAGGTCACCAGTTCGATTCCGGTAGCCGGCACCATCAAGTAGGTGGGATTCCCGAGCGGCCAAAGGGAGCAGACTGTAAATCTGCCGTCACAGACTTCGAAGGTTCGAATCCTTCTCCCACCACCATCTCAATCTCTCGATTGAGATAAGATGCAGAAAACAGATGCATCTGAAAGGTGAGACCCTCACCCCAAATTCAGACTGAGCAGAGGCGCAGTCAGAGTCGGTCAGGTAGCTGGCAGGCTCGAATAATAAAGGATCTTCTTTTATTATTCATAAGCTACAGAAAGAACAGGTAGCCGAGTTCCAGGATGCGGGCATCGTATAATGGCTATTACCTCAGCCTTCCAAGCTGATGATGCGGGTTCGATTCCCGCTGCCCGCTCCAGATGTGCTGATATGGCTCAGTCGGTAGAGCGCACCCTTGGTAAGGGTGAGGTCCCCAGTTCGATTCTGGGTATCAGCACCACTTCCTTTATCTCCCTCCTGATTCTCTCTCTGTGTAAAACCAAACAGTCAGGCCCCGCCTGGTTGATGTGATGATATCTTTGATATATCCGTGTCTTAGAGGGACAAGCGATGGCTAAAGAGCAATTTCAACGTAACAAATTACACGTAAACGTGGGCACCATCGGTCACGTTGACCACGGTAAAACCACCCTGACTGCAGCAATCACCACCGTTCTGGCGAAAACCTACGGCGGCCAGGCGCGTGCATTCGATCAGATCGATAACGCGCCGGAAGAGAAGGCTCGTGGTATCACCATCAACACCTCTCACGTTGAGTATGAAACCCCGACCCGTCACTACGCGCACGTTGACTGCCCGGGCCATGCCGACTACGTGAAAAACATGATCACCGGTGCTGCACAGATGGACGGCGCTATCCTGGTTGTTGCTGCGACTGACGGCCCGATGCCGCAGACCCGTGAGCACATCCTGCTGGGTCGTCAGGTAGGCGTTCCTTACATCATCGTGTTCCTGAACAAATGTGACATGGTTGATGACGAAGAGCTGCTGGAACTGGTTGAGATGGAAGTGCGTGACCTGCTGTCACAGTACGACTTCCCGGGCGACGACACCCCGATCGTTCGCGGTTCTGCGCTGAAAGCGCTGGAAGGCGACGCTGAGTGGGAAGCGAAAATCGTTGAGCTGGCCGGTCACCTGGACAGCTACATCCCGGATCCGGAGCGCGCAATTGACAAGCCGTTCCTGCTGCCGATCGAAGACGTATTCTCCATCTCTGGTCGTGGTACCGTTGTGACCGGTCGTGTTGAGCGCGGCATCATCAAGGTAGGTGAAGAAGTTGAAATCGTGGGTATCAAAGACACCGCGAAATCAACCTGTACCGGCGTTGAAATGTTCCGTAAACTGCTGGACCAGGGTCAGGCAGGTGAGAACGTGGGCGTTCTGCTGCGTGGTATCAAACGCGAAGAGATCGAACGTGGTCAGGTCCTGGCCAAGCCGGGCACCATCAAGCCGCACACCCAGTTCGAATCTGAAGTGTACATCCTGTCCAAAGACGAAGGCGGCCGTCATACTCCGTTCTTCAAAGGCTACCGTCCGCAGTTCTACTTCCGTACCACTGACGTGACCGGAACCATCGAACTGCCGGAAGGCGTTGAGATGGTAATGCCGGGCGACAACATCAAAATGGTTGTTACCCTGATCCACCCGAT
>NZ_LR026978.1:1748543-1776043 GCF_900604315.1 [Erwinia] mediterraneensis
AAGGCTACCGTCCGCAGTTCTACTTCCGTACCACTGACGTGACCGGAACCATCGAACTGCCGGAAGGCGTTGAGATGGTAATGCCGGGCGACAACATCAAAATGGTTGTTACCCTGATCCACCCGATTGCAATGGACGACGGTCTGCGTTTCGCAATCCGCGAAGGCGGCCGTACCGTTGGTGCAGGTGTTGTTGCTAAAGTTATCGCTTAATCTGCGATAATATTTGACGCAATGCACACGAAAAGGGCATCATTTGATGCCCTTTTTGTACGCTGTTACATAGAACCTGACTCATCAGTGATTTTCGATCATAATCATTGCTGAGACAGGCTCTGTAGCACGGCCCAGGATACCGAGTTACGCCTCAAAAGCTCATTCGGTTTGGATGCCTCGCACTGCGGGGCAGAATAGTTTCTGAATTATTGTGGCAGGTTGGTTTATGAGTGCGAATACCGAAGCTCAAGGGAGCGGGCGCGGCCTGGAAGCGATAAAGTGGCTGGTTGTTGCCGTATTGCTGATCGTCGCGATCGTCGGTAATTACTACTATCGCGATGTGACATTGCCTTTACGTGCGCTGGCTGTGGTTGTATTGATCGCAGCGGCTGGCGGCATTGCGCTGTTGACGACCAAAGGCAAAGCGACCGTGGCTTTTGCTCGTGAAGCAAAAACCGAAATGCGTAAGGTCATCTGGCCGACTCGTCAGGAAACGCTGCACACCACGTTAATCGTTGCCGCGGTTACCGCCGTGATGTCACTGATTTTGTGGGGGCTGGATGGTATTCTGGTCCGTCTGGTATCGTTTATCACTGGCCTGAGGTTCTGAAATGTCTGAAGCTCCAAAAAAACGCTGGTACGTCGTGCAGGCGTTTTCCGGTTTTGAAGGCCGCGTAGCACAGTCGCTGCGTGAGCACATCAAATTGCACAACATGGAAGAACTGTTTGGTGACGTCATGGTGCCCACTGAAGAAGTGGTCGAAATCCGTGGCGGTCAGCGTCGTAAAAGCGAACGCAAATTCTTCCCGGGTTACGTACTGGTTCAGATGGTAATGAATGATGCCAGCTGGCACCTTGTACGTAGCGTCCCGCGTGTGATGGGATTCATCGGTGGTACTTCTGATCGTCCTGCACCTATCAGCGATAAAGAAGTCGATGCGATTATGAATCGCCTGCAGCAGGTTGGCGACAAGCCGCGTCCGAAAACGTTGTTCGAACCCGGCGAAATGGTCCGCGTCAACGACGGTCCCTTTGCCGACTTCAATGGCGTGGTCGAAGAAGTGGATTACGAGAAAAGCCGTCTCAAAGTTTCTGTTTCCATCTTTGGACGTGCAACTCCTGTTGAACTTGATTTTAGCCAGGTGGAGAAAGGATAACTTTCCTTCATCAGCTCGCTTTTTAGTTCTTGCAGCAGGCGCGAAATTTAACTATAATTTCGCGCCTTTTGTTTTTATGCGCTGCCTGCAGCGTGTGAACTGTTAACACGGGGAGCCTGATAGCCAGGCGCTATACCCAAAAGAGGAATTATCATGGCCAAGAAAGTACAAGCCTACGTCAAGCTGCAGGTTGCAGCTGGTATGGCTAACCCGAGCCCACCGGTTGGTCCGGCTCTGGGTCAGCAGGGCGTTAACATCATGGAATTTTGTAAAGCGTTTAACGCGAAGACCGAATCTATCGAGAAAGGTCTGCCGATTCCTGTTGTTATCACCGTATACAGCGACCGCTCTTTCACCTTCGTTACCAAAACTCCGCCGGCAGCTGTGCTGCTGAAAAAAGCGGCAGGCATCAAGTCTGGTTCTGGTAAGCCGAACAAAGATAAAGTCGGTAAAGTAACCCGTGCTCAGGTACGTGAAATCGCAGAAACCAAAGCTGCGGACATGACTGGTGCTGACGTTGAAGCGATGACTCGCTCCATCGAAGGTACTGCTCGTTCCATGGGCCTGGTAGTGGAGGATTAAGAGATGGCTAAGCTGACCAAGCGCATGCGCGTGATCCGTGAGAAAGTTGATGCGACCAAACAGTACGACATCAACGAAGCTGTTACTCTGCTGAAAGAACTGGCTACCGCTAAGTTTGTAGAGAGCGTAGACGTTGCCGTTAACCTCGGCATCGACGCACGTAAATCTGACCAGAACGTTCGTGGTGCGACCGTTCTGCCGCACGGTACTGGTCGTTCAGTACGTGTTGCTGTGTTTACCCAGGGCGCAAACGCTGAAGCTGCTAAAGCAGCTGGCGCTGAGCTGGTAGGTATGGAAGATCTGGCTGACCAGATCAAAAAAGGCGAAATGAACTTTGACGTTGTTATTGCTTCTCCGGATGCAATGCGCGTTGTTGGCCAGCTGGGCCAGGTTCTGGGTCCGCGTGGCCTGATGCCGAACCCGAAAGTAGGTACTGTAACGCCGAACGTTGCTGAAGCGGTTAAAAACGCCAAAGCAGGTCAGGTTCGTTACCGTAACGACAAAAACGGCATCATCCACACCACCATCGGTAAAGTGGATTTTGACGCTGACAAACTGAAAGAAAACCTGGAAGCTCTGCTGGTTGCGCTGAAAAAAGCAAAACCGTCTCAGGCGAAAGGCGTGTACATCAAGAAAGTTAGCCTCTCTACCACCATGGGCGCTGGCGTTGCCATCGACCAGGCGGGTCTGAACGCAGCAGCAAACTAATTGCTGCTTGAAACGGGCGAAAAATTCATCTAGAATTTTACGCCCGTTGTTCTGATGAAGAAGTAACGCAGAACCCGATTTTACCCTGTCAGGTCCCTGGGACGTGGCGGGTCGGTTTTAGGTTGGAGCCAGGCCTTATCCTGGCCTCCGTCCAAGACCGCAGGGGCTGAGTCAGCGTGCCGCAGATGGCAAATTGCAGTCTGTATGCTAATGACAAAGCTTAATCACCTGCGTAGACGGTGACAGAGCCAAAAAGAATTTTTTTCTTCACTGGATTCTGCTCACCGTGTTTGAGCGCTTCTGTCTCTTTATTGAGGAAGAAGTGAAGTGAGTTCCGGGGAAATTCATCTCCGGCCAAAATCCAGGAGCAAAAGCTAATGGCATTAAATCTTCAAGACAAACAAGCGATTGTTGCTGAAGTCAGCGAAGTAGCCAAAGGCGCGCTGTCTGCGGTTGTTGCGGATTCCCGTGGCGTGACCGTAGATAAAATGACTGAACTGCGTAAAGCAGGTCGTGAAGCTGGCGTTTACATGCGTGTTGTTCGTAACACCCTACTGCGCCGCGTCGTTGAAGGTACTCAGTTTGAGTGCCTGAAAGACACGTTTGTTGGTCCGACCCTGATTGCATACTCTATGGAACACCCGGGCGCTGCTGCTCGTCTGTTCAAAGAGTTCGCGAAAGCGAATGCAAAATTTGAGGTCAAAGCTGCAGCCTTTGAAGGTGAGCTGATCCCGGCGGCACAAATTGACCGTCTGGCAACGCTGCCGACTTACGAAGAAGCACTGGCACGTCTGATGTCGACCATGAAAGAAGCCGCTGCCGGCAAACTGGTCCGCACTCTGGCTGCTGTTCGCGATGCAAAAGAAGCGGCGTAAGCGCAATTTCTTTTCTGTCGCACTTGCTAACGTATAAACTTTTTCTGATTCTTAGGAACAATTGTCATGTCTATCACTAAAGATCAAATTCTGGAAGCCGTTGCCGCTATGTCCGTAATGGAAGTAGTTGAGCTGGTTTCTGCTATGGAAGAAAAATTCGGCGTTTCTGCTGCTGCTGCTGTAGCTGTTGCTGCTGGCCCGGCTGAAGCTGTTGAAGAGAAAACTGAATTCGACGTCATCCTGAAAGCTGCTGGCGCGAACAAAGTTGCCGTTATCAAAGCAGTACGTAGCGCAACTGGTCTGGGCCTGAAAGAAGCTAAAGACCTGGTTGAAGCTGCTCCGGCTGCAATCAAAGAAGGCATCAGCAAAGACGACGCAGCTGCACTTGAAGCTGCTCTGAAAGAAGCTGGCGCTGAAGTTGAAGTTAAGTAAGATAACCTTCGGGTTGCAGTCTGAGTAATTTCAGACTGATGGCTGGTGGCTTTTGGGTCACCAGCCTTTTTGCGCTCCAGGGCCTCAATGGGGTTTCGCACTGTTTGTCCATTGGCGCTCTTCAATATCTTTTTCTATCGACGCCTTAATATACTGCTTTCCTGTGAGGGTTCCCTGCCCATGCAAAAGCAATGAAATGATTTAAGAGTGATAGAAAGACGTATTGCATGCGGTGTTACGCACCTCATGAGAAACATAATAGTGTTGCATGAACTGTCCTTCAGGACGGACAGCGTGGGTCGACTTGTCAGCTAGCTGAGGAACCCTATGGTTTACTCCTATACCGAGAAAAAACGTATTCGTAAGGATTTTGGTAAACGTCCACAAGTTCTGGACATACCTTATCTCCTTTCTATCCAGCTTGACTCGTTCCAGAAGTTTATCGAGCAAGATCCGGAAGGCCAGTACGGTCTGGAAGCTGCATTCCGTTCCGTATTTCCTATCCAGAGCTACAGCGGTAACTCTGAGCTGCAATATGTCAGCTACCGTCTGGGCGAACCTGTCTTTGACGTGAAAGAGTGTCAGATCCGTGGCGTCACTTATTCTGCTCCGCTGCGTGTCAAACTGCGTCTGGTGATCTACGAGCGCGAAGCGCCGGAAGGCACCGTAAAAGACATCAAAGAGCAAGAAGTGTACATGGGCGAAATTCCGCTCATGACTGAAAACGGTACCTTTGTTATCAACGGTACTGAGCGTGTTATCGTTTCTCAGCTGCATCGTAGCCCTGGTGTCTTCTTTGACAGCGATAAGGGCAAAACCCACTCTTCGGGTAAAGTGCTGTATAACGCACGTATCATCCCTTACCGTGGCTCATGGCTCGATTTTGAGTTCGACCCGAAAGATAACCTGTTTGTCCGTATTGACCGTCGTCGTAAGCTGCCGGCCAGTATCATTCTGCGTGCGCTGGAGTTCACCACAGAGCAGATTCTTGATCTGTTCTTTGAGAAAGTGGTGTATCAGATCCGTGACAACAAGCTGCAGATGGAACTGGTGCCTGAGCGCCTGCGCGGTGAAACTGCCTCTTTCGATATCGAAGCGAATGGCACGGTCTACGTTGAGAAAGGCCGCCGTATTACGGCACGCCACATTCGCCAGCTGGAAAAAGATGGTATCCAGCACATCGAAGTACCGGTCGAATATATCGCCGGTAAAGTGGTGGCTAAAGACTACGTAGATGAAAGCACCGGCGAACTGATCGTTGCGGCGAACATGGAGCTGTCGCTGGATCTGCTGGCAAAACTGAGCCAGGCAGGCCACAAGCGTATCGAAACGCTGTTCACCAACGACCTCGACCACGGTCCTTATATCTCCGAGACCCTGCGTGTCGACCCAACCAACGATCGCCTGAGCGCGTTGGTTGAGATCTACCGCATGATGCGTCCTGGCGAGCCGCCAACACGTGAAGCGGCAGAAAATCTGTTTGAGAACCTGTTCTTCTCTGAAGATCGCTACGACCTTTCCGCGGTAGGTCGTATGAAATTCAACCGTTCGCTGCTGCGTGACGAGATTGAAGGTTCCGGTATCCTGAGCAAAGAAGACATCATTGATGTGATGAAAAAGCTCATCGATATCCGTAACGGTAAAGGCGAAGTGGACGATATCGACCACCTCGGCAACCGTCGTATCCGTTCCGTAGGCGAAATGGCGGAAAACCAGTTCCGCGTTGGCCTGGTACGTGTTGAGCGTGCGGTGAAAGAGCGTCTGTCTCTGGGCGATCTCGATACCCTGATGCCTCAGGATATGATCAACGCCAAGCCGATTTCTGCGGCAGTGAAAGAGTTCTTTGGTTCCAGCCAGCTGTCTCAGTTTATGGACCAGAACAACCCGCTGTCTGAGATTACGCATAAGCGTCGTATCTCTGCACTGGGCCCGGGCGGTCTTACTCGTGAGCGTGCGGGCTTTGAGGTTCGCGACGTTCACCCGACGCACTACGGTCGTGTGTGTCCGATCGAAACGCCGGAAGGTCCGAACATCGGTCTGATCAATTCACTCTCTGTGTATGCGCAGACAAACGAATACGGCTTCCTGGAAACGCCTTATCGTCGTGTGATTGACGGGGTGGTTTCCGATGAAATTCATTACCTCTCAGCAATTGAAGAGGGTAACTACGTTATCGCTCAGGCGAACGCCCAGCTCGATGAAGAAGGTCACTTCGTTGACGATCTGGTCACCTGCCGTAGCAAAGGCGAATCGAGCCTGTTCAGCCGCGATCAGGTTGACTACATGGACGTTTCCACCCAGCAGGTGGTTTCTGTCGGTGCATCACTGATCCCGTTCCTGGAACACGATGACGCCAACCGTGCATTGATGGGTGCAAACATGCAACGTCAGGCCGTACCGACTCTGCGTGCTGATAAGCCGCTGGTAGGTACCGGTATGGAACGCGCGGTTGCGGTGGACTCCGGTGTAACTGCCGTAGCGAAACGTGGTGGTACCGTTCAGTATGTGGATGCTTCTCGTATCGTTATCAAAGTTAACGAAGAAGAGATGTATCCGGGTGAAGCAGGTATCGATATCTACAACCTGACCAAGTACACCCGCTCTAACCAGAACACCTGCATCAACCAGATGCCGTGTGTCTCTCTGGGCGAGCCGGTTGAACGTGGTGATGTGCTGGCAGATGGCCCGTCTACCGACCTCGGTGAACTGGCGCTGGGTCAGAACATGCGCGTCGCGTTCATGCCGTGGAACGGCTACAACTTCGAAGACTCCATCCTGGTCTCTGAACGTGTAGTACAGGAAGATCGTTTCACCACTATCCACATTCAGGAACTGGCCTGCGTGTCGCGTGACACCAAGCTGGGACCAGAAGAGATCACTGCGGATATCCCGAACGTGGGTGAAGCTGCGCTCTCTAAACTGGATGAATCCGGTATCGTTTACATCGGTGCAGAAGTGACCGGCGGCGACATTCTGGTTGGTAAGGTAACGCCGAAAGGTGAAACTCAGCTGACGCCAGAAGAGAAACTGTTGCGTGCGATCTTCGGTGAGAAAGCGTCTGACGTAAAAGACTCTTCTCTGCGCGTACCTAATGGTGTTTCCGGTACTGTTATCGACGTACAGGTCTTTACGCGCGATGGCGTGGAAAAAGACAAGCGCGCGCTGGAAATCGAAGAGATGCAACTGAAGCAGGCGAAAAAAGACCTGTCTGAAGAACTGCAGATCCTCGAAGCGGGCCTGTTCAGTCGTATTCAGGCAGTGCTGATTTCAGGTGGCGTGGAAGCGGAGAAGCTGGACAAGCTGCCGCGTGAGCGCTGGCTGGAGCTGGGCCTGACTGATGAAGAGAAACAAAACCAGCTGGAGCAGCTGGCCGAGCAGTACGATGAGCTGAAGCACGAGTTTGAGAAGAAACTCGAAGCCAAGCGCCGCAAAATCACTCAGGGCGATGATCTGGCACCGGGCGTGCTGAAAATCGTGAAAGTGTATCTGGCCGTTAAACGTCAGATTCAGCCGGGTGACAAAATGGCAGGTCGTCACGGGAACAAAGGTGTTATCTCCAAGATCAACCCGATCGAAGATATGCCTTACGATGAGAACGGTACGCCGGTCGACATCGTACTGAACCCGCTGGGCGTACCGTCACGTATGAACATCGGTCAGATTCTGGAAACTCACCTGGGGATGGCGGCGAAAGGCATTGGCGACAAGATCAACGCCATGCTGAAAAAGCAGGAAGAAGTCGCCAAACTGCGTGAATTTATCCAGCGTGCTTATGATCTGGGCGCCGATGTGCGTCAGAAAGTGGATCTGAACACTTTCTCTGATGATGAAGTGCTGCGTCTGGCTGAAAACCTGAAAAAAGGTATGCCGATTGCGACGCCGGTGTTCGATGGCGCCAAAGAGAGCGAAATCAAAGAGCTGCTACAGCTTGGCGATCTGCCGACTTCTGGTCAGATCACCCTGTTTGATGGTCGTACTGGCGAGCAGTTTGAGCGTCCGGTTACCGTTGGCTACATGTACATGCTGAAACTGAACCACCTGGTTGATGACAAGATGCATGCACGTTCTACCGGCTCTTACAGCCTCGTTACTCAGCAGCCGCTGGGTGGTAAGGCGCAGTTCGGTGGTCAGCGCTTCGGTGAGATGGAAGTGTGGGCGCTGGAAGCCTACGGCGCCGCGTATACCCTGCAGGAAATGCTTACCGTTAAGTCTGATGACGTCAACGGTCGTACCAAGATGTATAAAAACATCGTGGACGGCAACCATCAGATGGAACCGGGCATGCCGGAATCCTTCAACGTACTGTTGAAAGAGATTCGTTCGCTGGGTATCAACATCGAGCTCGAAGACGAATAAGCCCCCAGGGCTTAAGCACCGCATTTGTACAGGTAACAGGGCGTCCGATTTCGGTCGGGCGTCCCTGAGAAGTCTCACTCCGACGGGAGCTAATCCGTGAAAGACTTACTTAAGTTTCTGAAAGCGCAAACTAAAACCGAAGAGTTTGATGCGATCAAAATTGCTCTGGCTTCGCCAGACATGATCCGTTCCTGGTCTTTCGGTGAAGTGAAAAAGCCGGAAACCATTAACTATCGTACCTTCAAGCCTGAGCGCGACGGTCTGTTCTGTGCCCGTATTTTTGGCCCGGTAAAAGATTACGAGTGCCTGTGCGGTAAGTACAAGCGCCTGAAACACCGTGGCGTAATCTGTGAGAAGTGTGGCGTTGAAGTGACCCAGACGAAAGTACGCCGTGAGCGTATGGGTCATATTGAGCTGGCTTCTCCGACCGCGCACATCTGGTTTCTGAAGTCACTGCCGTCCCGTATCGGTCTGCTGCTGGATATGCCGCTGCGCGATATTGAACGCGTGCTCTACTTTGAATCTTACGTGGTTGTCGAAGGTGGCATGACCAACCTCGAGAAACGTCAGATTCTGACCGAAGAGCAGTATCTGGATGCGCTGGAAGAGTTTGGTGACGAATTCGACGCTAAAATGGGCGCCGAAGCGATCCAGGCCCTGCTGAAAAACATGGACCTGGAGCAAGAGTGCGAACAGCTGCGTGAAGAGCTGAACGAAACCAACTCTGAAACCAAGCGTAAAAAGCTGACCAAGCGTATCAAGTTGCTGGAAGCATTCGTGCAGTCCGGTAACAAACCAGAGTGGATGATCCTGACCGTGCTGCCTGTGCTGCCGCCGGATCTGCGTCCGCTGGTGCCGCTGGATGGTGGTCGTTTCGCAACGTCCGATCTGAACGATCTGTATCGTCGCGTAATCAACCGTAACAACCGTCTGAAACGTCTGCTGGATCTGGCTGCGCCGGATATCATCGTGCGTAACGAAAAACGTATGTTGCAGGAAGCGGTTGATGCGTTGCTGGACAACGGCCGTCGTGGTCGCGCCATTACGGGCTCCAACAAGCGTCCGCTGAAATCGCTGGCTGACATGATCAAAGGTAAGCAGGGTCGTTTCCGCCAGAACCTGCTGGGTAAACGTGTCGACTACTCCGGTCGTTCGGTTATCACTGTAGGTCCTTACCTGCGTCTGCATCAGTGCGGTCTGCCGAAGAAAATGGCGCTGGAGCTGTTCAAACCCTTTATTTACGGCAAGCTGGAACTGCGTGGCCTCGCCACCACTATCAAAGCCGCGAAGAAAATGGTTGAACGCGAAGAAGCGGTGGTCTGGGATATCCTTGATGAAGTGATCCGTGAGCACCCGGTTCTGCTGAACCGTGCGCCGACGCTGCACCGTCTGGGTATTCAGGCTTTTGAACCGGTTCTGATCGAAGGTAAAGCTATCCAGCTGCACCCGCTGGTGTGTGCGGCCTATAACGCCGACTTTGATGGTGACCAGATGGCTGTTCACGTACCGCTGACGCTGGAAGCCCAGCTGGAAGCGCGTGCGCTGATGATGTCTACCAACAACATCCTGTCGCCTGCGAACGGTGAGCCGATTATCGTTCCGTCTCAGGACGTTGTTCTGGGTCTGTACTACATGACCCGCGACAAAGTGAATGCGCGCGGCGAAGGCATGGTGCTGACTGGCCCGAAAGAAGCTGAGCGCGTTTACCGTGCTGGCCTGGCCGAGCTGCATGCGCGCGTTAAAGTGCGTATCACTGAGTACAGTAAGGATGAGCAGGGCAAATTTATCCCGAAAACCAGCCTGATCGATACCACTATCGGTCGTGCGATTTTGTGGATGATCGTGCCGCAGGGGCTGCCTTTCTCCATCGTCAACCAGGCGCTGGGTAAAAAGGCGATCTCCAAAATGCTGAACACCTGTTACCGCATTCTGGGCCTGAAACCGACCGTTATCTTTGCTGACCAGACCATGTACACCGGTTTTGCTTACGCAGCCCGTTCAGGCGCTTCCGTCGGCATCGATGACATGGTTATCCCGGCGAAGAAAGTGGAAATCATCAGCGAAGCGGAAGCTGAAGTTGCTGAGATTCAGGAGCAGTTCCAGTCTGGTCTGGTAACGGCAGGTGAACGCTATAACAAAGTCATCGATATCTGGGCTGCGGCGAACGAGCGCGTAGCGAAGGCGATGATGGAGAACCTCTCAACGGAAACCGTGATTAACCGTGACGGCGAAGAAGAGAAACAGGTCTCTTTTAACAGTATCTTTATGATGGCCGACTCTGGTGCACGTGGTTCTGCCGCTCAGATTCGTCAGCTGGCCGGTATGCGTGGCCTGATGGCGAAACCAGACGGTTCTATCATCGAGACGCCGATCACCGCGAACTTCCGTGAAGGTCTGAACGTACTTCAGTACTTCATCTCCACGCACGGTGCGCGTAAAGGTCTGGCGGATACCGCACTGAAAACGGCGAACTCCGGTTACCTGACCCGTCGTCTGGTTGACGTGGCGCAGGACCTGGTGGTTACCGAAGACGACTGTGGTACCCACGAAGGTATCCTGATGACGCCGGTGATCGAAGGTGGCGACGTTAAAGAGCCGCTGCGTGAGCGCGTGCTGGGTCGTGTGACGGCAGAAGACGTTCTGAAGCCGGGCACGGCGGATATTCTGGTTCCGCGCAACACACTGCTGCATGAGCAAATGTGTGACCTGCTGGAAGAGAACTCCGTTGACAGCGTGAAAGTACGTTCTGTGGTGAGCTGTGAAACTGATTTTGGTGTGTGTGCACACTGCTATGGTCGCGACCTGGCACGTGGTCATATCATCAACAAAGGTGAAGCCATCGGTGTTATCGCAGCACAGTCCATCGGTGAGCCGGGTACACAGCTGACGATGCGTACGTTCCACATCGGTGGTGCGGCATCGCGTGCGGCTGCTGAATCCAGCATCCAGGTGAAAAACAAAGGTACCATCAAGCTGACCAACGCCAAGTCGGTAACTAACTCCGCTGGCAAGCTGGTGATCACCTCGCGTAACGTCGAACTGAAAATGATCGACGAGTTCGGCCGCACCAAAGAGAGCTATAAAGTGCCTTACGGTGCAACCATGGCGAAAGGTGATGGCGAACAGGTTAACGCGGGCGAAACCGTTGCGAACTGGGATCCGCACACCATGCCGGTAATCACCGAAGTGAGCGGTTTCATTCGCTTCGTGGATATGATCGACGGCCAGACCATTACGCGTCAGACCGACGAACTGACCGGTCTGTCATCGCTGGTAGTGCTGGACAGTGCTGAACGTACGTCAGGCGGTAAAGACCTGCGTCCTGCGCTGAAAATCGTTGATGCCAACGGTGATGACGTGCTGCTGCCGGGCTCAGATATGCCTGCACAGTACTTCCTGCCGGGCAAAGCGATCGTGCAGCTGGAAGATGGCGTGAAGATCAGCTCGGGTGATACCCTGGCGCGTGTTCCGCAGGAATCTGGCGGTACCAAGGATATTACCGGTGGTCTGCCGCGCGTTGCTGACTTGTTCGAAGCGCGTCGTCCGAAAGAGCCGGCGATCCTGGCAGAAATCAGCGGCATTATCTCCTTCGGTAAAGAGACCAAAGGTAAACGTCGTCTGGTGATCACGCCGGTTGATGGTAGCGAGCCGTACGAAGAGATGATCCCGAAATGGCGTCAGCTCAACGTATTTGAAGGTGAACGTGTGGAACGTGGTGACGTGGTCTCTGACGGCCCGGAATCACCGCACGACATCCTGCGTCTGCGTGGCGTCCATGCTGTGACGCGTTATATCACTAACGAAGTGCAGGACGTATACCGTCTGCAGGGCGTTAAGATTAACGATAAACACATCGAAGTCATCGTACGTCAGATGCTGCGTAAAGCGACCATCAGCAGCGTGGGTAGCTCGGAGTTCCTGGAAGGTGAGCAGGCAGAAGTCTCTCGCATCAAGATCTCCAACCGCGATCTGGAAGCGAACGGCAAAATCGGCGCAACCTATATGCGCGATCTGCTGGGTATCACCAAAGCGTCGCTGGCAACCGAGTCGTTCATCTCTGCCGCTTCGTTCCAGGAGACCACACGTGTCCTGACCGAAGCAGCCGTTGCCGGTAAACGCGACGAACTGCGTGGCCTGAAAGAGAACGTTATCGTGGGTCGTCTGATCCCGGCCGGTACCGGTTATGCATACCATCAGGATCGTATGCGTCGCCGTCAGGCGGGTGAAGCACCAGCGGCGCCGCAGGTTACTGCGGATGAAGCTTCTGCCAGCCTGGCTGAACTGCTGAACGCTGGCCTGGGCGGTAGCGACGACGAGTAATCGTCACGGCGGATGCCATAATAAAAAAACCCTGCGTCGGCAGGGTTTTTTTTTTGCCTGCGCGCTGGCGTTTCGTTATTCCTCGCAGCTTGCAACCCATACCTGCCAGCACTTGCGCGATAAGAGGCAGGGCCAGCAAGAGGAGGGTAACCGGCCCTGGCCAGGCGGGAGAGCTGCCCGGCACGCATTACTTTAGCCAGAAAGAAAAAACGCACCAGAGGGACAATCCACTGGTGCGCGCGGTTTCGCAAAATAATCAGGTTCATGACACAGGCGTTAAAAAGAGTGGGTAACGCGTCCCAGATAGCTGTCCCACTCTTTCCATACTGGCTGTAAACCGGCGCGGCTGAGCGCCGCCGCCACCTGCTGCGGCGTGCGGTTATCGTGCGGGGCAAACTGTTCCAGCTCCGGACGATTCTCTGCATAGCCACCGGGCTGTGTTTTAGAAAAGGCGCTGACATGGGTAATCGCCAGCGGCACCACCCGATCGCGAAAATCGGGCGATTCCCGCGTCGACAGCGTCAGCTCCGCTTCAGGGGCGAACAGCCGAAATGCGCAGATCGCCTGCACCAGCTGACGTTCACTCATCAGCGACGCGGGCTGAATTCCTCCGGCGCAGGGACGTAAGCGGGGAAAGGCGAGAGAGTACCGGGTTTGCCAGTAAGCCTGCTGCAACCAGAGCAGATGTTCCCCCATCATAAAGCAGTCGGTGCGCCAGTTGTCAGACAGACCGATCAATGCGCCCAGCCCGATCTTATCGATCCCGGCACGGCCGAGACGATCCGGCGTGTCGAGACGAAAAAAGAAGTCCTGCTTGTTACCTTTCAGGTGATGCTGAGCATAAAAGCTGGCGTGATAGGTCTCCTGATAAACCAGCACGCCGTCAAGCCCCAGCGCTTTCAGCTCACGATATTCTGCTTCCTGCAGCGGCTGTACCTCCATCAGCAAGGCGCTGAAGCGGGCGCGAATCGCAGGCAGATGCTGGCGAAAATAATCCATACCCACTTTTCCCTGATGCTCTCCCGTTACCAGCAGCAGCTGATCGAAACCCAATTGGCGGATCGCTTCGCATTCGCGCACGATCTCATCGCTATTCAGGGTCTTACGTTTGATACGGTTGCTCATTGAGAAACCGCAGTAGGTGCAGTCGTTAGCACAAAGATTGGAGAGATAGAGCGGAACATAGAAACTGACCGTGTTGCCAAAACGCTGCCGCGTCAGGCGCTGGGCCTGCTGCGCCATGGGTTCCAGATAGGCCTCCGCTGCCGGGGAGAGCAGGGCCATCAACTCATTGCGCCCCACGCGCGGCGCGTTGAGGGCATTTTCCACGTCACGTGCGGTTTTGCTGTGAATACGCAGGCGAATATCATCCCAGTCGAGCTGATGCCAGCGGTCGATAAAACCAGCCATCATTGCACCCCATCCGGCAGAAAAGCAGTTAACGGGCTGGAGGGGGCGGCATAACGCTGAACGCTGCCCGGCCCGCTGGCTGCGGCCAGCGCGCCTGCTTCTGTCGCCAGGCGAAATGCGCGCGCCATCATGACGGGATCGCGTGCTACCGCGATAGCCGTGTTGACCAGTACGGCATCGGCGCCCAGCTCCAGCGCCTCACTGGCGTGGCTCGGTGCGCCGATACCGGCATCCACCACCACAGGCACGCTGGCCTGCTCGATAATGATTGCCAGCAGATCGCGGGTACGCAGCCCCTGATTGCTGCCAATCGGGGCGCCCAGCGGCATTACGGCGGCGCAGCCGACCGCTTCCAGCCGCTTGCAGAGCACCGGATCGGCGCCGCAATAGGGCAGTACCACAAAGCCCTCTTTGACCAGCTGTTCTGCCGCTTTCAGCGTTTCGATGGGATCGGGCAGCAGATAGCGTACATCGGGATGAATCTCCAGCTTCAGCCAGTGGGTGCCCAGCGCTTCGCGTGCCAGACGCGCGGCAAACAGCGCCTCTTCAGCGGTTTTCGCGCCCGAGGTGTTGGGTAGCAACTGCACGCCCAGCTGCTGCAGTGGTTGCAGGATGCCGTCTGCGCCGCCGCGCAAATCGACACGTTTCATCGCCAGCGTCACCAGCTGCGAACCCGATTCCCTGATCGCGGCCAGCATAGTCTCCGCGGAAGAAAATTTTCCCGTGCCGGTGAACAGGCGGGAGGTAAAAGTTTTATCAGCAATTTGCAGCATCTCAGCCTCCGGCAATCGCCTGAAAAATAAGGATGTCGTCACCCTCGCACAGGGTGTGCTCTGCCCAGTGATTACGTGGGACAACCGTCTGGTTGACTGCCAGGGCGATACCTGACGGCGGTTGTGCCAGCTGCTGCAGCAACTCATTCAGGGTGACGGCCTCCGCCAGCGTCATCTGTTCATCGTTTACCCTCACCTTCATGCGTGGCCTCCACATACCGGGCAGTGCGCATTGGCCTGCAGATTCAGGGTACGCCAGGTCTGTTCGCGGCCATCAAACAAGCGCAGCTGACCGGCCAGTGGTGTGGCGTGGCCGCTGAGCAGTTTTATCGCTTCCAGCGCCTGCAGGCTGCCCATCACGCCTGCAATTGGCCCCAGTATTCCTGCCGTGCGGCAGTTACGTTGCGGCTCGCTCTCATCACCCCACAGGCAGTGGTAGCAGCCCTGCTGCCAGGGCGGCACCAGCACCAGCAACTGCCCGCTAAAACCCACCACGCTGGCGCTCACCAGAGGGCGGTTAAAGCGCACGCAGGCGGCGTTCACCGCCTGGCGGGTAGCCATGTTATCGCTACAGTCGAGCACCAGATCGACATCGGGCAGCGTCTGCGCCAGCGTCGCTTCATCCATACGCCGGTTAAGCGTATGCAAGGTGATCTGGGGATTGAGCGCCTGCAGATGCTGCTGCGCCAGCAGTGCTTTGGGCTGCCCGGTTTCTGCGCTGCGATAGAGGATCTGTCGTTGCAGGTTGCTGATGTGCAGCTGGTCATCATCCGCCAGCCACAGCGTGCCGACGCCAGCAGCAGCAAGATAGAGCGCGGCGGGCGCGCCGAGGCCGCCAAGACCAACAATCAGCACACTGGCCTGCCCCAGCGCCTGCTGGCCTTCAATGCCGACCTCCTCCAGCAACAGCTGGCGGCTGTAGCGCAGAAAATCGCTGTCACTGAGCATCGTTGCCTCCTTGCGGCTCCGCCAGCGCCAGCAGGGTTTGTGTGGCCGCCCGCCAGTCTGCGGCCCGGGTAATGGCGCTGACCACGGCGATGCTGCCTACGCCAGTCGCCAGCACGTCGGGCGCGCGTGCGATGCTGATGCCACCAATCGCGACCGAGGGCGTGTCGCCCAGCCGCGCCAGATGACGCTTCAGCTCCGCTAATCCCTGCGGCGCTGAAGGCATCGCTTTCGTCTGTGTAGGAAAAATATGGCCCAGGGCGATATAAGAGGGACGCAGCATCAGCGCCCGATCCAGCTCGGCATCGTCGTGCGTCGAGACGCCGAGGCGTAAACCGGCCTGGCGGATAGCCGCCAGATCCGCCACGTCGAGATCTTCCTGCCCCAGGTGCAGTCCATAGGCGTTATGCTTGATCGCCAGCCGCCAGTAATCATTGATAAACAGCCGCGCACGGTATTTTTTGCCCAGCGCAATCGCCTCGATAATGGCGGGCTCCACCGCCGCGTCGGGGCGATCTTTGATCCGTAGCTGGATAGTGCGCACGCCCGCCTGCAGCAAGCGCGCAATCCACTCGACGCTGTCAACGACAGGATAGAGGCCAAGCCTGGGCGCGGTAGCAGGGAAGGGCGCTGTCACAGGTTCCCCTCCTTCAGCTTGTCCGCCGGATGGTAAAGCTCACCGCCCTGGCGGCGAAAGGCATCGGACATCTGCGCCATCCCCACCTCAATGGGCTGCGCCTGCGCTTGCTGGCGCGCCGCATAGTCGCGTACTTCCTGGGTGATTTTCATTGAGCAGAATTTCGGGCCGCACATTGAACAGAAGTGCGCCACTTTGCCCGATTCCTGCGGCAGCGTTTCATCGTGATAAGCGCGTGCCGTTTGCGGATCCAGCGCCAGGTTAAACTGATCTTCCCAGCGGAACTCGAAGCGGGCTTTTGACATCGCATTGTCGCGGATTTGCGCGCCAGGGTGGCCTTTCGCCAGATCGGCAGCATGGGCGGCAATTTTGTAGGTGATCAGACCCTGCTTCACATCCTCTTTATTGGGCAGACCGAGATGCTCTTTCGGCGTGACGTAGCAGAGCATGGCGCAGCCAAACCAGCCGATCATCGCGGCACCGATGCCAGAGGTAAAGTGATCGTAGCCGGGAGCGATATCGGTAGTCAGGGGACCGAGCGTGTAAAAAGGCGCTTCATGGCAATGTTCCAGCTGCTCGGTCATATTACGACGGATCATCTGCATCGGCACATGGCCGGGACCTTCAATCATCACCTGAACATCGTACTCCCAGGCGACTCTGGTCAGCTCTCCCAATGTATGTAGCTCGGCGAACTGTGCCTCATCATTGGCATCCTGCACCGAGCCGGGACGCAGACCGTCGCCCAGCGACAGCGAAACGTCATAGGCGGCGCAGATTTCGCAGATCTCACGGAAGTGCTGGTAGAGGAAGTTTTCCTGATGATGAGAAAGACACCATTTCGCCATGATCGAACCGCCGCGCGAGACAATCCCGGTCAGGCGCTGGGCGGTCATTGGCACATAACGCAGCAGCACGCCCGCGTGGATAGTAAAGTAGTCCACGCCCTGTTCCGCCTGTTCCAGCAGCGTATCGCGGAAAATTTCCCAGTTCAGATCCTCTGCCACGCCGTTCACCTTTTCCAGCGCCTGATAAATTGGCACCGTGCCGATGGGCACCGGACTGTTACGCAGGATCCATTCGCGCGTTTCGTGGATATAGCGGCCCGTGGAGAGATCCATCACTGTATCCGCGCCCCAGCGCGTGGCCCACACCAGTTTTTCCACCTCCTCCTCAATAGAAGAGGTGACAGCGGAGTTACCGATATTGGCGTTCACCTTCACCAGAAAGTTGCGCCCGATAATCATCGGCTCCGATTCCGGATGATTAATATTGGCCGGAATGATGGCGCGCCCGGCAGCCACTTCCTGCCGCACAAACTCCGGCGTGATGTTCTCCGGCAGCTGGGCGCCAAAACTGTTGCCTGCATGCTGCTGGCGCAGCACCTGACTGCGGATACGCTCGCGTCCCATGTTTTCCCGTAGCGCGATAAACTCCATCTCGGGGGTAATGATGCCCTGACGGGCGTAGTGCAGTTGCGTAACGCACAGGCCCGCTCTGGCGCGGCGTGGTTGCGGCAGCTGCGTAAAGCGCAGCTGATCCAGGCCATCATCGGCCAGACGCTGGCGCGTCCAGGCGGAGCTGGGTTCGCTGATCGGCTCACTGTCATTGCGTTCGGCAATCCAGCGGGCGCGCAGTTTAGCGAGGCCATGATGCACATCAATCTGCGCCGTCGGGTCGCCATAGGCACCGGAGGTGTCATACACCGGAATCGCTTCGTTGGCTTCGTAGCGTGGCGCTTCTTTGCTGCCGCCGATCAGCGTCGGACTGAGGGCGATTTCACGCATCGGCACGCGGATATCGTCACGGCTGCCAGAGATCCAGATGCGGGTTGACGCAGGAAAGGCGCTGCCCTGCAGGGAGTCAATAAACTGCTGGGCCTGAGCGCGTTGCTCGCGGCGGGTGGTTTTTGCGGTTGTAGACATAGCAATTTTCCAGTTAAACAGGGAACGTTGCTTGTCCGGAGTTCGGAAGGAGTAACAGGATCGATGCAGGCAGATGGCACCACACCGTACTGATAATGTTTACTCTTGTTCCCTTCGCAGGTACTAACCTGATCAGGTTCCGCGGATCCCGAATTAACGGTCTCAGCCCAGAGGGCACTCCGACAAGATAGGTAACGGTTTGCTGCCAGAAAGGGCAGAAACCACAAAAGCTTTGCCGACACGTACGTCGTCAAAGCCCATTCAGCATAAAAGCGTGCTTAACGAAGCACAAGCGTTTTACAACACATCCTTTATGCCGGGCGCGCCATATCGCTTTCGTTGGCCGCAACCGGACGCGCCAGGCTGTTGTCTGAAGCCAGCTGAATCAGATGATCTTCCAGCGTAAAACGCGCTTCCAGCGTTTCACCCACTTCTGACAGCGCCTGCTGAAAATCGACGCAGTTATCATCGGTGATCGCCTGACCCAGATGCCCATCATAAAGCTGCATCAGGCTTTCGGTATTCTTTTCCAGCGCCGGATAGATCTGCGCAGCCGCAATCAACGGACTGTCACCGCT
The DNA here is from genome assembly GCF_900604315.1 of [Erwinia] mediterraneensis. GTDB lineage: Bacteria > Pseudomonadota > Gammaproteobacteria > Enterobacterales > Enterobacteriaceae > Pantoea > Pantoea mediterraneensis_A. The sequence goes on from NZ_LR026978.1 coordinate 1,767,457, forward strand.
CATTTCATTGATAATGCGTTCATAAATACTGAAATGCCCGGCGGAAAGGTAATCCACCAGCGTATGACAGAAATTGTCGAGCGCCTGTTCATCCAGGGTGGTCAGTGCATCTTTATTTGGCTTCATGCCAACCAAATGGTAATAGGCGACTAACAGCTGGCGACGCGCGTTAAGCCATGAATCTACCAGTTCGCTACTGCCACCAACGCGCTCGGTCAGGATATCTAACTGGTTAAACATATCAAACTCCATGTGAGTTATAGTTGTTCATCAACCTCTCTAACATCGGGACATCAGCGAGCCCGGTAACGCTAAGGATGACGATTTTTATGCAATGTGAGATCTCAAGCGTAGACGCTGGATGGTGGATTGTCAGTCATGAGCAAAAACTTTGGTTGCCGAATGATGAATTACCGTACGGCCAGGCGGAAAAATGGGGACTGACGGGTAGCCAGGGGCAGGTGATTGGCGAGTGGCAGGGCGATAAAGTGTGGCTGATCCGGGCAGCGAAGCCGGATCATATGGCCTCCGTACGTCAGCTTATCGATCAGGACCCGGGACTGTTTCAACTGGCGGGGCGCGGCGTCCAGCTGGCGGAGTTTTATCGATCCCATCGCTGGTGCGGCTATTGTGGTCATGAGATGAACAGCAGCCAGCACGAATTCGCCTGTCTCTGCGGCCACTGTCACCAACGCTATTATCCGCAAATCGCCCCCTGCATTATTGTCGCGATTCGCCGTGGCGATGAGATTCTGCTGGCGAATCATGTACATCATCGCAACGCGGTTTACACCGTGCTGGCGGGCTTTGTCGAGGTGGGCGAAACCCTTGAGCAGGCGGTGGCGCGTGAGGTGATGGAGGAGAGTAACGTCCGGGTGAAAAATATTCGCTACGTTACCTCGCAACCCTGGCCATTTCCCCATTCGCTGATGATGGCCTTTACGGCGGATTATGAGAGTGGCGATTTGCAGCATGACGGTAAAGAACTGAAAGACGCAGGCTGGTTCCGCTACGACGCTCTGCCGATGTTGCCGCCTGTGGGCACGGTGGCGCGCAGGCTGATTGAGGACACTGTCGCCTTATGCCGCGCCACGGCGCAATGAGTGTTACACTAAGCGCCTGTGATGGAGAGAATTTTGACATGAATGAACTGAAGAACGATCGTTATTTGCGTGCCCTGTTACGTCAGCCGGTGGATATCACCCCGGTATGGATGATGCGACAAGCCGGGCGCTATCTGCCGGAATACAAAGCCACACGCGCACAGGCCGGCGATTTTATGTCGCTGTGTAAAAATGCCGAGCTGGCCTGTGAGGTGACGTTACAACCCTTGCGTCGTTATGCGCTTGATGCGGCGATCCTCTTCAGCGATATTCTGACCATCCCTGATGCCATGGGGTTGGGGCTGTACTTCGAAGCGGGCGAAGGGCCGCGCTTTGCCCATCCCATCATCTGCCGTGCCGATGTGGATAAGCTGCCGGTACCCGATCCGGAGCAGGAGCTGGGCTACGTGATGAACGCGGTGCGCACCATCCGCAAAAACCTGCAGGGCGAAGTGCCGCTGATCGGCTTTTCCGGCAGTCCCTGGACGCTGGCGACTTACATGGTAGAAGGCGGCAGCAGTAAGGCCTTCACGAAAATCAAAAAAATGATGTATGCCGATCCGGCTACGCTGCATGCGATGCTGGATAAACTGGCGGACAGCGTTATTCTTTATCTGAACGCGCAGATTCGTGCCGGTGCGCAGTCGGTAATGGTCTTTGATACCTGGGGTGGCGTGCTTACCGGCCGCGATTACCGCGAATTTTCGCTGTACTACATGCATAAAATTGTCGACAGCGTACTGCACGAGAACGAAGGCCGTCGCGTACCGATCACTCTGTTTACCAAAGGTGGAGGACAGTGGCTCGAGGCGATGGCGGAAACCGGCTGTGATGCGCTGGGCCTGGACTGGACCACCGATATTGCTGATGCGCGTCGCCGCGTGGGTAACAAGGTCGCACTGCAGGGCAATATGGATCCTTCCATGCTGTACGCGCCGCCCGCCCGTATTGAGCAGGAGGTCGATACTATCCTGCAGGGCTTTGGTCAGGGCAGCGGTCACGTCTTTAATCTGGGGCACGGCATTCACCAGGATGTTCCGCCAGAACATGCTGGCGCTTTTGTTGAGGCGGTACATCGCCTGTCGCGCCCGTACCATCAGGAGTAACTATGGATATTGCGGCATTACGTGCCGAACAGCTGTCACGCGCGGCGGAAGTGGTGCGTGAAGATGATTTCGATGTGCTGCCACCGCGTTTTATCGCGGGCGCAGATGTGGGATTCGAGCAGGAGGGCGAGGTCACACGTGCCGCAATAGTTATTCTGGAGTACCCCTCGCTGAAACTGGTGGAACATCGCGTTGCGCGCATCGCGACCACCATGCCTTATATTCCCGGCTTCCTCTCGTTTCGTGAATACCCGGCGCTGCTGGCGGCCTGGGAGATGCTGGAGCAGAAGCCGGACCTGCTGTTTGTCGACGGCCATGGTATCTCGCATCCGCGTCGTCTTGGCGTTGCTTCGCATTTTGGTTTGCTGGTGGATGTGCCGACGATTGGCGTCGCCAAAAAGCGTCTGTGTGGTCGTTATGCGGAGCTGGATGAGACGCCGGGTTCGCGTCAGCCGCTGATGGATAAAGGCGAGCAGATTGGCTGGGTGTGGCGCAGCAAAAAGCGCTGTAATCCCCTGTTCATCGCCACCGGGCATCGCGTCAGCCTCGACAGTGCGCTGCACTGGGTAGAAAAATGCATGGGCGGTTATCGTCTGCCGGAACCGACGCGCTGGGCGGATGCGGTGGCCTCGAATCGTACCGCCTTTCAGCGCTGGCAGAACACGCTTTAACGCTGCCTGTCAGCGCCTTTTGCTGTACACTGCCGCCAGCTATTTCGATAAGAGTCTGCCTCATGTTACTTAACCCGATTCATCTGCGCCTTGAGAAGCTGGAAAGCTGGCAGCACGTCACCTTTATGGCCTGTCTGTGTGAGCGCATGTACCCCAATTACTGGGCTTTTTGTCAGCAAACGGGATTTGCTGACCCGCAGCTGTATCGCCGTATCCTGGATCTCGTCTGGGAAACTCTGACGGTCAAAGATGCGAAGATTAATTTCGACAGCCAGCTGGAAAAGCTGGAGGATGTCATCCCCGACGGCGACGACTTTGATATCTACGGCGTCTATCCGGCTATTGATGCCTGTGTCGCGTTAAGTGAACTGCTCCACTCCCGTTTAAGCGGGGAAACGCTGGAGCACGCCATCGAAGTCAGCAAAACATCAGTGACCACCGTGGCCATGCTGGAAATGACGCAGGCCGGGCGGGAAATGACCGATAAAGAGCTAAAAGAGAACCAGGCGATAATCGATGAATGGGACCTGCAATGGGAGATATTTCGCCTGCTTGCAGCCTGTGAAGAGCGAGACCTTGAATTAATAAAAGGTCTGCGATCGGACCTGCGGGAAGCGGGGATCAGCAATATCGGTATACTTTTTAAGCAATAAGGCGAGAAAACGTGATTCCAGGCCTGAATTACCCTGCCTGGAGGCTTCACATTGGCCCCCTGTCTGGTCTACATTTGGGGGGCTGAAAATTGTGGCTATCGGTGCGTGCAGGCTGAAGAGTGCCTGAATATGGCTTTTCCCTCGCACTCGTTGCTTAGCAGGCGATAAATACACTTTAAGGATAACTTATGAACAAGACTCAACTGATTGATGTGATCGCGGAAAAAGCGGACCTGTCAAAAACCCAGGCTAAAGCGGCACTGGAATCAACACTGGCTGCGATCACTGAGTCTCTGAAAGAAGGTGATGCTGTGCAACTGGTTGGCTTTGGTACTTTCAAAGTGAACCATCGCGCTGAGCGCACGGGTCGTAACCCGCAGACCGGCAAAGAAATTAAAATCGCTGCGGCTAACGTACCGGCATTCGTGTCTGGCAAGGCACTGAAAGACGCTGTTAAGTAAGACACCGCATTGCGGCAAGGTTTAAGAAGGGGGCGGATTCGCCCCTTTTGTTTGGGTGTCTGCCATGCTGAAAAAACATTGTCATCGCGCGCTCAGCCTGTTTATCACTGCGCTGCTGGTCGGTTGCAGTTCCACACCGGATATTCCCGCCTTTACTGCCAGTGGCTATCTTGCCGATCGCGGCGCCGTACGTATCTGGCGCAAGAACGACGAGCACCGCGCAATCCATCTCAGAACGGTGTACACACCTTTTAATGGCGATGCCACCGAGGTCAGCGATTACCACTGGCTGGACGGGCAACTGCTGAGCGTAGAGCGCCATGTAAAGGGCACGCAGCCTGATGATGTTACTCTGCGTTTTGACCAGAATGGCAGCCTGAGCTTTATGCAGCGGCAGCTGGCCGGGCGACGCGAAGCGGTGTCACCCGATGCGGTAGAACTCTACAGCTTTGACGCTCAGCGCATGCTGAAAATCAGTGATGTGCTACTCAGTGGCCGGGTCGTGTTGCGTCAGGGGCACTGGCAGGGCGGAGGACGTGTGTTGAGTTGCGAAGGGACAGTTGTCGCTCCCGCCTTCGATGAGATGACACGCAGCACGCTGGAGCAACAGCAGCGGGTTGCCCGTTCACCGCTGATGGTTTCCTGGCTGGAAGTGCCGGGAGAAGTGCAGCTGCTGCGCACCAGTCATGAAGATGACTGTCGCTGGCAGCCGCAAGAAGATAATTTTTAACGCCAGGCGTGCGCAATGCCGCACGGGCAGAAGAGAGGGGCAACGCGTGCCCCTGAGAGGTTACTGCCGGTTGATAGCGCGATAGCCGATATCTTTACGGCAGAAGCTGCCGTCCCAGCGGATATCCTGCGCCAGCGCATAGGCCCGTTTTTGCGCTGCCGCTACATCTTCGCCCAGCGCCGTTACGCACAGCACACGTCCACCATTGGTAAGCACCAAATCATTTTCCAGTCGGGTTCCCGCATGGAACACTTTCCCATCTGGCACTTCTTCTAACGGTAAGCCGTGAATCTGATCGCCGGTAGCGTAGTCGCCCGGATAGCCGCCAGCGGCCAGGACAACGCCCAGCGCCGGACGCGGATCCCACTGGGAATCTTTTTGATCCAGCTTGCCGTCGCAGGCGGCCAGGCAAAGATCGACCAGATCGGATTGCAGGCGCAGCATGATCGGCTGGGTTTCGGGATCGCCGAAGCGGCAGTTAAATTCGATCACCTTCGGCTGGCCCGCTTTATCGATCATCAGACCCGCATAAAGGAAGCCGGTATAAACGTTACCTTCAGCCGCCATGCCGCGCACCGTTGGCCAGATCACCTGATCCATCACGCGCTGGTGGATCGTTTCGCTGACCACCGGGGCCGGTGAATAGGCGCCCATACCGCCGGTATTCGGACCCGTATCGCCATCGCCGACGCGTTTGTGATCCTGACTGGTGGCCATCGCCAGTACGTTTTCACCGTCGACCATCACGATAAAGCTGGCCTCTTCGCCGTCGAGGAATTCTTCAATAACGATACGGTGACCCGCATCGCCAAAGGCGTTACCTGCCAGCATATCTTTTACTGCGTCTTCCGCTTCCTGCTGTGTCATCGCCACGATTACGCCTTTACCCGCAGCCAGGCCATCAGCTTTGATCACGATAGGCGCGCCTTTTTCCCGCAGGTAAGCAAGCGCCGGCTCCACTTCGGTGAAGTTCTGATATTCCGCGGTAGGGATATGGTGACGGGCCAGAAAATCCTTGGTAAAGGCTTTTGAACCTTCCAGCTGCGCCGCTGCCTGAGTGGGACCAAATATTTTCAGCCCCGCCGCGCGAAAGACGTCGACAACGCCCATAACCAGCGGCGCTTCCGGACCCACGATGGTGAGATCAATCTGCTCCTGCTGCGCGAAGTTCAACAGCGCGGGGATATCCGTCGCGCTGATGGGAACATTTTGCAGTGCCGGTTCCAGCGCGGTACCGGCATTTCCCGGCGCGACATAGACGGTTTCCGCCAGCGGAGACTGGGCAGCTTTCCAGGCCAGAGCGTGTTCGCGTCCGCCATTACCAATGACTAAAATTTTCATCTCGGTTCCTCTGCTGACGATTAATGGCGGAAATGACGCATGTCAGTAAAAATCATGGCGATACCGTGCTCGTCAGCCGCGGCAATCACTTCATCATCACGAATAGAGCCGCCAGGCTGAATCACACAGGTCACGCCGACAGCTGCTGCCGCATCAATACCATCGCGGAACGGGAAGAAAGCGTCAGACGCCATCGCGGAACCTTTTACTTCCAGTCCTTCATCGGCCGCTTTGATGCCGGCAATTTTCGCTGAATAAACGCGGCTCATCTGACCGGCACCAATACCCACGGTCATATTGTCACGGGCATAAACGATAGCGTTGGACTTCACGAATTTGGCAACCTTCCAGCAGAACAGCGCATCGCGCAGCTCCTGTTCGCTGGGCTGACGCTGGCTGACGACGCGTAGCTGGCTGGCGTCCACCATGCCAAGATCGCGATCCTGCACCAGCAGGCCGCCGTTGACGCGTTTGAAGTCGAGACCCGCAACGCGTTCCTGCCACTGACCGCAAACTAATACCCGCACGTTCTGTTTGCTGGCCGTAATCTTCAGCGCGGCGTCGCTGGCGGCAGGGGCAATAATCACCTCAACAAACTGGCGGCTGATAATGGCTTTGGCAGTGCTTTCATCCAGCTCACGGTTAAAAGCGATGATGCCGCCAAACGCTGAGGTGGGATCGGTTTTATAAGCGCGCTCATAGGCTTCCAGAATGGTGCTGCCCACGGCCACGCCACAGGGGTTGGCATGTTTGACGATTACACAAGCTGGCTCACTGAAGGCTTTGACGCATTCCAGGGCTGCATCGGTATCGGCGATGTTGTTATAGGATAGTGCCTTGCCCTGTACCTGGCGGGCAGTGGCTACAGAAGCTTCGCTTACCTTCTCTTCTATATAGAAGGCCGCTTGCTGGTGGCTGTTTTCGCCATAACGCATATCCTGCTTTTTAATAAAGTTCAGGTTCAGCGTACGCGGGAAGCGGCCAGCCGGGGTTTTATCATCGCTGTGATAGGCGGGGACCAGCGAGCCAAAATAGTTGGCGATCATGCTGTCGTACGCTGCCGTATGCTCAAAGGCTTTGATGGCAAGATCGAAACGTGTTTCCAGCGTCAGCGAGTTTTCGTTGGCGTCCATTTCGGCAATGATGGTGTCGTAGTCGCTGCTCTTCACCACAATCGCCACATCTTTATGGTTCTTCGCAGCGGAGCGCACCATAGTCGGGCCGCCAATATCGATGTTCTCAACCGCATCTTCTAATGAGCAGCCTTCACGCGCGACGGTCTCGGCAAACGGATAGAGGTTTACGACCACCATGTCGATAGGCGCGATGTCATGCTGCGCCATAATGGCATCATCCTGGCCGCGACGGCCGAGGATGCCACCATGGACTTTTGGGTGCAGCGTTTTAACGCGTCCATCCATCATTTCCGGAAAACCGGTGTAGTCAGAGACTTCAGTCACAGGCAGGCCCGCTTCTGCCAGCAGGCGAGCAGTACCGCCAGTGGAGAGCAGCTCAACACCACGGCTGGAGAGCGCCTGAGCAAATTCGAGGATACCGGCTTTGTCAGAGACACTCAGCAGAGCGCGGCGTACAGGACGACGTTGTTGCATGGTGGTTTTATCCCTTGGCTTTGTTTCGCAAAAATAAGAGCGTTACATCAAGCTTAGTCTTCCCATTTCTTTATATAAGGAAGAAAGCTTCAGGTAACGCCCCGAAAAGGGGCAGGCCGTTACGTCGTCGGGCATTGTAGCGAAAACGTTTGCGTGATGCTCGTCTAAATTATGTGATATAGCGGGTTGTGGATAAGGTTGTGTGTAACTGCGTATAAAGCCCGGTTTTGCTGTGGAATGCAGCGAACAGTCATTTTCTCTGAATTTAGCGGTTGCGCTCACCAAACAACTCCCTATAATGCGCCTCCATCGACACGGAACAACGGCATACAGGCCGCCGCGTTGAAAGGTTCAGTCCGCTGAACCGCCGGAGAAAAATCCTGAAAAAAAAGGATTGACTCTGAAGGAGGAAAGCGTAATATACGCCACCTCGCGACAGACGGCTGAGCCGCGTCGCACCGCTCTTTAACAATTTATCAGACAATCTGTGTGGGCACTCGCAGGATTGATATCGGAGCCTCCGGGCTTAAAAAATATCAAGTCTCAAGAGTGAACACGTAATTCATTACGACGTTTTTCCTTGAGCATCGCTTCACGAGTTGAAGCAAATCAAGCTTTTAATTGAAGAGTTTGATCATGGCTCAGATTGAACGCTGGCGGCAGGCCTAACACATGCAAGTCGAACGGCAGCACAGGAAAGCTTGCTTTCCGGGTGGCGAGTGGCGGACGGGTGAGTAATGTCTGGGGATCTGCCCGATGGAGGGGGATAACCACTGGAAACGGTGGCTAATACCGCATAATGTCGCAAGACCAAAGTGGGGGACCTTCGGGCCTCACACCATCGGATGAACCCAGATGGGATTAGCTAGCAGGCAGGGTAACGGCCTACCTGGGCGACGATCCCTAGCTGGT
>NZ_LR026978.1:1777614-2370003 GCF_900604315.1 [Erwinia] mediterraneensis
TCCGCAACACGGGTCGCGACAGCGAAACGTCTGTGGGTTGTGAGGTTAAGCGAACAAGCGTACACGGTGGATGCCCTGGCAGTCAGAGGCGATGAAGGACGTGCTAATCTGCGAAAAGCGCCGGCGAGGTGATATGAACCTTTGACCCGGCGATGTCCGAATGGGGAAACCCGGTGCACTCAGTGCATCATCGCAACATGAATACATAGTGTTGCGAGGCGAACCGGGGGAACTGAAACATCTAAGTACCCCGAGGAAAAGAAATCAACCGAGATTCCCCCAGTAGCGGCGAGCGAACGGGGAGCAGCCCAGAGCCTGAATCAGCATGTGTGTCAGTGGAAGCGTCTGGAAAGGCGCACGGTACAGGGTGACAGTCCCGTACACGAAGGCACAGATGCTGTGAGCTCGATGAGTAGGGCGGGACACGTGATATCCTGTCTGAAGATGGGGGGACCATCCTCCAAGGCTAAATACTCCTGACTGACCGATAGTGAACCAGTACCGTGAGGGAAAGGCGAAAAGAACCCCGGCGAGGGGAGTGAAACAGAACCTGAAACCGTGTACGTACAAGCAGTGGGAGCCTCTTTATGGGGTGACTGCGTACCTTTTGTATAATGGGTCAGCGACTTATATTCTGTAGCAAGGTTAACCGTATAGGGGAGCCGCAGGGAAACCGAGTCTTAACCGGGCGTTAAGTTGCAGGGTATAGACCCGAAACCCGGTGATCTAGCCATGGGCAGGTTGAAGGTTGGGTAACACTAACTGGAGGACCGAACCGACTAATGTTGAAAAATTAGCGGATGACCTGTGGCTGGGGGTGAAAGGCCAATCAAACCGGGAGATAGCTGGTTCTCCCCGAAAGCTATTTAGGTAGCGCCTCGTGAATTCATCTCCGGGGGTAGAGCACTGTTTCGGCTAGGGGGCCATCCCGGCTTACCAACCCGATGCAAACTGCGAATACCGGAGAATGTTATCACGGGAGACACACGGCGGGTGCTAACGTCCGTCGTGAAGAGGGAAACAACCCAGACCGCCAGCTAAGGTCCCAAAGTCATGGTTAAGTGGGAAACGATGTGGGAAGGCCCAGACAGCCAGGATGTTGGCTTAGAAGCAGCCATCATTTAAAGAAAGCGTAATAGCTCACTGGTCGAGTCGGCCTGCGCGGAAGATGTAACGGGGCTAAACCATGCACCGAAGCTGCGGCAGTGACACTGTGTGTTGCTGGGTAGGGGAGCGTTCTGTAAGCCGCTGAAGGTGTGCTGTGAGGCATGCTGGAGGTATCAGAAGTGCGAATGCTGACATAAGTAACGATAAAGCGGGTGAAAAGCCCGCTCGCCGGAAGACCAAGGGTTCCTGTCCAACGTTAATCGGGGCAGGGTGAGTCGACCCCTAAGGCGAGGCCGAAAGGCGTAGTCGATGGGAAACAGGTTAATATTCCTGTACTTGGTGTTACTGCGAAGGGGGGACGGAGAAGGTCAGGTTAGCCGGGCGACGGTTGTCCCGGTTTAAGCGTGTAGGCTGGTTTTCCAGGCAAATCCGGAAAATCAAGGCTGAGGCGTGATGACGAGGCACTACGGTGCTGAAGTAACTGATACCCTGCTTCCAGGAAAAGCCTCTAAGCTCCAGGTAACACGAAATCGTACCCCAAACCGACACAGGTGGTCAGGTAGAGAATACCAAGGCGCTTGAGAGAACCCGGGTGAAGGAACTAGGCAAAATGGTGCCGTAACTTCGGGAGAAGGCACGCTGGCATGTAGGTGAGGGGACTTGCTCCCGGAGCCGAAGCCAGTCGAAGATACCAGCTGGCTGCAACTGTTTATTAAAAACACAGCACTGTGCAAACACGAAAGTGGACGTATACGGTGTGACGCCTGCCCGGTGCCGGAAGGTTAATTGATGGGGTCAGCCGCAAGGCGAAGCTCCTGATCGAAGCCCCGGTAAACGGCGGCCGTAACTATAACGGTCCTAAGGTAGCGAAATTCCTTGTCGGGTAAGTTCCGACCTGCACGAATGGCGTAATGATGGCCAGGCTGTCTCCACCCGGGACTCAGTGAAATTGAACTCGCTGTGAAGATGCAGTGTACCCGCGGCAAGACGGAAAGACCCCGTGAACCTTTACTACAGCTTGACACTGAACATTGAGCCTTGATGTGCAGGATAGGTGGGAGGCTTTGAAGCGCGGACGCCAGTCTGCGTGGAGCCATCCTTGAAATACCACCCTTTAATGTTTGATGTTCTAACCTGGCGCCGTGATCCGGCGTGGGGACAGTGTCTGGTGGGTAGTTTGACTGGGGCGGTCTCCTCCCAAAGCGTAACGGAGGAGCACGAAGGTGGGCTAATCACGGTCGGACATCGTGAGGTTAGTGCAAAGGCATAAGCCCGCTTGACTGCGAGCGTGACGGCGCGAGCAGGTGCGAAAGCAGGTCTTAGTGATCCGGTGGTTCTGTATGGAAGGGCCATCGCTCAACGGATAAAAGGTACTCCGGGGATAACAGGCTGATACCGCCCAAGAGTTCATATCGACGGCGGTGTTTGGCACCTCGATGTCGGCTCATCACATCCTGGGGCTGAAGTAGGTCCCAAGGGTATGGCTGTTCGCCATTTAAAGTGGTACGCGAGCTGGGTTTAGAACGTCGTGAGACAGTTCGGTCCCTATCTGCCGTGGGCGCTGGAGAACTGAGGGGGGCTGCTCCTAGTACGAGAGGACCGGAGTGGACGCACCGCTGGTGTCCGGGTTGTCACGCCAGTGGCATTGCCCGGTAGCTAAGTGCGGAAGAGATAAGTGCTGAAAGCATCTAAGCACGAAACTTGCCCCGAGATGAGTTCTCCCTGACCCTTTAAGGGTCCTGAAGGGACGTTGAAGACGACGACGTTGATAGGCCGGATGTGTAAGTGCAGCGATGCATTGAGCTGACCGGTACTAATGACCCGTGAGGCTTAACCTTACAACGCCAGAGGCGTTTTGGTGAGAGACGCGATTTTCAGTTTGTTACCCGGATACGTTGTGCGGCCTGCGGGCGGCGCGACAACAGAATTTGCCTGGCGGCCAGAGCGCGGTGGTCCCACCTGAACCCATGCCGAACTCAGAAGTGAAACGCCGTAGCGCCGATGGTAGTGTGGGGTCTCCCCATGCGAGAGTAGGGAACTGCCAGGCATCCATACACGACAGAGCCCCGTACGCAAGTACGGGGCTTTTTCGTCTGCACACAGGACGGCTTACTGCCTGCAGCTTCGCCCGCCCCGCAGCACGATCTTTCTGAATAACTTCATCATTTTCTTCTTATTACCCTCAACAGCGCTATTCCGACTGTCTTCTGAGCGACATACCTTGCTGTTCCGGCCCATTTATGCTGTTCACCAGCTCATTACTCTCTTCTCTGGCAGCCTTTTGCCACGATAAGCTGAAACATTTTCATATTCTGCATGAAGGCTCGACATTGGAGGAACGCCAGGCTAATGTTGGGCATCTGGATGTCTAAACGTTTATACGGTTGTAAAGAGGTAAGCAGGTTATGCCCATCAGGATCCCCGACGAATTACCGGCAGTTAACTTTTTGCGCAATGAGAATGTCTTTGTGATGACCTCATCACGCGCCAGTGTTCAGGAGATCCGTCCGTTAAAAGTGTTGATACTCAATCTGATGCCGAAGAAGATTGAGACGGAAAATCAGTTCCTGCGCCTGTTATCCAATTCGCCGTTGCAGATCGATATTCAGCTGCTGCGTATCGACAGCCGGGAATCGCGTAATACGCCGATGGAACACCTCAATAACTTTTACTGTAACTTTGAGGATATCCAGCATGACAACTTTGATGGCCTGATCGTCACCGGCGCGCCGCTGGGGTTGATCGATTTCAATGATGTGGCCTGGTGGCCGCAAATCCAGCGGGTGTTACACTGGGCAAAAGAGCATGTCACCTCTACGCTGTTTGTCTGCTGGGCGGTACAGGCTGCGCTGAACATCCTCTACGGCATCCCCAAGCAGACCCGGAAACGCAAGCTGTCAGGTGTATACGAACATCAGATTCTGCATCCACATGCACTGCTGACACGCGGCTTTGATGATAGCTTCCTCGCGCCGCATTCACGTTACGCTGATTTCCCGTCGCAGCTGATCCGTGATTACACCGATCTGGAACTCTTTGCCGAGTCGGAGGAAACCGGAGCCTATCTGCTGGCGAGCAAAGATAAGCGTCTGGTATTTGTTACCGGCCATCCGGAATATGATGCGCTCACGCTGTCTGGCGAATATCAACGCGATAGCGAGGCGGGTCTGCAGCCGGAAGTGCCGTGGAATTACTTTCCGCAGGACAACCCGGCGCTGCCGCCGCGAGCCACCTGGCGCAGCCATGGCAACCTGCTGTTTTCCAACTGGCTGAACTACTACGTCTATCAGATCACGCCATTCGATCTGCGCCATATGAATCCTACCCTCGACTAATACCGTAAAAGTAAGGTCGCTTTTACCCGCCTGGAAGATGTGCCAGTATGTCAGGCTGGCATTTCAGCCAGGCGATTGACGTGAATGAGGCAAGAGTGAGTAACAGAACCGAAGCGCTGCACCAGCAGCTCGCCCGACGCATTATGGTGCTGGATGGCGGTATGGGCACCATGATCCAGAGTTACCGACTGGATGAGCAAGATTTTCGCGGCACACGTTTTGCCGACTGGCCCTGCGATCTTAAAGGCAATAACGACTTGCTGGTGCTGAGTAAGCCGGAGGTCATCAGTGAAATCCATCACGCTTACCTCGCTGCAGGTGCTGACATTCTGGAAACCAACACCTTTAATGCCACTTCTATCGCCATGGCGGATTACCAGATGGAGGCGCTGTCGGCAGAGATTAACTATGCAGCGGCAAAACTGGCGCGTGCCTGCGCCGACGAGTGGAGCGCAAAAACGCCGGAACGTCCGCGTTATGTTGCCGGAGTACTGGGTCCCACTAACCGTACCTGCTCCATCTCACCTGACGTCAACGATCCCGCATTCCGTAATATCACCTTTAACCAGCTGGCGGCGGCATACCGGGAATCAACGCGCGCGCTGATCGAAGGCGGTGTCGACCTGATTATGATTGAAACGGTGTTCGATACGCTGAACGCCAAAGCGGCGATCTATGCCGTACAGAGTGAAATGGAAGCGCTGGGTGTCGAACTGCCGCTGATGATCTCTGGCACCATCACGGATGCCTCAGGACGTACGCTGACAGGCCAGACGACAGAAGCGTTTTATAACTCGCTGCGCCACGCCGAGCCGCTCGCCTTTGGTCTGAACTGCGCGCTGGGTCCAGATGAACTGCGTCAGTATGTTGCGGAACTGTCGCGCATCGCTGAGTGCTATGTCAGCGCCCACCCGAACGCCGGTTTGCCGAACGCCTTTGGTGAATACGATCTTGATGCCAGCGTGATGGCGCAGCAGATAGGCGAATGGGCGCAGGCTGGCTTCCTGAATATTGTGGGCGGCTGCTGTGGCACCACCCCGGCGCACATTGCCGCGATTGCAGATGCGGTCGCGAACCAGAAACCCCGTCAGCTGCCGGAACTGCCGGTGGCTTGTCGCCTCTCTGGCCTTGAGCCGCTGAATATTGGCGCCGACTCGCTGTTCGTCAACGTGGGTGAGCGTACTAACGTTACCGGTTCGGCTAAGTTCAAACGCCTGATCAAAGAAGAGAAGTATCACGAAGCGCTGGAAGTGGCGCGTCAGCAGGTGGAGAGCGGCGCGCAGATCATCGACATTAACATGGATGAGGGCATGCTCGACGCCGAAGCGGCGATGGTGCGTTTCCTTAACCTGATCGCCGGTGAACCCGATATTGCCCGTGTACCGATCATGATCGACTCCTCGAAGTGGGAGGTGATTGAAAAGGGGCTGCAATGTATTCAGGGCAAGGGCATCGTTAACTCCATTTCGATGAAAGAGGGCGAAGAGGCCTTTATTCAACATGCACGTCAGGTGCGCCGCTATGGCGCGGCCATGGTGGTGATGGCCTTTGATGAAGAGGGACAGGCTGATACACGCGCACGTAAAATTGAGATCTGTCGCCGTGCTTATCGGATTCTGACTGAGCAGGTCGGCTTCCCACCAGAAGACATCATTTTTGACCCGAATATTTTCGCGGTCGCCACCGGTATCGATGAACATAATAACTATGCGATGGATTTCATCGGTGCCTGCGAAGATATCAAACGCGAACTGCCCCATGCGCTGATCTCCGGCGGCGTTTCTAACGTCTCCTTCTCTTTCCGGGGTAACGACCCGGTGCGCGAAGCGATCCATGCGGTATTTCTTTATTATGCCATCCGCAACGGCATGGATATGGGGATCGTTAATGCCGGGCAGCTGGCAATTTATGACGATCTGCCTGGCGAACTGCGTGATGCCGTAGAAGATGTCATTCTCAACCGTCGGCCTGATGGCACCGAGCGTTTACTGGCGCTGGCGGAAAAATATCGCAGCAGCAAAGATCAGGGGGCGGAAGATAAGCAGCAGGCCGAATGGCGTAGCTGGGATGTGGTGAAGCGGCTGGAGTACGCACTGGTAAAAGGCATCACCGAATTTATCGAGCAGGATACGGAAGAAGCACGCCATCTTTTTGCCCGTCCGATTGAAGTGATCGAAGGGCCGTTGATGGCGGGCATGAACGTGGTTGGCGATCTTTTCGGCGAAGGGAAAATGTTCCTTCCGCAGGTGGTGAAGTCGGCGCGCGTCATGAAGCAGGCGGTGGCCTGGCTGGAGCCCTTTATTGAAGCCAGCAAAGAGGTCGGTAAAAGCAATGGCAAAATCGTGCTGGCAACGGTAAAAGGCGATGTCCACGATATCGGCAAGAATATCGTTGGCGTGGTGCTGCAATGCAACAACTACGAGATTATTGACCTCGGTGTGATGGTGCCCGCCGAGAAGATCCTGAAAACCGCGCGTGACGTGAACGCCGATATTATCGGCCTCTCCGGTCTGATCACACCGTCGCTGGATGAGATGGTCAACGTGGCGAAAGAGATGGAGCGTCAGGGCTTCACCCTGCCGCTGCTGATTGGCGGCGCGACAACCTCAAAAGCGCACACGGCGGTGAAAATCGAGCAGAACTACAGCGGCCCGACAGTTTATGTGCAAAATGCTTCACGTACGGTCGGAGTGGTCTCGTCGCTGCTGTCCGACACGTTAAAAGCGGATTTTGTCACGCGTACGCGTAAAGAGTACGAGACGGTACGTACGCAACATGCGCGGAAAAAACCACGCACGCCACCGGTGACCTTGCAGGCGGCGCGGGAAAATGCTCAGCAGTTCGATTGGGAAAACTATACGCCGCCGGTAGCGCACCGTTTGGGCGTCAGCGCGGTGGAAGCCAGCATCGATACGCTGCGTAACTATATCGACTGGACGCCGTTCTTTTTAACCTGGTCACTGGCAGGGAAATATCCGCGCATCCTGGAAGATGAGGTGGTGGGTGAGGAAGCGCAGCGTCTGTTTGCCGATGCCAACGCGCTACTTGATAAGCTCAGCGCGCAGGGCACCTTAAAGCCACGCGGCGTGGTCGGCATTTTCCCGGCCAACCGTACAGGCGACGATATTGAAATCTACACTGATGAGAGTCGGCAGCAGGTGTTGTGTGTGAGTCACCACTTACGTCAGCAGACGGAGAAAAACGGCTTTGCGAACTACTGCCTGGCGGATTTCGTGGCACCGAAAGCGAGCGGCAAAGCGGATTACCTCGGTGCCTTTGCCGTTACGGGCGGGCTGGAAGAGGATGCGCTGGCGGAGGCCTATGAGCGTCAGCATGATGATTACAATAAAATCATGGTGAAGGCCATTGCAGACCGCCTGGCAGAAGCCTTTGCTGAGTACCTGCATGAGCGGGTACGTAAGGTGATCTGGGGCTATGCCGCGCATGAAAACCTGAGCAACGAAGAGCTGGTACGGGAAAATTATCAGGGCATTCGTCCGGCACCAGGCTATCCCGCCTGTCCGGAGCATACCGAGAAAGCGATTATCTGGCAGTTACTGGATGTGGAAAAACACACCGGTATGCAGCTGACCGAGTCCTTTGCGATGTGGCCGGGCGCTTCCGTCTCTGGCTGGTACTTCAGTCATCCGGAAAGCAAATATTTTGCCGTGGCGCAGATACAGCGCGATCAGGTAGAAGATTATGCAGCGCGTAAAGGGATGGCGGTAAGTGAGGTAGAGCGCTGGCTGGCACCGAATCTCGGCTATGACGCAGAGTAAAAAAAGGGCAGCATCGCTGCCGCCCTGCTGTCAGTTAAAACGCGCGTCACGATCTGACGTTAAATCATAGAGCTGATATTTGCGGCCCAGGATCTGGCCACCGTCGCGGGTCAACGGCACCCAGTTGATCTGCGCACGGCCACGGCTCGGCGTTACGGTAAAGAGATCCATCGGCACCGAAATATAGAAGCCCTTGGTAAAATCGCCTTCGCCATACTCTTCCGCTGAGACATTGGTGCGTGTGGCATAAACGCCCACCATAACGCCGCTGTCAAAGCGCTTCGACACATCCAGCGTTGCGCCTTTGTCTTTCGCCAGATACTGGCCCACGCTGGCTTTCACTACCAGATCCTGCATAAACCAGGGACGCCAGTACGCGGTAAGGTTGCCGGTGGCGGCTTTATAGTCGGTGAACTGCATCATGTTGTCCCAGTCACGCTGCTTCACGTAGTTGACATCCAGCCCCAGCGCCCAGTTGCTGTCTACCGGCCGCCACAACAGTTCAGCGCCTGCGCCGCCATACATGGTTTCCAGATAGCCGCCATAGAGCTGGCCATAGACGTTGCCCCCGAGGTAACCCATATAGTTGGCCTGCAGATCGTTGACGTAGACGTTATTTGCTACGTAGTCGCGGATATGGGTGCGCACGCGCGGTAATGAAGAGTCGGCAGGGGCGCCGTTGTAGTTGAACTTATCGTAATTGTTGGCGATGTTGCCAAACAGGCTGCCGCTCAGCAGCAGATGTTTTGTCAGCCAGAATTCGGCGTTGCCCATCACGCCCGCCTGGTACATGTAAAAACTTTCCGGTCCGCCCACCGACTGATTGAGAACCGGCGACACACTGAAGTTAAAGCGATCTTTACGGATAAAGAAGCCCTGCTCTGTTTCACCGGGATCGACGGGATTTATGCGCTTCTGCTGCAGCGTCTGCTCATGTCCCAGCGGGTAACCGCTCAGCGCCTGATGCAGGCTGGCCACATCCGTTTCGGTCGTCACCTGCGGCATATTAAAGCGCGTTTCGGTGACGCGTAGCGTATCGATGCCTGCAGGCAGATGGTTCATCATAATACGATTGGCGCGATCGACCCCTTCACGCGTATCGCGATATTTAGACTGCTCGCCCGTCACATAAAGCGTGTTGCCTTTGGTCTGAATCCGCGGTCCGTTGAGCCCGGCGTTATATTTCAGCGCGGTGAGCTGGTCTGCCACCACCGTGGGCTGCAGCAGCTTCTCCTGCGGGTGCGGATCATACGCCGGGCGGGCAGCATCAAGATGCGACTGGCGCAAATCGTTAAAGTTAGTGCGCACGGTAATGCCGAACATAAAGGTGTTGCCGCGCTCATAGCTGGCGTTAATGTCAGCCCAGTCGGTCAGGCGGTAGACCGCCCCGACGTTGACCTTACTGCGTTGCTCCAGGCGGCCGGCAAAATCACTCTGGTAATCATTGCCTTCATATTCCAGTTTCAGGCGCAACGGCTGCCACGGCGTCTGATACTCAACGCCGCCAAACAGCGCCGCCGGGCCGTGGAACATCTGTGAACCGTCGATGGAGCCGGCAGTCCCATTGCCGGAGCGGTTACAGAAACTGTCGCTGTAAGAGCAGAACGGGTTGGTGATCGAACCGCTGTTGCCGAGATAGCCCCAGGCGATGCCGAAGGTGAAATCCAGCGGTCCCCAGGCTTTGCTGGCCACCAGATATTCGCTGTCAAACAGGCCGGTGCCGCCAAGGTCACGCGTTCCTGCGGCCACCTGCGGCAGCCAGTAGCTCTCTTCCCACAGCCGCAGCTTGAGGTCAAAGGCTTTATCTTTATAGCTCTGCGTGCCGCTGAAGTTGTCTACCGCGCTGTAACGGCGGGTGCGGACGTCGGTATAACGCACGGTTGTCTCCAGCCAGGGAAACAGCTGGATCGACGCAGAATAGTAGCGGTACTGATCGTTATCACGAAAGTTCAGGCTGAATTCACCCTCGCGCGCCATTCGCGCCGTGGGCGTCTGCAGCAGACCGACGCCGCCAAAATCGGATTGTGAAGGGCCGGGCGGTTCGGACCAGAGGGTGGCCTGCGCCGGAAAAGCGGCGGCGACGGAAACAGCCAGCAGGCTGAGAAGATTATGTTTTTTCATCAGTCCGGGATCCGGTGAGTCAGAACGGTAAGAATGCGGCTGTTCAGATCGGCAAAGGCGTGTGGCAGGCTCCCGTCAGAGAAGCCCACAAACAGCGTGCTGCCTGGCTCAACCTCGGCATAGCGGTGATTAAAGTACGCCACAGGAACCTGGAGGGTAGCACCGGCGGGCGTAATCACGGTCACGACGCTTTTTTCCGCGCCGGCGAGACGCGCGTGCCCTTCAAGGTAATCCCGGACGTCACGTCCCGGCTGCCAGCTGACCGCACCGGCATCGGCGATCGCGCCCACCAGCAGCACGCTGTCAGGCTGATCCAGCGTATAGACATCGTAACGCCCTTTCAGGCGGCGGTTGGCTTCTGGCCGGATACGCACCCAGTCAGGGTCGAGCGGGGTAAACTGCCGTCCGGTTACCCGTAAGCGGCTCAGCTGCTGAATCACCTGGCCAATCGCTGCGGCGCGTTCGCCATCGGTCTGCGCCTGCCAGGCGCGTAGTGCGGCCAGCGTCTGTTGATAGTGCTGCTGTGCAATGGCGGTAGCGCCATGTTCCGCAATCAGTGTGCCGGGCCACCAGCTGCGACCCGCCAGCGCCGGACTGGCTAACAGGGTTGCCAGATCCTGCGCATGGTCTACCTGGACGGTGGCACTATTACCCGGATAATGAACAGTGACCTGGCTGTCCGCCAGCGCCACGGCAGAGCCGCAAAAGGCCAGACCGGCCAGCAGAGACATTATATTTTTCATGATTTCGCCGGCTTGAGAATGGTGGTATCAATCGGGAAGGTCGCGGCGCCCAGCATCTGTCGCGCCTGCACCACTTCGCCGCTACGGTTATCGATCCAGAAGGTGTTTTCCCACTCAGCGCCGCTGGCAGCGATACTCACCGCTTCATGCCAGACGCGACAGGGGACAGAATTGCCGGCCAGGGTCAGCACCTCATCATCGCCACGACGAAAGCGTGATACTGCCGTACCGGCGCGCGTATTGCCTTGCTCGCTCCAGCGCATGATGCGTGTCCATTGCGTATCCTGTTGCAGATGCAGCGCGTCGGCGAGGGGATCCTGGCTGAGATTGCTGACCTGTTGCAGGTTATCTGTCAGCCCGAGCGTTTTCACCAGGCGACCATGTTGGGTCACCAGCATTGCTCTGTCCTGGGTGATCCATTTTTGCTGCCCGTTTTCGTTGTAGCCGAGTACGATAAAAATTCGCGGTCCCTGGTTAATATGGGCATACATGCTGGCGTAAGGCAGTGCCCGCACCTGCTCATCGCTGACCGTGACGTCATCCGGCCCGTTAACCGCCAGTCTGGCGGTCTCTATTAACCCTTTTTGCGTTTGTGTGCAGGCCTGCAGCAGCAGGCAAAACAGCAACAGAGAAAGTTGGCGCACAGCGTATCCCTGATAAAATCGAACAAACCCGGAAAATAACCACACGAACGTGTGGTTATGTTTAAAGCCCTGCGTTAATGCAGAGTGCTTGTGGTGGTGGTCGTGGTGGTGCCGGTATTAGATCCGTCGCCGCCACCTGCAGTGGCAAGACCGATACCCGCCAACGCCCCCAGGGCGCCGATACCCAGCGTCGTAGAGGCGCCTGCGGAAACGGCTTCCGCCTGCGCTCCTGCGGCTACCCCTGCTTCTTCCGGCGCAGCAAATGCCGTAGAAGAGAAGGCCAGGTAAATAAGCGCTGCACCTGCAGCTATCACTTTTTTCATAACAACATGTCCTGCATTAAAGGAATGGAGGATTTACCCGTTCGGGCGCGGTCAGTATAGGGCAACAAATTATCAGAGTTCAGCGTGAGTGGAAGAGGGCAGAAAATGGATTCTATCCTGGCAAAAATAGGGTGAGATGCTTTATAGGTGGAGTTTATGCCTGGGTGCGTCGGCTTAATTTCGTAATTTAATTTGCGAATATCATTAAGCCTGGAATAAGATGCTTTTTAAAGAAAAAACACAATAAAAACAGCTATTTCGGATTTACCTCAGCATTATGAAAATCTATTTCTTTATTAATCAGGGGCTAAGTTTTACGTTACCTGACAATCAGGGCCACAAATAGTCAGAGTGGTTTCAGATTAATTTCAGGTTTTCCGCATTTAGATCCGGCTATTTTAAGAATTATCCATGGCGATGGTACGGATCAGGTTATAATCAGAGGAAATATAAGGTCTTTTAACGGATAGAACGCACTGCCCTTGTCGGGGTTAGCGATCATCTCTGATGAGCGCTGGACTTAATCCGGTCGCGACGGTGACCTGCGTCCAGGAAAAGCGGGAAAATAAAAAGCGCATAAAAAAATGCCAGTCACCTGAGTGACTGGCATTTGCATCAATCCCGCCGGTGGCAATTAACGCCAGGCTTTATAACGGTTAATTAAACCATTTGTCGAGCTGTCATGACTTTCGATATTACTGTCGTTTTCCAGCTCCGGTAAAATACGGTTCGCCAGCTGTTTCCCTAATTCTACGCCCCACTGATCGAAGGTATAGATATTCAGGATCGCCCCCTGAGTGAAGATTTTATGCTCATACAGAGCAATCAGCGCACCCAGGCTGTAAGGGGTAATTTCACGCAGCAGAATGGAGTTAGTCGGGCGGTTGCCTTCAAACACCTTGAACGGCACGATATGGGCGACCGACTCTGCGCTTTTACCGGCATCGGCAAACTCTTTCTCTACCACTTCACGGGACTTGCCAAACGCCAGGGCTTCGGTCTGGGCAAAGAAGTTGGAGAGCAGTTTCGGATGGTGATCGGACAGCGCGTTATGGGTAATCGCCGGTGCGATAAAGTCACAGGGAACCAGTTTGGTGCCCTGGTGAATCAGCTGATAAAAGGCGTGCTGGCCATTTGTCCCCGGCTCGCCCCAGATGATCGGACCTGTCTGGTAGTCCACCGGGTTGCCGTCGCGGTCAACATATTTGCCGTTTGACTCCATATTGCCCTGCTGGAAATAGGCGGCAAAGCGATGCATATATTGATCGTAAGGCAGGATCGCCTCGGTTTCCGCACCAAAGAAGTTGTTGTACCAGATGCCGATCAGCGCCAGCAGCACCGGCAGGTTCTGTTCCGCCGGGGTCGTGGCGAAGTGCTGATCCATGGCGTGCGCGCCACTCAGCAGTTGCTCAAAGTTATCGAAGCCGATGGAAAGAATGATGGAGAGACCAATAGCTGACCAGAGTGAATAACGTCCGCCTACCCAGTCCCAGAATTCAAACATGTTAGCGGTATCGATGCCGAAGTCACCCACCGCTTTGGCGTTGGTGGAGAGGGCTGCAAAGTGTTTCGCCACATGCTGCTCATCGCCTGCCGCTTTCAGGAACCAGTCACGCGCGCTGTGGGCATTGGTCATGGTTTCCTGGGTGGTAAAGGTTTTCGAGGCCACGAGGAACAGCGTGGTTTCCGGGTCCACCTTCTTCAGGGTTTCGGCGATATGCGTGCCGTCCACGTTGGAGACAAAATGCATGGTCAGGTGATTTTTATAAGGACGCAGCGCTTCTGTCACCATAAAGGGACCGAGATCAGAACCGCCGATACCGATGTTGACCACATCCGTGATCGCTTTCCCGGTGTAGCCTTTCCACTCACCGCTGATAATGCGCTGGGAAAACTCTTTCATCTTCGCCAGTACCGCATTCACTTCCGGCATCACATCTTTGCCATCCACCAGAATCGGTGTATTGCTGCGGTTGCGCAGAGCAACATGCAGAACAGCGCGCTCTTCGGTGCGGTTGATCTTCTCACCCGAGAACATCGATTTAATGGCGCCGGCAAGATCGGTCTCTTGCGCCAGCGCCTGCAGTTTGTCGAGGGTTTCCTGCGTAATACGGTTTTTGGAGTAATCCACCAGCATCTGATCATCAAAGGTGGCGGAGAATTTCGCAAAACGATCGGCATCCTGAGCGAACAGGTCGGCGATTTTCACCGTTTTCATCTGTTCAAAATGCTGCTGCAGCGCTTTCCAGGCTGCGGTTTGTGTCGGATTGATATTTTTCATGGCAACACTCTTGTTGATTTAAAAACCCTAATCCCATCCGGGTGTCATCTGGCTGGCGGCGACCTGATCATTGCAGCTGACGGCCCTGCTCAGATGTGCGCTCTGCGTCACGGTGGCCGTGAAGAGCGCAACTTTTCTGCCTGTCTCCCGGAAAGGGCGATTATCCAGGCGCGGCCTGCAGGCCACTTCGCGTTTCAGTATGACCATTCTTATCATTGAAAGGAAAAAATTTTATGACATGCACAAGGTTGCGGCGACAGCTTAATCTGCGGTGGTCGCTGCTGATGCCCCGCAGGCCCGCCCGCTGATCACGGCAACGCCAGATTTTACTGGCACTGATTTTCGGCATCGTCCTGGCTGTTACAGGAAAATTATGCCTCAGTCGTTGACAGCGAGCACATTACCCGATATTTGTAATCCGCTACTTGCGCGACCGTGCGCAAGCCAGAAGAGGCGCGTCGCCCAGGCAGTGTGTTGGAGGAACCGTATCCGGGGAAAACACATCAGGGGGTGCGACGCCGAGGCAATACAGCATGCGGTGTGCTGTATGTCGGCTACAGGGGCTGAATCCCCTGGGTTGTCACCAGAAGCGTCCGCAGTCGGACGTTTCGCAAGGTGGGGCGCTTCTGGGTGACTCGTCTTTTGATCTGGTCTGCCCGTTTCTGCTCTTTCCTTGTGCCAAGGCTGATGGAATGACTCCCGTTCGTGGTCTGCAACCGAAGGGAGCGATATAACCTGACACGAGGTAGTACATGTCTCAATCTCTTATCGTGGCCAAATTTGGCGGCACCAGTGTTGCTGATTTTGATGCAATGAACCGCAGCGCCGATGTGGTGCTGGCCGATCCCGCTACGCGTCTGGTGGTGCTGTCTGCTTCCGCCGGCGTAACCAATCTGCTGGTGGCGCTCTCTGAAGGCCAGGAGCCGGCACAGCGTGCCTGGCTGCTGGATGAAATCCGTCGTATTCAATATGCGATTATCGATCGCCTGCAGCAGCCCGGCGTTATCCGTGATGAAATCGATCGGATGCTGGAAAACATCACCATGCTTTCCGAAGCGGCCGCACTGGCGACTTCAAATGCGCTGACCGACGAGCTGGTCAGTCATGGCGAGCTGATGTCGACGCTGCTGTTTGTGGAAATTCTGCGTGAACGTCAGGTCAATGCTGAATGGTTTGATGCGCGCAAGGTAATCCGCACCAACGATCGTTTTGGCCGTGCCGAGCCGGATATTGAGGTTCTGGCGGAGCAGGCGAGCGCGTTGCTGCAGCCCCGCATTGAGCAGTCGCTGGTGATCACTCAGGGCTTTATCGGCAGCGAGAGCAAAGGGCGCACCACCACGCTGGGCCGCGGCGGCAGCGACTATACCGCCGCGCTGCTGGGTGAGGCGTTAAAAGCCGCGCGTATCGATATCTGGACCGATGTGCCGGGCATCTACACCACCGATCCGCGCATCGTACCTGCTGCGCAGCGCATCGACGAAATTACCTTTGAGGAAGCAGCGGAGATGGCGACTTTTGGCGCCAAAGTGCTGCATCCTGCGACATTACTGCCCGCCGTGCGCAGCAGCATTCCGGTGTTTGTCGGCTCCAGCAAGGATCCTGCCGCCGGGGGAACGCGCGTCTGCAACGAAACCCGGAATCCGCCGCTGTTCCGCGCGCTGGCGCTGCGCCGCAAGCAGACGCTGCTGACGCTGCACAGCCTGAACATGTTGCATGCTCGTGGCTTCCTGGCTGAGGTGTTTAACATTCTGGCGCGCCATAATATCTCCGTCGACCTGATTACCACCTCCGAAGTGAGCGTGGCACTGACGCTGGATACCACTGGCTCTACCTCCACCGGCGACAGTCTGCTGACCCAGGCGCTGCTGACCGAGCTCTCTTCGCTGTGCCGTGTTGAGGTGGAAGAGGATCTGGCGCTGGTGGCGCTGATTGGCAACAATCTGTCGAAAGCCTGCGGCGTGGGTAAAGAAGTGTTTGGAGTGCTGGAGCCCTTTAATCTGCGTCTGATTTGTTACGGTGCCAGCAGCTACAACCTCTGTTTCCTGGTGCCAGGCAGCGATGCAGAAAGCGTGGTACGTACGCTGCACCAGAACCTGTTTGAGTAACAACGCGCGTTTTCACGCTTAAAGCCGGACAATGTCCGGCTTTTTACTGGCTATTCGCAGGCAAAACAGGTGGGTAATACGGTGCAATCAACCATTATTGACCGGGTTGAGCAGTGTAATCCGACATACTTCAGCGGATCGGCAGCAGTCACTGCGCATTTTCTTCTCATCCTTTATCCACGCCTTACGCAGCTATAACGAAATGTTATGATCCCGCCTTCGCCAGCGCAGTTGTTCCCTGCGCAGCGTACTTTTCTGTGGCAAATCTATGTAAAAACACAACATTCTTATAAGGACGTCTGGCTATGCTTGCCAAAATTACTCGCCTTTTCCCGCTGTGGGCCGTACTGCTGTCGGTCGCAGCCTACTATTCACCCTCTACCTTTCTCGCTATCGGTCCCTGGGTGAGCTGGCTGCTGATGCTGATTATGTTTGGCATGGGCGTAACGCTGAATATTGATGATTTTAAACGGGTACTGGTACGTCCGGCACCGGTGATTGCCGGCACCTTTCTGCACTATCTGGTGATGCCGCTGGCCGCCTGGGCGCTGGCGAAATTGTTTAACATGCCGCCCGATCTCTCCGCCGGGATGATTCTGGTGGGCAGCGTCGCAAGCGGCACAGCCTCCAACGTCATGATTTATCTGGCGAAAGGGGATGTGGCGCTTTCGGTGACTATCTCTTCCGTCTCTGCGCTGGTGGGCGTCTTCGCCACGCCGCTGCTGACGCGTTTTTATGTGGATACGCATATTCAGGTCGATGTAGTTGGCATGCTGCTCAGCATTGTGAAAATTGTGGTGATCCCGATCAGCCTTGGCCTGATTATTCACCATTCGCTGAACTCGCTGGTGAAACGGGTCGAGCCTTATCTGCCCGCATTCTCTATGGTCTGTATTCTACTGATCATCAGCGCCGTGGTGGCGGGCAGTCAGGGTTTTATCGGCTCAGTAGGACTGGTAGTGATTGTGGCGGTGATCCTGCATAACGCGATTGGTCTGCTCGGCGGTTACTGGGGCGGCAAACTGTTTGGGTTTGACGAATCCACCTGCCGTACGCTGGCGCTGGAAGTGGGGATGCAGAACTCCGGACTGGCAGCCACGCTGGGCAAACTCTACTTTTCTCCGCTGGCAGCTCTGCCGGGGGCGCTCTTCTCGGTCTGGCACAACCTCTCCGGCTCGTTGCTGGCCGGTTACTGGTCAGGTAAGCCGATCGCAAAACGCAAAGCAAAATAAAAAAACGGGGCCGCGACTGGCCCCGTTATCTGCTGACACTCAGAAATGGTAGTTAATGCCCAGCATAAACTGGCTGTCAGCATATCCCGCATCGCCCATCCGCTGGGCCACGTTGGTCCAGCCTTTGAAATGGTTGTCCAGCCGGGCCTCAACCCCCAGTTTCACTTCGCCCAGATTGCGCGCGCCCGCCTGCTGTATCAGCGCATTGTCCATGCGCACCTCCGGCGTTTTGCTGTTATGGATCCAGTTCAGTTCGACAAATGGCTCAAACTGACGAGCACTGTCAGCATCCTGACGATGACTTCCCTGAAGAAAGGTGCGAACGCCAAGGCTGGTCATGATGTTGTCATTGCTGCCTGACTGAACGCGCGTACCGTTGGCTTCCTGATGATCGTTCGCTTTGACGCCCTGCCAGACTACCTGCGCTTTGGGCTGAATAAACCACTGACTGACGCTGCCCAGGCTGCCCTGAACTTCTGCCAGCTTTTCGGTATAGCCCGCCTCCAGCGACGCAATCACTCCTCTGGCGTGGTAATTTTCTTCCGGCAGGTCTTCACCCTTAACGCTGTTTTTAAACCAGTTATAGAGCGCCCAGCTGTCGACATAGCTGCCGGTTTTATCCTGCTCGTTGGCATACCAGGTGGAGTAAAGACCGGCACTGTAGCCGCTGACTTCACCCCTGGCACGATAACCCCAGGCGGATGCGCGGCTCTGGTTGTGGCTGTGGGCATAACCGGCCATCAGCCCGAGATGCCAGCGATCCCGCTGATCCTGACTCCAGGAGACCAGATCTCCGCCCAACTGGGCCACATAGCGGTTAGCGGTCATTTTGAGCTGGCCGTCGCTGTTATAGCTGCTGTTGCGACCGCCTTCCTGGCGCAGCCACAGGCTGGTGGCGTGTTCCTTAGCGCTCAGATTATCGGTAAACTGGGTTTCACCGAGACGGTCATGCAGGCGGGTGACAAACAGATTGTTCGCCGCAGCGAAGTTCGCCAGATAAATACCCGGTTCCGGGCGCAGGGCCAGTCGGCGTCTGTCGGGCACCCGGGCTTCAGGCTGCGTGGCGGGCTGCGATGGCTTAACAGTGACATCTTCTGTCAGCTCCTCCTCATCTTGCACGATCTCCCCCGATCCCCCCGGCGCGGGCGTCTCTGGCTCCTGATCCTCATCCGGCGCCTCTGGTCTTTGATTGCTCAGATACCAGTTGGCCGCATTGGCACCTGCGCCACGTGTCAGGGTGTAATCCCAGGCGCCAGCCACAATACGTCCCTGCTGAATAAATTCACCGTCGGAATGACCGGCTACCCGGATAAGTTCAATGCCGTCGCCTTCGGTGTAATCGCCTTTCCCGCCCAGGTTATTGACGACCACGTAACTGCTTCCGGAAGTGTCGCCTTCCACCTGCATTTTATTGGTGACGGAATTTTCATTACCCAGCACAGTATTGAACACCAGAGTACCGCCCTGGCCCACGTAGTTGCCGCGGACCGTTAAGCGCGTCTGTGCCTGCTCTTTGGGGGTGAAAACGACCTGGCCGGCGTTATACAGATTCGCTACGTCGGAGTTGTCGCTGATATGCCAGCTGCTGGAGTGATCCACAGCAACATCCGTGGCGTTAAAGGCTGCGCCATGCCAGCTGGATTGATTGCGCAGGCTAAGATCCAGCGTGCTGCCTGGCTCCGCCCGGATATCCCCGTTCAGCATGACATGATCGTCAGCCATCAGCTGTATGGCCCCGTGACTCTCCGCACGGCTATTTTGGCCGCGACTCAGCGCCAGCAGGCCATTGCCGGCGTTCAGCTGAGTGCCATTTTGTAGCGTCACATCCAGCTCGGCGCCGTTGGCAACAATGCCCGTGGCGTCTGCGGTACTCAACACCGTATTATCCAGCGTGACCTGACTGCGTTCTGTGTTGCTATCACCATTAACGTAAACGGCAGAAGCGCCCTGGCCCTCTGCCGTGATCGCGCTGTTGGTCAGATCGAGCGCGCCGCCCGCCAGATAGAGCGCGTGCGCCGCATTTCCTGCTGTCCCGACAGCAATATCGTTTGCGCTGATGCCAGAGCCGTTGTCTACCGCCAGGCCGTAAGCGTCGATACCCTGCGTATTCAGGCTGCTGCCCTCAAGATGCATAGCTCCGCCACTTTGGGCCAGCGCAGCAATGGCACCGTCACCGGTGGTATTCACTGTGCTACGGGTGGCCTCCACATCCGCATAATGGCTTACGATAGCGTGGCCATTTTGCCCCCAGGTTTTGATGCGGCTGTCTGTCAGGCTGCCTGTGCCCTGTGCGATATGAAAGGCGTAAGCGTTTTCCCCATAGGCCGCCAGCAGCGCGCCGTTAACGTTAACCACCGAAGTGTTATCAACAAGATTGATGGCGTGTGAGTCGGTTCCTTTCGTCACATATTGCCCGTGGTGAATATCGACCTGCGCATGATGATTTACGTTGATGCCGTGGGAACCGCCAGCGGTGCCGATCGTTTCTACCTGGGCGGTATCAAGCGTCACATGCCCTTGAGTGACGTCCATCCCCACACCGTTAGTCACCCGGATCAGCCCCTGTTGAATAGCCATCAGCGGTGCCCTGGCCTCATCCTGACCCTTCACCTGAATACCGTAATTACCGCTGGCATACACGCTTAACTTATTGCTGTTTACTGTGCCCTGTTCGACAATCAGTGCTGCCGTAGAGTCCAGCGCGGTCATACTCAGCTCCACATTATCCAGCGTGACATTACTGTCGCCGGTGATATACAGCCCCGTCCCGGACCCGGCCGTACGTACCAGACTATTACTAATCTCCAGCTGGCTGTTGTCGATCATCAGCGAATTCGTCAGTGCCGGGGTATTGGTATTAATCTCAACGTTATTTAATGTAACCCGTGAACCTTGTTCCGCTTTAATGGCGGAACTGTTTTCTCCCAGGGTTATCAGATAACCCTCGCTCATGGTTAACTGCCCGCCGGATAAAAACACGCCGTTTGAATTATTATTATTTGCAATGATTGTTGTGCTATCTAATTCTGCCAGTGCGCCATCTTTAACTTGCAACACATCCAGATTGTCGCGTTTGCTGCTAAAACTTAAATTAGGGTTCACCAGCAGATGACTTCCGTTGCCTGAAGCGAAGAGTGGGTAATCATCCTGAATATCCGTGGAATAACTGCTGGTGACGTTCAGTGTGGAGCCATCAGTGACTCTCCACGGGGATTCCGCCATGACGGCGGCGGGAAAACAGGAAAGCATAACAGCATTAAAGCGAAACAGGTTATTCGTGAATCTTCCGTTCATAGCATCGTCCATTAACTGAGTTTGTTATGCAGAAATTGCACTTGTCAAAGAGAGAGCACGACAGGCAATTTGCCAGAACAGTTTAGAACACAAAAAAAAGATTATTTTTTTACGTAAACGCCTTGAGTGAATTTTTTAATGATAGAAAAACCACTAATTTTACCGGTGAATTATTCTGCGTTAATGCCTGCAGGAATCTGCATAATATTAAGCGTGGAAATATTTTTATGATAAACGCTGCTGGCGAAATAAAGTTAATTCCAATTAGCCAGTTGAGATGGGGGGCGAGTGAATAATGCGGATCACCACAGATTCAATGATTAATTGATGTAATTCCAACTATTTTCATTTAATTTATTTTTTTCTTAATAATTCAATTAACTCGATAAAAAAGCGGATTATCAATAAATATATTTTATCTTTTTTAGCGATTTTTTATGGCCTGTGAAGCGGGCAAAGAAAAGATAAGCCACCTCAGGTGAATTTTCCTGCTTCTCTCATCCCGGCAAAGAGCGCCGGGATAGGGAAACCCGGGCAACCACCCGGCGCGTCAGTTCTCGCCTGGTTCATCATCCGGCAATTCCAGTACGCTGTAGGCGATAGCGCAAAACAGGGAGTCCAGACGTTTCATGTCGCCCAGTAATCCCAGATGCAGCGAACTGGTTTCGATGCTCTGGACATTCTTTTGATGCAGACGATCCACATGGGCATGAGCAAAACGGCGGTTAAGAATACGGAAGCGATGCTTGGCGCGGCGCAGGCGGCGGGCGCTGTTGATGTCGCGCGATAAAAACACTGAAAGGCTCAGGCGCAGGTTGTTTAATAGCTGTTCCTGTAACGTTTCCAGTTCCTTTAACCCTTCCGCCGAGAAGGCGCGGCCTGCGGCGAGCGACTTATCGGCCACATCGCCACTCATGCGTTCAATGATATCGCCCGCCTGCTCCAGATTCAGCGCCATCTCAATGGTTTCCGCCCAGCGGCGGGAATCCTCATCTGACAGATCCTCTTTCGGCATGCGCGCCAGATAGAGCTTAATCGCGGTATAGAGTACATCCACATCATCGTCGAGCCGACGTACGGTACGATCTTCCCGTGGCTCGCCGTGGATGACTTTATTAAACGTCTCCAGCATCTGCTCGACCACATCACCAATACGCAACGTTTCCCGTACCGCATTGGCCAACGCCAGGGCTGGCGTGTCGAGAGCGCTGCGATCCAGATGTTTTGGCCTCAGGCGCAGATCGTTTTCCACGTCGTCGCTGATCAGGCGTTGGCAGAGTCTGGACATCATATCGGCGAAAGGTACCATCACCAGGCAGCGGATCAGGTTGTAAAAGACGTGGAAGAAAATCACCATCTCTTCATCGTTGACCGGCAAACGATCGAGCCAGACGGCCAGCAGATTGACAAAAGGCAAAATTGCCACACAGCCAGTCAGCTTAAACAGCAGACTGCCCAGCGCCACGCGTTTACCTGCAGCATTGGAGCCGCTGGCGTTCAGCATCGCCAGCAATCCGCTGCCGAGGTTAGCACCAATCACCAGGCAGAGGGCCACCTTAAAGGCGATCACGCCGGTGGCGGTCAGGGTCGCGGTAATCAGCACTGCCGCAAGGCTGGAATAGCTGATGATGGCAAAAATGGCGCCGATCAGGGCGTCCAGCATGATATCGCCGGTCAGGGTGGAAAACAGCACCTGGACGCCCGACGCCTGGGTAATCGGACGGGCGGTGGTGACGATCAGCTCCAGCGCCAGCAATATCAGCCCCAGGCCGATACTGGCGCGTCCCAGCTGGCCCACGCGCGACTGCTTGCGGCTGAGAAAAAAGATCACCCCTAAAAAGATCAACAGCGGCGAGAGCCAGGAGAGATCGAAGGTAAGAATACGCGCCATGATGGCGGTACCGACATCGGCACCCAACACCACCACCAGCGCGGGTGCCAGGCTGACTAAATTCTGGGCAACAAAGGAGGTCACCAGCAGCGTCGTGGCGTTACTGCTCTGCACCAACGTCGTCACGCCAATGCCTGCGAGAAACGCCATCGGCTTGCGCGCTACGCTACGGCTCAGTACGCGCCGCAGATCAGCGCCATACACACGCATAATGCCGGTGCGCACGATGTGAGTGCCCCATACCAGTAGCGCCACCGCAGAAAGCAAGTTAAGCAGGGTCAACACGTATATCTACTCCTCAACCGTCAGGCTTGAGGCAATGTACTGTCCTCAGACAGGCCCATCATTACCCACAGCATGCCAGCCTGACGGAGAGAGCAGACTGTGAAGGGGACTCCCCTGCACCTTACCGCCGGGTTTTTGCTTTATTTTAAGCCACCTGGCGCAGAGTTGATATGTCTAACTGTAGACCAATCTCAGTCCCCACGGGACGCAAATCGGCCACCGAGCGATTCAGTACATCAACAGACAATTCAACGTCCTGCGCCAGTACGCGGTAGCGGATCACGTTACCCAACAGACTGTGGCTGAGGATACGGGCGCGGATACCCGTTTCCGGGGCATCGAACCGGATCGATTCGGGCCGGATCGCCACCTGGCCCTGAAACATGTGCCCGGTGAGACGCGTCGCCTGTTCTGCGCTCAGCAGATTGTAATTACCGATAAAGCCAGCAGCGAACAGATCCACCGGCTGGGTATAGAGCGACTCAGCATCTCCGTTCTGGACGATCTTGCCACGGTTCATCAGCACAATCCGATCGGAAAGGGTCAGTGCCTCTTCCTGATCGTGGGTGACGAACAGGGTAGTCAGGTTTAACTCCTGCTGAATGCGGCGGATTTGATCGCGCAGATGACGGCGGATACGCGCGTCCAGTGCGGAGAGCGGCTCATCCAGCAGCAGCAAACGCGGACGCGTCACCAGCGAACGCGCCAGCGCCACGCGCTGACACTGACCGCCGGAGAGCTGGTGCGGGTAACGGCGTGCAAAGTCGGTCAATTCCACCAGCTCCAGCACTTCACCCACCCGATGCCGGATTTGCTCCGCGGGCAGCTTTTGCATCTTCAGGCCGAAGGCCACGTTCTTTTCTACCGTCATATTGGGAAACAGGGCATAGCTTTGAAACACCATGCCGATAGCGCGCTTTTGCGGCGGCTGCGGTACGATATCTTCTCCCTGCAGCAGAATCTGCCCGCTGTCGACCGAGGTCAGTCCGGCAATGCAGCGCAGCAGCGTTGACTTACCACAGCCGCTTGGCCCCAGCAGGGTGACAAACTCGCCTTCACGCGCACTGAAGGCGATCTGCTGGAAAATGGAAACGGCACCATAACTTTTGTTCAGCTGTTTTACGTCGAGATATGCCATGCTCAGCCTCGTTCAGGATTCAGAGCGTTAGCCAGCCAGGTGACCAGCAACACCACAAAGAAATAGGAGATCACCAGCGCACTGGTGAAGTGGCCGCTGCCGTTGCGCATGTTGTAGAGATAAACCTGCAAGGTTTCATAGCGGTTGCCGACCAGCAGGTTAGCAAACACAAACTCACCGATCAGAAAAGAGAACGACAACAGCACAGCGATAAACACGCCCTTACGCAAATTCGGCAGGATCACAAACAACGCCGCCTGCCAGGTGCTGGCGCCCAGCAGATGCGCCGCATCCATCAGCTCTTTCAGGTTGATCGCCTGCATGTTATTGGCAATGGCGCGATAGATGAAGGGCAGCGCAATGGTGAAGTAGCAGCCAATCAGGATCCATGGCGTCCCGGTGAGCATCAGCGGCGCGGAGGAATAGAGCTGCAACAGGCCGACGGAGGAGACCACCGGTGGGATGGCGAAAGGCATCAGGATCAGCACATTCATCACTGTATCCAGGCGTGGGTAGTAGTAAGCGATTACAAACATCGCAGGCAGCACCAGGATTAAAGAGAAGAACAGCGCACCCAGACAAATTAATAGCGAGTGACCGAGCGCGGTCAGGAAGCGCGCATCGCTCCACAGGGCGAAAAACCATTTCAGCGTATAGCCCCGCGGCAGAATGGTCGCGCTCCACTGGGTCGACAGCGCATACAGCAACGTCGCCACCAGCGGCAGCGCCAGCAGAGCGAACAACAGCCAGATTATCAGGCGATGATAAAGGTTTTCCGCACGCGACATCTTATCTCTCCTTTATGGCTGCTTTGCGTTGAGGTAGCTACGACGCACCAGATACTGCTGCGCCACGGTAATCAGCACCATTAACAGCACCAGCAACATCGCCAGCGCGCTACCGGTATTGGGATCCAGGGAAATATCTCCGGAGACCAGCGCCGCGATACGCACTGGCACCACGTTAAAGTTGCCGGTAGTAAGGGCATAAATGGTGGCATAAGCGCCCAGCGCGTTGGCGAGCAGAATCACGAAGGTGCCGAGCAGCGCCGGAAACAGAATCGGCAGCCCAATATGCCACCAGTAACGCCAGCGGCTGGCGCCCAGCAGCGCAGCCGACTCCTGCCACTCTTTTTTCAGTCCATCGAAAGCGGGAAAGAGCAGCAGGATACCGAGCGGGATCTGAAACCAGGTGTAAACCAGCACCATGCCGTCACGGGAGAACAGCTTAAAGCTCTGGGCAAAGCCGTTCTCCCGCAACAGCAGCGTCAGACAGCCGTTCAGGCCGAGCAGAATGACAAACGCGAACGCCAGCGGTACGCCAGCAAAGTTGCTGGTCATATTGGTAAAAGCGGTCAGGAAACGCTGCAGCCGACCGCTGCCGATCTGGTTAAGCGAATAGCCCGCCACCAGGGCGATCAGCAGGCCATACAGGCTTGACCAGAAAGAGATATCCAGGGAAAAGCGAAACGCCTGCAGGTAGAAGGGCGAGGTCAGGATATCGCGATAGTTATCCCATCCCCAGGCCTCATTCATCTCGCTCCAGAAGCTGTTAATGGCAATCCACAGCAGAGGAGCCAGCTGAAAAGCGATCCAGAACAGGGCAAATGGCAGCAGACACAACAGCGCAACGCCTTTTCCTCTCATCACAGGCGCGTCTCCGCCAGCAGCGCGTGGCAGATGGGTTTGTCATGATCGATGCCCAGCAGCGCGCAAACCGTACCGCACAGTTCGGTCTGCCGCGGTTGCAGATCGGGCTGCAGCGAGAAGGCAGCGCCGAAGACAAACAGCGGCACCCGGGTCTCCTCGGGCAGCAGACCGCCGTGGGAGCGATCGTCATTCATACCGTGATCGGCGGTGACGATGACCTGATAACCCGCCGCCAGCCAGCACGGCATCCAGTGCGACAGGTAGCCATCGGCCAGACGCGCGCGGTTGCGGTAGTGTGCAGAGGAGACTCCCTCCCTGTGGCCAGCGTCATCGATATTCATCGGATGAATCAGCAAGAAGTCAGGATCGTGGCGCAGGCGCAGGCTCTCCGCATCTTCAAACAGGTGCGAATCGGGATAGCTGTCCTCATGATAGAAATGGCCATACTGGATCGGTAGCTCTGGCGCATGCGTATGCCGGTCGCGTTCCGGCACAAAAGGGGTGCGATTGTAGAGTTCACTCACCCAGTGGTAAGCCGCCGCGGCCGTCGTCAGTCCGGCAGCGCGCGCATAGTGAAAGATGCTGCGCTCCCGGCTCAGACGATTAACGCCGTTATGAATAACGCCGCTGAGCACCGGCGTGACGCCGGTGAGAATACATTCATACAGCGGACGCGACAGTGATGGCAGCTCGCAGGTCAGCTGATAATAATGACCGTTGCCCTGTGCGCATTCAGCATGCAGATAACCCATCGCATGTTGTGCGACCTGATTGCTCAGGCCATCCAGTACCACCAGGATCGTTTTCATTGCCGACTCCTTACTGCTGCATATTCATGATGACGTTTTCCTGCCACAGACGCGGCAGCATTTTCGAACTCTTGTCCCAGGCTGCCTGATCTTTCACCGGGCGGGCATTCTTATATTCGGAGGCGGGCAACAGTTTAGCCTGCACTTCTGCGGGCAGCGTCAGATGCTCGGCGCGGATGGGGCGCGCATAGCCTTTCGCCAGATTGATTTGACCGGCGTCGGAGAGGATATATTCACGGGTCAGCTTCGCGGCGTTGGGATGCTTCGCGTATTTGTTGATGATGGTGGTGTAACCGGAGATGACCGAGCCGTCCGACGGGATCACCACTTCATAGCGGTCTTTGTCGATCTGGTCGCGGTAGTTAAGCCCGTTAAAGTCCCAGACCACTGCCATCTGTACTTCACCTTTTTCGATGTTAGCGATCACCGGATCGGTCACACCGAGCCGCCCCTGTTTCGCCAGGTCGGCAAAGAAGGCCAGCGCCGGTTTCAGGTTCTTTTCATCGCCACCAAGGGCGTAGTTTGCGGCCAGCACGCCATTCGCTGCCTGAGCGGCCACGCCGACATCACCGATAGTGACTACATACTTACCTTTTTTCAGATCGGCCCAGCTACGCGGGATCTCCTTGACCTGCTGTTTATCAATCAGGAAAGCGATGGTGCCGGTATATGCCAGCATCCAGCGTCCCTCTTTATCTTTTGCCCAGTCGGGAATCTGATCCCAGTATGCCGTCTTGTAAGGCAGAGCCAGATCTTTTGCCGCAGCGATGGGGCCGAAGGCGGCGCCAACATCACCAATATCGGCGCTGGCATTCTCTTTTTCTGCAGCGAATTTCGCCAGCTCCTGCGCAGATGACATATCGGTATCGCTGTGTTGCAGTCCATATTTGCTGTTGATGTCGTTCCAGGTGTCTTTCCAGTTAGCCCAACTGTCAGGCATGCCGACGCTGTTTATCTGTCCTTCCTGGCGTGCAGCTTTTTCCAGCGCAGCGAGGTCGCTGTCGGCTGCCTGTGCAGCGGGTAGAGCAAGCATAACGGCACTGGCTAATACAGAGGCGATAAACGCTTTCATCTCAGAGGCTCCCGGTGTAAGTTGAATGACGTGTTGGTCTAGACCAGCAAGAACCGAGCCAATATAGCATTCTGATGTGAAGGTTTTGTGACCGCTGCGCTAAATCCGGCAAGTCAGGGCGTATAACCGCTATGCTTCTGCAGTCCGATCGAAAAGTGTGACGGGTAATGGTGTTTCCGGCGACCTGCAATAGTGCAGATTCGCCCCAAAATGAGGCTGATGTTGTGGTGCCTGCTGCTGTGAAAACTGTGGATGTGATCTGTGAAGCGCTGCTGACGCGCATCATGGCGGGTGAATTTGCGGGTGGACGCTTACCGCCGGAGCGCACGCTGAGCGAGCAATTTTCCACCACGCGCATTACATTGCGCGAGGCGCTGGGCCAGCTGGAGGCGCAGGGGATCATTTATCGTGAGCTGCGTCGTGGCTGGTTTATTGCGCCGCCGCGCCTGATCTATAACCCTCTGCACCATAGCCATTTTCATGCCATGGCGAGCGAACAGGGCCGTATCGCCTGTACTGAGGTGCTGGCGGCGCATGAAGTGACTCTCGCCGGTCGTCTGGCTGACGATTTAATGCTGCCGCAGGGATCGCCTGCTTACTGTATCAAGCGGGTACGCAGCATTGATGGTCGCGCGGTGCTGTACGTGGAGCACTACCTTAATCCTGCCTGTTTCCCCGGCCTGCTGGAGGAGGATCTTACCCGCTCGCTGACCCATCTTTATGACCAGCGTTATGGTATCCGCTACGGCGGCGTCCGCTTCACTATCCTGCCCGGCCCGCTACCCGCGTTTGCTGCGCCGCTGCTGAAAGTGGCAGCGGGTTCGCCCGGATTACTGATTACTCGTGTCAACCGCGATCAGCAGCAGCGCGTCATTGACTGTGACTGTGAGTACTGGCGCTACGATGCGCTTTGTGTCGATGTTGAGGTATAACAGCTTAATATTGTGATTCAGGTCACACTCCCGCATGATGGTGCCAGGCATTTTTTACTGGGGCATGTCATGAATACAAAAACAACAGCGGGGCAGCATATCGCCACGCTACTGCAATGGGTGCTGAATCTGGGATTGCTGATTCTGGCGCTAATCCTGGTGGTCTTTCTGGGCAAAGAGACTATCCATCTGGCTAACGTGCTGCTTAATACCGGTGAGCAAGCCTCCTCTTATCTGCTGATTGACGGCATTGTGATCTACTTTCTCTATTTCGAGTTTATTGCGCTGATCGTGAAATATTTCCAGTCTGGCTACCATTTTCCGCTGCGTTACTTTGTTTATATTGGCATCACTGCGATTATCCGCCTGATCATTGTCGATCACAAAAACCCGTTTGATACGCTCTGTTATTCTGGCGCAATTCTGGTCCTGGTGGTCACGCTCTGGCTGGCCAACAGTCACCGTCTGCGACGGGAGTAAAATGTCAGCGCAGGCGCAGAGCACGTTCTGGCATGTGCTCTGTCTGCGCCTCTGCGTTACACTGTGGCCCCTGTTTTTACCGGAGAGTCCTGATGTCGCAAGACGCGCTCACCCTGTTACGTCAGCTGCACTGGCTGTCACCTTCCTCGCCTGCGCTGAACGCGCCGTTGCTTGACTGGCTGATGGAAGAAGATTCCATGACCCGTCGTTTTGAGCGCCACTGTCAACGCGTCACCGTGGAGCCTGTGCGTGAAACTTTTGTTAGCGCAGATGAGATTGCGGAAGAAGCCTCACTGTTGCCTGCTGACACGCGCTTCTGGCTACGGGAAATCATTCTTTACGGTGATGGCGAGCCCTGGCTGGCGGGTCGCACGCTGGTGCCGGAAAGCACATTGAACGGACCGGAGGCGATGCTGCAACAACTGGGCACGCGTCCACTGGGCCGTTATCTGTTCTCTTCTTCTACCCTGAGCCGCGATTTCATTGAGCCGGGACAGATTAACCATCTCTGGGGGCGTCGCTCGCGCTTGCGTTTGTCCGGAAAACCGCTGCTGCTGACTGAACTCTTTTTACCGGCGTCGCCGCTCTATCGCAGCCCAAATTGAGGATATGCAAAACGTGCAAAACAGTTTACCACTGAGCAAGTTTCAGGCTTACAGCCGCCTGATGCGCATTGATAAACCTATCGGCACCTTACTGCTGATGTGGCCCACCCTCTGGGCGCTCTGGCTGGCTGGCATGGCGGTCCCACCCTTGTCCGTACTGGTGGTATTTGTGTTGGGCGTGTTTATCATGCGCGCGGCTGGCTGCGTGATTAATGATTTTGCCGATCGTAAAGTGGATGGTTATGTGAAGCGCACCCGGGGGCGACCGCTGCCGAGCGGTGTCGTCAGTGAAAAAGAGGCCCGGCTGCTGTTTGTGGTACTGGCGCTAATCGCGTTCCTGCTGGTACTGACCATGAATCGTATGACGATTCTGCTGTCGGTCGTGGGGCTGGCGCTGGCCTGGGTCTATCCCTTTATGAAGCGTTATACCCATCTGCCGCAAGTGGTGCTGGGTGCCGCTTTTGGCTGGTCGATTCCCATGGCATGGGCGGCGGTCAGCGAGAGTTTGCCGCTGATGTGCTGGCTGGTCTTTATTGCCAACCTGTGCTGGACAGTGGCTTACGACACTCTCTACGCCATGGTCGATCGGGATGATGATCTGAAAGTGGGCGTCAAGTCGACAGCAATTCTGTTTGGCCGTTTCGATAAGTTGATTGTTGGCCTGCTGCAGCTGGCAACGCTGGGCCTGATGGCGCTGGTGGGAATAATGCTGCAGCTCAACCTGGCGTTTTATCTCTCTCTGCTGGCGGCGGCCGCGCTTTTTGTCTGGCAGCAACGGCTGATCGCGCAGCGCGATCGCGATGCCTGCTTCCAGGCCTTCCTGAATAACAACTATGTCGGGCTGGTGCTGTTTGTGGGCATTGCGCTTAACGCCCAGCCGTTTATTGCGATGTTATAAAAGCAAACAGGGCGACCCTGGAAGGTCGCCCTGTGATTACCGCATATCCTGCCTGTTAATCATGCGCCACCGCGTTCTCAATGGTCAGGCGCACATCGCTGGTCACCAGCTCAGCCAGCATCTCCCAGGTAGCCTGGGTTTTCGCCACATCCGCATCAACGGTATCGCTGATATAGCCCTCATCGCGCAGCGTTAATACCAGCGAGGTAAAGACTGCCTTATCAAAGAACTCAGGTGCATTGATGCCATGCAACACCGACAGACGCTGAGCCAGGGTGCGACTCTCTTTCTCCAGCGTGCCACGATTGATGGTGGGGCGGGTGCTGAGAATCGAGAAAGTGATGGCATAGCGTTGCAGCGTTTCACGCACGCCTGCAGCCAGCAGCTGCAAAGTACGATAACGTGCAGGGGCCAGTTTCAGCACACCTTCGTGGCGGACAAGCAGCCCCTGACGTGCCAGTTCCGCGCTGAGCGATTCCAGCAACAACGGCAGGTCTGCCCGCTCCCAGCGCAGGAACAGCTCGCTTTTCAGCATCGGGTAGATCAGGCTGACCTGGCGCAGCAGTTCAGTCTCGCCGATTTCACGGTGCTGCTGCACAATGGCGGCGATCAGCGACGGCATCACCAGCATATGGTGAATGTTGTTACGGTAGTAGGTCATCAGCACTGCCTGCTCGCGCGGCAGAATAATGATATCTCCGATATTGTCCTGCTCGGTTTCAAACTTGTTCATGCTCATGGCGTGATCAAGCAGCGCCTGCGCTGGCAGATCGGGGACAGTCGAATCCGGCGAGTAGGGTACGTTGCGCAGCAGCTGGGTATAACATTCCAGCTGCTCCAGCAGCTGCTCGCGAGTAAGTGAGCGCTGACGTGAAGCGAGCAGAGCGGTGACGCACAGGTTCATGGCATTGGCGGCGCCCGCTTCATTGATACGCACCATAACTTGCTGAGCGATATCGTTAACCGCCGGGGTAAGCCAGCTGGGACGCTGCGGCTCAATGGGGTCAATGGCGTCACGCCATTCGGGCACCTGCTTGTTCAGGTAGTTTACCAGCGGCAGCGGTTCACCGAAGTTAACATAGCCCTGGCCGAGATTACGCAGCTTACGCAGGCCACGCACCATCTGCATAAAGCCTTCTTTCTCTTTTGCCGCGCCGCGCAGCTCTTTGGCGTAAGTGCCCACTTCCATAACATGCTCGTAGCCAATGTAGATGGGCACCAGCGTAATGGGGCGATTGCCACCACGCAGCATCGCCTGTAGCGTCATCGCCAGCGTCCCGGTTTTGGGGTCGAGCAGACGGCCGGTGCGCGAACGCCCCCCTTCGACAAAATATTCCACTGAGTAGCCACGGGTAAAGAGTTCTCCCAGGTACTCACGAAACACGGTGGCATAGAGCTTGTTGCCCTTGAAGGTACGGCGAATAAAGAAGGCGCCCAGACGGCGGAAGATCGGTCCGGCCGGCCAGAAGTTAAGGTTGATACCGGCGGCGATATGCGGCGGCACCAGCCCCTGGTGATACAGCACGTAGGAGAGCAGCAGATAATCCATGTGGCTGCGGTGGCAGGGCACATAAACAATCTCATGTCCATCCTGCGCCAGCTGGCGTACGCGCTCGCCGCCGTTCACGTTAATGCCCTGATACAGACGGCTCCAGAGCCAGCCCATCACGCGGTCAGTGATACGAATCGCCTCATAGGAGAAGTCAGCGGCAATCTCTTCCATCATCTCAACCGCATTTTGCTGCGCTTTTTCATGAGAGATTTTTTTACTGCGCGCTTCATCCTCAACAGCTTTTTCAATCGCTTTAGACTGCAGCAGCTTGTTGAACAGATCCTGACGTGCTGGCAGACGCGGGCCGATGGCGGCCAGACGCTGGCGGGCAAAGTGAATACGGGCGACGCGCGCCAGTTTCTGGGCAATCGATTTATCGGTGCCGTGTTCCGTGGCCATACGGCGCAGGGAGACGGTAGGGGAGAAACGGACAAAGCTGTCGCGTCCCAGCCAGAGCACAGCAATAAACTTTTGCAAGCCGTTCAGCACGCGCAGGTGCGGGGTCCGTTCGCCCTGCACTTCACGGCCCGGCGCACGACCAAACATCACTGACACAGGCAACATCTGAACATCCAGTTGCGGATTGTTGTGATGCAGATCGAGGTATTCGTGGAAAATTTTTACCGATTCCAGGTTTGGAACAAAATAGGGGAACAGACGCGGGCCGTCATGAATAAAAACATGACGTGGCAGCAGCGCGCCGTCGATCTCCAGCGGTTCCAGCGGATCGGGCAGATGATGTTTAAGACACTGCGCACGTAATGCCAGCAAATCGGCTTTCGAATCGTAGGGCAGTACATACATAATGGGCCGGGTCGAATCCAGTCCGAGTTCGGAAACGGGATCGGCGGGAATAGCCTTACTTTTCACCAAAATCGAGAGTGGTAAATTAAGTAATTTGTAATAGAGTTTACGCCAACCTGACATAGACAACATGAAGCCTCTTGTTAGCAAAGCGCTGCAAGCATACCAGAAAGCGCTGCGAAGATCTGTGGGCATGCCATATGCACGCCGCCCAGACATTGACGTCAATTTATTCAAAGGGTTCCCATATTATGGCAAATAACGTCACCGGCTTAACCCGCATCATCAAAGCCGCTGGTTACTCCTGGAAAGGACTCCGTGCTGCCTGGCTGCATGAAGCGGCTTTTCGTCAGGAAACCCTTGCCGCCATCGCGGCCATTGTGATTGTGTGCTGGCTCGACCTCGATATGATCTCCCGTATATTGATGATCGGTGCCGTGGTGCTGGTTATCATCGTCGAGATTATTAACAGCGCCATCGAAGCGGTGGTAGACCGCATTGGTCAGGAGCATCATCCGCTGGCGGGACGGGCGAAAGATATGGGCTCGGCAGCGGTGTTAATCAGCATTTTACTGGCGCTTTTTGTCTGGATCGCGCTGCTCTGGGCACATTTGCGATAGGGTTTCCAGAAATGGCAAAACCGCTGCTTTTTCCCTCTGTTTCGGTTTCCATTTCGTGAATACCTGTATATACTCACAGCGACTGTATAAACAACCAGGGGGCGGGATGAAAGCATTAACCAGCAGGCAGCAGCAGGTCTATGACCTGATTCGCGACCATATTAACCAGACGGGCATGCCGCCGACACGCGCGGAAATCG
Organism: [Erwinia] mediterraneensis; assembly: GCF_900604315.1. GTDB lineage: Bacteria > Pseudomonadota > Gammaproteobacteria > Enterobacterales > Enterobacteriaceae > Pantoea > Pantoea mediterraneensis_A. Next base: position 1,811,514 of record NZ_LR026978.1, read on the forward strand.
CTTCGCAGCTGGGCTTTCGCTCACCTAACGCGGCTGAAGAACATCTCAAAGCGCTGGCACGCAAAGGCGTGATTGAAATTGTCTCTGGCGCATCGCGCGGCATCCGCCTTCTGATGGAAGAAGAGGCGCAGCCAGGCTTACCGCTGATCGGCCGCGTTGCCGCCGGTGAGCCCTTGCTGGCGCAGGAACACATTGAAGGTCACTACCATGTGGATCCTGGCCTGTTCAAACCCAGCGCCGATTTCCTGCTGCGCGTCAGCGGTATGTCAATGAAGGACATCGGAATTATGGATGGCGATCTGCTTGCCGTACATAAAACCCAGGATGTCCGCAACGGCCAGGTGGTGGTGGCGCGCATCGATGATGAAGTCACGGTGAAACGCTGGAAAAAGCAGGGCTCTATTGTGCAGCTGTTGCCGGAAAACAGCGATTTTCAGCCGATCGTCGTGGATACGCGTCAGCAGTCTCTGACCATTGAGGGTCTGGCCGTCGGTATCGTTCGCAACGGCGAATGGTTTTAAGGTCTGACCCGCGCTTACCGGTGCTGTCATACCCGCACGCAGCACCGGTTAACAGTTACGCCGCTGTCATAAGTTCATAAACAGGCGCAGCGGCCTGAAGCATGGATTTGCTGATGCCTTTCTTCTCTGCCACTGACAAAAGCCTCTGGCGGCTGGCGCTGCCGATGATCCTTTCCAATATCACCGTTCCCTTGCTGGGTCTGGTCGATACGGCCGTTATCGCCCATCTTGACAGCCCGATCTATCTTGGCGGTGTGGCCGTGGGCACCACCGCCACCAGTTTCCTGTTTATGCTGCTGCTGTTTCTGCGTATGAGCACCACCGGTTTAACGGCACAGGCGTTTGGTGCCGGTGACAAAATCGCGCTGGCGCGAGCGCTGACGCAGCCGCTGCTGATCGCGCTGGTAGCCGGTCTGCTTTTTGTCCTGCTGCGTGCGCCGTTAAGTCAGCTCATTCTGCAGATTGTGGGCGGTGACAACGCCGTACTGGAACAGGCTGAACGCTTTATTCATATCCGCTGGCTGAGTGCCCCTGCGACCCTGGCGAATCTGGTGATTCTCGGCTGGCTGCTTGGCGTACAGTACGCCCGTGCGCCGGTGCTCCTGCTGGTGGCCGGTAACCTGATTAATATCGTGCTGGATCTCTGGCTGGTGCTGGGGCTGCACTGGGGCGTCGCTGGCGCGGCGGCGGCGACCGCTCTGGCGGAGTATATGACGCTGGCGATTGGTTTGCTGCTGGTCCGGCGCGTACTGAAAATGCACGGTATCAGCCTGGCGCTGTTACAGCAGAGCTGGCGCGGGGATGTGCGCCGTCTGCTGCGTCTGAATCGCGACATAATGTTGCGCTCGCTGCTGCTTCAGCTCTGCTTTGCCTCGCTCACCGTCCTTGGCGCACGCCTCGGTCCGCAGGTGGTGGCGGTGAACGCCCTGCTGTTGATGTTTATTACCTTTACCGCCTACGCGCTGGATGGTTTTGCGTATGCCGTTGAGGCTTTTTCCGGTGAAGCCTTTGGCGCAAAAGATGGAACAAAGCTGTTGCAGGTGTGGCACGCTGCCTGTCGTCAGGCGGGGCTGGTCGCACTGGGCTTTGCGCTCTTCTACGCTCTGAGCGGGGAGTGGATTGTTTCGCTGCTGACGTCGCTGGATGCGCTGCGCGACATGGCGGATCGTTTTCTGATCTGGCAGGTGATTATGCCGCTGGCGGGCGTCTGGTGTTATCTGCTGGATGGCATGTTTATCGGGGCTACGCGCGGACGTGAGATGCGTAACGGGATGGTCATCGCCGCTCTTGGCTACGCTGCTACCCTGTTAACCTTACCCTGGCTCGGCAACCACGCTCTGTGGCTGGCGCTTATGGTTTTTCTGCTGCTGCGTGGCGTGACGCTCTGGGCTATCTGGCGCAGGCACTGGCGGCAAAACAGCTGGTTTGCACATCCGGACTAAGTGAACAGAGTCGTGGGTCACCCAGACCAGCCTTTATCTGGTTTTATCTGGTCTCTCCCTCCAGAAAATTCTGTAAAATTTCTGCTTATTGCTGAGTAGCTACTATAATTAACTTATAAAGAGGCCAAACAGCAGTGCTTTATATCGCCTCCTTCCGTGACAGAACTAACAGAAAATCTCACTGATGGATAAAAGGGAGAGACCTATGAACAGAGACGAAACCAGCGGCAACTGGAAACAGTTCAAAGGTAAAGTGAAAGAAAAATGGGGCAAGCTGACCGACGATGATATGACCGTCATTGAAGGTAAACGCGACCAGCTTGTTGGCAAAATACAGGAACGTTACGGATACGCTAAGGACGAGGCAGAAAAAGAAGTCAGCACCTGGGAAACTGAGAATAAAGATTATCGTTGGTAACTTTGTTGTATTTTTCAGGATGATGCTCCTGCCCGGACAACAGGCACAGGATGTGCCCTTACCCTTTTTTAGTTCTTTTCTTCATATCGCTCTGATGGTCATGCTGGCAGCTTTCCGGATGCTGGCACGCTTCCACTTCGGCACAGTTCACACAGAGGCCATGGGCTTCAATCACGCTATGACGCAAGGCAAATCCCGCCTGTTGCGCTAAGTCAGCAATGCTGTTTTCCACGCCACCTGCATATTTCTCATCCACCGCTGCGCAACGATCACACACCAGCATCACCGAGGTATGGGGCGGCTCTTCAAAATGATGACAGATCACATAGCTGTTATTGGATTCCACACGGTGGATAAAACCCTGTTCGAGCAGAAAATCCAGCGCACGGTAAACGGTAGGCGGTTTCGCTTGCGGCTCGCTGACGCGCAGACGATCCAGCAGATCGTAAGCACTGATTGCGCTTTGCTGTGTTGCCATCAGGCGCAGCACTTCCGCGCGTTGTGAAGTCAGGCGCACGCCACGTTGCAGACAGAGTTTTTCTGCCTGGGACATGATTTGATCGGGAATCAGGGTCGTCATGTGCATTCTCCGCTGTGCGTGAGATGTTATCTTATCACATAATTTACTCTTGTGCTGACAGGCGCGCACAGAGAAGAACACCGGTTATCTTGTTGAATGTAAGTGATAAATTTTATTAACGCTGTGTGACTGCCTCGCAGCAAAAAGCCGTGGCGTGTTTGTCTGTGTCACAGCGCAACGGTAACTGCTCTTAAAGGGCTGATTTTGCATTGCATCCTCGTCGCTTAACGTCTATCGTTCACCCTGGCCTCCAGGATTTTCGCTATGTTTCATCGCTCCTGGCCGCTGATAAAAATAACAATCGTCTTAATATAAAAAGTATCCAATCCTGCAAACAGCCCTCGCTGTTTACGTTTAAACACACAGCAATAAGGCGCTGATTTATTCCATGAATAATCAGCAATTTATTACCAGCAATAAATATCTGAAAGCTGATCCTTAAGGTGTTGCAGGCCAATGGTGAAAAACTACTCCTTGCGTCGTACGTTTAGTTACTCTTTTGTTATTAATGCATTTTTTCTTTCTTCCTCTGCGATGGCAGCGGGCACCTGGTATGACGCCCGTAATGACGCCATGGGCGGAACCGGCGTTGCTTCTTCAACCTATGGTTCAGCCGTGCTGGCTAACCCGGCGCTGATGACCAAAGCACAACCCGAAGATAAGGTCAGTATTATCTTTCCCTCCGCGGGGATTCAGGTGACTGACAAAGACAAATTGATCGACAAGGTGGACGATATTTCCGACACCGTGGATCGCTATGAAAATGTCATCGATAATCTGACGCCGGCGGATTATTTTCGCGGCTACCCGGAATTGCGTGCGGCGGCCGGTGATATGGCTGGCAAGCTCCGGGATTTGCGTGGCAACAAGGCCCATGGCAATGCGGCAGTGGCGCTGGCCGTGACCATTCCCAATGAAGAGTTGCCTTTTGCCTTTGTGACCAAAGCCTACGGCACGGCGGAAGTACGCGCCAACGTAGTGCAAAGTGATATCGATTATCTGCAGGGGGTGGCAGACGGGACGGTAATTCCGAGGCAGGGCGATGAGAATCGGTTGCGTTCTTCAGCCAATGGCCTGGCGGCGCTGGTCACCGATTACGGGGTATCAGTGGCCCATGAGTTCAACGTGGCGGGCCATCCGGTTTCAGTCGGCGTCACGCCAAAGCTGCAGAAAACCTGGCTCTATAACTACACCGACAGCATTTATAACTATGACAAGAGCGATATTAACAGCGATCGCTACCGCAGCTCTGATACCGGCTTCAACCTGGATGCCGGACTGGCAACCTCTTTTGCGGAAAACTGGACCCTGGGCCTGACCGGCCAGAATCTGATTTCACGGGATCTGGACACTAAAGAGGTTAATGGTTATCGGGATACGTATCAGATCCGACCACTGATCACCACCGGTATTGCCTGGAGCCAGGGGCCCTTTACGGCCGCGGCCGATGTCGATCTGACCCAGACGAAACGCTTCAAATCCCAGGAAGCGAGCCAGTATGCGGGCGTCGGTGCGGAATATCGCGCTCTGGACTGGCTGCAGCTGCGTGCCGGTTACCGGGCCGACATGAAGTCCGTGGATGAAAATGTCTTCACTGCAGGTATTGGCCTGTCGCCTTTCAGCAACCGGGTTCATCTGGATCTGGCAGGCTCCGTGGGTAACGATAATACCTGGGGTGCGATGGCGCAGCTGGGCTTTAATTTCTGATCGATCAGCGCCAGAGGAACTGGTGCCCGAAACGGCAACGGCAGCGCGCCGTTGCCGTTTTCTTTTCCGTGCTATCAGGGCCTGTGCCCCTTTCCGCCTTCACGGCGCCCATTGGGCCGTCCGCCTTTCCTGTGTTATCCTTGGGCAAAATTTCCTCATTCATTAACCCCAGGTTTGCTACGCTTCATGGATAAATTTCCCTCGCAACGTTTTTCTGTCGCCCCTATGCTGGACTGGACCGATCGCCACTGCCGTTATTTTCACCGGCAGTTGACCGGCTCCACGCTGCTCTATACCGAAATGGTGACAACAGGCGCCATTATTCACGGTAAAGGCGACTATCTCGCTTACAGCGAAGAGGAGCATCCGATTGCTTTACAGCTGGGCGGCAGCGATCCTGCGGCCCTGGCGCAGTGTGCGCGTCTGGCGGAGCAGCGCGGCTATGACGAAATCAACCTTAATGTAGGATGTCCTTCCGATCGTGTGCAGAACGGGCGTTTCGGTGCCTGTCTGATGGCTGAGGCGGCGCTGGTCGCGGACTGCATCAAAGCGATGCGTGATGTGGTGTCCATTCCGGTTACGGTGAAGACCCGTATCGGCATTGATGAGCAGGACAGCTACGCTTTCCTGTGTGATTTTGTGCAGACCGTCTCCACCCGGGGCGACTGCGACACCTTTATTATTCACGCGCGTAAAGCCTGGCTTTCTGGTCTGAGCCCGAAAGAGAACCGGGAAATTCCGCCGCTGGACTACGATCGCGTCTACCAGCTGAAGCGTGATTTTCCTCATCTGACGATGGCTATCAACGGGGGCGTGAAATCGCTGGCGGAGGCAAAAGCGCATTTACAGCATATGGACGGCGTGATGATGGGGCGCGAAGCGTACCAGAACCCGGGTCTGCTGGCGCAGGTTGACCCTGAGCTGTTTGATCCTGCGGCACCTGCGGTCGATCCGGTTGTGGTGGTGCGTGCCATGTATCCTTATATCGAAAGGGAACTGGCGAAAGGGACCTGGCTTGGCCATATTACTCGCCATATGCTCGGTCTGTTTCAGGGGATCCCGGGCGCACGACAGTGGCGGCGCTACCTGAGCGAAAATGCCCATAAGCCGGGGGCCGATGTACGCGTTCTGGAGGCGGCACTGCAGCGCGTCGCAGACAATATTCCGCAGGAAGCCTGATACCCGCGCGGGAAAGCGTTCAGTTTTCCCGCCATAGCGTTTTTTTCTCGCCATTTTTTCGTCATTTTCGCCAGCTTTTCTGCGGTCGTTTTAAGTTTTTGCTTAAAAATCAACAGGGCCATCATAAGTATAAGCTGGCACGCTTCTTGAAATAGCTTTCCTGTAAAACTGAGGAGCACACCGTGGAAATTTTATTCGTTCTGGGCTTTTTTCTGATGCTGATGCTGACCGGCGTTTCGCTGCTGGGCGTTCTCGCTGCGCTGGCAGTGGCGACACTACTGATGGTGGTTGGCGGGCTGTTTATGATTGTTATAGAAGTGTTGCCGTGGCTGGTGCTGGCGGTCGTTGCCGTCTGGCTGTACCGTGCGCTTTTTCATAGAGATAACCGTGTCGCGGGGGGGGCGCCTTCGCCGAAAATTCAATAAGTTAGACGAAAGGCGCTGGTGGTAATTGCGTGCGAGATCACAGTCTGGCGCTTTCCTTAACCCAAAAGCACATTTAAACATATTTTTTACTTATGTTTTCTGTCAGGATAGCACTCGTTGAGTCGAAACCTATTCATCGCCGCTGTCCCTACACCAGCGCGAACTATAAAAAAAGAAAAAGGGGCTTCCTTCGGGAAGCCCTGTTTGCATCTGTCGATCAGGGAATCAGCAAACTTGAACCCTGTGTGGCCCGACTCTGCAGCGCCTGATGCGCTTTTGCCGCCTCTTTTAACGGGAAACGCTGTTGTTCGCTGACATTGACCTTGATTACCCGACTGGCGATCAGTGAAAAAAGCTCATTGCTTGCCCGATCCAGTTCTTCGCGGTTCGTGATATAGCCAAACAGAGAAGGGCGGGTGACAAACAGCGAGCCCTTCTTATTCAGCACCGCGAGATCAACACCGGTCACCGGCCCGGAGGAGTTGCCAAAGCTGACCAGCAGTCCCTGACGATGCAGGCAATCCAGCGAGGCTTCCCAGGTATCTTTACCTACCGAGTCATACACCACGCGCACTTTTTTCCCGCCAGTCAGCTCGCTGACGCGCTGCGCAATATCCTCTTCCTGATAATTGATGGTCGCCCAGGCGCCCGCCTCTTTAGCCAGCTGCGCTTTTTCCGCTGAGCCGACGGTGCCGATCAGATGGGCGCCCAGCGCTTTTGCCCACTGACAGGCGATTAGCCCCACACCGCCGGCGGCGGCATGGAACAGGAAAACCTCATCCGGCTTGACCTCATAAGTCTGACGCAGCAGATACTGTACCGTGAGCCCTTTTAAAAAACAGGCGGCTGCCTGATCAAACGAGATGGCGTCCGGCAGGTGCGCCAGGCGATCTTCATGCACGTTATGCCACTCGCTGTAAGCGCCCAGCGCCGACTGCGCATACACCACGCGATCGCCAGGTTTAAAATGGCTGACGGCAGATCCCACCTTCTTCACCACGCCCGCGGCTTCGGTGCCCAGACCGGACGGCAATTCAGGTACAGGATAGAGCCCGCTACGCACATAGGTATCGATATAGTTCAGGCCAATCGCCTTATTCTCGACCTGCACTTCATGCTCAGCGGGATCGGCGATATCAAAGTCAACCCACTGCAGAACCTCAGGGCCGCCGTGTTCGTTGAACTGAATACGCTTTGCCATTTTTACTCCTGTGGATTATGCATCATGAGACGTGAGACAAGCGCCACAACAAGGTATACTGGCGCGTCCCTTCAGAATATCGGTATTGCATTCACTATGGCAGGAAATAAACCCACCAACAAATCGAACGAAACCCGTGATCGCCAGCTGGAAGGCATCAAGATGCCACCTCATTCGCTGGAAGCGGAGCAGTCGGTGCTCGGTGGGTTGATGCTGGACAATGAGCGCTGGGATAACGTTTCTGAGCGCGTCGTGGCAGAAGATTTCTTCAGCCGCCCGCATCGGCTGATCTTTTCTGAGATGCAGCGACTGCTGGAAGCGGGCCAGCCCATTGACCTGATCACCCTTTCCGAATCGCTGGAGACGCGCGGCGAACTGGAGATGTCAGGCGGTTTCGCCTATCTGGCTGAACTGGCGAAAAACACCCCCAGCGCGGCTAACATCAATGCCTACGCGGACATTGTGCGCGAACGTGCCGTGGTACGTGAGATGATCGCCGTCGCCAATCAGATCGCCGACGCCGGTTACGATCCGCAAGGGCGCAGCAGTGAAGATCTGCTCGATTTCGCTGAATCCAACGTGTTTAAAATTGCGGAACAGCGTGCCAATAAAGATACCGGCCCGAAAAATATTGAACAGATTCTGGAAGCGACCGTATCGCGTATTGAGTCGCTGTTCCAGACGCCGCACGATGGCGTAACCGGCGTCGATACTGGCTACCAGGATCTCAATAAGAAAACGGCCGGTCTGCAACGTTCCGACCTGATTATCGTCGCGGCGCGTCCTTCCATGGGGAAAACCACTTTCGCCATGAACCTGTGCGAAAACGCGGCGATGCTGCAGGAAAAACCGGTGCTGATTTTCAGCCTCGAAATGCCCAGCGAGCAGATTATGATGCGTATGCTGGCTTCGCTGTCGCGCGTCGATCAGACACGTATCCGTACCGGCCAGCTGGACGATGAAGACTGGGCGCGTATCTCCGGCACCATGGGCATTCTGCTGGAGAAGAAAAACATTTTTATCGATGATTCATCGGGCCTGACGCCTACTGAAGTGCGCTCACGTGCGCGTCGTATCTATCGTGAAAACGATGGTCTCAGCATGATCATGATCGATTACCTGCAGCTGATGCGCGTACCTTCGCTCTCTGACAACCGTACGCTGGAAATTGCCGAGATTTCGCGCTCGCTCAAGGCGCTGGCGAAAGAGCTGAATGTGCCGGTGGTGGCGTTGTCGCAGCTTAACCGATCGCTGGAGCAGCGTGCCGATAAACGCCCGGTGAACTCCGACTTGCGTGAATCGGGCTCTATTGAACAGGATGCTGACCTGATTATGTTTATCTACCGTGATGAGGTTTATCACGAGAACAGCGATCTGAAAGGCATTGCCGAAATCATTATTGGTAAGCAACGTAACGGCCCGATTGGTACGGTGCGCCTGACATTTAACGGTCAGTGGTCACGCTTCGATAATTACGCGGGTCCGCAGTACGACGACGAATAACGGCACGCGTCAGCGATACATTGCCTGACGCTTTCTGCAGAGAGATGCATACTTTGTGCATCTCATCAGAAAATAGTGTTGGACAACAGCAGCTTCCCCAGGGTTATCTGTAACCAAAGCGACAGTACACGCGCCGGAAACAGCATGAACCACGTTGATAATTACGATTTAAAAATACTGACCTTATTGCAGGCGAATGGTCGTCTGACCAATCAGGAATTAAGTGATCTGGTTGGCCTGTCAGCCTCGCAATGTTCGCGGCGACGCATTAATCTCGAACAGCTGAATTTAATTTTGGGCTACCACGCCCGTCTCTCGCCGGACGCCATCGGCCTTGGCATGGTGGGGCTGATTGAGGTGCGTCTGATTAACCATACTCCGGAATATGTTGAGAGCTTTCATCGGATGGTGGAGCAGGAGGCGGCGATTGTCGACGCCTATAAAACCACCGGGGATGCCGATTATCTGCTGAAAGTGGCGGTTGCGGATCTCGCTTCGCTCAGCGCACTGATTAGCCAGTTGGTAGCCGGGCATCAGAGCGTGGCGCATGTCAAAACCTCTGTGGTACTGAACCGGTTGAAAGAGAATGGCTTAATGATGCTCCCGCAGCAAAAAATGCGCTAAAACAGGGCGCGTTGCACTTATTTGGTGCACTGTCGGATACATAAATGCGCGAAATGCGCGCCTTTAAAGAGTTTTACGCATAAACTGGCGGAAAACGCGCTAAAATGCGCACAAAAATATTCATTAAAGTTCCTGTATTATCAAAAGGATATCTGATGACACCCTGGCGCGAGGGCAGATAACGTCCATTATGGTGCAATTTTTGCATTTGAATGGCGTCAATTGTCATGAGATAAAACCATGGATAACGTTGTTCAACCCGTCACTGTTCCCCATTCTCGTCTTGAAGATGCGCTGGCTATGGTGCTCGGTACGCTGATGGTTTCATTTGGCGTGATTATGCTGAAACAGGCAGGGGCGCTGACCGGCAGCACCGCCGGTATCGCTTTCCTGATCAGCTATCTCTCTTCCTGCTCTTTCGGCAGTGCGTTTTTTCTCATCAACCTGCCGTTTTACTGGCTGGCGGTGCGCCGGATGGGCTGGGAATTTACGCTGAAAACCTTCTGCGCCGTGGGCCTGGTATCGCTGTTTACCCATCTGCATCCGCTGTTTATTCATTTTTCTGAACTGAATCCTTTTTATGCGACACTGTTCGGTAACATCGTGATGGGAATTGGGTTTATAGTGTTATTCCGTCATAAAGCCAGCCTCGGGGGCATCAATATCCTGGCGCTCTGGCTGCAGGATCGCTTTGGCATACGCGCCGGTAAGCTGCAGATGGCGGTAGATACCTGCGTGGTTTTCGCCTCGCTGTTTGTGGTTTCTGTGCCCATGCTGCTCGCCTCGGTGGCGGGCGCGATAATACTCAATTTGATTATTGCTATGAATCACCGTCCTGGACGCTACAGAGTCTGAGGACGTCGGGATTCTCTTTTTCTCAACCAGGAGATGTGCACCGTGTTTCAAAACGTTGATGCCTACGCCGGCGATCCGATTCTTTCATTGATGGAAACCTTTAAACAGGATCCGCGCGAACACAAAGTGAATCTGAGTATCGGCCTCTATTACAATGAACAGGGCATCGTTCCCCAGCTTCAGGCGGTGGCGGCGGCAGAGGAGCGGCTGAAAGCGGTATCCCATGACGCGACCCTCTATCTGCCAATTGAAGGCCTGCCAGCCTACCGTCACGCCATTGCGCCATTGTTGTTTGGTGCCGATCATCCGGTGCTGACCGCAGGGCGTATCGCGTCAATTCAGACGCTGGGGGGATCCGGCGCGTTGAAAGTGGGTGCCGATTTCCTGAAACGTTACTTCCCGCAGTCAAAAGTCTGGGTCAGCGATCCCACCTGGGAAAACCATGTGGCGATTTTTGCCGGGGCTGGTTTCGAGGTCAGCACCTATCCCTGGTACGACACGGAAACCAATGGCGTGAAGTTTGACGCCTTCCTGGCTAAGCTGAAAACCCTGCCACCACAGAGTATTGTGTTGCTGCACCCCTGCTGCCACAACCCGACCGGGGCAGACCTGACGACTGCGCAGTGGGATGAAACCGTCGAGGTGCTGAAGGCGCAGCAGTTGATTCCGTTCCTGGATATCGCTTATCAGGGCTTTGGCGCAGGTATGGAAGAGGATGCCTATGCCATCCGCGCCATCGCTACCGCTGGTTTGCCTGCGCTGGTCAGCAACTCCTTCTCCAAAATTTTCTCGCTGTATGGCGAGCGCGTCGGCGGCTTGTCCATTGTCTGCGACAGCGCTGAAGAGGCGGGCCGCGTGCTGGGTCAGCTCAAGGCGACTGTACGTCGCAACTACTCCAACCCACCCAATTTTGGTGCGCAGCTGGTCTCCTGCGTGCTGAATGATGAGGCGCTTAAGGCGAGCTGGCTGGCGGAAGTGGAAGCGATGCGTCTGCGTATTCTGGAGATGCGTCAGTCGCTGGTAGCGGTACTGCGTCAGGCGCTGCCGGGCAAAAATTTCGATTACCTGCTGAAGCAAAACGGTATGTTCAGCTACACCGGCCTCAGCGCGCAGCAGGTTGATCGCCTGCGTGATGAATTTGGCGTCTATCTGATCGCCAGTGGTCGCATGTGTGTTGCCGGTCTGAACAGCAAAAACGTGCATCAGGTGGCTGAGGCGTTTGCCGCCGTCATGTAAACCATCCGGTCTTGCGATAATAAAAAAGCCGTCAGACGCTGAGCCTGGCGGCTTTTTTTATCTATTCTTTGCGCAGGGTTTACCTTTTAGCAACATGCTGCACACTTAAGAGGGATGAGTCATTCAGGAAGAGAAAGCATGTGGTATCAACAAACGTTAACGCTCAGCGCAAAAACGCGGGGATTTCACCTGGTCACTGAGGAGATTGTCGGACAGATTCGTCCGCTGGCGGAAGTACAAACCGGTTTACTGCATTTGTTATTGCAGCATACCTCGGCCTCACTCACCCTCAATGAAAATTGCGACCCCACCGTGCGCAGCGATATGGAGCAACATTTTATGCGTCACGTACCGGAAAATGCCCCTTACCAGCACGACTATGAAGGACCAGACGATATGCCTGCACATATCAAATCATCGCTGCTGGGGGTGTCGCTATTGCTGCCGGTCAGCCGTGGACGGCTGGTTTTAGGCACCTGGCAGGGTATCTGGCTCGGCGAACACCGTATCCATGGCGGTCCGCGACATATTGTCGCTACGCTACAAGGAGAATAACAATGAACATTTCGGATCTACTGGTCTACTGCATGAATAAACCGGGCGCTGAGCAGAGTGAGCACAGCGACTGGCAAGCCACCCAGGTTAAAACAGACGGCGTGCTGTTTGCCATGGTGCATGAAGTGAAAGGACGTCCGGCTCTCTCGCTGAAAACCACGCCAGCACTGGCGGAACTGTTGCGGGATGAGCACAGCGATGTGTTTCCCAGTGAACACCTCAACAAAACGCACTGGAGTACGCTGTTTCTCGATGGGGCACTGAAGGATTCGCAAATCTACTACCTGGTCGATGCCTCTTTTCAGCAGGCTATGGGCAGCAAAGCTTCTGGCGCAGGGGGGTAGATTCAGGCATATCGCCTGGCTGGGGTAGAGAGGTCCTCTCCCGTCGGGGAGAGGACTGAACAGCCTGTCAGGCTGCGCTTTCTTCACGCAGTGTATTGATATCGATAACAAAGCGGTATTTCACATCGCTTTTCAGCATACGCTCATAAGCTTCGTTGATCTGATTCATCGCGATCATTTCAATATCAGAGGTGATACCGTGTTTGCCGCAGAAATCGAGCATTTCCTGAGTTTCGGCGATGCCGCCAATCAGGGAACCGGCAATGCTGCGACGTTTCATGATCAGGTTAAACACCTGCGGAGCCGGGTGATCGTGTTCCGGTGCGCCTACCAGCGTCATGGTGCCATCGCGTTTCAGCAGAGCGATAAAGGGGTTCAGGTCGTGTTGAGCCGCCACGGTATTCAGAATAAAATCGAAGCTGTTGGTATGCTGCGCCATCTGGTCGGGATCTTTTGATACCACCACTTCATCAGCGCCCAGACGTTTCCCGTCCTCGATTTTTGATGGTGAGGTGGTAAACAGCACCACATGTGCACCCATCGCATGCGCCAGCTTCACACCCATGTGGCCAAGGCCGCCCAGGCCAACGATACCTACTTTTTTGCCCGGCCCGGTGTTCCAGTGACGCAGCGGAGAGTAAGTGGTGATACCGGCGCACAGCAGCGGCGCAACGCCGGCCAGCTCCAGATTCTCCGGTACACGCAGCACGAAGTCTTCATGAACCACCACGCTGGTTGAATAGCCGCCGTAGGTAATGGCGCCGGTTTCACGATCTTCGCCGTTGTAAGTGCCTACAAAGCCTTCTTCGCAATACTGCTCCAGCCCTTCCTGGCAGCTCGGACAACTGCGGCAGGAATCCACCATACAACCCACGCCTACCAGATCGCCGGGTTTATATTTCTGGCTGTGCGCGCCAACCGCGGTGACGCGGCCAACAATTTCATGACCTGGCACGACCGGATAGATAGTGTTTTTCCATTCGTTGCGCGCCTGATGCAGGTCGGAATGGCAAACACCGCAGAACAGCACCTCAATCTGTACATCATGAGCGCGCAGCTCGCGCGGCTTATAGTCAAAAGGCGCGAGTTTAGCTTGTGCGTTTTGAGCGGCATAGGCATGCGTAATATTCATGGTGTCTCCGTTTCAATGTGTCATGAGTAAGTAATTCGGTGAAGCGTACCGGCAGCTGCCCGCATATGACTGGGTGGTGCCAGCGGCACGTAAAGGGAGAGCGTCAGGCTATCTCCGTTATTGCGGGACAGTGTTAAGGATAGTCAGGGAAAGGGACAGACGATATACCTGAATATGTCTAAATCTTGCCTGTTTCTGCAATTGTCTGGCGAAAACGGCAGTGGAAAAGCGGAGCCAGCAGGGCGCTGGCTCACAGAGAAATTACTTTTTCAGCAAAGGCTTAAGAAAGCGTGCCGTATGCGATTTTTCACAGTTGGCCACGGTTTCCGGCGTACCGGCCACCAGAATCTCACCGCCGCCGCTGCCGCCTTCCGGACCCAAATCAACAATCCAGTCGGCAGTTTTGATCACGTCCAGGTTATGCTCAATCACCACAATGGTATTACCCTGATCGCGCAGCTGATGCAGTACCGCCAGCAGTTGTTGAATATCCGCAAAGTGCAGACCGGTGGTCGGCTCATCAAGGATATAGAGCGTCTGACCGGTTCCCCGTTTCGACAGCTCGCGCGCCAGCTTCACGCGCTGCGCCTCACCGCCTGACAGGGTGGTCGCGGACTGACCAAGGCGAATATAAGAGAGCCCCACGTCGATCAGCGTCTGCAACTTACGCGCCAGCGCAGGCACCGCCTCGAAGAAATCACGCGCCTCTTCGATCGTCATTTCCAGCACTTCGTGAATGCTTTTGCCTTTGTACTTAATCTCCAGCGTTTCGCGGTTATAGCGCTTGCCTTTGCACTGATCGCAGGGGACATAGATATCGGGCAGAAAGTGCATCTCAACCTTGATCACGCCGTCGCCCTGACAGGCCTCACAGCGGCCGCCGCGCACGTTAAAACTGAAACGCCCCGGATTGTAGCCGCGCGAACGCGCTTCTGGTACGCCAGCAAACAGCTCGCGCACAGGCGTAAAGACGCCGGTGTAGGTCGCCGGGTTGGAGCGTGGTGTACGACCGATCGGGCTCTGATCGATATCGATCACCTTGTCGAAATGCTCCAGACCGCTGATCTCACGATAGGGCGCGATCTCGCCGCTGGTGGCGCCGTTCAGCTGACGCTGCGCAATAGGGAACAGCGTATCGTTGATCAGGGTCGACTTACCGGAGCCGGAGACGCCGGTAATACAGGTAAACAGGCCCACCGGCAGCGTCAGCGTCACATCCTTCAGGTTGTTGCCGCGCGCTCCCGTCAGCTTCAGCACTTTCGTCGGGTCGCCTTTGACGCGTTCGGCAGGAACGGCTATCTCACGTTTCCCGCTGAGGAACTGGCCGGTAAGCGACTCCTCCCGCGCCATAATCTCCTCAACGGTACCCTCCGCCACAATCTGACCGCCATGAACGCCGGCGCCCGGGCCGATATCGATCACGTGATCGGCGGCGCGGATGGCATCTTCATCATGCTCAACCACAATCACGGTATTGCCGAGATCGCGCAGGTGAACCAGCGTGCTGAGTAAGCGTTCGTTATCGCGCTGGTGTAAGCCAATGGAGGGTTCATCCAGCACATACATCACGCCTACCAGCCCGGCGCCAATCTGGCTGGCCAGGCGGATACGCTGCGCCTCGCCCCCGGAGAGGGTTTCAGCGGATCGTGACATCGAGAGATAGTTCAGACCCACGTTCACCAGGAAGCTGAGGCGATCGCCAATCTCTTTCAGCACTTTTTCGGCGATTTTGGCCCGCTGGCCGCTGAGCTTCAGGTTACGGAAAAAATCCATCGCATGACCGATGCTCATCTCGGAGATGGTCGGCAGATTGGTGTTTTCCACAAACACATGACGCGCTTCACGGCGCAGACGGGTGCCGTCACAGGTGGTACAGGCGCGGTTGCTGATAAATTTCGCCAGTTCTTCCCGGACTGCGGTCGATTCAGTCTCTTTATAGCGGCGCTCCATATTATGCAGCACCCCTTCAAAGGGATGACGACGCACCGAGGTATCGCCGCGATCGTTAATATATTTGAATTCAATGCTCTCTTTGCCAGAGCCGTAAAGGATCACCTGTTGCGCTCTGTCACTCAGGCTATTAAACGGGGCTTCGACATCAAACTTGAGATGTTCTGCCAGCGAGCGCAGCATCTGGAAATAGTAGAAGTTACGGCGATCCCAGCCACGAATCGCAC
This sequence comes from [Erwinia] mediterraneensis, assembly GCF_900604315.1. GTDB lineage: Bacteria > Pseudomonadota > Gammaproteobacteria > Enterobacterales > Enterobacteriaceae > Pantoea > Pantoea mediterraneensis_A. Next base: position 1,827,413 of record NZ_LR026978.1, read on the forward strand.
CGCCCGCCAGCGACAGTTCAGGGTTCTGCACCACGCGTTCGGGATCGAAATATTGCTGCACGCCCAGACCGTCACAGGTGGGGCAGGCGCCGGCCGGGTTATTAAAGGAGAACAGGCGCGGTTCCAGTTCGCGCATGCTGTAGCCGCAAATCGGGCAGGCGAAGTTGGCCGAGAACAGCAGTTCTTCGGCATCGGCCTCATCCATATCCGCCACGATGGCGCTGCCGCCGGAGAGCTCCAGCGTGGTTTCAAACGACTCCGCCAGACGCGTCGCCAGATCCTCACGTACCTTAAAACGATCGACCACCACTTCAATGGTGTGTTTTTTCTGCAGCTCCAGCTTCGGCGGATCAGAGAGATCACACACTTCGCCATCGATGCGCGCGCGGATATAGCCCTGCGCCGCCAGGTTTTCCAGCGTTTTGGTGTGTTCGCCTTTACGATCTTTCACCACCGGGGCGAGCAGCATCAGACGGCGGCCTTCCGGCTGTGACAGCACCTGATCGACCATCTGGCTCACGGTTTGCGCCGCCAGCGGCACATCATGATCCGGGCAGCGCGGTTCGCCCACGCGGGCAAACAGCAGACGCAGGTAGTCGTGAATTTCAGTAATGGTACCCACGGTGGAACGCGGGTTGTGCGACGTCGATTTCTGTTCGATTGAAATCGCCGGCGAGAGCCCTTCGATATGATCGACGTCCGGCTTCTCCATCAGGGAAAGAAACTGGCGGGCATAGGCGGAGAGCGACTCAACATAGCGACGCTGACCTTCGGCATATAGCGTATCAAACGCCAGCGAAGATTTACCGGAACCTGACAGGCCGGTGATCACGATCAGCTTGTCGCGAGGGATGATCAGGTTGATGTTTTTTAAATTATGGGTGCGGGCACCACGGACTTCTATCTTATCCATTCACATTTCCCGGATTAGCAGCACTCGCCATGCCTTGCCGACACGGCCAGAAGAAACACATCATTATGGCATAAAAAATAACCTGAATAAATATCCAGTACTCTCTTGCAAAGCAGCAACGGGAGAATCAAAATTGGAACCCAGCTCGAAACCAGGACTCACAGGTTGTGACGTGGTAGAATTAACCGTTTAGACTTAATGCAATAACTTATCGGGAGACACCAACATGGCCAGTCGGGGCGTTAACAAAGTGATTCTTGTCGGGAATCTGGGTCAGGACCCGGAAGTCCGCTATATGCCAAATGGTGGCGCGGTTACCAACATTACACTGGCCACGTCGGAAAGCTGGCGTGATAAACAGACCGGCGAGAATAAAGAGATCACCGAATGGCACCGCGTTGTGCTGTTTGGCAAGCTGGCTGAAGTGGCAGGGGAATACCTGCGCAAAGGTTCGCAGGTCTATATTGAAGGCCAGCTGCGTACGCGTAAATGGCAGGATCAGGGCGGCCAGGATCGTTACACCACGGAAGTGGTCGTCAACGTGGGCGGTACCATGCAGATGCTGGGCGGCCGTCAGCAGGGCGCCGGTGCAGGTGCGCCGATGGGCGGCGGTCAGAGCAACAACAACGGTTGGGGCCAGCCACAGCAGCCGCAACAACAGCCGCAGGGCGGTAATCAGTTCAGCGGTGGCGCGCAGTCGCGTCCGCAGCAGAGCGCTCCGGCGAACAACGAACCGCCGATGGATTTTGACGACGATATCCCATTCTGAGTGCGTATCCTGGCGGCATGATGCCCTCTTAATGCATCACGCCGTTTAATCTCTGAAAGGCCTGCAAAGCGTTGTGCGCTTCCTGCAGGCCTTTTTTACAGGCCGCCTGAGGGCGCGTCTGCGTCAGCAGGATAAGTGTCAGGCTGTGGCATTCTGGTGATCGCATAAACGGCTGTTTTGCAATTCGCAGTGAAAAAGAGGCATGCTGACGGCTTCCGGATGGCTTGAGGATGTAGATTGTGTCAGTAGTGCCCGCTGTTTTCCCCTGTGAAAAAGATCGCGCCCAGTTTCGCCAGCTGGCTGAACTGCCCGGGGTGGAACTCTATCAGGCGCATATTGCGCGTTATGCCTTTGAGCCGCACACCCATGAGGCGTTCGGCATCGGCACTATCCTTGCAGGCGCTCAGCGCTTTCGCTATCGCGGCAGCCATTACGTAGCGCCTGTCCATTCTCTGGTGATGATGAATCCGGATGAGCTGCATACCGGCGAGTCCGCTTGTGAAGAGGGCTGGCGTTATCGCATGGTCTATATTCAGCCCGAGAGGCTGGAGATGCTGACCGGTGAGCGGGGATGGTGGTTCAGTGACGCGCTGCGCGTGGATCGCCGCGCAGCCCAGCCGTTGTCGCACGCCCTGGCGGCGCTGTGGCAGGCGGAAACCGCGCTCGAACGGGAGGGTTTGCTGGTTGACCTGCTGGCTTTTATGCGACCTTTTGCCCGCGTGGCGCGGCCGTCGCAGCAGCAGGAGGCACATCGCTTTGACCGCGTGCGCGAATATCTGCGTGCCAGTCTGGCGCAGACCATCCGGCTTGATACGCTGGCCGCGCTGGTTTCCCTCACGCCCTGGCACTTCCTGCGCGCCTTCAAACAGCACTATCACGTTACGCCCCACCAGATGCTGATGGCGTTTCGCCTCTATGAAGCGAAACAACTACTGGCGCGCGGCTGTGCGGCGGCAGAGGTGGCTTTCATGGTGGGCCTGACCGATCAGGCTCATCTGACGCGCGCGTTCACTCGTCGTTACGGTATTACTCCGGTTCGTTACCAGAAACAGGTCATGCCAGCGCAATCTGCTACAAGAATTTTTCTGCCCACTCAGGGAAACTGAGCGGCACCGATTCTATAAGGAAGAAAAACATGTTTGCAGGCGTACTCTTTGCTCTGGCGGCAGGGCTGATGTGGGGGCTGATCTTCGTCGGACCGCTGATCGTGCCCGATTATCCCGGCACCTTACAGTCGGCTGGCCGTTACGTCGCCTTTGGCCTGATAGCCCTGCCGCTCGCCTGGCAGGCGCGTCATCATCTGCGTCAACTGTGCTCAGGCGACTGGGCAGAAGCCCTGCAACTGTCGCTGATTGGCAATCTGCTCTACTACGCCTGTCTGGCCAACGCGATTCAGCGTACCGGCGCACCGGTTTCAACCATGATTATTGGCACCCTGCCGGTCGTTATCTCTGTTACCGCCAACCTCTGTTACGGACATCTGGAAGGAAAGCTATCCTGGCGGCGTCTGTCGCCTGCGCTGATGCTGATCGCGCTGGGATTACTGTGTGTAAACCAGGCAGAGTGGCAGGCTGCCGAAACACCGCCGGATATCCCCGGCTATCTGACAGGGATCCTGCTGGCATTATGCGCCGTTGCGTGCTGGACCTGGTATCCGCTGCGTAATGCGCGCTGGCTGCGTGCGCATCCCGAGGTGAAACCCTCAACCTGGGCTACGGCGCAGGGAGTAGTGACACTGCCGCTGGCGCTGCTCGCCTGGCTGTTGGTCAGCGGGCAACTCGCCTGGCAGCGGCCTGACTTTGCCTTGCCTTTCGGTCCCCGCCCGGAAATTTTTATTCCCTTAATGCTGGCTATCGGCCTGTTTTGCTCCTGGCTGGGAACGCTGTGCTGGAATGCTGCCAGTCAGCGGCTTCCCACGGTTTTAATTGGACCGTTGATTGTCTTCGAAACCTTATTTGGCCTGTTGTGGACATTTCTCTGGCGCCAAAGCTGGCCGCCACTGTTAACGCTCGGCGGTATTCTTTGCCTGATAGCTGGCGTGCTTTATGCAATGCGTGTTAAGCCCCGGCCAGTCATTAAGAAAATGAAAGTCTGACGCGGTGGAGAAAGAATAACAGGCGCATTACCCGATAAGAGAAAGCTATTTTAAGATTACCTCCAGGTATTTTACCCTGCTTATTTGGCTGGCGAAGGGATGCTTAACTGCCTTCTTATAACCTAAGGTTTTTTTTGATCCCTTTTTTTCATCCATTAAGATATAAAAAGGCAACCTGCGCAAGGGACTTACAGCCGTAATGCCCGGGTTTTCTCTGCTATTAAGGCAGCAAAGTAGCGCCGGGCAGACAGAGGTGAAGCTTGCTTTTTCAACGAAGCGCGCAAGAAACATGCTTTTTGGTCAATTTTTTTGCTGCACCCGGGTGCCGTAACGCTTTTCTGCGTCCTTTCTTCCGCCGATAAATGTGATGAAAAGCCATATTTTGCTGCGGGGATAATGCAAATGTTGCGAATAATCTGAGATGTCAGTCACCTCAAATGATTAGCACTGCCTAACTATGGATGAACACTCTTAACAGATTACGGGTATGAAAGTCGGTAAGTGTTAAGCAACCATTAACATTTATTTTGGGATAATTCCGAAGGAAATATTTTCCAGCTCAGCTACCGGTTGGATTATAAATATTTTTACTCCATCAATTAGATCCAGGTATTACTGACGTAAAATTAAGCGTCATGTTTACGTGTGCTGATGAGATTTGTCCTGGTACAGGACCAGATTTATAAATAAAGAAAACGGCAGCACAAATGCCCTGCCTCAGCATAAATGAGGCAGGGCATTTGTTAACTGGATTGAATAGCAAGTTTTTTGCTGATGTGAATCATTTTTACCACACAAAAGATGTTTTTCCTCGGCAGAAAACATCAAAAAAAAATGGTGCGGATAATCAGACCCTGAAAGCTTTATAGGATGATCTTCCTTTTCTCTGGTAAGTACCAGGTAGAGCCATTAATCAAAAAAAGAACGGTATTACGGGCCTTAACGATTGTCAGAGTTAGAGGGATAATGATAAACGCTGCGACTAATATCCAGCAGGCGGCAGCTGCGGCGTGTGCCGATATCAAAGGTGCTCTGCAGGAAGTTCACCGCCTGACGCTTTTCGTTAGTTGTGAAGAAGTTCTTAAGTACGCTTTGTAGCATCTCCTTGTCTGTGCTTAATATCTGCAGCTCACGGGTCATCAACTGCAGTTTGTCCTCCAACTCTTTGATTCTTCTACCTTCTTCTGATGATAGCCCGGAGAATTTCTTCTTCCAGCTGTAGAAGGTCGCTTCAGAGATGCCTAACTCTTCACAAATCTCCCTTACCTTCACTCCTGATTCAGAAGCTTTAATGGCATTGGTGATTTGCTCTTCGCTATATCGTGACTTTCTCATAAATGCTCTTACCTTTCTAATCAATTAATGGATGAGAATAACTGTATTAATCCCCGGCACTGCAAAAAGGAGTTTTAATACAGTATTAAAGTGCGCGATTTGAATTGCGAAGGTTAAATTAAGATATTTGGAATAAATATCATCATGGGATAAATCTTATTTTATTCGCTTCCGGTTTCCACACCTTCCTGAATGGGTGTTTTTGATATAAATTCGTCTCATCCCAAAGGAAGAAAATTTCAACGCACATAGTGATTTCAGCATAACCTCCTTGCAAATTTCGCAGGATATGCCAGGCGTCGCCGCTTCGTTTAAAAAGAAAAATCGTTTACACGAGGGTGTTTTTTTCGCCAAATATAATCAGAGTTTTCCTGAAAATAATCTCTGAATTCAGCTTTGATTCTCAATTTTTCGGACCAGTCAGGTTTGAAGTATTTAATTACCGTCAGGTCCATTGTGTACTTGTTAATTCTATACAGGGACATGCACCGCAGGCTGTAGTAGTGAGTAATACAAAGGATGAGTCAATGAAACTTAGCGTAATGTCCAATGCCGCCTGGATGATGTCGGAGAAGATCGTCTCAGTGTTTGGCGTCATTTTCGTGACCTCCTACGTGGCGAAATCTTTTGGGCCAACTGTGTTTGGTCAAATGGCGTTTTCCACCTCACTCTTCTCAATGGTCCAGACCGTTGCGATTTTCGGTACCGAAACCATTCTGTTTAAACGCATCAGCAAAAACGCGCCCAAAGGGCTGCGGCTGATGACGATCGCACGCACCTTACGTATGGTACTTCTGTTGCTCACCTCAGCGCCGGTGCTGGCCTGGGTCTGGTTCAACATGCAGGAAAATTTTCTGGCGTTTGCGCTGGCCTCATTTGTGGCCTCGGTGTTCGTCACGCAGGATACCTTCAGCGTTTACAACAATGCGCGCCTGGCATCGCGTCTGAATACCATTGCTAACTCCATCGGCATGGTGCTGAGTTTTACGATCAGTTTTACCATCGCCTGGTTCCGTCTTAATCCGCTGTGGCTGACACTCTCCATCGTGGCCGTGACGCTGGTGCCTTATGTCATCAAGCGCTACAACTTCTACCGTGATAATCAGGATATCGCCCCGCCGCAGGAGAAACGCAGCGCTTATTTCCGTTATCTGATGTATGCCGGTCTGCCGCTGGCCATCTCCAGTATTTTTATCTCGGTTCAGGTAAAGGCGGCACAGATGTTTTTAGCGGGCGTCGGATCAGCGCGCGATCTCGGCCTGTTTGCCGCTGCCAATACTATTGCAGCCTCGTGGATTTTTATTCCCGTGGCGATCATCACTTCCTGCTTTACTGAAATTTTCAGAGAGCGTGGCGAAGTGGCCATAAAGCTGGCGGCGCGGCTGAATGGTTATGTCATGGGAGTTTCATTAGTGATGCTGCTCTTCATTGCGTTTTATGGAGAAGAGCTTGTCATTGCGTTATACGGCCAGGAGTACACACAGTCAGGAAGTCTCATTACGTTGCTGTCGATAGCAACCTGCTTTTCGGCAATGGGTACCGTAGCGTATCGCTACATGGTGAAAGAAGGGGGGTTTAACTATCTGCTGAAGAAAATCATTTGCCTGATGCTCATTAGTTTGCCGCTCTCCTGGTGGTTGATCCAGGGCTACGGCATCATGGGTGCTGCATGGAGTGTTTTTCTCTCAGAGCTGCTATCCCTTACCGTAATGAACTACTTCTTCAAAAACGGCGTCATTCAAAAAATTCAGGTTTCCTCACTCAACTACAAAACCTACAAATGAGGTCAGATATGCTTAAGTTGAAAGAAGAACTCAGAAGAAGCGTACAGTATTTTATCAAAAAGATGCCCTGGTCATACCAGGACCGCATCTACTACTTTCACAAGTTTAAAAAGCTGCCCAATCTGCGTCAGCCGAAAGTGTTTAATGAAAAAGTCCTGTATCGTAAATTCGTGTTCGGTGATTACCAGAGCTATGGTCGCTTGTCCGACAAATATATGGTGCGCGAGTACATTGCGGACAAAGTGGGAGAGGAGTACCTGATCCCGCTGGTATACGAAACTACCGATCCCGCGACGTTAAACACGTTGCCCGCCTGGAAGAATACGGTGATTAAGCCGAATCACGGCTCCAACATGGTAGAAATTCTGCTGGAAGAGCCGGATGCGCTGAAAAAACAGCAGATCATCAACAACTGTTACACCTGGTTGAAGACCGATTTCGCTAACGAAGCGCGGGAAATTCACTATCGCTATATTAAACCGCGCATTCTGGTGGAGCAGTACATTGGCGACGGCAAAAGCGCGCCGGTGGACTACAAGTTCCATATGTTCAACAAGCGCGACGGCAATTTTGAGTACGTGCTCCAGGTTATCTACAATCGCAGCAATCCTGCGCTGTCGATGAACTTTTACGTCAATAACCTGAGTGAAGCCTTCCACAAAATTCGTGATACCGGGCTCGATATCACTCCGCAGCTGGCCTCACTGCAGCACGCGCTGGAGCTCAGCAAAAAGCTGGCCAGCGACTTCGACTATGTGCGGGTTGACTGGTATATCCATGAAGAGCGGATCTATTTCGGCGAACTGACCTTTACCCCTGGCGCGGGCCTGGTAACCGGTCTCGATCGCGGGCTTAATCAGTTAATGGGAGATATGTGGATTCAGGATCGCCGCGGAACGCAGAGACCGGGTGTGACAGTTCAGGATGTGAATATTCCGGCTATGTTGAAGAAAATTTGACGATACACAGCAATATAAAAAACCCCGCCATGCGGGGTTTTTTATTGCCGAAAATCAGGGCATGGGCCAGCTGGCAGGAGCCTGATTCAGCACCTCAATACATACGTTTTTGGTTATCTCCATGAAGTTATGCAGATGCTCCATGCTCAGCGAGATGCCCAACAGACCGGTGACAAACCAGCACGACATTCCCAGACCCACGCCGCTGAACAGGAAAGCCATAACGTGGTGGCGAGTTTGCCGACATTTAATTTTCAGGCTACTGGCGAGAAACATCATAACAGCGCTCAGCAACTCCCAGCGCATAACGAGAAAACCGGCAGTAAAAGTAGTCATCGGTATCGGACCTCAAAGCTGAAACATCCCTGACACTTTTCAGGGCGCAGTCACCCACGCATGAAAGCGAGCAAGCCTTTCACGGTGTTAACTGACAGATTAATAGTGTGATAAGGATCACATTATATCATCCTGCGTCGCGCTTTGAACAAATTTTGATCGTGGTATGGTAGAAAAATTTTTATCGACGGGGAAAAGGGGAAAGCGGGAGAAAACAGGGGGAGCGCCCCGGGGGGGCGCGCAGAAGGTCAGCGAACCGGGCAATACTCGCCCGGGGTACGCGGACTAAAACCGGTCATGTTTTCGCCACAATCAAAGTTGACCCGGCGCGGACGCTGTATCGCCTGACGACGCATGGCATTGCGCCAGGCGGTGGGCGTTTGCGCGTACTGACGCCGGAACACGCGGGAAAAAGTTTGCTGTGAATCGTAGCCATACTCCATGGCAATATCGAATACCGGGCGCTGCGTCTGGCGTAACGCTTCGGCAGCCAGCGTCAGGCGACGTTCGCGAATGTAGCCGCCCAGCGTCTGCTTCGTCACGGTACGAAACATACGTTGCAGGTGCCATTTGGAGTAACCCGATTTCGCCGCCACTTCATCGATCGATAAGCTTTTATCCAGATTCTGGTCAATCCACTGGGTTAAAGAATGAATTATTTCCTGGTGCATCATAGCCTCATCCTTCTGTCATTGACGCTGTTACGTCGGGTGGGATTCGTGGTTTTGATGGGAAGCAAGTATAATTCCTCAAGTTAACTTGAGGTAAAGAGCCAAATGAAAAAAGATCGCAACTACCCGAAACCGGTGCTGACGCCGGGAGAAGTGGCAAAGCGTAGCGGTGTCGCGGTATCGGCCCTGCATTTTTATGAAGCGAAAGGCCTGATCTCCAGCACACGTAATGCCGGTAACCAGCGACGCTACAGCCGTGATGTCCTCCGTCGGGTTGCCATTATTAAAATCGCCCAGCGTATTGGCATCCCGCTGGCCACAGTCAGCGACAGCCTGATGCATGTGCCTGCTAATAAGCGCATGTCGGCACAGGAGTGGAACGCCCTGACGCAGCACTGGCGTGAAGAACTGGATAAGCGTATTGAGACCCTGACGCGGCTGCGCAACGATCTGGATGGTTGCATCGGTTGCGGCTGTCTGTCGATGCGCGATTGCCCGCTACGCAACCCCGGCGATCGGCTGGCCCAGCAGGGGTCAGGGGCGGTACTGCTGGATCCGGAACATCACGAAGCCGCGGACAAAGATCGTTAAGCGAGACACAGTCGCCGACGCTGTGCTGGCTATACTGCTGTAAGCGCCATCACAGGGAGCCGCTATGATCACTGTCCACCATCTTGAAAACTCCCGCTCACACCGGGTGCTGTGGCTGCTGGAAGAGCTGGAAGTGCCCTATCAGATTAAACGTTACGCGCGGGAAAAGAGCATGATGGCGCCTGAGGCACTGAAACGTATTCATCCGCTCGGCAAAGCCCCGGTTATTACCGATGGCGATCGCGTTATCGCCGAATCGGGGGCGATTCTGGAATATCTGGAAGCGACCTGTGACGAACAGCATCGGCTGCAACTGACGGATGATGTCGCACGGTTGCAGTCGCGTTACTGGTTGCACTATGCCGAAGGCTCGCTGATGCCGCTGTTGCTGATGAAGCTGGTGTTCAGCCGCCTGGGCAAATCGCCGGTTCCCTGGCTGTTGCGGCCTGCAGGGGAAGTACTCGGCAAAGGGATTCAGCGCGCCTGGATCGACAAGCAACTGGTCCCGCATAAACAGATGATCGAAAACCATCTCGCCACGCAGCCCTGGTTTGCCGGGCAGCGTTTCTCCATTGCCGATATCCAGATGAGTTTCCCGCTGCTGGCATTAACCCTGCGCGGCGGCCTGGACAGAATGCCTGCCACGCAGCAATGGCTACAAAAAGTACAGGCGCGCGCTGCCTGGCAACGGGCTATTGCGCAAGGCGGGCCGATCGATCTGGCAGAATAAAGTCCCCCAGATAAGGCGCGCAGGGCATTCTTTCACTTATCCTGCCGCCTGCCGCCTGCCGCCTGCCGCCTGCCGCCTGCCGCCTGCCGCCTGCCGCCTGCCGCCTGCCGCCTGCCGCCTGCCGCCTGCCGCCTGCTGTGCCGCGCATCCTGCTGTGGTCAGCAGTGAAAAGTCATTACGGAGCAGCAGGATAGGGGCGTTTATCCTGATTGCGCGTTAAACCACAGCGAAAAATCTGCCGCTGAAAATCAGATAATCGTTTGCCTTGCCGGAGGAGTCTGTACAATACGCCCGTTTTAGCGCGCAGGTAAACGTTTGCCTGCTGTGGATGCGCTGACTTTCGCGCGCACAGCACGCCACCCGACGCGTATGCAGACTGAAGCCGCCCTGTGGCTCACTAACCTAAAAAATTTTTCAGAGGCTTTTTTATGTCTAACGAATCTCGCCCGGCCAGTGGAAAACTGGACGCCTGGTTCAACATCTCGGCACGCGGCAGCAGCCTGCGCCAGGAAGTGATTGCGGGACTAACCACCTTCCTGGCGATGGTTTATTCCGTGATTGTTGTGCCCGGCATGCTGAGCAAGGCGGGTTTCTCGCCCGCAGCGGTGTTTGTGGCAACCTGCCTGGTGGCCAGCTTTGGCTCCATCATTATGGGACTGTGGGCTAACCTGCCGCTGGCGATTGGTTGCGCCATCTCCCTGACCGCGTTTACGGCGTTCAGCCTGGTGCTGGGGCAACAGATCAGCGTGCCGGTTGCGCTGGGAGCGGTATTCCTGATGGGGCTGCTGTTCACCTTTATTTCCGTCACCGGCATCCGGGCGTGGATCCTGCGTAACCTGCCGATGGGCGTAGCGCACGGGACCGGTATCGGTATCGGCCTGTTTTTACTGCTGATTGCAGCAGACGGCATCAATCTGGTGGTTAAAAATCCGGCGCCGGGCTTGCCGGTAGCGCTGGGCGATTTCACCTCATTTCCGGTCATGATGGCGCTGGCGGGTCTGGCGGCGATATTTGGCCTGGAAAAACGACGCGTACCGGGCGGCATTCTGTTGACCATTATTATTATCTCCGTGCTGGGGCTGATTTTTGACCCTGCGGTGCGCTATCAGGGACTGTTTGCTATGCCGAGCCTGCATGATGCCAATGGACAATCGCAGCTGTTCAGTCTGGATATTATGGGCGCTCTGAAGCCGGCGGTACTGCCCAGCGTGCTGGCGCTGGTGATGACGGCGGTGTTTGACGCTACCGGTACTATCCGTGCGGTGGCAGGCCAGGCGAATCTGTTGGATAAAGACAATCAGATTATCAATGGCGGGCGCGCTTTAACCACCGACTCTGTCAGCAGCCTGTTTGCCGGTCTGGTCGGGGCGGCACCGGCAGCGGTGTATATCGAATCAGCGGCGGGTACGGCTGCTGGCGGGAAAACCGGTCTGACAGCCATCGTGGTTGGCCTGATGTTTCTGCTGATTCTGTTTATGTCTCCGCTGGCTTATCTGGTGCCCGCCTATGCCACGGCTCCGGCCCTGATGTATGTGGGGCTGCTGATGCTGAGCAACGTGGCAAAAATCGACTTCAGCGACTTTGTCGATGCGATGGCGGGGCTGTTGACGGCGGTGTTTATTGTGCTCACCTGCAACATCGTCACCGGCATCATGCTGGGTTTCGGCGCGCTTGTGATTGGCCGTCTGTTCGCCGGCGAATGGCGCAAGCTGAACGTTGGCACCGTGTTGATTGCCATTGCGCTGATCGTTTTCTATGCGGGTGGCTGGGCCATTTAATCCTTTGCCGGGTGGCGCAGTTCACCTGGCAACTGCTTTTTGTCCCCCTGACCGATATCTGGTCGCATCTGTTCATCGTTTTGCTTTACACTTTCCTCTGTGATTTTTGTCTTAATGATAACCAGGCTGTATCCCGTCACCCGGCAGGATGCTGACGCGAACCGCCAGCTGTATGCATGACCTGCAGGTGACATAGCCTAAACACCTAAGGAAAGCATGGAAATCTTCTTTACCATCCTCATAATGACCCTGGTGGTGTCGCTCTCAGGTGTCGCTGCACGTATTCTTCCTTTTCAAATCCCGCTTCCCCTGGTACAGATCGCCATCGGGGCCATGCTCGCCTGGCCGACATTTGGCCTGCATGTTGATTTCGATCCGGAGTTGTTCCTGGTGCTGTTTATTCCGCCGCTGCTGTTTGCGGACGGTTGGAAAACCCCTATCAGTGAGTTTCTGCACCACGGACGTGAAATCCTCGGGCTGGCGCTGGTACTGGTGCTGATCACCGTGGTCGGGATTGGATATCTGATCCACTGGCTGGTACCGGGCATCCCACTGTTGCCGGCCTTTGCACTGGCGGCGGTATTGTCACCCACCGATGCTGTGGCGCTTTCCGGCATCGTCGGGGAAGGGCGCATCCCGAAAAAAATCATGTCGATCCTTCAGGGCGAAGCGCTGATGAACGACGCATCCGGTCTGGTATCGCTGAAGTTTGCCGTGGCGGTGACGCTGGGCACCATGGTCTTTACCTGGGGCGGAGCCAGTGTAGAGTTTCTGAAGGTTGCGCTGGGCGGTCTGGTGGCCGGTGTCGCCCTCTGCTGGCTCTATGGCCGTTCTCTGCGTCTGCTCAGCCGCTGGAGCGGCGACGATCCGGCAACACAAACCGTGCTGATGTTGCTGCTGCCGTTTGCCTCTTACCTGATCGCGGAACACCTTGGCGTATCCGGCATTCTGGCTGCGGTGGCCGCCGGTATGACCATCACCCGTTCAGGTATTCTGCGTCAGGCACCGCTGGCAATGCGTCTGCGCGCCAACAGCGTCTGGCAGATGCTGGAGTTTGTGTTTAACGGCATGGTGTTCCTGATGCTGGGGCTGCAGCTGCCGGGCATTATGGAAACCTCGATTGCCGAAGCCAATGCCGATCCCAATGTTGAACTCTGGATGCTGTTTACCGACGTTGTGCTGATCTATGGCGCGCTGATGGTGGTGCGTTTTGGCTGGTTGCTGATCATGAAGCGCTTCAGTCTGCGCTTTTTAAAAAAGCGTCCGCTGGAGTTTGCCAACTACTCGCTGCGTGAGCTGCTGATCGCCTCCTTTGCGGGCGTGCGTGGCGCCATTACTCTGGCGGGTGTGTTGTCGATTCCGCTGTTGCTCGCCAATGGCAATCCTTTCCCGGCACGTTATGAACTGATATTCCTCGCTACCGGCGTTATTCTCTTTTCGCTGTTTGTGGGGGTGATTCTGCTGCCAATCCTGTTGCACGGCATTGATGGTATCGATAAAACCAGCCATCGTCGTGAGATACAGAGCGCGCGTGCGGCGATGGCGGGCGTGGCGATTGAGAGCCTGCACAAAATGGAAGAACGGCTGGGGAAAGACAGCGAAGAAAATCTCGATCCGGAGCTGCTGAAAGAGGTCAGCCTTCGCGTGATCGGTAATCTGCGTCGGCGCGTGGACGGTAAGAGTGACATGGAACAGGCGCTGATGGCGGAAAATCTGGAGCGTCGTTTCCGTCTGACGGCGCTACGCGCCGAGCGTGCTGAGGTCTATCATCTGCGTGCGACGCAGCAGATCTCCAACGAGGCCATGCAGAAGTTGCTGCGTGACCTCGACCTGCTCGAAGCGCTGCTGGTTGAAAAAGATGAGTAACAATGTCTGCCGGTGCCAGCAAGGCACCGGTATTTTTTTAGCCCTCAATCACCGGACAGGTGATATCCGCGACCACACTGGCAGGCTCGGCCAGATAATCCATCACCGCTTTATCCACACAACTATCGACACCTTCTAAGGCCAGCGTATGACCATCCCCTTCCCGGGTAAGCAGCGGGCTGCGAAACAGCGCCGCCATGCGGAGCGCATTCAGCCAGGGTGTGGTGGGATCGTGGCGCTGCGCCACAAACAACAGGTGAGGCAGCGCGGCGCTGACCTGCGGCTGGCGCATTTTATCCAGTCCATTGGACGGCCATCCCTGACAACTGTCCGTCTCGTCCAGCCCGGGTCGGTAACGCGTAAATTTTCCCGGCGTCTGCATATAAGAGAACAGCCAGGGCCACTTCTGCGCATCGAACAGCGCCAGATTACTGTCCAGGCAATTTATCGCCACCAGCGCATCCTCCTCTTCCGTACCAGGTTGCGGCCGTAAAAGTGTCTCAACGCTATTATCGATGGTGCGTGAGGCTATTTTGGTAATGGCTTCTGCCAGCGCTTTCCATTCTTCAGGCCACAGCAATTTTTCATACATCAACGAAATCAGGCTTCCCGCATCGATTATTTCACCGCTGGATGATGTTAAATGCCAGGCATCCACATCGGCTAAAATCTTTTGCATTTTCGCCGTGGCTTTCTGGGGGTTCGCCGGTAAAGGGCAGGTATTATTGATGGCGCACCAGACAGCAAAACGCTCAAATGTTTGCTGATAGCTGAGATTTTGTTTCATACGCTGGCTGAAATAATCTTCGCTGGTATCAACAACCCCGTCCAGCACCAGCGCACGTACATGTTCAGGAAAGCGTTCAGCATACCAGGCGGCGACTTTTGTACCATACGAATAACTGACGGCGGTCAGTTTTTCCTCCCCAAGGGCGATACGTAATCGATTCAGATCGTTAATCGCTTCATGGGTGCCCATCCAGGGCAAAATGTTTTCCCCCGTCTGCCGCTGGCAATTCTCCAGAAAGGTGGCCGTGCTGTTTGCTTCGTCGGGCTGACAGTTAATACGGGGTGTAGAAAGGCCCACGCCGCGCGGATCGTAAGAGATTAAGTCATAATGCTGGCGCAGACGCGCCAGTCGCTCTGTATAGTAGGCGGGATTGATGCCCGGCTGTCCCGGTCCACCCGCAATAAAAACAATACTCCCTTTTTTCTTTTCTGTTGCTGGCAGGCGCGAAACAAAAATATGCACATTCTCTTTATTATTTTTTGCCGGGCGAACATTATCGTTATCATAAATTAACGGCACCTTAAGTTGCATACAGGTTAAAGCGCTGTTGACCGGAGTGTCGTTGAAGCGTGACTTGAATTCAGGCGCGCTGCAGCTATTCCAGTGATAAATTTTGCTCATTCTGTTTGGTATTGCATAAGCCGGAGAAAGCAATAACAGTAAGCCGATAGCAGAGATAAACTCCCTTTTTTTCATCATTATCTCCTGATACAGAAAAACAGCAGTGCACTTTTCTGCTAACAGGCAGAAAAGCGTCATGTTATTACAGGATGAAAATAGCCATTCACTTGCGGGCAGGATAGTATTCCGCGTCTGCCAGTGCTGTCAATCTATACAGACTAAACAGAAAAAGAGAATTTCCGTTTATGCGCGAATTATTATCTTTTAATTAACTTATGCCGGGAAGTAACCATAAATATAACCGTATTATTATTAAATTATCACCGCGCCTTCTGGCGGCGATAATTATTGCTGCCGGGTTGTTAACATGTTTCCGACGGGCTAAAGGCTGAGTGTGGGAACCTCACCCGGATAATATTCGCGACAGCAGGCAATCCACGCCTGAGCGCTGCGTGATAAATAACTGCCTGCCCGCCAGATTAAAGCCAGATTCCACATCAGATCCGACTCCAGCGGTAGCCAGAGTAAGGACTGTTTATCCAGCCGCTGGCAGATCGGCTCCGGCAGGATCGCCAGCCCCATTCCGGACTGCACCATCGCCGCGAGAAAGTCCCACTGGCCGCTGCGTACCGCAATCGCCGGTGTCAGGTTAAACTGCTGAAATGCCTTGATCAGCTGGCGATTCAGGGAAAACTCTTCATTGAAAATCAGCAGGGGATGGGTTGCCAGCTCCATCAGCGTCATGCTGCTCCGGTTCAGCCAGGGCGCGCTGCGCGGCAGCAGTACGCAGAGAGGATGTTGCATCAGCGGCAGGGTATTCAACGGCAGGTCGGGATCGACCGGCAGTGCCGTTAAGGCGATATCCAGACTGCCATCCAGCACCGCCTGTTGCACCGTCAGACCGCCAGATTCAACAATTTTCAGGGCGACGCCGGGATAGCGTTGACGAAAAGCGGAGATGGTGCCCGCAATCTGCATGCCCACCATCGGTGGGATCCCCAGCCGTAATTCGCCGGTTTTCAGCTGATTAATATCGCCCAGCTCCGCTTCGAGCTGATGGAACTCCTGGAGAATAATAAGGCCGCGCTGGTAGAGTGCCGCGCCGCTGTCGGTGAGATGCAGCTTGCGACCATCACGCAGCAGCAGGGTGCAGCCCAGCTCCTCTTCCAGCTGGCGCAGCATCTTACTGATGGTAGGTTGCGTAACGTAGAGCTTTTCTGCGGCGCGGGTAAAACTCTGCTGGCGCACCACTTCGGTAAAATAACGCAAAGCACGAACGTCCATAAACTATTCCTGAATGGCATGAATCAGATAATTTTAATTCATTTCTTTCACCTTCTGCCTGCGTTTTATACTTCTGCTCTGTATTAAGAAGGAGAAAAAGAAAATGGCGTTAACGCTCAGCGTACGGCGCACAGACAAGTCGCACCTGCTTTGGTTGCCGCTACAGCTGCTGTTTTACGTGGGGCTGTTTCTGGTTTCAGATCAGCTGGTGAGCAAACTACATTTACCGCTGCCTGCCAATATCGTGGGTCTGGTACTGCTGCTGCTGTTAATCATGACGCGTATCGTCCCGGTGAAATGGGTACGTAGCGGCGCAAACTGGCTGCTGGGAGAAATGCTGCTGTTTTTTATCCCGGCGGTGGTGGCGGTGGTGAACTATGGCGACCTGCTGCGTCTGGAAGGCTGGCGTATCGGCCTGGTGATCGCCATCAGTACGTTACTGGTACTGGCTTCTACCGCGCTGGTGGTGGATCGGGTGTATCAGTTCGAAGTCGCGCGTGCGGCGCGTAAGCAGGCGCGGGATGAATGATTTCGCGATCAGCCTGATCTGTTTTGCCATTACGCTGCTGATCTACTATCTCAACAAACAGCTCTACCGGCGCTGGCGTAAGCTGCTGCTGATGCCGCTGCTACTGACGCCGCTGGTGCTGGTGGCGTTGTTGTTGCTTACCCATGTCACCTGGCAGGATTACATTGCCGAAAGCCACTGGCTGCTCTGGTTACTCGGCCCCGCGACTCTGGCCTTTGCCGTGCCGGTATATGAAAACATGGTGATTATCCGCCGTCACTGGCTCTCCCTGAGTGCCGGCGTAGTGACCGCGACGCTGGTGGCGGTCTGCAGCTCTGTCTGGCTGGCGCGCCTGCTGGCGCTGCCGGAGGCGATCCAGCGTAGTCTGGCATTACGCTCCATTACGACGCCTTTTGCGCTGGCCGCGGCAAAACAGATAGACGGGCAGCCCGACCTGGTGGCGTTGTTTGTGGTGGTGACCGGCGTATTCGGGATGGCGGTCGGGGATCTGCTGTTTCTGCGCCTCGCGATTAAGCAGGGAGTCGCGAAAGGCGCAGGGCTGGGAGCCGCCTCACACGGCGCGGGCACGGCACGCGCTTATCAGCTGGGCGCGCAGGAAGGGGTGGTAGCCAGTCTGGTCATGATGCTCTCGGGGGTAGTTACGGTGATACTGGCTCCGGTAATGGGACATCTGCTGTGGGCGGTCGCCTGACCGTGCTATGCAGGCGCCAGAGCGGTGAATATTATCTCTTTTTACGTAAAGCTTGTCGAATCAGGTTGTTTCGCTGCCGCAGGCTGTTTACCCTTTGCGCCGCAATGATTGTTTTTGATGGAGCGGAATTATGTTTAAGCAAGCTGTAATGGGAAGTGCATTAGGAATGCTACTGCTGAGCGGCGCGGCGCAGGCGATTGAGGGCAGTGTTGACGTGGGTGAGCATAGCACCAACCTCAACCTTGGCCTCGGTACCACGTCGCCGGGTCTGTTTTTGAAAGGTAACTGGCTGCGCAGCGATCATGATGGCAGCACTTATGGCCTTGGACTGGGTTATAACATTGATGTTGGTTCGCTGCGCATTGCGCCTGCGGCGAAAGCGATGTTTACCCATCCGGAAGCAGGGAAAGACGGTTTTGCCGTCGCAGTGGGTGGCGGTGCGCAGTACAACTTTAACACCATGTGGAGCCTGTACGGTGAGTATTACTATGCACCAGAATCTTTCTCCGATCACCTCGACAGCTATCAGGAAGCCGCAGGCGGGGTCAGCTTTACGCCGATCTCACTGCTGAACCTGCGTGTGGGTTACCAGTATATTGAACTGGAAAACAAAGGTGACCGTAAAGATAACGTGCTGGTGGACGGCCCGTACGTGGGCGCATCGCTGCGCTTCTGATCGGCTACCCGTGCAAACAGGGCGACGCGAGTCGCCTTTTTTATGCGCTTTCCGGCCTCGCAGCCGAAAGCCAGCCCTTCTTTTCCTTCCTTTGTCGTCTGAGCCGCGCCTTTCTGCGTGAGGCTAAGTTTTTCGTTATCTGGAAGTTTTTAACTGGCGGTTTTGTTGTAATCGTGGCGTGACGTAAAAGTATCAATTCCGCATCTCTGGGCACATAAAAGGGAATTTATTATGCCAATTGACGCAGCGCTCTACCGCGCAAGGACCGGACATTTTCATCACTACAGCAGAGTGAACACCGGAGGATTCCGGCCAGATAATGCGCGCGGTGCTTCTGGCGCACATCCTGATCTCTGTTATGCAGAAAGGGTCAGGGAGATTGTTAACCGCCAGGAAAAAACGCCTTACGCGGCGACAGCTCCCCGGCTGAAGCTCAATACCCTGCTGAAGCTGGTAACCGGGTGCCTGTTGGTATCTGATCTGCTACAAAACGGGGCGGCGGCAGATGGCCAGGTACGATCGACCCTGACGACCGTTCCCGGCTGGCCGGATGGGCTAATCCCCCGGGCTGATGAGCTGCGGCGTAGTGAAGTCAGGCTCGTTACGCCCTTAGCTGCCAGCGCCACGCTCAGCGCACAGGGCAACAGCACTTCTGAAGTCGATATCAACGAGGCGCTGTTTCATGAATTCAAACGGCAGCACCTTCTGGCGCGTCATCAGAAATATGAGCCGGACGACAAGGCGACGTTGATCGCTGCCATGGCGCGCTACGCAGAAACCGCCGCTATGCAGAATGAAGTGCTTGGCCCCTGGCTTGTGGCAACGCTGCTTGGTCATTCTCCTGACATCGCGCTGACGCGTCTGCTGGCCAGCAACGTGACAGCGGAGCAGACCCTCACGGTGGCGGATATGCAGCGCCTGCTACAGCCTGCAGCGTTCAGGCCGTTGCTGCCGACGTCGCTCTTTCCCTGCTGGCGTGAGGCGCTCAACCAGATACTGCCCTGGCTCAATCATCCCGAGGTACAGACGCTGCCACTCTGCAGCACGGAATACGCCGCGTTATACACCGGTGCGCGCTACCTGGCGGCAGCCGGAACAGAGCTAACCACGCTCACCAGAGCGGAGGTGGCTCAACTGGGAGAAATACTGTGGGAGCTGGCAACCGCGGCGGGAGGCGTTGAGGCGGCACTGCTGCCTTTTTTCGCGCTGCCCGCGCTGTTCTGCCTGGCGCAGCGCCAGCCGGAACGCGTGCAACATCCTGAGATACCCGCCGCGTTGACAGAGGAAGCGCTGACGGTCTGTCTGCAGGCGCGTCAACAGGCCTGGGAGACGCTTGAGCGATTACGGGCCAGCATGCAGCGCTACATCGACGCAAGGCAAAGCTGGCAATCGCGCGGCGAGCTGGCGGAAACCTTTATTCATGCCTGTCACCAGATGCCATCCGGCAACAGTGCCTTGACTGCTGCGCCGCCAGACGCGACGGACAAGGAGAGGATAAAACAACGCTATCTGAACGGCTGGGAAAAGCCCTGCGCAACAGCGCCTGACATTACGTCTGAATATGAGAAACAAACGCATGCGGTAGCGGCCCACTTTGCCGAACTGGACAAACTTCTGATCCAGGGCGCGATGGAAAACCTGGAGCAGGAAGAACACGCTTTTATTCATGCACACGAGGCCATCCTTTATCCCGTAAAGGCGGTTCTGGCAGCCAGCTATAATTTTCGCAAGATGTTACCCACTGATCGCTGGTATCAGCGCAACCTCGATCTGCTTTTGGTTTCCCGCAACCACGAAGAAAGGATCTATTTACTGGCTCCGCAGGCGCAGGGCGGATATCAGCTGATACGGGTCGACCGGGAAAAGGAAAAGTACCTGCGTTATCGCATCTTTGAGATGGACGAGAAATATGAAAAAGAGTTCATCACTAACCCGGCGCGTTTAACCCTTGAGATTAAAACGCAAACTATTCCCGCTGCAACGCAGCGCAGTCAGCAGCAGCTCATTCAATACATAGACTACTTACAGGCGCAGCACCGCGATCATCTGTATCACGCGCTTTATCATCAGGGTTACGATCCCTCGACGCTGGAAAAAATATGGCGCGTGGTGAAAGCCTTTATTCCTTTTTACGAATGCATTGAGGGGACGGTTAAAAACAACGTTGCTCAGGCGGTGCCTGCCTGTCTGCTCGATCTTATCGCCTTTATTCCGGTAGCCGGACAGGCCACGTTGCTGGCCGGTAAGTTTGGAACGCGGCTGGCAACCGGACTGCAGGCGGGCAGCGGCCTGCTGCTACGGCAAGGATTGTCCCGTCCGGCCTTGCGCGCAGCGGCGGTCCGGGTGATCGCTGCCAGCCGTCTGCCCACGGTGGCTGAAATGCAATCCCTGGGGAAGAGTGTATTGCGCGCAGCCGATCCTGGCATTGAAACGGTAATTTCCCTGGGCATGACAATGAGACGTTCCCTGAGTAGCCTGATAAGCGTACTGAAACAGATAAATGACCTCCCTGCGGACAGTAAACTGGCAAAAACGTTACAGGCGGCCTTAAACCGGTTGTCCGGGGCGCCGGCACCCCTCCTCACGGGCCGGCTGGCAGACAACCAGGCACCGGTAGCAGTGAAACCGGTCGCCACCTTTCACGGAAGAGAAATTTATGTGCTGGAGGAAGCAGAGAGCGGCAATCTGGCCAGACGCCGCTACTGGCGTGATCGGCAGGGTGACCTGCAGCCCCTGAATAAGATAGAGCTGCTTCTGACCGAGGGGTTGAGCGGACGAGGCGCCCCGGTAGCGGCAAGCCGCTGGTTGCTGCAGTTGCAGGATAATCAAATTCAGGCTCTGATTATGCTGCTGCGCGATAATCCCCAGGCGATCGCTTTAACGGGCGGGCTGAATAAAATTGCCCGTATGAATCACGTGCCGGCGGAGCGCTTAATGCTGTTTATCAACGAACAGGGAGAGTTAACGCCGCTGGGATTACGAAAAGTCACTGAAGTTGGCAATATTACGCCAGGTGTCATCACACAGGTGCTTTCGCTGTCCAGGAAAAAATTCCCGGCGGGGGAAATCGCCGCGATTGCCGAGCAATATGGCATCAGTCGGGCCAGGCTGGAAAAATATATCAGCCAGCGAGGGGAGTTAACACCACTGGGGGAGGAGCTGCTGCGCGACCATGAATTTCATAAATTCAGCAGAGAAGATGCCAGAAGAATAATGACTCTTAACCGCCAGTGTCCCGAGCTGGATGCCATTAGCCTGGCGATTATTTTTAATCTGGATGCCCGAAAGGTACATTGTTATTTTCGCGCTAATGGCCGTTTAACGAAAGCGGCGATTAACCGCATGTTTTATTCCGTGAACCGCACCACCCTGTGGGAATTACTGTCAAAGGATATTGGCGAACGCACGCCAGAAAAGCTACGCCAGTACGCGACAGCTCACTCGCTGGCCCCTGATGCCTTTAGCCGCTACTTTCATGTAGATGGCGGCCCAACCGAGAAACTCAAAGCTTTTTTAAAGCTTTCGGACGACAATGCTGCACGAGCCGATCGGTTAAGCCTGCCGCAGGAAGCCGTGAAAGAGGTCGGGGACGAGCTGGAGACAGCGCCCGATTATACGGTCAGCATCAATCATCATCTCGTCCGTATTGAACTGACCGAGACGGCTGACCTGCCCACAGGGCGGGGGACGTCGCAGGAGATCACTGAAATGAAAGTCAGCATGGAGGATGCCGCATTTGTCCACCGCATCAATAATAATCTGCCGATTCTGCAGGATCCTGAAGATCCGCGTATCAGTCTGCTGATCCAGCATGAAGGGCCGCCTGAAGCGGTGAAAGTGACGCACTGGAGCAGCTTGCACCATCTGTTCCGGGCGCTGGGGCGTAAGGAAACGGCGGAAAGAAAAAACAGCATTCATCAGCAGATTCACGACTGGCTCAGGCATGAAGGGGATCTGGACAACAAGTTTACTGCGCTGATGTACACCGCGGTTCCGCTGGATGATGATGGACCGGCGCGTGGACTCAGCGTCTTTGCCCGCCAGGATATTGCGCCTTTCACCGTGCTCGGTCCCTATGCGGGCAAGCTGCATGAGAGCGAGGCGTCGTTAAATCAGGAGGCGAGGCGCGTCGGACGCGCGAAAGTTCTGACCTATTTATGGGAAACCCGGGCAGGCGCCAGAACGGTAAGCGGATTCGGCACGGGAAATATCCTGAGTCTGATTAACACGTCGAAGCTTCCGGGCGGTAAAGCCTGGCGGCACAATAACGTGGTGGCGATTCGTGCAGGCAAGAGCCTGACCTTTTATGTGGCAGCGGAAGAGATCAAAGCGGGTGAGGAGCTGCTGGTGGATTATGGCGAGACCTACAATCCGGCGGCGACAGAGATCAAGCAGGAACCGCTTTCACCGCAGCCAGGGCCTTCGCAGCGCGCCGATTAATAAAAAGGGCGACCGAAGTCGCCCTGAGGCATTAATGCGCCCGGCCCTGGTCAATACCTAACCCGGTCTGCGAGCGCACAAACTGCGCGTGGAAAAGCTGCCGCTCCGCCGCACCCTGAGCAGAGTTGTCGGTCACCGAGAAGAACCAGGTGCCGATAAAGGCAACCAGCATTGAGAAGAGCGCCGGATACTCATAAGGGTAGATCGGCGACGCGTTGCCCAGTACCTGTACCCAGATGGTCGGTCCCAGAATCATCAGTATCACCGCCGTCAGCAGACCCAGCCAGCCGCCCACCATCGCGCCGCGGGTGGTGAGTTTTTTCCAGTACATCGACAGCAGGATTATGGGGAAGTTACAGCTGGCTGCAATGGAGAAGGCGAGGCCCACCATAAAGGCGATGTTCTGTTTCTCAAACAGGATCCCCAGCGCAATCGCCACCACACCAAGCACCAGCACGGTAATTTTGGAGACGCGTAGCTCTTCGCGTTCGGTCGCCTGGCCTTTACGTATCACGCTGGCGTACAAATCGTGCGACACCGCCGAAGCGCCCGCCAGGGTTAAGCCAGCCACCACTGCGAGGATAGTGGCGAAGGCCACGGCGGAAATAAAGCCGAGGAAAGTGCTGCCGCCTACCGCATTCGCCAGGTGAACCGCCGCCATGTTGGAGCCGCCGATCAGGGCACCGCTGGCGTCCTTAAAGGCGGGATTTGCGCCCACCAGCAGAATGGCACCAAAGCCGATGATAAAGGTCAGGAAGTAGAAGTAGCCCATAAAGCCGGTGGCCCAGAACACACTTTTGCGCGCTTCACGGGCATCAGAGACGGTAAAGAAACGCATCAGAATATGAGGAAGCCCGGCAGTACCGAACATCAGTCCCAGGCCGAGCGACAGCGCGGAAACCGGATCGTGCACCAGCCCGCCAGGACGCATAATATCGATGCCTTTCGGGTGCACCGCCATCGCTTCAGTAAACAGGGTATTAAAACTGAAGCCCGCGGCTTTCATGACCATCACGGCCATAAAAGAGGCACCAAACAGCAGCAGTACCGCTTTGATGATCTGTACCCAGGTAGTGGCCAGCATGCCGCCAAACAGCACGTAGAGCACCATCAGAATCCCCACCAGCACCACGGCAACATGATAATCGAGCCCGAACAGCAGTTCGATCAGCTTGCCGGCGCCCACCATCTGTGCAATCAGATAGAGCGCCACCACCACCAGCGAGCCGCAGGCGGAGAGGGTGCGAATCGGCTTCTGCGCCAGACGGTAAGAGGCGACATCGGCAAAGGTATAGCGACCCAGGTTACGCAGGCGCTCGGCAATCAGAAACAGCATCATCGGCCAGCCCACCAGGAAGCCCAGCGAATAGATCAAGCCATCGTAGCCGGAGGTGTAAACCAGCGCAGAAATGCCGAGGAAGGAGGCGGCAGACATAAAGTCACCGGCCATCGCCAGGCCGTTCTGAAAGCCGGTAATATTGCCGCCCGCCGTATAATAATCGCTGCGGGAACGGGTGCGTTTTGACGCCCACCAGGTAATGCCCAGCGTCGCGGCGACAAACACCACGAACATGATGATCGCCTGATAATTGGTCGCCTGTTTTTCAACCGCGCCGGTAATGGCATCCGCAGCCAGCGCCACGCCGGGCAGCGCCATGGTCAGCAGCAACAGCAGGTTACGCCGCATCATACTTTCACCTCTTTCAGGATCGCTTTGGTCAGACGATCAAACTCGCCGTTAGCCCGCCAGACATAGATACCGGTCAGTAAAAAGGAGATCACAATCAGCCCGATGCCGATGGGGATGCCGCGCGTCACGTTGGTATCGGCAGAAAGCGGCGTGCCGAGCCAGCCGGGGGCAAAGGCGATAAGCAGAATAAAGCCGACGTAGAGTGCCAGCATAATCAGCGATAACAGCGTGGCGAAAGCCTGACGCTTGTGTACCAGTTCCTTAAAGCGCGGATTTTGTTCGATGCGTGCCCAGGCGGCATCATGTTGGGATGGAGCTTTGTTCATCACAGTTTCTCCAGAGGACATTGAGGTCGCTTCTGTATGCTCAGCCCATCGCCGCTGCCTCCAGGCAGTACGCAGCATGTGCTTCAACACGCATAGAGAGAACGCCTCTTCTGTAAGGTGTTGTTATGGTTAAAAGCTAAAGCGACAGCGAAAAACAGAAAGCGTT
The DNA here is from genome assembly GCF_900604315.1 of [Erwinia] mediterraneensis. Taxonomy (GTDB): domain Bacteria; phylum Pseudomonadota; class Gammaproteobacteria; order Enterobacterales; family Enterobacteriaceae; genus Pantoea; species Pantoea mediterraneensis_A. Next base: position 1,852,453 of record NZ_LR026978.1, read on the forward strand.
GGCTGGCCGGTGTGGGAAGCGGGGCACGGCTCAAGCCCGGACGCTTCCCACAAAGAACCGGTTACGGCATATTGATGGCTTGTTTCTCCTCCAGCAGTTTCTCCACAACGCCCGGATCGGCCAGCGTTGAGGTATCGCCCAGATTACCGGTATCACCAGCAGCAATTTTGCGCAGGATACGCCGCATAATTTTGCCGGAGCGGGTTTTGGGCAGTGAATCGGTCCAGTGCAGCACGTCTGGCGTGGCGATGGGACCAATCTCTTTACGTACCCAGCTACGAACCTCGGCATAGAGTTCCGGTGACGGCTCTTCGCCATGGTTCAGGGTAATGTAGGCGTAAATCGCCTGACCTTTGATGCTGTGCGGGATACCGACCACCGCGGCTTCAGCGATTTTCGGATGCGAAACCAGCGCCGATTCAATCTCTGCGGTGCCGAGACGATGACCGGAAACGTTCAGCACGTCATCCACGCGACCAGTAATCCAGTAGTCGCCATCTTCATCACGACGTGCGCCGTCACCGCTGAAATACATATTTTTGAAGGTAGAAAAATAGGTCTGTTCAAAGCGCGCATGATCGCCGAACAGGGTACGCGCCTGACCCGGCCAGGAGTCCACAATCACCAGGTTGCCTTCTGCGGCCCCTTCCTGCGGCTGGCCTTCGTTATCAACCAGCGCGGGCTGGACGCCGAAGAAGGGTTTGGTGGCGGAACCCGCTTTCAGTTCGGTGGCCCCGGGCAGCGGAGTAATCATGAAACCGCCGGTTTCGGTTTGCCACCAGGTATCAACAATCGGACAGCGGCTGTCGCCAATCTTATGGTAATACCACTCCCAGGCTTCCGGGTTAATCGGCTCGCCGACCGATCCCATAATGCGCAGGCTGCTGCGTTGGGTCCCGGCAATGGCTTTATCCCCTTCCGCCATCAGGGCGCGAATCGCTGTTGGCGCGGTATAGAGCAGTGTCACCTGATGTTTATCTACCACTTCCGCCATGCGGCTCGGCTGCGGCCAGTTGGGCACGCCTTCAAACATCAGCGTGGTGGCGCCGCACGCCAGCGGGCCATACAGCAGATAGCTGTGGCCGGTGATCCAACCCACATCGGCGGTACACCAGTAGACATCGTCGGGATGATAATCGAAGACATATTTAAAGGTGGTGGCCGCATAGACCAGGTAACCGCCGGTGGTGTGCAGCACTCCCTTGGGTTTACCGGTGGAGCCAGAGGTATAAAGAATAAACAGCGGATCTTCCGCATTCATCTCTTCCGGCTGATGGTGTGCGCTGGCGCTGTGCATCAGTTCGTGCCACCAGAGATCGCGGCCTTCATGCCACTCAGTGGTACCGCCGGTGCGTTTCAGCACCACCACGTTTTGTACGCTGGTCACGCCAGGGTTTTTCAGGGCATCATCCACGTTCTTTTTCAGTGGAATCGTCCGGCCCGCGCGCACGCCTTCGTCGGCGGTGACAATCAGCCTGGCGCTGGAATCAATAATACGGCCCGCCACCGCTTCCGGTGAGAAGCCGCCGAAGATCACGGAATGCACCGCGCCAATACGGGCGCAGGCGAGCATCGCCACCGCCGCTTCAGGCACCATCGGCATATAGATCGCGACCACATCGCCTTTGTTTACGCCAAGATCTTTCAGCACATTCGCAAAACGGCAAACTTCGCGATGCAGATCGCGAAAGGTGAGCGTCCTGCTTTCACTGGCATCATCGCCTTCCCAGATAATGGCAGGGTGATCGCCACGCTCATGCAGATGGCGATCGATGCAGTTGGCGGCAAGGTTCAGCGTGCCATCTTCATACCAGCGAATCGAAATGTTACCCGGTGCAAAGGAGGTATTTTTTACTTTGGTGAAGGGCTTGATCCAGTCAAGGATCTTGCCTTGTTCTCCCCAGAACGCCTCGGGATCCTGTACCGACTGTTGATACATTGACTGATACTGCGCTGCATTAATCAGCGTGTTTTCCGCAATATGGGCAGGAACGGGATGCTTATGTATTTGGCTCATGGCTGATCTCCTTGAAGTTGTTAATCATATGTCAATGAAAGGTTAATTAAAGCGTGGGCTGAGGCTTTTGTTTCTTTTTGCGCCATGGATCACGGGAATAAAGCGGAGATGAAACAGGGGAATTTATGAATCATTTGGGCAGCAGGCACACGCAACCGTCGGGAGGCTAACCGCAGGAAAAGACAGAGGGAGTGGATAAAAAAACAGCAAACGAATCACCCCTGATCTGGGCGCTAAATGCATAACTATGCCGTACAGCAAACAATTATTAGTTTTTAGAACAGCAAGTTAGGCTTTATATAACCAAACAGTATTTTATTCTGCTCGGTAGGCGAAGTTTTAAGCGAACTCGCCAGGGGTTGCATTTACTGTAGTGAAAATGGTACTTATCACCGCCCTGTTCAGCAGGTATCAACTCTGGTTGCAAAGGTCAGTGGCATGGAACGCCACCACGTGTCCGTGTCGGATGCAGCCTATTATAACCCTCTAAATTACCGGGCTTTTGCTCACTTCCCTGATGCTTTTATCCGCTGCCTTGCGTGCATAGCCAGGGGTTTGACTGAGGAAATAACGCGTTATGAAAGGTTTTAAGTTCAGCCTTGCCTGGCAAATTCTGATTGCTCTGGTGCTGGGTATCATTGTCGGTGCCATACTGCATAATCAGCAGGAAGGACGTGAATGGTTAATCACGAATATTTTAAGCCCGGCGGGCGACATATTTATTCATCTTATCAAGATGATCGTTGTGCCTATCGTTATTTCTACGCTGATTGTCGGTATTGCCGGCGTAGGCGATGCGAAAAAGCTGGGACGCATTGGCGTTAAGACCATCGTTTATTTTGAAGTGATCACCACCCTTGCCATTGTGGTAGGTATTACCCTGGCCAATCTGTTTCAGCCTGGCAGCGGCATTGATATGTCAACGCTGGCAACGGTGGATATCTCTAAGTATGAAGCCACTACCCAGCAGGTGCAGGGTGGCGCGCACAGTCTGGTCTCCACCATTCTGTCGCTGATCCCGCAGAACATCTTCGCCTCGCTGGTGAAAGGCGAGATGCTGCCGATCATCTTCTTCTCGGTGCTGTTCGGTCTGGGACTCTCTTCGCTGCCTGCAGAACATCGCGATCCGCTGGTGACGGTATTCCGCTCCGTCTCGGAAACCATGTTCAAAGTCACCCATATGATCATGCGCTATGCGCCGGTAGGGGTGTTTGCACTGATCGCGGTCACCATTGCGAACTTCGGTTTTGCCTCACTCTGGCCGCTGGCGAAGCTGGTGCTGCTGGTATATGCGGCGATTCTGTTTTTTGCCTTTGTGGTGCTCGGTGGCGTGGCGCGCTTCTGTAAGCTGCGCATTACCACGCTGATGCGTATCCTCAAGGATGAGCTAATCCTCGCCTATTCCACCTCCAGCTCAGAAACCGTGCTGCCGCGGATTATGGAAAAAATGGAGGCTTATGGCGCACCCAAAGCGATCACCAGCTTTGTTGTGCCGACCGGCTATTCGTTCAACCTCGATGGCTCGACACTGTATCAGAGCATCGCGGCGATCTTTATCGCCCAGCTGTATGGCATCGATCTCTCGCTGACAGATGAGATTATCCTGGTTCTGACGCTGATGGTCACTTCGAAAGGGATTGCGGGCGTACCGGGCGTCTCCTTTGTGGTACTACTGGCTACGCTGGGTAGCGTGGGCATTCCGCTGGAAGGGCTGGCGTTTATTGCCGGTGTGGATCGCATTATGGATATGGCGCGTACGGCACTGAACGTCATTGGCAATGCGCTGGCGGTGCTGGTTATCGCTCGCTGGGAAAACCAGTTTGATGTACAGCAGGCAGCGCAGTATGAGCTGAGTCTGCGTACGCAAACCACCAGTTAAGCGCTGGCGTCGTTTCTGACAAACCCGCCCGCAGGCGGGTTTTTTTCTGCCTGAAAGAGGCCAGCACAGCGAAAAATAATCGTCATGGCGAGATTTTCTCTGGTTATGATACAGGCCAGTGAATGATTCATGCAGGAGCGTGCGATGAAGATCGATCTCAGCCAGATGATTACCGAGGGCCGTAATCAGGCCAGCCAGAATATTGACGAACTCTCTACCGAGGCGATGCTGCGCGTCATTAATGACGAAGATAAAAAGGTGGCGCTGGCGGTAGAAGCTATTCTGCCGCAGATCGCGCAGGCGGTGGATGCCATCAGCGCCGCCTTTCGTCAGGGCGGACGTCTGATTTATTGCGGCGCAGGTACCTCCGGCCGGCTGGGCATTCTTGACGCCAGTGAATGCCCGCCAACCTTTGGCACACCGCGTGAGCAGGTGGTCGGGCTGATCGCCGGTGGTCACAAAGCGATCCTGCAGGCGGTGGAAAACGCGGAGGATAACCGCGCCGCGGGCGAGCAGGACCTGCGCGATATCGGTTTCAACGCCAGTGATGTGCTGGTCGGGATTGCCGCCAGCGGGCGTACGCCTTATGTGCTGGGCGCGCTTGCCTGGGCCAAATCACTGGGGGCCACCTGCGCCGCCCTGACCTGTAATCCCGACAGCCCGATGGCGCAGCTGGCGGATATCGCGCTGACGCCGGTGGTGGGACCGGAAGTGATTACCGGCTCGTCGCGTATGAAAGCGGGCACGGCGCAAAAGCTGGTGCTGAATATGTTGAGTACCGGGGCAATGATCCGCAGCGGCAAGGTGTACGGGAATCTGATGGTGGATGTGGAAGCCACCAATCAGAAACTGGTGCAGCGCCAGATCAATATCGTGATGCAGGCCAGTGAGTGTGATGAAGCCACGGCTACCCGGGCGCTGGCTGCCAGTGAGGGGAACTGCAAAACCGCCATTCTGATGGTGCTCGCGGGGCTGACGGCAGAAGAAGCGCGTACTTTACTGGCGCAGCATCACGGCTTTATTCGCCAGGCGTTGCGTAACGGGCAAAGCGGCGCTGAGTGACACTTTTCCCGGTTAGCGGCATTTTTTGTCGCTAACGGGATTAATTTGAAACAAAAATTAACCATTCCCTCTAAAGCCCGGCCCCAGTCTGCCGAAAAGATACCAAAGTGCCATCGTTCCTTCTGCATCCTGCAGTAGCCCAGCAAGGACTCCGCTATGCGTAATAATCAGCCCGTCAGTCAGCATGAATACGTTTTTGACGATCATGCCACGCTGATGTCCACCACCGATCTCGACAGTAATATCACCTACGCCAACGATACTTTTATTGAGATCAGCGGCTTTACGCCGGAAGAGTTGAAAGGCCAGCCGCACAACATGGTGCGTCATCCGGATATGCCTGTAGAGGCCTTTGCCGATATGTGGGCCACGTTAAAACAGGGCGAACCCTGGTCTGCGCTGGTTAAAAACCGGCGTAAAAATGGCGATCATTACTGGGTGCGCGCCAATGCCATCCCGGTGGTACGCAGAGGGGAAGTGCAGGGCTATATGTCGGTACGTACCCGTCCCGACGCAGAAGAGATCAAGCAGGCGGAAGCGCTCTACAGTGATTTCCGTGCCGGTCACGGCAAGAAATATCGCTTTCATAAAGGGCTGCTGATTGGGCGCGGCTGGCGCAGAATCGGCTCGCTGTTTAAAACCATGCCCCTGCGCTGGCGCATTCGCAGCACGCTGATGGCGCTGCTGCCGCTTTCGGTCGCCTGCGTCTGGGCGCTGGGCATGTCCGCGGGCGCGCTGGGCTGCTTTGCCGGTGGGATGGCCATTTTGCTGCTGCTGGCCAGCGCCTGGCTGGAACGGCAGATTTCCCGTCCGCTGGAGCATGTCTGTCGTCAGGCGCTGAGCGTCGCCACCGGCAACAGCTATAAGGTGGATGAGATTGATCGTATGGATGAAGTCGGCATGACTCTGCGGGCCATCGGGCAACTGGGCCTGATGTTCCGCTGGCTGGTCAACGATGTCAGCGGTCAGGCGATTAATGTGCTGAGCGCCAGCGACTCTATTGCTCGCAGCAATGATGAGCTCAGTCGTCGCACCGAGCAGGCGGCGGCTAACGTGCAGCAGACCGCGGCGACCATGAATGAGATGACCGCCACGGTGCAAAGCAACACGGAGACCGCGGGCGAGGTGAATTCTCTGTCGGCCACCACCAGCGAGGCGGCGCAGAAAGGCGGTAAGGTGATGCAGGAGATGGTCAGCATGATGTCGGAAATTGCCGACAGCTCAAAGCGCATCGCCAGCATTACCAGTGTGATTGACGGCATCGCCTTCCAGACCAATATCCTGGCGCTGAACGCAGCGGTAGAAGCCGCGCGTGCCGGTGAGCAGGGCAAAGGCTTCGCCGTGGTGGCAGGGGAAGTGCGTAACCTGGCGCAGCGCAGCGCCAAAGCTGCCAGCGAAATCAAAACGCTGGTGGAAACCAGCGCGCTGCGCGTCCAGTCTGGCAGCGATCATGCTGATGCCGCTGGCCGTACCATGCAGGAAATTGTGTCCCAGGTGCAGAATGTGACCGCGCTGATCGCCCAGATCAGCGCCGCCACCGCAGAGCAGGCCACTGCTCTGCGCGAGGTCAGCACGGCGGTTGAAGATCTGGATGATATTACCCATCAGAACGCGGCGCGTGTGCAGGAAAGTGCCGAGGCGTCAGGGCGCATGGCGAGCCAGGCGAACCGTCTGGTGGAAGCCATCAATGTGTTTCGCTGATCGGCCTGGCCCGTCACCGGCACGTCGCGCTGCGACGCTGTTCTGACAACAGAGGACGCCTGCGGGCGTCCTTTCTGTTTCTGGCGCAGAAAAGTCTGTCGCTTTATGAGATAAATGATTATTATTCTCAAAAAAAGACAGGTGGTTAGTCAGCTCACGTGGCTGGCTGTTTAGCTTCTGGTTGCAATGTCGGGCTTTTCTTTCACTGCTACAGGGCAGTGTTTTTGCTATGGAGAAGTCATGAAAGCGGTAAATTCCTCTCGTCAGTGGGCGCTGCGTCCGCTGCTGCTCGTCACTGCGCTGTTCTCAGCCACCCTGAGTGCTCAAACGCAGGAACTCAATCAGCCCATTTCCAAAGGCGCTTACGAAATGGCTTACAGCCGTGCGGATAACGCCCTGTTCCTGGCCAGTGCGCAAAGTACCAGCCAGGAGAAAGGCGGCACAGTATATCGTCTCGACCCGCAGAACCTGGCGGTGAAGCAGACCATTGATACGGAACTGAAAGCCTTCGGTGCCGCCATTAACAACCAAACCAATACCCTCTACTTCGGTAACAGTGTGCAGGGCGCGGTAACTGCCGTGGATGCGCATACCGGCAAAGTACTGAAAACCCTGGTGCTGGATAGCCGTAAGCGCAGTGAAAGCAGCCGTCCGCTGCAGCCGCGTGAGCTGGTGGTGGATGAGACGACCGATCGCGTTTATATCACCGGTCTCGGCAAAGAGAGCGTGGTATGGGTGGTTGACGGCAAAACCTTACAGCTGATCAGCACTGTCCCGAATACCGGTAAAATGGGGACGGGCCTGGCGCTTGATGCCGCCGCGCAGAAACTCTATGTCACCAACAGTGACGGCGAACTGATCACCATCAGCACCCGCACCAACGCCATCGAGAAACGCCAGAAAATCGATGAAGGAAAAGCGCACTTTTTCCTGAATATCGCGCTGGATACCAAAGGTCAGCGCATTTTCCTCAGCGACTCCAAACAACCAGAGCTGCTGGTGCTGGATAGCCGCGATCAGCGTGTGATTCAGCGCATCGCCGTACCGGAATCGCTGGCGGTGCTGTTTAATGCCGATCGCAACGAGCTGTATGTCACCCATCGTAAAGCGGGAGAGATCAGCATTATCGATGCCGCCAGTTACCAGGTGAAACGCACGGTAAAAGCACCTGGCCTGCCAAACAGCCTGACGCTCTCTGCTGATGGCAAAACGCTGTTTGTCAGCGTGAAGCAGCCCGGCTCGCCAAAAAATCCGCCTGCACAGCCTGACAGCGTAATGCGTATCGCCCTCTGATTTCCCTCTCTGCTGACGAGCGGCCCGGTGCCGCTCGCTTTTTTCCGGTCATTCGTAATCTCATCGCCTGATCAACTACCTTTATAGCGTGCCGTCTGGCAGGCAGGCAGCACGGACACCAAGGGAGAAAAGAATGAGCCAGTTTTTTATGAATGAAAAAAGCGATCTGGTTAATGAGGCGCTGGAGGGCATCCTGCTCAGCACCCCCTGGCATAACCTCAGCCGCCTGGATCTCGGCGACGATATCCGGGTGGTGGTCCGCAACGACTGGGATAAAAGCAAAGTAGCGTTGATCTCAGGCGGCGGCTCTGGCCATGAACCGGCCCACGCGGGGTTTGTAGGGAAGGGGATGCTGACGGCGGCTGTCTGCGGCGATATCTTTGCCTCGCCCAGTGTGGATGCGGTGCTCAGCGCCATTATCAACGTGACCGGTGACGCTGGTTGTCTGCTGATCGTAAAAAATTATACCGGCGACCGGCTTAACTTTGGGCTGGCCGCCGAGAAAGCGAAAAACCTGGGCTATAAGGTAGCGCTGGTGATGGTGCAGGACGATATTGCGCTGCCGGATAATCCCCAGCCGCGGGGCATCGCCGGAACCCCCCTGATCCATAAAATCGCCGGTTACGCGGCGGAGCAGAGGGCATCGCTGGAGCAGGTGCAGGCGCTGGCGCAGCGGGCGATCGACGCCACCGCCTCTATCGGGCTCGCCTTTGCCAGCTGTCATGTGCCGGGCGAGGCGCGTGATGAACGGGTGAAGCCGGGAGCAAGCGAGCTGGGCATGGGGATTCATGGCGAGCCGGGCGTGACCACGCTGGATACACAAAACAGCCGCGAAATTGTCGCCATCATGACAGAAAAGCTGGCAAAAGCCGTACCGGCAGAGAAAAAAGCGCTGCTGCTGATTAACAATCTCGGTGGCTTTTCCATGCTGGAACTGGCGGTGCTGACGCGCGAAGTGCTGAAAACGCCGCTGGCTGACCGCATCAGCCATCTGGCAGGCCCGGCGACGCTGGTCAGCGCGCTGGATATGAAAGGCTTTTCGCTGACGCTCCTGCAGCTGGACGAGGAATTTATCACCGCCCTGCAGGCCCCGGTGGAAGTGCAGGGCTGGCCGTCGATCCAGCCCCCTGGCAAGGCGCAACTGATGGCAGCGCAGAAGGTTGCCAGCCAGCTTCAGGTGCGTCCTTCGTCGCATCCCCGGGTGGAACAACAGGTACGCATCCTCTGCCAGACGCTGATCGACCTTGAAAGTGAACTGAATGCGCTGGATGCCCGGGTAGGCGACGGCGATACCGGATCGACCTTTGCAGCCGGTGCGCGCAAGATTAAACAGGCGCTGGAGGCGGGGCAGCTGCCGCTGGCGGAACTGCCGGTGCTGCTGGCGTGGGTGGGAGAGCAACTGGCCACGGTGATGGGCGGCTCCAGTGGCGTGCTGATGTCGATTCTGTTTACTACGGCGGGTCAGCAGCTGACGCAGGGCAGCAACGTTGCGCAGGCGCTGGTACAGGGGCTGGAGCGTATGAAACATTATGGCGGCGCGCAGAGGGGCCATCGCACGCTGGTGGATGCGCTGGAACCCGCGCTGACGGCGCTGGCGGCAGGTCAGTCACTGCAGGCAGCAGCAGCAGAGGCGCAACGTGGCGCGGAGAGCACCGCGCAGATGCAGAGTGCCCGTGCGGGGCGCTCCTCTTATCTCAATCAGCAGAGTCTGGACGGGGTGAAAGATCCGGGCGCTTACGCGGTTGAAAAGGTCTTTGCGGCGCTCAGTGCCGGCTAAGACGACTGTTCTCCCCCGCTTGCGGGGGAGAACGACACCTTTACTCTGCCGCCTCTTTCAGCATCTCCTGATGGGGAATATCATCCAGAATCTGCTCAAAGCTGCGCAGACGCTTGTAGATCGACATCAGCTCCACCAGCGTGGACCAGGATTTGATCAGATACTGGAAGGAAGATCGCACCTGCTCAAACACGTTGGTGATCTGGTTCAGCAGGCCGAGCGTGATGGTGCCCGCCACGATAGAAGGGAACAGCAAAAACAGGCCAAACACATTATCCACCTGCAGGTAGAGAATGCGCGTGATATTGAAGTAGAGATAGTGAAAGTAGAGACGGAAATAGTTAGTGCGCACCTGATTAAACAATGCGGTTACCGTCGGCGGACTGGCACGGCTGGGATCATCTTCGCCATACACCAGTTCCTTACGGTAGGCCGCTTCTACCCGCTGATTGCGGAACTCCAGTCCCGGTAACTTAATCCCCACCAGCGCCAGCAGCGCGGTGCCAAACAGCGCCCAGAGCAGGGCGGCGATCACCAGCGCATAAGGAATATTGCCCAGCAGCGGAATATCCCTGACATGATGCGAGAGCGCCACCAGTACCGGCAGGAAGGCGATCAGGGTCATAATCGCCTGAATAAAGCTCACGCCCCAGTCCTCCAGCGTGCTGGCGAAGCGCATGGTATCTTCCTGCACACGCTGCGCGGCACCCTCGACGTTACGCAGGCGCTGCCAGTTATGCATGTAGTAGTTGTTCATCGCGCTGCGCCAGCGGAAAACCCAGTGGCTGATAAAGAACGAGTTCAGCACGCTGATGACCACGGCGATCAGCGCAATGCCGAGAAAAGCGCCAACCTGATAATAAAATTCGCTAATCTGCACCGACCCCGCTTTGGTCAGCGCCTTTTGAATCAGGTCATAAAACGGGCCATACCAGGCGTTGATCGCCACGCCTACCTGCACCCCAAACCAGGTGACAAAGATAATCAACGCCGATCCCCACACCGACCAGCGCTGCCAGGGATGGTTATCAATCACGCGCCAGATCAGGGCGAAAATAGCCACGGTCAGCCAGTAATAGGCATAAAACCAGAGCTGGCTGGCAGCGATAAAGCGTAACGCGGTGGCGGGCAGCGGCTCTCTGGCTGCCGTAGCCAGCGTGGGCACGGCGTGGATCGCATCACTGGCAAAGCCAAACCAGGCAAAGATCGCCAGCAGACTCCAGATGGCCGCCGAACTGAAAAACAGGGCTGGCCGGGGGAAAAAAGACTTAAACATAAGCTCTCCGTAGTGATATCCCTCTGTTATAACGCGTCAGCGCTGCGCTGTCTGTATGGGGTTGTTTCCGGGCATGACATCCGGACATTTTCCTGTATGCAAAATAAGCGATCGTTAAATGTTAAGGAATTAGTGCGAATTTGTTTCGCAACGCTAAATCTTTGCTGATGACGGTGGTACACTACGCGCCGCTGTTACCGGTAACAGCGCCAATGTGACCCTATAACCGCTAATAAAAATCATTACAACGCAACCGTTTAACCGTTCATACCGCATTGTATGTGGTACTGAGGCAATGTCATGTCACAACAAAAAACTGGCCATACGCGCAGGGACTTTTTACTGAAAACCATCACCCTGGCACCGGTGGTGGCGGCAGGGAGTATGGCAACAGGCGCACTGAGTCTCTCACCTGCAGCGAACGCGGCAGACGCTACTACGCCAGCTGCTGCACCGCAAACCCGGGATTATCAGCCCACCTGGTTTACCCGCGAAGAATATGCTTTTATCACCGCCGCCGTGGCGCGTTTGATCCCCAGTGACGAACGCGGCCCGGGCGCGCTGGAAGCGGGCGTACCGGAATTTATCGATCGTCAGATGAACACCCCTTACGCCACCGGTGCCAACTGGTATATGCAGGGGCCGTTCCATCCTGATGTCCCGAAAGAGCTGGGCTATCAGCAGCCGCTGGTGCCGCAGCAGGTCTACCGTCTGGGTCTGGCCGATGCCGATGCCTGGAGCAAAGCGCAGCACGGTAAAGTGTTTGCCGGGCTGAGCGGCGAGCAGCAGGACGCGCTGCTGCAGGCGATGGAAAGTGGCGAGGCGCAATTCAGCCAGCTGTCAAGCAAGGTGTTTTTTGCCTTTCTGTTACAGAACACCCGTGAAGGTTTCTTCTGCGACCCGGTACATGGCGGCAACCAGGGAATGGTTGGCTGGAAGCTGATCGGCTTCCCGGGAGCCCGTGCTGACTTTATGGACTGGGTAGAGCGTGGTGAACGTTATCCGTTCCCGCCTGTTTCAATTCGCGGTGAGAGAGCGTAACCATGGCAAATGAGATGAAAAAAGTAGACGCGGTGATTGTGGGCTTCGGCTGGGCCGGTGCCATCATGGCGAAAGAATTGACCGAGGCGGGCCTGAATGTGCTGGCGCTGGAGCGCGGTCCGCACCGCGACACCTACCCGGACGGCGCTTATCCGCAGTCTATCGATGAACTGACGCACAACACCCGCCGGAAACTGTTCCAGGATTTGTCGAAAAGCACGGTGACAGTGCGTCACGATGCCGGACAAACGGCAGTACCTTACCGTCAGCTGGCGTTCTTTCTGCCGGGCACCGGTACCGGCGGTGCCGGGCTGCACTGGTCAGGCGTTCATTTCCGTGTCGATCCCATAGAATTGCGTATGCGCAGCCACTATGAAGAGCGCTACGGCAAAAAATTTATCCCGGAAGGGATGACTATTCAGGATTTTGGCGTCACCTATGACGAGCTGGAACCCTACTTCGATAAGGCAGAGAAAGTGTTTGGTACCTCCGGCAGCGCCTGGAGTATCAAAGGCAAGGTTGTGGGACAGGACAAAGGCGGTAACCCGTTCGCGCCGGATCGCTCCAGCGACTTCCCGCTGCCCGCACAGAAACGTACCTATTCAGCGCAGCTGTTTGCCCGCGCGGCAGAATCGGTAGGGTATCATCCTTACGATCTGCCATCAGCTAACACCTCCGGGCCTTACACCAACCCCTACGGTGCGCAGATGGGGCCGTGCAACTTTTGCGGCTACTGCAGCGGTTACGCCTGCTATATGTACTCCAAAGCGTCGCCCAACGTGAATATTCTGCCTGCGCTGCGTCAGGAGCCGAAGTTTGAACTGCGCAATAACGCACATGTTCTGCGCGTCAATCTGAGCGATGATAAAAAGCGGGCAACCGGCGTGACCTATGTGGATGCGCAGGGACGCGAAGTGGTGCAACCAGCCGATCTGGTGATCCTTTCCGCCTTCCAGTTCAACAATGTGCATCTGATGTTGCTCTCCGGCATCGGCAAGCCTTACAACCCGATCACGAACGAAGGGGTGGTGGGCCGTAACTTTGCCTATCAAAACCTCTCTACGCTGAAAGTGTTCTTTGATAAAAACACCACCACCAACCCCTTTATTGGTGCGGGCGGCGCAGGCGTCGGTGTGGATGATTTCAACGCCGATAACTTCGATCATGGACCTCACGGCTTCGTTGGCGGTTCGCCATTCTGGGTGAACCAGGCGGGGACGAAACCGATCTCCGGCCTGCCGACCCCTACGGGTACGCCTGCCTGGGGCAGCAAGTGGAAAGCGGCCGTCGCGGATAACTACAACCATCATCTGTCGATGGATGCCCACGGTGCGCATCAGTCCTACCGCAGCAACTATCTCGACCTCGATCCGAACTACAAAGATGCCTGGGGCCAGCCGCTGCTGCGTATGACCTTTGACTGGCAGGAAAACGACATCAAAATGGCGCAGTTTATGATCGGCAAGATGCGCAATATCGCCGAAGCGATGAACCCGAAACTGATCACCGGCGCCGCGAAAAACGCCAACAGCCATTTCGACACCACCGTTTATCAGACGACCCATATCAGCGGCGGTGCCATTATGGGTGAAGATCCCAACACCAGCGCCCTGAACCGCTATCTGCAGAGCTGGGATGTGCCGAACGTCTTTGTGCCGGGCGCATCGGCGTTCCCGCAGGGACTCGGTTATAACCCCACCGGCATGGTCGCCGCCCTGACTTACTGGTCAGCCAAAGCGATCCGTGAACAGTATCTGAAAAACCCGGGCCCCCTGGTGCAGGCATAAGGATAATGGCAATGAAAAAAGGCATTCTGGCCCTGATGCTGGGCACGATGACGTTCACTGCGCTGGCCGCAGAGGAGAGCGCGGCAGATCAGGTGCAACGCGGTGAGTATCTGGCGCGGGCAGGGGACTGTGTCGCCTGCCACACCAGCAAAGGGGGCGAACCTTTTGCTGGCGGCCTGCCGATGGCGACCCCGATCGGAACGATTTACTCCACCAATATCACGCCGGACAAAGCGACCGGGATTGGTGACTACAGTTATGACGACTTTGAGAAAGCGGTGCGTCATGGGGTCGCGAAGAATGGCGACACCCTCTATCCGGCGATGCCCTATCCCTCCTATGCGGTGGTGAGCGACGAGGATATGAAGGCGCTTTACGCTTACTTTATGCAGGGCGTTAAGCCGGTCGCGCTGGCCAACAAAGAGAGCGATATTCCCTGGCCGATGTCGATGCGCTGGCCGCTGGCGGTCTGGCGTACCTTCTTTGCGCCGGATGTGAAAGCCTTCCAGCCGGGCAGTGAGGAAGACGCGGTGCTGGCGCGCGGTCGCTATCTGGTTGAGGGACTGGGCCACTGCGGCGCCTGCCATACGCCACGCAGCATCACCATGCAGGAAAAAGCGCTGAGCGACGGTGAGGGGAGTGATTTCCTCGCTGGCAGCAACGCGCCCATTGATGGCTGGACCGCCAGCAATCTGCGTGGCGATAACCGTGACGGCCTTGGACGCTGGAGCGAAAGCGATCTCAGTCAGTTCCTGCGCTATGGCCGCAACGATCATACGGCAGCCTTTGGCGGCATGACGGAAGTGGTAGAGCACAGCCTGCAGTATCTGAGCGATGAAGATATTACCGCCATCGCCCGTTACCTGAAGTCGCTGGGCGCGAAAGATGCCAGCCAGGCGCCTTTCAGCGTGGATGATGCCGTTGCGAAAGCGCTGTGGAAAGGCGATGACAGCAAAACCGGTGCCTCGCTCTATGTGGACAGCTGTGCGGCCTGTCATAAAACGGACGGTAGCGGCTATCAGCGCTTCTTCCCGGCTCTGAGCGGTAACCCGGTGGTGCTGGAAGAGGATCCGACGTCGCTGATCCATATAGTGCTGACCGGCGGCACGCTGCCCGGGGTACAAGGTGCACCGACGCCCATCACCATGCCTGCCTTTGGCTGGCGTCTGAACGATCAGCAGGTGGCGGATGTGGTGAACTTTATCCGCACCAGCTGGGGCAATCAGGCGACGAAAGCGGTGACGGCGCAGCAGGTTGCCGAACTGCGCAAGGATGAAACCGTGCAGCATAATCTCGGCAGCGCCAGTATCAATGAACTGCCGTCAGGTCATTAAGTGCGTTGGCGACAGGAGAAGCGCGCAGGCGCTTCTCTTTTCCGACAACGTGAAGATGACCAGCACGTCTGAACGGGGCAGGCGGAAAACCTGCCCACCCGCCTTAGATCCGCTCCCCCTCTTAAAATCCGCCTCAGTAAAGAGGCTGCTGCGCAAGTTGTTGTAGCCAGCGAAGCATAGCGTCAGCGCCAGGCTGATGCAGCGTGCGCGTTGGCCAGGCAAGAAAATAGGGCTTGTGCAACGCCAGCGAGAGCGAGTCCAGTACCACCAGCTCCCCGCGCGCCAGTTCCCGTTGAATCAACCGACGCTGCCCCAACAGCAATCCCGCGCCCTGTACGGCGGCATCAATGGCCAGCGAGGTCAGGTTAAAGGTCAGACCGCCCGCCACGGTGCTGGCGGGAACATCACGCGCCAGCAACCAGTCACGCCAGGCGGGCAGAAAACGCCCCTCGTTGCCCCAGTCGAGGTGGATCAGCGGCGCCTGACAGAAGTCGTGCGCATCGTGAAAGCGCGCCGCCAGTGTCGGACTCGCCACCGGCACCACTTCATCCTGAAACAGCGCCACTTTCTCCAGTTGCGGATAGTGATGCTCGCCAAAACAGATCACAAAATCAGCGGGCGTGGCGGCAACATTGATATGGGCGTGGGTGCCATGCACCACCAGCGCAATATCGGGCTGTGCCTGCTGCCAGGCGGTAATCGCTGGCGTCAGCCATTTGCTGGCCAGCGCAGGCAGGGACCAGATGGTCAGGCGGGATGGCGTAACCTCGTCATACAGACTTTGCTGCGCCAGCTGCAACAGGTCAAAGGCTTCGCTCACATAGCGTAAGTACTCCTTCCCCGCTTCGGTGAGCTGCACCCCCTGCTGCGTGCGCAGAAAAAGCTGGGTCGAAAGCTGCAACTCCAGCTGGCGAATCTGCTGACTGATAGCGGCGGGAGTTAATGACAACGCCAGTGCCGCCTTTGCCAGACTGCCCGCTTCCGCTGCGGTTTTGAATGCCAGAATGGCATTCAGCCTGGGTAACCGTGGCTGCGTCTGCGACATTATCATCTCCTTACGAGGGGGTTAAAAAATCATTGCTACAGGCCACCCGACGCGGCGCGCTACAGTGTCAGTGAGTTGCCATCACGAGATCAGACCATGCTGGAACAGATTATTCAACTTGCTAAACATCCACTGCATCAGGCGCAATATCGTCAGCAATGCCGTCGTCAGCTGGACCGCGACGGCGTACTGGTGCTGGAGAATTTCCTTACGCCACAGGCGCTGGCTGCGGTGCTGGAGGAGGGGAAAGCCCATCAGCATCAGGCGTTCTATGCGCAAAGTCAGCATAACGTTTATCTGCTGAAACCCGATGCGTCCTGTGACGATCATCATCCACGCAACCGGACGGTGGTCTCTTCCAAAGGATGCATTACTGATGAGGAAATCCCGGCGGATTCAGCGCTGCGTACGCTCTACAACGCGACGCTGTTTAAAGATTTTCTGTGTGAGGTGTTGAACGAGCAGCAACTCTATCCTTACGCTGACAGGCTCTCCTCTATCAATATACACTATGCCCATACCGGACAGGAGCTGGGATGGCACTTTGATAACTCCTCATTTGCCATCACGCTGCTGATCCAGAAGCCTCAGGGCGGTGGTGTCTTTGAGTATGTCAAAGGGTTGCGTAACGCGGATGCCGGAGAGATGAATTTTGCCGGGGTGGCAGAGATGCTGGAGGGCAAACGTGAGCCCGAGCGGCTGTCAATGATGCCGGGCGACCTGGTGCTGTTTCGCGGACGCAATGCGTTGCACCGCGTCACGCCAACGGAGGGCGACGTGACGCGGATGCTGGTGGTACTGGCTTATAACGCTGAACCGGGCGTCTCGCTCTCGGAAACGGCGCGCATGACCTTTTACGGTCGCGTTTAGCCCTGCTGGCGGGCTCCGCCCGTCAGGTATTGCCAGGCGCGGCGGAAAATCTGCTGCGTGCGCAGCTGCGTCACTGCACGCCAGTCCGCATCTTCCGGATAAAAACCGGCGACCAGCGCCTGCTTAATGCGTTTGCCTTCCTCGCTGGCAGGATCGCCCGTCAGATGTAACCAGTGATCGTCGCGCACCCGGCGATGCATCTCTTCTCCGGGTAAGGTGCCGCACTCAATCACCAGCTGCATCAGCGTACAGTCCGGCAGACTATCGTGCATAAACTGCGATAAATAGCCGGTCGCCGTCGCCGTGACCCCGGTTTCGCTGTCGCGATCCGCACCGGTCAGCAGTACGGTCAGCCATTCACCAAACAGATTGCGTGCCTGCGGCAGCGCGGGCCAGGGGCGCTCAGCAATCGCCAGCAGCATGGGATGACCGTAAGCGCCCGCGCCGGTATGGAGATCAAAACTGATCAGGGTTTTCGCCTGCTGCAGATGCGTCTCTGTAATTGCCGCAAGGGTCAGACGAGACCAGCTGGCGGCGTCGCCACCAAAGAAAATACCGTCCGGATGTGTATATTGTCCCGCTTCTACCACCGCTTTCATCGCAGGCCAGCCTTGCGTCTGCAGCGCCGCGGCATAAGCCGTATCCGCTGCGGCACGATCGCCGCAATAGAACCCATGCACTGGCGGATAAGCTGGCGTAGTGGGGAGAGGGCGGGCAAAATCGATAAAATTACGGTTCAGGTCGATATTGTTTTCATTGACGCGGCGCAGGTGGGCGGTGCCCCAGGGATTGATCAGATGCACCAGCAGCAGCGCGCAATCTGACGGCATTTCCTGACCCTGGCTGGCCTCCAGCCAGGCGATTTGATTATCTGAGCCGTAATAGCCTTCTACTCCGTGTACTCCGGAGACAATCAGCATCATTTTTTCCGCCGCCGGGTTACCGAGCAGGGCGACATCGGTATAGAGCGCTTCTCCCTGCGGTCCCGTCAGCGGGTGCAGCCAGTGAGATAACTGCGCGCCAGCCCGTTCCGCCGCCTGTAAAAAACGTGCTCGTTGGGCGCGATAGTCAGGCAACATGATTACTGATCCAGCTTATGGTAAACGCTGAAGCTGAAGTATTTCTTCGCCAGCTGATCGTAAGTTCCGTTCTTGTGCAGTTCCGCCAGCGCGTTGTTAATCAGCGTCAGGTTCTCTGTATCGTCTTTACGCAGACCGATGCCGATGCCTTCGCCAAAATATTGCTTGTCATAAAGCATATCGCCGCTGATGGCGAAGTCCTGTCCCTGCGGGCTTTTCAGGAAGCCGGTTTCCGCCGAGGCGGCGCTGGTCAGGGTCGCATCCAGACGACCGGATGCGAGATCGGGATAGATTTCATCCTGATTCGGGTAGGAGACCACCTGCACACCCTGACGCGCCCACACCTCTTTTGCATAGGTTTCCTGGGTGGTGCCCTGAGCAACCCCGACAATCTTTCCTTTCAGCGCAGCGGCTTCAGGCTGTAGCGCGTTGCCTTTTTTCGTTACCAGCGCGCTTGGCGTGTTATACAGCATGTCGCTGAAAGCAACCTGCTCGCGACGTTTCGGGGTCATCGACATCGCGGAGAGAATAGCGTCAAATTTACGCGCCTTAAGTGCCGGGATAATCCCGTCATAGCCGGTCTGTACCCAGACGCATTTCACTTTCGCCTGAGCGCAAATGGCATTACCCAAATCGATATCGAAGCCCTGCAAAGAACCGTCTACCGCTTTGGACTCAAAAGGAGGAAAGGTGGGATCTACCCCAAAACGCAACTCAGGTTGCGTCAGCGCGCTGGCGCTGAAAGCGCAGGCCAGCAGTACGGCAGACAGAACGATCTTCTTCATGAAAAATTCCCGGAAAGGCTAAAAAGGTCAGTAACAAAACGTAATAACATGGAAGAGAAAAGGGATCGAGAGGTGTAAAACAGGAGTCGCAGGAAGGTGCTGGCACAGATAGCCAGAAAAGAGCGATCTGACAATATAAAGTTTTGCGTAAATCATAAAAATTCGTGCTTGTCTGTTATCTTGCGCACATTAACAGATTTATCTGCTTTTGATTTTTTTAGCGTTTTGTTACGCGTCACGCTTCTCTGCGCGACGGTTCTGCGCATCGGGACGATTTTTCACGGACGCCGGTGTTGTGCTGCTGGCATACGCTATTTCATCGTTGTTCAGGGAACACAGGCAGGATGCTGAACTCGCACTTTTCTGCACGAAGCTGACAACGTAAACGGTTGCCTGGTTCCATTGACAGCAGGGTTGTTATGTGATGTATATCACATATTCGTTGAATTGGAATGCAACACATTTTGACAAACGTGATCAAAATCTATTTTCTATCGCGCTGATACAGGCACGCTACGCGGGCTGAAAACCGGGTATCGCTAACACGGTTGTTAATGACTGCCCATCCACTGGGATTTACTTCACCTGACTGCATGTTTCACTGATGCGGTCGAGAGCATGTGGTTATTTATAATGAAATATAAAGCATTGATAGCAGGTGCCTTACTGGCAGGGTCTTACACAGGCGCAGCACAGGCGGAGAGCGATCCACAATACCTGTCTGACTGGTGGCATCAGAGCGTCAACGTGGTGGGCAGCTACCACACCCGGTTTGGGCCACAGTTCAATAACGATGTCTATCTTGAGTATGAAGCTTTCGCCCATAAAGACTGGTTCGATTTCTATGGCTACCTCGATCTGACCAACTTCTTTGGTGCTGGCAACAGCAATGCTAACGGTATTTTCGATCACGGCTCGCCGCTGTTTATGGAGATTGAACCGCGTTTCTCCATCGACAAGCTGACCGGCACCAGCCTGGCATTTGGCCCGTTCAAAGAGTGGTATTTCGCCAATAACTACATCTATGACATGGGACGCAACAGCGCCAACCGTCAGAACACCTGGTATATGGGGCTGGGTACCGATATTGATACCGGCAGCGACATCGGGCTGTCACTGAATGTGTATGCGAAATACCAGTGGGAAAACTACGGCGCAGCGAACGAAAACAGCTGGGATGGCTACCGCTTCAAGGTGAAGTATTTCGTGCCAATCACTACCCTGTGGGGCGGCAACCTCGGCTATGTGGGCTTCACCAACTTTGACTGGGGCTCTGATCTGAACGAGAAAGGCGGTTCATCACGTACCAGCAACTCCATCGCGTCCAGCCACATTCTTTCGTTGGGTTACGATCACTGGCACTACTCGCTGGTAGCGCGTTACTTCCATAACGGCGGACAGTGGGCCGATGGCCGTGAGCTGAACTTCGGCAACGGCAATTTTGAAGTGAAATCGACCGGCTGGGGCTACTACCTGGTGGCAGGTTACAACTTCTGATGATGAGAGGCGTAAACGCCTCTCGCCTCACACCTCTCCCGTCCGGGGAGAGGTGTTAATCCTGACGCGGTTTCAGCACGTTAATGCGCCACGGCACGCCAAACTTATCAATAAACATGCCGAATCCCTTCGCCCAGAAGGTCTCCTGCCACGGTGTCGTGACTTCTCCTCCCGCTGAGAGTTTTTCAAACCAGGTTTTCCCCTGCGCCTCATCAATGGTGGACAGGCTCACCGCATACCCTGCATGCGTCGAAGCCGCTGGCTGATTGGTATTGCCATCGCTCAGCATGATCTCGCCCTGACCGATGCGCAAATGCGCATGCATGATTTTTTCCGGGGGAAAGGAGGCGGCAGGATCGGCACCTACTTGTGGCCCCTGTTCTGGCATATCGCCAAAGGTCATTTTAAACAGCAACTCACCGTCCGTCGCGTCCAGGTAAAAGTCGATCGCCTCTTCACAGCGGCCATACAGAAACAGATAGGGACTGACTTGCATCTTTTCCTCCGGGCAGATTGCATTGAATTTTCATCACCCTTCGAAGTGTAGTCGATTGTGGTGCGCTGCCGCTGGGCAGACGCAGATTTATAGCAGTGCCAGCCAGCAGCAGAATTTCCCTCTCTGTTATGCCCTGACCATGCTGCTCAAATGTGCAACGTACGTTGCTAAAATCTCACCGTTTTGCCTCTCGGCATGGAAAATGGGATCTATTATCCTGCTCTTTCTTCGCTTACTGACGGTGATTTATTTCAATTTCTAATCACGTCCCGTGAGTAAGTTTTGCAAACATCGTCACACCGAGGTTGATAATAAAATGACAATCGCCTGCTCTACAGGGAGCCCGTCGCTGGCCGGTACACCTGAACAATCCCCCTCTTTAGTCAGTCGCATTGATGCGCTGCCCTCATCGGCCGCCTTATGGCGCTTTATCTCGCTGCTGGCGCTGGGCGGATTTTTTGAACTCTACGATCTGTTTGAAACCGGCTATATCAGCGCGGGACTGCTGGCCGCCAATATCTTCCATAGCGGCAGCGCCGGAATATTTGGCATCTCCGATCAGGCAGCCTTTGCCTCCGCCACTTTTCTTGGCTTGTTTGTCGGTGCCAGCTTGCTGGCTCCGAACGCCGATCGTTTTGGCCGTCGTTTCACTTTTATGTGCGCCCTGGCCTGGTATGGCGTTTTCTCGCTGCTGATGGCGTTCCAGAACAGCGCGGAAGGGGTCATTCTCTGCCGCTTTCTGGTGGGCATCGGTCTTGGCGTTGAGCTGGTGACCATTGATACTTATCTTTCTGAATGGGTGCCGACCCGCCTGCGCAGTAAAGCCTTCGCCTTCTCGTTTTTTGTGCAGTTTCTTTCCGTGCCCACCGTGGCGTTAATGTCATGGTGGCTGGTGCCGCAAACCATTCTCGATCTGGAAGGCTGGCGCTGGGTGGTGATCGCTGGCGCACTCTGTTCGCTGGTGATCTGGTTTATCCGTAAGAATCTGCCGGAATCGGCGCGCTGGCTGGCGCAGCAGGGGCGTCATCAGGAAGCGCATCAGGTGCTGAGTGCGATGGAGAAACGCTGTGGTGCTGCGCCTGGCCCGGCATTTTCGTCCGATGACGTTGCTGCACAGCTGCCGCGCAAAGGACGTTTTCGTGAGATTTGGGCACCCGCTTACCGCAAGCGTACCCTGATGCTGGTGGTGATGAACTTCTTTCAGGCGATCGGCTTTTTCGGCTTCGGTAACTGGCTGCCCGCTCTGCTGTCGGGCCAGGGCACCACTATCACCCACAGCCTGCTTTATGCCTTTTTCATCACCCTGGCCTATCCGCTCGGTTCGCTGATCAGCAGTCGCTATGCGGATAAGATGGAGAATAAATGGCAGATCGTTCTCTCTTCGCTGATGACGGTGGTGTTCGGCACACTGTTCGCCTTCCAGAGCCAGCCGCTGCTGTTGATCGCCTGTGGCTTTTTAATCACCTGGTCCAATGCGTGGCTGACTTACAGCTATCACGCTTATCAAACCGAGATCTTTCCCACCCATATCCGTGCCCGCGCCGTTGGCTTCTGTTACTCCTTTAGCCGCCTCTCGACAGCCTTCAGCAGTATTCTGATCGGCGTAATTTTGCAGTATGCCGGTACGCCAGGCGTGGTGAGCTTTATTGTGCTAAGTATGCTGATGGTCATGCTGTCGGTAGGGATCTACGGGCCGAAAACCCGGGGCATCGATCTGGAGAATATCTGAGCGTCATCATGATGGCCGGATCAGCGCCCTCTTTTCCGTTGATGAGCGCGCATATTAACCAGAGACAGGGCAGATACAGCACGTTTTGCCCGTATTACTGATGAGCTTTTTTAGACGCGGATGTTTTTTTATCGTCAGGGATAACGATAACGGCAATAAAAAAGGCGGGCCCGCAGGCCCGCCTTATGCTTTAGCGCGGGGCTAACTTATTTCTCATCGGGCAGGGCGTACGCCACGATGTAATCACCCATTTTGGTACCAAAGGAACCGTGGCCACCTGCAGAGATAACCACATACTGTTTGCCATTGGCTTCATAGGTCATCGGGGTTGCCTGTCCGCCTGCTGGCAGGCGACCTTCCCACAGCTGCTCACCGGTATTGGTGCTGAAAGCGCGCAGGTAGTTATCAGCGGTGGCACCAATAAAGGCAACGTGACCGGCAGTGGTGATCGGGCCACCCAGCATCGGCATACCCATTTTGAACGGCAGCGGAACAGGTGCGCTGTCGCGGGTGGTACCGATACGTTTCTGCCAGACGATGTCGTTGGTTTTCAGGTCAATCGCTGACATGTAACCCCAGGCCGGCTGTTTACACGGCAGACCGAACGGTGACAGGAACGGATTCAGTTCAACACCGTAAGGAACACCATACTGAGGCTGAATACCGACTTCTGTACCAGAACCGCCTTTGCTGTCAGCAGGGGGTTCCATCGGGTTACCCGGACCACGTGGGATCAGTTTAGAGACGAACGGCAGCGCCATCGGGTTAGTAATCGCAATCTGACGATTTGGATCGACGGCAATACCACCCCATTCGAACATACCCAGGTTACCCGGGAATACCAGCGTACCCTGCTCAGACGGCGGTGTGAACGGACCTTCATAGCGCAGACGCTTGAAGATAACGCGGCACACCAGCTGGTCGAACATGGTGGCGCCCCACATATCCTTGTCCGTCAGATTCTTTTTCGGACGATAGGTCAGCTCAGAGTAGGGCTGAGTGGGTGACAGGCGATCGCCTTTTGCCGGGCCTTGCGGAACCGGGGTTTCCGGAGCCGGAACCACCAGCTCGCCGTTACGGCGATCCAGCACAAACACGTTACCGGTTTTCGCCGGAACATAAATTACCGGTACGGCATTGCCGTTCTTGTCGGTGATATCCGCCAGGGTCGGCTGTGAGGGCAGGTCCATATCCCACAGGTCGTGGTGAACCGTCTGATAATCCCATACCAGCTTACCGGTAGAAGCGTTCAGCGCCAGAATGCTGTTCGCATAACGCTCCTGTTCTGGTGTACGGTGGCCGCCCCAGATATCGGGAGTAGAAACGCCCATCGGCACGTAAACGATATCCAGTTTCGGATCATACGCTGCTGGTGCCCAGGAGTTAGGCGAGTTAAAGGTAAAGGTATGCTCATCAGCCGGAATCGCGTTCGGATCTTTCGCGCCCGGATCGAATACCCACAGCAGTTTACCGGTGTTCACGTCAAAACCACGGATCACACCAGAAGGTTCGCGGGTAGAGTAGTTATCCGTCACGGCACCAGCCATGATGATCACGTTATTGGTAATCACCGGCGGTGAGGTCGGTTCATACATACCTGGGGTGGTAACAGGGTGCAGATGCTGCAGATCCAGTTCGCCATTGTTGCCGAATTCCGGGCAACGGGCGCCGGTATCTGCATCCAGCGCAAACATACGACCGTCGTTCACCGGCAGGATAATGCGGCGTGCACACAGTGCTGGCTGACCATTGGCAGCATCAGCGGCGGCAGGCGCTTCATGATAAGAAACGCCACGGCAGGTGATGTGCTGGAAGGTCGGGTTCTGTTTCAGCTCAGGGTCAAATTTCCATTTCTGCTTACCTGTGGCTGCATCCAGGGCAAACAGAATCTGGTGAGCTGAACAGAGATAGAGCGTGTCGCGAATTTTAATCGGCGTCACTTCATTGGTGATTTCACCCGGATCGTTCGCCGTTTTCAAATCACCGGTCTGGAAGCTCCAGGCAACCTGCAGATTTTTTACGTTTTGCTCATTGATCTGCTTCAGCGGCGAGTAGCGCGTACCCTGCTGATCGCGGGCATAAGCAGGCCAGTCACCTTCAGGAATATCACTCAACGGCGTTGCAGGCGCAGCGTTTTCAGCGGCGGCAGGTAACGTGCCTTTGATTTCCTGCGGATCGTTAAACACTGACCAGGCCAGCGCCAGGATGTTGACGGCAAGGGCGACAAGCATCGCTACCATCGGGCCTTTGCCTTTGTGGTGGAAGCCACGCCAGACAAAAGGCAACAGCAGCCAGATACCGAAGATCACCAGTACATCAACACGCGGCGCCAGTGCCCAGAAATCGGTACCGACTTCCCACAGGCCCCAGATGATGGTGCCCAGCAGCAGCAAGGCATACAGCACCAGCGCGGCACTGTTACGGCGCCAGATAAGAAAAGCGGTGATCAGCATGACTGCACCGCAGATAATGTAGTACCAGGATCCTCCAATGGCGGATAACCAGATACCGCCAATTAGCATATACGCACCGGCAAGCGCAGCGAACAGCACCGTCAGGAAACGTATTACGCCAAAGGATGAGGAAGTTTTCCCCATAATATTGACCTCATTTTTTGCCATAAAATTTACGGAAACAACGGCCTGCGTTGTTTCCAGTTATAAAGTACGGACGGAAAGTGTTGTTCTTTTTTTGCTCTTCCGTTAAGCAGGCATATCCTTTGCGTTAAATTTTATCTTAAAAAACGTTATTGAGTCTGTTTTTTTTAGCGCAATGCACCTGAGGGGGGATCCAGCACAACATTTTATGAGGATGATAAGGGCTTGCGCCTGGGGTTAATCTCATATTAACGCAACGGGACAGCATTTTCGCGCTGTGCTTAATTGCTGAATAAGTCGCCATTATTAAGCGGCTGTTGCTGCCAGCTATTGATATACAAGAGATATAACAGCTCACCGGCAATTGAAGTACAAGGAAGCGTAATAATGGAGAAAATTTTTTCCTGCAACACAGCCTATGAAAGCATCAGGCTGAATATATGATCACTATTGTTAAAAAAATGTTTAAGTCAAGCGCAGTCCTGAAAAGAGAACGATGAACGATGGGGCCAGTGAGTGCCGTGAGCATTTATTCAGCAAAACTGCCGCGTAAGAAAATTAGTTAATTTATTGAAAAATAAGCATAGAGATTAGGGTGGTGGTCAAGGCACATGCGCCAGCACGCGCCGGAGACATTCTCCCTGCAGGTAATTTCTGGCCGTGCAGAGGCACAATGAATTACAAATTTTTATTAATTACATCGCTGCGCGTGGAAACTCCTTCGGGCTGCGTTGAGATAAGGCGTGTGCTTTTTGCCGGGACCGCCTCAGTACGCCAGATAACCGACACCAACGCGCACGTTATTAAAGCCTGTAGTCACGACCGGCATGCAAAATAATTCCTTATCTGTCGCGGCCAGTGATTTTCCCATGGCTGACGTTACGCTTAATAAGCACACCGGAAATGGAAAACTATTCCCCGGATGAAATTATCTCATTTGATGGAGTCTGTAAGCAGAACTGTTGCAAGTCGCAAATATTCACCGCGGCTGATATGTCACCGCGCAATACCCGGGAAATGCACGCCTCAGGAAATACCCTTATATCCGGCATGCCTGCGGATAATGGCTGTAATTAATCGTTGCGTTTAAAGCACGCGACGTCGTTGCCTGGTGTGGCAAAATCGCGCACCCTGTCAGCGCAAAAAATGAATCGGCAGACGCGCAGATGACTGCCGCTAAGGCTGACAACGTATCAGCAGGGCAGGCTCGCCCACACTGACTTCGGGATGGAACAGAATATGGGATTACTGGCATCGGCGGCAGACAGCTCGCTGCTGAAACACCGTGCGTTTGTCGCTTTCTGGCTGGCGCGCACCTGTTCTTCTTTTGGCTTTCAGATGTTCTCCGTCGCGGTCAGCTGGCAGGTTTATGCGCTGACCAACAGCGCACTGGCGCTGGGCATTATCGGCCTGATGCAATTTTTGCCCTCCGTATTGCTGGCGCTGCCGGCGGGACATCTGGCAGATCAGTATGATCGACGGCGCATCGCGCTGTCTGGCCAGCTTAT
This sequence comes from [Erwinia] mediterraneensis, assembly GCF_900604315.1. Classification (GTDB taxonomy): domain Bacteria; phylum Pseudomonadota; class Gammaproteobacteria; order Enterobacterales; family Enterobacteriaceae; genus Pantoea; species Pantoea mediterraneensis_A. The sequence continues at coordinate 1,879,226 of NZ_LR026978.1, forward strand.
TGAATGGCTGGCGCTGCTTGCCCTGGTGGCGCTGACGCTGGCGCACTGGGCAGACAAAACGGCAATCTGGGGGCTGGTCTTTATGCTTGCCGTTGCCAAAGCGCTGGAAGGGCCGGCAATGCAATCGTTGTTACCGTCTCTGGTGCCGCCAGTCATCCTGGCGCGCGCGACGGCAGCAAACGCGGCAGGCAGCGAAGCCGCGGTGATTGTTGGCCCGACGCTGGGCGGACTGCTCTATGTCGCCGGACCTGCGGTCGTGTATAGCGTCTCGGCGTTGTTCTATCTGATCGCCATCGTGCTGGTAGGTCTGTTGCGCTATGAGCGACCCGCGCAGCCACGGCTGCCAATGACGCTGCCAAACCTGTTCGCCGGCATCAGTTTTATTCGTGCCCGCAAGGATGTGCTGGGTGTTATCTCTCTCGACCTGTTTGCGGTTTTACTGGGAGGCGCCACGGCGTTGCTGCCGATTTTTGCCAGAGATATTCTGCACACCGGTCCGTGGGGGCTGGGGCTGCTGCGCGGCGCGCCTTCCGTGGGAGCTCTGCTGGTGGGCATATGGCTGAGCCGCAATAAGCTGGAAAAACATGTCGGTATGATCATGTTTATGTCGGTGGCCGGGTTCGGGGCGGCGACGCTGGTGTTTGCCCTCTCGACCCAGCTCTGGCTCTCTTTGCTGGCGCTGATCGCGCTGGGCGGCTTCGATATGATCAGTATGGTGATCCGTGGCGCGCTGGTGCAGCTGGATACCCCTGATGATATGCGCGGACGCGTCAACGCGGTCAATGGCATCTTTATTAATACCTCAAACCAGCTGGGCGAATTTGAATCGGGATTGCTGGCGGCCTGGCTGGGGGCCGCGCCTGCGGCAGTGCTGGGCGGGATCGGCACGCTGGTGGTTGTCGGCCTCTGGATGGTGCTGTTTCCCCATCTGCGCCGCCGTCAGAAGCTGGAGAACGAGCCGGTAAGCGCAGAGAGCCCGCCGCGTCTGAGCGCGGAATAACACAGATTTAATCAGCAGGAGAGAAGGATGGGCGCAGAGTATCTGTTAGGCATTGATGGAGGCGGCACGCAGTGCCGCGCACGGTTAACGAACTGGCAGGGACAGCTGATGGCCGAGGTGGCAGGCGGCCCGGCGAATATCTGGTCACGCTTTGATGATGCGCTGGCGACGGTCAGCCAGCTGGTAAACGAAGCCTTGCTGCAGGCGGGGCTGACTTCGCAGGCGCTGGCAAAAACATCGCTGGTGGCGGGACTGGCTGGCGCTAACGTGGCTTCGGTCAGCGCGCGTCTTGCCGAATGGCAACTTCCCTGTCAGCAGCTCAGCGTCCTGACCGACGTGGAAATTGCCTGTACAGGCGCTCACGGCGGAGAACCTGGCGCCGTTTTTATCATCGGCACCGGCAGCCAGGGAGCCGCCTGGGATGGACAGCGCTTTGCGCTGCTGGGTGGCTGGGGATTCGCCCTCTCCGATTCAGGATCGGGCGCTGAGCTGGGGCGGCGTGCTTTGCGGCTTGCGCTGCTGGCGCATGAAGAGGTGGTGCTGCATTCCCCATTAACGCACAGCATCATGGCGCGCTTTAATCACAGCCCTGAAACCATGCTGCTCTGGTCACAACAGGCGACGCCTGCTGACTGGGGGCGCGTGGTACCGGAAGTCTTCGCGGCCGCCAGCGCAGGCGATGCGCACGGACGCACGCTGGTACAGCAGACGGCTGACGATATCGCATTAATGGTGCGGCGGCTGACGGCGCGCAGTGCGGGCAGGCTGGCACTGATGGGCGGGCTGGCCGTGCCGATTCAACCCTGGCTCGCCCCTGATGTGCAGGCGATGCTGTCAGCGCCGCGGGGCGATGCGCTGGAGGGCGCGTTACGCCTGGCCCGCCAGCAAGCGGAGAGCATCTGAAACGCGGTCCGCCAGCGCTTATCGCACTGTTGCGGGGGTTATGATAGGTTTCTGTCATTGCTGACAGCCAATGAGTATAAGATGAAAAAAAGTACTTTACAGGATATCGCTCAGCTGGCCGGTGTCGGGGTGGCCACCGTGGATCGGGTCGTTAACCGGCGTGCGCCGGTACGCGAAGCCACAGCTCAGAAAGTGTTGCAGGCCGCGTATCAGCTGGGCTATCCGCTGGATGCGACGCTGATGCCGGATACGCGCAGGGCGTCGCGAGCGCTGACGCTGGGATTGATTCTGCTGCCGGATAATTACTCTTTTTATCAGCAGCTGGCACAGCATCTGAAGCTACTGGCGCAGCCTGACCACCAGCTAATGCTGCATTTCCACGCTATTGGTGCCGTAGAAGAAACCGCCAGTGTGATTGAAACGCTGGCTCAACATGTCGATGCGATTGGCCTGATCGCCCTGGACAACCCACTGATTCGTCAGGCGGTAGAGCGCGCCAGCCAGCGCGGCGTGAAAATTTTTACGCTGCTTTCCGATCTCTCTCCCTGCGGTCAGCATGGCTATATTGGTCTGGATAACCGTCAGGCAGGGCGGACTGCGGCCTGGGCGGCAGCACGCCTTTTTCCGAACGGCGGTAAAACGGGCATCATCGTCGGCGATAATGGCTTTCTCTGTCAGGAAACCTGTGAAATCAGTTTTCGCTCCTGGCTGCGCGAGCGACAAACTGCTCACCAGGTGCTGGAGCCGGTAAAGAACAATGAAAATATCGCGTGCGCTTTTGACGTCACACAACAGCTTTTGCAACAGCATTCCGATTTGGCCGTAATTTATGCCCCATGTGGTGCGCTGGAAGGCGTGGTAGCGGCGCTGCGGGACAGCGAGCGGCAGCATGAGGTGGGACTGATCTGTCATGGGCCCTTCGCCGAATCCAGCCAGGCATTACGTGATGGCACCGTAGATTTGATGCTGGCACACCCTCTGGAGGCGTTAGCCGGGCGCATACTTACAACGCTGGTCACCGCCTGCAACGAGCATCAGCCCGGCTACCAGCCCGTCATTCTCCCTTTTGCCCTTATTACCCCTGAAAATCATTGATCCTTTTCTCTGACGCTTCCCTGTCCGTCAGCAGGGCGGAAGCGTGCTTGCCTCTTTTTGATATGAAATCCATCATAATTTCTATCAAAAATAATATGATCACCATCAATAAATGAAATTTCTATCATTGATGGAAATGAAATATTCGTTTGATACTGCCTGCAGACATCAGTGAACGCTTTTGCTGCGGAGAGAAAGATGACGATACATATTGCTAATGCGCCCTGTAGCTGGGGCGTAGACGATCCCGCAAATCCCTGGCTGCCGCCTTGCGAAAAAGTGTTGCAGGAGGCATCGCAGGCGGGCTACCGCAGTATTGAACTTGGCCCCTGGGGCTATCTGCCCACCGATCCGCAAGCTCTCTGTGCGTTGCTGGATCACTATCAACTTTCACTGGTGGCGGCGACGATCTTTGACGATCTGGTAAGTGAGGCCAACTTTCCGGCGATAATCACCCTGACTCATCAACTGTGCCGTAACCTGACGGCGGCCCCCTCTGCCAGCAAACTTCATAACGACAACCCTCCGCCACCTTATCTGGTCATCATCGATTTTGGGCACCCGGCGCGCGCATGTTATGCCGGTCAGAGCGCGCTGGCCCCCCGCCTGCCGGAAGCGGACTGGCAGCGCATGATGCAGCATATCACCACCCTCAGCCGCATCGCCTGGGAGGAGTACCGGGTGCGCCCGGTGATTCATCCTCATGCCGGTGGCTGCATTGAATTCGCCGATGAGCTGGAAAAGCTGATGGCGGCAATTCCCCATGAGGTGGCGGGACTCTGCCTGGACACCGGCCATCTTTACTATGCCGGGATGGACCCCTGTACCTGGCTGGATAAGTGCTTTACCCGTATCGACTATCTGCACTTCAAAGATGTCAATGAACCGGTATTCCGCGATGTGCTGGCGCGCGGGCTCGATTTTTTTACCGCCTGTGGCGAAGGGGTGATGTGCCCCCTCGGCAGCGGGGCGATCGATTATTCGGCCATCAGAGCCCTGCTTGCTGAGCGGCGCTATCAGGGCTGGATCACCATTGAACAGGAGCGGGATCCGCGTCATGTGGCGACCAGCCTGCGCGACGTCACCGCCAGCTTACGTTATCTGCATCAGGTCGGATTTTAAGGAGTCAGCGATGATCAACGGCACGCAACCTTTAGCACGTTCACTGCGCTGGGGTATGGTTGGCGGCGGTGCCACCAGCCAGATTGGTTATATTCACCGTTCTGCGGCGCAGCGAGATAATGTTTTCAGTCTGCTGGCCGGCGCGTTCGATATTGATGCGGCGCGTGGCTGTGAGTTTGGCGTCAGTCTTGGCGTGGCGGCCGGACGCTGCTATCCCGACTATCAGACCCTGTTCCGTGAAGAGGCGGCGCGCCCCGACGGCATCGAGGCGGTCTCCATCGCCACCCCCAACAATACTCACTTCGCCATCTGCCGCGCTGCACTGGAAGCGGGTCTGCATGTGGTCTGTGAAAAACCGCTCTGCTTCACCAGCGAGGAGGCACGCATTCTGCAAGAGCTCAGCCACAAACAGCAGAAGATTGTTGGCGTTACCTATGGTTATGCCGGGCATCAACTGATCCAGCAGGCGCGTGAGATGATCCGGCAGGGGCTGCTGGGGGAGATCCGTATCATTAATATGCAGTTTTCCCATGGTTTTCACTCCCGGGCAATTGAAGCGCAAAATCCCAGCACCCGCTGGCGCGTTGATCCACGCTTCGTTGGCCCCAGCTATGTGCTGGGCGATCTCGGTACTCATCCACTCTTTATCGCTGAAACCATGGTGCCCCATCTGCGCATCCGACGGTTAATGTGTTCCCGCCAGAGTTTTGTGAAGTCCCGCACGCCGCTGGAAGATAACGCCTTTGTGCTGATGGAGTATGACAATGGCGCGGTGGGTTCCATGTGGTGCTCAGCGGTAAATGCCGGTTCCATGCACGGACAGAAATTGCGTATCACTGGCGAAAAGGCGAGCCTTGAATGGTGGGATGAACAGCCAAACCAACTGCGCTACGAAATCCAGGGCGAGCCGGTGCGCATTCTGGAACGCGGGATGGACTACCTGACTCCCCGGGCGCTGGCGGAGGATCGCATCGGGGCAGGTCATCCGGAAGGACTGTTTGAAGCCTGGTCAAATCTTTATCGTCGCTTTGCCGTAGCGATGGACGCCACCGACCGCGGTGACAGCGCGCTGCTGGCAAGCTTCTGGTATCCGGATGTTCATGCCGGGCTGACGGGCATCAAATGGGTGGAACACTGTGTGCGGTCTGCGGATCAGGGAGCGGTCTGGGTAGACTTTCACTGAGCCATCAGCAGCGCCCGGCGATGGATAGCTGGTTTCATTTACTTCATTAACGCCAATGAGTATGATTATCATTCTTTTTATCGTCTTCCCGCCGGTTCGCTTGCATTACGGGAAGGGGCAGCCATTAATGGAGTAAAGAATGAAATCACAATTCAGCTTGCGTAAAGCAGGGAGCGCACTGGCAGTTGTTGCTGCGCTGAGCCTGAGTGCCTGCCAGGCCCCCGGCAAACAGGCTCAGACTCCTGCGCAGCCCACTGTAGCAGCCTCTCAACCCGATAAACAGCAGGTTCAGCAGCGTGAACTGGCGGAGGGGTTGTATGAAATGGTCTACAGCCGGGCAACCCGGGCGCTCTGGGTGGCCAGCGCGCTCGATTTTAAACGCGACATTGGCGGCGCGATTTACCGCCTTGATGCTGCAACGCTGCAAACCCGGAGTGTTATCCATAGCGACCTGAAAAATTTCGGTATGACCAGCGATCCTGCAGGCGAGTTTCTCTATATCACCAACTCACTGGATGGTGGCATCTCTAAAGTCGATGCACAGAGCGGTAAAGTGGTTTCGCGCCTGCTGTTTAAAGAGAAGAACGCACAAGGCTATCCCTTTGGCACCCGTGAAATCATCTGGCATGACGGCAAGCTCTATATCGGCGGCGTGGGCGAACCCGGAGTAATCTGGGTGGTCGATGCGCAAACCATGAAGCTGAAGACGCGCATTAAAAATGCGGGTAAATGGGTCACCGGGCTGCTCTGGTCTTCCTTTAACGATCGTCTGTATGCCGCCAATGGCGGGGGAGAGATCCTGGTGATCAATCCGCACAGCAACAGGATCGAAGCCCGCTGGAAGCCGGAGGGAGAACAGCCCGCGCTGCTGCTGAACCTGGCGGAAGATCCGGCCAGCGGTCGTCTGTTCGTGACCGACAGCTCCCGGGCCAAAACTACGCTGGTAATCGATGAGCGCAGCGGCAAAGTGATCAAACGTCTCGGGGTAGGGGATTCGCTGGGCATTAAGTTCAACGCGAAACGGAACGAAATCTATATCAGTCAGCGCGAGTCAGGCAAAGTGCTGCAGCTGGATGCTACCAGCTATGCCGTGAAAAACAGCTGGTCTTTCCCGACGCATCCCAACAGCCTGCTGCTCTCTGCGGATAGTCAGACGCTGTTTGTGACGCTGAAACAGGGCTTCAACAAAGATCATTCCAGCAAAGGGGTGGACAGCGTGGTACGCATCAGCCTGAACTGAGGCTATAAAAAAGCACCCGGTCGGGTGCTTTTGCATTATTCGAGGCCTTCTACCAGCATTACGCGGTAGTTGGCCCCTTTCAGGCGATGCGTTTTTGCCTCCTGATAGGCCGGGCTGTGATACCAGGCGCGCGCTGCTTCCATATTCGGGAACTGCAGCAGCACGACCCCTTCCGCATCCTGGCCTTCCAGGACCTCGATATCGCCATAAGCCACCAGCGCAGTCAGCGGATGATCGCCCCGCGCCTTGCCAGCCATTTCGCTGTAGGTATCCATTTCCTGCTGATCGATCGTGTTATCACGAATAAAAATAGCGTATGCGGTCAAAGTGCTTCTCCTGTTAAGCCGGCTACATCAGGACTGATGTTTATCGGCGGTATTCAGTTCAAAATCAGAGGCGTCGTGGCGTTCGTGTAGCTGCTCAGACGGCTCTCCCCAGGTACGGTTAACCATGCGGCCACGTTTCACCGCCGGACGGTTTTCTATCTCTTCTGCCCAGCGCTGCACATTCTTGTAAGACTGCACGTCGAGGAATTCCCCCGCTTCGTACTGATTATTACGCACCAGATTGCCATACCATGGCCAGATAGCCATATCGGCAATGGTGTACTCTTCGCCCGCAATATAAGGATGGTCAGCCAGCTGACGATCCAGCACATCCAGCTGCCGTTTAGCTTCCATCGTAAAGCGGTCAATGGCGTATTCGATTTTCTCCGGCGCGTAGTGATAGAAGTGACCAAAGCCGCCACCCAGATAAGGCGCAGAACCCTGCAGCCAGAACAGCCAGTTCAGCGCTTCAGTACGCGCGGCGATATCCTGCGGCAAAAAGTAGCCATATTTGTCCGCCAGATAGAGCAGAATCGCACCCGATTCAAACACCCGCACCGGCGGCGTCACAGAGCGATCCAGCAGGGCAGGGATTTTGGAGTTCGGGTTCACCTCAACAAAACCGCTGGAGAATTGATCGCCTTCGCTGATGCGGATCAGGTGCGCATCATATTCCGCCTCCTGTACGCCCAGCGCCAGCAGTTCTTCCAGCATAATAGTCACTTTCTGGCCGTTCGGCGTACCCATCGAGTAAAGCTGCAACGGATGCTTGCCCACGGGCAGGGCTTTCTCATGAGTAGGACCAGCAGCAGGACGGTTGATTTTAGACCAGGTGCCTGTACCTTCCTGATCCCAGCGCCAGACGCGTGCTGGCTGATACTGTTTTTCTGACATGGGAGGATTCGCCTGTTTGTGAGTGTGTAGAGACCGACAATATCGGTAGACACTCAGCAGTGTAGCAGGCGGGGGGAAAGCAGTTTAACCGTGCTGGCGGTGGACCGGCATCAGGGTAATGCTTGCCGGTAACGTTCCCAGACTTTCCGGGCGTAGCGCATCCTGATTTCATGACGCCCTTTGCCTGTTCCGGCATTATAGGCGCCTACGGCTTCCCAGGAATAACCATAAATTTTCATCATATCGGCCAGCATCGATGCGCCTACCAGAATGGAAGCGCAGGGATCCCGTTTCAGATGCTCCTCGCTTAAACCGAGCTGTTTTAATTTGGGCATATGGCTACTGTTGATTTGCATCAGGCCGATATCATAGCTGCCATTATTATTTCTGTTTACCGCAGCCGGATTCATTCCGGACTCAACCTGGGCGATAGCAATAAGCAGATTTCTATCAATGCCAAATTTTTGCGAAGCATAGCTCCAGCAGTTCGCCTGTAGATCAGCACTAAACCACAACGGAAATAATAACGCCATCCAGACGCATTTTCGGTTGAACTTGTAAAGTTGCATGATTTTCTGCAATGCTATTGTTAATATCCCTGTGATTAATGCGGCTTATTATCAGGACTTTGCTCTGGTAAACATGATGCAAAAATAATGCGAAACGGAGATTATGACAGGAGATGAAATAAAGTATGCATTAATCTTTTTATAAGGACAGACTAATTATTTAAAAATACCGTTTCTGCCGGAAAAAAATTCACCGCATTGAATAACATTATCTCCGACGTAAAAATCATCGTTCTTCCATCTTAAGGATTGCTGATTGATCATTTTGTTTGGTTTTATGTTTTGATTTCATCATTTTTTGCAAGTCGATGACGCTTATCATCGCTATAACAGCATGTTGCCGTAAAGTGCCATTTGCATAATGGAAGGTGACGATGAAAACGAAGCAGGAACTATCACTGGCGGCAGGCGAGTCTCTGACGACCCGTAAAGAGAATATCGGCTATCTGATAGCGGATCCCGTTGAAGGCGTTGAACTGCTTTTCAGCTGGCGGAAACAAAAACAGCAGATAAAAAAAATTCCGGCTGGCGAATGCGGCATCATTGCGCTGAGCCCACTGAAACTGGATATCCTTCAGGGCAGCTTAACGTATAGCGAACTGGATTTTGCTTCGCTGTGTAAATTACAGGCATTTATTGATGCCTCACAGAAAAGAAATATTGTCCCGGATCGCCCCACACCCTGGGGTTATGTCCCGCTGGAAGAGGGGCTATCTTTTCAGACACTGAACGATAAGCTTGATATCTGGTTTCTTGAGTACTCTCTGCAGCAGTCGGGGGAAGCCTGTGCCATCGCCGATTTTTTCCGCTGTAGCGAGAGTTACCGGTTGATCCGTTTTCTGCTGGATGAATCGGAGAAAAACAGACCGTTACGGGAGATCAGTGCCCGTTACGGGCTCTCTTCTTCCCATTTCCGGCGTCTGACCCGTTATGCATTAGGAAATAATACGAAAACTGAATTAAGGAACTGGCGGGTCATCAGAGCGTTGCTGGCTTCCATCGGCACAGAAAAAAAACAGCGCTTAACAGACACGGCGATCGAATATGGCTACGCATCACTTTCTCATTTCTCCGGTGAGGTAAAAAGTTTATTTGGTGCTTCGCCACGGAAATTGAAAAACTCTATAAATAACGATGCTATCAAATGAAGAAAAGATTAAATAAATTTACAACAGCGCAGCTTTTTGTTGCAGTATTGATTTTTTCATTACCACAAATTAATGCCTTTGCAGAAAACGCCTCCGTCAGTCCGGCTGGCTACGTTGCCCGTAATGAATCGATTAAGGGCGTATTTGATGCGCTCTCTTCACAAATCGGCAAGCCGGTACTGTTAAGCAAAACGGCATTACGCAAAAAAGTCAGTGGTGATTTTGATTTCAGCGAGCCGCAGCTGTTACTGGAAAAGCTTTCCGAGCAGCTGGGATTGATCTGGTATCACGATGGTCAGGCCATCTACATTTACGATGCCAGCGAAATGCGCAATGCGGTTATCGTTTTGCATAATATTCCTTTCAGTGTACTGAACAACTATCTGATTAAGTCAAAGCTATATGATAAGCGTTATGCCCTGCATGCCGATAATGGTAGCGGAACCATTTATTTCTCCGGGCCGCCTGTCTATATCGACCTGGTGACCAATATTGCCCGTTATCTGGATGAGAAAAAAACCTTTATCAACAGCGTAGAGACAAAAGTCACGATGATCCCGCTGTCTAATACCTTTGTTGAGGACAGGCAATACAGCTATCGCGGCGAAACCATCCGTATCCCCGGGGTAGCAAATATTATTCGTGATCTGCTGAGCTCCAGCGATATGCCGGTTGAGGTTATTTCTACCCGTGATTTGAAAACCGCCGGTGCGGGCGAGAAAACGCTGCCAGCGGCAATGCCCGATTTTAATGCCAGTCAGGCTGCGCCGCCGGTTCGTTTGCCTGATACGCCACTGAGTCATGCGCTAGCCAACCGGCCAGGCGTCAGTACGCTGAGAATCATCGCCAATCCGGGCAATAACAGTCTGCTGGTGAAGGGCAGCGCCGAACAGGTGGAATATGTGCAGACGCTGGTCAGCAGTCTGGATGTGCAAAAACGTCATATTGAACTCTCTGTCTGGATTGTGGATCTGCAGAAAGATGCCCTGAATCAGATGGGGGTGGAGTGGAAAGGCAATATCAATATGGGGTCGCAGCTGGGCGTCTCCCTGAATGGCGGTGCCTCCAGCACTGTCGATGGGGCCAGTTTTATGGCGGCAGTACTGGCGCTGCATCAGAAAAACCGCGCCAATATTGTTGCCCGACCGATGATCCTGACCCAGGAGAATATTCCCGCCATCTTTGATAACAGCCGCACTTTTTATACCAAATTGATTGGTGAACGCAGCGTTGAACTACAGCATGTCACCTATGGCACCTCCGTCAACGTATTACCGCGCTTCACGGACAGTGATGAAATTGAAATGATGCTCACCGTGGAAGATGGCAGCACATTGAGCGACAACAAAGTGTTGGTTAAAGAGCTGCCAGAGGTGGGACGTACCAATATCAGCACCATAGCGCGTGTACCCCGTGGAAAAAGTCTGCTGATTGGCGGCTATACCCGTAACGAGAGCGCGGGCCGCGAAGCGAAAATTCCGTTGCTGGGCGATATTCCCTGGGTTGGCAAACTCTTCCGTTACCAGAAGACCAATGAATCAAACATGGTGCGGGTATTTTTGATTCAGCCGCGGGAAATTGTTGAGCCTTTGAAACCGGACGCCAGCGAGCTGGTTAAAACCATGAAGACCCGGCTGAGCGACGAAGGTTTACAGGACTGGATGCAAAACTACCTGGATAGCCGGAAATGGAGATAACCGCTCGCCCCTTTATTCCGCCGGTCGAAGCGGTAAAAAGCGCGCAGCGCAGCCAGGAGAGCAGCAGTGAACCTCCAGCAGAGACTGCAGATACTGAAGCCACGGCGGCTGATTCCCAGGCTGAGCACTTTGAAGATGCCCTGGATGAGATATCCGTCTTTGTCGGTACGCTGCGTAACCGGCGGGAGCTGGAAAAGAAAAGCGGCAACTCCGGCGAGAGCGTTCTGGATCGGGTGCTGGAGGAAGAACTCCAGCCCCGGATGCAGATGCTGATCAAGGCGGTACAGGGCAGCCACGAAGCGGAGATTGAGTTGCTGCTGCAGCAGTTGCGCTCGCTGTTTCCTGACGACAGCGATCTGGTATTAGTGCTGCGCGAACTGCTCTATAACCGCGCGCTGGACGAAGTGGTTAAAAAACGGCTGCAAAAGCTGCTGGAGCTGGTAGAAAAACAGGCCGACCCGCGGCGGCTGAAGGCCGGGATTAATATTGCGCTGAAAGCGCGGTTATTCGGGCGTCATCTGAATTTTTCTCCGGCGTTATTACGCAACAGTTATCGCGATTTTTTAACCGATAACTATCACGAAATTGATGTGTATCAGAGCTGGATTGAGCAATATGGCCCGAAAGTGCGCCACCAGGTGGTGGAGTTTATGGAAGGGGCATTACTGACCGATATGGAAGCAGCAGATCCCAGCTGCTCAAATATTGAGTTTGGCAATTTGCTGGGCAAGCTGGGCATGATTAAAATTATTCGTTCCAGCGATCAGATCTTTATTAATACGCTGATGAATAATCAAATCGCTCGTGACCTGGCGATTAGTGAAAATGACTGGCTTTACTTTATGTTTTGCATGCTGAAGAACGGCAGCTTGCTGGGGCAATATTTACGCGACATTCTGGGAAAAAAACTGAAAAGCCTGACTGCAGCGCAGTTGTCGATGTTGCTGAACTGCCTCTATTTTGCCTGTAAAAAACTGCCGCGCCATATTTTTTATGATGAAAAAGAGTGGGATGCGCTGGAGGAACGGTTTAAAGCGCTGGCGGGCCAGGCCCGCAAATTTGAGCTGACAGAAAAGAACGAAAACCGAAACGGTAAGCGTCGAGACGGATAAAAAGATGAATAGCGGTATGATTAGTAAAAGCCTGAATAATATTAAAAAGCAACCAGAGCTATGGATTCTGGCTTTAATGATTGTCATTATCGCCATGCTGGTGATCCCGATCCCTACTTTCCTGATGGATTTCTTCATCGCGATGAATATTATCATTGCCGCGTTGGTGTTTCTGTCATCCTTTTATATTGACCGCATACTCAGCTTCTCCTCATTTCCTGCGGTACTGCTGATTACAACACTGTTTCGCCTGGCGTTATCCATCAGCTCTACCCGTCTGATCTTAACCAATGCAGACGCCGGGGAAATTATCGCCACCTTTGGCGAGTTTGTTATTGGCGATAACCTGATTGTGGGCTTTGTGATTTTTGCCATTGTCACCATCGTGCAGTTTATGGTGGTGACCAAAGGGGCGGAGCGTGTAGCGGAAGTGGCGGCGCGTTTCTCCCTTGATGGCATGCCGGGCAAACAAATGAGTATCGATGCGGATCTGAAAAATGGCGCTATCGACAGCGATGAAGCGAAACAGCGCCGCAGCGTACTGGAGAAAGAGAGCCAGCTGTATGGATCTTTCGACGGGGCGATGAAGTTTATCAAAGGTGATGCGATCGCCGGCATCATTGTCATTTTTATTAACCTGATTGGCGGTATCAGCGTGGGCGTAAGTCAGCACGGCATGGATATGTCGACGGCTATGCACACCTATACCATGCTCACCATTGGTGATGGCCTGGTGGCACAGATCCCCTCATTACTGATTGCCATCAGTGCCGGTTTTATCGTGACGCGTGTCAGCGGTGAAGGCAACAACATGGGACAAACCATGATGGGCCAGCTGCTGAATAACCGCCTGGTACTGCTGGTTGCAGCATTTATTGCTCTGGGGATCGGCAGCCTGCCGGGCTTCCCGTTACCGGTATTCATGGGTCTGGCGCTGGTACTGGCGTTTCTGTTCTACCTGAAATGGCGCGAAGCAACACCGGTACAAAAGGGGAAAGCGCTGCATGACGGCAGCCATGCGCCTGGCGCGGGCGATAAGGGAGAAAGTGAGCTGGGATTAATCAGTAATCTCGATGCCACGCCAGCAGAGGCGGTGCCGCTGATTTTGCTGGTGGATGAAAAGATCCTGCCGACGCTGGAAAAAGCACAGGCGGCAGAGCGCTACCGTAGTCAGTTCTTTATTGATTATGGTCTGCAACTGCCTGAATTTGTCCTGAAAGCCCAGGCAAATCTCAAGCCCGGGGAAGTGATTTTACTCATTAATGAAATCCAGGCCGGGAGCTTTACGCTATTTATTGATGCCCTGCGCGTCATTAACAGTTCAGAGGAGCTGGATAATATCGGCATCCGGCCAGTTTCGCGGGAAAATGGTTACTGGGTAGCGAAGGACAATGCGGCCACGTTAACGCAACTGGGATTTCAGCTGCGTCCGGCAATTGATGATCTCTACAGCTTTCTTTCTGCATTACTGGTGCTGCATGTTAATGAGTTTTTCGGCGTGCAGGAAACCAAAAATATGCTGGATAAACTGGAAGGAAAGTATCCGGATCTGATTAAAGAAGTATTACGTCACGCCACTATTCAGCGTATTTGCGAAGTCATTCAGCGCCTGGTCGGCGAACGTATCTCCGTGCGTAATTTAAAACTGATTATTGAGGCGCTGGCGGTCTGGGCACCGCGTGAAAAAGATGTGATAACCCTGGTGGAGCATGTACGCGGCGTATTAGCGCGCTATATCTCTCACAAGTTTGCGGTAAATAACCTGTTACGCGTCATTATGCTGTCGGCTGAATTTGAAGAGCAACTGCGTAACGGTATTCGCAATACCTCATCAGGCGCGTTTCTTAATCTGGAACCCGCTGTCGCTGATGAACTGATGGATCGTTTTTCCCTGGCGATGGATAGCCTGACCATGGCCAGTCGCGATCTCGCTGTTTTAACCTCGGTGGATATCAGGCGTTTCGTAAAAATATTTTTATCCGCCCGTTTTAAAAACCTTGAGGTGCTTTCTTATGGTGAAATCAGTGAAAGCGTCTCACTTGAAGTAATAAGAACCATTTAATTGAAGGAGCCTGGGTATGGATGACATTGATATCGCCGCCTTATTGCGTGGAGCGCTGCGTGAAAGTGGCTGTGATGAAGCGTTGCTGAATAATTTTGATGGCCATTCCACCATCGAACTGGAATGCGCCGATATGCCCAGCATACTCATCAGTAAAAATAACAGTGATGTCTGGCTATGGGCCAAAATATACGAAGACAATAGCCTGGTCGTGCAACAAAAATCGGCAGATTTATTGCCGTTACTGATGGAAGAGTGCGCCTTTTCCATTACTGAACAATTGCAGCTGACCCTGTTTGAAGGTCATCTGGTGCTGAAAGGGCTGGTCAAGCCTGACTATTTGCGCGACAGCAAAGATTTCGCCATTGCGCTGGAAACTTTTTTTGAGCGGTTAAACCAATTTCTGGATGTGCTTCGCTGATGAAACAACGCGCACTGCTCCGCTCGCAGGCACATCCGTTACGCCTGGCCGGTCCCATCATTGAAGCCAGGCTGCCCGGTGTGACAGTGGGGGAGATTTGTCATATTTACGCCAGCCGGCGGGAAAAACAGACCATTGCCCGGGCTCAGGTGCTGGGATTTAACCGGGATGTCGCCTTACTGAGCCTGACTGGCAGCGCGAAAGGACTGTCGCGTGAGGCGGTGATCGCACCTGCCGGGCATGGGCTGAATATTGTGCTGCGCCCCGATCTGGCGGGAAGCGTACTGGATGCGACCGGCAATATTGTCCAGCGTCTGGCAGCGAGTAGCCCGACAGCTGAGCAGGAACTGCGCGCCATTGACAGCAGGCCGCCGGAGTGGCACCAGCGCATCGCTATCGGGCAGCCGTTTGTCACCGGCATTCGCGCTATTGACGGACTGCTGACCTGCGGCGTGGGCCAGCGTCTGGGCATCTTCGCGGCGGCAGGCTGCGGTAAAACCACCCTGATGCATATGCTGATTGCTAATGCGGATGCGGATATTTTCGTTATCGCCCTGATTGGCGAGCGCGGCCGGGAAGTGACCGAATTCGTTTCGGCGCTGCGCCACTCCGCACGTCAGCAGCAGTGCATTGTGGTTTCCGCCACCTCCGATTATTCCGCGCTGGATCGCTGTAATGCCGCCCTGGTGGCGACCACGGTGGCGGAATATTTCCGCGACCAGGGGAAAAAAGTGGTGCTGTTTTTCGATTCGGTTACCCGTTACGCCCGTGCGTTGCGCGATGTGGCGCTGGCTGCCGGGGAGTTTCCCGCCCGGCGGGGGTTTCCCGCATCGGTGTTTGAAGCGCTGCCGAAAATCCTGGAACGGCCGGGCTGTACCCGCCGCGGCAGTATTACCGCTTTTTATACCATTCTGCTGGAAAGCGAAGAGGAGGAGGATCCGCTGGCAGATGAGATCCGATCGATTCTGGATGGGCATATCTACCTCAGCCGCAAGCTGGCCGCGAAAAATCACTATCCGGCGATTGATGTCTTACGCAGCATCAGCCGTATCAGCAATCAGGTGTGCAGCCAGGAACATCAGCAGCTCAGCCGGGAGGTCCGGCGCATGCTGGCAACCCTGGAAGAGATGCAGCTACTGCTGGAACTGGGGGAATACCAGCCGGGTCAGAATGCAGAGAACGACCGGGCCTTTAATAAACAGGCTGAGCTGTCACGCTGGTTATGTCAGCAGACAGCGGAATCCACCTCTTTTGACAGCATGTTGAGGTCGTTACGTGAGCTTGCTGCATAGTTTTTCCCGCCTGCTGCAGCATAACGCGCTGGCAACGGAGCGGCAGCAGCGCGGTATCGCCCGTGAAGAGGAGACCTTACGCCGGCTGCAGCAGCAGGTTCGCGAACAGGAGCAGCTCTGCCAGGCGCTGGAAAAGGGGATTAAAGGGTTGTACGCCACGGGCTATACCAACCGGACAGAACTCTTTAATCAGCAGCGCAAGCAGGCAGCACTACGGCGCCGTCTTAAAGATAGCGAAGCGAATATCGTGCAGTTACAGGCCGATATCGGGGAGTGTCAGCAGCGGCGTGCCGCCGCGCGTCAGCAGTGGCAACAACTGTTACGGCAGAGGAATAAATATCAGCATGTCTGTCGACAGGAAAAGCGAGTACGCGAGTTAAAACGCCTCCTGACGGAGGAAAGCGACATGGAGGAGAAACAGACGTGGAAGCGGTAAAAGCAGACTATGCATATTTGACGGGCAACGCGGGGGAGGAGGTCACGCCTGTTGTACCGCTGTCTGTCCGGCTGGAAATGAAGCGCAAATTAAAGAGATTGCCTGATGGACAGGAGGCGGTAATGCCGGTTGTGCTACAACAGGATCCATTGCCGCTGGTCGTCTCGTCTTCGCTACGGGCTGCTGTCGGTGCGTTATCGCAGTCAGTGGAAGCCTCCCCGGTGCCCGCTGCTGTCGGCGCGGTATCGCAGCCAGTGGAAGCCTCTCTGGTGCCCGCTGCTGTCGGCGCGGTATCGCAGCCAGTGGAAGCCTCTCCGGTGCCCGCTGCTGTCGGCGCGGTATCGCAGCCAGTGGAAGCGACCCCGGTGCCCGCTGCTGTCGGCGCGGTATCGCAGCCAGTGGAAGCCTCCCCGGTGCCCGCTACTGTCGGCGCGGTATCGCAGCCAGTGGAAGCGTCCCCGTCACCCGATGCTGCCCCCACGGCATCACTACTTACGGCGGGAGTCGCGCGACGGTTTACGCTGCCACAGGTTCTCTCAGCACTGCCGTCACGGCTTACTGGCAACGCGCCGGTGACGACGTTATCACGCGCAACGACGCGTTTACAGGGACATGCCCATGCTGGCGTACAGTCAATGGTGAAAGCTGCGAAATCCTGCTCGCTGCTGCTAACGACGCTATGGGCAGAAAAAAACCAATTACTGCCTGCGACGCGCATAGCACCAAAAACGCATCCCATGCCTGCGCAAAACGCAGAGTCCGTATCTGGGCCCGCGCACGCGGCGCGTCCGGACGCGCGTCACCCGGTCCGTACGCTGCTGCAAAAATGCTTTGCCGCAACACTTCCACAGAACGCGCTGCCGCGCAGCGGGGAAAAGCTAAACCCGGTTGCCACCTTGTTGGCTGCAGTCACAACGCCATGGACAGGGGAAAGAAAAGGGTTGCCTGAGAGGTCTGGCGCACCGGCGGCGAGCGACGAAAAACCACAGTCTGTGGCGGCACGCGCTTATCACGCCGCACCACAGGCGTCTCTTACCAGGAGTGTCACTATCCCGGACCGGCAGATCGCGCAAACAGCTGGTGCGCCAGACACCCGATATGAGGCGCTGGCGCAGGCCGGGAAAAAGCGCGCCGTGGCGGCTGATATACGTCCGGAAGAACCTGTGGCGCTACCGGTTATGCGGTTGCCTGAACAGGCATTTCCCAATGCTGGCGAGTCGGCGGAACCAGAGCCAGACAACGCGCCGCAGTCACGCAACCCGAACGTGCAGGGGCAACAGCAGGCTGCTCCGCCGTCGGGTTTGAAAATGATTTACAGCTTCCGTTCATGGGGAAAGGGGCATGTGGAAATCAGCGATCGCCGTGAGCAGTTGGTGTTGCAGCCTTCCGATCCCGTGGTCAGGGAACGTATTGCCGCGGCGCTTGCGCAGCAGGAGGGGGCAGGGTGGCAACTGGCGGATGAAAGCGATCGGGACAGACAATCCGCGTCCCGACCGCAGCAGGAAGATGAGGACGATGTATGTTAGCCGATCATTTACGTCAGCTAAGCCAGCAACAGATCCGCTGGAAAGGCCAGATCAAAGCGTGGCAGGAGCAGGGCGCGCAGATTATTGAGGGATGTCCGCCTGGTGAGGCGCTGCTGCTGGCCTTTCGTACCGACAGCGGCTGGAAAGGTGCAATCGATTTATACGAATGGATCAGCAAGGTGATGCCGGACGCGGCACAGCTGGCGCCGCAGTTTTTTCGCGCCGACCAGCTTGAAACATTGTTTATCCATAGTGCCCGGCCTTTCGACAGCGGCCTGCCTGAACTGGGTTATCAGACCCTGATCAGCAACGGCAGGCTGGATCACGCCTGCTTTGCCGGTAAGTCATGGCCAGCCCTGGCGACCGCGCAGGGCACGGTCTGGTTGCTGGAGAGCGCAGAAACAATGCCGTCTGAGCGGGTTGCCGGCGCACGCGATCTGCATGACTTACCCGTTTCGTTGCACTTTGAACTGGGGTATTCAACGCTTTCGCTGGCAACGATGAAAAAAATAGCGTGTGGCGATCTGCTGGTTATTCGTCATCAGGCCAGCATCGTCACTGTGAAGGGTAAAAAAATGGGTTTCTATCACCAAAGGGAGGGGCAGTACATGCTGGAAGAGTACCGGGAAGATGAATTTTATACCGAAGATGAGAGAGATTTCCCTGAGGAGATGAGCGAAGAAGACGAGTGGCAGGATACGTCGCTTTCTGCGCGCGATAAAATTCCGGTGCGCCTCACCTTTACCCTTGAAGAGCGCAACGTCACCGTGGCCGAACTGGAGCAGCTCTGGCAGGGAGCCTGTCTGACCTGCTTACCGCAGGCGGAAAAAAACATTACCGTACGGGCTAATGGCGTGGCGCTGGCGAAGGGGGAACTGGTCTGGGTTGAAGATCGTATGGGCGTGGAAATTACCTCGATCTGTCATGAGGCCGGTAATGGAAAATGATATTTCCCTTATTGCATTACTGGCGTTCAGCACCTTATTGCCTTTTTTGATCGCCTGCGGCACCTGCTATATCAAATTCTCTATTGTTTTTGTGATGGTCAGGAACGCGTTGGGATTACAACAAATTCCCTCCAATATCACCCTGAATGGTGTCGCCTTATTACTGGCAATGTTTGTGATGACCCCGGTGGTAAAAGAGGGCTATCAGAATTATCAGCAACAGCAGGTTGATTTGCATAATGTGGAATCGGTAAGCCGCTTTTTTGACAGCGGCTTTGACAGCTACCGCCGTTATTTAGAAAAATATTCCGATCCGGAGTTGACGAAATTTTTTCAACAGGCGCAGACGCAACGTGACGAGGCTGATGAGAACACCGCTGAGGAGGAGCAACCCGCGTCAATAACCGCGTTGCTGCCTGCCTATGCATTAAGTGAAATCAAAAGCGCCTTTAAAATCGGCTTTTATCTTTATCTGCCTTTTGTGGTGATTGATCTTTTGATCTCCAGTGTGCTGCTGGCATTAGGAATGATGATGATGAGCCCGATTACTATTTCCGTTCCGGTCAAACTTATTCTGTTCGTAGTCATGGATGGCTGGACGCTGTTATCAAAAGGATTAATTAACCAGTATCTCGATCTGGCCAGTTAACCCCAGGGGTATTTACCATGCATGATATTACCTTTGCGGCGAATAAGGCGCTCTACCTTATTTTGCTTCTCTCGGCGGGTCCTGTTGCGGTGGCGACAGTGGTGGGATTACTGGTAGGCTTATTTCAGACCGTCACGCAATTACAGGAGCAGACGCTGCCCTTTGGCATTAAATTAATCAGCGTGGTGTTAACACTGTTTTTGCTGTCGGGCTGGTATGGCGATGTATTACTTGAATATGCGCGTGAAGTGCTGAGGATAGCGTTTAAACGCTGATAGCCTGATGAAACTCTTTATTGATCTTCATAACGGGCTGCTGGCTGCGTTACTCGCTGGCGCGCGGGTCATGCCCGCCTTTATTCTGCTGCCGTTCCTGAATAATTCCGTGATCTTTGGCGCGGCACGTTTACCTGTCGTCATCATGGTGGGCCTGGCATTATGGCCGGAAAAAATGGATGGCCTGCTGTCTATCGGTACGTTGCACTATATCGGCCTGCTGGCGAAAGAGACGCTGATAGGCCTGATGCTGGGATGCGCCCTCACTCTGCCCCTGTGGATACTCCACGCCATGGGCAGCATTATTGATAACCAGCGCGGTGCGACGCTGAGCAGCAGCATCAGTCCGCTGACAGGCATCGACAGTTCGGAACTGGCTAACCTGTTTAATCTCTTTGCTGCCGTCGTGGTGCTGGAGAGTGGTGGACTGACGCTGATGCTGGAGGTCTTTCAGCGTAGTTTCCAGCTCTGGCCGCCGCTGAGCATGTCCCTGCCAGCGCTTGCGCCTGCGCTGACATTTCTGGCCTCTCTGATAGCAAAAGGGCTGATGCTTGCCAGCCCGGTGATCAGCACGTTTTTACTGACGGAGATACTGCTGGGGTTACTGTCGCGCTATGCGCCGCAGATGAACGCATTTGCAATGGCCTTAACGCTGAAAAGCAGCATCGCATTTTTACTTCTTGTTCTCTATTTTTCACCCGTTATACCTCATGAGCTGCGCCAGCTACAGTTGTTGCCTGATTCACTCGCCCGCTGGATTAATCATTAGCTGAAAAAAGATGTCAACCAATAAAACTGAAAAGCCAACGCCGAAGAAACTTAAAGATGCAGGATTAAAAGGACAGAGTTTTAAAAGTAAGGATTTAATTACCACCTGCCTGATCTTAACCGGCGGCGAGTTTATTCTTCACTCTTCCCTTTTCAGCGGGTTCGCGCCTGATATGATTAAAATTATTTCATCAGGTTTTACGCTGGCACCGCAGGAATATGCCCGGGCTGTGTTTATTGGCGCATTGCAGTTGCTGCTGCCGGTGATCCTGTTATGTATTTTGGCCTCGGCGTTGCCGAGTTTACTGCAAACAGGGTTCCGCTTAGCCACCAAAGCGCTGAAAATCAATTTTGCTGCGCTGAACCCGGTGAATGGTGTAAAGAAACTTTTCAGCCTGCGGGCATTAAAAGATATTGTAAAATGCTGTCTCTATTTATGCAGTTTTATTGTTGCCGGTAAAATTTTCTGGGAGCAAAAAAAAGGTTTGCTTCTCTCGCAACTGCACGCTTCGCCCCGGCAGCTTTTAATCATCTGGGCCGATCTCTTCCATACGCTGATTATGCTCTGCTTTGTTTGTCTGCTGGTAATTCTGCTGCTGGACATGGTGGCAGAGTATTTACTGCACATTAAAGATCTGAAGATGGATAAGCGGGAGGTCAAACTTGAACACAGAGAACAGGAGGGGAATCCAGAAATAAAATCAAAACGTCGCTCGATGCATCAGGAACTGCTGTCCGAACAGCTGAAATCGGATATTGAAAATTCAAAAGTTATTATTGCTAACCCGACGCATATTGCTATCGGTATCTTTCAAAACCCCGAAATTTGTCTCATTCCCTTTATCTCGGTGAAAGAGAGTAACCAGCGTGCGCTGGCGGTGCGCGCCTGGGCGGAGAAGTGCGGCGTCCCGGTGGTAGAAGATATTCGGCTGGCACGGAAAATTTATAAGACCCATGAGCGCTACTCCTTTGTGCAATTCGACGAACTGGAGGAGGTGCTGCGCCTGCTGCTCTGGCTTGAAGAGGTGGAAAAAGCCTGGAGCAAAGAAATTTCCCATGGTCAGCAACAAGATGAGCGTTCCGAAGAAGTTTCTCATGAACGCCAGGATTAAACTCAAACTGTCATTCATGAGATGATAGTAAATATAAGGTAACAGATATGAATGATAAAACTTTTTCGTACAGCAACGATGAATTAAGCGAGCTACTTCTTTCTGCGGTAAATCAGGGTAAGAATTTAAAAGATATTCATCAGGTTCCTGATGAAATGTTGAATAACGTCTATGCTCACGCCTATAAATTTTATCATCAGGGACGGCTGGATGATGCAGAGCGCTTTTTCAGCTTTCTGTGTATGTATGATCTGAATAATCCTGATTATTTTCTCGGGCTGGGTGCCGTCAATCAGTTAAAAAAGAATTACCAGAAGGCCTGTGACTTTTATTCACTGGCGTACGTATTGTCCAGCACGGATTTCACTTCTGTATTTTATAGCGGGCAGTGTCAGATTATGATGGGAAATCTGGCAAAGGCAATGCAGTGTTTTGATCTGATTTGCAAACGCTGCACTGACGATTCCCTGGTGAATAAGGCAAGGAGTTACCTGGAAACCATAAGAAAGAATATTAAAGAAAATGATATTGCAGAGAGTGAGAATCATGATGAATAAGGAGAAACTATGCCGACCGCTGATGCCAGAATAGATCGGTTTTTTACCACAACCAGTCTGTTGACCAGCAATACCCCCTCGGAAATGCAACCGTTGCTTAAGGCTGCGCAAGCGAAGTCTATTCTCTCACCGGAGGAACGAGCTGCTCTGGTGAGAGAAGCACAAAAAAATTTTCAGACACCGGGAGAAACAGGCAACTGGCCAGCAATTACCGCGCCAGTGGGGAATACAGAAGAGATGCCTAGCCTGGCCTTTTTTGTTTTCAATTTGCTGAGATTAAGTGGCGCCATTCAGCTTGATAAGCTGCTGGCGAATTTACGCAATGCAGGCTTAACGGCACAGGCGCAATATAATTACCTGATCGGCATGGCTACGCAAATCAGTCAGGCTTTCAATGCGGCAGAAAACGCCGAAGCGGCCTTTCAGCAGGCAAAGGAGCAGTTAAAAGCGGCCGAGCAGTATGAAGCGGCGGCGCAGGCAGCGGTAGAAGCGGCGCAGGGAGAACTGGACGGCCTGCAATCTGATGATCCCCGTTATGCGCAGACGCAGGAGAAGCTCAGGCAGGCACAAGCCGCTTTTACCGAGGCGAAGAAAAGCACGCAGCAGGCGCGTGTAGCGGCTGATCAGGCACAGAGTGCGTCTCAGACGGCACAGGATAATTACGCCTTATTAACCCAGCAAGGCCAGATTCAGAAATTTAATGATGCCTTAGTCTCAAATCTGTTCAACGCGCCGCTGAAAATTTCTGAGAAGTCAGCGACGGCGACCACGGCATTGATTATTGCGCAGCTTATTCAGTTACTGGGTGACAAGTCAGTTAAAAAACTGCAGGCCGATCTGGAAACCTCCAGCCGAGTGCAAAAAAGCCGTCAGAATGAGATGCTGAAAAAATCGGAGGAGTATCAGGAAAAGCTGCGTCGTGCAGAAGAGGCCAATAAAATTACCGGTTGCCTGGGGAAAATCCTTGGCGGGCTGGCCATGGTCGTTGGCGCGATCACCTCGATTTTTGGCGGTGCGGGCATCGGGGTAATGGCTGTCGGTATCGGCCTGCTGGCCGCGGATGGCATTACCGAAGCGGTGACCGGACAATCGCTCACCGGCATGATGATGGAACCCATCATGAAATATGTGCTTAATCCGCTGATGAATATTATTGGCGATGCGGTAAAAGCCATTTTCGATTATACGCCGTTAGGTTTGTTAATCAGCGCCATCGATAAAGCGACCGGCAGTAATATTATGGACACCGTGCATGCCGTGGTCACGGCGGTGGCGGCAGTCGCCATCATGGTGGCCGTAGCAATGCTGGCAAAATCGGCCGCGAAATTCGTAATAAAAAGCATGGATAAAGCGCTGGCTGAGTTTCTTGGGCAATCAATCAAACAGCAATTACAGCAAACCTTTAAAAAATTACTGCCCGCGATTATAAAAAATGCCGCTAAGCAGATGAGCAAAGCGCTCGGCCAGGTAAAAAGCATTCTCTCGGAAAAACTGGCCAAAGATCCTGCTACTTTGCAGGCCACCTTGCTGTGGCTGGAAAAACTAAGGCTGTTAACTCATCTCTCCTCCACGGGTGTGCAGGCCACCGGTAATATTGTGTCTGGCAATTTACAGGCGGAAGCCTCACTGGCGCTTGCGGAGATGAAGATAAATGAAGCTGCAATCAATATTAATAAAGATAACCTTGATCTGATTATAAAACATTTTAAACGCGAGAGTAATGTATTCACAGAATTAACTAAATATGTCTCAGAGGTGCTGTTGCAAGAGCAACGCGCTGGCCGCTTTGTATTAAAAAACATGTCAGCCTGACAGTTATTTCGTTCAAAATTTAAATCAGAGGTCATTCTATGGATATATCATCTGGAATCAGTCTGCATTCACGCGTTTCTGCTTTGCCGGCAGAGATAGTCAATAATTCCGCTTTTAAAAAGGATATTAGTGCTGGCCCGGTTAATCAAATGAATAAAGGTGTCGCTACAGCTGCGACCTTTGCATTGATAAGCCAGTTGCAAACCAAAAATGCGATGGACGGGGTTACAACGCTGGGCGTGCCCGCATTGCCCGCTCCTGCCATGAATGCCGATACTGAAGCGCTTAAGCAAAATGCTGAAGAGATGCTGGATGACCTGCAAAGAAACCAGCCTGATAATGCGATGTTGGGCAGCACCCTGAGCAGAAAAAGCAAGGTCTTTGTAGCCCTGGTCGATTCAGCCTATGAGCAGGCAAAAGCTGAAAAAAACTGGAGTTCGATGGATTTAAAACTCAGTTTTGGCCAGACCAAAGCTGAGGCTTCAGCGATAAAATATTCGGGCCAGGTACAACGTGACAGGGCGATTACAGAAAGCGTTGCCACTGTCGGAATGACAGCGGCAGGCACCGGGAAAAGCCTGAAAGGTGTTGGCAATAAACAGCAAGCCTTTAAGGTGCACGGCAGAAATATTCAACACGCGCGCGCTCAGCAAAATCAGCTGGAACATGCGCGCAATATTCATCCGCAAACACGCGTCAGCGAAAATGCTACCGGTACGGGTGTGAAAACCAGTGTGAAAGCCACGACGCAGCCTGCACATGCTACAACCTCCCGGACGACGAGCGTCGATACGCCAGAGATGCCAGCCACCGCATCGGCACAGCCTGGTGCAGTCCCGGCTAATACCCGACAACTGGTGAATGAGAACGAACTCCGTCAACAGCATGATCGCCGGGTGCTGAGTAGATCCATTAACGAACTGGGCGAGTATATTGATGAACAGGGATTCCGCCAGCAAACCATGCTCCTGGCAGGGGATCGCCAGTTGACCTGGGGCCATGCGATGAACAATACCGCGCACAGCCTTGGCGCGGTAGCCGGCTCCCCTTTCCATACAGAATATTCAGAAGCACAAGCGACCCAGAGGATGGCGGAATCGAGTGCGCGCATTTTCAGTGAGCATTCCTCGCAGAAATCAAAAGCAGCAGACCAGGATAAGGAGCTTCTGCTGATGCTGCTGCAACAGATGCGTGATATGAGTAACGCCAATAACGATGCGGCAAACGCCGTAGCGCAGAATATACACTACTGATAAAAGACAATTTTCCTGCCCCATCAGGGGCAGGTGTAATGGGGAAGATTATGGGTGGGTTATTATTATCATTAGAGCCACGTCAGGCGGGCGCCGGGAATTTATCTGTTAATAACGGTGCGGCCGCAGCGGCTGAGGCGTTATCTGACCAGCCTGAAGAGCAGCCGGTGCGGAAATATGCTGAGCGAAACCACAATAAAATCTTTGCTGACAGAGCGGAGAAATATTTCACTCAGAATAAAGCAGGCAAGAACGCGGCTTTAGCTCACCTGCAGCATGAGGCCCGATTAAGCCTCACGGCGCTGGACCCTGGCAAACTGGTCATACAGCCACCAGGAAAAACACTCAGCGCCGGGGAACGGCAGAAGTTTATCGCTATTATTAACAATGAACAGGTCGTGGAGGGTTTAACCCCCGCAGAGCAGCAAAAGTTTATCAGGTTGCTCAACAGGGAACGCGCAAAGGATCCGGTCACGCTGGGTACGCGTCAGCAACAGAGTGTTAAGAATCTGGAAAATATAAAGCAGATGTCGGAGCGTAATAAGGAGCATGAAAAAGCGAACCAGGAGGTTATCTCCAGCTGGGATTTTTGTAGCCAGTTGCGCGACGCTATTAATAATATTGATAACAGCTATATGCGTTCTTATGAATTTATCATGGGACAATTTAGTCAGTTCTATGAAAGTGTGGCTAATATTAAAAGCATGATGGCTGAATATATCAAACCCGGTAAAAATGGCAACCTGATCATTGAAGGTAAAAGGATGCACGCGCTGATAAGCGGTTTTATGAGTAAGTATAGTATTCAAGACGGAGAGATACCACCTCAGGCAATCCTCTTTCCCTCGCCAGATTATAAAAACCCGGATGGTAGCGCGATCACCCATAAACAGGCAGAAAATTGGGCCAGTGAGATGGGGTTATCTACTTATAATGTGAAACAGGATAAAAACGGTAACTGGTGCTGCACTATTGATGTCAGTCCGCTGCAGGAAATTAAAACTTCCATCGAACTGGTTTTTGGTACCGGAGCAGACAGAACAGTGGATCCGCAGCAATATCAGGCATGGGCCACCGGTTACGATACGCAACTGGATAAGTATCAAAACTTTCTGCAGATTATTACGCAAAAGTTTACTACGGCAAATGCTGTATTTGACAACCTGGTGAAAGTATTAAGTAGCACCATTACTGCCCTGGCTGAGTGTGACAAGTCATTTTTAACACAGTAAGGAGAAAATAATGGCAGGTATAAGCGCTCTCCCCGGTATTACTCAAATGCCTTGTTATGGAAATGATGCTCCCCATAAAGGTTCAATTCTGTCAGAGAATGTTTCAGGCGCAAAGAACAACGGAGCGAATTTATTCACCGGCACTAAAGAACTGCGTCAGGTATTTGACAATTGTGAAGCTGAAGTACACTCCCGGATCTCAGAGAGATTATCTAAAACGGCAGATAAACCGCTCAGTGAAGCAGACTTTCTTCAGCATCAGCTTAATAATGGGTGCCTTATCTTTTGCACTTTGCTGGATGATGAAAGCAAAGGGAATCATATTTTTGAATGTCTGAAAAATGCTCCTGATACAAGCTGGGCCAAAAAAAACCTGTTAAATGTTTTTCTGATGTTATCCGGAACAGGAGAACTGGACGTTCTGAAGGAACCAGTAAAGGAACTTGCTGAGCTGGTGCTGAAATTTGGCCTGGGTGATGATTCTCCGGTGGGTAGCTGTAGTAAAAAACTCAAAGAGCATAAAAAGTGCGAGAAGCTCTTTGACACTATCGCCCGATATTCAGCAGCCTGCCCGGATCATATTGTTTCCTCAATCAAAGGCGAAGTTCTTCAGATGCTGGAACGTGATTGCGTTTCTACGGAAGGATTAACGGCTGATGATATATTTACCGAGGCTTGTAAAAGACTGGATGCAATGAACAAAGCATGGCGGCAAAGCCCGACCACAGCTTTCCGGGATTTAGTGTTGTGCATCAAACTCTGCATTCAGATGCTTTCACTGATAAAAGAGAGCGCTGAGATAAAAGCTGACCAGACGCCCGACGAGAGCAATAAGGCGCAGCCCGATAAGCCTGATCGCCCTGAGACCAGAAGACCGGATCCTTTTGCTGCACCGTATCAGCCAGAATCTGCCACGCCTCAGCCGCCTGCGGGTGGTGATAAAGGGAATGGCGGTGCCGTTTATCATATCAATATTGATAACAGAACGTTTGATAACAGCATTCATGTTAACGATCAGTCGTCACAGACAACGAATCGCAGGATAAGCAAATCCGCCAGAGAAATATTTAAAAGATCCAATTCTTACCCGCAGGATAACCGTACGGCAAAAAATCGGAGCGGAGAACAGGATATTTTTATACCGGCAAGCGCGCGGTTACGAACCTTCAGCGAAGGCATGCTCACTGATGTTCCCGGCCTGGATGAGATAATCAGTAAATATACGCAGATTGCTGCTCCCGACCTGCATGGGATGAACAGCCAGGGTACGCAAACTGATGCTCCTGACCTGCATGGGATGAACAACCGGGGTACGCAAACTGACGCTCTGCATGGGATGAACCATCGGGGTACGCAAACTGATATTTCCGACCTGCATGGGATGAACAGCCAGGGTACGCAAACTGACGCTCCCGACCTGTATGGGATGAACAGCCAGGGTACGCAAATTGATGCTCTGCATGGGATGAACTCTCGGGGCACCCAAACTGGTGCTGACGCTCTGCATGGGTTGAACCCTCGGGGTACGCAAACTGATGTTCCCGACCTGCATGGGATGAACAGCCAGGGTACGCAAACTGACGCTCTGCATGGGATGAACAGCCAGGGTACGCAAACTGATGCTCACGACCTGCATGGGATGAACAGCCAGGGTACGCAAACTGACGCTTTGCATGGGATGAACTCTCGGGGCACCCAAAATGGTGCTGGCGACCTGCATGGAATAAACCCACGGGGTACGCAAACTGACGCTCTGCATGGGATGAACCATCGGGGTACGCAAACTGACGCGCTGCATGAGATGAACCCTCGGGGCATCCAAACTGGTACTGGCAACCTGCATGGGATAAACCTTCGGGGCACGCAAACTGACGCTCTGCATGGGATAAAACCTCGGGGTACGCAAACTGACGGCCCTGTTCTGCGCGAGATGAGTGGCCAGGGCGAGTTATTTCGGTTAATACCCAGACCCAAAATCAGGTTGCCAGAGGTACCGCAGCAGCCAGAAACCATGGAGACGCAAAAAAATCAGAAGGTAAGCGCTCGGACAGCTTCTTTTGATGGCGTCAGGCAGGCGGCAACCTCCCGCCTGGCAGGGGGGGACCTTGAAAATAATATTCAACCATCACTGAAAGAACCGGAACTTCGCTTTGATCCACAACGTTTTTATCAGTTTTTACAAGGTAAAAATAATAATGTAGCGCAAACGCAAGCTACGTCGGATATCGCTCTCGGCACACCGGAGAGGGGCGGCCCTGCTGCGAAAGGTAGGGCGAAATGGTCTGAATCTTTGCAGGATATCTTTAACGTTAACAAAAACGGAAACGGAAACGGAAACCGTGGCGCTATGCGCACTGACGGAGCAGCCCAGATATCAAGAGCCCGTACCGACAGAGCACATAACAGCATCGGGTGGCCGCTCAGCATCGACACCGCTATGCAAACTGACAGACCAGGCCAGCCGCTCAGCACCGCTATGCAAACTGACAGCCCAGGCCAGCCGCTCAGCACCGGTATGCAAACTGACAGCCCAGGCCAGCCGCTCAGCACCGCTATGCAAACTGACAGCCCAGGCCAGCCGCTCAGCACCGGTATGCAAACTGACAGCCCAGGCCAGCCGCTCAGCACCGCTATGCAAACTGACAGTCCAGGCCAGCCGCTCAGCACCAGTATGCAAACTGACAGCCCAGGCCAGCCGCTCAGCACCGCTATGCAAACTGACGGAACCAGCAGTCCGGAAAAAGTGACTACCCATACGCAGACGGCAAACCCGCCGGTTTATCCGGGCCGGGTTCAGACCGGGACGGGATCAGGCAACTCACAGCCTGGCTATCGAAACAGTAATGATCCTGTCAGAAAGTGGGCTGAAGTTAAGGTCTCTCCGGGCTTCGTCGGCTCCATTGGCTCCGCGACGTCGATAACCGATCAGCAGGCACGTCTGCCCAAATCCTACGTACAACCGAAACACTGGGCTAAGTCGCCGGGTACGCAAAGAAAGCTCGCTACTGACGACAATAAGCAGGAGGTAAACCGCAAAGGGCGTACTGTTTCAGGCAAACCACAGACCACGCCAGACCGGCAATTTTTACGCGAGATCGGGCGGCCGCCTGTAAAAACGTTTTATCAAAATCCCCGGCAACTTATTTCCACCAACCAGTCTGCAAATGAGAACAATTTAACTGATGGCAAGGTAACAGCGGCAACGTTACCTGAATAATAAATTTACAACTTCTGTTTAAGTCAGTCTCTGTTGCTCACTTCAGCTGGCAGCAGGGGCTGGCTTTATCATCTTTTTCAGCAAAAAGGTTTTTCCTGTCATGGCAGCAGAACATATTCAATATGAAATCAATCAATTACTGGTCGATTGTCTGGGGTGTGATATTGCAGACATTACGCCAGAAAAACATCTGGTGGCAGATCTACTGGCCGATTCCGTAGCGCTGCTGGATATTGCCATGGCCGTAGAAAATAAGTTTAATTTTATCTTTGATGAAAAGATGATGGAAAAAATGAATACCGTCGCCGACTTATACGCCATAATCAGGCGATCTCAGACGGTCGGTGGTGAATAATAAAGGGACTCTCCTGCTGCGGATCTGTTTCTGTTTTACGCCCGGCACGGGCAGCGAAGAAGTGACACCTTTTCTCACCCGGTGTGTACCTTCTTTCACGGCGCAGGCCAGCAGCCGAAGGGTCCCCGACCTTTAAAGAAAAGCACTCAGCACGCAGTCAGACAGGGCGCGCCTTAACCTTTTATTGTCTTCACTTTCATCCCGTTCGCTTTTCAGCTCCTGCTTTTAATATTCCTGTAACAACGCAACCGTTTTCTCAGCTACGACATTGCTGATTATTTGCTTGAATAATAGCAATATTTTATTTTCCAGCGCTTCCGTCCGGGCAGGAAGAATATTTCTTTTATGGCAGCGTCGGTTTCTGGCAGGTAAAAACCCTCAGAAAGAGGCAGTTAATCCTTTAACACCTGTAATGATGTAAAGCTGGTGGTAATTATTGTAAATAAACATTTTAAATGATGAGATTCTGACTGTGGCGAGCCTCCCCCTCTTTTTTTTCGACGAAAATTAATATAGTATCTGCGGTAACAGAAAGAACAGGCAACAAAAGTGTATCTCTCTGGATCTGTTACTCCGGGCGATACCTGATCAGAATTGCGGTATTTCCGTATGCTGGCCGCGCTTATTGTGGCACTGGCTTCTGCACCATGACTATGAGTGCGATAACCCTGAATTCAGGGTATTCTTTTTTACTTATATTTTATAAATCTTTCACAAAATAATAACTCTATCTTCTGTTGCTGCGCTTATTAATCTGAGCATGAGCGGTCAGCCAGGCTCCCTCAAATAACACCTTATATTTTAAAAGGTTATATCAGAACAGGGGAGTCGGAATGGTAAGTGCCCGGCGCGGAACAGCGCCCTGTTAATATAAAAACAATTTCAGATTTACGCAGAAATGACGTTTATCTGTAACCAGAGAGTAGGGAGTGATCTCTATTGCCGATGGCTGATTCTGACCATCTACTGAATTATGGAGTTTTTTGTTACACCACAGGGGAAACATAATATGAAAGCCATAATCGTTGACGATCATCCTGTTGTCAGGCTGGCGGTAAAAATAGTCCTGGAGCGTAATGGTATTCAGGTCGTTGCGGAAACGGGCGAAGGCGCCGAAGCATTAAGCCTTGTAAAAAGCCATCAACCACAGCTGGTCATTCTGGATATCGGCATTCCTGTTATGGGGGGACTGGAAGTCATCAGCCGTTTAACCGCCATGCATCTCCCGATAAAAATCCTTGTTCTCTCTTCTCAGTCAGTAGAGCACTACGCGGCACGCTGTGCGCAGGCGGGCGCTGTCGGCTTTGTGGCGAAAAGCAAAGATCTCAGCGAACTGGAGGAAGCAATTGCGGCAGTACGTGCCGGACGCATCTATTTTCCGGCGGAAATCACCAGCATGATGTTTGGACGCGCGCCCGGCAGTCAGACAGAAGCGGGCCGACTGGCCAGACTTTCCGGTCGGGAGATGATAGTCCTGCAGCGTCTGGCCTCGGGCTGGGCGAACAAACAGATCGCAGACGATCTGCTGTTAAGCAATAAAACCATCAGCACGTACAAAACGCGCCTGCTGAAAAAGCTGAATGCCCACAATCTGGTGGAACTTATTGAACTGGCAAAAAGACACTCTATTGTGACCTGATATGCGGATATCCCCGACTATTTTCATGGCGCGAATTATGTGCCTGTGGCTCTGCCTGATCGGGCAATCAATGGGGCTGGCTGCCGACGCTTCTGTCTTAACCCGCCAGCCTCTTCCACAGATGGTGGCGCAACCTTCGGCAGATCCCCTCACTGAGCCGCTTCACTTTACGCCCGCAGAACAGGCCTGGATTAAACGTCATCCACAGGTGCGGGTTGCCATGAGCAGCTCTTATGTCCCGGTCTCCTTTATTGATAATAATGAAAATTTCCGTGGCATTGCTGCCGATCTGCTGACCCTTATTCGTCTGCGTACCGGTATCCATTTCATTGTGCAATGCGACGATAATCCGGAAAAAATGCATCAGATGCTGCTGGCGGGCGAGGTGGATATGATTGGCGCGCTGATGCCGGACAGCATTCAGGGGCTGGTTTATTCACAGCCATGGATCCGCAGTGACTATGTATTACTGACACCCTATTCCTTACAGGCTCCGCTCACGCTGACGGCGTTGCAGAATGCAAAAGTGGCGGCAGGAAAAAACAGCCCGGCCAATCGCAGGATTGCGGCACAGTATCCGCAAATTCAGCTGGTGGAAAAGAGCAGCCTCGCCGATGCGGTCAAACTGCTGGTTGCAGGTCAGGTACAGGGTGCCATTGCCCCCCGGATTAATGCCCGCTATCAGATGCAGCGCTATGAGCGAAAAACCTTGCGCATTGCCGGTACGCTGGATATTCCGCCTGCGACCCTGGCCTTTGCTGCTCTGCCACAGCAGCCGGAACTGATCGCCATCCTGAATAAAGTCTTGCGCAGCTTACCCGCAGAAGATTTTCAGCGGCTGGAGAACAGCTGGAATGCGCAGGAAATGGTCGCAGGGGAAAAAGTATGGCGTACCTGGCGCAGCCTGATTCTGCAGTTCTCGGTGCTTTCCCTGGCTATCGTGCTGGTATCGCTGGGCTGGGGGTTACGCTTGCGTCACCAGATCCGGCAGCGTGAACGGGCGCAGCAGGCGCTGAGCGAACATCTGGCATTTATGCACGCGATGATGGATGGCATGCCGGCACCGATTTATGTGCGCGATCTTACAGGTAAGCTGATCGCCTGTAACAGCCGTTATTTACAGGAGCTGGGGGTGGCGAAGGAGGAGGTGTTATACAAAGACATCAGCGCCGTGCCGCTTTGCGAATCGCTGCTACAGGCGATTCGTCAGGATGCTATGCAGGTGATGGAGAAAGGAAAAGCGCTGATGTGTGATCGGGTGTTAACGTATAAACACCTGCCGCAACAACGCACCGTATTTCACTGGATGGTGCCCTATTACAATCGCGAAGGGCGCATTGCCGGGGTTTACAGCGGCTGGCTGGATGTCACTGAGCGGCAGCAACTGCTTGAGCAGCTAAGCGAAGCGCGCGATCGCGCCGAAGCCGCCAGCCGGGCCAAATCCTCTTTTCTCTCTACCATGAGCCATGAGATCCGCACGCCGCTTAATGCAATTATTGGCATACTTGAACTGGCTATCAAAAACCAGCAGCGGGAAAAACAGCCGCTACAGCTGCTTGATGTTGCCTTTGATGCCGCCAACGGCCTGGTCGATCTGGTGGGGGATATTCTGGATATCGCACGTATTGAATCGGGCCATATGACGCTTCATACGCAACCCGCCGAACTGGTGGCGCTGACGCAATCCGTGATACGCATTTTTTCCGGCGTCGCGGCGCAAAAGGGCTTAACCCTCAGCCTTGATGTGACTGGCGGTCAGGAAAGAGGGGTAATGATCGATCCGCTGCGTTATAAGCAGATTGTGTCCAATCTTCTCAGTAACGCCATGAAATTTACGCCGCAGGGTGAGGTGCGCGTTACTTTACACCATGCGCTTACGGCTTCGAATGAAGCTGCGGTAACCCTGGTGATTAAGGACAGCGGCCCGGGCATGACCCGGGAAGAACTGACGCGCCTGTTTCAACCCTTCAGTCAGCTCGATTTTGCGCAGCAGACCGCACGTCAGGGCACCGGCCTCGGGCTGGTCATCTGCCGTACCCTGTGCGAAATGATGCAGGGGACGCTGCAGTTGAGCAGCGAGCCAGGGCAGGGCACCAGTGCCACTGTCTCATTGCGTCTGCCCTGCAGTGACGCCGTGGTGCCTTGCTCCGGCCAGCAACAGGTGGATGAGATGCCGCGTGGGGGCGGAATGAACATCCTGGTGGTCGATGATTATCAGCCGAATCGCTTGCTGATGCGACAACAATTACACTATCTGGGACATCAGGTCACCGAAGCCGGGGATGGCGATGCGGGGCTGGCAATCTGGCTGGCACAGCGCTGTTTCGACGCTGTGGTTATCGACAGCAATATGCCTGGCATGGATGGTTATACGCTGGCACGTCATATTCGCGAGCAGGAAAGCGCGCTGGGCCTTCCGCGCTGCCTGCTGCTGGGCTTTACGGCCAATGCGCAGCCGGAAGTGCAGGAGCGCTGTCTGGCTGCAGGCATGGATGGTTGCCTGTTTAAGCCGAGCACTCTGGGCAATCTGGCAAAATGGTTGAACAGTGCTGAAGCCTGTTCCCCGCTCCTGCCAGCTGTGCGGCCTGACGCAGGCGCACCCACCTCGCTGCTGCGCAATATCGAAACGCTCACGGGCGGCACGCCAGCAATCAACGCACAGCTGCTTGAGGGATTGCTGGAAAACACGCAAAAAGAGCGCGAGTTGCTGAGTCAACTCCAGCGCAATCATGATGTGGTGAGCCTGGCCGAGCTGGCGCATAAAATCAAAGGCGCAGCCAGAATGATCGACGCCAGCATGTTATTCCATAGCTGTGAGCAACTTGAAGCCAGATGCAACGCGAGCAACACGGCAGCGCAGCACCTGGAAGAAGCGACCGGGGTGCTGGCAGAAAGCCTGGTACAGTTTCACGCGCAAATCCGCGCGGCGTTGAATGAAAACCAGAAAAAATTAAGCGCCAGTTAATCAGAACAGGCTACTGGCCAGGCGGCGGGGGCGACCTTTCTGTCCGGCGCGAGCAGCAGGCGGGAATACGCCTGTTCTTTTGCTGGTGAAGAGGAGGGGTTTAAGAAAATTCCTACAACAAAGCGGGAAACGGCCGTCTGAGAAAACGTAATAAAATATATAAAATAACCAGCGACAAGCGCTGTCGGCTGACGTTTATTACGCCAGATTTAACGCGCGTTAATAAGTTGATACTGGTTAAAAGGTTTTTCCATGAGAATGAAATATACTTGCCCGCAAGTATTTCTGCACTGGCTTTCTGCTCTGGTGATTATATGGGCAACGCTCAGCGGCTTTTACGTGGCTTTATTTAAGGTGTCGCCACAAATAAAATCGCTGATCGGTTTTATTAACGTGTCAACGACCACGATTTTTATTCCTTTCTTTATTGCCAGGCTTTATTTTATGTTCAGGCATGGCAAGCCGGAAGAGAGTAAACCTAAAACCTTTTCTTTCTATATGGCACATTTTATTCATATCATGCTCTATCTGAGTATCGCCATGGTTCTGGTTAGCGGTGTGTTAATGATGGATCGCGACATTAATGTCTTTAATTTATTTTACATTCCTCAACCTCTCCATCAGGTTGCGCTGACCGCGCTGTTTCGTCAATATCATTCCTTCTGCTGTACAATGCTGGCATTTCTGGTTTTTATACATATTTCCGCTGTGTTTAAACATCATTTATCTGGCAATAAGATATTATCCAGAATGCGATTTTGACATCGGCAATAACAGCCTTAGCGTGAACCCCTGACGCTTTTTTAGTGCGCCATTTAATGAGCTAATAAATAAACGTCATGGTGCATATATATAAAAGATGATTTTTTGCAAGTAAAAGTGTCAGCGGTATTTATAATAGTTTTACGCAGCAATAAAATATGCAGCATATGGTCGCCAGTTACACTTTGATTACTCTTTTTAATTAAATAAAGTTAATCATTTCCTGCAACTGAGGCCAATAGCATGCGCCCTTCTACGTTAAGTTAATTTGGACAATAACAATGTCTGGATATAAATTTGGTGATTACTTTTTTAGTGAAAACAACCGATTGACCAAAAAAGGGCGCATGGTGAAAATCCCGCCAAAAGAAACCGGCGTGTTGCGATTATTACTTGAAAATGCTGGCGACGTTGTCACCAAGGAAACCATCATCAATAAAATCTGGCATGGCGGTATTGTGTCGGATGAATCTTTGACACGCTGCCTCTATATGTTACGTAAGCGCCTGGGCGAAAATGAACAGGTGAAATTCATCGAAACGGTTTACGGAAAGGGGTACTGCTTTATTTATCCGCTGCAAACTACCCTGAGTAATGAAAGCAGTCCGCATGAGAAGGGTAGCGATCCTTTGCGTGTTGCGCTGTTCCCCTTTGTTTTACATGACCGGGAACTGGCGTTAAAAATACACGATCAGTTGTGCGAAAAACTCTATATGGTAAATGAAAAAGGCATTAATATTATGCCATCATTTTTTACCCGCCATTGTGAGGATTACCAGAGCGTATTAGATTTGCTGGAGCGCACGCCTGGCGATTATTATATCGTTGGCACGCAATGTGCGCGGGAAGGACAATGCATTATCCGCCTGGAATTGATCGATTCTGTAAAACATATTTTACTGAAACGAGAGAGTGCCGTATTAACCGGGGTTTTTGATTCCGATTGTGAATCTCTTCGTCTGGCAATTATCAGATTGCTTATTTATATAAAGCCTGAGCTGAAAAACCTGCGCAGCCCGAAAAAGTTACCCTTTGACAGCCAGAATCTTTTTTCACTTAAAGTGAAAGAAGAACTGTTTAAGTAAACGCAGCAGAGTTATCAGCTTCCCGCGCCATTTCACCCTGATAGTAAAAATTCGCCTTCATAGAAGGCGGCTTTGATTGTACCCCATAGGGGTGCACTAAAAACCTTAAAAAGAAGTCTCTGCCTGTTCCGTAAGATTCAAATCCAGAGACGATAAGGCAGAGCCAAAAACTTATTGATGACCACGCCCGCAGGACGTGGTTTTAAGCTGGCAATAAAATACAGTCCACAACGGACTGTATTTTATCCTTTGAGTTTTCTCTGCCAGCATAAAAAGTTTAGTTTTTGCCACAGGCTGCCGGGCTGAGCCAGCTGCATCATAGCCAGACACTTTATCATCGTGAGGTCAGCAGCATTATCTGACCATCGCGCCAGCCAAGATAGCGGCCGGTTGGCTCAGACGCGCGTAACCAGAGCGCAAAAGGCGTGACCTCACCCCCGGGCAACAGGAAGATCTGCGGCTCGCTGTCTGCCGCTTCCGCGTCGCTGGCGGGCAGCGGCTGCGGCTGATTCGCCACCATCAGCTCCAGGGTGATCCCGGCAGGAAAACTGTGATGACCGAAGGCCACCGGACGCCAGACGTAGTCCGGCCAGTTCGGACTCTGGCCGCGCTGGTCCGGCGCACAGGTCTGTCTGACAAGGGTCCAGCCGTAGCGATCAAGCTGCACGGCGTACAGGGTGCCCTCCAGTACCGCCTGTTGCGCCGCCCAGCGCAGACTGCTCAGCAAGCGCTCCTCCTCCTGCGGAACGTTAACCGGATCGGCCCGGGTGACCATCATCAGCGTAGCGATCAGCCCCACCAGTACCAGCAACACTTCCAGCTGCGTCACACACTGACTGAACGGCTTATTTCCCATGTGCATGATTATCCAGCGTCCGGTTGTCGCTATCATCTTCGGTATCCGGCAGGCGAGCCGGGCCGGGGAAGAAAATATCCGGCGAGCCGTGTCGGTTTGATGCGACCAGGCGGTAGGGAGAACTCCGGGGATCGTCCGGCAGGCGGCGAAGATAACCATCGCTGTGATAACTGCGCGGCAGCGGTGCCATCTCCGGTTTTTCCACCCGCGTCTGCAATTCCTGCTCAGTGGCAGGATTGCGGCTGTTATCCAGACGGTAGAGCTCCAGCGCGTTTTCCGGCGGCACAATCTTGCGCACCGTTTTCTGGCGATCGGTGCGATCGTTATTCCTCATCAGGTCGGGTATGATCAGGCTGGTCAGCCCCGCCAGCATGACAACAATCATCATAATCTTCAGCAGAGTAAAGCCGTGCTGGCGTTGGGGGGCAACGGGTTTCTTCATAAAATCCTCAGGGGGTTAACCTGTCATTGAGTTGCAGAATGGGCTACAGGATGGCCAGAATCTTGAACAGCACTACGCTGGTTATGCTGCTCACTCGCAAGGGTTCAAACAGCGCCAGGACTACAGCGATCTGGCTGGCGAAGGCATCCTTTACCCGTTTCCTTAGCGCCGGGAAAAGCGGGCGCGTAGCAGCTGCGCCGGAGCCGCCACGGTTTTATTTCTCTTCTCCGGAATGAAAAGCTGAACGGAACAGGCGACGTCCCTGGTACATCAGCCGTAGCCAGAGTGAGTCGTCCGCCTGGCGGCCCGGCGGTTGTTCATGCTCTTGCGCCGGTCCCAGGGTTTTGAGCATCTCTTCATTCAGCAGCAAACCGTAATTAGGCAGGGTAATAATCAACTGAGCGGGCAGATCATGGCGTTGTAACAGCGCGCGGGTCTGAAACAGAAGCTGGTGATAATTATTATCTGTAACGCGCTGATGATTCTCATACCAGACCACATTGATAATCTGGCGTTTGCGATTGACGCCGGTCAGTAAACAGTAAAAGAGGCGTTTTTGCGCCTGACTTAAAGAAACAGTTTGTTTTGTCGCGTGAAAGTAAATTTTATTTGCGTTGCAATGGAGCGTTAACCTGTCCAGATACGGAATCACGTGAGATGTCGATTGCTGAATACACTGCTCCGCACAAAACATAATAAATTTCCTCTGTTTTACCTGCGGGTTATCAGGCTATTTTCCGGATGGCGGCGCGAGTATAGCCTCTACCCGGTACGGCAAGGAGACAGGCTTTTCCCTCTTTGTTGTAGGAAGTTTCTTAAAGCATTTGTCCTCTGTTGATAAAACAATGGCGGGAAACGACTAAATAAAGCTTTTCTTTTAATGGTTTAACGCCATTTCACTGCGCATGGATCATACTGTCAGCCCGCTGCGAACCCGTCATTTTTCCGTCATGTTTCTTTTTACCGGATTGCTTAAATTGCTCACCATTGTCCAGAGGCGAACATCGCATGGGTTTACTGTTTAGACTTGCGCGAGCAATTATGAATATAAAAAATGAATAATGAGACTCTTCTTCACGCTTCCTCTGCTACTCTCGTCGTACGTTTATTAAATGGCGTACTGCGCGGGTGTGAATATACCTTAAATGCACCCACGTTATTTGTTTTCTCAGCGGACAATGACATTGTCTTACAGCAGCAGAGTAGCGTCCTGCCTGATAACGTGATTTATATTCCTGGGGCGGGTGACAATAATAATTTTGAACTTATCCCGCCAGCAGATAATCGTGATTCTGTTCTGATCCGCGAACTGAGCGAGTCAGAGGCGGTGGAGAAAACAGTGGCTTTGCAACAGGTGACAGAAGTGGGAAACCTCGTCTTCGCCATACGCCATCACGATACCTGTTGGGATAAAAGCGTACTGGACTATCAGGTCATGGAAATGCCAGCCAGACCGCTCAGGCTACGCAAAAACGGCTACTTCTGGCCGCTGATGTTATCGGCTCTGCTTGTCGCCAGCGCCGCTGCCGGAGGCTGGTATTTCCTGAACAGTCCGCAGCGGCAGGTTAATGAAATTTCTGCGCTGATGGGGAAGGGCGCGGGCGATTATTTTATTGCTCCCGGCCGGGATAAAATCACCTATGTGGTGGTTTCCGGACAAGAGGCCCTGAACTGGACGCGCCAGACATTCATTAAATTTCCGCCGCCAGGCAAGGTAAAAGTGGTTAACAGCGCTGAGGAAGCAGACAGAATCGCACAATGGTTAACACAGCACTGGCAGGCGGTGAAATTCCATCGGGTTGACTTTTCCCGTCCGTATCGCCCTGTGTTGTGGTTAAGCCAGGAGCGGGGGCAGTTAACGGCGCAGGAGGAGGCCACGTTGCGCGCTGCGTTACTGGAACAACTTCCCTGGGCAAAAAATATTGTTTTTTCCACCGTCAAAGACAGACAGGTGGCGGCGGATGCCGAAAGCGGCTTAAGTAAAATCGCACAATATTTTAATAAAAGCAGTGAAAAAGACAGTGTGACCTATCTTATTCACGGCGAACTGAATGATGCTGAACTGGAGGGATTAAAGAAATTTGTGACGGCATTTTATCAGCGCTGGGGTAACAATTATGTCAGTTTCGCCATTGAGCTGCAGGACAATCCGCTGAAAGACAAGTCGTTTAAATATGGCGACAAAGGATACATTAAACTCAAACCAGGTCACTGGTTTTTTGCCCAACCTCTTTATAAGGAAAATGTAAAAAATGGCTGATAATAATACTAAACCCGTAGAACCAGTGCTTCCTAACCTGAGTTTTGATGCATTTCTGTCGCGCATTTCAGTGGGTTTTGATATTGGCGTTGCAGATTTAAATGACAAAATGAGAAAAGCCCTGGACCTTATGCAGAACGATCCCTCTAACCCGACTCTGCTGGCCAATTATCAGGCGGCATTGTCGGCGTATACTCTTTACCGTAACGCGCAATCGAACACGGTAAAAGTTTATAAAGATGTGGACGCTGCGATTATTTCCAACTTCCGCTAAAATATTATGCAGTAAGCGGGCTGACGGCTCGCTTACTCTCTGAAACAGAGAAAAGAGATATGGAATTATCACGTTCATTTGCTGTTTCCTTATTGAATACCACAGATAATGAATTTTCCTCAGGGGAAACGGAAACCCTGGATGCCCGCATGTTACAGGCGCTGGCAAAAAGCACTGTCGTCACGGGCATGGAAAAAGAGGCGGTGATGGAAGCAATACAGTATCCCTCTGTAACCTCCGACCCGGAGAAATTATTTAAAATCCAGCTGGCGACTTCCGATTATAATATTAAAGTTTCGCTTATTTCGACCTTAACGCGTAAAGCCACTTCCGCTGTTGAAACCTTACTGCGTGCCTGAACATGAAACGGTTGAAACTTATTTTCCCCTTAATGCTGTTTCTCCTCGTCGGCTGCCGTCAGCAGGAGCTATTAACAGAGCTCAATCAGACGCAGGCCAATGAAATAATGGCCCTGTTGCAGCGTAATAATATTGATGCCAGCAAACAGGATGCCGGAAAAACTGGCTATCGCATTCTGGTAGCAAAAGAGGATTTTCCTGCCGCGGTTGATCTTATGAATAGCTGGTCTTTGCCATCAAAGCCACGGGTAGAGATCGCCCAGATGTTTCCGGC
Source organism: [Erwinia] mediterraneensis (assembly GCF_900604315.1). Lineage (GTDB taxonomy): Bacteria > Pseudomonadota > Gammaproteobacteria > Enterobacterales > Enterobacteriaceae > Pantoea > Pantoea mediterraneensis_A. The sequence goes on from NZ_LR026978.1 coordinate 1,920,345, forward strand.
TGATTCGCTGGTGAGTTCACCGGTGGCGGAAAAAGCACGTCTCTACTCAGCGATTGAGCAGCGACTGGAACAATCGCTGAAAACGCTGGATGACGTGATTTCTGCCAGCGTGCACGTCAGCTATGACCTGAATCAGATTGAGGGCAACGGCAAGGTCAGCGCGCCGCATCTCTCCGCCCTGGTGAAATATCAGCCGGGCAAAAAAGCGGAGTCACTGCTGATCGGCAACATCAAACGTTTCCTGAAGAACAGTTTTCATGACGTTGCTTATGAGGATATTTCCGTGGTGCTGACGCCCGCAGAAGAGATTCACCCGCTGCCTGCGCAGCAGATACAGCGTTCCGGGTCACTTTCCGCTCTGTTACTGCTGCTGATTTCACTGCTGAGTGCGGCGGCGCTGGGCACCTGGTTCTGGCTGAAGCGACGGAAGGCGGAACAATGAAGATCGCACCGCTTGATCGGATCCTGTTTGATCCGGTGGCCTGGATCCATCCGCAGCAGATTACGATCCCGGCGATGTTCCGCCAGGGACGCTGCCGCAGCGTGATCAATGAGGTGTTGCGAAGCAAGTTTCAGCTTCCTGAGCCGAAAGCGGTGCCACAGGAGCAGGGCTTAACGCGTTTTTTTATTCGGCACTGGCCCCATTTGGCGCAGGCGGCTTTTTTACTCTGCTGTCAGCGCTACCGTGCAACGCTGATGCGTCAGGGCTTGTATGGTCGTTTGCCTGCAACAGTGCGCCAGTTTATGACGCTGGATCTGCTGCCTTCCTGCAGCCTGTTGCAGGAAGCGATCATAGGGCGCGAGGAGCTGAGCGCACGCATGACGTATGAACTTTCAGGCTTTGAACAGCAGATTGCCGCGCCATTACGCCCCTGTTTAGCGCTGCTCTTCCCGGCGCAAAAATCCCTGCAACGGGACGCCCGATCCGTCCCGGCTGTAGATCTGTTAACTCTGAAACTGGCTATCCAGCATGCACAACGAAATGCATCATCCTTTACTGTCTGAGGCAGAAGAAGGGGTCCTGATTAGCCGGGCTGCATGCCATCAGCACCGACGGGCAGAAGCCCTGATAACAAACGCCCGGCAGCAGGCGAAGAAAATCATTGCGCACGCAGAGCGTGAAGCTGACCAGTTGCGCGCTGCAGGCTGGCGTCAGGGGTTCAGCGCTGGTTTCCTCAGCGCGGCGGAGCGCCTGGCGGAAGCGGGAACGCGTAATGAGGCGCTGCGGCAAAGGCTGCAGCGCGAATTGCAAAACGAGCTGATGGCGTTGCTGACAAAGGTATTGTACGACGCCGCCATTCTGCCTCAGCTGCTCTCTGGCTGGACGCAGCAACTTCCCGGCGAGGAAGAGGATCAGACACTGATCTTATTGCTGCCTGAAGCCTGGCGACAAGAGGTTGGTCGTATGGCGGCTGCGTTGAGTGCAGCCAGTAAGCGCCCGTTACGTTATGAATATCATGCTGAAATGCGCTGCGTCATGAAGTATCGCGACAGCCTGGCCGAGTTCGCCCCGGAAGAGATCGCGCAGGAATACTGTGAAACGCTGCTGCAGCGTAAAGCGTTGTCGGCTGCCAGCCAGCAACTCACCGCTGACTATCTGTCACAACTGAAAGAGGCGCTGACCCAGCGCCTGGACAGGTTATGTCCGTTACCTGATACCCCATTAGCCGAAGAAGGAAACTCCAGTGATTAATGCTATTTCAACGGCAGCGGCAAAAGCAGCCGAAGCCAGTGCACAAAGCAGTCAAACAAATGATGCCACTGTCGGGCTGGCAGACAGAGTGCAGAAGACGAAAACAAGCGATATCGGTAACTGGTATACCCAAATCGTTTTTCATGACTATTTAAAAGGATTGATATTGTCGGACGGCATTGATACCGATAATCAACCGGAATGGTAACCCTTATTGTTATGTTAAGCAGAACCTTCGCGGTTATTACCCTCGGCACCGCGCTTTTACTGACCGCTGGCTGTACGACGCAGCCGTTTTCCGCCATTGCGGCGTCAAAGACGGCAGCTTGTCGTAGCGCGGATGCCACTCTCTCGCCCGCACTGATTTATGACATGATGAACGCCTGTGTGCGTCAGCAAAATTATGATCGCGCCGTTACGCTGTATGCCCAGGCGGGCAGCTACAGTTGGTACGATGCGGCACAGGCAGACAGTGACGCTGCACGTCAACAACATCAGGCGCTGCTGCGTGACGCGCTGGACAAGCTGAATGAGAGGCAGCGGGAAAGGCTCTGGCAGCAGCTGGGAGAGAGGTTGCAAGAGGCACCTGCGCGGGCTCAGGTCTGTCGTCAGGTGACGGCGCTCGGGCCTCCGCGCTACCCGGCTGATTTTATGCCCCGAGGTAAAGCGCGCACTGCGGATGCGCGGCTCTGGCAGCGTGCCGTAAATCACTATCTGCACTGCGCATCATAAATCTACCATCAGATCACACTCAGCGTGATCTGATAACCACATGATTTCCTCTCCATACGCCCGCTTAAGTAGGCCGAAAAATTTAATCTCATCTGAGGCGTAACCAAAATTTGCGCTTATTCAGCGAGGGAATCTGATTTTTTTCTTTGCGTCAGATTATCATCCGATAATTATGTAATCATAAAGTTACTCATTATTAAGGATAACATCACGGCAGGGAATGCCTTTATTTCAGGTAGTAGCTCAGGATTGTCATTATTTTTACCGCGCAGGCGCGGTTTATTTCTCAGGCATCAGCCAGCTTCTTTTCCATCTGCCGCATGTCAGCCTGAATAAGGTATTCCGGGAATTTAAATGCGTCTTTTAAAAAATAAATGCCCGGGAAGAAAATGATTAAATATTATCGTGCAATGACCTGGCTACAGGTGATACTGCAGGCCAGTATTCCTCTTCTGACGACGGTAACGCCGGTAGCAAAGGCCAGCCTGCATATAGAAGAAGAGCTGGCGATGCGCAAAAAAGTCTACACCCTGGCGCAAGGGGAAAATGTCAGTACGGTTGCCCAACGTGAGTCGCTGACGCCTGATCAACTCTGGTTGCTGAATCACTATCTCTTCCCGTCTCGGGAGAGTTTTGAACACGCCGGGGCGGGCGACGTCATCTCTCTTCCTTATTCCGGGCAGGATACGCAGTCCGTGCGTAGCGAACGAAAAAATAATAACCCTGAGCAGACACGCTACGCCAGCCTGGCTTCCCGGAGCGGGGCCCGGCTTGCCGCAAAGCGGCCCGGTGAAGCGTTGAGCCTGATGCTGGTGAAGGTTGCCAGTTACGATTACCAGTGCTTCAGAACGCAACTGGCAATTACGCCGCAGCGGCTGCCTGCGGATGGCCAGAGTGAGGCGGTGATCCAGTGGCGTATTAACACTCTTTACGATCGACCGGTACGCGGTCTGGCGAAAAAACTCAAGCTCATCCTGCGCACCGTCAGCCGTTCCGGCCAGCTGGCGGGAACGCTTACCACCGTTGAAGAGCCTGAACCCGGGGATTTCAGGCGGTGTTCACCTGCTTAACCCGTCCAGGCATGCTGACCTTATCTACCCGGCTGGAGGGCTCAGACTCTCCCTTTGCCTCCGCGGGCAACCCGCTCCCCAACCTCAGCGTCAACTGGTCAACAGATAAAGCGGATGTCTTACCGTTCTCCTCCCCGTCAGGCAAGGGGCGGGTGACGGCGCAGGCGGGTCAGTCGTGGCTGACAACCGGGGAGATTACTGTGAGAAACCTTACGCCAAAACAGATCTGGAGCAATCTGTTAGTCCACTCGCGTATTGAAACCCGGGCCGGCAGCAGGCCAGACGATGCCTGCCAGAAGACACATCAGGGGCTCCCGGCAAGATAATTACGCGGTGGCGACGGGCGACAGAATATGAAGATCCTATCAGGTAATCCACCCGCCTTACTATCTTGAGGTGAGAGCGAGCGTCGTGCCAGGACGCTCGCTCTGTCCTGACAAATAACAATAACGCCGTCAGGCGCAGGCGGCTTTTTCCTGTCGCGAGTCAGGCGGACGCTTGACCTGTCTGCTCTTCAGCATGGCTTGCCGCTGCGCATGTTGCCAGCGTAGCCCATCAATCACCTTACATTAGGGCGCAATAATAATTTCCATCTCCGCGTGATATTTTAATAAGAAAAAAGAAAGGAAGTAATAAGGCGCAATAAGCCGATCACAGCGGTGTTAAAAAGCCTTTTTCCTGCAAGTAAGTTAACTTGTAATTGCTATTTTAATAAATAGCGAATGATAGTTTTTTGAATTAATGCTTTATTCGCTGCGGGCTGCCCTTATTCATGTCCCTTGTCTTTAGGATATCTGTTTAATGGCAGCGGCCGCGCTATTTACCTGCTTTATTTAAGGAGGTTAATTTGCCTGACGCCATCAACACGCTCGCGCCTTATAACCATCCGGTTATCTGTGATGACGATATCTATTATGACTGTATCGATTTCCTGCCGGAAAGCGGGGAAACAGCTGCTGCGCCCGCGCTGTCGCAACAGTGTAAAGATGCATTGCTGGAAGCGGTGAAGATGATTTCCTTTGCCGAAGCACAGGTTGCCAGTCTGGCGACCCTGGATGCGCTGCTGAAAAAGCTGGGGCTTGCTCTTCCGCTTCATCAATTAAATGTGATCCTGGCCGCCCGGCAGGCTTACCGACAAGGGCTGGATATCAGCCATGCGTTCTCTCTGGCTTTGCCAGCATTATCCTGGTTACAACCAGAAATTATTCAGGATTTTGCCCTGACGATAAAAAATAAAATGGAAGAGTGGCTGGGAGAGAGCTGCGCCTGTTATCTGCAGCAGACACAGTATGGCGATCGGGCCGGAGCCGTCAGTTTTTTTCTGGCCATTCTCTTTTTAGCCATGCATTACGGGGCCAGCGCAGCAACGGAGAATCAGGCGGAAACGCGTTTAATAAAAGGCACACGCTGGTTTTTATCGCTGTTTTATAACGTGCGCCATATATGGTCGCTGATTGCTGGTCTGGCAGAGACGAAGCAGACGGCAAGCCGCATCGATGATGAGGGAAATATTGCGCTGAGTTCGCAGGAAAAAAGCGTGCAAAAGCAGGAAAAAGCAGCGCGCAAGCAGGCTGTTATTGCAGGTTCGCTTAATCAGCAACAGGCAGAGGCAGCCTTTACCCATCATCAACCACCCGTGATGGCGACGCCGCCTGTTCAGCATGCGGAAAGCGCTCAGGCGGTGCAGCCGGAGGGCTCCCGGTTCTCCGCCCCGGTAACATGGCTGGACAATCTCTGGCGTAATCACCTGACGTTGCCGGGCGTCTCTGCGGGTGTCATCAGCGGCAATCCTTCCACACCGGATCTGTCGCAATTTTTGCAGCTGGCAACCGACGCTGCCACGGTATCAGGGGAAAGCGTCATGCGGGCGACAGAAGCAACAACCCTCAGCGATATCCGTTTTAATCTGAGCGCCATCACCACTTTCCAGCACTATTATCAGCAGCAGTGGCCCGATATGATTTCGTATGCCGCAACGCTACTGCAACAGGCAGTCAAAGAGACCTTTGACGTTGAGCTTGATCCTGAAAACACCTGGCTGCATGCGTTCCTTTTAGGCAGCAATGCAGACACGCTGACCGGATTTGAGCATGTCGGCAAGCCAGCCTGGTCGAGAAAAGTAGTTACTCTTGTAATAACAGGGTTTCTGCCAGAAGAATATGAAAATGAAATCGGATTAAAAGGTCTGTATGGGGTCTATAAGCAAAGCGCTGACCAGGCGTCGCATTTCGGCAAAAATAATGAAGCCGGGATTACCCCAGCCCAGCTGATGGACGTCATCAGTAGCCTGAATTTTTATCAACGCTATACCGAAAAGCTGGAGGAATTCTGGAAAACCCCCAAAGTGCAGGAGCTGGAAAATATCATTAATTTTATCCTGCAGGCGGCCCACCATTTTCATCAGGTCACGCCAGAAGATCAGGCGGTATTTTTTAAAGGGTGGGGATTAGCGCAGAATAAACAGCCAGAAGTCAGCCGCCACCTGTTACGGTTCAAAGAGTATTATGCAACGGAAATTATTATTTTCCGTCATCCCGATTCGCCAAAGATTTATCTCTATGATCCGCGGGGCGATAGCCCGTTTATGATTTTCCCCGGCGAGTTCGAGATGAAATCCTGGTTTATTAACCGCTGCGCGGGTGAGGAGGAGCGGCAGAAAATCGCGCGTGCTTTCTCCGTTTACGATCGGCGCTGGGGTCTGGAGGAGGGGTTAGAGAAAGTCGGTGATCCTCAGGCCGATCCTAATGATTTTCTTGATGATTTTAGCTTCACTAAACAGCCAGTACAGGGTGATCTGGCAGAGGCCATGGCTAAACGGCAAAAAGAGCGTGCCTGGTCTGATGCAGAAAATATTATCAAGAAAAAAAGCGCGATCATTGTGGAACGTCTGGAACTCTGGTTACAGGCCTGTAATAAGGTGATTTTTAACCCGCTAACGCCCGTTATTGAACTGGGGATTGAAATAAGCAAAATCATCGACGCGGACAGTTGGCAGGCGCGTAAAGCTGCGGCAACCAGGGTAGCTACCAACGCGACGCTGCTTTTGCTCACAGGAGCGGTTGGCTTTATTGAAAAGTATCTGGTCGAAAATACCGGTAATGGTCCCAACTTATTGATAGTGTTTTATGTTCAGATAATGCCCGATGACTTTATCATGCAGCTCCACCGATTTTGAGAACGACAGCGACTTCCTTCCCAGCCTTGCCAGATGCTGCCTCAGATTCAGGTTATGCCGCTCAATTCGCTGCGTATATCGCTTGCTGATTACGTGCAGCTTTCCCTTCAGGCGGGATTCATACAGCGGCCAGCCATCCGTCATCCATATCACCACGTCAAAGGGTGACAGCAGGCTCATAAGACGCCCCAGCGTCGCCATAGTGCGTTCACCGAATACGTGCGCAACAACCGTCTTCCGGAGCCTGTCATACGCGTAAAACAGCCAGCGCTGGCGCGATTTAGCCCCGACGTAGCCCCACTGTTCGTCCATTTCCGCGCAGACGATGACGTCACTGCCCGGCTGTATGCGCGAGGTTACCGACTGCGGCCTGAGTTTTTTAAGTGACGTAAAATCGTGTTGAGGCCAACGCCCATAATGCGGGCGGTTGCCCGGCATCCAACGCCATTCATGGCCATATCAATGATTTTCTGGTGCGTACCGGGTTGAGAGGCTGTGTATGTGAACTGTAACTGCCATGTTTTACGGCAGTGAGAGCAGAGATAGCGCTGATGTCCGGCAGTACTTTTACCGTTACGCACCACCCCGTCTGTAGCTGAACAGGAGGGACAGCTGATAGAAACAGAAGCCACTGGAGCACCTCAAAAACACCATCATACACTAAATCAGTAAGTTGGCAGCATCACCGAAAATACCATAGAGCCGGAGTTACTTGCAGATATTAATATTTCTGAATCAATCGCTTATGAACGAGATCTGTTGATTGACGATTACCGGCAGGTTTCGCTGGCACAAATAATGGGTTTAAAGCGGCTTCCGCCGGAGCTAAATATTCATAATCAGCCACTGGCATTTTCCGAGACGCTTAAGCATAAAATCAGGCTGGTTAATATTAAACCTGCAGCGCTGGAAACCGAGCTGTTGGGGCCCCCGGAAGAGAACGGATTGTGTCGGGGTTTAACCCCGGAGACAAAAGATAAAAAATATGTTTTGGTTGACAATAAACCTTACGAAGTTAGCTACAACAAGGAGAAGAAAGAGTACAATTTTGCCGGGAATCATGTTGAACGTCTTTCCTTTATTATAGATAAAAAGAACAAGCTGGCGGTGGAAAAAGTCAGATTAAACTACAAAGTTCAGGAGGGCGAACTGCTGAATACCCACTGCCGGACCAAACGTTCACCAGCCTCCGCCTGTAAGCTATGGGTGGATATTAACGCGCGGGAAGCGCTTGAAAAGAATAGCGATAAAGCGATACCTGCCGAAGAGGTAGAAAATAAACTGGATACGTACGATATCAGTAAGTCGCTTTACAAGAACAAAGATAACGGCAGACTCTATTTTAAATACAAAAACAAGTTCTTTCGGGCAAAAATATCCCTGACAGAAGAGAATCTGGAGAAAATTACGCTCAAGTTAAAAAAAGAGACGCTGGTTAATAAAATCCTGCGTAGAATTGAGAAAAATTACCTTGATCTCTACGTTATAGAACGCGCAGGGGGTAATAAAAAAACGCTGACGCTGGAAGAGGATATACCCCGGGTCAGAGGCGGGCACAGTCTTGAAGGTTATGAGCTTTATAAAAATTATGCCGGACGCTCATTTCCTTTAACGGCAGAGGAGTACGAAGCGCTGGAAGAATATGGCAAAACCAGCAGTAATACCATCAAATCGGTAATGGCGGAGATGCGGTTAAGGGGAGCAGCGAGCAGTCAGGATGCGCAGTCCGTATTGAAAACTGTAGATTTTATAAAAAGCGCTATCAATAAGATTCCCCCTTATCAGGGAAGCGTCTACCACGGCGGTTCTATAAAAACAAAACTGCTTGATGAACTGCGGATCGGCGATTTTGTGACAAATGCGGCCTTTATCTCAACGTCAGCCGATCAAAAGGTTGCGGCGGGTTTTATTCCTTACGGTCGTTATGTCAGTCCCGGTTGTGAAGGGATTATGCTGAAACTTGAAATAAAAGATGCCGGCCATCCCATCATGTTTTACACCTTTAAGCCGAATGAATATGAAGTATTGATTAACGATGGTACTATTTTTCGTGTCACGGAGTTACCGGGAGAGATAAAAAGAATTACGTTGCAGGAAGTGGATCCACAAAGCGTGCCTGAAGGCAGCAAAGTGTATTACCTGGACGACCAATGGGCCAGCAGGCAGAAAGAGCCGGGCTTTTATTATCACAAAGGAGAAAATTAAGCTCTGTCACTACGTATTAAAACTATATAAAAGTAAAGCTTTATTGCACAAAGTTAATCGCTTTCTGAAAGTAAGCCAGAGACGACCTGCTAAGGTAGGGGAGTCATGAACAACAGGTTAAAATAATTTTAATTATTATAACGTTGTTGTACTCAGCGGGTTGTTTTCTTCATTAAACAACCCGCCGGGAAAGGCTTATTGATTTCAAGCATTATTTTCCTGCCTGATAGCGATGATTGTGAGGCTTTATTCTATGTTCAATAATACCATAAACCATCCTTATCATGCTTATATATCACCGGGTCAGGAACATCAGCCCTGGCAGAATGATGCAAAGGATTTCGCAGAAAAAGTGGCCAGGGCAGCAAGTTGTCCGGGAAGGCATAAAGGCAACAGAGAAAAAATGGATCTGGCCTGGGCTTGTCTCAATGTGATCGCCGGAGTGACTAACAGCCTGCAACAGGTGTTGACCTGTCTGCCCTGCGGTACTGAAATGTCCGCTCTGGCCCCTGGCAGGGTATTACCCGAACATATTTTTGCCGTACATGATACGGTTCCATCAGCCAGTCAGGCTGATAATGATGAGCTCTCCCTTTTTAAAACGCTTCAGGCAGGGATAACGACCTTCTGGCGTGACCCGTTGCTGTTCCCGGTGGCCGCAGCTGAACAGGCCAGCGAAAACGAAATTATCAGTAATGAGATTCCGCTTTACCCTCAGCCCGCCCGTCCCTCCGCCACCGAAAAAATTCCTTCTGTTCTGCCTGTTACGCGCCCGGTACTTAAGCTGCAGCCCAATATTACGGCGATTAAAGACTTCCAGGAATATTATCAACAACGACATCCCGCTCATCCGTTGACGCTGGCGAAAGCAGCCATTGAAACCGTGATGGCAGAAAAATTTAACCTGACTCTGGATGCCAGCCATGTCTGGCTGCACTCTTTTCCCCTGGGGGAAGGGGATCCGCGTACCATTACCGGTTTTGCGCATAATGTGAAACCGGAACGCTCCGAGCGGCTGGATGAACTGGTGTTGAAAAACTTTAACCGGCAGCAGTGGGAAAATGAATTCAGCATGGGTTTGCTGAATGCCCTTTATAACCAGAGCGCGACAGAAACTTCACATTTTGGTGTGCATAATGAAGTCAGAATCACGCTGCAACAGCTCATGGATGCGATTTGGGAAATCGACTTTTCTCAGGTGTATCGCACCAAGCTGGATGAATTCTGGAGCAAACCCAGGTTACAGGAGATGGAGAACCTGGTGTTTTATATTGTTAATGCCGCCAGGCATTTTCATAATCTGCAGCCGGAGGATCAGGAAATATTTCATCAGGGCTGGGGATTACGTGAAGATAAAACGTCACGGGTAAAACGCTACCTGTTTGATATCGGCGGCTACGCCGCAACGGATATTGTCATTTTGCGCCGCACTGATTCACCGAAAGTCTATATTTTCGAACCCCGGCTGGAAAATCCGTTCAGGGTCTTTCACAGCGAGTTTGATATGCAAAGCTGGTTCATCAACCGTTGCGCGGATGCGGCCGAACGGCAGAAAATCGCGCTCGCCTTTCCGGTAGCGGCACGCATCAAGGGGTTCGTTAAGTGGGGCGTGGACCAGTATTTACAGGCGATGGGCGATACGCAAAAGGATCCGAACGCCTACCTGCAATATATCGCCACCGATCGCCGGCCGCTGCAGGGATCGCTGGCGATCCAGCTGGCAGACAGGCAGAAAGAGCGCGATTATGCCGATCTTCCCTATGAAATCACCTCACACGCGGCCATCCGTACCGCACGCTGGGCCAGTTATTTCGACGTCATCAATATGATCTTCCCCAACCCGGCGACGCTACTCGTTTCGTGGGGGATGGCGCTGGATCAAATGCTGAACGGGGCAAGCTGGCAGGCACGTAAACAAGGTGCCGGTAAGTTTTTCACTTATACCGCTTTCCTGTTCACGGCTGCACTGGATGGCGTGGCAGGCCGGGCGCTGGATATGGGGGAAGAATGGATGACGGCCAGCGCCGAAGGGGAAGGCGGTCTGGCTGGCGTGATCAGAGCGGAAGCCGGGGATTTAGAGAGTGATTATACGCAGCTGTTGCTGGCGCATAAACTGGGCGTGGAGGCGCTGCCGCCGGAGCTGAATGTGCATAACCGCCCCTTGCGCGTCTATCCGGCAGTAGAAAATAGCGTGAAGGAGAGAGGAATTATCCCGGCGCCGGTGGAATTTGAACAGCTCGGCCCGCCCGAAGAAAATGGCTTACTCAGCGGCTTGCGTGCCGGGGATAACGATAAAAAATATGTGCAAATAAAAAATCAGTTTTATGAGGTTTTTTACGATAGCGAGGCGGACGAATATTATTTAGGCGATAAAAACGCTGAGCGGTTGCCGCTGTTTATTGATGAAGAACATAAAGTGGCGTTTGAAAAACCCTTCTCCGCACGTGAGATACAAAATTTACCTTCGCTGTGTCGCACCAGACGCGCGCCGGGAACTTCTGCCGGTGTGACCTGTAGCGTACAGATAAGTGCAAAAGCCAGACAGGCCCTGGATGACAATATCGCCAGCGCTATTCCGGCAGAGGAAATTGACAATAAGCTGGAGGTGTTTAATGACCGAAGGGCGTTGTTCAGGAAAAAAGGCACAGAAGAGATTTATTTCAAATATGCTGACCACTATTTCCCGACGAAAATTACTAACCCTCAGGGCTATATCGCTAATCTGAGCCTGAAGATTAAGGCAAAAACCCCCTGGAAAAAGCTGCTGGGTAAAAGCTCAAAGCTGGATTTATGGCTGGTACCCGACCGGCAGAGCCGCTCAGGAATGACGCTGGCGATGAAAGATGAAGTGAAAGAAATTATGCTGAATCTGAAACGAGGAGGGCTCCCGATTGTTGAAACCTATATCGAACAGGAACAGACCTTAAGCCGGGAAGAGATCAGTGCAATTACGCAATATGTTAACAGCAGCAGTAATGCTATCAGGGAGTTTTGCGTTAAGAAAAAACTGTCGGGCCCGGAAGTCTATAGTGTGAAGTGGCTACAGCGGGAAGCAGAGTATGCACTGCAGTTTATCCGCAGTGGTTTAAAAAAGATCAAGCCGCATACAGGAAAGGTTTTTCATGGCGGTTCGCTGAAAGAAGCGCTGCTGAATAAACTGCAGGTGGGTGATTATGTCAGCAATGCCGCCTTTTTATCCGCCTCGGAAGATAAAAGCGCCGCTTTGCTCCACCAGCCGGTGGTCAGCCAGCTCTATGCCGGGACAAAGCAAATCTTGTTAGAGATAGAGGGTCAGTCGCGCGGGCACTCAGTAATGAAATACTCCAGTAAACAGTATGAGCAGGAAGTGTTATTTGAAGATAATACGGTGTTTCGGGTAAAAGCGCTGGATAAAGAAAATCACCGGCTGGTGCTGGAGGAGGTGCCGGTAGAAAAAGTGCCGACGAATAAAAAGATTTACTATCTGGATGACTGGCTGCTGATGGAGAAAGATTCAGAGCAACTGCATACCTATCGACCGGCGAGCAACAATTAAACCCTTTTCTGGTGGGTCTTATCGTCTGAACGGTGGCGCAGCGCTACATCCTGTTTCTGCAGGCGGAAAAGCAAAAACCCCCGCCGAGGCGAGGGTTTGAAAGAAGTGGTGCCCGGACTCGGAATCGAACCAAGGACACGGGGATTTTCAATCCCCTGCTCTACCGACTGAGCTATCCGGGCAACGGGGCGCATTAAACCGTAAAGGCATCCGGTCGTCAACGGCTTTAATGAAAAAACCCTGCAAAACGTGACTGATCGCCTGAATTTCAGCCAAAAGCGATAAAAAGGTTCAGGTTAACGCGCCGTTCTGGCGGCAAAGCGCAATATTCAGTACATCTTCCGCCAGGCGTCGTGCTGTCGCCACATCCTGCACGTTGCGCTTTACCAGCAGTTTGCTCAGACAGCCTTCCAGGATCAGTTCCATCTGATCCGCCACCAGCGAGGGATTATCCAGCGCCAGCGCCACTAAAAGTTCATGGGTGAATTGCCAGGAGGCCTTTTTCTGCTGCTCCGCCAGCTGATGCAGCGGCTGCTCCGGCAACGGATAGAAACTACAGGCAGCAATAAATAAACAGCCAGGGAAGCGTCCCTTGTTTACCTGCTCGCTTAAAACGTGGTAGCGCGCCAGCAGCTTCTGTTCGTGGCTTAAGGCGGTGTCGAGCGCAATCTGCCGCCGCCAGGTATCGATTTGCTGGCCGTGATAGTGCAGGGCGTCATACAGCAGCGCCTCGCGATCGGGCCAGTAACGCTGTAACTGCGCGGCGTCTAAACCTGTTTCTGCGGCAAGCTGATCAAGCGATGCGGCCGCAAGGCCATGCCGTTCAAGCACATTCAACGCATGCTCGAGTATTTGTTCACGTTGCAAGTGACTCTCCTCTGATATGCGAGACCGGGCAGCAGCACGCTCCCCGGGAATAATCCAGCCTCCAGTGTCGTTTACTGGCCGAATTTCTGCAAATGCTTGAGAAAAGCTGCCGCATCCAGAAAACCGGTGATGCGGGAGCCGGGGATCTCGTTACCCTGTGCATCAAAGAAGAGCAGGGTGGGCAGGCCAAGCACCTGCAGATGCTGCAATAATGCATTATCCTGCGCGCTGTTTGCCGTCACGTCAGCCTGCAGCAATTGTAGCTGGCTCAGCGCCTGGCTGACGCCCGGATCGCTGAAGGTGTACTTCGCAAACTCTTTACAGGCCACACACCAGTCGGCATAGAGATCAACCAGGGTGATCCTGCCTTGCGCCTGCTGCAATGCGGCATCCAGCTGTGCGGCCGAGCTAATCGACCTGAACGGCAGCGGCGCGGCCGCTTGCGGCGTATTGTCGGTGCCAAAGGCCCAGTCCTGCAGAGGGCGGGCGCTGATCAACGCCGCAACCAGCATCAGCATCTGTATCAGCCGCCATTTTCCACCTGGTGCACGCAGGCTGAGGGTAAATGCCCAGGCAAAAAACGCCACGCCCAGCAGGCTCCAGAGGCGTAAACCCCAGAGCTCCCCCAGCACACGCTCCAGCAGAAACACCGGCAGCGCCAGAATAACGAAGCCAAAACCTTCTTTCACACTCTGCATCCAGGGGCCGCTTTTGGGCAGCAGCCGGTTACCAAACAGGGTGACTGCGATCAGCGGCAGGCCCATACCGAGCGCATAGAGATAAAGCGTACCGGCCCCCGCCAGCAGATTACCGCTCTGGGCGATATAGAGCAAAATAGCACTGAGCGGCGCGGTGGTGCAGGGCGAGCAGATCAGTCCCGCCAGCGCCCCCATCAGAAAGACGCCCGGCAGCGAGCCGCCCTGCTGACGGTTGCTCCACAGGGTCAGGCGCGTTTGCAGGCTGGCAGGCAGTTGCAGGCTGAAGAGACCAAACATCGACAGCGCCAGCAGCACAAACAGCAGCGACAGGCCGAGCAGCACATAAGGATGCTGCAGCGCCGCCTGAAAGCGTAGCCCGGCAGCGGCCACTACCAGACCCAGCAGCGTATAGGTCAGCGCCATGCCCTGCACATACACCAGCGCCAGGGCGAACAGGCGAGCCAGAGAATAGTTACGCGAGCCGCCGAGAATAATGCCGGAAATCAGCGGATACATCGGTAACACGCAGGGGGTAAAGGCGACGCCGATGCCGATCAGGAGCGCCCAGAGTGGTGAAAAGGGTAGTGCACTGGCGGACGCAGGCGACGCCAGTGGCGAGGCTGCCGCCGGTGGCGCGCTGCTGGCCGCTACGGGGCTTAACGGCACGCTGCGGGTTTCTGGTGGGTAGCAGAAGCCCGCGGCAGCACAGCCCTGATAGGTTACCTGCAGGGTGGACCCGGGTCCGGCAGCGCGCAACTGCACAGGTAGCGTGAGATCCTGCGGATAAATCTCGCTTTTGCCATAGAACTCATCTTCATGCGGCTGGCCGGGCGGCAGCGTGAGCGGTGCGATTTGCGCCTGCTGCGGCGTGATGCGCAGCTGCTGGCGGTAGAGGTAATAGCCCGGTTTGATACGCCAGCTGAGGGTCAGCTGGTTGCCCTGCTGGGCAAAGTCAAAAGCGAAAGCCTGGTTAACCGGCACAAAACCCTTATTGCTGTTGGTGGAAAAAATTCCCGCCTGCGCCTGCAGGCCAACAAACAGCGTGATAAAAACAATAATCAGGCGAGAGATGCGTGCAGCCATGACAAATAATCACTGTCTCCAGATTGAACCGGCAGCACCAGCAGCTCCGGCACGTCGTAAGGATGAGCGGCTTTTAACAGGTCAAGAAGCGCTTGTTGATGGAACTGGTCGCATTTCAGCAGCATCTGGATCTCACTGGCCTGTTCGCGCTTCCCTTCCCAGAGATAAAACGAGGTGGCACCCGGCAGCAGCGTAACGCAGGCGGCCAGCCGGGCGTCCAGCGCCTGGGTAGCCAGCGCCTCGGCGGTGGCGTGATCCGGCGCCGTGCAGAGCACAATCACCGCTTGTGAGGTATGCATCTTCTCTCTCCTCTGCATAAAGGGCTGATGATAACACGCCCTGAGGCTGACAAGCTTGACGGGATCGACATGAATCCCGTCTCGCTCCCGCCAGCCGCGGCAGAAAGAAAAAAGCACGCCCGTTGGGGGCGTGCCTTAAACCGCGGCGCAGAGAGGTTTACTGTTCGTTTTCGTCGGTATAGCGTTTGGCTTTGTAGGTAGGATACATCAGGTTCTGCACCGAGAAGATGTCGTCCAGTTCGCTTTCGGTCAGCAGCCCGCGCTCCAGCACCACTTCACGCACGCTCTTACCGGTCTCGGCGCAAATCTTGCCGACGATATCGCCGTTGTGGTGGCCGATGTAGGGATTGAGGTAGGTGACAATGCCGATAGAGTTAAAGACGTAAGCTTCACATACCGATTTGTTGGCAGTAATGCCGTTCACGCACTTCTCCAGCAGGTTGTAGCAGGCGTTAGTAAGAATCGTGATGGATTCAAACATCGCCTGGCCGATAACTGGTTCCATCACGTTCAGCTGAAGCTGACCCGCTTCAGAGGCCATAGTCACCGTGGTGTCATTACCGATCACTTTGAAGCAAACCTGATTTACCACTTCCGGCACCACCGGATTGACTTTTGCCGGCATGATGGAGGAGCCCGCCTGCAGTTCCGGCAGGTTAATTTCGTTGAGTCCGGCGCGCGGACCGGAGGAGAGCAGACGCAAGTCGTTACAGATTTTCGACAGCTTCACAGCCAGACGTTTCAGGGAGGAGTGCACCATCACGTAAGCGCCGCAGTCGGAGGTGGCTTCAATCAGGTCTTCAGCAGGCACCACCGGCAGATTACTTACCTCGGCCAGACACTGTACTGCCAGCTGCTGATAGCCTTCCGGCGTATTAAGACGCGTACCGATGGCAGTTGCGCCCAGGTTGACTTCCAGCAGCAGTTCAGCGGTACGCAGTATGTTTCGGGTCTCTTCATTCAGCAACACGTTAAAGGCGTGGAATTCCTGGCCCAGGGTCATCGGCACGGCGTCCTGCAACTGGGTGCGGCCCATTTTCAGAATGGCGTCAAACTCAACCGCTTTACGCTGGAAGCCTTCACCCAACTGATGAATAGCATCCACCAGTTTCAGAATGGAGGTATAAACGGCGATGCGGAAGCCGGTAGGGTAGGCGTCGTTAGTGGACTGGCATTTATTGACATGATCGTTGGGATTAAGGAACTGATAGTCACCTTTCTGATGGCCCATCAGTTCAAGACCGATATTGGCGAGCACTTCGTTGGTATTCATGTTAACGGAGGTGCCGGCGCCTCCCTGATAGACATCTACCGGGAACTGATCCATACATTTACCGTTGTTCAGCACCTCATCGCAGGCCTGAATAATGGCGTTAGCCACATTACGCGGAATGGTTTGCAGTTCGCGGTTAGCCAGGGCCGCGGCTTTTTTTACCATCACCATGCCACGGACAAACTCAGGGATATCGCTGATCTTACTGTTACTGATGTAGAAATTTTCAATCGCGCGCAGAGTATGAACACCGTAGTAAGCATCTGCCGGCACTTCGCGCATACCTAACAGATCTTCTTCGATACGAATGTTGTTCGCCATGATTACCTTCTTATTATTGATGCTCATCATCCTTCAGGCGGTAGCGGCTGTGACGCTGACTGCGAATTGAAATCTGTTGGGCATCGCTTGCAAGTGATGTGAAAAATATTGTCGTGGAATACCAGTACCGACATTTTATCCATCTTCAGCCTGGCGAGCACGATCATATGCTGTCGTTTTAGAAAAGCCTGTATCCAGATCACTTTACGACGATTTGCTGATACCGCGTTGTGAACGTTATGTGACAGTTGTCGCAGAATCGGAGCGGAGCAAAAAATTGCCGGCAGCGGTTGAAAAGCGCCAGGTGCAGGCCCATCTCTTTTTTATCATCATGTCGATGAACCTCTTTCGCTGCCTGGCTCAGGCGAGGCAGCCCCAACAGACAGGAGAATACGGTGCGCTGGTTACCGTTAGTGATTTTCTTTTTGCTGGCCTGGATTGAAATTACGATTTTTATCCAGGTTGCTCACGTGCTGGGCGTATTGCTTACCATGTTGCTGGTGATTTTCACCTCGTGCATCGGTATTTCGCTGGTAAAAAACCAGGGGATGAAAAACTTTATTGCTATCCAGGAGAAGCTGGCGCGTAACGAAAGCCCGGCCGCTGAGATGGTAAAAAGCGTTTCGCTAATCCTGGCGGGTTTTCTGCTGCTGCTGCCTGGCTTTTTTACCGACTTCATCGGTTTACTGCTGTTACTGCCGCCGGTGCAGAAGCACCTGACGCTGAAGCTGCTGCCCCATTTGCGTGTCTGGCGCGGTCCGGGGCAGAGTCCCGACAGCGGCTATACCATGGATGGTGAGTTCGAGCGTAAAGAGCAAAACCGCATCGAACATGACAAGCAGGATCGCGAATAATTCTGAGGCGGCAGTGAGCCGCCTTTTTTACAGCCAACTGGCGAGAAATGCATCATTTGTTAGCCAGAAGAAAATTTTTTTATTTTTTTGCCCTTGAAAGCACCCGGGCCTGACCCTATCTCTTGCCCACGAGGCCGGAAGCCCCTACAGCCCGGCGTTCAACCCTAAGTGAATGATTGGACTTCTCAAAGGAGAGCTATCAAATGAAAATTCGTCCATTGCACGATCGCGTTATCGTCAAGCGTAAAGAAGTAGAAGCTAAGTCTGCTGGCGGCATCGTTCTGACCGGCTCAGCGGCGGGCAAATCAACCCGTGGCGAAGTAGTCGCTGTAGGCAATGGCCGCATTCTGGAAAGCGGCGAAGTGAAGCCGCTGGACGTGAAAGTGGGTGATGTTGTTATTTTCAACGAAGGTTACGGCGCGAAAACGGAGAAAATCGACAACGAAGAAGTTCTGATCATCTCTGAAAGTGACATTCTGGCGATTGTTGAAGCGTAATTTACGCGTAATTCACTGAACGAAACGAATTTAAGGGATATTTGAAATGGCAGCTAAAGACGTAAAATTCGGTAATGACGCACGCGTAAAAATGCTGCGTGGCGTAAACGTACTGGCAGATGCAGTGAAAGTTACCCTGGGCCCGAAAGGCCGTAACGTGGTACTGGATAAATCTTTTGGTGCGCCTAACATCACCAAAGACGGTGTTTCTGTAGCGCGTGAAATCGAGCTGGAAGACAAGTTCGAAAACATGGGCGCACAGATGGTGAAAGAAGTCGCCTCGAAAGCGAATGACGCTGCGGGCGACGGTACCACCACTGCAACCGTACTGGCTCAGTCTATCGTTAACGAAGGCCTGAAAGCCGTCGCTGCGGGTATGAACCCGATGGATCTGAAGCGCGGTATTGATAAAGCCGTTATCGCCGCCGTTGAGCAGCTGAAAGCCCTTTCTGTTCCGTGCTCTGATTCTAAAGCCATTGCGCAGGTTGGTACTATTTCTGCTAACTCCGATGAAAGCGTCGGTACCCTGATCGCTCAGGCGATGGAGAAAGTGGGTAAAGAAGGCGTTATCACCGTTGAAGAAGGCACCGGTCTGCAGGACGAACTGGACGTTGTTGAAGGTATGCAGTTCGACCGCGGCTACCTCTCTCCGTACTTTATCAACAAACCGGAAACCGGTGCTGTTGAGCTGGAAAGCCCGTTCATTCTGCTGGCTGACAAGAAAATCTCTAACATCCGCGAAATGCTGCCGGTGCTGGAAGCCGTAGCGAAAGCAGGCAAACCGCTGCTGATCATCGCTGAAGATGTGGAAGGTGAAGCGTTGGCGACCCTGGTGGTGAACACCATGCGCGGCATCGTGAAAGTGGCTGCAGTGAAAGCACCTGGCTTCGGTGATCGTCGTAAAGCAATGCTGCAGGATATCGCTATCCTGACCAACGGTACCGTTATCTCTGAAGAGATCGGTATGGAGCTGGAGAAAGCGACGCTGGAAGACCTGGGCCAGGCGAAACGCGTGGTTATCAACAAAGACACCACCACCATCATCGATGGCGAAGGTGACGAAACGGCTATCCAGGGCCGCGTCTCTCAGATTCGTCAGCAGATCGAAGAAGCGACTTCTGATTACGACAAAGAAAAACTTCAGGAGCGCGTCGCGAAACTGGCAGGCGGCGTCGCCGTACTGAAAGTCGGTGCAGCCACTGAAGTTGAAATGAAAGAGAAGAAAGCTCGCGTTGAAGATGCCCTGCACGCGACCCGTGCGGCGGTAGAAGAAGGCGTGGTTGCCGGTGGTGGCGTGGCGCTGGTACGCGTAGCGTCCAAACTGCAGGATCTGCGTGGCCAGAACGAAGATCAGAACGTGGGTATCAAAGTTGCGCTGCGCGCAATGGAAGCGCCGCTGCGTCAGATCGTGGCTAACGCCGGTGAAGAGCCGTCTGTGGTGGCTAACGCCGTGAAAGCGGGCGAAGGTAACTATGGTTATAACGCGCAGACTGAAGAGTATGGCGATATGATCGCATTCGGTATCCTGGATCCGACCAAAGTAACCCGTTCTGCGCTGCAGTACGCGGCTTCTGTTGCCGGTCTGATGATCACCACTGAATGTATGGTCACTGATCTGCCGAAAGGCGACGCACCTGACTTAGGTGCTGGCGCTGGCGGCATGGGCGGCATGGGTGGTATGGGCGGCATGATGTAATCGCCCCCGACTCTGCTGTCAGAAAACCCCCGATCGGAAACGGTCGGGGGTTTTTCTTTTGGTGGGGAAAATAGTATAAGTAAGAGCACAATATTTCGGCTTACCGGGTTCAGGGCAATGAATGTACAGAAAAAAGCGTGATTTTTCTGTTACCTTGCCCCCCGACTCTGATGATAATAAATGGGGATTATAATGCGGATTAACCTCTTGCTCGGACTGGCTGTCGGTGCGTTACTGCTGACGGGCTGTAGCAGCTCTACGCAACTGAGCGCTGGTGGCGAGCGCGTCACCTTTGCCGATCAGCAACCGGGCAGTGAATGTCAGCTGCTGGGCAATGTCACCGGCTCCCAGAGCAACTGGCTGAGCGGTGCGGGTGGCGAAAGCAGCGCATTGCGCGGTGCAGCTAACGACCTGCGTAACCGTGCCGCGGCGATGGGCGGCAACGTGATTTATGGTGCCACCAGTCCGACACATAACCTGCTCTCAGCCTTTGCGCCGCTCGACAGCGAGATGAGTGGCCAGGTCTATAAATGTCCATAACCTCGGCTGCGCGTGATTAAGCCGAAAAAAGGGGCGATATTCTCGCCCCTTTTTTTTGCGCTTCACCGCTTATTCCTGACGCAGCTGTAAATCCAGCGGCGTCTTGCTTGGCTCTCCGCCGATTTCACGCGCCAGTTTTGGCACCATATAGCCAGAAACCAGCGTCAGCAACTCGCGCACCAGCGCCCGCGCCTCGTCGTCAGCGACAAAAAAGTGCGCCGCGCCCTGCACCTTATCCAGCACATGCAGGTAATAGGGCAGAATGCCCGCATCAAACAGCGCATTGCTCAGCGCCGCCAGCGTCTGCGCATTGTCATTCACGCCCCGCAGCAGCACGCTCTGGTTAAGCAGAGTAACGTCCGCCCGTTTCAGCATCAGCATGCCCTGACGCAGCTCATCATCGATCTCGCGGGCGTGGTTAATATGGGTGACCATCAACACCTGCAGGCGCGACTGCGCCAGCCGCTGGCACAGCCCTTCGGTAATGCGCGCCGGAATCACCACCGGCAGGCGGCTATGGATACGCAGGCGTTTGAGGTGAGGAATCGCTTCCAGTTCGCTAATCAGCCAGTCCAGCTCATGATCTTTTGCCATCAGCGGATCGCCGCCGGAGAAAATAATTTCATCCAGCTCAGGATGGGCGGCAATATAATTCAGTGCACTCTGCCAGTTGCGCTTGTTGCCCTGATTATCCTGGTAAGGAAAATGGCGACGGAAACAGTAGCGGCAGTTCACCGCGCAACCGCCTTTGACCAACAGCAGCGCACGGTTTCTATACTTATGAAGTAAACCGGGCACCACGCTGGTTTGCTCGTCGAGCGGATCGGTGCTGTAACCTGGCGCGTCGATAAACTCCTGCTGGCTGGTCAGTACCTGCAGCAACAGGGGATCCTGCGCATCGCCTTTTTGCATGCGCCGGATGAACGCACGCGGGACGCGCAGGGCAAAAAGGCGACGTGCGTCACGCCCCGCAGCCAGTTCTGTATGCTGGTCGAGAGCTAAAAGTTGTAGTAATTCATTGGGTTCAGTGACGACATCAGCGAGTTGCTGCAACCAATCTTCTCTGGACGGGGTATTTAGGGTTACAATGTGTGCCATTTTTTTGGCTAAGTACCAGTATCAATTTGTAGAGGGCCTTCATGGCGACATATTCTAGCAACGATTTCCGTTCCGGTCTTAAAATCATGTTCGAAGGCGAGCCTTATGCCATCGAATCCAGCGAGTTTGTTAAGCCAGGCAAAGGCCAGGCTTTCGCTCGCGTGAAAATGCGTCGTCTGCTCACTGGCAGCCGCGTTGAGAAAACCTTCAAATCTACCGATTCCGCTGAAGGCGCAGACGTTATCGATATGACGCTGCAGTACTCTTATAACGACGGCGACTTCTTCTATTTCATGCACCCGGAAACTTTCGAGCAGTATCAGGTCGAAGCCAAAGTGCTGGAAGATGTACAGAAATGGCTGCAGGATAACGCTGAATGTATCGTGACGCTGTGGAACAACAAAGCCATTGCCGTTCAGCCGCCGAACTTTATCGAAGCGGAAATCACTGAAACCGATCCGGGCCTGAAAGGCGATACCGCTGGTACCGGTGGTAAACCTGCTACGCTGAGCACCGGCGCAGTGGTAAAAGTACCGCTGTTCGTGCAGATTGGCGAAGTGGTGAAAGTGGATACGCGCTCAGGCGAATACGTATCACGCGTTAAGTAAGAGCTTCATCAGGCGCATCCGGGATGCGCCTTTTTTTGTGTGGGTTATGAACAATGAAAAAGCGAGTTATCTTTATCGCGTTTGCGTTGCTGATGACTTCAGCACTGAGTGCCTGTAATACCTTCCGTGGTTTTGGCGAAGATGTTTCGCATCTGGGCGGTGCCATCTCGCGTGCGGCGAACTAAACCTTTCTGCGGAACGAGCAGGGCAGTCGCAGTGTGTTCCTCAGGCAGAAATTTCCTTTTTATGAACAGTTGATTAAGCAGGTGCACGGATACCGTCTATGCTTAAAACGCTGTACTTTTACTGCAACCAAAAAGGAAATTGTCATGTTAAAGAAAAGTATTGTCACCATCTTCTCTGTACTGGTTCTCTCCTCGCTGTTGAGCGCATGTAACACCACGCGTGGCGTGGGCGAAGATGTGGAAGCCGGTGGCCAGGCCATTCAGCGCAGCACGCAGTAATTCAAACCGGTGCGAAACCACGCTGTTTCGTACCGGCTTTTCCTTTCCTGTTACGACTGATTCACCCAAATTAGCTTATCTACCGCGAATCCCGCCTGACGCGCCTGTTCTGTCAGTTGCTGTTTCACCGCCTCGTCCAGCTGTGGCGTGCGTGACAGAATCCACAGATAGTTGCGGTTTGGCCCGCAAACCAGCGCGTAACGGTAGTTATCATCCAGCGCAATGACGTTATAGCCGCCATAAAAGGGGCCAAAGAAGGAGACTTTCAGTGCCGCACGCTGTGGCGAGCCGGTAAAGTAAGCTTTACCGATACTCTCTTTCCAGCGACCTTTTTCCGGTTGCCAGCCGCGGTTAATGACTTTCAGGCCGCCATCATCCCGCTTACTGTAGGTTGCGGTGACGTGATCCAACCCGCGTTCAAAACGGTGGTCGAGACGGGCAATTTCGTACCACTGACCAAGATAGCGGTCGGCCTCAAAACCCTCTACTACGTTGACGTTTTTGGGTGGTGTTGTGGAGCAGGAAACAGAAAGCAGGGCGCTCAGGCCCGCAGCAACCATTTTCCATACCGACATCAGGATTCCCTTAGTTATTGAATAATGAATAAAGATAAAGATAGCAGCCCGCTGCGTTACTGCTTGCGCATCCGGCAAACATCATTGTTGCGAGTGGGTGACGTTGTTTGCGCCTCGCAATACGGGTAGACTGCCACCCCCTGTCTGTCTGAGGAGTGATCATCATGAGCGAAACGGCAAGCTGGCAGCCGAGCGCACCCATTGCCAATTTGTTGAAACGTGCGGCCATTATGGCAGAAATCCGCCGTTTCTTTGCCGATCGCGGCGTGCTGGAGGTGGAAACACCGGCCATGAGTCAGGCAACTGTTACCGATGTCCATCTGGTGCCCTTTCAGACCCGTTTTGTTGGGCCTGGGGCTTCACAGGGTCTGGACCTCTGGCTGATGACCAGCCCCGAATATCATATGAAACGCCTGCTGGCGGCGGGCAGCGGACCGATTTATCAGCTGGGCCGCAGTTTCCGTAATGAAGAAGCGGGCCGCCATCATAATCCTGAATTCACCATGCTGGAGTGGTATCGCCCGCACTACGACATGTACCGGCTGATGAATGAAGTGGACGATTTGCTGCAACAGGTGCTGGAGTGCGACAGCGCCGAGTCGCTCTCCTATCAGCAGGCTTTTATTCGCCATCTGGAGCTGGATCCGCTCTCCGCTGACAAAACGCAGCTGCGCGAGGCGGCAGCCAAACTTGGCGCAGCCGAGCTGGCTAATGCGGAAGAGGATCGCGATACCCTGCTGCAGTTGCTGTTTATGCTGGGCGTGGAACCCAAAATCGGTCAGGAAAAACCGGCCTTTGTGTATCACTTTCCGGCCAGCCAGGCGGCTCTGGCGGAAATCAGTACGGAAGATCACCGCGTCGCGGAACGCTTTGAAGTCTATTACAAAGGGGTCGAGCTGGCGAACGGCTTCCGTGAGCTGACTGACAGCCGGGAACAGCGTCAGCGCTTTGAGCAGGATAACCGTCGGCGCGCGGCGCGCGGCTTACCGCAGCATCCGATTGATACTCATCTGCTGGCGGCGCTGGATCACGGGCTGCCCGCCTGTTCCGGCGTGGCGCTGGGGGTCGATCGGGTGATTATGCTGGCCCTGAAAGCGGAATCGCTGAGTGAAGTGATCGCTTTCCCGGTGGATCGCTGCTGATACGCAAGCGGCTGCGTGCCATCACTGTCACGCAGCCGTGTTGTCAGCCATCGCTCCGGGGAAATTCCTGGATGGTGACCGGCAAGGTAAGTTTCTGATCGTTACGCAACACCTCGACATTGATCACCGAGCCTGGTCGGATCTCCGCCACCTGATCCATGGTCTCCTGGGCAGAGATAGCGGGTTTACCGTTTACGCTGATCAGCACATCGTTTTTCTGAATGCCTGCTTTATCCGCCGGCCCCTCAGGCGCGACATCACTGACAATAATGCCCTGAACGCGATCGAGATTTCCTCCCTGATTATGCAGCGGCGGCAACTCGCGTCCGGTAATGCCGATAAAGCCACGGATCACGCGACCGTCGCGGATCAGCTTGTCCATAATCTTGCTGGCTAATGCGGTAGGAATCGCAAAGCCGATCCCTTCAGGCGTCTCGCCATCACTGCTTTTATCAAAGGTGAGGGTATTAATGCCCATCAGTTCGCCCAGCGAGTTAATCAACGCGCCACCTGAGTTGCCCTGGTTGATGGAGGCGTCCGTCTGCAGGAAGTTCTGACGTCCGGATGAGCTTAAGCCGATACGGCCGGTGGCGCTGATAATCCCCTGCGTAACTGTCTGACCGAGGTTATAGGGGTTGCCAATCGCCATCACCACATCGCCAATATGCGGGGTGCGTGCAGGATTAATCGGGATCACCGGCAGGCTGGAGGCGGTGATCTTCAGGACCGCCAGATCGGTCATGGCATCTGAGCCCACCAGCGTCGCCTCAAAGAAACGCCCATCCTGTAACGCAACGATAATCTGATCGGCGTTATTTATTACGTGCTTGTTTGTCAGGATATAGCCGCGTGCGTTCATGATAACGCCGGAGCCCAGCGTGGTGATGCCGTGGTTATTATTGCCGTGCGCGCTGCGGTTATAGACGTTTACCACGGCAGGCACAGCGCGACGCACCCCCTGATTAAAGCTAAAGGGCGTTTCGTTTTCGCTGCTGTTCGTACTGTACAGGGCTTCACTGCCCTTTCTGAGCGTCGGTACCGCCGCAAGCAATATCGCTGCAACGATCAGGCCCATGACCACTGAACGTAAAAGTTTAGGAAACATGGTGTTAACTTAACCCGGGAAAGATCGCAGGGCAGGATAGCATGAGAAAGGCGGACAAACACGCGGTTGTGTCCGCCTTATGTGATAAGGGTAAAGGCGAGCGCCCTTACCTCAGCAGCAGATAGATGCTCTCCTCGCCGCGCACCACATTCAGCGCCAGCACCGGCGGTTTACCCTCCAGCACTTTGCGCATTTCAGCAAGGCTCTGCACGCGGGTACGGTTCACGCCGACAATCACGTCATCTTTTTGCAAACCGACCTGCTCGGCAGGCGTGCCTTTTTCAATGATATCCACCTTCACGCCTTTATCGCCCGCTTTGGTCTGGCCGTCGCTCAGGGTCGCGCCCTGCAGGGCAGGAGAGAGCAGCTGAGCGCTGGCGGTGCTTTGCGCACTCTGTTCCAGCGTCACGCTCACCTCCAGCGGTTTACCTTCACGCAGCAGGCCCAGCTTGACCTGTTCACCAGGCGGCGTAGTGCCAATTTTTACCCGCAACTCGGCAAAACTGCTGATCGGCTTATCATTGATGGCGGTGATGATATCGCCCGCTTTGATACCCGCTTTTTCAGCGGCGGATTTCGGCAGCACTTCAGAAACGAAGGCGCCGCGCTGCGCTTCCACATTAAAGGCTTTTGCCATATCGGCGGTCATCTCTGTGCCTTTAATGCCGAGCTGGCCGCGTTTCACTTCGCCAAACTTAATCAGCTGCTGCGCAAGGTTGACGGCCATGTTGCTCGGAATGGCGAAGCCGATACCGATGTTGCCACCGCTGGAGGCGAGAATCGCGGTATTGATGCCGATCAGCTCGCCGTTCAGGTTAATCAGCGCACCGCCGGAGTTGCCGCGGTTGATGGCGGCATCGGTCTGAATAAAGTTTTCCAGCCCTTCCAGATTCAGGCCGCTGCGCCCCAGAGCGGAAATAATGCCTGAGGTCGCCGTTTGCCCCAGACCAAAGGGGTTGCCGATGGCCACGGCGAAATCGCCCACCTTCAGCTGATCCGAGTCGGCGATTTTTACCTGCGTCAGATTTTTCGCCCCTTCAATCTGAATCAGCGCAATGTCGGTTTGTTCATCATGGCCAATCAGCTTCGCCGCGTATTCGCTGCCGTCACCCAACTGCACATTGATCTTATCGGCACCGTTCACCACATGGTTATTGGTCAGGACATAACCTTTGGCCGCATCGATAATCACCCCTGAACCCAGACCTTCAAAGGGTTGCGGCTGATTATCGCCGGGCAGCTGACCAAAGAAACGCTTCAGCGGCTCCGGAATGTCCTGCGCCTGTGCGGTTTGTGTGCCTTCCACATGCACACTGACCACAGCCGGCAGGACTTTTTCCAGCATAGGCGCCAGGCTGGGCAATGGCTGCCCCTGAATTTGCGCCGGCAGCGTAGCCATGGCTGCGGGGGCCAGCACCAGGTTCATCCCAATGCTCAAGGCTAATGCGCTTAACAGTCGTGATGGTTTTTTCATTGCTACAACGCTCTCGCTGCAAAATGTGGGAGATAAAAGTGTGTGACAGCTGTTCAGGCCTGGGGTTCGCAAAAATAAAAGGGCGCAGAAGCGCTGCGCCCAATAAGATCAGTCACGCGCCGGGCGTTCACCACGCAGCAGGCCGGAAGCCTCTTCTGAGTAGTCACGCGGTATCTGTACCGGCGCCTGGTCGTTATCCGCTTCTGCTTCCGTCAGCTGATAAGTAAAGGGATTCTTCTCACCCGGCAGATCGGGCAGCAGATCGTTAGAGCCTTTCGCCATATGCTGATAAAGCTGGCGGTAATCGCGCGCCATGTTATCCAGCAATTCAGCGCTGCGCGCAAAATGGTTGGTCAGCTCTTCGCGGTAATCAGCCAGCTCCGCTTTCGATTTTTCCAGTTCATACTGCATGCTGCGCTGCTCGCGCAGTTTCTTATTGCCGAAACGCATGGCGACCGCGCCGATAATGATGCCAATCACTAAACCAATAAGCCCGTATTCCCAGGTCATAATGACTCCCGTGTAATTTCCGTTGTTCCGTAGGGCATTTCTTCACTTTTAACAGGCGGCGCCCCGTAATTAACCGTCAATACCAGCACAACGTCTGATGACGGGACACAGACTCCACTATACCCGTTAATCTTAAGGAAGTGGAATCCTGCTGCGGCATCGCTTAGTGTAGAGCGGCCTTTTTTTTGTTAACCGATAGATGATTCGGAAAATTCAGGGACCCGAGAGAACCATGCAAACTTCATCACCGCTGGCGCGCTATGAGCAGGCGCTGGCGCAAGGCGATTATCAACCCGATGACGTGCAGCGCGATGCGATTACCCGTTTAGACCGCATTCAGCAGGCGCTGGCCGGGCGTCAACAGACCCCGCCTGCGGGGAGCCGCGGGCTTTTTGGCCGTCTGGCGAAACTGATAGGTAATGAAAAGCCCGCTGCGCAGCCCCCGGTACGCGGCCTGTATATGTGGGGCGGTGTCGGGCGCGGCAAAACCTGGGTGATGGATCTCTTTTTTCAGTCAATTCCTGGCGATCGTAAGTTACGCCTGCATTTTCATCGCTTTATGTTGCGCGTGCACCAGGAGCTGACGCGTCTGCAGGGCGAGAGCGATCCGCTGTTGATCATTGCCGATGGCTTTAAGGCGGAGACTGATATCCTCTGCTTTGATGAGTTTTTTGTCTCCGATATCACGGATGCCATGCTGCTGGGCACACTGATGGCTGCTCTGTTTGAGCGCGGCATTACGCTGGTGGCCACGTCGAACATTCCTCCCGATGAGCTTTATCGTAACGGCTTGCAGCGCGCCCGTTTTCTGCCTGCCATTGAGCAGATCAAACGTCACTGCGACGTAATGAATGTGGACGCCGGTATCGATTATCGTCTGCGTACGCTCACCTCAGCTCATCTGTGGAATTTTCCGCTGAATGCGCAAAGCGCGCAGGAGATGGAGCGGATGTTTAAGGCGCTTTCCGGCGGCGCGCGCGACGAGGCGCCCACGCTGGAGATCAATCACCGTCGGCTGCCGACGCTCGGCATGCGCGAAGGAGTGCTCGCCATCGATTTTACCACCCTGTGCGGGGAAGGGCGCAGTCAGCACGACTACATTGAACTGTCGCGTCGTTTCCACAGCGTGCTGCTGTTTGACGTGCCGGTGATGATTTATAAAACCGAAGATCAGGCACGACGTTTTCTGGCGCTGGTGGATGAATTTTATGAGCGCCACGTCAAACTGGTGGTCTCGGCAGAAACCTCGTTGTATGAGATTTATCAGGGCACGCGCCTGAAATTTGAATACCAGCGCTGTCTGTCGCGTCTGCAGGAGATGCAAAGCGAAGAGTACCTGCGCCTGCCGCATCTGCCGTGAAAAAAAGCGGAGGAAAAAAGAGCAATGTCGCAAAAAACGGTCGATATTTGCAGGCGACTTCTCTATAATCCTCCGACCCCACGTTACAGCAAAGGCTTTTCGTTCCCAGAAACCTTTGTGTTCCGGTAACCTATCCGAGGTGGGTAGGCTTGCTGGTCAATATGGTCGTGTGAGCCTCAACCGTTTACTTAAGCGTTTGGGATTTCACCAACGTGTAACTTAATTTGGGTAAGCTTTTCAATGAAAACTTTTACAGCTAAACCGGAAACCGTAAAACGCGACTGGTACGTTGTTGACGCGACAGACAAAACCCTGGGTCGCCTGGCGACCGAACTGGCTCGTCGTCTGCGTGGTAAGCATAAAGCGGAATATACTCCGCACGTTGATACCGGTGACTACATCATCGTTCTGAACGCTGACAAAGTTGCCGTAACCGGCAACAAACGTAGCGACAAGATTTACTATCACCACACCGGCCACATCGGTGGTATCAAACAGGCGACCTTTGAAGAGATGATTGCTCGCCGTCCTGAGCGTGTGATTGAAATCGCGGTTAAAGGCATGCTGCCGAAGGGCCCGCTGGGCCGTGCTATGTTCCGTAAACTGAAAGTTTACGCGGGCAACGAGCACAACCATGCGGCACAGCAACCGCAAGTTCTGGACATTTAATCGGGATTACAGGCAATGGCTGAAACTCAAAACTACGGCACTGGTCGCCGCAAAAGCTCCTCCGCACGCGTCTTCATCAAGCCGGGTAGCGGTAACATCGTAATCAACCAGCGCTCTCTGGAGCAATATTTCGGTCGTGAGACTGCACGTATGGTCGTGCGTCAGCCGCTGGAACTGCTTGATATGGTTGGTAAATTTGACCTGTACATCACCGTTAAAGGTGGTGGTATTTCTGGTCAGGCAGGTGCGATCCGTCACGGTATCACCCGCGCTCTGATGGAATACGACGAGTCTCTGCGTTCTGAACTGCGTAAAGCGGGCTTCGTTACCCGTGATGCGCGTGAAGTTGAACGTAAGAAAGTCGGTCTGCGTAAAGCACGCCGTCGTCCGCAGTTCTCCAAACGTTAATGGCTTCTGCTTCGGCAGAGACTATTGGCACGAAAAACCCGCTTCGGCGGGTTTTTTATTGCCAGCTTAAAACCACGTCCTGCGGGCGTGGTCATCAATACGTTTTGGCTCTGCCTTATCGTCTCTGGATTTGAATCTTACGGAACAGGCAGAGACTGCTTTTTAAGGTTTTTGGTACCCCCCCATGGGGTGCAATCAAAGCCGCCTTCTATGAAGGCGGATTTTTACTTTTCGTGCTTTCTCTCAATGAGCAGAGAAAAACGCGTACTCTATCCGCTTTTGCCCGCAAATCTTCATCCCGTGCCCCACAAACTGCCTAAAATCTGGTAAACTGACTGACACTTTGTGCCCGTAAGCTGGGGTGTTGCGCGCAAAAATCCTGTCGGGATGGCAGGCAATGCCGGAAACGCTGGCTGCGTGCGAGTCCGTTAGCAGGTGAGTCGCCGTGTGGTTGGCTATTCGCAGTATTTTTTTGAACAAACTTGGAGGTTTACATGGCTGTCGCTGCCAACAAACGTTCGGTAATGACGCTGTTTTCTGGTCCGACTGACATTTTCAGCCATCAGGTTCGTATCGTACTGGCCGAAAAAGGTGTCAGCGTGGAGATCGAGCAGGTGGAAACGGATAACCTGCCGCAGGATCTGATTGACCTCAACCCGTATCGCACCGTGCCGACACTGGTAGATCGTGAACTGACGCTGTATGAATCGCGCATCATCATGGAATACCTTGACGAGCGCTTCCCACACCCGCCACTGATGCCGGTTTACCCGGTGGCCCGTGGTGAAAGCCGCCTGATGATGCACCGTATTGAGCAGGACTGGTACAGCCTGATGCGCACCGTAGAAAACAGCAGCGGTCAGGAAGCGGAAACAGCCCGTAAGCAGTTGCGCGAAGAGATTCTGGCGATTGCGCCGCTGTTTGCCCGTACGCCATTCTTTATGAGCGAAGAGTTCAGCCTGGTGGATTGCTATCTGGCACCCTTGCTGTGGCGCTTACCTTCACTGGGCATTGAACTGACCGGTGCCGGCTCCAAAGAGCTGAAAGGCTATATGAACCGCGTGTTTGAACGTGACTCTTTCCTGGCTTCATTAACCGAAGCAGAACGTGAAATGCGCCTGCAATCCCGGGGCTAATGTATGGAAATGTCTCAACTTACCGCACGTCGTCCTTATCTGCTACGCGCGTTCTACGACTGGCTGCTTGATAACCAACTTACCCCGCATCTGGTGGTGGATATTAATCTGCCGGGGGTACAGGTGCCGCTGGAGTATGCGCGTGATGGACAGATCGTGTTGAATATCGCGCCGCGCGCGGTCGGTAACCTGGATCTGGGCAACGATCAGGTGCGCTTTAATGCCCGTTTCGGTGGCGTGCCGCGCCAGGTGACTGTGCCGATGGCGGCGATCCTGGCTATTTACGCTCGTGAAAACGGCGCAGGCACCATGTTCGAGCCGGAACCGGCTTATGAACGTGCGGAGCTGGAAGAATCTGCGGACCAGGATGAGACGGTCATGTCGGTGATTGATGGCGATCGCCCGGACAATGCCAGCGATGAGGATCACTCGCCGGATGATGAACCCCCGCCGCGTGGCGGACGTCCTTCGCTGCGTGTGGTGAAATAACCTTTCATCACTCTGTCGGCTACAACGCAACCTTCCGTTATCTACAGCGTAACGGAAGGTTTTTTACGCCGACAGCAAGCTGCAGGCCCCGCCGTCAACCACTGCCATATGGCCATAAAAAAACGCCTCTCCCTGACGGGAGAAGCGTTTTCGCGTGCATAAACCGTGACAGATGCGCGGGCTTATACCTCTAAATAATCCATGATGCCTTCAGCCGCTTTACGACCTTCGGCAATAGCGGTAACCACCAGATCCGAACCGCGTACGGCATCGCCGCCAGCGAAAATTTTCGGGTTGCTGGTCTGGAAGGCGATCTCATTGCCTTCCGGCGCAATGATACGTCCCTGCTGATCGAGCTCAACGCTGAAATCGGCCAGCCATTCCATCTTGTGCGGACGGAAACCAAACGCCATCACGACCGCATCCGCAGGCAGCACGTGCTCGGATCCCGGCACGATTTCTGCCCGACGGCGACCTGCCGCATCTGGCTGACCCATTTCGGTGCGCGCCATCTTCACACCACTGACCCGGCCATTGGCATTCAGCTCAATGCCCAGCGGTTGCAGATTGAACTGGAACTCGACACCCTCTTCACGCGCATTTTTCACTTCGCGTCTGGAACCCGGCATGCTCTCTTCATCACGACGGTAGGCACAGGTCACGTGCATCGCGCCCTGACGAATCGAAGTACGTACGCAGTCCATCGCGGTATCGCCACCGCCCAGTACCACGACACGCTTGCCTTCCATGCTGACGTAAGGCTGGTCATCCTGCGGCGCAAAGCCCATGGTATGGCGGGTATTGGCAATCAGGAACGGCAGCGCGTCATAGACACCTGGCGCATCTTCATTTTCCAGGCCGCCACGCATCGATTGATAAGTGCCGACGCCAAGGAACACCGCATCATAGCTGCTCAGCAGGTCGCTCAGCTGCACGTCGCGGCCCACTTCTGTATTCAACTGAAACTCAATGCCCATCTCCGTGAACAGTGCGCGGCGTTTGATCATCACCTCTTTTTCCAGCTTGAAAGAGGGGATACCAAAAGTCAGCAGACCGCCGATTTCCGGATGACGATCGTACACTACCGCTTTGACACCGTTACGCGTCAGCACATCAGCACAGGCGAGGCCCGCCGGACCAGCACCAATAATCGCTACGCGTTTACCGGTCGGTTTCACATGAGAGAGATCGGGCTTCCAGCCCATCTCCATCGCTTTATCGTTGATATAGCGCTCAATGTTACCGATGGTGACCGCGCCGAACTCGGCATTCAGCGTACAGGAGCCTTCACACAGGCGATCCTGCGGGCAGACGCGTCCACACACTTCCGGCAGGCTGTTGGTCTGATGAGAAAGCTCTGCCGCTTCCATAATGCGCCCTTCGTTGGCCAGCTTCAGCCAGTTCGGGATGTAGTTATGGACCGGACACTTCCATTCGCAATAGGGGTTGCCGCAATCCAGACAGCGGTCAGCCTGCGCTTTTACCTGGCTGCCCGAAAAGGGCTCATAAATTTCTACAAACTCAATTTTCCGAATGCTGAGCGGTTTTTTTGGCGGATCAACGCGCTGCAAGTCGATAAATTGATAAACGTTCTGACTCATCGTGACCTCTTACTGCGCCTGCACCCGCAGCTCAGCTGCGGAACGGCTACGGTGACCCAACAATGCTTTGACATCGCTGGACTTCGGTTTAACCAGCGCGAATTTAGCTGACCAGGCTGGCCAGTTAGCCAGGATCTCTTCGCCACGTGATGAGCGGGTATGCTGTACGTGCTCGGTAATCAGTCCACGCAGATGCTCTTCATGGATCGCCAGCTCATCGACATTCAGTACTTCTACCAGTTCCGGGTTAACGCGTTTACGGAATTCGCCATCTTCATCCAGAACATAGGCAAAACCGCCGGTCATCCCTGCACCAAAGTTCACGCCGGTGCGGCCCAGAACGCAGACGATACCGCCTGTCATATATTCGCAGCCGTTATCACCAATGCCTTCTACCACGGTAATCGCACCGGAGTTACGCACCGCGAAGCGCTCGCCCGCGCGGCCTGCGGCAAACAGCTTACCGCCCGTCGCGCCATACAGGCAGGTGTTACCGGCGATGGTCGCTTCATGGCTGCGGAAGGCGGAGCCTACCGGAGGACGAATCGCCAGCACGCCGCCTGCCATTCCTTTACCGACGTAGTCGTTGGCATCGCCGGTCAGCGTCAGTTCAACGCCGCCCGCATTCCAGACGCCGAAGCTCTGGCCCGCGGTGCCGGTGAAGAAGGCGCGGACAGGATCGCCCGCCAGCCCCTGGTCGCCATGAATGGCCGCGATTGCCCCGGAGAGCGTCGCGCCCACTGAACGGTCGGTGTTACGGATGTCAAAGTAGAAGGTTTTGCTCTGCTTCGCTTCGACATACGGCATCGCCTGCTCGTACAGCGCTTTGTTCAGCTCGCCTTTATCAAACGGCGGGTTGTCTTCGGTGCAGTACACCGCTTTACCCGGCATCGGCGTCGCGGTTTTCAGCAGTGATGACAGATCCAGGTTCTGCTGTTTGGCGGTAAAACCGTCAAGCTCTTTCAGCAGATCGGTACGGCCAATCAGGTCGGTCAGGCGCTTCACGCCCAGTTCCGCCATGATTTCACGCGTTTCCCGCGCAATAAATTCAAAGTAGTTGGTTACTTTGAATGGCAGGCCGTGGTAATGGTTCTTACGCAGCTTCTCATCCTGGGTTGCCACGCCGGTTGCACAGTTGTTGAGATGGCAGATTCGCAGGTATTTACAGCCCAGCGCCACCATCGGACCAGTGCCGAAACCAAAGCTCTCCGCGCCCAGAATCGCCGCCTTGATAATATCGCGTCCGGTTTTCAGACCGCCATCCACCTGCAGACGGATTTTGTGACGCAGACCGTTGGCAACCAGCGCCTGCTGGGTCTCCACCAGTCCCAGCTCCCACGGACAGCCCGCATATTTCACGGAGCTGAGCGGGCTGGCGCCTGTACCGCCGTCATAGCCGGCAATGGTAATCAGATCCGCATAGGCCTTGGCAACGCCGGTAGCGATAGTGCCCACGCCTGGCTCAGACACCAGCTTCACGGAAATCATCGCTTTCGGGTTGACCTGCTTCAGGTCAAAAATCAGCTGGGCCAGATCCTCGATAGAGTAGATATCGTGGTGCGGCGGCGGGGAAATCAGCGTGACGCCCGGCACCGAATAGCGCAGTTTCGCGATATAAGGGGTCACTTTATCCCCTGGCAGCTGACCGCCTTCGCCCGGCTTGGCACCCTGAGCCACCTTAATCTGAATCACGTCAGCGTTGACCAGGTAGGCCGGCGTTACGCCGAAACGGCCCGATGCCACCTGCTTGATACGGGACACTTTATTGGTGCCGTAGCGCGCCGGATCTTCGCCGCCCTCGCCGGAGTTGGAGTAGCCGCCGAGGCTGTTCATCGCTTCAGCCAGCGACTCATGCGCTTCCGGACTCAGTGCACCGATAGACATTGCGGCAGTATCAAAGCGTTTGTACAGCTCGCTGGCGGGTTCGACCTCATCAATGCTGACGGGCTGCGTCCCCGGCTGCAGCTCCAGCAAATCACGCAGGGTCGCCACCGGACGCTCATTCACCAGCTTCGCATACTGCTGATAATCGCTGTATGCGCCGCTCTGTACGGCGCGCTGCAGCGTTCCTACCACGTCCGGGTTATAGGCATGATACTCGCCACCGTGGACATATTTCAGCAGGCCGCCCTGATCCAGCGGTTTGCGCTGTAGCCAGGCGCGTTTCGCCAGATTCACCAGATCCTGCTGGAAGTCAGCGAAGTTGGCGCCGCTGATACGGCTGACCACGCCCTGGAAGCAGAGGCTGGAGACGTTGGCATGCAGACCTACCGCTTCAAACAGTTTCGAGCAACGATACGAGGCGATGGTAGAGATGCCCATTTTGGACATGATCTTATACAGGCCTTTGTTGATGCCGTTACGGTAGTTCAGCATCAGTGAGCGATAATCTTTTTCGATCACGTTGCTGTCAGCCATTTTCGCCAGCGACTCGTAGGCCAGGTAAGGATAAATGGCAGTCGCGCCAAAGCCCAGCAGCACGGCAAAGTGGTGGGGATCGCGCGCGCTGGCGGTTTCCACGATGATGTTAGCGTCACAGCGCAGGTTTTTATCAACCAGACGCGTCTGCACCGCACCCACAATCATCGGCGCAGGCACCGGCAGGCGCGTTTCGCTGATGGCGCGGTCAGAGAGCACCAGCAGTACGGTGCCGTTGCGTACCATGTTTTCCGCTTCATCACACAGACGATGAATGGTCTGTTCCAGTGTCTCCTGCGCCGGATCGAAGGTGCAATCCAGCGTATCGGCGCGATAATATTCGCCTTCCAGTGAGGTCAGCTGATTAAAGTCAGACCAGAGCAGGATGGGCGATTTAAAGCTGACGCGGTGCGCCTGACCTTCCGCTTCACAGAAGACGTTCATCTCACGACCTATGCTGGTCGCCAGCGACATCACGTGATTCTCACGCAGCGGATCGATAGGCGGGTTGGTCACCTGAGCAAACTGCTGGCGGAAGTAATCGTAAATGATACGCGGGCGGCTGGAGAGCACGGCAAAGGGGGTGTCGTCACCCATGGAGCCTACTGCTTCCTGCCCGTTTTCGCCCAGCACGCGGATGATGCCATCCAGCTCTTCGCTGCTGTAAGCGAACTGCTTCTGATAAGTTGCCAGCTGGACGTCGTTCAGCTCGCGGCTGCCCACCTGATCGTCCGGCAGATCTTCAAACGGCACCAGACGCTTAACGTTTTTCTCCATCCACTCTTTATAGGGATGGCGGCTTTTCAGATCGTTGTCCGTTTCTGCGGAATGCAGGATACGCCCGATACGGGTATCGATGACCATCAGTTCGCCCGGTCCTACGCGGCCTTTCTCGACCACTTCGTCAGGCTGATAGTCCCAGATGCCTACTTCAGAGGCGCAGGTGATCAGTTTGTCTTTGGTAATCACGTAGCGCGCCGGACGCAGACCATTACGATCAAGGTTACAGGCTGCGTAGCGGCCATCGGACATCACGATGCCTGCCGGGCCATCCCAGGGCTCCATATGCATCGAGTTGAAGTCGAAGAAGGCGCGCAACTCAGGATCCATATCCGGGTTGTTTTGCCAGGCTGGCGGCACCAGCAGACGCATCGCACGGATCAGGTCCATCCCACCGTTCAGAAACAGCTCCAGCATATTATCCATGGAGCTGGAGTCAGAGCCGGTTTCGTTGACAAAGGGACCGGCGCTTTGCAGATCGGGGATCAGCGGCGTATTAAATTTATAGGCACGCGCACGCGCCCACTGACGGTTACCGGCAATGGTATTGATCTCGCCGTTGTGTGCCATATAGCGGAACGGCTGCGCCAGCGGCCAGCGCGGCACGGTATTGGTAGAAAATCGCTGATGGAAAAGACAGATAGCCGATTCCAGACGCAGATCCGCCAGGTCCAGGTAGAAGCGCGGCAGGTCAGCCGGCATACACAGACCTTTATAGATATTGACCTGGTTGGAGAAGCTACAGATGTAGAACTCTTTGTCGTCGGTCAGCTCCATGCGCTTTTCAATGCGGCGACGGGCCATATAGAGACGACGCTCCATATCGCGTGTACGCCAGCCGGCAGGCGCGTTAATAAACAGCTGCTGGATGCGCGGCATGGAGGAGAGGGCGATCTCCCCTAGTACGTCCTGATTCACCGGCACGTCGCGCCAGCCCACCACGGAGAGGGTTTCGCGCAGCACTTCTTCTTCTACCACGCGGCGGCTTGCCTGAGCCTGCTGCTCATCGTTGCTGAGGAAAATCATGCCGACAGCGTAATTCTTCGCTAAGCGCCAGCCTTTCTCTTCGGCCACCACGCGGAAAAAGCGGTCAGGTTTTTGTAATAACAGACCACAGCCGTCGCCGGTCTTGCCGTCAGCAAGGATCGCGCCACGGTGTTGCATTCTGGCCAGTGCATGAATGGCGGTACGCACTACCTTGTGGCTAGGTTCGCCTTCTATATGGGCGATCAGGCCGAAACCACAGTTATCCTTTTCAAGGGATTTGTCATACAACATTTCAGTGAACCTCCCCAGGCTCTGTGGATTCCCGCAAGCGTCGGCGGTCAGGCGCAGAAAGGGTATAGCGACGGGTTAGCGCATCATGCGCGGCATCCATGGTCGCCCCTTGTCTGTTTGGCCGTTGGCGTCGGTGTCACAAGCGTCTTGGACTTGTTACAGGGGGAATCTCTGTTACTGCATAAATATGACGGATGGACCACCCGTCCAGAAAGCTTCCAGCGGAATCCCAACTTATCGGGAAAGCGTACGCAGGTCAAATAGCGTACCTGGTTGTGATTTATTCGCGCCTGGTTGGCTTATATTGTTGTTTATAAAAGATTTTGATCCATATTGGAAGACAATAGACCCGACAGAGCGGGCCACAGAAATGTGAACTGACTCACTGTTGGGCAGCGGCCATATCTCTGAACCATGCTGGCGCCATGGGATTTTGTAGCATGATATGCTGTTTGCTCGTGGTGAGGCGCAGGATGTATCTGTTTTTCTTATATCAGCATATTTGAATCAAATTGCCAGTCTTCATTAGAAAAATTAATCGTGAAAAAACTGATTAAATTTTCAGAAAAGATGCATGAGTATGCGAAAGAAAATGCAAGGCCCTGACCCTGAAGAGAGCCATGGTTCTGATTAGCGTTATATGTAGCGTTAATCGCGCGTTCAGACGGGCTTTCAGATTATGCAGTTGACAAAATTAGTCAAGCGTTTTACCGCCTGGCGTGACGCGTGGCTTACAAGGGCGTCACGCGCGTCGGGCGACGTTGATGCGGCTGCGCTGGCTGACCCGCTGGCAGACGATTTACGTTATGATAGGGACGTTTTTCAGCCAGGAGTCACTATGAAACAAATTCGTCTGTTAGCCCAGTACTACGTCGATTTGATGGTCAAGCTGGGGCTGGTGCGTTTTTCACTGCTGCTGGCATCAGCGCTGGTGGTGCTGGCTATGGTGGTGCAGATGGCCGTCACCATGGTGCTGCGTGGACATGTCGAAAGTATCGACATGGTGCGCTCCATCTTCTTTGGGCTGCTGATTACCCCCTGGGCGGTCTATTTTCTTTCCGTGGTGGTCGATCAACTGGAAGAGTCGCGTCAGCGGCTGGCGCGGCTGGTGGATAAGCTGGAGGAGATGCGCACCCGCGACCTTGAGCTTAATCAACAGATGAAAGAGACCATCAGTCAGCTCAACCAGGAGATTGCCGACCG
The DNA here is from genome assembly GCF_900604315.1 of [Erwinia] mediterraneensis. GTDB lineage: Bacteria > Pseudomonadota > Gammaproteobacteria > Enterobacterales > Enterobacteriaceae > Pantoea > Pantoea mediterraneensis_A. The sequence goes on from NZ_LR026978.1 coordinate 1,959,201, forward strand.
TATTAAAGCGGAAGACGCGCGCAAACAGGTGATGGACAAGCTGCGTGAAGAGATGGCGCGCCGCGAACAGGCGCAGATCGAGCTGGAACAGCAATCTTCATTTCTGCGCTCCTTCCTTGATGCTTCACCGGACCTGGTTTTTTATCGCAATATCGACAAGCAATTCTCTGGCTGCAATCGCGCCATGGAGTTGCTCACCGGGAAAAGCGAGAAACAGCTGATTGGCCTGACGCCGCGCGATATCTATGACGACGAGACGGCGAGCAAAGTGCTGGAAACAGACGAAAAAGTTTTTCGCCACAACGTGGCGCTCACTTACGAGCAGTGGCTGCAATATCCTGACGGGCGTAAGGCCTGTTTCGAAATCCGTAAGGTGCCTTATTACGACCGCGTAGGTAAACGCAGCGGACTGATGGGCTTTGGCCGTGATATTACTGAACGTAAGCGCTATCAGGACGCGCTGGAGAATGCCAGCCGCGAGAAGACCACCTTTATCTCAACGATCAGCCACGAGCTGCGTACGCCGCTTAATGGCATCGTTGGCCTCAGCCGTATCCTGCTGGATACCGATCTGAATCAGGAGCAGCTGAAGTTCCTGAAAACGATTCATGTCTCCGCCATCACGCTGGGAAATATCTTTAATGACGTGATTGAGATGGACAAAATAGAGCGACGTAAGGTGCAGCTGGATAATCAGCCGCTCGACTTTGTCAGCTTCCTGGCTGAACTGGAAAATATCTCCGCGCTGCTGGCACAGCCAAAAGGGTTGAAGTTTGTGATGTCGCCACAGCTGCCGCTGCCTCACAAAATCTGTGCCGATGGCACCCGTCTGCGTCAGATCCTGTGGAACCTGATCGGCAATGCCGTGAAATTTACCCAGCAGGGCGAAATTGTGGTACGCGTCGCCTGGGAGCAGGATGAAACGCTGCGCTTTGAGGTGGAAGATTCCGGCATGGGCATCCCCCAGGATGAGCAGGATAAAATCTTTGCCATGTACTACCAGGTGAAAGATCAGCACGGCGGCAAACCGGCAACCGGCACCGGCATCGGCCTGGCCGTATCGCGCAGACTGGCGCAGGCGATGGGCGGCGATATTACCGTGCAGAGTGCGCCGGGCCAGGGTTCCTGCTTTACCGTGCTGATTAAAGCGCCTTGCCTGGCGGACGAGAGCGAGGATGAAGATCAGGAGGATCCGATGCCGTTGCCGGCGCTGCATGTGCTGCTGGTGGAAGATATTGAGCTAAATGTGATTGTTGCCCGTTCGGTGCTGGAGAAACTGGGCTGCAGCGTCGAGGTAGCGATGAACGGCACCGATGCTCTGGCGATGTTTGATCCACGCGAATTTGATCTGGTGCTGCTGGATATTCAGCTGCCGGATATGACCGGTCTGGATGTCTCACGCGCCATTCATCAGCGTCATCAGGGGGAAATGTTGCCGCCGCTGGTGGCGCTCACCGCCAACGTGCTGCGGGATAAAAAAGAGTATCTGGATGCAGGCATGGATGATGTGCTGAGTAAGCCGCTGGCAGTGCCGGCACTGACCGCCATGATCAAAAAATACTGGGATTATCAGGCGCAGCCGGAAGAGAGCGAGAGTGTGTCGCTACTGGATGAAAACCAGCTGTCGCTACTCGATTTGCCGATGCTGGAACAATACCTTGAACTGGTAGGGCCGGAACTGATCCATCAGAGCCTGGCGATGTTTGAGCAAATGATGCCTGCCTACCTGGAGGTGCTGGACTCGAACATGATGGCGCGCGACCAGAAAGGGATTGCCGAAGAGGGGCATAAAATCAAAGGTGCAGCAGGCTCGGTGGGGTTACAGCATTTGCAGCAGCTGGCGAAACAGATTCAAAGCCCGGAACTGCCGGCATGGTGGGATAACGTACAGGAGTGGATCGACGAGCTGAAGCAGGACTGGCGTCATGATGTCGAGGTATTGCGTGACTGGGTAAAAGAAGCGGAAAAATCGCGCGGAGCAGAAAAAAAATGACCCCAGTCGAAACCGGGGTGCGCGAATACTGCGCCAACACCAGGGAAAAAGGTTGCTGTTGCTATTCTCGAAGAGTTATATCGCGAGCAGCAGCATGGTATTGGTTAACGCTTACATAACATCTTAGCAAATCGCACTTTTGTTGTGTCAAGATTCATTAAGATGTGTGATGTTGAGCAGCGTTTAAATACAGAAAACATTAATTTGATGATACAGTCAAGTAAGGAATCACATTATGTGTTGCGTTGCTCTTTTTTTATCCAATTATAGCTGTTTTTTCTCCATATTGACCTGGTTGCGCAACTTTTCATCATCAGAGTGCCGATAAAATCGCGTGACCGCAAAAACTCCGGCCTTTTTTTGCTTTAAGTTAATGAAAATAAAACAATAAACAGGCGTCAGGGCGGGTGTATCCAAAACGTTTTGGAAAGCAGCTGTAAATTTTTTTTTACTGCGTTTTTAACAATCGATCTTGCAAATTCATCCGCTTTTTTTTGTTTAATCACACCGCGATGCCAGTAAAGCATGGCGTACAAAATTGCATAAACTGCAGGTTAAGATGAATCGTCATTAAGCCATACTGAGGTTACTTCGAATACATTGTTAAGCCAGGCGAATGATTTAATCATGGGCTTATCACAAATAGTTAAGTATTTAGCTTAAAATGTATTTTTCTGCTCAAGGCAATGGAACCGGTTCCTAAACTGCGGAAGTCTTTGATGTGGTAAGCAGATTTACTGTTCCTGTGTGAAAATGTATTAGTTACTAACTAATGATTGATGAATTAATCATCATGACTTTGCCTGACTCAGGCAAAAATGGCGCGGTCACAGAGAGCAATTGATTAATGCATGAAACGGGTAAGAGATAATTGTATGAGTAAGCGTAAAGGGAGTCCCTGGCTACGTATCAGACGCATTGTCGCACGGCTGCTGCTGGCGCTGGTGGGGATATGGGCGCTGGGCATTGTATTGTTTGCCTTTTTACCCGTACCTTTTTCCAGCGTCATGGTGGAAAGACAACTTAACGCATGGCTGAGTGGCCGTTTTGAGTATGTCGCCCACTCAGACTGGGTGAGCATGGAGGAGATTTCTCCCTGGATGGCGCTGGCGGTGATTGCCTCTGAAGATCAAACCTTTCCTCAGCACTGGGGATTTGACCTTGCAGCTATTGAGTCTGTGCTGGGGAACAGTGACGGGGAACGGATGCGCGGGGCCTCTACGCTTTCGCAGCAGACGGCGAAAAACCTGTTTCTCTGGAATGGCCGCAGCTGGGTGCGGAAAGGACTGGAGGCGGGCTTAACGCTGGGAATCGAAACGGTCTGGACCAAACGGCGTATCCTGACGGTTTATCTGAATATCGCCGAGTTCGGCGACGGCATTTTTGGCGTCGAAGCGGCAGCGCAGCGCTATTTTCACAAGTCCGCCCGTCAGCTTACTATAGCGGATGCGGCGTTACTGGCGGCAGTGCTGCCGAATCCCATCCGTTTTCACGCAGATGCCCCGTCAGGCTATATTCGCCAGCGTCAGCAGTGGATTATGCGTCAGATGCGTCAGATTGGCGGTGAAGGTTACCTGACGCGACATAAGCTGCATCAGAACTGAAAAACGCATGGGTTGCTGGCTCGGCCAGCTGCAGAGGGCTACTCTTCGTCAAAGCCCGCTTCAAACAGCTCGATGACCGCCGCCAGGGCTTCTGCCTCTTGCGGCCCACTGGCTTCAATTTCGATGTGGCCTCCCTGCGCGGAGTCGAGCATCAACAGGGCAATCACGCTGCTGGCCTCCGCCTCGGTGCCCGCTTCATTACGCAGCAGGACTTCTGCATCAAAGCTTTGCACCAGCTCAAACAGCTTCATCGCCGGGCGGGCGTGCATGCCCAGCTTGTTTTTAATCTCAACAGTCTGCCTGACGGTCATGTTTTGCGTTTTTCCAGCGTACGGTGGCGGGACTGTACATTTTTACCGCGCGAACGGAAATAGTCGGCCAGCTGCTCGGCAATATACACCGAGCGATGCTTACCGCCGGTACAGCCGATGGCAACAGTGAGGTAGCTGCGGTTATTGGTTTCCAGCATGGGCAGCCAGAGTTCCAGATAGCTGCGCGTCTGATAAATGAAATTATGCACCTCGGTATGACGATCGAGGAAGGCGGCAACCGGGCGATCGAGACCGGTCATCGGTCGCAATTTCGGATCCCAGTGCGGGTTCGGCAGAAAACGGACGTCAAAGACATAGTCGGCATCAATCGGAATACCATGCTTGAAGCCAAAAGATTCAAACACCATGGTGAGTTCCCGTTCCCGTTTGCCCAGCAGACGGGTACGCAGCATCTCTGCCAGTTCATGGACTGACATCTCCGAAGTATCAATGATCAAATCGGCACGGGAGCGTAGCGGCTCCAGCAACGTATTCTCTTCATCGATGGCGCTCTCCAGCGAGAGGTTCTTACTGGACAGCGGATGTAAGCGGCGCGTGTCGCTGTAACGGCGAATTAACGTATTACGATCGGCATCAAGAAACAGTAGCTGCGGAGAGAACGCCCCGGGCAGATTATTCAGGGCATTTTCAAAAATCTCCGGGGATTCCGGCATATTACGCACATCAATGCTGACGGCGGCAGAGATGTTACGTTCAACTAAGGAGTTAGCCAGTTCCGGCAGTAGCACCACTGGCAGGTTATCGACGCAATAAAACCCCATATCCTCCAGCGCGCGCAGCGCGACTGATTTTCCTGAGCCTGAACGACCGCTAACGATCATCAGCACCATCTCATCTTCCCCCGTTTAAACCGACAGCAACGTCGGTAAAAGTGCCATGCGCTTAAGGTTGTTCTTCCTGAGTTCCGGTAATGATGGCGTAAAGCTCCTCATTACTTTGAGCAGTGCGCAGGCGGCGACAAATTGTTTTATCCGCCAGACGCTTCGCCACCAGCGACAAGGTATGCAGGTGGGTTTTACATTGATCCGCAGGCACCAGCAGGGCGAACAGCAGATCTACCGGCTGATTATCTACCGCATCAAAGGCGATAGGCTGGTCGAGGCTGATAAAGACGCCGACAGCGCGCAACGTATCCGCCTCCAGCTTGCCATGGGGGATGGCGATACCGCTACCAATACCGGTACTGCCCATCCGCTCACGGGTCAGGATGGCTTCAAAGATTGTCTGGTGAGGCAGATTGAGCTCTCTGGCTGCCAGTTCGCTGATAATTTCCAGCGCGCGTTTTTTACTCTGGCAGTGTACGCCGCTACGCGTGCAGTCTGGCGTAAGTACTGTGCTCAATTCCAGTGTCAGATCATTGTTCATATCGATTCACTTGCATGTTCACCGGGCCGCGAGGATCTTCCACTTTACGCGCTTTATAGCAGGAAAAGCAAAGACCTGTTGGCGCTTGCACAGATGGCAAAACGGGGCGATTGCGACGCCCCATCCTGTTATCCAGAGGCATAACTTCGGCTGGCCTCTGTGCAAGCGTGAAGGTTAGTGTTGTTTCAGTTTGTCTTTATGCCGGGTCAACTGACGGGAGAGCTTATCGATCAACACGTCAATGGCGGCATACATATCTTCCGCTTCCGAGGTGGCGTGCAGCTCGCCGCCGTTGACATGAAGGGTAGCCTCCGCTACCTGCATGACCCTTTCCACCTTCAGAACAATATAAACCTGATTTATCCGATCAAAATATTGTTCCAGTTTGGCAAATTTATTAGTGACGAAATCACGCAGTGGCTCTGTGATTTCAACGCGTTGCCCAGTGATATTTAGCTGCATAGGTCTTCCTTCTCAGTTCTGTCAAACCAACTGTTTACGCTGGTTCGATGGCGGGATAGATAAAGACTCGCGATATTTGGCGACGGTACGTCGTGCCACCATAATCCCTTGTTCAGATAACATGGAGGTCAGTTTGCTGTCGCTCAAGGGCTTAGCGGGATTCTCCGCTGAGATGAGCTTCTTCACCAGCGCGCGAATGGCCGTCGACGAGGCTTCGCCACCGCTTTCGGTATTCACATGACTGGAGAAAAAATATTTCAGTTCAAAAATGCCGCGCGGGCTGTGTAAGTACTTCTGGGTGGTGACGCGTGAGATGGTCGATTCGTGCATATCTACCGCCTGAGCGATATCAGCCAGCACCATCGGGCGCATATACTCTTCGCCCTGCTCAAAAAAGGCCTGTTGCTGTTCAACAATACAGCGGGTCACCTTCAGCAACGTCTCATTGCGGCTCTCCAGACTTTTGATCAGCCATTTGGCTTCCTGCAGATTACTGCGAATAAACTGGCTGTCGCTGTCGTTGCGCGCTGTTCCGCCCATCGCCGCATAGTGCTGGTTGATGCGCAGACGCGGCAAGCTGTCGGCATTCAGTTCCACCGTCCAGCGCGTGCCGATTTTGCGTACCAGCACATCGGGAATAACATATTCCGGCTCACTGGTGTTAATCGACTGACCCGGACGGGGATCCAGCGACTGGATCAGCATCATGGCATTTTTCAATACTTCTTCCTTGAGCCGAGTGACGCGCATCAGGCTGCGGAAATCGTGATTTGCCAGCAGATCAAGATGCTCACTGACGATCAGGCGCGCCTCAGTCAGCATCGGCATCCCGGCCGGATATTGCGACAACTGCACTAACAGGCAATCGCGCAGATCGCGCGCGCCTACGCCAATTGGGTCGAAACGCTGAATACGCTTCAGCACCGCTTCCACTTCTTCCAGCGTCAGCTCTTCGTTACCAATGCTGTCACGAATCTCTTCAAGCGAGACCGTCAGGTAGCCGGTATCGTCAATGGCATCGACAATAGAGGTGGCGATCGCCCGATCGGTATCGGTAAAGGGCGTCAGTTCCACCTGCCACATCAGGTAATCCTGCAGTGTCTGCGTTGTCTCCCCCTGATAGATCGGCAGTTCGTCATCCTGGTAATCGGTCCCGGTACCGGAAGGGGTCCCGGCGGTATAAATCTCATCCCAGGTGGCATCTAAGGGCAGCTCTTCCGGCATATCCTTCTGCTCCAGCGCTTCCCGGGTGTCCAGCGCTTCATTCTCCTGATATTCCTGGGTATCGACTTCGTCGTGAAGTTCTGCCTGTTCAAGTAGCGGATTGCTTTCCAGCGCCAGTTGAAGTTCCTGCTGAAGTTCAAGCGTGGAAAGTTGCAACAAGCGAATCGCTTGCTGCAACTGTGGGGTCATCGCCAGCTGTTGGCTGAGCCTGAGTTGCAAACCTTGCTTCATAATCAGGATAGCATTTCCTAAGCAAACTTCGTGAGTAACGACACCTTATCAGAGTCTGAACTCTTCGCCCAAATAAACGCGCTTAACTTGTTCATTGACAAGTATTTCGTCAGGGGAGCCGTGCGCAATCAGACGGCCCTGGCTGACGATATAAGCGCGTTCACATACTGCGAGGGTTTCACGTACGTTATGGTCGGTGATCAGCACGCCCAGACCGCTGTCGCGCAGGTGCTCGATGATTTTTTTGATGTCGATTACCGAAATGGGATCCACGCCGGCAAAAGGTTCATCCAGCAGAATAAACTTGGGATTGGCGGCCAGCGCGCGCGCAATCTCGACGCGGCGTCGTTCGCCGCCGGAAAGCGCCTGACCCATGCTGTCACGCAGATGCTCGATATGAAACTCTTCCATCAGCTCTTTGGCGCGATCCTGACGCTGCTCTTCGCTCAGGTCGTCACGCACCTGCAGCACCGCCATCAGGTTGTCATAGACGCTCAGGCGGCGGAAAATCGAAGCTTCCTGCGGCAGATAGCCGATACCGCGGCGCGCGCGCGCATGCAGCGGCAGAATGCTGATATCATCGTTATCGATCACAATGCGACCCGCATCACGCGGCACGATGCCCACTACCATATAGAAAGTGGTGGTTTTACCGGCACCGTTGGGACCCAGCAGGCCAACGATTTCGCCGGAGCTCACCTGCAGGCTAACATCCTCTACTACGCGACGGCCTTTATACGCCTTCGCCAGATTTTCTGCGATTAGTGTGGCCATAGAAATCAGTTACTCTTTTGTTGGCTGTTGGACGCGCGGTTTTTATCCTGTAGCTGCGACGGCACCAGCACGGTGGTCACGCGTTTGCTCTGACCCTGACTGTAAGCCTGCATTTTCTGCTCTTTAACCAGATAGGTGATGCGGTCGCCTTTGATATTGCTGTCCAGCTGCTCGATGTAAGCGTTGCCTGTCAGTTCAATAAAATCTTTTGCCAGTTCGTAATGCAGTTTCGCCGCGTGGCCCTGCACTGGTTTGCCGTTATCCTGCATCTGGTAGAAGGTGGCGGGCTTACCCCAGGCATCCACAATGGTTTTATTGCTGTCGCCGCCCGGACGTGTCACCACCACTTTATCGGCGGTGATCTTAATGGTGCCCTGGGTAACGATAACATTGCCGGTAAAGGTCGCGATATTGCCTTGCAGATCCAACGCCTGGTTCTCTGAATCAATATTAACGGGTTTGTCCGAGTCACCGGTCACCGCCAGCACCGGCACGCTGCTGACCAGCAGTGCGCTTGCCAACAGAAGCTTAAGGCTGCGTTTGTTCATTTTGGATTTCATAGTAAGTTTTGACCTTTTCAATTAACTCGGCATTTTTGGTTCGTAAATTGCCGCGCATTTTCATGCCGGTAGAGTTAAAGCTACGGCCATAAAGCGTGACCTGATCGTCGGAAGTGACATCCTGAGTGACGAGATTGACCTGCGCATTGTCTGTCTTAATGCGCTCAAGCTGCGAATCCTGCGTCAGCGTATTCACCTCAACGTGTCCGTAGAGATAAAGCATACGATCGTTGGTCAGCTTCGCTTTATCTGCCCGTACCGACCAGGTTGGCACTTTATTCTCGTCGTAGGTGGTCATGACAGGATTATCGAACCAGCTGACTTCCCCGGCAGAGAAATAAGTCACTTTCTCTGAGACCAGCTTGTACGCCAGGCCACCTGTCGGGTTATAGACCACGGTATTCGACTGCTCGCTGGTGTAAGTTGGCTCCTGATCGCTGCTGGCGATCGGCGTTTGCGTCTCATCCTGGCTGGTAAGATTCCAGCCAATGAGTATCAGGGCAATTAGTGCCAGAATCAGCGTTATCCAACGCCTGCTTTTACTCATACCGATTGCCCTTTGGCATCCTCAAATTTATTCTGAGCCAGTAAAATCAGATCGCAAATTTCACGAACCGCCCCGCGGCCACCCGCAATACGGGTGACATAATGCACGCGCGGCAGCAATATCGGGTGCGCATCCGCCACCGCGACACTCAGGCCTGCTTCGGCCATGACTGGCCAGTCGATCAGATCATCTCCAATGTACGCCACTTCATGGGCTGCTAATGACAGTTTATCCAGAAGTTCCCGGAAGGCCAAAAGCTTATCCGATTGTCCCTGGTAAAGATGTGTAATACCCAGGGTCTTACAGCGGTCTTCCAGCAGCCTGGCATTGCGGCCGGTTATAATAGCGACTTCGACTTCTGAGGTCAGTAAGCAACGAATACCGTAGCCGTCACGTACATTAAAGGCTTTTAGCTCTTCGCCGCTGTTGCCCATGTAGATCAAACCGTCGGACATCACGCCGTCGACATCGCAAATCAGCAATCGAATCTGGCTGGCCCGGCTCATCACCTCGGCGCTGACCGGACCGTAGCAAGTCTCAACGGTTAACAGTTCACTCATTCTCTTTTCCTGTTCAGACGACGCCGGCGCGCAGCATGTCGTGCATATGTACCACACCGAGCAGATGATCGTCATCGGCCACCAGCAGGGCGGTGATATTTTTGTTTTGCATCAGGTTCAGGGCATCCACGGCCAGCGTATTGGGACGGACGCGAATACCGCCCGGCGTCATCACCTGCGCAATGCTGGCGGTCTGGAAATTAATGCCCATATCAAAGATGCGGCGTAAATCGCCATCGGTAAAAATGCCTTCGATCTTCATCAGATCGTCGACAATCACCGTCATACCCAGATTTTTCCGCGTAATTTCCAGCAGCGCGTCACGCAGCGAGGCGTCCCGGGTGACGTGCGGGATCTCATCGCCGCTGTGCATAATATCGCTGACATGCAGCAGCAGCTTACGGCCCAGCGCGCCGCCGGGGTGGGAGAGGGCGAAATCCTCTACGGTAAAGCCGCGCGCTTTTAACAGCGCCACAGCCAGTGCATCCCCCATTACCAGGGTTGCCGTGGTGCTGGTGGTAGGCGCCAGGCCGAGCGGGCAGGCTTCCTGCGGCACTTTCACGCACAGATGTACGTCCGCCGCCCGTCCCATGGCGCTTTCGGCGCGGCTGGTGATGCAGATCAGCTGCACCTTCAGGCGTTTCAGAACCGGGATCAGCGCCAGAATCTCATTGGATTCGCCGCTGTTCGACACCGCGATCACCACGTCGCTGGCGCTCACCATGCCCAGGTCGCCATGGCTCGCTTCCGCCGGATGGACAAAAAAGGCGGGCGTGCCAGTGCTGGCAAAGGTCGCGGCCATTTTCTTGCCAATATGGCCCGATTTGCCCATGCCCATCACCACCACTTTGCCCTGACAGGCAAAAATCATTTCGCAGGCGCGGACGAAATCTTCATTGATATATTGATCGAGCTGTTCCAGTCCTTCGCGCTCAATACGCAGAACGGTTTTCCCCGCCTGCTGAAAATCGAAACCTGGCTCAGGTATATAAGATGACATGACAAGCGTGTCCTTTTTATCCATCAATAAATGCAGGGTGTAGCCAGAGCAGCAGGACCCACACGATAAAGCCGCCCAGCAGAATAGCGCCCGCGCGTCGGCCGATGCGTCGTTTGCGCTGCAGACAGATCAGGGCAAACAAGGTACTAACCACTAACATCACCCAGTAATCGCGTGCGAAGGCGTAAACGTCAACGCTGGCAGGGTGGGCCAGCGCCGGCAGGCCGAGTACAATAGCAATATTATAAATGTTGGCGCCGATCAGATTGCCGATAGCGATATCATCTTCGCCTTTCAGGGCACCGGCGATAACCGTCGCCAGCTCCGGCAGGCTGGTACCAACCGCGATCAGCGTCAGCCCCAGCACCAGTTCACTGATGCCAAAATAGTCGGCAAAAGCGGTGGCATTGTCGATTACCATGCGCGTGGCGATCGGCATAATCAGCAGCGCCATCGCCAGCCAGAGAAAGGCGACCGTATTGCCTGTCTCTTCTCGCGGCAGCTCCGCAAGCTGCTCGCGCGTCAGGATATCGTTATGATGCTGTTCGGCGCGGCGCGCAATGCTGATAATGATCAGTAGATAGAGCGCGGCGATAGCCAGCAGGCCAAGACCATCCAGACGGCTGAGCTGATTATCAAACAGCATCAGACCGCTCAGCAGGGAAACCAGCAGCATCAGCGGCAGTTCGCGCCGAATCAGATTAGAATGAACCGTCAGTGGATGTAATAACGCTGCGCCGCCGAGAATCAGCAAAATATTAGTGATGTTCGACCCCAGCGCGGTGCCGACCGCAATATCCATCTGGCCATGCTGGGCGGCGGAAAAGGCGAGAATGATTTCCGGTAGCGAAGTGCCGATGCTGACCACCGTCATGCCGATAATCAGCGGCGGTATCCCGAACGAACGACATAATATCGACGCGCTGAACACCAGACGATCGGCACCATAAGCCAGTAAAATCAAACCGATGATCAGCAGGGCGGTAGCAACGAACATGAAAAATCCTTGCGTAGGTATCCTCACCAGCGAGCTTTGCGGGCAGGATTTCAGGTTCCGGATAAACAAACAGCCGCTGATTTTGACCCTCTGCGCGACAAAAGTAAATTTAATGGCCGTTTTCGCCACAACTGAGCAGTAAGTTTCTGTAAAACTATCGTGCATTAAGCGGGATCAGGCTAACATCGTCAGGTTATTCAGCGGCCCGATCCGCATGAGAGGTAATCATGATTCAGCAGCAAACGAATCTGGTGGAAGTTCGTGGCGTGAGTTTTTCACGCGGTGAGCGCCAGATTTTCGATGATATTTCGCTGACGGTACCTGCTGGCAAAGTCACTGCCATTATGGGGCCTTCCGGTATCGGTAAAACCACCCTGTTGCGTCTGATCGGCGGACAGTTGCAGCCCGATCGGGGCGAAATCTGGTTTCGCGGCGAAAATATCCCTGGGCTGTCGCGCTCAAAACTGTATGAAGCGCGCAAAAAAATGAGCATGCTGTTCCAGTCAGGCGCGCTGTTTACCGACTTAACGGTCTATGAAAACGTCGCCTGGCCGTTGCGCGAGCATACAAAACTTCCGCCGCCGTTATTGCACAGCACTGTTATGATGAAACTGGAAGCGGTGGGCCTGCGCGGCGCGGCCTATCTGAAACCCGCTGAGCTGTCTGGCGGTATGGCGCGGCGCGTTGCGCTGGCGCGCGCGATTGCGCTGGAGCCGGAACTGATCATGTTCGATGAGCCCTTTGTCGGCCAGGATCCCATCACCATGGGCGTGCTGGTGAAGCTGATCGATGAACTCAATCACTCGCTGGGCCTGACCTGCATTGTGGTATCGCATGACGTGCCGGAGGTGTTGAGCATTGCCGACCATGCTTATATCGTGGCCGGGCAAAAAATCATTGCGCAAGGGAGCGCGCCGCAGTTGCGGGCAAATCCCGATCCGCGCGTGCGTCAGTTTATTGACGGGCACGCAGACGGTCCCGTCCCTTTCCGCTACGCGGCCGGGGATTACCTTACTGATTTAATCAGCGCAGGGAGAAGGTGAACTGATGGTGCTACAGGCACTGGCGTCGCTCGGACGTCGGGGAATTGAAACCTGCGCCACTTTTGGTCGCGCAGGTTTAATGCTGTTTCACGCGCTGGTGGGAATTCCCGCCTTTCGCAAGCATACACCGCTGCTGGTCAGGCAGCTTTACAGCGTGGGCGTGTTGTCGCTGCTGATCATTATGGTTTCCGGGCTGTTTATCGGCATGGTGCTTGGGCTGCAGGGCTATCTGGTGCTCAATACTTACGGCGCGGAAACCAGTCTCGGCATGCTGGTCGCGTTGTCGCTGCTGCGTGAGCTGGGGCCCGTAGTGACGGCGCTGCTGTTTGCCGGCCGCGCCGGCTCTGCGCTGACGGCGGAAATCGGCCTGATGAAAGCCACCGAGCAACTCTCCAGCATGGAGATGATGGCGGTGGATCCGCTACGCCGGGTGGTCTCGCCGCGCTTCTGGGCGGGTTTTATCAGTATGCCGCTGCTGACGCTGATCTTTACGGCGGTCGGTATTGGCGGCGGGGCGCTGGTTGGCGTGAGCTGGAAAGGTATCGATCCGGGCTTCTTCTGGTCAGCGATGCAGAACGCGGTCGATTTTCGCGCGGATATTGTTAACTGTGTGATTAAGAGTGCGGTCTTTGCCGTGACGGTCACCTGGATTGCCCTGTTCAACGGCTATGATGCCATCCCGACTTCTGAAGGGATTAGCCGGGCAACGACGCGCACCGTGGTACACGCCTCGCTGGCGGTACTCGGTTTGGATTTTGTGCTGACGGCACTGATGTTTGGGAACTGAAACAATGCAAAGCAAAAAAAACGAAATCTGGGTGGGCGTCTTTCTGCTGCTGGCGCTGATTGCCGCGCTGTTTCTTTGTCTGCGCGTAGCGGACTTGAAATCAGTGGGCACTGAACCGACATGGGAGCTCAACGCTACCTTTGACAACATTGGCGGCCTGAAAGTCAGCTCGCCGGTCAAAATCGGTGGTGTGGTGATTGGTCGGGTCACCGACATTTCGCTCGATCCCAAATCACTGGCACCGCATATCACCATGGCGATCAGTGAGCGTTATGACAACATGATCCCGGATACCAGCTCGCTGGCTATCCGTACCCAGGGGCTTTTAGGCGAGCAATTTCTGGCGCTAAACCTGGGTTTCGACGATCCTGAATTAGGATCGTCGATGTTGAAAGATGGCGATACGCTACGTGATACCAAGTCGGCAATCGTACTGGAAGACCTGATTGGGCAGTTCCTGTATAAGAGCGGCGACGATAAAAAAGAGAACGGGCAGCAAGCGCCAGATGCTACCAGCGCACCCGCCGCGCCCGAGCAACCTTAAGAGGTAAAACAGAATGTTGAGACGTTTATTTTTGATTGCCATGCTGGCTATTGCGCCGCTGGCGGCGCAGGCTGCCGATCAAAGCGATCCTTATCAGCTGATGAATGAGGCGGCAGAAAAGACTTTTACGCGCCTGAAAAATGAGCAGCCGAAAATCAAACAGGACCCCAACTATCTGCGCGAGATTGTGCGTCAGGAGTTGCTGCCTTATGTCCAGATCAAATACGCCGGGGCGCTGGTGTTAGGCCGCTATTACCGCGAGGCGACGCCGGCACAGCGTGAAGCTTACTTCAGCGCGTTCAGCGATTATCTGGCTCAGGCGTATGGTCAGGCGCTGGCGCTCTACCACGGCCAGACCTATCAGATTCAACCGAAGCAGGCGCTGGGCGATGCCAATATTATCGCTATCCGCGTCACCATCGTCGATCCCAATGGTCGTCCGCCCGTGCGCCTGGATTTCCAGTGGCGTAAAAACAGCCGCACCGGCGACTGGCAGGCTTACGATATGATCGCCGAAGGGGTCAGTATGATCACCACCAAACAGAACGAGTGGGGCGATCTGCTGCGTACCAAAGGTATTGAGGGTCTGACAGCGCAGTTGAAAAAATCTGCTGCACAGCCGATCACCCTGGGTCAACAGCAATAATGAGCGAACCCTTACGCTGGCAGTTGCAGGAGAACAGGCTGCATCTGAGTGGGATGTTAGATCGCGACACGCTGCAGCCGTTGTGGGAGCAGCGGGAAAGCGTGATGGCGCAGGCCGATATCATTGATGTTTCGGCGCTGGATCGTGTCGACTCTGCTGGCCTTGCGCTGCTGGTGCATCTGCTTGAAATGGCCCGCAGGCAGGGCAAAGCGCCCTGTTTCAGCGGCATTACCGATAAACTGCTTTCGCTGATTACGCTTTACAATCTGCAGCAGATCATTGTTTCTGCAGATAAAAACGCGTAAAAGCCTGGCGGTTTCCCAAAGCCCCTGTTTCCCGCAGGGGCTTTTGCATGTTTAAGAGTCATGCGCTTTCCACTAATATGTCTGCCTGATTATTATCAAGTGAAGCAAAGAGCGAATGGAAAACAGTGAAATTCAGGCTGTGCTGATGCAGGCACTGCCATTAGAAGAAGTCCATGTCAGCGGCGATGGCAGCCATTTTCAGGTGATTGCCGTGGGCGAAATGTTTGGCGAACTGAGCCGGGTAAAAAAACAGCAGGCGGTGTACGCCCCCCTGATGGAGTTTATTGCGGATAACCGTATTCATGCCGTCTCCATCAAAACTTATACGCCCGCTGAGTGGGCTCGAGACCGTAAACTTAACGGTTTCTAAGCTGTCGGCGTGGCGCGCTCGTCTGAGGCGGGCAACTGCATTTTTGATTGTTAATTGAGAGCCGTGTTAATGGACAAATTTCGTGTACAAGGTCCCACCCGTCTGAGTGGTGAAGTAACCATTTCCGGGGCGAAAAACGCCGCGCTGCCTATTCTGTTTGCTGCGCTACTGGCGGAAGAGCCGGTAGAAATCCAGAACGTTCCCAAGCTGCGAGACATCGATACCACCATGAAGCTGCTGAGCCAGCTGGGTGCGAAGGTTGAGCGTAATGGCTCGGTGCATGTGGATGCCAGTGCGGTCAATATCTTCTGCGCCCCTTATGAACTGGTGAAAACCATGCGCGCTTCTATCTGGGCGCTGGGGCCGCTGGTCGCACGTTTCGGTCAGGGTCAGGTATCGCTGCCGGGAGGATGTGCTATCGGCGCACGTCCGGTCGATCTGCATATCGTCGGACTGGAACAACTGGGTGCTGAGATCAAGCTGGAAGAGGGCTATGTCAAAGCCTCAGTGGATGGCCGCCTGAAAGGCGCGCATATCGTCATGGATAAGGTCAGCGTGGGCGCCACTGTTACCATTATGAGTGCCGCGACGCTGGCTACCGGGACGACCATCATCGAAAACGCCGCGCGTGAACCGGAAATTGTCGATACCGCCAACTTCCTGAATACGCTGGGTGCCAGAATCAGCGGCGCAGGCACCGATAAAATCACCATCGAAGGCGTTGAGCGTCTGGGCGGCGGGGTGTATCGCGTTGTGCCGGACCGTATTGAAACCGGGACCTTCCTGGTGGCAGCAGCGATTTCCGGCGGCAAAGTAGTGTGCCGTAATACGCAGCCAGACACGCTGGACGCAGTGCTGGCCAAGCTGCGCGATGCCGGTGCAGATATTGAAGTGGGCGAAGACTGGATTAGCCTGGATATGCACGGTCAGCGGCCCAAAGCGGTCAACGTGCGTACGGCACCGCATCCTGGCTTCCCGACCGATATGCAGGCGCAGTTTACCCTGCTCAACCTGGTCGCTGAAGGCACCGGGGTGATTACGGAAACCATTTTCGAAAACCGCTTTATGCATATCCCTGAGCTGATTCGTATGGGGGCGCATGCGGAAATCGAGAGCAACACCGCTATCTGTTATGGCGTTGAGAAGCTGTCAGGGGCCCAGGTGATGGCTACCGATCTGCGCGCCTCCGCCAGTCTGGTCCTGGCGGGCTGTATTGCCGAAGGCACAACGCTGGTGGATCGCATTTATCACATCGATCGTGGCTATGAGCGCATTGAAGATAAACTGAAAGCGCTGGGCGCCAATATCGAGCGTGTCAGCGGCGAATAACGGTTTGTCGCTCGCCTCGTAAGAAAAAATGGCCGGATTTTCCGGCCATTTTTTATGTCGCCAGCCAACCTGGCGGGCAGCTGCGGGATCGACACAACGAACGCAGCCTTCACGTTTTAAGGCGTGCCGGGTTTTCCAGCCCCGCGGTTACGCACGGATCGGATCAATTTTTTGCGATCCAGCAGGCGTTTCGTTACCGGATCGTAATAGCGGCTGGGCCAGATCTCTGAGGGATGGATATTGATCGCTTCCGCAATGATCCACTCTCCTTTAGGCCATGGGCGTGACAGCGCATTCGCCAGCGTGGATGAACTGAGCCCCGCCTGACGAGAGACGGCTGCCAGCGAGGTGCCTTTTTTACGTAATGCGGCAATGATATCCGCCGGATGCCAGTCCTCTTTTCCTGCATACATAGCAGATTTCCTCCCTGTCATTATTAATCCCTGGTGGTACTGTACGCCAGTTTTTGACTTAAACTGGAAACTACAGGATTTTTATAGCAAAACATTTCCATAAGTTTCCAGTAAAATTTGTGATCAGCTGCAGAAGTGAGCATAGCTCCGCAAAAGTTTTGCAACTGATGTAAGCGGGAAAAAGAGGAAGGGAAACAGAACGCGGGAGCACATCCTGTGCTCCGTGGAGGGTTAAAATTCGCGCTGTACCGACATGTGCGCCAGTGACTCCAGCGCGCTACGCCAGGGGGTTTCCGGCAGCGCTTTCAGCGCGGCAATGGCTTTATCCGCCTCCTCTTCAGCCCGTTTGCGCGTCCATTCCAGCGAGCCGCTCTGCTGCATTGCGGCCAGTACCGGCTCCAGCAGGTGACGGCCATTACCGTCGACAATCGCCTGACGGATCATTGCCGTTTGCTCCGGTGATCCATGACGCATAGCGTGCAGTAGCGGCAGGGTAGGTTTGCCTTCGCTCAGATCGTCGCCGACGTTTTTACCCAGCGTTTTGCCGTCGGCGCTGTAATCGAGCAGATCGTCAATCAGCTGAAACGCGGTGCCCAGATAGCGGCCATAGTCCTGTAACGCCTTCTCCTGCGCCTCTGTCGCGTCGGCGAGGATGGCAGAGGCCTGCGAGGCGGCTTCAAACAGACGCGCGGTCTTGCTGTAAATGACGCGCATGTAGCTCTCTTCCGTGATGTCAGGATCGTTGCAGTTCATCAGCTGCAGCACTTCACCTTCAGCGATCACATTCACTGCTTCCGACATCAGGGCGAGAATACGCAGCGATCCCATGCTGGTCATCATCTGGAAAGCACGCGTATAAATAAAATCGCCGACCAGTACGCTGGCAGCATTGCCAAAGGCGGCGTTCGCCGTGGCTTTGCCGCGACGCATATCAGATTCATCCACAACATCGTCATGTAACAGGGTCGCCGTGTGGATAAATTCGATCAGCGCCGCATTCGTGACATGCAGGTTGCCCTCATAACCCAGCGCCCGTGCAGAGAGGACGGCGATCATCGGGCGTATGCGCTTGCCGCCGCCGCTGATGATGTAATATCCCAACTGGTTGATGAGCGAAACATCTGAATTCAGCTGGTCAAGGATGGTCTGGTTGACGGCCGCCATATCCTGCGCGGTTAATTCATTTATCTGTTCTAAGTTCATTCGTCTGTTCAGCTATGACTCGTTTTCGGCCAGGGTGATGGGTTTTACCCAGCGTGAGTTCAGGTTATCTGATACTGATTGTACTTGAAAAATCGGGTTGAGGAACGTTTGCGTTCAGCCTGTGTTTTTTTTCTGCAAGAGAGTGCAAAGTGCTCTTGTCTTCTCCAGGAGTTTTGCGTAGAATTCGCGCCCTATTGTGAATATTTTATCGCGCCGCCTGATAAACAGAAAGGCAAGCGCAGAAGCGGAGTTTTATATGTACGCGGTTTTCCAAAGTGGTGGTAAACAACACCGAGTAAGCGAAGGTCAGACCGTTCGCCTGGAAAAGCTGGACATCGCAACCGGTGAAACCATCGAGTTTGATCAGGTTCTGATGATTGCTAATGGCGAAGACGTGAAAATCGGCGCGCCACTGGTTTCAGGCGGTGTGATCAAAGCAGAAGTGGTTGCTCACGGTCGCGGCGAAAAAATCAAAATCGTTAAGTTTCGTCGTCGTAAACACTACCGTAAGCAGCAGGGCCACCGTCAGTGGTTTACTGATGTGAAAATCACTGGCATCAGCGCCTAAGAGGAGATCTGACAAATGGCACATAAAAAGGCTGGTGGCTCGACTCGTAACGGTCGTGACTCCAATGCAAAACGTCTGGGTGTAAAACGTTTCGGTGGCGAAGCCGTTCTGGCTGGTAGCATCATCGTTCGTCAGCGTGGCACTAAATTCCACGCCGGTACCAACGTAGGTTGTGGTCGTGACCACACCCTGTTTGCTACCACCGACGGCAAAGTAAAATTCGAAATCAAAGGTCCGAACAACCGTAAATATGTCAGCATCGTTGCTGAGTAAGGTTGTCGTGACCCGGGCTCTTTGATCAGAGCCTGAGAAACGAATCGAAGCCCCGCAAAGCTGCGGGGCTTTTTACTTTCTGCTGCCAAAGGTCGGGAAAAAGGGTTTTGCGTAGCAGATTGCTGTACACTTAATGTACATCTGGCCCTCGGCCAGTCCTGTTTTATCCGCCGCCGGTCAGCGCAGAAGACCCTGGCGGACCCGTCCGCCAGCGCAGAGTGCAAGTGCGGACGTTAGTGTGACGGAGAAAGAAAATGAAGTTTGTTGATGAAGCGACAATTCTGGTAGTCGCAGGTGATGGTGGTAACGGCTGCGTCAGCTTTCGCCGGGAAAAATATATTCCGAAGGGCGGACCTGATGGCGGCGACGGCGGCGACGGTGGTGATGTTTACCTGGTGGCTGACGAAAGCCTCAACACCCTGATTGATTATCGCTTCGAAAAAGCTTTCCGTGCTGAACGTGGACAGAACGGCCAGAGCCGTGACTGTACCGGTAAACGCGGGAAAGATGTGGTGATTAAAGTACCGGTCGGTACCCGTGTCATTGACCAGGGCACGGGCGAAACCCTGGGCGATATGACCCGCCATGAGCAAAAGCTGATGGTAGCGAAAGGGGGCTGGCACGGCCTGGGCAACACCCGTTTTAAATCATCTGTGAACCGTACCCCGCGTCAGAAAACCATGGGTACGCCGGGCGAGAAGCGCGAGCTGCAGCTGGAGCTGATGCTGCTGGCCGATGTCGGTATGCTCGGTCTGCCGAACGCCGGGAAATCGACCTTTATCCGCGCCGTTTCGGCAGCGAAACCGAAAGTGGCTGACTATCCCTTTACCACCCTGGTCCCGAGTCTGGGCGTGGTGCGTATGGACAGCGAAAAAAGCTTTGTGGTAGCGGATATCCCTGGCCTGATCGAGGGCGCAGCGGAAGGTGCCGGCCTGGGGATTCGCTTCCTGAAACATCTGGAGCGCTGTCGCGTTCTGCTGCATCTGATCGACATTGCGCCGATTGATGAGTCGGACCCGGTAGAAAATGCCCGCATCATCCTCGGTGAACTGGAAAAATATAGCGAAAAGCTTTACCAGAAGCCGCGCTGGCTGGTGTTTAACAAAACTGACCTGCTGAGCCGCGAGGAAGCGGAAACGCGCGCCAAAGCGATTGCCGAAGCGCTGGGCTGGGAAGATAAGTACTACCTGATCTCTGCGGCCAGCCGCGATGGCGTCAATGCGCTGTGCTGGGATGTGATGAGCTTCATTATCGCCCATCCGAAAGAAGCGGAAGAGGAAGAGAAGAAGCCGGAGAAAGCCCAGTTTATGTGGGATGACTACCATCGTGAAGCGATGGAGAACGCGCAGGTTGAGGAAGACGAAGAGTGGGATGACGACTGGGATGAAGATGACGACGAAGGCGTCGAAATTATTTACCAGCGTTAATCAGACAAAAAAGGCGGCAGCGATGCCGCCTTTTTTATTGCGCTTAGCCCATCACTGCCACGGTCAGACGGGCGCTGCAGCACAGCTGATCGCGCGCGTTGCGGATCTCGATCTGCCATGTCTGGTTGCGTGCGCCCAGGTGCAAAGGCCGACAGATTCCACGTACTTCGCCGCTGGAGACAGCGCGATGGTGGCTGGCGTTGACTTCAATGCCGACCACGCTTTTGCCCTCTTCGACGCAGAGATAACCGGCAATTGAGCCCATTGACTCCGCCAGCACCACTGACGCGCCGCCATGCAACAGACCAAAAGGCTGCCGGGTGCGGGCATCAACCGGCATGGTTGCTTCCAGGCTCTCCGCATTGATGGCGGTGAAGTAAATGCCCAGATGGGCCACTAACGAGTTCTCCCCCAGCGCATTCAGCTGCTCCAGGGTCAGGGTACGTTTCCAGATGGCGCTCATCGGTCAGGCCCCCAGCGTCGCGCCGCCGTCGACCACGATATCCTGCATCACGATGTGGCTGGCCAGATCCGAGGCGAGGAACAGCACGGTGGCGGCGATCTCCTGCGGTTGAGCGATCTTCCGCAGCGGGATACCCAGCTTGTACTGCTCGGGAAAGCCGTTAATCATCGCCTGCTCGGCGTCGGGCGTATGCCAGAGGCTGCGCTGCATTTCGGTATCAGTGGAACCTGGCGAGACGATATTGCAGCGTACGCCATAAGGGGCCATTTCCAGCCCCACGGTCAGGCACAGGCTACGCAGCGCCGCTTTGGATGCGCCATAGGCGGACATGCCGATACGCGGCGCGTGGGCGGCGTTTGAGGCGATAGTCACGATCGCTCCGGCGCGCTGCTGGCGGAACACCGGTAGCGTCTGCTGAAACAGATTAAAAGCGCCGCCCGCATTGACCGCGAGGCAAGCTTGCCACTCTTCAGGAGGCAGTTCGTCGGTGGCACCGATGCGCAGAATCCCGGCACCGTTGACCAGCACATCCAGACGCGGCTGCTCAGCCAGCAGGCGCTGACACAGGGTTTTGACCTGGTGCGCATCTGCAACATCCAGCGTATGGCAGATGAAGGGGTAACCCTGATTGTCGTGGAAACGCAGATCAAATCCGATCACTTGCGCGCCCGCCTGATGAAAGGCCAGCGCGGTGTGGTAGCCGATGCCCTGCGCTGCGCCGGTCACCCAGACGATTTTACCGTGGAAGTCCTGGTACTGGCTCATTTCTGCAGCTCCCGTGACAGCAGCGCCCACCAGCCATCAATACTGGGATTTTTCGCCAGGCTGACAAAGTCGATATCGTTATGCACCTGACGCCAGCGCGCCGCCAGCGCCATCATGCGCACTGAATCGAGGCCGTAGTCGATCAGGTTCTCATCATCTTCCGGGACGTCGTCATCTTCCAGCAGCGGCAGGATCAACCCCCGCAGCTCATCTTTGCTCAGCGGCAGCGGCATCAGATCGGCGGTCATCACCACTTTGCCGCTCCGGCCTGCAGTGTAGGTCAGGGCCATCATATGCTCGTCGCGGCTGAAATCCGCCAGCGCGTCCGCCACCATAAAGGGCTTGATGTTGCGCATAAAAGCGTCCGTGGCCGTGGTCAGGCAGCCGATATGGGCATAGACTCCGGTGATGATCAACTGATCGCGGCCCATCTCCTGCAGAATCGACTCCAGCGGCGAGCGGTGAAAAGCACTGTAGCGCCATTTGGTCAGCACCTGATCATCGTCATCAGGCGTCAGCGCCCCGATAATCTTCTGCTGCTCCGGGTGTTTGTTCAGGCCCGGTCCCCACATATCATTCAGCAGGGCGCGATCTTCATCGCTCTGCTGATTCGGCTGGGCGGTATAGAACACCGGAATGCCCTGCGCCTTACAGTAGCGACGCAGACGGACGATATTCTCCACCACCTGTTGCACCAGCGGGCTCTCTTCGCCCCAGAAATTCAGGAAATAGGCCTGCATGTCATGAATCAGCAGCGCAGCACGCGCCGGCTCGAAAGCCCATTTGACTTTATTGGCGGGCAGCTCGCTGGCGGTCGGTAACGAATATGAGGTCAGTTTTGGAATAGCCATAATTTCTCCTGAACAGGTCATGCTTGCGCCTGTTGCTCGGCAAGCTGTTGGCGCAGACGTTTCTTATCTACCTTGCCGACCGGAGTCAGCGGCAGGGCATCTACGCAGGTGATACGGTCGGGCAGCTTGAACTCGGCCACGCCCAGTTCACGCAAATGACGGCGCAGCGCCACCGCTTTAATCGGCTGGCGCGCCACAATAAAGGCGCAACTCTTTTCGCCCATCAGATCGTCTGACATGGAGACCAGCGCCGCATGGATCACATCCGGATGACGTTGCAGCAGGTTTTCTACCTCTTCCGCCGCAATTTTTTCACCGCCACGGTTAATCTGATCCTTCTCGCGTCCCTGTACTTTGATATAGCCTTCCGGCGTCATTTCGATCAGATCGCCGGAACAGTAAAAGCCGTTGGCGTCAAAGCAGGTGGCATTGTGCTCCGGGCTCTTGTAGTAACCCCGGAATGTATAGGGGCCGCGCGTCATCAGACGCCCCGTCTCTCCGGGCGGCAGCGGATTGCCGTTTTCATCTGCCACCCAGACTTCGTCATCCTCTGAGATCGGGCGGCCCTGAGTGGTCAGAATGATGGTCTGATCGTCATCGAGGCGGGTATAATTTACCAGGCCTTCCGCCATGCCGAAAACCTGCTGCAGCTGGCAGCCAATCTCAGCGGGAATACGCGCCGCCAGGCTTTCACCCAGTTTCGCGCCGCCAACCTGCAACAGTTTCAGCGAGGCGAGTTGTTGGTTGCTACCCCATTCGCTGATGGCCTGCAGCCATAAGCTGACGGCCGGGGGCACCAGTGCGGTATCGGTAATCTGATGCTTTTCAATCAGCGGGAAACAGAGCGTGGCGCTGGGATCGGCGGCCAGTACCACCTGGCCAGCGGCCCAGAACACTCCGAGCGCGCCGGGCGAACTCATCGGAAAATTATGGGCGGCGGGCAGGGCGATCAGATAACGGGTGCGGGCCGTGACGCCGCAAATCTCTACGCTGGCGCGAATACTGTAATAGTAATCGTTGTGAGTACGCGGGATCAGCTTGGGCGTGCCGGTACTGCCGCCGGAAAGCTGAAAGAAGGCGACCTCATCGCCTGCGGACGGCGTAGCGCTGAAGTCCGTTACCCTTTCCTGCAGCAGCGCTTCCAGACTGTTTTCGTGCTGTAACGCGTTACGCAACAGCACATGGCGCAGCGACGGATGCGCAGCGCAGAGCGCGTCAGTAAAAGCCTCATCCCGGAACAGGGCGTGTTCACGGTCGGCGATCAGCAGGGCCGGTTCAATCTGTGTGGCATAGGCGTTCAGTTCTGTACGCTGATGACTGAAGAGCGCGTTGACCGGCGCGACACCGATTTTCAGCAGGGCGAAAAAGGTCAGATAAAACTCGGCGACGTTCCCTAACTGCACCAGCGCGGTGTCGCCTGCCTGCAGGCCACGTCGCTGCAGGGCGGCGGCGAGATTGTCGCTCAGAGTGGCCAGCTGACGATAAGTAAACTGACGATCGCCATCAATCACGGCGATGTTATCGTTCTCTTTTTGCTGATCGAGGATGTCGGTCAGCGGCAGATCCAGCCAGTAACCTTTTTCACGATAGCGCGCGGCCAGATCGTCGGGCCAGCGGTAATAGGGTATCGTCATGATGTTTCCTTTATTGCAGTCCAAAGGCACGTAACAGAGTGTCAAGCTTGACACCGGTTTCACGCCATTCTGATTCAGGTTGCGAATCGGCCACGATGCCAGCCCCGGCAAATAAGCGTACCCGGGTTTCCTGAATCGTGCCGCAGCGAATGGTCACGACCCATTCGCCGTTCCCCTCTTCATCGCACCAGCCCACGATGCCGCCAAACAGCCCACGTTCAAAAGGTTCCAGCTGCTCAATCAGCTGCTGCGCCTGCTGATGAGGGAAGCCGCTCAGGGCCGGGGTCGGATGCAGCAGGCACGCCAGCGACAGGGCATTTTCCGCCGCGTCCCGGACTTCGCCCTCAATATGCGTAGCAAGATGCCATAAGGTGGCGGTAGTCAGCAGCGAAGGTTCATCCGGCACGGAAAGCTGGCGACTGCGCGGCTGTAACACGCTGCGCATCGCATCGGTCACCAGGCGATGTTCGTGGCGATCTTTTGCTGAATGCAGCAGGGTTTCGCCCGCCGCCCGGTCGCGCGCGCACTCTGCCTCACGACGCGCAGAGCCGGCCAGCGGACAGGAGCTGAATTGCGCTCCCTGTTTACGCAGCAGCAATTCCGGGCTGGCACCCAGCAGGGTGCCCCCCTGCGGCAGCGGCAGATGAAAGTGATAGCTGTTGGGATTCTGTATCATGATGCGCTGCATCAGCGCGGCGCTTTCCACCGGCTCTGCTGTGATAATATCCAGTAGTCGTGACAGCACGACTTTATCCAGGTCACCACGCTGCGTGGCCGCCACCGCCTGTGCCACCATCCCGGTAAAGCTGTCATGTTCCGGCAGGGCGCTACGCTGGATAACAGCGGGCAGGTCAGAACAAGTGTCCGGCAGTGCGGCCAGCAGATCGGCGCATCGGAAAAAACGGTGGGATTGCGGTATAAACAGCGCCGCAGGCTGGCTGACATCAAAAGGGATCGCCCCGGCAACAATCGGATGGGCGATGCCATCGCGCTTTGCGGCGGCAAACTGCTGCTGTAGCTGCTGTTGAAATGTGCCATTCAGCCGTTCACCATCCGTTACCGGTGTGGTTAATGCGGCGTAGCAGCCCTGCGTTGACAGCCCACGCCAGGGGGAGGTAAACACAAAACCGCGACAAAGCGCGGAGAAATCCTGCAGCGATCCATTTTCAAACGTCACGGTTTCCACCATAATCCCACCTTAAATGATAAGAGAACTAATAATGATTATCATTTGTATTGTGGTGCTGTAACCTACGTCGATTCAGATCAAGTGTCAATAAATTCGCGGTGTTTTCCCTGTGTAAGCCAGCAAAACCAGCAGAATCTGTTAGGAACAAAATACAGAAATAACAGGTAGGGAATTTATGATTAAACAGAGCAATATCGGCGCGATCGGCGCTATTTTTCTGCTTTTGTCTGCCATTTGCTTTCCGGCACAAGCCGCGGGCAGCTGGCCGCGTCAGGTGCAGGGAGCCAACGGAACCCTGACGCTGGAACGGGTGCCAGAACGTATCGTTTCCACCAGCGTGACCCTTACCGGCTCGCTGCTGGCGATTGATGCGCCGGTGGTGGCCAGCGGCGCGACGGCGCCAAACGGCCGTGTCGCCAATGCGCAGGGCTTCTTTCGACAGTGGGGCGATGTGGCGCAGCAGCGCGGCGTTAAGCGTCTGTATATTGGCGAACCGAACGCCGAAGCGGTGGCGGCGGAAGCGCCCGATCTGATTATCGTCAGCGCTACCGGCAATGATTCTGCGTTGAAGCTGGTAGATCAGCTCTCCACCATCGCGCCGACGCTGGTAGTGAACTATGACGATAAAAGCTGGCAGCAACTGGTCACGCTACTGGGACAGGTCACCGGTCACGAAGCGCAGGCTGCGGCGCGCATTCAGGATTTTGCAGCGCGTGCGGCGGAATTAAAGCAGAAACTGACCCTGCCGCCGCAGCCGGTTTCGGCGATGGTGTGGAATGGCGACGGTCGGGCGGTGAATCTCTGGACCGGGGAATCGGCGCAGGGAAAACTACTGCAGCAGCTCGGCTTTACGCTCGCGATCCCGCCTGCCTCGCTGCAACAGGGCCACAGCATGGGTCAGCGTAAAGATATTATTCAGCTGTCCGGGGAAAATCTGGCCAGCGGACTGAACGGCAACAGTTATCTGCTGTTTGCCGCCGAAGAGAAAACGGCCCGGTCGGTGCTGAACAATCCGTTCCTGGCGCAAACGGCGGCGGTACAGCAAAAGCAGGTGTATGCGCTGGGCGCAGATACCTTCCGCCTCGATTATTACAGCGCCAGCAATCTGTTAACGCGTCTGGCGCAATTGTTTGTGAAATCATAAAGATCGGTCTGGCAACTCATGATAACATAAACCAATACGAGTAATTATGATAACAAGTCGCATTATCAATTGCTTTGTCCGCTTGCAACGTCGTCGATCAGTGAAGGTTTAAACGCTATGCGCCAGATTCGCGCACTGGCAGGTTCAGGGATTCTGCTGTTGCTTCTTATCGCTCTCAGCCTGATGCTGGGAGCGAAATCGATCGCCCTTTCTGATGTGCTCAACGCCTTTTCTTCGTCCTGCAGTAGCGCTGACTGCGTTATTGTGCACGAAGCGCGCCTGCCGCGCACACTGGCGGGGCTGCTGGCCGGTGCGGCGCTCGGCCTGGCCGGTGCCCTGATGCAAACGCTGACGCGCAATCCGCTGGCGGATCCCGGTATCCTGGGCATTAATGCCGGAGCGGGATTTGCCGTGGTGCTGGGCATTGCACTGTTTGATGCTGATACCCCTGCTGACTGGCTCGGCTTCGCCTTTAGCGGCGCATTGCTGGCGTCGTTACTGGTGGCGTTAACCGGCGCGCTGGGTGGCGGGCGCGTCAATCCGGTGCGTCTGACGCTGGCGGGCGTGGCGCTGGCCGCAGTGCTGGAGGGGCTCACCTCCGGTCTGTCACTGCTAAACCCTGAGATTTACGATCATCTGCGCTTCTGGCACAGCGGCTCGCTCGATATTCGCAGCTTGCCGGTGCTGCGTACGGTCACGCCGGCGGTTTTACTGGGCAGCCTGCTGGCGCTGGCGCTGGCCCGCTCCCTTAACAGCCTGAGCATGGGCGGTGATTTAGCCACCGCGCTGGGGACACGCGTGGTACGTACGCAACTGGTGGGCCTGCTGGCGATCGCGCTGCTGTGCGGTGCGGCCACGGCCGCCGTCGGTCCCATCGCTTTTCTGGGGCTGATGGCGCCGCATCTGGCGCGCTGGCTGATGGGAAATGATCATCGCTGGCTGCTGGCCGGAACCCTGCTGCTGACGCCCTGTCTGCTGCTGACGGCGGACATTGTGGGGCGTTTGCTGGTCGCCGGTGAGCTACGCGTCTCCATAGTCACCGCCTTTCTTGGCGCGCCGGTGCTGATCCTGCTGGTACGACGTGAAACGGGAAGGCGTCGCGCATGAACCGACGTCTCGCTTTTCATACGCTATGGCTACTGGCCGCCTGTCTGCTGTTTGCTTACTGGGGGCTGAGCCGCGGCACGCTGCCGGTGAGCGCTGACCAGCTCTGGCAATTGCTGACGGCCGAGGCGCCGCGCAATATCACGCTGATTGTCACCGAATGGCGACTGCCGCGCGTCACTATGGCGCTGCTGATCGGCGCGGCGCTGGGCGTCAGCGGCGCAATCTTCCAGTCGCTGCTGCGCAATCCTCTCGGCAGTCCCGATATTCTCGGTTTTAATACCGGTGCTTACAGCGGCGTACTGGTGGCGCTGGTGCTGTTTCAGCAAAACATTGAGGGAATGACCGCCGCCGCGCTGGCAGGCGGTATTATCACCGCCGCGCTGGTTTATCTGCTGGCGTGGCGCAACGGGGTAGAAACTTTCCGGCTGATTATCGTCGGCATCAGCGTGCGTGCGCTGTTGATGGCGCTGAACAGCTGGCTGATTATCAGTGCTTCGCTCGAGGCAGCGCTGAGTGCCGGGTTGTGGAGCGCCGGCTCGCTGAACGGCATTACCTGGGCGAAAACGCCGCCGGTGATCCTGACCCTGCTGCTGGCGCTGGGCGTAACGCTGCTGTTAGCACGGCGTATGCGTCTGATGGAGATGGGCGATGATACCGCTTGCGCCCTCGGCGTCGCGGTCGAGCGCAGCCGTCTCTGGCTGATGCTGGCGGGAGTGGTGCTGACGGCGGCCTCTACCGCGCTGGTGGGGCCCATCTCTTTTGTCGCGCTGCTGGCGCCGCAGATTGCCCGTCGTCTCAGTGGCGGCGTCCGGGGCGCGCTGCCGCTGGCAGGCCTGTGTGGCGCGCTGTTGCTGATCGCCGCCGACTACGCGGCACAGCATCTCTTTTTACCCTGGCAGTTGCCGGTTGGCGTGATAACCGTCAGCCTGGGCGGCATTTATCTGATGGCTTTACTGGTGCGGGAGGCGCGGCGTCAATGACGGAAATCACTTCACGGCTACAGGCGGAACAGCTGACCCTCGGCTATGAGAAAAAGCGGGTGGCAGAGAATCTGTCGGTGACCATTCCGGACGGTGAGCTGACGGTCATTATCGGCCCCAACGCCTGCGGCAAGTCGACCCTGCTGCGTACCCTGAGTCGGCTGCTTACGCCGTTAAAGGGTCAGGTGTGGCTGGATGGTCAGGCGATTGCCCGCTATCCTACCAAAGAGGTGGCGCGCCGTCTTGGTCTGCTGCCGCAAAGTTCCAGCGCGCCCGCGGGGATCACCGTCAGCGAACTGGTCGCGCGTGGCCGCTATCCGCATCAGCCGTTGTTTGGCCGCTGGCGTGCGGAAGATGAAGCGGCGGTGACGCAGGCGATGCAGGCCACCGGGGTGGCCGATCTGGCGCAGCAGAGCGTGGATACCCTCTCCGGCGGTCAGCGTCAGCGCGTCTGGATAGCCATGGTGCTGGCGCAGGAAACCCCCTTGCTGCTGCTGGATGAACCCACCACCTGGCTCGATATCACCCATCAGATTGAGCTGCTGGAGTTGATGCGCGATCTGAATCAGCAGCATGGCCGCACGCTGGTGGTGGTACTGCATGACCTGAACCACGCCTGTCGTTACGCCACCCACCTGATTGCAATGCGTAACGGGAAGATAGTGGCGGAGGGCAAACCGGCAGAGATTGTTACCCCTGAACTGATCGAACAGGTGTACGGACTGCGCTGCGTGATCGTGGAAGATCCGGTTGCACATACGCCGATGATTGTGCCGCTGGGGCGGCCAGGCTGAAGAAAAGGGCGCCCGGGGCGCCCTTTCGTTTTACAGCGCCGCCAGGATCTGCTGCAACCGTGGGCCGATCTGCGCAAAAATGCGCGGTGAAATGATCTCCACATGGGCGCAGTCCAGCGGCCAGACCTCCAGCTCGCCGACATAAGGTGCCCAGGCGCGACGCGCATCCTGACCCGGCTGCTGCGTCTGCTGCGCCAGAAACAGCGTGGCGCGGCCGTGGAAGCGTGCGCTGCGCGCCGTTGCCAGCAGACGTACCGAGCTGGCGTAGTTGGCTTCAATCGCGTCGAACATCTCTTCCAGCTCTTCCCCCGCCTGACGGCGCTGAGCGGCAATAAACTGTTCGCGTTCGCGATTCACTTCTTCCAGTACCGCCGGATCCAGCACATTCACGCCGCGCTTCGCATCCCAGTTTTGCGTTTCTGGCGGCCAGGTATCGAGCAGGCCCAGGAAAGCGACGCTTTCGCCTGCCGCTTCCAGCCGTGCGGCAATGCCCTGCGCCAGGGTGCCCCCCAGTGAGTAGCCCAGGAAATAGTAGGGGCCATGGGGCTGTAAGCGGCGCAGTGTTTGCAGGTGCGCTTCACACACTTCGTCAAGGCTCTGACTCTGGCTGAGCGGTCCCTGGCGATCCGGCGACTGAATGCCGGTCAGCGACCAGTGGGGATCCAGGTAACGCTGCAGGATGCTGAACTGCCAGGCAAAGCCGGAGGCCGGATGGAAGCAGAACAGGGTTGGCCCTGAGGCGCGCCGCAGCGGCAGCACCGGCTCAAAACCGGCGCGCTGATGCGCGGCCTGTTCATCGCTGAGCAGCGCCGCCAGTTTTTCCACCGTGGAGGCCACCATGATCTGACCTACCGAAACCGGTTGCTGCAGATCGCGTCGCAGGCGTGCCGCCAGCCGCATCGCCAGCAGCGAGTGGCCGCCGAGGGCGAAAAAATCATCCTGAGCAGTGACGCTATCCCGCTCCAGCAGAGCGCAGAAGGCGGCGGCCAGATCGCTCTCCAGGCCGGCCGCTGGCGCGCGTACCGGGCCGGAAGCCGTGGCCTGCGGCAGCGGCAGCGCTTTGCGATCCAGCTTGCCGTTGCTGCTGAGCGGCAGCGCCTCCAGTTGCACAATCGCCACCGGCACCATATGAGCCGGCAGACGCTGACTGAGGGCGTCACGCAGTGCCTCGCTGTCCAGCGGCGCGCTGGCGACCACATAACCCACCAGCTGACGGGCATCGCCCTGCTGTGCACCGCTGCCCAGCACCACCGCGTGCGTGACTGCCTGCTCAACGCCAGGCAGGGCGGCCAGCGCATGGTCGATCTCATTCAGCTCAATGCGCTGTCCACGTATTTTCAGCTGATCGTCGCTGCGTCCCAGATACTCGACAGCCCCGTTTGTCAGCCAGCGCGCCACGTCGCCGGTGCGGTACATGCGCGTGCCGTCGCCCCAGGGATCGGCCACAAAGCGGCTGGCGGTCAGGCCGGGGCGATCCAGATAGCCATGCGCCAGCTGAATGCCGGTGAGGTAAAGATCGCCTGCCACTCCTGGCGGCACCGGTTGCAGATACGCATCGAGAATGCGCAGGCCGGTATTCCATACCGGGAAGCCGATGGGCACGCTGGCACCGCTGACCTCAGCCAGCGCCTCGCCGCAGGCGGGATAAAAGCTGACATCAACCGCGGCTTCGGTCGGACCATAGAGATTATGCAGTGCCACACCGGTCAGCTGCTGCCACTGGCGGGAGAGATCCACCGGCAGCGCTTCGCCGCTGCAGAACACGCGGCGCAGGGTGCGACAGGCGGCGACGGCCTCTTCATCCTGCAGCGCGGCGACAAAGGCGGCCAGCATCGAGGGGACAAAATGCGTGGTAGTTACCTGATAACGGGTAAACAGCTGCTGTAACGCCTCGGGATCGCGATGTGCTTCCGGCGGTGCCATTACCAGCCGTGCGCCGACGATCAGCGGCCAGAAAAATTCCCACACCGAGACGTCAAAGCTGCATGGCGTTTTCTGCAGCACCACATCGTCTGCAGCGAGCGGATAGCTCGCCTGCATCCACAACAGGCGATTCACGATCGCCTGATGGCCGACCAGCACCCCTTTGGGACGACCAGTGGAGCCGGAAGTGTAGATAAGATAGGCGCCATCCTGTGGACGCGCGTATGGCAGAAACGGGGCGATGTCCGCTGTCGGCAGTAGCGCCGCGTAATGGTATTGCGCCACCGGGCCGATCGCCGCGAAACGGGCAGCCAGCGTACCGGTGGTGATCAGCAGCTTCGGTGCGGCATCTTCCAGCATCAGCTGCAAACGCTCATCGGGATAGCCGGTATCCAGCGGCAGATAAGCCGCCCCAACACTGACAATCGCCTGTAACGCCAGCGACAGCCAGACCGAGCGCGGCACCGCCACCGCCACAATATCACCGCGGCCCACGCCGCGGGCGATCAGCTGTTGCGCCAGCGCCTGCACCTGCTGCTGCATTTCGCGGTAAGTCAGCTGTTGCTGCTCATCCGCCAGTGCAGGGGCATCAGGCGTACGGGCCGCCTGTTGTACCAGCAGGCTCCCCAGGGTTTCTGCCGGGATCGGCATGGCGGTCTGGTTAACCGTCTGCAGCTGCTGCTGTTCCGCTGTGGTCAGCAGCCCCAATTCGCCACACGGGCGCGCTGGCTGCTGCGCCAGCTGGGCCAGCAGCAGGTCAAAGCGGTGAGCATGTTGCGTCAGCGTCGCCGCATCATAACGTTCCGCGTTCGCCAGCAGTTCCAGCGTCAGCTCGCCCTGTTCGCTGATATAGATAGCGATCTCCAGATCGCGTACCGGACCGGAGGCGAGTTGGTGAGTAATGCCGGTGACGCCGTTGAAATCGAGCTGATAGTCGAACATCTTCAGATTGATGACCGGCCCGTAGAGCGGATCGCTGTCGCCGTGACGGCCAAGATCGCGCTGTACCTGCTCGGCATCATAACGCTGATGACGGCGCATCTTTTTCACTTCAGCCGCCAGCTGACGTGCCAGTTCGGCCAGCGGCTGTGCCGGATGATAGTGCACCGCCATCGGCAATACGTTGATCACCGGACCGGTGGCACAGAGCGCAGCGGAACCGATACGGCGCATAAAAATAAAACCGGCGGCAAAATCGTACTGGCCGCTGAGGCGCGCCAGCCAGAGCGCCACCAGCGCAAAGGCGATATCGGCAGCGCTGAGCTGTTGCGCCTGCAAGGCGTTAACCAGCGTACGGAAAGCCTGACTGTCAGGCGTCAGCGTCTGGCGCAGCAGATGCGTCGTAGCGCTCTGGCCGGTCAGCGGCAGGCCGGAGAGCGTCACCGGCGGGGGTAGCCGGGCACCTTTTTCCCGCCAGAAGTCAGCATCGCGTTGCCAGCTAGAGGATTGCTGGTAACGCTGATACTCCTCTACCACCTCGCTAAAGGGCACAAAGGGCGTGGGCTCTGGCGTCTCGCCGCGCGCTTGTGCGCTGTACAGGTGGGCGATGCGGCGCGTCAGGGCGGTAAAGCTGAAGCCGTCGACCACCAGATGATGGTAGCGCTGATACCAGTACCAGTGATTGTCGCCGAGGCGCAGCAGCTTGTGATGCCAGAGCGGCGCGCCGCTCAGCACACGCAGATCGCCTGCCATATCCTGGCGCATCAGGGCACGCGCCGCCCCGTCCGGATCGGCCTCCTGGCGCAGATCGATCACCTCCGGCGGGGTAAACTGCTGCGGCGCCAGCCACTGCACCGGTTCGCCATCCTGTTCGCCAAAGGCCATGTTCAGGGTATCGGCTTCCTGCATCCCTGCCACGATGGCGTTCGCCAGCAGCCTGGGGTCAATCGCGCCCCGCAACTCGATGAAGTGAGCGACCGCGTAGGCATTAGGGTATTTCGTCAGTTGATCGGCGACCCAGATGCCAGGCTGGGCGGCCACCAGCGGCAGCTTGTGCGGATTCGGTACCGGACAAGAGAGCGGGGAGTTTGTCATGAACGTGTCTCCTGCGTTGACGCCGGGCGAACATCGCGCCAGTTTTCTTCCAGCCAGGCCAGACAGTCCGGCTGCGGCTGCGGGCCGAATACCGGCTGCCAGCCGTGGGGAATGGTGCTGAAGGCAGGCCACAGGCTGTACTGCTGCCGGGTATTGATCAGCACGTAACAGTGCTGTTGCGGATCGTCAAAGGGGTTGAGATTTTCCATGCCTCTCTCCTGCCCACAAGCCGTGGGCGAGATAAATTCAAAGGGGTTGCCACAGGGCTTTCAGTCCGTTCAGCAGGCCGCCGCGCCAGCAGAGCGCATCGTGACCGCCTTCGACCGGGTGATAGCTGACCTGATGCCCGGCGTCAGTCAGCTGTTGCTGCAGAATCTCGTTAGCCTGCAGAATCAGGCGTTCGCGACGGCCCGCTTCCAGCCAGAAGCGCAGCGGCGTCGGGGTTGGCACGCCGTCCTCCAGCTGCTGGATCAGCCAGCCCCGCGCCTCTGCGCGCGACGGCCACCAGAACGAGCCGGACTGGCTGATGGCGCAGCCAAACTGCTGCGGCCAGTGGAGGGCCGCATACACTGCCGCCAGGCCGCCATAGCTCTGACCGGCAACCAGCGTGGTCGCCGCCGCCGGGTTAAAGGGAGTCCACTGCTGCACCTGTGGCAACAGTTCCTGCTGAATCGCCAGCCAGAAGTCGGCGTTACAGGGAAGTTCGTGGCTGCGCTGGTCGCGATCGATAATGTCGATCATCAGGTAGACCGCCGGCGGCAGCTGACCGGCAGCAGTGAGCTGCTGAAGCGGCCAGGCGACGGGCATCGTATGCGCCCAGAACTGACCATCAAGCAGAATCGCCAGCGGCCGGCTTTCCGGCTGCGCATCGCCGCTGCAGTAGATCCACACCGAACGGCGATTACCGAGGCGCTCGCTCTGCCACTGATAATGGCGCAGCGGCAGCATTGGCGCGCGTCCTTCATCCACTGCCTGCCAGAGCTGCTGGTCCGGCGCCTGCGGCATATGCAGCGGCGAAACCGGCATGCCGCGTCCGGCCGACCAGCTGCGCAGCGGGTTAAGCGGATCGGCCTGGGCGGTGAGGAATTTTGTGCGCCACCAGTTGCGCAGGGCATAAATATCAGGCTGACCGCTGAAATTTTCCGCCTGTTTATCCGGCATTAAACAGTAGCTGCCGCGCCAGTCGGCCGGGAGGTGGGTCTGCCAGTACCAGACATCGCGCTGTGCGATGCGTTGCAGCGATTGTGGCGGCGTGGGCTGATGATGATCGGTCACGCCGGTAATATTGATCCAGACGCGCCTGATGGTGGAGGTCGCTTCACTGCCTTCGGGATCGCGCCAGAAAAAGGTCACCCGGCAGGTGTCATCACTGGCGTTTTCGATTAGCGGAATCCCGCGCTGTTGCTGCTCCTGCCACCAGGCGTCACTGCCAGTCTCATCGTTTAACCACGTCATAGGCACCATCAGCCGTTTTACACATTACAATCGCGTCACAAGGTTGATAGATAATACTATTGATAATTATTTTCATTTGCAATAGGGTGTTTCCGCTCCTTCGGGGAGCTGTCCCGTACAGCCGTCGTTGCGCTTTGTGCGCTGTACAGGCTGGCACAGGAAAGGTGCGAAAGTAACGGGATAAACACAAAGTACAGGGATTTTTCACCGGCTCGCCAGCGCCTGACTTCAGCTTGCGCTGCCGGCTCACCAGGAACGCATATAATGAAAAAGCTTTCACCTTTATCATTCGCCATTCTGTTTGAACTGGGACTCGCTGCAGCGGTTGTCCCCACCTCTGCCCGCGCCGCAGCCAGCAATGCCGAAGACACGGTAGACGCCAGCGGCGGTACCCTGTTGGTCACGGCTGCTGAACAGAATCTGCAGGCACCGGGGGTGTCGACCATCACCGCCCAGGAGATCAAAAAGCGCCCTCCGGCCCGTGACGTGTCTGAAATTATCCGCACCATGCCAGGCGTCAATCTGACCGGCAACTCCACCAGCGGCCAGCGCGGTAACAACCGCCAGATCGATATTCGCGGTATGGGGCCGGAAAATACCCTGATTTTGATCGATGGCCGACCAGTAACCAGCCGTAACTCTGTGCGCCTGGGCTGGCGCGGCGAGCGCGATACGCGCGGCGACAGCAGCTGGGTGCCGCCAGAGATGATCGAGCGCATCGAGGTGATCCGCGGGCCGGCCGCGGCGCGTTACGGTAGTGGCGCAGCCGGGGGCGTGGTGAATATCATTACCAAAAAAGAGAGCGATGCCTGGCACGGCAGCTGGAACAGCTATTACAACGTGCCGCAGCATAAGGAAGAGGGATCGACCCGGCGCACCAACTTCAGCCTGAACGGCCCGCTGGGAGAGGATGTCAGCTTCCGGCTGTATGGCGGACTGGCCAAAACCCAGGCGGATGCGCAGTTCATCAACCAGGGCCATCAGTCGCTGCGTACCGGCAGCTATGCCGATACCGTTCCTGCCGGTCGCGAAGGGGTGGTGAATAAAGATATCAATGCTCTGTTGCGCTGGGCCTTTGCGCCGATGCAGACACTGGAGTTCGAAGCGGGCTACAGCCGTCAGGGCAATCTGTACGCGGGCGATACGCAGAACACCAACACCAGCGCGCTGGTGAAGAGCAAATATGGTGAAGAGACGAACCGCCTTTATCGCCAGAACTTTGCTGTTACCTGGATCGGCGCCTGGGACAATGGCGTCAGCACCAACACCTATGCTCAGTATGAAAAGACCCGCAACTCACGGCTGAACGAAGGCCTGGCAGGCGGCACGGAAGGGATCTTCTCTGACGACAGCTTCGCTACCATTCAGCTGGATGATGTGCTGCTGCACAGCGAAGTCAGCATTCCTTTTGAGTTCGGGGTCAACCAGATGGCGACGCTGGGTACCGAGTGGAACCAGCAGCGCATGAAAGATCCTTCTTCCAATACCCAGGCGCTGGCCGGGGGAGGGATTGAGGGCATCGCCAGTAACAACCGCAGCCCCTATTCACAGGCGGAAATTTTCTCGCTGTTCGCAGAAGATAATATGGAGCTGACCGACAGCACCGTGCTGGTGCCGGGGCTGCGCTTCGATCACCACTCAATTGTCGGCAATAACTGGAGCCCGTCGCTGAACCTGTCGCAGGGATTAGGCGATGAGGTAACCCTGAAGCTGGGCATCGCCCGCGCCTATAAGGCGCCCAGCCTGTATCAGACCAACCCCAACTATGTGCTTTACAGCCGCGGTCAGGGCTGTGCCGCCAGCGCCGGAGCCTGCTACCTGATCGGCAATGAGGATCTGAAAGCGGAGAGCAGCATCAATAAAGAGGTCGGACTGGAGTGGAAGCACGAGGGCTATCAGGCGGGCGTTACCTGGTTCCGTAACGACTATCGCGACAAGATCGAAGCGGGCTACCTGCCGGGCGGCACCTCTGTGACCGGCACTACCGATGTGTATAAATGGGAAAACGTGCCGAAAGCGGTGGTGGAAGGGCTGGAAGGCACTTTCAATATGCCGATCTCTGAAACTGTGCAGTGGAATAACAACCTGACTTACATGCTGCAGAGTAAGAACAAGCAGACCGGCGATCGGCTGTCGATTATCCCGGAATATACGCTGAACTCGACGCTGAGCTGGCAGACCACGGAGGCGCTGTCGCTACAAACTACCCTGACCTGGTACGGCAAGCAGGTGCCGAAGAAGTACAACTATAAAGGGGAAGCGGTGAGCGGCAGTGAGAAAGACCAGGTGAGCCCTTACTCCATCGTCGGACTGAGCGGCACCTGGGATGTCAATAAGAACGCCAGCGTTACCCTGGGCGTCGACAACCTGTTCGATAAACGCCATTTCCGTCAGGGGAATGCGCAAACCACCGGCAATGCCAATACCCAGGCGTATATGTATGGCGCAGGCGCTAATACCTATAACGAGTCCGGACGCACCTACTACGTCAGCCTGAATACCCACTTCTGACGGGGGATTCATGGAGCAATAGCGGGCATTCAGCCCGCTATTGCGTTTCCGGCTGAGCGGTTGTCAGTTGTTCTGATAGATATCTTTATAGAGACGACTCTCAAAACGCACCAGCGGCACCCGACGCGTGCGCTGATTCTGCGGCGGCACGGCATAACCAGACAGGAACTGCACAAAAGCCACGCGTGCGCCGCTGGCGGTAGTGATAAAGCCCGCCAGATTGTAGACGCCCTGCAGCGAGCCGGTTTTCGCCGAGACTTTGCCGTCAACGCCCGCTTCATGCAGGCCACCGCGATAGCGCAGCGTGCCATCGTAACCCGCCAGCGGCAGCATCGAGATGTAGTTCAGCGTCTGATCGTTTTTCGCAATATATTGCAATACCTGCATCATGGTTTCCGGCGCAATCAGGTCATGACGCGACAGTCCGGAGCCATCCACCTGAATACTGTTGCCCATCTCGATTCCCGCTTTTTCTTTCAGAATGCGGCGAATGGCGTCCGAACCAGCGCGCCAGGTGCCGGGCACTTTAAAGTAGTGGGCGCCGATGGTACGGAACACCGTGTCTGCAATCATATTGTCGGACTTTTTCAGCATAGTTTTCAGCAGATCGTGCAGGGGCGCTGATTGCGTTGACGCCAGTACCGTGGCCGGGGAGGTGACCTGCGTCTGACGCAGCAGATGACCACTGTAGTCAATCTCCGCCTGACGCAGTTCAGCGCGCAGGATCTCGCCCGCCCATGCCGCGCCATCCTGAACCGCAAACGCCAGCGGCAGCGGTTCCGCACGCTGACGGATACAACCGGTTAAGGTGTAGCGGTTCAGCTCGCCTGGCACCACATCCAGTTCGCAATATTGTCCTTCGCCGCTGTTGCGCCCCACGGTGCGCACCTGGCTGAACATATGTGCAGGATAGTAAGAGGCGATACGCACAAAGGCGGTTTCACCCGGCGAGCTGGCGCTGTAGAGCGATACTGAAAAGCAGTTGCGGTCAACAATCGCGGCGGCCGGGGGGGCGCTGAAGCACTGGGACATATCATTCCACGGCCAGCCTGGGGCCATATCATGGCTGGCAAAGACCGAGGTATCGATCACCAGGTTGCCGTTGATATGGTTAATCCCCTGCTTTTTTAACGCCGCCACCATATTGCGGATATGCTGGCGGGTCAGAGTAGGATCGCCGCCAAAGCGCGCCACCAGATCGCCATCCAGCGTGCCGTCGCTTACCGCCCCTTTGGTCTCCAGGGTGGTCTGAAAACGGTAATCGCCGCCCAGTTCCAGCAGGGCCGCCAGGCCGGTAATCACTTTCATGGTACTGGCGGGTAGCGCCATTTGCCGGCCGTTATAGTCAATTATCGGGGTCGATGCGCCCACTTTCTGCACCATCAGCGCCAGACTGGCGCCGGCTGGCAGATATTGCATGTATTCCTCAACGGAAGCTGCTTGTGCCTGCAGCATAAACGCACAGGTTAATCCGGTAACAAGTCGTGAAAATCGCATAATCTCGCGGTAACTGACGGATGAAGCCGTCAATACTACGTCCCGGAGCGGTGCAAAGTAAACGATGACCCACAGGGAACTCTGCGGTAAAATACGTATCAAATTGCAAAACCCTACCCTGACCCGGAACCTGTTCCGGGTCAGGATTCTTTTGTTTGCAAAAACAGGGGAACGCGTCGCAGAACGCTTTTTTCTGCAGTCACCGGTCAGGATGACACCGTTTAAACAGGACAGATGACGAGGAGTAAAAATGAATCAGATTCCGATGACGTTAAGGGGCGCAGAGAAGCTGCGTGAAGAGCTGCACGAGCTGAAAAACGTAAAGCGCCCACGCATCATTGCTTCTATCGCTGAAGCGCGCGAGCACGGCGATTTAAAAGAGAATGCGGAATACCATGCCGCACGTGAAGAGCAGGGCTTTTGCGAAGGGCGTATTCAGGAGATCGAAGCCAAACTGTCGAACGCGCAGGTGATCGATGTCACCAAAATACCCAATACGGGGCGCGTGATCTTTGGCGCAACCGTGACGGTGCTAAATACCGAAACGGATGAAGAAGCGACTTACCGTATCGTGGGCGATGACGAAGCGGATTTTAAACAAAATCTGATTTCTGTGAACTCGCCGATGGCGCGCGGGCTGGTGGGCAAAGAGGTTGATGACGTCACCATCATTAAAACCCCGGGCGGCGATGTCGAATATGAGATTTTAAAGGTAGAATACCTTTAAGATATTGCTACGCTTTAAAATGCGTTGATCTCAATTGTAAAGATAGGAAAAAGGCCGCGTTGCGGCCTTTTATCCCGTGCGGGGGCATGGCACTTTCTCTGCCCAACATCTGACAGGTTCGCCTGAGATTAACGCGGAAGCGTAATCTTGCGCTCCTTTGCAGGGCGATACAGCACCAGCGTTTTGCCGATGACCTGAACATTACAGGCACCGGTTTCACGTATGATAGCCTCAACGACCAGCTGCCTGGTTTCCCGATCTTCGGTGGCGATTTTCACCTTGATCAGTTCGTGGTGTTCAAGCGCGTGTTCGACCTCAGCCAGGACGCCTTCAGTCAGGCCATTGTTGCCTAACATGACAACCGGCTTGAGGGGATGGGCGAGGCCTTTCAGGTGCTGTTTTTGTTTGGTACTCAGATTCATCGTATTATTTGCTTACTTTGGGATTGAAAACGGGTCATTCTACCGCCATCTCGGGTATATCACCAAATCAACGCAACCTTTTGCGTAACGATTTATCGCTGCGATGAAGATTTAGTTGGAAAAATTATGACAGGTAAAAAGCGTTCGGCCAGTTCAAGCCGCTGGCTTCAGGAACACTTTAGCGATAAATATGTGCAACAGGCACAGAAAAAAGGGTTGCGTTCGCGCGCCTGGTTTAAACTTGAGGAAATCCAGCAGGGCGACCAGCTGTTCAAGCCCGGTATGACCGTGGTAGATCTGGGTGCGGCACCCGGTGGCTGGTCGCAGTATGTGGTCCAGCAAATTGGATCGCGCGGGCGCATCATTGCCTGTGATATTTTACCGATGGATCCCATTGTCGGCGTTGATTTTCTTCAGGGTGATTTTCGTGAAGAGTCGGTCATCAACGCGCTGCTTGAGCGTGTGGGCGACCAGAAAGTTCAGGTTGTCATGTCAGATATGGCACCCAACATGAGCGGTACACCTGCCGTAGATATTCCCCGGTCGATGTATTTGGTAGAGTTGGCGCTGGAAATGTGCCGGGATATTCTGGCGCCTGGCGGCAGTTTTGTGGTGAAAGTGTTTCAGGGAGATGGCTTCGATGAATACCTGCGGGAAATTCGCTCCCTGTTTACGAAAGTAAAAATTCGTAAGCCGGACGCTTCGCGATCACGTTCGCGCGAAGTGTACATTGTAGCGACAGGGCGCAAACTATAGTACCCTACGCTGTCTGTTAACACAGTTGTAATATGAGGTTAATCCCTTGAGTGACATGGCGAAAAACCTGATTCTCTGGTTAGTCATCGCGGTCGTGCTGATGTCAGTATTCCAGAGCTTTGGGCCCAGCGAGTCGAATGGCCGTAGGGTTGATTATTCAACCTTCCTGTCGGAAGTGAATCAGGATCAGGTCCGCGAGGCACGTATTAATGGGCGTGAGATTAACGTTACCAAAAAAGACAGTAATAAATACACGACCTATATTCCTGTCAACGATCCCAAGTTACTGGATAACCTTTTGACTAAAAACGTCAAAGTGGTCGGCGAACCGCCGGAAGAGCCGAGCCTGCTGGCTTCTATCTTTATCTCCTGGTTCCCGATGCTGTTGTTAATTGGCGTGTGGATCTTCTTTATGCGGCAGATGCAGGGCGGCGGTGGTAAGGGCGCGATGTCTTTCGGCAAGAGTAAAGCCCGCATGCTGACCGAAGACCAGATTAAGACCACTTTTGCCGATGTCGCGGGCTGTGACGAAGCGAAAGAGGAAGTGGGCGAACTGGTTGAATACCTGCGTGAGCCGAGCCGTTTCCAGAAACTGGGCGGTAAGATTCCGAAAGGCGTGCTGATGGTGGGCCCGCCAGGTACCGGTAAAACGCTGCTGGCAAAAGCGATCGCTGGCGAAGCGAAAGTGCCATTCTTTACTATCTCCGGTTCTGATTTCGTGGAAATGTTTGTGGGTGTCGGTGCATCCCGTGTGCGTGACATGTTCGAACAGGCGAAGAAAGCGGCGCCCTGTATCATCTTTATCGATGAGATTGATGCGGTCGGTCGTCAGCGTGGCGCCGGTTTAGGCGGTGGTCATGATGAACGTGAGCAGACGCTGAACC
Source organism: [Erwinia] mediterraneensis (assembly GCF_900604315.1). GTDB lineage: Bacteria > Pseudomonadota > Gammaproteobacteria > Enterobacterales > Enterobacteriaceae > Pantoea > Pantoea mediterraneensis_A. The sequence continues at coordinate 2,000,894 of NZ_LR026978.1, forward strand.
AGATGCTGGTAGAGATGGACGGCTTTGAAGGTAACGAAGGCATTATCGTTATCGCGGCCACTAACCGTCCTGACGTGCTGGACCCGGCGCTGCTGCGTCCAGGTCGTTTTGACCGTCAGGTGGTGGTAGGTCTGCCGGACGTGCGCGGACGTGAGCAAATTCTGAAAGTGCATATGCGTCGTGTGCCGCTGGCGACCGATATCGATGCGGCGATTATCGCCCGTGGTACGCCGGGCTTCTCCGGGGCCGATCTGGCTAACCTGGTGAACGAAGCTGCGCTATTTGCCGCGCGTGGTAACAAGCGTGTGGTCTCGATGGTTGAGTTCGAGAAAGCGAAAGACAAAATCATGATGGGTGCGGAACGTCGCTCCATGGTGATGACGGAAGCGCAGAAAGAGTCAACCGCCTATCACGAAGCGGGTCATGCGATTATTGGTCGTCTGGTGCCGGAACACGATCCGGTGCATAAAGTGACAATTATTCCGCGTGGCCGTGCGCTGGGTGTGACCTTCTTCCTGCCGGAAGGGGATGCCATCAGCGCCAGCCGTCAGAAACTGGAGAGTCAAATCTCTACGCTGTACGGCGGTCGTCTGGCGGAAGAGATCATTTACGGTCCGGAACACGTTTCTACCGGCGCCTCCAACGACATCAAAGTGGCCACTAACCTGGCGCGCAATATGGTGACGCAGTGGGGCTTCTCGGAAAAACTGGGTCCGTTGCTGTATGCGGAAGAAGAGGGCGAAGTCTTCCTCGGACGCTCCGTTGCCAAGGCAAAACATATGTCTGACGAAACGGCACGTATTATCGACCAGGAAGTAAAACATCTGATCGACAGCAACTACCAGCGTGCACGCCGTATTCTGAACGAAAATATGGACATCCTTCATGCGATGAAAGATGCGCTGATGAAGTATGAAACCATTGATGCCCCGCAAATCGACGACCTGATGGCGCGCCGCGAAGTTCGTCCACCAGCGGGCTGGGAAGAGCCGGGCAGCAGCAACAATTCAGACAACAGCGGTACGCCGAAGGCGCCACGTCCGGTTGATGAGCCGCGTACGCCGAACCCGGGCAACACCATGTCTGAGCAGTTCGACAAATAAATCGTGCTGTGCATTAATCTGAAACCCCGGCTGGCCCGGGGTTTTTTATATCTGTTTTTCGCTGACTTACTGCAAGGAGACGCCAGCCATGAAGCTGTATGCTCGTGATTCCTATCTCGATCTCTCTTATCCCCATGTGATGGGCATTCTTAATGTCACGCCGGACTCCTTCTCGGATGGCGGTAAACATCAGTCGCTGGTGGAAGCGCTGACGCACACCAATGAGATGGTCAATGCCGGTGCGACCATCATCGACGTGGGCGGAGAATCGACGCGTCCTGGTGCGGATGAGGTCAGCGTGGATGAGGAGCTGGCGCGCGTGATTCCGGTAGTGGAGGCGATTGCGCAGCGTTTTGAGATCTGGATCTCGGTGGATACTTCGAAACCGGAAGTGATGCGCGAAGCGGCGCGAGTGGGCGCTCACATTATTAACGACATTCGCTCGCTCTCGGCGCCCGGCGCGCTGGAGGCAGCAGCGGAGATCGATCTGCCGGTGTGCCTGATGCATATGCAGGGCGAGCCACGCACCATGCAGCAGGCGCCGTCCTATGACGATGTGGTCAGCGACGTAGACGCTTACTTCGTTCAGCAAATTGCCCGTTGCGAAGCGGCAGGCATCAAAAAAGCGCATCTGCTGCTCGACCCCGGCTTTGGTTTCGGTAAGAATCTCAACCACAACTATGCGCTGTTGGCCCATCTGGAGAGCTTTCACCATTTTGGCCTGCCGCTTTTGGTGGGGATGTCGCGTAAATCGATGATTGGGCAGCTGCTGAATGTCGGTCCTTCACAACGCTTAACCGGCAGCCTGACCTGTGCGGTGATCGCAGCTATGCAGGGCGCGCAAATCATTCGCGTGCATGACGTAAAAGAAACGGTCGAAGCGATGCGAGTTGTCGAAGCGACACGGAGAGCAAAAGGATAATCAAGTGAGTAAGCGTAAATATTTCGGTACAGATGGCATCCGAGGCAAAGTGGGCGAAGCGCCAATCACCCCTGACTTTGTGCTGAAGCTGGGCTGGGCGGCAGGCAAAGTGCTGGCGCGTCACGGCTCGAAAAAAATTATTATCGGTAAAGACACGCGCATTTCAGGCTACATGCTGGAATCGGCGCTGGAGGCGGGGCTCGCTGCCGCCGGTCTGACCGCCGCGTTTACCGGCCCGATGCCTACGCCTGCCATTGCCTATCTGACGCGAACTTTCCGTGCCGAAGCCGGTATCGTGATCTCGGCCTCCCATAACCCGTTTGATGACAACGGCATTAAATTTTTCTCCACCGAGGGCACCAAGCTGCCGGACGAAGTGGAGGAGGCGATTGAACGGGAGATGGAAAAACCCATTACCTGTGTGGAATCGGCAGAACTGGGACGCGCAACCCGTATTGTTGACGCCGCCGGTCGCTATATCGAATTTTGCAAAGGCACCTTTCCCAGCGAGCTGGACCTGAACGGGCTGAAGATCGTGGTGGACTGCGCCAATGGCGCCACCTATCACATCGCACCGAATGTGCTGCGTGAACTGGGCGCTGAGGTGATCGCTATCGCCACCCAGCCTGACGGCATGAATATTAACAAAGCCTGCGGCGCCACCGACCTGAGAATGCTGCAGGAGCGCGTGCTGGAAGAGAAAGCGCATCTTGGCCTCGCTTATGACGGCGACGGCGACCGCATCATGATGGTGGATCATCTTGGCAATAAGGTCGATGGCGATCAGATTCTCTATATTATTGCCCGTGAGCAATTGCGCCAGGGGCAGCTGCGCGGCGGCGTAGTGGGCACGCTGATGAGTAATATGGGACTCGAGCTGGCGTTGAAACAGCTGGGGATCCCGTTTGCCCGGGCGAAAGTAGGCGACCGCTATGTGATGGAGATGATGCAGGAGAAAAAATGGCGTCTTGGCGCGGAAAATTCCGGTCATGTCATTCTGCTGGATAAAACTACCACGGGCGATGGCATTGTGGCAGGTTTGCAAGTACTTACTGCGATGGTGCGTAATCATATGAGTCTGCACGATCTCTGCAGCGGCATGAAACTGCTGCCGCAGGTGCTGGTGAACGTGCGCTTCAGCGGCGCTTCCGATCCGCTGGAAACCGATGCGGTAAGAGCCGTGGCTGCCGAGGTGGAAAAAGACCTGGCGGGACGCGGACGCGTGCTGCTGCGTAAATCGGGCACCGAGCCATTGATTCGCGTCATGGTAGAAGGGGAGGATGAAGCGCAGGTGACCGCGCTGGCCCATCGTATCGCGGATGCGGTCAAAGCCGTTTAATGACTACACAGGCGGCAGGACGTTTTCTCCTTACCGCCTGTTAAATCACCGCCCTGGCGCTTTTTTCTGCAATCGATCGTGCAGGTGAAAATTGCGCTTGCAGAGGGTTACGCCTTTGGTTAGTATTCACACCCGCTTCCGATGGGTGATGACGATACTCTCCATCGATACTGGTTGAAGCTTTAACTGTGCGATTATCGTGCAAGGAAACAGGTTGATTATGTACGAAGCTCTTTTGGTAGTTTTCCTTATTGTGGCAATTGGCCTTGTAGGTCTGATCATGCTGCAGCAAGGTAAAGGCGCTGATATGGGAGCCTCATTCGGTGCAGGCGCATCTGCAACGCTGTTCGGTTCCACCGGGTCTGGCAACTTCATGACTCGTATGACCGCAGTGCTGGCGACGCTGTTCTTCATCATCAGCCTGATTCTGGGTAATCTGAACAGCAATAAAGCGTCGAAAGGAAGCGAGTGGGAAAATCTTTCTGCGCCGGCTCAGTCTGAACAGACGCAGCCTGCTAAACCGGTAACGCCGGGCAGCGATATCCCGCAGTAACATCGTCATGCTTGCGACGTGACACATTACCGGTCGCGGTCAGTAAAGTGCCGAGGTGGTGGAATTGGTAGACACGCTACCTTGAGGTGGTAGTGCCCGATTGGGCTTACGGGTTCAAGTCCCGTCCTCGGTACCAAATCTCAGTATCACTTGCATTTATTGCAAGTTCGGCGTATTATTCGCCACGTTTTCGGACGCGGGGTGGAGCAGCCTGGTAGCTCGTCGGGCTCATAACCCGAAGGTCGTCGGTTCAAATCCGGCCCCCGCAACCACTTTCCCTTAGAGTTCTTTTTGAAATATACTGTATGCATCGACGGGCGCATTTCAGTGAATTTTGAAAAAAAATTCTTCTGGATTGTGTGCCGAGCCGCAATGCGGCGTACAGGGTCCAGTCATAAAAAGCCCCGAATTTTCGGGGTTTTTTGTTATCAGCAAATCATAACACTGGGCTATAGGCCCTTTTTTTATGTCTTGGGGGGGCAGGCTTGTCCACATTAGAGCAAAAATTGACAGAGTTGGTATCAGCTCCGGTAGAAGCGCTTGGCTACGAACTGGTCGGTGTTGAATTCGTTCGTGGTCGTACATCAACTCTGCGCATCTATATTGATAGTGAAGATGGTATCACTGTCGACGATTGTGCTGATGTTAGTCACCAGGTAAGCGCGGTATTTGATGTGGAAGATCCCATTACCGTGGCTTATAACCTTGAAGTTTCCTCGCCGGGCCTCGATCGTCCTCTGTTTACCGCTGAACATTATGCGCGGTTTATCGGTGAGGAAGTGAGCCTGGTGCTGCGTATGGCCGTTCAGAACCGCCGTAAATGGCAGGGCATCATTAAGTCTGTGGAAGGCGAAATGGTGACGGTGACCGTTGAGGGTAATGATGAAGTGTTCGCGCTGAGTAATATTCAGAAAGCGAACCTGGTCCCCCACTTTTAAAAGTCCGGATTGAGGCTAACCAGGATGAATAAAGAGATCTTAGCTGTTGTAGAAGCCGTTTCTAACGAAAAAGCCCTGCCGCGCGAAAAAATCTTCGAGGCGCTGGAGAGCGCTTTAGCAACAGCCACCAAGAAGAAATATGAGCAAGAAATTGATGTACGCGTAAGTATCGATCGCAGAAGCGGCGACTTTGATACTTTCCGTCGCTGGCAGATCGTGGAAGAGGTGACGCAGCCGACGCGCGAGATCACGCTGGATGCGGCCCGCTATGAAGATGAAGCGCTCAATCTGGGCGATTATGTTGAAGATCAGATTGAATCTGTCACCTTTGACCGCATCACCACCCAGACCGCGAAACAGGTTATCGTGCAGAAAGTGCGCGAAGCTGAACGTGCGATGGTGGTTGATCAGTTCCGCGAGCAGGAAGGAGAGATCATCACCGGCGTGGTGAAGAAGGTCAATCGCGACAATATTACCCTTGATCTCGGCAACAATGCTGAAGCGGTCATCGTGCGCGAAGATATGCTGCCGCGTGAAAACTTCCGCCCAGGCGATCGTATTCGCGGCGTGCTCTATGCCGTCCGCCCGGAAGCCCGAGGCGCGCAGCTGTTTGTGACGCGTTCAAAACCAGAAATGCTGATCGAACTGTTCCGTATCGAAGTGCCGGAAATCGGCGAAGAAGTGATTGAGATTAAAGCGGCTGCCCGCGATCCGGGTTCTCGCGCTAAAATTGCTGTGAAAACCAATGATAAGCGTATCGATCCGGTCGGTGCCTGCGTTGGGATGCGTGGTGCGCGTGTTCAGGCGGTTTCCAGCGAGCTGGGCGGCGAGCGTATTGATATTGTGCTGTGGGACGACAATCCGGCACAGTTTGTGATTAACGCCATGGCCCCGGCCGACGTGGCGTCAATTGTGGTCGATGAAGATAACCACACGATGGATATCGCTGTAGAAGCCGGGAATCTGGCTCAGGCGATCGGCCGCAATGGCCAAAACGTGCGTCTCGCTTCACAGCTGAGTGGCTGGGAGCTGAACGTGATGACCGTCGACGATCTGCAGGCTAAACATCAGGCCGAAGCCCATGCAGCGATCGATATGTTCACCAAACACCTCGATATCGACGAAGAGTTTGCCACCGTACTGGTGGAAGAGGGCTTCTCTACGCTGGAAGAGCTGGCTTATGTGCCGCTTAACGAGTTGCTGGAAATTGAAGGCCTCGACGAAGAGACGATTGAAGCCCTGCGTGAACGAGCAAAAAATGCGTTAACCACCCTGGCGCTGGCGAAAGAAGAGAGTCGTGGTAATCAGGAGCCCGCTGAGGATCTTCTGAATCTCGATGGCATGGATCGTGCGCTGGCGTTCCGCCTTGCAGCGAAAGGCGTTGCTACGCTGGAAGATCTCGCTGAGCAAGGTGTTGACGACCTGACGGATATTGAAGGGCTTGATGATGAAAAAGCCGGCGCGCTGATTATGGCCGCTCGCAATATTTGCTGGTTCGGCGATGACGCATAATAACAGGAAGGAACAGCATGACGACAGATGTAACCGTAAAATCGCTGGCCGCAGAAATTCAGACCCCGGTTGATCGCCTGGTACAGCAATTTGCTGATGCGGGGATCCGCAAGTCTGAAAACGACTCTGTGACCCAGCATGAGAAAGAAACCTTACTGTCTCACCTGAATCGCGAGCATGGTAATGCCGGTTCAGGCAAATTAACGCTGCAGCGTAAAACGCGTAGCACCTTGAATATTCCTGGCACCGGGGGTAAAAGTAAATCGGTGCAAATCGAAGTCCGCAAAAAACGTACCTATGTGAAAGGTGATGCCGAAGAGCTGCAGGCTCAGGCGGAAGCAGAAGCGCAGGCGCAGCGTGAAGCGGAAGAAAAGGCGCGTCGCGAGGCCGAAGAGAAAGCCAGACGCGAAGCTGAAGAAAAAGCGCAACGTGAAGCCGATGAAAAAGCCAGGCGCGAAGCCGCCGACAAGGCGAAGCGTGTAGCAGCGGAAAATGATAAAGTGACCAATCAACAAACCGACGAAATGACCAAGGCTGCGCAGTCCGAGAAAGCCCGTCGCGAAGCGGAAGCGGCTGAACTGAAGCGTAAAGCGGAAGAAGAAGCGCGTCGCAAGCTGGAAGAAGACGCACGCCGTGTCGCTGAAGAAGCGCGTCGTCTGGCGGAAGAGAAAGCCGCCGAGTGGGAAAAACCGGTCGAAGAAGATACCAGTGACTATCACGTCACGACCTCGCAGCATGCGCGCCAGGCCGAAGATGAAAACGATCGCGAAGTAGAAGGCGGTCGTGGCCGTACCCGTACCGCGAAAGCGGCCCGCCCGGCGAAAAAAGGCAATAAGCACTCTGAAGCGAAAACCGACCGTGAAGAAGCACGTGCGGCAATTCGTGGCGGCAAGGGCGGCAAACACCGCAAGCCAAGTTCACTGCAGCAGGGCTTTAACAAGCCAGCGCAGGCAGTGAACCGTGACGTGCAGATTGGTGAAACCATTACCGTTGCCGAGCTGGCAAACAAAATGGCGGTAAAAGGCTCCCAGGTCATCAAAGTGATGATGAAAATGGGTGCGATGGCAACCATCAACCAGGTTATCGATCAGGAAACCGCACAGCTGGTGGCTGAAGAGATGGGTCATAAAGTGATCCTGCGCCGCGAAAACGAGCTGGAAGAATCTGTTATGAGCGACCGTGATACTGGCGGTACCTCAGCCCCGGAATCACGTGCGCCTGTCGTGACCATCATGGGTCACGTTGACCACGGTAAAACCTCGCTGCTGGACTACATCCGCTCGACCAAAATCGCCTCTGGCGAAGCGGGCGGCATTACCCAGCATATCGGTGCTTACCATGTAGAAACCGAAAACGGCATGATCACCTTCCTCGACACCCCGGGCCACGCCGCGTTTACCGCGATGCGTGCGCGTGGTGCGCAGGCGACGGATATCGTTATCCTGGTGGTTGCAGCGGACGACGGCGTGATGCCACAGACCATCGAAGCGATCCAGCATGCGAAAGCGGCGGGCGTACCGGTAGTGGTAGCGGTGAACAAAATCGATAAGCCAGAAGCCGATCCGGATCGCGTGAAAAACGAACTGACCCAGTACGGTATTATTCCGGAAGAGTGGGGCGGCGAAAACATGTTCGTTAACGTCTCGGCGAAAGCGGGTACCGGTATCGACGACTTGCTGCAAATCATCCTGCTGCAGGCGGAAGTGCTGGAACTCACCGCAGTACGTCAGGGCATGGCCAGCGGCGTGGTGATTGAATCGTTCCTCGACAAAGGTCGTGGTCCGGTTGCTACCGTGCTGGTGCGCGAAGGGACGCTGAACAAAGGCGACATCGTGCTGTGCGGCTTTGAATATGGCCGTGTGCGTGCGATGCGTGATGAGTTAGGCCATGAAGTGCTGGAAGCGGGTCCGTCTATTCCGGTTGAGATTCTGGGTCTGTCTGGCGTGCCGGCAGCCGGTGACGAAGCCACCGTGGTTCGTGACGAGAAGAAAGCGCGTGAAGTCGCCCTTTATCGTCAGGGCAAATTCCGCGAAGTTAAACTGGCGCGTCAGCAGAAATCGAAACTGGAAAACATGTTCGCCAACATGACCGAAGGCGAAGTTTCCGAGCTGAACATCGTGCTGAAAGCGGACGTTCAGGGTTCTGTAGAAGCGATCTCCGACTCGCTGCTGAAACTCTCTACCGACGAAGTGAAGGTGAAGATTGTTGGCTCAGGCGTGGGGGGTATCACCGAAACCGATGCGACGCTGGCTGCAGCCTCCAACGCGATTATCCTCGGCTTCAACGTCCGTGCGGATGCCTCTGCGCGTCGCGTTATCGAAGCAGAAAGCCTGGATCTGCGTTACTACTCTGTCATCTATAATCTGATCGACGAAGTGAAAGCCGCGATGAGCGGGATGCTGGCACCGGAGTACAAACAGCAGATTATCGGTCTGGCTGAAGTGCGCGACGTGTTCAAATCGCCGAAATTTGGCGCCATCGCGGGTTGTATGGTGACCGAAGGTATTGTTAAACGCCACAATCCGATTCGCGTGCTGCGCGACAACGTAGTGATTTATGAAGGTGAACTGGAATCGCTGCGTCGCTTTAAGGATGACGTTAACGAAGTGCGTAACGGCATGGAGTGTGGTATCGGCGTGAAGAACTACAACGACGTCCGTACCGGCGACATGATCGAAGTGTTTGAAATCATTGAAATCAAACGCACTATCGAGTAATCGTCATCGCATGTGATGCAATTTGGGAGGCCGCTGGCCTCCCGAATTATTTTGGAGATATGAATATGGCGAAAGAATTTGGCCGCCCGCAGCGCGTAGCGCAGGAATTGCAGAAAGAGATCGCTATCATCCTGCAACGTGAGATTAAAGACCCACGTCTGGGGATGATGGTCACCGTTTCCGGTGTAGAAGTGTCGCGCGATCTTGCCTATGCCAAAGTGTTTGTGACCTTCCTCAACGATAAAGACGAAGAGGCGGTAAAAAACGGCTTAAAAGCGCTGAAAGAAGCCTCTGGCTATATCCGCACTTTGCTCGGCAAGGCGATGCGTTTGCGTATCGTGCCGGAACTGACCTTCTTCTACGACAATTCCCTGATTGAAGGGATGCGTATGTCTAACCTCGTCTCCAGCGTGGTCAAAAATGATGCTGAGCGCCGGGGACCGGAAGCTGCGGACGAAGACAAGGAGGATTGATGAGCCGTCCTCGTCGTCGTGGTCGTGATGTACATGGCGTGCTGCTGCTGGATAAACCGCAGGGCGCTTCTTCCAATGACGTCCTGCAAAAAGTTAAACGCCTGTATAACGCGAACAAAGCGGGACATACGGGCGCGCTCGATCCGCTGGCAACCGGTATGCTGCCTGTTTGTCTTGGCGAAGCGACCAAGTTTTCCCGCTACCTGCTGGATTCCGATAAGCGCTATCGCGTGATTGCACGTCTGGGACAGCGTACCGATACTTCGGATGCCGATGGCAGCGTGGTGCAGGAGCGCCCGCTGACGTTCACTCAGGCGGATCTGGATCGCGCGCTGGAGAGCTTTCGTGGCGATACGCTGCAGGTACCCTCCATGTTTTCAGCGTTAAAGCATCAGGGACGTCCGCTTTACGAATATGCGCGTCAGGGGATTGAGGTGCCGCGTGAGGCGCGCCCCATCACCGTTTATGAGTTGCAGTTCATCCGCTGGCAGGATAACGAGCTGGAGCTGGAAATTCACTGCTCCAAAGGTACTTATATCCGTACCATTATTGATGACCTGGGTGAAAAGCTCGGCTGTGGCGCCCATGTCATTATGCTGCGTCGTTTACAGGTGGCGCGTTATCCGACTGGAAAGATGGTGACGCTGGAGCAGCTGAACACGCTGCTGCAGAACGAGCCTGACGAGGAAGCGGCGCGTCAGCAGCTCGACGCGCTGCTGCTGCCGATGGACAGCCCGGCCTCGGCCTTTCCTGAAGTGAACCTGTTGCCGGTAGTTGCGGTCTACTTTAAGCAGGGTCAGCCGGTGCAGGCCGCCGGAGTACCGTCGGAAGGTCTGGTACGGGTTACCGAAGGCGATGAACGTAAGTTCATCGGCATGGCTGAAATCGATGCCGACGGTCGCGTCGCGCCGCGTCGTCTGGTGGTTGAGTATCCTGTCTGATTCCCCGTAACGTTCTGCGTTGCCCGCGCTGCTGGTGTGTATTTCTGAGCCGCCAACGCCGCTGGCGCGTGAAAGATGGCGAGTCCTCTAAAGCTTTCGCGTGTCCGGCAAGGCGGCAAGCAGGTGAATTCCCGGGAGCGTAGATTAACTACGTGACCGGGGTGAACCTGAGCAGCCAACGCCGCTGGCGCGTGAAGGATGACGAGTCCTCTAAAGCTTTCGCGTGTCCGGCAAGGCGGCAAGCCGATAAATCCCCGGGAGTGTAGATTAACTACATGACCGGGGTGAACCTGAGCAGCCAACGCCGCTGGCGCGTGAAGGATGACGAGTCCTCTAAAGCTTTCGCGTGTCCGGCAAGGCGGCAAGCAGGTGAATCCCCGGGAGCGTAGATTAACTACGTGACCGGGGTGAACCTGAGCCGCCAACGCCGCTGGCGCGTGAAGGATGACGAGTCCTCTAAAGCTTTCACGTGTCCGGCAAGGCGGCAAGCCGATAAATCCCCGGGAGTGTAGATTAACTACATGACCGGGGTGAACCTGAGCAGCCAACGCCGCTGGCGCGTGAAGGATGACGAGTCCTCTAAAGCTTTCGCGTGTCCGGCAAGGCGGCAAGCAGGTGAATCCCCGGGAGTGTAGATTAACTACATGACCGGGGTGAACCTGAGCAGCCAACGCCGCTGGCGCGTGAAGGATGACGAGTCCTCTAAAGCTTTCGCGTGTCCGGCAAGGCGGCAAGCAGGTGAATCCCCGGGAGTGTAGATTAACTACATGACCGGGGTGAACCTGAGCAGCCAACGCCGCTGGCGCGTGAAGGATGACGAGTCCTCTAAAGCTTTCGCGTGTCCGGCAAGGCGGCAAGCAGGTGAATCCCCGGGAGTGTAGATTAACTACATGACCGGGGTGAACCTGAGCAGCCAACGCCGCTGGCGCGTGAAGGATGACGAGTCCTCTAAAGCTTTCGCGTGTCCGGCAAGGCGGCAAGCAGGTGAATCCCCGGGAGCGTAGATTAACTACGTGACCGGGGTGAACCTGAGCAGCCAACGCCGCTGGCGCGTGAAAGATGACGAGGACGACGAGGATTGCGTTGCCTACGGGTGAAGAGTAGAATAGCGCGGCTTTAAAGCGGGTTGCTGAATTAGAGATCGGCACCCTTACATTCATTTATTACTGGAGTTTAATATGTCTCTAAGCGTAGAAGCTAAAGCAGAGATCGTTGCCAAATACGGTCGTGGTGCTAACGACAGCGGTTCAACTGAAGTTCAGGTTGCTCTGCTGACTGCTCAGATCAATCACCTGCAGGGTCACTTTTCTGAGCACAAAAAAGATCACCACAGCCGTCGCGGTCTGCTGCGCATGGTCTCCCAGCGTCGTAAGCTGCTGGACTACCTGAAGCGTAAAGACGTTGCACGTTACACCAGCCTGATCGAGAGCCTGGGTCTGCGTCGCTAAGTCTGAAGAATCTGATCAAGGGCGTAGTTGACGCAATATGCAAAAAAACGCCTCTGGCGATCAGATTTGTGCGAGTTTCGCGAAAAGGGGGCCTTTATGGCCCCTTTTTTCAGGCAATGCGCAGCAATCCGGTCCAAACTCATGTATTGTTGCTAAGAGTGATCTTCGCTTGCAGAGGTTCGCGCGGCTAATGAGAGGCTTTACCGCAGGGGCGGTTAAGGGTTGTCATTAGTCGCGAGGATGCAACTGAAGATCGGTAATCCATAGCAGGCGCAAAATGGCCTGCCAGAAGTTAAGGACTTTAATTTTGCTGAACCCGATCGTACGTAAATTCCAATATGGTCAACATACCGTCACGCTGGAAACCGGCATGATGGCACGCCAGGCCACTGCAGCTGTTATGGTCAGCATGGATGACACCGCAGTATTTGTTACCGTTGTTGGCCAGAAAAAAGCGAAAGCTGGTCAGGACTTCTTCCCGCTGACCGTTAACTATCAGGAGCGTACCTACGCTGCTGGCCGTATCCCGGGCAGCTTCTTCCGTCGCGAAGGTCGTCCGAGCGAAGGCGAAACCCTGATTGCGCGTCTGATCGACCGCCCGGTGCGTCCGCTGTTCCCGGAAGGTTTTGTTAACGAAGTGCAGGTTATCGCTACTGTGGTTTCCGTTAACCCGCAGGTTAACCCGGACATCGTCGCGATGATCGGTGCTTCTGCTGCCCTGTCGCTCTCCGGTATTCCGTTTAACGGCCCGATCGGTGCGGCACGCGTTGGTTATATCAACGATCAGTATGTGCTGAACCCGACCGCAGACGAAATCAAAACTTCACGTCTGGATCTGGTGGTAGCGGGTACGCAGAATGCGGTACTGATGGTGGAATCTGAAGCGGATATCCTGACTGAAGATCAGATGTTGGGCGCCGTGGTGTTCGGTCACGAGCAGCAGCAGGTGGTGATTGAAAACATCAATGCGCTGGTTGCTGAAGCGGGCAAACCGCGTTGGGACTGGCAGCCAGAAGCGGCAAACGATGCGCTGATTGCACGCGTATCTGCGCTGGCTGAAGCGCGCATCAGCGACGCTTACCGCATCACAGACAAGCAAGAGCGTTACACCCAGGTTGGCGTCATTAAAGACGAAACCATCGCTGCCCTGCTGGCGGAAGATGAAACCCTGGATGAAGCGGAAATTGGCGACATCGTACACAGCCTGGAAAAGAAAGTGGTACGTACCCGTATCCTGAACGGCGAGCCGCGTATCGATGGTCGTGAAAAAGATATGATCCGTGGTCTGGATGTGCGTACTGGCGTGCTGCCGCGTACTCACGGTTCAGCGCTGTTTACCCGTGGTGAAACGCAGGCGCTGGTTACCGCTACGCTGGGCACCGCGCGTGACGCGCAGAGTCTGGACGAGCTGATGGGCGAACGTACTGACAACTTCCTGTTCCACTACAACTTCCCTCCGTACTCCGTGGGTGAAACCGGTATGGTCGGTTCGCCGAAGCGCCGTGAAATCGGTCATGGTCGTCTGGCGAAACGTGGCGTGCTGGCAGTAATGCCGAGAGGCGACGAATTCCCTTACACCGTACGTGTGGTATCGGAAATCACCGAATCCAACGGTTCCTCGTCAATGGCGTCCGTATGTGGTGCTTCACTGGCGCTGATGGATGCGGGTGTGCCGATCAAAGCTGCCGTTGCCGGTATCGCGATGGGTCTGGTGAAAGAAGACGAGAAGTTTGTAGTACTGTCTGACATCCTGGGCGACGAAGATCACCTCGGCGATATGGATTTCAAAGTGGCGGGTAGTCGTGATGGCGTAACCGCGCTGCAGATGGATATCAAAATCGAAGGTATCACGCGTGAAATCATGCAGGTTGCGCTGAATCAGGCGAAAGGTGCCCGTCTGCACATCCTGGGCGTGATGGAGCAAGCGATCAGTACGCCGCGTGGCGAAATTTCTGAGTTCGCGCCGCGCATCTATACCATTAAAATCAACGCCGATAAGATCAAAGACGTGATCGGTAAAGGCGGCTCGGTTATCCGTGCGCTGACCGAAGAGACCGGCACAACGATCGAAATCGAAGATGATGGCACCGTGAAAATCGCGGCGACTGATGGTCTGAAAGCGAAAGAAGCGATTCGTCGTATCGAAGAGATCACCGCTGAAATCGAAGTGGGACGTATTTACAACGGTAAAGTGACCCGCATCGTTGATTTCGGTGCCTTTGTTGCGATTGGCGGCGGTAAAGAAGGTCTGGTGCATATTTCTCAAATCGCTGACAAGCGTGTAGAGAAAGTCACTGACTATCTGCAGATGGGCCAGGAAGTACCGGTTAAGGTGATGGAAGTTGACCGTCAGGGCCGTGTACGTCTTAGCATCAAAGAAGCAACAGAGCAGAAACCGCAGGCAGAAGAAACTGCTGCAGTGACTGCACCTGACGCCGAGTAAACAGCTGATTGGCCTCTCCCTGCCTGACGGGGAGAGGCGTTTGTGTCATCGCGAGGGCAGGAATCCTTGTGCACAGCAGGCGGATGAGAGGATGTTCATCCCAATGTTTGTATTCGGGAGTGGGAAATGAAGCCTTTTTTGCGCTGGTGTTTTGTTGCAACAGCTTTGACGCTGGCAGGATGCAGCAACTCCAATTGGCGTAAGAACGAAGTTCTGGCAGTACCTTTGCAGCCCACACTGCAGCAGGAAGTGATTCTGGCGCGCATGGAACAAATACTTGCCAGTCACGCCCTGACCGATGATGAACGCGCACAGCTATTATATGAGCGCGGAGTGTTGTATGATAGTCTTGGTCTGAGAGCACTGGCGCGAAATGATTTTTCACAAGCGCTCTCTGTCAGACCCGATATGCCAGAGGTATTTAACTATCTTGGTATATACTTAACGCAGGCGGGCAATTTTGATGCCGCCTATGAAGCGTTTGATTCTGTACTTGAGCTTGATCCAACTTACAACTATGCGCATTTAAACCGTGGTATCGCCCTCTATTACGGCGGTCGATACAAGTTAGCGCAAGATGATCTGCTGGCGTTTTATCAAGACGATCCTAACGATCCTTTCCGTAGCCTGTGGCTCTATATCGCTGAACGCGAGATGGATGCCGATAAGGCAGAAGTGGCGCTGAAACAGCGTTATGACAAGGCGGTGAGAGATCAATGGGGATGGAATATTGTCGAGTTCTACCTGGGCGACATCAGCGAAAAAACGTTGATGGAACGTCTCAAGGCGGAAACAACGGATAACACCTCGCTCGCTGAACATCTCAGTGAAACCAACTTCTATTTAGGTAAGTACTACCTAAGTCTGGGGGAGAAGGACGACGCGAAAGCGTTGTTCAAACTGGCGGTGGCCAACAATGTAAACAACTTTGTTGAACACCGATACGCATTGTTGGAACTGGCGCAACTCGGCCAGGCACAAGACGATTTATCAGAATCCGACCAGCAATAGCTGACGAACTTTTATTGCCCAAAGTACCGGTCAAGTCATCATCTTCCGGGATGAGGGCCTTTCTGTTCGTCGAAACTTCTAATTTGAGCCGGTTCACACTTTTCGATGAAAATGATTGAAGATTTTCATGTCGAGTTATGTAGACTGGCCGCCGCAATCTAAGAGGCACGTGTACTACATGACTGATATCCAAACCACTTTTTCTGATCTGGGCCTTAACGAATCCATTCTGTCTGCACTGAACGACATGGGCTATGAGAAGCCATCGCCGATTCAGGCTGCCTGTATTCCACATCTGCTGGAAGGGCGTGACGTTCTGGGTATGGCACAGACTGGTAGTGGCAAAACAGCGGCATTTGCTTTGCCCCTGTTAAACAACATCGACCCGTCACTGAAAGCACCGCAGATTCTGGTGCTGGCACCGACCCGCGAACTGGCGGTTCAGGTGGCGGAAGCCTGTAACGATTTCTCTAAACATATGCGCGGCGTGAACGTGCTGGCCCTGTATGGCGGTCAGCGTTATGACGTCCAGCTGCGCGCGCTGCGTCAGGGCCCGCAAATTGTGGTGGGCACTCCGGGTCGTCTGCTCGACCACCTGAAACGCGGTACACTCGACCTCTCCAACCTGCGTGGCCTGGTGCTCGACGAAGCGGATGAAATGCTGCGTATGGGCTTTATTGAAGATGTCGAAACCATCATGGCGCAGATCCCGGAAGGTCATCAGACTGCTCTGTTCTCTGCCACCATGCCGGAAGCGATCCGTCGCATTACCCGTCGCTTTATGAAAGAGCCGCAGGAAGTGCGCATCCAGTCCAGCGTGACCACACGTCCGGACATCAGCCAGTCATACTGGACCGTGTATGGTCGTAAGTCTGACGCGCTGGTACGCTTCATTGAAGCGGAAGATTTTGATGCGGCGATTATCTTCGTTCGTACCAAAAACGCGACGCTGGAAGTGGCTGAAGTGCTGGAACGTAACGGCTATAACAGTGCAGCGCTGAACGGTGATATGAACCAGGCACTGCGTGAGCAGACGCTGGAACGCCTGAAAGATGGTCGTCTTGATATCCTGATCGCGACCGACGTAGCGGCGCGTGGTCTGGACGTTGAGCGTATCAGCCTGGTGGTGAACTACGATATCCCGATGGATTCTGAATCATACGTTCACCGTATCGGTCGTACCGGTCGTGCGGGCCGTGCTGGTCGTGCGCTGCTGTTCGTTGAGAACCGTGAGCGTCGTCTGCTGCGCAACATCGAACGCACCATGAAACTGACCATTCCGGAAGTAGAACTGCCGAATGCAGAACTGCTGGGCAAACGCCGTCTGGAAAAATTCGCCGCGAAAGTGCAGCAGCAGCTGGAAAGCAGCGATCTGGATCAGTATCGTGCGCTGCTGGCGCAACTTGCTCCGCAGGAAGAGCTGGATATGGAAACGCTGGCCGCAGCACTGCTGAAAATGGCCCAGGGTGAACGTCCGCTGATTCTGCCGCCGGATGCACCGCGTCCGCAGCGTCGTGAGTTCCGCGAGCGTGATGAGCGTCGTCCGGGCCGTGACAGCCGTGATGGTGACCGCCCGCGTCGTGAACGTCGTGACGTTGGCGAAATGGAGCTGTACCGTATCGAAGTGGGCCGTGATGATGGCGTAGAAGTGCGTCACATTGTGGGTGCTATCGCTAACGAAGGCGATATCAGCAGCCGTTACATCGGTAACATCAAGCTGTTTGATTCGCACTCCACTATCGAACTGCCGAAAGGTATGCCGGGTGACATCCTGCAACACTTTACCCGCACGCGTATTCTCAACAAACCGATGAATATGCAGCTGTTGGGCGATGCGCAGCCGCGTGAGCGTAGCGAACGTCGTGGCGGTGGCCGTGACTTCGGCGGCGAGCGTCGTGGCGGTGGTCGTGAGGGTAATCGTGAAGGCGGACGCCGTTTCTCAGAGCGTCGTGAAGGCGGTCGTGGCGGTTTCAGCCGTGATGGCAACCGCGGCCCGCGTCGTGACGATGCAGGCGCAGCAGCACCACGTCGTCGCGATATCTGATGGCTGAACCGGGATGCGCAGCGTCCCGAACAACGCAGATAAAAAAGGAGACCTCCGGGTCTCCTTTTTTTATGCCTGTGAGTGACAGCCTCAGAGGCTGCGTGCCGCTTCCATCGCCAGGGCAAAGGAGTGCAGACGTGCATCACGATCATAAATCTGACCGTTAACCATGATTTCATCTGCCTGCGTTTCACGCATAATGCTCGCCAGACCATGGCGCACCTTATCTTTGTCTCCGACCACTGACATGCTCAGCGCCTGCTGGACGCCGTACTGCTCTGAAGGCGACCAGAGATTATCCATATTTTCCACTGGTGCAGGCAGCGGGCCAGGTTTGCCGCGACGCAAGTTAATAAACTGCTGCTGCATAGACGTGAACAGGAAACGGGCGTCGCGTTCGCTGTCAGCCGCCACTACGTTAATGCAAACCATGGCATAAGGCTTGTCGAGGCGCGCCGAGGGCTGGAACTGCTCTCGATAAAGATGCAGCGCCTGGAACAGCAGGTCGGGCGCAAAGTGGGAGGCAAAGGCGAACGGCAGGCCCATTTTGGCTGCCAGCTGGGCGCTGTAGAGGCTCGAGCCCAGCAACCAGACGGGGATCTTTAATCCCAGTCCCGGCACCGGCTGAACCGGCGGATGTTCCCCTTCCGCAGCATCAAACCAGTTAATCAACTCGGCGACATCTTCCGGGAAGCTGTCCGCCTGGGCACTGGAGAGATGACGGCGTAGCGCCATCATGGTGCGCTGATCGGAACCGGGCGCACGGCCAAGGCCAAGGTCAATACGGCCTGGATAGAGGGATTCCAGCGTACCAAACTGCTCGGCAATTACCAGCGGTGCATGGTTCGGCAGCATAATGCCGCCGGAGCCAAGACGCAGGGTTTGCGTGTTCGCTGCCAGGTAGCTAATCAGCACCGAAGTCGCCGCGCTGGCAATGCCGGTCATGTTGTGATGCTCAGCCAGCCAGTAGCGGTGAAAGCCCAGGGTTTCAGCCTGACGCGCCAATGCCAGCGAGTTATGAAACGCATCGCGCGGCGAAGAACCTTGTGGGACCGGGGACAAATCCAGTACGGAGAGGCGAACATTGTTGTTTTCAGACATGGGCACTCCAGTAAATAAATGGCACAGGTGAACACTTTCCTCCTGCACTATCAGTATTACGCATCATTCCGCATATTAAAACTGCTAAAGGCGGAGGGAATATAGCCTGATTGTGCCTTCCGGCGGCATACTGCCCCGGCTCTGCCTGAGATGGCTGGCATGCAGGCGGAACCAGCCAGCCTTTATGTGCCCTGGTGACAGGCGTAACAGGAACGCCGGGCCTGGAGGTGCGCGTCAAAAGCCTGCTGCTGCGCGCTGTTTCCCTGGTCACAAAAGCGCGTTTATTGATTTCATCAAAGGTGCTGACGCGCGGATGTGGCAATATAAGTGAAAATTTTTGCCGGGGTAGCCGTGAGTGTCAGACCCCTGACGGGCGACCTGGCGGTTAAAAGACGGTAGAATTCTGGGGTTATCTTTACACCTCGCGTCTGGTATTAAAAAGAAAGATGGCCTGCAACAACTCTTAATCTGGCAATTTTGCCCTGTTTTAGCTGCAGGTGAGTTAGACTTTCTGCAAGGGTGTCGCCTCGGTATCAGGGGGTTCCCTGGCGTAACCGGAAGCAACGCGCCAGAGCGTGGGTCTCTGAAGGCATTACGGAACAGGCTGGTCAGTTTCTGCCTGCCGGGCATGACCGGCACAGTGCCTGTCTGCACCACAAACGGAAGCAACAGGCTGTTTTTTCATCGTCAACAAGCAACACAAGGCGATACGGGACTGGAGGTGAAAAACCGATGAACGTCATTTATACCGACGCCAGGCTAATACTGTCAGGCACGGACGTGCAGCCACTGGCTGCAGCGGGCAGGACGGGAACGAAACAGGACGCGACGACTGTACAGGCGCGCGCAGGTGTCTCATGTTGATTCGTACGGAAATTGGCGTAGATGCAGCCAGCATCAATAGCCTGTTACACCGATGCTTTGCAACCGCAGCTGAAGCGGAACTGATACATCAGCTGCGAGAAGATGGTCTGTTAACGCTGGGAATGGTAGCCACTGACGATGAAGGCCAGGTATTAGGCTATGCCGCGTTCAGTCCGGTCAGCGTGCAGGGTGAAGATCGCGGCTGGGTTGCCCTGGCGCCACTGGCAGTGGATGAGAGCGTACGCGGACAGGGGATCGGCAAGCAGCTGGTCTATGAAGGTCTCGATGCGCTGAATGAGTTTGGTTACAGTGCGGTGGTGGTGCTGGGCGATCCTGCCTGTTATCAGCCTTTGGGGTTTGAACCGGCGGCGCGCTATGGTTTACGCTGTCGCTGGCCGGATGCCGAAGCCGCGTTTCAAATCTATAAACTGGCCGATGGTGCAGTTAACGATGTGGAAGGTGAGGTGGTCTATTCCGCGCCTTTCAGTCGCTTTGTCTGAGCCATTCCGCTACGCAAGGGGGCTGTTTCTCAACCAGAAGCAGCTTCTGCTGACGACTGAGTTGTTTGACCTGGTACTCCAGACGTGACGCGTTGGCGCGATCGCCCGCCTCACAATGAAACACCAGGGTCAGCGGCCCTTTTCCCCGTAATGCGCGTGCGCCGGTACCGCTCTGGTGTTGCGCGACGCGTCGTGGTACATCGGTAGTGATGCCGGTGTACAGTACGCCGCTGGCGGTGCGCACAATATAGAGCTGCCAGCTCTGACTCATAACCAACCCCTTAATCTTTTTGCCGGGAGTGTAGCGTGGATCAGGCGCGACGGCTATCTGGCAGCCCGGTTGATATTGCCTGCATGGAGTAACATGGTGTCCGATCTGCCCCATCTGATTCGTTATCTGAAAAAACAGCATGTGCTGTCACTGAGCTGTCACAGCGCGCAGGAGATCTGGAGCGCGAACTGTTTTTACCTGCTTGATGCCCCCCGCATGGCCTTCTGGCTGATGACGGAGCCGGAAACGCGTCACGGCAGTCTGATGCAGGCTAACCCGCAGGTGGCGGGCACCATCAATGGCCAGCCCAAAACGGTGTTGCTGATTAAAGGCGTGCAATACCGTGGCCGCATTCAGCGTCTCAGCGGGGAAGCTGAACAGCAGGCGCGTAGCGCTTACCAGAAACGCTTCCCGGTGGCGCGTAAGCTTGCTGCGCCTGTCTGGGAAATCGTGCTGGATGAGCTAAAAATGACCGATAATGCGCTCGGCTTTGGCAAGAAAATCGTCTGGCGACGGGAATAGCGGGTGGCGGAATAGCTCCCTCTCCCGGAGGAGAGGGAATAAGATCTTAAGATGCATTCAGAATGCGCAGTGATTCCTGATTAAAGGCGGGCAGATCGTCCGGAGTACGGCTGGTGACCAGAATATCGTCATCCACCACCACTTCCTTATCGTAAAAATCCGCACCGGCATTGCGCAGATCGATAGCGATCGCTTTCACACAGGTCATCTTGCGGCCCCGCACGCCATTGGCACTGATCAGCAACTGCGGCCCGTGACAAATGGCAAAAATCGGCTTGCCGCTGGCAACAAACTCTTTGGTAAAGTTGACGAAACGGTCGTCGCCACGCAGCGAATCGGGTGAGTGTCCACCTGGCAGCAACAAGGCATCAAATTCCGCCGGGCTCACCTGATCAATAGACTTATCGATTTTCACCTCGGCTTTGCCCTGTTTGCCCCTGATGGTTTTTCCTGCCTCCATCTCAATAGTGACAATTTCATGTCCTGCTTTGCTGTAGGCCTCAGCGGGTGAAGTAAATTCTGAGTCTTCAAATCCATCGGTGATCAACACCGCTACTTTCTTGCTCATTTTCTCCTCCTTTAAACGTGAAGCGCTTTACCGAACTCTCCTGAAGCGTCTGTTAAGCCTGGCCGCCTGTGCTGAAAATGCAAGTCAGGCGGCAACAGAGAGTTCCGCGCCAGCAGTTGTCAAGGCGGCGATACGCTGCGCTTAGCTGGCGGCCATTTCCCGTTTAAATACCTCCAGCGTATGCGCTTTCACGCGAATGAATTCCGGATGACTCATGACTTCAGCGGTACGCGGGCGCGGCAAATCGAAGGGCACGATTTCCGCCACCTGGGTTGGCCGTCGGGTCAGTAACAGGATCTCATCGGCGAGGAACACGGCATCTTCCAGGTCGTGCGAGACAATCAGCATGGTGACGCCGGTGGCCAGCTGCACCTGCTGCAGTTTATCGCGGATAAACAGCGTCATCTCAAAATCGAGCGCGGAGAAAGGCTCGTCCAGAAACATTACCTCCGGTTCGGTCGCGAGCGCACGCATAATGCACACCGTCTGCTGCTGTCCCCCTGAGAGTTCATAGGGATAACGCTGCAGATCGAAGCGAATATCAAACATGTCGGCCAGTTCCGCGACACGTTTTTTCACCGCCTCTGCCGCCATGCCGTGTCGTTTCAGCGGATAGGCGATATTTTGCCAGGCGCTGAGCCAGGGGAAAAGCGCATCACGATAGTTCTGAAACACATAACCGATATTGGTTTGCGCCAGCGTTTTGCCCTCAAATAAAACCTCGCCGCTATCGATCGGGATCAGCCCGGCCACCATATTCATCAGGGTGGATTTGCCGCAGCCGTTAGGACCAAAGATGGAGACAATTTTACCTTTAGGCAGATCCAGATTGAGATTCTGATAAAGCGGCTGTCCGGCAAAGGTTTTATCCAGACCACGTATCGTGACGTGTGTATTGGGTTTGGGATAAACAGGATTTTTCATGCTTTACCACTCCAGTGAACACAGCGTTTTTCGATCAGCAGGAAGGCCAGATTCAGTAAATAACCAAACGCGCCGGTGATGAGAATCGAGGCGTACATATCGGTAATGTTAAACAGCTGCTGGGCATCAATGATGCGATGGCCAAGCCCGGTTTCCGAGCCGATAAACATCTCCGCGACAATCACGATGACCAGCGCCATCGATACCCCGGTGCGCAGGCCAACAAAGGTCTGCGGCAGGCTCTCCATCAACATTACGTCCTTGAAGATGTGCCAGCGCGAGACGCCCATCACCTGCGCAGCCATGATGCGCGTTTTCTTCGCATTCATGACGCCGTAGGCGCTGTTAAACAGGATCACCAGCACGGCGGCAAAAGCGGCAATCGCAATTTTGTTGGTATCGGTAATGCCGAATATCAGCAAAAAGAGCGGGATCAGCGCCGAAGAGGGCGTAGAACGGAAGAAATCCACAAGGAACTCTACGCTGCGGTATAAACTTTCGCTGCTGCCCAGCATCACGCCCAGCGGCACGCCAATCAGGGCGGCAAACAGAAAGGCCATCAGCGTGCGATAGAGAGTGGCGCTGATATCCTGATTCATGCTGCCATCCACCAGCGCGCCAGACAGGTAGCTCAGCGTCGCGCCGGGCGAGGGGAGCAGAACCGGATTAAGCCAGTGGGCGCTGACAGCGGTTTGCCAGAGCAGAAACAGAAGTAGTGGGCCGACAATGGGCAGTAAGCGTTGGCTGAAGCGTCCGGTCATGATTGCTCTCCTCAGGCTTTATAGATTAAAGATGCGACATCAAGCGGCTTGCTGAAAATTTTGCGCTCGGTGAAGACGTCATAGAACTTCTGGAACCACTGCAGATTGTCGCCGTTGAGCTGGTCGTACATGACAAAACCTGGCAGCGGCACCTCTTTTACCAGCGCTGCGTCGATGCCGGTATAACTGGCGACAAACTGGCGCGCCTCTTCCGGCTGTTGCTGGATAAATGTCACCGCCGCGCCATAGGCGTCCGCCAGTGTTTGCGCCCGTGCTTTGTTGGCATTAATGAATGGGGTGGTTAACGCCGCCGCGCCGCCGAACCAGGGGGCGCTGGCATCGCCCAGCACATATCTGGCAATCACGCCGGTTTCCAGCACTTTGCCCATGCCTTTCATGCGCGCTACGGTGCCGACAGGCTCCAGGGTGTAAACGCCGTCAATTTGCCCGGCAGCCAGCGACGGCGCATGCTGTCCGACCGGCAGTTCAATGACTTTGGTATTGCTGAAGCCGTTTTTCTCCAGAATGATTTTCGCCATGGTGACGTTCTGAATGCCGGGGCCGCAGGCGATGCGTTTTCCCTTTAAATCCGCGATGCTTTTCGCGCTGCTGTTCGTTGGGACCAGAAACTCATCCAGCACCATGTTTTCATTGGATGGATTTGAACAGATGATTTTAAACAGATCCGGGCTGGTGATGGCGCCGAGGCCCAGCGCGCCGGTTGCCGTGCCGTTGGCACAACCGTGAATGCGCCCGGTGATCATCGCCTCCACCACTTGTTGCGGGCTGGCAAATTTCACCGCACGGACATTCAACCCCGCCTGTTTAAACAGCCCTTTTTCTATTCCGACATAGAGCGGCAGACCTCCGACAATCGGCCAGTAGCCGATCAGGATTTCTTCATCTGCCGCGCGCGCGCCCGGACTGGTCAGCAGTCCGCCCAGCGCGATGCCGCCCAGCGCCAGTGCAGAATATTTCATCAACTGGCGACGCTGTGTATTGATCTTATCGTTGTTATGGTTAGCCATTTCATTCTCCCCCGATTCAGCTCACTGGTATGCGATCATGTATACAAGTTGCTAACTACTATGCAGAAGTTGTGCCAGGTATTCAGAGAGCTGGCGCCAGTGCTGGCGGTCCGACAGCGAATTTGTGAGCACAGTCATGGTGCAGCACTGCACCGTTGCGTTTCAGTACGCAAAACAGAGCTATCTTTTAAATCAGAGTGCCTGTACGGCGACCATGCTGAGGGAGAATTATGATGAACCGCGTATTACTGACGGGTGCGACCGGCCTGGTCGGCGCTCACCTGCTGCGTCTGTTGATTGATGATGCGCGCGTGGATGAAATTATCGCGCCAACACGCCGCCCACTGCCGGCAATACGCAAGGTTATCAATCCGATAGAGGAGGATCTTACTGATGTGCTGCGCCCGATGGATCAGGCTCTGGATATGGTTTTCTGTTGCCTCGGCACCACACGCAAGCAGGCGGGCAGCAGGGAGGCTTTCCTGCACGTTGATTATACGCTGGTGGTCGACAGCGCCCTGACCGGTCTGCGCCTGGGGGCGAAACATCTGCTGGTGGTCAGCGCCCATGGCGCTAACCGGCACTCCCCCTTTTTCTATTCCCGTGTGAAGGGCGAAATGGAAAACGCCCTGCGTCATCAGGGCTGGCCACGTCTGACGCTGATACGCCCCTCGCTGCTGCTGGGCGAGCGCCGTCAGAAACGCAGCGGCGAGAGCCTGATGACGCCGCTGTTCAGCATGCTGCCCGGCAACTGGCGTGCCGTACCGGCACAAGCAGTGGCAAAAGCGATGATGACAGCGGCGTTTTCAGCCGGTCAGGAAGCGGTGACGATTATTGAGTCCGCCGATATTCCCCGGCTGGCACAGCAGGCGTCGCGCGAACGCAGATAATGAATCACCTGATTACGGCTGCCGCGCCACGGCAGAGCAGGATCTTTCTGTTCGGCAATAAAACGGCCATCAATCAGCACATCCAGCTCTGCGACGATCCGGCGCTGCGACAGCGTTAACTCCGCCAGGGTATAACCGGTCCACAGCCAGATATCTTTACCGGGGCATTCCCTGCGTACCCGCTGCACCAGGCGCAAAATGGCAGGAACATTACAGGGATGAAGCGGATCGCCGCCGCTCAGCGACAATCCCTGGCGCGGAATGCGGCGATCCTGCAGGTCCGCAATCAGCCGCGCCTCCAGCGCCGGCGTAAAGGGCTGGCCAGAATCCACACGCCAGGTGCGCTGGTTGTAGCAGCCGGGACACTGATGCGCGCAGCCCGACACAAACAGTGTGCAGCGCGTGCCCGGCCCGTTCACCATGTCGACATCATAGTAGCGATGATAATAGAGCGGATTCATTGTGCCGCTCCCGCGCTGAGGTGTTTGACGCGTCGTTTCACCTCCTCCTGCTTGCCAGCATTAAACGGGCGGGCCTCCGGGCTGCCGAGATAGCCGCAGACGCGGCGCGTTACCGAAATGCGCGCCGGGTCGTGATTGCCGCAGGCAGGGCAGACAAAACCCTTGCTGGTGCAGGTAAACTCACCGCTGTAGCCGCAGTCGTAACAGGCGTCGACGGGAAGATTGGTGCCGTAATAGGGCACGTGGTCATAGCTGTAATCCCAGACATCCTCCAGCGCCTGCAGGTTGTGCTGCATATCAGGAAATTCGCCGTAACAGATGAAGCCGCCGCTGGCCAGCGCCGGGTAGGGGGCTTCAAAATCGATCTTGTCGTAAGGATTGACCTTTTTTGCTACGTCGAGATGGAAGCTGTTGGTGTAATAGCCTTTGTCCGTCACGCCCGGAATCAGGCCAAACTGTGCGGCATCAAGACGGCAAAAGCGGTCGCACAGGTTTTCGCTCGGCGTACTGTAGAGGCTGAAGCCGTAGCCGGTTTCCGCTTTCCAGCTGTCCACCGCGCGTCGCAGATGCGCCACAATCGCTACGCCTTTTTTCCGCAGTTGCGCATCATCAAAGGGATGGTGTTCACCGCCGCTCAGGGCATTGAGGGTTTCATGCAGGCCAATATAGCCCAGTGACAGCGACGCGCGCCCGTTGCGAAAAAGTGGTCCAATCGCCTCATCCGCCGCCAGGCGCACTCCACAGGCTCCCTCCATATAGAGAATCGGCGCCACATGCGCTTTGGTATGCTCCAGGCGGGCAATACGGGTCATCAGAGCTTGTTTTGCCAGCGCCAGGCGGGCATCAAGCAGACGCCAGAAGCGCGGCTCATCCCCCCGGGCTTCAAGGGCGATACGCGGCAGGTTCAGGCTGATCACGCCAAGATTGTTGCGGCCTTCGTGGATAAGTTCGCCGTTTTCTTCATAAGGCGCGAGGAAGCTGCGACAGCCCATCGGGGCTTTGAACGAACCGGTAACCTCTACCACCCGATCATAATTGAGGATGTCGGGATACATGCGCTTGCTGGCACACTTTAACGCCAGCTGCTTAATGTCGTAGTTCACATCTCCCGGTCGCCGGTTAACCCCGTCGCGTATGGCAAACACCAGCTTGGGAAACAACGCGGTTTTATGATGTTTGCCCAGCCCGACAAGGCGATTACGCAGAATGGACTGCTGGATTAAACGGGCGGCCCAGTCGGTGCCGAGGCCGAAACCGAAGGTGACAAAGGGGGTCTGGCCGTTGGCGGTATGCAGCGTGTTGATTTCATACTCCAGCGCCTGGAAAGCATCAAAACACTCTTTTTCCGTGCGTGCGTGGGCATAAGCGTCCACATCGGGGATCTGCCACTGCTGCGCCACGACGCGGTGTTTCGCCAGGCTGAGTTTAACAAAGGGCGCCAGCACCTCATCAATGCGATTGATCGTGGTGCCGCCGTAAATATGACTGGCAACCTGCGCGATGATCTGGGCGGTGACTGCCGTTGCGGTAGCAATGGAACGGGGCGGTTCGATTTCCGCATTGCCGATATTGAAGCCCTGGTTCAGCATCCCGTGCAGATCGATCAGCATGCAGTTAAACATCGGAAAAAAGGGCGCGTAGTCGAGGTCGTGATAGTGGATCTCACCGCGTTCATGCGCCGCGACCACGTCAGGCGGCAACAGGTGCTGTTGCGCATAGTGTCTGGCGACGATGCCCGCCAGCAGATCGCGCTGTGTCGGGATCACCTTGCCATCTTTATTGGCATTTTCATTTAACAGCCTGGCGTCGCTCTGCAGCAGCAGGCCACGGATGGCCCGATGCAGCTGGCTGCGCTCATCACGGCACCGATCGCGTTGCTGGCGGCAGGCGATCCAGGCCGCGGTCAGCGCGGGATAAGGCCCCTGCAGCAGGGTGTTTTCCACCGCCTGCTGAATCTGCTCAATATCCACCTCATCAACCGCCGCCAGCTGTTCGCTCACGCGGCGCGCGACTTCTGCCCCCCAGCGGCGATCTGCAATCTGTACCGCCTGCGCCGCGGCTTCTACCGTAGTCTGAATACGCTGTGCATCAAAACTGACGCGGCGGCCATCGCGTTTCACTACCTGCTTCGCCATGCCCTTTCTCCTTAAAGTCAATATATTGTGCCTTTAAGGATTGTAATCACCACATATAGCGTTTGTGCGCAAATTAATCAGCGGCGGTTTGACCTGGCGCAAGGAAGCGCGCTTGCTGTCGGAAAGATGTTCAGCGCAGGGTTTGCAGCCACCAGATCGCTTCCCACGGCCGCAGCATCATCTCCCCGGGCTGAGGATGCGCGTCCGGGTAATTGCTTAACAGCACGTCCCAGCTGCCGCTAAAAGGATCCGGGTGCCAGGTCTGCGCCTCGCCGCTGAAGTTGGCGATAACGACCAGATTCTGCTGCGCATAGTGACGCCGATAGCACCAGAGATGGGGATGCTCCGGCAGCAGATCCTGATAATCGCCAAAGGTCAGAATGGGCAGGCTTTTGCGCAGCTGGATCAGCTTCTGATAGGTATAAAACACCGAGTCGGGGTCAGCCAGCGCCGCCTCGGCATTAATGCTTTCATAATTCGGGCACATGCCGATCCACGGCGTTCCCTCGGTAAAGCCCGCGTTGGGTGAGGCGTCCCATTGCATCGGCGTACGTCCATTATCACGCGATTTGCTGGCGAGAATCGCTAACAGGTTATCGCTGTCACGCCCCTGCGCACGCAGTTCGGCGAACATGCTGTGGCTCTCAACATCACGGTAATCGATAATGCGCGTGAAGTGCGGGTTGGTCATACCCAGCTCTTCGCCCTGAAAAATATAGGGCGTGCCCTGCATGCCGTGCAGCGTCATGGCCAGCATTTTCGCGGATATGACCCGATATTCGCCTTCGTCGCCCCAGCGCGATACCACGCGCGGCTGATCGTGATTACACCAGAACAGGGCATTCCAGCCGCGATTATGCATGCCCTGTTGCCAGCGCGTGAAAATCGCCTTTTGCGCCACCAGATCGAGCGGCGTCAGCGTCCATTTCTGTCCCTGCCAGAAATCGACTTCCACATGATCAAAGCTGAATACCATCGACAGCTCTTCACCGCTCCAGTCGCTGTATTGCTGACAATGTTCCAGTGTGGCCGATGACATTTCACCTACCGTCATCAGCTCGCGTGGACGGAAGACATCGCGGCTCATCTCGCGCATAAACTCATGAATGCGCGGCCCGTCGGTGTAGAAACGCAAGCCGTCGCCATGAGGATCATCGGCAAAGTCCTGATGCTTGGATACCAGATTGATCACATCAAGACGCAGACCGTCGATACCGCGGTCGGCCCAAAAGTTGACGATCTGTTTCAGCTCGGCGCGTACGTGATCATTTTCCCAGTTGAGTTCGGCCTGCTCCGGTGCCCAGAGGTGCATATAGTACTGACCGCTTTCCGGGTGCCAGCGCCAGGCGGAGCCGCCAAATTTCGACTTCCAGTTATTCGGGGGGGTGCCCGGCGAGCCGTCACGCCAGATATAGTAGTCACGATAGGGGCTCTCCCGGTTCAGCGCCTCGTAGAACCAGTGATGCTGCGTTGAGGTGTGGTTAAACACCATATCCAGGATTACCCGCAGCCCGTGCCGGTGCGCCTGTTCGACCAGATTATCGAAGTCGTTAAGCGTGCCAAAGAGCGGATCGATAGCGGTATAGTTCGCGACGTCGTAACCATTATCCACCTGTGGCGAAATATAAAAGGGGGTAAGCCAGATGGCGTCTACGCCCAGGGTTTTCAGGTAGGGCAGGCGGTGGATCACCCCGGCCAGATCGCCGGTGCCGTTTCCGGTCGTGTCCTGAAAGCTCTTGGGATAAATTTGATAGATAACGCCGTTTTGCCACCAGGGAAGCGTGTTCATCATGCTCAGTCCTGCCTGCGTAGAAAGGGCCGCTGTCGGGCCAATAAGTTTCGCGTACTGCTTATTTTCATATCTCTAAGGTTAGCCATGAAAGGCAGACTGCCAACCAGGGCACGCAAATTTCAGAGTGAAGCAGGAGAAAAACTGCGGGCGGTCAGCAGGAAGAAGCGCAATATCAGGACGATAACGCATCACGGCAACAGGCGGAAAATATCAGCGCGCGGGAGAGAGGAGTGGTCTCGCTCCCTCCCGCTGACAGGAGAGAGCGGAAAAGGCAGCGGTTAGCGACGCAGCGCGATCGCTTCAATCTCGATTTTGACATCTTTCGGCAGACGCGCGACTTCCACGCAGGAGCGCGCCGGGAAGCTGGCGTTATGCTCGCTGAAAAAGGCTTCATAGGCGGCGTTTACCGTGGAGAAGTCATTCAAATCCTTTACAAAGACCGTGGTTTTCACAATATCGCCCACCTGCAAGCCAGCAGCTTCCACAATCGCTCTGACGTTCTCCAGCGACTGCCGCGTCTGGGCAGTGATATCATCGGCAACGCTGCCGGTGGTGGGATCAACCGGAATCTGACCGGAGGTGATGATCATGCTGCCCAGATCCACGCCCTGTACATAGGGACCAATGGCGGCAGGAGCCTTTTCGGTACTGATTTCGCGCGACATAGCTTCTCCTTGATTAACCCGAATGGGCGGCGCCTTCACCGCCCGCGGACCCCATTATAGGGAGGTCAAAAGGGATTACCAGTGACCCAGCACCACATGACGGGCGAACGCTTTCTCGCAATATTTACACTGGAGGTGCACTTCATCGCCGCGCGCCTTCACGGCAAAGCTGGAGCTCACCGGCTCCGTGCGGCTGATGCAGTTGCTGTTCGGGCAGGTAAGCACCCGTTCGATGCGCTCCGGTAGCGTCGGCGACAGCTTCGCCACTACTTCATATTCATCGATACGATTCACCGTGGCGTGCGGCGCATACACCGCCAGCTGATTGATTTGATCCTCCGTCAGGAAGGTATTCTCAATTTTAATCAGATCTTTACGCCCCAGTTCGCGCGAGGGCAGATTCAGGCCGATGGTGATGCGCTGCTCGGTCTCCGTCAGGCGAAACAGCGACAGGATGCGGAAACCTACCTGCGCCGGAATATGGTCGATGACCGTGCCGCATTTAATCGCTTCAACCTGCAGTTTGTTATCGTGAGTCATGCGGTGTTCCTCCTTACAGAGCCAGTTCGCTATTCAGTACCAGGGCCAGCAGGGCCTGGCGTGCATAAATACCATTGCCCGCCTGCTGGAAATACCAGGCGTGCGGCGTTTTATCCACGTCGGTGGTGATTTCATCCACGCGCGGCAGCGGATGTAGCACCTTCATGTTGTCGCGCGCGCCCGCTAAATCGGCGGCACGCAGGATAAACTGCGCTTTGACGTTGGCATATTCGGAGGGGTCGAGCCGCTCTTTCTGCACGCGCGTCATATAGAGAATATCCAGCTGCGGCATCACCTCTTCTATGCTGTCGTGACGGCTCCAGGGAATATTCTGCTCATCCAGCATATCGGTCAGGTAGGCTGGCATCGCCAGCGCATCGGGAGCGATAAAGAAGAAGCGGTTGCCCGCGAATTTCGCCAGCGCCTGGGTGAGCGAATGGACGGTACGGCCATACTTGAGGTCGCCGACCATCGCCACGTTCAGCTGGTTAAGACGGCTCTGGGTTTCCCGGATGGTGAAGAGATCGAGCAGTGTTTGCGTCGGGTGCTGATTGGCGCCGTCGCCGGCATTGAGAACGGGCACGCCGCCAGAAAACTCGGTGGCAAGGCGCGCGGCCCCCTCCTGCGGATGGCGCATCACAATGGCATCTACATAGGTGCCAATCACTGAAATGGTATCGGCAAGGGTCTCACCTTTTTTGCCGAGCGAGGTGTTGCTGCCGTCGGCAAAGCCGACCACCGAAGCGCCCAGACGATGCATGGCGGTTTCAAACGAGAGGCGCGTGCGCGTGGAGGCTTCAAAAAAGCAGCTGGCAATCACGTTATGGCGCAGCAGCTCCGGCTGGGGCTGCGCTTTAAGTTGCGCGGCCGTATGCAGCACCAGCTCCAGCTCTTCACGGCTGAGATCGTTAATGGAAATAATGTGCTTGCGATATAGCGGGTTAGCCATGTCTCTCTCCTCTACGCGTGCCGGATTGCGGGCAAAAAAAAGCCCCTGCGTGAGGGGCTTGCTGACGATCAATGCGGTGACGAAAAGCAACAGGCGCGCCGCCTGCGTTCAGGCGAGATGTGGCGTGATGATGTACGCTGCGCTGCTGTTGCATGCTTCCTCCCGGCAAATTGTGGCGCATTATACGCATTCGCCGTGCTGCTTCAAGCGAAAAAAGTAAACGTTTGCGTCGCCGGTGAGCGCGCCCCCCTTCGGCAGAAGAGGGTGGCAATTACGGCTGAGCCAGGGTGGCGACCATTACCGCTTTAATGGTGTGCATACGGTTTTCCGCCTGATCAAACACAATGCTCTGTTCCGATTCAAACACTGCATTGCTGACTTCCATGCCATCCTGGAAACCATACTGTTGTGCCATCTGTCGGCCCAGCGTGGTCTGGTCATCATGAAAAGCGGGCAGACAGTGCAGGAATTTCACCTGTGGATTGCCGGTGAGGGCCAGCATGGCGCTGTTGACCTGATAGTCACGCAGCAGCGCGATACGCTCTTCCCAGACCGCTTTTGGCTCGCCCATCGACACCCAGACATCGGTATAGATAAAATCGGCCCCTTTAACCCCCTCGGCAATCTGCTCGGTAAGGGTGATTTTGCCGCCGGTTTTTTCTGCCGCCTGGCGACAGCTTTCCACCAGCGCCGCCTCGGGCCAGCAGCCTTTTGGCGCCACCAGGCGCAGATCCAGCCCCACCAGCGCAGCCGCTTCCAGCATGGTATTGCCCATGTTATTGCGCGCATCGCCCACATAAACCAGCGTCATCGCCTGCAGCGGTTTTTCGGGCAGGTGCTCCTGCATGGTGAGCAGATCCGCCAGCAGCTGGGTCGGATGGAATTCCGTGGTCAGGCCGTTCCACACCGGCACACCGGCATACTCCGCCAGCGTGGAGACGATTTCCTGGCCGTAGCCGCGATACTGAATGCCGTCATACATGCGGCCCAGCACCCGGGCAGTATCCTTAATGGATTCCTTATGACCAATCTGGCTGCCGCTCGGGCCGAGATAAGTCACATGGGCACCCTGATCGTAAGCGGCAACTTCGAAAGAGCAACGGGTACGGGTCGAGTCTTTTTCGAAGATGAGCGCAATGTTTTTCCCTTTCAGATACTGGGTTTCCTGACCGCTTTTCTTTGCCTGTTTCAATTCAGCGGCGAGGCTGAGCAGATGCGCAATCTCGGCAGGGGTAAAATCGAGCAGTCTGAGGAAATGACGGTGATAAAGCTGACACATAGCGTGCTCCGGATAAGCGAATAATTGAATTAAAATTCAATTTAAACGTATGAATATGCATTTTCAACCCCGACAGAAATAAACTTTCTCTTTTGTGTAGTGGCGCGCGGGGCAGTGTGGGAAAATAATTGCAGGACATCGCCTGTATTTGCCGAACATGAGGACATCACCATGGCATACGAAGAATTGCTGGAAGAGCAGCGTGAAGAGACGCGCCTGATCATTGAGGAACTGCTGGATGACGGCAGCGACCCTGATGCGCTCTATACTATTGAGCACCATCTCTCCTGCAACAATTTCGATTCGCTGGAAAAAGCGGCCGTCGATGCTTTCAAACTGGGCTATGAGGTAACGGAGCCGGAAGAGCTGGAGCTGGAAGATGGCACCACGGTCATGTGCGTGGACATTCTCAGCGAATCGGCGCTCAATCCGGAACTGATTGACGCCCAGGTGGAGCAGTTAGTGAACCTGGCGGGCAAATACAACGTCGACTATGACGGCTGGGGCACCTATTTTGAAGATCCCGATGCTGAAGATGGCGATGATGACGAGTTCGTCGACGACGAAGATGACGGTATTCGCCACTGACAGTCGGGGCGGCCGCTGAGCCGCCCCTGCGTTTTTGTTTTTTCAGATTCTGATACACGCCATGAATTACGCTGCTCTGCTTGAACCCATCTGGCAATTTCTCCACTGCCGTACGCCGCAGGCATGGATTGATGCCGCGCGCCAGCCGGAAAATTTAACCCTGCTGCTCACTGATCATATGGTCTGCGAGCTGAAAGCCGCGCAAACCGCAACCTGGCTTATCCGCAAGTATGTCGCCGACAAACCGAGCGGCGATGCGATCCTTGCCTGGCTGAAGCCCTATGAAGATTTTATCTACCGTGAAGATCGCGACAGCAATTTTATCAACGCCCATAAAAATCTGACGAAGAGCATTATCGTACGCAACGAACTGCCATGGGCGGACGATCTGGTGGAAAAAATGGTATTGCTGATCAAAGAGGAACTGCATCATTTTTATCAGGTCTGGGAGATTATGCAGGCGCGCGGGATCCCTTATCAGAAGATCACCGCCAGCCGTTATGCCAAAGGCCTGCTGCGGGAAGTGACGACCCACGAACCCGACACGCTGGTGGATAAGCTGATTTGTGGTGCTTATATCGAAGCGCGCTCCTGCGAACGTTTCGCCAGCCTGGCACCCTATCTCGATGCCGAACTGGAGAAATTTTATATTTCGCTGCTGCGTTCGGAAGCGCGTCATTACCAGGATTACCTGATGCTGGCGGCGCAGATTTCACCGAAAGATATCGCCCCACGCGTGCAGAAAATTGGCGAAACCGAAGCCCGACTGATTTCCGGGCCGGATAATGAGCTGCGTTTTCACAGCGGTGTCCCGGCATGGACAGCGGCGGCGGCTACCACGGCCTCCTGAATGGCAGCGAAAACAGCAGGCGTAACAGGCCTGCTGTAAGTTACCTCTCCTGCCAGATAATTTCTCCGTTCAGGCCGGTTTTAAAAGCTAAGCGATATTTTTTGTTATTTAATATGTACATCAGATCATAGTCCGCTGGATATTTCATCATGTAAGGAATACAGGTATCCGGCCAGCGGCGTTTTACATTGGTTTCTACTGCCAGGGGGTTTGATAATTGTTTGTTGAGGCACTGAGTAAATAATAGCTCAGGACATCGCCGGGTCCGGCAGAGATACAGAGAGTGTTATTACTGATAGCCGCATCGCCTTTATCACGGAAGGCCAGGGTATCAGATCCACAGCCAGACAAAAATAAGAAAAATAATAAGAGGCTGAGCTTTACACGAAAACGAAACGAATACAAACGGGATTTAATGTCAGGATAGTACGTCAGGTTCTGATTGCTTTCTGTATGGTGTTGTTAAGCGTGTATATTCAGACACACCATTGCAGCCGGCCAAAGAAACGCCAGTACCAAAAAAGAAGTAACAGTAAAATGGCAAGTGTCAGCCAGCGGGTAGCGTGCTTGCGTCGCAGGACTGGCAAGATAAAGGGCAATATAAGTATCAGCGTGAAGGAAGCAGTAAATGCTCTGATATCATCAACCATAAAAACCCGATACGCATCACAGGTAGTTTTTATTTCATTACCATCAATGTATCGTTCTTCTTTAAAGTAAGAAAGGTAAGCGATGTTAAAATCGCAAAATAACCCATAGATAAAGAATAAAAAGATTCTTTTTCCATTTCATTCTTTAATTGCTGATATAAGGTTAAGCGTTTTCCGTTTCTCCAGGGTTCTTCTCCCATAAGAACTATACTCCCGTTGTGGTGTACCTTCAGGCGCATTGATGGAATCAATAAAATCCTGTTTATTTTGCTGGATGCCTCGATTGTACCTTTAGCCAGCCAGGATAATTTGCGCCTCGCTAAGTTTTGTTGTATCAGAATCGGGAAAATCATACTTTATAAGATAATTTAAATGCTGAGCAACTACGCGAAGGTTGAAATCATTATTATATAAAAAATTAGCCAGCTGAAATTGTTGAAGAGAACTAAGGTTATCAGGATTCAACCCCAGTGTCTTTGCAACTACGCCTGATTGTATAGCCACAGCACCCACTGACACAGCATTAGATCATTAATTATCTTTGCGTATGGGGCATTCAATGCACTGTCTGAACTGTAATACACCCTATCCTTTTAGTCTTTCTGGTGTTCCAGCAACTTCAGCAACCGCAACGCCCGCCAGTAACATGGCGGGAATTTTCTCTTGTGTAGCTATTGTAAGAATTCGGTCTTTATTGTAAACGAGCCAGGAGGATTTACAGGCCCAAAGGTAATTCATGCCAGTAAGATATTTTTGATTATCAGGCATGGCCCGGAAGTGTAAAAAATCCACTCCGTTCCAGTACAGGAAACCTTCACGATCGGCTTTACAAAAAGGATTCATAATGCCTCCCTGGCATGAATTTCCTGATGGCTTATTATGGTTCAACCAACCTGAGGTTAATATAAAATCATAATGAAGCCATTAAAAAGGCTATTTACAACACCTTCAACATTCTCACTTCGCAATCCACATGGCCGGTACAACCCAGCGCGCTTTCAATATGCTCAAACCCCAGCGACTCATACAGCTTAATCGCTTGCGTCAGGTTGCCGGTGGTTTCCAGATAGCAGCGTTTGAAGCCGCGCTCCTGAGCAAAGGCCATTGCACGTAACGCCAGATTACGCGCCAGCCCGCGGCCACGCACGTCAGGTAAGAAATACATCTTTTGCAGTTCGCAAATATCTGGCGCACTGCAGGCGAGGGGAGCAATACCGCCACCGCCCATTACCTTCCCCTGCTGTTCGACAATCCAATAGGCGCTGTTATCCGTACTGTAGAGCTCAAACAGCTGGTCCAGCTGTGGATCGGCAACGGTATAACCTTTGTCTGCGGTAAGGCCGAACTCGGCGGAAACCGTGCGGATGACCCGGGCGATATGGGGATTATCCGCCGCAGTAATCGGGCGCATCTGAAGCGCGAGCTGGGTTGCAGTGTTGGTCGTCATTGATATCTCATCCAAAAGAAAAAGCCGGGCGAGCCCGGCTTAGCGTTAATTACGTGACAGCTGGCGAAGCTTTACAATGCCGCAATCACACCCTGCTGTTCAATCAGTTTTGCTTTTGACTGTTCCAGCTCGGTGATGCGAGCACGCTCTTTGGCAACCACCGCTTCCGGCGCGCGCGCAACAAAGCCTTCGTTAGCCAGCCGCGCCTGGATTTTTTCGATCTCGACGTCGAGTTTAGCCAACTCTTTCGCCAGACGATCCAGTTCAGCCGTCTTGTCCACCAGACCCGCCATCGGGATCAGCAGTTCGGCGCCTTCAACGATTTTGGTTACGGACACCGGGCCTTTCTCGCCAGCCGGCAGCACCGTCAGGCTCTCCAGACGCGCCAGACGCGCCAGGAAGCTACGGTTTTCCTCTACGCGACGCTGAGCGTCCGGCGAGGCGTTACGCAGCAGCACATCCAGCGGCTTGCTGAGCGCGATATTCATTTCAGCACGGATATTACGTACCGCCACGATCGCCTGTTTCATCCACTCGATATCCGCCTGCGCTGCCGCATCTTCATTGGCCGCATCATACTGCGGGAAAGACTGCAGCATAATGGTGTCGTCGCTGATGCCTTTCAGTGCTTTCACGCGCTGCCAGATGGTTTCCGTAATAAACGGAATGATCGGATGCGCCAGGCGCAGCAGCGCTTCCAGCACCGTTACCAGCGTATGACGCGTACCGCGCAGCTCAGCTTCGCTGCCATTGCTCATCACCGGCTTGGTCAGCTCCAGATACCAGTCACAGAACTGGTTCCAGGTGAAGTCATACAGCAGGTTGGCAGCGATATCGAAACGGTAGCTGTCCAGCGCTTCACGATAGGCTTTCACCGTGCGGTTGAACTCGCTGAGGATCCAGCGATCCGCCAGCGACAGCGTCATCTCACCGCCGTTCTGACCGCAATCCTGATCTTCCGTGTTCATCAGCACAAAACGGCTGGCGTTCCACAGCTTGTTACAGAAGTTGCGGTAGCCTTCCAGGCGCTTCATATCCCAGTTGATATCGCGACCGGTAGAAGCGAGCGCAGCCAGGGTAAAACGCAACGCATCGGTGCCGGACGGCTCAATGCCGTTCGGGAACTGTTTCTCGGTGCGCTTGCGGATTTTTTCCGCCAGCTGCGGCTGCATCATGTTGCCGGTGCGTTTTTCCAGCAGCGCTTCCAGGGAGATACCATCGACCATATCCAGCGGGTCGATAACGTTCCCCCTGGACTTGGACATTTTCTGCCCTTCTTCGTCACGGATCAGACCGGTCATGTAGACGGTTTTGAACGGCACCTGCGGCTTGCCGTTTTCATCTTTGATGAAGTGCATGGTCAGCATGATCATGCGGGCAATCCAGAAGAAGATGATATCGAAACCGCTCACCAGCACGCTGGTCGGGTGGAAGGTGCGCAGCGCTTCGGTGTTTTCCGGCCAGCCCAGGGTAGAGAAGGTCCACAGCCCGGAAGAGAACCAGGTGTCGAGCACGTCATCATCCTGACGCAGCGCCACATCCGCGCCCAGCTGGTTTTCCGCGCGTACTTCCTCTTCGCTGCGGCCGACATAGACGTTGCCGTCGTTGTCATACCAGGCGGGAATACGATGGCCCCACCAGAGCTGACGTGAAATACACCAGTCCTGAATATCACGCATCCAGGAGAAGTACATGTTTTCGTACTGCTTCGGCACGAACTGGATGTCGCCATTTTCTACCGCTTCAACCGCCACTTTCGCCAGCGGGGCAGTGCGCACATACCATTGATCGGTCAGCATCGGTTCGATCACCACGCCGCCACGGTCGCCGTAAGGCACGGTCAGGTCATGCGGTTTGATCTCATCCAGCAGGCCAAGATCTTCAACGGCGGCGACGATCGCTTTACGCGCGGCGAAGCGCTCCATTTTCCGGAAAGCTGCCGGAATTTCATCGCTGTAGATGTCGCTTTCAATACCGTTGGTATCGTAAACCTGAGCGCGCTCGCGGATATCGCCGTCAAAGGTCAGGATGTTGATCATCGGCAACTGATGACGGCGACCCACTTCGTAGTCGTTGAAATCGTGGGCCGGGGTAATTTTCACGCAGCCGGTGCCTTTTTCCATATCGGCATGTTCGTCGCCCACGATGGGAATACGACGATTCACCAGCGGCAGGATCACGTCCTTGCCGATCAGATCTTTATAACGCGGATCTTCCGGGTTTACCGCAACGCCGGTATCGCCCAGCAGGGTTTCCGGACGCGTGGTAGCGACCACCAGATAATCTTTCCCGTCAGCGGTTTTCGCGCCATCTGCCAGCGGATAGCGGATGTGCCACATGGAGCCTTTTGACTCGCGGTTTTCCACTTCAAGGTCAGAGATGGCGGTACGCAGTTTCGGATCCCAGTTTACCAGGCGCTTGCCGCGGTAAATCAGGTTCTCTTTATACAGGCGAACAAAGACTTCTTTCACCGCGTTGGAGAGCCCTTCATCCATGGTGAAGCGCTCACGCTCCCAGTCCACGGAGTTACCCAGGCGACGCATCTGACGGGTAATGGTGCCGCCAGATTCCGCTTTCCACTGCCAGATTTTGTCAATAAAGGCGTCACGGCCATAATCCTGGCGCGTTTTGCCCTCTTCAGCGGCGATCTTCCGCTCTACTACCATCTGGGTCGCGATACCTGCATGATCCGTACCCGCCTGCCATAGGGTATTTTTCCCCTGCATACGCTGGTAGCGGATCATGGTGTCCATGATGGTTTGCTGGAAGGCGTGACCCATATGCAAGCTGCCGGTGACATTCGGCGGCGGGATCATGATGCAGAAGCTTTCCTGGCTGGTATCGCCATGAGGTTTAAAGTAGCCCTGCTTTTCCCAGTGCTCGTAAAGCGGCTGCTCGATATCTTGCGGGTTATATGTCTTTTCCATTTCTGCTATGTCGTTTGCGGCTGAGGCGGCGTTGCCGTATTCAAGTGGAAGCCGACGCTGCGATAGGCTTTATAGCGGTCGCGCGCCAGCTGTTTCTGAGATTCTTCGAACGGTACGAAGTCTATCACTTCATGGAAAGCAGTAGCAAAATCTGCAAACTGCGGGAGCAGGCTGATCAGCAGATCGCGCGGCGCGTTGCCGCGGCGCTGCGGCCAGGCGAGCTCCACCGGTGCGCCGTAGCGCGGCCCTTCACCTGCCAGATTATGCGGGACAAAAGCGTTCGCCGGGCGCTGCCACAGCGCTTCATCCAGCCGAATCGCCTGTTGCTCATCTTCACAGGCGATCAGGATGCGTTTGCCTTCACGCCAGCGCATGGCGGCCAGATCGCATACCAGCGCTTCGACAGCGCTAAGGCCATCCACATGCGTATCGTGATCGAGCAGGTAAAAGGTGGCGTTTTTCATGATGTTGCCTTGACGCTAAGGTGTTGCTTTTCTGAATATGGATGAGGAAACGTTGCTTTGCTCCTCACTCCGACCCTCTCCCGGAGGAGAGGGGAAAACCGGCAGCGATGCCGGTCTGTTCGTTCTGTGGGCGAAGGCGACTCGCTTCGTCCCTCTCCCTGTGGAAGAGGGTAGCGGAGGCACAGGTAAAACCTCAGTCGTCGCCGTTCAGTCCGGCGCGATTCAGCAGGAACTGTGACAGCATCGGCACCGGACGGCCGGTTGCGCCTTTCGCCTTGCCGGAACGCCAGGCAGTACCGGCGATATCCAGGTGCGCCCAGTTATATTTACGTGCAAAGCGCGCCAGGAAGCAGGCCGCGGTAATCGCGCCCCCCGGACGTCCGCCAATATTGGCCATATCGGCAAAATTGGACTCCAGCTGCTCCTGAAACTCGTCCAGCATCGGCAGACGCCAGGCACGGTCGCCGGACTGTTCAGACGCACCGATCAGCTCATGCGCCAGCGGATTATGATTCGACAGCAGGCCGCTGACATGATGGCCGAGCGCAATCACGCAGGCACCGGTCAGGGTCGCAACATCAATCACCACTTCAGGTTCAAAGCGTTCCACGTAGGTCAGGGCATCACACAGCACCAGACGGCCTTCCGCATCGGTATTCAGCACTTCGACCGTCTGACCGGACATGGTGGTCAGGATATCGCCCGGACGCATAGCGCGGCCATCCGGCATATTTTCACAGCCCGCCAGTACGCCAACCACATTCAGCGGCAGATCCAGCTCGGCCACCATACGCATCACGCCGTAGACCGAAGCCGCGCCGCACATATCATACTTCATCTCATCCATCGCTTCGGCGGGTTTGATGGAGATACCGCCCGAGTCGAAGGTCAGCCCTTTGCCCACCAGCACAATCGGACGCGCCTCCGCATCGGGGCTGCCTTTGTACTCAATCACCGACATCAGCGATTCATTCTGCGAACCGGCACCCACCGCCAGATAGGCGTTCATCCCCAGCTCTTTCATCTGCTGTTCGCCGATCACGCGCGTAGTGATTTTACTCCAGGCGTCCGCCAGCTGGCGCGCCTGCGAGGCGAGATAGGCCGCGTTACAGATATTCGGCGGCATATTGCTCAGATCTTTCGCCGCTTTCACGCCGGCGGCGACTGCCAGGCCATGCTGGATGGCGCGCTCGCCGCTGGTTAATTCCCGGCGCGTCGGCACGTTAAACACCAGCTTACGCAGCGGACGGCGCGGCTCGGCTTTGTTACTTTTCAGCTGGTCAAAGCTGTAAAGCGCCTCTTTGGAGGTTTCAACCGCCTGACGCACTTTCCAGTAAGTGTTACGGCCTTTGACATGCAGTTCGGTGAGAAAACAGACTGCTTCCATCGAGCCGGTATCATTCAGCGTATTAATGGTTTTCTGGATAACCTGCTTATACTGACGTTCATCCAGCTCACGTTCTTTGCCGCAGCCAATCAGCAAAATGCGTTCTGAGAGGATATTGGGCACGTGATGCAGCAGTAGCGTCTGGCCGGCTTTGCCTTCCAGTTCTCCGCGGCGCAGCAGGGCGCTGATATAACCGTCGCTGATTTTGTCCAGCTGTTCGGCAATCGGTGACAGACGGCGCGGTTCAAAGACGCCAACAACAATGCAGGCGCTGCGCTGCTTTTCCGGGCTACCGCTTTTTACACTGAACTCCATGCACTCTCCTGAATCTTAAAGACAACGGCGGCTGCGGTCGCTAGAATGTAGCGCGCTCGTAACTCATTATTTCTCCGTGGCGCCATGACATTTAGCCGGAGACGGTCATAATGAGTCAGGGTGACATTGTGTTGTTTTTCCACCACACTAACGCTTTAGTCATACAATTTTAGCTGCGACGACCGCCATTGATGAAGAAAAATGGCAAATAAGCGTTGAAACTATCGATTTTCCTGCAAAAAGACAAGTTTTCACAGGCGTAATAAGCGTGATTATCATTAGATATCTGGTTCGGGAAACGCTCAAAAGCCAGCTGGCTATCCTGTTTATCCTGTTATTAATCTTCTTTTGTCAGAAG
The DNA here is from genome assembly GCF_900604315.1 of [Erwinia] mediterraneensis. Taxonomy (GTDB): domain Bacteria; phylum Pseudomonadota; class Gammaproteobacteria; order Enterobacterales; family Enterobacteriaceae; genus Pantoea; species Pantoea mediterraneensis_A. The sequence continues at coordinate 2,042,574 of NZ_LR026978.1, forward strand.
TTAGTCAGGATTCTGGGGGCAGCAGTCGATGGCGAGGTCCCGACAAATTTAGTTCTGACCCTGTTAGGGCTCGGCGTGCCGGAAATGGCACAACTTATTTTACCGCTCAGTCTGTTTTTAGCGATCCTGATGACCCTGGGGCGGCTCTACACGGAAAGTGAAATCACGGTGATGCACGCCTGCGGCCTGAGTAAAGGTGTGCTGGTAAAAGCGGCCATGATCCTGATGCTGTTTACGGCATCTGTGGCGGCGGTCAACGTGATCTGGCTCGGCCCCTGGTCGTCACGCTATCAGGATGAAGTGACGCAGAACGCCAGGGCGAACCCGGGAGCGGCGGCGCTGGCGGCGGGGCAATTTCAGACCTCCAGCGACGGCAACACGGTGTTGTTCATTGAAGATGTGAAGGGCAATCAGTTTGGCAACGTGTTCCTGGCGCAACTGCGTCCCAAAGGCAACGCCCGTCCGTCGGTGGTGCTGGCGGACAGTGGCCATATGGATCAGCGTCCTGATGGTTCCCAGGTGGTGACGCTGGATAAAGGCACGCGCTTTGAAGGAACCGCGCTGTTGCGCGATTTCCGCATCACTGACTTTGTGAATTATCAGGCGATTGTCGGTTACAAAACCGCCACGCTGGATCCTGACGATGCTGAGCAGTCCAGTTTTACCACGCTGCTGCAGAATAAGACCCCCGCTTTCCGTGCGGAGTTGCACTGGCGTCTTACGCTGATCTTCTCGGTGCTGATTATGGCGCTGATGGTGGTACCGCTGAGCGTGGTGAACCCGCGTCAGGGACGGGTACTCTCGATGCTGCCCGCGATGCTGCTTTATCTGATCTTTTTCCTGCTCCAGAGCTCACTGAAGTCGAATGCGTCAAAAGGTCGTCTTGATCCGGCCCTCTGGATGTGGGTGGTGAATGGGGCTTACCTGCTGCTGGCTGTGGCGCTGAACCTGTGGGATACGGTGCCGATGCGGCGTCTGCGCGCCCGCTTTAGCCGCGGAGGATCAGTCTGATGTTTGGTGTACTTGACCGTTATATCGGCAGAACCATCTTTAATACCATCATGCTGACCTTGTTCATGCTGGTATCGCTCTCCGGTATTATTAAATTTGTCGATCAGCTGAGAAAAACCGGCCAGGGCGCTTATAGCGTGCTGGATGCCGGCTACTACACGCTGCTCAGCGTGCCGAAAGATATCGAGATCTTCTTTCCGATGGCGGCGTTGCTGGGCGCATTGCTGGGGCTGGGTATGCTGGCGCAGCGCAGCGAACTGGTCGTGATGCAGGCTTCGGGCTTTACCCGTATGCAGGTGGCGCTGTCCGTGATGAAAACCGCGATTCCCCTGGTGCTGTTAACCATGGCGATTGGCGAATTTGTTGCGCCGCAGGGGGAGCAGATGGCGCGTAACTACCGCGCTCAGCAGCTGTATGGCGGCTCCCTGGTCTCGACGCAGAATGGCCTGTGGGCGAAAGATGGCAACAGCTTTATCTATATCGAGCGTATCAAAGGCAACGATCAGCTGGATGGCGTCAGCATCTACAACTTTAACGATCAGCGTCGGCTGCTCAGTGTGCGCTATGCGGCCAGCGCCATCTGGGACGCCACTGAGAAACGCTGGACCCTGTCGCAGGTGGATGAATCCGATCTGAAAAATCCTCAGCAGATTACCGGATCGCAGAGCCTGCGCGGTGAGTGGAAAACCAATCTGACGCCGGACAAACTGGGCGTAGTGGCGCTGGATCCGGATGCGCTGTCGATCAGCGGTCTCTACAACTACAGCAAATACCTGAAGCAGAGCGGTCAGGAAGCGGGACGTTATCAGCTCAATATGTGGGGGAAAGTCTTCCAGCCGCTCTCCGTAGCGGTGATGATGCTGATGGCGCTGTCGTTTATTTTTGGCCCGCTGCGTAGCGTATCGATGGGGGTGCGGGTGGTTACCGGCATCAGCTTCGGCTTCCTGTTCTACGTGCTGGATCAGATTTTCGGCCCGCTCAGCCTGGTGTATGGCTTACCGCCGGTGCTGGGTGCCATTCTGCCCAGCGGCGCGTTCTTCGCCATCAGCCTGTTCCTGCTGCTGAAGCGGCGTTAAAGGCCCGGGAAAAGAGCGTCACCTTACAAAAACCCCGAAAAGTTGAACCCTCAACGATTCGGGGTTTCTTGTTTTGGCTGCCCGCTAAAAGCCCTGCGTTCCGTCAGCGAGAAGATAACGGGTAGCGGATTCACAGCAGTGCTGGCAGCTGTGACAGCAGAAAGAGAATCAGCCCGATGGTGCCGCCCACCAGGGTGCCGTTGATGCGAATAAACTGCAAATCTTTGCCGATATTCAACTCGATCTGCTGTGACATCTCGCTTGCGTCCCAGCTTTTCACCGTGTCGCTGATATGGCGCGTCAGAAAGCGGGAAAATTCCGGCGCCATGCTGCGCACCGCCTCTTCCAGATGCTGATTTAGCGAATGACGTAACGCTTCGTCCGCCGCCAGGTTTTCACCCAGCCAGAGTGCGGCGCGTCGTACCTTATCCTGAACCCGGGAGTTCTCGCTGTTAAGGTCCTGCTTTAACCAGAGGCGCAGGTCCTGCCACAGCTCGCCGATATAGCGATTCAGCGACTCATCCTCTTTCAGCCAGGATTTAATAACCTCTGCGCGTTGCGCCATCTCGGGATCGCTTTTCAGCCGGACAATCAGGCGCTCAACCGCCCGGTTAAAACCGAGGCGAAACTCATGCCCCTGATCGAGCGCCACCTCATCCAGAATGGTATTCACCGCATTTGCCACCAAATCGGCGCTGTGTTCCCCCAGCCACTCGGTAGGCAACACTTTGGCTTTCAGCGGATGTTCCCGCTTCAGCCAGTGCACGATCTGGCGGGCAATAAACTCGCGCGTGCCGGGCTTGTGCAGAATACGCAGCAGCTGCTCAACGGCGGCATCGAGCAGTTCCTGATGGCGGTTGTTTTTGGTCAGGCTCTCCAGCATCAGCGCGCCCGACTGCGTCAGATCCGCTTTGTCGATCGCACGGTGGACGGCGCGACGCAGCAGCAACTGAATACGCGCATCGTCAGTGAGATCGAGAAAACCGCGCATCACCTGGATCAGATGACGTCCCACCCGGTCAGCGTTGCCCGGCGCGTTCAGCCAGCTTGCCAGCATCTGCGAAGGATCGTAGCGACGGATAAGCGCCAGCAGCGAATCGGTATCAAGAAATTTCTCCTGGACAAAGCGCCCCAGATTATCGCCAATGCGATCCTTATTACGGGGAATAATGGCCGTATGACGAGCGATAAAGGGCACCGGCACACGGCGGAACAGCGCCACCACGGCGAACCAGTCCGCCAGTGCCCCGACCATCGCCGCTTCGGCAATCGCCTTTACGCCGCTTACCCAGAAGCTGGCGGGCAGAAACAGCGTCGTAATAAAGGTGGCTGCCGCCAGCAGCAGCAACAGTAACGCCAGCCGTTTGGTGCGTTTCAGTTCAGTTATTTTATCCACGGTTTCACTGCCGTCCTTTTGGGCCTGGTTTAACGCTTACGACCGCCGAGCAGGCTACCCAGCACGCCACGAATGATTTGACGGGTGATCTGGCGCGTGGCGCTTTTCGCCATGGTCTGAACGACGCCGTCCCGCTTACCGCCGCGCGGACCGGTACTGCCGAACAGGATCTCTTTCAGGCCATTCAGAACGCTGTTGTCTACCGCCACCTTATCGCCCGGCGCGGCGGGCGCCCTGGCCTGTTCACTGGCCGCCTGTACTCCCTGTTGCAGCCGCTCAAACGCCGATTCCCGATCCAGCGCCGTATCATATTTGCCATAGAGGGAAGAGTGGTTAATCAGGCCGTTGCGCTCGTCGCTGTTGATCGGTCCCATGCGCGAGCCGGGGGCAATCACCATGGCGCGCTCCACGATGCCGGGGCGACCTTTCTCGTCGAGAAAGGAGATCAGCGCCTCACCGGTGCCCAACGCCTGCAGCGCGCTGACGGTATCAAAAGCGGGATTGGCGCGCAGGGTCTGCGCCGCTGTCTTCAGCGCTTTCTGATCTTTCGGGGTAAAAGCGCGCAGCGCATGCTGGACGCGGTTGCCCAACTGGCCGAGCACCACATCGGGCACATCGGCCGGATTCTGGGTGATAAAATAGACGCCGACCCCTTTGGAGCGAATCAGGCGCACCACCTGCTCAATTTTATCGAGTAACACCGCAGGCGCGTCGTCAAACAGCAGATGCGCTTCATCAAAAAAGAACACCAGCTTCGGCTTCTCCAGATCGCCCGCTTCCGGCAGCTGTTCATAGAGCTCGGCGAGCAGCCACAGCAGGCTGGTGGCGTAGAGCTTCGGCATCTGCCAGAGTTTGTCCGCCGCCAGGATATTGATATAGCCATGCCCCTGTTCATCAGTACGCATCAGATCGTGGATATCCAGCATGGGCTCGCCAAAAAAGTGCTCTGCGCCCTGTTGTTCCAGCGTGAGCAGCCCACGCTGGATAGCGCCGATCGACGCGCTGTGGATATTGCCATACTGGGTCTGGAAGGCTTTGGCGTTTTCGCCAATATATTGCGTCATGGCGCGCAGATCTTTTAAGTCGAGCAGCAGCAGGCCCTGATCGTCAGCCACGCGGAAAATGATCTGCAGTACGCCGCTCTGTACTTCATTAAGGTTCAGCAGGCGCGCCAGCAGCAGGGGGCCCAGATCGGAGAGCGTGGCGCGCAGCGGGTGGCCCTGTTCGCCAAAAACATCCCACAGCACCACCGGGTTGCGCTGCGGCTGCCAGTCGCTGACGCCAATAGCGCGCAGGCGCGTCAGCAATTTTTCACTCGCTTCGCCTTGCGTCGCCACACCGCTGAGATCGCCTTTCACATCGGCCATAAAGACCGGCACGCCCGCGCGGGAGAAAGATTCGGCCAGCTTTTGCAGGGTCACGGTTTTACCGGTGCCGGTAGCGCCGCTAATCAGGCCATGACGGTTAGCCATCTGCGGTAACAGATGCAACTGAACATCGGGGGTTTGAGCAATCAGCAGCGGCGCGCTCATAGCATTCTTCCATTCTGAACAGGGAAAGGTGTTTCAAGGATAGCAAGGTGTTATGTCTGTCGCGCGGGGTTTTTAACCAGAAAGCGATCCCGATAACGGCAATCTGCGCTTATTTTATATACCGTTATTGAGCGCAGAATAAAAATTAAGCGCGTTACCATGCATAGGCTGCCTCTCTTATTATTGATTTAATGTTTTCATATGGTAAATATAATGTTAAATCGAGGCATAATATCTGGTATGGAAGTATGATATTTTTTTATTGATAAGTAAGCGACACTATCCCTTCCCGTTATTACATGCAGAGTTTCAGCGCTTAATTAAATAAAAAAAACTAATATTTATCTTAATTAAAGTGAAATTTCTTTCCCTTCAGGTCGTTATCCCGCTTTTGCTACTCTTTCAGACGATTATATTTTTTTGTCCAGATACATACTTAATTTTATTTTTACATTTTGAAACCTTTGTATCCCTAAGATTGCCGGGCTGTTTACCGATGAGTTAGATAATTAACAAAAACATTACTTTTATAGCATGTGAGAGTCGTACGGCAATGCTTCTACAAAAACCAACCTCAAGACGTAAGTTCTTACTGGGGACCTTACTGGCTTTGCCATTAGGCGAGCTGGTATTTAAAGGTTTAACCGCCGCCCAGGCTGCGGAAATGGCCGCACCAGAATTAACCGATTACACACCGATTTTTTTCAGTGCTGATGAATGGCAGTTTATCCTTGCCGCGACCGATCGTTTGATCCCGGCAGGCGGCAAAGGTAAAGCGCCTGGCGCGCTGGAAACCAACGTACCGATTTTTATCGATCAACAGTTGCATGATGAAAATTATGGTCAGGAGATCTACCTGCAAGGACCCTTTGACATTAAGGCGCCCGCTACCCTGGGTTATCAGATCCCTTATAACCCGCAGCAGCTCTATAAAACGGGCATCAAACTGGTGAACCAGTGGTGTCAGGAGAGGTATCAAAAACCTTTCCATGCCCTGTCGCAGCAAGAAAAAGATGACACCCTGACGAAGGTCAACAAGAACGGTATCGATTTCGCTGCCCTCGGCGAACCCAACATGAAAGCTTCACACTTCTTCAGCCAGCTGCTCTCCAATACCAAACACGGCTATCTGGCCGATCCCATGTATGGCGGCAACAAAGGCATGAAAGCCTGGATCGCCCTCGGTTTTCCCGGCGCGCGTGCCAGTTATCTGGAATGGGTAAAACAGCACAACATTCCTTACCCGCTGGGCCCGGTAAGCGTTAAAGGCGAGCGCGCCTGAGTGCGCAATCTCGCCGTATCAGGTATTTGAGACAGGATTAACATGGCACAGATTACAAAAAAAGAAGTCGACGTCGTTGTTTGCGGCCTCGGCTGGGCAGGCTCGTTGATGAGCATCGAACTGGCGCTGGCTGGCCTTGAAGTGCGTGCGCTGGAGCGCGGCCCCGACCGCACCTATGACGATTTCGCATATCCGAAACCGGCTGACGAATATGGCTACGCCGTGCGTAACAAAGTGTTCGCTACCCCGGCAGAAATGGCGGTCACCGTACGCTACACCACCGATCAGACGGCACTGCCGACACGTAAGTGGGGAGCCTTTGCCCCGGGCACTGGTGTAGGCGGCGCGGGGCTGCACTGGACCGGCGTTCTGCTCCGTCCTACCCCGACGGACATCAAGCTGAAAACCTATGTCGACGAAGCGTACAAGCCGGGCATTCTGCAGGATGACATGCGCGTCATGGACTTCCCGTTCACCTGGGATGAGATCGAACCTTACTACTACAAGTTTGAGTTGATCTGCGGCCAGTCCGGCACCACCGGCAACCTGCGCGGTCAGATTCTGGAAGGCGGCGATCCCTTTGAAGGCCCGCGCTCAGAACCTTATCCACTGCCTGCGCTGGAAGATACCCTGAACACCAAAATGTTCGCGGCAGCAGCGAAAAAGCTCGGCTATCACCCGTTCCCGAACCCGTCCGCCTGCGTTTCACGCGCCTGGACTAATCCGTACGGCAACCAGATCGCGCCCTGTAACTACTGTGGTTACTGCAGTAAGTATCCGTGCCTGAACTATTCCAAAGCGTCGCCGCAGACTGCGATTATGGATTCACTGAAGCGTATGCCGAACTTCTCTTATGAAGTGAATGCGGAAGTGATCAAAGTGGTGCTGCACGATGATAAGAAAACCGCGAAAGGGGTGATCTACATCGATGAGAATGGCGACGAGTGCTTCCAGCCGGCGAAAATTGTGGTGCTGAGCAGCTTCCAGCTCTATAACGTGCGCCTGATGCTGCTCTCCGGTATTGGCAAGCCTTATAACCCAATCACTGAAGAGGGTGTGGTAGGACGTAACTACGCGTTCCTCTCCAACGGCGGCGCGACGCTGTTCTTTAAAGACAAGAACTTCAACCCCTTTGCTACCGCAGGTGCCACCGGCCAGATGTTTAACGACATCTCACCGGGTAACTTTGATGGTCCGGGGCTGGGCTTCCTCGGCGGGGCGAAGATCCACAGTTCTCAGGCCACCGGCACGCCAATCAGCACTGCACTGCCGAAAGGCACGCCGGCCTGGGGCGCTGGCTGGAAAGAGGGGCTGGAAGAGTGGTATGGCCATTCCATGAAGGTCAGCATCACCACCACCTGTCAGTCTTATCGTGATATCTACCTCGATCTCGATCCGAACTATACCGATCATCGCGGTCAGCCGCTGCTGCGTATGACTTTTAACTGGAAAGAGAACGAACTGCGCCTGCAGCAGTACCTGAAAGGGATTGTGGGCAATATCGCCAAAGAGCTGAACCCGGACAGCATGAGCATGAGCTTCCTGCCGATGGGTGCCGACTTCGATATCACTAAGTATGTCTCTACCCATAACGTGGGTGGTGCGGTGATGGGCGATAACCCGAAAACCTCTGCGCTGAACCGTTATCTGCAGAGCTGGGACGTGCATAACGTCTTTGTTCCGGGTGGCAATGCCTTCCCGCAGAACTTCCAGGCGAACCCCACCGATACCATCGGCGCCATTACCCTGATGGCAGCACAGGCGATCAAAGATCACTATCTGAAAAACCCCGGCCCACTGGTACAGGTGTAAGCGCATGAAAATGTTGAATCTGAAACCTTTATTCGTTGCGAGCGCCGTGCTGCTGGCCAGTGGTTTTGCCCTGCAGGCACAGGCGGAGGATGAGAGTCAGCTGATCAAACGGGGCGAATATCTGTCACGCCTCGGCGACTGCATGGCGTGTCACTCGCTGCCCGGCAAGCCCGATTTCGCAGGCGGACTGGCGATTGAGTCGAACCTCGGCACCATCTACGCCACCAATATTACGCCGGACAAAACGCACGGTATCGGCAACTACAGCGAACAGCAGTTCTCTGATGCGGTGCGCAAAGGGATCCTGCCGGACGGCTCGCGTCTCTATCCGGCCATGCCTTACCCGGCCTACGCCAAAATCAGCGATGAGGATCTCCACGCGCTATACGTTTACTTTATGAAAGGCGTGCAGCCGAGCGCAGAGCAGGTACCGGAAACCAAACTGAGTTTCCCGTTCAGCCAGCGCTGGGGCATGCGTTTCTGGAACTGGGCGTTTACCGCAGAGAAACCTTTCCAGCCGATTGGCGGCGCCTCGGCTGAGGTGAATCGCGGTGCTTATATTGTCGAGAGCCTGGGCCACTGCGGCAGCTGCCATACGCCGCGCGGCTTTGCTATGAACGAAGAAGCGCTCGACAGCAGCAATGCGGCGTTCCTGGCGGGCGGCAGCCTGAACAACTGGGAAGTACCGTCGCTGCGTGGCCTGCCGCGCTGGAGCGAGCAGGAGATCGTCGATTATCTGCAGACCGGGCGTAACGACAAAGCGGCAACCGGCGGCGAAATGAAGGCGGTGGTTGAGCACAGCAGCTCGCACATGACCGATGCCGATCTGAAAGCGATCGCCGCTTACCTGAAGTTCCTGGGCGGCAACCCGCCGCTGCAGGCCTATGACATGCAGGCCGCGCAGGTAACGGAAGCGAAGCTGACCGCCGCGAAAAACCTGACAGAAGGAGAGCGTCTCTATCTCGACAACTGCGGCGCCTGCCACTTTGTCAGCGGTAAGGGCGCGCCGGGCATCTTCCCGGAACTGGATCAGGCGACCATCGTGAATGCAAAAGATCCTGCCGGGTTGATTCACACCATCCTGCAGGGTGCGCAGCAGCCATCCACGGCCAAAGCGCCATCCACTCTGGCGATGCCGGGCTTTGGTCAGCGTCTGAACGACGAAGAAGTGGCGCAGCTGGCGACCTTTGTGCGTCAGGGCTGGAGCAACAACGCGCCGGCTGTGACGCCGGCGCAGGTAGCGGAAGTGCGTAAATCGCTGAAGCACGGCGAGTAACGCAACAGAAAAGAAAAGGGGCGATCGATTCGCCCCTTTTTTATTGCCAGCTTAAAACCACGTCCTGCGGGCGTGGTCATCAATACGTTTTGGCTCTGCCTTATCGTCTCTGGATTTGAATCTTACGGAACAGGCAGAGACTGCTTTTTAAGGTTTTTGGTACACCCCTATGGGGTGCAAACAAAGCCGCCTTCTATGAAGGCGGATTTTTACTGCCAGCTTAAAACCACGTCCTGTGGGCGCAGTCATCAATACGTTTTGGCTCTGCCTTATCGTCTCTGGATTTGAATCTTACGGAACAGGCAGAGACTGCTTTTTAAGGTTTTTGGTACACCCCTATGGGGTGCAATCAAATCCGCCTTCTATAAAGGCAGATTTTTACGTCTGCCATTGCAGCGCCAGCGTGATCAGTGTTTGGGCTGCTCCAGCGCATCAATCACGTCCGGGAAGAACTCCTGAAAGAGTTCCGGCGTCATCAGTTCCGGGTAGTGCATCAGGTGTTCGCGGATCTGCTCATGCAGTTCATTCATGCGCCTGTCCACCATTTCCGTGATGGTCAGTCCTTTTTTGCGGTACATGCTGATGGTTTCCGGCTCCAGCAGGCTACCTTCATCCTCTTCGCTGGCATCCTCAAAGGCTTCCAGCTCATCCAGCAACGTAAACAGGACTTCCAGTTGCGGCGTACGCGATTCATAGCGCGGCGGTTTCTCGCTCTGCATATAGCGAATCATCGCTTTCACCGGTGAACCATCCGGGGTAGCAGGCGGCGAGGTAGCAAACCAGTCGAGCAACTGATGAAAGGTGATCTGAAAAACCGGGTAATTCCGGTCAGCCAGCTCATCCGCCAGCATCACGGCGCTGTCGTTTTCGATCAGGCAAATATGAGTGGTCGCCGCCGGATAAGCGCCGAGCCAGGCTTCAATTTCGTCAATCACCGCTTCGTCATACACAAAATTGTGACTGTTAAAAGTCCCGTCAGGTTGATGGACGCCCACCTGCACCAGCTCAGGGTCGAAATAAATGCCGATATAAGTGATGCTTTTCATGCTGTCCATCCTGTGTGAGCAAAAAGTTACTATAGCGCTGCTCTGCGGAGATAAACAGGCAAGGCAGCAGAGAATGAAAGCAGCGGACAGGTTTTATACGCGCTTTTGCCTCAGCAGGTCGGCAGACGCACGCCACAGGAGGCGCGTACAATCAGTTCGCCCGGTGAGGTGAGATGGCACGCGCTGTCCTGCGGATACTGCAACCGGTTCAGCAGCGTGAGAACGGCATTACGCGCAATATCGCTAAAAGGTTGTTTATAGGTGGTTAACGGAATGCCAAGCAGTGCGGAATAAGCATTGTCATCAAAACCCACCACATTCACCCTGATGCCCTGTTGCGCGCAGACCGCCAGCAGCTTCATGGCGGTAAAATCATTGGCACAGACGATATCCTGCATGCCGCTGGCCAGCAGGTGTTGCACAAAAGTCGTATCCTGCAGCTCGCCTTCATGCTCCCAGGCCGCGCAGGGGGTGAGTCCCGCTTCCAGCAGCGCCAGGCGATAGCCCATCCTGCGCATATTGACGGTGTTGGCAGAGAAACGTTCACACAAGAAGTCGATGCGTCTGGGCTGTTGCTGCAGCAAATGGCGCGTCACTTCCATGCCCGCCGCCACGTTATCGATGCCGATCAGATCCCAGCGGCTGCGCGCAGGCCAGCGCGCCACATCGCTGTCCAGCAGCACCACGCCGATGCCGTAGCGGTCCAGCTGGCTGAGGATCAGCTCGTTGATCGCGCCAGCAGAGGGGTGAAATTCCACCGGAATAAAGAAAACCCCTTTTACGCTGCTGCGTACATAGCGCTCAATCACATGATCAATCTTGCTGATGATGGCCTGGCGCGTGGCGCCTGCGCCAAGGGTCATGACGCCATTCCACACCAGATCGAAATTAAAGCTCTGCGACAGGGCGGCAATAGATTTAAAAATCTGTTCAAACAGAAAACCACTTTCGTTGGCTTCCATGCGTGGCGAGAGGATCCCCAGCGTCAGGGGATCGGCAGCTGAGGCGGGCGCGGTGTGTTCCGCAAAGGTGACATAGTGGCCGGAACCCTGAGTACTGCGGATCAGGCCCTGTGCGCGCAGGCGGGCCAGTGCGCGCGACAGGGTGGGCCGTGAAACGGCGAAGTCGGTACAGAGGTTAATTTCCGTGGGCAGTCGCTCTCCCTGACTGTAGTACCCGCTGCGGATACGCTGTTCAAGTTGCTGAACGATCCGCTCCAGCTTGCCCGATCTTGCCATAGTCATTTTACCTGCTGTTTTGCGCCCGTTTTTATCGGAGTTATTACGACGCCCTTATCAGGGAATATGCCGGAATACATTAATAAAAATAATAAGTAAAAACAATCCGGAAGAAAAATTACCAGGTTGTAAATTTCATGCGGCAGAGAATTGTGCGTTTTTTTACGTGCCTGATGTCCTGATATCACCCGCAACATAACGCAGCAGATCCGTAAATACCTGTGATTCAGCTCACTTATTCGCCACATTTCCTTTAGTGCAGCGTTTTAATGTTGAATTATTGTGATCGGAACCAAAAGAGCGGCGGAAAATGTTGCGTAAGGTAACGGAGAGTTACCGTTCAGATAATTTTATAAATTTGTCAACTCAGTGCGCCATTCCTGCTCTGTAGCCGTAGCCAATTGAGGAACTTCACATGTCACACTACCAGGATCTTGTCGACAAGGTGATTAACGAGAACCGCGCCACGCTGATGGCGGTGGATCCGCAGCAGATCGCGCAGTTAATGGATGAAATCTGTCAGGCGAAAACCATTCAGCTGTATGCCATGGGACGTATGCAGCTGTCGGTACGCGGTTTCGCCATGCGTCTTAAACATATGGGTTTTGACAGCTATGTGGTGTATGACACCACCTCGCCTTATCTGGGCAAGGGGGACTTATTGATTGTGCACTGCGCCGTCACCAATGTGGAACTCAACATTATCCGGCTGGCGAAAGAAGCGGGCGCACGTATCGTACTGCTGACCGCGCATCCCGAAAACGAACATGGACAGTACGCAGATCTTGCGGTACGCGTGCCCGGACAAATTTTTGGCGGCGACCAGGAGATCCCCTCTGTTCAGCCGATGTCCACCCTGCTGGAACAGGCGCTGTTTCTCTTCACGGATATCGTCACCATGATGTTGATTGAGAAGTGCAACATCTCCATGGAAGCGATGAAAGCCAGCCATACCAATCTGGAAGGCTTGCCGCATAAATTTGCTTAAACCGGGAGAACCTGAGCATGAAAGATGGCGATATTATCCAGGTCGCTCACCTGGTCTCTGACCTTGATGCCGCGATGCAGCACTACTGGCAAGCGTTCAATATTGGCCCCTGGGATGTGTATACCTATGGCCCGCACAACATCATTAACTCGCGTTACCGCGGTCAGCCCGCCGAACATGTCTATAAGATTGCCGTCTGCTGGGTAAATGGCGTGCAGATGGAGCTGATGCAGCCGGTCTCGGGTTACAGCATCTACGACGAATATATTGAGAAGCATGGCTACGGCCTGCATCACATCAAGCTCTATTTTGCCGACTGCGACCAGGCGCTGGCGCGCTTTCAGGCACGCGGTTATGAGGTGGTGCAGAGCGGCAACATTGGCGATGACGTCTTTTATTACCTCGACACCGAGGAACGTTTTCAGGGTGCAGTCATTGAGATTGGCAATGCCGGCTCAATTCCCGAACCTGAACGGCGCTACCCCGCCTGACTCTTCTCCCTGTGATAAGGATTTAGCTGATGAAAACGCGACACTCTTTTACGCTGGCGCTGCTGCTTGGTGTCACCACGCTGTGCAGCTCTACGCTGAGTCTGGCCGCCGAGCAATACTCGATGGTTGGCATTCCCAAACTGCGATCCGCCTGGTTCAATGATTATGAAAGCGGCCTGAAAAAAGCGGCGAAGGATTTCGATATCGATGCGTATCAGCAGGCCCCGGCGTCTGCGGATGAAGCGCAGCAGGTGCGCATTATCGAAGACAGCATTTCTCAGGGTGCCAATGCGCTGCTGGTGGTGCCCAATAACGCCAGCTCGGTAGAGCCAGTGTTTAACCGCGCCCGCCAGCAAAAAATTGTGGTGATCACCCATGAGTCGGTGAATCAGCCCGGAGCCGACTTCGATGTGGAGATGATCGAAAACGATAAATTCGGCCGTTACATGATGGATGAGTTTGCCAGGCATGCCGGCGGCAAAGGGGAGTTTGCCATTTTTGTCGGCTCCCTGACCGTACCGGCGCATAACATCTGGGCGGACGCTGCCATTAAGCAGCTGAAAGAGAAGTATCCGCAGATGAAGCTGGTGGCGGAGCGTTTTCCGGTGAGCGAAGACCGCAACGCGTCGCGGCAGAAAACCCTGGAGCTGCTCTCTACTTATCCCAACCTGAAAGGCGTGCTGGCGTTTGGCAGCCAGGGGGCGCCGGGAGCCGCGCAGGCGCTGCGTGAGAAAGGGCTGGTCGGCAAACTGACGGTGATTGGCACCACCTCGCCGAAAGAGAGTGCCGCCTTCCTGAAGGATGGCTCAATGACCGAAGCGATCCTCTGGAGTCCGGGCGAAGCCTCTTACGCCATGGCCTATCTCGCCAAAATGATCCTGGACGGCAAGCGGGATGAGATCAAACAGGGGCTGGAGATCCCGGGACTGGGCGTGCCGGAGATCAACGGCCAGAACATCATTTTTGATAAGCCGCTGACGGTGACCAAAGAAAATATGGGGCAGTATAACTTCTGATCGCGTTTCCCCTCCTCCTGCCTGTGGGAGGAGGGCACCAGGAGAGCACTATGCAATTTCTGGCAGTCGAAAACGTCACGAAAAAGTTTGGTGGCGTCACTGCGCTGAACAATGTCAGCTTCGATATCCATCAGGGCGAAGTGCACGGGCTGGTGGGGGAAAACGGCTGCGGCAAATCAACGCTGATGAAAATCATCGCTGGCGTACTGCCGCGCGATCGCGGCACTCTCACCATCAAAAATCAGCCGATCACGCGCTATAACGCCATCGAAGCGGGAAAGCAGGGGATCGGCATTATCTATCAGGATCTGTCGCTGTTTCCTAACCTGACGGTGCTGGAAAATATCTATATCAGCCAGATGCTGAACGAGAAAAAGCCGCTGGTGCGCGCCAGCGCTTACCGCGATAAGGTGATCGCCATTCTCGATCAGCTGGGGATCCGCCTCGATCTGAATGCCACCGTTGATGAACTGCCGATCGCCAAACAGCAACTGGTAGCGATCGCCCGGGCGCTGGTGAACGAGTCAAAACTGATCATTCTGGATGAGCCCACCACCGCCCTGACGCGCAGCGAAATCAACAACCTGTTTACCATCCTGCGCCATCTGAAAAGCCAGGGCATCGCCTTTATCTTTATCAGCCACAAGCTGAATGAGCTGCTGGAGATCTGCGATCGCGTCACCGTGATGCGCGATGGCAAGGTGATCGACTGTCAGCCCACCGCGCAGCTCACCAGTGCCGCGATCGAAGCGAAGATGCTGGGTTACGCCCTCACTTACGAGAAACGGGCCTCTTACGCCAGCAACGAGGTGTTGCTCAGCGTGCGCAACCTGAGCAAGCGCAACAGCTTTCAGGATATCAGTTTTGATCTGCATAAAGGCGAAGTGCTGGGCATCGCCGGATTGCTGGGTGCCGGACGCACCGAGCTGGCGATGGCGCTGTTTGGCGTCGAGCCTGCGCAGAGCGGGGAGGTGCGTCTGAACGGGCAGCCGGTGCGGCTGAACAGCATACAGGATGCGGTGAAACGCGGCATCGCTTATGTGCCGGAAGATCGGCTGGCACAGGGGCTGGTGATGGATCAGAGCATCGCGGCCAACACGGCGATCTGTACACTCGATCATTATCTGACGCCGCTGCGTTTGCTGAACGGCAGCAAGATGCGCGCTACTGTTGAAGGGCTGCTGAAAGCGATGCAGGTGAAATATGGCAGTCAGGATCAGCCGGTGCGTATGCTGTCCGGCGGCAATCAGCAAAAGGTGGTGCTGGCGAAGTGGCTGGCGATGAAGCCGCAGGTATTTATCCTCGACAGCCCCACGGTAGGTATTGATGTGGGTGCCAAAAGCTATATCTACCAGACGGTGAAGGCCAGGGCCGCAGAGGGGATGGGCATTATCTTTATCTCGGATGAGCTGCCCGAACTGCTGGCGAACTGCGATCGCATCATCATGATGCGGAACGGCAGGCTGGGCAAAAGCTGGCTGAGCGATGAGATCGATAACGATACGCTGCAACGTGAACTGGAGCTGTAATGCCCGCCTGAGGAGGTTGCCGTGGATGTGATGAAATACCTGAAGGCCAGGGAGACGCTGCTGCTGGTGCTGATCGTCATCCTGTCGATTGTGATCACCCGCCTTAACCCCGCCTTTATGACCTTCGATAATCTCACCGGCCTGCTGAAGTCCTGGACGGTACTGGGGATTTTCGCGCTCGGCGTGCTGCTGGTGCTGCTGTCAGGCGGTTTTGATGTCTCCTTTACCGCGATCGCCCAGGTGGTGCAGTACGTAGTGGTGTTCTGGTTCCTGCAGCTCGGGCTGGACAATATCTGGCTGGCGATCCTCTGCAGCCTGATGCTGGGCGCGCTGATGGGACTGCTGAACGGGGTGATTATCTACTATTTCAACATTACCGCCATTATCGTCACCATCGCCACCAACAGCCTGTTTTATGGCGCGCTCTATGTGGTGACCCAGGGAGATTTGATCTATGACATTCCTCCCTCGCTGCTCAGCCTGGCGGAGATAAAGATCTTCCCGCTGCAGGCAGAAAATGGCGCCTGGTATGGCCTGAGCCTGATTACCTGCCTGTGGTTTCTGCTGGCGATTTTTCTCCATCTGTTTTTAAAGCATACGGTGCTGGGACGCAGCATTTATGCCGTGGGCGGCAATGCCCTGTCGGCGGAGCGCGTCGGCTTTAATCTGCGGCGCACTACGCTGTTTATCTATACCTTCGTTGGTGCCATTTCCGGTTTTGCCAGCATCATTCAGGTGTCCATTGTTCAGACGGTAATCCCCAACTCAATTGTCGGCTCGGAGTTGCAGGTGATCGCTGCTGTGGTGCTGGGCGGTGCATCGGTAACCGGCGGACGCGGCAGCGTGCCGGGGACGCTGCTCGGGGTGCTGCTGTTCGCCATCCTGAGTAACAGTCTGACGCTGCTGAAAGTCTCTCCTTATTACTACAACGTCTTTACCGGGCTGGTGATCCTGTTCAGCGTGGTGCTTAACGCGTTGCAGCTGCTGCGTCAGAAACGGGCCCAGGTACGGGTTGTGGTGGAACCATGAGGAGCAAATCCATGAAAACCTATACGCCTGCGCGCCTGCGTCTGACTGCCGCCCTGGTGGATAATCTGTCGCTCTGGCTGGTATTGATTGCGGTATTTGTACTGATGTATCTGCTGAACGGCGAGCGCTTTATCCGCAGCCAGAACCTGATCTCCATGGCCTATCAGCTGCCGATTATTGGTCTGCTGGCGATTGGCATGATGATCTCTATGCTCTCCGGCGGGATTAACCTGTCGATTATTGCTACCGCCAACCTCAACGGCATTATCATCGCGCTCTGCCTGCAACATATTTCGGCGCAGGGCATGAAGCTGGCCAGCGGCGAACTGGTGCTGCTGGCGGTGCTGCTCGGTTTTCTGAGCTGTGTGCTGGTGGGGGTGGTTAACGGGCTGCTGATTTCCCTGCTGAAGATCCCCGATATCCTGGTGACGCTGGGCACCATGACGCTGATCGCCGGGGTGAATGTGGTCCTGACCAAAGGCTATACGCTGTCCGGTTTTCCGGAGTCGCTGCTCAGCATCGGTAACGGGGCCAGTTTTGGTATACCCAATGCGCTGATCCTGTTTCTTATCGCCAGCGTCATCGCCTCCGTAATTTTAAACAAGACGCGCTTTGGCTTCAGCCTGTATATGATGGGCTCTAACCCCACTGCTGCGCAGTACGCCAGCGTTAACCTGGTGAAGATCACCGTGATGCAGTATATCTTCTCCTCCAGCTTTGCCGCGCTGACCTCGCTGGTGATGATTGGACAACTCAACTCGGTAAAGGCCAGTTACGCCGACTCTTATCTGCTGGTGGCGGTGCTGGCTGCGTTTCTCGGCAAGGTGAGTCCGTTTGGCGGTTTTGGACGGATCTCTGGTGTGGTGCTGGCGGTAGTGATTCTGCAGTTGATCTCCAGCGGCCTGAACCTGCTGCGCCTCGATCCTTTCACCATTACTGCCACCTGGGGCGCGATCATTATCGGCATTGTGGTGTTTCGCGGACTGTTCTCGCAGCTTAAGCAACGTTTCGCCCGTCGGCGCGATGCGTCATAACCCGCACAACCGGGAGAAAGCGGTGCCGGGGAGAGGGTGAAGGGATGACGCAGCACGCGCCATCCCGGGGTATCAGGAGATAAAGTTTTTACCCTGCTTCAGTACCACATCGCAGGCTTTGGTTTTCAGTTTTTCACCGAGCTGGCTGTTGCTCAGGGTCTGCAGGTTCAGCTGTTGGCCGTTACCGGTGTTTAACAGGCCCGCTATGCCCTGCTGGTAATCTGTCTGCTGCGCCTGGGCAGTGGGGGTGGTGAGGCCGAGCTTGCTCAGCACCTGATCCTTCACCGACTGCACATTGTTATCCACCACGTTATGCTGGACGCAATATTGCAGCACGCCTGCGGCATTGGTCATATTACTGGCGCTCACTGCCTTGTCGCCACCGTTCAGCAGGCCGGTAAGCGTGCCCAGCGAGAGACCGCCAGTCTGCGTGCTGGCCTGAGTGGTATTGCTCGTTGTGGTGCTGCTGTTTTGCTGGCTGAGCTGTGCGGCCGCGCTGCTCAGTTGATCCTGCCAGCTTGCCGCTGAGGCGCTACCTGCCACCAGTGCCGCTGCCACTCCCCATCCCCAAATCATACGTTGTGTTGTGTTATTCATCACTACCTCAGGTTTCACGATCATTATCAGCCCTGGTTAAGAGAAGTCTTAGAGGCAAAAGTTCAGGTTTTGTCAGCAGGCCCGGCTTGCTTTGAGATTATTCTGTATCGTGGCAAAAAATAAAGAATCGTATTTACCGGCTGCGCTTATTTACGCTGCCGTTAATAACAAAGAGTTATCAGGTTTCGGTAATGCTTTTATTCAGCTGGAAACATTATTTAATACTTATTCATTGTTGTAGGGATAATGTTGTAAGTTGTCCTGGGAAAAGTAAAGTTAATAATAACTTTTTTGGCCTGAAGCCAGGTCGGCGCTGGCCTGATGGGTGACTATTATCCAGTCTGTTGGCAGTTTTTTATTGTTTATAAGCCTGATTTTAAAATATTTTTATCGTTTTTTGGCGGCGGTTTTTTCTGAAATTAAATAAACAGTTTGCAGTTTTATTCCTGCATTTAAATATGATGTTTTCAGGTGAGGAATTATCTTATTTGCTCCGCCTTTCAGTTTTTTTGGCTATCATTATTACTGTGAAACAGAGTTGGCGGGAATATTTAACTTATCGGGAAAAATATTCCTGTAATAAAGCGGAGAAATTATGGGGAATCAGCCGGAACACAATAAAACTGCTGAAGAAGTGCTCCAGGTGGCCGAAGAGCAGGTCACGCTGAGCAAACGGCAGGTTGTGGATGGCCGGGTCACCGTCACCCGCTCAACGTCTGAACATGATGAAAGGGTAAGTACGCTGCTGAACAGGGAAAATGTTGAGATTGAGCATGTAGCAAAGGCACAACAGGTAGCGTCCATGCCAGAAGTACGGGAAGAAAACGGGGTACTTATTGTCCCGGTCGTTGAAGAAGAGATTGAGATAGTCAGAAAGCTGGTGCTTAAGGAAGAGATACACATACGCAAGGTGCAGGAGTCTGTACCTTTTGAGGACGTGGTAACACGACGTGAACAGCATGTCACTGTGGAGAAAGAAAGCGATCGGTAAGTAACGCTAAAACTGAGAGGAATGATCATGGCACATGAAAAAATCGTAACTTTGTTCGATTCTGCAATGCAGGCTGAGGCCGCGAAAAGAAATCTCGTCAAAGCGGGTTTTCCCGATCGGGACATTAGTTTGATCGGTGGTGAGCAATTAGAGTCAGAAGGGAAAGCGATCCGGCATCCCAGTATCTGGCAGCGTTTGTTTGGTAATACCGTTGATGACGAACAGGCGGATGTGTATACGCGCGCCATGGATACCGGCGGTGTGGTGCTGACGCTGCGTACCGAAGAAGAGCAACTGGCGCGTGCGATGACCATCCTGCATTCCCATGAATCAGTGGATATGCCGTCACGTATGCAGAGTTCGCTGTCTGATTCCCGCGATCGTGAGCTGATGACCGGCGAAAATGCCGCGCCGCCGGTGGGCGGGGAGTTTGCCGGACAAACCAATGACCGCCAGGTAGAGCCGGTGCGTACTTCGCTGACCGGTGATGAGTCCGAAGAGGAAATCCTGCGTCTGGCAGAAGAGCAGATTGAAGTGGGTAAACGTCTGGTGAGTGAAGGCTCAACGCGGGTACGGCGTTATACCGTGACCGATGAAGTCTCTGAAGATGTATCGCTGCATGAACAGCACGCTGATGTTTTCCGTCGCGCCATCAACGAGCCCGCTTACCTGGGCGATATTGACTGGTCCGAGAAAACCGTGGAAGTGGCGGAATCCCATGAGCAGCCGGTGATTAACAAAACGGCCCATGTGAAAGAAGAAGTCGTAGTGCGTACTGATACTAACGAGCGTACGGAAACGGTAAACGATACCGTGCGTCGTCAGGAGGTGGATATCGACAGAACCACGCCAGAGGTGAACGAGCAGGCACTGTCAGCCAGCGCAACAGAGCGCGTCGGTGCGACAGGGCAGAATGCCATCAATCAGGACATGCTGAGCAGTGGGGTTAATACTTCTGTTAACGATGACACTGGCACCCGGCCCGCAGCGTCCGCCTCAACAGAAGGGGTGAATACGCGGGGCAATATGAGCGCGGCGCCAGATAAGACCTCTACGCCCGGCGTCACGGATAAAATCAGCAATAAAGCAGGCGAAATAAAGAATAACGTTGAAGACAAGTTTAAGCAGCGCGATTACGACCATCATCACTGATGGGCGGGACGTAAGGGCTATAGCGCGCTTACCTAATCCCTTTGCTTACAGATAAGCCCCATTTTAAGCATCAACACCAGGAAGGGCCAGCCAGCAGGCTGGCCCGGTTATTTTAACTCAAGGGTTCTGACTGAATAAGTCGCCTTTCCGCTTAGTCGACGCCGTAATAGTGCACCGGATAACGTTTACCGTTAAGCAGCAGGTCCCGCCATGGCTTTTGCACTGTCTCTGTCTTGCCGTGCTCAGCCAGCCGGGCAAATTCCTTATCATCACTCGCTGGCGTGATCTCTCCTGCCGGTTGCCACCTCTCCTGTTGCCAGACAAACACCTGAATTTTTTGCTGGCCACGGTCATATAACAATACTTCAGCCCTGCCGTCATCATTCAGATCCATCAACCATGCCAGACAGAAGGCACTCTCCAACAGGCAGCCGTTTATCATATAGCCTTTGTTTTCGACCATACGCTGCCACCAGCTTTCCGGCAGCGGCATACTGCCCGGACGTAACTTAACAGACTGACGCAGTTTGGATTCAGCAGGCGCTGCCGGGGGCTGGCGGATGGTGCTTGCCAGCATTTGAGCCAGCGTGGTACGCGTACCTTGCGCATCGTCCAGCCATTGCGGATGCTTCTGTAATGTCAGCAGCAGCTGATGACCGCGGCGCCCGGCCTGACTAAACAGATAGAGGTCGGTGGTATCTGCATGTTTGATGCCGCGTTCCAGCTGAGAACGCTGTTGATTAATCGTAATACGATAAGGATCAAGTAGCGGGCTGTGTAACAGCAGCCAGAACAGCGCGATCAGGCTCAGCATCAATACACTCAGTCGGTCGTTATGAGCAAGTGCTCGCCGCCCCGTTAATCCGGCAATACCCAGCGACCAGACCAGCATTAGCGCTATCAATACCGCAGCGTGAATACGATCCATCGTCCAGCCATATTGTGCAACGCGCAGCCAGAGCGCATAGCTGGCTAACAGGACGAACAGCGGGGAGAGGCACTGCGCCAGGCCGATCAACTTCGCCAGCCAGCCGGGATAGTTCAGTGTCCGCGCGCCTGGCGAGCCGGTTACCGCAGTTAATATCGCCATAATTAATGACATGATGGTTAACAAGACTGCGGTAGAGAGGTGGCCGGGAATTATCGCCAGGCCGGTAAAGGGCAGAGAGGCGAGAAACAGCAGTGAGATCAACGCATGCGCGGGTAAAACCGCGCTGGCCAGCAGCGTAACAAAACGACGAAACACCTCACCTGCGGCAGGCAGGCTACGACACAGCACAATACCCGCTGCGATGGCCATACCGGTAGCCACCGGCGGGAAAATCACGTTGTCAAAAAACAGCCGATCAAACCAGTGGATGGCAATCAGCCCGAACAGCTGGCTCCAGAGCAGTAAAAACAGCCAGAACAGGCCAGTCAGCAGTGCGGTTGCAGCGAGGGTGAAGGTGTTGTTCCACAGCGCGGCGATAATCGCCGTCGCGCCTTTTTCACCGCCAGCGCGCACCTGCAAAAAGGGCATGAGCAGAAACAGCCAGAAAAAGACAACTGAACCCACCCTGACGGCAAAGTTTGCCGTGTCCCGGGTGGCGAAATTCCAGTGCAGCCAACCGGTGATCAGGGCGAGGAACGGCAGTACGCTGAGTGCCCATAGCCAGGGCGCAAGAGTGCGAAAGCGCGTTACGGTAAAGGCCAGCACGCTGTTAAAGCCGCTTACCAATACCAGAGCATACAGTGTCCAGATGGCGTCAGGCTGGTAGTGCAGCAGCGCGGCCCACAAGATGCCGGTGAGAAAGCCAGTAAAGAGAATGCCCGAACGGGCAGGGAAGGGCAGTGCAGGGCGCAGCAACATAACATAATCCTTTATATTTACGAGCAACCAGGCGGGATCATAATCGGATACGGCTCAGTTGGCTATTTTTTCAGCTTGCCGATGCGGTACGGTGCCGGGGATAATCGGGGTTCCGGGCGGGGGAGGTGCTTTTTTCATCATCCAGTGAAGCGCCAGAAGGATTAAGGTTGCGTGGCCGGGCGGTAACGGTATAATTGCCAACGTTTTCCGCATCCCTTCCGTGCCGGAGTGGCGAAATCGGTAGACGCAGTTGATTCAAAATCAACCATCGAAAGATGTGCCGGTTCGAGTCCGGCCTCCGGCACCAAATGATGCAATCAAGTCGCTTAAGAGCGGCTTTTTTTGTGTCTGAGATCCAGTATCCGCAAGGCGTTTACTATTTTTCACTTCACCTAAATAAACCTGATTCAATCTACATCAACATACTGATGTAGGTACATCTACGAGTATATCCCGGTTCGATAATGTTTGTACCCACACAGAACCCTTGAAAGGATACTCATCATGGCTCTGAGTGATGTGAAGGTTCGTTCGGCTAAGCCTGAAGCAAAAGCCTGTAAACTGACCGACGGTAAAGGCATGGTTTTGCTGGTTCACCCTAACGGTTCTAAATACTGGCGGCTACGTTATCGCTTCGGTGGTAAAGAGAAGATGCTGGCGCTGGGGAGATATCCTGAAATTTCGTTGGCAGATGCCAGGGCTCGCCGGGACGAAGCTCGTAAGCTGTTAGCTAATGGCGTCGATCCCAGTGAGAACAAGAAAGCCGCTAAGGTAGAGCAGGAGCTCGAAGTCGCCGCTCGTTTACAGCAACGAACTACCGCGATTAGGCGCTTTGCCGTTCAGACCAGCTTAATCGACTACAACCCCGCGCAAGAGATTGCCGGTGCGGTTGCTACGGCGAAAAGACAGCATCGTGTTGCTCTTGAACTGAACCGCATACCTGAATTACTTCACCACATTGATCATTACTCCGGCAGGCCTTTAACTCGATTAGCTGTCGAGCTCACTTTGTTAGTGTTTATCCGCTCAAGTGAACTACGTTTTGCACGCTGGTCAGAAGTGGATTTTGAAACGGCCATATGGACGATTCCAGGTGAGCATGAACCGCTGGAAGGCGTTAAGCATTCTCAGCGTGGTTCGAAGATGCGAACACCTCATCTCGTACCCTTGTCGCGCCAGGCGCTGGTCATTCTGGAAAAGATCAAAAGCATGAGCGGGAATCGAGAGCTGATTTTTGTAGGCGATCACGATCCGCGTAAACCCATGAGTGAGAACACAGTGAACAAGGCTTTGCGAGTGATGGGCTATGACACGAAAACGGAAGTCTGTGGGCATGGTTTCAGGACGATGGCTTGCAGTTCTCTGATCGAATCAGGATTATGGTCGAGGGATGCGGTAGAGCGGCAGATGAGTCACCAGGAGCGTAGTTCTGTACGGGCGGCTTACATCCATAAGGCTGAGCATCTGGGGGAGAGGAGGTTAATGTTGCAGTGGCGGACTGATTATCTGGATGCCAATATGCAGAAAGTTATCTCTCCCTTTGACTATGCCGAAATCAACGATCCATTGAGATAAGTCAGAACGAATCACTTTATCAATATTCAGTTTAAATAAAACACTGCCCTTTGAATGATAAACATATCCTAAATCGTAACGATATTTTTAATGATGTATATCCGGCGATTTACTGAACCGGATTGGCTGTCTAATCATAGTGAATAGTAAGATCTTTGATAACGGTCAGGGATCATTTGAATGTAGTAATAATTAATACCAGTAAAAGTGAATGATACCCGACCAGAAATGAATGGCAAGGTTTTGGTTGCGGTGAGCGAGGCGCAGTATGGATCTGGGCTGCGCCTCGCAAAACACGTTGGAGAGTTATTTAACCGTGACCTGTCCGTTCATAAGCAGAGGGAGGAGCCAGTCGCGGAGTTTGATTAAATCCTGATTTTCAAGGCTACGCGTAAAAATCATTTTATTGTATTCTGAAACAATATCGTCATATCGTTTCAGTAATCCGGGTTCTGGGCAAACGACTTGCAGTGAATGTAAATCATCTTTCGTCATGGAGCCAAATGTTGTTCCTTCCGCATTTCGACGATCAAATACCTGTTTGAAATACTTCATCACGTAGAATAAAAATCCATCTGAGCGGCTTTTGCTGTTTAATGCCGCAAGCCCTCGCCCAATACAACAATCGGCATTGGCAATATTCATATCACCAACCGGTGCACGAACACTGAGTAAAATATCACCTTTTTTCGCCATTCTCGCGGGTGATGTTGTGTACTGACGTGGGGTTGGGAAAAGCCAGCCAAAGTCTGTTGAACCCTGGAAAAAAAGCGTTCCGACGCCATCTTCGTTATAAGACTCCCCGGCTGGAGACTGCCCCATTGTGATATTCGCTATTTGAGACAGCGTATTAACCGCCCACCCTGCCGGAATTTCCCGTTTCAGAGTGGCGTTATACACCATCTTTCCGCCGGAGGTTTTATACGGTTTTCCGTTGGCATCAGGAAAATCAAAATGTACAAACCAGTAGTCGTACAGCGTCTTCGCCATCGCTTCCAATTCAGTATTAATACGGTTGTTGAGTTCTAATTTGTCATCTATGGCCTTAAGCACTGATGAAATTTTCTCCTGAATAGCCTTTTCAGGACCTGAAAAAGGAATCCTCGCCAAAATTCCCGTATTGAGGTTGGGCATCGTCGCCCCAATAGCTTGGCTAATAATCCATGACTGAATTTTTGGTGTGCTCAGATAATAAGTTAGGTAGTCAGAATCAAGCAGATTACCAGGTCTTAATAACAAGCAGCCTGTGCCACAAAAATACCCAACTTCATTTCTTCGGATCAGCGCTTTGAGTGTGACATTACCTCTCCTGCTGTAAACAATGTCACCTTCTTTAACGAGATATTTTGATAACCGTTGAGCATCTTCATCTGAAATAAATGAAATATTGGAAAGATCTACTCTATTGTCCCTCATATTCGCAGGCATAATGCAGGGAATACCTTGAGCAACATAGTCCTCAGCATGGAGTTGGCTACCAAAAGGACCTGTATGTATGATTCCACCACCCGCTTTAACCAAATCGCCGAGCGTTGAATTGATCTGATTACTCATACTTTAGCCCCGCCATTTGCTTCATAATCTCTGCTTCCAGCTCTCGCGACTTGCTAAACAAACTCTCTAGATTATCCGTAAACCCTTTCATCTTCGCGGCAAACTGCTCCGGAGTCATATCGGTGTATTCGATTTTCACATCAAAATACTGCCCGGCGCTGAACGAGTAATTTTTCGCGGCGATGTCGTCATAGCTGACCACTACCGAGAAATCTTCTTCGCTCCACTTATTGTTGAATACTTCGCAGATGCGCTGTTCTTCTTCTTCTGTCAGCACCGTTTTCTGGTTTTTGCCGTCTCTGACTTTTTCACCTAAGCTCGAGGCGTCAATCAGCACCACTTTCTCTTTGTTGCTGGCGTCAATAAACAGGATCGACACGTTGGTGCCGGTGGTGGCGAAGATATTCGACGGCATGGAAACCACGCCCGCCAGCATCTTGTTTTTCACCAGATGTTCGCGAATGCCTTTATCAATGCCCGACTGCGCGGTTATAAACCCGGTCGGCACTACGACCGCCGCCTTGCCGCCCGGCTTCAGTGAGAAAATAATGTGTTGCAGGAACAGCTGGTAAATCTCCATTTTGTCCCTGGCTTTGGCTTTGATTTTCGGTATCCCGGCAAAGAAGCGTTGCTGGTTTTCCTTGCTGTCCAGATCGTCGCGAAAGTCGCTAAAATCCATCTTGAACGGCGGGTTGGAGACGATGTAGTCAAAGCGTTTTAGTGCGCTGTCGTCTTTATGGAACGGATGCAGAATGGTGTTGCCCTGGATAACGTTGGGAATCGAATGCACCAGATTGTTGAGGATCAGGTTCAGACGCAGCAGGCTGGAGGATTTCTGCGAGATGTCCTGAGCAAAGATGCTGCAACGATCTTCCCCGATGGCGTGCGCCACATTCATCAGCAGCGTACCGGAACCGGCTGACGGGTCGTAACAGCTTACGTCACGTACGACGCCCTGCTGCGCTTTCGGCACCAGAATTTCCGCCATGATACGCGCCACGGCGTGAGGCGTGTAGTATTCAGCGTATTTGCCACCTGAGTTGCTGTTGTAGTCTTTGATCAGGTATTCAAAGATAGTGGCATAGAAGTCGAATTTCTGCGTGAAAATGCGCTCGAAGCTGAAATCAGCAAGCTTGTTGATGATGGCGCGGCAGAAGTCGTCGCGCTTTGATTCGTCGGCGATGTACTGGCTGAGGCGTTCAAACAGCACCACTTTCGCGCCGCCATCGGTTTTGACCGCGAAGACATCGTTGTTGGTGGCGGCGATGTCCATCAGGGTGTCGTCAAAGGTGGTGGCGAAATTCGCCTCGTTTTGACGGTTGTATAAATACTGAATGAAGTGATGCGGCTTCAGACGTGCGGTGTCAGCGCTCATCTTCAGTTGCAGCTTGTCCCGCTGTTCTTCGCTCATCTGATTGAGCGCGACTTCCCATTTTTCAGCGCTGGCGATGCTTTTATCCACCTTTTTAGCTTCAAAGGCGAATTTGTCGTTCAGGAATTTGTACAGGAATGCCTGAGTGATGATTTTGAATTCGTTACCGTCGTTGCCCAGACCATAGTTCGCACAAATGCTTTTCAGGCTGTCGATCAGGGTTTTGGTTTTGTCTCTAAATTCCAGTTCTACCACGTACGTGCTCCGGTATTAAATTCGTTCAGGTATTCCGCCACAATCAGGCAGTTGATGTCGCCAGCCGCTTTCGCACTGAGGGTGATCTTCTGCTGGTTTTCAAAGTGTTCCAGCACGCATGACACGATCTGGCGTTCAAAATAGCTTTCATTATTTAGTATCTGGCTGTTATTCAGCACTTTTTCATCCGCATCCAGCTTAACACCTAGCAGCGCTTCGAAGATTTTACGCTCCGGCTCGCTAAGGCCGCCGCATTCGCGCAGGCGTTTGTGGGTACGCGCGTATTTCACATCGCCCCTGTATTTCTGGCGTAGCAGGTTGTTCTGGCGGTTCAGCTCTTTGATGCGGTCATGAATTTTATTGAGTGTGCCAATATTCGCAACCATTTCTTCCTGCGAGACTTCGCTGAGTTTCTTTTTCTTGAACAGGCGCTCCAGTTCGTCTTTCAGGCTGACAAACTGCGGGTCCTGCTGGTCGAAGTTGGCGGCCAGCGCCTCGCGGGTACGCCGCAGCGTCTCTTTAAGTTCATCGGCCAGTACCAGCTCTTCTTCGCCCACTTTATGGAATTCAAAAATCACCTCTTCAAGCGCCCGGTTCAGCAGGCCGGAGAGATCTACGCCCTGCTCCAGATCCGCTTTCAGGTTGAGTAAGTCGAGGCGGTGGCAGGCTTCGCGGTAGAGGATATTGAGTTTATTGAAGTCCAGCGCCTGAAGAAATTCAGTGTTGCCCTGATGTCGGATCAGATTGTAAAGGCTGCGGGCGTCGGCCAGCGCGTTTTTCAGCGCCAGCGCGGTTTCCCGGTCCTGAATCTGGTTTATCTGGTCAGTGAAGATTTCCGCGTTTTCCGTATCGAAGCTGAACAGGACATCTTTTATGTGTTCTATTTCTTCGCGGATCTCTTCCGCCGATTTGAACAGACGAGAGTAGTGCTCCATTTCGTCGCCCAGTTCGGCCTGTAGCTCTTCAAAGTAGGCTTTGTTGGTGGCGTCAAATTCCTGGCGGATATCGGCAAAGTCCACCACGTAGCCGTAGCGGAAGTTGTTGTAGGTTCGGTTGACGCGGGTGAGTGCCTGGAGCAGGTTGTGCTTTCTGATCACGCGGCCAAGATAGAGTTTTTTCAGCCGTTTGGCGTCAAAGCCGGTGAGTAACATGTTGTAGACGAACAGCAGGTCAATCTCCCCCGCCTTGAATTGCTCCACCCACTCTTTGCGTTCCTGCTTGCTGCCGACGTCGTGCAGGATCAGGGCGGCGCGTTTGATTTTCCGCGTTTCTCTGGCATGGGTCTGGTAAACGGCGGCAGGTTCTGCGGCCTGTAATACAGGCATTTGTTCGGTTACTTCATCGGCGACGGTGTGCGATTCGGCGTAGTCAGTGTTGAATAACTCAAACATCTGTTTGGCCTGTTCAGAGCTGTCGCAAATCACCATGCCGCCGATGGTATCATCATTCAGCGCGCCCCGGCTTTTGGCAAAGTCGGTGACGATGTAGTTCAGCATAGGTTTGACGAAGCTGGGATGAGCATAGATGTATTTGCGATCCACATCACCCATTCTGACTTCCACATCTTTTAGCGCCTGTTGCAGGATCATCCGGTAGTTGGTGGCGATTTCTTCGCGAATCAGGCGCAGCGTGTAGCCATCGGCAATGGAGGCATTGTAGTAGTATTTGTGGATGTAGCCGCCAAAGAGGTCGCGGGAGTTGTAGTCCGTTCCCAACAGAGGCGTACCGGTCAGGCCAATTTTGATGGCGTTAGTATCCGACTGGCTTAAGTTTGCCAGGAAGCTCCCTTTGGGGTTGTAGCTGCGGTGGACTTCATCGAGGAAGTACACACGCTGGATGTTGATGTCGTAGTCTTTGGTGGTGACAACGTCCGGGTCATCGCGGAATTTCTGGATGTTGACGACGGTGATTTCCGCTTTGCCGTGATGGTTATGCAGCGCCTGTGTCGCTTTGATGTCACGCGTGAAAGCTTCGCGTGAATCGATGAGGTGAACGATTAAGCCACGGGCGGTAAATTCGCGCTGCGCCTGCTGGAGCAAATCCAGACGATCAACAATAAAGTAGAACTTGGGGATCACCTGCTGATTCTGGAAGTAATCCGTCAGGAAGCGCACGTTGTAATAAGCCAGCGCGGTTTTTCCGCTGCCCTGGGTGTGCCAGATAATCCCTTTTTTCACGCTAGCATTCAGTTTGCGCTCGATCGCTTTGGTGGCGAAAAGCTGCGGGTAGCGCATGATGTGTTTCTGAATGCCGCCCGACTCGGCGACGTATACCAGTGCATAGCGCAGGATAAATGCCAGCCGATCGCGGCTTAACAGCGCGGTGCAGAGGCGGTTGGTCGGGCGGTTGTGATCTTTATTGGTCTGAAATTCCGGGTTGGTGCGGATTACTTCCAGGTTGTTGTCTTTCAGGACGGCGATTTCGGTTTCTTCTGACAGCGGTTTCAGTAACGCGGTCAGGTTGAAGAGTTCTTCTTCGCGAAAGTAGTTGAATACTGGGTTGCTGTAAGAGCTGCTGGCGTAGAAAGCCCCCTGAATCGGCTCCGGGTCGCTGTCGTCATACTCCATGTTGTTGGAGAAGATCATGAACTGGGTGATATTGGCGAAGCGCTTGAATTTGGGGTTCTTAAAGCGTTCGTTGATGCGGTTGCGTTCTGCGACGATACCTTCGCGGTTGTTGGGCTTTTTCACTTCGATAAAGATCAGTGGCATACCATTGATCAGTAACGTGATGTCCGGGCGGAACTCTTCATCGCCGTTTTCGCAGGTCAGTTCGGTGACGACATGGAAGCTGTTGTTGTTGAAGTTGTCTAAGTCTATCAGTTTGATGCCGGAACGGTCGCTGAGTTTCTCGAAGAAGGCGCGACCCAGGTCGTCGTAGTCAAGGAGAAGCGAGAGATCTTTGAGCTGGCGACCAATGTCGTCTGGGGCTATTCCGGGATTTATTCTGCCAACCGCAGAGGTGAAGAGGTCAGGGAATATATTGGTTTCTTTGTCCCAACGCTGTTCCTTCAGAGACAAGTAGCAATAGCCCAACCGAATCAAGTGTAAGATAACGGGGATTTTTACTCGGGTATCTTCAGTGAATTTCATCGTGTTCCCTGTTTTTGGTATTTATCACGTCTCAGGCCTTGCGGTACTCCACAACCCCAGAACGACTGGCAATAATGTCTGTTCAATTTGTATCTATGTTACACGTTCTCTATTAGCTGCCCGAGTACATTTGTCGTGCTTTTCTTGAAATGATAACCGTCGTGCCAGACTCTGAAATTTTCCGTGAAAATCATGAAATCAAGAATAGCTGTAAAGTTGCTTATCCCGTTCTGAACGATCATGTTTTCGCTTGGAACGCCGCTCGGCTGTTCGCCGGGAATCAACGCTCATGTCAGGCCAGAATATGCGAATAAGGCAGAAGAACAGTAGCCGGTTCTGGTTCTGCACAATTCGCTCAGATAACTGGTGAAGTCACAGATGGCACAGGCTAAAGCTCTGCATGAATCGCCACAGGTTTAACAGACACCTCAGAGTCATTTAAGATGACTTAAAAGAGAGGTGCCCATGAGCGGTAAACGTTATCCCGAAGAGTTTAAAATTGAAGCGGTAAAACAGGTTGTTGAGCGTGGCCATTCTGTTTCCAGCGTCGCAACACGTCTCGGTATCACTACCCACAGTCTTTATGCCTGGATAAAGAAGTACGGGCCGGACTCCTCCACCAATAAAGAACAATCAGATGCTCAGGCCGGGATCCGCCGACTCCAGAAGGAGTTGAAGCGGGTTACTACGAACGGGACATATTAAAAAAAGCCGCGGCGTACTTCGCAAAGCTGTCCGACTGAGGTACGTCTTTATCCGTGACAACAATCGTTGCTGGCCTGTCCGCCTGCTTTGCCAGGTGCTGGATGTGCATCCGGGTGGGTTTTACGCCTGGCTTCAGCAGCCACATTCAATTCGGCATCAGTCGGATCTAAGGCTAACAGGACAAATCAAACAGTTCTGGCTGGAGTCCGGTTGCGTTTATGGCTATCGCAAGATCCATCCCGACCGGCGAGATAGCGGACTACAGTGTGGGATTAACCGGGTCTGGCGGCTGATGAAGCGTGCCGGGATAAAGGCTCAGGTCGGGCACCGGAGCCCACGAGCGCGTAAAGGGGAAGCCAGTATCGTGACACCCAACAGGCTCCAGCGGCAGTTCAATCCGGACGCACCGGATGAACGTTGGGTAACGGACATAACCTACATCAGGACCCATGAAGGCTGGCTGTATCTGGCCGTTGTTGTTGATCTGTTCTCGCGCAAAGTTATCGGCTGGTCAATGCAGCCCTCGATGACAAAAGATATTGTCCTGAATGCGCTTCTGATGGCCGTGTGGCGATGTAATCCTCAAAAACAGGTGCTGGTTCATTCTGAACAAGGTAGTCAGTACACAAGCCATGAGTGGCAGTCGTTCCTGAAATCACACGGGCTGGAGGGCAGTATGAGCCGTCGTGGTAACTGTCACGGCAATGCAGTCGCAGAAAGTTTTTTCCAGCTACTGAAGCGTAAACGGATAAAGAAAAACATCTACGGAACGCGGGATGAAGCCCGCAGTGATATTTTTGATTATATCGAAATGTTTTATAACAATAAGCCTCGGCATGGTTCGAGTGATCAGATGCCACCGGCGGAATATGAAAAACAGTATTATCAACGGCTCGAAAGTGTCTGGATTATTCGTGGCGATTCAAACTATGAACAAGTCGATATTGAGACCAAACTTTTGGTGCCTCTGAAGAAAACTTTCCTGCCTGCCTGAATTTTGCTTTGATAGCCATATCGGTGTTCTACTGATATGGCATTACACCCACTAGTGATGTCTGTTTTTTGTACGGATTCTAACTTGTGGGTACAAGCGCAGGTATAACTATTTGTGATTATTTATAAACTACATTGATATCAGTCTATTAGGTGTGAAATTCGAGTCCGGCCTTCGCACCAAATGATGCAATCAAGTCGCTCAAGAGCGGCTTTTTTTGTGTCTGAGATCCGCGCAACACAAGGCCTTACTCGCTTTGGGACTCAACCTAACTCAACCCTGTTCGCTCTATATTAACTAAGCGATGTGAGTATAACTGCTCCTCGTCAGGTCAACCCTTTGAATTAATATTGTTTTTTGTCACGTCCACGAACATTCAATCTTGCACACCCACAGCTAATCCAAAAAATGATCCTCCTGGTGACATAACTTGCCTGACCCGCTTCCGACAGAAACCAAACGTGGCCGATCGTTATCGGCAAAGGTATCTCAATGGGGCAATGCGTGACGCTGACGCAGGGGGTCACTATTGGCGATGGCGCGGCTACTCCGCTAATGCACTGGTAGCAATATTCGGTGCTGGATATGGCAATGTTTCCGGTAAACAACGTTGTGCACTTCTGTGAATTACTGCTTAATGTTCAAACATAAGGTGAATTTACGCCGCTTTCGCTGCCGGAGATGAGGGGAAACCTTTGTTATGTAGCGGCAGTATCGCTACGGCG
The DNA here is from genome assembly GCF_900604315.1 of [Erwinia] mediterraneensis. Lineage (GTDB taxonomy): Bacteria > Pseudomonadota > Gammaproteobacteria > Enterobacterales > Enterobacteriaceae > Pantoea > Pantoea mediterraneensis_A. The sequence goes on from NZ_LR026978.1 coordinate 2,075,191, forward strand.
ATGCGTGACCGGTGGCACGATAATGAAATCATAAGGAATCTGAGATGAAGTTAAAGTTGGGTGTTTTCCTGATGGCAGCCGTGATGACCTGCGGCGTTCAGGCGCGCGATATGCAATCGATTCAACAAAGCGGTGAGTTAAAAGTGGGCGTACCGGGCGACTATGCGCCGCTGGCGTTTCATAACGACGCCGGCGAGCTTATCGGCTATGACGTGGATATGGCCCGGGATCTCGGTAAGACGCTGGGTCTGAAGGTGACGTTTATCATCACCAGCTGGCCGACGCTATCCGCTGATTTGAAAGCCGATAAGTTTGATATCGCCATGGGCGGTGTGACGGAGACCCCGACGCGTAAGAAAGACTTCTCGCTGAGCCATCCGGTGGTGGCGAACGGTAAAATCGCCCTTGCCAACTGCACCGCCGCACCCGCGCTTGGCAGCCTCGAGAAAATCGACCAGCCAAATGTGAAGGTGATTGTGAACCCGGGTGGCACCAACCAAAGCTTCGTAGATGAACATATCAGGCATGCGCAGATCATTCGCGTGCAGAACAACGTTGATAACCTGCAGGCTCTGCGGCAGAAAACCGCCGATATGATGGTCACTGATCTGATCGAAGGGGATTATTATCAGAACAAAGAGCCTGGCGTGTTCTGCGTGGCCAACGAGACGCCATTCCCCGGCACTGCCAGTTACAAAGTGTATATGATGAACAGGGATAATCCGGCGCTACTGGAGAAAGTAAACCAGTGGCTGGATAACCAGGACAAAACTGTGTTCAGGCAGAAGTGGAAAATTAACGGTTAATTTATGAAGCGTGCCGCCGCCAGACAGCGCGATTCTGGCGGCGAGCGTCGAAGCGAGTTAACTTTGCTGCAGTCATACCCGATGGGGGCAGTAAAGCAGGGCCGATAACCAAACGACTCGCTGTCCTCTTCACCAGAATGCTTCACCGCTTTTTTAAAACTGCATTAAGCCACATTTCATCTCTCTGCGGACGTTTATCCTGAGTTGTCCACAGGGAAATTATCTCGATTTCAGGCGCAGCTTTCAGTAATGTTTTCAGGCTGGTTTCATTCATATCCGTAAAGTGCCGTCCCTTTTGCTCACGTTCGCCGTCGCCATATTTAAAGGAGATATACCAGACGCCGCCAGGTTTGAGCGCAGCAACCAGCTTTTGCATCACGCCGGGTAATTCACGAGCAGGAACGTGAAGCAGCGAAGCACAGCACCAGATACCCTCATATTTCTGCTGCCAGGAGACATTATTAAAAGTCAGCTGCTGAACCGGCAGGCCGGTGTGCTGCCGCGCCAGCATGACCATTTCAGCAGAGGCATCAAATGCATCAACCTGATAACCCATCGCCTGAAACGCTTTCGCATCGCGTCCTGAGCCACAACCTGCATCCAGTACCCGGTTACCCGGGTTAAGATAGCGGGTGAACATCTCATAAAGCCCAGACATATCGACATTTACCGTGTCAGCAAAGAAATCCTGCGAATGGTTTTGATAGTACTGGAGAGTCATCAGAATGTTGCCTCGCCTTCGGCCCTGGGTTCCCAGATATGAAAAAGTCTCGCTTTGGCGGTCTCCCAGTTACTGATAAGAAAATTTTTCCGCGCTGCGGGCTGGTTCCCGGTTTGTTTCACAATGGTTTCATGTAACGGGAGTTTGCTCTGTATAAAATACTCGTTGCGGGCGTACAAGCGTTGCAGGAATTTGATTGCCGGCAGGTGCGCGGACTTACCTGCAACGCCACGATTGCAACATTTACAGGCCAGCACCAGATTCCATACGCCATTAATATTGGCAACCTCATCGCGCGCAGCCCACGGAATAAAGTGGTCAACGTCTGCCAGGTCGGCGCTACCCGGTAGCAGGCTGACAGGTTTAAAACAGTAAAAACAGCGTCCTTTCTGGTAGCCATTCAGGCTGTCGCGGCAACTGGTAATATTGACCCGCTTTGCATTGACCTTGCTGAAAAGCAGCTGATTCTCTTCGTCAAACTCAACAGCCACAAGATTCCGGGAAATACCCATCGCCCAGGCTTGCTCGACCAGATTCCAGCGTGCATTGGTTTCACAGGCCAGATTTTGATATTGCTGGCGCTCGCCCAGCAAATAGAAATTATCCGTCAGCCGTATCCCTTTATGGGATTTACGCTCATCAATGAAAAAGCGTTTTTCGATCTCACCGCCGTTCACATTATGAAAGGCATCGATCACGTTGTTGAAACCAAGCCGTACCGTGGTTTCAATCAGCTGAGCCTGAGAAATTTCACCATGATTAAACTTCACACAGGTTTCAAGAAACTGGCTACCGCGCGAAGTGATCTGCTTAGGCGCGTGCAGCAGATGCTGGCACAGATGATAGCTGAACGGAGCAGCGAGTTCTTCGAGGGTGATTAAATCGCTGCCCCTCTTATCAATCTCATACAAGGCATGCGCCAGCGCAAATTTGTAAGAAGCGACATTCTTTCCAAAAAGGATGACGCCCCGCCAGTAGTTCTCCAGCGAGGGATCGGACTGGTAAAATTCCATTGATGAGATCCTGTTACGGTTGGCAAGGCAGTGGGTTGCTGAAACCTGTAACGTGATCACATAACAAATGAAAAGTGATGTAAATCGCGAAGCGACAGATTTAGTGAGTTTTTGAATTAATTCTTTTGCAAGCTAACGGGCAGGAAACCAGATTCTTGCCATCCGGCGCAGCAGTAAGGCACGACTCATCTTCTCCCGACCCTCTTAACGCCTCTCCGCAGCGATTTTCTTCCCTTGTCACCGCTTCTTTTTTCGCAGGACGATCGCCCATCTTTTCCCCCTCCGGCAGCGGGTAATCTTGAAAGCTGAAAAACGTTCAGTGGTATCGTTGTCAAACTCCCTGATTTTCCCTCTTTTTCTGACACCTGCACGCCTGCGGCAAGCGGTTCCGGCAATATTGTCCAGGCGGACCGGCAGTGTTAGTATCGGGTAAATAGCCATTTAGATGGCTAAATAACGACGCTGCGGGTCAGCTGCCGTCTGACACGGCGTAATACGCAAAAGGCCTGCAGTCATGACCTCTGGTCGAAAGGTTTCTGAATACCATCGTTAAATAAAGGAATTGCTATGTGGCAAGAAAGACTCGCGCAACTGGTTACCACCTGTCACTGGATCGGTGCGAAAGGCTGGGCGCCGGCTACCGGCGGTAATATGTCGGGACGTCAGGATGAGACCTGGTGCTGGCTCAGCGAGTCGGGGCGTGATAAAGGCATCCTGACGAGTGAAGATTTCCTCCAGGTTGACATCGCCACCAATAAAGCGCCTTCCGGGCGTAAACCCTCGGCAGAAACCGGGCTGCATACCCTGGTGTATCGCTTGTTTCCGGAAGCTAACTTTGTGCTGCACGTCCATACCGTCAATGCCACCGTGCTCTCGCGTATTGAAAAAAGCGACACCCTGGCGCTGCAGGGCTACGAAATGCAGAAAACGCTGACGGGTCAGCACAGCCATCTCGATACCGTACCGGTGGCGATTTTTGATAACGATCAGGATATTGATGCACTGGCGGCACGCATCGAAGATTATGCCCGCACGCGTCCGCTGCGCTATGGCTTCCTGCTGCGCGGCCACGGTCTGACCTGCTGGGGCAAAGATATCAACGAAGCCCGCCGTCAGCTGGAAGGGCTGGAATTCCTGTTTGAGTGCGAACTGCTGCGTCGTCGCTACGAGCGCGACTAAATTTCTCCGTCAACGAGCCTGGTATGGACTTTTATCTCGGTATCGATATCGGCACCTCGCGTGTGAAAGCGGTGCTGTTTGATGAACATTTTCAGGCGCACGCCAGCGCGGCGGAGAATACCGCCCCGCAGCTGACGGCCAGTGGCTATGCTGAGCAGGATATGGCGCAGCTGTGGCTGTCAGTGGTGGCGATTCTGCAACAGATCGCCCGCCATCCGGCGCTGCAGCAGGGCCGTTTACGCGCTATCGGTCTGGCCGGGCAGGGGGAAGGGGTATGGCTGAGCGATGCTGATGGCGAGCCGGTCGGGCCGGGTATGCTGTGGAGCGATACCCGCAGCCACGAATTAATGAGCGAGTTACTGGGCCGCCCCGGTTTCGATCGCCGTTTCTTTGACGATACCGGCACTCATCTGCAACCCTGCAATACCAGCATGCAACTCTACTGGCTGCAACGCTATCAGCCGGAGCGCCTGGCAGCGGCGCGCTATCTGTTTTTCGCCAAAGACTGGATTCGCTTTCGCCTCACCGGCGTCGCGGCGCTGGATCTCACCGACGCCAGCACCTCGCTGCTGAACCAGCAGAGCGGTGACTTCTCCGCAGTGGTACTGAACGAAATGGGCCTGGCCGGACTGCAGCACCTGTTTCCGCCGTTGCTGGCACCGGATGCGCAGGCGGGCGCGCTGCGCGAAGAGATTGCGGCCCTGACGGGGCTGCCTGTCGGCACGCCGGTGGCTGCCGGTGCTCTGGATGTATGTAGTGCGGCGCTGGGCTGCGGCGCGGTTAACGATGGCGATATCTACACCATCCTGGGCACCACCTGCTGTACCGGTATCGTCTGCCGCGGTCGTCAGACGGTGAACGAAGGCACCCGCTACGTCACCCATACCGAAGCGGGCAGCTTTATTAACCTTTTTCCGATGCAGGCCGGCACACCGAATATCGACTGGCTGCAGCAGCAGATCTCGCTGGACCCCGATCTCCAGGCGCTGGAACAGCGTATCGCCAGCGTCGAACCGGGCAGTGGCGGGGTGTTCTGGCAGCCCTATCTGAATGGCGAACGCGCGCCGTTCTTTAGCCCGGAGGCGCGCGCCGGCTATTTCGGTATCAGCCAGCACACCACGCGCGCAGAACTGCAACGCGCCGTGTTTGAAGGGCTCGCCTACGCCATCGTCGATTCTCTGCAGGGCTATCCGCAGGGCGGCGAGCTTTACCTCACCGGCGGTGGCGCAGCCTCAGCCACCTGGCTGCAGATTATCGCCGACTGCACAGGCAGAACCGTGGTCGCCAGCGCCTTTAATGAACTCAGTGCGCGCGGCGCGGCAATGCTGGCGGCGCGCAGCGTGGGTGCCCTGAGCGGCTACCCGCAGCTGGAACAGACCCGTTATCAGCCTGATGCCGTAGCGCAGGCCCGTTATGCCACGCTCTACCCGGTTTATCGCCTGCTGCGCGAGCAGATGCTCCCCGTCTGGCAGGCCAGACAGGACGCACTTCAACGTATTTCTCAGGAATAGCACACATGAAAATTGTTTTTACCGCGGAACACACCGGTGACCTGACGGCGTTTCATCAGCTGGGCGAATTGCTGGTAGAGGGCTGGGCGCTGGGCAAACCCAAACTGAGTGCCGATCAGCTGATCACGCTGGCGCACGATGCCGATGTGCTGGTCACCAGCTATGACGATATCACGGAAGCGGTCATCGCCGCCTGTCCCCGGCTGAAGGTGATCGCCTGCACGCGCGCAAACCCGGTTAACATTGATATCAAAGCGGCGCAGGCGCGTGATATTCGTGTGCTGTATACCCCTGGCCGTAATGCAGATGCCGCCGCAGAGTTGACGCTGGGTCTGATGCTGAGCCTTGCGCGCCATATTCCGCAATCTCATGCGGCGTTGAAACGCGGCGAGTTCACCAGTGCAGAGAATGCGTCGCAGGCGACGCAGAGCGGACTGCGCCGCGATGTGGTCTGGGATGTCAGCCCGGAAAGCCCTTATGAAGTGTTTAAAGGCAGCGAGCTGCGTAATAAAACCCTGGGCCTGGTCGGGTACGGCAATATCGGTCGCCGCGTGGCGCGTATCGCCCGGGCATTCGGCATGGCGGTGCTGGTGGTGGATCCCTTTGTTGCCGCCGAAGATATCAACGAGCCGGGCTTACAGAAAACCACGCTCGAGGCGCTGTTCCGCGAGGCCGATATTGTCAGTCTGCATCTGAGCAGCGGTCCGCACAGCGATGGGCTGGTCAACGCGACCTTGCTGAACAGCATGAAGCCAGGCGCGCTGCTGATTAACACCTCGCGCGCTGCGGTTGTTGAGGAAGATGCGCTGATCAATGCGCTGCGTCACGGGCCGCTGGGCGGCGCGGCACTGGATGTTTATCACCGCGAGCCGCTGTGGCGCGACCATCCGTTCGTGACCGAGTTTGATAATGTGATTGTCACGCCGCATATCGCTGGCGCGACGCGCGAGAGTATCGCAAAGCATACGGCGATGATCGCCGCCGATCTGCAGCGCTATGTTGCGGGTGAACCGTTGCTCTATCAGTGGCGTTGAGATGAGAACGCCGCCGCAGAGCGCGGCGGCGGTAATCTTAGCGTGCGGCGCGCTGGGCTGCCATAAACGCCTGAGTGTGATCCCAGTCGACCACGCCCGCGTCTGAGCCCATCCCGGTGGCTACCAGCGCGGCCACTGCCGAAGCCACTTCACATGCCTCTTTGACCGCCAGCCCGCGGGCCAGTGCGGCAATAAAGCCGCCGCAGTAGCTGTCGCCGCAGCCGGTGGTATCCACCGCTGTCACCCGCCAGGGGGCAATATGCTCAACAGCGCCATCGCGGCTCAGCAGCCAGGAGCCGTTTTCGCCATCTTTCAGAATACAGGTGCCAACGCCAAGGTCGAAGAAGAAGCGGGCGATGTCAGCCGGTGTCGTCTGCCCGGAAAGGAAGGCCGCTTCTTCCAGCGAAGGCATAAAGTAATCCACCGATGGCAGCAGCGGGCGCAGCAGATCCAGCGTCTGTGCATGCGGGGCGATTAAGTCGAAGCTGGTGGTCACGCCGCGCGCTTTTGCCGCTGCCAGCAGCCGGGCGCTTTGCCCGTTATCCATCGCCGCCAGCAATCCGGTGCCGCCGTGATGCAGGAAACGGCAGTCGAGAATGCGCTCAAACGCCTCCTCGCTGACAAACAGAGCGTCGGACGCGCCGCGGCAGTGCAGCGCCGGACGTTCGCCGTTGGGGCGGATCGGCAGGATAGTCGCCGAGGTTTCTTTCTCCCGGGTACGCTGAATCAGCGAGCAGTCGATCCCCAGTCGGGCATAGCTGGCGAGAATAAAATCAGCTTTTTCATCTTCGCCCAGGCAGGCGACCGCGGCAGTGCGGATCCCCAGTTTGGCGGCGTTGATATTGGCCCCGGCGGCGGTTCCGGCGGGGTTAAGGCGGATTTGATCGATAAAAGCGACCCCGCCACGCGGCGGGATATCCAGCACCGGGCGTCCGGCAATATCCAGAATAGTCAGGCCGACAAATACGGCGTCGAAAGTGCTCATAAAGGCTCCGTTTAACGATGCGTCTGACGCAGACGCGCCTGCCAGAAGGAGAGGGCCAGTGCTACCACCAGGATGACGCCGACCAGCGCGTCTTTCACCAGGTAGTGCAGCCCCATCAGATTCAGGCCGTTATCAATAATGGCGAGGAACAGCACGCCGCCGAAGGTTCCGGCGACGCTGACGCGTCCCTGGCGGTTAAAGGCGGTGCCGATAAAGACCGCAGCAATGGCGTCCATCAGATAAGCCTGTCCGGCGAGTGGCGTAAACTGGCGCAGGTTGGCGGAAAGGATCACGCCGCCGACAGCGCACAGTGTGGACGCCGCCACCAGCACCCACAGCATGGTCAGACGATCGCGGATACCGGCGATGCGCGCCGCTTCACTGTTCTGACCAATAGCGCGCACATATTTGCCGAACAGGGTGCGCTCGGTGATCAGCCAGGCCGCCAGCCCCAGCGCCAGCGCAATCACCACCGGCGCAGGGATCCCGACGATATCGCCCACCGCCAGGTTGTGATATTCCGCAGCCATACGGCGGTAGGAGATAGAGCCGCCGCCATCGGTATAGATGCGCTCGGCGCTGCTGGCAATAAACCAGGTGCCGAGGGTGGCAAGAAAAGGGCGGATCTGGCAGACGAGGATCAGGAATGCGTTCAGCAGACCGATAATCACCCCGCCCAGCAGGGCGCAACCCACCGCCGCCTGCCACGGCAGATGCCAGGTTTTCAGCGCCACCAGCGCAAAGGCGGCACCGAAATCCAGCGCCACGCCGACGGAAAGATCAATCGCCCCGGCGCTGACAATTAAGGTCATCGCCAGCGCCACAATCAGCAGAATCGCGCTGCCCTGCAGCAGGTTCGCCCAGTTGTCGAAGGTGAGAAAAACCGGATTGGCCCAGCCAAACAGGACGATGGCCAGCAGCGTGATGATGCCGAAGCCTGCCCGTGACAGCCAGGCGAGCGGGCTGCCGCTGGCGGCGCGCGGCGACGGAGTTTTGAACGTCAACTGGCTCATCAGTGGCCTCCTTTATGTCTGACCGCCGAAGCTGCCAGCACCACCAGGATCAGAGTGCCTTTGATCGCACCCATCCAGAAAATATTGACGCCCAGCAGGCCAAGGCCATTGGAGAGCGCGTTTACCAGCACCGCGCCAAGCAGCGCACCCCAGATCGTCACCACGCGGCGGCGCGAGAAGGCGGCACCGATAAAGGTCGCGAGTACCGTTTCCAGCAGCAGCGGCGTTGCGGTGCCGCTGGAGCTGCCGGAGCCCTGGCTGAGCAGCGGTAAAACCGCCAGACCCGCGGCGATGCCTGCCAGCAGCCAGACGATAACGGTCAGACGGCGCACATTCAGTCCGCTCATCTGCGCCATATCGCGGTTGCCGCCCACCGCCTGCAGATGCTGACCAAAACGCGAATGGTGCAGCAGAAACTGAAACAGCAGGAACACTGCCAGCAGATAGAGCAGCGGCCAGGGGATACCGAACAGCTTGTCGTCGCGGAACGCCACCATCAGCGGATCGCTGACGGCGATACGCCGCTGACCAGTGAGCAGATCGGTAAGGCCGGTAAAGGCCACCGAGGTGGAGAGCGTCGCCAGCAACGGTGGCAGACCGGCGATCAGCACCAGCAGGGCGTTAACCGCGCCGCAAATCAGGCAGGCGGCCACCAGCAGCAGCAAGAGCAGCAGCCAGGGTGTCTGCCATTCCGCCATGCCGAGGCTTAACAGCGCGACGCCAAGTACCGCGATGGCGGGCAGCGACAGGTCGATACCGCCGGAGACCACATCATCGCCGCCAACGGCGATCACGCACACCAGCCCGAAGCAGAGGATCGCCAGCGGCACGCTCTGTACCAGCATCATGCTGATATTCTGCCAGCTTAAAAAGTAGGGCGACTGGAGGCTCAGCCAGACCAGCAGCGCAAAAAAGAGAATCAGGGGAAATTTTTCCATCAGCGTCGTCATGCCCGGCAGGGCGCGGCGCGAGATATCTGCACTCATACCTGTTGTTCCTGTCCACCGTTAATCGTCACCAGCAGTGCATCCAGCGTCAGCCCCCGGGTCGGGAGATTCGCCACCAGCTCGCCGCGCCACATCACCAGAATGCGGTCACATAATCCCAGCAGTTCCGGCGCGTCACTGGAGGAGACCAGCACGCCGCGTCCGCGGTCGGCCAGTTCGCGTGTCCGCTGGTAGATATCGCTGCGCGCGCCGATATCGACGCCCAGGGTAGGTTCATCAAGAATAAAGAGGCGCGCATCGGTGCCGAGCCAGCGGGCGAGAATCGCTTTCTGCTGGTTGCCGCCGCTCATAAAGCGCACCGGCAGCTCCGGGCGGCCAGGACGGATAGAGAGTTGTTCGATCCAGTTACGCGCTTTTTCCAGCGCCTGCCCGCGATGTTCCCAGCCGAGGGTGGCGCTGTCCGGCAGCGAGGCAAGGTTAATATTGTCTGCGGCAGAAAAGGGGAGGATCAGTCCCTGATGGCGTCGATCGCGCGGCACCAGCGCCATACCGGCGCGGATGGCCTGATAAGGCGTACGCAGCGTTTTTGCCTCGCCGTCAATGTGGACAGTGCCGCTGCTGGCGCGGCGCAGGCCGTAGAGGAGATCGACCAGCACATCGCGTCCGGCCCCCAGCAGCCCGGCAACGCCGACGATTTCGCCGGGCTGAATATCAAAGGTAATATCGTGCAGCTGCTGACCGTCGCTGAGGTGACGCACAGAGAGCAGCGGCGTGGCGGCATCAACCGCCTGCGCGCTGCTCTGGCGCGGGGTATAAAGCTGTTCGATATCCCGGCCAACCATCATTTTGATCAGCGCGTCGGTATTCTGTAGCAGCGCCCGGTCCGGATAACCCACCACTTCGCCATTACGTAACACGGTGCCGCGATCGCAGAGCGCCGCAATTTCATTAAGGTAATGGGAAATATAGAGAATCGCGATCCCTTGCTCGCGCAGGCGCAGAATAGCTGAGGAGACCAGGCTCGCCTCCTGCGCTTCCAGCGGCGCGGTAGGCTCGTCAAAAACCACCAGCTTTGCCGCGCCGTCAATCAGCGCGCGGGCGATCTGCACCAGCTTGCGCTCCGCCAGGCTGAGATCGCGGATCAGGCGACGTGGATCGATCGTCAGCTGCCAGCTGTCGCGGAAAAACGCCACGGTTGCCGCGTTCATGCGTCGTCTGTCCAGCGCGCCCCAGCGGGTGCGGTACTCCTGACCTAAAAACACCGATTCCGCGACGGTAAAATGGGGGATCAGGTTCAGCTCCTGATGAATAACCCGGATGCCCCGCGCTTCAATAGCGGCGGGGTTGCCGAGCGGCAGCGGTGTACCGTCAAGGGTGGCGCTGCCGCTGTCAGCCTGATAGACGCCAGCGAGAATTTTAATCAGCGTGGATTTTCCCGCGCCGTTCTCACCGATCAGACCGTGAATTTCACCGGGCTTCAGAAGCAGCGTGACCGCATTTAATGCAGTCACGTTGGCAAAGCTTTTGCTGATCTGGTCCATCATCAGACCAGCGGCGGGGTGCGCCCCGCCGGAGGATTGAGTTATCACTGCAGTTCGCCATATCCCAGCTGTTTGTAGACCGCTTCCGCCTCCTGCGCGCCTTTTACCGGCACAACCGGAATAAAGGTTTGCAGCGGGAGTTTCTCTTTAGCGAAGTAGCGGGCGACGTTATCAGCAGAGGTCTGACCGATCAGGCGCGGTTGCTGGGCGACGTTGGCCACAAACGGGCTGCCCGGCTCGGCCATGATCTCCAGCGTTTCCGGGCCTGCATCGATAGCCGTAACCTTCACATCTTTATCGCGTCCGGTCTCTTCCAGCGCCTGTACGATGCCGATAGCGGGCTGATCCCAGCAGGCGACGTGGATGGCATCAAGCTTGCCTTTTGGATACTGGCTCAGGAGTTCCAGTGTTTTCTTGCGTGCATCTTCCGGTGAGTTAGCAAACTGTTCCGCCAGTTCCGGCTGGATGATATGAATATCCGGATAATCTTTCAGGACATATTTCCACTGATCGTAACGAATGCCGCAAATACGCAGCGCGCTGGAGAAAGCGTTAAATACCGCCACGTTACCTTTACCGCCTAATTCATCGGCCATGTAACGCCCGATGGTTGAGCCCAGGGTATAGTTATCGGAAGTGGTATTATTCACTGAGTAGGTGGATACGTGATCGACGGTAAATACCGGGATGCCCGCATCACGCAACGTTTTAAATTTGGGTTCTACGGCGCTGTCGCCCAGGATGCTAATTACCGCATCAACTTTGCGCGACAATAAAGTGTCGTGATTATTAGCGTGAACCTGATTATCACGTCCGCCATCGACGCCAATTACGGTACCGCCCAGTTTTTCTACCTGTTCGGTCGCGCCTTTATACGCTTCGCGGTCCCAGAAGTGCTGGGTGCCGACAACGGCGATGCCGATGGTTTTCCCCTGAAGAGATAAGGCTTCCGCCGCTGCGGAGCTGACAGAGGCGAGCGAGAACAGACCCAGTGCAATGGGTAATAATTTCTTTTTCTGCGACATTCTTATTATGGTCCTGTGATGGTGTTGACTGCAGGCAGTAGCATGACAATAACCGCTACGTGACCTCAAATACAAAATATCTCTAAGTTATGCCACGAATGTTATATCGCATATTTACATGAAAAAAGTTAATTTTAATCAATGCAAGCTGAAAATATTTCATAACGCAAAGAAATTTTATTCTTTTGCCGTGCAATTTCACGAATAAATTCGCTGCAGATAAATAACGATTGCTGCTTTGTTATTTTTGTTCTGGCTCATTAATGTAGGGTGAACAGGAATAAAAGAAACACTTTATTGCGGTGGAATCCTGACGAGGCAGCAGATTATAGGGCAGGAAAGGTTTTATTTTTGCCGCCTGCGCCACGTAATATAGCCACTTCTGGCGGGTGAGAAGAAAACAGACAACATGAAGAAACAACATAATCTGACGGTGATGCACTGGGGAACCTGGCAGGTCACGACCCGTGACGGCAAGATCGCGGCGGTGACGCCGGTGCCCTGGGATAAACATCCTTCCTGCATTGGTCAGTCGCTTCCCGATGCCGTCACCAGCAAAACGCGTATTCGTCGTCCGGCGGTGCGTGCGGGCTACCTGAAAAACGGCCCGGCATCGCGCGCAGGACGGGGCAAAGAACCCTTTGTGGAGGTGAGCTGGGAGACGGCGCTCGATTTACTTGCCCGCGAACTCAACTCGGTAAAAGCGCGCTGCGGTAACGAAGCGATTTTCGGGGGTTCCTACGGCTGGGCCAGCGCCGGACGTTTTCATCACGCCCAGAGCCAGCTGCACCGTTTTTTGAAAGCCTTCGGTGGTTATACGGCCAGCACCAATACTTACAGCAGCGCGGCGGGAGAGCGCATCCTGCCGCATGTGTTAGGCCCGCTGAGCCCGCTGCATCGTCAGCATACCCACTTCTCCGAGCTGGCGCGCGAATGTCAGCTGTTTGTGGCCATCGGCGGCCTGCCGCTGCGTAACGCCCAGGTCAGCGGCGGCGCGGCCAATGACCATATGCTGAAATACTGGCTGGAGAAGATGGAGGCGCAGGGGACGCGCTTTATCAACATCAGCCCGGTACGCAACGACCTGAGCGCGGTGAAGAGCGCGCAGTGGCTCTCTGTGCGTCCGGGCACCGATACCGCGCTGCTGCTGGCGCTGTGTTATGTATTAATCACCGAGTCTCTCTACGATCATGAGTTTATTGCCAGCCATACGGTGGGGTTTGCCCCCTATCGCGCTTACCTGCTGGGCGAGCGCGACGGCGTGGCAAAAACGCCGGAATGGGCGGCGGCAATAACCGGCATCAGCGCGGCGCACATCAGCGCGCTGGCGCGCGAGATGGCCAGCCAGCGCACCATGGTGAATATTTCCTGGTCGGTGCAGCGCGCGCGCCAGGGAGAACAGGCTTACTGGGCGACGGTGGCGCTTACTGCGCTGCTCGGGCAAATCGGCACCCCCGGCGGCGGCCTGGGGTTCGGCTACGCCTGCACTAACCTGGCAGGCGCGGTGCGCAAAGCCTTTTCCGGTCCGCGTTTTCCCGCCGGGCGCAACGCGGTAAGCAGCGTGATCCCGGTTGCCCGCCTTGCCGATATGCTGCTGCATCCCGGCGAGCCGTATGAGTTTGACGGCCAGCAGTTGCGCTATCCCGATATTCGTCTGGTGTACTGGGCGGGCGGCAACGCGTTTCATCATCATCAGGATATTAACCGGCTGTGCAAAGCCTGGCGGCAGCCGGAAACGGTGGTGGTGCATGAACAGTACTGGACCGCGCAGGCCAAATTCTCCGATATCGTGTTGCCGGTGACCACCTCGCTGGAGCGGGACGATATCGGCAGCGGCGGCCATGATGGGTTTATGATCGCCATGAGCGCGCAGATCCCGCCGGTGGGTGAGGCGCGCGATGATTACGCTATCTTCGGCGATCTGGCGCAACGTCTGGGCTGCAACGAGGAATTCAGCGAGGGACTGGATAGCACGCAGTGGCTGCAGCGCATTTATGAAGAGTCACGTCCGCGAGCGCAGGAAGAGGGTATTACGCTGCCTTCCTTCGATGAGTTCTGGCAGCAGGGCGTTCTCGAATACAGCGCGCCGGAGAAACCGCAGGTGTTTCTGGCCGATTTCCGCGCCGATCCGCAGCGTTATCCGCTCTCAACGCCATCGGGTAAAATTGAACTCTTTTCTGAAACCGTCGCCGCCTTCGGTTACCGTGAATGTCCCGGTCATCCCTGCTGGGACGAGGAGGAGGCAGCATGGCAGCAGGAAGAGGCCGCTCGCTGGCCGCTGCATCTGCTCTCCAGCCAGCCGCGTACCCGTCTGCACAGCCAGTACGATCATGGCAGCGTCAGCCTCGCCAGTAAAATTGCAGGGCGCGAGCCGTTGTGGATGCACCCCCGGGACGCGCAGCCGCGCGGCATCCGTGAAGGCAGCGTGGTAAAGGTATACAACGCGCGCGGAGCTATCCTGGCGGGTGTGCATCTCAGCGAAGATATCCTGCCGGGCGTGGTACAGATGTCTACCGGTGCCTGGTACGATCCGCTGGATACCAGCGAGGAAAAAACCCTGGATAAACACGGCAATCCTAACGTATTAACGGAAGATCGCGGCAGTTCGCGGCTGGGGCAGGGCTGTAGCGCCCAGAGCTGTTGGGTGGAGATCACGCCGTGGCGTGATGCGCTGCCGCCGATCACCGCGTTCGATCCGCCTCCTTTCGTCACGCTGTAAGGACAGCCCGGCGGCGTTCCACCGCCGGGTAAGCCGATTACCTCTGGTCTGAACAGGCGTCAGTTTTCTCTGGCGGAAACAGCAGCCCGAAGGTCGTCACTCCACTACTGCTCTCTACCCAACAGCGACCATGATGCAGCTGCATAATCGAACTGACGATCGATAACCCCAGCCCGCAGCTGTGCGCTGAATCCTTGCGGGAGAGATCGACCCGGTAAAAACGGTCAAAGATCCTTTGCTGATCGTCAGGGGAGATCGTCGGCCCGCGATTGCTCACCCGCACCGCTATTCCCTCCCTTACCGGTTCTGCGACTACCTCAATCTGGCTTTCCGGCTCGGCATAGCGCACCGCATTGGAGAGCAGATTGGCTAACGCGCGACGAAACAACAGCACATCCACCCATCCCGTTCCGCCTCCGCTCACCTTAATCGTGACATTACGCTCCAGCGCGATATCATCGAAATAGTCACAAACGCGCGCGATCTCCTCAGTAATATCAACCCGGACGCGCTGAATTTCCTGATCCGGCTGCTCCGCCTGCGCCAGAAATAACATATTGTCGATCATGCATGATATACGCTGCAGCTCTTCATAGTTGGAGCCCGGCAATCGCTGGTAATACGCATTGTCGCGCGGGGTGCCAGGTGCGACTTCTGTCTGACCCAGCAGCGTGGTGATCGGGGTGCGCAAATCATGCGCCATATCGGCACTCACCTGTTTAATCTGCCGGAAGCCCTGTTCCAGCCTGCCCAGCATGGCGTTGATCTGCGTCACCGGCATCGGCAAAATCATGGATAAAGGCGGACTCGCTCAGCTCGCCATAGCCGTCTGCCTGCCATTTCAGCCCTTTAGAGGCGGGCGCAGGCGGGAATTTTTTCGTCAGCGCAACATAGTCCTCACCGGCATCAGGCGCACGTGCGGCGATATAAACCAGCCCTTTTACTTTCGCATCATCACCTGCCTGACTGATTACCATGCCGCCATACGAGTGAGCCACCAGAATCACCGGGCCATTTTGCTGCGCCAGCGCACGTTTTACGGCAGCGACATCATCCCCAAGGGACGTGGTGGGGTTCTGTACTGCGGTAACATGCAGCCCTTTGGCCTGCAGCAGCGGGATTACTTTATTCCAGCTGGAGCCGTCTGCATACAGACCGTGCACCAGCACAATGTTTTTAACCGGCTCAGCCGCTGGCGTGGTTGCTGCATGGGCAGCAAAGGAGCTTATGCCTGCCAGCGCAAGACCGGTCACTGCAGAGAGATAACGTAATTTCATGATGTGTCCTTAATAATTTCTGTTTGAACCACGGCCAGCGTACAGGACAGGGACCCACAAATTACGGACAGGAAAATGACAAAAAAATGACAAAAGTGAAGGGGCTTTTGCACAAGGGCTGGCTATCATTATCGCTACATACACTGTCATTCCACCCGTGACAAGGCAAAGCGGGAGCCGGGCTTCTGCTGGCTATCGTAATGAAACGAAAAGTGCTTTACATATCTTGACGCAGCCATATTCACTGTCCGAGGATTGTGTCTGCCACCAATACCTGCTAAAAAATTAACGGCGTTTATGTAATGGTTCGCGCTGTGCCCCCTTCAGGTTTTACTGCGTCAATATCAATACCCCCGCCCGTTCTTTATTTTCCCGTTTAATCGGCTCATCAGAAAGCCGGACGGGAGCAACAAACACAACATGATTTCGGAGCAAGTATGACGGTGATACCCCGTACAGAGGTGATCTATGCCATGTCGCGCGACAACGCCCCCGTGGCGTCAGTGGTCAGCGGCAGCGAAGTGGTTTTCCAGACCTGTGACTGTTTTTCCGACCAGATCCACAGCGCCGATGCGGTCTTCAATGAGCTGGACTGGCAGCGCATCAACCCGGCCACCGGCCCGGTGTATGTGGAAGGCGCGCAGCCGGGTGACGTGCTGCGTGTAGAGATCAAGCGCATTGCCCTGACCAGCCACCAGGCGGTGATGGTTACTGCGCCGCAGCTTGGCGTGGTAGGCGATGAGCTGGAAAAACCGCAGATCACCCTCGTCGCGATTGAAAACGACGAAGCGCTGCTGCCGGGCGGCGTGCGCGTGCCGCTCAATCCGATGATTGGCGTAATTGGCGTGGCACCTGCCGGTGAGGCGATCTCCTGCGGTACGCCGGACAGCCACGGCGGCAATATGGACTGCAAAGTGATTGCCGCAGGGGCCACCCTCTATCTGCCGGTGAATGTCGAGGGCGCGCTGTTCGCGCTGGGCGACCTGCATGCGGCGATGGGCGATGGCGAAGTCTCGGTCTGTGGGCTGGAAATTCCCGGTGAAGTGACGGTCACGCTGAGCGTCCTGAAACAACGCCCGCTGCCCACGCCGATGCTGGAAAACAGCGAGGCGATTTATACCCTCGGCTCCGCGCTCACGCTGGATGAGGCCGCCGCGCTGGCTACGCGCAACATGGCGCATTTTATTGTCGCTAACACCGACCTGACGCTCGATCAGGCTATTACCCTGCTGAGCATCGCGGGCGACCTGCAAATCTGTCAGGTGGTCGATCCGCTGAAAACCTGCCGTTACGCGCTGCCGAAAGCGGTCGCTGCACAGCTGAATTTACGCATTGAGGGTTAAAAATGTCGGTTGAACAATTTGGCTATAAGCAGGAGCTGGATCGGGCGTTAACGCTCAAGGACCTGCTGATTTACGGCATGATTTTTATGGTGCCGATTGCGCCCTTTGGTGTGTTTGGTTACGTCTGGGACGGCGCGCAGGGCATGGTGGCGCTGGCATACCTGATCGGCATGGTGGCGATGTTCTTCACTGCCATGAGCTACTGGTCGATGTCCCGCGCCTTTCCGGTCTCCGGCTCGGTGTATGCCTATGCTCAGCGCGGCATTCACCCCACGGTGGGCTTTTTCGCTGGCTGGCTGATTCTGCTCGACTACATTCTGGTGCCTTCGCTGCTCTATATCGTCAGCGCCGCCGCGCTGTCGCCCATCCTGCCCGGCGTGCCTGCCTGGGTATGGATTGTTGGCTTTATTGCGGTGAACAGCATCATCAACCTGCTCGGCATCTCCTTTACCGCCAAAGCCAATAAATACATTCTGGTGGCGGAAATCATCGTGCTGTCGGTGTTTGTGGTGCTGGGCCTGATCGCGCTCTATTCCGGTGAAGGGGCAGGGCACCTGACGCTGAATCCGCTCTACAACGCTGACCATTTCAGCCTGCCGCTGGTGATGGGCGCGGTGTCGATTGCGGTGCTCTCATTCCTCGGCTTTGACGGCATCTCAACGCTGTCGGAAGAGACCAAAGGCGGCGTCAATACCGTGGGTAAAGCGTCACTGGGCGCACTGATGCTGGTGGGCGCGCTGTTTATCCTGCAAACCTGGATTGCGGCTGATCTTGCGCAGGGCATGAACTTTACCAGCCTGGATACCGCCTTCTACGATACGGCAAACCTGGCGGGTGGCGCCTGGCTGAAGCAAGTCACCATCTGGTCAACCGCGCTCTCCTGGGGCATCGCCAACGCGCTGGTGGCGCAGGCGGCGGTCTCGCGCATTCTGTTTGCAATGGCGCGGGATAAACAGCTGCCGAAGCTGCTCGCTAAGGTGCATCCGCGCTTCAGAACGCCCTACGTCAGTACGCTTATCGTGGCGGCGATTTCCGTGGCTTCTGGTCTCTGGTTCAGTGGCAACATTGATAACCTGAGCCGTCTGGTGAACTTCGGGGCGCTGATGGGCTTTTTGCTGCTGCATCTTTCGGTCATCAACCACTACATGCTGCGCAACAAGTCACGCAATCTGCTGCTGCACCTGATTTTCCCGCTGACTGGCTTTTGCATTATCGCCTTTGTGATTTATGAGATGGACAGTCAGGCGAAAATCCTGGGGCTGAGCTGGCTGGCAATAGGCGTGGTGTACTATCTGGTGATGCGTTATACCCTGAAACGCGACGTCTCTCTGGATCTCGATAGCTAAACCTTCCTGTCAGGGTCCCGCTCTCAGGCGGGACCCTCTGTTCGGCTCAGCGCAGCGATGAATCTTCAGGAAGATTCGCCGCGACAGCTCAGGCGTCTGATCCGGCCATTCTGTGATCTACCTTAAAAAACCGACACCACTTCCCGAAACCTGATTTACCTTATCTTTCCTTGCGGCATAGTATGGCAATTAAATTAACGAACGCTGTTCTATAATGTAGAACAAAATGCACCCGCAAGGAGATCTCATGCAGCATACCGTGCAGTTTTCAGGGATTATTCCGCCTGTTTCCACCATTTTTACCGCCGAGGGCGGACTCGATAAAAACGGCACCGCCGCGCTGATTGACGACCTGATCACGGCGGGCGTTGATGGTCTGTTTTTTCTCGGCAGCGGTGGGGAGTTCTCACAGCTCAGCGTTGAGGAGCGCAAAGCGATCGCCGCTTTTGCTATCGATCATGTCGCTGGTCGCGTGCCGGTCCTGATCGGCACTGGCGGCACCAATGCGCGGGAAACTATCGCGCTGAGTCAGCACGCCGCGCAGGCGGGCGCGGATGGCCTGGTGGTGATTAACCCCTACTACTGGAAAGTCTCTGAGCAGAACCTGATTCGTTACTATCAGCAGGTAGCGGGCAGCGTAGACCTGCCTGTCCTGCTGTATAACTTCCCGGCGCTGACCGGGCAGGATCTGAGCCCGGCGCTGGTAAAAACCCTGGTGGAAGCGTGCCCGAACATCGTCGGGATTAAAGACACCATCGACTCCGTGGCCCATCTGCGCAGCATGATCCACACGGTGAAAGCGGCGCATCCACACTTTTCCGTGCTGTGCGGTTTTGACGATCACCTGTTCAATACGCTGCTTTTAGGCGGCGACGGGGTGATCTCCGCCAGCAGCAATTTCGCGCCACAGCTTTCGGTACGGCTGCTGCAGGCGTACCGTGATGGCGATCTGGCGCAGGCGGCCCATTATCATCAGACCCTGCTGCAAATCCCGCAGATCTATCAGCTGGACACGCCCTTCGTTAATGTGATTAAAGAGGCGATTGTGCTGTGCGGACGGCCGCTCTCAACACATGTGTTGCCGCCCGCCGGGCCGCTTGATGATGCACGCAAAGCGCAGTTGAAAGCGCTGCTGCAACAACTGAAGCTCTGCTGAGCCGGAAGGGTAACATGGCGATTGAAAAAATTTTTCCTCCTCAGGACGAGGCATTTTATGCGGTGATCACCCATGCCGCCGGACCGCAGGGAGCGCTGCCGCTGACGCCGCAAATGCTGATGGAGTCACCCAGCGGCAACCTGTTCGGCATGACGCAAAACGCCGGGATGGGCTGGGATGCCAGCAAACTCACCGGTAAAGAGGTGCTGATTATCGGCACCCAGGGCGGCATACGCGCGGGCGACGGGCGGCCAATTGCTCTTGGCTACCACACCGGACACTGGGAGATCGGTCTGCAGATGCAGGCGGCGGCGAAAGAGATTACGCGTCATGGCGGCATCCCCTTTGCGGCTTATGTCAGTGACCCGTGCGATGGACGCTCGCAGGGCACGCACGGCATGTTTGATTCGCTGCCATACCGGAACGATGCGGCCATGGTGTTTCGTCGTCTGATCCGTTCGCTGCCCACGCGGCGCGCCGTGATTGGCGTTGCCACCTGCGACAAAGGCCTGCCCGCCACCCTGATTGCGCTGGCATCAATGCATCAGTTGCCGACCATTCTGGTGCCGGGCGGCGCGACGCTGCCGCCGACCTTTGGTGAAGATGCCGGCAAGGTGCAGACCATTGGCGCGCGCTATGCCAACCACGAGCTCTCGCTACAGGAAGCCGCCGAGCTTGGCTGTCGCGCCTGCGCCACGCCGGGCGGCGGCTGTCAGTTCCTGGGCACGGCAGGCACCGCGCAGGTGGTGGCCGAAGCACTCGGTCTGGCGCTGCCGCATTCAGCGCTGGCTCCTTCAGGGCAGGCGGTGTGGCTGGAGATCGCGCGTCAGTCGGCGCGTGCCGTTATCGAGCTGGATAACCGTGCGATCACCACGCGCGATATTCTTACGGATAAAGCGATCGAGAACGCGATGGTACTGCACGCCGCGTTCGGTGGCTCCACCAATCTGCTGCTGCATATTCCGGCCATCGCCCATGCGGCGGGCTGCACTATTCCTGACGTCGCACACTGGACGCGCATCAACCGCAAGGTGCCGCGCCTGGTCAGCGTCCTGCCCAACGGGCCGGACTATCATCCTACCGTGCGCGCCTTCCTTGCGGGCGGCGTGCCGGAAGTGATGCTGCACCTGCGCGATCTGGGGCTGCTGCATGAGGATGTCATGACGGTCACCGGCCAGACGCTGGGTGAGAACCTCGACTGGTGGCGTGCCTCAGAGCGACGCGAGAAATTCCGTCAGTGCCTGCGTGAGCAGGATGGCGTGGATCCTGATGATGTGATCCTGCCGCCAGCGCGCGCCACGGCCAGAGGGCTGACCTCAACCGTCTCCTTCCCGACCGGCAATATCGCGCCGGACGGCTCGGTGATCAAAGCCACCGCCATCGATCCCTCAGTGGTGGATGTTGATGGCGTCTACCGTCATACCGGGCGGGCGCGGGTGTTTGTTTCCGAAGCGCGCGCCATCCGGGCGATCAAAAGCGGTGAGATTGAGCAGGGCGACATTATGGTGGTGATGGGCGGCGGGCCGTCCGGCACCGGCATGGAGGAGACCTATCAGCTCACGTCGGCGCTGAAGCATGTCTCCTGGGGCAAAACGGTATCGCTGATCACCGATGCGCGTTTCTCCGGCGTCTCCACCGGGGCCTGTCTCGGCCATGTGGCGCCGGAAGCGCTGGCGGGCGGGCCGATCGGCAAACTGCGTGATGATGATGTTATTGAGATCATCATCGACCGCCTCTCGTTAACCGGCAGCGTTAACTTTATCGGTACGGCGCAGCAGCGGCTGACGCCGGAGGAGGGGGCTGCATTACTGGCGGCCAGGGAGCCGCATCCTGAACTGCATGCCCATGACTGTTTGCCAGATGATACCCGTCTGTGGGCGGCGCTACAGGCGGTCAGTGGCGGTACCTGGAAAGGGTGTATTTATGATACGGATAAAATTATAGAAGTGATTAACGCCGGGAAGAAAGCGCTCGGTATGTAAATAAATCAGGCGATCAATGCCGTCTGTGGAAAATATTCCACGGGCGGCTTTCGCCTGCGCGAAATAAAAATTTATTACAACAGAGAGTTAATTTAAATGTCATGGAAACCAGTTGGTTAAATTATCGCGTTTGCGCTCAATTATAACGACGGCAGTCACAGAAACTAAAAAACATAATTCACAAAGAAAAAATGACCATTGTCGTAAAATTCACCAGCTCCTTACACTCGAATAACACAAATCGTGAATTAAGCATACGCATCATGGGTGTTTTCCTGACGACGTACCGCCAGACGTTTTCACTTTTCAGGTCCCTGACGTTTGCACCATTCCATCTCTGGGGTTGGGGGTAAATATGCAATTAACCATGAAAGATAAAATCGGCTACGGACTGGGCGATACCGCCTGTGGTTTTGTCTGGCAGGCGACAATGTTTCTGCTGGCCTATTTCTACACTGATGTTTTTGGCTTATCCGCTGGCATTATGGGCACCTTGTTTCTGATCTCCCGCGTGCTGGACGCCGTCACCGACCCGCTGATGGGGCTGCTGGTGGACCGCACCCGTACCCGCCACGGCCAGTTCCGCCCGTTCCTGCTGTGGGGCGCAATTCCCTTTGGCATTGTCTGCGTACTGACCTTTTACACACCCGATTTTTCCGCGCAGGGCAAAATCATCTATGCCTGCGTGACCTACATTCTGCTGACGCTGGTCTACACCTTTGTTAACGTGCCTTACTGCGCGATGCCTGGCGTGCTCACCGAGAACCCGAAAGAGCGTCATGCCCTGCAGTCGTGGCGCTTTTTCCTCGCCGCCGCCGGATCGCTGGCGATCAGCGGCATTGCGCTGCCGCTGGTGCATATTATCGGTAAAGGCAATGAGCAGGTGGGCTACTTTGGCGCGATGTGCGTGCTCGGGCTGAGCGGTGTGGTGCTGCTCTACATCTGCTTTTTTAACACCAAAGAGCGCTATACCTTTCAGGTGCAGCCAGGTTCCTCAGTGGCGAAAGATTTCCGCCTGCTGCTCGGCAATACCCAGTGGCGCATTATGTGCGCTTTCAAAATGATGGCAACCTGTTCCACAGTGGTACGCGGCGGGGCGACGCTCTATTTCGTCAAGTACGTGATGGATCACCCGGAACTGGCGACGCAGTTTCTGTTTTACGGCAGCATTGCCACCATGTTCGGCTCGCTGGCCTCATCACGTCTGTTAGGCCGTTTTGACCGCGTGAAGGCGTTTAAGTGGATTATCGGCATTTACTCGCTGATCAGCCTGCTGATTTTCGTCACGCCCGCCGAGCATATCGCGCTGATTTTTGCTCTCAACATCCTGTTCCTGTTTATCTTTAACACCACTACGCCGCTGCAGTGGCTGATGGCTTCTGACGTGGTCGATTACGAAGAGAGCCGTAGCGGCCGCCGTCTCGACGGTCTGGTGTTCTCCACCTATCTCTTCAGCCTGAAGATGGGCCTGGCGATTGGCGGTGCCATCGTGGGCTGGATCCTCGCCTTTGTGAATTACTCCGGCAGCAACAGCGTGCAGCCGGTTGAGGTGCTCAGCACCATCAAAATTCTGTTCTGCGTCGTGCCGGTGGTGCTCTATGTCGGCATGTTCATCATGCTCTCGCTTTACAAGCTCACTGATGCCCGTGTAGAGGCCATCAGCCAGCAGTTACGTAAAGAACGCACCCCGCAGGATGAAGCGATTCCTGCTGCCGTGACCGCGCCATCTAACTAACAAGGAGGCAATATGTACACTATTACGAACCCGATTCTGACCGGCTTTAACCCCGATCCATCCATGTGCCGTCAGGGCGAGGATTACTACATTGCGACCTCCACCTTTGAGTGGTTTCCGGGTGTGCGCATTTATCACTCGCGGGATTTGAAAAACTGGTCGCTGGTCAGTACGCCGCTGGACCGCGTATCGCAGCTGGATATGAAGGGCAACCCCGATTCCGGCGGCATCTGGGCGCCCTGTCTGAGCTATGCCGACGGGCTGTTCTGGCTGGTCTATACCGACGTGAAAGTGGTCGATTCACCGTGGAAAAATGGTCGTAACTACCTGGTTACCGCACCTTCGGTGGAAGGCCCGTGGAGCGAGCCGATCCCGATGGGCAACGGCGGCTTTGATCCCTCGCTGTTTCACGACAGCGACGGGCGTAAATATTACATCTATCGCCCGTGGGGACCACGTCATCACAGCGATCCGCACAGCACTATCGTCCTGCAGGAGTATTTCCCGGAGACGCAAACGCTGTCGAAAGAACGCAAAACCCTGTTTACCGGCACGGCGCTGCGCTACACCGAAGGGGCGCACATCTACCGTAAAGATGGCTGGTACTATCTGATGGTGGCGGAGGGAGGCACCGGCTATGAACATGCGGTGGTGGTGCTGCGGTCGAAAACCATCGACGGGCCTTACGAGCTACACCCGGAAGTCACCCTGATGACCAGCTGGCATTTGCCGGAAAACCCGTTGCAGAAAAGCGGTCATGGCTCGCTGCTGGAGACGCATACTGGTGAATGGTATATGGCTTACCTCACCAGCCGTCCGCTGCGTTTGCCGGGGGTGCCGTTGCTGGCCAAAGGTGGACGCGGCTACTGCCCGCTGGGGCGGGAAACCGGTATTGCCCGCATCAGCTGGCGCGACGGCTGGCCCTGGGTGGAAGGTGGCAAACACGCGCAGCTGAGCGTGCCGGGTCCGCAGATGAGCGAGACGCACAGCGCGCCGCAGGCGAACTGGCGTGACGACTTTAACGCCGCCACGCTCGATGCTGAACTACAGACGCTGCGTATTCCCTTTGACGATACCCTGGGATCGCTTACTGCCCGTCCCGGCTTTTTGCGCCTGTACGGCAATGATTCGCTGAACTCGACCTTTACCCAGTCGACGGTAGCGCGTCGCTGGCAGCATTTCACCTTCCAGGCCGAAACCTGTATGCAGTTCGCACCGCAGCACTTTCAGCAGAGCGCGGGGCTGACCTGCTACTACAACAGCAAAAACTGGAGTTACTGCTTTGTAGATTATGAAGAGGGGCGGGGCAGAACCCTGAAAGTGCTGCAGCTGGATCACAACGTTCCCGCCTGGCCGCTGCATGAAAATCCGATTCCGGTGCCGGACGAGGCGCAGAACATCTGGTTGCGGGTCGAGGTGGATAAGCTGGTCTATCGCTACAGCTATTCGTTTGACGGCAAACAGTGGCACAGCGTGCCGGTCACCTTTGAGGCGTGGAAACTGTCCGATGATTATATCGCGGGCAGAGGTTACTTCACCGGCGCCTTTGTTGGCCTGCATTGCGAAGATATCAGTGGCGACGGCTGCCACGCCGACTTTGATTATCTCAGCTATCAACCGGCCACGGAGTAACGGCGTGACGCTGGGTTATCCGCGCCCCGGATAACCCAGCGCCCGGGAGAGCTGCAGCCCCGCTTCCTGCAGCTGCAACCGGTATTGCGTCAGCGCATCGTCATCCACGCGCGAGGTTAAGGTCGACAGACTCAGCGCCGCCACGACCCGCGATTCATGGTTCCATACCGGCACGGCCACACAGCGTACCCCCTGTTCGTTTTCTTCGCTGTCGAGGGCGTAGCCCTGCGCGCGGGTTTGCGTCAGTGCAGCCTGCAGCGCCGGGCGTGAGGTCAGGGTCGCGGCGGTAAAGGCGGTGTAGTGATAGCCCTCCAGCAGGGCATCCAGCTCGCTGGCGCTCAGCCAGGCGATCAAGACTTTGCCGATCGCCGTGGCGTGCACCGGCAGGCGACGGCCAATGCGCGAATAGGCGATAGCAGCGAGTTTGCCTTCAATTTTTTCGATATAGACGCCTTCGCGTCCGTCGAGGATACCCAGATGGGTGGTCTGCCCGGTACGCTGCGACAGCTCGGTCAGCCAGCCTTTCGCCGTCTGGCGGATATCTATCGATCCCACCACAAAATGGCCGCGCTCCACCAGCTTCAGGCCGAGGCGATATTTGCCGTTCTCCGGGTTTTGATCGATGTAGCCATGCAGCTGCAGGGTTTTGAGCAGGGAGTGAAGGGTGCTTTTGCTCAGGCCCATCTGTTTACTGATGTCAGTGATCTTCAGCTCCTTCGCCTGATCGTTAAACAGGTCGAGGATCTGTAAGGCACGTTCAACAGATTGAATAAGAGGCATAATAGAAGACCGTCTGTACTGGAGCGCAGGCGGCAACGTACCTGCTTCAGGCTGAAAAATCAATCAGCTGACTGAGGTTTAACCCGGATATGGAAGCTGGCTTCCATATCCGCCTGCTGACGAGGCGATTCCTGCGCGATGCGATCTCAGGGGATCATTTTGCCGCGTACGATGACTTTTCCGGGCTTGCTGTCGGGATCGCTGACGCGACGGATCGCCAGATTAAGCGCCTGCCAGGCGATCTCCTGCAAATCATGGGAGACACAGGGAAAGTGAAAGCCGTAGATCCCGGCGTGCGACACTTCATCGATGCTGAACAGGGAAACCTGTTTCATCAGCTGCAGCTTGTGTTCAATACAGGCTTTGACAATTCCCAGGGAAATCTGGTTATTACAGCCGACAAAGAAATCGGGCGCGCGATGGCTGGTGAGCCAGCGGCTGGTTTCCTGCCAGGCAATATCCATAAAGAAGTCGGCATGCAGCACTTCAAAGGAGTCGATCCTGCCCTGCAGCGCCGCCTGCAAACCGGTCACCCTTTCACGAGCAACGTTGGAGTTCTCCGGCCCGGACACCACCACCACGCGCTGCGCGTTTTGCTCCAGCAGCCAGCGTCCGGCCTGTAAGCCACAGTCGAGGTTATCGATATAGACACCGCTGCAGTTCTGCGCATCCAGTTCACGGTCCACCAGTACCACCGGGATGCCGAGTGTCTCCAGCCGACTGAGATAATCCGGATAATAGTGATGGTCGTTGGAGATCACCGACAGAATAATGGCATCGACATTATAGCCAATCAGTTTGTCGATAATGCGGTCTTCCGTCTCCTGCGATTCATAGGAGTCGAACACCAGCGTATCGTAGCCCAGCTTTTGCGCTTCCAGCGTCATCAGACGCGTCAGGCCGCCAAAAAACGGGTTCGCCATATCGGGATTGACGATACCGATAGTCTTGCTGGTTTTCGCCCGTAAATTACGGGCGGCGGTGTTGACCACATAGCCTAACTGCGCTGCCGTCTCGCGGATGCGTTGCAGGGTTTCCGGATGGACTTTTTCCGGCTGCGAAAACGCCCGCGAGGCGGTGATTTTACTGACGTTCGCTTGCGCAGCAACGCTGGCCAGCGTTGCCTTCCGTCCCCGTCCCACTGACAAGTGCAGCTCCTTGGTTAAAACGTATCATTTTGTATCATTCCTGAATCATGACAGATCTGCTGTCCGGATGCGAACGCTGTTTACTCAGGCCAGACGATTTACGCGCGGATCGGTAAAAATATCCAGCTCATCGCGGCTTTCGGATGAGAATTCTGAAACCACCGCCCCCTGATCGCCCGCCTGGAACCAGTGACGGGTATCGGGGGCAATGGTGTACTGCTCGCCCGGACGCAGCAGAATGTAACGGTTACAGGTATACCAGGCTTCGCTGCCTTCCGGCACCTTACACACCGGCTCACCAGTAGCATCATTGGGTGTCAGAGTGTCATCATCCACAAACAGGTAAACTTCGCCCCAGCGGCAGCGGAACGTCTCCTGTTTGCCCGGTGTGCCGCTAAAAGGCGGATGCAGATGTTCCGGGCAGGTCTGACGCGGGAACAGCACCAGTTCTTTGGCGCAGTAGCGTGGGGAGTTAACGTAGGTCAGAAGCTGCAGGCCCGATACCGGATAGTCCGGCAGGCCAAAGGTGGCGATTTCAATACGCTGCTGCTCTTCTTTTGTCAGAACGATCTGCGCCTGCTGCAGAAAATCCAGGGTGCGCTGTACAGCTTCCTTCGGTGTATTCATCGTGGCCTCTGTGCTGTTAATGGTATCGGTATCATTAAACCCATCCTTCTCGCGAGGAATCTGTGATCTCCGTCGCTAATTGTTAATACAGGCACTTAGATTCGTTTACATTGATCGAGAAATTTTAACCAGCATCACAGATTTTTCCCCTTCAATGCTCCAGTATCGCCGCCACTGAATGATATCGATACCATTAAAATGATTTCCTCGGAGGTGCGCATGAAAGCGTTAGTGTTGGCCGAAGCCGGTAAAATCGCCATTGAAGATCGCGAGTTTGATGAAGCGCTCGGCGAAAATGATGTGCAGATCAAAATTCACTCTGTCGGTATTTGCGGCAGCGACGTGCACTACTATCAGCATGGCCGTATCGGGCCGTTCGTGGTTGAAGCGCCGATGGTACTCGGTCATGAAGCCTCCGGCGTGGTGCTGGCGGTAGGGAAAAATGTCACCCATGTAAAAGTGGGCGATCGCGTCTGTATGGAGCCGGGCATCCCCGATCCACAGTCTGCGCAGTCACGCGCGGGCATTTATAACCTCGATCCGGCCGTGCGTTTCTGGGCAACCCCGCCGGTTCATGGCTGCCTGCGTGAAACCGTGGTGCATCCGGGTGCCTTTACCTTTAAGTTGCCGGACAACGTCAGCTTCGCCGAAGGGGCGATGGTGGAGCCGCTGGCTATCGGCATGCATGCCGCGACCAAAGCGGGCATCAAACCAGGTGATATTGCGCTGGTGATTGGCGCCGGTCCGATCGGCGTGGTTACCGCACTGGCAGCGCTGGCGGGTGGTTGCTCCGATGTCATTATCTGCGATCTGTTCGACGAGAAGCTGGCGGTGGCCGCCAACTATGAAGGTCTGCATGCGGTTAATATCAAAACCGGCGACCTGGCAGGCAAAATCGCCCAACTCACCAGCGGTAACGGCGCGGATATCGTGTTTGAGTGCAGCGGTGCAAAACCGGCTATCGCCACGCTGGCCGAGCACGCAGCACCTGGTGCCACCGCCGTGCTGGTGGGAATGCCGATTGACGCTGCCCCGATGGATATCGTGGCCGCCCAGGCGAAAGAGATCACTTTCAAAACCATTTTCCGCTACGCCAACATGTATCCGCGTACCCTGCGCCTGCTGAGTAGCGGCAAGCTGCGTGTCCAGCCGCTGATCAGCCAGACCTACAAGTTTGCTGACAGCGTGGCGGCGTTTGAGCGCGCGGCGGCGGGCAACGCCTCCGACATCAAAATCATGCTGGAAATGGAGTAACCCTATGACGCTCTATGCTGGTATTGACTGCGGTACACAAGGCACCAAAGTGGTGATT
Source organism: [Erwinia] mediterraneensis (assembly GCF_900604315.1). Classification (GTDB taxonomy): domain Bacteria; phylum Pseudomonadota; class Gammaproteobacteria; order Enterobacterales; family Enterobacteriaceae; genus Pantoea; species Pantoea mediterraneensis_A. The sequence goes on from NZ_LR026978.1 coordinate 2,104,023, forward strand.
GTCGACAGCGATCAGGGCGTGATTCTTGGTGAAGGCAGCGCGGCGCACCGTCTTATCAGCGACTCCCGCGGACGGCGCGAACAGCAGGCTGACTGGTGGATTGCGGCGTTGATCGCCGCTTTCCGCCAGGCGGTGGCGGATGCGGGCGTGGATGCGCAACAGATTAAAGCCCTCGGCGTCTCTGGCCAGCAGCATGGCTTTGTGCCGCTGGATAAACAGGGCAACGTGCTGCACAGCGTCAAGCTGTGGTGCGACACGGAAACCGCTGCAGAAAATGATCAATTGCTGCAACAGCTGGGCGGGGTGAAAGGCTCGCTGGATCAGCTCGGCCTGATGGTGGCGACAGGCTACACCGCCTCGAAAATCCTCTGGTTCAAAACGCATCATCCGGAACTCTGGGCGCGGCTGCACACTGTGCTGCTGCCCCATGACTACCTGAATTACTGGCTCACCGGCGAACGGGTGGCGGAATATGGCGACGCCTCCGGCACCGGCCTGCTCAATGTGCGCAGCCGGGAATGGGATCGCCGCACCGTAGAGCTGATTGATGACAGCGGTCGACTGTGGAATGCGTTGCCGCCGCTGAAAAGCGCCGGCAGCTGCATCGGCACCCTGCGCCCGGAAGCGGCGGAAACGCTGGGCTTAGCGCCCGCGACCCGCGTCTCTACCGGCGGCGGCGATAACATGATGGCAGCTATCGGCTCCGGCAATATCGCCAGCGGCACCGTGACCATGAGTCTGGGCACCTCCGGTACCCTGTTTGCCTGGTCCGATGCGCCGGTCGTCGCGGACTCCGAGATGATCGCGGGCTTTTGCGCCAGCAGTAACGGCTGGCTGCCGCTGATCTGCACCATGAACATGACCTCGGCAACCACCTCGGTACAGACGCTGCTGCAGGAAGACATTGCCGGCTTTAATGAATTGCTGGCGCAGGCGGCACCCGGCGCAGGCGGCGTAGAAATGTTGCCCTTTTTTAATGGCGAACGCGTACCGCAATTGCCACACGCCCGCGCCAGCCTGCACAACCTCGACAGCGATAATTTTACCCGCGCCAATCTGTGCATGGCGGTGGTGGAGAGCGCCACCTACGGCCTGCGCTACGGCCTGGATCTGTTCCGCCAGCAGGGCATCGAAGCGCGTGAAATCCGCCTCACCGGCGGCGGCGCGCGCAGCGCGCACTGGCGTCAGATTGTGGCGGATGTGATGGGCTGCCCGGTGGTATGTCTGCATGTGCAGGAAGCGGCGGCGCTGGGCGGCGCGATTCAGGCGATGTGGGCGTCGGCACTGGCGGATGATCCGCAGCAGGAGGCCAGTGCGCTGCTGGCTAGCCTGTGCCAGCGTTTTGTTTCGCTGGAAGAGTCAACCCGTACGCAGCCTGATGCTGCACGTCAGGCGCAATATGAAGAACTTTATCAGCGCTATCTGCAACGTCTGCAACAGGCTTATCCGGAGGTGCAACTGTGACGCGCGATTCCGCTACACCCAACCCCGCTTATTTACTGGAAGTGACCGGGGTAAGAAAAGCCTTCGGCCCGGTCGTGGCGCTGAAGAACGCCGAGTTTTGCCTGCGTCCGGGATCGATCCACGCGCTGTGCGGCGGCAACGGCGCAGGGAAGTCGACTTTTCTCAGCATCCTGATGGGCTTTATCCAGCCGGATGGCGGCGACATTTTTATCAAAGGCCAGCGCTGCGAATTTCACCATCCGCGTGAGGCGTTACAGGCGGGCGTGGCGATTGTGCAGCAGGAGCTGAGCGCCATCCCGGATCTCACGGTGGCTGAGAACATCTGGCTGGGACGCGAGCCGAAACGCTTTGGCTTTGTCGACTTCGCCACGCTGAATCAGCGCACCACTGAACTGCTGAAAGAGCTCGATTTCAACATCAAAGCCACGGAGAAGATGCGCAATCTGAGCGTGGCTGAACAGCAGCTGGTGGAGATCGCCAAAGCGCTCTCACACGCCAACGCCGACATCATCATTATGGATGAGCCTACCTCAGCGATTGGTGAAGAGGACGCGCAGAAGATCTTTCAGACCATCACGCGTCTGGCGCAGAAGGGCAAAGGGATTATCTATGTCTCGCACCGCCTGTCAGAGATTTTCCAGATTGCCGACAGCTACACCATCTTCCGTGACGGCGCTTATGTTCATGAGGGCAATATCGCCGATATCACACGCGAACAGCTGATTGAGTTCATCATCGGCGGCGAGTATGACAGCGAGTTTGCCAAGTTCAATGAGCCTGGCGAAGAAGTGATGATGGAAGTGAAGAACCTGCGCTGGCGCAACAAGATCAAGGATATCAGCCTGCAGCTTAAGCGTGGGGAGATCCTGGGGATCTATGGCCTGGTGGGATCGGGCCGCAGTGAGTTTCTCGATCTGGTGTTCGGCATTCAGCACGCGGACAGCGGCACCATCCGCCTCGGTGATAAGACGCTGGGGCGCCATTCGCCCAAAGAGGCGATCAACAGCGGTATCGCCTATGTCACGGAAGATCGCAAAGAGACGGGCCTGGTGTTGTGCCGTTCGGTGAGCGAGAACATCAACATCTCCTCTTTTGGCGGTATCAGCCGGGCAGGCTTTATCAATGAGAAGCTGGAGCAGGGGCGCGCCAGCGAGATGATTAAACGCTTTAACGTCAAAACGCCGGATGGCGATCAGATCGTAGGCAACCTCAGCGGCGGTAATCAGCAGAAAGTGGTGCTGGGACGCTGGGCACTGCTCGATCCAGAGGTGCTGCTGCTGGATGAGCCGACGCGCGGCATCGACGTGGGCGCCAAAAAAGAGATCTATCGCTTTATGTCGGAGTTCGCCCTGAAAAATAAAGGGATCATCATGGTCTCGTCCGAACTGTCGGAAATTATCGGAATGAGCGATCGCATTCTGGTGTTCCGGGACGGTCAACTGGCCGGGGAGTTAGCAGCAGCAGAGGCCACCCAGGCCGAACTGATGAAGCTGGCGGTTTAACAGAGAGATAAAAAAATGAACGGTACGCACTTTTTAACACCTGGGGTTTCGTTTTTAACCCGCAATAAACGTCGTATGCATAAGTACGGCATCATTATCGCCTTCTTCGTCCTGTGCCTGATTGTGGCGCTGATTGGTGAGTATCAGGTCTCCCAGGGCGCCTGGAGCAGCAACTATTTTCTCAGCAATGAAAACATGTTGATCGTGCTGCGCCAGGTCTCTATTAACGGCATCCTTGCCATCGGCATGACCTTTGTCATCATCACCGCCGGGGTGGATCTGTCGGTGGGATCGGTGCTGGCGCTGAGCGGCATCGTCGCGGCGCGTTTTGCCACCAATAACAGCGGCCTGGCAATTGGCGATACCGCTTCGGCCGTGATGATGCCGATGATTATCGCGCTGGGCATCGGCATTGTTTGCGGACTGATCAACGGCACCGTGCTGGCCCGTTACCGCCTGCAGCCCTTTATCGTCACCATGGGCATGCTGTCGGCGGCGCGTGGTCTGACCATGCTGACCACTGGCGGTAACCCGGTTTCCCAGCTCAACAGTGATTTCCGCTGGCTGGGCAACGGCTACGTGATGGGAATTCCGGTACCGGTAATTATCTTTATCGTGCTGTTCGCCCTTGCCTGGTTGCTGCTGAATAAATCGATCTTTGGCCGTTACGTCTATGCGGTGGGCGGTAACCCGAAAAGCGCCCGTACCTCCGGCATCAACGTGGTGCGCATCAAAGTACTGGTGTACACCCTGTGTGCTGCGCTGGCAGGTATCGCCGGTCTGATCCTCACGGCACGTACCGGTTCGGCGCAGACCAACGCGGGTGCCGGGTATGAACTGGACGCCATCGCGGCGGTGGTGATCGGCGGCACCAGTATGGCTGGCGGCGTCGGCACCATGGCGGGCACCTTCTTCGGCGTACTGATTATCGGCGTAATGAACAATGGCCTCGACCTGCTTGGCGTGGAGTCCTATTACCAGCAGATCATCAAAGGCGCATTGATTGTAGTGGCTGTATTGCTTGACCCTTCGCGCAAACAACAGCGCGATTAATAAATCTGAAAAAACACCCTACCAGGAGAAAACAATGAAAATGACCAAAATTGCGTTGCTCGCCTCGGCAATGATGATGGGGGGCATGGCAGTGGCTCAGGCCGCGCCGGTGAAGATCGCGGTACTGATGTACGGCAACAAAGCAGAATTTGTGCAGCTGATGGAGCGTTATGGCAAAGAGCACCCGGCGGTGAAAAGCGGCGAAGCGGTACTGACTTTCTATGACGGACGCTACGACGCTTCTGTACAGAACGATCAGGCGGCAACCGCTATTCAGACCCGTGCCGATGCCATTATCGTTAACCCGATGGATTTCGAAGCCAATATCGATATCGTGACCAACGCGAACGAAGCCAAAATCCCGGTAGTGGTGACTAACGCCCGTTTAAACACGGAAGAGATGACTTCTGAAGTGGTATCCAACGATGAGCTCGGCGGCTATCTGGAAGCCAAAGCGGTACTGGATAAACTCGACTGTAAAAACAACAAAGTGAATGTGGTGATCATCGAAGGGCCGAAAGGCGGTAGCGGCGAAATCCAGCGCGGCAAAGGCAACGATAAAGCGATCGCGGAATGTGGTCCAGGTCAGGTAACGGTGCTGGAGCGTAAAACGGCGAACTGGTCACGCGCGGAAGCGCAGCCGCTGATGGAAAACTGGCTGCAGAAACATCGCGGCAAGATCAATGGCGTTATCGGCCAGAACGACGAAATGGCGCTGGGTGCCATTGAAGCAATCAAAGGCGCGGGCCTGAACGTGAAAGATTTCGCCATTGCCGGGGTAGATGGTGTGTCTGATGCTATCCACGCGGTGCAGGCGGGCGAAATGGTGTCTATTCTGCAGGATGCGAAAGGCCAGATGCAGGGCTCTATCGACGTCGCGCTGCGTGCCGTGAAGGGCGAAAGCTATCAGCCACAGTCTGATATCTGGAAACAGTACGAGAAAGATCTGAAGTGGAACGGTGGCACGGAGAAACATTACTTTATTCCGTGGACCACAGTGACTGCCGACAATGCGCAGCAGCTGTTAGACGCACGTAAGTAAGCATTATTCTCCTCCGGTAAAAAGCCGGAGGAGAAGTTTCAGCGTTAGCCGTGATGATTACCGGGCATGTTGTTTTAACGGATAAGCGGCACGATGCAGGGGCCTTCCGGCGTTGCTGCATGCCTTAATCCTGTATGAATTTTATGTCGCCTGTCTCCTGAAATATAATTTTTTTATCAGATTTTTTATTTATCTCCGTGATCGTCAGAATCCAGCGTTCTAAATCTACCCCTTCTTCTTCAGCAGGCTGGTCTAATGTATAAGTCAATTTCCCGTGTGTGAAAATAAAGCCACGCAGATTCCTGCCATAACCGGTATTAATTGTTTCGCCATGACTTGACTGAAAATTACGCTTATGCTTTTTATCGAAGAAGTGGCCGGTGAGATTTTCACAGTCAGATACAATAATACAGTTCCCGATAATCTTGATTGCGTATCGATCGCCATCAAAAGAAAAATTAACATCCTGTTGTGACCAGGCGAAACTGTCAAATGTCAGTAACGAAAGCAGTAACAGCAATTTTCTAGTCATTTCTTATCCCTCAGATAAACAGAGATTTCTTTTCCAGTCGCTATTTCACAGGCCACGCTTAACCTGAAAAATAGCAGATGTACGTAAATCATCATTCCGATTTTGTTCCGGAATGAATGGAGGAGAACCTCAGCCTCAGTTGATTACCGGTCTTCTGTTTTGACGAATAAGCGGCTGAGTTTTACATACATCACAGAACCGCTGCAAATAACTTTACGCTACAAAAAATCTATATCGCCCCTTTCCTGAAAAATAACCTTTTCTCCACCTTGTTTGTTTTTCTCAATGACAGTAAGGATCCAGCGGTGTAACTCTACTCCTTCTTCTTCAGCAGGCTGGTCTAATCTATACATCAATTGGCCTTGCGTAAAAATAAAGCCCCGCAGATTTCTGCCATACCCGATATTGATTGTCTCACCATGGTCTGACTGGAATTTATTGTTGCGTTTTTTATCGAGGAAATGACCGGTGACATTTTCGCAATCAAAATATATTTCACAGTTGGAAACGATGTTGATTGAGTAACGTTCGCCATTGAAGGAGAAATCAATATCCTGTTGAGCCTGGGCGAAACAGTTAAATGTCAGTAACGAAAGCAGTAACAGCACGTTTTTAGTCATTTCTTATCCCAAAGATAAACAGAAATTTCTTTTCCAGCCGCTATTTCACAGGCCACGCTTATCCTGAAAAAAAGCAGATGCACGTAAATCGTCGTTCCGATTTTGTTCCGGAATGAATGGAGGAGAACCTCAGCCTCAGTTGATTACCGGTCTTCTGTTTTGGCGAATAAACGGCTGAGGTTTACATACATCACAGAACCGCTGCAAATAACTTTACGCTACAAAAAATCTATATTGCCCCTTTCCTGAAAAATAACCTTTTCTCCACCTTGTTTGTTTTTCTCTGTGATAATAAGAGACCAGTGGTCTAAATTTTCACCATTACCATCATTAGGCTGTCTTAAGGTATAAGTGAATTCACCTCGCGTAAAAATAAAGCCCCGCAGATTCCTGCCATACCCGATATTGATTGTCTCACCATGGTCTGACTGGAATTTATTATTGCGTTTTTTATCGAGGAAGTGACCTGTGACATTTTCGCAATCAAAGTCTATTTCACATTTGGAAATAATGTTGATTAAGTAACGACCACTGTTGAAAGAAAAATTAATATTCTGTTGAGCCCAGGCGAAACAGTTAAATGTCAGTAACGGAAGCAGTACCAGAAAATTCCTCATCATTTCTTATCCCTCGATAAATAGAGCATTCCTTCTTGGCCGCTATTTCACAGGTCACGCTTATCCTGAAAAATAGCCGATGCACGTAAATCATCGTTCCGATTTTGTTCCGGAATGAATGGAGGAGAACCTCAGCCTCAGTTGATTACCGGTCTTCTGTTTTGACGAATAAGCGGCTGAGGTTTACCTACATCACAGAACCGCTGCAAATAACTTTACGTTACAAAAAATCTATATCGCCCCTTTCCTGAAAAATAACCTTTTCTCCACCTTGTTTGTTTTTCTCTGTGATAATAAGAGACCAACGGTCTAAATTTTCACCATTACCATCATTAGGCTGTCTTAAGGTATACGTCAATTCACCTCGCGTAAAAATAAAACCCCTCAGGTTCCTGCCATACCCGATATTGATTGTCTCACCATGGTCTGACTGGAATTTATTATTGCTTTTTTTATCGAGGAAGTGACCGGTGACATTTTCGCAATCAAAATATATTTCACAGTTGGAAATGATGTTGATTGAGTAACGTTCGCCATTGAAGGAGAAATCAATATCCTGTTGTGACCAGGCGAAACGGTTATATGTCATAATTAAACATATTAACACTAATCTTTTAAGCATTTTCCATTCCTTTCATTAAGTGAGGGATTCTTTTCCTGTTTTCTTCATGCTGGAGTAGATAAGGTTCGTTCTTTATATGCATAATTAATTGCAAGGGGTCATTTTTTTCAGCTACAGGAACTGATTTTTTACGAAATATCCCCTGAAAGTTCATGTCAATTAAAACTTCTTTTAAGAATGTATTCATTTTTCCCCAAGGGATAGCACCTGCTTTTTTATAAGTATTGTAAAATCTGGCTGTGCGATCAACGTAATCAGGATAAATGATTTGAAATAATTTTAACTGCTGCATTTCGGTTATCTCACCAATTTTATCTTTGTTTTTTCGAACAAATTCTCCTGCCTGACAATGGGTTAACTTTACCCCTTCAGCTATTTTTTCTGCCTGCAACTGTGTAATACCTGCCATGATAAGGGTACGCATGACCTCGTTTCGGGTGCGTTTCCCTAAATCATAGCCTCGCCCAATGGTCACACCAGAACCATGACTGTTACATTTCGCCATATTGCCGGGCCAGTGAATTTTTCGGGAATACCAGGGGCTGCCAGGAATATTATTTCCTTCTGCTCTGAATGTTAAAAGACCGTCCTGTGGTTCTAACATGCTTCATCCTTGTTAAATATGAACCTTATATAAACAGATGCCTGTACGAAAAATCTCTGTTTATAGCGCGGTTAATAATATTTCAAGAAACAATGAGTTAGCTTATAAAATTATATGAATATTAAAAAAGATATTGCTGTCGGCTTCCGGTGCTCTTTTAAGTTAGGTGGTGAAATTTATTATACTGCGAGGTGGTTTAGTTTCAACAGAAAATTATAAAAAAGTGCGCTTGTATATTATTTTAATTTAAATAATTCAATGTAAATTACTTTATTTTAAATATCTAATCGTCATTATTAATAGCAAGCAGGTTGATAATGTGGGGATGCAGGAAGCGGTTTTTGAAGCTGAAATGTTAATATGCGGCAGGCATGGACTGATGACATCTGAAAACAAGCGATAACGCAGAGCCTTATCTGGTCATTTGCCGGTCATCACTGCCCGGCAAATGAGAAATTATATGATATGACCCTGATTGATTACGGGATAACGATCAGTGCAAACAGCACTGCTTAAACTTCTTTCCACTACCGCAGGGGCAGGGATCATTTCTGCCGGTCTTCGGCTCAGCAATAACCGGCTGCTGAGGCTGCGGCACCACTTGCGGCTGCGCTGACCAGTAGTCATACAGTTGAAGCGCGGCGGGGCGTATTGCTTCAATGCTCTCTTCAAACGCTTCCGGCGACAATTGATCCAGCGCCGCAAAATTCTCTTCTTTACCGTGCAGCGCAATGGCCTCCAGTGCCGGTTGCACATCGGCAGGTAGTGCTGACCAGTCGCTCAGTGCCACGCCGCGCATATAGCCGAAGCACCACTCTTCTACCACGGTAAATTCCTGGCCTTCCAGCTCACGTATACCGAATACCGGTTCAAACTGATCCGGATAATCGCTCAGCCTGTCGGCAATATCGTTCATATGCTGGAAAGTGAGGTTAATAAAGCGATCCCTTTCGCGTTCAGACGCCCATTTGGGAATATGTTGCTGCCCGCCCCAGAGCGCAACCAGCCATTCACTGGGTTCCACCTGGGTGGGGCCGGAAAGCAGGGCGGTCAGCATGCCATCCAGTTCGGCCACATCGACTACCGAGTTATCATTGCCATACTTAATCAGCGTCTCTTCCAGCCATTCCAGCTCTTTTTCAGTCAGTGGGCCTTGTTGCATGTTTTGCCTCCTCAGGCACAGGCAGGTTATCCGGTATAACCGGTAATAACTGCAGCGATAGTTTCAAATCGGGTTGCAGCACAATGATGATAGTGTCAGCGATTCTCTGCGCTGATGCGAGCCCGATCTGGCAGCCATCCACGACAAAATGCCGTGGCAGCTGGTTTCGAGCGGCAGGAACGTCGACCAGACGCCGGAATTCTGGCCTGAAATGCCTGAATCTGGAACATACCCCGACAGTCAAAAATCGCGGCGCACATGTGGAACAACCGACCTGCTAAGATTGTCTGTAAACTGGACGCTTGTGAAAAAAACATACAAACAGGAAATACTATGCGCAAAAGCAAGAAGTTACTCTTATCCGCAGGCTGGCTGATGGGCGCGTTTTATCTTGTTCCTCAGGCGCAGGCAGAAGGCGAACCGGACGGAGTGCCGCAGCCGCCGCAGATTGAACAGCCTGCCTCTCAACCCGAAACCTTACCGCCCGCCGATGCCGCGCCGGAGTCCCCGCCAGCGACTGCCACAGCGCCGCAGGCCGCGCCTGCAACGCCTGCGGATCACGATCTCACCACTGTCATCATTGATTACAAAGAACATCAGATTGGCGATGTGGTACCGCCGGAATATCTCACCAAACCCTATGAAATCACCGAGTGGAAAAAACGTAACCTGCCAGCCCCGGAGGAAAACAGCCACTGGACCTATGTTAGCGGCAACTATCTGTTGATTACTAACGACACAGGTAAAATCCTGCAGGCAAAATCGGGCGATATCTTTTTCCAGCACTGATGGCTGATGCTCCCGGTGCCAGGAAAGTACCACGCGCTGTGATACGTCGGCGTGGTTATTGAGTAAATCCGGCAGCGGTGGTGTTTAAGTCGGTCAACGCCGCTGCCTGATAATGTCTCGCCTGATGGGCCTGGATAGGGGAGTGGTTATTTCTGACACCTGTCTGGCGACCAGACCGCGTACGGTTGGGACAGCTAATAATACTCTGGCACCACGTAAACAAGACGGAGATATTCATTAAGGTTTAATCGGTAATAAAGTTATTATTAATTCATTAATTAAATATTTGGCGGCTTAGTTTTCTCATTTCGGCAGTAATAACAAACCATGGGATTCTGCTTGCCTTTCTCAGTTTTTTTGGTAAAAAATAAGGCGTGTAAATAAGAGAAGGTTTCTTATGGCGATTTTATTAGCATTGTCATCGGGTGCCGGAATTTTTAATTAAAGGATGTTTTATTAAAGGGAACACTATGGAAAATTCATCAGTTGTGTCTGAAGCCCTGAGCCTGCCGTACATAATATGGAAGACTACACACCTCTTTAACGATGACAGCGCCAGTGATATGAGATGTGGCGATCTGGATGAAAAAAAGCTTAAAGAACTGGCTACTATTACAGCCCACTTTAATCATTGACGTTCACCCTGGCAAATATAAAAGCCATGTGCTTGTAAAATATTTCCGCGTAACTGATAAAGGAAAAATAAAGCGGTGGCTCGGCAATAGAGAGAAATTAAAAACCAATTATAATATACTCCGGCCCTCTCATGATGGTAAGTATAGCATTACCTTGTGGGATATGGGTGCAGGATATCAGGAATTAAAGCGCAAAGAAAATACTCTTTTACCTAACCATGATCTTTCCTGGCTGCTTTGTTTCGATGATATGAAGGTGAAGGAAAATTGTACTGATAAAGAGAACTGGTTAATGGACATTAGTCAAAACCGGGAAGGAAAAGTTTATATCGATGTTAAAGGTGCTACTTATCGCCAGACCAAAAATGGCTTTGAACGGTTAAAAAAAGATTCAACGTTTTTCAAATAAAAGCCATCATCTGGCCGAAGCAGCCGACCCGGCAGTCGGCTGCATAATTTACAAATAAGCGCGTGTTAACCAAAGCGCTCGGCGCGGAAGGTTGCCAGCATCGGATGTTTCTCGCCGCTCAGGATCTCGCCGGCCAGCAACTCGCCTACAATCAACGCCAGGGTGGCACCAGAGTGGGTAAAAGCCACAAAGCAGCCCGGTACTTTTTCCAGTTCGCCCAGCACCGGATTGCCGTCACCCGGAATCGGCTTCGGTCCCAGCTTCCAGCCCTGTGCCCGTACAGGCTCCTCGCTGGCGAGCAGCTTGCCTGCTTCCTGCATCAGCGTCTGTACCACGCTTTCTGCAATGGTGTAGCTGCCGTCCGCCTGTTTCACGATCTCCTCTTCGTACCAGTCGTGATCCACCGCCAGGGTGTTACCGGGATTGGGACGAATGGCAGCACGCGGGGTATTCATTACCACTTTCAGGCCGTGGGCACCCGGTTGTGTGGTGACCAGCATGGAAACTGGTGAGCCGTTAGGGATGTTTACCCCCAGCGGCGCAACCACCTCTGGCGTCCAGGGGCCACAGGCAACCAGCACGGCATCGGCGCGGAACTCGCCTGCTTTTGCGCTGCGAATGCCGCAGGCGCGCTGACCTTCGGTTATAACACTGGCTTTCCCCGCATGCTCGACGATTTTCCCCCCTTGCGCCCGCAACTGCTGCGCCAGAAAGTCAATCAGATGCGGCAGGCTGACCCAGCCCTCGCCGGGGTTGAAGATGGCATCATCTGCCACGGCATCCGCGTTCACGTGCGCATCAACGGTTGCCACCCTGAGGGGATTAACCAGCCGCGAGTCGTAACCGTGCGCTTGTTCGTAAGCATGACGTGCGCGCGTACCGGCGCTGTCACTGGCGGACCAGAACAGACCGCCATCAAAGCGTAGCCAGTCGCGGCCTGGATCCTGGGCGAACAGGGTGCGATAGCGATCGATCCCCGCCATACGCAGCGCATGATACTCCAGCGAACGTTCGCCCGCGGAGTTGAGCCATGACAGGGATCGCCCGGACGCACCGGAACAGAGTTCAGCTTCGGTAACCAGCGTCACCGTCGCGCCCTGTTTGACCAGCTGCAACGCTGTGGAAACACCCAGCACGCCGCCGCCCAATACCACAACCGTTTTGCTTTCAGGTTTTACAGACATCATTCTCTTCCTTGCACTCAGGGGAAAGGGAACGCCGTTCAGGCGTTGCGCACCGTAAAGCGCGCATGGAGATCGTCAATCAGGCGCAGCACGGTCAGCGCCTCATGGGCATCTACCGGCGGTGCGCTGCCGGTCAGCAGCGCCTGAGCCAGCAGGGCATAAAACGCAGGATAGTTGCCGCGTTCAGCGGGCACGGCCTGAACCTCGTCGCCCTGGCCGAGCATTCCCCACTGTGCGGCTGGCGTCACGCCGTAATCCGTATCGCCGGGTAGCATGCCCGCCGCCAGCGCAGGCTCCTGATTATCCAGCCCCCAGCTGGTAAAGGCGGCGCGACTGCCGAGCAGATGGAAACGCGGTGCCGGGCGGGCCGCCAGCCCGTTCATCCACAGACGGGAGCGCACGCCATTTTCATGCAGCAGCGAGACAAAACTCGCTTCGTCGCTGTCGGAGAGCGAGGCGGCTGAATAACGCGCCAGCTCTGCCGACGCCTCGCGCACCGGGCCAAAAAGCTGGATCGCCTGATCGATTAAATGGCTGCCGAGATCAAGCAGCAGACCGCCTCCTTGTGCCAGGGTGACGCGATCGCGCCAGTTGCCAAATCCCTCTGGTCGCCACCACTCAAAGCGCGACTCGAAGGTACGCACTTTGCCCAGCGCCTCATCAGCCAGCAGACGTTTCAGCGTCAGGAAGTCGCCATCCCAGCGGCGATTATGAAACACCGTCAGCAGCGTGTTGGCCTGCTGCGCTTCGGCCATCATCTGCGCCGCCTGAACGGCATTCGCGGCGAAGGGCTTATCTACGACCAGGTGAATCCCACGGGCGCTGGCGTCATGGGCCTGGCGCGCATGCTGATCGGGAGGCGTACCCAGTACGATCAAATCGATTTGCAGGTCACCGCTGTCGATCTGCTGCAGCAGACTCTCCCAGTCGGGCAGGATGCGAGTCTGCGGATAGCGCTGTTGTGCGGCCTGCACACGTGCTGCATTGCCGGTCACTATGACCGCCAGCTGATAGTGCGCGTCATGGGCGATCAGCGGTGCGTGAAAGACCTGACCAGCGATACCAAAACCGACCAGCGCGGTGCGAATCGGTCCTGAAGTGAGGACGCTATGGGCCATCAGAGTACCTCCGAAAGAAAACGTTGCAGACGCGGCGATTGCGGGCGGTCGAAAATGGCATCCGGCGGCCCGACCTCGACAATTTCACCCTCATCCATAAATACCACCTGGTCGGCGACCCGACGGGCAAAGCCCATTTCATGGGTCACCACCACCATCGTCATACCCCGGCGACAAAGGTCCGCCATCAGCGTCAGCACCCCTTTTACCAGTTCGGGATCGAGCGCCGAGGTCGCTTCGTCAAACAGCATCACCTCCGGAGCCATCGCCAGCGCCCGGGCGATGGCCACGCGCTGCTGCTGCCCGCCAGAGAGATCCCGGGGACGGTGATCGGCGCGCTGACTGAGACCCACCTCATTCAGCCGCTGTTGCGCAATCGCCATCGCCTGCGCTTTCGGTAAGCCTTTTACCTTCCACGGGGCCAGCGCGACATTCTCCAGCGCGCTGTGATCGGGAAACAGATTGAAATGCTGAAACACCATGCCGATGCGCAGCCGCAGCGCGTCGGGCTTGTCACGCAGCACTGATTTTCCTGCCAGCAGCACATCACCTGATTTCGGTTCATGCAGCCGGTTAATGCCGCGCAGCAGTGTAGATTTCCCTGAGCCGGATGGCCCGATAATGCAGGTGGTCGATCCCGGCGCAATGTGCAGCGAGACGTTGCGCAGCACTTCAATGGGGCCATAGGCCAGCGTTAAGTTGCGCAGTTCCAGACTGGCACCCTGATAGGCCTGGGTTTCGGCGCGTTCCGCCAGAGTGGCTTGTTGGCTCATGTTTACTGCCCTCGTTCGGTAATCAGCGGATTGACGGCACCGCTGGTCAGGGTGGGGGAGGTCTGCTTTACCTCTTCCACTTCCTTCAGGCCACTTTGTGGGGCGGTCATGCGGCGGCGTCCGGTGCGGTAGCGCACGTCAATGTAGTTGACGGCATGGGTCAGCGGCACGGTGATCGCCAGGTAGAAGAGGCCGGCCAGCATCAGCGGCGACAGGTTGCCGGTCAGCACGGCGGCATCCTGGCCGACGCGGAACAGTTCGCGCTGATTCGTCATCAGACCCAGCAGGTAAACCAGTGAGGAGTCCTTAATGATGGCGATAAACTGATTGACGATGGCGGGCAGCACGCGGCGAATCCCCTGCGGAATAATTACCAGCCGCATGGCGCGGCTGTAGCTCATGCCGAGCGCACGGCAGGCTTCCATCTGGCCTTTCTCTACGCTCTGAATGCCGGAGCGAAAAATTTCCCCCATATAGGCGCTGGCGATCAGGCTCAGGGCGAAGATGCCCAGTGGGTAGGGGGTAGGGCCGAACAGCTGGTAGCTGAAGCGCGCCAGGCCCTGCCCAATCAATAAAATGGTGAGAATCGAGGGCAGGCCGCGAAACAGGTCGGTGTAGATGCGTGCCGGTACCCGCAGCCAGCGTGACGGCGAAATGCCCATCAGCGCCAGAATCAAGCCAAACAGCGTGCCGAGAATCGTTGCCGCCACTGAGATAATCACCGTGTTGACCAGACCGGTGCCCAGCAGCTGCGGCAGCACCTGCAGCATCGAGGGGATGTCAAAGAAGGTGCGCGAGAGAAGAGTTAACAGATCCATAGCCGTGTCTCATGTGTAGCGGGTGACGAGACGCGCTCATCACCGGTTGAGCTGTCTGAACGCGGAGCGTTCGCGCGGAGTTACTGGCCATCAGGCAGGTATTGCTTCGGCATCGGCGAACCCGGAAACCATTTCTCGTACAGCTGTTTCCAGGTGCCATCCTGCATCGCTGCCTTGATCGCCTTATCCAGCGCCGCTTTGAACTCAGGCTTGTTTTTGGCGATGGCCACACCGGCCGGGGCATCAAAAGAGGGGATATCCGCCGCGCTGACCAGTTTGAAGCGTTCGGCATAGCTTTTCGCCGCTTCGTAATCGAGGAACACGGCGTCCAGCGTGCCGTTGTTCAGGCCGGAGATGGCGGCGTTGTTGTCCGGGAAGCGCACCACGTCAGTCTGAGTAAAATGCTGCACTGCATAATGTTCCTGCAGGGTGCCCTGTACCACGCCGAGGCGACGTTTCGCCAGGGTCTCCACGTTCTTCACGCCGGAGTCGCTGCGGGTCAGCACGGTAAGGTAGCCCGCCAGATAGCCGGTGGAAAAATCGACCGTTTTCTGACGCGCCGGGGTGATGCCGATGGCGGCAACGCCCGCGTCATACTGGCCGTTGGCTACCGCAGGCAGAATGGCGGAGAAGTCCTGCCCGATAAAATCAACCTGATCAATGCCGATGCGCCGGGCGACATTTTTGAAAAACTCCACATCGAAGCCGGTGAAATGACCGTTCTGGTCGGTGAAGGTATAGGGTTTGGCATCGCCGAGGCTGGCAACCCGCAAATGGCCGGGCTCAATCAGGCCATAAGGATTGTTGTCGCTGGCGGCATGCGCGCCCAGAGAAAAAGTGCAGAGAGACACCGAAGCAAACAGCGCCGCGGCCAGGTGATGCAGGTGTTTGTGCGATTTCATAGCTCATCCGTTTTATCAGGTTTCAACATCAGAGACTGTTGAACCGGCGGTTTATGATAATGTGAGACCGGTCTCAACGCAGGTGACTGTTTGCCGGTATCGTCATTGTGAGACCGGTCTCAAACAGTTACAATGATAATAAGCACACCCTTTTTGCAGCGTCAATCATCCTGTTATCAACTTGTGATTCGAATTAATTATGACGAACCTGATCCCACGTACCAAAGCTCCAACCGTTGCAGATGTGGCCAGGGCTGCCAGCGTCTCGAAAGCCCAGGCGGCACGCGCCCTGGGCGGCTACGGCGCCGTCAGCGAAGAGGTACAGAACCGGGTAAATGCCGCCGCCGCGCAGCTGGGCTACCGGCCTAACGAACTGGCGCGCAGCATGAATACCGGGCGTTCCAATACCATCGGCGTGATTGTTGGCGATATCGAAAACCCCCATTTCGGTCTGGCGCTGCGCGGTATGGCCGATGTGGCGCGTCAGGCGGGCTATCATCTGCTGCTGAGTAACAGCGATGAGAAGCTGTCTGCCGAGCAGGAGGCGGTGCGGGTGATGCTGGAAAAACGTGTCGACGGTATTATCGTCGCCCCCAGCAGCTCACTGGCGGCAGACAATGCGCATCTTGCCCAGATTATTGCCGACGGACGCGCGCTTAAACTTTTCGACCGTGCGGTAGCCGGGCTGGATGTGGAAGCTATTTGCGTCGATTTTACGGCACCGGCGCGCGAAGTGACGCACCAGCTGCTGCAGGCAGGGCATCGTCGTATCGCCTATATCACCAGCATGCGCTGTGTCGGTGGGTATCGTCATCCCGACGACCTGGGGCTGACGCCGGTGGCCCAGCGCGTCAGCGGCATGGAACAGGCGTTTGCCGAAGCCGGTATTGCTTTCGACCCCGGGCTGATCAAGGTGAACGCCAGCGACGACAAGGCCATTCAGCGTATTGTCTCTGAGCTGTTGCAACTGCCGCAGCCGCCCAGCGCACTGATTGCCTCCGACAGCCTGATAGCCATGTCCCTGTTACGGGAACTGACGCGGCGCGGCGTGCGCATTCCGCAGGCGATGTCATTTGTGATGTACGATGACTTTCCCTGGAGCGAACTGGTGATGCCGCCGCTGACGGTGGTGGCGCAACCGGTCTATGAGATGGGACGGGAAGCGGCGCGGCGCCTGATTGCGGAAATCCGCCAGGAAGACGCTGGTCCGCTGCAAAGTTTTCACGCCTGGCTGGTGGCACGTCGTTCCATTGCGCCACCCGCGACGCGTTAAGATTCTGCTGCGCTTAACAGCGCGGACGGGGAAGGGATGCGTCTGGCCGCGTATTCAGGCATGCTGTGCTTCTGGCAGCGCAACTGGAGATGGTTATGACAGGCAATACGAACCGTTTTGGTCAGCCGGTGGGATGTGCGATGGATGACTGGCAGCCACGCCCTTTTCCTCAACCCCTACGTTTACAGGGCCGTACCTGTCGGCTGGAACCCTTTGATGCTGACGCACACGCCGCGGCGCTCTGGCGGGCTTATGCGCAGGCCGCTGACGAACGCGACTGGACCTATCTCTCCGTCGGGCCTTACCCGAGCGAAGCTGCGTATCTGACCCAGGCTCAGCAGATGATGCAGAGCCGCGATCCGCTCCACTTTACGGTGATTGATGAACGGCATAACGCGCCGGTGGGTACGCTGGCGCTGATGCGCATTGTGCCCGAACATGGCGCGATGGAAGTCGGGCATGTGACTTTCTCGCCAGCATTACAACGTACTGTGATGGCGACCGAAGCGCACTATCTGCTGATGCGTTACGCCTTCGATACCCTGGGCTATCGCCGCTATGAGTGGAAATGCGACAGCTGCAACCAGCCTTCACGACGGGCAGCGCTGCGCCTTGGGTTTAAGTTTGAAGGTACATTCCGACAGGCAATCGTGTACAAAGGCCGCAGCCGGGATACCTGCTGGTTTTCCGTGATTGATGGTGAGTGGCCGCAGCTGAAGCAGGGCTTTGAACGCTGGCTGGCACCGGAGAATTTCACGGAAAATGGTGAACAGCGGGAAAAGCTGGAAAACATGCGCGCCGGATAACCGGCGCTACCCCAGAGTAAATGCGGAACGCATTATTCTGGCGCTGAGCAATGATAATAATTAATGTGCTAATTTAAACTGGCTTTTAAATAAATTTTAGTTATGGATTTTCTTTTTATTTTATTATATTTTTATCCTGTTGGCGTTAGATTTTTCAGTGTCTACAGATGTATTAAATATTAATATTGTAATAGATTGGTAAATATTTAAATTGAATTTATATTTTTGGTGATAATAAGAGAAGTTGCTATTTTTTGTTTTTTAATTAATTTTATGTTGAAAAAGGAATTGTTATGACATGGAGATATAAAGTTAAAGAGGCTGTTTTTATCAAAATGAAGTTTTCAGGTTTAAAGCTACATATGCTGGTGCAGTAGGGCATTATAATGATTCTTCTAAAGAATGTGTCAAAAATAAGGGGCCTTTACCGCGTGGTACATATACCATTGGAACACCTTATAACTCAGCAAAAACAGGCGCTTTCACACTGCCTCTGACACCAGAAAAGAATAACAGCATGTGCGGGCGTAGCTCATTTTTAATCCATGGCGACAGCGTTAGTAATCCAGGAACGGCTTCACAAGGATGTATTATCGCCAGCAAACATGTACGTGAAAAAATATGGGAAAGTAATGACAGGGAGTTAATCGTAGAATGAAAAGATCTATCGCGATGGCAGGGCTTTTCTTTGTTTTACCGGTCTGTGCTGTTGAAAAACATCCGTGCGTTATTCCCGGTTCTGCGGTAGATATTGCATTGCGTCAGGCATTAGAGCAGGACAGTGGTTTTGATGAGAAAAACTGGGATCGCGCGGCTTCCCGGCTTGAACTGATTGAAAATGCCCCGGTATCTGGCCTGTTTGCAGAACAACTGGCGCAGGAGGATGCTGCATCTGAACCAGAGGAATCAAAACAGGGTCTTTATAAAGGTATGCTGACGGCTTACTCCTCAAATAATACGCGGAATCTTATTGTCCGGTATATTTACTTCAATAAACAAGGAAAAAAGAATGTTTATATCGGGTCCGCGCTGGTGGATGATTATGAGTGTTCAGTCAATTTCAAAGGTTACCTGACAGTATCGCGCGAGTTTTAATGCTCAAAACCGCCAGGTGAACCATTCACAGAATGTCATTAAATGGCTGTGCTGAGAACATCTGGTCAGCGCCGTAAGAAGTCCTGTACCGCAACGCCTGAGCCATCCCCGTAGCGAGGATGGCTCAGGGTGAATTACCCCTGGGGTTGGGGCACGATTTTCAGATCCACCATGCCAATGCCCAGCTTGCGCGGATCCTGGCCCACAATATTATCCATATCGGTTAACTGCGGTTCCGGTGGCACAATCACCAGGTTACGGCTGCCCGCTGGATTAACGAAATGCAACGTGGTAGTGGTGTCCTTTTCACTCAACGTCAGTAGTTGCTGCTGATCGCCAACGCGTACCGGAATAGGGCGATGGGCATTCGGGCCATAGGCGCGGGCAGTAATCACCACATCAAAGCGCGGCGGGAGCGGTTCAACATATTCAATCTCCACTTCAGGAGCCAGATTGGCATTTGACCAGCGTCCCCAACTCTCCGGGCGGGAAATGCCTTTAAAACTTTTCACGCTGGCAGGCGCGCCCGGTACAGCAAACAGGAAGTGGTCCGCCTGATAGCGGATATCGTTATCATTAACCCGCATCAGTGCGACGTTACGTTGATACTGTTCGGTGCTGATTTTGCTGGCCGGGAAACGCACTTTGCTCTTATAAAGTGCAGAGGGCACCGGCATGACGCTGGGCTCTCCGCCCATCTGTCCGATGGCCAGACAGAGATCGGTCGACAACGTCAGTTCCGGTTTCCACAGTCGCGCCATTTTAAAACAGCGATCGGCCCAGACGAATTTGTCTTCCGGTGCGAAGTCCGCCAGCTGATAACGCAGCGGCGCCGCATATTCCCCTTCCGGCAACGGCTCAACACGTCCTTTGCCGACGCGGAACAGGATAGGTAACTTAAAGGTCGTGCCTGAAAAGCTGAAGCTGTTTGCCGTCTGGTCGATAGTGAATTCGTCGAGCGTTTCAGGGAAATTCCACATCCCGATAATATCGGGTTTCCAGGTCGTGGCTTTTTGCTTCAGGTCTTTAAACACCACCGATAAAGAGGTGCCTGACAGGCTGCTGCGCCCGAGACCCAGGAAATTATCCCCACCCAGAATATCCAGCACCGTGGCACCGTTATCGAGGGTGTTACGCCGTCCGGCGATCACATCTGCCTGCGGCTGGTCGCCGCGAATAACAAAAAAGAGATTATGACGCGGCTGCTGAACCAGATACTGATGCGCCGTATTGTTCATCGCCAGATGATCGGAAGCGACAACAATCACGGTGTTTTTAAACCACGGGGACGCCTTGATGCGTTCAATCAGGCGCGCAATATGTTCCTGCGAACAGGCAACAGCACTGAATGACTGATTCGGTTTACCTTCATAGCTAAAGCTTTTGCGCTGACAGCTGCGGGAAATAAAGCCGTCCGGATGATGGGTATCTACCGTCAGGGTAAACAGGGCAAAACGCTTATTCTGACGAGAAAGCGCTTCATACTGCTCAAACACCTCATCCATCACGGTATCGTCATAAAAACCCCAGTTGTTACGATAGGCGGGATCGGCCACCTTGCTCATCAGCTCCTGCGCGCCATACATATGTTGCGGCTCGAAACCGTGTGATTGCAGAAAAATATCTTTACCGGCGAAACGCAGGTCGGCTCCCTGAATAAACCAGTTTTCATAGCCGGAGTTCTTCAGGATATCGCCGAGGCAAAGATTCTGCGGATAAAAACTGGAGAGCGAAGCGGAGGCGTTGCCATTAAAGGGAGCAAACAGCGGAATGCCGCATTGGGAGGCGACCATACCGGCAATGGTGTAATCGGTACCGGGCAGCTGCTCGGTACCGCTGAAATCGAGGCTCTGCGCGATTTCCCGGCTCAGCTCCGGCGCCAGGCCGGGAAAGGTCTGTTGATTGAAGTAAGTACGCTCAAGGCTCTCGCCATAGATATAGACGAGATTAAGCTTTGGTTCAGGAATCTTTTTCTGCGGCACTTTGAAATAGCTGGCAAAATCGGAGTCTCCCAGCCGCGTATGAGTGGCGAACAGGCTGGTGACCTGCTGAAACGCGGGGGTGGTTTGCACTGAACCGACAGCACAGGCGACGGCGAACAGGCTCCAGCCCAGATGATGCGGCCGATTCTGACGACGTAAAATCCACGAGAGCAGAAAAAACAACAAACAGAGCACCGCCAGCAACCCAAGGGCCGGAGCGATATATTTTGCCGTTCCGGCCCCCGTCAGGCTGTTGGTCAACGTATAGATCACGGCATCAGTAATCCCTTCGCCCGTAAAGTAGTTACTGGCGTAAAGGGCAGCATTGAGCAGAATAAACAGGGTAAGAAGCAGTAAAATCAGGGTAAACCAGAATTTGTTGCGCCCGGCTTTATATGAATAGACAGCAATGGATGCCAGAAATAAGATTACTGACAAGAATTCGGACAACGTCAATTCCTCTCTCTCTGTGAACGGGCGGCTCCCTGCGAATGCAGACTGCATGATCCGTCAATCTATCCCGCCTGTCATACGGCTGCAACATATCCCGCCAGATTTGTGCTGGCGGTTTGAAAATGGTTTAACAGGGGGAGGCTGAGGAATAGCGATGCTGCCCGATTTCAGCGCCCGGGCGGCGCTGGCATCAGAGGCAGGGTAGCAGATTCTGCCGCAGGGGAGAGACGCAGGATGCCTGTGCCGCTCGTTTCTGGATCGTGCGCTCCAGCCAGATTCAGGCTCCACGCGCGATTTGCACCGTGTTTCACGGACTAGGCGCGCGCTTTGTCGGCCGGTGATGGCAGTGAGGCGGGCAGCTGTTGCGTACGCGCGTGCATCATTTCACCAATAATACTGGTGCGATTATAAAAGCCGAGCTTCAGATTGAAATCGAGATGCAGACGCTCATTACCGGTTAATTTAATAATAGGCGGTGGCGTTTGTGGCCGCTGATTAAACATTACCATGCGGGCAAAGGCGTCGCTGTCCCAGCTGTGCATACGCTGATAATAAAAGGCGTTCGCTTCGCATTTACGTAAGAAAACATTAATCCGGCGATACTCTTTTATTGCCGCCTGCTGGGCCAGATAAATAAGCAGGTACGGAGGATCCGCGATTTTCTGCACAATAAAGGGATAGTCATCACGCTTTTTCATTTCATAAAAATAGTTTTGCGCACCCAGGTGTTTTACCGGCGTCAGCTGTTTTAACCATTCGCGAATAAAGGGATTCTGTGGCGGCGTCGCCAGGAACCAGCTCTCAATAACCGGAGAGAGATAATTAACCGTAGAGACATCACGATAATAGCCAATAAGATCCATGGGCTTATCCTGATGGATACGGTGCACCCAGGAGAGATCCTCAAACAGGATCGTGCTGCAATCGAGCCAGATGCCGCCATAGCGGTAAAGCAGCTCCAGGCGGATAATATCGCTTTTCAGCGCGATGGTCAGATCGGAGGAGGTGAAATTCAATTCCGGTAACCAGTCTGCCAGCGTACGCTGATTTAATATCCTGACATCGTGATCCGGATTTTTAGCGCGAATGGCATCTACCATTAACGCAATGGATTTTGGCAGGGTAATATCGTGCCAGTACATCCAGATAACGTGTGGAATCTCAGGCAGCGTTTTCTTCCCGGAAATTATAATGACATCATCTTCCAGTGCGGGATCATATTCCGGCGCCTTTACAGCTTGTTGTTGCTTTTTATGGATAAGCATCTGGCTGGTAAAAGCGATACGTTTCCAGTTATGCCAGAGTTTACGCGCAGGTTGTATGATTTTTTTATTCATAATGCACCTGTTTGTTGTCGTTATAGTGGTTAAGCTTCCCTGATGCTAACGCGTCAAAAGACGCGCGGGAGGTATCCTTATTGCTGTGTTTAAATCAGTCGTACCGTTGCTTAATAAAACATTCTCGGGAAAGAAGCTATCTATTTCCCGAAAATTAGGATTATCTTGAAAAGGGGCCGCCAGCGGAAGAATAGAGAAGTGCGGCCATACAGCAGGATTAGTTTTTTGATTATATTACGGATGTGCTCAGGGATAGCCTGAGGATTATCTTAATCGCTATTATTTTATTCCCGCCATAACAATCAGTTTCGGGCCTGCGTTTTTTAGTGTCATAAAGGGCGATATGGATCACGGTGTCATTCATCAGCCTGGCGCAGGATCCCGCCGGAATATGAACGCAGCTGCATCGGTTGTCTACGCTTAAAGCAGGTTTCTCAGGAAGGAAGGATTTATGACACATGCAAAAAACGGGTTACTGGCCGTGGATAAGCAGGGCAACCGCGTTCTGTTTCTTAATCCTGACACCTTTGCCGTTGAACAGGAGCTGAATGCGTTTCCACCCTCTCCACATGAGTTGCTGATGCTGCCGCATCTGGCAAAAGCCTATGTTCCTGTCTTTGGCGATGATACCCAGGGGCATCACCCCCATGCCGGTCATAAAATCGCAGTGATCGACCTGCGCCAGCGACGTATCAGTAAGTTTATCAATTTGCATCCGTTAATTTCCCCCCGCTTTGGCCAGCTGGGGCGTGACGGTAAGGTCTACCTCTGCTGCGAGAAAAGTGCTGTGGTGGCGGTGGTGGATCCGCACAGCGATCAGCTGGAGCGCACTATCCCTGTTCCGTCGCATCATGCCCATCGGCTGGCTCTGTCGCCGAGCGGCCGCAAGCTTTTTACCGATAACGAAGAGGACGCCTCGATTACCGTGGTTGATCTTTGTGAGGCCTCAGGACGGGTGATTGACAACATTTTGCTGCACGGGCCCATTGCGGGTCTGGCGGCCTCGCCACGCCATCCTTACCTGGTTGCCACGGCGGCAGATGAACCGGTGCTGTATGTCATTGATCGTCAGAGTCATCGCATACGCCAGCGCCTGCCGCTGCCGGGACATACCCGACCGTGTCGGGTGGCGCGCTTCAGCGCTAACGGCGAACGGCTGGTGGTGATTGGCGATCAGGAGCCGATCATCACCTTGTTTGATGAGCTGCTGAATCCGCTGGGAGATATACATGTCGGCAGCAAGCCGATGGATGGCTGTTTCAGTGAGGATAACCGCACCTTGCTGATCGCTAACCAGGGGGACGGCACCCTGAGCGTGATCGATCTGCAGCAGCAAAAAGTGATAGCCACGCCGCGCGTCGGTACCGGCTGTGAAGTGTTGAGCTACTTCCAGCTCAACGACTAAATAAAGGGACGATGATAGATGGAGGTGCTCCAGTGGCGGCTGCTGGCATGCTTCTCCGCCTGCCAGCCCCGTTTACGCAGCTCACGGGTAATCATCTTGTTCATCAGACCATGCCCGACCAGCAGCACGGTGCCGCGTCGCGAGAGGGCCACCAACTTATCCGCCGCCTGGCGCGCGCGTTGCCGCGCATGCTGCAGAGACTCGGTACGTCCGGCCAGGCCACACAGCCACAGGAAATAAAGCAGTGCCAGCCAGAGCGTGGGCGGCAGATGCAGGCGCTCAGAAGGCAGTTCCGGCACAGCCACTTCGCGAAACAACGCATCAATCTCATTGGGCTGCATACCCAGTTGGGTCAGTGAGGAGCGCGCCCGCGGCAACGGGCTGGAGACAATCACTTCTGCCTGGCGCGCAATCGCGAGGCTACGCGCTGGCGGAGCGTCGCACACCGGGGCCATATCATACGCCCTGCACCAGGCGGCAAGCGCCTGCGCATTTATCCGGCCTGCAGTCTGCTGTTCGGGTTTACCGTGGCGCATCAAAATGATTGTCATATTGCATCTGCCTTATCGCTTTTCAGCCTGAAAGCGTATCTATTGTCAGCGCCAGTTCTGCGCGTCAGGCCCAGGTTAACTACAGAAAAACTTTGTAATAACAGAAGTTAATAATCCCTCTCCTGAGACTGATTTATCAATATGGCAAAGATAATGGCTGAAATGCAAATAAAATGCCTGTTTTGCGAGCGAAAATGCAGGGCTATGAATTTTGCTTGAAAACTTGCAGATAGTGACCATTTGTCACTATGTATTTAATCTAATGTTTTTTTGCGTTTTCCACTTGATTTATCTACGCGCGTAGATACACTGGGCAACGAGTGATAACTCACGCATCACGAGTGTTGTTTAGACTGCAAAGAATCACGTTGCATTTGCTGTATTAAAACGATCGGTAAAACACCGGCAACATCAGCAAAGAAGATTGCGTTCAACACCAGGGAACCTTTTACTGATTTTTACCACGCAGCACATCCAGCCTCGTTGCCGGGGAGTTCTCTCTCTAAGGAGGGAGTTTTCCCACGGAAGGGAACACATTCAACAGCGACATAAGGAAATGATGATGACTTCAGCAAAAACAGAGGCCTCGCCTCTCTCCCCCGCCGATCAGCGGCTGAACGATCGCGCCGGACGCAAAGCATTCTGGCGCGCCACTTTCTCTTGCTGGCTTGGCACCGCCATGGAGTATGCGGATTTTGCTCTCTATGGCCTGGCTGCCGGTCTGATTTTCGGCGATGTTTTCTTTCCTGAGGCGTCACCCGCCATGGCGCTACTTTCCAGCTTTGCCACCTGGTCGGTGGGCTTTATTGCCCGTCCGATTGGCGCCCTGTTTTTTGGCTGGTTAGGCGATCGCAAAGGACGCAAAGTGGTGATGATCACCACCATTATCCTGATGGGCGTCTCCACCACGCTGATCGGCGCTATCCCCGGTTATGATACTATTGGCCTCTGGGCCCCCGCCTGTCTGGTGCTGCTGCGTTTCAGCCAGGGACTGGGCGCCGGGGCGGAACTCTCAGGCGGCACCGTGGTGCTGGGTGAGTATGCGCCCGTTACGCGCCGCGGACTGGTCGCTTCGGTGATTGCGCTGGGCTCTAACAGTGGCACCCTGCTGGCCTCACTGGTCTGGCTGGCGGTGATTCAGATGGATCAACAACAGCTGCTGGAGTGGGGCTGGCGCATTCCTTTTCTGAGCAGTGCCCTGATTGCGCTGGCGGCGCTGTGGATCCGTCGCCACCTGCAGGAAACGCCGGTATTCGCACGGCGTCAGGCCGAACAGCGGGAAATGGCCGCTAAGTATAAAGAAGAGGTGGCCTGCGAGACATCGGGCAGCTTCTGGCAGCGCAGCCGGTCATTCTGGCTGATGGTCGGCCTGCGTATCGGAGAAAATGGGCCCTCTTACCTGGCGCAGGGTTTTATGGTGGGGTACGTGGCGAAAGTATTAACCATGGATAAAACGGTGCCCACCACCGCGGTCTTTATCGCCTCCTTTTTAGGTTTTCTGGTTATCCCTTTCGCCGGCTGGCTCTCTGACCGCTTTGGCCGCCGCATCACCTATCGCGGTTTCTGTCTGCTGCTGATGTTCTACGCCTGGCCCGCCTTTATGCTGCTGGAGAGCCGTGAACCGGCACTGGTGATTACGGCGATTGTGGTGGGTATGGCGCTGGCTTCGCTGGGCATCTTTGGCGTGCAGGCCGCGTGGGGCGTGGAGATGTTTGGCGTGAAGCATCGCTATACTAAGATGGCGGTAGCAAAAGAGCTGGGCTCCATTCTGTCAGGAGGAACCGCTCCCTTGCTGGCGGCAGCCATGTTCTCTTTTACGGGACACTGGTGGCCGATTGCGCTCTACTTTTCAGCGATGGCTGCTATCGGCTTTATCACCACCTTTTTAGCCCCGGAGACGCGCGGACGCGATCTTAACCTGACAGAAGACGCTGTGTAATTTCTCTTTTCAGGCCGGGCAAGATGCTGACCAGTCGCCACTGGTCAGTGATTTTTTATTCTGGAGACAGCGTCAGTGGCAAAACAGCATTCCGGACGTGTGACCCGCACTGATGTCGCCAAAGCTGCCGGGACATCGGTCGCGGTGGTCAGTTATGTCATTAACAATGGCCCGCGCGCGGTGGCGGAAGCGCGTCCTCAAGGCGATCCAGCAGACGGGCTACCGGCCGAATGGCGTGGCGCGTGCGCTGGCATCAGGCAGCACCAAAACCTTTGGCCTGGTGGTGCCGAATATTGCCAATCCTTTTGTGGCCTCCATGGCACACCTGCTGCTCCAGGAATCGCTGAATCACGGTCACGTTATGTTGCTGGGGGATGCGGGTGACGATCGCCAGCGCGAGCTGGAGCTGATTCATAGCCTGTTGAATCGTCAGGTGGATGGCCTGTTTTATACCAGCGTCGATCGGCATCCCTATATTGATGTCCTGCTGGCCAGCGGTACGCCCTTTGTGATGCTGGACCGCGTCGCCGCCCAGCCGGAAGTGAATATGCTGTATGTCAACGAACGTGAGGCGGCGCGTCAGGCGACGACGCATCTGCTCAGCCACGGTTATCAGCGTGTCGGTATGATCAGCGGCCCGCCGGAGATGCTGAATGCGCAGGATCGTATTCAGGGCTGGCGCGATGCGATGGAGGAGTACCAGCTTGAGGTCGATGAGCAGCTGATTTTTCCTGCCAGCTATACGCGTGAGGGCGGCTATGCTGCGGCGCAGTGGATGCTGAGTGAGAACCGGCTGCCACGTGCGCTGTTCGCCAGTAATGAAGGGCAGGCGACAGGTTGTATTCGCGCTTTTTTTGAACAGGGTATCCGCGTCCCGGAAGATGTGGCGCTGGTCTGTTTTAACGGGACTGAGCAGTCGCTGTTTCATGTTCCTTCTCTAACCTCTGTCCGGCAGCCGCTGCGCGAGATGGCCCGCTGCGCCATTGCGATGCTGAAAAACCCGCAGGACGGGGTAAAACACCAGGAATTTAGTCATCAGCTGGAGCTCGGTGAGTCTTGCGGCTGTAAAAATCTGACGTCTTTAATGAATAAAAACGAGACCAATGAAGCGAGTGATTATTGACTGCGATCCGGGAAATGGTATTGCGGGTGCAAATATTGATGATGGACTGGCATTAGCGCTGGCGCTCGCCTCGCCGGATCTGTCGCTGGAACTGATCACGACGGTGGCGGGCAATACTCCGAGCGACACCGGGGCCAGCGTAGCGAAAGATTTAATCACGCGGCTCGGTCTCTCTGTGCCGGTGGTACAGGGCGCAACGCGTGCGCTGAAAGAGGATCCGGCTCCCTGGCGCGAGCAGCTGAGCTGCTCACCGTCGCTGGCAGCGCTCTGGCGCAATGTCCGCCAGCCGGAGCCCAGAATTGCCGATGGCTTTGACGCTGCGGAAGCGATTGGCCAGCTGATTTGCGATCATCCCGGCGAATTTACCCTGATCGCCATCGGTCCGCTGACCAACGTGGCGCAGGCGCTGCAGCGTTATCCGGCCATGGCGGAGGCGGTGGCGGAAATTGTCATTATGGGCGGCGTGTTCGCGCTGGATAATTACATTAAAGACACCAACTTTGGCTTTGATCCGGAAGCGGCGCATCAGGTGCTGCACAGTGGCGCAACGCTGACGCTGATACCGATGGATGTCACCACGCAAACGCTGATGACCCATGAGGATTTACAGCGTATCACCGCATCCGGGCATCCCTTAGCGCAATATGTCCGTGAAACGCTGCGTCCCTGGCTCGACTACTCAATTCTGACGCGCCAGCTGCCGGGCAGCTGGATTCATGATGTGCTGGCGGTCGCCTGGCTGCTGAATCAGCGTGTGGCTACCGGCATCGACTATCACGTCGATATTGAACTGCGCGCTGGAGCCACGCGCGGTAAAAGCTGGCGCTATCGTACGCCGCTGCGCGTCAAAGTGGGTGTGCCGGAGAATAGCGGAGCGCTGATTCATGTGCTTCACAGTGTGGATAATGCGCTGTTGCTTAACATGATTGAGCAGGCGCTCAACAATGCCCGTTTTTAGCCGTTTCTGGTAACGGGCACGGCGGCGACCTTAGCGCGGATCGCAGACATCTACCCATTTCGCCGCCGTCAGCTCAGCCATACGCTGTGGCGAAATACGCACGGCGCTGTGGATGGCGCCTGCTGCGGGCAGCACTTCATCAAAGCTGCGTAGCGACACGTCGCAATAGACGCGCAGCGGATTTTCCAGCCCGAACGGACAGACGCCCCCCACCGGATGGCCGGTCCAGTTGATTACTTCATCGACGCTCAGCATGCGCGCTTTGGCGCCCAGCGTCGCTTTAAGCTTGCGATTATCCAGACGGGCATCACCGCGTGTGACAATCAGCACCACCTCATCTTTGACCTTCAGCGACAGCGTTTTGGCGATCTGGCCAGGCGTGACGCCATGGGCGCGCGCCGCCAGCTCCACGGTCGCGGTGCTTTGCGGTAATTCAATAATCGCGATTTCAGGTGCGTGTTCGGCAAAGAACTGCCGTACCGACTCCAGGCTCATGTTTTTCTCCCGTCATGAAAATGCCTAAAAGCTGCCATAAGCGCTCAGGCGTGTAAACGGGACAAAAGAGAATTCGTCTCTGCGACGGCGGAATCAGACCGCTTTCAGGGTACAGTTGCCGCAACGCGCCACATCGGGGATGCGATAGCGCTGGCAGCAGCTGCGGCGTTCCATGATGCCGTTACGCGGGATCATGGTGCGATAGAGGGGATTGTCGCTGCCATCCAGCAGACGACTGGAGAAAAACAGCGCCTGTTCCAGCTGCAGCAGCGTGGCGTCATCCAGCACGCTTTTCAGCTCGCCGAGGAACCACCAGAAGCCGTAGCCGAGATTGTTCCAGATCAGCTTGCTGTTGATATCGCCATGACGGGCGATGGCGTCGACCACCGGGATAAGGTGTTGCTGAATCAGACGATCGATGCGCTGAGTGGCGCTGAGATAACGGGCCACCTCATCTTCCTGCACATCGATCCAGAAGGTGGCCGGGCGACCGGTTTCATGAAATTCCACATGAATATGCTGCGGTGAGCAGTTGAGCGCTCGCGGCTCCTGCAGCAGCGCCAACATCATGGGCGGCAAAATCAGACCGAAATACCACTGCGCCCACAGGGATTGCAGCGGTTTGGCTTCCCGCGGCATGGTGGGGTGATTACGGTAGAGATCATCGCCGTAACGTTGTTCCAGCAGACGAAATACCGCCGGTTGTGACCACGCATCCAGCGTCATCGCGTTCTCAGGGGCCTGCTGACCCAGCCTGACCGCATCCAGCATCCAGCTGAATTTCTCACTCATCAAATCATGCAAGGCTGCAGCGAGCGAACGGTCGCTCTGCATAAAGATCAGCGGGTAACGACTGAAACGGTGAGCCTGAGGAGTGAGAGTAGACATGCTTGTCCTGTTGCACACAAACCGGGATAGAAAAACAAATGATAATCGTTCTTGATTCTGTCTACAAGTGAGAAAACGTCTCGTTTGCATCCCAACAGATAAAAAAGCTGGAGAGTGTGGCAGGGGGCGCAGATCGCCGCGCGCACCTGAAGCGACGTCGCGGTGAAGGCAGCAGGACACGCTCGTCCTGCTGTACCGGAATCACAATTAAGCAACCGCACGCCGGAGCAGGCGGAAGATGGCAGACTGGTCAGGAAAAGGTTACATCAGAGTCGCTGGCCGCGCCCGATGTGATTTTAGGTAAATCATCCCATGCCAGAATCGTGTTGCGTCCCTGGTTTTTCGCCACATAGAGGGCGCGATCGGCATTCGCCACTGCCTGTTCAAAATCATCATCAAATATCGGCGCAATGCCGGCGCTGACAGTGACATGGGTAGAGACTTTTGCGTTAAAGCGGTGGGGGATTTCCAGATCGACCACATACTGGCGAATGCGCTCGGCCAGTTTCATAGCAATAGAGGCGTTAACGTTGGTCAACAGTACCAGAAACTCTTCGCCGCCATAACGCGTTACCACATCCCGCGAGCGTACTGCATCGCGAATCGCTACCGAGACGCGTGCCAGTGCCTGATCACCCATCGCATGGCCGTAATTATCGTTATAGGCTTTGAAGTGATCGATATCGAGCAGCAGAACAAAATGGCTACCGGCATGGTTTTCCAGAATATTTTCCAGACGATTTTTCAGTCCCCGTCGGTTATAAAGGCCGGTCAGCGGATCGAGCATACTTAAATCGCTGAACGTCTCTTTTTCTTCATACAACTGACTCATCAGGCGGCGGGTAAAATTTTCCACCCGGCGGCGCATCAGATGCTGCAGAGAAAAACCAATAAGCGGCAGGGCAATGGCAAACAGAATCAGCGCCAGATGTTGCCCCTTATCCAGCAGCAGCACGGTAAATACCGGGGGGGCGATATGCAGGCAAAAAGCCAGCAGATAATCGCTCAGAGCAATGGCGCTGACGAAAAAAACGCTGATCAGGCTAAGCATTAAAAAACCGCCATCGAAATAAAATACCTGATGGTAACGGCAATCAATATGCCAGGCCCAGAGCGCGCCCGTCACTAATGCCACCGGATAGAGTAGTGACAATTTAAGTTTAGGCCTGAGAAAACAGCCGAAAAGCGCCAGCACACTGAATAACATGATGGCAAAAGCGGGTAAAACATTTTCCTGCTCGCTTTTATCAAAAAAAGGAAGCAGAGAAAACAGGGCAACAGCGACATTTAAAAACAAAAAAAGCAGCAGCGAAAGCCAATATTTGCTGTGTTTCAATTCTTCATAGGATTGTAATTTCATTATAAATACTCGTGACTGCCCTGAAATATCAAAGCACTACCCGACGAAATAATAAATTGTCAGGCGTAGAGCAATTTTGCTGTGTAATTAAAAATTTTTATTATCCGCAATCTAACATTTTCCAACTGGTCTGTCATCTGCCTGCCACAGGAAAGCAAAGCGGGGTCGCGTCACGGGCGTGATAAAACGGAGAAGGAAAAAGCGCACGGAAAAGGGCAGAAGATTGTGGCTTTACGCGGTAAGGCCTTTTTAAATCGGGTTTGCTCAGTTTTTCGTCGGTAGCAAAAGGGGAGGTCGCCAGGCAAATAGCAGCGTTTATCAGGCCAGCTGATAGCCAGGTACTTTCAGAAAACTGCCAAAGGGAAGCGTACAACAGAAGGAAAGAAGAGGACAACCTGGTGCGAAGAGAGGGACTTGAACCCTCACGTCCGTAAGAACACTAACACCTGAAGCTAGCGCGTCTACCAATTCCGCCACCTTCGCATTGAGTTGTCTGTTCATATCACCGCATTGGTGCGAAGAGAGGGACTTGAACCCTCACGTCCGTAAGGACACTAACACCTGAAGCTAGCGCGTCTACCAATTCCGCCACCTTCGCGCGATGCTGTGCGATATGAAACTTGTGGTTGTTGGTGCGAAGAGAGGGACTTGAACCCTCACGTCCGTAAGGACACTAACACCTGAAGCTAGCGCGTCTACCAATTCCGCCACCTTCGCCTACCAGCAATACCTGACAGTATTGCAACCACGGAGGCGCATTTTAGAGATTTTCCACCTTGCGTCAACACATATTTCGCAGCGATGAAACGATTGCTGCAAAAAGCAACGTTTCATGCGCTGCGCCTGTGATTTTCAGCACAGCAGGCGCGTTTAACGACCGCGCGCGCCACGGCCATACACGGCACGATAGACTTTGAAGCGCCCGGTTTGCGCCAGCACTTCGTGACTGCCGAAGGTCTCATCCAGCACCTGCGGGTAGGGCAGGAAGGCGTTCGCCACGATACGCAGCTCACCGCCGGTATTCAGATGTTTGGCCGCGCCGCGAATCAGAGTATGAGCTGCTTCAAGGCTGGTCTGAATGCCTTCATGGAACGGCGGATTGGAGATGATCATATCGAAACGGCCGGTCACCTCGGAAAAAACGTTGCTGGCGAACACCTCGCCCTCCAGTCCGTTTGCCGCCAGCGTGGCTTTGCTCGCTGCGATAGCCGCCGCATGAACATCGCACAGCCAGAGACGCACTTTCGGCGACTGGCGCGCCAGCGCTGTGGCGATGACGCCGCTGCCGCAGCCGATATCCAGCACCTTGCCTTTGGCATGGGGCGTCAGGGTAGAAAGCAGCAGGGCGCTGCCGGTATCCAGACCGTCGCGGCTGAACACGCCAGGCAGGGTGCTGATAGTGAGATCGCCCAGTGCATAACTGTTGTAAAATTCGTCCGGGTCGAAGGCGGGCTGCTGCGCCAGGCGACCGTGATAAAGGCCGCAACGGCGCGCACTGTCGATTTTCTCCAGTGTGGCCCAGGCCTCCAGCATCCCTTCAGCGCTGCGCACGCCGCTGCGGTTTTCACCGATCACAAAAACATCGCAGCCTGTCGGCAGCAGTGCCAGCAAATTCTGCAGCTGGAACTGGGCTTCGGGCTTATTCTTCGGCCAGTAATAGATCAGCGTATCGCAACCCTGTACCGCATCTGCTGTTGCCACCAGACCGTACTGCGCTGCATCACCCAGGTGGCGACGCAGATTTTGCCAGTGATGATATTGCTGGGTATGCACCCGGGTCGAGGCTGTTTCCAGCTGAGCAGGCAGGTCGTCCTGCAGATCGCCAGCAAATAACACATGGCGGTTAGAAAATTCATCACTGTGGCGCAGTATCACTTCGCTGGCCGGGGTAAAAGCAGACATGGAGGGCTCCTGTTGTGTCAGAGCAGCGATTATAGTGGTTTGTTGGCGCATGTTCGATGGGTTTGCTAGCATAGCGTCGCAATCATGCAGTACATCGGGTAAAAAGTATGGGTAACAGACGCGACTGGTTGTTACAGCAAATGGGGATAACGCAGTATCAACTGCGGCGTCCGCGTGTGCTGCAGGGCGAGATCGCCATCAGCCTGCCCCCCGATACCCGCCTGCTGATTGTGGCCGAGACGCCCCCCACGTTGCAGGAAGCGCTGATTCTCGATGTGCTGCGTACGCTGGGCCTGCAGCGTTCACAGGTGATGAGTCTGACGCCCGATCAGCTGGTGATGCTGCCGGACGCGCTCGATTGTGCGGGCTGGCTGCTGGGGGTGGAAAGCCCCCAGGCCTTTAACGGCATTGCGTTGCGCACCGCCTCCCTGAATGAATTAATCAGCAGCAGCGCGGCAAAGCGTGTGCTCTGGCAACAGATGTGTAAACATGACAGCTATCTCTTTTCTCACCCCTGATCATCTGACCGAGGCGTACGCCATTGAGCGTCGCTGCCACGCTTTTCCGTGGAGCGAGCAGACCTTTGCCAGCAATCAGGGTGAACGCTATCTGAATCTGCGGCTTGATGTCGACGGGAAAATGGTGGGCTTCGCCATTACCCAGGTGGTGCTGGATGAAGCCTCGCTGTTCAATATCGCGGTCGATCCTGCGTATCAACGGCGCGGTCTGGGACGTCAGTTGCTGCAGCATCTGATCGCGGCGCTGCAGCAGCGCGATGTGATGACGCTGTGGCTGGAAGTGCGCGCCTCGAATCAGCCCGCCATCGCGCTTTATGAGCAGCTGGAGTTTCATCAGGTTACCCGTCGCCCGAGCTACTACCCTGCCGCCAGCGGGCGCGAAGACGCCATCATCATGGCCCTGACGCTATAAGCCATTTTCATAAGGAACACTATGTTACAGAACTGGGACTGCATTCTGTTTGATGCGGATGACACACTGTTTCACTTTGATGCCTTTACCGGCCTGCAGCGCCTGTTTGCGGAATATGATGTGCAGTTTACCGATCGCGATTATGCCGACTATCAGGCGATCAACAAACCGCTGTGGGTCGATTACCAGAACGGCGCTATCACCGCGTTACAGCTGCAGACGCGCCGCTTTACCGGCTGGGCGGAAAAACTCAATGTCACGCCCGATATCCTTAACAGCGGCTTTCTCTCCGCGATGGCGGAAATCTGCACGCCGCTGGAAGGAGCGGTCAGCCTGCTGGATACCCTGAAGGGCAAGGTCAGTCTGGCGATCATTACCAACGGTTTTACGGCGCTGCAGCAGGCGCGTCTTGAACGCACCGGTTTTATGGGCTATTTCGATGCGCTGGTGATCTCCGAGCAGGTAGGATTGCCCAAGCCGGATGCGGCGATTTTTGACTATGCGCTGCAGCTGCTGGGCAATCCGCCGCGCGATCGGGTGTTGATGGTCGGCGATACGCCGGAGTCCGATATTCTTGGTGGTATGAACGCCGGGATCAAAACCTGCTGGCTCGATCATGGCACGCGCCCGTTGCCGGCGCATATCACGCCCACCTGGCGCGTCAGCTCGCTGAAGGAACTGGAAACGCTGTTAACCGGGCCCTGAAACGCGCAAAATCTCTGTTCACCCGGCGTGAAAAAACAGGATTAACGCGGCGTCTCCTCTGTTCCGGCCTCACTCTCTTCCTGCACCGGCTTGCTGGCGGTGAGCAGAAAGGGCGACTGCTGCCAGCGGGTGCGCCGATCGCGCAGCAGCGTACGGGTCAGAATGATGCCGATAGCCAGCGAAAGCAGCATCATCAGGCGCAGTACGTTGGTGGTGTTATCCACCTGACGCGATTCGGTAATCAGCACATGGGTATCGAGCGTGACGCGCAGAAAACCGAGCGGTCCCTCCTGACTGGTGAGCGGCTGCACAATCTGGTGGTTAAAGTAGCTGCCGGCCCGTTTCCCGTCCAGCGCCAGACGGTCGCGGATATCGATGCCTTCGCCGCTGTGCGCCAGCAGGCTGCCGTCATCGGCGTACACCGAGGCATCCAGAATGCGGCTGTTGCTGGTCATCTGATCGAGAATGGCCTGAATCTGGCTGCGATTGTCGTCGCCGCTGTCCAGCAGGGGCTGCAGGCTGAAAGCCACTTGTTTGGTCAGGGTATGGGCCAGCTCCTCCACCTGTTCAGAGCGTGCCATCTGATGGCCCAGACTGAACCAGGAGGCGCCCTGCATCAGGATCACCAGCAGTGTCAGCGAAATGAGCACAATCACCGTACGATGCAGGCGAAATTTCAGTTTGCTCTTAACCATCATTAACCCGTCTCACGTAAGCGCAGAAAGCCTGGAGATTATGTTGCCAGAAGCGGCGCAGACAAGGTAGCCTCTTGCGTGGTTTTGTTGTCCCTACAGGAGCTGTAATGCCAAATCGACTTACCTGGTGCGATCTGCCCGCCGATGTCTCACTCTGGCCGGGTTTACCCCTCTCCCTCAGCGGCGACGAAGTGATGCCGCTGGATTACCGTGCTGGTCGAACAGGCTGGCTGCTGTATGGACGCGGGCTCGATAAACAGCGACTCACAGATTATCAGCGTCAGCTGGGCGCGGCGATGGTTATCGTCAGCGCCTGGAATGTGGATGAATATCAGGTGATACGCCTCGCCGGTTCACTGACGCCGCGTGCCGGCAAGCTGGCGCATGAAGCCGGGCTGGATGTGGCGCCGCTTGGCAAAATTCCGCATCTGAAAACGCCGGGCCTGCTGGTGATGGATATGGACTCGACCGCCATTCAGATTGAATGCATTGATGAAATTGCCAAACTGGCGGGCAGCGGCGAGCTGGTGGCTGAAGTCACCGAACGCGCCATGCGCGGCGAGCTCGATTTCAAAGCCAGCCTGCGTCAGCGTGTGGCGACCCTGAAAGGGGCCGATGCCAATATTCTGCAGCAGGTGCGTGATGAACTGCCGCTGATGCCGGGCCTGACCACGCTGGTGCACAAGCTGCAGGCGCTCGGCTGGCAGGTGGCCATCGCCTCGGGCGGTTTCACTTACTTTGCTGAATACCTGCGCGATCGCCTGCATTTGTCGGCGATCGTCGCCAACGAACTGGAGATGCGCGATGGCGTGCTGACCGGCGAAGTGACTGGACCGATTGTCGATGCGGAATACAAAGCAGAGACGCTACGCAAGCTGGCGCAGCGTTTTGATATCGCGCCGGAACAAACCGTGGCGATCGGCGACGGCGCTAACGATCTGCTGATGATCAAAGCATCTGCGCTGGGGATCGCCTACCATGCTAAACCTAAAGTCAATGAGCAGACCGCAGTGACTATCCGCCACGCCGATCTGATGGGTGTTTTCTGCATCCTGAGCGGCAGTCTGGTTCATGAAGAGCGTTAACTGAGGTATTGATTTGGCCAAAGCGGCAAAACGCGCCTTCGTTTGTAACGAATGCGGCGCTGACTATCCACGCTGGCAGGGGCAATGCAGCGCCTGCCACGCCTGGAACACTATTACGGAGGTGCGCCTGGCCGCCTCTCCGGCGGCGGCGCGCAACGAGCGCCTGAGCGGCTATGCTGGCAGCGCAGGCCCCAGCCGGGTGCAGAAGCTGTCGGAAATCAGCCTGGAAGAGCTGCCCCGTTTTTCTACCGGCTTTAAAGAGTTTGACCGCGTACTGGGCGGCGGCGTGGTGCCGGGCAGCGCCATTCTGATTGGCGGCAATCCCGGCGCCGGGAAATCGACGCTGCTGTTGCAAACCTTGTGCAAGCTCTCTGAGAGCATGAAAACGCTCTACGTCACCGGTGAAGAGTCGTTACAGCAGGTGGCGATGCGCGCGCACCGTCTGCATCTGCCGACCGAAAATCTCAACATGCTGTCGGAAACCAGCATCGAGCAGATCTGTCTGATTGCCGAGCAGGAGCAGCCGAAGCTGATGGTGATCGACTCCATTCAGGTGATGCATATGGCGGATATCCAGTCCTCGCCCGGCAGCGTGGCGCAGGTGCGGGAAACCGCTGCTTACCTGACGCGCTTCGCGAAAACGCGTGGCGTGGCGATCGTGATGGTCGGCCACGTCACCAAAGATGGCTCGCTGGCGGGTCCGAAGGTGCTGGAGCACTGCATCGACTGCTCGGTGATGCTGGATGGCGATGCTGATTCGCGTTTTCGAACCCTGCGTAGTCATAAAAACCGCTTTGGCGCGGTTAACGAGCTGGGTGTATTCGCCATGACCGAGCAGGGGATGCGCGAGGTTAGCAACCCTTCCGCCATTTTCCTTTCGCGTGGCGATGAGGTGACGCCAGGCAGTTCAGTGATGGTGGTCTGGGAAGGCACCCGGCCGCTGCTGGTGGAGATCCAGGCGCTGGTCGATCACTCCATGCTCGGCAATCCGCGTCGCGTGGCGGTGGGGCTGGAGCAGAACAGGCTGGCGATCCTGCTGGCAGTGCTGCATCGTCACGGCGGTCTGCAGATGGCGGATCAGGATGTATTTGTGAACGTGGTGGGTGGGGTGAAAGTGACGGAAACCTCTGCCGATCTGGCGCTGCTGCTGGCGATGGTGTCCAGCCTGCGCGATCGACCGCTGCCCCAGGATCTGGTGATTTTCGGCGAAGTGGGGCTGGCAGGGGAGATCCGTCCGGTGCCCAGCGGCCAGGAGCGTATCTCTGAGGCGGCGAAACATGGCTTTAAACGCGCTATCGTCCCTGCCGCCAACGCGCCGAAAAAGCCCATCGATAACATGCAGGTCTTCAGCGTGAAGAAGCTGGCGGATGCGCTGGCGATCCTGGATGAACTGTAACGCGGCTGGCGGGCACAGGCGGCTGTGCGCCGCCTGATGATATTCCGCCATCTTATGCAGGAGGCAATATATGTCGTCTTTTGAATATCTGAAAACGGCAATCCGGCAGCAGGGCCATACGCTGCAACAGGTGGCCGACGCCAGCGGCATGACCAAAGGCTATCTCAGCCAGTTGCTGAACGCCAAAATCAAAAGTCCCAGCGCCCAAAAACTGGAGGCGCTGCACCGCTTTCTCGGACTGGAGTTTCCGCGGCGGGAAAAAACGATCGGCGTGGTATTTGGCAAGTTTTATCCGCTGCATACCGGCCATATCTATCTGATTCAGCGCGCCTGCAGTCAGGTGGATGAACTGCATATCATTATGGGGCATGACGAACCGCGTGACCGTGCGCTGTTTGAGAACAGTGCGATGTCGCAGCAGCCCACGGTGAGCGATCGTCTGCGCTGGCTGCTGCAGACCTTTAAGTATCAGAAGAATATTCGTATTCACTCTTTCAACGAAGAGGGCATCGAGCCTTATCCACACGGCTGGGATATCTGGAGCGAAGGGGTAAAACGTTTTCTGGCGCAGCAGGGCATTGAGCCGGACTGCGTTTATACCAGTGAAGAAGCGGATGCGCCAATGTATCAGCAGTATCTCGGGGCGCGTGCGGTGGTGATCGATCCTCAGCGATCTTTTATGAATATCAGCGGCGCGCAGATCCGCCAGGATCCCTTCCGCTACTGGGAGTATATTCCCACCGAGGTAAAACCTTTTTTCGTGCGCACCGTGGCGATTCTGGGCGGCGAGTCGAGCGGCAAGTCGACGCTGGTGAACAAGCTGGCAAATATTTTTAACACCACCAGCGCCTGGGAGTATGGCCGCGATTACGTCTTCTCCCATCTGGGTGGTGACGAGATTGCACTGCAATATTCAGACTACGACAAAATTGCGCTGGGGCAGGCGCAGTACATCGATTTCGCTATCAAGCACGCCAGTAAAGTCGCCTTTATTGATACTGACTTCATTACCACTCAGGCCTTTTGCCTGAAATATGAAGGGCGTGAACATCCTTTTGTGCAGGCGCTGATTGATGAATACCGTTTCGATCTGGTGATCCTGCTGGAAAACAATGTGCCCTGGGTGGCGGACGGGTTGCGCAGCCTCGGCAGCTCGGTGGATCGCCGGGAGTTTCAGTCGCTGCTGGTGACACTGCTGCGGGAAAACAACGTCGAGTTTGTGCAGGTAGAAGAGGATGATTACGACAGCCGTTTTCTGCGCTGTATCGAACTGGTAAAAGAGCGGCTAAATATTTAACCGCACGCGCTAAGCCCTCTCCCGCAGCGGGGAGAGGGAAAACACCATCAGTAAGCGATCACTACTTTGCCGCGCATATGGCCTTCCAGTACGCGCTGATGCGCCGCGGTCAGCGTCTCTACGCTTAGTCCCTGTAAGGTCTCGTTCAGAGTACTCTGCACTTTACCGGCATCCAGCAGCTGCGCCACTTCATTGAGGATCTCCCCCTGGCGCGCCATATCCGGCGTGCTAAACATGCTGCGCGTATACATAAACTCCCAGTGTAACGCGGCGCTTTTCAGCTTCAGCTGATCCATCGACAGAGGATGTTCATTTTCCACGATGGTACAGATATCGCCCTGCGGCGCAATCAGCTGGCCGATCGCTTCCCAGTGTCCGTCGGTATCATTCAGGCAGAAAATGTAATCCACCTGTTTGATGCCCTGTTTTTCCAGCTCGCCTGCCATATCGTGATAGCTGATGACGCGATGGGCACCGCGATCGCGGCACCATTGCGCAGAGTCTGCGCGCGAGGCGGTGGCGATGATCTCGACCTTGCTGTTCAGGCGGGCAAAGGGGATAGCCAGCGAGCCAACGCCGCCTGCACCGCCGATAATCAGCAGGCGTGCTCCTTCGCGCGCGTCCTGAATATGCAGACGCTCAAACAGGCCCTCCCAGGCGGTCAGGGCAGTCAGCGGGATCGCGGCGGCGGCAGCCCAGTCGAGGCTTTTCGGCTTATGGCCGACAATACGTGCATCCACCAGCTGCTGCGTGCTGTTGCTGCCGGGGCGGGTAAGATCGCCCGCGTAATAGACTTCATCGCCCGGCTTAAAGCCGCTGACTTTGCTGCCCACTTCCAGCACCACAGCGCTGGCGTCCCAGCCCAGGATACGCGGCTGCTGCAGCCCGTTCTTCACGGCGCCTTTGTGTACTTTGGTATCGACCGGATTGACCGATGCCGCCTTTACTTCCACCAGCAGGTCATACTCAGCGGGCGTGAGCGTCTCCTGCTGGATTTCAATAAACTCTTCTGGTCTGGCCGGGTTAACAGCGATAGCGCGAATTGTCATCAGGGTTCTCCTTAGTGAATGCACTCAGTGTAGTCTGCACGCTTAACAATGATAAGATGGACAATAATTCACAGAGTGTTCGTCTGAGGTGAACAATGGATTACCGGCAGTGGCAGGATATGGCGCTGTTTGCGCTGGTCGCCGAGTGCGGCAGCTTTACCGCCGCGGCAACACGCGTCGGGCTGCCGAAGTCGAGCGTCAGTCAGCGCATCAGTCAGCTGGAGCAGAGCCTGGGTATCCGGCTGCTGAATCGCACCACACGCCAGCTTAATCTGACCTTTGCCGGCGAGCGCTATCTGCTGCATTGTCAGGAGATGATGCAGGCGAGTGAACGGGCCGATCAGGCGATCGCCAGCCTGCGGGAAAACCCCAGTGGACGGCTGCGCATTACCAGCCCGGCAGGGATTGGCGCTACGCTGCTGGCGCGCTGCAATGCAGAGTTCCTGCGTCTCTATCCGGAGGTTACGCTGGATATCTCGGTCTCGGACGATATCCGTGATCTGGTACAGGAGGGGTTTGACGTGGCGTTACGCACCGGCAAGCCGCAGGAGTCTTCGCTGATTGGCCGTCGTGTTGGCTATTGTGAACGTCTGCTGGTGGCGTCCGATCGCTACCTGCAACAGCATCCGCCCATTACTCATCCGCAGCAGCTGGCACAGCATCGCTGCATTGCCCATCGTGCCTGGACGGAATGGATCCTGAAACGCCAGGAGGAGTACTATCGCTGGCTGCTGCCGCCTGCCCATTTCACGGACAATCTGATCTATGCCCGGGAATGTGCGCTGCGGGAAGCTGGCATTACGCTGTTGCCGCGTTTTCTGACCGATGAAATGACGCAGGAAAAGCGTCTGGTGCAGGTACTGCCGGAGTGGGAAGTGGAGGGCAATGAGCTCTGGCTGGTCTATCCGAGCCGGAAACTGAACTCACCGGCGCTGGCCTGCTTTATCGAATTTGCCTTGCAGTGCACGGCGTTTAAGGATTTTTATCGCTGAGATAAAGCTGCAGGTTTTCTCCAGAGCGCTGTCTCATCCGGGATATGAAAAAGGCGGCTCTACGCCGCCTTTCATTGACTTCTGTTCCGACTTTTACTTCGTCATACGTTTGTACTTCATACGCTTCGGCTCGAGCGCATCGGCGCCCAGGGTGCGTTTTTTGTACTCTTCGTATTCGGTGAAGTTACCTTCAAAGAACTCGATTTTGCCCTCATCCTGATAATCAAGAATATGGGTGGCAATACGGTCAAGGAACCAGCGGTCATGCGAGATCACCATAGCGCAGCCCGGGAATTCCAGCAGGGCGTTTTCCAGCGCACGCAGGGTTTCTACGTCGAGGTCGTTGGTCGGTTCATCGAGCAGCAGCACGTTACCGCCCACCTGCAGCAGTTTGGCCAGGTGCAGACGGCCACGCTCACCACCGGAGAGCTCGCCGACGCGTTTGCCCTGATCGGTGCCTTTGAAGTTGAAGCGGCCTACATAGGCGCGGCTCGGCATCTCGAAGTTGCCGACGCGCATAATA
Organism: [Erwinia] mediterraneensis; assembly: GCF_900604315.1. Taxonomy (GTDB): domain Bacteria; phylum Pseudomonadota; class Gammaproteobacteria; order Enterobacterales; family Enterobacteriaceae; genus Pantoea; species Pantoea mediterraneensis_A. Next base: position 2,146,108 of record NZ_LR026978.1, read on the forward strand.
TCCAGCCCGCCCGACACCTCTTCCCAGACGGTTTTTGAACCGTCCATGGCGTCACGGAACTGATCCACGGAAGCCAGTTTCACGGTATCACCCAGTTCGATGGTGCCGCTGTCAGGCTGTTCCTGGCCGGTCATCATGCGGAACAGGGTCGATTTACCCGCGCCGTTCGGACCGATAATCCCCACGATCGCCCCTTTCGGCACCGAGAAGGAGAGGTTATCGATCAGTACGCGATCGCCATAGGATTTGGTCAGGTTGTTCACCTCAATGACCTTGTCACCAAGACGCGGACCCGGCGGAATAAAGAGTTCGCTGGTTTCGTTACGTTTCTGATATTCAGTGCTGTTCAGCTCTTCGAAACGGGCCAGACGCGCCTTGCCTTTTGACTGACGGCCTTTGGTGCCCTGACGCACCCACTCCAGCTCTTTCTCAATCGACTTACGCCGCGCCGCTTCGGCAGAGGCTTCTTGCGCCAGGCGCTGATCTTTCTGTTCCAGCCAGGAGGAGTAGTTGCCTTCCCACGGAATGCCTTCGCCGCGGTCCAGCTCCAGAATCCAGCCCGCTACGTTATCAAGGAAGTAACGGTCGTGGGTGATGGCGACCACGGTGCCTTCAAAGTCGTGCAGGAAGCGTTCCAGCCAGGCGACCGATTCGGCATCCAGGTGGTTGGTCGGTTCATCAAGCAGCAGCATGTCCGGCTTTTCCAGCAGCAAACGGCACAGTGCGACACGACGACGCTCACCCCCGGAGAGGTTGCCAATTTTGGCGTCCCAGTCCGGCAGACGCAGCGCATCCGCAGCACGTTCCAGCTGGCTGTTCAGGTTATGACCGTCGTGCGCCTGGATAATCTCTTCCAGACGTCCCTGTTCAGCGGCAAGCTTGTCGAAGTCGGCATCGGGCTCGGCATAGAGCGCATACACTTCATCCAGACGTTTCAGTGCGCCCACCACTTCCGAGAGCGCTTCTTCAACCGATTCACGGACGCTGTGCTCCAGATTCAGCTGCGGCTCCTGCGGCAGGTAGCCTACTTTAATACCGGGCTGCGGACGCGCTTCCCCTTCGATATCTTTATCGATGCCCGCCATAATGCGCAGCAGGGTAGATTTACCGGCGCCGTTCAGGCCGAGTACGCCAATTTTCGCGCCCGGGAAAAAGCTGAGAGAGATGTTCTTCAGAATATGACGCTTCGGCGGAACCACTTTGCCGACGCGATGCATGCTATAGACGAATTGAGCCACGTTATCAGGGCCTCCAGGAGTCTTGTGTTGCTATTAACCTCAGATGGCGGAGTTTAGCCTTTTTCCCGGTGCAATCACAGCCGCCAGCGGGGTAAATTCCGCCGGAAAAGCGCTTTGTTGTGATTCAGGGCAAACGCAGGGCGATCTGCTGTTGCGCCAGCCATTGCGCCAGCGCGCTGTCGGGTGCGCTGTCGCTGACCAGCAGATGAAAGCGGGTTAACGCGCCAATACGCGCCGGCAGCACTTTGCCATATTTGCTGCTGTCCGCCACCAGCACGCGCTGGCGTGCCCGCTGCATGGCATGGTGCTTCATGGCCAGCTCATTGAGGTTATAACAGGTGGCGCCTTGTTCTTGATCGATACCGGCAGCGGAAATAAACGCCAGCGTCGGGCAAAGGTCGTCGAGGATAGAATGGGTGCCTATCGGCGTAAACAGCGCGTTATCGGCATGGAATTCGCCGCCGGTCAGGATCACGTTGCAGGCCGGCTTCTCTTTCAGCGCCAGAAAGGTGTTCATCGCACAGCAGAGGGCGGTGAAAGGCAGGGTGTCAGGAATGGCATCGACAATATAGGGGATCGTGGTGCCGCAATCGAAAAACACCGTGTCGTTTTCGCCGATCAGACTGGCGGCAGCCTGCGCCAGCCGCTGCTTCTTCGCCGCGTTCTGGCCGTGCTGATCGGAAATAAAATAGTGTCCGGCGTGGTTTTTCGGGTCGCTGACCAGATAGCCGCCGAGCAATACCACGCTGGATGCCGATTCGCTCAAATCGCGGCGAATGGTCATTTCTGATACGCCTAACAGCTGGGCGGCATCTTTCAGGTGCAATTTATCGGTGTGTTTCAGCGCCTGAGTCAGCTTGTGGATACGTTCGTCACGCCGGGTTTCCATGATTATCTCTGTCTGATTAGTATCCTGTGGCAGCCGCAGAGGTGCCGGTGACGATGGCCACGCCGGAGCTGGTGCCGATACGGGTGGCGCCTGCGTCGATCATGGCGCGTGCGGTTTGACGATCGCGTACCGCGCCGGAGGCTTTCACTGCCACCTTTTCCCCGGCACTGGCTTTCATTAATGCCACATCTTCCACCCGGGCACCGCCGCGGCTGAAGCCGGTAGAGGTTTTGACAAAAGCGACCTGCAAATCGCGGCAAATTTCACATATTTTAACGATTTGCGCCTCATCCAGCAGGCAGGTTTCCAATATTACCTTTAAAGGGATGGGCCCGCAAACCTCGCGCACGGCGGCAATATCAGCTTTTACGGCGGCCAGATTGCCGCTCTTCAGCCAACCCACGTTGATCACCATATCAATTTCCTGCGCGCCCGCCGCGATGGCCGCTTTCGCTTCAAACGCTTTTACACAGGTCAGGGTGGCCCCGAGCGGAAAGCCGATCACTGCGCAGAGCTGGACGTTGCTGCCCTGCAGACAATTTTTGGCCAGCGGCACATAACCGGCATTCACGCACACGGCGTAGAACTGGTGCTCTCTGGCTTCGTCACACAGCTGGCAGATTTGCGCTTCGGTGGCATCGGCGGCCAGCAGAGTATGATCGATATAGCGGGCGTAATCGGGTTCAGGCTGAGTCATAACGGTCTCCATTTTGATGTTGTTTTGTTAAAATAATAACATCAAGCGGCCCTTGTCAACGGCAGTTTCTGGATAAAACTTCCTGCTCAGGTTGTGTGTTTTGTCACAAAACTAACTTTTGCGAACTGATATTGTTAATTTTATAACATTTTCAGTAAACATACGCCGGGAGTGAGAAATGGAGATAGCGGTTGTTGGATCCAACATGGTGGATCTCATTACCTATACCAATAACCTGCCTAAAGCAGGAGAAACCCTTGAAGCCCCCGATTTTGCCATTGGCTGCGGCGGCAAAGGGGCGAACCAGGCGGTCGCGGCCGCGCGGCTGGGGGCGAAAGTGATGATGGTGAGTAAAGTGGGCGACGATCTGTTTGCGCCCAATACGCTGGCCAACCTGCAGCAGCAGGGCGTCGATACCCGCTATGTGACCACCGCGCCCGGCACTTCCAGCGGCGTGGCGCCGATTTTTGTCGACGATCGGTCGCAAAACCGCATTCTGATTGTGAAAGGGGCCAATCAGCAGCTGAAACCGGCCGATATCGATGCCGCCGCAGAGGATCTGAAGGCCTGCCGCCTGCTGATTCTGCAGCTGGAGATCCCGCTGGAAACCGTTTATTACACCATCGACTTTGCCCGTCAGCACAACATTCAGGTGATTCTGAACCCGGCACCTGCGGTGCCGGAACTGGATATCCACTACGCCTGCCAGTGCGATTTCTTTATGCCCAACGAAACCGAACTGGAAATTCTTACCGGTATGCCGGTGGAGAGTGATGAGCAGGTCAGGCTGGCCGGAAAATCGCTGCTGCAGCGCGGGCTGAAAAATCTGGTGATTACGCTGGGCAGCCGCGGTTCGCTGTGGATGCAGGGCGACGAGGTGCATTTCGTGGCGCCGACACCGGTAAACGCCATCGATACCAGCGGCGCGGGAGATGCCTATATCGGCTGCTTTGCGCGCATGTTACTGAAAACCGGCGATATCAAACAGGCAATGCAGTATGCCTCCGCCTACGCCGCCTGCAGTGTCACCGGTCGCGGCACACAATGCTCCTACCCGGACGCGGACAGCTTCCAGCGTTTTCTCAATGTTAACTGAGGTTCAGCTATGCAAAAGAACATTGTTCAGCAGCCGGATGGCTATCTCAATAAGACACCGATTTTTCAGTTCATTTTGCTCTCTTGTCTGTTTCCGCTCTGGGGCTGCGCCGCCAGCCTCAACGATATTCTGATCACTCAGTTCAAAAGCGTGTTTGCCCTGAGTGATTTTGCCAGTGCGCTGGTGCAGAGCGCGTTTTACGGCGGCTACTTTCTGATTGCCATTCCGGCGTCGCTGGTGATCCGCAAAACCAGTTACAAGCTGGCGATCCTGATGGGGCTGGCGCTCTATATCCTCGGGTGTGTGCTGTTCTATCCGGCGTCGCATATGGCGACCTATACCATGTTCCTGGCGGCGATTTTTGCTATCGCTATCGGCCTGAGCTTTCTGGAAACAGCCGCCAACACCTACAGCTCCATGATCGGCCATCGCGATCATGCGACCCTGCGTCTGAATATCAGCCAGACCTTCTATCCGGTGGGCGCGCTGATGGGCATTGTGCTGGGGAAATATCTGGTGTTCCAGGAGGGCGATAGCCTGGAGAGCCAGATGGCGAACATGAGCGCAGAGCAAATACATGCGTTCCGCCTGAACATGCTGGAGCACACCCTGGAACCTTATAAGTATCTGGTACTGGTGCTGGTTGTCGTCATGCTGCTGTTTATGTTTACCCGCTACCCACGCTGCAAGCCGGAGAGCCATAAAAAATCGCTGCCTTCACTGGGTGAAACCCTGCGCTATCTGGCGAAAAACCGTCACTTCAGACGCGGCATTATGGCGCAGTTCCTCTATGTAGGGATGCAGGTGGCGGTGTGGTCATTCACCATTCGTCTGGCGCTGACGCTGGGGGCGACCAATGAACGTCACGCTTCGAACTTTATGATCTACAGCTTTATCTGCTTCTTTATCGGTAAGTTTGTCGCCAACTTTCTGATGACGCGCTTCCGGGCAGAAAAAGTGCTGATTGCCTATTCTGTCGTTGGGGTGGCGACGCTCGCCTGGGTGATGCTGGCGCAGAACTTTACGGCTGTGTATGCCGCGGTGTTTGTCAGCGTGCTGTTTGGCCCGTGCTGGGCAACCATCTACGCCGGTACACTGGCGACGGTAGAGAACAAATATACCGAAGTGGCGGGCGCCTTTATTGTGATGGCGATTGTCGGCGCGGCCTTTATTCCGGCGCTGCAGGGACTGGTTTCCGATTACCTCGGCTCCATGCAGCTGGCGTTCGGCGTTTCACTGCTCTGCTTTGCCTGGGTCGGCTTCTACTTCTGGGGCGAATTACGCTATAAAAATCAGGCCAAAGCGGCCGGTGTGCTGGTGGAGGAGCTGTCATGAAAACCCGTTTACCCTTAAGCCGCGAGCAGTTTCATACCACGCCCACGCTGCTGCTGGAAAATGATGCCTTCAGCGTGGAACTGTTCCGTTATCCTGCCGGTATTGAAGCGGTCAGGTTACGCAACCGGCGCGGCAGCGTGGTGATACTGCCGTTTTACGGTCAGATGATCTGGGATGCGGAATTTGACGGCCAGCAGATGACAATGGGCAACCGCTTCAGGCAGCCGCTGCCCGGCAGCAATATTATCGATACTTACGGCTGTTTCGCCTTTCACTCCGGCCTGCTGGCTAACGGCTGTCCCTCTGCGGAGGACAACCATCCGCTGCATGGCGAGATGGCCTGTGCCCGCATGGACAGCGCATGGATTATGCTGGAAGAGGACTGCGTGGCGCTGGAGGGTGAGAGCGAGTACATCAAAGGGTTTGGGCATCACTATCTGGCGGCACCTGCGGTACGCCTGCAGGCCGACGCCGCGCGTATGCATATCGATATGCAGGTAACCAACCTCGCCGGCGCGCCAATGCCGCTGCAGTATATGTGTCATCTCAACTACGCCTGGGTGGAGGGCGGACGTTTTCGCCAGTCGATCCCGGATGATGCCTTCCGGCTGCGCACCAGCATTCCCGCGCATGTGCAGCCCACGCCGCGCTGGCGCGCCTTTACCGAACAGCTGGCAAACGATCCGCAGGCGTTGCGCCAGCTGGATCAGCCGGAAATGTACGATCCGGAAATCGTCTTTTTCGCCGATCATCTGCCGCAGTATGGTGATGAGTTACAGTTTGAACTGCATGCACCGACGGGGCACGCCTTTATGACGCGCTTCTCCAGCGCGCAGTTCCCCCATGCGACGCGCTGGATCCTCTACAATCAGGATCAACAGGTAGCCGCCTTTGTCCTGCCCGCCACCTGTCGTCCCGAGGGCTTTAACGCGGCGCAGCAGGCGGGCACGCTGATTATGCTGGCGTCAGGCGAGCAGCGCAGTTTTAGCGTGGAAACCGGTCTGCTGTAACGCAGAGCAAGGCAGCCTGCGGGCTGCCTTAAATTGCCACCTGCGCACGCACGCCATCCGCTTCCATAGTCGCGCCGCGTCCACGCTGTACAATCTCGCCGCGTGACATCACCAGATAGCTGTCAGCCAGTTCCGCCGCAAAATCATAAAACTGCTCTACCAGCAGGATCGCCATATCGCCACGCCCGGCCAGCTGGCGGATCACCGCGCCGATCTCTTTGATCACTGAGGGCTGGATCCCTTCAGTAGGCTCATCGAGGATCAGCAGCTGCGGTCGACAGGCGAGGGCGCGACCGATGGCAAGCTGCTGCTGCTGGCCGCCCGACAGATCGCCGCCGCGTCGCGTGCGCATATCGTGCAGCACCGGAAACAGCTGATAAATCTCTTCCGGCACCTGCTTCGCCTGCGCGCCGGAAAAGCGCGCCAGCCCCAGCAGCAGATTCTCTTCCACTGTCAGACGGGGAAAAATTTCGCGCCCCTGCGGCACATAAGCGATGCCCGCCTGCACGCGCTGATGGGGTTTGTGCTGGTTAATCAGTTTGCCCTGCCAGCGGATCTCGCCCGATTTCGCCGGAATCAGCCCCATCAGGCACTTCAGCAGCGTGGTCTTGCCGACGCCGTTGCGTCCGAGCAGACAGGTGATTTCGCCCGGTTGTGCCTCAAACGACAGGCCGCGCAAAATGTGGCTGCCGCTGTAATATTGATTCAGTTCCGATACCTGTAACATTCAGCGCCCCAGATAGACTTCAATCACCTGCTCGTTGGCCTGCACCTCACGCAACGAGCCCTCCGCCAGCACCTGTCCCTGATGCAGCACCGTGACATGATCAGCGATGGTTTCCACAAAGCCCATGTCATGTTCCACCACCATCAGCGAATGCTTACCGGCCAGACTGCGGAACAGCTCAGCGGTGTAAGCGGTTTCGGCATCGGTCATCCCGGCGGCGGGTTCATCGAGCAGCAGCAGATGCGGCTCCTGTACCAGCAACATGCCAATCTCGAGAAATTGCTTTTGGCCGTGGGAAAGCAGCCCCGCTTTGCGCTGGCGTTCGCCGCCGAGACGCAACAGCTTCAGCACCTCGTCGATGCGATCCTGCTGCTCGCTGTTCAGCCGTGCGCGCAGGCTGGCCCAGACCGACTTATCGCTTTTCAACGCGATTTCCAGATTTTCAAACACCGTCAGCGCTTCAAACACCGTGGGTTTCTGGAATTTGCGGCCAATCCCGGCGCGGGCGATCGCCACCGGCGACAGGGTGGTGAGATCGGTATCCTGGTCATACAGCACCCGACCGTTATCGGGCCGGGTTTTTCCGGTGATCACATCCATCAGCGTGGTTTTACCCGCGCCGTTTGGGCCGATCACGCAGCGCAACTCGCCGGCGCCAATCTGCAGCGACAGATCGGTCAGCGCACGAAAGCCATCAAAGGAGACGTTAATCTTCTCCAGTAGCAGCACCGGATCGCGCTGCTCCCGGTGACGATCGGCCGGGAGCGGATGCGTAAAAGGGGAATCAGTCATGTCGTCTCCGGCGCAATAATCCGATAACGCCACGCGGCAGAAACAGCGTGACCAGAATAAACATCAGCCCGAGGAAAAAGAGCCAGTACTCCGGGAAAGCCACGGTAAACCAGCTTTTCGCGCCGTTCACAATGGCGGCACCGAGCAGCGGGCCCACCAGGGTGCCGCGTCCGCCCAGCGCCACCCAGATGGCCGCTTCAATGGAGTTGGTGGGAGACATCTCACTCGGGTTGATAATGCCCACCTGCGGCACGTAGAGCGCTCCCGCCAGGCCGCACAGCACCGCCGAAAGTGTCCAGACAAACAGCTTAAAGCCGCGCGGATCGTAACCGCAGAACATCAGGCGGTTCTCGGCATCACGTACTGCCGTCAGCACGCGGCCAAACTTGCTGCGCGCCAGCGCCAGCCCGATGCCAAGGGCGATCAGCAGCAGCAGCAGGGTGGCGACAAACAGCCCGATGCGCGTGCCGGTCGCGATGATGTTGTAGCCGAGCAGGGTGGTGAAGCCGGTAAAGCCGTTGTTGCCGCCAAAACCGGTTTCGTTACGGAAAAAGAGCAGCATTCCTGCCCAGGTAAGCGCCTGGGTCATGATGGAGAAATAGACCCCTTTGATTTTCGAGCGGAAGGCAAAAAAGCCGAACAGCAGCGCCAGCAGGCCGGGCACCAGTACGATCAGACAGAGGGTCCAGGCAAAATATTGCGTACCGCTCCAGAACCAGGGCAGTTCACTCCACGAGAGGAACGACATAAAGGCGGGCAGACCATCCCCTGCCGCCTGACGCATCAGATACATGCCCATCGCGTAGCCGCCAAGGGCGAAAAACAGCGCGTGCCCGAGGGAGAGTAAACCGGCATAGCCCCACACCAGATCAAGCGCCACCGCGACCACGGCGTAACAGAGAATTTTCCCGGTCAGCGTCAGCGTCCAGGTGGAAATCGCCAGCGGATGATCGGCCGGTAACAGCGCCAGAAAGGGCATCAGCAGCAGAGCCAGCAGCAGTAGCGCCCCGAGGCTGCGGGTCAGGCGTGGCGCTTTACGCGCCACCGTTAAGGTCATTGGCTGTGACATCAGTCGATTACCCTCCCTTTAAAGGCGAACAGGCCCTGCGGACGTTTCTGGATAAACAGGATGATCAGCATCAGGATCAGGATCTTGCCCAGCACCGCCCCCATCTGCGGCTCCAGCACCTTGTTCAGAATACCGAGGCCAAAGGCGGCGACCACGCTGCCCGCCAGCTGGCCTACGCCGCCCAGCACCACCACCAGGAATGAATCGATAATGTATCCCTGGCCCAGCTCCGGCCCGACATTCCCCAGCTGCGACAGGGCAACGCCGCCCAGTCCGGCAATGCCGGAGCCGAGACCGAAAGCCAGCATATCAACGCGGCCGGTGGGCACGCCGCAGCAGTCGGCCATGGCGCGATTTTGCGTTACGGCGCGCACGTTCAGACCGAGACGCGTTTTGTTCAGCAGCAGCCAGGTGAGGATCAACACGGCGATAACGAACAGCAGCACGGCGATGCGGTTATAAGGCAGCACCAGATTGGGCAGCAGCTGCAGACCGCCGGAGAGCCAGCCCGGATTGGCGACCTCCAGGTTCTGGGTGCCAAACAGCACGCGCACCAGCTGAATCAGGATCAGGCTGATGCCCCAGGTTGCCAGCAGGGTCTCCAGCGGACGACCATAGAGATGGCGGATAACGGTGCGCTCCAGCAGCATCCCCAGGGCAGCGGTGAGCAGAAAGGCGACCGGCAGCGCCAGCAGCGGATACCAGGCGATCCATTGCGGTGCCAGATGTTGAAACAGACTCTGTACCAGCCAGGTGGCGTAAGCGCCCAGCATCAGCATTTCGCCGTGCGCCATGTTAATCACCCCGAGCAGGCCGTAAGTGATCGCCAGGCCCAGCGCGGCGAGCAGCAGGATCGATCCCAGCGAGAGACCGGTAAAGGCCTGGCCGAGCAGATCACCCCACAGTAAACGCTGTTTAAGCTGTTGCAGGCTGTGCAGCGCGGCGGCGCGCACCGCGGCATCGGGTTCGACGCTCGCCTGCGTCAGGGGTTGCAGGCTCGCCTGCACGGCGGGTTCGCCGGTTTCACCCAGTAATTTCACCGCCTGCAGACGCACTTCGGGGCGGGCATCGCTCAGTTGCAGACTGGCGGCCGCCAGCGTCAGCGCATCGCGCACGCGGGCGTCAGGTTCGACAGCAAGCTGTTTTTCAATCAGCGGCAGCTGTTCGCTGACCCCTTCGTTCTGTAACTGACGCGCCGCGCGCAGACGGGTGTCGGGATTGTCGCTGACCAGCTGATGGGCGGCGAGCGCGGCAGAAACCAGCACGCGCAGCCGGTTATTCATAAACAGTTTTTTGCTGCTGCCAGCGGGATGCGGCGCGCTATCCAGCGCGATCAGCTTGCCAGCCACTTTGCTGAACGGCTGTTTGTTCTGGTCGATAACCACGCTTTCGTTGCGCAGCGCCTCCAGCAACGGCAGGCGACGGGCATCAGGCGCGGCGGCCCACTGCTGCAGCAGCGCCGCCTGCTGGTTGCGGCTGGCGGCAGCGAAATCGGCTCCCGCACCAGCCTGCGCCAGCAGCGGCAGCAACAGGCAGAGCGACAGCAGTGGAAAAAGGAGAGGGCGTAGTGTCATGACGGTGCCTTTAACAGGTTGTCGATCCTTTAGCCGCGTCTTCGCGCCAGCCCACTCCCGCCAGGGGAGTGGGCCAGGTTACAGATGTAAAGAGGCGGACAGGGCGCGCCTTACAGCGCGCTTTTTACCGGATGATCCGGTTTCTGGTCATTGCCCGGCAGATAAGGACTCCACGGCTGCGCGCGGACCGGCTGCTCGGTTTGCCAGACCACATTGAACTGGCCGTTTTCCTGCACTTCGCCAATCATCACCGGCTTGTGCAGATGGTGGTTGGTTTTATCCATGGTCAGGGTAAAGCCATCAGGCGCGGTGACCGTCTGACCGGCCATCGCAGCGCGCACTTTATCCACATCGGTGGTGCCCGCTTTTTCTACCGCCTGCGCCCACATATGAATGCCCACCCAGGTGGCTTCCATCGGATCGTTGGTCACTACGGTGCTGGCGTTCGGCAGGTTATGCGCTTTGGCATAGGCGCGGTATGCGGCCACGAATTTCTCATTGGTGGGATTGTCGACCGATTCAAAGTAGTTCCAGGCGGCCAGCTGGCCCACCAGCGGTTTGGTATCGATACCGCGCAGCTCCTCTTCCCCCACCGAGAATGCGATTACCGGAATATCAGTGGCTTTGATGCCCTGATTCGCCAGCTCTTTATAGAAAGGCACGTTAGAGTCGCCGTTGATGGTCGACACCACTGCTGTCTTGCCGGCGGCAGAGAACTTTTTGATGTTGGCGACAATGGTCTGATAATCGCTGTAGCCAAACGGCGTATAGACCTCTTCAATATCTTTGTCCTCAACGCCTTTTGCATGCAGGAAGGCGCGCAGGATTTTATTGGTGGTACGCGGATAGACGTAGTCCGTACCCAGCAGGAAGAAACGTTTGGCGCTGCCGCCATCTTCACTCATTAAATATTCCACTGCCGGGATCGCCTGCTGATTCGGCGCGGCACCGGTATAGAAGACGTTGGGCGACATCTCTTCCCCTTCATACTGCACCGGGTAGAACAGCAGACCATTCAGCTCTTCGAACACCGGCAGCACCGACTTGCGTGATACCGAGGTCCAGCAGCCAAACACCGCCGCCACCTTGTCCTGGCTTAACAGCTGACGGGCTTTTTCGGCAAACAGCGGCCAGTTAGAGGCGGGATCGACCACCACCGGCTCCAGCTTTTTCCCCAGCACGCCGCCTTTGGCGTTAATCTCGTCGATGGTCATCAGCGCGACATCTTTCAGCGGCGTTTCCGATATCGCCATGGTGCCAGAGAGGGAGTGCATAATGCCTATTTTTATGGTGTCAGCGGCCTGCGCGCCCCACGACCATCCCAGACTGACTACGCTGGCGGAGAGAGCAAAAGCCTTGAGCAACGAACGTCTTTTCATGATGAAAACCCCTAAAGGATGATAAATTATTCAATGGGTTGAAGCCGGGCCTGCTGTAACATGTGTAAAGTGATTTTCCTGACTTCCGCCTTGCTGATAGTGATATGCGCGGTCAGGATGCGCTGTGCCTCCTCGCTCTGTTGCTGAAAAACGGCCTGTAAAATGTCCGCGTGTTCGCGGTACGTGGCATCCACGCGATCGTCACGGGTAAAGTCGAGACGGCGGATGATGCGAATTTTTTCTGTGAGTTCCGCGTGAATACGCGCCATCTCCGCGTTGCCCGCCGCCGTCAGCAGAGCCCGATGAAAATCTTCATCGTGCAGCGAGACCGTCTTCCCCTCCTCCAGGCGCGCATCGTCCATCCAGAACTGCTTTAACGCCGCCAGCTGACTGGCGCAGCACGTGGCGGGTAGCGCGCACAAACGGCGCACGGCTTCCCGTTCCAGCACCATGCGCAGGTCATACAGCTCCTCGAAGTAGGCGAAATCGAACGGCCTGACCTGCCAGCCGCTGCGGAAGTAGACCTCGACGTAACCTTCCCGCTCGAGCCGGAACAGCGCCTGACGCACCGGCGTACGGCTGACTGCCAGGCGCGCCGCGATTTCGCTCTCGCTGAAGCGATCGCCAGGCATCAGGCGGAATTCAAAGATGTCGTTCTTCAGCGCCTGATAAACGCGTTCTGCCAGCGCTTGCGGACGCTCTTTACGGCGTTGCGAGTCGGTCTGCATCGGTTATCCTCACGCTTCCAGCCAGAGCAGGGCATCGCCGGGAGTGACCGGGCGACCCGCCTGACAGGCGATACGTTTTACCCGGCCCGCCTGTGGGGCATAAATGGCCAGCTCCATTTTCATCGCTTCCACGATGATCAGCGGCTGGCCCGCTTCAACGCTGTCGCCCGGCTGTACCAGGACTTTCCAGATACTGCCGTTCATGTCCGCCTGTACCGCCAGCGCGCCATCTTCTTCCTGAGGCTGCTCAGGAATATCAGCAACGGCCTGCGGGACGTTTTGCTCTTCCTGTGCCCACAGGGTGACCTCCTGCTCAAAGGCGGTGGCCTGACGCTGACGGAAATCAGCAATTGAAGCAGCGTTTTCCGCCAGGAAACGGCGGTGAGCGGCGAAATCGAATTCGGTTTCTTCAATGCGGATGGTGGCACGCCCTTCGCGGAAATCTTCGCGCAGCTGCGTCAGCTCCGCCTCGCTGACCGGATAGAAGCGTACCTGATCGAAAAAGCGCAGCAGCCAGGGGGCGTCCGGGGCGAACTGCTCGTTTCTGAGAAACTTGTTCCAGATCGGCAGCGTGCGACCCACCAGCTGATAGCCGCCCGGGGAGTCCATGCCGTAGATACACATATACATGCCGCCAATGCCCACCGTGCCTTCGGCGGTAAAGGTGCGCGCCGGACTGTATTTGGAGCTGAGCAGACGATGGCGCGGATCAACCGGCACCGCACAGGGCGCACCGAGATAGACGTCGCCCAGGCCGAGGATCAGATAGCTGGCGTCGAACAGCGTTTCGCGTACCGCCTCGCGGTTGGGCAGGCCGTTGATGCGCTGCAGGAAATCGACATTGTTTGGCAGCCAGGGGGCGCTGGCGCGCACCGTCTCCTGATAGCGGGCCACGGCACCCAGCGTGGCGCTGTCTTCAAACGCCATCGGCAGCCAGACGATACGCGACGGCACTTTCAAGGCGCTGACGTCGCCAAGGGTCGCTTCCAGGTCCAGCAGCAGCGCCATCAGCTGTGACTGACTGAGCAGGCGGCTGTCGTAACGTACCTGCAGCGAGCGGACGCCGGGCGACAGCTCTTCAATACCGGGCAACGCCCGTTCACTCAGGGCGTTCATCAGCAGATGGACGCGCAGGCGCAGCGCCAGATCCAGCACATTATCGCCATATTCGATCAGCACATATTTATCGCCCGCCTGACGGTAAGCCACGGCTGGCGTTGTGCTCGTTGCGTCGAGGGCTGCCAGCAGGGTCGCGGAACCCAATGTCGTTTCCGCCAGCGACGGCAGGGCAAAGTTGGGGGCGTGAGCCGGACGCAGCGTGGCGATACGCTGCGCCTGCGTGTTTTCCAGCGCCAGCGCTTCGTCAAAACTGATGGGATGAAAAAAGATGCGGTCGCCCGGTTTCACCTGGCCCACTTTCCATAGCTCCGCGCTGGCGATGGTGACCGGACAAACGAAACCGCCGAGGCTCGGGCCGTCATGCGTCAGGATCACCGGGAAGTCGCCGGTGAAGTTCACCGCGCCGATGGCGTATTCGCAATCGTGCACGTTGGAGGGATGTAAGCCCGCTTCGCCGCCGTTGGCGCGTGTCCAGGCCGGCTTCGGCCCGACCAGACGCACGCCGAGACGGTTTGAGTTGTAATGCACCTCCCAGGGGCTGGAAAAAAATTCATCAATGGCCGCCTGGGTAAAGAAGTCGGGGGCACCATGAGGTCCGTACAGCACCCCGATACGCCACTCGTTGCCGTAAACCGGCACCAGTGCCGGATCCAGCGCCCGGGGCTCGCTCACCGCAGGCGGCGTGGTGCAGGCGGCCAGCTGAGGCTGGGAGATCGGCAGCATATCCGCCACGCGCAGGGTGCGACCGGCATGACCGCCAAACTGCCCCAGCGAGAAGGTAGAGCGGCTGCCGAGATATTCCGGGACGTCGAAACCGTTGCGTACCGCCAGATAGGTGCGGCAACCCGACTGCGCGCGCCCCAGCGTCAGGGTCTGACCTGCGGTTATTGCCACCGGCTGCCAGTAGGCCACCGGCTCGCCATCGATATCTGCCGGGCAGTCGGCACCGGTCAGCGCAATCAGTGCGTCGCAGTGAAAGCGCAGCGTCGGTCCCTGCAGCGTAAACTCCAGTCCGGCAGCCGCGTCGTCATTGCCGACAATGCGGTTGGCCAGGCGGAAAGCGTAGTCATCCATCGGACCGGAAGGCGGCACGCCGATATCCCAGTAGCCGAGACGGCCAGGGTAATCCTGCACGGTGGTGAAGGTGCCGGGCTGTAAGACCTCAATCACGCTGGCGCGCGGGGTAAAGCTGTCCAGCCAGCGCGTCCAGACCGCGCCCTGTTGAAATGCTTCCGTCGCTACCACCTGACGCAGATAATCCAGATTGGTGGCGATGCCGTGCAGCTGCGTGGCGTTCAGCGCCGTTTGCAGCTTTTCCAGCGCCGCGGCGCGGCTGTCAGCATGGACAATCAGCTTGGCGACCAGCGGGTCGTAGAAGGGCGAAACCCCGGCACCGGTGTCGATACCGCTGTCGATGCGCACGCCATCCGGGAAACTCACCTGCGTCAGCACGCCAGGACTGGGCTGAAAGTTTTTCAGCGGATCTTCGGCGTAGAGACGCACCTCAATCGCCGCCCCTTGTGGGGGTTGCTGCAGACGATCCCAGTCAGGCGTTTCACCTGCCGCCACCTGCAGCATGCACTCCACCAGGTCGAGGCCGGTGACGCATTCGGTCACCGGGTGTTCGACCTGTAAGCGGGTATTCACTTCAAGAAAGTAAAAGGCGTCCTGTTCACTGTCATAGATATATTCCACGGTGCCGGCGCTACGGTAGTTGACCTGTTCGCCAAGACGGACCGCGGAAGCCAGCAGCGCGTCGCGCGTCGCCTGTGGCAGATGGGGCGCAGGCGTCTCTTCTACCACTTTCTGGTTACGGCGCTGCAGCGAGCAGTCGCGCTCGCCCAGCGCGATCACCTTGCCGTGACCGTCACCAAAAATCTGTACTTCGATATGGCGCGCCCGGTCGATGCAGCGTTCCAGAAATACCCCCGCATCGCTGAAGAACTGCTCCCCCAGACGGCGCACCCCTTCCCAGGCGTCACGCAGCGCCCGGGCATCGGCGCAACGCGTCAGGCCAATGCCGCCGCCGCCCGCGGTGCTTTTCAGCATTACCGGGTAGCCAATCTGCTCTGCCGCACTTAATGCCTCTTCCAGCGAGGCGAGCAGGGCGGTGCCGGGCGTCATCGGCACGCCCGCGCTGGCGGCCAGTTCACGGGCGCGGTGTTTCAGGCCAAACTCGCCAATCTGCTGTGCCGTGGGGCCGACAAAGACGATGCCCGCCTCTTCACAGGCCTGTGCAAAGGGCAGACTTTCCGACAGAAAACCGTAACCGGGCCAGATCGCCTGGGCCGCGCTTTCCCGGGCGGCAGCGAGGATCTTATCGATACGCAAATAGCTGTCGCTGGCTTTTTCACCTCCCAGCGCGATAGCGATATCCGCTTCTTTGACGTGACGGGCATTTTTATCCGCAGCGGAATAGACCGCCACGCTTCGGATACCCAGGCGCTTCAGGGTACGAATGGCACGGCAGGCGATCTCACCACGGTTAGCAATCAGGACGGTATGAAACATGATTAGTTACTCTCCTGTGAGGCGAGCCAGTTACGCCAGCCGCCAAATTCGGTGATTTCCAGCGCGTTGTTCAGCGCTGCGGCTTCACAAATAAACCCTTTCACGAGACGACCATCCGTCAGCGTCAGGTTGCCAATGCCGAGCGGCGGCGGGATTTCCGCAACAAACTCGCCGAAGCGCGCCAGCGGGATATCCCACAATTCCACCTGAATGGCCCTGCCGCTCTCCGCCCGCATCAGGCCCGGCTTTTTAATCGGGCCATCAGGGAGGGCGTACAGACGGTAGTGGCTGGCGGTTTGCGTCTGTTCCACCAGCACCGCATCGCGGGTGGTGAGCTGGAAGTTGAGCGGCATCCCGCTCAGGTGAGCGCCCACGACCGCCACGCGTACGTGGGCATCTGAGGGCGGTAACGGGCGAGGCTGTGCAGGTCGTTTTTTACCCGTGGCGCCGGACGGCAGCGCCATCTGCTGTTGCCAGCGCAGCGCAAAGCTCGCCAGCGCCCGGTCATGCCAGGCGGGGGCGATGAATGTAATCCCTGCCGGCAGGCCGTCGGCACGGAAGGGCGCAGGCAGCGCCAGCGCCGCCAGATCGGCAAGGTTGGTAAAATTGGTGTAGGTACCGAACTGTGAGTTGTAACGCACCGGTTCCTGCTTTATCTCTTCCAGCGTATGGATGGTGGGGGAGGTTGGGACCACCAGGGCATCGAACGGCGCCAGGCTTTGCTGGATCTGGCGACTCAGTTCAGCGCGCAGATACTCCGCCCGATAGGCATCGACGGCGCTGTAGTTGCGACCGCTGGCGATAATGCTGTGCACCACCGGGTCCATCTCCTCCGGGCGATCCAGCATCTCGCCGACGGCCGCGGTGCGTTCTGCAACCCAGGGACCGTAATAGAGCTGCCCGGCCAGCTGATGAAAAGGGGTAAAGTCGATGGGATGCAGCGTCGCACCGCACTCCTCTAACGCCTGCAGCGCGCGCGCCCAGGCCGCTTCTGCCAGGGTGTCGTCAAAAAACGGCGGGTTGGCCGGGATGGCAAAACGGGGTTGTGCCTGCAGGCTGGCGGGGGCGGTCATCGGGTTGACGCGCGCGTAGGGATCGCTGTCATCGTAGCCGCCCGCGGTACAGGCGACGGTAAAGGCATCTTCCACCGTCAGGGCAAACACCGACAGGGTGTCGTTGAGGCGACAGGCGGGCACGACGCCGCAGGTGGAAAGCCAGCCTTTGGTGGGTTTCAGGCCCACGATATTGTTAAAGGCGGCGGGAACGCGGCCGGAGCCAGCGGTATCGGTGCCGAGGGCAAAAGCCACCAGCCCACGCGCCAGCACCGAGGCTGAGCCGGAGCTGGAGCCGCCGCTGACATAATCGGGATGAAAGGTATTCGGCACAGCGCCCCAGGGAGAGCGGGTGCCCACCAGACCGGTCGCGTACTGGTCGAGGTTGGTTTTGCCGATGACGATGGCCCCGGCGGCCTTCAGGCGGGCCACGGCAAACGCATCCTGCTGCGCGATATAAGTAAAGGCCGGACAGGCGGCGGTGGTCGGCCAGCCCGCCACATCAATATTATCTTTTACCGCAAAAGGCACGCCAAACAGCGGCAGATCGTCCGGATGACGCAGATAGCGGATCAGCAGGGGCTCAATCTGTGCGCGCAGCTGGTCGGGGGTCGCCAGTGTAATCCAGGCCGTATCGTTGTGCGTTAAGTCAGCGAGATGCGCCTCCAGCAGGGCATAAACCTGATGCGGATCCTGTTGGTAGCAGCGTTGCCAGTCATGAAGCGTGAAACCAAATGTTGAGGCCATGTCATGAATTCCATCTGGTATACAAGATAGAATCCCTTAAGCAAGGCGTGTGCCATATTTACAGAGCCTTAATAACCGGACTTTTTTTGCTGAAGCATAAGTTTTTCTGATGATAATTTGCACAGCTGCAGCGCAGAGGGTGAACAATATCAGTGCGCTGCGCAGCCTTTTTTGCCGCTTTGGTAAATTTTGTGAAGAACATGGCAAGAGCGGGAACGCCTGGTTAGCATGAAGAAAGCCTGGCACAAAGCCGGACAGCGTTATAAAGAGGAGAGCGTAGTGGAGAAGTGGCGTAACTGGATAACGGGACTCTGTCTGATCGGTGCCGCAGGTAGCGCGAGTGCCGACTCGCTGGACCAGCAGCGGCAGCGTTATCAGCAAATCAAACAGGCCTGGGACAACAATCAAATGGAGACCGTCGCGCAGCTGATGCCCACGCTGCGTGATTATCCGCTCTATCCTTATTTAGAATATCGCCTGCTGGCGCAGAACCTCGATCAGCAGACGCGTCTGGCCGTGAGCAATTTCATTCAGCAGTATCCGACCTTACCGCCAGCCCGTTCCCTTTCGTCACGTTTTATTAATGTGCTCGCCTGGCGTCAGGACTGGCAGGGAGTGCTGAGTTTCAGCCCACAGGAACCGACGCCGGTGCAGGCGCGCTGTAACTGGTACTACGCCAAATGGGCCACTGGTCAGCAACAGGCGGCCTGGGAGGGCGCGAAAAGCATATGGCTACGCGGGACGGCGCTGCCAAACGACTGTGACAAACTCTTTTCCGCCTGGCAGGCGGCAGGCGAGCTCTCGCCGATCACCATTCTGGAGCGCATTCGCCTGGCGATGAAAGCGGGCAACGATAGCCTGGTAAGCTATCTGGCTAAAATGCTGCCCGCCGATTATCAGACCATGGCAAATGCGATCCTGACGCTGCAGAGCGATCCTCTGTCGATCGAGAGCTTTGCCCGCAGCGTCGGGCCTACCCCTTTTACCCGTCAGGCCACCACGCTCGCCTTTGCGCGCGTGGCGCGTCAGGATATGGAAAATGCCCGCGCCATGATCCCGACGCTGGTACGTCTGCAGCAGATGGATCGATCCGATGAGCAGGCATTGAAAGAGATCGTTGCCTGGCGTCTGATGGATAAAACTGTGACCTCTGAGCAGGCGCGCTGGCGTGACCGCGTGGTGATGGAGAGCGAATCTACCGCGCTGATCGAACGCCGCGTGCGTCTGGCGCTGGGCAACAGCGATCGACGCGGCCTGAACACCTGGATTGCCCGTCTGCCGGTAGAAGCGAAAGAGAAAGATGAGTGGCAATACTGGCAGGCGGATCTGCTGCTGGAGCAGGGGCGCAACGAGGAGGCAGAAGAGCTCCTGCGCAAGCTGATGCAGGCGCGCGGTTTCTATCCGATGGTGGCGGCGCAGCGGCTGGGCGTCCGCTATCCGTTGCAGGTGGTGGAAGCGCCCAAACCTGACGGTTCGCTGGTGCAGGGTGCGGAAATGGCGCGCGTGCGCGAGCTGATGTTCTGGGGACTGGATAACCTCGCGCGCAGCGAGTGGGCCAGTTTGATTAACAGCAAAACGCGCGCGCAGCAGCAGATGCTGGCCCGTTACGCCAGTGAGCAGGACTGGTGGGATCTGAGCGTGCAGGCGACCATTACCGCGAAGATGTGGGATAGCCTGCGCGAGCGCTTCCCGCTCGCCTGGCGCAGCCTTTATCAGCGCTTCACGGAAGGGAAGAGCATCCCGCAGAGCTACGCCATGGCGATTTCCCGCCAGGAGAGCGCATGGAATCCGAAAGCGCGTTCGCCGGTGGGAGCGAGCGGTCTGATGCAGATAATGCCAGCCACCGCCAGCCATACCGTAAAGATGTACGATATTCCCGGCTATGTGAACAGCAGTCAGCTGCTGGATCCGCAAACCAATATCCAGATCGGCACCCAGTATCTGGAGCATGTCTATCAGCAGTTTGGTCAGAACCGCATTTTTGCCTCGGCGGCCTATAATGCCGGCCCTTCGCGCGTGCGGACCTGGCAAGGCAACAGCGGTGGACGGCTGGATGCCGTGGCTTTTATCGAAACCATACCCTTCTCGGAAACCCGCGGCTATGTGAAAAACGTGCTGGCTTATGACGCCTACTATCGTCATTTTATGGGGCAGCCCGCTAATATCCTTACTGACAGCGAGTGGAATCGCCGTTACTGACTGTGCTATGCTTCCGTACTCGCTAATGAGTACGGAAGCCCGCCATGACCCAATCTTTCATCCCAGCCGATCGTTCACAACCCGAAGCTCGCTGGCTGCGCTTTATCGAGCTGATGCAGCACGCCTTTGCTGACGGGCATGCGTTGCCGCTGCTGCAGTTAATGATGACCGCAGATGAACGCGAGGCTTTTGGTACCCGCTTGCGCATTATTGAGGCGTTAATGAGCGGTGATATGAGCCAGCGCGAGCTGAAAAATGAGCTGGGGGTGGGCATCGCCACCATTACGCGCGGCTCAAACAGCCTGAAAGAGGCGCCTCCCGAGCTGAAACGCTGGCTTGAGGCGCATCTGCTTACTGCTGCTGATAAAGCGGATGAGTAAAGGGACAGAGCGCGAGGATCAGCGCCTGATGATAGACGCTGGAGCGGCTCAGCAGACCATGGGTAAACGCGCCAATCGCCCCTCCTTGTTGCCGGATATTTTCTTCTCCGGTCAGGCGGGCCATCTCATCGCCCAGTTCCGCTCCCGCCTGTAATCCTGCCAGTACCACCGCTGGCAGAGGAAAGCTGGCAGAACGTGATTCGCCGCGCCGCCGGGCATTTTCAATCACTATCCACGCAAAGGCGCTCTCTTCTTCCATCCCCGCTTCGATCGCGACCCAGAAGTCGGCGTCTGGCCGTAGCTGGCGCGCATGCAGCACGCGTTGCCGTGCGCCAGTTCGCGTTTCATGATTGGTCAGCGGCTGGGCTGATACGCCGCTCTCGACCTCGACCCCCTCAATGTGGCAGGATCCTGCGCCGAAAACGTCGTTGAACGCCTGCGCGATGGCGCGAATTTTTGCCGGATTAAGGGTGGCTGCGACAACCTGGTACATACTTACGTCCTCAGGACACATTTGTCGCAGTATAACGGAAATCAAACATGCTACAGGTCTATCTTGTTCGTCACGGTGAAACGGTATGGAATGCGGCGCGTCGTATTCAGGGGCAGTCAGACAGTCCGCTGACGGAAAAAGGTGAGCTGCAGGCGCATCAGGTCGGCGAGCGCGTCAAGGCGCTGGGTATCACCCATGTCATCACCAGCGATCTGGGCCGAACCCGGCGCACGGCGGAGATCATTGCCGACGCCTGCGGCTGTACGGTCACGCTGGATGCGCGTCTGCGTGAGTTAAATATGGGGGTGCTGGAACAGCGCCCTATCGATGGCCTGACGGCAGAAGAGGAGGGCTGGCGACAAACGCTGGTCAACGGCACGGAAAATGGCCGTATTCCGCAGGGCGAGTCGATGGCGGAGATGGCGGCGCGCATGCATGAAGCGCTGAATGCCTGCCTGCATCTGCCAGCAGGCAGCCGACCGTTGCTGGTGAGCCATGGCATGGCGCTGGGCGTGTTGGTGAGCACCATTCTCGGCCTGCCGGCACATGCGGAACGGCGTCTGCGTCTGCGCAACTGCTCTCTGTCGCGGGTCGATCATCAGCAGAGCGCCTGGCTGGCGTCCGGCTGGGTGGTGGAGATGGCGGGGGATATCTCGCATCTTGACGCCCCGGCGCTCGACGAACTGCAGCGCTGAGAAAACGGTGCTGCCCCGGCCCGGACAAGCAACGGGCGGGGGACTAGCGCCGGCAGATCAGCACCAGCCCGGCTACCACCGTGAGGAGACCCGCCAGTTTTGCCAGACTGAACCCTTCCTGCAGCCAGGGTAAACAGAGGGCAAAAATGCCTACCAGCACATAGCTCAGGCTGAGCAGCGGGTAGACTTTGCTGAGCGGGAGACGGCGCAGCGCCAGATACCAGCAGCACATCGACAGGGCATAGGCGCACAGGCCGCCCAGCAGCACCAGCAGGCCGCTGGTGCTGGTTTGCAGCGCAGACAAAAAGCCGCGGTTCCACGCCAGCGGGGGAAACTGCATCATCGCCCACTTCAGACTGAGCTGCGCTACGCTGACCAGCAGTACGCTGCCTGTCGCCCACAGATAGCCGATCACAGCGCTCCTCCGGCCAGCATAACGCCGATAACGATCAACATCACTCCCGGCCAGTAGCCGTCAGCGATCGGTTCCTGCCAGAGCGCGCGGGCCGCCAGCGGCACCAGGATAAAGTTCAGGCTCAGCATGGGATAAGCAACACTGACATCGACGCGTTGCAGCACCAACAGCCAGAGCAGCAACCCTGCCGTCAGCAATATCAGACTCAGTCCGAGCCACAGCCGCTGATGGCGGCGGCCCGCCTTCTGCGTCGCCTGTTTCTGGCACAGCTGAGCGCCAGAGCTCAGCAGGCTGACCAGAATAATCAGCAGGGGCGTCATGGCCGCGGGTCATACTCCAGCAGGAGAAAGCGGCCCTGTTGCGTGCGGCGATCCGCAGGCGGAAGCAGATCCTCCTCCTCCGCCTGTTCGCGCGGCACCAGTAACAGCAGCGCGATTTTCCCCTGCTGGCGATGCTCAGCCAGCCAGGCGGCAAACGCTTCCCGCGCCACATAGCGTGCTTTCCCCTCCGGATAGCGGAGGCCGTAATCCAGTTCGCCAGCCTGATCGTAAAGGTGGATATCGCTGCGTTGCAGCTCCCAGGCCAGCCCTGCGCCGACGCCAACGTTATTGGTCAGGATAAAGCGACTGCTCTCCAGCTGCGGACGCACGGCAGCGATAAAGGCCTGTGGCTGTTTCGCGTTGATTACCTTGTCCGGAATGGCTGATCCCACGAACAGGGCCAGACCCAGCGGACAGAGTGCCGCCCAGAACCACCGTTTGGCGCTGTTGCGCAGGGTAAACAGCGCGATGCCCGCCCAGCAGGCAAAAGCCAGGCAGCCAGCCACCACTTTGCGCGTTTCATGTGCGCTGTACAGTGTGTAGCGGGGCGGCCCCCAGGGGGCGAGCACGCCGCCGACCAACAGCAGGCAGAGCAGACCAAACAGCAGATTGATCGCGCTGTTGATGCGTAACGTTTTTGCCCCCGTCTGCGCCAGCTGTACAGCATGCTGCGCCAGCAGGATCGCCAGTGGCGCAAAGCAGGGCAGAATGTAGGTTAACAACTTGCCCTTCGCGCAGCTGAAAAACAGCAGCGGCATCACCACCCAGCCAAGCAGGTACAGCGTACCGCTCTGTGCCTGACGCCCCTGCCAGCCATGTCGCAGCGCCCCGGGCAGCAGCCCGAGCCACGGCAGGCTCCCGACAATCAGGATCGGCAGGTAATACCAGAACGGCGCTTTATGCTGGGCATCCTCATCCGCGAAGCGCTGAATATGCTCAACCCAGAAGAAATAATGCCAGAAATCCGGCTCAGCGCGGGCAATCGCCAGCGCCCAGGGCAGGCTAATCAGCAGGGCGCTTAACATGGCCAGCGGAGCGAACAGCAGCACCTCTTTTCCACGCTTTTGCCCGATCACCCAGGGCAGGACCGCAATAACCGGCAGCGCCAGCGAGAGAAACCCTTTGGTGAGCACGCCCAGACCGCAGGCCACGCCGGTCAACAGGTAGCCGCCCGCTTTCCCGCGCGCTGTTTTTGCCGTGGCTGCCAGCCAGAAACTGCACATGGCTGCCGTCAGCCAGAGGGTGATCATGGGATCCAGTACCGCATAGGTGCCGACGCCATATACCTCTAAACAGCTGAGAAAGATCACGGCGGCCAGCACGGCGACGGTTTTATCGCGCCACAGGCGGAAAGCGAGCCAGCCGGTCAGTAATGCGCTGAGGGTGATGGAGAAAACGGCGCCGAAACGCACCGCAAAGTTGTGATGGCCAAAAATCAGCTGACTGAGATTGTTTATCCAGTAGCCCAGCACCGGTTTTTCAAAGTAGCGCAGGTCCAGGAAGTGCGGCACCACCCAGTTGCCTGACGCCAGCATCTCCCGGCTGATCTCCGCATAACGCGTCTCGTCAGGCTGCCACAGGCTGCGCCATTCCAGCGGCAGCAGATACAACAAGGCAAAGCCGACCAGCAGGCTGATGGCATATTTTGCAGATTTCATGACATTACGATCCGACAGGTTGTTGGCAGCCCAGCCAGCCTTCCCGGCCCGGGATAGTCTGGCGCACAATGCGGCTTTTCGGCAGCGTGGTGAGATCCGCAGGCAGCAGGGCGCTGAGCGGGCAGAACGTAATGCCCTCGGCGCGCGCCAGTGTCAGCAACTGGTGGAAAGCGGTCTGCAGCTTCAGGCCTTCAACTTCGGCATGAATGGTATAAACCGGCGTTCCGCTATCCTGATGCATTTTATCCAGAATAAAGCGGTTGTAGCCGCTCTGGCTGACCTCGCGGTTAATCACCTCATCCCAGGTAGGCAGCGTCACCGGGATTTGCACCGTTGCCTGGCGCCCGTCCGCCATCACAGGCATAAAGGGCGCAATTCCACGACAGTCGCTGTTGTAGCGGAACGGGAACGCCGACTTCGCCCGTAGCACACGCTCATCGGCGCGCCAGCCAGCCGCGGCTGAGCAGCGCACCGGCTGTCCGGTGATGCTCTGCAGTGCGTCCATGCCCAGACGGATCTGGTTTTCCAGCTGTTGCTGGTCCCAGACGCCCGCCCGGCGCTGCCAGGCGTGATGATCCCAGGCGTGCAGCCCGACTTCATGCTGCGCCGCCGTTGCCGCGATCACCTCTGCATTGCCCGCACCGATAAGGCGTCCTGGCCATGCGCTACCCGCCAGCATAATCTCCCGCCCATAGATCGAAACGGCATTCGATCGCAGCATCTTCCACAGGAAGCGGGGCTTAAACAGCCGCCACAGATGCCGCCCCATGTTGTCCGGTCCGGTGCTGAAGAAAAAGGTTGCCTGGATGGCGTGGGCGCGCAGTATCTCCAGCAGGTTGGGCACCCCTTCCCGGGTGCCGCGCCAGGTATCCACATCAATACGCAGACCGACTTTTTTCATGAGGCCGGTCCTGTCTGCCGGGCGCTTTGCAGGAAGAAATCCAGCGTTTCATGAATGGTTTTTTCCAGCCCTACCTGCGGCGTCCAGTCCAGCAGGCGCTGCGCGTTGCGAATGCTCGGCTTACGGTGTTCCACATCCTGATAACCTTTGCCGTACCAGGCGCTGCTTTCAACTTCGCGGAAACCGGCAAAGGGCGGGAACTGACGGCGCAGCGGATGCTGCTCAAAGCTCTGCAGTAGCAGCTCAGCCAGTTCCTTAATACTGGCTTCGTTGTCCGGATTGCCAATATTGATAATGCGTCCGTCGCAGTTATGGTTTTTATTCTCAATAATGCGGAACAACGCTTCAATGCCGTCACTGATGTCGGTGAAGCAGCGTTTTTGCTTACCGCCGTCGATGAGTTTGATCGGCGAGCCCTCGACCAGATTGAGGATCAGCTGAGTAATGGCGCGCGAGCTGCCAATACGCGCCGCGTCCAGGTTATCCAGACGCGGGCCCATCCAGTTAAAAGGACGGAACAGGGTGAAGCGCAAGCCTTCTTTCTCGCCATAGGCCCAGATCACGCGGTCAAGGAGCTGCTTGGATACCGAGTAAATCCAGCGCTGCTTGTTAATGGGGCCGACAATCAGGGGGGAGCGCTCTTCATCAAAGTTTTTATCGGTACACATGCCGTACACTTCGGAAGTGGACGGGAAGATAACGCGTTTTTTGTACTTCACGCAGTCGCGGATAATTTTCAGGTTTTCCTCGAAGTCGAGTTCAAAAACACGCAGCGGATTACGGGTGTACTCAATGGGCGTCGCAATCGCCACCAGCGGCAGCACGATGTCGCATTTCTTGATGTGATATTCGATCCACTCCGAATGGATGCTGATATCCCCTTCCACAAAGTGGAAGCGATCGTTGTCGAGGAAGCGGCGAATTGCATCCGCGCTGATATCCAGCCCATAAACTTCGTAGCGCGCATCTTGCAGCAGGCGTTCGGTCAGGTGGTTGCCGATAAATCCGTTCACGCCGAGGATCAGCACCCGGGTCAGGCGCTGCACCGCCGCCACCGGTTTGCTGTTGAGAATGGCGCCGCTCACCAGACCCAGCGATTGCGCAAGCTGGGCACCCTGCATATAAATGCTGTTTTCAGCCTGGCCGGCGACAATTTCCAGCGCGCCACGGCCGCAGGCAATTACCAGCGGGTTTACGGAAATCACCGTGCCCGCTTTCGCCCCGCTGCTGTCGTCCAGCACCCGGCTTTTCCAGACGATAAATTTATTGCTGCCCACGTAACTGAACGCGCCTGGCCAGGGATCGGTGAGTGCACGCACCAGATTATGTGCGTCTTGCGCCGCGCCTTGCCAGTTAATGACGCCATCCTGCGCGCTACGTGCGCCGAAGTAGCTGGCCTGACGCTCATCCTGGGGCGTCTCCTGCACGTCACCGCTTTTAAGTGCCGGCAGGGTCGCTGCTAACAGCGTTTGCGCCGTGGCGCAGAGTTTGCGATGCAGCGTCAGCGCCGTATCTTCCGGGGCGATAGCGACGCGCTGTTGGGCGATGATGGCACCGGCATCCGCTTTTTTTACCATACGGTGCAGGGTCACCCCGGTTTCGGTTTCGCCGTTCACCAGGACCCAGTTCAGCGGGGCGCGGCCACGGTATCCAGGCAGCAGTGAACCGTGCAGATTAAAGGCACCCGCGCGCGCGCAGTTCAGGATCGCCTCGCTCAGCAGGTGACGGTAGTAGAAAGAAAAAATCACCTCCGGCTGGCTGGCTTTGATGCGATCCACCCAGAGCGGATGATTCACATCATGGGGCGCAAAGACCGGAATGCCATATTCCGCCGCGGTACGCGCGACGGAGCCAAAGAAGTGGTTCTCGCCCGCTTTATCGGGGCAGGTATAGATAGCAGCAATCTCATAGCCCGCAGCCATCAGCGCATGAATGCCCACGCAGCCCATATCGTGATAGGCAAAAACAACAGCTCTCATTTTTGATCTTCCCTGGCAGGTAAAAAGGTTTCACTACTCACCACGCGCTGAATAAAGTAACGGGGACGCGCGCGCACATCGTTATAAATCCGGCCTATGTACTCTCCCAACAGCCCCATCCCGACAAACTGGGCGCCGATAAAGGTGAACAACACGGCGAACAACATAAAGACGCCGTCAGCAGCCCAGTGCGCGCCAAAAACCAGGCGTAGCAGCACCAGCAGTAGCGCCAGGGCAAAACCGGACAGGGCAATAATGCTGCCAACCACGCTCAGCATGCGCAGCGGGGTAGTCGTCAGACAGGTGACCAGGTCGTACATCAGATTAATTAAGCGCATCACGCTGTATTTCGACTGACCAAACTGACGCCCGGCATGGGGCACCAGAATCTCTGTGCTGTGGCGGGCAAAGCTATGGGCGAGAAGCGGGATAAAGGTGCTGCGTTCATGACAATGCAACATGGCGTCAATCACCGGGCGGCGATAAGCGCGCAGCATACAGCCATAATCCCCCATCCCTTTGCCGGTGGTACGTTGAATAAGATGGTTAATCATCCTTGAGGCATAGCGGCGAAATCCGCTGTCCTGACGCTGCAGGCGCACGGAACCCACCACGTCGTAACCCTCTTCCGCTTTTGCCACCAGGCGCGGGATCTCTTCCGGCGGGTTCTGCAGATCGGCATCCAGGGTGACAATCAGATCGCCGCTGGCATAGCTAAAGCCCGCCATCAGCGCGGCATGCTGCCCATAGTTCCGGTTCAACAGGATGGCGATCATGTGACTCTCCGCCGCTACCGCCGCTTCGGTCAGCATCGCGGCAGAATGATCGCTGCTGCCATCGTCCACCAGCACGATTTCATAGGCGCACTGGAGTTGCTGACATGCCACTGAGGTACGGCGCAGCAGTTCTGGCAGACTCTCCTGCTCGTTATAAACCGGGATGACCACAGAAACTTTTTTAACGGGCGCTGGCATTATCATCTTAATTTCCTGCTATTTCATGTAATGCGTTAATGACGCGGGCAATATCATCGTCTGTCATGCCAGGAAACAGCGGGAGTGAACATATCCTTTCGCTGTTCCATTCACTGTCGGGTAATTGCAGACGCGGGAAACGTTCGCGGTAATATTTCTGGGTATGAGCGGCACGAAAATGTAATCCGGTGCCGATGCCGCGTGCTTTTAATGCATTCATCAGGCCGTCGCGTGAAACAGCGCAGCGCGTTTCATCCACACGAATAATAAACAGATGCCAGGCGTGCTGATGTTCCCATTCCGGCAGGGAGAGCGGCAGGAAAGGAGTATTGACCAGCGCCGTCAGATAGCACTGCGCAATTTCTTCGCGGCGGGCATTTAATTGCGGCAATTTGCTGAGCTGCACCCGGGCAATGGCCGCATTAATATCCGCCAGGTTATATTTGTAGCCGGGATAAATTACCTCGGCCTGGGGAGCCCGGCCATAAAGCTGACGATCAAAGGCGTCCACGCCCAGACCATGGAATTTCAGGCTGCGGATGCGCCGGGCCAGTTGTTCATCGTCGGTCACCACCACCCCACCTTCGGCGCAGGTGATATTTTTGATGGCGTGCAGGGAGAAAATGGCCGTGCCCGTGGCGCCAACGTGCTGGCCTTTATATCGCGTTCCGATGGCATGGGCGGCATCTTCAATTACCGGAATGCCGTGACGTGCGCCGATAGTGCGTATCGCGTCGATATCCACCGGCGCGCCGGCGTAATGTACCGGAATAATCGCTTTCGTGCGGGCGGTAATCGCAGCTTCGATCGCGGCTGGCGTCACCATTAAGGTATGGCGGTCGACATCAATCATGACCGGTGTTGCGCCGAGCAGCACAATCATATTCAGTGTGGAAACCCAGGTCATGGCTGGCGTAATCACCTCATCCCCCGCCTGTATGCCGGATGCCATCAGCGTCACGTGCATCCCGGCGGTGGCAGAACTGACGGCGATCGCATGCTGGTTGCCGGTTAACTGACAAAATGCCTGTTCCAGCGCCTGGTTTTGCGGGCCCGTTGTAATCCAGCCAGATTGTAAGACTTCAGTCACTGCAGCGATTTCTTCCGCGCCGAATGCCGGACGTGAAAAAGGCAGAAAGTCATTCATTACCTGGATTCCTTATTCAATGGGGCAGGGGCAGTAAGCAGGCAGAATGATGAACGCGCGCAGTTAAATGAAAATTCAACGTTCAGAATAATCTTAAGCGCAAGATTAAGACTTTCGGTGATTTTATTTTTAAATCTTTGAAATGGTTGTCTGTTGCTGTTTTCAATAAAATAAAAATGGGCGATATTTGCAAGAAACAGGCAGCATTTGTTTTTACCAGCAGGCCAGCATGGGTGTTGGGATAATCATCGCGTGAGAAATTTTGTTGATGGCGGGTTAATAGCGTTTTCTTTTTTTAACAGGAAGTGTCAAGCCTGAGAACAAAAATGAAATATCATCAGACAATGCGGGAAAATAACCGGAATACATGCTGTCAGGTTAACAGACTTTATCTGCTGTCACTCCGGAATAGCGAAAGGAGAGCGAAAATGGCGGCGTGGTTGGGTATTGACCCGGCTGCGAAAGCGGCCTCACCATGAGGCCGCTGAGCGTACACCGATTACCGGAAGAAGATCGTCGGCAAGGACGTTTGCTTATTGTGCTATCTGGCGGCGGATAGGGATCAGATATTCACAACGAATCTCTTTGGGGGGCTCTCTGTGCTTTTTGCCGCCGTGGGTGTAGAAACGCTCGATATCCTGGCCCTCACGGCGCGTAAGCGCCAGCGTCGGCATGCAGGTGCCATAAAGCAGCAGAATAAACTCCTGCAGCCCATGGCGCGGGCCGGAATAGGTGAACTGGACATAATCACCCGCTTCCAGAATCACACTCTGCCCGGAGTGCATATTTTTCACCGTGGGATCGGCGGGCACGGCCGTGGTATAGAGAATTTCCTGTTCATCATCCCGCTCCTGACTGGCGCGCACCTGATGCAGGCCATACAGAACCGGCGGCACGGTATCGGTCTCCAGCAGGAACTGCTGCCAGAAATGGACGCGCATCTCGTCACGGAAGCGGGAAATCTGCTCCAGGGTACAGCTGTAGGTTTGCGTTTGCCCCACCAGCACCGTTTCCGGCAGCGTGACAAAGGTGGGTTCGGGCAGCGGCTCATTGTCGAGGCGAATCGGCGGGCGAATGCCGTAAGAGTTCCACTCCGAGGCGCGCCGATACCAGGCCGGAGTCTGGTTAAACTGCTTTTTAAACGCACGGGTAAAAGTCTGCTGCGAGTCAAAGCGATACTGCAGAGCGATGTCAAGAATCGGTCGGCTGGTCAAACGCAGCGCTACCGCCGCTTTTGACAAACGGCGGGCACGAATATAGGCTCCGATAGCATGACCGGTAACCTCTTTAAACATCCTTTGCAGGTGCCATTTCGAGTAACCCGCTTTCACGGCTACGTTGTCCAGCGACAGCGGCTGATCCAGATGGCTCTCCAGCCAGACAAGCAAATCGCGAATGATACCGGCTTGGTCCATAAAACATCCTCATAACACTTTGAAGGCGCAGCTAAACGAAGTTGTCGAATAATAGCACTATATGCACCAAAGACAGGGGCGGTTTTGTCTGCGTGAATGTGCTATATCAATGCGGGTAAAACCCGTCAGAGTCAGGTCAACACGGATTTTGGACGGTACATTACAATTTCATCTATTCCATTTGCAATGGTAACGCCATGACAATATCTCGCTTTCTTCCTGCCATCCTCACCACTTTGCTCTTTTCTGGCGCACTCTATGCTGAAGAGATCGGCTCAGTAGATACAGTATTCAAGATGTTCGGACCCGATCATAAAATCGTGGTGGAGGCCTTCGACGACCCTGACGTAAAAAATGTAACCTGTTATATCAGTCGGGCAAAAACCGGCGGTATCAAAGGGGGATTAGGCCTGGCGGAAGATACTTCTGACGCGGCGATCTCCTGTCAACAGGTTGGCCCGGTGGAGCTCAGCGAGAAGATTGCCCAGGGTAAAGCTCAGGGCGAGGTAGTATTCCGCAAGCGCACCTCACTGGTTTTTAAGAAGCTGCAGGTTGTACGCTTCTTTGATAAAAAACGCAACGCTCTGGTTTATCTTACCTATTCGGACAAGGTGGTGGAAGGCTCACCGAAAAATGCGCTGAGCGCGGTGCCGCTGATGCCGTGGCACTGAGAGCAGGGGCAAAAACGCCCGGACGGGCGTTTTGTGAGGCAGCTTAATCCTGCATATCGCCACTGAAGCGGTAACCTTCGCCGTGAATAGTGGCGATGATTTCCGGCGTATCCGGCGTTGATTCAAAATGTTTGCGAATACGGCGGATAGTCACGTCAACGGTACGATCGTGCGGCTTCAGTTCGCGGCCGGTCATCTTTTTCAGCAGGTCTGCACGAGTCTGAATTTTGCCCGGGTTTTCGCAGAAGTGCAGCATTGCGCGGAATTCGCTGCGCGGCAGCTTGTACTGTTCGCCATTCGGGCTGATCAGTGAACGGCTGTTAATATCCAGCTCCCAGCCGTTGAACTTGTAGCTCTCAATCTGCTTACGCTCTTCATTCGGCATTGCCAGATTCATGGTGCGCGACAGCAGGTTGCGGGCACGAATGGTTAACTCACGGGGATTAAACGGCTTGGTAATGTAATCATCCGCGCCAATTTCCAGACCCAGAATCTTATCCACTTCGTTATCACGTCCGGTAAGGAACATCAGCGCCACATTCGCCTGCTCGCGCAGTTCACGCGCCAGTAACAGGCCATTTTTGCCTGGCAGGTTGATATCCATAATCACCAGATTGACGTCATTGTCAGTAAGCACCTGATGCATCTCAGCACCATCGGTCGCTTCATAAACCACGTAACCTTCCGCCTCAAAAATACTTTTGAGGGTGTTACGTGTGACGAGTTCGTCTTCAACGATAAGAATGTGCGGGGTCTGCATGTTTCGCTACCTAAAATTTGCCAACAACTCGAAAACAGGACGTACAGCGGTTGTTGCTTTTCCAGCATGGCGGCTTGCCGCTCGCAACCAGTGCACGAAATTATGTTATTGATACACCATCCATCAACGTCAACTACCGTGTGAGTTCATCCGGTCCGGATGAATTCTGTCTGCCCCGGTAATGTCTGGAATGGCGCTTATCTTAACTACATTAACAGCCACCTAACAGCACCAACTACAACCGATAAGCATAAAAACAACGCTTCGTTGACTTATATCAAATGCAATTGTAGCACGTTAACACTTTTGTGAAAAACTTCTCAAGGAAGGCCAGCTTAGCCCACAGCAAGCGCTTTTTTCGCCGCTTTACCGCGCCGGGAAAAAAACTGCAGTTAAATACAGGAAATGTAGGGGCTAATGGATTGAAAAGAAAGTTTTTTAATGAGAAATTTACGGATAAATTTGCGCTTATTATTTCTATCCCGTTAAAAGCGCTATTTTGTGATCTCTTATTTGCGAATGACATGGCTTTGCTTTGCTTCGCCATCTGTCTTTTCCTGACCGCCCGTGCCAACATAGTGTAATAAGTGTTTAACGCCTGGAAGAAACATGCATTTCCCTCTTATTCTTGTCTCCCCCGCCCGTCCAGAAAATATTGGCGCTGCCGCGCGTGCCATGAAGACCATGGGTTTTAGCGAACTGCGTATTGTGGCCAGTGACGCCTGGCGCGATCCCGCGGCGCGGCGCGTCGCGCATGGGGCGGGGGAGATCCTCGACCATCTGCGCACCTATGACACCCTGGAGGCGGCGCTGGCTGACATCGATTTTTCTGTCGCCACCACCGCGCGTAGCCGGGCGAAATTTCGCTACTATGCCACGCCGCAGCAGGTAGAAACCATTCTGCAAGAGAAGCGTCACTGGGTAAAAAGCATGGCGTTAGTGTTTGGCCGTGAAGATAGCGGTCTGACGAATGAGGAGCTGGCGCAGGTGGATCTGCTGACCGGTATCCCAATGGCGCAGGATTATCCCTCGTTAAATCTGGGCCAGGCGGTGATGGTGTACTGTTATCAGCTGTCGGTGTTCAACCAGGTAGTGGCTGACAGCGAGCCCGCGGCGGATGGACAACAACTACAGGCGCTGCGTCAGCGCTTCCATCAGCTGCTGACGCGTCTGGCGGTCAGCGATGACCAGAAAATGGTCGACTGGCTGGATCAGCGCCTCGGCCTGCTCGAACAGCGCGACAGCGCCATGCTGCATCGTCTGCTGCATGATGTTGAAAAAAATCTGGCAGATAATTATCCGGTGGAAAAATGAGTTTTCAGCGTCTCATCCGGCAAAAAAAGCTGCCGGCAAAGTATCACCGCTGATTTAGCAACCGGCGGCGCAGCAGTGCGCAGCCGTGCCCGTGGCGGCCACCGACAAATTCATTGACTTAGCATGCGCTTTGCTTTAATTCTGAAAAGCAGAGAGAGTTACAAAAGAAAGAACAAATTGTCATGCGTAAAAACAGCCTGAACACTACCACCATTATTACCACCACCATTACCACAGGTAACGGTGCGGGCTGACGCATACAGAAAAACAGAAAAAAGCCCGCACCTGACCAGTGCGGGCTTTTTTTTCGGCAAAAATTCAGGAGAATTTTAAACATGCGAGTGCTGAAATTCGGCGGAACCTCGGTAGCAAATGCGGAACGTTTTTCCCGTGTCGCCGATATTCTGGAAAGTAATGCGCAACAGGGCCAGGTAGCCACCGTGCTCTCTGCACCGGCAAAAATTACCAATCATCTGGTTGCGATGATTGAAAAAACCATCAGTGGCCAGGACGCAACGCCGAATATCCACGACGCCGGGCGCATTTTCGCCGAACTGCTGCAGGGGCTGGCGGAGCAGCAGCCGGGATTCGCACTGGATCGCCTGCAGGCTCAGGTGGAGCGGGAGTTTGCCCAGCTGAAGCAGATGCTGCACGGCATCAGTCTGCTGGGGCAGTGCCCGGACAGCGTGAATGCGGCCATTATCTGCCGCGGTGAAAAACTCTCTATCGCGATTATGGAAGCGCTGTTACAGGCGCGCGGTCACAGCGTATCGGTGATCGATCCGGTAGAAAAACTGCTGGCGGTGGGGCACTACCTCGAATCCACCGTCGATATTGCCGAGTCAACGCGTCGCATCGCCGCCAGCCAGATCCCGGCGGAGAATATGATCCTGATGGCGGGTTTTACCGCCGGTAATGAACGCGGCGAGCTGGTAGTGCTGGGCCGCAACGGCTCAGATTACTCCGCCGCCGTGCTGGCTGCCTGCTTGCGCGCCGACTGTTGCGAGATCTGGACCGATGTGGATGGCGTCTATACCTGCGATCCGCGCCAGGTGCCTGATGCGCGCCTGCTGAAGTCGATGTCCTATCAGGAAGCGATGGAGCTCTCCTATTTTGGCGCGAAAGTGTTGCACCCCCGCACCATCGCGCCCATCGCGCAGTTTCAGATCCCCTGCCTGATCAAAAACACCAGCAATCCGCAAGCGCCGGGCACCCTGATTGGCGGCGAAGTGGACCAGGATGAAAGTCCGGTAAAAGGCATCACCAACCTGAATAACATGGCGATGTTTAACGTCTCCGGCCCGGGGATGAAAGGGATGGTCGGCATGGCGGCGCGCGTCTTTGCCGCGATGTCACGCGCGGGCATTTCCGTGGTGCTGATTACCCAGTCCTCCTCCGAATACAGCATCAGCTTCTGTGTACCGCAGAATGAGCAGACGCGGGCACGTCGCGTGCTGGAAGAGGAGT
This sequence comes from [Erwinia] mediterraneensis, assembly GCF_900604315.1. GTDB lineage: Bacteria > Pseudomonadota > Gammaproteobacteria > Enterobacterales > Enterobacteriaceae > Pantoea > Pantoea mediterraneensis_A. The sequence goes on from NZ_LR026978.1 coordinate 2,180,859, forward strand.
TCTATCTGGAGCTGAAAGATGGCCTGCTCGATCCCATCGACGTGATGGAGCAGCTGGCGGTGATCTCGGTGGTGGGCGACGGTATGCGCACCCAGCGCGGCATCTCAGCGCGCTTTTTTGCTGCGCTGGCGCGTGCCAATATCAATATCATCGCGATCGCTCAGGGCTCCTCAGAACGCTCTATCTCGGTAGTGGTGAGTAATAACGATGTCACTACCGGCGTGCGCGTGGTGCATCAGATGCTGTTCGCCACCGACCAGGTGATTGAAGTTTTTGTGGTGGGCGTCGGCGGTGTCGGCGGCGCGCTGTTGGAACAGCTGCATCGCCAGCAGTCATGGCTGAAGCAGAAACATATCGATCTGCGCGTGTGCGGCATCGCCAGTTCGCGCGCGCTGCTGACCAATGTCCATGGCATCGACCTCAGCAACTGGCGGGCCGCGCTGCAGGAGGCGAAAGAGCCGTTCAGCGCCGGTCGCCTGATGCGTCTGGCGAAAGAGTATCATCTGCTGAACCCGGTACTGGTTGACTGTACCTCCAGCCAGGCGGTAGCCGATCAATATGCGGATTTTCTCGCCGAAGGCTTCCATGTGGTCACCCCGAACAAAAAAGCCAATACTTCCTCCTGGAACTACTACCAGCAAATGCGCGCGGCAGCGGAAAAATCGCGCCGTAAGTTCCTTTATGATACCAACGTGGGCGCCGGTCTGCCTGTGATCGAAAACCTGCAGAACCTGCTGAATGCGGGTGATGAACTGATCAAGTTCAGCGGTATCCTCTCCGGCTCGCTCTCCTTTATTTTTGGCAAGCTGGACGAGGGCGTATCGCTCTCCGCCGCGACGCTGATGGCGCGTGAAATGGGCTTTACCGAGCCGGATCCGCGTGACGATCTCTCCGGGATGGATGTGGCGCGTAAGCTGTTGATCCTTGCCCGTGAAGCGGGACATCAGCTGGAGCTGAGCGACATTGAGATTGAACCTGTCCTGCCAGAAAGCTTCCGGGAAATTCCGGATGTCGAAACCTTTATGCAGCGCCTGCCGGAGCTGGATGATGAGTTTGCCGCGCGCGTTGCCAAAGCGCGTGATGAGGGTAAAGTATTACGCTTTGTCGGCGTCATCGAAGAGGATGGGGCATGCAAAGTCAAAATCGAAGCGGTGGACGGTAATGATCCGCTGTTTAAAGTGAAAAATGGTGAAAATGCGCTGGCGTTCTACAGCCGTTACTATCAGCCGATTCCGCTGGTACTGCGCGGTTATGGCGCGGGTAACGATGTAACGGCGGCAGGGGTATTCGCCGATCTGCTGCGCACCCTGTCGTGGAAGTTGGGAGTCTGATAATGATAAAAATTTATGCTCCGGCCTCGATAGGTAATGTCAGCGTCGGCTTTGATGTGCTGGGCGCGGCGGTCTCGCCGGTGGATGGCACCCTGCTGGGCGATTGCGTGACGGTGGAAGCAGCACCGACCTTTACGCTGAAAAATGCAGGGCGCTTCGTCAGTAAACTTCCGACTAATCCGCAGGACAATATTGTCTGGCAGTGCTGGTCGCGCTTCTGTGAGGCGATTGGCAAAAACGTACCGGTGGCGATGACGCTGGAGAAAAACATGCCGATCGGCTCCGGCCTCGGCTCCAGCGCCTGTTCGGTGGTGGCCGGGCTGATGGCGATGAACGAGTTCTGCGGCAAGCCGCTGAACGATACCGAACTGCTCCGTCTGATGGGCGAGCTGGAAGGGCGCATCTCCGGTAGCGTGCACTACGATAACGTCGCGCCGTGCTTCATGGGTGGCCTGCAACTGATGCTGGAGGAGAACGGCATTATCAGTCAGGCGGTGCCCGCCTTTGACGACTGGCTGTGGGTGATGGCTTATCCGGGCATCAAAGTCTCCACTGCCGAAGCGCGCGCTATTCTGCCTGCGCAATATCGCAAAGAGGATTGTATCAAGCATGGCCGTCTGCTGGCGGGCTTTATTCACGCCTGCCACACGCAGCAGCCGCAGCTGGCGGCGACGCTGATGCAGGATGTTATTGCCGAGCCGTACCGCACCAAACTGCTGCCGGGCTTCGCCGGGGCGCGTAAAGCCGCGCAGGATATTGGTGCGCTGGCGTGCGGTATTTCGGGCTCCGGCCCCACACTTTTCGCCGTTTGTAACCAGATGGAAACGGCTCAGCGGATGGCAGACTGGCTCCGTCATAACTATCTGCAAAACGATGAAGGCTTCGTCCATATCTGCCGTCTTGATACGGCTGGCGCACGTAAACTGGGATAATGCATGAAACTCTACAACCTTAAGGATCACAATGAGCAGGTCAGCTTTGCCCAGGCGGTAAAGCAGGGATTAGGATCGCAGCAAGGGCTGTTTTTCCCGCTGGAGCTGCCAGAATTTGAACTGACCGATATTGATGCCATGCTGGACATGGACTTTGTGACCCGCAGCAGCAAGATTCTCTCCGCTTATGTCGGGGATGAGATTCCGGCTCATCAGCTGGCGGAGCGGGTAAAAGCCGCTTTCGCTTTCCCGGCCCCGGTCGCGCAGGTAAGCGATGATATCGCCTGCCTGGAGCTGTTCCACGGGCCGACGCTGGCGTTTAAAGATTTCGGCGGCCGTTTTATGGCGCAGATGCTCTCTTATGTCAGCGGCAGCGATGAGCAGATCACTATTCTGACTGCTACCTCGGGCGATACCGGGGCGGCAGTGGCGCATGCTTTCTACGGCATGGAAAACGTGCGGGTAGTGATCCTCTATCCACAGGGCAAAATCAGTCCGCTGCAGGAGAAACTGTTCTGTACGCTGGGCGGCAATATTGAAACCATCGCCATCGATGGCGATTTCGATGCCTGCCAGGCGCTGGTGAAGCAGGCCTTTGATGATGAGCAGCTGAAAAAGGCGATCGGCCTCAACTCAGCTAACTCCATCAATATCAGCCGTCTGCTGGCGCAGATCTGTTACTACTTTGAAGCGGTTGCGCAGCTGCCGCAGGAAAAGCGTAACCAGCTGGTGGTGTCGGTGCCGAGCGGCAACTTTGGCGACCTGACGGCGGGCCTGCTGGCCAAATCGCTGGGTCTGCCGATCAAGCGCTTTATCGCTGCGACCAACGCCAATGACACCGTACCGCGTTTCCTGGGAAATGGCGCCTGGCAGCCGAATGCCACCGTGGCGACCCTGTCAAATGCAATGGATGTCAGCCAGCCCAATAACTGGCCACGCGTTGAAGAGCTGTTCCGGCGTAAAACCTGGCGTTTAACCGATCTCGCTTACGGTGCCGTCAGTGACGACACCACCAAAGATACGATGCGTGAACTGGCGCAAATCGGTTATGTCTCTGAACCACACGCGGCAATCGCGTATCGTCTGCTGCGCGATCAGTTGCAGGAAGGGGAGTATGGCCTGTTCCTCGGCACCGCCCATCCGGCGAAGTTCAGAGAGAGCGTAGAGGCGATTCTGGAACAACAGCTGCCGCTGCCTGCCGCGCTGGCTGAGCGGGCGGAACTGCCGCTGCTGTCGCACCTGATGGCGGCGGATTTCGCGGCGCTGCGTGCGTTCCTGCTGAAGAAATAACGCCAGGCGCCCTCAGATGAGGGCGCACCGGGCGATCACTGTTCGTGGCGTTTGAACACCAGCTCGTTTTCGCGGCTGGCTTCGGCGTCATAAAAATAGCCTTCCAGATCAAACTGCTTCAGCTGCTCCGGCTGGCTGAGGCGGTTCTGGATAATGTAGCGACTCATCAGGCCGCGCGCTTTTTTCGCATAAAAACTGATTACCTTAAACTTGCCGTTTTTCTCGTCGAGGAATACCGGCTTGAGCACCCGTCCCTGCACTTTTTTCGGCTGGATCGCTTTAAAATATTCATCGGACGCCAGGTTGATCAGCACATTATCACCCTGTTCCGCCAGCGCCGCGTTAAGCGTGGCGGTGAGCGTCTCTCCCCAGAAGGCGTAGAGATCTTTACCTGCCGGATTTGCCAGTTTGATCCCCATCTCCAGCCGGTAAGGCTGCATCAGGTCGAGCGGGCGCAGCACGCCGTACAGGCCGGAAAGGATACGCAGATGCTGTTGAGCAAAGGTGAAATCCTCTTCATTCAGACTCTCTACCTGCAGGCCGGTATAGACATCTCCTTTGAACGCCAGCACCGCCTGACGGGCATTATCCGGCGTGAAGGGCAGCTGCCAGCTGTTAAAACGTTCTGCATTCAGATGGGCCAGTTTGTCACTGATCTGCATCAGCGAGGCGATATGGGCCGGACTGAGATCGCGCGCCACATCAATCAGCTGTTGTGATTTTTCTGTCAGCGCAGGCTGTGTGTAACGTTGCGTTGCCAGCGGAGTGTCATAATCCAGGGTTTTGGCCGGTGAGATCACCATTAACATTGTTATTTCCTTTATAAACCTGCTGCTTTTTCAGGGCGATGGGGGCATTTTTTCCGCGATTTTACCAAAAAAGTGGTGCGAACTGGCAAATTGCAGCTATTTGCTCACGCTATCGCAAAGGGCACGGGAGCCGCTTGCGCGCCAGAAGCCGCATGTTATTATCGCAACAGCCTTTTTATTCCTGACAGTCAACCGAAGAGAAAACCGAATCATGACGGACAAACTTACTTCCCTGCGTCAGCTGACCACCGTTGTTGCCGATACCGGTGATATTGCTGCCATGAAGCTTTATCAGCCGCAGGATGCGACTACTAACCCTTCCCTGATCCTGAATGCCGCGCAGATCCCTGAATATCGTAAGCTCATTGATGACGCTATCGTCTGGGCACGCGATCAAAGCAGCGATAAAGAGGCGCAGATTCAGTACGCATCAGACAAGCTGGCCGTTAACATTGGTCTGGAAATCCTGAAACTGATCCCGGGTCGTATCTCTACTGAGGTTGACGCGCGTCTCTCTTATGACACCGAAGGCAGCATCGCCAAAGCACGCAGCCTGATCAAACTCTATAACGATGCGGGCATCAGCAACGATCGCATCCTGATCAAACTGGCTTCTACCTGGCAGGGCATCCGCGCAGCGGAGCAGCTGGAAAAAGAGGGTATCAACTGTAACCTGACGCTGCTCTTCTCCTTTGCGCAGGCGCGTGCCTGTGCGGAAGCGGGCGTATACCTGATTTCACCTTTTGTGGGTCGTATCCTCGACTGGTATAAAGCCAACACCGATAAAAAAGAGTATGCCCCGCATGAAGATCCGGGCGTGGTGTCCGTCGCTGAAATCTACCAGTATTACAAACAGCACGGCTATGAAACCGTGGTCATGGGTGCCAGCTTCCGTAATGTTGGCGAAATCCTTGAGCTGGCCGGCTGTGACCGTCTGACCATCTCTCCGGCCCTGCTGAAAGAGCTGGCAGAAAGCGAAGGCAGCGTAGAGCGCAAACTGAGCTACAACGGCGAGATCAAAGCGCGTCCGGCGAAGATGACCGAAGCCGAGTTCCTCTGGCAGCATAACCAGGATGCGATGGCGGTGGATAAACTGGCTCAGGGTATCCGTAACTTTGCCGTTGACCAGGGCAAACTTGAGAAGATGATTGCCGACCTGCTGTAAGGCAGCGGCTACCGTGGCGGCGCAGGCGGCCACGGTTTTTCTTCTCTGCAGTACCTGTCCCCGGCTTATTCTTCTTTATTTCCACCGCATGTCGGTGAATCGTAGTGAACATCATGAACAGATTACGCATTGGACTGATCTCCGTCTCAGATCGCGCCAGCAATGGCATTTATCAGGATCAGGGCATTCCCGCCTTACAGACATGGCTGAGCGAGGCGCTGATCACGCCCTTTGATATTGAAACGCGGCTGGTGCCGGATGAACAACCGATGATCGAGCAGGCGATCTGCGAACTGGTCGATGAGCTGTTTTGTCAGCTGGTGCTGACCACTGGCGGAACGGGTCCGGCGCGCCGCGACGTGACGCCCGATGCGACCCTGGCGGTGGCCGATCGTGAGATGCCCGGTTTTGGCGAACAGATGCGTCAGATTAGCCTGAACTTTGTCCCGACGGCCATTTTGTCGCGTCAGACGGGCGTGATCCGTAAACAATCGTTGATCCTTAATCTGCCAGGCCAGCCGAAATCGATCAAAGAGACGCTGGAGGGGGTCAAAGATGAGCATGGCAACGTGAAGGTGGCGGGTATCTTTGCCAGTGTACCTTATTGTTTACAGCTACTGGAGGGACCTTACGTCGAAACCCGTCCAGAAGTGGTAGCAGCATTTCGCCCGAAAAACGCCCGGCGTGAGATAAATAACTAAAAAAACGTTTTTTCAGGCATAAAATCCAGTGCCGCTGGTGGCTAAAAAGATTGACGGTATAGTAAGCGTAGCTTTACAACTCTCTTTCACTGGCCTCCGGAAGCTCGCACCGATATGGATTCGTTTAACGCTCTTCACCTTAATCGCCAGGATTATAAAACCCTGGCGTTAGCCGCCCTTGGCGGGGCGCTGGAATTCTACGATTTTATTATCTTCGTCTTTTTTGCTGCTGTGATCGGTCAGCTCTTCTTCCCGCCCGATATTCCCGAATGGCTGCGCCAGCTGCAGACCTTCGCCATTTTTGCTGCTGGTTATCTGGCGCGTCCGCTGGGCGGCATCATGATGGCGCACTTTGGCGATAAAACCGGGCGTAAAAAGATGTTCAGCCTGAGCATTTTATTAATGGCGCTGCCGACCCTGGCGATGGGCGCGCTGCCCACTTACCAGAATATCGGTCTGGCGGCGCCGGTAATGATGCTGCTGCTGCGCATGTTACAGGGGGCAGCGATTGGCGGCGAGGTGCCGGGGGCCTGGGTATTTGTTGCTGAGCATGTGCCGGAAAAACGCATTGGTTTTGCCTGCGGCACCCTGACGGCGGGACTCACGGCAGGCATCCTGTTGGGATCGGTGGTGGCAACGCTGATTACTAGTCATTTATCGCCAGAGGCGGTCGCGCAGTACGGCTGGCGTATCCCGTTCTTCCTCGGCGGCATTTTCGGCCTGATCGCCATGTATTTGCGGCGCTGGCTGCAGGAGACGCCGGTATTCCGTGAGATGCAGCAGCGCAAGGCGCTGGCGCAAAAGCTGCCGCTGCATACCATCTTTGCCAGCCATAAACGCGCTATCGCGGTTTCCATGCTGATGACCTGGCTGCTTTCCGCCTGCATTGTGGTGGTGATTCTGATGGCACCGACGCTGATGCAGAAACAGCACGCCATTCCGGCGGCGCTCAGCCTTCAGGCGAATAGTCTGGCCACGGTGATGTTGCTGCTGGGCTGCATTATTTCCGGCTTGCTGGTGGATCGCTTTGGTACTGCCCGCACCCTGATCTGGGGTTCGCTGTTGCTGGCGCTCGGCAGCTGGAACTTTTTCCACAGCCTGAATGGCGCACCTGCAGTGGTATACGTCAGCTATGCGCTGGCGGGACTCAGCGTCGGGGTAGTGGGGGTAGTACCGGTGATTATGGTGCGGGCCTTTCCTGCGCCGGTGCGTTTCACCGGCATCTCCTTTTCTTATAACGTCTCCTACGCCATTTTTGGCGGGCTGACGCCGATTTTTGTCACCCTGCTGTTACGTCTGACGCCAGTGGCGCCCGCCTGGTATGTGCTGGCCCTGGCGCTGAGCGGGCTGCTGGTCGGGCTCTGGTTGCAGAATGAGAAGCGCAGCCGCACGCTCTTAAGTGAAGTGAATCTCTGATCCGCTTAACGACGCGCAGTTACGCTGCGCGTTTTTCTTAAATTTTTTTTCTTTTAACCCTTGATGCGCTTCGAAGCGGCCCCATTTAGTTGTCATCACAGCGTTGTGAGCCACGAAAAAAGCGTGCGGCGGCGGTTGAAAGCCAACAAAGCGCCCGCATAACAGGTTCACAACCCAATTTGACACAGATTTTAAGTGGGAGACGTTTAGATGGGTAAGATTATTGGTATTGACCTGGGTACAACCAACTCTTGTGTTGCGATCATGGATGGCACTAAAGCACGTGTGCTGGAGAATGCCGAGGGCGATCGCACCACGCCTTCAATTATTGCTTACACGCAGGATGGCGAAACTCTGGTCGGACAGCCGGCTAAACGTCAGGCCGTAACCAACCCGCAGAATACGCTGTTTGCTATTAAACGCCTGATTGGTCGTCGCTTCCAGGACGAAGAAGTGCAGCGTGACATCAAAATCATGCCGTACAAAATCGTCAATGCTGACAATGGCGACGCCTGGCTGGATGTGAAAGGCCAGAAAATGGCACCGCCGCAGATTTCTGCGGAAGTGCTGAAAAAAATGAAGAAAACGGCGGAAGACTTCCTGGGCGAGCCCGTGACCGAAGCGGTCATTACCGTACCGGCTTATTTTAACGATGCTCAGCGTCAGGCGACCAAAGATGCCGGCCGTATTGCCGGTCTGGAAGTCAAACGTATCATCAACGAACCGACCGCTGCTGCACTGGCATATGGTCTGGATAAAGGCCAGGGTAACCGTACTATCGCGGTTTACGACCTGGGCGGCGGTACTTTCGATATCTCTATTATCGAAATTGACGAAGTTGACGGTGAAAAAACCTTCGAAGTTCTGGCGACCAACGGTGATACCCACCTGGGTGGCGAAGACTTCGACAGCCGCCTGATCAACTATCTGGTAGCCGAGTTCAAAAAAGACCAGGGCATCGATCTGCACAACGATCCGCTGGCGATGCAGCGTCTGAAAGAAGCGGCAGAAAAAGCGAAAATCGAACTCTCTTCTGCGCAGCAGACCGACGTTAACCTGCCATACATCACGGCGGATGCAACCGGTCCGAAACACCTGAACATCAAAGTGACCCGTGCGAAACTCGAGTCGCTGGTTGAAGATCTGGTGGCGCGCTCTATTGAGCCGCTGAAAGTCGCCCTGCAGGATGCCGGGCTCTCTGTTTCCGACATCAATGACGTCATCCTGGTGGGCGGTCAGACCCGTATGCCGATGGTGCAGGCGAAAGTGGCCGAGTTCTTCGGCAAAGAGCCGCGTAAAGACGTGAACCCGGATGAGGCGGTCGCCGTAGGTGCTGCGGTGCAGGGCGGTGTACTCGCCGGTGACGTGAAAGACGTACTGCTGCTGGACGTTACCCCGCTGTCGCTGGGTATTGAAACCATGGGTGGCGTAATGACATCGCTGATCGGCAAAAACACCACTATCCCGACCAAGCACAGCCAGGTGTTCTCGACGGCAGAAGATAACCAGTCTGCAGTGACCATCCATGTGCTGCAGGGTGAGCGTAAACGTGCCGCTGACAACAAGTCACTGGGCCAGTTTAACCTCGACGGTATCCAGCCGGCACCACGCGGCATGCCGCAGATTGAAGTGACTTTCGACATCGATGCGGATGGTATCCTGCATGTGTCGGCGAAAGACAAAAACAGCGGCAAAGAGCAGAAAATCACCATTAAAGCCTCTTCTGGTCTGAACGAAGACGAGATTGAAAAAATGGTGCGTGACGCGGAAGCGAATGCGGAAGCGGACCGTAAGTTCGAAGAGCTGGTGCAGACGCGTAACCAGGGTGACCAGATTGCGCACAGCACCCGTAAACAGCTCGACGAAGCGGGTGACAAACTCTCTGCTGACGATAAAGCACCGATCGAAGCGGCGCTGAACGATCTCAATACCGCGCTGAAAGGCGAAGATAAAGCGGAGATCGAAGCGAAAATGCAGGCGTTGATGCAGGTTTCCAGCAAGCTGATGGAAATGGCTCAGCAGCAGGCGCAGGCAGGCAGTGCCGATGCCGGTGATGCTTCTGCGAAGAAAGATGACGATGTCGTCGATGCTGAATTTGAAGAAGTCAAAGACAACAAAAAATAATTGCCCCTGACCGGGCGCGACGGTTGGCCTGACAACCGTTGATAACCAGCACGGGCGGCGGAGTTTCTCCACGCCCGTGCGATCATGTTAAGGGCAAGAAATGGCAAAGAGTGATTATTACGAGATCTTAGGCGTCTCTAAATCCGCAGACGAGCGTGAAATCAAAAAGGCCTATAAACGCCTGGCGATGAAATTTCACCCTGACCGCAATCCGGGTGACCAGGAAGCCGAAGCAAAATTTAAAGAAGTCAAAGAAGCTTACGAGATTCTGACCGATGCGCAGAAACGCGCAGCCTATGACCAGTATGGTCATGCCGCTTTTGAACAGGGCGGCGGTTTCGGTGGCGGCGGCTTTGGCGGCGGCGGTGCAGACTTCAGCGATATCTTTGGCGACGTATTTGGCGATATCTTTGGTGGAGGCCGTCGTCAGCGCGCTTCCCGTGGCGCCGATTTACGCTACAACATGGAGTTGACGCTGGAAGAGGCGGTTCGCGGCGTGACCAAAGAGATCCGCATTCCGACGCTGGAAGAGTGTGACGTTTGCCATGGCAGCGGGGCGAAAAAAGGCACCCAGCCGCAGAGCTGTCCGACCTGTCATGGTGCTGGTCAGGTGCAGATGCGTCAGGGCTTTTTCACCGTGCAGCAGGCGTGTCCGACCTGTCACGGTCGCGGCTCGATCATCAAAGATCCCTGCAACGCCTGTCATGGACATGGCCGCGTAGAGAAATCGAAAACCCTGTCGGTTAAAATTCCGGCGGGCGTGGACACCGGTGACCGTATCCGTCTGAGCGGTGAAGGTGAAGCGGGTGAGCATGGCGCGCCGGCGGGCGATCTTTACGTTCAGGTGTCCGTGAAAAAACACCCGATCTTTGAACGTGAAGATAACAACCTCTATTGCGAAGTGCCGATTAACTTCGCGATGGCAGCCCTGGGCGGCGAGATTGAAGTCCCCACGCTGGATGGTCGCGTAAAGCTGAAAGTGCCTTCAGAGACCCAGACCGGCAAACTGTTCCGTATGCGTGGCAAAGGCGTGAAGTCGGTACGTGGCGGCGCGGTGGGCGACCTGCTCTGTCGCGTGGTGGTAGAGACTCCGGTCAGCCTCAATGAGAAACAGAAAGCGCTGCTGCGTGAACTGGAGGAGAGTTTTGGCGGTCCGACGGGCGAACATAACAGCCCGCGCTCAAAAAGCTTCTTCGACGGCGTGAAAAAATTCTTTGATGATTTGACCCGCTAAGTCTCTGTGTTTCCACAAAGCCAGCTCCGGTGAGCTGGCTTTTTTTATACCTGCATACTGCACGTCACGCTATCATTACTCGTTATTTACGAATGATGACTATAATATAAACTGCTTTTTACGAGCTATCATTCCCGCTAAGCTGGGGATTCTGCTGATGGTACGGGATAAGGGAATCCAGGCGTGAATATCAAACTAAAAAAACTTCTGCACAGCGATGCCTCCAGCGGCATCGTATTGATCATTGCTGCCGCGGCGGCGATCTTTCTTGCTAACTATAGCGCCACACAACAGTCCTACCAGATGTTGCTGGCGACGCCGGTAGAGTTCCGCCTCGGTGCTCTGGAGATCAGTAAAAACCTGCTGCTCTGGATTAACGATGCGCTGATGGCGATCTTCTTCCTGATGGTAGGCCTTGAGATTAAGCGTGAACTGATGATGGGGGCGCTGGCGCGGCGTGAACAGGCGCTGTTCCCGTTAATTGCGGCGCTGGGCGGCATGGTAATGCCGGCATTACTCTTTCTGTTGCTTAATGGCAGTGATATTACTGCCCGCAACGGCTGGGCTATCCCCACCGCCACCGATATCGCCTTTGCGCTGGGCGTACTGGCGCTGCTGGGCAGCCGCGTCCCGCCCGCGCTGAAAATTTTCCTGATGGCGCTGGCGATTATCGACGACCTGGGCGCCATTGTGGTGATCGCGCTGTTCTACACCCATGAGCTGTCGATGAGCTCGCTGGGCATGGCCGCAGCGGCCGTGGCGGTGCTGGCGTTGATGAACTGGCTGAATGTGCGTAACACCGGACTCTATTTACTGGTCGGCCTGGTGCTGTGGACGGCGGTACTGAAATCGGGCGTGCACGCCACGCTGGCAGGCGTGGTGATTGGCTTCCTGATCCCGCTGACGAAAAAGAAAGGGCACTCGCCTGCGATTCATCTGGAGCATGCGCTGCATCCGTGGGTGCGCTGGGCCATTCTGCCGCTGTTCGCCTTTGCTAACGCGGGAGTGGTGCTGGAAGGCGTCTCTGTGGACAGTCTCTTTTCGCTACTGCCGTTGGGCATTATCCTCGGCCTCTGTATCGGTAAGCCGCTTGGCATTACGCTCTTTTGCTGGCTGGCGGTGAAAACCGGCCTGGCGACGCTGCCTGAGAAGACGCGCATGATAGATATTGCCGCAGTTGGCGTGCTTTGCGGCATCGGTTTTACCATGTCAATCTTTATCGCTTCGCTGGCTTACGGGGATGCGGATGCCGGGTTGGTTACCCTGGCCAAACTCGGCATTCTGATCGGTTCTCTGCTCGCCGCCGTGGTGGGGTATGGATTGCTGTGGTGGCGCCTGGCTCGTCGCCACGACCAGGAAGGAACAGAGCGTGTCACATATTAACTACAACCACCTGTATTACTTCTGGCACGTCTGCCGTGAAGGTTCCGTGGTTGGCGCGGCGGAGATGCTGTTTCTCGCGCCGCAAACCATTACCGGGCAGATTAAAGCGCTGGAGGATCGTCTGCAGGGCAAGCTGTTTCGCCGCCAGGGGCGCGGCCTGGTGCCTACGGAGCTGGGCCAGCTGGTATTCCGCTACGCCGACCGCATGTTTATGCTCAGTCAGGAGATGCTGGATATCGTCAATTACCGCAAGGATTCACATCTGCTGTTTGATGTGGGCGTCGCCGATGCATTGTCGAAACGGCTGGCCAGCAAGGTGCTGGAGGCTGCGGTGGTTGATGAGGAGAAAATCCATCTGCGCTGCTTTGAGTCGACACACGAAATGCTGCTGGAGCAGCTTAGCCAGCATAAGCTGGACATGATCCTGTCAGACTGTCCGGTGGATTCGTCGCAGCAGGAGGGGCTTTTCTCGGTGAAGCTGGGTGAGTGTGCTGTGAGTTTCTGGTGCAACCCGCCGCTGCCGAAAAACCCCTTTCCCGCCTGTCTGGAGGAGCGCCGGCTATTGATCCCCGGGCGGCGTTCTATGCTGGGACGAAAACTGCTGAACTGGCTCCATAGCCAGAACTTACAACTGGAAATCCTGGGCGAGTTTGACGATGCCGCCTTAATGAAAGCCTTTGGCGCGCAGCATAACGCCGTGTTTGTGGCACCCACGCTGTATGGCAAAGAGATATATCAGGATGATGAGATCAGTGAAATTGGCCGTCTCGACACGATAATGGAGGAGTATCACGTTATCTTTGCCGAGCGGATGATTCAGCATCCGGCCGTGCAGCGCATCTGCAATAAAGATTTCCGAGCCCTCTTTGCCGGGCAGGTGTAAGGCGGGCAAAATCAGGGCGAAAAAAAACCGGCACTGAGCCGGTTCTTTCCAAAGCGATAAACAAAGGGCGATTAAGCCAGTTTGTTGATCTGAGCAGTCAGGTTAGCTTTATGACGTGCCGCTTTGTTTTTGTGGATCAGGCCTTTAGCAGCCTGGCGATCCACGATCGGTTGCATTTCGTTAAATGCATTCTGTGCAGCTTCTTTGTCGCCAGCTGCAATCGCCGCGTATACTTTCTTGATGAAAGTACGCATCATTGAACGGCGGCTTGCGTTATGCTTGCGACGTTTCTCAGATGTTACGGCGCGTTTCTTAGCTGATTTGATATTAGCCAAGGTCCAACTCCCAAATGTGTTCTATAAGGACAAATCAAAGGCCGAGGACTATGCCTTTTGTGCCTTCTTTTGTCAATGGATTTGTGCAAATAAGCGCCGTTTTACAAACAACGCCCGGTTACGTAATTGATGGCGCAAGATTCTACCAGCTTCACCGGTTTGAATACAGCTTTTCCCCAACAAAATTCTGTCACGCCGGGCCATGTCACAGCGCTACGGGAGAAAAGGCGCAAAGAACGCATGAAAGGCGTCTGTCACGGGTTAACCTGAAGCCGGTTCAAGGGTATAATCCGCCGATTTCCACCGGTTTGAGTCAGCCATGAAGTTTATCCGCGGTATTCATAATCTCAACGGGCAGCATCGCGGCTGCGTCCTGACCATTGGTAACTTTGATGGTGTGCATCGCGGTCATCAGGCACTGCTGGCCGAACTGTGCGCAGAGGGGCGGAAACGCAACCTGCCAGTCACCGTCATGCTGTTTGAACCGCAGCCGCTGGAGCTGTTCGCCGCTGATAAGGCGCCTGCGCGTCTGACGCGCCTGCGGGAAAAGTTAAACTACCTGGCGCAAGCGGGCGTCGATCGCGTGCTCTGCGTGCGTTTTGACCGTCGTTTTGCCGCGATTCCGGCGCAGCGCTTTATCGCCGAGCTACTGGTTGAGAAACTGGACGTCAAATTTCTCGCCGTCGGCGATGACTTCCGCTTTGGCGCTGGTCGTCAGGGTGATTTCCTGTTATTACAGAAAGCGGGCGTTGAGTATCAATTTGATGTCGTCAGCACCCAGTCGTTTTGTGACGGCGGCAAGCGTATCAGCAGTACCGCCGTACGTCAGGCGCTGGCCGCAGACGATCTGGCGCTGGCGCAATCTCTGTTAGGACATCCTTTCAGTATTTCAGGCCGTGTGGTCCATGGCGATGCCCTGGGTCGTACGATCGGCTTTCCCACTGCGAATGTTCCTTTGCGCCGCACCGTGTCGCCGGTCAAAGGCGTTTATGCAGTGGAAGTGCGCGGTTTGAGCGCGCAGTCGCTGCCGGGCGTCGCCAATATCGGCACGCGCCCGACAGTAAAAGGTCTGCGTCAGCAGCTTGAAGTTCATCTGCTTGATACCAATATGAATCTTTATGGCCGCCATATTGAGGTGGTGCTGCGACACAAAATACGTAACGAGCAGCGTTTTGCTTCGCTGGAAGCGCTGAAAGAGCAAATAGCGCACGATGTGGTGACAGCCCGACAATTTTTTAGCGAGCTACATGGGTGTAACAACCAACATACGGAACCGAGAATCTGATGAGTGACTATAAATCTACCCTGAATTTGCCGGAAACGGGGTTCCCGATGCGTGGCGATCTGGCCAAACGCGAACCGGGTATGCTGCAACGCTGGTACGATGACAACCTGTACGGCATCATCCGCGAAGCCAAAAAAGGGAAAAAAACCTTTATCCTGCATGATGGCCCTCCTTATGCGAACGGCAGCATTCATATTGGTCACTCAGTTAACAAGATTCTGAAAGACATTATCGTCAAGTCCAAAGGTATGGCGGGATATGATTCCCCGTACGTACCGGGCTGGGACTGTCATGGTCTGCCGATTGAACACAAAGTCGAGCAGATGATCGGTAAGCCGGGTGAGAAGGTGAGCGCGGCGGAGTTCCGTGCGGCTTGCCGTCAGTATGCCGCTGAGCAGGTGGAAGGTCAGAAGAAAGACTTTATCCGTCTGGGCGTGCTGGGCGACTGGGAACGTCCCTACCTGACGATGAATTTCCAGACTGAAGCCAACATCATTCGCGCGCTGGGCAAAATCATCGGCAACGGCCATCTGCATAAAGGGGCTAAGCCGGTTCACTGGTGCCTTGACTGTCGTTCCGCCCTTGCCGAAGCGGAAGTGGAGTATTACGACAAAACTTCGCCTTCCATCGACGTGATGTTCAACGCCACCGATGGTGCCGCTGTCGCCGCGAAATTTGGCGTGAGCCAGCCTGCAGGGCCGATCGCGCTGGTGATCTGGACCACCACCCCCTGGACGCTGCCTGCTAACCGTGCCATCGCGCTGCATGCTGAGTTTGACTACCAGCTGGTGCAGATTGAAGACCGGGCGCTGATCCTGGCGAAAGATCTGGTTGAGAGCGTCATGAAACGCGCCAGCATCGACAGCTGGACTGTACTGGGTACTGTACAGGGGGCGGCGCTGGAGATGCTGCGCTTCCAGCATCCGTTCCTCGCGTTTGACGTGCCAGCTTTGTTGGGCGACCACGTCACGCTGGAAGCCGGTACGGGTGCAGTGCATACCGCACCGGGTCACGGTCCGGATGACTATGTGCTGGGTCAGAAATATGGACTGGAAACCGCCAACCCGGTTGGTCCGGATGGCTGCTATCTGCCGGGCACTTACCCGACGCTGGATGGCGTCAACGTCTTTAAAGCGAATAATCTGGTGGTGGAGCTGCTGCGTGAGAAAGGCGCGCTGCTGCATATGGAAAAACTGCAGCACAGCTATCCGCACTGCTGGCGTCACAAAACGCCGATCATCTTCCGTGCCACGCCGCAGTGGTTTGTCAGCATGGATCAGAAAGGGTTGCGTGCGCAGTCGCTGAAAGAGATCAAAGGTGTGCAGTGGATCCCGGACTGGGGCCAGGCGCGTATCGAAGCGATGGTGGCTAACCGTCCCGACTGGTGTATCTCCCGTCAGCGCACCTGGGGTGTGCCGATGGCGCTGTTCGTGCATAAAGAGACCGAAGAGCTGCATCCCGAGACCCTGGCGCTGATGGAGAAAGTGGCGCAGCGTGTGGAGCAGGATGGCATTCAGGCCTGGTGGGATCTCGATGCGCGCGAGTTGATGGGCGACGATGCGGAAAACTACGTGAAAGTGCCCGATACGCTGGACGTCTGGTTTGACTCCGGCTCCACCAGCTATGCGGTTGTGGATGCCCGTCCGGAGTTCAACGGTAACGCGGCAGACATGTATCTGGAAGGCTCGGATCAGCATCGCGGCTGGTTTATGTCTTCGCTGATGATCTCTACGGCGATGAAGGGCAAAGCGCCTTATCGTCAGGTGCTGACCCATGGCTTTACCGTGGATGGTCAGGGCCGCAAAATGTCGAAATCGATCGGTAACACGGTCGCGCCACAGGATGTGATGGATAAGCTGGGCGCGGATATTCTGCGTCTGTGGGTGGCTTCCACCGATTACTCCGGTGAAATGGCGGTTTCTGACGAAATCCTCAAGCGTTCAGCGGATGCCTATCGTCGTATCCGTAACACCGCGCGTTTCCTGCTGGCCAACCTGAGCGGCTTTAATCCGGAAACGGATCAGGTGAAACCGGAAGAGATGGTGGTGCTGGATCGCTGGGCGGTAGGACGTGCTCAGGCGGCACAGGCGGATATCGTGGCCTCCTATGCCAGCTACGATTTCCATGAGGTGATTCAGCGCCTGATGCAGTTCTGTTCGGTAGAGATGGGCTCTTTCTATCTCGATATCATCAAGGATCGTCAGTACACCGCGAAGCCAGATAGCCTGGCGCGTCGCAGCTGTCAGACCGCGCTGTGGCACATTGCCGAGGCGCTGGTGCGCTGGATGGCGCCGGTGATGTCCTTTACTGCCGACGAAATCTGGGGCTATCTGCCTGGCAAGCGTGCGCAGTACGTCTTCACCGAAGAGTGGTATGACGGTTTGTTTGGTCTGGCGGATAATGAAACCCTGAACGACGCTTACTGGGCTGAGCTGCTGAAAGTACGCGGTGAAGTGAACAAGGTGATCGAGCAGGCGCGTACCGATAAACGCATTGGCGGCGCGCTGGAAGCCAGCGTCACGCTCTATGCGGAAGCGGATCTGGCAAGCAAACTGCAGGCGCTGGGTGACGAGCTGCGTTTTGTGCTGCTCACCTCGGGCGCGCAGGTGGCGGACTATGCCGCAGCGAGCACCGATGCGCAGCAGAGCGAGCTGCTGAAGGGACTGAAAATCGCACTGCATAAAGCGGAAGGCGAGAAATGTCCGCGCTGCTGGCATTACGCCACCGACGTGGGTCAGAACCCGGAACATGCCGCGATCTGTGGTCGTTGTTACAGCAACGTCGCCGGTGACGGCGAAAAGCGTAAGTTCGCCTGATGAGTAAACCTATTTTCTCAACCGGATTGCGCTGGCTGTGGCTGGTGCTGGTGGTGATTGCCATCGACTTTGCCAGCAAGCTGTGGGTGATGAACCACATGATGCTGCATGAGACGCAGCCGCTGATGCCATTTCTGAATCTGTTCTATGCGCATAACTATGGCGCAGCGTTCAGCTTCCTGGCGGACAAAGGTGGCTGGCAGCGCTGGTTCTTTGCCGGTATCGCCATCGCCATTGTGGTGGCGCTGCTGGTGATGATGTATCGCAGCCACGCCAGCCAGAAATTAAATAACATTGCTTACGCCCTGATTGTCGGTGGGGCGCTGGGCAACCTGTTTGATCGTGCTTATCACGGATTTGTGGTCGATTTTATCGACTTCTATATCGGTGGCTGGCACTTCGCTACCTTTAATATCGCCGACTGCGGCATCTGTATTGGTGCTGCGCTGGTGGTGCTGGAGGGGTTTCTCAACCCCTCCGGCAAACAGGCTAAACAGAAAGGGTAAGAAATGACGGAATCTGTGCAGAGCCACAGCGCGGTGCTGGTGCACTTTACGTTGAAGCTGGAAGATGGTTCGACGGCAGAATCGACGTCCGCATCCGGCAAACCCGCGCTGTTTCGTCTGGGCGACGGAAGTCTCTCGGCGGGGCTGGAAAAAGAGCTGCTGGGGCTGAAAGCGGGCGACAAGCACAGCTTTACCCTGGCGCCGGAAGATGCCTTTGGCGCTGTCAGCCCGGATCTGATCCAGTACTTCTCCCGTCGCGATTTCATCGAGGCGGGCGAACCGGAAGTCGGTACTATCATGCTGTTTACCGGCATGGGCGGCAGTGAAATGCCTGGCGTCATCCGTGAAATTTCGGGCGATTCGATCACGGTGGATTTCAACCATCCACTTGCCGGACATCGCATTCAATTTGATCTGGAAGTACTGGAGATCGATCCGGTGCTGGAGGCGAACGATGCAAATCCTGCTGGCTAATCCGCGCGGCTTCTGTGCTGGCGTCGATCGGGCAATCAGTATTGTGGAGCGGGCGCTGGAGATGTATGGCGCACCGATCTACGTGCGTCACGAAGTGGTGCATAACCGTTATGTGGTCAACAGCCTGCGCGAGCGTGGGGCGATTTTCATTGAAGAGATCAGCGAAGTGCCTGATGGTGCGATTCTGATCTTCTCCGCCCATGGTGTGTCACAGGCGGTGCGGGCGGAAGCCAAAGCGCGCAACCTGACCATGCTGTTTGATGCGACCTGTCCGCTGGTGACGAAAGTCCATATGGAAGTGGCGCGTGCCAGCCGGAAGGGCACCGAAGCGATTCTCATCGGCCATGCGGGTCACCCGGAAGTGGAAGGCACTATGGGTCAGTACAATAACCCGGCGGGGGGCATGTATCTGGTCGAGTCGCCGGAGGATGTCTTCAAGCTGCAGGTGAAGGATGAGAATAACCTCTGCTTTATGACGCAAACCACATTGTCCGTTGATGACACTTCTGACGTGATCGATGCGCTGCGTCAGCGCTTCCCGAATATTGTCGGACCGCGCAAAGATGACATCTGTTACGCCACGACTAACCGCCAGGAAGCGGTACGTACCCTGGCGCAGGACGCCGATGTCGTTCTGGTGGTTGGCTCCAAAAATTCTTCTAATTCAAACCGCCTGGCAGAGCTGGCGCAGCGTGCCGGTAAACTGGCAAAACTTATCGATTCTGCGGATGATATCCAGGAAGAGTGGGTGAAGAATGTCAGCTGTATCGGTGTTACTGCGGGCGCATCGGCTCCCGATATCCTGGTGCAGCAGGTGGTGCAACGGCTGCGTGAGCTGGGCGGCGAAGCGGCCATTGAGCTGATTGGCCGTGAAGAGAACATCGTGTTTGAAGTTCCCAAAGAGCTGCGTGTTGAGGTCAGAAACGTTCAATAATCGCAGCTTAACAATGCCAGCGCGCTCTGAAAGGTCGATTCATTCGGCCTTTTTTATTGTCTCGTTTTTAATCATTACCAAATGAAATTTGTTTTACTGATAATCGAACGGGGCTGGCATAAAATTCTTATTATCGCTTTTTAATGGTGGCGAGGCAGGTGGCTGATGGTTAACCTGTTTGCGCTTTTCATGCATGATTTTGCCGCAGGAATGAATAATTATGAAAGAAATCCGCATTGCTATTGTTGGTGCGCCGGGTCGCATGGGACGCAACTTAATTCAGGCCACACAGCAGGCGGAAGGCGTGGTACTGGGTGCTGCCCTGGCACGCCCGGGCTCATCGCTGGTTGGCAGCGATGCTGGCGAGCTGGCCGGTTCAGGTAAAACCGGTGTGCGGGTCAGCGACGATCTGCGTGCCGTGATTGATGACTTTGATGTACTGATCGACTTTACCCGTCCCGAAGGCACGCTGGAGTATCTGGCGCTGTGCCGCGCTCATAAAAAAGCGATGGTCATTGGTACTACCGGTTTTGATGAGGCGGGCAAAGCGGCTATCCGTGCCGCAGCAGAAGAGATTGGCATCGTGTTTGCCGCAAATTTCAGCGTAGGCGTGAATCTGGTGCTCAAGCTGCTGGAGAAAGCGGCCAAAGTGATGGGTGAGTATGCGGATATTGAGATTGTTGAAGCCCATCACCGGCATAAAGTCGATGCGCCTTCCGGCACGGCGCTGGCCATGGGGGAAGCGATCGCCGATGCAATGAACTGGAAGCTGGATGAGCACGCGGTCTATGCACGGGAAGGCCATACCGGCGAGCGTAAAGCGCAGACCATCGGTTTTGCTACGGTTCGTGCCGGAGATATTGTGGGTGAGCATACGGCGATGTTTGCTGACGTGGGCGAGCGCGTAGAGATAAGCCATAAGGCCTCCAGCCGCATGACTTTTGCTAATGGCGCGGTTAAAGCGGCGTTCTGGTTAAAAGACAAGGAATCCGGCCTTTATGATATGCGTGATGTGCTGGATTTATCGATGTTGTGAGTGTTGTTAACCATCGTGATGTGGTTATTGCAATCATTAAGTTAATGATTGGCAAGGGCGATAATTTTATCGCCCTTTATTTTTAGTGAAAATCAGGGTTTTGACTGTTTTTTTTATCGGAACGGCTATTTGTTGGTATTTTTCTTGTTTCCCGGCTCTTCGCGAAACAAAATTTGACCATCTGATCATGATTGTTGCCTCCTGCCGTCAGGTGCCGTATTATTTTAGTTACGCAATCGATTATTTCTCACAGTTATCCTGCTTTTTTGCTGCTTAATTCTGTTAATCACCCTCAGAGCGTTAAAAAAAACAAAAATATTACCCTTCAGGGTAGACAAGGCCCAGGGTGATCATTAGAATGCGCGCAATTTGCCAAAAATCGACCAGTCAGGCGGTTTTTGCATTGATTCAACCGGGCATTATGAATTAATATGCAAATATTATGACTGTTTATTCCCCTGGAGGATGTTTTGATTAAGTCAGCGCTCTTGGTTCTGGAAGACGGAACCCAATTCCACGGTCGGGCCATCGGGGCAACGGGATCGGCAGTGGGGGAGGTCGTTTTCAATACGTCAATGACCGGTTATCAAGAAATCCTCACTGATCCTTCCTATTCCCGCCAAATCGTTACCCTCACTTATCCCCATATCGGCAATGTCGGCGCTAACGCCACTGATGAAGAATCCCCCCGCATTCACGCTCAGGCTCTGGTTATTCGCGACCTGCCGCTGATTGCCAGCAACTTCCGTAGCGAAGAGGGATTATCCGCCTATCTGCAACGCAACAATATTGTGGGTATTGCTGATATCGATACGCGCAAACTGACGCGTCTGCTGCGGGAAAAAGGGGCGCAAAACGGCTGTATCATTGCGGGCGATAATCCGGATGCTGCACTGGCGCTGCAAAAAGCCCGGGCGTTCCCCGGCCTGAAAGGGATGGATCTGGCGAAAGAAGTGACCATCACCGAGCCTTATATCTGGGTGCAGGGTAGCTGGTCGCTGCAAACCAACCTGCCGGAACAGAAGAACGCCGATGCGCTGCCTTACCATGTGGTGGCCTACGATTACGGCGTGAAGCGCAATATCCTGCGCATGCTGGTGGATCGCGGCTGCCGCCTGACGGTGGTGCCGGCGCAAACCCCGGCGGAAGAGGTGCTGAAAATGAATCCGGACGGGATTTTCCTCTCCAACGGACCCGGCGACCCGGAGCCATGCGACTACGCCATTAACGCGATTAAAGCTTTCCTGGAAACAGAAATCCCCGTCTTTGGTATCTGTCTCGGCCACCAGCTGTTAGCGCTGGCGAGCGGAGCGCAAACTGTGAAGATGAAACTGGGCCATCACGGTGGTAACCACCCGGTGAAAGATATCGATAATGACAAGGTGATGATTACCGCGCAGAACCACGGCTTCGCAGTGGATGAGACGAACCTGCCCGCCTGTCTGCGCATCACCCATACCTCTCTGTTTGACCAGACGGTACAGGGCATTCACCGTACGGATAAACCCGCTTTCAGCTTCCAGGGCCATCCGGAAGCGAGCCCGGGTCCCCATGATGCGGCGCCGCTGTTCGACCACTTTATCGAACTGATCGATATTTACCGTTCAAAAGCTAAGTAATCAGGAGCTTCAAGATGCCAAAACGTACAGATATAAAATCCATCCTGATCCTTGGCGCCGGTCCGATTGTTATCGGCCAGGCCTGTGAGTTTGACTATTCAGGCGCGCAGGCGTGTAAAGCGCTGCGTGAAGAGGGTTACCGCGTTATCCTGGTGAACTCCAACCCGGCCACCATCATGACCGACCCGGAAATGGCCGATGCCACTTACATCGAGCCGATTCACTGGGAAGTGGTACGTAAAATTATTGAGAAAGAACGTCCGGATGCGGTACTGCCTACCATGGGCGGCCAGACTGCGCTGAACTGCGCGCTGGAGCTGGAGCGTCAGGGCGTGCTGGAAGAGTTTGGCGTGACCATGATTGGCGCCACGGCAGATGCTATCGATAAAGCGGAAGACCGTCAGCGCTTCGACAAAGCGATGAAAAGCATCGGGCTGGAGACTGCCCGTTCCGGTATCGCTCACAACATGGAAGAGGCGCTGAAAGTCGCTGAAGATGTGGGCTTCCCCTGCATTATTCGTCCTTCCTTTACCATGGGTGGTTCCGGCGGCGGCATCGCCTATAACCGCGAAGAGTTTGAAGAGATTTGTGAACGTGGTCTCGATCTTTCCCCTACCAGTGAACTGCTGATTGATGAGTCGCTGATTGGCTGGAAAGAGTATGAGATGGAAGTGGTGCGTGACAAAAACGACAACTGCATCATCGTCTGCTCCATCGAAAACTTTGACGCCATGGGGATTCACACCGGCGACTCCATCACCGTGGCCCCGGCACAGACTCTGACCGATAAAGAGTATCAAATCATGCGTAACGCCTCGATGGCGGTACTGCGTGAAATCGGCGTAGAAACCGGCGGTTCTAACGTGCAGTTTGCCGTTAACCCGAAAAATGGCCGCCTGATCATTATCGAAATGAACCCGCGCGTCTCCCGCTCTTCGGCGCTGGCCTCCAAAGCGACCGGCTTCCCGATCGCCAAAGTGGCGGCCAAGCTGGCGGTGGGTTATACCCTCGATGAGCTGATGAACGACATTACCGGTGGTCGTACGCCTGCATCCTTTGAGCCTTCTATCGACTATGTCGTCACTAAAATCCCGCGCTTTAACTTCGAGAAATTTGCTGGTGCCAATGACCGTCTGACCACGCAGATGAAATCGGTGGGTGAGGTGATGGCGATTGGTCGCACGCTGCAGGAATCGATGCAGAAAGCGCTGCGTGGTCTGGAAGTAGGTGCCACCGGCTTCGACCCGAAAGTGAATCTTGACGACGCCGAATCCCTGACCCGTATCCGTCGTGAGCTGAAAGATGCTGGCGCAGAACGTATCTGGTACATCGCGGACGCGTTTCGTGCCGGAATGTCAGTGGACGGCGTGTTTAACCTGACCAACATTGACCGCTGGTTCCTGGTGCAGATTGAAGAGCTGGTGCGTCTGGAAGAGAAAGTGGCTCAGGAAGGAGTTCAGAGCCTGACCGCGGAGTTCCTGCGTCAGCTGAAGCGTAAAGGCTTTGCCGATGCGCGTCTGGCAACCCTCGCAGGCGTGGCAGAAAGCGAAATTCGTAAGCTGCGCCATCAGTACAACCTGCATCCGGTCTACAAACGCGTCGATACCTGTGCCGCTGAGTTCTCAACCGATACCGCCTACATGTACTCCACTTATGAAGAGGAGTGTGAATCCAATCCGCACCAGGATCGCGACAAAATCATGGTGCTGGGCGGTGGTCCGAACCGTATCGGCCAGGGTATCGAGTTCGATTACTGCTGCGTCCACGCCGCGCTGGCGCTGCGTGAAGATGGTTACGAAACCATTATGGTGAACTGTAACCCGGAGACGGTATCAACCGACTACGACACCTCCGACCGCCTCTATTTCGAACCTGTTACGCTGGAAGATGTGCTGGAAATTGTGCGCATCGAGCAGCCGAAAGGGGTGATTGTGCAATATGGCGGCCAGACGCCGCTGAAACTGGCGCGTGCGCTGGAAGCCGCAGGCGTGCCGGTGATTGGCACCAGCCCGGATGCTATCGACCGTGCCGAAGACCGTGAGCGTTTCCAGCAGGCGGTTGAGCGCCTGAACCTGAAACAGCCGGAGAACGCCACCGTTACCACGCTGGAGCAGGCGGTAGAAAAAGCGGCTGCCATTGGTTATCCGCTGGTGGTGCGTCCTTCCTATGTACTGGGCGGTCGCGCCATGGAAATCGTTTATGACGAAATCGACCTGAAACGCTACTTCCAGACCGCTGTCTCTGTTTCCAACGATGCACCGGTACTGCTGGATCGCTTCCTGGACGATGCTATAGAAGTGGATGTGGATGCCATCTGTGACGGCGAGAATGTGCTGATTGGCGGCATCATGGAGCATATCGAGCAGGCTGGCGTTCACTCCGGTGACTCCGCCTGTTCACTGCCTGCCTATACGCTGAATAAAGAGATTCAGGACGTGATGCGTCACCAGGTGAAGCAGCTCGCCTTTGAACTCGGCGTTCGCGGCCTGATGAACGTGCAGTTTGCGGTGAAAGATAACGAAGTCTATCTGATTGAGGTAAACCCACGTGCGGCGCGTACCGTACCGTTCGTTTCTAAAGCCACCGGCGTTCCGCTGGCTAAAGTGGCCGCCCGCGTGATGGCTGGCAAAACCCTCGCCGAACAGGGTGTGACGGAAGAGGTGATTCCGCCTTACTACTCAGTGAAAGAGGTGGTGCTGCCGTTCAACAAGTTCCAGGGTGTTGACCCGATCCTCGGGCCAGAAATGCGTTCTACCGGTGAAGTCATGGGCGTCGGCCGCACCTTCGCTGAAGCCTTTGCCAAAGCGATGCTTGGCGCGCAAAGCAACATGAAGAAAAGCGGCCGCGCGCTGCTTTCGGTACGCGATGGCGACAAGAAACGTATTGTTGACCTGGCGGCCAAGCTGCAGAAATTTGGCTTTGAGCTGGATGCGACACATGGTACGGCGGTCGTGCTGGGCGAAGCGGGAATTAATCCTCGTCTGGTGAACAAAGTTCATGAGGGGCGTCCGCATATCCAGGATCGCCTGAAGAACGGTGAATATGCCTACATCGTCAATACCACCGCGGGCCGTCAGGCGATTGAGGACTCACGTCTGATTCGCCGCAGTGCGCTGCAGTATAAAGTGCATTATGACACCACGCTGAACGGGGGCTTTGCCACCACCATGGCGCTGAACGCGGATCCTACAGAGCAAGTGATTTCCGTACAGGAAATGCACGCGCAGATCAAAGCGTAACCTGTCTGCTGTAAGAACGGCCCCTGCGGGGGCCGTTTTTTTTGCTGCTTATTTATCCGATCTACTGTTTTTGTTACAGCTGATTTACCTTAATTCAAAAAAGTTCCTGTTTTTTTCATGATTATTTAAAAAATAGCACAATTCTATAAAGCCAGCGCTTCCCGTTAAAACAAGACAGGGTGTAAGATTCCGTGCCTGATTTTCAGGTTTTTCTTATTCAGGATAATAATATGAACACCTCTTTGCGCGTGCTTTCACTCTGCTGCGGCGCGGCGCTGATGACAGCGTCATTTGCCAGCCAGGCAGAAGTCACCCTGTTAAAGGCCGATCCGCAAGCGGGCGATCCGCTCAGCCGTTTAACTTTCCAGGTCGGCGGCAGTATTCGTCCGCAGGTTAACCATCAGACCGGTGGGAAAGACAGCTCTTACAAACGTGACGGCTTTGACGGCGGCACGCGCTTCCGTTTCAGCACTGACTACGCGCTGTTTGATGATGTCAGCTGGATTAACTACTACGAACTGGGTGTTAACATCCCGAAACTGTTCGACTGGGATCACCATTATGCGGAAAACGCGCATAATACCACCCGTCGTCAGCTCTATACCGGCCTGAAAAGCGCCACCTGGGGCCAGCTGACTTTTGGTCAGCAGAACAGCGTTTATTATGATGTGGTCGGTGCCAAAACTGATATCTGGGATTACGACATGCTGGGTCAGGCACCGGGCAACGGTATCAACGGTGATTACGATGGATCTTACCGTTCACGTCAAATGCTGAAATATAAAAACAGCTTTGGCGATGCCGATGTCTACGCCTCTTACCTGTTTGACGACAACAACTACCTGCCGGGTGATGGCCTGCGCTATAAGCGTAAGGGCGGCGGCTCGCTGGGTGTGGATTATCACATCACCTCTGATCTGACCCTGGGCGCGGCGTGGAACTATACCCGTGCGACCATGCGTAATCCGGGCAATGGTGAAAGCAAAGATTATAACCAGAATCTGCTCGGTACCGCGCTCAGCTGGAAACCAGGCAACTGGACCTTCTCGGCAGGCGGCGGCTGGTATCAGAACTTCCTGCTGACCAAAAATCATGACGTTAATGACTACTTCGCGGGTGATGCCTGGGGCGTGGAATACTATGCCGGTTATAAGTTCCCGATCCAGCAGTACGCGGTGAAGGCGATTCAACCCTACTTCATGGGCGACCGCCTGGAATATGTTAACGGACGTCAGTATCAGCGTATCGATAACGGCCTTGGCGTGACCTTGTTCCTCGATTACGGCTTCCGCGTCGATTACGAACATGTCTTTACATCCAGCACAGACAATCAGGGCGACATGAACGTTGTGCGCCTGCGCTACGATTTCTGATGTGGCAAAAAACGGCTCTTTGCGAGCCGTTTTTTTTCAGCCTGGCAACAGTGAAGAATCTCTTATGCCAGCGAGACGGCAGAATCTGGCGATATAGGCCATCCGGCTGGCCTGGTTCTGGTGTAATACTCTGCGCAACAGCCCGAAAACGGCTGCAACAATGCTTTACTTAAATACCGCTTTATCCCTATCGACGAAAGTTTCACCTTTACGTATGATGGCGCCAATTTTTCCCCTGTGAGTCTTTTATGATGATAAGTTTGATCGCGGCATTGGCAGCGGATCGTATCATTGGTATGGAAAACGCCATGCCATGGAACCTGCCTGCTGATTTGGCGTGGTTTAAGCGTAACACCCTGAATAAGCCGGTTATTATGGGGCGTCTGACCTTTGAATCTATTGGTCGTCCGTTGCCGGGTCGCCTGAATATTGTGGTCAGCAGCAAGCCGGGTACGGTGGAAGGCGTCACCTGGGTCAGCTCACTGGATGAAGCTGTTAAGGCGGCGGGTGAAGTGGAAGAGATCATGGTGATTGGCGGTGGCCGTATTTATGAGCAGATGCTGCCGCGGGCCGATCGTCTTTATCTCACCCATATAGATGCGGAAGTGGAAGGAGATACGCAGTTCCCCGATTATGAACCCGATGAATGGCAATCCACCTTCAGCGAGTTCCATGATGCCGATGCGCAGAATTCGCACAGTTACTGTTTCGAAATTCTGGACCGTCGTCGCGCATAAGTTATCCGGACGCGGCTGTCCTTGCCTGATTCGTCAACGGCTTCCTGTTCCGCAACGGAATAAGGAAGCCGTTGGCTTTTACAGTTCCTCCATCGCGCCGGTACGGCTCGAGGTCTGGGTGTAGTAGCGACCGCTCTCCCAGTGCAGTAACGTCAGATCGCCTCCCCAGCAGCAGCCCGTATCCAGGCCAATAATGCCTTCCGGCGTGCCTTTGCCTTCCAGCGACGCCCAGTGACCAAACACAATGGTATAGTCTCGCGCCACCGGACCGGCAATCTGAAACCAGGGCTTCAGCGGCGGCGGGGCAGATTCAGGCGCCTCTTTACAGATCATATCGAGCTGACCGTTAGGGAAGCAGTAGCGCATGCGCGTCAGCGCGTTGGTGCTGAAACGCAGCCGCGCCAGGCCCGTCAGTTCCGGCTTCCAGTTGTTTGGCATATCGCCATACATGGCATTCAGAAACAGCGGATAACTGTCACTGGAGAGCACCGCTTCTACTTCACGCGCGCACTGTTTTGCCGTGGCCAGATCCCACTGCGGCGTGATGCCCGCGTGACCCATCACCAGCTTTTTTTCTTCATCCACCTGCAGCAGCGGCTGGCGGCGTAGCCAGTTGATCAGCTCATCGGCATCGGGCGCTTCCAGCAGATGGGTAAGACGATCTTTGGGTTTGTTGCGGCTGATGCCGGCAAATATCGCCAGCAGATGAAGATCGTGATTACCGAGCACCAGCCTGACGCTCTCCCCCAACGATTTCACGTAGCGTAGCACTTCCAGTGAGCCTGGCCCGCGCGCCACCAGATCGCCGGTCAGCCAGAGCGTGTCCCGGGCGGGATCAAACTGCACCTGCGCCAGCAGAGCACGCAACTCGACATAACAGCCATGGACGTCGCCAATCAGGTATGTACTCATCTGTTTTTTTACCCGGTATAAAAAACAACAAGCCCGGGCATGCCGGGCTGAGTCAGAAAGTCAGTGGATATGCGTTTGTACAGCAAGTCGGAACACCGGGATATCAACGTGAAAGGAGTCGCCATTCTCATCAATCATCACGTAGTGACCCTGCATAGTGCCCATCGGCGTTTCGAGGATCGCTCCGCTGGTATACTGAAATTCGCTGCCGGGCGCAATCAACGGCTGTTCGCCTACCACGCCCTCGCCCTGAACTTCGGTTTCCCGACCGTTACCGTTGGTAATCAGCCAGTAGCGCCCCAGGAGCTGCACCGCATGACGTCCGAGATTGCGAATGGTGATCGTATAAGCGAACACGTAGCGATCCTCTTCCGGGGAAGATTGAGACTCGATATACAGGCTCTGCACCTGAACACACACGCGGGCCGCTTCACTCATGGACTCAGTTCTCCTGCGATTTACCCTGCTGACTGGCCAGCCAGTTTGCCAGCTGGCAATACTGCATCACCGATACGTTTTCAGCCCGCAGCGTGGCATCAATGCCCAGTTCATCCAGCACCTCGGCGCTGAACAGATGACCCAGGCTGTTACGCAGCGTTTTACGACGCTTACCGAAAGCTTCAGTGGTGATGCGGCTCAGAATACGTATATCACTGACCGGATACGGCGGTTGCTCAAAAGGCACCAGGCGCACCACGGCGGAATCGACTTTGGGAGGCGGCGTAAAGGATTCCGGCGGCACTTCCAGCACCGGGATCACCTGGCAATAGTACTGCGCCATCACGGTCAGTCTGCCGTACGCCTTGCTGCCAGGCCCCGCAACCAGACGGTTTACCACCTCTTTTTGCAGCATGAAGTGCATATCCTTGATCGAACCAGTATAGCTGAAAAGATGGAACATCAAGGGCGTCGAGATATTGTAGGGCAGGTTGCCAAAGACGCGCAGCGGTTGCCCCCGTTCCTGCGCCAGACGGGCAAAATCGAAGGTCATTGCATCCTGCTGGAAGATGGTGAGTTTCGGCCCAAGGAACGGATGGGTTTGCAGGCGTGCCGCCAGATCGCGGTCGAGTTCCACCACCGTCAGTGTGTCCAGGCGTTCGCCCACCGGCTCGGTGAGCGCGCCCAGGCCGGGGCCGATTTCCACCAGCGCTTCGCCGCGCTGCGGATGAATAGCGGCGACAATGCTGTCGATAATGTACTGATCGTTCAGGAAGTTCTGCCCGAAACGTTTACGGGCGTAGTGCCCCTGATGGACGCGATTATTCATTACTGCTCTTAATCATGGTGATGGCGAGGTTAAGCGCCGTGATAAAGCTGCCCGGCTCCGCCTGACCCAGACCTGCAAGTTCAAGTGCAGTGCCGTGGTCAACAGAGGTACGGATAAAGGGCAGGCCCAGGGTGATATTCACCGCCCGGCCAAAGCCCTGATATTTTAATACCGGCAGTCCCTGATCATGATACATCGCCAGTACAGCGTCGGCATTATTCAGGTATTTGGGCTGAAACAGCGTATCGGCCGGCAGGGGACCGGTGAGCTGAATGCCCTGCTGGCGCAGATGCTCCAGCGCCGGAATGATAGTGTCGATCTCTTCCCGCCCCATATGGCCGCCTTCGCCCGCATGGGGGTTCAGACCACACACGTAAATATGCGGCTGGGGCAGACCAAATTTCTGTTGCAAATCGCGATGCAGAATGGTCACTACTTCATGCAGGCTTTCCTGCGTAATAGCTGCAGAGACATCTTTTAACGGCAAATGGGTGGTAGCGAGCGCCACACGCAGGGTTTCCGTCGCCAGCATCATCACGACGCGATCGCCGCCTGCACGTTCGGCAAAAAACTCCGTGTGGCCGGTAAAGGGAATACCGGCGTCATTAATAACGCCTTTATGCACCGGGCCAGTGACCAGCGCCGCAAACTCACCGTTCAGGCAGCCATCGCAGGCGCGCGCCAGACTTTCCAGGACGTAATGACTGTTGGCGACGCACAGCTCACCGGCTTTTACCGGCTGCGCGGTTTCCAGTTCCAGCAGGGTTAAGCTTCCGGCGCGTTGCGGCCGGGCGGCGGCTTCAGGCTGATAGAGTTGCAGCGTCAGCGGCAGGCCCAGCGCGGAGGCACGGTTTTGCAACACCTCCGCAGAGGCGCAGACCACCAGTTCAACCGGCCAGTCATATTGAGCCAGCTGAACGATAAGGTCGGGACCAATCCCGGCGGGCTCGCCGGGGGTGATCGCTACACGAAAATTACTGTGCATTGGCATCCAGAATCTTCACGTAAGCACCGGCGCGCTCTTCCTGCATCCAGGTCTGCGCTTCTTCGGCGAATTTACGGTTAAACAGCAGTCGATAAGCACGCTCTTTCTGTGCCGCATCGGTTTTATCAACCTGACGAGTCGCCAGCAGTTCGATCAGGTGCCAGCCAAAGGAGGAGTGCACCGGGGCGCTCATCTGACCTTTCTGCAGACGCAGCAGGGCATCGCGGAACGCAGGATCAAACACTTCCGGCGTGCTCCAGCCCAGATCACCGCCCTGATTCGCTGAGCCGGGATCTTCAGAAAGCTGTTTGGCTGCGGCGGCAAAGGTGGTTTTCCCGCTGCGGATATCGGCGGCAACCTGTTGCAGTTTCGCACGCGCCTGGTCGTCAGTCTGAATCGGAGACGGTTTCAGCAGAATGTGGCGGGCATGCACTTCGGTCACCGAGATATTTTTGCTCTCACCGCGCAGGTCGTTCACTTTCAGAATATGGAAGCCAACGCCGGAACGAACCGGACCAACGATATCGCCTTTTTTCGCCGAGCTCAGCGCGCGGGCAAACAGTGTCGGCAGCTCTTCAATTTTGCCCCAGCCCATATTGCCGCCTTTCAGCGCCTGCGGATCGGCAGAATAGGTCACTGCCAGCTTGCCAAAATCCGCGCCGCTGTTCAGTTCGCTAATCAGCTGTTTCGCCAGGTTTTCCTGATGATCGACCTGCTCCTGGCTCGGGTTTTCCGGCAGCGGCAGCAGAATATGGCTGATATTCAGTTCGGTGCCCTGGGTATTCTGCGAGGCAAGCTGAGTGGCCAGCGTCTCCACTTCCTGCGGCAGAATAGTGACGCGACGACGCACCTCATTGTTGCGCACCTCGGCGATCAGCATCTCTTTGCGAATCTGGGCGCGGTAATCATTGTAGTTGATGCCATCGTAAGCCAGGCGGCTACGCAGCTGATCGACGCTCATCCGGTTCTGTGCGGCGATATTCTGAATCGCCTGATCCAGCTGCTGATCGGTGATCTGCAGGCCCGCTTTTTCGCCCATCTGCAGGATAATGTTATCCATAATCTGACGCTCAAGGATCTGATTACGCAGCGTACGATCGTCCGGCAACTGCTGACCGGCCTGCTGCGCCTGGCCCTTGACGGTGCGCATCATACTGTCAACATCACTCTCCAGAACCACGCCGTTATTCACGACGGCGGCGACTTTATCAACCATTTGCGGGGCTGCAAACGCGGTGCTGGCCGTCAGGGCTGCACCAAGAATCAGCATTCTCCAGTTCTTCATACTTTATCCATAGTTGTTTCCGCACTGCGGGATAGCCTGTCAAACATCACAACATCAGAACGCGCGCTGGTAAGGAATGATCCCCTGACGCAGCATTTCGTTGGTGCCTAAGCCATAGTTGGCGCTCAGACCACGCAGCTCAATGTTGAATGAGATTTGGTTGTCATACTTACTCTCGTTCTTTTCCCAACCGTTGATTTTGCGTTCGTAACCCAGACGAATGGCGTAGCAGCAGGAGCTGTACTGCAGACCAATCAGCTGATCGGCCGGTTTGCTGTTGCGCGTATCGTAATAATACGCGCCGACCACGGACCAGGCGTCGGCAATCGGCCAGCTGGCGGTGGCACCCACCTGAGAAATCCCGTTTTTATAAATATCTGCATAATTTCGGTTAGTTAACTGTCCCGAGTTATTCAGGGCAGTAGCAACATATTCCGGACTGCTGTAACGGTAGCTCAGCTGTACCATGCGATCCGCATCGCGACGATACTCCAGCACGGTATTCCCCTGGGCAAAATTATTGAGGCGCGTATCGTACTGAATGCCGCCACGCAAGCCCCAACGATCGCTAATTTTCCACCAGGTGTCTCCGGCCCAAATCAGGCTGCCGGTATCATCTTCGTCGCTGGTTTCGGTCAGACCGGTGCGGGAAGGACTAAACGAGTAGATTTGACCCACAGAAACGTTAAAACGTTCAACCAGATCGTTATCATAAATACGTGTCGTGACGCCGGTGGCCACTTCGTTCGCCGATGCGATGCGATCGAGGCCGCTATAAGTACGATCACGGAACAGGCCGGTATAGTCGGTTTGCAGCAGCGTTGAGTCGTAAGCGTAGATATGGCTCTGGTTGCGGTAGGGCACATAGAGGTACTGCACACGCGGCTCCAGCGTCTGCGTGTAGCCCTGCGCCCAGTCCATATCGCGGTCAAACACCAGACGGCCATCCACTTTAAACTGCGGCAGGGTACGGTTTACCGACTCTTTCAGCTGGTTATTGCGATCGCTATCCACCGTGTTGTTATAGTACTCGACGCCATCCTGCTGATAGTGCGTGGCGAGCAGTTTCGCTTCGGTATTCAGGCTCGCCCAGCCGTTAGACAGGGGCAGATTCAGCGTCGGCTCAATATGCAGACGCGTGGCATCGGGATAGCGCTCGTTGACATTGGTAAACTTCACCGCCTGAGCATAGATACGGCCATCGAAGGGGCCGATATCATTCTGATAGACATTTACATCCAGCTGCGGCTGCGCACGATAAACATTGCGCGTATCGCTGCCAAAGATCTGGAAGTCGCGGCTGGAAAGGGTGGCGTTCCAGTTGGTATCCGCATAGCCCACGCTGAACTTCTGCGTCGCATAGCCATCGGTAGAACTGTAATATTCTGAATCGAGATCGTTGAAGTAGTAGCGATCACTGACCTTGGTATAGTCAGCGTTAAAGCGCCAGTGCTGGGCATAGACCCCCGAATGACGCCAGTAGAAGAGCCAGCGGCGGGTGCTGTCATCATCCGAGATATTGCGCACGCTCTTGTCGCGATCATACTGATCATCCGACGGCAGATAGTCAAACTCAATCAGACCCGCGCCCGCCTCGGTGAGGTAACGGAACTCATTCTGCCACTGCAGGCCGCGTTGACTCATATAGTGCGGTGTGATGGTCGCATCCATCTGCGGGGCGATGTTCCAGTAATAAGGCAGCGTAAATTCAAAACCGCTGTCGCTGCCATATTTTGCGTTCGGGATCAGGAAACCGGAGCGGCGACGATCGCCAATCGGCAGTTGCAGGTAAGGGCTATAGAAAATCGGCACCGCACCCAGCTTGAAACGCGCATTCCAGATTTCCGCCACCTCTTCCTGCCGATCCTGGATCACTTCGGAGCCGACCACGCTCCAGCTGTTGGAACCCGGCAAACAGGAGGTAAAGCTGCCGTTTTCCAGAATGGTGTAACGGTTATTACCACGCAGTTTCATCTGATCAGCGGTGCCGCGCCCCTGGCGGTTCACCATCTGATAGTCGCCATTCCAGACGTTAGTATCTTTGCTGTTCAGATTTGACCAGGCCTTCGGCCCTTTCAGGATCACCTGATTATCGTCATAGTGCACATTACCCAGCGCATCGACGGTGCGTACCGGTGTGGTTTGCCCCTCTTGCGTGCGCTGATGTAGCTGAACTTCATCGGCGCGCAGACGGCTGTTGCCCTGCTGGACATCCACGTTACCGCTGAAAACCGCGTCATCCGGATAGTTGCCTTTCGCTGCATCGGAATGAATGGTCACGGGCAGCTCATTAGTGGCGCCATTCACCAGGGGACGGTTATAGGCCGGCACGCCCAGCATGCACTGCGACATCAGGTCGTCGGCGACGCTATGCTGACTGTAGAGCGCTGCGCCAATCATGGTGGCCAGCAGAGTAGGTATACGTTTTTTCATACGCGGTATCGAGAATTCCATGCAAACTGGCATCATGCCGACAATCGGGTCAGAGACTAACGTACAGACTGGCGTTGTGCCAGCGTTAATCCTTGTCTGTCCGTGTTGCCGTTAGGCGCTCGGGTAAATGAGAGGTATGATAATGCAAATTTAAGCCGCAAGCATGGCGAATTGAGGAGTATATGCGCTACTGGGGAAAAGTTATTGGTCTGGTGCTGGGATTACTTTCCGGTATGGGCTTCTGGGGTATCGTGATTGGCCTGTTTATCGGCCATATGGTTGATAAAATTCGAAGTGCGCAGGGACAAAGTTACTTCGCCAACAATCAGACCCGACAACATTTATTCTTCCTGACCACCTTTCAGGTAATGGGCCATCTGACAAAGTCCAAAGGACGCGTCACCGAAGCGGATATCCAGATCGCCTCGTTATTGATGGATCGCATGCAGCTGCACGGCGATGCGCGTAGTGCTGCGCAACGCGCCTTTCGTGAAGGTAAAGAGAGCGACTACCCGCTGCGCGCCCGCCTGCGCGAACTGCGCAGCGCCTGTTTTGGCCGCTTCGATCTGATTCGGATGTTTCTGGAAATTCAGATTCAGGCCGCTTTTGCCGATGGCAGCCTGCATCCCAACGAGCGTCAGGTACTGTATGTGATCGCCGAGGAACTGGGCATCTCCCGTGTGCAGTTCGATCAGTTTTTACGCATGATGGAAGGCGGCCAGCAGTTTGGCGGCGGCTACTCGCAGGGCTCTTCACAGGGCGGCTGGCAGCAGGCGCAGCGTGGCCCCACGCTGGAAGATGCCTGCAGTGTGCTGGGGGTGAAACCCACCGATGACAGCGCCACCATTAAACGCGCCTGGCGCAAGCTGATGAGCGAACATCATCCCGATAAGCTGGTGGCGAAAGGGCTGCCACCCGAGATGATGGAAATGGCGAAGCAGAAGGCGCAGGAGATTCAGGCGGCCTACGAGCTGATTCGCAAAGAGAAAGGCTTTAAATAATCGCCGGCTCAGGCAGCGCACGGGCGCTGTCTGAACGCGTCCGCGTTAAAAATCCGCCGGCTGGCGAAAGGTCATGCTGGTGCCGAATTTCGGATGGGTGATGGTCAGGCTTTCCGCATGCAACAGCAGACGCGGCGCCATCGCTTTCGCCTCTGGATGGGCATAAAAGCCATCACCGAGAATCGGATGCCCCAGCGCCAGCATATGCACGCGCAACTGATGCGAGCGGCCGGTGATCGGCTTCAGCAGCACACGCGCACTGTTATCCGTCCCATATTCCAGCACCTGCCAGGCGGTTTGCGCCGCTTTGCCGGTGTCGAAACAGACTTTCTGCTTTGGCCGGTTCGGCCAGTCACAAATCAGCGGGAGATCCACGATACCTTCCGGCGGCTGCGGATGGCCCCAGACGCGCGCAACGTAGGTTTTTGCCGGCTCGCGCTCGCGAAACTGGCGCTTCAGCTCGCGTTCGGCGGCTTTGGTCAGCGCGACCACAATCACCCCGCTGGTGGCCATATCGAGACGGTGTACTGACTCGGCATGGGGAAAATCACGCTGAATACGCGCCATTACGCTGTCTTTGTGCTCTTCCAGCCGTCCGGGCACGGAAAGCAGACCGCTCGGCTTGTTGATCACCATAATGTGATCGTCCTGATAGAGGATATGCAGCCAGGGATTCTGCGGCGGATTGTAAGGTTCCATACTCTGTCCGATAGGGGGCCCGCAGGCCCCTTGCGATTACTGATGCGTGACGACAATAAGACGTAACGCGTCAAGACGCCAGCCCGCGTCATTGAGGCTGGCCAGCACCTGCTGACGGTTATTCTCCAGCGCCTCAATTTCATCCTCACGGATATTGTGGTTGACCGCCTTCAGGGCTTCCAGACGTGACAGCTCGGCGCTCAGCTTCTCATCGGCTTCACGACGCGCCGCGTCGATCAACGCCCGCGCTTCCGGCACGATCTGCGTTTCCGCCAGCGTCAGGATGCTGTGCACATCCTGCTGCACAGCGTTAACCAGTTTGCTGCCGGTATGACGATTCACTGCGTTCAGCTGACGGTTAAAGCTCTCAAACTCCACTTTGCCCGCCAGGTTAGTGCCGTTGCGATCCAGCAGCATACGCACCGGCGTCGGCGGCAGAAAACGCGTCAGCTGCAGATGTTTTGGCGCCTGCGCCTCCACCACATAGATCATCTCCACCAGCAGGGTACCAACCGGCAGCGCTTTGTTTTTCAGCAGCGACAGCGCGCAACTGCCGGTATCGCCGGAGAGGATCAGATCCAGCCCGTTGCGGATCAGCGGATGCTCCCAGGTAATAAACTGGGTATCTTCGCGCGACAGCGCCTGATCGCGGTTAAAGGTGATGGTGCAGCCATCTTCCGGCAGGCCGGGGAAATCGGGCACCAGCATATGATCGGACGGCGTCAGCACGATCAGGTTATCACTGCGATCTTCCTGATTGATACCGACAATATCAAACAGATTCAGCGCAAAGTTAACCAGCTCGGTATCGTTATCCTGTTCTGCGATGGCGTTGGCCAGCGCCTGAGCCGCCTCGCCGCCGTTGGAGTTAAGCTCCAGCAGGCGATCGCGCCCCTGTTCCAGCTGGCTTTTCAGCGCTTCATGCTGCTTGCGACAGGCGTGGATAAACTCGTCGAAACCTTCGCTGTTCTCTGGCGCGGCCAGAAACTCAATCAGCTGGTCGTGCACCTTGTCATAAATGGCGCGACCGGTGGGGCAGGTGTGTTCAAACGCATCCAGGCCCTCATGATACCAGCGCAGCAGCACTGCCTGGGCGGTCTTCTCCAGCCAGGGCACCAGAATCTGAATGTCATGCGCCTGGCCGATTCGATCGAGACGGCCAATACGCTGCTCCAGCAGATCGGGGTTAAACGGCAGATCGAACATGATCAGACGGCTGGCAAACTGGAAGTTGCGACCTTCCGAGCCGATCTCCGAACAGAGCAGCACCTGCGCGCCATCCTCTTCAGACGCGAACCAGGCGGCGGCGCGGTCACGTTCAACAATCGACAGGCCTTCATGAAACACCGCCGCGCGGATACCTTCTCGTTCGCGCAGGACCTGCTCCAGCTGCAGCGCGGTGGCCGCTTTGGCACAGATCACCAGCACTTTCTCTTTGCGATTGGTGGTGAGGTAGCCCATCAGCCAGTCAACGCGCGGATCGAAGTTCCACCAGGTGCCGCTGTCGCCTTCGAATTCCTGATAAATTTGTTCCGGGTAGAGCATATCGCGTGCGCGTTCTTCCGCGCTTTTGCGCGCGCCCATAATGCCGGAGACTTTAATCGCTGTCTGATACTGGGCAGGCAGCGGCAGACGGATCTGGTGCAGTTCGCGGCGCGGGAAGCCTTTCACGCCGTTACGCGTGTTACGGAACAGCACACGGCTGGTGCCGTGGCGATCCATCAGCATGGAGATTAGCGACTGACGCGCCTCCAGCTTGCCTTCGGCCTGACCGTTTGCCACCTGCAGCAGCGGCTCAATATCTTCTTCGCCCACCAGGTCGCTAACCAGGTTCATCTCTTCATCGGAGAGCGTTTTGTCCGCCAGCAATGTAGTAACCGCGTCGGCGATCGGGCGGAAGTGCTGCTGCTCTTCGACAAACTGGGCAAAGTCGTGAAAGCGGTTGGGATCGAGCAGACGCAGGCGGGCAAAATGACTCTCCATGCCGAGCTGCTCCGGCGTCGCGGTCAGCAGCAGCACGCCGGGGATCTGTTCCGCCAGCTGTTCAATCACCTGATATTCGCGGCTCGGCGCGCCTTCTGACCAGGCAAGATGGTGCGCTTCATCCACCACCATCAAATCCCAGTCGGCGTCAGCCAGCTGCTCAAGACGCTGCTTGTTGCGGCGCACAAAGTCGAGCGAGCAGATAATCAGCTGTTCGGTATCGAAGGGGTTATCGCTGTCGTGCTGCGCTTCGGTATAGCGACCATCATCAAACAGCGCAAAGCGCAGGTTAAAGCGGCGCAGCATCTCCACCAGCCACTGATGCTGTAAGGTTTCCGGCACCACGATCAGCACGCGCTCGGCACGGCCTGCCAGCAGCTGCTGCTGAATAATCATGCCCGCCTCGATGGTTTTGCCGAGACCCACTTCATCGGCCAGCAGTACGCGCGGCGCATGACGACGGCCCACATCATGGGCGATATGCAGCTGATGCGGGATCAGGTTGGTGCGCATACCGCGCAGGCCGCTGATCGGCAGACGATACTGGGCGCTCTGATATTTACGGGCACGGAAGCGCAGCGCGAAACGGTCCATGCGATCCAGCTGCCCGGCAAACAGGCGATCCTGCGGCTTGCTGAACACCAGCTTGCTGTCGAGCATCACTTCACGCAGTTCGACGTCCGCTTGCTGCGTATCCAGACGCGTGCCAATGTAGGTCAGCAGATCATTTTCGTTGCGGACCTCATCGACCAGCATTTGCCAGCCTTCATGGCTGGTGACGGTATCACCCGGATTGAACATCACGCGGGTAATCGGAGAATCATTGCGGGCATAAAGGCGGTTTTCGCCGGTTGCCGGAAAGAGCAGGGTAATCATGCGCGTGTCCAGGGCAACTACCGTACCCAATCCCAGTTCACTTTCCGTATCACTGATCCAGCGTTGACCCAATGTAAAAAGCATAAATTTTTAGCTCGATTCTCTTAACGTGTAATGAAGATGTCCACCTGCTCACAGGCAATACCCTTCCGCCAGGCAAAAGAGCCCGGGCAGATGTCAGAGCGGTGAGATTCAGGAAGGGCGCTATGGTACTGGAAGGTAAGACGTTCGTCACCTGTCAAAAAAGCCCCAGCTGCCCCGTTATCAGTGTAGCAAAGTCGCCCTCAACGAAAGGCAGAATGGCATCTGCGATGGGCTGCAGCTGCTTTGCCACATAATGATCATAGTCCAGTGCCGCGCTGCGCGCCTCCAGCGGCTCTGGCCCGGCGAGGGTCATCACGTAGCGAATGCTGCCCCGGTTCTGGTACTGCAGCGGGCGGCCCAGCCGGCGATTCTGCTCATCCGCCAGCCGGGCGGCCCGGACATGCGGCGGCACGTTGCGTTCATACTCTTTCAGCGGTCGCCGCAGCTGTTTTTTATACACCAGCAGATCGTCCAGCTCGCCCGCCAGCAACTGGCGTACGGTATCACGCACATAATCCTGCCACGGCTGACGATGAAAAATGCGTGCGTAGAGCGCCTGCTGAAACTGTTGCGCCAGCGGTGTCCAGTCGGTACGGACCGTCTCCAGCCCTTTAAACACCATCCGCTCGCTGTCGCCGCTGCGGATCAGACCCGCATAGCGTTTCTTGCTGCCCTGTTCAGCGCCGCGAATGGTGGGCATCAGAAAACGGGAAAAGTGAGTCTCATATTCCAGCTCCAGCACGCTGGTGAGCCCGGCGCTCTGCTGCAGGTGCTCGCGCCACCAGCTGTTGACCTTTTGCGCCAGCCGCTGGCCGATCGCCGTCGCCTCGTCATCATCATGGGCGCTTTTCAGCCAGACAAAGGTGGAGTCGGTATCGCCGTAAATCACGTCGTAACCTTCTGCCTCAATCAGATGGCGCGTCTGCTGCATAATTTCATGGCCGCGTAGCGTGATGGAAGAGGTGAGGCGTGGGTCGAAGAAGCGGCAGGCGCTGGTGCCCAGCACGCCATAAAAGGCGTTCATAATGATCTTCAGCGCCTGTGACAGCGGCTTGTTGCCCTGTTGCTTCGCGGCTTCGCG
Source organism: [Erwinia] mediterraneensis (assembly GCF_900604315.1). Taxonomy (GTDB): domain Bacteria; phylum Pseudomonadota; class Gammaproteobacteria; order Enterobacterales; family Enterobacteriaceae; genus Pantoea; species Pantoea mediterraneensis_A. The sequence goes on from NZ_LR026978.1 coordinate 2,221,087, forward strand.
TCCCTGCCAGATCTGGCTGACCAGCTCCGGCAGGCAGTGGGTCTGTCGCGAGAAGTGCGCGCCGCGAAAACCGGCCACGGCATGGGCCGCATCCGGCTGCGCCTGGCCTTCAACCAGGCCCACAGGGTCAATCAAGAAAGTCCGGATAATCGAGGGATAGAGGCTTTTGTAATCCAGCACCAGCACCGAGTCATACAGGCCCGGGCGGGAATCCATCACGTAACCGCCGGGACTCGCTTCCGCCGCCACTTCGCCGTGATTGGGCGCGACATAACCTGCGCGGTGCATACGTGGGATATAGAGATGATTAAACGCCGCTACTGACCCGCCGTGGCGATCCACCGCCAGGCCGTTCACCGCAGCGCGTTCCAGCAGAAAGGGCATGATCTCCGTCTGGTGAAAGATGCGTGTCACCAGTTCGCAATCTTTCAGGTTATAGCGGGCCAGTGCTGGTTTATCATGGGCAAAACGCCAGTTGATCTCCTCCATGCGCTGCCAGGGATTATCGATCGCTTTCCCCTCGCCCAGCAGCGTTTGCGCCACTGTCTCAAGATTGAAGGAGGGAAAATCCCAGAAGGCGGACTTGAGCGCTTCAATGCCATCAATAATCAGTCGTCCCGCCGCCTGGGCAAAGAAGATACCGGGCTTAAAGCCATGCTCGCGCCATTCCAGCGGCGTCTGCTGACGGCCGAGACGCAGCGGAATGGCGTAGCGATCAGCATGTTTCTGCAGGATGCGCAGATCGAACTGCACCAGGTTCCAGCCGATAATCACATCGGGATCGTGACAGGCGAACCAGGCATTCAGCGCCTCCAGCAGCTGCGGGCGGCTGTCAACATAGATCAGGTCAAAATCGAGGTCGCGAGCTTCGCCGTTCGCCGGCCCCAGCATATAGACCTGGCGCTGGCCGCAGCCTTCCAGGCCGATACAGTAAAGTTCGCCGTGCTGGGTGGTTTCAATGTCCAGCGAGACCCATTTCAGCGGCGGACGGTAGTCGGGATGGGGTTTCAGACGGGCGTTGACCAGCGTATCGCCCTGCGGTTCGCCGCTGAACCAGACGGGCGCAGTGATAAAGCGCTCCATCAGATAGCGCTCCGGCGGGCGGATGTCGGCCTCATAAACCGGAATTTTGTTCTCGCGCAGCAGCTTTTCCAGCCGCTGCAGCTGGCGCTGTTGACGACAGTACAGGCCGAATACCGGACGGCAACGAAAGTCTTTCAGCTGCAGCGGTGCGAGACGCACCTGTGATTCCTGCGCCAGCAGCGTTTCCACCCGGGACTGATACAGTTGCGGAATAAAGGCCACCGCTTCCTGCGGCGGCAGCACCAGCCGCTGCGCACCCTCATCCGTAGCCAGCCAGAGGACCACTTCAATGCCGTTTGCGCTGTCGCGCCAGTGGCGGGTCAGCAGAAATCCTGCGCGTGGACTGTTCACAATTTCTCCGGTATGTAAGCGGACAATAGTATAGCATGGTTATTTATACAGTTCTGTGTGCGGGATCGGGCGCTGACGATTGTCAACATTCCCCTACAAATCTTGCCTTGACGCTATCGCGCAGGCTCAGGACAATCCAGGCTTCTTTTTCTGCTGAGGACGGTTATGGAAGCCTGGCTACAACACCTGTTTACGCAATCGCTGGAGTGGGCTCTGCTGGCCATCGCCCTGGTGACGTTTCTCGAATCGCTTGCGCTGGTGGGACTGGTGCTGCCCGGCACGGTACTGATGGCCAGCCTGGGCGCGCTGGTCGGCAGCGGCCAGATCGGACTCTATCCCGCCTGGGCGGCGGGGCTGGCGGGTTGCCTGCTGGGAGACTGGATCTCTTACGGCATTGGCTGGAAGTTCCAGGGGCCGCTGCACCGCTGGAAGTATCTGCAAAAGCATCGCAGGTTGCTGGATAAAACGGAGCATGCGCTGTATGAGCACAGTCTGTTTACCATTCTGGTGGGACGCTTTTTCGGGCCGACGCGTCCGCTGATCCCGCTGGTAGCGGGGATGCTGGAGCTGCCAGTGCGTAAATTTCTGCTGCCTAATATTATCGGCTGCGTACTATGGCCGCCGGTCTATCTGATGCCGGGGATTCTGGCGGGCGCCGCCATTGATGTGCCGCAGGCGGCGCAGAGCGGCGGCTTTAAATGGCTGCTGTTAGGGGTGGCGCTGGTGGTCTGGCTCGGACTCTGGTTCTGCTGGCGCTGGTGGCGGCGCAACAAAAAACGCGACTGGGCCAGCGCCTGGCTGCCGGCGCAACGCCTGCACTGGCTGGCGCCGCTGGGACTGCTGAGCGCCGTAACAGCCTTTGCGGCGATTCAGTTTCATCCCCTGATGCCCGCCTTCCGTCATCAGCTCGCGCAGGTGTTCCTCGGCTAACGGAGCGGGATGCCGAGCACTTCGGCTTCCCGCGTCTCGCCCGCCAGCAGGCGGGCGGTGCTGCCATCCCAGCCAATACGGCCATCGACAATCACCAGACTGCGTGGCGCAATCTGCGCCGCATCTTCCAGGCTGTGCGATACCATCAGCAGCGTGATCTGGCGTTCATCGCAAACCGTGGTTACCAGCTGCAGCATCTCTTTGCGTAATGCCGGATCGAGGGCAGAAAAAGGCTCATCCAGCAACAGGATCGGTTGCTGCCGCAGCAGGCAGCGCGCCAGCGCCACACGCTGACGCTGACCGCCCGAAAGCTGGCCTGGCAGGCGCGTAAGCAGCTCGCTCAGGCCCACGCGGGCAGCAATCTGTTCCAGCTGTGTGCGTTGCCCGGCATTAAGCTTCAGCCCCGGATGTAGCCCCAGGCCCATATTCTGCGCTACGTTGAGATGGGGAAACAGGTTGTTCTCCTGAAACAGCATTGAGACCGGACGTTGTGCCGGCACGCTGTGGGTATGGTCTGCGCCATTCAGCCACAGGGTTCCCTGGCTTACCGGCAGGAAACCGGCAATCAGGCTCAGCAGGGTGCTTTTTCCGGCGCCGCTCGGGCCGAGAATCGCCAGCCGCTCGCCGCGCTGCGCCGTAAAAGAGAAGCGCATCGGCAGGTGCTGGTAGAGGTACGTCAGGTCAGTGAGTGTCAGCATGGCGGCCTGGCAATTTTTCCATCAGAGTGAACAGGAGCAGACAGATCAGCAGCAACAGCAGCGCAGTGACGGCACCGTCCTGGCCGCGATAAGCACCGATCTGCTGATAGAGATAGAAGGGCAGGGTGCGAAAATCGGCGTTGCCGAACAGCGCCACTACGCCAAAATCGCCGATCGACAGCACCGAGGCGAAGGCCAGCGCCTGCCCGATGGGGCGTTTCAGCGCCCGCAGTTCGATCAGCCGCAGCCGGTTCCAGCCGCGGATATCCAGCGCCAGGCAGAGGCGGGAGTAGCGCTCAGCGATATCACGCATCGGATTCTCCAGCACTTTCATGGCGTAGGGAATGGCGATCAGCGCATTGGTGAATATAATCAGGCCCTCCGCTGAGGAGGGCAGGCCAGTGGTGGCGTTAAACAGCAAAAAGAAGCCGGTCGCCAGCACAATCCCGGGCATGGCGAGGATCAGCATCCCGCTCATTTCCAGCATCTGCGCAGGCAGGCGGCGCTGGCGTAAACGCAGCTCGCGGCTGCTCCACAGCAGCATCAGGGTCAGCACCACGCAGAGCAGCGCGGCACCGAGAGCGATACGCAGCGAGGTAAAGGCCGCCAGCCAGAGAGCAGATTGTTGCAGCGCGCCACGCATGCCGCCGTTCAGCCCGTCAACCAGCACCGCCAGCAGCGGCGGCAGCAGCAGCAGCAGTGCCAGGCCAATCAGCAGCGCATCGCTCAGGCGGGCAAAGCGGCTGTCGGCTGGATCGCGCCAGCTCTGCAACTGACTGCTGCCCATCGGCAACGCCTTGCTCAACTGCTGACTCAGCAGCACCAGCGCAAGGCAGCAGAACAGCTGGATCAGCGCCAGCAGCGCGGCGCGTCCCGGATCGTAGTCGTAACTTAACGCCTGATAGATCGCCAGCTCGATGGTGGTGGCCTGCGGGCCGCCGCCGAGCGAAAGCACGGTGGCAAAACTGGCGAAACAGAGCATAAAAATCAGCGCGCTGGCGGGCAGCAGCTGACGACGCAGCCAGGGCCACTCCAGCAGACGAAAAGAGTGCCAGCCGCGCATATTCAGCTGCGCCGCCAGCTGGCGCTGCTCGCCGGGGATCGCTTCCAGTGCCTGCAGCAGGAGCCGGGTGGCCAGCGGCAGGTTAAAAAAGATATGCGCCAGTAAAATGCCCTGCAGGCCGTAAGGGGAAAAATGATAGTCGATGCCGATCCACTGGCAGAGCTGCGCCAGCCAGCCGGTGCGACCATAGACGGTCAGGATGCCGAACACCGCTACCAGCACCGGCAGCACCAGCGTCATCGCGCACAGACGCAGCAGCAGCTGGCGGCCGGGGAAACGGCGACGGCAGAGCGCACGCGCCAGGGGAATCGCTGGCAGCACGGAAAAGAGCGCGGAGAGCAGCGCCTGCCAGAAAGAAAAGGCGATCACATGATGCAGATACTTATCCTGCAGCAGGCTGTGCCAGTCGATCTGCGGGGCGCTGAACCACAGCGCCGCAAAGGCGAGCAGCGCCACGGCGCACAGCAGCAGCGCTGCCAGCGCGCCGGGCAGCAGCCAGCGCGCCATCAGCGGCTGACGGCGCGTTGCCATGCGCTGATCCAGGCGGCGCGCTGATCGGCCACCTGCTGCGGGGTAAACTGCAGCGCAGTTTGCGGCACGCTGAGTGTGGCAAACCCTTCAGGCAGATCGCTCTTGATCACCGGGTACATCCAGTTGCCGCGTGCAATGGTGTTCTGGAAAGCCGGAGAGATCATAAACTGCATAAACTGCTGCGCCAGTGCGGGCTGTTTGCTGCTCGCCAGGCGGGCCGCGACTTCCACCTGGAGATAGTGCCCTTCGGCAAACGGGGCTGCTGCGTAGTTATCCTTCTTCTCTTCAATCAGGTGATAGGCGGGGGAAGTGGTGTAGCTCAGCACCAGGTCGCCTTCGCCTTTCAGAAACAGACCGTAAGCTTCACTCCAGCCTTTGGTGACGGTGACGGTCTTCGCGGCCAGCTTCTGCCAGGCGTCGGGCGCCTGATCGCCGAAGACGTTCTGCATCCAGAGCAGCAGACCCAGGCCCGGCGTACTGGTGCGTGGATCTTCATAAATGACCCGCCATTTCTCCGGGCTCTCTACCAGCTCTTTCAGGCTTTGCGGTGGGTTCTTCAGTCGGTTTTTGTCATAGACAAAAGCGAAGTAGCCATAATCGAAGGGAATAAAAGTGCTGTTTTGCCAGCCGCCCGGTATCTGCAGGGCGCTGCTGTCGATCGCCGCCGGGGCAAACAGGCCGGTTTTCTCCGCCGCCTGGATCAGGTTATTGTCCAGTCCCAGCACCACATCCGCCTTGCTGTTTTTGCCTTCCATACGCAGACGGTTCAGCAGCGAAACGCCATCTTCCAGCGCCACATACTTCAGTACGCAGTCGCACTGCGCTTCAAACGCTTTTTTAACCGCCGGGCCGGGGCCCCAGTCAGCGGCAAAGGAGTCATAGGTGTAGAGGGTTAATTCCGGACGGGCGGCCAGCACGGGCGCGGATAACAGCAGCAGAACAGGCACAATTTTCTTAAGCACTTTGCGTTCCTCAGAGAAACAAAAGGTGAGCCGCAAAGGATCTGAGCAGAAGGCATCTCAAATCCCTACGCCAGCATTAACTGGATCAGGTTCGACGGGTATTTCTCAGCCTGTATCGTCAAGAAAATCAGACACCCCGTTGAGGTCGGCTCATTCTAGTCATTTCTGGCGTCGGACGAAAGCGTCACAGATCGGGCGGCGCAAACCAGGCTGATTTGAAATCGAACCAGCCCAGGGTATTCATGCGCACCCCGCGCATGCTGCGCTGCCCCTCCAGCAGCAGCCAGTGATGAAACAGTGGATGCAGCTGGTGGCTTTCTACCAGCGTTTTGCACCATTCTGTCAGCGGTAGGGCTTTCTGACGCCAGCGTGCGGCATCCTGCGCCCAGTTGTTGCTCAGACAGTGCTGCAGCAGGGGGATTTCACACATCTGGGCAAACAGGGAGTAATCAAGCGGCAGGGTAAAGTTGATGCTGCCCAGCCAGATATCGCTTTGCGCCTCGCCGTGGAACCAGCTTTCGTAACTGATTTGCTGTACATGCAGCGTAACCCCCTGCTGCGCCAGCAGAGGACGCAACGCCGCAATAATCGCCTCATGTTCTACATGCTGACTGTAGCAGGTGACCGTCAGGCTATGCAGTCCGGCGGGCTTCTCTACCGGCGTCAGATCGCGTCGGTGATGCCAGCGCGGCAGCAGGCCCCAGGCGGGAAACCAGTAGCGCTGATAGTCCGCACCCGCCTGATTAAGCAGCGCAATGGGATTGCACAGATAACTGACCCAGTGACGAATCTGCGCATCGCGCCCTTGCGCGGAGCGCTGATCAAACAGCAGAAAGTAGCAGCCCTCTTCCAGCCGACTCTCTTCCGAGCGTTGATCCGCTATCACGCCGTCAACCCCCTCCAGCCGGACCCCGGCGACGGCCAGTTCGTTACTGATCTCCGGCAGCACCCAGACAGAGACATCATCGATCAGGGCGCGATAGCCAAAGTAGTCATCGTAAGCCGCGATTTTGAGTTGCGACGGCTGGTTGCGTACCACGGCGTAGGGACCGGTGCCTACCGGCTGGCGGGCGAAATCGCTTAATTCGGGCCACTCCTGCGGCAGGATCATGGCGCTGACACTGGCGAGCAACCAGGGGAGCCAGGCGTCGGGCTCACTGAGTTCGATATCCAGCGTCCAGGGCGCGGGGGAGGTGATGGTGTGCAGATGGGCAAACAGCGGCTGACTGCGCAGGCGCTGCAGCGAGGTCAGCACGTCAGCCATCTCCAGCTCGCGCCCATGATGAAAGCGGATCGCGGGGCGCAGGAAGAAACGCCAGCGTAGCGGGGCGGTCTGCTGCCAGTGATGGGCAATATCGGGTTCGATTTCCCCGTTTTCCCCATTTATGCGCGTCAGGCCGCTGAAAATCTGACGTGCCAGATGGGATTCCGAGCGACGCAGCGGTGATCCCGGCAGCAGGTTCAGCAGCGGGCGATAGTAGAGCACACGCAGAATATGTTTTCCCTGGCGGAAGCTGCGACCGAGATGGGCGGCAATCATCTGGCGCACCTGGTTTTTATCCCCGACCAGCTGTACCAGTTGCTCGATGCGCTCCTGCTCCAGCAGATCCTCGGCGCGCTGTTGTTGTAACGCCAGTCCGGTGGCGTGGAAGAGAAGACGGGAGCGCTTACCGCGTCCCGCCGCGGCCTGCCAGCTGAGCCAGCCCGCCTGCTGCATAGCGTTCAGCAGGTTACGCATGTGACGACGTGAACAGTTTAGCTGGAGCGCGAGATCATCCAGGGTAGTCTCCTGCGGCGCGCCCTGGCAGCGTTGCCACAGGCGGATGAACTGCTGCTGTAAACGGGATGAGGGCATAAAAGAGGAACTCCCGGTAAAAAGTGCTCTGTTTTTCTTGCCTTATATTAGCGGCACTATAAACACCAATGGAAGAGCGGGAGGCATTCAGCGATGAATGGCGCTCTGACAGGATCTTGCCTCGCGTGAGGCTGCTTCTGAGCAGGTGCATTTACACCGCCAGCAGTGTGAACTCTGCTGGCTTTTTTCCTGCGGCTATGGAATCTTCTACGCTTCCTTTCTCCTCGCTTTTCATCCTGTAAGGGATTCCGGTATGAAATCGCTGTTTACGCGGCCACGTGGTTTTAATCCAGTGCTGCTGGCCTTTATGGTTGTCACCTTTATGATTGGCGTTGCTGGTGCGCTGCAGGCTCCTGTGCTGAGCCTGTTTCTGACGCGCGAGGTGCAGGCGCGTCCTTTCTGGGTAGGGCTGTTCTTTACCATCAATGCCATTGCCGGCATTGTGATCAGCCTGCTGGTAGCGAAGCGATCCGATAACCGCGGCGATCGGCGTAAGCTGATCCTGTTCTGTTGCGCCATCGCCCTGCTGAATGCGCTGCTGTTTGCCTTTAACCGTCATTACCTGACACTGATCACCTTCGGCGTGCTGCTGTCTGCGCTGGCCAGCGTCTCGATGCCGCAAATCTTTGCACTGGCGCGCGAGTATGCGGATCGCTCTGCCCATGAAGTGGTGATGTTCAGTTCGATTATGCGGGCGCAGCTCTCCCTTGCCTGGGTGATTGGACCGCCGCTCTCCTTTTCTCTGGCGCTCAACTACGGCTTTGTCACCCTGTTTCTGGTGGCAGCACTGCTGTTCCTGGTTTGCATCCTGTTGATCTGGCTGACGTTGCCTTCGGTGCCACGCGTGGTGCAGTCGCCGGAGGTGGTATTAACGCAGCTCAGCGCCTGGAAAGATCCTCATGTGCGGCTGCTGTTTCTTGCTTCGATGAGCATGTGGACCTGCAGCACCATGTATATCATCGATATGCCGCTCTATATCAGCACCACCCTCGGGTTGCCCGAAAATCTGGCAGGCCTGCTGATGGGCACTGCGGCCGGGCTGGAAATTCCGATTATGCTGCTGGCGGGCTACTATGCAAAACGCCTCGGTAAACGCAAGCTGATGCTGATCGCCGTGGCGGCGGGAGTGCTGTTCTATCTCGGCCTGGTACTGTTCCAGTCGCGTACGGCGCTGATGGTGTTGCAGCTGTTTAACGCCATTTTCATCGGCATTATTGCCGGGATCGGGATGCTCTGGTTTCAGGAACTGATGCCGGGACGGCCCGGGGCGGCGACCACGCTGTTCTCAAACACGATCTCTACCGGAATGATTCTGGCAGGGCTGATTCAGGGCGCGGTGAGTGAACATCTGGGGCACTATGCGGTTTACTGGGTGGCGTGCGGGATGGCGCTGATGGCGCTGATACTGGTGGCGCGCGTGAAAGACGCCTGAAGAAAGGGCGGCCTGGGCCGCCCGTCTGTTGATCAGTGCAGGAAAGCGGGCTGCTTCTGCTCGTAATCGGTAATGGCACCTTCGTGCTGCAGGGTCAGTCCGATGCTGTCGAGGCCATTAATCATGCAGTGACGACGGAAGCTGTCGATGACAAACGAATAGCTTTTATCACCGGCGCGTACGGTCTGCGCTTCCAGGTCAACGGTAAAGCTGATGCCCGGCTGGGCAGCGACCAGCTGAAACAGCTCATCCACCTCCTCTTCGCTCAGCTTCACCGGCAGCAGCTGGTTGTTAAAGCTGTTGCCATAGAAGATGTCAGCAAAGCTGGGCGCGATCACCACCTGAAAACCGAAATCGGTCAGCGCCCAGGGGGCGTGTTCGCGTGAAGAGCCGCAGCCAAAGTTTTCCCGCGCCAGCAGAATGCTGGTGCCTTTGTATTCGGGCTTGTTCAGCACAAAATCGGGGTTCGGCACCTGACCGGCGTCATCTTCAAAGCGCCAGTCGTGAAACAGATGCTGACCAAAACCGGTGCGCGTCACCTTCTGCAAGAACTGCTTGGGAATGATGGCGTCGGTATCTACGTTAGCGGCATCCAGCGGGGCCACAATGCCTGTATGTTGGGTAAATTTCTTCGCCATGACTTATGCTCCTGCGCTCAGTTCGCGAATATCGGCAAAATGACCGGTCACCGCGGCTGCGGCGGCCATTGCCGGGCTGACCAGGTGAGTACGTCCGCCACGACCCTGACGGCCTTCAAAGTTACGGTTGCTGGTAGACGCGCAACGCTCGCCCGGATTCAGACGGTCATTGTTCATTGCCAGGCACATGGAGCAACCCGGCAGACGCCATTCAAAACCCGCCTCGAGGAAGATTTTGTCCAGGCCTTCCGCTTCCGCCTGCGCTTTCACCGGACCGGAACCCGGTACCACCATCGCCACTACGCCCGGCGCCACTTTTCGCCCTTTGGCAATCGCCGCCGCGGCGCGCAGATCTTCGATACGTGAGTTGGTGCAGGAGCCGATAAATACTTTGTCGATATTGACTTCCGTCAGGCGGATGCCCGGCTGCAGATTCATATAAGCCAGCGCTTTCTCTGCAGAGGCGCGCTCTACCGGATCGGCAAAGGAGGCGGGATCCGGGATCTGCTGATCAACGGCGATCACCTGGCCGGGGTTGGTTCCCCAGGTCACCTGCGGCGCGATCTCATTGGCCTGCAGCGTCACCACACGATCGAATTGCGCGTCAGGATCCGATTTCAGGGTACGCCAGTAATCCACCGCCTGTTCCCATTGCTCCCCTTGCGGTGCAAACTGACGCCCTTTCAGGTAAGCGAAGGTTGTGTCATCCGGCGCCACCAGGCCCGCTTTCGCGCCCATTTCAATCGCCATGTTGCACAGGGTCATGCGACCCTCCATGCTCAGCGCTTCGATGGCCGGACCGCAGAACTCCACAACGTGGCCGGTGCCGCCCGCGCTGCCGGTTTTACCGATGATCGCCAGCACGATATCTTTGGCCGTGATGCCTGATGCCGCTTCGCCCAGCACCTCAATTTTCATGGTTTTAGCGCGGCCCTGCTTCAGGGTCTGGGTCGCCAGCACATGCTCTACTTCGGAGGTGCCGATACCAAAGGCCAGCGCGCCGAAAGCGCCGTGGGTAGCGGTATGGGAGTCGCCGCAGACAATGGTCATGCCTGGCAACGTCATGCCCTGTTCCGGACCGATCACGTGCACGATGCCCTGGTAAGGGTGGTTCAGATCGTAGAGTTGTACGCCGAACTCGGCGCAGTTTTTAATCAGCTCCTGCATCTGAATACGCGCCATCTCGCCAGAGGCATTGATATCTTTGGTCTGCGTCGAGACGTTGTGGTCCATGGTGGCAAAGGTTTTTGCCGGCTGACGCACTTTACGTCCGTGGGCGCGCAGGCCATCAAAGGCCTGCGGCGAGGTCACTTCATGCACCAGGTGACGATCGATATACAGCAGCGGCGTTTCTTCTGGCGCTTCATAGACGACATGTGCATCAAATAACTTCTGGTATAAAGTTTTACTCATTATTATTTTTCCTCTGCGATAAAGCGGGCAATGATGCTGCCCATCTCATCGGTACTGATTGCCGGACCGTCACCAGCCAAATCGCGGGTACGGTAACCCTCCTCCAGCGCCCGGTTGATGGCGCGCTCAATGCTGTCGGCGGCTTCATCCGCATTCAGGCTGTAACGCAGCAGCAGCGACAGCGACAGAATTTGCGCGATCGGGTTAGCGATATTCTGTCCGGCGATATCCGGCGCAGAGCCACCCGCAGGTTCATACAGACCAAAGCCTTCTTCGTTCAGGCTGGCTGATGGCAGCATCCCCATGGATCCGGTGATCATGGCGCACTCATCAGAGAGGATGTCACCGAACAGGTTAGAGCAGAGCAACACGTCAAACTGCGACGGATCTTTAATCAGCTGCATGGTGGCGTTGTCGATATAGATATGGCTCAGTTCGACATCGGGATAATCTTTCGCGATTTCATTCACAATTTCGCGCCACATCACGGACGATTGCAGTACGTTGGCTTTATCGACCGAGGTCACTTTGCGACGACGCTTACGTGCTGACTCAAAGGCGATACGCGCGATACGCTCAATTTCGAAACGGTAATAGACTTCGGTATCAAAAGCGCGTTCGTGCGCACCGCTGCCTTCGCGGCCTTTCGGCTGACCGAAATAGATGCCGCCGGTCAGCTCACGCACGCAGAGAATATCGAATCCGCGGGCGGCGATATCGCTGCGCAGCGGGCAAAAAGCTTCCAGTCCTTTATAGAGCGCAGCCGGACGCAGGTTACTGAACAGTTTAAAGTGTTTACGCAGCGGCAGCAGGGCGCCACGCTCGGGCTGCGCGGCTGGCGGCAGATGTTCCCATTTTGGGCCGCCTACGGATCCAAACAGAATGGCATCAGCCTGTTCACATCCTGCCACCGTGGCAGGCGGCAGCGGTTCACCGTGATGATCAATGGCAATACCGCCAACATCATATTCGCTGGTGGTGATACGCATCGCGAAGCGCTGGCGAATGGCGTCCAGAACCTTCATGGCCTGCGCCATCACTTCCGGGCCAATGCCATCACCGGGCAATACTGCGATATGAGAGTTCTCAGACATTTATACCGTTTCCTTCTGCTCAGACTTAAATTTACGCTGCAATTCTTTTTCAACCTGTTTGGCGCGCCAGATGTTATTCAACGCGTTCACCATTGCTTTGGCTGAAGATTCAACAATATCGGTGGCCAGGCCGATGCCATGGAATTTACGGCCGTTATAATTCACCACAATGTCTACCTGACCCAGCGCATTCTCGCCGTGGCCTTTGGCGGTCAGCTGGTAGTTCACCAGTTCCGCATCGTATTGGGTAATGCGGTTTATCGCCTGATAGACGGCATCGACCGGACCGTTACCGGTTGCGGCTTCCGCTTTGACTTCGTCGCCGCAACCCAGATTGACCGAGGCGGTGGCAGTGATGCTGGAGCCAGACTGCACGTTAAACTCTTTCAGCTGAAAATGTTCCGGCTCTTCGTTCTGCTTATTGATAAAGGCCAGCGCTTCCAGATCGTAATCAAACACCTGACCTTTCTTGTCGGCCAGTTTCAGGAAAGCGTCGTACAGCATGTCCAGGTTGTAGTCGCACTCTTTATAGCCCATCTCTTCCATGCGGTGTTTCACCGCGGCGCGGCCGGAGCGTGAGGTCAGGTTCAGCTGGATTTTATTCAGGCCAATCGATTCCGGGGTCAGGATTTCATAGTTTTCGCGATTTTTCAGCACGCCATCCTGATGGATACCGGAGGAGTGAGCAAAGGCGTTGGAACCCACCACCGCTTTGTTCGCCGGAATCGGCATGTTGCAGATTTTGCTGACGATCTGGCTGGTGCGGTAAATCTCCTGATGCTGGATATTGGTGTGCACGTTCATGATCTGCGCGCGGGTTTTGATCGCCATGATCACTTCTTCCAGCGCACAGTTACCGGCACGTTCGCCCAGGCCATTCAGCGTACCCTCAACCTGACGCGCGCCTGCCTGCACCGCAGCCAGCGCGTTACCGGTCGCCATGCCCAGATCGTCATGGGTATGTACAGAGATAATCGCTTTATCGATATTGGGCACGCGATTCATCACCGAGGAGATGATGTTGGCGTACTCGCCCGGCAGGGTATAGCCCACGGTGTCGGGAATATTGATCGTCGTGGCACCGGCGTCGATGGTGGCTTCAATCACCCGACACAGATCGTCAATCGGAGTGCGGCCGCCATCTTCACAGGAAAACTCGACGTCGCTGGTATAGTTGCGTGCGCGTTTTACCATATGGACCGCACGCTCAATCACCTCCGGCAGGGTGCTGCGCAATTTGGTGGCGATATGCATCGGCGAGGTGGCGATAAAGGTGTGAATACGGAAGGCCTCGGCAACGCGCAGCGCTTCATAAGCGGCATCAATATCTTTCTCGACACAGCGCGCCAGCCCACAGACACGGCTGTTTTTAATGGTGCGGGCGATGGTCTGAACTGATTCAAAATCACCGGGTGAGGAGACCGGGAAGCCCACTTCCATCACGTCAATCCCCATCCGCTCCAGCGCCAGGGCGATCTGCAGTTTTTCTTTCACACTCAGGCTTGCCTGTAAGGCTTGTTCACCGTCACGCAGAGTAGTGTCGAAAATAATGACTTGCTGGCTCATTCAGTTCATCCTTTTGCGTTTAATTCGCCTGTGTCACGAGCATAAAAAAACCCGCGCAAGGCGCGGGTTTTTAATTTTCTGCAGGCTCAAATCAATGTTAGTTTTCGCCCACAAGACTACCGCGCAATGCAAATGCGTTAAGTAGTAGTAGTCCTGACAGGCGAAATGAAGCGAACATGGATTCCAACCTCAATAAATTTTTCTGTTGCATCTATAGTTACTGGATTAAGCGTGGGATGTCAACCATAAGTGAAAGGTTATTAAGCGCAGCGAGAAAGAAAAATATCCTGTGATTAACCGGGCTGGCAGTTTAATGAAAAAAGATCATGCACGGCAATCAGCCAGCGCGCGCGGCGCGGCAGGAGTGGCATCATTTTTCTTATATAATTCACTGATTTTTAATGATTAAGCTAATTAAATGGTCCGGGCGCAGGCAGACGGGAGGCGGCCACGCTGCAGAGGAATCTCATGTCGGAAGTCACACTGGAAGATAATAACACCATAAAAGATGCTGGCGCTAAAATAGTGGCCTGAGCGAAAGAAAATGAAATTTTAAATATTTCTTACATCGCGCTGAAAATAATTATTGTCGCAGCATATTCAACTGCGCTTGTGGCGTTCAATTAGTTTATTCCTCGCAAGGTTCTCTTTCCTTACAGCGCCTTTTCCGCAGTTAATTCCCCCGGCGCGCGTGTTTGGCGTTTGCCTGCTTACTTTTCTGCGGTTATGGTAATCCTCCTTCTCTCACCAGAATGAACTCAGCAAAATTCTCTGAACCCGGAGGGCGGCAGTACAATCTTTCCGCCGGGGGTAAACATAAGGTTTTGATCTAATTGGCGCACAGGACGCGGAAACCGGAGGCTGGCAGGTATCACTTGCGCCACCTGTTTCGCTCCTTAAGCCTGGAGGCAGAAAATGGAGATGTTGTCAGGAGCCGAAATGGTCGTCCGATCGTTGATCGACCAGGGGGTAAAGCAGGTATTCGGTTATCCGGGCGGAGCGGTGCTCGATATCTATGACGCTCTGCAGACGGTAGGGGGTATCGACCATATTTTAGTGCGTCATGAGCAGGGCGCGGTCCACATGGCGGACGGCTATGCACGCGCCACCGGCGAAGTGGGCGTGGTGCTGGTCACCTCTGGTCCCGGCGCGACCAATGCGATTACCGGCATCGCCACCGCCTATATGGATTCCATACCGATGGTGGTGCTCTCAGGCCAGGTACCCTCTTCGTTGATCGGCTATGATGCGTTCCAGGAATGCGACATGGTGGGGATCTCCCGTCCGGTGGTGAAGCACAGCTTTCTGGTAAAAAGCACTGAAGAGATCCCGGTGGTGCTGAAGAAGGCGTTCTGGCTGGCGGCCAGCGGTCGCCCCGGCCCGGTAGTGATCGATCTGCCCAAGGATATCCTCAATCCGGCGAATAAACTGCCCTATGCCTGGCCTGAGACGGTCAGCATGCGCTCTTATAACCCGACCATTCAGGGGCACAAAGGCCAGATCAAACGTGCGCTGCAGACGCTGTTAGCTGCGCATAAGCCGGTGCTCTATGTGGGTGGTGGTGCCATCACCTCCGCCTGTGAGGCTGAACTGCTTCAGCTGGCAGAGACGCTGAATATTCCTGTCACCTCCTCACTGATGGGCCTGGGCGCTTTCCCCGGCA
Source organism: [Erwinia] mediterraneensis (assembly GCF_900604315.1). Classification (GTDB taxonomy): domain Bacteria; phylum Pseudomonadota; class Gammaproteobacteria; order Enterobacterales; family Enterobacteriaceae; genus Pantoea; species Pantoea mediterraneensis_A. The sequence goes on from NZ_LR026978.1 coordinate 2,236,366, forward strand.
CGCATCGGCACTGTTTAGGCATGCTCGGCATGCATGGCACTTATGAAGCCAACATGGCGATGCACAATGCGGATCTGATTTTCGGCATCGGCGTGCGCTTTGACGATCGCACCACCAATAATCTGGCAAAATATTGCCCGAATGCCACCGTCATGCACATCGACATCGATCCCACCTCGATTTCGAAAACGGTCGCGGCCGACATTCCTATCGTCGGTGATGCCCGTCAGGTGTTGCAGCAGATGCTGGAGCTGCTGGGGCATACTGAAATTAAGCAGCCGTATGACAGCCTGCGTGACTGGTGGCAATCGATTGAGACCTGGCGCAGCCGTAAATGCCTGGAATTCGATCGCAGCAGTGACAAGATCAAGCCGCAGGCGGTGATCGAAACTATCTGGCGTTTAACCCACGGCGAGGCCTATGTCACCTCCGATGTGGGGCAGCACCAGATGTTTGCGGCGCTCTATTATCCGTTCGACAAACCGCGGCGCTGGATTAACTCCGGGGGGCTTGGCACCATGGGATTCGGCCTGCCAGCTGCGCTGGGCGTGAAAATGGCGTTGCCGCAGGAGACGGTGATTTGTGTGACCGGTGACGGCAGCATCCAGATGAATATTCAGGAGCTCTCCACCGCGTTGCAGTACAACCTGCCGGTATTGGTACTGAACCTGAACAACCGTTTCCTCGGCATGGTGAAACAGTGGCAGGATATGATCTATTCCGGTCGCCATTCGCAATCCTATATGGAATCGCTGCCTGACTTTGTCCGTCTGGCTGAGGCCTATGGGCATGTGGGGATCGGCATCCAGCGTCCTGAGGAGCTGGAAGATAAGCTGAGTCTTGCGCTGGCTGAGCTGGCGAAGGGCCGTCTGGTGTTTGTTGATGTCAACGTCGATGGCAGCGAGCATGTCTATCCGATGCAGATTCGCGGTGGCGCTATGGACGAAATGTGGTTGAGCAAAACGGAGAGGACTTAATTATGCGTCGCATTTTATCGGTTCTGCTGGAAAACGAATCCGGCGCATTGTCTCGCGTGGTCGGGTTGTTCTCTCAGCGCGGCTATAACATTGAGAGCCTGACCGTTGCGCCGACCGACGATCCTACGCTGTCACGCATGACGATTCAGACCGTTGGCGATGAAAAAGTGCTGGAGCAGATTGAAAAACAGCTGCATAAACTGGTGGATGTTTTACGCGTAAGCGAACTGGGGCAGGGCGCTTATGTCGAACGCGAAATTATGCTGGTGAAAATTCAGGCCAGCGGTTACGGGCGTGAAGAGGTTAAACGCAGCGCAGAGATCTTCCGTGGTCAGATTGTTGACGTCACGCCGTCGCTGTATACGGTTCAGCTTGCCGGGACCAGCGACAAGCTTGATGCGTTTTTGACCACCGTACGTGACGTGGCGGAAATTGTTGAAGTGGCCCGTTCCGGCGTCGTCGGTGTGGCACGTGGCGACCGCGTGATGCGTTAAATGCGCTGTGCGCGTCAGTAAAAAATCAGCTAACCCGGCGTAAAGTCGGGTTTTTTATTTTTATGCATTAACGCGCCTTCACTGACAAAAGCGGTTGCTCCCGCCACTTTTCTGCTGTTAGATGTAACAAAAGCATAATCCATCGCTAAACTGCGGCTATTTTCGCCAGCAAAGCGTTGTTGAGGTGTGGGGTTCCTGTGAAACTGGATGAAATTGCGCGCCTGGCGGGCGTTTCGCGTACAACGGCCAGCTATGTCATTAATGGCAAAGCGAAGCAGTATCGTGTCAGCGACAAAACCGTGGAAAAAGTGATGTCGGTGGTGCGAGAGCATAATTACCATCCCAATGCGGTGGCCGCCGGTTTGCGCGCGGGCCGGACGCGGTCTATTGGCCTGGTGATCCCCGATCTGGAAAACAGCAGCTATACGCGGATCGCTAACTATCTTGAGCGTCAGGCGCGGCAGCGAGGTTATCAGCTGCTGATCGCCTGTTCTGAAGATCAGCCGGATAATGAGATGCGCTGTGTTGAACATCTGCTGCAGCGTCAGGTGGATGCCATTATCGTCTCCACCTCGCTGCCGCCAGAACATCCTTTTTATCAGCGCTGGATTAACAATCCTTTGCCGATTATCGCCCTTGACCGCGCGCTGGATCGTGAACACTTTACCAGTGTGGTAGGGGCCGATCAGGAAGATGCGTATACGCTGGCGGCTGAATTGCGCCAGCTGGCGATAAAAAATGTGCTTTTCCTCGGCGCGCTGCCAGAGCTGTCGGTGAGTTTTTTACGTGAAAGCGGCTTTCGTGACGCCTGGAAAGAAGATCCGCGTCCGGTTGAGTATCTCTACTGCAACAGTTTTGAGCGTAGCGCCGCCGCGGCGCTGTTTGAAAAATACCTTGAGGATCACCCCATGCCGGAGGCGCTTTTTACGACCTCCTTTGGTCTGTTACAAGGAGTGATGGATGTCACGCTGAAGCAACATGGCCGTCTGCCCAAAGACCTGGCGATCGCCACGTTTGGCGACCACGAATTACTGGACTTTCTGGAGTGTCCGGTACTCGCGGTAGGGCAGCGTCATCGTGATGTGGCTGAGCGCGTGCTGGAGCTGGTACTCGCCAGTCTTGATGAACCGCGTAAACCCAAACCTGGTTTAACCCGCATACGGCGTAATTTATTTCGCCGGGGGCAATTAAGCCGCAAAACAGAATGAAGAAAAGGGCAGCAAAATTGCTGCCCGCTGCCTTTTTTATCGCGGGAATTCTATTTTTGATAAGATTCTCAGCGTAAAAAAGCGTAAATAATCGCCACGCCTGCTAACATTTTAGAATTGTTAATCTTTCTGATTCGGCTGGATTTTCAGCAACGCATAAACCCGCGCCTGACGGGACTGGGATCGCGCTTCTTTCGGAAATCCCTTAAAATGCCGCCTTTGTCGCAGAATCAGGCGTAAATAAAATTCGATATGAAATTGTGTTATTTTTAGCCATTTTTCTGCCCGGGAAAATTTTTATTCCATTATTCATCAGGTTAATTTTCACTTTTTCATTCCTTCCCAATTTATCGCCTCTTAAATTTAATTCTATTAGCAGGAAATAGTGTTATTCAGCGCCCGCTCCGGCTTGACAAGGATTTCGTCGGCTCCGTAAACTCGTTTCGTGGTAAAAAGTGGGATAAAGTGGTGAAAACGGGTGACTGAGGGGAAAGGCTGGCATGTTCCGTGGAGCAACGTTAGTCAACCTTGACAGCAAGGGACGTCTGGCCGTACCAACGCGCTATCGTGAAATGCTGATTGAGGAATCTCAGGGTCAAATGGTCTGTACCATTGACCTTCATCAACCCTGCCTGCTGCTTTATACCTTACCCCAGTGGGAAATTATCGAAAAAAAGCTGTCTCGCTTATCCAGCATGAACCCACTTGAGCGCCGTGTGCAGCGCTTGTTATTGGGTCATGCCAGTGAGTGTCAGATGGACAACGCAGGTCGTCTGCTGCTGGCCAATACACTGCGCCAGCATGCGAGCCTGACAAAAGAAGTGATGCTGGTTGGACAGTTTAACAAGTTTGAACTGTGGGATGAACAGACCTGGTATCAACAAGTTAAGGATGACATTGACGCAGAACAGTCGGCTCAGGAACCTTTATCTGAGCGGTTGCAGGACTTGTCGCTATAGCTATGCAGGAAAATTATAAACATACCACGGTGCTGTTAGATGAGGCCGTTAATGGCCTGAACATCAGGGATGACGGCATTTACATCGATGGCACCTTTGGTCGCGGCGGACATTCACGCCTGATTCTCTCCCGGCTGGGCGAGAAAGGGCAGCTCATCGCTATCGATCGCGACCCGCAAGCTATCGCTGCTGCCGCTGAGATAAAGGATCCCCGATTCTCAATTATTCATGGCCCTTTTTCGGCGCTGGCGGAGTACATGACGGCGCGGGAACTGAATGGCAAAATTGATGGCATTTTACTGGATCTGGGGGTTTCATCGCCGCAGCTGGATGACGCCGAGCGCGGCTTTTCTTTTATGCGTGACGGACCGCTGGACATGCGAATGGATCCCACGCGCGGTCAGTCGGCCGCCGAGTGGCTACAGCAGGCGGAAGAGGGCGATATCGCTTTTGTCCTGAAAACTTATGGGGAAGAGCGCTTTGCCAAACGCATCGCGCGCGCCATCGTGGAACGCAATCGTCTGGCGCCCATGACGCGCACCCGGGAGCTGGCAGAGGTGATTGCTGCTGCTACGCCCGTTAAGGATAAGTTTAAGCATCCGGCGACGCGCAGTTTTCAGGCCATTCGTATCTGGATTAACAGCGAGCTGGAAGAGATTGAAACGGCACTGAAAGGCGCGGTTACGGTGCTGGCGCCGCAAGGGCGCTTATCGGTGATCAGCTTCCATTCGCTGGAAGATCGTCTGGTGAAGCGCTTTATGCGCGATCAGAGTCGCGGTCCGCAGGTTCCGGCGGGACTGCCGATGACGGAAGCGCAGCTGAGCGCCCTCGGCGGACGCGAGCTCCGGTTACTGGGCAAAATGGTGCCGGGGGAGGCTGAAGTCGCGGAAAACCCGCGTGCGCGCAGTTCAGTATTACGTATTGCTGAAAGGACCGAAGCATGATTAGCAACGAGCGCCACAGCCTGCCCGGCGTGATCGGGTCGGATTTGCTGCGATTTGGCAAAATCCCGCTGTTGCTGCTGGTTGCTGTACTGGTCTCCGCCGTGCTGGTGGTGACCACCACCCACAAAACGCGTTTGCTGACCGCGCAGCGCGAACAGTTGGTGCTGGAGCGCGACGCGCTGGATATCGAATGGCGTAACTTGATCCTGGAAGAGAATGCGCTGGGCGATCATAGCCGCGTTGAGCGCACGGCGACGGAAAAGCTGCATATGCAGCATGTAGATGCTTCGCAGGAACATATTGTGGTACAGCAATAAGGAATCGTTAAAATCAATGAGCGGCGCAAGCAGAACGCTGAAGGCAAAAAAACAGGAAGATAAAGCCAGCTTTGTGAGCTGGCGTTTTGCGTTGCTGTGCGGCTGCATTTTACTGGCGCTGTTCGGTTTACTCTCCCGTGTCGCCTGGCTGCAGGTGATCAATCCGGATAAGCTGGTGAAAGAGGGCGACCTGCGTTCACTGCGGGTCCAGGCGATTCCCACCGCGCGCGGCATGATCAGCGATCGCGCCGGGCGTCCGCTGGCGGTGAGCGTGCCGGTCAATGCCATCTGGGCCGATCCAAAAGAACTGCATGAACATGGCGGCATTACCCTCGACAGTCGCTGGAAAGCGCTGGCGGATGCGCTTTCCGTGCCGCTCGACCAACTGGCTACGCGCGTTAACGCCAATCCCAAAGGGCGTTTCGTCTACCTGGCGCGTCAGGTCAACCCCGCCATTGGCGACTACATTAAAAAGCTGAAGCTGCCCGGTATCCATCTGCGTGAAGAGTCACGGCGTTACTATCCGGCCGGTCAGGTGACATCCCATCTGATCGGCTTTACTAATATTGACGGGCAGGGTATCGAAGGCATCGAAAAAAGCTTCGATAAATGGCTCACCGGCCAGCCGGGCGAACGTACGGTGCGTAAAGATCGTTACGGGCGCGTCATTGAAGACATCTCCTCCGTGGACAGCCGCGCCGCACACAACCTGACGCTCAGTATTGATGAGCGCCTGCAGGCGCTGGTTTACCGTGAGCTGAACAATGCCGTGGCCTTTAACAAGGCGGAGTCAGGCACCGCCGTGCTGGTGGATGTGCACACCGGCGAGGTGCTGGCAATGGCCAACAGTCCGGCTTATAACCCCAATAACCTGAGCAACACGCCCAAAGATGTGATGCGCAACCGTGCCATCACCGACATTTTCGAACCGGGTTCGACCGTCAAGCCGATGGTGGTGATGACTGCGCTGCAGCGGGGCGTGGTGCGGGAAAACAGCGTGCTGAATACCGTTCCCTACCGGGTCAACGGTCATGAAATCAAAGATGTGGCGCGCTATAACGAATTGACCCTTACCGGGGTGCTGCAGAAGTCGAGTAACGTCGGGGTTTCACGTCTGGCGTTAGCGATGCCGTCCTCAGCGTTGGTAGATACTTACTCACGTTTTGGACTGGGTAAACCGACCAATTTGGGGTTGGTCGGGGAAAGTAGTGGCTTATATCCTCAAAAACAACGGTGGTCTGACATAGAGAGGGCCACCTTCTCTTTCGGCTACGGGCTAATGGTAACGCCGTTACAGTTAGCGCGAGTCTATGCAACGATCGGCAGCTACGGCATTGCCCGTCCGCTCTCCATTACCAAAGTTGACCCGCCGGTGCCCGGTGAACGGGTGTTCCCTGAATCGCTGGTGAAAACCGTGGTGCATATGATGGAGAGCGTGGCGCTGCCCGGCGGCGGCGGCGTGAAGGCGGCCATCAAAGGCTATCGCATCGCCATCAAAACCGGTACCGCGAAAAAAGTGGGGCCGGACGGACGCTACGTCAATAAATATATCGCCTACACCGCAGGTGTCGCACCTGCCAGTCATCCTCGTTTTGCCCTGGTGGTCGTGATCAACGATCCCCAGGCCGGGAAGTATTATGGCGGCGCGGTATCGGCGCCAGTGTTTGGCGCGATAATGGGCGGCGTGCTGCGGACCATGAATATCGAACCGGATGCGCTGCCGGTCAATGACAAAAATGAGTTGGTAATTAACAGAAATGGGGATCCAAGTGACAGATCGTAACCTGCGCGACTTACTGGCACCCTGGGTGCCGGGCGCGCCGGCGCGTCCGCTACGTGACATGACACTGGATAGCCGCAGTGCGGCATCCGGCGATCTGTTTGTCGCCGTGACAGGCCATCAGGTTGATGGCCGACGCTTTATTCCACAAGCTATTGCTCAGGGCGTGAGCGCCGTGATTGCCGAAGCGGAAGGGGAAGCCGCCGATGGCGAAATCCGTGAACTGCATGGTGTGCCGGTAATCTATCTGGCTCAGCTGCAGCAGCGCCTTTCCGCGCTGGCCGGGCGCTTTTATCAGCAGCCGGGGGAGCGACTGAAGCTGATCGGCGTGACCGGCACCAACGGCAAAACCACCACCACCCAGCTGCTGGCGCAGTGGGCTAACCTGCTGGGTGAACGCGGGGCGGTGATGGGTACCGTGGGCAACGGGCTGTATGGCCGGTTAACGCCTGCCGAAAATACCACCGGCTCGGCCGTCGAAGTGCAGCAGATACTGCACGACCTGGCAGGGCAGGGCGCTTCGCTGGCAGCCATTGAAGTCTCTTCACATGGCCTGGCCCAGCATCGCGTCGCGGCGCTGCCGTTTGCCGCCGCCGTGTTTACTAACCTGAGCCGCGATCATCTCGATTATCACGGTGATATGCACAAGTATGAGTCAGCTAAGTGGCTGCTCTTTACGGAGCATCAGGTAGGCCAGGCCATCATCAATGCGGATGATGAGGTGGGTCGCCGCTGGCTTCAAAAACTGCCCGATGCGGTGGCGGTGGTTCAGAAAGAGAATGTACCGGCGGACTGGCATGGCCGCTGGTTAAAAGCCACAGAAGTTCATTATCAGGACAACGGTGCGCGCATCCGCTTCAGCTCCAGCTGGGGCGAGGGGGAGATTGAGAGTCGCCTGATGGGCGCGTTTAACGTCAGTAACCTGCTGCTGGCGCTGGCCACGCTGCTAGCGCTTGACTATCCGCTGGCGCAGCTGGTTGCCAGCGGCGCACAGCTCCAACCGGTATGCGGGCGTATGGAAGTGTTCAGCGCGCCGGGCAAGCCCACCGTAGTGGTCGATTATGCTCACACCCCCGATGCGCTGGAAAAAGCGCTGGAAGCGGCGCGCCTGCATTGCAAAGGCCAGCTCTGGTGCCTGTTTGGCTGTGGTGGCGATCGCGATAAAGGTAAGCGCCCGCTGATGGGGGCGATAGCCGAGCAGTTCGCCGATGTGGTGGTGGTTACTGATGACAACCCGCGCAGCGAAGAGCCCGCCGCAATCATCAGGGATATCCTGAGCGGTCTGCTGGATCCGGGCCGCGCGCGCGTGGTCGCAGGCCGGGCGCAGGCGGTCACCAATGCGGTGATGCAGGCGCAGCCCGACGATATCGTGCTGGTGGCAGGCAAAGGCCATGAAGATTATCAGATTGTCGGCAATCACCGACTCGACTACTCCGACCGCCTGACGGTCGCCCGTTTACTGGGGGTGATTGCATGATCCCGTTTACTTTACAAACCCTGGCCGAGATCACCGGCGGCAAACTGATCGGCAGTGATTTGACCCTGAGCGATGTGACCACTGACACGCGCAAAGTGAGTGCAGGTAGCCTGTTTGTCGCGCTGGTGGGCGAACGTTTCGATGCACACGATTTTGCAGGTGATGCCATTGCCAGTGGGGCGCTGGCATTACTGGTAAGTAAGCATTTACCTGTCGCCGTCTCGCAGGTGGTGGTAAGCGATACGCGTCTGGCGTTTGGCAAGCTGGGCGCCTGGGTGCGTCAGCAGGCCAGCGCACGCGTCGTTGCCCTGACCGGCTCATCCGGAAAAACCTCCGTGAAGGAGATGACGGCGGCGATTTTGCGTCAGTGCGGCGAAACCCTCTATACCGCCGGTAACCTGAACAACGATATCGGCGTGCCGATGACCCTGTTGCGCCTGACGCCAGAGCACCAGTATGCGGTGATTGAGATGGGTGCCAACCATCAGGGCGAAATCGCTTATACCACCGAGCTGGTACGGCCAGAAAGCGCGCTGGTTAACAACCTGGCGGCGGCTCATCTGGAGGGCTTCGGCTCGCTGGAGGGGGTAGCCAAAGCCAAAGGGGAGATTTTTGCCGGCTTACCGGCGCACGGCACCGCCATCCTGAATCTGGAAAGCAACGACTGGCCGCACTGGCAGACGCAGCTGCATGGCAAAACTGTCTGGCGTTTTGCGCCCAATGCCCAGGCCGACAGCGATTTCTGGGCCAGCGACGTGCAGGTGAGTGCCGACGGCACCCATTTCGTGATGCATACGCCGCGCGGCAATATCGCCATTACGCTGCCCCTGCCGGGGAAACACAACATCGCCAATGCCCTGGCAGCCGCGGCGCTGGCGCTCTCTGTTGATGCGCCGCTCAGCGCAGTACAGACGGGCCTGAAAACGCTGCAGGCGGTGCCGGGCCGACTCTTTCCCATCCATCTCTCTGATACGCAGCTATTGCTGGACGACAGCTACAACGCCAATGTCGGCTCGATGACCGCAGCGGCGCAGACGCTGGCCGACATGCCGGGCTATCGCGTTATGGTCGTAGGCGATATGGCGGAACTGGGCGATGAGGCGGAGCAGTGTCACCGTGAAGTCGGGCTGGCGGCGAAGCTGGCAGGTATCGATCGCGTGCTGAGTACGGGCTCACTCAGTCATTACATCAGCGAAGCCAGCGGCGTTGGCGAACATTTCAGCACTAAAGCTGCACTGATTGAACGATTACGGACGCTGTTGTCCGAACAACCGGAAATTACCGTTTTGATAAAAGGTTCGCGTAGTGCCGCCATGGAGCAGGTAGTACAGAGCTTACAGGAGAAAGGAACATGTTAGTCTGGCTGGCCGAGCACCTGGTCTCACTTTATTCTGGCTTTAACGTCTTTTCCTATCTGACGTTTCGCGCCATTGTCAGCCTGCTGACCGCGCTGTTTATCTCTCTGTGGCTGGGACCACGTCTGATCGCCTGGCTGCAAAAACTGCAGATTGGCCAGGTGGTGCGTAATGATGGCCCGGAATCCCATTTCAGCAAGCGTGGTACGCCGACGATGGGCGGCATTATGATTCTTACTTCCATCACGATCTCGGTACTGATGTGGGCGTATCCTTCCAACCCTTACGTCTGGTGTGTGCTGTTTGTGCTGGTGGGCTTTGGTGTCATCGGCTTTGTGGATGATTACCGCAAAGTGGTGCGCAAAGACACTAAAGGCCTGATTGCGCGCTGGAAATATTTCTGGATGTCGGTGATCTCGCTGGGCGTCGCCTTTGCGCTGTTTATCGCCGGTAAAGATACCCCGGCTACTCAGCTGGTGGTGCCGTTCTTTAAAGACATCATGCCGCAGCTCGGCTTGTTTTATGTGCTGCTGGCGTACTTTGTGATTGTCGGCACCGGTAACGCGGTTAACCTTACCGACGGCCTGGATGGCCTGGCGATTATGCCCACGGTGTTTGTTGCCGCCGGTTTCGCGCTGGTGGCCTGGGCCACAGGTAACGTGAACTTCGCAGAGTATCTGCACATTCCTTATTTGCGCCATGCGGGCGAACTGGTGATTGTCTGTACCGCCATTGTCGGTGCCGGACTCGGCTTTCTCTGGTTCAATACCTATCCGGCGCAGGTGTTTATGGGCGACGTGGGATCGCTGGCGCTGGGCGGCGCGCTCGGCACCATCGCGGTGCTGCTGCGTCAGGAGTTTTTGCTGGTGATCATGGGCGGCGTCTTTGTAGTTGAAACGCTGTCGGTGATCCTGCAGGTGGGATCGTTCAAACTGCGCGGCCAGCGTATTTTTCGCATGGCGCCGATTCACCACCACTATGAACTGAAAGGCTGGCCGGAACCGCGCGTCATCGTGCGCTTCTGGATTATTTCCCTGATGCTGGTGCTGATTGGCCTGGCAACGCTGAAGGTACGTTAATTATGGCTGACTATCGGGGCAGAAAAGTCGTCATTATCGGGCTGGGCCTGACCGGGCTCTCCTGTGTTGATTTCTTTTTAGCGCAGGGCGTAACACCCCGCGTGATGGATACCCGTGTGTCACCGCCGGGCCTGGATCGGCTGCCGGAAAGCGTGGAGCGCTACACGGGGGGTATCAATAGCGACTGGCTGCTGGATGCGGATTTGATCGTTGCCAGCCCGGGTATTGCGCTGGCACATCCGGCATTAAGCGAAGCGGCTGAGGCCGGTATTGAAATTGTGGGCGATGTTGAGCTGTTTTGCCGCGAAGCGCAGGCCCCCATTGTAGCGATTACCGGCTCAAACGGGAAAAGCACCGTGACCACGCTGGTCGGGGAAATGGCGAAAGCGGCTGGCTGGCAGGCAGGGGTGGGCGGCAATATTGGCTTGCCAGCCTTAACTCTGTTGAAAGAGCCTGCGCAACTCTATGTGCTTGAGCTCTCCAGTTTCCAGCTGGAGACCACCCATAGCCTGAAAGCGGCAGCGGCCACCATCCTGAACGTTACTGAAGACCATATGGATCGCTATCCGCTGGGCATGCAGCAATATCGCGCCGCGAAACTGCGTATCTATGAAAATGCCCGCGTTTGCGTGGTGAATGCGGATGATGGCCTGACCATGCCGGTGCGCGGTGCCGATGAGCGCTGTATCAGCTTTGGCGTTGACGTGGGGGATTACCACCTGCATCAGCAGCAGGGCAGCGTCTGGCTGCGGGTAAAGGGCGAAAAAGTCCTGAATACCGAGGAGATGAAGCTGGTCGGCCAGCACAACTACACCAACGCGCTGGCGGCACTGGCGCTGGCGGATGCGGTAGGGATGCCGCGCGCTTCCAGTCTGAAGGCGCTGACCCATTTTACCGGTCTGCCGCACCGTTTCCAGCTGGTGCGGGAGCACAACGGCGTACGCTGGATTAATGATTCCAAAGCCACCAACGTGGGCAGTACGGAAGCGGCGCTGAATGGCCTGCAGGTCAAAGGCACGCTCTGGCTGCTGCTGGGCGGTGACGGCAAGGCGGCGGACTTCACACCGCTGGCGCGTTATCTGCAGGGCAGTAATGTACGAACTTATTGTTTTGGCCGCGACGGCGATGCGCTGGCGGCTTTGCGTCCGGAGATTGCCACCCGTACCGGGACGCTGGAGGAGGCGATGACGCAGATCGCCCGTCAGGTACAGCCGGGCGATATGGTGCTGCTTTCTCCCGCCTGTGCCAGCCTCGATCAGTTCCGCAGTTTTGAACAGCGCGGCGACCGCTTCGCCCAACTGGCGCAGGAGTTAGGCTGATGCGTATTCCGGGGCTGCAGCTGGCAGGCGGTATCACCGAGCGCCTGAAAGAGTGGGTCATGGGCGCGGGCGGCCGCGAGAGCGATGGCGCCGCCATGGTGCTCTATGACCGGACGCTGCTCTGGCTGACGTTTGGTCTGGCGATTGTGGGCTTCGTGATGGTGACCTCGGCCTCGATGCCGGTGGGGCAGCGTCTCTCGGAAGATCCCTTTTATTTTGCCAAACGTGATGCGCTCTATCTGGTGTTGGCGCTTGGCCTCTCACTGGTCACATTGCGCGTGCCGATGGCGTTCTGGCAGCGCTACAGCAATATGATGCTGCTTGCCTCGGTGGTGATGCTGCTGATCGTGCTGGTGGTGGGCAGTTCGGTAAACGGCGCATCGCGCTGGATTGCACTGGGGCCCTTGCGTATTCAGCCTGCGGAATTATCGAAGCTGTCGCTGTTTTGCTATCTCGCCAGCTATCTGGTGCGCAAAGTGGAAGAGGTGCGTAACAACTTCTGGGGCTTCTGTAAGCCGATGGGCGTGATGGTGGTGCTGGCGGTGCTGCTACTGGCGCAGCCTGACCTCGGTACCGTGGTGGTGCTGTTTGTTACCACGCTGGCCATGCTGTTTCTGGCAGGGGCCAAACTCTGGCAGTTTCTGGCCATTATCGGCTCCGGCATTTTTGCCGTGGTGTTGCTGATTATCGCCGAGCCGTACCGTATGCGCCGCGTCACCTCCTTCTGGAACCCGTGGGAGGATCCCTTCGGCAGCGGCTATCAGTTAACGCAGTCGCTGATGGCGTTTGGTCGCGGCGAATTCTGGGGGCAGGGCCTGGGTAACTCAGTGCAAAAGCTGGAGTATCTGCCGGAAGCGCATACCGACTTCATTTTCTCCATTATCGGGGAAGAACTCGGTTATGTCGGTGTGGTTTTGGCGCTGTTAATGGTATTCTTCGTGGCTTTTCGTGCGATGTCGATTGGACGGCGGGCGTTAGAGCTTGACCAGCGTTTTGCCGGTTTTCTCGCCTGCTCTATTGGCATCTGGTTTAGCTTCCAGGCGCTGGTGAACGTCGGCGCGGCGGCGGGCATGTTGCCCACCAAGGGACTGACGTTGCCGTTGATCAGTTACGGCGGATCGAGCCTGATCATTATGTCGACGGCGATCGTTTTTCTGTTGCGCATAGATTATGAAACGCGCCTGGCAAAAGCGCAGGCGTTTACCCGAGGTGGTCGATGAGTGGCAAGCGACTGATGGTAATGGCAGGAGGAACCGGTGGACATGTTTTTCCTGGTCTGGCCGTTGCGCATCATCTGATGGATCAGGGCTGGCAGATACGCTGGCTGGGCACCGCTGACCGGATGGAAGCGGAGCTGGTGCCGAAGCACGGCATCGACATTGAGTTTATCCGCATCAGCGGCCTGCGCGGTAAAGGCGTCAAAGCACTGCTGCTGGCCCCGCTGCGTATTTTCAACGCCTGGCGTCAGGCGCGCGCCATTATGAAAAAGTGGCAGCCGGATGTGGTGCTGGGTATGGGAGGCTACGTCTCCGGCCCCGGCGGTCTGGCGGCCTGGAGTTGTGGTATCCCGGTGGTGCTGCACGAACAGAACGGCATTGCGGGCCTGACCAACAAGTGGCTGGCAAAGATCGCCCGAAAAGTGATGCAGGCGTTCCCGGGGGCCTTTCCGGATGCGCAAGTGGTAGGAAATCCGGTGCGTACCGATGTGCTGGCGCTGCCCTTACCGGCCGAACGTCTGGCGCAGCGCAGCGGTCCGCTGCGTGTGCTGGTGATTGGCGGCAGTCAGGGCGCGCGCATTCTGAATCAGACGCTACCGCAGATCGCGGGGCAGCTGGGCGATCACATTACGCTCTGGCATCAGACAGGAAAAGGTGCTCTGGCGGAGGTGCAGCAGGCTTATCAGCAGGTAGGCCAGAGCCAGCATAAGGTGACCGAGTTCATCGATGATATGGCAGCCGCTTACGCCTGGGCCGATGTGGTGATCTGCCGCTCCGGCGCGTTGACGGTGAGCGAAGTGGCCGCAGCGGGTTTACCGGCGATTTTTGTGCCTTTCCAGCACAAGGATCGCCAGCAGTACTGGAACGCGTTGCCGCTGGAAAAAGCGGGCGCGGCCAAAATTTTCGAGCAGCCGCAATTTACGGCGGAGGCTGTAGTGCAAACGCTGAGCGCATGGGATCGCGCGACTTTATTAACGATGGCGGTGAACGCACGTCAGATTGCGATTCCGGATGCCACCGAGCGCGTTGCCGCTGAAGTGGCGAAAGCGGCAAATTCATTTTCTGGTCAGCCGCGCTGACCCGTGTCGTCATACGACACAAAGCGGAATAACAGGTAATTGAGAACCATGAATACACAACAACTGGCAAAACTGCGTTCCATTGTGCCCGAGATGCGTCGCGTCCGGCACATCCACTTTGTCGGCATCGGCGGTGCCGGCATGGGCGGTATTGCCGAAGTGTTGGCGAATGAAGGTTACCATATCAGCGGCTCCGATCTGGTACCCAACGCGGTGACGCAGCATCTGACCACGCTGGGTGCGACCATCTATTTTCATCACCGCCCGGAGAACGTCACTGACGCCAGCGTCGTGGTGGTCTCCAGCGCGGTTGCGCAGGATAATCCGGAGCTGGTGGCTGCGCGTGAAGCGCGTATTCCGGTGATCCGGCGTGCCGAGATGCTGGCGGAGCTGATGCGCTTTCGCCATGGCATCGCGGTGGCAGGCACGCACGGTAAAACTACCACCACGGCGATGGTCACCAGTATTTATGCTGAAGGGGGGCTTGATCCCACTTTCGTCAACGGGGGGCTGGTCAAAGCGGCCGGTACCCATGCGCGCCTGGGCAGCAGCCGCTACCTGATTGCGGAAGCGGACGAAAGCGACGCCTCTTTTCTCCATTTACAGCCGATGGTGGCGATTGTCACCAATATCGAAGCTGACCATATGGATACCTATCAGGGCGACTTTGAGAACCTGAAGCAGACGTTTATCAACTTCCTGCACAATCTGCCCTTTTATGGCCGGGCGGTGATGTGTGTGGATGACACCGTGATTCGCGATCTGATTCCGCGCGTAGGTCGTCAGGTTACGACCTACGGCTTCAGCGAAGATGCCGATGTGCGTATCGAAAATTATGAACAGCGTGGCGCGCAGGGGCACTTTACGCTGGTGCGTCAGGATAAGCCGCTGCTGACGGTAACGCTGAATGCGCCGGGACGACACAATGCGTTGAACGCCGCCGCCGCGGTTGCCGTCGCCAGCGAAGAGGGCATTGAAGACACTGCCATTCTGGCAGCGCTGGAGAGCTTCCAGGGCACCGGACGCCGCTTTGATCTGCTGGGCGAGTTCCCCACACAGGCGGTAAATGGCATCAGCGGCAGCGCCATGCTGGTGGATGACTATGGTCATCATCCGACAGAAGTGGATGCCACCATCAAGGCGGCTCGTGCCGGCTGGCCCGATAAAAAACTGGTGATGGTATTCCAGCCACACCGCTATACCCGTACCCGCGATCTGTTTGATGATTTCGCCAATGTGCTGTCGCAGGTGGATGTGCTGTTGATGCTGGATGTCTATGCTGCGGGCGAAACCCCGATTCCCGGCGCTGACAGCCGTTCGCTCTGCCGCTCGATTCGCGGCCGCGGCAAAGTGGACCCGATTCTGGTCCCTGATCATGAGGCGCTGCCTGGCATGCTGGCCCCGGTGCTCTCCGGTAACGATCTTATTCTGATGCAGGGCGCAGGTAACGTGGGCAAGCTTGCCCGCAAGCTGGCGGATATCCGGCTGCAACCTGCAGCGCTACAGGAGGAACAGCATGGCTGAGAAAGTCGCCGTCCTGATGGGCGGTCACTCTGCGGAGCGTGAAGTCTCGCTGATGTCCGGTAATGCGGTGCTGGCCGGGCTGCGCGAAGCCGGTATTGATGCTCATGCGGTCGATACCCGGGAGGTGTCCGTATTGCAGCTGAAAGCGGCGGGCTTTGATAAAGCGTTTATTGCGCTACACGGGCGTGGTGGCGAGGATGGTACCGTACAGGCGGTGCTGGAATTCCTGCAGATCCCTTATACCGGCAGCGGCGTGATGGCATCGGCCGTTACCATGGATAAATTGCGCACCAAGCTGCTGTGGCAGGGGCGCGGACTGCCCACCGGAAGGTTTGTCTGGCTGACACGTCAGCAAATGGCAGACGGACTGAGTGCCGAAAGCCAGGCGGCGATTGCCACACTCGGCTTTCCGCTGTTTGTGAAGCCTGTCTGTGAAGGCTCCAGCGTGGGCATCAGTCGCGTAAACCATCAGGAGGCGTTGCCAGCGGCGCTGGAAGAGGCGTTTCGTCACGACAACGAGGTGTTAATCGAAGCCTTTCTCAGCGGCGCGGAATACACCGTTGGCATCCTGGGCGATACCATTCTGCCTTCGATTCGCATCCAGACGGTGAGCGAATTTTATGACTATCAGGCGAAATATATCTCAGATGAGACACAATATTTCTGCCCGAGCGGGTTGAGTGCGGAACGTGAAGCGGAACTGCAGAGACTGGTAAAATCGGCCTGGCAGACGCTGGGATGCAGCGGCTGGGGACGTGTAGATGTGATGTGTGATGAAACCGGCGCCTTCCAGTTGCTGGAAGTGAATACCTCGCCCGGCATGACCAGCCACAGTCTGGTGCCGATGGCGGCGAAACAGGCGGGAATGTCTTTTTCGCAACTGGTCGCGCGTATTCTGGAGCTGGCCGACTGATATGTCACAGGCGGCGCTGAACGTACGTAACCGTGAACCCCAGGAGCGCACGCGCTCCGGGCGCAGTAACGGTGCCCGACTTTTCGGCATTATGTTTTTGCTGATGGTCCTGGGCGTCATGGCTTTTGGTGGGCTGGTGGTGCTGAAGTGGATGAACGACGCTTCCCGTCTGCCGTTATCGAAACTGGTGGTCACCGGGCAGACGCACTATACCACCAACGATGACATTCGCCAGGCGATTCTGGCACCCGGCGCACCGGGCACTTTTATGTCGCAGGATGTGAATATCATCCAGCAGCAGATTGAGCGTTTGCCGTGGATCAAGCAGGTGAGCGTACGCAAACAGTGGCCAGATGAGCTGAAAATTCATCTGACAGAATATGTTGCCGTTGCGCGCTGGAACGATTTGCATATGGTTGATGCCGAAGGCGTGTCGTTCAGCGTTCCGGCTAATCATATGGGCAAAGAAACCTTGCCGATGCTGTACGGGCCGGAAGGCAGCGAAAAAGAGGTGCTGGCGGGCTATCACAACATGAGTGACGCGTTGAAAGCCGACAAATTTGTCCTGAAAGCCGCCTCCATGACGGCGCGGCGTTCCTGGCAACTGGTCACCCGTGATGATGTGCGCATTGAACTGGGACGCAGCGACACCATGAAGCGTCTGAAACGATTTATTGAGCTCTGGCCGGTGCTACAGCAGCAGGCGCAGGCAGAGAGTAAACGCGTCGACTATGTTGACTTGCGTTATGACTCGGGCGCTGCGGTGGGATGGTCACCGGCCTTGATGGAGCCACAGGACAGTAATCAGCAACAGAACCAGGCACAGGCTAAACAACAATGATCAAGGCAACGGACAGAAAACTGGTAGTGGGACTCGAAATCGGCACCGCCAAGGTTGCCGCCCTTGTTGGGGAAATTCTGCCCGATGGTATGGTCAATATTATTGGGGTAGGCAGCTGCCCCTCGCGCGGCATGGATAAAGGCGGCGTAAACGACCTTGAGTCGGTGGTGAAATGCGTACAGCGCGCCATCGATCAGGCTGAGCTGATGGCAGATTGCCAGATCTCCTCGGTCTACCTTGCTTTATCGGGCAAACATATCAGCTGCCAGAACGAAATCGGGATGGTTCCGATTTCCGAAGAGGAAGTCACCCAGGATGATGTGGAGAACGTAGTACACACGGCTAAATCCGTGCGTGTGCGTGATGAGCACCGCATCCTGCATGTGATTCCTCAGGAATACGCCATCGACTATCAGGAAGGCATCAAAAATCCAGTGGGACTTTCCGGCGTGCGTATGCAGGCGAAGGTTCACCTGATCACCTGTCACAACGACATGGCAAAAAATATTGTCAAAGCGGTTGAACGTTGTGGCCTGAAAGTTGACCAACTGATTTTTGCCGGCCTCGCTTCCAGTTTTGCTGTCCTGACGGAAGATGAACGTGAACTGGGCGTCTGTGTTGTCGACATCGGTGGCGGTACAATGGACATCGCTGTCTATACCGGCGGTGCGCTGCGCCATACCAAAGTGATCCCCTATGCCGGGAATGTGGTGACCAGCGACATCGCTTATGCCTTTGGCACGCCGCCTACCGATGCGGAGGCGATCAAAGTGCGTCACGGTTGCGCCCTGGGATCCATCGTTGGCAAAGATGAGAATGTTGAGGTGCCGAGCGTCGGCGGTCGGCCACCGCGCAGCCTGCAGCGTCAGACGCTGGCGGAGGTGATCGAGCCACGCTATACCGAGCTGCTGAATCTGGTGAACGATGAGATTCTGCAGCTGCAGGAGCAACTGCGTCAGCAGGGCGTCAAACACCATCTGGCGGCAGGGATCGTGTTAACCGGCGGCGCCGCCCAGATCGAGGGCCTGGCGGCCTGCGCCCAGCGCGTATTCCATACGCAGGTGCGCATTGGTCAGCCGCTGAACATCACTGGCCTCACGGATTATGCGCAGGAGCCGTACTACTCAACGGCAGTCGGGCTGCTGCACTACGGAAAAGAATCGCATCTGAATGGGGATGCGGAGACGGAAAAACGAGCATCAGTCGGCAACTGGTTCAAACGAATCAACAGTTGGCTGAAAAAAGAGTTTTAATTTTAGTGAAAGGGGATCATGCTGACACTATTAGTGATCTCCAGGCGACAGGCACATAACGGAGAGAAATCATGTTTGAACCTATGGAATTAACCAATGACGCGGTGATTAAAGTCATCGGCGTCGGCGGTGGCGGCGGTAACGCCGTAGAGCATATGGTACGCGAGCGTATCGAAGGTGTGGAATTCTTTGCTGTGAACACCGACGCCCAGGCGTTGCGTAAAACGGCAGTCGGCCAGACTATCCAGATTGGTAATAACATTACCAAAGGTCTGGGCGCAGGGGCGAACCCGGAAGTGGGTCGTACCTCAGCGGAAGAAGATCGTGAAGCGCTGCGCTCTGCGCTGGACGGGGCAGACATGGTGTTCATTGCGGCAGGCATGGGCGGCGGTACCGGTACGGGTGCTGCGCCGGTGGTTGCAGAAGTGGCGAAAGATTTGGGCATTCTCACCGTGGCGGTGGTGACCAAGCCGTTTAACTTCGAAGGCAAAAAGCGTATGGCTTTTGCTGAGCAGGGTATCGCTGAGCTGTCAAAGCACGTTGACTCCCTGATCACTATCCCGAACGACAAACTGCTGAAAGTACTGGGTCGCGGTATCTCCCTGCTCGACGCCTTTGGCGCGGCTAACGACGTGCTGAAAGGCGCGGTACAGGGGATCGCGGAACTGATTACCCGTCCGGGCCTGATGAACGTTGACTTTGCGGACGTACGTACCGTGATGTCTGAAATGGGTTACGCCATGATGGGATCCGGCGTCGCCTGTGGTGAAGACCGCGCAGAGGAAGCGGCAGAAATGGCGATTTCCAGCCCGCTGCTGGAAGATATCGACCTGTCTGGCGCGCGCGGCGTACTGGTTAACATCACGGCAGGCTTTGACCTGCGTCTGGATGAGTTCGAAACCGTGGGTAACACTATCCGCGCCTTCGCCTCTGACAACGCCACCGTGGTGATCGGTACCTCCCTGGATCCGGAAATGAATGATGAGCTGCGCGTGACCGTGGTCGCCACCGGTATCGGTATGGATAAACGTCCGGAAATTACGCTGGTCACTAACAAACCTGCCAGTCAGCCGGTCATGGATCATCGTTATCAGCAGCATGGGATGTCGCCGCTGCCGCAGGAACAGAAGCCTGCTGCCAAAGTGGTTAACGACCAGAACACCCCATCGAACAAAGAGCCTGATTATCTGGATATTCCGGCGTTTTTGCGTAAGCAGGCCGATTAAGAATAACCTGAGAGTTAGGATTCTCCGCTCTTTGTGCTAAAGTATTCGCCCGCTGGTAAAGTATACTGGCGGTCGGATGGGTAATATTGCGAGATAATACGATGATCAAACAAAGGACTTTAAAACGTATCGTTCAGGCGACTGGTGTCGGTTTGCATACCGGCAAAAAAGTCACTCTGACGTTACGCCCTGCGTCGGCTAATACCGGGGTCATCTATCGTCGCACTGACTTGAATCCACCGGTTGATTTCCCGGCTGATGCAAAATACGTGCGCGACACCATGCTGAGTACCTGCCTGGTGAATGATGAAGGCGTGCGTATTTCTACGGTCGAGCATCTCAATGCTGCGCTGGCGGGCCTGGGTATCGACAACATTATCGTTGAAGTCGATGCGCCAGAAATTCCGATTATGGATGGCAGCGCCGCACCGTTCATCTATCTGCTGCTGGATGCCGGTATTGAAGAACTGAACAGCGCGAAGAAATTCGTGCGCGTGAAGCAAGCGGTGCGGGTCGAAGATGGTGATAAATGGGCTGAGATTAAGCCGTACAACGGTTTCTCGCTCGATTTTACTATCGATTTCAAACATCCGGCAATCGATGCCAGTTCGCAGCGTTATAAAATGAATTTCTCGGCTGAAGCCTTTATGCGACAAATCAGCCGGGCGCGCACCTTTGGCTTTATGCGCGAAATCGAATACCTGCAGTCTCGTGGCCTGTGCCTGGGCGGTAGTCTGGATTGCGCCATCGTGGTAGATGATTTCCGCGTGCTGAATGAAGAAGGTCTGCGTTTCGAAGATGAGTTCGTTCGTCACAAAATGCTGGACGCTATCGGCGATCTGTTTATGTGTGGTCACAATATTATTGGCGCATTTACCGCCTTTAAATCGGGTCACGCGTTAAACAACAAATTGCTGCAGGCGGTGCTGGCACAACAGGAAGCCTGGGAATGGGCGACCTTTGAAGACGAAGCTGAACTGCCGCTGGCATTCAAAGCCCCGAATCTGGTTCTGGCATAAGCTGTTAAAGCGGTGGGTTACACTGACACTCTCTCCGGTCAGCTGAGCCTGCCGCTTTTATCTGGTTTCCTTTCTTGCGATCCCACTTGCATACTTTCGCCTTTGTTGCTGAAATGGTGAACAAAAAGCGCGGCAGCACCTCGAGTTACACCAATCTTTGATGTGGAAACAGCGCAATAGTGATACTATCTGGCGCTTAAACAGGCATGGTGTCAGCGCGCGACGCGGCTGGCAGACCCCCTTAACGCGTGTACTCTTTACGCTGTGTTCTATGGACAGGTTGTGATCGGAATTCTTTTTCGCTGGCGACAATTTGGCAGACGCTTTTTCTGGCCACATCTTCTGTTTGGGATGGTGGCGGCCAGTCTTGGTTTGCCTGTCGGCGCGCAGGGTGCGGGTCCGGATACAGCCGCTGAGAAGCCCTCCAGCAGCCAGGTTATTGGCAATGCGGTCCGTTTTGATCACCTGATTCGTCTGCAGGAGGCGGCGCGACGTCCCAGCTTTACGGTAGATTACTGGCATCAGCATGCCATTCGTACCGTTATCCGCCATCTCTCCTTTACCCTTGCGCCCCAGCATCTGGCGGAGCAGAAGAGTGAGCTGCCGCTGGCCGTACAGCAACTGGCCTTAATCGATTCCCTGCATGCGCTACTGACGCATCAGCCACAGCCCGTTTCCTTACTCACCCTGACTGAAAAACCGCTGCCGCCTCGCGCCGGGTCGTTTCATGGCGGCCGCTGGCTGGCGCAGGTGCTGGGCATTCGTGCCGGGCCCGCCTCCGATCTCTGCTAAATTTACAGGTCTTTTTATCCGGTTAAAATTTCGCAGCTGTGTTTCATAGCTGAATTGAGAACATATTTATCATGTTAATCAAACTATTAACGAAAGTATTTGGTAGCAGCAATGATCGTACCTTGCGCCGTATGCGTAAAGTCGTGGACGTCATCAACAAGATGGAGCCCGATTTTGAAAAACTTTCCGACGATGAGCTGAAGGCGAAAACGCAGGAATTCCGTGCGCGTCTGGAAAAAGGCGAGACGCTGGAAAGCCTGATTCCGGAAGCGTTCGCCACGGTACGTGAGGCGAGCAAGCGCGTTTTCAATATGCGTCATTTTGATGTCCAGCTGCTTGGCGGCATGGTGCTGAACGATCGCTGCATCGCGGAGATGCGCACCGGTGAAGGTAAAACCCTGACCGCGACGCTGCCGGCTTACCTGAACGCACTGACGGGCAAAGGCGTGCACGTGGTCACCGTGAACGACTATCTGGCGCAGCGTGACGCCGAAAATAACCGTCCACTGTTTGAATTCCTCGGCCTGAGCGTCGGCATCAACCTGCCCGGTATGCCTGCGCCTGCCAAACGTGCGGCCTACGCGGCAGATATCACTTACGGCACCAACAACGAATATGGCTTTGACTATCTGCGCGACAATATGGCGTTCAGCCCGGAAGATCGCGTTCAGCGCAAGCTGCACTATGCGCTGGTGGATGAGGTGGACTCCATCCTGATCGATGAGGCGCGTACGCCGCTGATTATCTCCGGTCCGGCAGAAGACAGCTCCGAACTCTATACCCGGGTGAATAAAATTATTCCCCACCTGATTCGTCAGGAAAAAGAGGATTCAGACACCTTTCAGGGTGAAGGGCACTTCTCGGTAGATGAGAAAGCGCGCCAGGTGCATCTGACCGAGCGTGGCCTGGTTAAGATCGAAGAGCTGCTGGTCAGCCAGGGCATTATGGAAGAAGGCGAATCGCTCTATTCGCCCACCAACATCATGCTGATGCATCATGTCACTGCGGCATTGCGCGCCCATGCGCTCTTTACCCGCGACGTGGATTACATCGTGAAAGATGGCGAAGTGATCATCGTCGATGAGCATACCGGACGTACCATGCAGGGACGGCGCTGGTCTGATGGCCTGCATCAGGCGGTGGAAGCGAAAGAGGGTGTGGAGATCCAGAATGAGAACCAGACACTGGCTTCCATTACCTTCCAGAACTATTTCCGTCTGTATGAAAAACTGGCAGGGATGACAGGGACGGCGGATACCGAAGCTTTTGAATTCAGCTCCATCTACAAGCTGGAAACCATTGTGGTTCCCACTAACCGTCCGATGGTGCGTAAAGATCTGCCCGATCTGGTCTATATGACCGAAAAAGAGAAAATCGACGCCATCATTGAAGATATCCGCGAGCGTACGCAGAATGGACAGCCGGTGCTGGTGGGGACCATCTCTATCGAAAAATCAGAGGTCGTCTCAAACGAACTGACGCGTGCCGGGATTAAACATAACGTCCTGAACGCCAAGTTCCATGCGCGCGAAGCAGAGATTGTGGCCCAGGCTGGCCAGCCCGGCGCGGTGACTATCGCCACTAACATGGCCGGTCGTGGTACCGATATTGTCCTGGGGGGAAGCTGGCAGGTGGAAATCGCGGAACTGCAGGACCCGACGCCAGAGCAGATCGAGGCGATCAAGAGCGCCTGGCAGCAGCGCCATGAAGCGGTGCTGGCGGCGGGTGGTCTGCACATTATCGGTACCGAGCGCCATGAATCGCGCCGTATCGATAACCAGCTGCGTGGTCGTGCCGGTCGTCAGGGGGATGCTGGTTCATCCCGCTTCTATCTCTCGATGGAAGATGCGCTGATGCGTATTTTCGCCTCCGATCGCGTCTCCAGTATGATGCGCAAGCTGGGGATGAAGCCAGGCGAAGCCATTGAGCACCCCTGGGTCACCAAAGCGATTGCCAATGCGCAGCGCAAGGTGGAAAGCCGTAACTTCGATATTCGTAAGCAACTGCTGGAATATGATGATGTGGCCAACGACCAGCGTCGTGCCATCTACAGCCAGCGTAACGAGCTGCTGGATGTCTCTGACGTCAGCGAAACCATTAACAGCATTCGCGAAGACGTGTTTAAGACCACTATCGACAGCTACATTCCGCCGCAGTCGCTGGAAGAGATGTGGGATGTGCCGGGGCTGGAAGAGCGCCTGCGCAACGATTTCGATCTCGACCTGCCGATTGCCGAGTGGCTAGATAAAGAGCCGGAGCTGCATGAAGAGACGCTGCGTGAACGTATCATGGCGCGCGCGGTAGCAAGCTATGCAGCGAAAGAAGAGATCGTCGGCGCAGAGATGATGCGCAACTTTGAAAAAGGCGTCATGTTGCAGACGCTGGACTCCTTGTGGAAAGAGCATCTGGCAGCGATGGACTATCTGCGCCAGGGCATCCATCTGCGCGGTTACGCCCAGAAAGATCCCAAGCAGGAGTACAAACGCGAATCTTTCGCTATGTTCGGTGCAATGCTGGAATCGCTGAAATATGAAGTGATCAGCACCCTGAGCAAAGTGCAGGTGCGCATGCCGGAAGAAGTGGAGGCGATGGAGCAGCAGCGCCGTGAAGATGCTGAACGTCTGGCGCAGCAGCAGCGCTTAAGTCATGTTGATACCGAAACGGAAGCGGCAGTCGCGTTGGCAGCTCAGAGCGGCGAACGTAAAGTCGGTCGTAACGATCCTTGTCCGTGCGGATCGGGCAAGAAATATAAACAGTGCCATGGCCGCCTGGCCTGACAGCCAGCAAAGTAAAAAAAGGAGCCGCAGGCTCCTTTTTTATGGCAGCAGTTATTAAATGGGGTCTCTGCGCACACCTTAAGCGCAGCAAGAACCTGATGCTTTCTGCCGCGCGCGAGCGCAGAATATCAGAGAGCCCTGTTGCTGACTGATGCGCCCTTTGGTCGTTAATTATCAGGAAACCGAGATGAAACACCTGCAGGTAGCAGTGGGCATCATACGTGATGCCAGTAAACAGATTTTCCTTACGCAGCGCTCAGCCACCTCCCATATGGCAAACAAATGGGAATTCCCTGGCGGAAAAATTGAAGCGGGTGAAAGCGCAGAAGAAGCGTTGAAACGTGAACTGCATGAAGAGACCGGAATCGAGGTCGTCAGCGCACAGGCTATTGGCAGTGCTGAGCACCGCTATGAAGATGTGTGTATAACACTCAACTTTTTCCTCGTAGAAAACTGGCAGGGCGAGCCCTGGGGAAGGGAAGGCCAGCCGCAGCGCTGGGTAGCGCAGCAGGCGCTGGTTGCGGAGGAGTTTCCGCCTGCCAACCACGGCCTGATTGCCCGTCTGCTCGCCGGTGAGCTGTAACCCTGATGGGGCCTTACCGCCCCATCACCACTTAGTGTTCCTCTTCGCTCCAGTCATCGCTCTCGCTGGTATCGCCGCTGGCCGGGATGCGTTTCTCTTCTGCCGCCCATTCGCCTAAATCGATCAGCTGACAGCGCTTGCTGCAAAAAGGCCGCCATGGGCTCAGATCGTCCCAGATGACCTCTTTACCGCAGGTCGGGCAGGTTACGGTTATCATTTCATTTTGCATCTTTTACCTCTTAACAACAGGCCAGCTCGAAATCCAGGCGTGCCGGCACTTCGCCGTGTTCACTGTCGAGTGGCAAAAAGCGTATCGCATAGCGACTTTTGTGACCGGAAACCTGAGGATAAAGCGCATCCTCCAGCATCAGCTGCAGACGCAGCAGATCGGCCCCTTCGGCAGTATCCTGATAAAACCCGTTCAGGCTGGTTTGATGGCGGAATACGCCTGACTGACGGATCAGATTCAGAATGATGGCGAGACTGCTCTGCAGCGGGATCAGTGTATCCAGCCATGCGTTGACCTGAGTATCCCGCGTTTCTTGCGGCAGATGCAGCCAGATATGCAAGCCCGGCAAATCAAAGCTGCAGCAGCCGCCAGGAATACTCAGGCGCTGGCGCACCAGTCCGATAAGACGATCTTCTCGCAGCGGCTGACCCATACGTGGCGCCGCCATCAGG
Organism: [Erwinia] mediterraneensis; assembly: GCF_900604315.1. Lineage (GTDB taxonomy): Bacteria > Pseudomonadota > Gammaproteobacteria > Enterobacterales > Enterobacteriaceae > Pantoea > Pantoea mediterraneensis_A. The sequence goes on from NZ_LR026978.1 coordinate 2,262,180, forward strand.
TCAGCAGCGTGTGTCTTCAGCTGATCACGCAGCGCATTAACTCGTTCGCTGTCGACGCCAGGCACATCCGCCCATGCCAGCAATTTCTGCTGCTGACGCTCAAGCTCTTTAAGCAGCTCGGTACGCATATCACCGCGTTCAAAAATGTCCAGCAGCTCGCTGATAATACGGAAAAAAGTCAGCGCAGTAACGGTGCGCGTGAGCGGAATAGTTTCGTAAAGCTGATTAATGAGAAATTCGACGCGCAGCCAGGTGCGCATTTTTTCATTCAGGGGATGTTCAAACAGAACGACTGTACTCATGATATTAATCCTGTTTCGTTGCCGCCAGCGCCAGATAGCGCTGATGCAGTTCGGCAACATACGGCAGCGCATCTTCAGGTGCACCGCTGTTATTTATGACATCGTCGGCTACGGCCAGGCGCTGTTGTCGCGTCGCCTGCGCAGCAAGAATATTTTTCGCCTGCTCCGGCGAAATGCGATCGCGCTTCAGGGTACGGGCAATCTGCGTCTCTTCATCCACATCGATCACCAGCACGCGGTCGGCCTGCTGTTGCAGCCCGTTTTCTACCAGCAGCGGCACCACCCAAAGGACATAAGGTGAGGCGGCCTGCGCTTTCAGCTGGCGGGTGCGGGCATTGATCAGGGGATGCAACAGCTGATTTAACCAGGCTTTTTCATCGGGCGAACGGAAAATAAGATCGCGCAAAGCGGCGCGAAACAGCGTTCCGTCAGGATTCAGTATCCCGTCGCCATAGCGCTGGACAATGGCCTGTAAAGCCGGCGTTCCGGGTTCAACCACTTCTCTGGCAATGATATCGGCATCAATAATCTCAACGCCAAAAGCTGCAAAGGCGTTAGCGATAGTGCTTTTTCCACTGCCGATTCCGCCAGTCAGTGCAACGGTATAGGGCATTTTACTCTCTCACTGACGGCGATTGTGACAATAACTGCCCGGTATCCGGGGTACAGGACAAAATGAGAAGATGATCACAATCACACTTAACCGGTAAATTTACCGGATTGTAGCTTATATAAAGCGAAATTCGCAGTCTTGTCGGCAGGCAAATGCCGCGTATGATAACGTCACTGGAGCAGTGAGCTGCGCCCAAGCTGCGTTCGTCGCCACTAACCAGGATATTCCTTATGCGTATTGAAGAAGACTTGAAACTGGGCTTTAAAGATGTGCTTATCCGGCCCAAACGCTCTACCCTGAAAAGCCGCGCTCAGGTTGAACTGGAACGTACCTTTACCTTCAAACACTCCGGCCTGAGCTGGACTGGCGTCCCTGTTATCGCTGCGAATATGGATACCGTAGGCACCTTCAGCATGGCTGAGGCGCTGGCCTCGTTTAACATTCTTACTGCCGTTCATAAACACTATCAGGTTGCAGAGTGGAAAGCATTTATTGAGCGTGTGCCCGCTTCGGTGCTGAACTATGTGATGGTATCGACCGGCACTTCCGAGGCGGACTTCACTAAGCTGGGCGCTGTGCTGGCGCTTTCTCCGGCATTGAAATTTATCTGTATTGATGTCGCCAATGGCTATTCCGAGCATTTCGTGGCGTTTTTACAGCGTGCGCGTGAAAGCTTCCCCCATCTGACCATTTGCGCCGGTAATGTGGTGACCGGCGAGATGGTGGAAGAACTGATTCTCTCTGGCGCGGATATCGTCAAAGTAGGCATTGGCCCGGGCTCGGTGTGCACCACGCGGGTCAAAACCGGCGTGGGTTATCCTCAACTCTCTGCAGTAATTGAGTGCGCAGATGCCGCTCATGGGCTGAGTGGGCAGATTGTCAGCGATGGCGGCTGTTCCGTGCCGGGAGACATTGCCAAAGCCTTTGGCGGCGGTGCCGATTTCGTCATGCTTGGCGGCATGCTGGCGGCCCATGATGAGTGTGAGGGCAGCGTTATTGAGGAGAACGGCGAGAAGTTTATGCTGTTCTACGGCATGAGTTCGGAATCTGCCATGAAGCGCCATGTGGGCGGCGTAGCGCAGTATCGTGCGGCGGAAGGCAAAACGGTGAAGCTGCCGTTGCGTGGTCCGGTTGTGGAGACGGCGCGTGACATTCTGGGCGGGCTGCGTTCCGCCTGTACCTATGTTGGCGCTGAGCGCCTGAAAGAGCTGACCAAACGCACCACCTTTATCCGGGTGGCGGAGCAGGAAAACCGCGTCTTTACACGCTAATTCACGTCGAGGGTGCGTTGTCTGACGCACCCTTTATCCTATTGCTTCCCCCAGGCCAAAAACCGGCAGATACATGGCAATCACCAGCGAGCCGACAATAATGCCGATCACTACCATCATCACAGGTTCCAGCGCGGCGGCCAGACTTCCGGCACGGGAGAGCGTTTGCCCTTCATGCCACTCCGCCAGCCTTGCCAGCATCACATCCAGCGCGCCCGCTTCTTCCCCCGTTCTGATTAACTGATAACAGAGCGGGGTAAACAGGGTGTGATGTTCAATCGCCTGATGTAAGGGGAACCCCTGCGCGATATGGTGTTGCAGATCCCGCATCGCTTCGCGCCAGATCAGCGGCGCGAGCGTTTCTTCTGCAGCCTGCAGGCTCTGCAGCAGCGTCAGACCCGCTTTTTGCGTCAGTTGCAGCACGGCAAAAATCTGGCTCAGCTGGCTTCCCCGCCAGAGCGGAGCGAGCAGCGGCAGGCGCAGCAGACAGCGCTGTTCCCTGCGTTGCCAGGCCATGGCCTGCTTACGCAGCTTCAGCCAGCCCACCACAGGGAGAAGGACCATCAGCGCCAGCACACCGCCGTGACGCTGCAAGCCCTGCGACAACGTCATGACCGCTGCGGTAAAGGCGGGCAGCGGGGCGTTGAAGGCGCTGTACACGGCAACGAATTCCGGCAGAACCAGCAGTAGCATACCCAGGGTGACCCCCACAGCCACCAGCAGGATAAACAGCGGGTAGCGCAACGCTTTACGCACCATCTGCCAGAGATGTTGCTGGCGGGCTTGCTGCTGCGCCAGCTGGTCACAGCACTCATCCAGCTGGCCAGTCAGTTCACCCACCTGCATCAGCGCGGGGTAGAGAGGCGGGAAGACCTGCGGCCAGCGCCGTAACGCAACGGAAAAAGCTTCCCCTTTCAGGACGCTGGACTGTAGCGCCCGTAACAATGCGCGCCATCCGGGATGGGGATGTCCCTCTGCGAGTAAGCGCAGCCCTTCTGATAAGGGTAAGCCCGCTTTCAGCAATGTTGCCAGCTGACGGAAAAAAGCGATTTTGTGCTGCCATTTCCAGTGATGCGCGCGCCAGGTTTTTCTTTTGCGCCAGCTCACCGGCAGCAGCTCCTGCTCAAACAGCTGCTGCAAAACTGCTTCTTTGCTTGTTGCCAGCGACTCCCCCTGCAGCAGATTGCCTGTGCTGTCTACCGCCTGCCAGGAGAACAGCGCGATCTCAGTCATCGCCGCTCCCTACTACCCGTTGCATCTCCTCCAGCGAGGTTTCACCCCGGCTGACGGCTTCCAGACCGGCAGTAAACAGGTTGCGCATTCCCTGCTGTTGCGCCAGTGCCAGGATGTGATCGAGCGGCCTGTCTGCCGCAATGGCGTTCTGTATTCTGGCGGTAACCGGCAGCAGTTCAAACAGGGCCAGACGGCCAAAGTAGCCGGAAAAACAGTGGTCGCACCCCGTTGCCCGCCAGGTTTGCAGCGTGCCGGGCCAGATCGCCGCCGGGAAATGAGCGACCGCCTGTGCGGGCTGACGGCAGTGGGGGCAAAGCCGACGCACCAGACGTTGCGCAATAATAAGTCGCAGCGCTGATCCCAGCATATAGCCAGGTAGCCCCATCTGCCGCAGTCGCGTCAGGGTTTCGGCTGTAGAGTTGGTGTGCAGAGTCGAGAGCACCAGATGGCCGGTTTGCGCTGCCTTGACGGCGATCTCTGCCGTCTCCGCGTCACGTATTTCGCCGATCATGATGACATCAGGATCCTGACGCAGCAGCGCGCGCAGCACACGCTGGAAATCGAGTCCCGATTTGGGATGAATTTGCGTCTGGTTGACGCCTGCCAGCGGGATCTCCACCGGATCTTCCACGCTGCAGAGGTTTTTTTCCACCACGTTAAGCGCGCTGAGGCCGCTGTAGAGCGTAAAGGTTTTCCCGCTCCCGGTGGGGCCGGTGACCAGAATCAGCCCCTGCGGGCGCGCCAGCGCCTCCTTAAACTGGCGCAGATGGGTGGCAGGCATGCCGAGCTTATCCAGCGAAATGGCCGACGCCTCGCTTTGCAACAGACGAATAACCGCTTTTTCACCCCAGCGGGTAGGGAGCGTCGAGAGGCGAAACGCTTCCTGTTTGCCGTGCAGCTCAAGGCTAAACTGACCATCCTGGGGCAGACGTCGTTCGGCGATATCCATTCCCCCAAGGATTTTTAATCGCGCCAGAATGGCGTTAGGCCGCGCGTCAGGCAGCGTGGTCAGGGGATGTAAAACCCCGTCGATACGCAGGCGCACGCGCAGCTGGTTATGCTGCGGCTCAATATGAATATCAGAAGCACGGCGCGAAAGCGCCTGTTGCAGGATCTGATTCACGGCGTCGATCGCCGATTCCGCGCGCGCCGGCTCCTGCGCCTGCAGGGCTGGCTCATTTTGCTGCTGATACTGTTCCAGCCGCGCCTGTGGCCAGCACTCCACCTCCACCTGACGCTGGCTGGCAAAGCGTAAGGCTTCAAGAAACTCGCCGGAAGGAGCTTCGCTCATTGCCACCCGCAGGGTTCTGGCGTCGTGATGCAGCATTACGGCCCGGTAACGCTGACACAGAGCCTGTAATTCACCCGGCTGCGCGCTCATTACGCTCCCTCCTTATCGGCAAAGCGGAACTGTCCCAGGCAGTTATCGCGCAGGCTGCTGTTAGCGCTGTTACAGCTACGCTGCCAGATGAGGTGGCCTTCATTTCCATCCCACACCGGCAGCATCTCTACGCTCAGGCCATTCAGGCTCTCCTGACCGGTCAGGGTGATCGTGCCGTTCTCCACGCTCAGCGATGCGACATAACGCGATCCCTTCGCGGCCGGAATGCCATTTTTGCCTGCGCTGCACTGCGCCGGGCCGCCATGTTCGATAGCGCACAGCTCAACAGCAGTTTTATAAGGCACCATGGTCTGCAACATGTCGGTTAAGGCGGCACGTTGCAGATAGTTCTGGTAAGCCGGCAGGCCAATGGCGCTCAGGATGGCGACAATACCAATTACGATCATCAGCTCAATCAGGGTAAATCCGCTCTCTTTCGTCATTTTTCACGCTCCTTGTTAAGAAAGCGCCACCATAAAAAGAATGGCCTGACGAATACAGGCGTAAAATTCACGCCCGGAATCACTGGCGTAAAAAAGCGTGTGGATTGCAGCAGAAAGCAGAGGCGGCGGAAGCAATATCACATTATGCCGCTCAGCCAGTCGTACCGGGCGGCAGGGGCGGGGCAGTTTTACTGAAAGCGCATGGAGAGATCGAGCGCGTGCAGATGTTTGGTCAGAGCGCCGACGGAGATGTAATCCACACCGGTCTGTGCATACAGCTGCAGCGTCTCCTCGGTAATATTGCCTGAGACCTCCAGCAGGGCGCGTTTCTCAGTCAGCGCTACCGCTTCCCGCATCGCTTCAGGGCTAAAGTTATCCAGCATCACGATATCGGCGCCCGCCTCCAGCGCGGCGACAAGTTCAGCAAGACTCTCGACCTCGACCTCAACCGGCACATCGGGACAGAGGGCGCGTGCGCGTTGCACTGCCTGAGCGATTGAGCCGCTGGCGATAATATGGTTTTCCTTGATCAGAAAGGCGTCGGCAAGGCCGAGACGATGATTATGACCGCCGCCGCACAGTACTGCATATTTCAGGGCGGTGCGTAAGCCTGGCACGGTTTTGCGCGTATCGAGCAGCTGCGTTTGCGTGCCTTCCAGCAGCGCCACATAGCGACGCACTTTGCTGGCTACGCCTGAGAGGGTCTGGACAAAGTTTAATGCGGTGCGCTCTGCCGTCAGCAGCAGACGGGCGGGACCAGCGATATCAAAAAGAGGCTGATTCGCCTGAATCGCCTGCCCGTCCGCCACGTGCCAGCGCAGTGTCGCCTGATTGCCTGCCTGGCGGAACACCTCTTCCACCCAGCGTTTACCACAAAAAACGCCCGCTTCCCGGGTGATTACCTGCGCCTGGGCCATTTTTTCTGCTGGCAGCAGCAGGGCGGTAATATCCCGTCCGGCATCGACGCTGCCGCCCAAATCCTCCTGGAACGCCCGGGTAACCGTAGCGGGAATATCTGAGTCAATACGTTCAAGCAGTTCTTTATGACGACGAACAGGGTCATAACCACGGTTTGGCATAGGTTAAGCGCTCCGCTGAGTAAAAATAACCGAAACCTCACTCTAGCGTTAATAGCCGGGAGATGCAGCTCTTTTGTTTAGTATCCTTAACATCAAGAAAGGCTTACTCTGGTTAGCGACCTGAGGCGGTGCGCTCTACATAACGTATTAAGCTGCAGGAAGGCCAGAAAAATCATGTTATTCTCAGGTAACATTCAGAAAAAGTGGAGAAGGCATGAGACTGGAGCAGGGGTGGATCGCTGAGGCGCGCAAAGTGCCATCGCCACATTTTAACGAGCGGCCGGATAATGAAACGCCGTCACTGTTAGTGATACATAACATCAGCCTGCCGCCCGGCGAGTTTGGCGGCCCCTGGATTGATCGCCTGTTTACCGGGACACTGCCGCCCGATGCTCATCCCTATTTTGCGGAGATTTATCAGTTGCGTGTCGCGGCACATTGTCTGATTCGCCGCGATGGTGAAATCGTGCAATATGTACCTTTTGACAAACGTGCCTGGCACGCCGGGGCTTCCTGCTTTGGCGATCGCGAAAACTGCAACGATTTTTCTATCGGCATCGAGCTGGAAGGGACAGATACGCTGCCCTATACCGATGCGCAGTATCAGCAGCTGAGTGTGGTGACCCGGTTACTGATGGCACATTACCCGCTCACGCCTGCCCGTATTACCGGGCACTGCGATATTGCGCCGCAACGTAAAACCGATCCTGGTCCTGCCTTTGACTGGCAGCGCTACCGGACACAGATAAAGCAGGAGCCGCAGCTATGACATTGTTTACTCTGTTACTGGTGCTGGGCTGGGAGCGCCTGTTTAAGCTGGGCGAACACTGGCAGCTGGATCACCGGCTTGAGCCGCTTTTCCGCCAGCGCCGTCATTTTTCCCTGTTGCGCACCCTCGCGATGACGCTGCTGGCGATGCTGATCGTCTGGCTGGCGGTCTGGAGCCTGAAAGGGGTGCTGTTTGGTATTCCGCAACTGTTGTTCTGGATTGTTATCGGCCTGCTCTGTATTGGTGCCGGGTCGGTACGGTTGCACTATCATGCTTATCTGAAGGCGGCCAGCCGGGATGAGCAGGCGGCGCATCAGGCGATGGCCGCTGAGCTGACTCTGATCCACGGCGTGCCGGTTGAATGCAGCGAAGAGGAGTTTTTACGCGAGCTGCAGAATGCGCTGGTGTGGATCAACTTTCGCTTTTATCTGGCGCCGCTCTTCTGGTTTGTCGTGGGCGGCGCGTGGGGGCCGGTATTGCTGGTCGGCTATGCGTTTCTGCGTGCCTGGCAGAGCTGGCTGGCGCGCCATCTGTCGCCGCTGGAGCGCACCCAGTCGGGCGTGGATAAGATTCTGCACGTGCTTGACTGGCTGCCGGTGCGTCTGGCAGGCGTTGCCTATGCGTTACTGGGTCATGGCGAACGGGCACTGCCCGCCTGGTTTGTCTCCTTAGGCGAATGGAAACGTGGTCAGTATCAGGTGCTGACCAGCCTCGCGCAGTACTCGCTGGCGCGCGATCCGCATCTGGATAAAGTCGAAACGCCGCGTATTGCGGTGGCGCTGGCAAAACGCGTCTCTCTGGTGCTGGTGGTCGTGGTTGCTATTCTGACCATTTACGGTGCGCTGGTATAAACGTGTGGCAGAAAACAGATATGACCGCAAAGGGCTGCAGAATAAAGAGGCGGGTAACAGAAGCGTGTGAGGGAGGAAAACCTTCTGCCAGGGCGAGGTCGCCGCTGGCAGAAGAGGGCAGGGACGCGTAACGCCCCTGCCGTTACTTAGCGCTTCTGCGCTTTGTTTTTAATCGCGTAACCGATGCCTAACACGACCACCCACACCGGGATCAGCCAGACGGAGATCGCCATACCCGGGGTCATTGCCATGATCACCAGAATGCCGACGAGAAAGACCAGGCAGATCCAGTTCCCCAGCGGGTAGAGCAGCGCTTTAAAGCGGGTATTCACTCCCTGACGATCTTTCGCTCTGCGGAATTTCAGGTGCGCCAGGCTGATCATTGCCCAGTTAATTACCAGCGAGGAAACCACCAGCGCCATCAGCAAACCAAAAGCTTCACCCGGCATCAGATAGTTGATCAGGACGCAGATGGCGGTGGCCAGCGCAGAGAGACCCAGCGCCACATAAGGCACACCGCGACGATCCACTTTCAGCAGCGATTTAGGCCCGTTGCCCTGTTTCGCCAGACCGTAAAGCATACGGCTGTTGCTGTAGACGCAGCTGTTATAGACCGATAATGCCGCGGTCAGGATAACGATGTTCAGCGCATTCGCCACCAGTTGGTCGCCCAGTTCGTGGAAAATCAGTACAAACGGGCTGCCACCTTCTACTACTTTGGTCCATGGATAGAGCGACAGCAGCACAGCCAGCGAACCGATATAGAAAATCAGGATACGATAGATCACCTGATTGGTGGCTTTCGGAATGCTTTTTTCTGGTTCATCCGCTTCAGCAGCTGTGATACCAACCAGTTCCAGTCCGCCAAAGGAGAACATAATCACCGCCAGCGCCATTACCAGACCGGTAACGCCGTTCGGGAAAAAGCCGCCCTGCGCCCAGATATTGGTGACGGTGGCTTCCGGGCCCGCCGTACCGCTCAGCAGCAGCCAGCAGCCGAAAACGATCATACCGACAACCGCCGCCACTTTAATTATCGCGAACCAGAACTCCAGCTCGCCATAAACCTTAACGTTGGTCAGGTTGATGGCGTTAATCAACAGAAAGAATACGGCGGCAGAAACCCAGGTCGGGATTTCCGGCCACCAGTACTGGATGTAGATGCCGACCGCGGTGAGTTCCGCCATGGCGACCAGCACATAAAGTACCCAGTAGTTCCAGCCTGAGGCGAAACCGGCAAAATCACCCCAGTATTTATAGGCGAAGTGGCTGAAAGAACCGGCAACCGGCTCCTCTACCACCATTTCACCCAGCTGACGCATAATCAGAAAAGCGATAAAGCCGCCAATGGCATAACCCAGCAGAACTGACGGGCCAGCCATTTTGATCGTCTGAGCGATCCCCAGAAACAGGCCGGTACCCACTGCACCACCCAGCGCGATCAGCTGAATATGGCGATTTTTCAGGCCACGTTTCAGCGTATCGCCGTGCTGTTGTTCCATACAAACCTCGTGATGTTTTTTTATTCTTCATTTGCAGCGCAGGGACGCTGTCAGGAAGCTATTACATTAATGTATTGATTATTTTACGGTATCAGTCGTGCTGTTTGCAGCCGGATGCTACCCTGGCGACAAGAATAGTGATAAGCGCGACGCTTTGCACCTGCTTTTATATTTTGTGCTGCACCACCTCTGAAAAAAATCAAAACGGCCTGATGAGCGCCCTGTTTTTTCTGTTGCCAGGGAGCGAATAAAGCGGAATAAAATTGCGCAAAAAAGCGTCGAAAAACAGCGTTGCGGCAAAAGATTTTTGGCAAAAAAAGCCCTGAGTTCTTAAACCAGCAGGTCAGGTTTCTGTTTTTTTCCCGCTGACTTAGGGCAATCGGCGTGTTTCTCTTCTTTTATTGTGACGGCGGTCATATAGACATCAGGTGAATACTTTGTTACTTTACCGGCTCCTTTTGGCAATTGGTATTACCAATTTACTGCAGACGATTGGCATCATTAAGAAGGGAAAATGGCTTACAGTAAGATTCGCCAACCCAAGCTCTCCGACGCAATTGAGCAGCAACTTGAATCGCTGATCATGGAAGGGACGCTACGCCCCGGGGAAAAGCTGCTTCCGGAGCGTGAACTCGCCAAACAATTCGATGTCTCACGTCCTTCACTACGTGAAGCGATCCAACGTCTGGAAGCCAAAGGGCTATTGCTGCGCCGTCAGGGTGGCGGCACCTTTGTCCAAACCAATCTCTGGCAAAGCCTGAGCGACCCGCTGGTTGGATTGCTTGCCGAACATCCGGAATCTCAGTTCGATCTGCTGGAAACCCGCCACGCGCTGGAAGGTATTGCCGCCTATTATGCAGCGCTGCGTGGCACAGATGAAGATCTGCAACGCATACGCGACTGTCATCTGCAGATTCAGCAGGCGCAGGACAGCGGCGATCTGGATGCGGAAGCGGACGCTGTCATGCAGTATCAGATAGCGGTCACCGAAGCTGCCCATAATGTCGTACTGCTGCATTTGCTACGCTCTATGGGCCCGATGCTGGAACAAAACGTCCGTCAGAATTTTGAATTGCTCTACTCCCGCCGGGAAATGCTGGCGAAAGTGAGCGGTCACCGCGCCAGAATTTTCGAGGCGATTGTTGCTCGTGAGCCAGAAAAAGCGCGCGAAGCATCACACCGCCATCTGGCGTTCATTGAGGAAATCTTGCTGGACAGAAGTCGGGAGCAGAGTCGACGTGAACGCTCCCTGCGTCGTTTACAGCAACGGAAGGAATAACGCGCGGCGATGAACGTGCGGATATAAACGACGGGCCTGTCTCCTTGTGCTTTACAGGTCTCCAACAGTTCAGGCTGGCTATAGCGGCCTGATGCTGTTTTTGCGATTCCTGAAAATTTGGCTGCGACTGGGCTGAAAGAGGTAAGGAAAGAGTACAGGGAGACAGGCTCCTGAACATTCAACGTATTAGACACAGATAAGGAATACACCCCATGTCAGAACGTTTACAGAATGACGTGGATCCGATCGAAACTCGTGACTGGCTACAGGCGATCGAATCGGTCATCCGTGAAGAAGGTGTGGAGCGCGCGCAGTTCCTGATCGATCAGGTTCTGGGTGCAGCCCGCAAAGGCGGCGTAAAAGTCGCTGCAGGTTCCTCCCTCAGCAACTATATCAACTCTATTGCTGTTGAAGATGAACCGGAGTATCCGGGCAATACCTCGCTGGAGCGCCGCATTCGTTCGGCCATTCGCTGGAATGCAATCATGACCGTTCTGCGTGGTTCGAAAAAAGATCTGGAGTTGGGTGGACATATGTCCTCATTCCAGTCTTCCGCAACCATTTACGAAGTCTGCTTTAACCACTTCTTCCGCGCCCGCAGCGAAAAAGATGGTGGCGATCTGGTGTACTTCCAGGGACATATCTCGCCGGGCATTTATGCCCGCGCCTTCCTTGAAGGGCGTCTGACAGAAGAGCAGATGAACAACTTCCGTCAGGAAGTGGACGGCAAAGGCCTTTCTTCCTATCCGCATCCCAAACTGATGCCGGAATTCTGGCAGTTCCCGACCGTTTCTATGGGTCTTGGCCCGCTGTCAGCCATCTATCAGGCTAAGTTCCTGAAATACCTTGAGCACCGTGGCCTGAAAGATACTTCCGCTCAGACCGTGTACGCTTTCCTCGGCGACGGTGAGATGGATGAGCCGGAATCCAAAGGCGCTATTACCATCGCCACGCGCGAGAAGCTGGATAACCTGGTGTTCGTGATCAACTGTAACCTGCAGCGTCTCGATGGCCCGGTCACCGGTAACGGCAAGATCATTAATGAGCTGGAAGGCATCTTCGGTGGTGCTGGCTGGGAAGTGATCAAAGTGATCTGGGGCAGCCGCTGGGATGAACTGCTGCGTAAAGATACCAGCGGTAAGCTGATCCAGCTGATGAACGAAACCGTTGACGGCGACTATCAGACCTTTAAATCCCGTGACGGTGCTTACGTGCGTGAGCACTTCTTCGGTAAATATCCGGAAACCGCTGAGCTGGTGAAAGATATGACCGACGACGAAATCTGGGCACTGAACCGTGGCGGTCATGATCCGAAGAAAATCTACGCGGCACTGAAAAAAGCGCAGGATACCAAAGGTAAACCGAGCGTGATTCTGGCACATACCATCAAAGGTTATGGTATGGGCGACACTGCAGAAGGTAAGAACATCGCGCACCAGGTGAAGAAAATGAACACGGATGGCATTCGCTATATCCGCGATCGTTTCAATGTACCGGTAGCTGATGACAAACTGGAAGATCTGCCGTTCGTGACCTTTGAAAAAGGGTCTGAAGAGTACAACTATCTGCACGGCCAGCGTGAAAAACTGGGCGGTTATCTGCCAAGCCGTCAGCCGCAGTTCAGCGAGAAGCTGGAGCTGCCGAGCCTGGAAGATTTCCGTGGTCTGCTGGAAGAGCAGAACAAAGAGATCTCTACCACCATCGCCTTTGTGCGCGCCCTGAACGTGATGCTGAAAAACAAGTCGATCAAAGATCGTCTGGTGCCGATCATTGCGGATGAAGCGCGTACCTTCGGGATGGAAGGTCTGTTCCGTCAGATTGGTATCTATAGCCCGAACGGCCAGCAGTACACCCCGCAGGACCGTGAGCAGGTGGCGTACTACAAAGAAGACGAGAAAGGCCAGATTCTGCAGGAAGGGATCAACGAGCTGGGCGCAGGCGCATCCTGGCTGGCGGCGGCGACCTCTTACAGCACCAATAACCTGCCGATGATCCCGTTCTACATCTACTATTCTATGTTCGGCTTCCAGCGCATCGGCGATCTGCTGTGGGCAGCAGGCGACCAGCAGGCGCGCGGCTTCCTCGTAGGCGGGACTTCCGGTCGTACCACGCTGAACGGCGAAGGCCTGCAGCATGAAGATGGTCACAGCCATATTCAGTCGCTGACCATCCCGAACTGTATCTCTTACGATCCGGCTTACGCCTATGAAGTGGCTGTCATCATGCATGACGGTCTGGTGCGTATGTATGGCGAAGCGCAGGAGAATGTGTACTACTACATCACCACGCTGAACGAAAACTACCATATGCCTGCTATGCCGGAAGGTGCGGAAGAGGGTATTCGTAAGGGGATCTACAAGCTGGAAACCCTGGAAGGCAGCAAAGGCAAAGTACAGCTGCTGGGCTCTGGCTCCATCCTGCGTCACGTGCGTGAAGCCGCCCAGATTCTGGCGAAAGAGTACGGTATTGGTTCTGACGTCTACAGCGTGACCTCGTTCACTGAACTGGCGCGTGACGGCCAGGATTGCGAACGCTGGAACATGCTGCACCCGACCGAAGAAGCGCGCGTGCCTTACATCGCTCAGGTGATGAACGATGCGCCAGCGGTTGCCTCAACGGACTATATGAAACTGTTTGCAGAACAGGTTCGTAGCTATATTCCGGCCAGCGACTACCGCGTACTGGGCACCGACGGTTTCGGCCGCTCTGACAGCCGTGAAAATCTGCGTCACCATTTTGAAGTGGATGCTTCTTATGTGGTCGTTGCGGCTCTGGGCGAGCTGGCTAAACGTGGCGAAGTTGATAAGAAAGTGGTGGCGGAAGCGATTACCAAATTCAACATCGATGCCGATAAAGTTAACCCGCGTCTGGCATAAGAGGTAAAAGATTAATGGCTATCGAAATTAAGGTACCGGATATCGGGTCAGATGAAGTTGAAGTCACCGAGATCCTGGTCAAGGTGGGCGACAAGGTGGAAGCCGAGCAGTCGCTGATCACCGTGGAAGGCGATAAAGCCTCGATGGAAGTGCCGTCACCCCAGGCGGGTGTGGTCAAAGAGATCAAAATCGCCACCGGCGACAAAGTGGAAACCGGTTCGCTGATCATGATCTTTGACGCGGAAGAGGCAGCTCAGGCTGCGCCAGCTGCGGCAGAAGAGAAAAAAGAGACCGCACCGGCTGCGCCTGCGGCAACGCAGAGCAAAGAAGTGAATGTGCCGGATATCGGTGGTGATGAAGTGGAAGTCACCGAGATCCTGGTGAAGGTGGGCGATAAGGTCGCTGCCGAACAATCTCTGATTACCGTGGAAGGCGATAAAGCCTCCATGGAAGTGCCGGCGCCGTTTGCCGGTACGGTCAAAGAGATCAAAATCGCTACCGGCGATAAAGTGAGCACCGGCTCGCTGATCATGATCTTTGACGCGGAAGGTGCAGCGCCCGCAGCGGCAGCGAAACCGGAAGTGAAAGAAGAGGCGGCCACTGCTCCGGCTGCGGCTGCCGGCGTGAAAGAGGTCGCGGTGCCGGATATCGGCGGCGACGAAGTGGAAGTCACCGAAGTGATGGTGAAGGTGGGCGATAAAGTCGCTGCTGAGCAGTCACTGATTACCGTGGAAGGTGATAAAGCCTCGATGGAAGTGCCGGCGCCTTTTGCCGGTACGGTCAAAGAGCTCAAAATCGCCACTGGCGATAAGGTGAAAACCGGCACGCTGATCATGATTTTCGAAGTAGAAGGCGCGGCGCCGGCTGCAGCGCCGGCAGCGAAGAAAGAAGAGGCCGCGGCACCGGCGCCAGCTGAGCAGAAAGCGGCTCCGGCTGCCGCTTCGGCAGCGAAATCTGAAGGCTTTGCGGAAAACGACGCTTACGTGCATGCGACGCCGGTTATCCGTCGTCTGGCGCGTGAGTTTGGCGTTAACCTGGCGAAAGTCAAAGGCACCGGACGCAAAGGCCGTATCCTGAAAGAAGACGTTCAGGCTTACGTGAAAGAAGCAGTGAAACGCGCGGAATCGGCACCTGCTGCTGCAGCCAGCGCGGGCGGTCTGCCGGGCATGCTGCCATGGCCGACGCCAGACTTCAGCAAGTTCGGTGAAGTGGAAGAGGTGGAACTGGGTCGTATCCAGAAAATCTCTGGCGCTAACCTGAGCCGTAACTGGGTGATGATCCCGCACGTTACGCAGCATGACGAAGCGGATATCACCGAAGTGGAAGCTTTCCGTAAGCAGCAGAATGTGGAAGCTGAGAAGCGCAAGCTGGACGTGAAAATCACGCCACTGGTCTTCATCATGAAAGCGGTAGCGAAAGCGCTGGAAGAGTTCCCGCGCTTCAACAGCTCTATCTCTGCCGATGCGCAGCGTCTGACGTTGAAAAAATATATCAACATCGGGGTGGCGGTCGATACGCCGAACGGCCTCGTAGTGCCGGTGTTCCGTGATGTGAACAAGAAAGGCATTATCGAGCTGTCACGCGAGCTGACGGAGATCTCCAAAAAAGCGCGCGCCGGTAAACTGACTGCTTCTGATATGCAGGGCGGCTGCTTCACCATCTCCAGCCTGGGCGGTATCGGCGGCACTTCCTTTACGCCGATCGTTAACGCGCCGGAAGTGGCAATCCTCGGCGTCTCCAAATCGTCGATGAAGCCGGTCTGGAACGGTAAAGAGTTTACGCCGCGTCTGATGCTGCCGCTGTCGCTCTCCTTTGACCATCGCGTGATTGATGGGGCTGACGGCGCACGTTTCATCACCTTTATTAATCAGGTGATGTCAGACATTCGTCGTCTGGTCATGTAAATAACAGGGCCGGCGCAAGCCGGCCTTCTTACAGGTCTGGATTATCTGTTTGATTTGTATCACAGAAAAGCCAGCCTGATGCGAAAGGTTTGACTCCACGGAGCCGGAAGCTGTTTGCAGTTTTTTAACATTTCTGTAAACTCTTGCGGTAAACGCGTCCCGGTGGATGAAGGGCGTTGCGAACAATGTATTTACTTATCGTCTGTGACGGCAGGTAAAAAAGACGTCTGACCCGCCGGAAATCAATTAAGAGGTCATGATGAGTACAGAAATTAAAACTCAGGTCGTGGTACTTGGGGCAGGCCCTGCAGGTTACTCTGCAGCTTTCCGTTGCGCTGATTTAGGTCTGGAGACCGTCCTGGTAGAGCGTTACAGCACCCTCGGCGGTGTATGTCTGAACGTGGGTTGTATCCCTTCCAAAGCCCTGCTGCACGTGGCGAAAGTCATCGAAGAGGCCAAAGCCCTTGAAGAGCACGGTATCGTCTTTGGTCAGCCCTCTACTGACATCGATAAAGTGCGTACCTGGAAGGAAAAAGTTATCGGTCAGCTGACCGGCGGCCTGGCCGGCATGGCGAAAGGACGCAAGGTCAAAGTCGTTAACGGTCTGGGTAAATTCACCGGCGCGAACACCCTGGTAGTTGAAGGTGAAGGTGGCGCAACCACCATCAATTTCGATAACGCAATTATTGCGGCCGGTTCACGTCCGATCCAGCTGCCGTTTATCCCGCATGACGATCCGCGCGTATGGGACTCCACCGATGCGCTGGAACTGAAAGAAGTGCCGAAGCGTATGCTGGTAATGGGCGGCGGTATTATCGGTCTGGAGATGGGTACCGTTTACCATGCGCTGGGTTCAGAGATCGATGTGGTCGAAATGTTCGATCAAGTCATCCCGGCCGCAGATAAAGACGTGGTGAAAGTGTTCACCAAACGCATCAGCAAGAAATTTAACCTGATGCTGGAAACCAAAGTCACTGCGGTTGAAGCCAAAGAAGACGGCATTTACGTTTCAATGGAAGGCAAAAAAGCCCCGGCAGAAGCGCAGCGTTATGACGCAGTGCTGGTGGCGATCGGTCGTGTACCGAACGGTAAAAACCTCGATGCCGGTAAAGCGGGCGTGGAAGTGGACGACCGTGGCTTTATCCGCGTCGACAAGCAGATGCGCACCAACGTGCCACACATCTACGCAATTGGTGACATCGTGGGTCAGCCGATGCTGGCACACAAAGGCGTGCATGAAGGCCACGTGGCAGCAGAAGTGATCGCCGGTAAGAAACACTATTTCGACCCGAAAGTGATCCCGTCCATCGCCTATACCGAGCCGGAAGTGGCATGGGTCGGTCTGACGGAGAAAGAAGCCAAAGAGCAGGGTATCAGCTACGAAACAGCGACCTTCCCGTGGGCGGCCTCCGGTCGTGCTATCGCGTCTGACTGTGCAGACGGTATGACCAAACTGATCTTTGACAAAGAAACCCATCGTATTATCGGTGGCGCGATTGTCGGTACCAATGGCGGCGAGCTGCTGGGCGAAATCGGTCTGGCTATCGAAATGGGTTGTGATGCGGAAGATATCGCCCTGACCATTCATGCACACCCGACGCTGCATGAATCTGTTGGTCTGGCTGCTGAGATCTTTGAAGGTAGCATCACCGATCTGCCAAACGCGAAAGCAAAGAAAAAATAAGCCACCGCGTTTACACAGAGAATAACGGCCCCTGAAGGGGCCGTTTTACGTTACGGGTTGTTAAAATGGGCAGCGTCTCCAGGTTGCACTGTCTTGCGTCAGGGCGAGAAATCCCGGAGCACATGGCCCACATCACGACAGATTCCCTCACCGCAGCCGTCCTGGCCCACCTCATTAAGTTACTCCGGTATCACTATGGCAATTGTTCTTTTGCCATTGATCAGCTCCCGCTCATAACGCCCCGGTTATTAATCGTTTTCTTATTCTCTCCTCCATTCGCCTCCTGTCATTTAGCGGGCAGGCATAATTCCTATTTTTATCAGGTAGATGGATTGCATGCCTGACTGGCTGTAAAGTTTCGCAAACAATAATTTAATAACCATAAATAAATTAATGCGGTTTTTCATAAAGGTCAGGAGAGAGCAATGATTTCAGTCTTACGCACACCAGGCTATGCGATCGGTGCTCGTCAGCTTGCCAGAACAGCAGCATCAAGCGAGGCTCTGACCACAGGAACTGTTTCGTCTGTCAGCGATCCCTCTATTATCGACTGGTGTTTTATCAGGTACGGCACGACCAAAGTCCGCGGGTTAAGAAAATACAGTTATTATGCTGAGAAGAATTTCTATGTGGGCTATCTGCAGGCACCCGGACACGGCGAATACCTCACCATCATTGCCCCAAAGGAGAGCGGATCAGTCGTTTTTAGCTATGCGTTCACGGGAGAGATATCCAGTGAAAAAGAGCTCATGTTTGAGAAGCTGAATTTTATGAGCCTGATCATCAGGCAATTTAATGACATAAAGACAGCATAATGGCTGGTTATGATTACGCCCTTCCTGAACTGCACCCCATAAGTTGGACATCTGACTGAGTAAGGTGCAATTTGATGAAAGACATTATCCCTTCGACGTTATCCACTATGTCAATCATGATTTAATTAAATTTAAAATCAAAGGCTTGAACCCGGTAGCGTACCGGGCCCAGGTTGTAACCAACCCTGTGATCTCACTGTCCAACGTTAAAGGGGCAGTTCAACAGAGGCCGTTTTACATTACGGGTTGTTAAAGTGTGTCAGTGTCTCCCAGACCATAAAATAACTGGCCAACGTGGGCCGGTTAGCCGCCAGATAACGGGATGACTCCGGCAGCACTATCTCCCGGCGTTGGGTCAGATCGTTAAACAGAACTTCGCCTTTACCTGTCGACTGCCCTCTTTTGATCGTTCCCTCACACAGGGCTTCAGGCACCTGAATGTTCTGGCTGTTCCCCTCGCTGTTAAGCAGCGCCAGATTAAATTCCATCGCAGCGGCCAGACGCTTGCTGTTGGGAGTACCCAGCGTCGATTCACCATGCAGATCGATGCCCTGAATGCGCGCCGTTTCACTGCCATTCGCCAGAGCGGAGAATCCCCAGAGCACATGGCCCAGATCCCGGCAGGTTTCCTGACTGAGGCCGCCATGACCCACCTCATTCACGGCCAGATCCTGTCCATACCAATAGCCGTTGGGGCCGAGGAGATGGGTGCGGTTAATATAGCTGTTGCGCCAGAAGGCAGGCGGGGCAGGAATAGCGCCATCCTGTCTCATATAAATATAGGCGGGTAACATGCGTCGCCATTTCTCAATGCCTGCCAGAAAAATCTCCGGGTCCTCGTTAAATACGCCAATATTGATCAGGGCGGCGGCCTGAGAGGCAATTAAATTGCCGCCGTATTGCCCGCTGGTGAAAAATCCGTTTTGCAGAAAGCGGGCATAATAGTTATTCAGCATGTTGCGGAAGCGTTCAACATCTTGCTCTGGCCAGCAGGGCGTAGCCTGATGATTGTGACAGGTGTAGCGGATAATTTCAGCGGCGCGTGGCCAGAGGTCCCCTGTCCAGGCGGCCAGATTAAATCTGTTGCTGCCGGTAAATTCGCTGGCGAGCGTTGCAGACCAGGCATCCATAATGCGGATAGCGTTTTCCGCATACACCTTCTCTTGCGTGATGCGCCAGAGCAGAGCCTGGGTCCAGGCGGCAATGGCGTCGTTGCGTAAATCGGTCGCCTCATGGCCATCTGCGGAAACGCTGCGATGGGGCGAAGGCTGATAATATTTGCTGCCGTACTGACTTTGTGCGGCCAGCTTCAGAGCCTTGTTGATCATCGGGTCGCCAGTCTGCACCTGAGATTGCAGGTGCTCTGACATCGCGTCATTAAGCATCACGCCGGGATGAACAAACGTTATCTTATCCCGGACATCCAGTTGCGCGTGACTTATATAGCGCATACCAGCATGTTGGTAAGCTATCTCCAGCGGATATATTTTCGCTTCAGCGGCAGCGGGAACCGTAATTTTCACCATCAGGAGCGGAAGGTCATCGCTTGCTGGCGGAGCATTGCAGTTTTCGCCTTTTGCCCCGGTGCAGAGTACCCGGATGGCAAAACTGGCAGGCAGGCCCGCAACCCTGATATCCGCAGGTGAAAATGCGCTACCTTCGGGTAAAAAAAGCAGGAAGCGCGCCTCGCCAGCGGTTGCGGTGGTAAAGATGCCGGGCAGCGTTTTAAGCTCCCCGGCACAGGCCAGCGGTAAACTGAACAGCAGAAGGGAAAAACAGCCGAGCCATTTATAGCACCTGAATAATGTAAACATAATTTTCATCTTCACCGCCTGACGGAAATAACGCTGACACGAGGGGTGCGCATTAAAATAGGGAGTAAATAATTATAAAAGAAATTATTATTCCTTCATGATGAAGGCACGGGGATACGCATCAGAATTGCCGGTGCCAGCGCGGCGCGGAAGCCAACCGCAGGAGACCGACCTATTACTTACCGGTAGGACAACGGCGTGCAATGACAGGAAAAGTTATGATGAAAAACGGGCCGTCGCAGGCAGGGAGAGCGGCAGATGGCCCACAGGCAGTGCGCTGTCAGGCATTTCTGCCTTGTGACGCGATTTTATCATGCCGTTTCGCCTTCTCACCTCACAATGTTGAATTTTTGTAAACGGATTAACATGTGAGCCGTTTCCTGCTATGCTGCCCTCCGCGCAACCGGGCATCTTACCCTACATAAGGATTGTCGCTTACCAGGAAGTGAGAGAGGTGACCGGGAGGCCCTATACAATGAGAGCGAGGAGAACGTCGTGCTAGAAGAATACCGTAAGCACGTTGCCGAGCGTGCCGCCCAGGGGATTGTTCCTAAACCTTTAGATGCATCCCAGATGGCCGCGCTGGTTGAACTGCTGAAAAACCCGCCTGCGGGCGAAGAAGAATTCCTGACCGATTTGTTGGTTAACCGTGTTCCGCCGGGTGTCGACGAAGCCGCTTATGTAAAAGCGGGTTTCCTGGCGGCTATCGCTAAAGGCGAAACGACCTCTCCTCTGGTATCCCCTGAAAAAGCGATTGAACTGCTGGGCACTATGCAAGGCGGTTACAATATTCATCCGCTGATTGATGCGCTCGACGATGCCAGCCTGGCTCCGGGGGCAGCGAAGGCGCTGTCGCACACCCTGCTGATGTTTGACAGCTTCTACGACGTGGAAGAAAAAGCGAAAGCGGGTAATCCGCACGCTCAGCAGGTCATGCAATCCTGGGCCGATGCCGAGTGGTATCTCTCTCGTCCTGCCCTGGCCGAGAAGATCACTGTCACCGTATTTAAAGTGACGGGCGAAACCAACACCGACGATCTTTCTCCGGCGCCGGATGCCTGGTCACGTCCCGATATCCCGCTGCATGCGCTGGCGATGCTGAAAAACGCGCGTGAAGGTATTGAGCCGGATGAGCCGGGCAATATCGGTCCGATCAAACAGATCGAAGCGCTGCAGGCGAAAGGTTTCCCGCTGGCCTATGTGGGCGACGTAGTGGGTACCGGTTCTTCGCGTAAATCTGCTACCAACTCCGTGCTGTGGTTCATGGGCGACGATATCCCGTACGTGCCGAATAAAAAAGGCGGCGGCGTGGTGCTGGGCGGCAAAATTGCGCCAATCTTCTTCAACACCATGGAAGATGCGGGCGCGCTGCCGATTGAAGTGGATGTGAACAACCTGAACATGGGCGATGTTATCGACATCTACCCGTATCAGGGTGAAGTACGCAACCACGAAACGGGCGAAGTGCTGGCCACGTTTGCCCTGAAGACCGACGTACTGATGGACGAAGTACGCGCTGGCGGCCGTATTCCGCTGATCATCGGCCGTGGCCTGACCACCAAAGCCCGCGAGTCGCTGGGTCTGCCGCAGAGCGATGTGTTCCGTCAGGCGAAAGATGTGGCTGCCAGTACGCGCGGCTTCTCGCTGGCGCAGAAAATGGTCGGTCGCGCCTGTGGCGTCGACGGTATCCGTCCGGGTCAGTATTGCGAACCGAAAATGACCTCAGTAGGCTCGCAGGACACCACCGGTCCAATGACCCGTGATGAACTGAAAGATCTGGCCTGCCTTGGCTTCTCCGCCGACCTGGTGATGCAGTCGTTCTGTCATACCGCCGCCTATCCGAAGCCGGTTGACGTGAACACGCACCACACGCTGCCAGACTTTATTATGAACCGTGGCGGTGTCTCACTGCGTCCGGGCGATGGCGTGATTCACTCCTGGCTGAACCGTATGCTGCTGCCGGATACCGTAGGCACCGGTGGTGACTCCCACACCCGTTTTCCGATCGGTATCTCTTTCCCGGCGGGTTCAGGTCTGGTGGCCTTTGCCGCAGCGACCGGCGTTATGCCGCTGGATATGCCGGAATCGGTGCTGGTGCGCTTTAAAGGGCAAATGCAGCCGGGCATCACGCTGCGTGACCTGGTGCACGCCATCCCGCTGTACGCCATCAAAGAAGGTCTGCTGACCGTTGAGAAGAAAGGTAAGAAAAACATCTTCTCTGGTCGCATTCTGGAAATTGAAGGTCTGCCGGATTTGAAAGTTGAGCAGGCGTTTGAGTTGACCGATGCTTCAGCCGAGCGTTCCGCTGCCGGTTGTACCATCAAGCTGGATAAGGCGCCGATCATCGAGTACCTGAATTCCAACATCGTGCTGCTGAAGTGGATGATTGCCGAAGGCTATGGCGATCGCCGTACCCTGGAGCGTCGTATTCAGGGCATGGAAAAATGGCTGGCGGATCCGCAGCTGCTGGAAGCGGATGCTGATGCCGAGTACGCGGCGGTGATCGAGATCGATCTGGCCGAGATCAAAGAGCCGATTCTGTGTGCGCCGAACGATCCGGACGACGCGCGTCTGCTCTCTGACGTGCAGGGTGAGAAGATTGATGAAGTCTTTATCGGCTCCTGTATGACCAACATCGGTCACTTCCGCGCTGCCGGTAAGCTGCTCGACAGCCATAAAGGTCAGCTGCCGACCCGTCTGTGGGTGGCACCGCCGACCCGTATGGATGCGGCTCAGCTGACGGAAGAGGGTTACTATAGCGTCTTCGGTAAGAGCGGAGCGCGTATTGAGATCCCGGGCTGCTCACTCTGTATGGGTAACCAGGCGCGTGTTGCGGATGGCGCTACCGTGGTATCCACCTCCACGCGTAACTTCCCGAACCGTCTGGGCACCGGCGCGAACGTCTATCTCGCCTCGGCGGAACTGGCGGCCGTTGCTTCACTGCTTGGCAAGCTGCCAACTGCAGAAGAGTATCAGCAGTTTATGGCGCAGGTGGATAAAACCGCGACTGACACTTACCGTTACCTCAACTTTGACCAGTTGAATCAGTACACGGCAAAAGCGGACGGCGTGATTTTCCAGACTGCGGTATAACCGCTTCAGCAACAGCGAAAAGGGCGACCCGGGTCGCCCTTTTTTATTGCCTCTGTTTCCGCTGTGGGGAATGTCGGGCGCGAAAGCCGCTGGCTTTCCCGATGTGGCTTGCGATAATAAGTGAATAAACATCTGCCGTGTGCCTGGCGGCTAAAACAGGCATGATCGAGGGTAAGTAGTATGGAGTATGAGTTTTTACGCGACCTCACCGGGCAGGTGAAAGTACGCATGTCGATGGGACATGAAGCCGTTGGCCACTGGTTTAATGAGGAAGTGCAGGGGGATCTGGCGCTGCTGGCGGAAGTGGAAGCGGCGGCACAACATCTGAAGGGCAGTGAGCGCCAGTGGCAACGCGTCGGACATGAATACACTCTGTGGATGGACGCGGAAGAGGTGATGATTCGCGCCAATCAGCTCGCTTTTGATAACGAGGAGCTGGAAGAGGGCATGAACTATTACGACGAAGAAAGTCTGGCGTTTTGTGGCGTAGAGGACTTTCTGGTGGTGATTGCCGCCTGGCGCGCTTTTCTGCAGGGACACTGATCTCCTGATCCATAATGGCCCGCCAGCGGGTCCCTACGTTTTCTTCTTCTGATACTCACTTTTCTGCCGCAGCGGGCACAGATGTTGCCCGTCCTCTGATTTTGATTAATTTTAATCATTTTTATTCTCTTTGATCATTATTAATGCTGTTAAGGTTTTTTTAAGGGTTATTTTCTTTGATGTTGCTCACATTTAATCATTTGTGATTGTATATAATCAATACCACCTGATCTGATTACCTTTACCCGGAGTCCAGAGGGATTATGAATATCAAAAAAAGTATCGAGAAAATACCTGGTGGCATGATGGTGGTGCCGCTGGTAATTGGCGCCGGCCTGAATACCTTTATCCCTCAGGCGCTGGAGGTGGGGGGCTTTACGACTGCGCTGTTTAAAAACGGCGCCCCGGCACTGATTGGCGCTTTCCTGCTGTGCATGGGTGCCGGGATTAGTTTCCGTGCAGCGCCGCGTGCGCTGTTGCAGGGCGGCACCATTACGCTGACCAAATTGCTGGTCGCTGTGGTGCTCGGACTGTGCATCGAATATCTGTTCGGCGCGCAGGGCATCTGGGGCCTGAGCGGCCTCGCCATTATTGCTGCGATGAGTAACTCTAACGGCGGGCTATATGCAGCGCTGGTCGGCGAGTTTGGTAACGAGCGTGATGTTGGCGCTATCTCTATCCTGTCGCTGAACGATGGTCCCTTCTTTACCATGATTGCCCTCGGTGCCGCCGGTATGGCCAATATTCCCCTGATGGCGCTGGTGGCGATTCTGGTGCCACTGGTGGTCGGCATGATTTTAGGTAACCTTGACCCAGAGATGCGCGCCTTCCTGACCAAAGGCGGCCCGATCCTGATTCCGTTCTTTGCGTTTGCGCTGGGATCCGGCATCAACTTCGATATGCTGCTGCAGGGGGGGCTGGCGGGCATTGTGCTGGGTGTGCTGACCACGCTGGTGGGCGGTTTCTTTAACATCCAGGCGGATCGTCTGGTAGGCGGCAGCGGCATTGCCGGGGCAGCAGCCTCCAGCACCGCCGGTAACGCCGTTGCGACGCCGCTCGCCATTGCGCAGGCCGATCCCTCTCTGGCCGCAGCCGCCTCGGCGGCGGCTCCCCTGATTGCGGCATCGGTAATTACTACCGCGATTTTAACCCCGCTGCTCACCTCCTGGGTGGCAAGACGTAACGCCAGACTGACTGTGACAAAGGAAAGCCTGTGAAGATGATTGTCATTGCCGATGATTTCACCGGGGCGAATGATACCGGTGTACAGCTGGCAAAAAGGGGCGCACGCACTGAGGTGATGCTCTCCCTGCAACAAAAGCCATCCCGGCGCGCTGATGTGCTGGTGATCAATACCGAAAGCCGTGCCAGCGCGCGCGAAGTGGCCGTACAAAAAGTGACTGAGGCGCTGATCCCCTGGCTGCCGTCGCAACCGCTGATTTATAAAAAAATCGATTCCACCTTTCGCGGCAATGTGGGTGCGGAGATCGACGCGGTGTTGCGTATCAGCGGCAAAAGATTCGCGCTGATTGCTGCCGCTATTCCCGGGGCCGGGCGCATTACCCTGCACGGCCAGTGCCTGGTGCATCATATCCCGCTGGCCGAAACGGAATTTGCCAGCGATCCGCGTACGCCGATCGTCTCCTCCCATATCAAAACGCTGCTGGCGCAGCAAAGCACGCTGCCGGTACTGGAGGTAACGCTGGAGGAAGTGCGTGCAGGCCAGCTGTCTGCCCGGCTGAAAGCGTATCAGGGCCCTACACCGGCGATGGTGGTAGTTGATGCCGAAACTGAACAGGATCTGACGCTGATCGCGCAGGATGCCCTGGCGCAGGAAGAGACGCCAGTGCTGGTGGGCGCGGCGGGACTGGCCGGTGCACTGCCCGCCTCCGCCTGCCTGCTGCAGCGCCGCTCGCTACCGGTGCTGGTGCTGGCGGGATCCATGAGCGAAGCCACGCGCCGTCAGGTGGCGCAGGCTGTCAGCCAGCAGCGAGCGCAGGTAGTCGATATCGATGTGACGCGGCTGATGGACAGCGAAACAGAAGCCTATCTGGCGCATCTGACCCGGCAGGCCAGCCAGCAGCTTGGCGCGGGACGGCACTGTATTCTGCGCACCAGCCGCAGTGAAGCCGATCGCCACGCTATCGGGGCGCTGTGTGAACGGTTTCAGTTAAGTCGCGCCGCGCTGGGCGAACAGCTCAGCCAGCGGCTGGGACAACTGGCGCTGGCGATTATCGGTCAGGCGCGTATCGGCGGCCTGTTTCTTACCGGCGGGGATATCGCCACCGCCGTCGCTAATGCGCTGGGCGCAGAGGGCTATCGCATTCAACAGGAAGTGGCGCCCTGTATTCCCTGTGGTTCTTTTATTAACAGCGAGCTGGATGATTTACCGGTGATAACCAAAGCGGGTGGCTTTGGCGCGGAGAGTACGCTTTGTGATGCGCTCTCATTTATTGAGGAGATGTACGGTGACCAATAACGTAATTGCAGTAACCATGGGCGATCCGGCGGGTATTGGCCCGGAAATTATCATTAAATCGCTGGCGGAAGGGAAACTGGCCGGTGCGCCGGCGGTCGTGGTGGGGTGCGCCAGTACGCTGCGCCGGGTGATGACCATCGCGGGCCTGCCGCAGGCGGAGTTGCGCGTCATTAATCAGGTCAGCGACGCCAGTTTTACGCCGGGCGTCATCAATATTATCGATGAGCCGCTGGCGGATCCCGATGCGCTGCAGCCAGGTGTGGTACAGAATGCTGCCGGCGATCTGGCATACCGCTGTGTGAAGCGCGCCACCGAGCTGGCGCTGGCGGGCGAGGTGCACGGCATCGCCACGGCACCGCTGAATAAAGAGGCGCTACATGCGGCCGGGCATATTTATCCGGGCCATACCGAGCTGCTGGCGAAACTGACCAACAGCAAAGATTACGCGATGGTGCTGTATACCGATCGTCTCAAGGTTATCCATGTCACCACCCATATCGCGCTGCGCAAGTTCCTGGATACCCTGAACCGCGAGCGCGTGGAAACGGTGATCGCCATGGCCGATACCTTTCTGCGTCGCGTTGGCTATAGCCAGCCGCGTATCGCTGTTGCCGGTGTCAATCCCCATGCCGGTGAGAATGGCCTGTTTGGCGATGAGGAGATCACCATTGTCGGTCCCGCCGTGGAGGCGATGAAAGCGCAGGGCATTCAGGCGACGGGCCCCTGTCCGCCCGATACCATTTACCTGCAGTGCTACGAAGGACAGTACGATATGGTGGTGGCGATGTACCACGATCAGGGTCATATTCCACTGAAACTGCTGGGCTTCTATGATGGTGTGAATATCACTGCGGGGCTGCCTTTTATCCGCACCTCTGCCGATCATGGCACCGCGTTTGATATCGCATGGACAGGCAAAGCGAAGTCTGAGAGCATGGCGATCTCGATTGAACTTGCGATGCAGCTTGCTTAAGGAACTATGAAGGGACACAGTCGCCTCGATCAGATTATGGACTACCTGAAGAGCCATAATCTGGTGACCGTTGATCAGCTGGTCAGCGCCATCAATGCGTCACCCGCCACTATTCGGCGCGATCTGATTAAACTGGATAAAGAGGGGGTGATCAGCCGCACCCATGGCGGCGTCACCCTGAACCGGTTTATTCCCGCGCAGCCAACCACGCTGGAAAAGATGCAGCGTAACCTGACGGAAAAAGCGGCGATTGCCCGCTGTGCGGCCAGCTTTGTGCAGGCGGGGGATGCGGTGGTGCTGGATGCCGGGACCACCATGCTGGAACTGGCGCGTCAGTTGACTCATCTGCCGCTACGGGTGATCACGGCCGATCTGCATATCGCGCTTTTTCTGTCAGAATTCAAACAGATTGAAGTGACCATTATTGGCGGCCGTATTGATGACTCCAGCCAGTCCTGCATTGGCGAGCATGGGCGGCGCTTGCTACGCGGCATCAATCCCGATATCGCTTTTGTCAGCTGCAACTCCTGGAGCCTGGAGCGCGGTATCACTACGCCCACGGAAGAGAAGGCGGGGCTGAAGCAGGATCTGCTGGCCAATGCCCGTCGCCGCGTGCTGCTGGCGGACAGCAGTAAATATGGTTCCTGGTCGCTGTTTTGCGCTGCGCCGCTGCACGCGTTGACCGATATCGTCAGCGATGACCAGCTGGCTGCCGAGGTGGGGCAGAGCCTGCAGGAAAGTGGCATCCGCCTGCAGTTGACCAGCCATAAATAAAAAAGGGCATCGCAGGATGCCCTTTTTTTGCCTGTACCCTGTTACAGGGTTTTCAGACCCACGGTCGGAATATTACGGCCATAGTAAATCTCACGCATCTCTTTCCACAGCAGGTCGGTGATGCGCTTGTGCTCCTGCGCACTGAGATCTTCCGGTTTGGTATGAAAAAGATAGTGTTTCAGATCGAACTCTTTCAGTAACATTTTGGTATGGAACATGTTTTCCTGATAAACGTTCACATCCATCATGTCATACATCGCTTTCATATCCTCGGACATGAAGTTCTGAATCGAGTTGATCTCATGGTCGATAAAGTGCTTAACGCCGTTAATATCGCGGGTAAAGCCACGGACGCGATAATCGATAGTGACAATGTCAGATTCCAGCTGGTGGATCAGGTAGTTCAGCGCTTTCAGCGGTGAAATCACGCCACAGGTGGAAACTTCAATGTCGGCGCGAAAGGTGCAGAGTCCCCCTTCCGGATGGCTTTCCGGATAGGTATGCACGCAAATATGGCTTTTATCGAGGTGGGCAACCACCGAATTGGGCAGCGGGCCGGGATGCTCTGAAGTGTCGATATCTTTGGGATCGATCGGCTCCTCACTCACCAGAATGGTGACGCTGGCACCCTGGGGTTCATAATCCTGGCGCGCAATATTTAACACGTTGGCACCAATGATCGAACAGGTCTCCGTCAGGATTTCAGTGAGACGGGTAGCATTATATTGCTCATCAATATAGGCAATGTAACCGTCGCGTTCGGCTTCACTATTCGCATAGCAAATATCGTAAATACAAAAACTCAGGCTCTTGGTCAGATTGTTGAAGCCATGTAGTTTAAGCTTTTGCAATTTAGTTCACCCCCTTATAAATACCCGGTCAGCGTACGTCTGACAGTGCATTCAACAGATATTGTGGCAGGGCAAAGCTGCCCACATGGATTGCCGGATTGTAATAACGGCAGTTCAGGCCTGCGGCCGCGAAACGCGCCTGCAGGATGGCGACGTCAGGCTGACGCAGCGCCGGATTGTCGCTCGCCCAGGCAAAGGTCATGATGCCGCCGTAATAGGTCGGGATCGCTGCCTGGTAGAAACTGACATCGTTAAAATAGTTTCCCAGCTTGCGATGGCTGTTGATCGCTTCCTCTTGTTGCAGAAAGCACACGCCATTCTGTGCAACAAAAATGCCGTTCTCGTTCAGTGCCTGTTTGCAGCCGGCATAGAATTCTGACGTAAACAGACTCTCCCCTGGCCCGATGGGATCAGTACAGTCGGAAATAATGACGTCAAATTTTTCCTGTGTCTGATTAACGAAGTTGACGCCATCGTCAATCACCAGGGTAAAACGCGGATCGTCATAGGCACCGGCGCTGTGGTTGGGCAGATACTGCCGACAGAAGTTCACCACACCGGCATCAATCTCCACCATGGTGATTTTTTCGATCTGGCGATGACGGGAAACTTCACGCAACATCGCGCCGTCTCCGCCGCCGATAATCAGCACGCTTTTTGCTGCACCATGTGCCAGTAGCGGCACGTGGGTCATCATTTCGTGATAGATAAACTCATCACGTTCGGTGGTTTGTACCACACCATCCAGCGCCATAACGCGACCGAATGCCGCATTTTCAAAGATGATCAGATCCTGATGCGCCGTTTTTTCCCGGTACAGTTCCTTGTCGACCGTGAAATATTGTCCAAAACCGGTATGCAGGGTTTCATACCACATCTCATTTTGGGCCATGGTGGGGGCTCTCCTCTAATGACATCGCCATAAAAATGGGCGGCACATCATAGCTAACTCTGACCCCGGTTGCACGGTCAAATTATCAGCAGGAAAGCGCGGCGGGGGTTATTTTACGTAGGCAAGCAGGCTGAGGGAGTCGCGTGCCAGCGACTTGCACTTCTTGTCGTTAGTAATCGCAATACCGCTCAGATCACGATAGCTCTCTTCACCCAGCGCTTTCATGTTATAGCTGCTGTAATTGCTTAAATCCCAGCGATTTTGCTGGGCGAAAAAGACCAGCGCTTTGCGTATCTGCGCGTCCGGCAGATCCTGATAGCCGCAATCATTTTTCAGGTAAACAAATACCGCTGTGAGATCGGCGAGATCTTCCGCTTCGGATTCACTCAGGGCAAAGCTGGTGGAGGAGAAGCCAAGGAGTCCCGACAGCAGCAGGATCTTGATGCTTTTCTTCATAATGGTTCTCAATAAGGGATAATGATCTGACGTTAGCACAGTTAACGGCAGGATTCCGATAATTTTGACCTGGTGTGCTGACCATTATTTTTCGTTCCACTCGCCTTACGCCCCTTGACCCTCCCGCAGGGGAAAGGTTTAGGCTGGAGCCTTTATCGCGACCAAGGATCAGACTATGCAACGCCGCCAATTTCTGAAACTGACCGCTGCCCTGAGCGCAGCAGGTGCTTTGCCACTCTGGAGCCGCTCCTTACTGGCCGCCTCCCGCCCATTGCTGCCGGTACCCTCGCGGCTGGAGCCCGATGCGCGCGGCCACTATAACCTGACGGCAATGAGCGGCAGCACGCAATGGCAGGGAAAAAGCGTCGTCACCTGGGGCTATAACGGCGCGCTGTATGGTCCGACCCTGATGCTGGAACGCGGCAAGGCGGTCACGGTCAATATTCATAACCGCCTGCCGGAGGCCACCACCGTACACTGGCACGGGCTGGAGGTGCCGGGTGAGGTGGATGGCGGGCCCCAGGCGCGCATTGAGGCCGGGGCCTCGCGCCAGGTGACTTTTACCCCCGACCAGCCCGCCGCCACCTGCTGGTATCATCCACATCTGCATGGCCATACCGGCTATCAGGTGGCGCAGGGGCTGGCGGGATTGATCGTATTAAAGGATGAGGCTTCCGGGAAGCTGTTACTGCCTACCCAGTGGGGTGAGGATGACGTACCGCTGATCTTTCAGGATAAGCAGCTCAGTGCGGATGGCAGCCGTATTGACTATCAGCTCGACGTCATGCGCGCGGCGGTGGGCTGGTTTGGCGACATGATGCTGACCAACGGCGTGCAGTATCCGCAACATGCCGTGCCGCGCGGCTGGCTACGCCTGCGCCTGCTGAATGGCTGCAACGCCCGTTCGTTACATATCGCCGCCAGCGATCAGCGCCCGCTGTATGTGATTGCCAGCGATGGCGGCTTGCTGGCAGAGCCGGTGCAGGTCGCGTCGCTGCCGCTGCTGCCGGGCGAACGTTTTGAAATTATGGTTGATACCAAAAACGGCAAGCCTTTCGATCTGGTGACGCTACCGGTTGAGCAGGCGGGCATGACGCTGGCGCCTTTTGACCGGCCCTTACCGCTGCTGCAGATTCTGCCGCTGAGCGTGCAGGCCAGCGCCACCTTACCTGACACTCTGGCCAGCTTGCCCGCGCTGCCCGCGACCACAGGGCTGAACAGCCGCTGGCTGCAGCTGATGATGGATCCACAGCTGGATCAGCAGGGGATGCAGGCTCTGATGCAGCGCTATGGGCATCAGGCAATGGGCAAGATGAAAATGCACCATGGCATGGACATGGCGCATCAGGGGCACGGTGAGCGGGCTTACGATTTTCATCATGGTAATAAGATCAACGGTCAGCCGTTCAATATGACAAAACCGATGTTCAATGTTGCGCCCAATACCCTTGAGAAATGGACCATCTCCGGCGAGGGTGATGAGATGTTGCATCCTTTCCATATCCACGGCACACAGTTCCGGATTCTGTCAGAAAACGGCAAGCCTCCGGCACCGCACCGCCAGGGCTGGAAAGATATAGTGAATGTCGACGGCTGGCGCAGTGAAGTGCTGGTACGCTTTGCGCACCCGGCCAGCGCCGAACATGCCTATATGGCCCATTGTCATCTGCTGGAACACGAAGATACCGGCATGATGCTGGGTTTCAGCGTCGGGTAATCCTCACGCCTGTTCAAGCGCCAGGCGAATATCTTCAATCAGGTCGCCAGCGTTCTCGATGCCGATCGACAGACGAATAGTAGCATCACTGATGCCGATACGCTGGCGCACCTCGAGCGGCACGCCTGAATGGGTGGTGCTGGCCGGGTGGCTGGCCAGCGATTCCGTCCCGCCCAGGCTCACCGCCAGCTTAAACAGCGACAGCGCATTCAAAAAGCGAAACGCGGCGTCCTGACCGCCCTGAATATCGAAGGAGAAGGTGGAGCCTGCCCCCTGACACTGGCTGGCAAAGGTCTGGCCTGCCGGACTCTCTTTATCCAGGAAGGAAAGCCAGTGTAGCTTTGCCACTTTTTCATGGTTACGCAAAAAGGCCGCGACCTCTTCGGCATTGTGCCAGGCCTTCTCCATGCGCAGCGACAGGGTTTCCAGAGAACGGCCAATCATCCAGCTTGAATGCGGGTCGAGTTGGGTGCCAATAGCGCTGCGCAGCGCACGGATCTGCGTCATCACCGCTTTGCTGCCCATGGCGGCGCCGGCAATAAGATCGGAATGCCCGCTGACATATTTGGTCAGCGAGTAGAGCGAGATATCGGCGCCCTGCGCCAGCGGACGCTGAAACAGCGGACCGAGCAGGGTATTGTCGCAGGCAACCAGCGGGCGCGATCCCTGCAGCTGGCCGATCTCATCCGCCACTCGCGCCATCAGGGCGATATTCACCAGGCTGTTGGTCGGGTTGGCTGGCGTTTCCACCAGCAGTAACGCCACCCGGCCCAGCGCCATGGCGCGCTGCGCGGCATCGCGCACTTTCTCTTCGTCATTGCCGTCGCTGAAGCCCACCGCCTGAATCGACAGATTATGGAATGTTTTACTCAGCAGGGTTTCCGTGCCGCCATACAGCGGCTGTGAGTGCAGGATCACCTCGCCGGGGCGGACAAAGGTCAGCAGGGTCGTGGAAATGGCCGACATGCCGGAAGAGAAAAGCGCACAGCTTTCCGCCCCTTCATAAATCGCCAGGCGATCCTCAACAATTTCACTGTTGGGGTGATTAAAACGCGAGTAGACCAGCCCGCCGCCTTTGCCTTCCGGCGGCTCGCGGCGACCGGCGACATAATCGAAAAAGTCGCGTCCCTCTTCCGCGCTGTTAAACACGAAGGTGGAGGTGAGAAAGACCGGTGGCTTGACCGCGCCTTCCGACAGTTTTGGATCATAACCGTAGTTCAGCATCTGGGTTTCCGGATGCAATGCACGGCCGCCGATATGCGTTTTCTTATGGGAGGAAGCGGGCATGAAATCTCCTGTCTGCAGAGCAAAATGAATAACAATAAGTTAAGCGTAAATTAACACGAGGCAGATCGCGCGGAGAAGGACGCAAAAGTTCTATGCTTAAAACAAAAATTAAAATGATCGGTCGGGAAAAATATTCATTGTAGATGATTTAACTGCATTGATTTTATAATTTCGATGATTTGTCTGCAAAAAGGGAAAGTACTGACATGTCAGTTGCCGGGGGCGGGTTAGCCCCCGGCGCCTGATTAGCTGTGTTGCCGGATAAAACGGCGACGCCAGGGCTTCAGCACCCACAGCGCCAGAATGGCACTGAGGATATCCAGCGTAATCGCCGTGCCGAATACCGGGCCCCAGTTGTGGGTATGCTGATAGAGCAGGGCGGCGAAGGGGCCACCCAGCACTGAGCCAATGCCCTGAGAGATATACAGCCAGCCATAGTTGCTGGTGGCGTACTGTGCGCCAAAGGTATCGGTCAGCGTGGCCGGAAACAGAGAAAAAATCTCGCCCCAGCCAAAAAACACCACGCCGGACAGCAGGACGAAGAGTAACGGATCGTCGCGACACATCAGCCACAACGCCATGGCGCAGCCTTCCAGCCCGAAGGCGATAAACATCATGTTTTCGCGGCCGATTTTATCCGAAATCAAACCGCACACCGGACGCGTCACGCCATTCATGATCCTGTCAATGCTCAGGGCCAGCGGCAGGGCAGCCATGCCGAACAGGGTCACGGAGGTGATGCCAAAATCCTCTGCAAAAATCGCCATTTGCGAAGTAACCATCAGGCCTGAGGTCGACATCATCGTCATCATCAGAAACATCAGCCAGAACAGCGGCTGGCGCAGCATCTCGCCGGGCCTGAACTGGCGTCCGCTGATCTGCTGCGCTGCCGGAGCCGGTGTGGTCTGTGCAGAAGGCGGTGTACGCAACCCCTGACTGGCGAGGAAGCCGATGGCGGCCAGCAATAAGCCGAACTGCCAGAGGGTAGTTTCCAGCCCCTGAGTTTGCAGAGAATGACTGATCGGGAAGGTAGTCAGCACCGCGCCCATGCCATAACCCGCCGCCACCATGCCCGCAGCAAAACCGCGTTTATGGGGAAACCAGCGCACCATCAGACCCACGACGCCGACATAAACAATGCCGGTTCCCAGGCCGCCCAGCACGCCATAGCAGATCCAGAGCGAGGTCAGCGTACTGGCGGACGCGGCCAATACCCAGCTGAAGCCCGCCAGCAACGTGCCGATTGAGATCAGGCGGCGCGGGCCATAGCGATCGATAAGTTTCCCCTGAAACGGAGAAAAAAATGTCTGCAGCACTATCAGCAGGGAAAAGGTGAGCTGGATTTCCGCCAGCGGCACATCGAGTTTATCCATCAGCGGGCGGGTAAAAAGCGTCCAGACATATTGCGGACTGGAAATCGCGCCCATACAGATGAGGCCCAGCAGCATTTGCTGCCATCTTTTCGTGCCGCTTGCGCTGCCTGTCAGGGTAATGTCGCTCATGGCGTGCTCTCGCTTTATCAGATACAAGTCCTGACAGGAGAAGCAGGATGCGTGCCAGAATCGTCTGAGCCGGGCCAGGCGGCGCTGGCGCGGCGAAAGGAAATCACGCTGCACCAGAAGGAGGCAGTACAGGCACCTTTTTATAAGGCGCGATCACCTTTGTCGGGCAGGATGTGTGCCTGCAGGCAGGGTACGACGGCAGGTATCAGGGTGAATGTCTGGCGCGAAAGCGCGCGCTGCCGGGAAGCTTATCTGGATGATACCGGGTTGAGGCGCTGTTATAATGCCCGCGTTGTGCTCGTGCTGGAAGCGGTGCGCGGCTCTGCAAACTCATGCATTTCAATCGGGGTAGCAATCACTGCAGGGTATATTCCGGTTGGTTTGTCTCTTTTCTGCTTTAAAAATAGTTGGTTGTGTTTTTATGAAACATATCGTTGAAGTGATGATCGCTCAAGAGACGATCGCTTCCCGCATTGCCGAGCTGGGCAAAGAGATCACCGAACAGTACCGTGACAGCGGCAGCGAAATGGTGCTGGTCGGTTTGCTGCGTGGTTCCTTTATGTTTATGGCCGATCTCTGTCGCACCATTGATGTGCCCCATGAAGTCGATTTTATGACCGCCTCCAGCTATGGCAGCGGCATGTCCAGCACCCGTGATGTCAAAATTCTCAAGGATCTGGATGAAGATATTCGCGGCAAGGATGTGCTGATCGTGGAAGATATCATCGACTCAGGCAATACGCTGAGCAAGGTACGCGAAATCCTGCAGTTGCGTCAGCCGAAGTCGCTGGCGATCTGTACGCTGCTGGATAAGCCGGAACGGCGTGAAGTGGATGTCACTGTGGAATATGTCGGCTTTACGATTCCCGACGAATTTGTCGTTGGATACGGCATCGACTACGCTCAACGCTATCGTCATCTGCCGTATATCGGCAAAGTCGTACCGCTCTGATCGGGGAATACCCGCTATTCCAGGCCGGCACGACCGGCCTGGTGGCTGATGTTCAGTGCGGTTAGCGATGACTTTCCGGGCTGACCAGCACGTTACTCATACCGTGACGATAACGCTGCTCCAGAATTTCGCGGCTGGAAGAGGTAACTTCCAGATCGCGCAGACAGCCGTCATGGATGCCGTACACCCAGCCATGCAGGGTCACTTTCTGTCCGCGCTTCCAGGCTGACTGCATAATGGTTGAATGGCCGAGGTTATACACCTGCTCTACCACATTGATCTCGCACAGCTTATCAAAACGTTTTTCCTCGGGCAGGTTGCCCAGCAGGGAGCTGTGTTTGTACCAGAGATCGCGGATGTGCAGCAGCCAGTTGTTGATCAGACCCAGTTCCGGGTTCTCTATCGCCGCCTGCACACCACCGCAGCCGTAGTGACCGCAAATGATGATATGTTCGACCTGCAGCACATCTACCGCATACTGGACGACAGAAAGGCAGTTAAGATCGGTATGGATGACGAGGTTGGCAACGTTGCGATGAACAAAGAGTTCGCCGGGTTCCAGCCCTGTGAGGCGCTCTGCGGGAACGCGGCTGTCTGAACAGCCAATCCAGAGAAAACGGGGTTTTTGCGCCAGCGCCAGGCGCTCAAAAAAACCGGGATCTTCTTCAACCAGCAATTTGGACCATGCACGGTTATTACTGATGAGTCTTTCAATTTCTTTCATCGGGGTGACCTGTAATACGTCGAAATGCGTTGCTGTACTATAGGACAACGCCAGGTAATTTCAATGGTTAAACCAATGCAATCAAAACAGGGTATGGATTCTCTATGACTTATGCACTTGAGCTTTCCCGGCTAACAAAGACTTATCCCGGCGGCGTGCAGGCGCTTAAAGGAATCGATCTGAATGTTGAGGCGGGTGATTTTTACGCGCTACTGGGGCCAAACGGGGCTGGAAAATCGACCACTATCGGTATCATCAGCTCACTGGTGAACAAATCGGCTGGCAGTGTGCGGGTTTTCGGTTATGACCTGGCAAAAGATGTGGTTAACGCCAAACGCCAGCTCGGTCTGGTGCCGCAGGAGTTTAACTTTAACCCTTTTGAAACCGTACAGCAGATTGTGGTTAACCAGGCTGGCTACTACGGCGTTGAGCGCCGTGAAGCGGTTATTCGCGCGGAGAAATATCTCAGGCAGCTCGACCTGTGGGAGAAGCGCAATGAACGCGCCCGTATGCTTTCTGGTGGCATGAAGCGTCGCCTGATGATTGCGCGTGCGCTGATGCATGAGCCCAAGCTGCTGATTCTGGATGAACCCACCGCCGGGGTAGATATCGAGCTGCGGCGCTCAATGTGGGTGTTCCTCAAGGAGCTGAACGCCAGAGGCACCACCATTATCCTGACCACACACTATCTGGAGGAGGCGGAGATGCTGTGCCGCAATATCGGCATTATCCAGAGCGGTGAGCTGGTTGAAAACACCTCCATGAAAGGGCTGCTGGCGAAGCTGAAATCGGAAACCTTTATTCTGGACCTGGCGCCGCGCAGTCCGCTGCCCATGCTGGAAGGCTTCCAGTATCGTCTGGTGGATACCTCCACGCTGGAAGTAGAAGTGATGCGTGAACAGGGGTTGAACAGTGTGTTCAGCCAGTTAAGCGCGCAGGGGATTCAGGTACTGAGTATGCGTAATAAAGCAAACCGGCTGGAGGAGTTGTTTGTCAGCCTGGTGCAGGGAAAAACAGGAGTAAAAGCATGACACATTTGTACTGGGTGGCGCTGAAAAGTATCTGGACCAAAGAGGTTAACCGTTTTGCCCGTATCTGGGTGCAGACGCTGGTGCCGCCGGTGATCACCATGACGCTCTATTTTATCATCTTCGGCAATCTGATTGGCTCGCGTATCGGTGATATGCACGGTTTCAGCTACATGCAATTTATCGTGCCGGGTCTGATTATGATGTCAGTGATTACCAATGCTTATGCGAATGTCGCCTCCTCCTTTTTCAGCGCCAAGTTCCAGCGCAACATTGAAGAGCTGCTGGTCGCGCCGGTACCGACCCATGTCATTATTGCAGGTTATGTTGGGGGTGGGGTAGCGCGCGGCATCTGCGTCGGCATTCTGGTCACCGCGGTATCGCTGTTTTTCGTGCCCTTCCATGTGCACTCCTGGAGCATGGTGGCGATCACGCTGCTGCTCACTGCCATTCTCTTCTCGCTGGCGGGGCTGCTGAATGCGGTATTCGCCCGCACCTTTGACGATATCAGCCTGATCCCGACGTTTGTGTTAACGCCGTTAACCTACCTGGGGGGGGTCTTTTATTCGCTGACGCTGCTGCCTCCGTTCTGGCAGGACGTTTCGAAGCTGAACCCTATCGTCTATATGATCAGTGGTTTCCGCTTTGGTTTTCTTGGCATCAACGATGTCCCGCTGGTGTTTACTCTGTCGGTTCTGATCGCCTTTATTGTGGTGTTTTATCTGCTGGCCTGGATATTGATTCAGCGTGGCAGAGGATTACGCAGCTAGTTGCTCCTTAATGTTAAGCTTTTATAAATGCAGCCTGAGGCTGCATTTTTTTTCTCAGACTTTGATTTTTCTGTAATTGAACGCTTTCTTGTTATATTTTTCAGAGTTCGCCCCGCTAACATATATTAATTCTGGTTAATTATATGATGCTCAGGGCTGGCAGGGATAAGCAGTAATTAAGCTTTTAAACAGATTAAAACAACATTAAAAAAGAGCGTTCGTTGCCGGCAATTAACATGAGATATATCTTAATACCACGCTTCTCTTATTCTGAAACTAACTGATAACTGCAGGAAATAATCAGTATACTCTTAATTTATTTCCGCCATATTTCAACTCAAGCCGGGCTGTGTATAATCACCTCAGCTCGTAATTACTGCATTCTTCAGGTAGAACCATTGCCTTTAAAAGGCCATTCAGATGCCTTGCTTTTAGCCTTTGCCATGGCTGGTGCCTTTGTGCCCGTTAGCCAGCAGAAGCGCATTTATTACTCTTAATTTTAATTAGAATGTGCTGCTCGCTATAAAAGGATAATACCTTGCCAGCGGCACCGGGGATGTCAATATGAACAGAATTACCTGGATCGATAATCTGCGTGGATTAAGTATACTCGCGGTTATTTTTTTACATTGTACTATCGCGGTAAACAATAATGCCGGGCATTTCACCTTAATGAGCAGTCTGGTGAATGAAGCGCTGGCTCCGATACGTCTGGGGCTGATGTTTTTTGTTTCCGGCCTGTTTGTGGAAGCGGGACTGAGTAAAGGTCGGCGGGTGTTTATTGAGAATAAAGTCAAAAGTATTCTCTATCCTTTCGCCATATGGGTCATCATTTACGCGGGTCTGAAAATCGTTTTCAGCTCGATGTCAAATACGCCGCAGTCGCCTGCCAACATACTGTTAATGCACCTCACCGGCGGAGGCGACATTACCTGGTTTCTGCATTCGCTCTTTCTCTTTTTTATTGTCATTCTGGCCGTGCGACGCCTGCCTTTTTATCTGGTGTTTTTTAGCTGTATGATCGCCAGCGCGACATTGCCTGCGATCCCTGATAACACACTTTTCTCCAGCTTCGATAATCACCACATCAATAAATCGCTTTATCTGTTTGTCTTCTTTTATCTCGGCGATCTTCTGGTGCGCATGAAGGTGGATATTCCGCAACTGGTGAATAAAACGGGCGTGCTGATGGTGTCCCTGCTGAGTTTTGTGCTGCTCTTCTGCCTGAATATGATGATGACGCAGCATCTGCCGCAGCCGCTGCTGTCTCCGCTGGCGCTGCTTTCCATCCCGCTGTTTATCTGGATAGCGCTGCATCTGAAGATGAGCATGGCGTACTACGTGGGGGTGAATTCGATAGTGTTCTTTCTGTCCCATTATCTGGCGATTCAGTTCTTTGCCAAGCTGGTTAAGTTTGGCGGAACCTCGCTCTGGGTCAACGATGTGAAATTCTTACTGGCGTTTGTGTTTGCTCTGTCGCTGCCCTGGGCGCTCTGCCTGTTGCGTGAACGCGGGATGTTTAACTTCCTGTTTACGCTGAAAAAACCGCGAAAAACGCCAGCCACTCAGCCTCTGGGGTAACTTTCCCGCTGCGGCGACGGCTCGGGCAATGCCCGAGCCGTACTTTGCCCGTCCCGGCGCAGAAAAAGGATCTTCAGGCGACCTGGACCGGCACGGCTTTAGCCAGGCGCTTTATCTCATTTTCGCCTTCAAAATAGGCGACTCGCGGTTGCCACAGGCGCGCTTTTTCCTCTTCCATCTGCACGTAAGAGCAGATAATCAGGATATCGGCGACACAGGCGAGGCGGGCAGCCGCGCCATTCACCGAGATGATTTTCGAGCCCCGTTCGGCGGCAATGGCATAGGTGGAGAAACGCTGGCCGTTGGTCACGTTATAGATATCGATGGCCTCATATTCCAGAATACCGGCGGCATCAAGAAAGTCCTGATCAATGGCGCAGGAACCTTCATAGTGCAAATCCGCCTGGGTCACTTTGACGCGATGCAGTTTGCCTTGCAACATGGTGCGTATCATAAAGTTATCGCCTTGTTCTGCTGCTGAAAAAACGATCCACAGTATCCACAGGTTACTGGGTCAAATCCACTTGCTGATTATCAATCAGGCGCGCTTTCCCCAGCCAGGCAGCCATCAGGATCACCGCCCGTCGACTCTCCACGGTGAGCGGCTGTAGCGTTTCGGCATCGCAAATCGCCAGGCCATCCGGCTGAAAGCCTTTTTCGTGCAGGCTCGCTTCGCCCGCTTCAATAATCTCTTCAATGTGGCGCTCGCCGTTCTCCAGGCGCGCCGCCATGCTGCGCATCACTTCGCTCAGGCCGGAAGCCAGCTTGCGCTCGTCAGCGTTCAGGTAGCCATTACGCGAGCTGAGCGCCAGGCCATCCTGGGCGCGCACCGTCGGGACGCCGATAATCTCGATGTCATAGCCCATATCCGCCACCATTTTGCGGATAATGGCTAACTGCTGGAAATCCTTCTCCCCAAAGCAGGCGAGATCGGGCTGCACCAGATTAAACAGCTTGCTGACGATGGTCGCCACGCCACGGAAATGGCCGGGACGGCTCGCCCCTTCCAGCAGCGAGGAGAGCACCGGGACTTCCACAAAGGTCTGGTTTTCCAGCCCGGTGGGATAGACCTCGGCCGCTGCCGGGGCAAACACCACATCAACGCCGTGGCGGTTCAGCTTTTCGCAATCTTCCTGAAGCGTACGCGGGTAGCGCGCCAGGTCGTCGGCGCGGTCAAACTGCATAGGATTAACAAAAACAGAAACCACGACAATATCGGCCCGCGCACGCGCTTCATCCACCAGCGTCAGATGGCCGTCATGCAGATTGCCCATGGTAGGAACCAGCGCAATACGTTTGCCTTCGCGACGCCAGCGACGTACCTCACGACGCAGCATGGGTGGCGTTTCAATGATCAGCACTGTAATTCTCCTGATTTACTGGAAACTGTGTTCAGCGGCGGGGTAGTTACCCGCTTCAACGTCGGCAATATAGTGGCGTACGGCGGCACGAATATCACCGGTTTCGGCCAGAAAGTTTTTGGCAAATTTCGGGATATGGCCGCCGGTAATGCCAAAGGCGTCGTGCATCACCAGAATCTGACCATCGGTCACATTGCCTGCGCCAATACCGATTACCGGAATGCTCAGGGCGGTGGTAATCCGCTGCGCCAGGCTCACCGGCACGCACTCCAGCACCATCAGCTGCGCGCCAGCCGCTTCCAGCGCCAGCGCGTCGGTCAGCAGACGTTCGGCAGCCTCTTCATCACGTCCCTGAACTTTGTAGCCGCCAAAGATGTTTACCGACTGCGGCGTGAGACCGAGATGGCCACAGACCGGGACCGCGCGTTCCGTCAACATTTTCACGCTTTCACACAGCCAGTCACCGCCCTCCAGCTTCACCATATTGGCACCGGCGCGCATCAGCTGCGCCGCGCTGTCAAAGGTTTGTGCGGGCGTGGCGTAACTCATAAACGGCATATCGGCCAGTAACAGCGCCTGAGGGGCGCCGCGACGCACGGCGGCGGTGTGATAGGCGATATCCGCGACGGTGACCGGCAGCGTGGAGTCGTGCCCCTGCACCGTCATGCCCAGAGAGTCGCCCACCAGCATCACCTGAATCCCTTCGTCGGCGAAAAGTCGGGCGAAGCTAAAATCGTAGGCGGTCAGGGTGGCGAACTTACGTCCGTCCAGTTTCCACTGTCGCAGATGGGAGAGCGTAGTTGGCTTCATCGCAATCTCTTGTCAGCTATTTTTGATGAGCCAAGTTTACTGGATCCTGCGCGCCAGCGGAATGAGAGAAAAGGAGAGGCAGTTTCAGCGTGTCCAGGGCTGGATTTGACTGCAGTCCAGGTTCGCCAGCAGCGCCGTCAGCGGGCGACCGTCCGGCAGAATCAGATCCGGGGCGATCTCCTGCAGCGGCACCAGCATAAAGGCACGATTGTGCATATCGTAATGCGGGATAGTCAGACGCGGCGTATTTATCACCGCGTCGCCGAACAGCAAAATGTCGAGATCCAGGGTACGGGGTCCCCAGCGCTCGGCCTTACGCACGCGGCCATGAGCCAGTTCAATGCGCTG
The DNA here is from genome assembly GCF_900604315.1 of [Erwinia] mediterraneensis. GTDB lineage: Bacteria > Pseudomonadota > Gammaproteobacteria > Enterobacterales > Enterobacteriaceae > Pantoea > Pantoea mediterraneensis_A. The sequence continues at coordinate 2,304,137 of NZ_LR026978.1, forward strand.
GGTATGATCGAGCAGTTGTTCCGGCGCAAGATCGGTGTGCAGCGCCACAACTGCATTCAGATAGTCGGGCTGATCGGGCGGCCCGTAGGGCGGCGTGCGATAAAAAGAGGAGGTCGCGACACGCTGCGTCTGCGGGATCTGATCAAGGGCAGCCAGCGCCTCCTCCACCTGTTGCAGAGGATGCGCAAGATTGCTGCCCAGAGCGAGCCAGACCGGGGTCATGATGCGGCGTTATTGTCGCGGCGCGGACCGGCCGGACGGCGACGGGGACGACGGGTTTTGCGACGCGGAGCCGGATCGTCGCCCAGGGTGTTCAGCATATTTTTCTGCTGCGGCGGCGTGGCAGTCTGGAATTCTCCCCACCAGTGGCTGAGGCGCAGCAACTCCGCGTTATTCTCCACTTCAGCGCGTAGCGCCAGCAGATCGTAAGCGGCACGGAATTTGGGATGCTCCATCAGCTTCCAGGCGCGTTTGCCATGGCGGCGTGACATGCGTAACTGCAGCTGCCAGATATCGCGAATCAGCGTGGTGATGCGTTTCGGAATCGCCAGCGCGCGGCAGGCTTCATCCAGCGTGTCATTCATCGCCAGAGCAAAGGCATCATACCAGGTCAGGCCGCTCTCCTGGGCAATCTGTTGCGCCGTTTCTATCTGCGGATACCATAACATGGCGGCAAACAGGAAGGCCGGATTGACGCGCATATCGTTGTGGATACGATTGTCGGTATTCTTCAGCACCTGAAGGAGCATGCGCTCCATCGGGCTGTCACCCTCTTCGGTGAAATAGCGCGTGATAGTCGGGAACAGCGGCTGGAACAGCTGATATTCGCGCAGCTTGAGATAGGTGCTGTAGCCGTAGCCGGTCTGCAGCAGCTTCAGCGATTCTTCAAACAGGCGTGCCGGAGGAATATCGTTCAGCAGCGTGGCCAGGCGCGGTATCGGTTCGGCGGTTTCCGGCGCAATACGCATCTCCAGACGTGCAGCAAAGCGCACCACGCGCAGCATACGCACCGGGTCTTCACGGTAGCGCGTTTCCGGATCGCCGATCAGACGAATAATGCCCTGTTGCAGATCCTGCAGCCCGCCCACGTAATCGCGTACGGTAAAATCCGCCACATTGTAGTAGAGGCTGTTGATGGTGAGATCGCGGCGCTGGGCATCATCTTCAATCGTGCCGAAGATATTATCCCGCAGCAGCATGCCATTCTGACCACGCTGGGAACTGTTACGATCGTCTTCCGCTTCCGTGCTCTGATGATGGCCGCGGAATGTGGCAACCTCGATCACTTCCGGCCCAAACATCACGTGTGCCAGACGAAAGCGACGACCCACCAGACGACAGTTGCGAAACAGCTTACGCATCTGCTCGGGGGTGGCATTGGTGGTCACATCAAAATCTTTCGGTTTTTTCCCCAGCAGCAGATCGCGCACGCCGCCGCCGACCAGATAGGCTTCATAGCCCGCTTTGTTCAGGCGATAGAGCACTTTGAGGGCATTTTCGCTGATGTCTTTGCGCGAGATATTATGGCTGTCACGAGGAATGACGGTCATATGACGCTCAGGTTCAACCTCTGCTGGCACCTCTTCATCTCGCTTAAGAACTTTCCGGCAAAAATTAGCAACTCGGGTAAAAATAGGACACCTCGACAGTGACGTAAGTATGTGGTGTTAAAATCAGCGGCTAATCATAGCCTGTTGCGAACCATTTGAGAATGCCGTTGTCGCTTCATCCCCTTTCAGGGCGCTTTCTTGCGGGATAAGACTACTGTCCCAGGTTGTTACGGCACGCTGCAATAATGTTTCCAGCGGCTCGTCGCGCCAGCCCTCGGCTACTGGCTGTCCCAGGAAACGCAGCGCCTGCACCAGCACCGGACGGGCATCGCCAGCGGGCAGGGCGGGGGCATGATTCTGTTTCGATAGTTTATTCCCTTGCTGATCTAACGCCAGCGGCAGGTGCAGATAGGCGGGCACCGGCCAGCCAAACTGCTGATAAAGGGCAATCTGGCGCACCGTAGGCTCAATCAGATCGGCGCCACGCACGATCTCGGTCACGCCCTGGAAATGATCATCCACCACCACCGCCAGGTTATAAGCAAAGAGACCGTCGCGGCGATGGATAATAAAATCCTCTTCCGCCAGTTGACGCTGCGCCACCAGGATGCCGCGCAGACGATCCTGAAACTGATACACCGGTGCATGCTGACGCAAACGCAGCGCGGCCTGTTGCGGGCCACGGTGCAGATCGCGACAGTGGCCGTCATAAAATCCGCCAGTTTGCTGAATCCGGCTGCGCGTACAGGTGCAGAAGTAGCTCTGACGATGCTGCTGCAGCCAGGCCAGCGCCTCACGGTAAGCTGCATGGCGCGTAGATTGCCACAGCACCTCGCCATCCCAGTGCAGGCCATAATGTTCCAGCTGGCGGAGAATGGCGCTGGCGGCGCCGGGCATTTCCCGTGGCGGATCGATATCTTCAATACGCACCAGCCACTGGCCGTGCTGCGCACGCGCGCTGAGATAACTGCCCAGAGCAGCAATCAGCGAGCCAAAATGAAGTTCCCCGGAAGGAGAAGGGGCGAAACGCCCGATGCAGGTAGAGTTTGACATTTTTACAGGATTCACCGCACAGCGGGAAAAAAGTGTTTTTCCCTGCGGTGCGGTGACAGGCAGGCAGTTAACATCAGCCAGCCATCTGTTTCTCGCGGATTTCCGCCAGCGTTTTGCAGTCAATGCAGAGATCGGCGGTCGGACGCGCTTCCAGACGGCGGATGCCAATTTCAACACCGCAAGATTCGCAGTAGCCAAAATCGTCATCTTCCACTTTCTTCAACGTCTTTTCGATCTTCTTGATCAACTTGCGCTCGCGATCACGGTTACGCAGTTCAAGACTGAACTCCTCTTCCTGAGCGGCACGATCCACCGGATCCGGGAAGTTGGCGGCTTCATCCTGCATATGTGAGACGGTACGATCGACTTCATCCCTGAGCTGATTGCGCCAGGCCTCCAGAATTTTTCTGAAGTGGTTCAGCTGGGCTTCATTCATATACTCTTCGCCCGGTTTCTCCTGGTAAGGCTCCACCCCAGCGATGGCGAGAATACTCAGGGACGATGTTTTACGGTTTTGCCCTTCTTGCATGTTGTTTCTCCTGGATAACACGCACTATCGATCCCCAACGGGGATAAAAACAGGCCGCTATAAATAACAGAAGCAGTCAGGGTTGGCAATTATTGATCATCGCACCTTGACAAGCCTGTGAGGAACAGCGTATTTGGCACATCAGCAGAACATTCATAACACAATAAATTGCAAAAAATATTACCTGCTCACCATAAGCGGCTTTTTCAGAAACATACCCTTCGGTGAGAGCTCCGCCTGATAAGCCAGTACTTCCACGCCGTTCTGTTGCGCCTGGACCAGTAGCTCTGCGTAACGGGCGTCAATATGACGCGCGGGGGAAACGTCCTCAATCCCCGAGTGCAGAACGGTAAACAACAACACTGCCCGGTGTCCTTCTGTCACGAGGTTACGTAATTCGCGCAGATGCTTCTGACCGCGGGCAGTAACCGCATCCGGAAAATAGCCTTTACCCTGTTGTAAAAGCGTCACGGATTTCACTTCAATATAGCAGTTGCGTCTGCCCTGCGCCTGAAGCAAAAAATCAATTCGGCTATTTTCCGTGCCGTACTTTACCTCCGCCTGGCAGTGGGTATAAGCGGACAACTCCGGCAGCGCTTCTTTCTCCAGCGCCTCGCGCACGAGCTGGTTAGCACGTAAGGTGTTGACACAGATCCAGTGATCCGCCTGCGTCTCCGTCAGCTCCCAGCTGTGCGGATATTTGCGTGTTGCGCTGGCGGAGGTGGAGTACCAGACGGTATCGCCCGGCGTGGCGCAGCCGGTCATCGCCCCGGTATTGGCGCAGTGCAGGGTCAGGATATCGCCGTCAGGGGTGACCACATCAGCGAGAAAGCGTTTGTAACGTTTAATCAGGCGCGCAGCACGCAGCGGCGGGGAAAACTCCATCATGCTTCCTTATTCACGCTCAGCGGCCAGCTGGCCAGCTGGCGATAGCTCGGGCGACCCTGATCAGGCACTGATGCAAACAGCGAAAAGTGATCCACCTGACACTGCCAGTGAAAGTCACGCGGCGGCAACGCCACGTTGCGCGGCGCGTAACGCAGCAACGTGATATGGGGATGAAACGGCTGCGGGGTCTGATGACAGCCCTGGCGGGCGGCCTGCGCGCGTAGCAGGTTGGCCAGCTGCAGCAGCGCGCGCGGCGGACGGCGGCAACCCAGCCATACCACGCCGGGACGCGGCCAGAAACCGGCATCATCCAGATCCAGCGTAAAGCCCTCCTGCTGGATGCGTCCCGCAAGCTGTTGCAAAATCAGCGCCTTTTCTTCACTCACCTCGCCGAGGAAGGCGAGGGTCATATGCAAATTGGCTGCCGCAATCGGTCTGCCAGCTTCCGCAGGGAAAACCTCAGCGCGCCAGCGTACCAGCTGCTGCTGCAGGCTTTCGGGCAGGCTGAGACCAAAGAACAGGCGTTGTGTCTTCATGGCTCTCTCCGGTAATGCAGGCGGATGAATGCTACAATCGCGCCATCTTAACACAGGCGCATGTGGAGTTTGATGTGAGTGATTTACCGGTAAGCGCGACGCTGCCAGCGCTGCTGGCCGCACTGGCCTCCTCGCCGCAGGTGATGCTGGCGGCCCCCACTGGCGCAGGCAAGTCCACCTGGCTGCCGTTGCAGCTGCTGCAACAGGCGGGCTTGTCCGGCCGGATTATTATGCTGGAGCCGCGGCGGCTGGCCGCGCGCAATGTGGCTCAGCGGCTGGCGGAGCAATTGAACCAACAGCCGGGCGGTACGGTGGGCTACCGGATGCGGGCGGAAAGCTGCATCGGGCCAGAAACACGGCTGGAGGTAGTGACCGAGGGTATCCTCACGCGCATGCTGCAACAGGATCCGCTGCTGGACGGCGTGTCGCTGGTGATCCTTGATGAATTCCATGAGCGTAGCCTGCAGGCGGATCTGGCTCTGGCGCTGCTGCTCGACGTACAGCAAGGGCTACGTGAGGATCTAAAAATTCTCATCATGTCCGCCACCCTGGATAATAGCCGTCTCACGGCGCTGTTGCCTGATGCGCCGCTAATCGTCTCTGAAGGGCGTAGTTATCCAGTGGAGCGGCGCTACGCCGCCCTCAGCAACACATTCCGTTTTGAGGAGGCGGTGGCACGTGAGGTCGCGCAGCTGCTGCGTAGTGAAAGCGGTTCGATACTGGTGTTCCTGCCGGGCGTAAATGAAATCGAGCGCGTAAAGCGCGAGCTGGAATCCCGCATCAATGACGATGTGGACCTCGCGCCTTTGTATGGTGCGCTGCCGCTGGCGGCACAGCGTCGGGCGATCCTGCCTGCGCCACCCGGACGACGCAAAGTGGTGCTGGCGACCAATATCGCCGAAACCAGTCTCACCATCGAAGGCATCCGGCTGGTGGTAGACAGCGCGCTGGAGCGCGCCGCCCGCTTTGACGCCCGCACCGGCGTGACGCGCCTGCAAACCCAGCGTATCAGCCAGGCCTCAATGACGCAGCGAGCCGGGCGAGCCGGGCGGCTGGCGCCCGGTCTCTGCCTCCATCTGGTAAGTCAGGAGCAGGCTGAACGCGCAGCAGCACAAAGTGACGCGGAGATTTTGCACAGCGACCTTACCGGCCTCTGGCTGGATTTGCTGCAGTGGGGATGTCAGCAGCCGGAGCAGCTTTGCTGGCTCGATCTGCCGCCTGCTGCGAACCTGAGTGCGGCCCAACGTCTGTTAACCCAGCTCGGGGCGCTGGAGGAAAGCGGCAGGCTGACGGCCAAAGGTCGGCAGATGGCGCAACTGGGCAGCGATCCGCGTCTGACGGCGCTGCTGTGTGCCGCAGGCGATACGCCGGACAGAGTAGCCAGTGCCGCGCTGCTGGTGGCGATTCTGGAAGATCCGCCGCGCTCCGGCAGCCCCGATTTGCGCGATGCGCTGTTGCGTCCGCAGCCGCAATGGTTGCGACGGGCGCAGCAGTGGCAACAACGGTTACGGGTGCGTACGGGGAAGGTTGATATTGATCATCTCACGTCGCTGCTGGCGGCCGCCTTCAGTGACCGGCTGGCGCGACGCCGTGGCACCGGCGGTCGTTATCAGCTGGCGAACGGCAGCGGTGCCATACTGGATGAGCAGGAGGGGCTGACGCGCTACGAATGGCTGATCGCCCCGCTGTTGCTGCAGGGCAGCAGCGCGCCGGACGCCCGCATCCTGCTGGCGCTGCCGGTGGATATCGGGGTATTGCAACAGCAGGCACCCCAGCTGATCGAAACGCGTACCGAGGTTGAATGGGATGAAGAGAAGGGCACCCTGCGCGCCTGGCGGCGCGAACAGATTGGCGTGCTGGTGCTGAAGGCGCAGCCGCTGGCGAAACCGCAGCCGGAAGCGCTGCACGCCGCCATGCTGCGCTGGATCCGCACGCGTGGCCTGCAGGTGCTTAACTGGTCGCCGGAAGCCCGACAATTGCGGCTGCGGCTGCAGTGCGCTGCGCAGTGGCTGCCGGACGAGAGCTGGCCCGCCGTGGATGACGCTACGCTGCTGGAAACGCTGGAGCAGTGGCTGCTGCCGGAAATGAGTGCGGTGCGCGATCTGAAAGGGTTACAGAACATCAGTCTGGTCAGCGCATTAATGCATCTGCTCACCTGGCCGCAACGTCAGCGTCTGGATAGGGTGCTGCCCACCCATTACCGGGTGCCAGGCGGAAGCCGGGTGCCGATTCGCTACGATGACGGAAAGCCACCGGCGCTGGCGGTGCGCATTCAGGAGATGTTTGGCGAAGCCACCAGTCCGGCAGTGATGGAGGGGCGTATACCGCTGGTGCTGGAGTTGCTGTCGCCCGCGCGGCGACCGCTACAGATCACCCGCGATCTGGCTGCCTTCTGGCGCGGCGCTTATCCGGAGGTTAAAAAGGAGATGAAAGGGCGTTATCCGAAACACGCCTGGCCGGATGATCCGTCCGTCGCCCCGCCGACCAAAAAATAAGCAGTGCCCGGTGGGTGGCGGCATCGCCCCTGGCAGCAAAAAAACCGGGCAGTTGCCCGGTTCATCTGTCGCGCGTTCTTGCGCGCCGTTACAGTCTGAAGCTTTGCACCACCTGCTCCAGCTGAGTGCTCTGCTCCTGCATGGCGCTGGCGGCTGCCGATACCTGCTCAACCAGCGCCGCGTTCTGCTGGGTGTTGCCATCCAGCTGGGTGATCGCCACATTCACCTGCCCGATGCCCATGCTCTGCTCATGGCTGGCGGACATAATTTCACCAATGAGGGTAGTCACGCTGCTGACCCCTTTCGCCAGCTCATCCATAGTTTCCCCGGCCTGTTCCACCAGCTGGCTGCCGGTATCGATGTTCGCCACCGACTCTTCAATCAGTTTTTTGATTTCCCGCGCTGAGTTGGCGGAACGCTGCGCCAGGTTTCTTACTTCTGCTGCGACGACTGCGAAGCCGCGTCCCTGTTCACCGGCGCGTGCCGCTTCAACCGCCGCGTTCAGCGCCAGAATATTGGTCTGGAAGGCGATACTGTCGATCACGCTGATGATATCCACCACCTTACGCGAAGAGTGATGAATTTCGCCCATGGTACTCACCACCTGACGCACCACTTGCGTACCGCGCGCGGCGACCTGCGAGGCGCCATTGGCCAGCTGGCTGGCATGGGTGGCGTTGTCCGCGTTCTGACGTACCGTGCCCGTCAGCTCCTCCATAGAGGCCGCCGTTTCCACGATGGAACTGGCCTGATTTTCGGTACGTGCCGAGAGATCGGCGTTGCCCCTGGCGATTTCACGCGAGGCGGCGGTGATCGCCAGCGCGCTGTCGCCCACCTGGCGCATCAAATCTTGCAGATAACCGATAAACCGGTTGAAGCTCTGCGCCACGGCGTTGAATTCCGGGCTGTTGCTCTCCGGCAAGCGCTGGGTTAAGTCGGCGCCGCCACTCGACAGTGCTTCGATATTGCTGTGCAGCAGGTGCAGACGATTCATCATGGCGCGGACAAAACCGAGCAGGACCAGCAGCAGCAGCAGCGCCAGCGGGATCTGCACCAGGCCCAGGCGCTTCAGCATACTGTTGGTCTGCGCTTCCAGCAGGCTGGTGGGCACATCGCTGGCGAGATACCAGGGGCTGCCGGCAATCGCCTGGATAAACAGCGTGTGTTCGCCATCCTCCGTCTCGAATGTCGTCTGGGTCGGCTCTTTCCCGGCCTGGGTCAGCAGGCTTTTCAGCGCAGCGGCCATCGGCAGTCCGGTATCAGAAACGTTTTCCAGCTTCGGCTTACCTGCCAGCAGGGCGGCATTGCCCACCACGGTGCCATCGGCTTCAACAATCAGCACGCGGCCATGGATCGCCTCACCCATCTGTTTCGCCAGCTGATTAAAGAAACCGAGGGTAACGTCGATGGTCGCTACGCCCCAGGCTTCACCTTCGCGGTAAATACCCATCGCACAGGTGGTGACCGGCTGTGGCGTGGCGTCATCCTGATAGGCTTTTGCCCAGACGCACTGGCCTTTATCGCCGGTGAAACCATCCTTAAACCACGACTGTTCCCAGTATTTATCTACCTCAGGGGCGTTCCAGTAATCGTTCGCCTCCAGCTGATTGTTGGCGTTACGTGCAAAGAAGGAGCTGTCCTTCTCTTTTGCCGGATCGCGTCGGTAGGGGAGCGGCCAGATGCCGCCGCCGGTCACGTTGCTGTCCTGATACTGATTCACCAGCGCAGGCAGCACAACGTCGATAGCCGCGCTGTCCATAACCACTGCGGCCTCGGTAATCGCTCGCTGTTGTGCCTCTACGCGATTCATCTGCTCGACAATGCGCCCGGCAAATCTGTCTACTTCATAGCGCACCAGACGGCTTTCATTCTGGCTGATCTGCGGTGCCACAAACTGTTTGATGACCAGAATGGTCACCAGCATCAAAATAATAAAGAACGCGACAAGGGTCGCAGTGAAACGGGATTGTGTCGTCTTAAGCATCCAAATGTCCTTACTCTGGTGTAGCAAAAATGACAGAAATGCCAGAAGGGAGGCGGCCATCCCCGTGATTACGCGTATCCGTTGCTGCCCAAGGGCAACATTTTTCTGCAGTGTGCTTGCCGCCACAGCTATTTAAATCTTTTGCCGCTTGCCTGCGACCAGTTAGATTTTCGGTTAACGTTATTAATTCTTTAGTGGTTTTTTTGTGGTTATGTAAATAAACAGATCGCCATTAAAGGTATTTTTCACATCAACACAACGCAAATATCACAGGTGCGGCAGGAGGGCGCAGCAGGTTATCAGGCTCAGAAGGCAGCCAGCCAGAGGAACATCGGGTGATAAATCAGGTGCTGCACGTTTTTAATCTGTTGACTGAAAAAATGAATTGCCTTTTTGCCGCCGTGACGTGCGCTGACCGGGGGTTAAGGCGCTCAGGGTTTAATGGTACTCTGTCAGCCTTGATGACAAGGTGATGCGTGTAAATCGTGACGTTATCAGTGACTGGATTACACTGGTGTGACCCCCTGGCCTGACGCATCAGGCGCACAAAAAGCGCGCCAGTGCCGGGTTCAGCAAGGGGGATCGCTTTCAGAGGGTTCTGCCATGCGGAAAACTGGAAAGCGTATAGAGTAACGGCCTTGTCGTAGCTATGCCTGGAGAATGAAACCAATGTCTGGGAACGATCGCGAGCCTATCGGGCGCAAGGGAAAACAGCCCAAACCGCCGCGCAATGCGGTGCGTCGGGGGCGCAACAGGGATGTCCATGATGATATCGATCAGGATGATTTTGATGATGACTATGAGGAAAGCAAACCGGTGCCACGTAAAGGAAAAGGACGGGGTCCAGCACGCGGAAAACGTCGCTGGTTAGGATGGTTGATCAAACTCTTCCTGATTATTGTCGTTGTGATGGCTGCCTGGGGCGTCTACCTGGACTCCGAGATCCGCAGCCGTATCGACGGCAAAGTCTGGCAACTGCCTGCCGCGGTTTATGGCCGTATGGTCAGCCTTGAGCCGGGTATGGCTTACAGCAAAAAAGAGATGGTGGCGCTGCTGGAAGGCACGCAGTATCGCGAAGTGTCGCGCATTACGCGTCCCGGGGAGTTCAGCGTGCAGGGCAACACTATAGAGTTGCTGCGTCGTCCCTTTGATTTCCCGGACAGTAAAGAAGGGCAGATTCATGCACGCATGAGCTTCAGCAACGACACGCTGAGCGAGATCAAAAACATGGAGACGGGGCGTGATTTTGGCTTTTTTCGCCTCGATCCGCGCCTGATCACCATGTTGCAGTCGCCCAACGGTGAACAGCGTCTGTTTGTGCCGCGTGCGGGCTTTCCGGACTTGCTGGTAGATACCTTGCTCGCCACGGAAGATCGCCATTTCTATGAGCATGACGGCATCAGCTTCTACTCCATTGGCCGCGCGTTCCTGGCGAACATCACCGCCGGTCGCGCCGTGCAGGGCGGCAGTACCCTGACGCAGCAGCTGGTGAAAAACCTGTTTCTCACCAATGAGCGTTCGCTGTGGCGTAAAGCGCGTGAAGCCTATATGGCGGTGATTATGGATGCGCGCTACAGCAAAGACCGTATCCTTGAGCTCTACCTGAACGAAGTCTATCTCGGCCAGGCGGGGGGCGATCAGATTCGTGGCTTCCCGCTCGCCAGTCTCTATTACTTTGGTCGCCCGGTGGATGAGCTGAGCCTCGATCAGCAGGCGATGCTGGTCGGTATGGTCAAAGGAGCCTCGCTCTATAACCCGTGGCGTAATCCCAAACTGGCGCTGGAGCGTCGTAACCTGGTGCTGCGCCTGCTGCAACAGCAGAAGGTGATTGATCAGGAGCTGTACGACATGCTGTCGGCGCGCCCGCTGGGCGTCCAGCCGAAAGGCGGCGTGATTACGCCGCAGCCGGCCTTTATGCAGATGGTGCGTAACGAACTGCAGGCGCAGCTGGGCGACAAGACCAAAGATCTCTCTGGCGTGAAGATCTTCACCACGCTGGATCCGGTATCGCAGGATGCAGCGGAGAAGGCGGTGGAAGAGGGCATTCCGGCGCTGAAAAAACAGCGCGGCCTGAAAGATCTGGAAACCGCCATGGTGGTGGTTGACCGCTTCAGCGGTGAGGTGCGCGCGATGGTGGGCGGTTCCGATCCGCAATTTGCCGGTTATAACCGTGCACTACAGGCGCGCCGCTCTATCGGTTCACTGGCAAAACCCGTCACCTATCTGACGGCGCTGGGAGAGCCAAATACCTATCGCCTGAACAGCTGGATTGCCGATGAGCCGATTGCGCTGAAACAGCCGAACGGCACCATCTGGAAACCCAGGAATGACGACCGGCGTTTCAGCGGTAAAGTGATGCTGGTGGATGCGCTGACTAACTCCATGAACGTGCCAACGGTCAACCTTGGTATGACGTTGGGGCTGGATAGCGTGATTGAGACCTGGAGCAAACTGGGCGTGCCGAAAGAGCAGCTGCATCCGGTGCCTGCAATGCTGCTGGGGGCGCTGAACCTGACTCCGGTTGAAGTGGCGCAGGCGTTCCAGTCGATCGCCAGTGGCGGCAACCGGGCGCCGCTGTCTGCGGTGCGTTCAGTGATCGCGGAAGATGGCACGGTGCTCTATCAGAGCTTCCCACAGGCGCAGCGCGTTGAACCGGCGCAGGCAGCCTATCTGACGCTCTACACTATGCAGCAGGTCGCCGCGCGCGGCACCGCCAGAGCGTTGGGAGCGCGATATCCGGGCGCGCATCTGGCGGGTAAAACCGGAACAACAAATGATTTGATCGACAGCTGGTTTGCCGGTATCGATGGCAAGGAGGTGGCGATTACCTGGGTCGGGCGTGATAACAACCAGCCATCGAAGCTCTATGGTTCCAGTGGGGCGATGCAGCTCTATCGCCGTTATCTTGACAATCAGGCACCGATGCCGCTGGTACTGACGCCGCCGGAAGATGTGTCGTTGATGAACGTCGACTCGGCAGGCAGCTTTGTCTGTGGCAGCGGCAGTAGCACCTGGCGTTCTCTGCCGGTCTGGACGCTGGATCCTGACGCCCTTTGTCAGCAACAGCAGATTCAGCAGCAGCAGATGCAGCAACAGCAGCAGGAGTTGCAGCAACAGCAACAGCAGCAACAGCAGCAACAACAAGCGCCTCAACAGCAGGAGAGCGATGGGGTTGCGGGCTGGATTAAAGATATGTTTGGCAGCAAATAAGCCGCACGCAGCAGACAAAAGGGCACTCCGGTGCCCTTTTTGACGCTTTTATGGTAATCAGGTTATTGCCATGGCGGTGCGAACAGCGTATTATCCTGCCACCTGTACTTTAGTACAGGTTGGATGAATGAACGCTATGACAAGGATTGTCATTCCCCCCTGTTTTTATCGCTGCTCTTCACCGCTTGTCCGGTTACTCTGCTTCTTCGCTATTCAGGCCTGGCTTCCATCATTCATGCGTTTAGCGGCAAGAAGATAAAGGCGCCTGAGTCCGTTACTTCTGATCGATATCAATAAACTGCTTAACTCAGCGGCAAACCCCACTGCGCAAGGGATTAAGCCTTGCAGATCTTACTTCGTTTCGCATATTATCCGACCGTGATAATAACGATTCTCGTTTCCATTCTCTGCCCGAGTCCTTTACTTTTAGAGAACCCATTATGAATGCCCGAGCTACCTCTTTTTGTTATACCCGAAGCCTGACCGCCCCACGTCCGCTGTCGCTGATGATCGCTCTGGCGCTGAGTAGCATGAGTGCCAGTGCCCTGGCTGAAGATACCCTGGTAGTATCCGCAGACAGCGCCACCGGCGTTGAGCAGGAGAGCGCCTGGGGACCGGCAGCGACCATTGCCGCCAAAAAGAGTGCCACCGGAACGAAAACCGACACGCCGATTGAGAAGACGCCGCAGTCAGTATCGGTGGTGACACGTGAAGAGATGGAAACCCATAACGTTACCAGCGTAAAAGAAGCATTCGGTTATTCCGCCGGGGTCTTTGCCGGTAACCGCGGCAGCTCGCAGGTGATTGATGCGCTGGCTATTCGCGGCTTCAGTGAAACCAACACCAACCAGTATCTGGATGGACTGAAGCTGCAGGCAGATAACTACTCCGAATTCGCCATCGATCCTTATTTCCTGGAGCGCGCCGAACTGCTGCGCGGGCCAGCGTCGGTCCTGTATGGCAAGAGCAACCCTGGCGGCGTGGTCTCGCTGGTCAGCAAGCGCCCGGTGCAGGAAACCCTGCGTGAAGTGCGGTTTGAGATGGGCAGCGACAACCTGTTCTCCACCGGCTTCGACTTTGGCGGGGCGCTGGATGACAACGGCGTTTACAGCTACCGTCTTACCGGGCTGGCGCGCGATCAGGATGCGCAGCAGAAGATGAATAAAGCGAAGCGTTATACTCTCGCGCCCTCGTTCCGCTGGCAGCCGGATGAAAATACGCGTTTCGATCTGCTGACTTATTTCCAGAACGAGCCGGAAACCGGCTACTACGGCTGGTTGCCGCGTCAGGGCACGGTCGTGCCGATCATCGGGGCTGACGGCCAGCAGTATAAGCTGCCGACCAACTTCGACGAAGGTGAAGACAGCAACAAAATTTCGCGCAACACCAAAATGGTGGGCTACAACTTCGAGCACAGCTTTAACGACACCTGGACGGTGCGTCAGAACCTGCGCTATGCCGACCTGCGCACCGATTATCGCAGTATTTATGGTGATGGCATTTCACCAGTCAACAGCACCTTGATTAATCGTGGCTATGCCCATTCTGAAGAAAAACTGCAGCAGTTCTCGGTTGATAACCAGGTGCAGGCACAGTTTGCGACCGGAGCGGTAGATCACACGTTGTTGATGGGCGTGGACTATCAGCGTACCCGTAATGATATCGATGCGATTTTTGGCGCAGCGGCTCCGTTAAATGCCATCAATCCTCAATATGGCAACGATACGCCAACGCTGCTTTATTCACCCTATCGTTATCTCAACAAGCAGGAACAAACCGGCCTGTACGCTCAGGATCAGATTGAATGGGATCGCTGGGTATTAACACTGGGCGGACGCTACGACTATTTGACCATGTCGGCATTCGATCGCGAAGCCGGGAGCGGAAATAAAACGCACGATCAGGATTTTACCTGGCGTGGCGGGTTAAATTACGTATTTGATAATGGTATTGCGCCTTATTTCAGCTATAGCGAATCTTTTATTCCTAACACTGGTACAACTATTGGCGGTGAAACTTTTCAGCCCTCACGCGCTAAACAGTATGAAGCCGGAGTGAAATATGTACCGAAGGATCGACCGCTGGTGATTACCGGGTCAGTATATCAGCTGACCAAAACTAACAATCTGACAGGTGATCCAACCGCACCATTATTTAACGTACAGGGCGGCGAGATACGGTCTCGTGGGTTTGAGTTCGAAGCGAAAACCGCCCTGAACGCCAATATTAACCTGACGGCGGCCTACAGTTATACCGATGCAGAATACACCACAGATAACTTCCTGAGGGGTAGAACACCGGTGCAGGTACCAAAACATATGGCTTCGCTCTGGGGCGATTACACCTTCCATGAAACGGCTCTTTCTGGACTGACTTTAGGGGCTGGCGTGCGCTACATGGGGGAAAGTAAGGGGCTGTATCGTCATATTGATTCGAATGGTAGTAATCAGGACCAAAACTTTGATGTTGCGGGTTATACCCTGGTTGATGCGGCGGTTAAATATGACTTAGCACGCTTTGGCCTGCCGGGTTCAACCGTAGGCGTTAATATCAATAACCTGTTCGATCGTGAATATGTGGCCAGCTGCTATCGTGAACACGCCTGCTACTGGGGCGCAGAACGTCAGATTGTCGGAACCGCGACATTCCGCTTCTGATACATTGACCGGGCGCTGCGGCGCCCGTTAACAGGGATTACCATGCAGCATCCGCAAGCCGAAGAAACCACCTTCACCCTGGAAAACGCCAGCTTTCAGGTACCGGGCCGCACGCTCCTGCAGCCGCTGACCCATACTTTCCCCGCCGGCAAAGTCACCGCACTGATCGGCCATAACGGCTCCGGCAAATCGACACTGCTCAAAATGCTGGGACGACATCACGCCGCCAGCAGCGGCCGTGTTCTGCTGAACGGCCAGCCGGTAGAAAACTGGGGCAGTAAAGCTTTTGCGCGTCAGGTTGCCTACCTGCCGCAGCAACTGCCCGCGGCGGAGGGGATGACAGTACGGGAACTGGTGGCGATTGGCCGCTATCCCTGGCACGGTGCGCTGGGGCGCTTCGGGCGGGAAGATCGCGAGCGCGTGGAGGAGGCGATTGGTCTGGTTGATCTGCAGCCCTTTGCCGGGCGTCTGGTAGACAGCCTCTCCGGCGGCGAGCGCCAGCGCGCCTGGCTGGCGATGCTGGTGGCGCAAAACAGCCGCTGTCTGCTGCTGGATGAACCGACCTCGGCGCTGGATATTGCCCATCAGGTCGATGTGCTGGCGCTGATCCAGCGCCTGAGCCACGAGCGCGGGCTGACCGTGATTGCTGTGCTGCACGATATCAACATGGCGGCGCGCTATTGCGATTGCCTGGTCGCGCTGCGCGGCGGTGAAATGATCGCCGAAGGTGGGCCTGACGCTATTATGCAGGCGGAAGTGCTGGCCAGCATTTACGGGATTCCGATGGGCATCCTGCCGCATCCACAGGGCGGGGCACCCGTCAGCTTCGTTTACTGAGGGCAGGGAGATGCCAGATCTACTTCGTCGCCGGCTGATGACAGCACTGGCGCTATCACCGTTACTCTCCTCTTTGCCGCTGCGCGCTGCGCTGCCGGACAATCAACGTATCATCGCGCTGGAATGGTTACCGGTCGAGCTGCTGATGGCGCTGGGCGTGACGCCACTGGGCGTGGCGGATATTCACAACTACCGTATCTGGGTGGGCGAACCGGTGTTACCGGCCAGCACGGTGGATGTCGGGCTACGTACTGAACCTAATCTCGAACTGATCGCGCAGCTGCAACCTTCTCTGCTGCTCCATTCCAACGGCTACGGCCCCAGTCCTGATAAGCTGACACGTATTGCGCCGGCGCTGGGCTTTGATCTTAACAGCGGCAACGGCAAGCCGCTGAGCAGCGCGCGGCATTCGCTGCATCTGCTGGGCGCGCGTATCGGGCGTGAAGCGCAGGCGCAACAGCATCTGCAGCAACTTGATGCGAGGCTGTTGCTGGCGCGCCAGCGGCTGGCGGGCCGGGCGAAACGTCCCATCCTGTTAATGACGCTGCTCGACAGTCGACACGCTATCACTTTCGGTAAAGGCAGCCTGTTTCTTGAAGTCATGGAGACGCTGGGGCTGGAGAGCGCCTGGCAGGGAGAAACCAACTTTTGGGGCAGCGCGGTGGTCGGACTGGAACGGCTGGCAACAATCCGGGATGCCGATGTGCTCTGTTTCGCGCATAACAACGACAGCACTATGGATCAGGTAACCCGCAGCGCTCTGTGGCAGGCGCTGCCGTTTGTGCGCGCCGGGCGCTTTCAGCCTGTGCCCGCCGTCTGGTATTACGGCGCTACGCTCTCGGCGTTGCGTTTTTGTCGTGTCCTGGAACACGCACTGGAGGCGGCATGAAGCGCAGTCCTGTTTTTCCCGCGCTGCTGCTCAGCGCCCTGTTTTTACTGGCGCTGCTGCTGACCTCCATCAATTTGCAGCAGGCGCTGCCGCCAGCGCAGTGGCGTCAGGCATTCACCCATCCCGATGTGGATAACATCAGTCAGGTGGTATTCCATTACAGCCTGCTGTCACGGCTGGCGCTGGCGCTACTGGTTGGTGCCGGGTTGGGGCTGGCGGGGTTACTGTTTCAGCAGGTGCTGCGTAACCCGCTGGCGGAGCCTACTACGCTGGGGGTCTCCTCGGGGGCGCAGCTGGGGCTGACCGTCGCGACCTTATGGAACCTGCCGGGCGGTGCTGCAACGCAGCAGTTTGCGGCGCTGGGCGGCGCCTTGCTGGTGGGGGCGCTGGTATTTGGCGTCTCCTGGGGCAAACGGCTCTCTCCGGTGACGCTGATTCTGGCCGGGCTGGTGCTCAGTCTGTACAGCGGCGCGCTGAACCAGATCTTTGCTATCTTCAATCACGACCAGCTGCAGAATATGTTTCTCTGGAGCACCGGCGCACTTAACCAGCTCGACTGGCAAAGCGTCCGGCAATTGTGGCCGCGTCTGCTGATCGCCTTTTTGCTGGCGATGGCGCTGATACGTCCGCTGACGCTGATGGGGCTGGATGATGGCGTGGCGAAAAACCTCGGGCTGGCGTTGTCGCTGGCCCGGCTGGCGGGACTGCTGCTGGCGATAGTGCTCAGCGCGCAGCTGGTAAGCGTGGCGGGCATTATCGGCTTTATCGGCCTGTTTGCTCCCTTGCTGGCGAGACTGCTCGGGGCGCGCCGTCTGCGTAGCCGGCTGTTGCTGGCGCCGCTGATCGGCGCGCTGCTGCTCTGGCTGGCGGATGCGTGCGTGCTCTGGCTGACGACGCACTGGCGCGAGCTCTCTACCGGCACGGCCACGGCGCTGATTGGCGTGCCTGTTCTGCTGGTGCTGTTGCCGCGCCTGCGTACCGGCTCGATACCGCCGCCGCTCGATCAGGGTGACAGAGTGCCTGCCGAACGTCATCACGTGATACGTTGGGCGCTGGCTGGCCTGCTGGTGCTGGCGCTCATCTCCCTGTGCGCACTCGCGTTTGGTCGTGATGCTTACGGCTGGGTATGGGCCAGCGGCGATCTCTGGCAGCAACTCTTCGCCTGGCGTGCGCCGCGGCTGCTGGCTGCGCTGGCGGTGGGGCTGATGCTGGGCGTAGCGGGCTGCGTGATACAGCGCCTGACCGGCAATCCCATGGCCAGCCCGGAAGTGTTGGGCATCAGTTCCGGCGCAGCAACCGGCGTGGTCGTGATGCTGTTTTTTGTCCCCGGTGACGCGCTCGGCTGGCTGTTACCGGCAGGCTGCTTCGGTGCGACGCTGACCCTGTTGATTATTATGCTGGTCGCCAGTCGCGGCGGCTTTTCGCCGGAACGTATGCTACTGGCGGGTATGGCGCTGAACAGCGCTTTCGTTACCCTGATGATGCTGCTGATGGCCAGCGGCGATCCGCGAATGGCCGGTCTGTTGACCTGGGTCTCCGGTTCCACCTACAACATCAGCGCGACGCAGGCGTTGCAGAGCGCCATTTGTGCGCTGATTCTGGTGCCCTGCGCGCCGCTGGTCAGTCGCTGGCTGACACTGCTGCCGCTGGGCAGCGCGACCGCCCGCTCGGCAGGTATGGCGCTGAACGCCTCGCGTCTCTGTCTGCTGCTGCTGGCTGCCGCACTGACCGCCGCCGCCACCCTGACTATCGGCCCGTTAAGCTTTATTGGTCTGATGGCGCCGCATATGGCGCGTATGCTGGGCTTTCGCCGGGCGCTGCCGCAGGTGTTGCTCTCCGGACTGCTGGGGGCGGGATTGATGGCGTTTGCTGACTGGTGCGGACGTATGCTGGCGTTCCCCGACCAGATCCCGGCAGGGCTGATGGCAACCTTTATCGGTGCACCTTACTTTATCTGGCTGTTACGACGCTCGCGTTAAGCAAGGCAGGGCGGGGGAGAAACGGACCGGCTGAACGCCGGTCCGGACTGATTACAACCGGGCGAAGCAGCGGCGTGCCGCATCTACGGTGCGCTGGATATCTTCCGTGCTGTGGGCCAGCGACATAAAGCCCGCTTCAAACGCCGAAGGCGCCAGATAAACGCCCTCTTCAAGCATCAGATGGAAGAAGCGCTTAAAGCACTCGACATCGCAACGGGTAACATCTTCATAGCAGGTGACCTGTGGGGCATCGGTGAAAAACAGGCCGAACATGCCGCCGACGTGATTGACCACCAGCGGGATATTCTCCGCCTGTGCCGCCGCGCGCAGGCCGTCTGCCAGTTGCGTGGTGCGCTCTGTCAGGGTGGCGTGCGTGCCGGGCTGGGCGATCTGCGTCAGACAGGCAAAACCGGCAGCCATGGCGATAGGGTTGCCGGAAAGCGTTCCCGCCTGATAAACCGGCCCGGTCGGCGCCAGCGCCGCCATGACATCACGACGCCCGCCGAATGCGCCCACCGGCATGCCGCCACCGATGATTTTGCCGAGGCAGGTGAGGTCAGGCGTCACCTCGTAATAAGCCTGAGCGCCGCCGAGCGCCACGCGGAATCCGGTCATCACCTCATCAATAATCAGCAGCGCGCCGAATTCGTCACACAGGGCACGCAAACCCGGCAGGAATTCCGGCTGTGGCGGCACGCAGTTCATATTGCCCGCCACCGGCTCGACGATAATACAGGCCACCTCATGCGGATACTGCTCAAAGGCCGCGCGCACGGAATCAAGATCGTTATAGGTACAGGTCAGCGTATGTTTAGCGAAATCGGCCGGTACGCCCGGTGAATTGGGCTGGCCCAGCGTCAGCGCGCCCGAACCGGCTTTCACCAGCAGGCAATCGGCATGGCCGTGATAGCAACCTTCGAACTTGATAATTTTGTCGCGACCGGTAAAACCGCGCGCCAGACGAATGGCGCTCATGGTGGCTTCGGTACCGGAATTCACCATCCGCACCATATCCATGCCCGGCATCAGTTCACACACCAGCTGCGCCATTTTCACTTCCATTTCCGTCGGCGCACCAAAACTTAATCCGCGTTCGGCGGCTTCAATCACCGCGTTACGAATCGCGGCGTTATTGTGGCCCAGCACCATCGGGCCCCAGGAGCCGACATAATCGATATAGGCTTTACCATCGGCATCGTACAGGTAAGCGCCATCCGCACGCTCAATAAACAGCGGTACACCGCCAACGCCGGTAAAGGCTCGTACCGGCGAATTCACACCACCGGGGATCAGGCGCTGCGCTTCGGTAAAGAGGTTCTCTGACTTGCTCATGTTTCAGCTCCAGCTGTTCTGAGAAAATTTTCCGCCATTCTACGGGAACTTGCAGAGCGGGTGAAAGGCGAGAAAAGCGATTGCACTTATTTGGCAGAATTTTAGCCGCTATACTCAGGATAAGCGGCGTACTGATTGAGGAAACAGTAAGATGCGCAGCGCCAGAGGCACAGAGTGCGAAGGAGTATGCTTGATTGCCGTAACCGGCTGGCGGATAATAACGCAATTAAGGTCGTTTTCTGACCTGGGCGATTAGCGGAGTAAAAGATGAGTGATGATGTAGCAGCACTGCCGTTGCAGTTTACCGACGCGGCAGCCAGTAAGGTGAAAAACCTGATCGCTGATGAAGATAACCCGGACCTGAAGCTGCGTGTGTATATCACCGGTGGCGGCTGCAGCGGTTTCCAGTATGGTTTTACCTTTGACGACAAGCTGAATGATGGCGATATGACCATTGAGAAACAGGGTGTCGCACTGGTGGTGGATCCCATGAGCCTGCAATATCTGGTTGGTGGTTCGGTGGATTATACCGAAGGGCTGGAAGGCTCACGTTTCATCGTTACCAACCCCAACGCCAAAACCACCTGCGGCTGCGGCTCTTCCTTCAGTATTTAAAAAAGACGGGCCGCTGGCGGCGGCCTGCTTACCATTCCATCGTAATCAGCCGGGTCGCGGATTGATGTCGCACGGCATCGGTCAGGACACGCTGTGTTACACGCGGTTGCGCACTGGAATGCGCGCCACACTGAATAGCCGGTATGTCGCCAGCGACTCCCACGCTACCAATCTCACAGCGGGAAAAAAGCGTGAGCCGGGCGGTGATGGCGCCGCTGGTCGCGGCCTGCGCCAGGGACGCGCTGCTCAGCACGCCCAGGACCAGGGCTCGGAGCATAATAAATTCCTGGTGTAGTCAAAATGCGTAACGCATAACAGTGGACAGAGCGCATACATGTGCGCCCGTCTCACTGTGAATTAACGGCAAAAGATAAATTTTCTTTAATATTTTTTGATCGTTTATTGTACCGCGTCCGGATGCAGGGCGGCACAAAGCTGTCGGGCCGCGAGCAGCAAGCGCGGCCCGGGACGGCTGAGCCAGTCATCATGAATAGCAATCACCGGCACCGGGAGCTGTGGCTGCCAGAATTGCGCGACGCTGCTGGCCTGCGTTCTGTCGCCAGCGATCACTATCGCCTGTGGCTGACGGGCCAGCACCTGCTCGCGACTGACCTGTGGCCAGGCGACCTGGCTGTCGGCAAAGATATTCCTGCCGCCACACAGAGAAAGGATTTCATTCTGTAACGTGGATCGGGCGGCGGTGAACAACGGCTGCTGACCAAACTGTAAAAAGAGCGGGATGGCGGGCAGCTGGCTGTAGCGCTGCTGCAAATCGTGCTTTTGCTGCTGCAGTTTATCTGCATTCTGCTGCGCCAGCGCAGGTTGCGGGCTCCACTGACCTAAAGCGCGCAGGGTGGCGATCATGCCATCGATATTCACGGGATCTATCCAGAGAATATGAATGCCCAGCCGTTGCAGCTGTTCAATCTGGCGCTGCGGATTGCCGCCACGCCACGCCAGCACAACATCCGGCTGCAGGGCGAGAATGCGCTCTACCTTGATCCCCTGCCAGTTCGCTACCTGCTCCAGGGCGTTAGCCTCAGGGGGATAGTCGGAAAAGGCACTGACTGCCACTGGCGTAATGCCAGCGGCAAAAGCCAGCTCGGTAAGATGGGGAGCAAGGGTAATAACGCGCGGCGGCGCTGCCCACAGGCTGCTGCTTAACAGCAGCAGCCCGAGCAGCCACAGACGCACAGCGTTAGCCACGCGCCAGATGCGTCAGCAGATTCTCGACCATCAGCGAAGATTGCTTCGCCGCTACTGTCAGGAATTCGTCAAAGCTGAGGTGCGATTCCTGATCGGCAACGTCAGAGATAGCGCGTACCACAACAAAAGGCACGTTGAACTGGTGGCAGACATGGCCGATAGCAGTCGCTTCCATCTCTACCGCAATGGCCTGAGGGAAGGTGTGACGGATACGCGCCAGCGGCTCGGCACCGTTGATAAAGGCATCGCCGCTGACCACCAGACCGCGTACCGCATTGAGGTTGAGCTGCTGAATGCAGGCCTCTGCTGCTGCAATCAGCGCAGCATCGGCGACAAAGGCTTCCGGGCAACCCGCCATCTGACCCGGCACATAACCAAATGCGGTCACATCGGCATCGTGATAGCGCACTTCTTCCGAAACTACGATATCGCCCACTTTCAGCGATGGTGCCAGGCCGCCCGCTGAACCGGTATTGATCACCACATCCGGTTTGCAGATCTGTAGCAGCAGCGTGGTGCCGAGCGCCGCCGCTGTCTTACCGATGCCCGATTTCAGCAACGCCACCTCAACGCCATTCAGCGTACCGGTATAAATCTCGCAGCCAGCCAGCGTAAGCGTCTGACGGTTCTCAATTTTGTCACGTAACAGAGTGACTTCCTGCTCCATCGCGCCAATAATGCCTGCTTTCATAGAGAGTCTCGCTAATGTTGTGGAATTAACTGTCTAAAGTGAGGCATAGTCTATCATGGCTGGCAGGGGATTAATTCACGTAAAAATAAGGGGTAATTATGGCGGCGATCAATTTCAGGACGAAGATCAGCTTCACTCGCCCTTATACCAGTCGTAAAGATCCTGAAGGTGAATATCTTATTACCCGCCACTTTGAAAGCGACCGTGGGCGTATTATTAATTCCGCAGCTATTCGTCGTTTGCAGCAGAAAACTCAGGTCTTTCCCCTGGAACGTAATGCGGCAGTACGTTCGCGCCTGACCCACTCGCTGGAAGTGCAACAAACCGGTCGCTATATCGCCAAAGAGATTCTGCAGACGCTGAAAGGGCGGGGCGGCCTGGCGCAGTATGGCCTGGAAGAGCTGGAAGGCGCTTTTGAAAGCCTGGTAGAGATGGCGTGCCTGCTGCATGATGTGGGTAATCCGCCGTTTGGCCATTTTGGCGAAGCCGCGATCAACGACTGGTTTGAAGATAATTTGCCTGCCGAACTGGTCGATCCGCTGGTAGCCAGAGTGGAAGCGGAGCAGCAGGGCGATTTTGATCGCCTGAACGCCATGATGCGCCAGGATCTTTGCCATTTCGATGGCAATGCGCAGGCGATACGTATGGTGCATACCCTGCTGCAGCTTAATCTCAGCTATTCCCAGGTTGCCTGTATTTTAAAATACACCGCGCCAGCCTGGTGGCAGGGAGATAAACCCGCCGCGTTCAGCACCCTGATGAAAAAGCCCGGCTTTTATTTATCTGAGCGGGAATATATTGCTGAATTGCGTACCGCAACCCATATGGCTGAGCATCATCGCTTTCCGCTGACTTATATTATGGAAGCGGCCGATGATATCTCTTATTGTATTGCCGACCTCGATGATGCAGTAGAAAAAGCGATATTTAATGTGGATGCCTTGTATGGGTTTCTTGCCCAGGCCTGGGGCACTATCCGCGCGGGCGATGCCTTCAGTCGCACAATAGGCGAGGCCTGGCGTGAAGCCTGTAATAAAAAAAGGCGCAGTAAAAGCGATCAGTTTTTTATGGCGTTGCGGGTTAATGTACAGAGTGTGCTGGTCACTTATGCGGTAAAACGCTTTGTGGAAAACCTGCCCGCTATTTTTGCCGGTAATTTTAATCACGCGCTGTTAGAAGATGAAGGCGAAGAGGGACGGTTACTGCACCTGTTTAAAACGGTTGCGCGTCAGCATGTTTTTAACCATTCCGAAGTTGAACAGCTGGAATTACAGGGTTACCGGGTGATCAAGGGGTTACTGGAAGTCTATCAACCACTGATGCAGTTAACCAGCGAGGATTTTAGCTGCCTGATCAATGAAGATTTTCTCAAAGGACATCCGATTGAGACCCGTCTGTTTCATAAGCTTTCGGGTAAACACCGGATGGCCTATTTGCAAAAAATGCGTACGCTGACGGTCAGCCATAAATATGAACGTTTGTTATGGGAACGTTATTATCGCTATCGTCTGATTCAGGACTATATCAGCGGAATGACCGATCTCTACGCCTGGGATGAGTATCGGCGATTAATGGCCGTAGAATAACACGCAGATTTGTAAAGAAGGCGAATAAATTTTTACTTTTGGCTAAAACTTCTTTAGGAACTTCGCGGTAAAAATTCAATCTCATCCTCACGACGACAGCAATGGTTTGCACGTAATCATTTTAACGAGACAAAGACAAATGAAAAAAACGACTTTAGCGTTGAGTGCACTGGCGCTTAGCCTTGGCATAGCTTTGCAGCCTGTCACTGTTTCTGCCGCGGAAACGGCCTCCACTTCCAGCCAGCAATTACCCAGCCTTGCGCCGATGCTGGAAAAAGTCATGCCTTCTGTTGTCAGCATTAGCGTAGAAGGCAGCACCACGGTAAAAACGCCGCGCCTGCCGCAGCAGTTTCAGCAATTTTTTGGCAATGATTCTCCTTTCTGTCAGGATGGTTCGCCCTTCCAGGGGTCACCGATGTGCCAGGGCGGCGTCGGCCCGGGCGGCGCTCCGCAGCAGGAAAAATTCCGCGCCATCGGCTCCGGCGTGATTATTAATGCCGCCAAAGGCTATGTGGTCACCAATAATCACGTGGTTGACAATGCGACAAAAATTCAGGTACAGCTCAGCGATGGTCGTCGTTACGAGGCCAAAGTCATCGGCAAAGATCCACGTTCTGATATTGCCCTGGTCCAGCTGAGCGAGGCGAAAAACCTTACTGCCATCAATCTTGCCGATTCCGATGATCTGCGCGTCGGTGACTATACCGTGGCCATTGGCAACCCCTATGGCCTGGGCGAAACCGTGACGTCCGGTATCGTTTCTGCGCTGGGACGCAGCGGCCTGAATGCTGAAAACTATGAAAACTTTATTCAGACCGATGCGGCCATCAACCGGGGTAACTCCGGCGGTGCGCTGGTTAACCTGAAAGGGGAACTGATCGGCATCAACACCGCGATTCTGGCGCCGGATGGCGGCAACATCGGCATTGGCTTCGCCATCCCGAGCAATATGGTGAAAAACCTGACGGCACAGATGGTGGAATATGGCCAGGTGAAACGCGGCGAGCTGGGCGTGATGGGCACCGAACTCAACGCTGAACTGGCGAAAGCGATGAAAGTGGATGCGCAGCGCGGAGCCTTTGTCAGCCAGGTTGTTCCTAACTCGGCGGCGGCAAAAGCGGGTATCCAGGCGGGCGACGTTATCGTCTCACTGAACAATAAACCGCTAAACAGCTTTGCCGCTCTGCGGGCCGAAGTAGGATCGCTGCCGATCGGCACCAAAATGGAGCTTGGCCTGCTGCGTGACGGTAAACCGCTGAGCGTTAGCGTCGAGCTGCAGCAGAGCTCGCAGGATAAAGTACAGTCCGCCATTCTTTACACCGGCATTGAAGGCGCCGACCTCAGCAACAGCGAGACAGGCGGCCTGAAAGGTGTGAAAGTGGATAACGTGAAGCCAGGCAGCGCCGCAGCGCGCATCGGCCTGAAAAAAGGCGATGTAATTCTGGGTGTGAACCAGCAGCGTATCAACAACCTGGGCGAACTGCGCAAGATCCTCGATGGCAAACCGTCAGTGCTGGCGTTGAATGTCAAACGCGGCGACAGCAGCCTCTATCTGCTGATGCAGTAATCCCTGTCGACAGTAGCCGTTTTCAGGCGGGCTCAGGCCCGCCTTTCTTTTGCCTGACACCTGCAGGGCAGGCCGGAAGTGTGAGCGCGAACGCAATTTCATTATCCCTTACCCGGCTTTGGGCAGTTGCACAATGTCAGCGTGCAGACAGCGGCGTATTCTTTATCTCCTTATCTTTCGCAGGAGCTTTTTCATGGCCACTTACCATCTTGATGCCCGCCTGGCTCAGGAGATCGTTGCGCGTACCATGAAAATTATTGACAGTAATGTCAATGTGATGGATGCCCGTGGGCGCATTATCGGCAGCGGCGATCGGGAGCGTATTGGGGAACTGCACGAAGGCGCGTTGCTGGTGCTGTCGCAGGGACGCATCGTCGATATTGACGATGCGGTCGCCAGACATCTGCATGGCGTGCGGCCTGGTATTAATCTCCCGTTGCGCATCGATGGCAATATCGTTGGCGTAATTGGCCTGACCGGCGAACCGGCCGCGCTGCGCCATTATGGCGAGCTGGTCTGCATGACGGCGGAGATGATGCTGGAACAGGCGCGCCTGATGCATATGCTGGCGCAGGACAGTCGTCTGCGTGAGGAGCTGGTACTGAACCTTATCCGCAGTGAAACGCTGTCGCCAGCATTAAGCGAATGGGCGCAGCGGTTAGGTATCGATCTTAATCAGCCACGCGTGGTGGCGGTGCTGGAGGTCGACAGCGGGCAGCTGGGTGTTGACAGCGCTATGGCTGAGCTGCAGCAGCTGCAAACCCTGCTGACTACTCCGGAACGCGATAATCTGATTGCGATTGTTTCTCTTACCGAGATGGTGGTGCTGAAGCCAGCGCTCAATGCGCATGGCCGTTACGATCAGGACGATCATCGCAAGCGGGTGGATCAACTGCTGCAGCGCATGAAAGAGAGCGGTCACTTGCGTATTCGCATTGCGCTGGGTAACTACTTCACCGGGCCTGGCAGTATTGCGCGTTCTTACCGTACGGCACGTACTACCCTGATGGTGGGCAAGCAGCGTATGCCCGATCAGCGCAGCTATTTTTATCAGGATCTGGTGCTGCCGGTGCTGCTGGACAGTCTGCGTAGCGGCTGGCAGGCCAATGAGCTGGCACGACCGCTGGAAAAACTGAAAAGCATGGATAATAACGGTCTGTTGCGGCGGACGCTGCTCGCCTGGTTCAGTAATAACGTACAGCCTTCAGCGACGGCAAAGGCGCTGTTTATTCACCGTAATACTCTGGAGTACCGACTCAACCGCATTTCTGAGCTGACCGGCCTGCATCTGAGCCAGTTTGATGATCGCTTATTACTGTATGTGGCATTACAGCTGGATGAGCAGGCATAAAAAAGGGCGAAAAATTTCGCCCTGACAGGAAGAGATTAGCGACTGTTACGGGTCAGCTTATCAAGATCGGATTCGATCTCGGTGATCTTGTTAGAAACCACGCTTTCCAGATGACGCAGATCGGCAAGAATTTTACGTTTCAAATCCACTTCAACCTGATCGCGCTGGCAAATCTGATCCAGCTCGTCGATCACATAACGTAAATTAGGGCTGATTTCCTGTACCTCTTTATAGCCCTGGCTCAGGTGATCGGCGACCACGGTTTTGCGCTGGCGCGGATATTTAAACTTCACGCTTTTGGCAAAGAATTCGCCTTTATCTTTACGGAAATAGATTTTCAGGATGTCATTATTCGCTTCCTGACGCAGGCTATAGCGATCGATATCGTCAGGGTTACTGATGCCTAAGCTTCTGAGATTGTCATACATAGCTTTCTTTCCGGTAACAAAGTGGGAAGCGCGCAATTAGCCCGTCATGTTCTGGCAGACACCAGATGTCTCAGGGAATACTTAAACAACTTTAGACTCAAAACCCGGGACAGACACTGCGCGGCCTGATTTAACTGGCGCGAATTATGAACTGAATGAAAAATAAACGCACCCGTTCGGACGTTGCTGCGCCCAGCTAATTCGTCAGGATGCGTAAAGAAAAAATGACGGGCTGCCTGCTGCAGCCCGAAACGGCTTAATCGATGGTGCGCAGCAGTTCGTTAATGCCGACTTTGCCACGGGTTTTCGCGTCCACTTTCTTCACGATTACCGCACAATAGAGGCTGTAGCTGCCATCTTTTGACGGCAGGTTACCGGATACCACCACGGAGCCAGCCGGTACGCGACCGTAATGCACTTCGCCGGTTTCACGATCGTAAATTTTGGTGCTCTGGCCGATATAAACGCCCATGGAGATCACGGAACCTTCTTCGACAATCACGCCTTCAACGATTTCAGAGCGTGCGCCGATAAAGCAGTTATCTTCGATAATGGTAGGGTTCGCCTGCAGCGGCTCCAGCACGCCACCAATGCCGACGCCGCCAGAGAGATGGACGTTTTTACCAATCTGCGCACAGGAGCCCACGGTAGCCCAGGTATCCACCATGCTGCCTTCATCGACAAAGGCACCAATGTTGACATAGGAGGGCATCAGCACGGTATTACGCGCGATAAAGGCCCCCTGACGTACCGCGGCGGGCGGTACCACGCGGAAACCCTCTTTTTTAAAGCGCGCTTCGTCATAGCTGGCGAACTTCATTGGCACCTTATCGTAAAAGCGGGTTTCAGTCCCTTCCATCACCTGATTGTCATTAATGCGGAAAGAGAGCAGAACAGCTTTTTTCAGCCACTGATGCGTTACCCATTCACCCTCGATTTTTTCTGCGACGCGTAGCGCACCGCTGTCCAGCAGTGAAATAACCTGATTAATCGCTTCACGGGTCGCAGTATCGACACTGGTCGGCGTAATGTCGGCACGGCGCTCGAAGGCGGATTCAATAACACTCTGTAACTGTTGCATAATTTTTCCTGTTCTGTCATGTCCAATGCAGGGACCCCGCACTCATCCCGGGCTATCGGGCGGCATCACCGCCATCCCTGCTGCATTAAAAATTGAAGGATGATAAAGCGATTCGGGTCACACTTTATCGTTTGGATTCAGGGCCTCTGTCAACCGTTGTTGCAATACATTGCGCATTTCAGCATCAAGCGCGCGTCGTTCGCTGTTGGCCAGAATAAATAAATCTTCCACGCGTTCGCCAATGGTGCTGATACGCGCACCATGCAGAGAAACGCCGAGATCGGCAAACACTTCACCGACGCGCGCCAGCAGGCCGGGCTGGTCAAGGGCCACCAGCTCCAGGTAACTGCGGCGATCGGTATGGGTCGGCAGAAATTTCACCTGAGTCTCGACGCTAAAGTGTTTCAGTTTGGCGGACAGACGACGCATACGCGGCGGAACCCAGCCTGATTGCGTGATTGCCTGTTCCAGCGCATGCACAATCATCACATGGCGATCCGGCGCCAGCGGGCTGCCGTCCGGCTCCAGCACGATAAAAGTATCCATCGCCATGCCGTCACGACTGGTAAAGATCTGCGCATCATGCACGCTCAGGTTACGTCGATCCAGCTCGCCAGCAACGGTGGCGAAGAGGTAAGGGCGATCCGGACTCCAGATAAAGATCTCCGTGCCGCCGCGCGTCGCCTGGGGGCTTACCAACACCAGCGGTTTGTTCAGGTCGTGATCGATCAGGTGGCGCGCATGCCAGGCGAGCTGATTAGGGGTATGACGCAGAAAGTAATCGGCACGGCAGCGGCTCCAGATATGGTGCAGGCGCTCTTCATCCAGGTTGTCCATACGCAGCAGCGCCAGCGCCAGCAGGCGATGATGGCGCACACGCTCACGCAGATCCGGGCTGTTTTCCATGCCGCGACGCAGCTGTTTTTCAGTAGCAAAAAACAGCTCGCGCAGCAGGCTCTGTTTCCAGCTGTTCCACAAACTTTCATTGGTGGCGCAGATGTCTGCAACCGTCAGGCACACCAGATAACGCAGGCGGTTTTCATTCTGCATCTCTTCGGCAAACTGCTGAATTACCGTGGGATCCTGAATGTCGCGGCGTTGCGCAGTCACCGACATCAACAGATGGTGGCGCACCAGCCAGGAGACCAGCTGGCACTCGCGGGAGTTAAGCCCGTGCAGCTCCGCGAATGCCTGCACATCCTGCGCGCCAAGAATGGAGTGGTCACCGCCGCGTCCTTTGGCGATATCGTGAAACAGCGCCGCCATCAGCAGCAGCTCCAGCTGCGGCAGGCGCGGCCAGAGCTCGACGCAGAGCGGATGCTGCGGACGCGTGCTCTCCTGGGCAAAGCTCTCCAGCTTCTGCAGCACGCGGATAGTATGTTCATCCACCGTATAGGCGTGGAACAGATCGAACTGCATCTGGCCGACAATCGCTCCCCACTTTGGCGTATAGGCGGAAAGCACGCTGTGGCGGTGCATCGGTACCAGGGCACGGCTCACCGCGCCAGGATGACGCAGAATCGCCATAAAATAGCGGCGCGCTTCCGGGATCTGACAAAGGGGCTGCTTCAGGTTACGCCGCGCATAACGCAGCTGGCGTACCGTGGTGGAATAAATGCCTTTGATATTTTCATTGCGCACCATGACATAAAACATGCGCAAAATGGCCTCAGGCTCGCGTTCAAAGAGGCTGGTATCGCGCAGATCGATCAGATCGCCGCGCAGCTGGAAAGCGTCATCGATGGCGTGCGGTTTTTCTGTAGTGGAGAGGGCGAGGATCGCTTCGTCAAACAGCTGCAGCAGCATCTGGTTAAGTTCGCTGATACGGCGCGTGAAGCGATAAAAATCTTTCATCATACGCTCAACCGGCTCGTTGCCTTCCCCCTGATAGTTCAGGCGCTGCGCCACGGTCAGCTGACGCTCAAACAGCAGGCGGTTGTCATAACGGTTCAGCGACAGGTGCAGGGCGAAACGGATGCGCCAGAGAAACGCCAGACACTCATTTAACTCGCTACGTTCAGCCTGGGTTAAGAAGCCGAAACCCACCATTTCATCCAGCGAGGTGGCACCAAAGTGGCGGCGCGCTACCCACAGCAGCGTGTGAACGTCGCGCAGGCCGCCGGGGCTGCTTTTAATGTCGGGCTCAAGGTTGTAGCTGGTGCCGTGATAGCGCTGATGACGCTCCTGTTGTTCAGCAATTTTTGCGGCGTAAAAGCGCGCCGAGGGCCAGAAGCCATCGCTGAAGATGTTTTTTTGCATCTCTAAAAACAGCGCGACATCGCCGGTCAGCATGCGTGATTCGATGAGATTGGTGGCGACGGTCAGATCGGATAACCCCTCCAGCAGGCACTCTTCCAGGGTGCGTACGCTGTGGCCGACCTCCAGCTTCAGATCCCACATCAGCGTCAGCAGTTCGCCGGTGCTCTGCGCTGCCTCCTCGTTGAGCGTCTGGCGGCTGAGGATCAGAATGTCGATATCAGAGAGCGGATGCAGCTCACCACGCCCGTAACCGCCGACGGCAACCAGCGCAATTTCGCTCATCTGGTCAAAACCAAAAAAACGCCACAGGCGGCGCAGCAGGCGATCGATATAGCGTGTGCGTGCGTCCACCAGCGCTTCGGCGGCGGTGCCGGCATCAAAGGCATCGGCCAGCTGCTGCTGAAACTGCTCCAGGCGCAGCTTCAGGTTTTCCCGGGTTAGCACTTCATCACCCCAGTGGGTCGGGGAGTCTGTCAGGCTGAATTTAACTGCATCCGTCACGCTACCACTCATCGACTCGTTCTCTTATTGGCGACATAAAAAAGCCGGCTCGGCGCCGGCTCTTACTTGCTCTTGTGGATTACCCTTCGTTGATCAGCACGGCAGGAATGGTGTCGTCTTTACGCAGGGTTAAAATTTCACAGCCGTTTTCCGTCACCACAATAGTATGCTCATACTGCGCGGACAAGCTGCGATCTTTGGTTTTCACCGTCCAGCCATCTTTCATGGTGCGGATGCGGTAGTCGCCCGCGTTCACCATCGGCTCCACGGTAAAGGTCATGCCCGCCTGCAGCACCACGCCGCCATCATCCGCATCGTAGTGCAGCACCTGCGGCTCTTCATGGAAACCTTTACCCAGACCGTGGCCGCAATATTCACGGACCACTGAGAAGTCATTCGCTTCGACATATTTCTGGATTTCACGTCCCAGAGTGCGTAAACGAATGCCGGGCTTAATCAGGCGCAGCGCCAGATAGAGACTCTCCTGGGTGACGCGGCACAGACGTTCGCCGAGAATGGTGGGTTTACCCACGATAAACATTTTCGAGGTGTCGCCGTGATACTCATCTTTGATCACCGTGACGTCGATATTCACGATATCGCCATCTTTCAGTATACGGTCATCGCTGGGTATGCCGTGACAGACGACCTCATTAATCGAGATGCAGACCGACTTCGGAAAGCCGTGGTAGCCGAGACTGGCAGGAATCGCCTGCTGGTGCTGAGTGATGTATTCGTGACAGATGCGATCCAGCTCGCCGGTAGAGACGCCCGGTTTGACATGTTCTTCGATCATCTCCAGCACATCAGCGGCGAGACGGCCGGCGACGCGCATTTTTTCGATTTCTTCAGGGGTTTTAATTGAAATGGCCATTAAATTTATCCGCAGTTGCCGACTTTTTCGACAATAATGAACTCTGTGCTGTCATGTTAGCAGCCAGTAAAACCGCTGCCAAATAGAGAACGTCCCGGGGAGATCACAGGCAACAATCGCTGGCTTCATCCCCTGCTTTGTGGTATAAAGCGCGCCGACGATTCTCTGTACGGCGGTAACGTCGGCAGGAAACGCATAACTCTCATTATGTGTACTAAAACACACATGTATCGACACATGCCCCGGGGTGCTTCGTAAGAGGTCGGTGGTATGGGATACATGGAGGCTCAACCCCAATTAAACTTTAGAGGTAATCATGGCAACTGTTTCCATGCGCGATATGCTCAAGGCTGGCGTACACTTTGGTCACCAGACCCGTTACTGGAACCCGAAAATGAAGCCATTCATCTTCGGTGCGCGTAACAAAGTTCACATCATCAACCTTGAGAAAACGGTACCGATGTTCAACGAAGCCCTGGCTGAGCTGAGCAAAATCTCTTCCCGTAAAGGTAAGATTCTGTTTGTAGGTACCAAACGCGCTGCCAGCGAAGCGATCAAAGAGTCTGCGCTGAGCTGTGACCAGTTCTTCGTTAACCACCGCTGGCTGGGTGGCATGCTGACTAACTGGAAAACCGTTCGTCAGTCTATCAAACGTCTGAAAGATCTTGAGACTCAGTCTCAGGACGGCACCTTCGACAAACTGACCAAAAAAGAAGCGCTGATGCGCGCTCGTGAACTGGCCAAGCTGGAAAACAGCCTGGGCGGTATCAAAGATATGGGCGGTCTGCCGGATGCGCTGTTTGTAATCGATGCCGATCACGAACACATCGCAATCAAAGAAGCAAACAACCTGGGTATTCCGGTATTTGCTATCGTTGATACCAACTCTGATCCGGATGGCGTTGATTACGTTATCCCGGGTAACGACGATGCGATCCGTGCTGTAAGCCTGTACCTGAATGCCGTTGCCACTACCGTGCGCGAAGGCCGTTCACAGGACCTGGCTGAGCAGGCTGAAGATACATCTTTAGAAAACGCCTAATAAGGTTTGCTCTTGCGTAAGAGCCCTTAGCATTCAGATGTGATCTGTAAGGGGCCTGATAAGGCCCCTTTATTTTATCCAAGTCTGTTACGCCCCCATTCGGGCTGGCGGGACAGAGTAAATTTTCCGCAACAGGGTACCTGCGGGTGCGAAAGCCTACAGGTACGAACCGAGGATTCTGGAATGGCTGAAATTACCGCTGCACTGGTAAAAGAACTGCGCGAGCGTACTGGCGCTGGCATGATGGACTGCAAAAAAGCGCTGAGCGAAGCAAACGGCGACATCGAGCTGGCAATCGACAACATGCGTAAGTCTGGCCAGGCGAAAGCTGCGAAAAAAGCAGGTAACGTTGCTGCTGACGGCGTGATCAAAACCAAAATCGTTGGCAACTACGGCGTGATTCTGGAAGTTAACTGCCAGACCGACTTCGTTGCTAAAGATGGCGGTTTCCAGGCCTTTGCTGATGAAGTTCTGGAAGTGGCTGCTGCTGAGCGCATCACTGACGTAGACGTCCTGAAAGCGAAATTTGAAGAGCAGCGTGTTGCGCTGGTAGCGAAAATTGGTGAGAACATCAATATTCGTCGCGTTGCAATTCTGGAAGGCGAAGAGCTGGGCAGCTACCTGCACGGCGCACGCATCGGTGTTCTGGTTTCAGCAAAAGGCGCCAGCGAAGAGCTGATCAAGCAGATCGCTATGCACGTTGCGGCCAGCAAGCCGGAATATGTGAAGCCGGAAGACGTGTCTGCTGAAGTGGTTGCGCGCGAGCACCAGATCCAGCTGGACATCGCGATGCAGTCTGGCAAGCCGAAAGAAATCGCAGAGAAAATGGTTGAAGGCCGCATGAAGAAATTCACCGGTGAAGTTTCTCTGACCGGCCAGAACTTCGTTATCGACCCGAGCAAAACCGTCGGTCAGGCGCTGAAAGAGCAGGGCGCTGACGTGATCAACTTTATCCGCTTCGAAGTGGGTGAAGGCATTGAGAAAGTTGAAAGCGACTTTGCTGCTGAAGTAGCGGCAATGTCCAGGCAGTCTTAATGGTCTGAAAGAACCGCCATAAGGCGGTTCTTTTTTGTCTGTCGTGTGCTGTTGTACACACTTTTTCAGTCTCATCCCAATAGCTATTATCTGGCACTAAGCGGATGATCGATCAGATTTAACTTCTCACTCATCAAATCTTCCAGGAAGAAATGACCATGGCGACCAACGCAAAACCTGTTTATCAACGTATCCTGCTGAAACTGAGTGGTGAAGCACTGCAAGGTGCCGAAGGTTTTGGTATCGACGCGAGCGTGCTTGACCGCATGGCGCAAGAGGTGAAAGAGCTGGTCGAGCTGGGCATCCAGGTGGGAGTGGTCATTGGCGGCGGCAACCTGTTCCGCGGCGCCGGACTGGCTCAGGCGGGGATGAACCGTGTGGTAGGTGACCACATGGGCATGCTGGCCACCGTGATGAACGGCCTGGCGATGCGTGATGCGCTGCATCGTGCCTATGTTAACGCGCGTCTGATGTCAGCGATTCCGCTGAACGGCGTTTGTGACAGCTACAGCTGGGCTGAGGCGATTAGCCTGCTGCGTAACAACCGCGTGGTAATCTTCTCTGCCGGTACTGGCAACCCCTTCTTTACCACCGACTCGGCTGCCTGCTTGCGCGGCATTGAGATCGAGGCGGATGTGGTGCTGAAAGCCACCAAAGTTGATGGTGTCTATTCTGCGGATCCGGTGAAAAACCCGGATGCAACGCTGTACGATCAGCTCTCCTATCAGGATGTGCTTGAGCGCGAACTGAAAGTGATGGATCTGGCCGCCTTTACCCTGGCGCGTGACCATAAACTGCCTATTCGTGTATTCAACATGAACAAACCTGGCGCACTGCGCCGCGTGGTGATGGGTGAAAAAGAAGGTACCCTGATTACGCATTAATACCCGAGGCGACATAAAATAGGGTATATTCTGTCTGCGCGATAATGAGTTGTCGCGCACCATTCAGGATTATCGATGATTATCGACACCGTTTCCGGCGTTGCCGGAACTGGCCAGGTCAAACCGAATCCAAGGGTTCCAACGTGATTAACGACATCAAAAAAGATGCTGAAACGCGCATGGAAAAATGCGTTGAAGCGTTTAAAAATACCATCAGTAAAGTGCGCACCGGCCGCGCTTCTCCTTCACTGCTTGACGGCATCGTGGTGGAATATTACGGCACGCCAACACCGCTGCGTCAGCTGGCCAGCGTGACCGTAGAAGATTCTCGTACGTTGAAAATC
Organism: [Erwinia] mediterraneensis; assembly: GCF_900604315.1. Lineage (GTDB taxonomy): Bacteria > Pseudomonadota > Gammaproteobacteria > Enterobacterales > Enterobacteriaceae > Pantoea > Pantoea mediterraneensis_A. The sequence continues at coordinate 2,339,540 of NZ_LR026978.1, forward strand.
AACGTCTTCGATCGTTCTCTGGGACCAAAAGTAGAGAAAGCGATTATGGCCTCCGACCTCGGGCTGAACCCGAGCTCAGCCGGTAGCGATATTCGCGTTCCCCTGCCGCCGCTGACGGAAGAACGCCGTAAAGATCTGATCAAAGTCGTTCGTGGCGAAGCGGAACAGGGTCGTGTCTCTGTACGTAACGTACGTCGCGACGCCAATGACCGCATCAAAGCGCTGTTGAAAGATAAAGCGATCGGCGAAGATGAAGAACGCCGTGCGCAGGATGAAATCCAGAAAATGACAGACATCCATATCAAGAAAGTGGATGCAGCCCTGTCAGAGAAAGAAGCGGAGCTGATGGATTTCTGATTCCATCGCTGCCTGAAAAACGCCGTACAGAGAGGTATTCTTCCGGAATGCGTATCTTGCGGCGTTTTATATTTTTTACGCCGCAGTGCGTATCTCTCCTGATGCGCAGGCGCATGACTTCACACGGACAGCCCTATGAAACGATTAACCCTGTTGGGTTCTACTGGTTCAATTGGTGCCAGCACGCTGGCGGTGGTAAGCGCAAACCCTGATCTGTACCAGGTGACGGCGCTGGTGGCGGGCCAGAATGTGGCATTAATGGCGCAGCAGTGCGTGCGCTTTCGTCCGCGCTATGCGGCGATGGCGGATGAGACCGCGGCCACGGCGCTGCGTGAGCGACTGAGAGCACTCAAGGTAGATACCGAAGTGCTCTCCGGCGTTCAGGCGGCCTGCGAACTCGCCGCGCTGGATGACGTTGATCAGGTCATGGCGGCGATTGTGGGTGCTTCCGGGCTTCTCCCCACTCTTGCGGCGATTCGTGCTGGTAAAACTGTACTGCTGGCGAACAAAGAATCGCTTGTCACGTGCGGCCGTTTGTTTATGGAGGCGGTGCGTCAGCATCAGGCGCAGTTGCTGCCGGTCGACAGCGAACATAACGCCATTTTTCAGAGTTTACCGGCTACCATCCAGCATCAGTTAGGTTACGCTGACCTGCAGGAAAACGGCATTGAGTCGATTATCCTTACGGGATCGGGTGGCCCTTTTCGTGACGCACCGCTTGAGAGCCTGGCGACAATGAGCCCGGATCAAGCCTGTGCCCATCCGAACTGGTCAATGGGAAGAAAAATCTCCGTTGATTCGGCCACCATGATGAATAAAGGTCTTGAATACATTGAAGCCCGATGGTTGTTTAACGCCAGTGATGCACAAATGGAAGTGATTCTGCATCCACAATCGGTCATCCACTCCATGGTGCGCTACTGCGATGGCAGTGTGCTTGCCCAATTGGGGTCGCCTGATATGCGCACACCCATTGCACATAGCATGGCCTGGCCGGCGCGTATTCAGTCTGGCGTCACACCGCTGGATTTTACGCGCATGAGCGCACTGACGTTCGCACAACCCGACTTTGCCCGCTATCCTTGCCTGAAGCTGGCGATTGATGCCTGTGCGGCGGGACAGGCGGCCACGACCACGCTGAATGCGGCGAATGAAGTGGCCGTCGCGGCCTTCCTGAATCAGCAAATCCGTTTTACGGATATTGCCGCTATGAACACTGCCGTACTCTCAGCGCTTTCCTGTGCGGAACCGGAAAGCGTGGAAGCGGTTATGGAGATCGATCAGATGGCGCGCGCCGCAGCAACAGAAATGTTGCCGCGTTTTGCGCTGCGGGGCTGATTGCGCCCCGCTATTTGTTCGATTCAGGTGGAAATGGTATAGTCGCACGCTCGCGTTTAACGGTTTGACACCGAATTCGGTGTGGCCTGGCTGACTCAGCCGGGATTTGTACCGGGCGCAATGTATTCAGAAAACACAGCATTTCTGATTAAAGGAATTGATTACGCGTTATGTCGTCCAACAATCACAACGAAACCGATGACCAGCACGGAAACGGCCCGCGCCATGTGGCTATCATCATGGATGGCAATGGCCGTTGGGCTAAGAATCAGGGAAAACTGCGTATTTCCGGCCATAAGGCTGGTGTGAAGGCGGTACGTCGCGCTGTCAGTTTTGCGGCCAGCCACAATCTTGACGCGCTGACGCTGTATGCCTTCAGCAGTGAAAACTGGAGTCGCCCGGCACAGGAAGTGACGGCGTTGATGGAATTGTTTGTCTGGGCGCTCGATAGCGAAGTCAAAAGCCTGCATAAACACAATGTTCGTTTGCGGGTTATTGGCGATACCAGCCGCTTCAACGCCCGTATCCAGGAACGTATTCGTCGCGCAGAGGAACTGACTCAACAAAATAGTCGACTGACGCTCAATATTGCCGCCAATTATGGCGGCCGTTGGGATATTATCCAGGGAGCGAGAAAACTGGCTGAACAGGTGCAGGAAGGTTTGCTGCGGCCTGACCAGATAACCGAAGAAAGCCTGGCTGCGCAGCTCTGCCTGCAGGAGCTGGCGCCGGTGGATTTAGTGATAAGGACCGGGGGAGAGCATCGGATTAGCAACTTTTTGCTGTGGCAGGTAGCCTATGCGGAGTTTTATTTCACTGATGTTCTCTGGCCTGATTTTGATGAACACGTTTTTGAAGGTGCACTGAATGCTTTCTCTCTGCGGGAGCGTCGTTTTGGCGGCGCTGCACCAGGCGGCGCCTGAGCAACCTGGGGGTAACCTTTGCTGAAGTCTCGTCTGATTACCGCGTTAATTCTGATTCCGCTGGTAATTGCTGCGCTGTTCTGGTTACCGCCTGCTGGTTTTGCGATCATAACCATCGTGATCTGTATGCTTGCCGCCTGGGAATGGGGGCAGCTGGCGGGTATGGCGTCCCGTCAGCAGCGTATCTGGCTGGCCGTGCTCTGCGGCTTGCTGCTCGCCCTGATGCTTTTCACCCTGCCGCCTTATCATCCTGATATCCATCAGCCGCAAATCACCGCCTCGCTCTGGGCTTCGCTCTGCTGGTGGATAGTCGCGCTGCTGCTGGTCCTCTTTTATCCGGCATCCGCGGCTTTGTGGCGTAATTCACGTCCGCTGAGACTGCTGTTTGGTATTCTGACGCTTATCCCCTTTTTCTGGGGTATGATGGCGCTGCGCCAGTACCACTATGAAACCGATCACTTTGCCGGTGCCTGGTGGCTGCTGTTTGTGATGTTTCTGGTGTGGGGCGCAGACTCTGGCGCGTATATGTTTGGCAGACTGTTTGGCAAACACAAGCTGGCACCCAGGGTATCGCCCGGCAAAACCTGGGAAGGTTTTTTTGGCGGCCTGCTTTCCTCAGCTGTTATAGCCTTGCTGTTTGCCCTGCTGGCGCCGCTGACGGTTGCGCCTGGCACGCTGGTTATCTGTGCGGTAATTGCGACACTGGCCTCAGTGTTAGGTGATCTGACTGAAAGTATGTTTAAACGCGAAGCCGGAATTAAAGACAGCGGCAGCCTGATCCCCGGTCATGGCGGTATTCTTGATCGCATCGATAGCCTCACTGCGGCGGTTCCGGTGTTTGCCTGCCTGCTGTTGCTGGTGTTCCGCACCCTCTGAGGACACGCAAAGATGTTGAACATACTCTGGAGTTTTGTCGCGTTTATTATCGCGCTCGGCGTGTTGATCACCGTTCATGAATTTGGTCATTTCTGGGTCGCTCGCCGCTGTGGCGTAAAAGTCGAGCGCTTCTCCATCGGTTTTGGTAAAGCGCTCTGGCGTCGCAGCGATCGCCAGGGCACCGAATATGTTATCGCGCTTATTCCCCTCGGCGGCTACGTTAAAATGCTGGATGAACGTGTCGAAAGCGTGCCCGCTGAGCTGCGACATCAGGCCTTCAATAACAAAGCCATCTGGCAGCGCACCGCGATTATTGCGGCGGGTCCTGTCGCCAATTTCATCTTTGCTGTGTTTGCTTACTGGCTGGTGTTTATGCACGGCGTGCCAGGGATTCGCCCGGTAGTTGGCGAAATTTTGAACGACTCGGTGGCTGCAGAGGCGCAAATTGCGCCCGGCATGGAACTTAAGGCCGTTGATGGCATCGAAACGCCTGACTGGGATGCGGTGCGCATGGCGCTGATTGATAAAATCGGCGACAGCGAAACCACCGTCACGGTTTCCCGCTTTGGGGAAAATGCCACCCAGCAGAAACGGCTCGATCTGCGACACTGGCAGTTTGAGCCCGATAAACAGGATCCGGTTGTTGCCCTGGGGATTCGTCCGCATGGCCCGCAAATCGAAACCACGCTGGATAACGTGCAGGCGAATTCGCCTGCCAGTGCAGCCGGTTTGCAAGCGGGCGACAGGATCGTTAAAGTCGATGGTCAGCCTTTAACGCAATGGCAGGCGTTCGTGGTTCAGGTGCGGGATAATCCCGGCCAGAAGATGGCGCTTGAGGTCGAACGACAGGGCGAGCGGGTACAGCTGACGCTGATACCGGAAGCGCGGCCGGGCAATGCCGCGGAAGGGTTTGCGGGGGTGGTACCGCGCGTTATCCCGCTGGCGGATGCTTATAAGACGTTAAAGCAGTATGGGCCGGTTGCAGCGATCGGGGAGGCCAGCGTGAAAACCTGGCAACTGATGAAACTGACCGTTTCCATGCTGGGCAAATTACTGACCGGTGACGTCAAGCTGAATAACCTGAGCGGGCCAATTTCGATTGCGCAGGGCGCAGGGATGTCAGCAGAGTACGGGTTGATTTATTATCTGATGTTTCTGGCGTTGATTAGCGTCAATCTGGGCATCATCAACCTGTTTCCTCTGCCGGTTTTAGATGGTGGGCATCTGCTTTTCCTGGCGATCGAGAAGATCAAAGGGGGACCGGTGTCCGAACGAGTTCAGGACTTCAGTTATCGCATTGGCTCTATTCTGCTGGTGTTGTTAATGGGGCTTGCACTTTTCAATGATTTCTCACGTTTGTGATGGCTGGAATGCAGACGGGCGTGGGATGTGTTAGGAAAACGCATAATAACGATGGCGATGAAAAAGTTGCTCATAGCGTCGCTGCTGTTTAGCAGCGCCACCGTTTACGGTGCAGACGATTTCGTGGTGAAAGATATTCATTTCGAAGGGTTGCAGCGAGTCGCCGTCGGCGCGGCTCTGCTGAGTATGCCGGTACGTGTAGGCGATACGGTAGATGATGATGACATCAGAAATACCATTCGTTCTCTCTTTGCGACCGGCAACTTCGAAGATGTTCAGGTTCTGCGCGACGGTGAAACCCTGATTGTTCAGGTAAAAGAGCGTCCCACGATTGCCAGCATCACCTTCTCCGGCAACAAAGCGGTGAAGGAAGAACAGCTGAAGCAGAATCTTGAAGCCTCAGGCGTTCGCGTTGGAGAAGCCCTGGACCGCACCACCATCTCCTCCATCGAGAAGGGTCTGGAAGATTTCTACTACAGCGTCGGGAAATATACCGCCAGCGTTAAAGCCGTCGTGACGCCACTGCCGCGTAATCGCGTTGACCTGAAACTGGTCTTCACCGAAGGCGTGTCAGCAAAAATCCAGCAGATCAATATCGTCGGTAATAAAGCCTACAGTTCTGATGAGCTGATCTCCCGTTTCCAGCTGCGTGATGAAGTGCCCTGGTGGAACGTGGTCGGCGACCGCAAATATCAGAAGCAGAAACTGGCGGGCGATCTGGAAACGCTGCGCAGCTTCTACCTCGACCGCGGTTATGCCCGTTTCAACATCGACTCAACCCAGGTCAGCCTGACGCCGGATAAAAAAGGCATCTATATCACGGTGAATATTACCGAAGGCGATCAGTACAAGATCGCTGGCGTGATTGTTAACGGCAACATGGCGGGTCACTCGGCAGAAATTGAACATCTGACGCAAATCCCGGCGGGCGAGCTGTATAACGGCACCAAAGTCACGCGGATGGAAGATGAGATCAAGAAACTGCTGGGTCGTTATGGCTATGCCTATCCGCGTGTGATGACCCAACCGGAAATTAACGACGCCGATAAAACGGTGAAGCTGCGTATCAATGTGGACGCCGGCAACCGTTACTACGTACGTAAAGTCCGCTTTGAAGGCAACGATACCTCTAAAGATTCGGTGCTGCGTCGTGAAATGCGCCAGATGGAAGGCGCGTGGCTGGGCAGCGATCTGGTTGAGCAGGGTAAAGAGCGTCTGAACCGCACCGGCTACTTTGAAACCGTGGAAGTGGATACCCAGCGCGTGTCGGGTACGCCGGATCAGGTGGATGTGGTCTACAAGGTCAAAGAACGTAATACCGGTACGCTTAACTTTGGTATCGGCTACGGTACGGAAAGCGGTGTCAGCTTCCAGGTGGGCGTCACCCAGGATAACTGGCTGGGCACCGGTAACACCGTCAGCCTGAGCGGTACCAAAAATGACTACCAGACCTATGCGGAATTCTCGCTGACTGACCCTTACTTTACTGTCGACGGTGTCAGTCTGGGAGGTCGTATTTTCTATAACGACTTCAAAGCGGATGATGCCGATCTTTCCGACTATACCAACAAGAGTTATGGTCTGGATGGCACGCTGGGCTTCCCGGTCAACGAAAATAACACGCTGCGCGTCGGGTTAGGCTATGTGCATAACGACCTGTCGAACATGCAGCCGCAGATCGCGATGTGGCGTTATCTCGACTCGGTGGGCAAGCCGCAGGATCTGAACAAAGATGGTGAGTTTTCGGCGGATGATTTCACCTTCAACTACGGCTGGACCTATAACACCCTGGATCGCGGCTTCTTCCCGACTTCCGGTAACCGTACCAACCTGAACGGTAAAGTAACGATTCCGGGCTCGGATAACAGCTTCTATAAAGTGACGCTGGATACGCAGCAGTATGTACCGCTGGATCAGGATCGCAACTGGGTGCTGTTGGGCCGTGGCCGTGTCGGTTATGGCGATGGCCTGAGCGGCAAAGAACTGCCATTCTATGAAAACTTCTATGCTGGCGGCTCCAGCACGGTGCGTGGTTTCCGCTCCAATACCATTGGTCCGAAAGCGGCTTACTACAACGACAACTCATCAACCTGCTCTGGCGCGAATCGTATCTGCTCTTCAAATGATGCAGTGGGCGGTAATGCCATGGCGGTGGCCAGCCTGGAGTTGATCACCCCAACGCCGTTCCTGAGTGAGAAGTATGCAAACTCGGTACGTACCTCTCTGTTTATTGACGGAGGTACCGTATGGGATACCAAGTGGGAAAATACCGAAGATACGCGTATCGCAGGCGTACCTGACTACAGCGATCCGAGTAATTTCCGCGTTTCCAGCGGGATCGCCCTGCAGTGGATGTCGCCGCTGGGTCCGTTGGTCTTCTCCTATGCGCAGCCGATCAAGAAATATGATGGAGATAAAGCAGAACAGTTCCAGTTTAACATCGGTAAAACCTGGTAAGGTTCTGAGCAGGGAAGCGTAAGCAAACTATTGCTTCGGGACGGAGTGCCAGCGCGCCTCCGTTCTCAGGCAAAAAATGTGTCGCAGACACAAACGTTGATGGTAAGGAGTTTATAGTGAAAAAGTTGTTGTGTGCCGCAGGTCTGGGTCTGGCTTTAGCGGTTTCCGCGGGCGCTCAGGCTGCTGATAAAATTGCAGTGGTAAACGTGTCCAGCATTTTCCAGCAGTTACCGCAACGTGCGACCGTTGCCAAACAGCTGGAAAACGAATTCAAAGGCCGTGCAACCGAACTGCAGAGCCAGGAACGCGATCTGCAGGCCAAAATGCAGCGTCTGCAGCGTGACGGTTCTACCATGAAGGCCAGCGAGCGTAGCCGCATGGAAAAAGAGATTATGTCACAGCGTGAAGCGTTCTCCTCTAAAGCGCAGGCTTTTGAGCAGGACAATCGCCGTCGCCAGATGGAAGAGCGTAACAAGCTGCTGAGCCGTATTCAGGACGCCGTAAAAGCCGTAGCGAAAGATGATGGCTATGACGTCGTTATCGATGCGAATGCCGTGGCTTACGCAGCAAATGCGAAAGACATTACTGCTGACGTGCTGAAACAGGTTAAATAATCGATGTCATCAATTCGACTGGCTGATTTAGCCCAGCAGTTGGATGCAGAATTGCACGGAGATGGCGATATCGCCATCTCCGGCATTGCTTCTATGCAATCCGCCAAAACTGGCCAAATCACGTTTCTTGCTAACAGCCGCTACCGCGAGCAGCTCGCCCAATGCCAGGCTTCGGCCGTGGTGCTGACGGAAGCGGATCTGGAGTGGTGTAATACGGCCGCGCTGGTGGTGAAAAACCCCTACCTGACCTATGCGCGTATGGCGCAAATTCTGGATACCACGCCGCAGCCGGCACAAAACATTGCGCCGAGCGCGGTGATCGATCCCAGCGCAAAACTGGGTGCTAACGTCTCTGTGGGTGCCAATGCGGTGATCGAGTCCGGGGTGGAGCTGGGCGATAATGTGATTATCGGCGCCGGCTGCTTTATTGGTAAACGGACGCGTATTGGTCGCGGCACGCGTCTCTGGGCAAATGTCACCATTTATCATGAAATCGAAATTGGTCAGGATTGCCTGATTCAATCCGGTACCGTGATTGGCGCTGACGGTTTTGGTTACGCCAACGATCGTGGTAACTGGGTGAAAATTCCTCAGTTAGGTGCGGTGATAATCGGCGATCGGGTCGAAATTGGCGCTTGTACCACCATCGATCGCGGTGCGCTGGATAACACTCTGATCGGCAATGGTGTTATCATAGATAACCAGTGCCAGATAGCCCACAACGTGGTTATTGGCGATAACACTGCGGTTGCTGGCGGTGTGATCATGGCGGGTAGCCTCAGGATTGGTCGTTACTGTATGATTGGCGGTGCCAGCGTGATTAACGGCCATATGGAAATTTGTGACAAGGTGACTGTAACCGGAATGGGAATGGTCATGCGTCCGATCACTGAACCTGGGGTATACTCTTCGGGCATCCCGCTGCAACCTAACAAAACCTGGCGTAAAACTGCAGCGCTGGTGATGAATATCGATGACATGAGCAAACGCCTGAAAGCCATCGAACGTAAAGTCGGCAAAGACGACTGAACGCATCCCAAAACTGACCGGCTTTCATAACAATGATAAGCAGGGAAGCCAGGTGCCACGAACCGATTTGCGGCCTGCGAAAGATCATTTTGATCGGTGCAGGCCGTGTTATTGATGCCATCAGATTTTTAGGACAGGAAGAGTATTTTGACTACTGAAACGCATACTCTGAAAATTGAAGAGATTTTAGAACTGCTGCCGCACCGTTACCCGTTTTTGCTGGTTGACCGTGTACTGGATTTTGAAGAGCACAAATATCTGCGTGCGGTGAAGAACGTTTCGGTAAACGAGCCGTTTTTCCAGGGGCACTTCCCTGGTAAACCGATTTTTCCGGGCGTTCTGATTCTGGAGGCGATGGCACAAGCAACAGGCATTCTGGCGTTTAAAAGCGTCGGCAAGCTGGAGCCAGGCGAACTCTACTATTTTGCCGGTATTGACGAAGCGCGTTTCAAGCGTCCGGTTGTACCAGGCGATCAGATGATTATGGAAGTCACGTTCGAAAAAACCCGTCGTGGTCTGACGCGCTTTAAGGGCGTTGCCACTGTTGACGGCAAAATTGTGTGTGAAGCAACCATGATGTGTGCCCGTAGCCGGGAGGCATAATTAGTGATTGATCAAACTGCCACTATCCACCCCAGTTCTGTCATTGAAGAGGGGGCCATCATTGGTCCCGGCGTTCATATTGGCCCGTTTTGCTATATTGGCGCCAATGTCGAGATCGGTGAAGGAACGGTACTCAAGTCACACGTTGTTGTGAACGGCCATACGCGTATCGGTAAAGATAATCAGATTTACCAGTTCGCCTCCATTGGCGAGGTCAATCAGGACCTGAAATACGCAGGCGAACCGACTCGTGTCGAAATTGGCGACCGCAATCGCATCCGCGAAAGCGTAACCATTCACCGCGGCACCGTTCAGGGTGGCAGCGTTACCCGTGTTGGCAACGACAATTTGTTGATGATCAATGCTCATATCGCGCATGACTGCGTGGTTGGCGACCGCTGTATTTTTGCCAACAACGCCACGTTAGGCGGGCATGTCACCGTCGATGATTTCGCCATTATTGGCGGGATGACCGCCGTGCATCAGTGGTGCATTATCGGTGCGCATGTGATGGTTGGTGGCTGCTCCGGCGTTGCACAGGACGTCCCTCCCTATGTGATTGCGCAGGGTAATCATGCCACGCCTTTTGGTATCAACATTGAAGGGTTGAAACGCCGCGGCTTCAGTAAAGAGGCGCTGCATGCGATTCGCAATGCCTACAAGCTGCTCTACCGCAGCGGAAAAACCCTGGATGAGGTGAAACCGGAAATCGAAGCGCTGGCGCAGCAGCACAGCGAAGTTAAGCCGTTCTACGATTTCTTTGCCCGTTCCACTCGCGGAATCATTCGTTAACCGATGTCGCGTTCCTTAACGATTGCCCTGGTCGCCGGAGAAACCTCCGGCGATATTCTTGGTGCCGGTCTGATTCGTGCTCTGAAAGCCAAATATCCTGATGCCCGCTTTGTGGGCGTTGCGGGTCCGCTGATGCAGGCGGAGGGCTGTGAGGCCTGGTATGAGATGGAAGAGCTGGCAGTGATGGGTGTGGTCGAAGTGGTGGAACGTCTGCCGCGTCTGTTGAAAATACGTCGCGATCTGACCCGACGTTTTACCGCACTGCGGCCCGACGTCTTTGTCGGCATCGATGCCCCTGATTTTAATATTACGCTGGAAGGCCACCTGAAACGCGCGGGCATTAAAACGATTCACTATGTCAGCCCTTCGGTCTGGGCATGGCGTCAGAAACGCGTGTTTAAAATTGGTCGTAATACCGATCTGGTACTTGCCTTCCTGCCGTTTGAAAAAGCGTTTTACGACCGCTTTGAGGTTCCCTGCCGCTTTATCGGGCATACCATGGCAGATGCGATGCCGTTGCAGCCTGATAAACAGGCAGCCCGACGCACGCTGGGCATAGCTGACGACACGCTCTGTCTGGCCCTGCTGCCGGGCAGCCGCAGCGCTGAAGTCGAGATGCTGAGCGCGGATTTTCTGAAAACGGCGCGCCAGTTGCGTGTGCGTTATCCGGCGCTGGAGATAGTGGTGCCGCTGGTGAATGCGAAACGACGCGCGCAGTTTGAACAGATTAAAGCTGAAGTGGCACCCGAATTACCGATGCATCTGCTGGACGGCAAAGGGCGCGAAGCGATGATCGCCAGCGATGCGGCACTGCTCGCCTCCGGGACCGCCGCCCTCGAATGTATGCTGGCGAAATGCCCGATGGTGGTGGGGTATCGCATGAAACCTTTCACCTTCTGGCTGGCGAAGCGGCTGGTCAAAACGCCCTATGTGTCGCTGCCCAATTTGCTGGCGGGACGCGAGATCGTCAAAGAATTGCTGCAGGAAGAGTGTCAGCCCGGGGCGCTGGCGGCGGCGCTTGAGCCTCTGCTGCACGCCGGGCCGGAACGTGAAACCTTGCTGGCGACTTTCCATGAATTACATACGCAAATCCGCTGGAATGCTGATGAGCAGGCAGCGCTGGCGGTACTGGAGTTAGCTCGTGGCTGAATTTATCTATCCTGAAGCCCGTCTGATTGCTGGTGTAGATGAGGTCGGACGCGGACCGCTGGTCGGTGCCGTGGTCACCGCGGCGGTGATTCTTGATCCGGCAAAACCCATTGCCGGGCTGGCGGATTCTAAAAAATTGTCGGAAAAACGCCGGCTGGCGCTATATGACGAAATCACCAGCAAGGCGCTTGCCTGGAGCCTGGGGCGTGCCGAACCGGATGAAATTGATCAGCTCAATATTCTGCACGCCACTATGCTGGCGATGCAGCGCGCCGTGGCGGGGCTGCACGTTACGCCCGATTATGTGTTGATCGACGGGAACCGCTGCCCGACGCTGCCGATGCCGGCTCAGGCGGTGATCAAAGGCGACAGCCTGGTGGCGGAAATCAGTGCCGCCTCCATCGTGGCGAAAGTAACGCGCGATCGGGAGATGGCTGAGCTGGATGTGTTGTTTCCTGACTATGGTTTTGCTCAACATAAAGGTTATCCTACCGCCCTGCATCTGGAAAAACTGATGCAGTACGGCGCAACGCCCCATCACCGGCGCAGCTTCGCGCCGGTACGGAATATTCTGCTGGATGCTGAGCTACTGGCAACACGCCAGTCCACTGCGCTTTAAGAGCCTGATGCTGTTTTAACCGGAAACTGATATGGCTGAACCTCGTTTTATACATCTGCGCGTACACAGCGATTACTCAATGGTCGATGGGCTGGCGAAAACTGGCCCGCTGGTCAGGAAAGCCGCGGCATTGGGTATGCCTGCGCTGGCGATCACCGATTTCACCAACCTGTGCGGTCTGGTGAAGTTTTACGGCACCGCGCACAGCGCGGGTATCAAGCCGATCATCGGTGCTGACTTTAAAGTTGCCAGCGAACTGATGGGGGATGAGCTGACGCAGCTGACGGTGCTGGCTGCCAACAACACTGGCTATCAGAACCTGACGCTGTTAATTTCCCGTGCTTATCAGCGTGGCTATGGCATTCACGGCCCGATCATCGATCGCGACTGGCTGGTTGAGCATCAGGAAGGACTGATTTTACTTTCCGGTGGCCGCTGTGGCGATGTGGGCCGCAGCTTGCTGCGCGGCAATCAGGCGTTGGCCAGCGAGTGCCTGGCGTTTTATCAGCAGCATTTCGCCAGTCGCTACTATCTGGAGCTGATCCGTACCGGTCGGCCCGATGAAGAGCGCTATCTGCACGCCGCGGTGGAACTGGCAATTGCCGAAGGGGTGCCGGTCGTCGCCACCAACGAAGTGTGCTTCCTGAATGAAGAAGATTTCGACGCCCATGAAATCCGCGTCGCGATCCATGACGGCTACACGCTGGACGATCCCAAACGCCCCCGTAACTATAGTCCTCAGCAATATATGCGTAGCATTGATGAGATGTGCGAGCTGTTCTCGGACATCCCGGAAGCGCTGGAAAACAGCGTAGAGATTGCTAAGCGCTGTAATGTCACGGTACGTCTCGGCGAATATTTCCTGCCGCAATTTCCCACCGGCGAGATGACCACCGAGGATTTCCTGGTGGTGAAATCGCGCGAAGGGCTGGAGGAGCGCCTGGCGTTCCTTTTCCCTGATCCGGAAGTGCGCGCGCAAAAACGCCCGCCCTATGACGAACGCCTTGAGATCGAACTCAGTGTTATTAACCAGATGGGCTTCCCCGGCTACTTCCTGATCGTAATGGAATTTATCCAGTGGTCGAAGGATAACGGCGTGCCTGTTGGCCCCGGACGCGGTTCCGGTGCCGGTTCGCTGGTGGCCTATGCGCTGAAAATTACCGATCTCGATCCGCTGGAATTTGACCTGCTGTTTGAACGTTTCCTTAACCCGGAACGTGTGTCCATGCCCGACTTCGATGTTGACTTCTGTATGGAGAAACGCGACCTGGTGATTGAACACGTGGCGGATATGTATGGCCGCGAGGCGGTATCGCAGATTATCACCTTCGGTACTATGGCGGCGAAGGCGGTTATTCGTGATGTGGGGCGTGTGCTGGGCCATCCGTACGGCTTTGTCGATCGCATCTCCAAACTGATCCCTCCCGATCCTGGTATGACGCTGGAGAAGGCCTTTGTGGCCGAGCCGCAGCTGCCCGAAATGTATGAGGCGGATGAGGAGGTCAAGGCGCTGATCGACATGGCGCGTAAGCTGGAGGGGGTTACCCGTAACGCCGGTAAGCACGCCGGTGGCGTGGTGATCGCGCCGACAAAAATCACTGACTTCGCACCGCTCTACTGTGATGAAAACGGCAACCATCCGGTCACGCAGTTTGATAAAAACGACGTCGAATATGCCGGGCTGGTGAAGTTCGACTTCCTCGGGCTGCGTACGCTTACCATCATTAACTGGGCGCTGGAGATGATCAACGCCCGGCGTGCGAAGCAGGGCGAAGCACCTATCGATATTGCGGCAATCCCACTGGACGATAAGAAAAGTTTCGACATGCTGCAGCGTGCGGAAACCACCGCGGTTTTCCAGCTCGAATCGCGCGGCATGAAAGATTTGATCAAGCGTCTGAAGCCGGACTGCTTTGAAGATATGATCGCGCTGGTGGCGCTGTTCCGCCCCGGCCCGCTACAATCAGGGATGGTAGACAACTTTATCGACCGTAAGCACGGGCGTGAAGCGATCTCCTACCCCGATATTGAATGGCAGCATGAAAGCCTGAAACCGGTCCTGGAGCCTACCTACGGCATCATCCTCTATCAGGAACAGGTGATGCAGATCGCTCAGGTGCTGGCGGGCTATACGCTGGGCGGAGCAGACATGTTGCGACGCGCCATGGGGAAAAAGAAACCGGAAGAGATGGCCAAACAGCGCTCGGTCTTTAAAGACGGCGCGGAAAAAATGGGCATCAACGGCGAGCTGGCGATGAAGATCTTTGACCTGGTAGAGAAATTTGCCGGTTATGGCTTCAACAAATCGCACTCGGCGGCCTATGCGCTGGTTTCCTATCAGACCCTGTGGCTGAAGGCGCATTATCCGGCGGAATTTATGGCCGCGGTAATGACTGCCGATATGGATAATACCGAGAAGGTGGTAGGGCTGGTGGACGAATGCTGGCGCATGGGATTAAAAGTGCTGCCGCCAGATATCAACTCCGGTCTGTATCAGTTTCATGTCAATGATGAGGGCGAGATCGTCTATGGCATCGGCGCGATTAAAGGCGTCGGTGAAGGCCCGATCGAGGCGATCATCGATGCGCGTAATCAGGATGGTTACTTTAAAGAGCTGTTTGATCTTTGCGCGCGCACCGATACGAAAAAGATCAACCGGCGCGTGATGGAAAAATTGATCATGTCCGGTGCCTTTGATCGTCTCGGCCCGCACCGTGCAGCGCTGATGAGCGCGCTTGGCGATGCGCTGAAGGCGGCCGATCAGCACGCGAAAGCGGAAGCCATTGGTCAGGCGGATATGTTTGGCGTGCTGGCGGAAGAGCCGGAGCAGGTTGAGAAATCCTATGCCAGCGTAACCCCCTGGCCAGAACAGGTCAGACTGGATGGTGAGCGAGAAACCCTGGGGCTCTACCTTACCGGGCATCCCATCAACCAGTATCTGAAAGAAATTGAGCGCTATGTGGGCGGGGTGCGCCTGAAAGATATGCATCCTACCGACCGTGGTAAAATGACCGTTGCCGCCGGCCTGGTAATCGCCGCGCGTGTAATGGTCACCAAGCGCGGCAACCGAATTGGTATTTGTACGCTGGATGACCGATCCGGTCGTCTCGAAGTGATGTTATTTACCGATGCGTTAGAGAAGTATCAGCAACTGCTGGAGAAAGACCGAATTCTGATCGTCAGCGGACAGGTCAGCTTTGATGACTTTAGCGGTGGCCTTAAAATGACCGCCCGCGAAGTTATGGACATTGATGAAGCGCGTGAAAAATACGCGCGCGGACTTGCTATCTCGCTGACGGACAGGCAAATTGATGACCAGCTTTTAAACCGTCTCCGCCAGTCCCTGGAACCTTATCGATCGGGGACCATTCCGGTGCATCTCTACTACCAGAGAGCGGATGCACGGGCGAAGCTACGCTTTGGTGCAGCGTGGCGTATTTCGCCCAGCGATCGTTTACTTAACGACTTACGGTCGTTGGTAGGATCGGAGCAGGTGGAACTGGAGTTTGACTAAAACAGGAACATTATGAGTCTTAATTACCTGGATTTTGAACAGCCGATCGCAGAACTGGAAGCGAAGATCGATTCGCTCACCTCGATTGGCCGTCAGGATGAAAAACACGATATTAATCTGGATGAAGAAGTGCAGCGTCTGCGCGAAAAAAGCGTTGAGCTGACACGTAAAATCTTCGCCGATTTGGGTGCATGGCAAATCGCGCAGTTGGCTCGCCATCCTTTACGTCCCTATACGCTGGACTATGTTCGTCACGCCTTCGATGATTTCGACGAATTAGCGGGCGATCGCGCTTTTGCTGATGACAAAGCGATCGTGGGCGGCATCGCGCGTCTTGATGGCCGTCCGGTGATGATCATTGGTCACCAGAAAGGGCGTGAAACGCGCGAGAAGATCCGTCGCAATTTCGGTATGCCAGCACCCGAGGGCTACCGTAAAGCGCTGCGCCTGATGGAAATGGCTGAGCGCTTTAAAATGCCGCTCCTTACCTTTATCGACACGCCGGGCGCTTATCCGGGCGTGGGCGCCGAAGAGCGCGGTCAGTCAGAAGCGATCGCGCGTAACCTGCGTGAAATGTCCGGCCTGAAAATTCCGGTGATCTGTACGGTGATCGGCGAAGGCGGATCGGGCGGTGCGCTGGCCATCGGCGTGGGCGATAAAGTGAATATGCTGCAGTACAGCACCTATTCCGTTATCTCGCCGGAAGGCTGCGCTTCTATTCTGTGGAAAAGCGCTGACAAAGCGCCGCTGGCTGCTGATGCGATGGGCATTACCGCCGATCGTTTGAAAGAGCTGAAGCTGATCGACTCCGTGATCCCGGAGCCGCTGGGCGGTGCGCATCGTCACCCGGTCGATATGGCGGCCAGCCTGAAACAGCAACTGCTGGCTGATTTGGCCGATCTCGACGTGCTGAACACCGAAGAACTGCTGAATCGCCGCTATCAGCGTCTGATGAGCTACGGTTACGCATAAGCGCGAATATGATGTAAGCCAGGTGGGCCTCGTGGTCCACCTTTTTTTATGTCTTGCGAACAGCAGAGTAATCTGACACTGCTCGCCTGCGCTTTTCGCTATCCTTATTCAGTGCCACAACAACACCGGAGGTGCGCATTGAATATTATTGCGATCATGGGACCGCATGGCGCGTTTTATAAAGACGAGCCGATTCGTGAACTGGATGTGGCATTAAGCCAGCAGGGATTCCAGCTTATCTATCCGAAAAATGCCAACGACTTGCTGAAGCTGATAGAGCACAATTCCCGGATCTGCGGCGTCATCTTTGACTGGGATGAGTACAGCATGGCGCTGTGTCATGAAATTAACCAGTTGAACGAGTATCTGCCGCTCTACGCCTTTATCAACACCCATTCCCAGCTGGATGTCAGTATCAATGAAATGCGTATGGCGCTGCGCTTTTTCGAGTATGCCCTGAGCGCTGCGGAAGATATTGCGCTGCATATTCGCCAGTACACGGACGAGTATATTGATACCATCACGCCGCCGCTGACCAAAGCGCTGTTCACCTACGTTAAAGAGGGCAAGTACACCTTCTGTACCCCTGGTCATATGGCAGGCACCGCCTTCCAGAAAAGCCCGGTGGGCAGCCTGTTTTACGATTTTTTTGGCGGTAACACCCTGAAAGCGGATATCTCCATCTCCGTCACTGAGCTGGGCTCGCTGCTCGATCACACCGGGCCGCATCTGGAGGCGGAAGAGTATGTGGCGCGTACCTTTGGCGCAGAACAGAGCTATATGGTGACTAATGGCACCTCAACCTCAAATAAAATCGTGGGAATGTACGCCGCACCCTCAGGCAGTACCATCCTGATCGATCGCAACTGTCATAAATCCCTGACGCACTTACTGATGATGAGTGACATCATTCCCCTGTGGCTGAAGCCGACGCGCAATGCGCTGGGTATTCTCGGCGGCATCCCGAAACGGGAGTTTATGCGCGACAGCATTGCCCTTAAGGTGGCGCAAACGCCGCGCGCCAGCTGGCCGGTGCATGCGGTGATCACCAACTCCACCTATGATGGCCTGCTTTACAATACGCAGTACATCAAAGAGACGCTGGATGTTCCCTCCATTCATTTTGATTCCGCCTGGGTGCCTTACACCAATTTCCATCCTGTTTACCGTGGTAAAAGCGGTATGAGCGGCGAGCGTATCCCCGGCAAAGTGTTCTATGAAACCCAGTCCACCCATAAATTGCTGGCGGCCTTTTCACAAGCTTCCCTGATCCACATTAAAGGCGATTATGATGAGCACACCTTTAATGAAGCCTACATGATGCACACCACCACCTCTCCCAACTATGCGATTGTTGCCTCGATTGAAACCGCCGCAGCCATGCTGCGTGGCAATCCCGGCAGACGGCTGATCAATCGCTCCGTTGAGCGAGCCCTCCATTTCCGCCGTGAGATCCAGCGGCTGCGTGAAGAGTGTGAGGGCTGGTTCTTTGATATCTGGCAGCCGGAACATATTGATGAAGCGGAATGCTGGCCGATCCAGCCAGGTGACGAAGAGTGGCACGGGTTTACCCAGGCCGATCGCGATCATATGTATCTGGATCCGATCAAGGTGACCATTCTGACGCCAGGCATGAGCGAACTGGGTGTGATGGCCGACGAAGGGATCCCGGCGGCGCTGGTGGCGAAGTTCCTCGACGAGCGTGGTGTGGTGGTAGAAAAGACCGGGCCCTATAACCTGCTGTTTCTGTTCAGTATCGGCATTGATAAAACCAAGGCAATGAGCGTGCTGCGCGGCCTTACCGAATTTAAACGCGCTTACGATCTTAATTTACGGGTTAAAAATATGCTGCCGGATCTCTATGCCGGCGATCCCGATTTCTATCGCAATATGCGTATCCAGACGCTGGCGCAGGGTATTCATCAGTTGATCCGACAACACGATCTGCCGCGGCTGATGCTGAAGGCGTTTGATGTCTTGCCCGAAATGCGCATGACGCCACATCAGGCTTTTCAGCGTCAGGTGAAAGGGCAGGTGGAAACGGTGGATATCCGTGACATGATCGACCGCGTCTCTGCCAATATGATCCTGCCTTATCCGCCGGGCGTGCCGCTGGTGATGCCCGGCGAAATGATCACTGAGCAGAGCAGGGCCGTGCTCGACTTTCTGCTGATGCTGTGCACCATCGGACGTCACTATCCGGGTTTTGAAACGGATATCCATGGTGCGACCCTGACAGAGGACGGGCGCTATCTGGTGCGCGTATTGCGTGATGAAAACATCGAGTAAAATCAGAGCACTGTCGGTTGAGGTCTGCCATCAGGCGTGCCAGAGTAACACACAGATAAACAGAGAAGGGAGTATTCATGTTGCAGTTAAAGCAGGTCCACCATATTGCCATCATCGCCTCTGATTACGCCCGCAGCAAAGCCTTTTATTGCGATGTGCTCGGCTTTACCCTGACCGGCGAACATTATCGGGAAGCGCGCGACTCCTGGAAAGGGGATTTGGCGCTGAACGGGCAATACACCATTGAACTCTTCTCCTTTCCCTCGCCACCGGCACGCGTGACGCAGCCGGAAGCGTGCGGGCTGCGTCATCTGGCCTTTACCGTGGAAGATGTGGATGCCGCCTGCGCGCAGCTGACGGAAAAAGGGATCTGCTGCGAGCCGGTGCGTATCGATCCGCTGACCGGCAAACGCTGTACGTTTTTTGCCGATCCGGATGGTTTGCCGCTGGAGCTCTATCAGGCGTAAAATAGTTCGCTCTGTAGGCCGCACCCGGCGGCCTGTATTATGTGACGGATCGCCCCATGCTTTTGACTCATCTGGAATCTCTGCTTGCCCCTGACGCCTCGCTGGTGGTCGCGTTCAGTGGCGGCCTCGATTCCACGGTGCTGCTGCATCAGCTGACGATCTGGCAGCAGCAGCATCCCGCCGCCAGCGTGCGCGCGCTGCACGTTCATCATGGCTTAAGCCCACATGCGGACGTGTGGGCCCGGCACTGCAAGACGATCTGTCAGCAGTGGCATATTCCCTGTAAGGTGCTGCACGTGCAGGTTGACGGACGCGAAAAGGGGATCGAGGCGGCGGCACGTCAGGCGCGCTATCAGGCGCTGAGCGCCCAGCTGCGGCCGGGCGACACGCTGCTGACTGCGCAGCACCTCGACGATCAGTGTGAGACCTTGCTGCTGGCGCTGAAGCGGGGCAGCGGCCCGGCGGGCCTTGCCGCCATGCCGCAACAGATGATGCTGGATAACCATCCCCTGCTACGCCCGTTGTTAGGCTGTTCCCGCCAGCAGCTGGAAGCCTGGGCGGCCACCTACCAGCTACGCTGGGTCGATGATGAAAGTAATCAGGACACGCGCTACGATCGTAATTTCCTGCGTCAGACCCTGTTGCCGCCGCTGCTGGCTCGCTGGCCTCATTTTGCCTCAGCAGCGGCACGCAGCGCGGCGCTGTGCGGTGAACAGGAGCAGCTGCTGGACGAGCTGCTGGCCGAACAGCTGGCTTCGCTGATGCAGCCTGACGGCAGTCTGGCGATAACATCCTTGCTCAGCATGAGCGAAGCGCGGCGTAATGCGCTGATACGCCGCTGGATTGCGCAGCAGGGCGGTAATATGCCGTCCCGTGCAACCCTGTCGCGCCTCTGGCAGGAGGTCATGTTAAGCCGTGCGGATGCCCAACCACGTTTGCA
Source organism: [Erwinia] mediterraneensis (assembly GCF_900604315.1). GTDB lineage: Bacteria > Pseudomonadota > Gammaproteobacteria > Enterobacterales > Enterobacteriaceae > Pantoea > Pantoea mediterraneensis_A. The sequence goes on from NZ_LR026978.1 coordinate 2,359,841, forward strand.
ACTGGGCCAGCATGAAATACGACGCTATCGCCAGCAGCTTTACTGGCTCAGGTGCTGGTCTTCGCTGCGCGCACAGGTGCTCAGCTGGCCGGATCTCGCCCGACCGCTTGCTCTGCCGCAGGATTTAGGCTGGTTACAGGCGCAACCCACGGCGGCGGGCGGGCTGCGCTGGCCGTGCGCCGATGAGCAGGTCAGCGTACGCTTTCAGGCGCAAGGCTATTATCATCTGGTCGGGCGTGCCGGCGGGCGGGAAATGAAAAAAATCTGGCAGGAGAAGGGGATAGCCCCCTGGCTGCGCGAGCGAATACCCTTAATTTACTTTAACCAGACGCTGATGGGCGCGCCTGGCCTGTTTATTACCCGTGAAGGCGATGCGGGCAGTGAGCCGGGCTGGCTGGCGGACTGGCAACATAACAGGATTGCGGAGCAATGATGTACAAATGGATCGGCCTGATGCTGATAGCGGTGAGCTTACCGGGCCTGGCTGACGGCGATGTTAAGGCGGGCGAGCAGAAAGCGGCGGCCTGTGTTGCCTGTCATGGTGCCAGCGGTAAGGCCTCAGTACCGCTGTACCCTCATCTGGCAGGGCAGAATGCGGCCTATCTCAATCATGCCCTGCAGGCGTATAAAAAGGGTGAACGCAGTGGCGGTCAGGCTGAAGTGATGAAAGCGTTTGTCGCCGGATTGAGTGAAGAGGATATGGCAGATTTGAGTGCATGGTATGCGTCGTTGACGCCCTGAAGAAAGAGGGCGGGAGCCTCGCTTCCCGCCCGCTGGGATCAGTCGTTTTCACTTACGTTGATAGTACCCAGCTCCGGATGACTGAAGCTGGCAATGTGATCAAGGCGAAGCTCACGTGTTTCACCAGAAAGATCGACAGCCAGGTACTCGACGTTTTTACGTGTCACCATATCGATCGCTTTCGCCTTCAGCTGCTCGCCGTTTTTTAGCGCCAGCGTCAGCGTCCAGTTTTTTTGGCAGGCGAGTTCAAGGTTGTCGTAATCATCACAGTTGATGGGTTTGTAGGCTTCATTCGTCAACATAGTCGCTCACCAATAAGTTTGCAGCAGCCGGAGCTGCCTGTTCCCTGACAGAAGAGTTTAGCGCAGAATCAGCGGCAATATCATTGCGTGCCTGCAGCGTGCATCCGATGGTGCCTGGTACGTACCCCGGTTCACCGCCGCCAGGCGCGGCATATTTCTGGTGAACCCACTCACAATATGTTTGCACGTGCACCTCCTCAGCAGAGCAAAAACACTCTGGTTGATGGGCGACTATATCACAGACATTTCCTGGAAATCAGCCAGACGAACGGGGAATCCGGCCGTCGCCGGGGAAAGATGAAGAGAACAGCGCTCTGCACAGGGTGACCAGCGCACAAAAGGTTAAGTCAATGATAAGTCACGGCGTATTACGCTCGTCAGCATACAGAACAGGAAAACCATGATTATTGAGTCACCTTATCTGGTGATCCCCGACAGCGAAATTGAACTCAGCGCGATCCGCGCGCAAGGGGCAGGGGGCCAGCACGTGAATAAAAACGCCACAGCCATCCATCTGCGCTTTGATATCGTCGCCTCGTCACTGCCTGAGGTGTATAAAGCGCGACTGCTGGCGGCCAGTCATCATCTGATCACTGCCGAGGGCGTGGTCATCATAAAATCGCAGGAGCATCGCAGTCAGGAAATGAACCGCGAGGCGGCGCTGCAGCGGCTGGAAAACCTGATTCGTGATCTGATCAGGGTTGAGAAAAAACGCCGTCCGACACGGCCAACGCGCGCATCCAGAGAGCGGCGACTGGAAGGGAAAGCGCGGCGCAGCAACACCAAAGCGCTACGCGGCAAAATACGCTAGGGGAAACGGTCGCCTCTGCAGCAGCAAAGGCGACCTGAAGGGTTATTTATTCAGCGCTTTCACCAGAAAATCAACGATCTCGCTCTGCTTGATCATCTCTTTTTCACCGGCGCGACGGGCTTTGTACTCGATCTCTGCGTTATCGAGGTTACGATCGCCAATCACGATGGTGTGCGGCACGCCAATCAGTTCCATGTCAGCAAACATCACGCCCGGACGCTCTTTACGATCGTCCAGAATCACGTCGATGCCTTTTGCACGCAGCGTATGGTACAGCTCTTCAGCCACCTCTTTTACGCGGAAAGATTTGTGCATGTTCATCGGCAGAATCGCCACTTCAAACGGTGCCAGGGCGTCAGGCCAGATAATGCCGCGCTCGTCGTGGTTTTGCTCAATAGCAGCGGCCACCACGCGGGTAATACCGATACCGTAGCAGCCCATAGTCATAATCTGATTACGGCCATCTTCGCCCTGTACCGACGCTTTCATCGCTTCTGAATATTTGGTGCCAAGCTGGAAAATATGGCCCACTTCGATACCGCGTTTAATCTGCAGAGTACCTTTACCGTCCGGGCTGGGATCGCCTTCCACCACGTTACGGATATCGGCTACCTGCGGCAGCGGCAGATCGCGCTCCCAGTTAATCCCGGTATAGTGCTGTCCATCGATGTTAGCGCCAGCGCTGAAATCACTCATTTTCGCCACGGTACGATCGGCAACGATCGGCATCTGCAGACCTACCGGACCCAGTGAGCCAGGACCCGCGCCAACTGCAGCCCGGATCTCTTCTTCGGTGGCAAAGGTCAGCGGTGCGGCGATAAAATCAATCTTTTCCGCCTTCACTTCATTCAGTTCATGATCGCCACGCACCAGCAGCGCAACCAGCTGATGGCCGCTCTCTGCGGCGGCTTTCACGATCAGGGTCTTCACAGTTTTCTCGATCGGCAGATTGAACTGCTCAACCAGCGCCGCAATGGTTTTGGCATTGGGCGTGTCGATGCGCGTCATCGGCTGTGTCGGCTGCGGGCGTTCACCAGCCGGTTCTACCGCTTCCGCCAGCTCAATGTTGGCAGCGTAATCCGATTCGGTGGAGAAAATCACATCATCTTCACCGTTCTGCGCCAGCACCTGGAATTCATGAGAGGCGCTGCCGCCAATTGAGCCGGTGTCCGCCTGCACAGCGCGGAAATCGAGGCCCATACGCGTAAAACTCTGGCTGTAGGCGCGATACATCGCATCATAGGTTTCCTGCAGCGATTCCTGCGAGGTATGAAAGGAGTATGCATCCTTCATAATAAACTCACGTGAGCGCATCACGCCGAAACGCGGGCGAACTTCATCACGGAATTTGGTCTGAATCTGGAAAAGATTGAGCGGCAGCTGTTTGTAAGAGCTGAGCTCGTTACGGATCAGATCAGTAATCACTTCTTCATGAGTCGGACCGAGCACAAACGGACGTTCGTTACGATCGCTGATGCGCAGCAATTCAGGACCATATTGCTCCCAACGACCGCTCTCCTGCCATAAATCGGCGGGCTGAACGACCGGCATGGAAATCTCAATGGCGCCAGCCTTGTTCATCTCTTCGCGTACGATATTTTCGACTTTTTTCAGTACGCGTAGCCCGGTGGGCAACCAGGTATAGAGACCTGAAGCCAGCTTACGGATCATACCGGCGCGCAGCATTAACTGATGGCTGATCACTTCGGCTTCGGACGGCGTCTCTTTCTGAGTAGAGAGCAGATATTGAGTAGTACGCATTGATTAGGATTCCAGTTAGACGGAAAGTCTGAGTGATGACAAAAATTTAGCTGGCAGCTAGTGTACCAGCGACATCACAACGCCAAAAGTGCGTTTTAACGTGGTTCAAGAGCAAGGACTTCCGTGCCTTCGGCATCGATGCGCCAGCGCACGTTGAAATCGAGCAGCCAGGCGGCATATTCCCGATCGTTGGTTTCGCCTTTGCGGTAAGCGGGACGGGGATCCTGCGCCAGTACCTCACGGATAAAGCGCTCCAGGTGCGGCAGCTGAGCGGCATGCTGCCGCAGTTGCTGCTGTGCCAGAGCGGAAAAACGCACCGGCATAGCCGCCTCCGGGGCCGCCTGGGCAAAACCGGCACGGGCATCGGGCAACGCCTCGGCAAAGGGCAGATAGGGTTTAATGTCTACCACCGGCGTGCCGTCAACCAGATCAAGGCTTCCCAGCTGCAGTATGACCTGCTGTTTTTCACAGCGAATGCCTTTCAGCTCTACCAGTGACATGCCCAGCGGATTCGGGCGAAAGGTGGAGCGGGTCGCGAATACTCCCATGCGGGCGTTGCCGCCAAGACGCGGGGGCCGCACCGTAGGACGCCAGCCGCCAGCCATGGTCTGATGAAAAACAAACAGCACCCAGAGATGGCTGAAGGCTTCCAGCCCGCGTACTGCTTCAGGCTGATTATAGGGTGGCAACAAATGCAGTTCGCCGCCGCCATCCTGAATCAGGCCTGGCTGGCGCGGCACGGCAAACTTCTCTTTCCATGGCGAGCGGATTACGCCGATCTGTGCAAAGCCAAAGTCGGTCATTGATCAGAAACTTTCAGCGCCGATCCCTGACAGATGGCCTGGCGGTGGCAGCCGGGCGTGCCGCTGATGACTTCGCATTTATGCAACAGCACCGCGTTGGCTTTCAGGTAAGAGGCTTTCACCTGCATCCGCTTACGCGCGGTATTAATATTCGGCGGCGAATCCTGGGTGCTGGTCTGGCAATCATCGCCGGAAACCTCACCCAGATCGCGGAACGGTTTGCTCACCAGATCGGCAGCATCGTTATAAAGTTTGACCGGGGCCGGGCGCGGCGCTGGCTTACGTGCCGGCTGGCTGGTCTGGGGCTGGGAAGGAGCGCTACTTATCGGATGGTATTCATGAGCGCATCCGGTCAGCATCAATGCCAACAAGCAGTGCGGTAAAAAACGCATAGCAACATCCTCATGTATTCAAAAGTGGAGTAATTGAAGCAAGGACCAGGATAAATAACAAGTCAGGGTGGTACGAGGATAAAGAAAGAGCGGCACAGTGGCCGCCCTGAAGTGCAACAGAATGCGTCATTACCAACCTTTCACGGCCCCGCCGTTAAAGATTTTATTCGCTGCGTCATTCACTTCATCAGACTGGTAAGCCTGAACGAATTTCTTCACGTTTTCCGCGTCTTTGTTATCTTCACGCGACACAAGCAGGTTCACGTAGGGAGACTCTTTATCTTCCACGAAAATGCCATCTTTGGTCGGCGTCAGACCAATCTGGCTGGCATAAGTGGTATTAATCACTGCCACCGCAATTTGTTCATCATCCAGCGAACGTGGCAGCTGAGGCGCTTCCAGCTCAACAATCTTCAGTTTTTTCGGGTTCTCAACGATATCCAGCGAGGTTGGCAGCAGACCCACGCCTTCTTTCAGTTTGATCAGACCGACCTGTTGCAGCAGCAGCAGCGTACGGCCCAGGTTGGTCGGATCGTTAGGGATAGCGATCTGGGCGCCTTCCTGCAGTTCATCCAGTGATTTGACCTTTTTAGAATAACCGGCAATCGGATAAACAAAGGTGTTACCAACCGGCACCAGCTTATAGCCACGGTCTTTGATCTGCTGATCGAGATAAGGCTTGTGCTGGAAAGCGTTGGCATCAATATCGCCTTTGCTCAGCGCTTCGTTAGGCAGGACATAGTCGTTGAAGCTCACCAGCTCCACATCCAGACCATATTTCTCTTTCGCCACTTTTTGCGCAACTTCCGCAACCTGTTGCTCAGCACCCACGATCACGCCAACTTTGATGTGATTAGGATCTTTTTCTTGTTGATCGCATCCCGCCAGCGCCATTGCGCCGATCAGTGCACCCACAGCGGCAATCTTTTTAAACGTAAAAGACATATCCCTTCCTTAATCGAGAGCTATTAATGTTGCTTACTTATGGGACACCGCACGCACAATGCGGTCGCCACAGAACTGAATTAAATACACCAGAATCACTAACAAGACTAATACCGTATTCATCACGGTGGCGTTGTAACCGATATAACCATACTGGTAACCGATCTGCCCCAGGCCTCCGGCACCCACGGCACCGCCCATAGCGGAATAGCCAACCAGCGTAATCAGGGTAATGGTCGCTGCGTTGACCAGCCCCGGCAGCGCTTCAGGCAGTAATACCTTACGTACGATCTGCATCGGTGTGGCACCCATCGCACGGGATGCCTCGATCAGGCCAGTGGGCAATTCGAGCAGGGCATTTTCCACCATACGGGCGATAAAGGGCGCCGCACCCACCGTCAGCGGAACGATAGCGGCCTGTAAGCCGATAGAGGTGCCCACGATCATACGGGTAAAGGGGATCATCCATACCAACAAAATAATGAAGGGGATGGAACGGAAAATATTTACCAGCGCTGAGAGCACACGATAAAGGCTGTTATTCGCCAGAATCTGACCCGGACGCGTAACATAGAGCAGCACGCCTACCGGCAGACCGAGAACAAAGCCAAAAAAGCCGGAAACGAAGGTCATCATTAGCGTTTCCCAGACGCCACGGCCCAGTAACCACATCATCGCTTCAGACATAACCCAGTACCTCAATTTTTACATGGTGTTGCTGCAGCCAGGCGATGGCTGCTTTGGTATCCGTTTCAGTGCCGTGCATTTCGGCCAGCATGATGCCGAACTTGACGCCGCCCGCATAATCCATCTGGGCACTGATAATATTGTTGTTAACGTTAAACTTGCGCGCCGCTTCGGAAAGCAGTGGGGCATCGACCGACTGACCGGTGAATTCCAGACGCAGCAGCGGCACGCTGTCAGCGCTCGCCTCGGGTGACAGCCGCTGCTGATAATCTTCCGGAATATCCAGGTGCAGCGTGGACTGAATAAACTGCTGCGCCAGCGGCGTTTTTGGATGAGAAAAGACTTCGCTGACGGTGTCATTTTCAATCAGCTCGCCCTGACTGATGACCGCAACCTGATCGCAGATGCGTTTAACCACATCCATTTCGTGGGTGATCAGCAGAATCGTCAGCCCGAGCCGGCGATTAATATCTTTCAGCAGCTCCAGAATAGAACGGGTCGTGGCCGGATCCAGCGCGCTGGTAGCTTCATCACACAGCAGAACTTTGGGATTGCTGGCCAGCGCACGGGCGATAGCGACGCGCTGCTTCTGACCGCCGGAAAGATTCGCCGGCCAGGCATCCTGTTTATCCGCCAGGCCTACCAGCGCCAGCAGCTCGGTGACGCGCCGCTTAATTTCTTCACGTGAAAGGTTGCCCAGCTCCAGCGGCAGAGCAACGTTACCAAAGACGGTACGGGAGTTCAGCAGGTTAAAGTGCTGAAAAATCATGCCAATCTGGCGGCGCGCCTGAGTCAGTTGGCTTTCAGAAAGCGCCGTGAGATCCTGACCATCAACCAGGACCCGGCCCGATGACGGACGCTCCAGCAGGTTAACGCAACGGATTAAGGTGCTTTTACCGGCCCCGGAGGAGCCGATGACCCCATAAATTTGCCCGGCAGGCACGTGCAGGCTGACATTTGACAGCGCCTGAATAGTACGAGTGCCTTGCTGGAAGACTTTTGAAATATTTTCTAGTTTAATCATGAGGTTAGTTATTATCGTGTTGCGTTGTCCGTGGTGGTTCTGTTTTGTCATTGCCGTATAATGCAAAATCTGGATGGATGGTAAGGCATCCAGACGTCTAAATCAATCAAAGTCATTCAATCTGTCATTCTCTCTATATACGCAATCATGCAATACTGAGAGGCAATTTTTCAGCAGGAGTTTCTACGTGGCGAATAAAGTCCCGGCAATTTTTCTTGATCGTGATGGCACTGTGAATGTCGATCACGGTTATGTGCATGACATCGATCATTTCCAGTTTATTGATGGCGTGATTGAGTCCATGCGTGAACTCAAAAAGATGGGCTTTGCGCTGGTACTGGTGACCAATCAGTCCGGCATTGCGCGCGGTATGTTCACGGAAGATCAGTTTATGCAGCTCACCGAATGGATGGACTGGTCACTGGCAGATCGCGATGTCGATCTCGACGGCATCTATTATTGTCCGCATCACCCACAAGCCAGCGTGGCGGAATATCGTCAGCAGTGTGACTGCCGTAAACCGCAGCCCGGCATGCTGCTGTCAGCACAGCAGCAACTGCACATCGATATGTCTGCTTCTTATATGGTAGGCGACAAGCTGGAAGATATGCTGGCGGGAGCTGCGGCGGGAGTAGGGAAGAAAGTCCTGGTGCGCAGCGGGAAACCTGTCACGGCAGAAGGGGAGGCCGCTGCGGATTGGGTGATTACCAGCCTGGCTGAACTGCCCGCCCGTATCAAACAGGGCTAAAAAACGGCGTTTTGTACAAAAATAAGACGAACGACAAAAAAGTTGCAATATGCGCTTGCGCTTAACGAAACGCGCCCTATAATGCGCCTCCACTGACACGGAACAACGACATACAGGCCGCCGGGTCAGCAGGTTCAGCCCGCTGAACCGCCGGAGAAAAACCCTGAAAAAAGGGTTGACTCTGAAGGAGGAAAGCGTAATATACGCCACCTCGCGACAGACGGCTGAGCCGCGTCGCACCGCTCTTTAACAATTTATCAGACAATCTGTGTGGGCACTCGCAGGATTGATATCGGAGCCTCCGGGCTTAAAAAATATCAAGTCTCAAGAGTGAACACGTAATTCATTACGACGTTTTTCCTTGAGCATCGCTTCACGAGTTGAAGCAAATCAAGCTTTTAATTGAAGAGTTTGATCATGGCTCAGATTGAACGCTGGCGGCAGGCCTAACACATGCAAGTCGAACGGCAGCACAGGAAAGCTTGCTTTCCGGGTGGCGAGTGGCGGACGGGTGAGTAATGTCTGGGGATCTGCCCGATGGAGGGGGATAACCACTGGAAACGGTGGCTAATACCGCATAATGTCGCAAGACCAAAGTGGGGGACCTTCGGGCCTCACACCATCGGATGAACCCAGATGGGATTAGCTAGCAGGCAGGGTAACGGCCTACCTGGGCGACGATCCCTAGCTGGTCTGAGAGGATGACCAGCCACACTGGAACTGAGACACGGTCCAGACTCCTACGGGAGGCAGCAGTGGGGAATATTGCACAATGGGCGCAAGCCTGATGCAGCCATGCCGCGTGTATGAAGAAGGCCTTCGGGTTGTAAAGTACTTTCAGCGGGGAGGAAGGGATGAGGCTTAATACGCTTCGTCATTGACGTTACCCGCAGAAGAAGCACCGGCTAACTCCGTGCCAGCAGCCGCGGTAATACGGAGGGTGCAAGCGTTAATCGGAATTACTGGGCGTAAAGCGCACGCAGGCGGTCTGTTAAGTCAGATGTGAAATCCCCGGGCTCAACCCGGGAACTGCATTTGAAACTGGCAGGCTTGAGTCTCGTAGAGGGGGGTAGAATTCCAGGTGTAGCGGTGAAATGCGTAGAGATCTGGAGGAATACCGGTGGCGAAGGCGGCCCCCTGGACGAAGACTGACGCTCAGGTGCGAAAGCGTGGGGAGCAAACAGGATTAGATACCCTGGTAGTCCACGCCGTAAACGATGTCGACTTGGAGGTTGTGCCCTTGAGGCGTGGCTTCCGGAGCTAACGCGTTAAGTCGACCGCCTGGGGAGTACGGCCGCAAGGTTAAAACTCAAATGAATTGACGGGGGCCCGCACAAGCGGTGGAGCATGTGGTTTAATTCGATGCAACGCGAAGAACCTTACCTGGCCTTGACATCCACGGAATTCTGCAGAGATGCGGAAGTGCCTTCGGGAACCGTGAGACAGGTGCTGCATGGCTGTCGTCAGCTCGTGTTGTGAAATGTTGGGTTAAGTCCCGCAACGAGCGCAACCCTTATCCTTTGTTGCCAGCGATTCGGTCGGGAACTCAAAGGAGACTGCCGGTGATAAACCGGAGGAAGGTGGGGATGACGTCAAGTCATCATGGCCCTTACGGCCAGGGCTACACACGTGCTACAATGGCGCATACAAAGAGAAGCGACCTCGCGAGAGCAAGCGGACCTCATAAAGTGCGTCGTAGTCCGGATCGGAGTCTGCAACTCGACTCCGTGAAGTCGGAATCGCTAGTAATCGTGGATCAGAACGCCACGGTGAATACGTTCCCGGGCCTTGTACACACCGCCCGTCACACCATGGGAGTGGGTTGCAAAAGAAGTAGGTAGCTTAACCCTCGGGAGGGCGCTTACCACTTTGTGATTCATGACTGGGGTGAAGTCGTAACAAGGTAACCGTAGGGGAACCTGCGGTTGGATCACCTCCTTACCTGAACG